>CAVSKO010000001.1:0-177500 GCA_963728545.1 Blastocatellia bacterium
ACGGTCGAGCCGCGCAAGATTTGCTTCATCGCTCACGACAACAAGCATCTGCTCTTTGCCTTCCTCGGAGCGTTCGGGCGCGGTAAAGACGCGGACGCGGGGCGTGGCCTTCTCAAGCTCGCGGTAATACCTGTACTGGTCTTTCGTGTAGGTGAGCTTGTCGGGGGTGCCCATTACATAGCCGAGAACTTTTTCAGGCGACGGGACTTTATCTGAGGCGGGCAGGTGATCAACCAACTCGGTCAAGAAGAATTTCTCAGTCGTGTACTCCTGTATCTTCTTCGAGTAGGCTTCGTCGTTGCGCGAAGCGGAAGCGGGCTTCGCTTTGCCGTTCTTCTGTGGGGGCGCAGCCTTTCCGGCGTTAGCAGTCAGGGTTGCCAGCATCGCGCACAAAATAGCCGGCACGCACGTCTGCCTGAATTTAAGCAAGCGTTCTCGGTTAATGGTCTCCTCCATAGAAAAGTTAGTGATGAATTATGCATGATGAACGATGAATCAGTGGCAGTGAACGCTGATTAATTCAACGTTCATAATCCATCGCTTAGAAGAAGCTGGCAGGGCGTACCCGAGTCCGCGCCAGTGGAAGCACGGCCACGAGCGCGCCCGCCTGCCGACTAAGACTTAAAAAATCTCTGTCCGGTTACAAAAAATCTTTTCGCGAGCGACTATAGTCTCAGCAACCCCCATTTTTTGCAAGCCGTGTCGAGGCCGGACAGAATTGTTCGAAGATCAATCTTTCTTTGGAGAGAGCTGATCCCGCACCGCTTTTGGGTCAGCTCGCACCGCTTTGGCTTACCTCAAAAGCGGTGACAAGTCCCCGCACTCCAAAGTCGTACCCGAACAGGGAACACAGATGCCGTTTCACAAGAGTGCAATGTCATTAAAATCAATCTTCAAAAAAACACTTGCAAGAAGCCGCAGCCAAATACATTCAAAGAGGCGTGAGAGAATTCGGAGCGCGCCTCCACCTTTGAGGTGGAATCGGCGCGCTCTTTTATGGAGAAAACAAAATTATGAGAGATTCGATCAAGAATGTGCTTAGAAAGACCTGCATTGGTGTGATACTGACTTCGCTTTTGCTTGCGCCCGCCATGACGCTTGCCGGTTCCGGCAGCGATGAGATGACCAGCCCACCCGAAGAGCAAAAGTCTGTGGCCATAACGATCTATAATGTAAACCTCGGGCTTGTGCGCGACCGGCGCGACATACAGCTTCCGGGAGGGGAAACCTCGCTGAAGTTTGCGGGCGTGGCTGCGCAAATCAATCCTGCTACGGTTCATATAAAATCGCTAAACAACCCTAAAGAGCTTTCGGTCGTCGAGCAGAATTATGAGTACGATCTGTTGTCGCCCCAGAAGCTGCTCGATAAATACATAGGCAAGAAAGTGACGCTCGTGCTCAGAAGTTATGTGAACCAGACCGAGCAGCTAACTCCGACCGAAGCCGTTTTGCTAGCGAACAACAACGGCGCGGTCTGGCAGATCGGGGATCAGATTGTAATCAACCCGTCGAACATTTCCGAAATCAGGTTCCCTCAGCTCCCAGAAAGCCTTATCGCGAAGCCCACCCTTGTCTGGCGACTTGCGAGTAAAGGCGCAGATATGCAATCGGTCGAGGCTTCTTACCTGACAGGAGGAATCAACTGGCGGTCTGATTACGTTGTGCTGGTAAGCTCTGATGAAACGCGCGCGGACGTGAAGGGCTGGGTGACGATTGAAAACAACAGCGGCGCCGAGTATCGCAACGCCGAATTGAAGCTGGTTGCCGGCGATGTGCATCGCGCAGAGAATCGCCAGGATTATGAAAGAGACATGAAGGTCAGGGTTGCGGAGCGGGCCGCAAAGGATGATCAGTTCAAAGAAGAGTCTTTTTTTGAATATCACCTCTACACATTGCAGCGACGCACGACGATAAAGCAGGCCCAGACCAAACAGATCAGTCTGCTTGAAGCCGCAGGGGTCGGCGCGCACAAGCAGTTCGTCATCTACGGCCAGCCGTATTACTATCACGGTTACAACAATCCGGGTGAGCCGATAAAAGAGAAGATAGGCGTTTACATAGAGTTCGCCAATTCCGAGAAAAATGGGCTTGGTTTGCCGCTTCCTGCGGGCATTGTGCGGCTCTACAAAGCGGATGCGAGCGGCGGGCAACAATTCATCGGAGAAGACCGCATAGACCACACGCCGAAAGACGAATCCGTGAAGGTAAAGGTCGGCGACGCATTTGACTTAGTAGGCGAGCGAAAGATGATGGATTATAAAATTGTCAGTTACCGCACCTACGAATACGCCTACCAGATCACAATACGCAACCACAAAAAAGAGGACGCGACCGTCGTAGTCAACGAGCCAATAGGCGGCGATTGGGAGATGCTTTCGTCTACGCACAAATGGGAAAAGACTGCCGCATTCGCAGCCCGGTTTGCAGTTCCCGTCGCAAAAGACGGCTCGACGACGCTCTCTTACCGCGTGCGCGTCAGGTGGTAGACGAAAAGAAGAAAGTTGCCACACAGACGCGGAGGCACTGAGCTTTTTTATTATTCTGTCCTCAGTGCCTCCGCGTCTGTGTGGCATTTTTTAACTTTCACATCGCGTTACTTTTGTTGACAGTCCCTGCGCTATTTGTGTAATCTTAGCGGGTTAGACATGGTCCGGTTTGGAACTGAAATGTTAACCTTGACTGGTTTGTGCCCTCGCTCTATTGTTGCCGCATCCCAGCCTGGAACTTCAGTGATCGCAAACCCTCAACATTTATGAGGAGCCGAAATGGAAGATAGAACGCTCACGTGCGCGGACTGTAATCAGCCCTTCACATTTACAGCGGGCGAACAGCAGTTTTTCCAGGAGCGAGGTATGAGCGAGCCGAAAAGATGTAAGCCTTGTCGCCAGGCGCGAAAAGCCGAGCGAGGCGGCGGCGGCGGTCGCGGCCAGCGGAGAGGTGGCCCTGGCGGCGGGGGCGGCGGGGGTCGGGGCGGCTCGCAAAATCAATGGTAAGAGTTTGGAGGTTTTGAGTGGCAAGAGTACAGGTTCACGATAACGAAAGTATTGAAAGCGCAATTCGCAGATTTAAACGGCAAGTAGCACGTGAAGGCATTATCACGGATACAAAAAAGCACGCATTCTACCTGAAACCAGGTGAGCGGCGGCGTCTCAAATCACAGGTCGCACGTCGGCGAGCTAGAAAAAGTCTCAGGAAACGCACTACGGAAGAATAGAGGTTAGCCGGGAGCCGCCATCAATCGTTGGAGGGCTTCTTTCATCTGGGTTCGGGCCTCTTCATCTTTCTCGGTTGAGACCGCATCATTCAGCGCAGCTACCGCGCGTTTGTCTCCTATGTCGGCAAGCGCGAGCGCGGCGGCGACTTTCACAACTCTATACTCGTCCTTGAGCATCACTATCAGCGGGTCAACGCCGCGCTTGTCGCGAAGCTCGCCGAGCGCGGCGGCGACGGCCGAGCGCACGTCCGGGGCTTCATCCTTTGATCTCGGAACAAGCTCGGGGACCGCGCGCGCATCCTTCAGACCGCCAAGCCCCATAGCTGCCGCCCCGCGCACGCTTGAGCTTGCATCTTTCAACGCTGCGATAAGCGGGTCCATCGCTCGCGCATCAGAGAGTTGTCCGAGCACTCTCGCTGCGGTGCTGCGAACGAAAGCCACTTCATCCTTCAGCAGCGTGATTAAAGGCTCGACGGCTCGCTTATCCCCGAACTGGCCGAGCGCGTCAGTCGCAGCCGAGCGTACGTCAGCATCTTTGTCCTGGAGCGTCGCCAACAACGGCTCGAATGCTCGGCGGTCCTCCATATAGCCGAGTTGTTCCGCCGCATCGCGCCGCTCGCCCGGGGATTGGCTTTTCAATAGAGCCAAAAGTCTTGTTATTTCGTCCGGTTTCTTGCCGCCAGATGTTTGAGAATGATCATCTGCGCTTGTTGAGAGCGGCTGAAATCCCAGGGCAGAAATTAGAATTAAGAGTCTTACTATGGATTTCATGGGAATGCCCCCGAAGCGAAAATAGAGTGCAATTAAGATACTCCTCTCTGCCGGGTGATTTCAATAGGAGCCGGGAAAAGACAAAGCTATTGAAAATCAATCTCTTATTTCGGAGTGCGGCGACAAGTGATACTGCTGGCGAATTCAGTTTTGCACCACTTACAGAGATCGAGCCGAAGAAATACCAACACTTACCATGCTGGATCTGCCGGTTATCCGAATTCGCCAGCAGTATCACAAGTCCCCGCACTTCAAGGGCGGATCAACTGCCGAACATGCCGCCCAGCTTATCTCCCAGCCCGCCGGGCAGCTTGTCCGTTAAGGCCGAAAGTTGTTCCGGGTGGTTCTTTATGTAATCGAGGACTGTGTCGATAGCCTGCTCGGCTTTATCCTGATCAATTCCGACTTTTGAAACTAACAATGACACGAGTTGCTCTTTCATTTTTTACCTTTCTTTGAATCGCCATAATCGCTGACCCGCCCGCCAAACGAGAGATTATATGATCTCTCGAAGAAAGCTGCGGCCAGCCGCTAACTCTAAATCGAAGTTTTCAGCTATCGTCTGCCCAATGTCTGCCAGTGATTGACGGGTGCCGAGGTCGACCGATTGCCGCGCGCGGCGGCCCCAGGCGAGCACAGGCACATACTCGCGCGTGTGATCCGTAGAGACATCGCCGGGGTCGCAACCGTGATCCGCGCTGATTATCAACAGGTCATCGTCGCTCATAGCCCGCTGAATTTCCGGCAGCCGCTCATCGAACCGTTCAAGGGCGAGCGCATAGCCCTCGACATCATTCCGGTGGCCGTAAAGCATGTCAAAATCAACGAGGTTTGAAAAGATCAGCCCGCGCCCCGTCTCTGAGAGCGCCCGCAACGTTTGATCTACCGAAGCGTTATTATTTCCCGCCTTAAGCTCTTCGGTAGTTCCACGATGACAGAAGATCGATCCGATCTTGCCGACTGCCGCGACATCAAGCCCTGATGATTTAATCCGGTCGAGCAAAGTCTCTGAGGGAGGGTCTATCGCATAATCAATGCGCGCTTCGGTGCGTCGAAAATTTCCCGGCTCTCCGACGAAGGGGCGAGCGATCACGCGGCCAACTTCGTCTTCGCCCGTAAGCAGATTGCGAGCGATCTGGCACCATCAATAAAGTTCTTCAAGCGGGACAATCTGTTCGTGCGCGGCTACTTGAAAGACGCTGTCGGCAGAGGTGTAAACGATAGGCCTGCCCGTGCGGACGTGTTCTTCTCCAAGCTCCTTGATTATCTCTGTTCCCGAAGCAGGTTTGTTGCCTAGCACGCTGCGCCCAATCGCTCGCTCAAACGGCTCGATCACGTGGGGCGGGAAGCCTTGCGGGTAGGTCGGAAAAGGCCGCTCGGTAATCAGCCCGCTCATCTCCCAGTGTCCGGTCGTCGTATCCTTGCCGCGCGATTGCGTGGCCGCGCGCCCGAACGCGCCCGTAGGACTTTCTACGGGCTCAACCGGGAGCCGCGTGATGTTGGCAAGCCCCATCGCCCGCAGATTCGGAATCTCGACCTGTCGCGAGCCAAGCGTGTGCCCCAGCGTGTGCGAGCCCGCATCGCCGTATTCCGCCGCGTCGGGCATCTCGCCTATGCCGACGCTGTCCAGTACTACGAGCACTACTCGGTTAAACCGATTTTTTTCACCCATCAATCATTACTCCCGGAGCGATTTTAGCCGTGACGTGAAGACAATGACAAGGGAGGGATCGGGGAAAAGATAATTTGAAATCTCAAATCTGAAATTACAAATCTTTTTTGTCGAGCCTTGCCCTGACCAGCTTCGTCACCGCTTCATATAAATAGTCGAGCAACTCTTCGCGCTCTGACCGAGCGGTAAAGCCGATTGCGGCGAGCACTAAACTATCCAGCCTTCGCCTATCAACCCGCGTGACTTCTTCAAAGACTGAAAAGATAGGTCTGTGCGAAAGAGCTTTGAAAGCTCTTTCAAGCTCTTTCTTGATGTCTGTCGACAATTCTCGCGGGTCCGGCAACAAGATGCGCTCGGCAACGAGCACATCAATGTCGGCAATCGCTTGCGCGCCGGTCATCTGCCGGCAGGTCACTTCCGCGTAATAGCGCGCCCACGTCGAGTTGAGCAGCGCAGCAAGCACCGCCGTCGCTACCCCTTTAAGCGGGAAGATGCCGTAAAGCTTTTTGTCTTCAAACACGCGGGCGCGGTTCAAAGCAATGACCCATCGCTCGCCTACCTTGGATGAGAAAAGGAGCGGCGCAGGCTTCCGTCCGCGCGCCGCTCCGTACCAGGGATTGCGCGCCGCGCAAGTTGGGCGGAGGTGATAACCCGCGCGCTCGCCTCTCAGGATGTAATCAAAAGCGGCGGTCCCGGCTAGCTCTTCCAGCGCATCCGAGCAATTAAAAAAGAGTTTTGCAGCCCGGCTTTTTTCAAGCAGAACACCTGAAATCTCTTTCAGAGAGAAGACCACCGGCGATAAAAATCGCGATTCAATCCTGTGCCGCGCTCCCGATCTATCCTCTATGATGATTGTGTCGCAAGCCTCAGATTTGTCTTTCTCTTTCGGGCCGTCTACAACCGCGCGCACGTAAAAAAATTCATTAGCGCCCGTAGTAATCCCGCGCCGCACTGAAGCCATTTCGGCCAGCGGCATAAGATTATTATGAGGGCCTACGTCTTTCACATAAAAGAATTCATTAGCGCCGGTCTTGACCCCGAAACGAACTTCGGCCATGTCAGACAGATGTTTGAGCTTCGCGCCCGCCCGCTTTATCACTCTGAAAAAAACATCGTCGGCGCGGAGATATTTACCCCACCCGCTTTCTGTTTGCGACCCGTTGCTCCGAGTCCCGGCTCCCGGCAAATCGCGTTGCTCAACTATTCTTATTCGATGCGTGTCAAACGCGGCTGAGGAGCGCACCTGTTCAATCGAGTGCGCAAACTCGGCTGCCTTCTTGCGCCGAATCGCGCTGCTATCGCTTACGCCATTGAAGTTCTGCGAATGATTTAGAAAGACTTCGTCGAGCGGGCGATTCAGTTGGATGAACCGTACAGCGTTAGCATCTCTCGCTCGCGGGTCGGTTTCTCGCTCAAGCACAGTGATAATCGTATTGACCGAAGCGTCCGCAAAAAAGCTCTCGGCAGTAGATTCGATTATCGAGATGATTTTAAAGTTTTTGCACAGGAACTCTCTGAGCGGTGCGCCGTAGCTGACATCCAGCCAGCTACTCGCGGTCAAAAAGACGAGCCTCCCGCCCGGCTTTAGAAAGCGGGTTGCGTGGGCGAAAAAAAATACGTAGATGTCCGAGCGCCCGCTCCAACGCGGCCAGATTATCTCCGGCGACTCAATTCGACCTCGCTCAAGTCGCTTCTCCACACGCCGCTTATCCCGCGCGCCCATCAACTCCTGGCGGATATACGGAGGGTTGCCGATTACGGCGTCAAACTCTCGCGGGAGATCGATCTTGCCGATTAAGCGCGAGCCCGGTTCTACGTCAAAAAAATCGACCCGAACGATTTCCGCTCCCGTCTTTTCGGCAAGCTGAGCGGCGCGAGCAGACCGCTCTATTCCAAAAATATTCCGAGTAAGGCTTTTTGCCGCGCTCGTGCGCCGTCCGCATAAATCTCTGGCGCGCTCGCGTGCTTCTTCGAGCAATCGCCCGTCGCCGCAACTGGGATCCAGTACAAGATCAGAAGCAGTCCTCACGGCAAAAGCCGCTAACACCTGGGCCACTTCAAGAGGCGTGTAGTGCTGGCCATACCTGTGACGCTCGTCCTTATTTTTCGCCATAGCGCATTAGGGCTTGATATTGGCTTCAGGGGGTATCTAAAATTGAAATTGTAAGAACCGAACTTAGCGCGTTTATCGAAATGGAGCAACTGGTAAAAACAAAAGAATGGATCGGCAGGCGGCTTTCCGAGACACCCTTCACGCCCCACCCTGCTCTCAAGAATGCTCACGCTCAGACAATCGCAGCTTCGTTGTTATCGCGCAACACCCCGCGACTCAATCAAAACGCCGAGCCGCGTTACTTCGACGTTGCAGAAGGAGTGCAGGTGCTGGCGCATTGCTCCTGGCAACCGGATCGGACGGCGCGGCCCACTCTGCTTATCTTGCACGGCATGGAGGGATCGACTGAATCGACTTATATGATGGGGACCGCAGAAAAGGCTCTGGGAGCCGGTTTCAACGCGATCCGTTTGAACATACGCAACTGCGGCGGGACAGAGCACCTCACGCCCACGCTGTATCACGCGGGGTTGACTGACGATCTGCCCGTGATAATCGATGAGCTTGCCGAAAAAGATGGGCTTGATGAAATTTACCTGGTCGGCTTCTCGCTCGGCGGCAACATAGTGTTGAAGTTGGCGGGCGAGTACGGCGGCTCAACGCCTAGCGCGCTTCGAGGGCTGGTCGCAGTCTCCCCGTCTATACACCTGCCTTCCGCCGCAGACGCAATCGAGTTAAGGTCTAATTATATTTATCATATTCGGTTTCTTATGAGCCTCAGAGACCGCATGCGGCGAAAGGCCAGCCTGTTTCCAGACCGCTATGACATATCACTGCTTCGCAGGATTCGAACGATTCGCGAGTTCGACAATATCTACACCGCTCCTGCTGCCGGGTTTCGTGACGTGGCAGATTATTATGAGCGGGCGAGCGCGCTTCCTTACATAAAACAGATCAACCTTCCTTCGCTCATCATCCACGCAAAAGACGACCCTTTCATTCCCTTCCCTCCCTTCGAGCGCCGCGAGATTTCCGAAAACCCGAACGTGCTGTTGTTGGCTTCGGAACGCGGCGGCCACGTCGGCTTTCTCAAGGCGGGCGCAGGCGAGGCCCGCTACTGGGCCGAATTAAAGCTCATAGAGTTCATAAATTTTTTAAGCAACGAATGAGCCGCACCGAGCGCGCACGGGTTATGTCACGCGGGGGCTGTTGTGGCCGGTCATCTTCAGGTTATATTTTCTCGGCGCTTCCGAGCGCAGCAGGAAAATGCCAACAAGTTTTGAGGAATGAATGCTTAATTTCGCCATTCGCGTGGCTCAGGAAGCGGGCCGGTTGCTCAGGGACCGGGTCGGCACAAAGATAGACGTAGCTCACAAAGGAGCAATCAATATCGTCACCGATGTCGATATTGCGAGCGAGCGGCTTATCCGCGAAGCGATTGCTAATCAATACCCGCGCCACCAGGTCCTTGCCGAAGAAGGCGGGCTTGCCGAAAGTCGCTCCGAATACCGCTGGGTAATCGATCCGCTCGACGGGACGACTAATTTCGCGCACGGCTACCCGATCTTCTGCGTTTCAATCGCGCTTGAGTACCAGGGCGAAACTATTCTCGGCGTGGTATATGATCCCATGCGCGACGAGTTGTTTACGGCAGAGCGCGGCGGCGGCTCGACTCTCAACCATCGCCCGATCCGCGTCTCTTCGACCGACAGCATGATGCAGAGTATGCTTTCGACGGGCTTTCCTTATGACATCAGGACTTCGACGCTGACGAATCTGGATCACTGGGCCAACTTCGCTATGAGCGCGCAGGCGCTCCGCCGCGACGGCGCCGCCGCGATAGATTTGTGTTACGTAGCCTGTGGTCGATTTGACGGATTCTGGGAGTTGAACCTAAGCCCGTGGGACATGGCCGCAGGCGGGCTGATAGTCACCGAAGCCGGCGGGCAAGTAACCGATTTCAGCGGCGGCGAATTCTCTATTTATAAGCCTGAGATAATCGCCAGCAACGGTTTGATTCACAACCGCATGGTTGAGATCATCGCGATGGGTAAAAAACCTTGAGCAGAGGATCAGTCGCAAATGCGAAGGGCTGAAATCACAGTACCGGCTTCGACTTCCAACCTCGGCGCAAGCTTCGACACTTGCGGTCTGGCGCTCGCGCTTTACCTGAAAGTCGGGGTCGAAGCGAGCGAAACCGTGTTCGAGGTTATTGCGACCGGCGAGGGCGCGAGCAGTGTACCGCGAGACGAATCGAACCTCATCGCGCGTGTTGCGCTCTCTGTCGCCGAGAGCCGCGACAAGCCGATCAGCGGCGCGCGACTTTTTGTAGATAATCAAATTCCGTTCGCGCGCGGGCTCGGCAGCAGCAGCGCGGCGATAGTGGCCGGAATAAGCGTTTATGAGATTCTCGCGGGCGAGAAGTTAAGCGAAGCGGAATTTTTCAGCTACGCGTTGGGATTTGAAGAGCATGGCGATAATCTCGCGCCGAGCTTGCTTGGCGGGCTTGTAGTCGCTTGCGTAGTTGATAAAGCTCGTGGCGCACGCACGCTCGTGACCGTCAAGCGAGCGTGGCCCGAACAGGTGAAGATCATTCTCGTCATACCGGAGTTTGAGATGGAGACGGCTCGTATGCGCGCGGCATTGCCCGAAAGCTTGTCGCTCGCGGATGCAGTCTTCAACGTTCAGCGGGCGGCGCTGCTTCAAGCAGCATTATCAGAAAAGAGATTTGATTTGATTGGCGAAGCGTTGCGCGACCGGCTTCACCAACCTTATCGCGCGCCGCTTGCGCCGGGACTCGGCGAAGTACTCAAGCTCAACGAAGAAGCTGGCCGAACGACGGGATTACTCGGCGTTGCGCTCAGCGGAGCAGGCTCGACCGTCGCGGCCTTTATAACCGAAAACGGCGAAGAGATTGCGGCATCGCTGCGCGCGCCTCTGGAAGCGGCAGGATTGCAAGCTCGGACGTTAGAAGTCGCGGTCGATAATCGCGGGCGTGTTATAAGCTAAAACAGGAGGCATCAAAGAATGCGAATACCTGCTTTCATCGCTAGCATTATTCTGACGATTTCATCGACAGGGTGCAGCAGCACCGTGCTGATCGAACTCCAGACGCCCGCCGACCCGCCGCCCAAGGTGAGCGCAAAGTTTCAAGCCGAGATTACAAAACTTGCGGCGGCGGGCCATCGCTTGAAAGAGGCTGTGGAAGCCAGTTTGGACGGGAAAGCTCAACACCTGGCCGCGACTTTCGAGCGCGCAAAACCTAAAGACCCGGCCGAAGCATACGAGTTCAGAATATTTGAAAGCGATGGGCAGTCGGTGAAAACGATATTTCAACGGTCAGATTTCTTCTTCTCTTTCTCTGCCGCAGGCGAGTCTGCCGGCCTTAATGCGACCGACATCAACGGGGACGGGTTGAAAGAGGTCATCGTTCAAAGCTCAAGCGGCGGCAATTGCTGGAGCTGTAATCCGATAGAGATTTATCGCGTCACGAATCACAAAGGCGAGCTGCTCGCAGCCGCTCCCATTCAAAAGATAGTCGACCTGAACGGCGACCGCGTTGCTGAGCTTGTAGTCGCGGACGCGCGTTGGGAGGTTTACGAAGACCTTTCACACGCGGCTGCGCCGTCGGCGATGATGATCTACGGCTGGCGCGATGGCCGGTACGTTTATGCTCCGCGCGATTTTTCAGCTTTTTATAAGAGCGAGCTTGACCGGCTCCGCGCGGAAGTTGAAACGGCAAAAGAAGAGATCACGACTGACGAATTTTCTGACGAAATGTATGTCGGGCGGGCGATCTCGATAGCGATAACCTTATCTCATCTGGGAGAGACAGATCGCGCGTTGAAAGAGCTTGAAACGCTGATGAACTCGAACGCGAAATCGGCGGAGCAAAGGAAGCGTCGCAGAGCGGTAGTTGCGGATTTCACGACCGGCGAAAGCGCAAAGAAGATGCGCGAAATGAAGCCCGGCGATCCGATGCCTCTCGGGTAGTGCTGAGTGCTGAGTGCTGAGTGCACTTCTAAAAGCCCCGCAGGGGCGAAATTCAATAGCCCGGCGCACCGCGCCGGGTAATGGATGACATAATAGACAAGCCCTGAAAGGGCGAAATAATCCGAACGATTTATTTCGCCCTTTCAGGGCTTATCGTGTTGTCTGGGGCTGACCTGGGGCTAGCGCCCCAGGCTATTGAATTTCGCCTCTTCGAGGCTTTTCAGATCCGCTCTCAGCACTTAGAAGCACTCAGTACTTACAAGCACTCAGCACTTAGAAGCGCTCAGGACTTTGAGAAGCACTAAGGACTCTAATTTCACTCTCGGGCAGGCTGGCCGGGTCGAGCGCGCTCGCGACTATGTCGTGTGTCTTACGGGCTAAACTTCTAGCTTGCTCTTTCAGCTCCAAACGGGTCGTCCCCTCTTTCACCCGCTCAATTTCGATCATCGGATGGTAAGTGATTGTGAGCCTGCCCGGCCTGGGAAACCATTTTCCGACGGGCCATATTTTATATCCGCCTTCGATGGTGACCGGAATTATGGGGATGCCGTGCGCAAGCGCGAGTCGAAAGGCGCCCATTTTGAAAGGCTCGATCCGCCCCGTCTTTGCGCGCCCGCCTTCGGGAAATATTACCAGGGCGTATCCGCTCTTCAGGTGATTCAAGGCTTCGCGCTGGGCCGAAGCGTCTGCGGCTTCAGGGTTCACAGGGAACGCGCCGAATGCGCGCATCAAAAAGCCAAGCACCGGAATACCGAACATCTTGTCCCAGGCCATGTAATTCACGCGCCGTTTTAGAGGTATGGTGATCCAAACGGGGTCTGCGAAAGTCACATGATTGGGCGTTATTATACACGCCCCGGTGAGCGGCACGTTTTCGACGCCGTGAAATTTTATCCTGTACCAGAGACGGCACCACCACAAGACGAAGGGCGTCAGTGCCGCGATTACAAAGCTCATATCGTCAGCCACCCGTTGAATTTCGGAGTCTGCCATTTAACTACGCCTGCGCGCTTTCACGCAAGAGAACGTTGCTCCGGAGTTTGACCATGCGATAGATTTAAAGTGCAGCCGATGACATACGAGCGAACTTATGAATACCTGGCCGAGCGATTGCAGCCGCACCTTGCGAGCGACGAGCTTGCTCAGGTGCGACTTGCGTACGAGATAGCCGAGACGGCGCACGAAGGCCAGATGCGAGACGAAGGCACTCCTTACATCGTCCATCCGGTAAGGGTAGCCGTTTCGCTCGTAGACGAGCTTGAAATCTATTCTCCACATCTCGTATCAAGCGCGTTGCTTCACGATGTTATCGAAGACTCGCCGCTGACCCGCCGTCAGATTGCGGAGATGTTCGGGGAAGAGATTGCCCATATCGTCTGGCTTCTGACCAAGTTTGATGATGTAAGCCTGCCCGCTTACCTGGCTGCTATCGAGGCCGCTTCGGATACGGGCGCGGCCCTGGTCAAGCTCTGCGACCGATTGGACAACTTGCGATTCCTCGCTCACTCGCCGAAGGCCGAAAAGAAGCGGCGCTACATACGCACGACCACCGATTATTATCTTCCAATGGCCGCCCGCACCAATAAATACCTTTACGACGAAATCTCTCGCTGGCTCGAAGAGGCTCGAAACCATGTAAGAACCGTAAGAAGTGACCCGTAAACCGTGACAAGACAAAAGCTTTAAGACACTCCTTTTCTTGTCACGAGTCACTTGTCGCGGTTCACAGCTTTTCTGCCGTAAACTGCTGATTTTCTTATAGCTTTAGAGCAGAAATGAACTTGGAGAATGGGGGCCGTTTGGTGTAAAATTATATTTGCTTAAAAGGGTAAAAACTTCTCTTTTTATCAGCAAGATTCTGGCTGCCAAGGTCTTTAGCCCCAAGGCATGAAACCCCTTAACCGGCAGGATAACTTTTACGAAAGAGTGAGAGAATGGCGGAAGCAGCACATAAAATTCCAGTAAACATTGAAGAAGAGATGAAGCGTAGTTATCTCGACTACGCTATGAGCGTCATCATAGGCCGCGCGCTGCCCGACGCGCGCGACGGCCTCAAGCCCGTTCACCGGCGCATCCTTTTTGCGATGCACGAGATTGGACTAAATCCCGGTAAGCCTTTCAAAAAGTCCGCAACGGTCGTGGGCGACGTTTTAGGCAAATACCATCCGCACGGCGACACGGCTGTTTACGACTCTCTTGTCAGAATGGCGCAGGATTTTTCTCTGCGCTACCCGCTGGTCAACGGCCAGGGCAATTTCGGATCGGTTGACGGTGACGCGGCAGCCGCATACCGCTACACCGAAGCAAGGCTTACGCGCATTGCAACCGAGTTGCTGGCCGACATCGACAAAGACACGGTCGATTTCGTGCCTAATTATGACGAATCGCGTGAAGAGCCTACGGTGCTTCCGACTCGCATACCGAATCTCTTAGTGAACGGGTCGGGCGGCATCGCGGTCGGCATGGCTACCAACATCCCGCCGCATAACTTGACCGAAATCCTTGAAGGCGTGATCTATTTGATTCAGAACCCGAACGCGCGGCTCAAGACATTGATGAGCATGGTGCCCGGGCCGGATTTTCCGACCGGCGGGTTTATCTACGGGCGCGAAGGCATCCGTCAGGCGTATGAAACGGGTCGCGGGACTATCGTGATGCGCGCGCGCGTGGCCATAGACCGGGCGGGCCGCTCCGCCGAGCGCGTCGCAATCGTGGTGACAGAGATACCTTACCAGGTCAATAAGGCGAAGCTCATCGAGCGCATCGCCGAGCTGATAAACGAAAAAAGGTTAGAGGGCATCGCCGATCTGCGCGACGAGTCGGACCGCGACGGCATGCGCATAGTCATCGAGCTGAAGCGCGACGCCATACCCGACATCGTGCTGAACAACCTTTACAAGATGACGCCGATGCAGCAGTCTTTCGGCGTTATCAATCTCGCTATCGTCAACGGCCAGCCTCGCGAGCTGACGCTGATGGAGACGATCAATATATTCATCGAACATCGCCGCGATGTGGTCATACGCCGCACACGCTACGAGCTAAGGAAAGCCGAAGCGCGCGCTCACATACTCGAAGGCTTAAAGAAAGCGCTCGACAATCTGGACGCGGTAATCAGCGTGATTCGCAAGTCGAGGGTCTCGCAGGAGGCCCGCGAGGCGTTGATGCTCAGGTTCAAGTTCACCGACATTCAAGCGCGAGCCATTCTCGAAATGCAGTTGCAGCGGCTCACGGGGCTTGAGCGGCAAAAGCTAAACGACGAGTATAAAGAGATCATCCAGCGCATCGCGGAGTTGCAAGAGATACTGTCGAACGAGACGGCCTTGCGCAACGTGATCATCAAAGAGTTGCGCGAGGTGCAGCGCGAGTACGGAGACGAGCGGCGGACGGAGATCATAGAAGCGGGCGCGGAGCTTTCAATCGAAGACCTGATTGCGGACGAAGACATGGCTATCACCGTGACGCATTCGGGCTACATCAAGCGCACGCCCGTATCGATTTACCGCGCGCAGCGGCGCGGAGGAATGGGCCGCCGAGGGGCCGCGCTCAAGACCGAAGACGTTGTCGACCACATCTTTGTCGCCTCGGCCCACAGCTACGTTATGATCTTCACGAACAAGGGAAAGGTCTACAAGCTGAAGGTGCACGAGATACCGGACGCGGTAGCGGCCGGGCGCGGCAAAGCGATAGTCAACCTGGTCAACATTCCTAAAGACGAGAAGTTCGCGGGCATAGTCGCCGTGCGCGAGTTCGAAGAGGGCAAGTACGTCATCATGGCAACTCGGAAAGGCACGATCAAGAAGACCGAGCTTTCGGAGTTTGCCAACATACGCTTCAACGGGATTATCGCGATGGGCGTAGACGAAGATGATGAGCTTCTTGCCGCAGAGATAACTGACGGCAGCAAGAAGATATTCCTCGCCACGCACGACGGAATGGCTATCTGCTTTAATGAATCTGACGTGCGGCCCATGGGGCGGCCCGCTTACGGGGTTCGCGGGATCACCCTGGACAAAGGCGATTACGTCGTGAGCGTCTCGGCCGTGACAGACAACGTAGAGATGCTGTCGGTCTCCGAGTACGGTTACGGCAAGCGAACAAAGCTTGAAGAGTACCGCTTCCAGTCGCGGGCCGGCAAAGGCGTGATAAACATGAAGACGAGCGAGCGCAACGGAAAAGTCGTCGCCGTGCTTCCGGTTGTGAGCAATGACATACAGATGCTGATTATCACAAACTTCGGCAAGCTGATACGGGTCGAGACAAACACCATACGCGAGTCGGGCCGCTCGACTCAGGGCGTCAAACTGATCGACACGTCTGACGGCGATATGGTTTCGTCGGCTTCACTCATCGAGCGACAGCAAGACGCGATAGAGGCAGTTGCGGTCTAAGGCGAATTGTTTAAGGTCTAAAAACCCGACCTCGGAAGGGCGACGAAACGCGGGATGATAAAGCAAAGATCAACACGCGGTCGCCGCCCCTCCGAGGTCATGCTTTTTTCCTTCCTTGTTGCGGTAATGCTGTGCGCCCAAGGCTGCCGAAAGGATACCGAACAAGATTTAAAGCGAGGGGCCGAAGCATGGGACTCGGGCGATTACCAGATTGCGGCTCAAGAGTACGAGCAATACCTCCAGCACAATCCGACGGGCCATCAATCGCTTGAAGCTCGTTTTCAGCTCGCAAATATTTACTACCTCAATCTGCAACACTACGAGCTGGCGCGCACGCACTACAAAGAATTCCTCGACCAGGACCCCGCGAATCCGAGAGCTTACACCGTTCGCGAGCGGCTTGCGGGAGTGCTTGCCGACCTGGGCCGCTCCTACGAAGCCATAAATGAATACGAAAAGCTCAACCCTCAGGACAAAGGCGAGCGCCGCCGCGTTCGTCTGCTGATCGCTGACCTTTATTACGATCAGAAGAATTACAGCCAGGCGTTGACCGAGTATGAAAAGGTAATCGAGGAAGCCGATTTCGACGACTTGAGCGAGCAGGCTTATCTGCGCGAAGCGACGATCTATAATACGCGCAACCAGTACAAGCAGGCCTTAGAGGTGTATCAGCGTCTGGTCTCTCAGGCTAAAGACCCGGAGTCTCAGCGACGGGCGACCTATGGGATTGCGGATTCTTATGCCGGTCTGTTCCTGTTTGACGAAGCTATAAAGGCGCTCAAACAGATCAAGGACGAAAGCGAGCAAAGCTATATCACCAGCCGAATAGCAGAGTTGGAGCAGAAAAAACGAGAGACGGCCCAGGCTCGCACAGGTGTCGAGCCGTAATCTTTTCAACCGATGGCTTTATCAGGCATCAAGCCATGCTTTCGCTTCATCAATAGAACGAACGAAGCGAACCATACCGTGTGATCTATGCTCGTAAGCAAGTTCGCCGAACCGCTCGCCATAGGCTTCCGGGTCAGGCAGAACAATCGCAACTCGCAGCTTATAATTTATAAACTTCTGAAAAAGCTCTCCCGCCAGCCCGCTGCGAAGATCGAAAAACTCCGGCGCAAGATCACTCTCGGTGAGAACCAGCCCCTTCGCTCCGAAACATGCGCCAACCGCATCGGAAATATCACTGAAAGATCGGATAGAGATGCCCGAATCAGAGGCGATAAAGAAGCGGTCGCGATCAATTGCAAATCGCTATAATCATTACTTCACGAGCTTGACCCATTCGCGTATCTGCCTTGCGGTTTTCTCTGCGCTCGGAGGATCATAATTCGACATGACGATTGCAGTGTAGCCGCTATCCGAGTCGATCTCCACCGTGGCATTGATGCCCGGAGCGCCGCCCGCAAATCCAAACCCGCCTCGCTTCTTATTCGTGTCGTTCGGCGCTTTGCCGGATGATTTCTGTGGCAGCTTGCCGTTGAACATCCAGTCGGTGAATTCAGGCGAAAGGAGTTTATCTTTTTCGAGCGCGATAGAGAATTTCAATAAATCTTCTGCGGTTGAATAGCCGCCGCCCGCCGAGCTTCCCCTGGCAGGCCGCGTGTAAAAATTGTTTCTCCGACCTCGACTGCCCGCCCCTTCGCGCGTGTAGCCTATAGCCAGATTTTGAACCGGCGTATCGGCCTCGTAAGAATCGGTGTTCTCCATCCCTGCGACCTTGAAGATATGCTCGCGGACGTAATCATAGTAATCCTGGCCCGACACTTTTTCTATTATCGCGCCAAGCACGATGTAGCTGCCGTTTGAATACTGGCGTTTCGTGCCGGGCTCGAACGCCAGCGGCTCTGAGGCGAAGAGAGGGAGAAAATCGCCGTTCTTTCGGAACCGGTCTTTCGCCATCGAGTCGAACTTGTCCCCAAAGAAATCTCCTATGCCCGAAGACATGGTGAGCAGATGTTGAATGGTCACCTTCTCTGCCGCCTGGCGGTTGGGATAGTCGGGCAGATGCTTGACGATAGTATCGTCAAAAGAGAGTTTCCCTTTTTCAACCAGTTGCCCAATCGCAACGCGGGTGAAGATTTTATTTATCGATCCGAGGTTGAAGCGGGTATCGATGCGATTAGGCACGTTGAATTCTTTGCTGGCAAGGCCATACGCCTTTTGAAAGATCGGCTTCCCGTTCTTCGCCAGCAAAACCGTTCCTGAAAACTCGTCTGCTTTGACAGTGTCTTCGAGATACTTCTCTACAGAAGAGACGGCCTCGGCTTCGGTCATACGCGTCTTTGGAACGCTCGGCTCGCTCGCCGTTGAAGAGGTTTCTGAAGGCGGGTCGGCGTCTTCAATTCGAAGGCCGAGAAGCTTATGAGGCGGCTCGGCCTCGAACTCAAACCCGACCTCAAGCCAGTTTCCGCCTTTTGCCTGAAGAAGAAGTGTGATCGAAGCGTCGTCAGCTTTCAAAATGCGGCGGGGGTCTAAAGTCTGAAACTCGCCGCGCATCTGTCTGTAAACCTGTAATCGCGCATCAATCGGGCGACGCTCAAGCGAAGCGGGCGCGACGTTGTTCGCAAAAAACTCTCGCATCAACTTTTCATCACCCGAATTGAACGCCTTCAGGTAAGCCGCGACGCGACGGCCCGCCTCCGAGCCGGGCAGCTCTACCGCGCGCGGCGCTTGAGCAAACACAACGGCAGCCATCGCCGCCGAGATTAAAATTGTGATAACCGTTCTTCTTGAAAGCATGGTTCCGCTCCATCAAACGAATTAAAAGATTAAGCAATGGCAGCTCCCGCGCGGCTGCCATTGCTAAAGCGATTAATTCTTCGCCTCGGTCGTCTCTTTCTCTATCTCGCTGATGTTTCGTTTGAGCTGGTCGATCATCCTCGGATCGGTGGCCTTTTCCAGTAGCTTTTTCAAAGCAGTGAGGTGGGCCGTCTTGAGCGCCTGTTCCGCCGTCACTTCGACATCGGGCTTGACCCCGGTCCCTTCCCAGTTAGTCTTGCTTATGGGGTTGATGGCGCGGCCGCTCGGCACGAAAATCTGAAAGTGCTCATTTATCCTGCGAACCCCACCGGGGTGCGCGCCGCCGCCTGTTGTCTCGCCGATTATAGTCGCTCGCTTCAGATTCTTGAGATTGTAAGTAAACTCTTCGGCGGCCGAAAAGGTGCGCTTGCTTGTCAAAATATAAACATCCTTGCCCGCGTATCGCTTTCCCGGAACAAAAGGCAGCGTCCACCACTGATGCGTGCTGTCACCCTCGCGCCAATAGAGATCGTTGAGGTGAACAGGCTCCGGGCCGAAAAGGTAGCTCGTAAGCAGCGCCACCGTAGCCGGGTCGCCGCCGCCGTTGCGCCGGAGGTCGATAATCAGCGCGTCGGTGTGAGCGAGAAAATTCATCGCGGCCACGGCGGTCTCGGCGCTGAACTCAGCCGGAGTGAAGCCTCGCAAATCGAGATAACCGATGTTCCCTCTTAGCCGCTCTACCTTTTCAAATCCAAAATTGATCAATCTGAGATAATTGCGGAATCGCTCGATCTCTTGTGGCGTAGGCTCCTGACTCCCTTCGTTCGCAGGAATGGCTTCGTGGCTGTAGCGCACTCGCAGGTGCTTATCCTGGCTTACGGCCTGAAGGTCCGCCGTCAGCTTTTCGGCAAGCTGTTTCGAGCTGGTAATCTGGTCATACTCTTTTTTCTGCACGCGGTCGCGTATCGCCTGCTCCATCTTTTTTGCGACTTCGGGGAAGACATAAATGTCGTTGATTCTCTTTAGCGTGCCTTCGATCACCGCCCCGCGCGTCGGGCCGTCAACAGTCATATCGGGCTGCTCCATTGGCTGCTGCGCCATCGCGGAAGCGCAGCCGGCGACAAGGGCCATCAATATCAAACTTAAAATCCTCAATGAATTCTTCATCCGTTTTCTCCTTAAACCTGTTCAGAATCCGTTGTTTCAACGTCCGAAAGAGGAGCGCAGTATTTCAGCCCATTTCTGATTCAGGAATGGGGCCTCAAAAGTTCCCTTATCTTTCAGCTTTGGAGGGTCGATTCAAGTAACGAGTCGCGGGCGCTCCCGGTTCCGAGTCCTTGCTATCGCTCGAAGCCTCCAGCTTTACGTGGTAGTATCTTTCATGTAATATTTCGGTTTTCAGAAAACAGCTACAGGCTTAAATAGACTGCTTAATCAAGGCGATAAGCCTGTAATCGTTAAGGGCCGGGGTTGTAAATTCACGGAGAACAATTTATGCCGATTGAAGCGACCCTAAAAGAGACCAAAATTCGCGATCTCAAACCGCCTGAGGCCGCCTGTGTCAGCCATACGGCCACGCTTGCCGAAGCCGTCGCATCCATGAGAGCGCGGCGCGCCGGTTGCGTGCTTGCCTGCGAGGGCGACCGGCTGGTGGGCATATTGACGGAGCGAGATGTTCTCAGAAAAGTTGCCGGAGAGCGACTCTCGCTCGATTCGGCGGTGGCCGATTTTATGACGAGCGGGCCGCGAACGCTCACAGCAGATGATCCGGTCGGAGATGCGATACGGCTGATGGATGAAGGCGATTACCGCCACATCCCTATAACTGATAAGGAAGGCCGCATCGAAGCGGTGATCTCGATACAGCAGATCATACAGTTTCTGGCCGAGCTTTATCCGGAAGAAGTGCTGAACTTGCCCCCCGAACCGCACCAGTATATGGACTCGCGCGAGGGAGGATAATCATAATTTTGGATTTTCATGGCGGATGATGCGCTTTCGCGCGCCGCGATTTTGGATCGCAGGTAAAGTGAATTGGTAGCGCTATAATTAAGACGTATTCATTGAATCCGAAATCTAAAACCGATTGGGGTATTATGGAATCGACGATACTCAATAACGTAGAAGAAAAGCATATCGAAGAGCTTGAGGCCGTGACCATACGGTTTGCCGGAGACTCCGGCGACGGCATGCAGCTTACCGGGACGCAGTTCACAAACACGTCGGCCGTGGTTGGCAACGACATATCGACTCTGCCGGACTTTCCGGCAGAGATTCGCGCTCCGGCCGGCAGCCTGCCGGGCGTGTCGGGTTTTCAGTTGAACTTTTCAAACCACGACATACGCACGCCCGGAGACGAGCCGAATGTGCTCGTGGCGATGAACCCGGCCGCGCTCAAAGTCAATCTGGCAGACCTCGAAGACGGCGGCATATTGATCGTCAACACGGACGCCTTTAACGAGAACAATCTCAAGAAAGCGGGCTATCCCGCGAACCCGCTCGAAGACGGAAGCCTTTCGGGGTATCGCCTCTTCAAGCTGCCCATCACGACGCTCAACCGCGCGGCGTTGCGCGACGAGGTGAAGCTTCCTTCGAAAGAGATAGACCGTTGCAAAAATTTCTGGGCGCTCGGTTTGATGTACTGGCTTTATGACAGACCGCTCGACCCGACTATGCGCTGGATCGAAGCCAAATTCAAAAAGAACGCCGAGGTCGTAAAAGCAAACGCGACCGCGCTGAAAGCCGGATTCGCTTATGCGGAAGCGGCAGAGATATTCACGACTCATTATCGCGTCCGCCGCGCCGCGATCACGCCGGGCAAGTACCGCAACATCACGGGCAACGAAGCCACGGCGCTAGGCTGCGTAGCCGCATCTGTGCTTTCGGGCCGCCCGCTCTTCTACGCGAGCTATCCGATCACGCCCGCGTCCGACATTCTGCACGAGCTTTCGACGCGCAAGAATTTCGGCGTTAAGACTTTCCAGGCCGAAGACGAGATAGCGGCCGTCTGCGCTGCAATCGGCGCGTCGTTTACCGGCCAGTTGGGATTGACGGGAACTAGCGGGCCCGGGCTTGCGCTCAAGAGCGAAGCCATAGGGCTTGCGGTGATGACAGAGCTTCCCCTGGTTATCATAAACGTCCAGCGAGGCGGCCCGTCTACGGGTCTGCCTACGAAGACCGAACAGGCAGACCTGCTGCAAGCGATGTTCGGACGAAACGGCGAGTGTCCCGTGGCGATAGTCGCGCCTGCGACGCCCGGCGATTGCTTTCACATGGCCGTAGAAGCATTCCGCATCGCGACAAAACACATGCTGCCGGTCATCTATCTGTCGGACGGTTATCTGGCCAACGGCGCGGAGCCGTGGCTCTTGCCTGCTATCGATGATCTTCCACGGTTCGAGGTCAAATTCCATAAAGACCCTGCTCATTTCCAGGCCTACGCGCGCGACCCGGAAACGCTGTCTAGACCGTGGGCGATACCCGGGACGCCCGGGCTTGAGCATCGCATCGGAGGCATCGAGAAACAGGATATAACGGGCAATGTCTCTTACGAGCCGGAGAACCACATGCACATGGTCTGGACGCGCGCGGAAAAGGTCGCTCGCATAGCCAACGACATACCGGAGCTTGAAGTCTTTGGCGAATCCGAAGGCCACCTGCTTGTGATAGGGTGGGGATCGACTCACGGCTCGATCACGTCGGCCGTAGAAGAGATGCAGCGGCGCGGCAAGGCGGTGTCGAGCATTCACCTCAGACATCTGAATCCATTCCCCAGCAACCTCGGAGAGATAATCGGCAAATTTGATCGCGTGCTTGTCCCCGAATTAAATATGGGCCAACTGGCTATGCTGTTAAGGGCGCGATACCTGGTCCCGGCCATCTCATTCCCGAAGGTAAAAGGAAAGCCGTTCAAGATCAGCGAGCTGACGGCGAAGATGGACGAAGTCTATGAGGATTGATTGAGTTCAACAAAAACGGGCAATAGAACCGAAGGAAAGAAAAGATTATGAGCACTAACATAGATCAACAAAACGGCGGCAACGGGCAAACGCCCACCGTCAAGCTTACGAAAAAAGATTTCGTGTCGGACCAGGAAGTCCGGTGGTGTCCCGGCTGCGGCGATTACGCGATACTTGCGCAGATCCAAAAGGTAATGCCTGATCTTGGCATAAAGCGAGAGAATACGGTCTTCGTATCCGGCATAGGCTGCTCAAGCCGCTTCCCCTACTACATGAACACCTACGGCTTTCATGGCATACACGGGCGCGCGCCCGCCATTGCCACGGGCATCAAGGCGTCCAACCCCGAGCTTTCCGTCTGGGTGATAACCGGCGACGGCGACGCGCTTTCGATAGGCGGCAATCACCTGATTCATGCCATACGGCGCAATCTTGACATCAACATAGTGTTGTTCAACAACCGGATTTACGGGTTGACTAAAGGACAGTACTCGCCTACGAGCGAGTTTGGCAAGAAGACCAAATCAACTCCTTTCGGCGTCATAGATTACCCGCTCAACCCGCTGTCGGTTGCGCTGGCAGCCGAGGCGACTTTCGTGGGGCGTTCCGTAGACACTCACACGGCCCACCTTCAGATGGTCGTCGAGCGGGCAATGCATCACAAGGGGGTATCTTTCGTCGAAGTCTATCAGAACTGCAATATATTCAATGACGCCGCGTTTGAAATGTTCACTTCGCGCGATGTCAAAGAAGACCGCATGATAGAGCTTCAACATGAGAAGCCGCTCGTGTTCGGCAAAGAGAAGAACAAGGGCGTTCTCATGCGCTCGGACATGCACCTTGAGGTCGTAGAGATTGGCAACGGGGTGAGCGAATCAGACCTGATCGTGCATAACGAAAAAGCTGCGGACTCCTATCTGGCTTACATGCTGGCGCGAATGGAATATCCCGAATACCCTGTACCCATAGGCGTGTTCCGCGATGTCGAGAAGCCTACTTACGAGCAATTGCTCGAAGAACAGATCGCGGCAGCCAAAGAGAGAATGGGGCCGGGCAGCCTTGAGAAACTGATCCACAGCGGCGACACGTGGATCATAGAATAGACCTTCTAAGTCCTGAGTGCTGAGTGCTGAGTATAAGCGCATGTCTTTCACTCAGGATTCAGCACTCAGGACTTAAGAAAGGCTCAGGACTTGGAATTATGATTTGTCCACGCTGCGGCCAGGAGAACATCGAAGGCACCGACCGTTGTGAGGAGTGCCTGGAGCCTTTTCGCGACCGTGATGTGCCGCAACCGACCGAAGGGCTTCAACGGTTGCTTATGGAAACATCCGTAACCGAGGTCGCAGGGCTAGCGCCCCCGATGGTTGCGCCGGACGCTACGGTTGCGGAAGCCATAGCGCAGATGAATGCCGGTCGAACGGGGCTTGTGCTTGTGGTCGCCGACCAGTTGCTGGTCGGCATATTTACTGAGCGCGACATCTTGTTGAATCTCGTCGGCACTGAGAAGGACTTGAATGATTTGAAGGTGCGCGACTGCATGACGCGAGCGCCCGAGACGGTCGAGGCTAGCGATTCGCTGCGAATAGCATTAAACAAGATGTCGGTCGGGGGATTCCGCCACATCCCTATTGCCGAGCAGGGTCGTGTTATAGGGGTCGTCACGGCGAAAGACGCTTTAAGATTCTTGGCCCGCGAAGTTCTTTACAAATGACAAGACAATGCCGGGCGGGCCGCGAGCAGTCTGTAGTAAAAAAAATAGTGCCGATTGCCCCCCGCTCACCGCTAACTGGCTTGTCAATTGTTACGATTTAGTTGTTACGCTTCTCAGATTGGCGTAGATTACAGACCTGTTGTATAGTATCGAGCAGATGCGGCAAGCAATGGGGTTCGGACAAGCCTTCAGGCCATCACCGGCAGATGATTCAACCAAGGAGTTAAGGCAGCAAATGATAAAGATTCGTTTACCCCTTATCCTCACGTTACTACTCTCGCTAGGTTCGGTCTTAGCGGTATCGGCAAACGATGATCCCCACGATTCTCTGGTGATTAATGCGAAAGGCGAAGTGCGCCGTTGGGAGATAACCGGCCCCTGGGGCGGCGATGTCCGCGCGCTGGTCGTGTCGCCTACGAATCCCGACTTGCTTTACCTGGGCACCAGCGACGGACAGATATTCTTATCCAAGGACGGCGCGCGGACCTGGCAACGCATAAAGCCAGGGATCGATAAGCGCGGGCTTTCAGTCGATCAAATAGTGATCGAACCCGCGCGACCCGAAGATATTGTATGTGGGGGTCTGGGCGGTCGCTCAAGGGACCGAGGATGAGGGCGTATACAAGAGCGAAGACGGCGGCGTGAACTGGAAGCTCTTGAAAGATACAAAGGGGCTGACAATTCTCTCGCTGGCCATGTCGCCATCGGACTCTAATTTTCTTATCGCGGGCGCAAAGACGGGCGTCTTCCGCTCGACCGATGGGGGCAAAGATTGGGATCGCATCTCGCCCGAAGGCCACCCGGAAATTCGCGGCATCAACTCCGTCGCCATCGATCCGCGGAATCACGACGTCATTTACGCCGGGACACATCACCTGCCCTATAAGACAACCGACGGCGGTAAGAACTGGAAGCTAACGGGCTACAAGACCGTCGGGCTGATCAATGATTCGGACATAATGGGGATATGCGTTCTCCCGAATGACCCGAACACCGTTTTCGTCAATGCTTGCAGCGGCATATACCGCTCGTCGTCGTCGGGTGAAAAATGGAGCAAGCTCCCCGGCATCCCTTTTAGCGCGCGGCGCACTTACGCGCTGCTTCCCCACCCCGGGGACTCGAACATCATCTTTGCCGGGACGAGCGAGGGGCTGTGGCGAACGAAAGACGGCGGCAAGAGGTGGATGCTGCTCACGTCGAAATCGGTCGTCATTCGCTCGGTAGTCGTCCACCCCGATAAGCCGTCTCGCGTGCTGATTGCGACGGACGATTTCGGCGTGCGAACTTCGGATAATTTAGGAGACGATTTCACGGACGCAAACGCAGGCTTTATTCACCGCCACATCCTTTCAATAATGCCCGACGTGACCGAGCGCGGACGATTGCTCGCAAGCGTCTATCACGACGGGACAGCCGGGAGCGTCTTTTCATCAGGCGACGGCGGCGAAACGTGGCAAACTTCTTCTCGCGGCCTTGGCGCTCGCGACGTGTTCGCTTTTTACCAGATGCCGGATAACTCGGGCCTGATCTACGCGGGGACGAATTCGGGAGTATTCAAGTCGGTTGATCGCGGGTTTAGCTGGTCATTTATCGGTAAAGCGCAAGAGCCGAAACCGGAGAAAAAACCTGCGACGCCGCGCCGAAGGCGTGCAAGCGCATCTCAGCCTTCCTTGCTTTCAGCGCCGACTGTCGTAGGGCGGTACGCGACGCAGGTGGCACAGCGAAAGAGCCAGAGACCGGCCGCTCAATCAAAGAAGAAAGCCGCGCCGCAAAAGAAGAAGCCGGCCCCGAAGCCTGTAGAGCCTGCCGGACCGATGCTTATCGAGCTTACAAAACAGGTCGATGACATAACGAGCTTTGTCGACAGCGCGGGCCGTCGCGGGCTTATGGCGGCTACGCTTGACGGGCTTTATCGAACGACGGACGAAGTTCGCGGATGGGAGAAGGTTTTTATCAGCGGCTATGAAGGGGACGGAAGGGTCTATTCCGTTGCGACTCACAAGGACATACCGAACAGGATATTCGTGGGAACGCGACAAGGGCTGTTCATCTCGAACGACGGCGGCGAGTCCTGGTCGCACGTAGATCGCGGCCCGAGCGATATGACCGTCAAAGCTATTGCCATTGACCCGCGCGACCCGGAGCTAGTCCTGTTAGGCACTAACCAGTTCGTCTTTCGCTCCACCAACGGCGGGCGCACCTGGGTGCGAAGGGGCGGCGGGTTGCCCTCAGGAGATTTCACATCGATAGTCATCAACCCGACAAACCCTGAAGAAGTGATGGTCGCGGATTACTCGCGAGGCGGGATATACCGTTCAACCGACAGAGGCTATTTCTGGGACCGCATAGACACTGAGCTTCCGAGCAATCGAGTATGGACTCTGACATTCGACCCGTTTGATCGCGACCGCATTTACGCGGGCAGTTTTTCAAGCGGCGTTTACGTGCTCACTATACAACGCGGAGCGCTGAACAGTTCACAATAACCTGATTTATGAAAATACACGAATACCAGGGCAAGCAGCTTCTAGCAAAATATGGCGTGACGGTCCCGCGCGGCGAAGTTGTAGAGTCGCCCGACCAGGTGCGCGCGGTGGTCGAGCGATTGGGTCTTCCTGTCGTCATCAAAGCTCAGATACACGCGGGCGGGCGCGGCAAGGGCGGCGGAGTAAAACTCGCCCGCACGGTTGAAGAGGCAGAACAGGTAGCGCGGCAGATACTAGGTATGACTCTGGTGACCCACCAGACCGGGCCGGAAGGGCGCAAGGTCCGCCGCCTGTTGATCGAAGAGGGATTGAAGATCAAGCAAGAGTTCTATCTTGGTATAGTGCTTGATCGCGCAATATCGCGGCTGGTCTTTATGGCCTCGGCTGCGGGCGGCATGGATATCGAAGAAGTCGCGGCGCACGAGCCGGAAAAGATATTGAAAGAGCCTATCGATCCGGGCATAGGGCTCACGGCCTTTCAAGCCCGCAAGCTCGCCTTCGGCATAGGGCTGCCGAAAGAGCTGGTGAACAAAGCCGTCAAGTTTATGACCTCGCTTTACCGGGCCTACATCGATCTGGATGCGTCGCTGGCCGAGATCAACCCGTTCTTGCTGACCGAAGACGGCGAGCTTTATGCGCTCGATGTGAAGCTCAATTTTGACGACAACGCGATGTTCCGCCATAAAGAATATGCCGAGCTTCGCGACCTCAATGAAGAGGACCCGCTTGAGATCGAAGCGTCAAAGTATGACCTGAATTATATCAAGCTGGACGGCAACATCGGCTGCATGGTCAACGGCGCGGGCCTGGCTATGGCGACGATGGACATCATAAAGCTGGCCGGTGGCGAGCCCGCCAACTTCCTCGATATTGGAGGCGGCGCGTCTCAGCAGCGCGTAGAAAACGCATTCCGAATTCTGATATCGGACCAGAATGTTCGAGCCGTGCTGATCAATATATTCGGCGGAATAGTCCGCACGGACATGGTCGCCACGGGCGTGGTCGAAGCGGCCCGCAACCTCGGCATAAAGATTCCGGTCGTCGTGCGGCTCGAAGGAACAAACGTCGAGCGGGGGCGCGAGATTATTGAAGAATCCGGCCTCGGATTCACAACAGCATCGAGCATGAAAGACGCAGCCGAAAAAGTCGTCGCCCTCGTCAGCTAATCGAAGCGGGATGGGGAGATAAGAATTGCCGGTTGAGTTTGATAGATTCACCCGGCAATTTGCTTTTCAACTTCGAGTAGCGGCTGCTTATAATAAAATTATGGCTAGAGGTTGGGAAAGCAAATCCGTAGAAGCGCAGATTGAGGATAATCAATTTGACGAGCATAAAGCTCACTTGAGCCGGGCAGAGGTCGAGAGGCGGCGAAAAAAAGATAGCCTTCTGCTTTCAAGAACCAGGATTCTTGAAGAGCTAAAAACCAGCCGCAACCCTAGATACAAAAAGATTCTCACAGACGCGCTGGCCGACCTTGAGAAAAAGCTCGCGGAATTTGATTGATACTCTTTGCTCAGCGCGCGGTTGCCTGTTTCAAGTAATCCTGCGCCTCGCGAAGTTCCGGCAACTGCGCGTCGGCTTGGGCCCAAACGCGCAGCAGCGCGGAATAAGCCGCCGCCGCGTCTTTCGTGTCGCCGTCGCGAGCAGCCGCGCGGGCCGCCCCCAGCAATGACCTCGCGCGATTCGGCTGTCTGAGCAGCGAGATCGCAAACTGCTGCGCCGCTTCCTTCGCGAGTCCCGCGCGCAAAAGCACTTCCCCGTAAACTTCGTGCGACGGCTTTAATAATTCGGGCGGCCCCGAAGGCGGCGACATCTCTTCTTCGAGAGAAGTGGCACGCTTCATCAGTTCGATTGCTTCTTCTTGCCTGCCTTTTATCGAAAGATTCAGCGCCGATACTTCCAATTGCATGATCTCCATTCTCTTTGCGCTGTAAGCTTCGCCCACGTCCGCAAACTCTTTGCGAATCGCTTCCAGCTCAGCAACGCTTTTATCTAATTCCGAAAGCGCGCCCGTCGCCGATGCCAGCCCTCGAACGAACGGCCCCCAGGCCGGACGTCGCGGGCGATAGGTGTTTGTTGAAGTTGTCTCGGCCGGTTTAGGCGGCGCTCCGTGCATATGTTCGCCGGAAGCCTCTTTTCCTTCCGGCTTCGCCGTTGTTTGAGAAAGGAGTTTTGCCGCCTGGTCCCATCGCTCCGTCTCTACTACGAACGTCGCCGCCATCACGTCGTAACTGGATTTGATCCTGGGCGCGTCCGGCGTGTCCTGCACGGTCTTTCGCATCAGCGCGAGCAACTCTTCGGCCTTGCTCAGACGGCCCTGTTGCAAGTAGGCGTAGAGCAGCCATTGCAGGCTGTGATAATCGCGCCGCGTGATTGCTAGCCCTTTGCGCTTGACCCAGGCGTCGGATACGCCCCACGACGATTCGTTAGACGAGGCGGCTTCGGGCCACATCCCCAGTTGAATAAAAATGTGAGAAGGCATGTGCCGCGCGTGATGAGCTTCAGGAGCTATCTCGGCATAGCGGCGAGCCGCAGGGAGAGCCAATACCGCGTGCTCAGGATCGTCAAAAGCGTGGATGATGTAGTGGGCCGCGCCCGGATGGTTAGGATTCTTCTCGTAAACTTGAAGCGCGATTGCGCCCGACTTCATCTGGCGGCGAAAACCACGGTCTCCGGGCCGAACCGTCCCTTGAAGCGAGAGCGAATAAAAGCTGGCGGCTTCCAGGTCGTCAGGGTAATCGCGATAAATCTTCTCCATAGCATCGGCGTAAGCCTTGTCGCGCGCAAGCTTGTCGCCCTCGCCGTAGAGCGTTTTGACCGCGTTCAAATAGGCCCGCTCGCGCGCGGAGAGCTTGGGAAGGTCTTTGATCTTTCCAACGACTTTCCTGGCCGCATCGGCGTCCTGCTCGCTCCACAGCGGGTGGTTGTGCGCCATGGCTTCGCCCCAATAGCCCATCATGAAATCGGGGTCTATCTTTGTCGCTTCGCGAAACTCGTCCAACGCCTCCTCGTACCAGAACGAGTGAAGCGCGGCAAGCCCGCGTAAGAAGTGCGGCTGCGCCTGCGCCGAGCCGGAATTAGGGAACTCAACGCTTCCGAGCTTTGACTGCTGCGCGCGGGCGACGGCTGCAAGCGACATTACGAGCAGTGCGACGAGCAGGGCCGAGCTTTTCACGCGAGTTTGAGAGAGCAACATAAGATTCTTCCTCCGTTATTATGGCGGCGATTTATTGGCTGCGACACTGGTCAGCCATTCTATACTCGCCCGTGCTGCGAAACAAGCTGGGCGGCGGTCGAAAAAAAGAGGTTTTTTGTTCCTTATGTCGAATGTATTGTGGTAGTATGAGCGGTCGAAATAAGCAGTATTACTTCTTGGCCGAGGTAAAAATAATGATTAAAAGAATGCTTCGCTCTTCCGCAAAATTATCGGTATTTCTTTTCTTAATCGCCTCATCAATATTGCTCGCCTCAGATACGGCGTTTGCCTCCGACGGGCCACAAGAGAAAGGCAATGCAAGCGAGGCTATTGAAACGGCCCCGGCTCCCGAAAGCGATTGCGTGGCGGCTACGGCGCGGCCAGCGACTTTGGGTATTCATTATGTCCTGTATACTTCGATAAAGGCGCAGCCCGAACCGCAAAACGCGTCGCTCGACAGTGAATCGAAACCGATTTTTTCAACGGTCGCTTCCTCCAGCCAGCCGGTAGCCTTTCCGGGATCACAGACCACGTCATACCAACGAAGAATAAGCTTCGCGCCGATGACTGTGGGCGAAAAATTCAACTACTTTGTCAGGTCCGCTCTCAAGCCGCCCGGACCTTATGCGCAGTCGCTTTTTCAGAGCATGTTTAACGAGGCTTTGGACAACAACGAAGGCAAAAAAGATACCTTTGAGGATTTTCTCGCCGATTCGATGACTCGCACGGCGCGCAGCATTGGCAATCGCATAGCGAATAGCTTCTTCGAGAAGTTTCTATATGCATCGATATTCAGGCAGGATCCGCGCTACCATCGGTCAGGCAAGAGGGGCGTGGGCGCTAGAATCGGATACGCCGTCAGCCGCGTGTTTATAACTTATGGTGATCGCGGCGGCAACCAGCCCAATGTATCTTACCTGCTCGGCGGGCTTACCGGCGCATTCGCATCGCAAGAGTGGCAGCGCGAAGAGAAACAGAACACTTCGGACACATTCAAACGCTGGGGCAATCACATAGCTTTCACGGCCCTCTCGAATCTCCTGCGAGAGTTCTTGGGCGGCCAATAAGTTTCTTCAAAACATATCACCACAGAGACAAAAGGGGCGCAGAGAAAAGCTTAAAACTCTGCGCCCCTTTTGCGTTCTCTGTGTCTCTGCGGTGAATCTTATTGCATTGCTTTAGACTGCGCTTATCTGTTTCAGCAGCCCGTGCGAGCGCAGGTTCTCGCTCAAGCGCATGTCGTATGATTTGATAATTGATCTCGCCTATTTGCGTGACGTGCTCAGAGCGAACGCGCTGGCGGGCAAAAGCTGTAGGATGAATGCGAAACATCTCTCGGATAGTTTTTCGCAAGTCGCTATCTATCGGCGTTCCTCGCCCGCCGCTACAGGCCAGGCAGCGAGGCGCGCCCTCGGCTGTTAAAAAGATCGATTCGTCAGTGACGGCGGCCTCGCCACACGCGACGCATCGAGAAGGGTCCGGGAAAAAACCTACCAGACGCAAAAGCCAGGACTCGAAATACCGCAAGATGATCGCCAGATCGTGCTCTTCTTCTATCGCTTCAAGCATGGCTGCGACCAGGCGATATATTCTCTCATTAGGCTCGTTTTCGGGAATGAACTCCGACAGCAACTCTGCCATGTACGAGAATGCGCCGGCTGTTGCCACGTCTCGCGACGCACTCTCGAAATGCGACCGGGTGATATCGCAGTTTGAGATGCTCACAAGCTCGCGTCCTTCTTTTTGAAAGAAGGTGAGCGCGACTTCGGTGAACGGTTCAAGGGCCGATCCAAAACGGCTTTTCATCTTGCGCGCGCCGTGCGCAACCCCGCGCACCTTTCCCATATCTCGCGTGATAAAGACACAAATCTTGTCGGCTTCGGCGAGCGTATAAGTCCGTATCACAAACGCTTCTGTCGTGTGTAACGGCATAACTGAGAGACCCTTTCAACGGTTCAACAGGAATTATAACAGACCGGAATTCATCTCGTCCGCTTGACGTGATATATTGATTAGGAAATGAATTCAAATGATAAGATCGCGGCGAAAGAAGAGGGGCTAAGAGCGATGCTGCGCAGCTACGGATCTGTGATCGTAGCTTTTTCAGGCGGAGTTGATAGCGCATATCTGGCCTATGTTGCAAACAGCGAGCTTGGCGAGCTGGCGCTTGCGGTGACGGGCGATAGCGCATCTTATCCTACTTTTCAGCGCGAGCTGGCCGGTGAGCTTACCGAAAGGTTCGGCATACGCCATCTCGTAGTGATGACCGAAGAATTTGAAGATGCCAACTACACCAGCAATCCTGCGAACCGGTGTTATTATTGCAAGTCCGAACTCTACACAAAGCTTAACCGGCTGGCGCGCGAGGGCGGATTTGAAATTATCTGCGACGGCACAAATGCCGACGACGTAGGTGACTACAGACCGGGCCGCCAGGCTGCTCGCGAGATGGGTGTGCGCTCTCCGTTGCTTGACTGCGGGATGACGAAAGCGGACATACGCGAGATGTCGCGCCGCGCGGGATTGCCGACGTGGAATGAGCCTGCTTCGGCGTGCCTCTCATCGCGCATTCCGTACGGACAGGTGGTGACTATCGAGAAGCTTTCAACGGTAGACCGTGCGGAGATCGCGTTAAAACAGATGGGCTTTCGTCAGGTGCGTGTGCGACATCACGGAGAGATAGCACGAATCGAGGTTGCGGAAGAAGAATTACCAATTGCTCTTAGTCTAGAGATGACCCGAAGGATGGATACCGCGCTCAAGGGGCTGGGGTTCAGGTACGTGACGCTTGACCTGGAAGGCTACCGAACAGGCTCGCTCAACGAAGTGCTGAGCAAGAGCGTCTAGCTTTCAGGACTGCTGAGATTCAAGCTTTTCGAGCCGTCTATCATAATCGCGTTGATCATCCCGCATATCCGCCTGAATTGACAGTAGGGTGTCGTTCAGGACCTCGAATTGAGACCTGAGCTTCCTCTGCCCAGTCTTTATATCAGCCATGTCGTTTCGCATCTCAACCTGACCGGCTTTCAATTCGGTTATGTCGTTTCGCATCTCAACTTGACCAGCTTGCAATTCAGTTTGACCGGTTCGCAGTTCCCCTACTTCGCTCCGCAGTTCGGTCAGTTGGTTGTTTATCTGTCCACCAAGCTCATTTATTCTTTCGAGCACGGTTTCTATCGTTGGCTTCGTTGTAGTGTTGTCGTCGTTCATACGACATTAATACGCCGCAGATAGAGCAAAGTCAACAGCCGAAAAACGACTGTAAACTGTATTACCATTAGGATTTATCCTTAAAAGCGCCGTGTCGGCCCGCGCCGCTTGCGAACCTTTGCGCGCCGTTTTCCGTCTCTGCTTCGAGCGCCAAAAGCCCATGATTGAACTCGTTGGCAATCGCGCTGTCGAGGCTTAGATCGAATTGCTCGTATGCCGAGAGCCGGTCGCCGCGCATACAGATTTGCGGAAATTCTGCGATGTCGCGAGCCAGCGATTCGGCTGCTTCTCGCGCCTTCCCGTCAGGCACCACCCGATTCGCCAGGCCCATGCTCAAAGCCTCTCCCGCGCCTACGGGCCTGCCGGTCAGGATCAGGTCGAGCGCGCGGCCCATGCCTATCAAACGGGGCAATCGAATTGTTCCCCCATTGATCAGGGGTATCCCCCATCGACGGCAGAAGACGCCCAGAGTGGCCGACTCTTCCATCACCCGCAGGTCGCACCATAAAGCAAGCTCCAATCCTCCGGCGACTGCGTAGCCCGCGATGGCCGCTATGACAGGCTTGCCGAGCAGCATTCGCGTCGGCCCCATCGGCCCGTCTCCCGTCGAGTCGGTGCGGTTGCCGCGACCTTCCGCAATCGCTTTAAGATCAGCGCCCGCGCAGAAGTTGCCGCCTTCGCCGTACAACACGGCAACCTGCGACTGCCCATCCTCGTCGAAAGCGTGGAATGCATTGACCAGCGCGTCGGCAGTATCGCGGTCAACGGCGTTTCGCACGTCGGGGCGGCTCAGTATGACTGTAGTGACAGGACCATCTTTTTCGACATAAACCGCCATAACTCACCTCCAAAAATCTGCGCCAAATTTTTAGAGGCGAGCCGAAGCCCGCCTCTACAGACACTGTTATCTATAGGACGATCATCGAGAGGCTTGACCGCTCGGAGGGGTTTTCAAATACTTTTCGAACCAGCCCGTCACCCGATTCATGAAATCCAGTTGGTGAGCTTTCTCTGAAACGCCGTGGCCTTCTCGCGGGTATGTGACAAACTCCACGGGGACGCCTTTCCATTTCAAAGCGGTGTATAGCTCCTGCGATTGACCTATCGGCACGCGCGGGTCGACAGCGCCGTGAATGATTAGCGTAGGCGTGTTTGCTTTCTTGATATAACGAATCGGAGACCGCTCCAGGTACAGCTCATAGTTGTCGTACATTATCGCGTCCCAATGCACGGTAGAATTCTCCCAGAAAATATCCGAGACGCCCGTCATGCTGTACCAGTTCGAAATTCCCATCCACGCGATAGCGGCCTTGAATCGTTCGCTCGAAGCGGTCGCAGCCCAGGCCGAAGTATACCCGCCGTAACTGCCTCCGCCGACGCCGACGCGCTCCCTGTCGGTTATGCCTTCCCGGATGAGGTAATCGATGCCCGAAAGCATGTCTTGAAACTCTTTGCCCATCAGATCGCGGTGGTCCGCCTTTGAGAATTCGACGCCGCGACCTATGCTGCCGCGATAGTTAGGATAAAAAGTGACAAACCCGCGACCGGCCAGCATCTGCCCCCATCGCGAATTTCCGCCAAGCCACCCATTCATGTCGGCAGATTCCGGCCCTCCGTGCGGCTGCATCACGGTCGGGTAACGGCGGCCTTTCTGATAACCGACGGGTTTTACGATCACGCCTTCGATCGTCCAGCCGTCTGCCGCTTGCCATTTCACTACTTCTTGCTCGCCAAGCGCTATCTCTTTGAGCTGAGGATTGAAAGTAGTTAACCGGTTGAGCGGTTTATTGGCGGCTTCTCCAAAAAAGATTTCGTTCGGATGGCGCGGCGTGTTGGCTACAAGCGCCATCCATTTCCCATCGCGAGTGAAGCTCGGATTTGAGCCGTAAATGATCGCCTGCGTTGAAAGCGGCGCGCGCTTTCGGTCGGCCATCGAGATCGAATACATTGCGTTCGCTTGCCGCTCTGTGCCGGAGAAGACAAGTGTGGCGGGCTTTCCCGGCTGCCAGCCGAGCAAGATGGCCGTTCCCTCATAACCTTTGAGCAGGTTTTCGGACGCGCCGCCGTTTGCCGAGACTACAAAGACGCTTCCCGCATACGGGTCATTCATAGAGGTCGCGCCCAACCACGCAATCCACTTCCCGTCCGGCGACCAGCGAGTTGTGCCAAGCTTCCCCTCAGTGCGCGTAAGAAGTTGCGGCTCGCCGCCTTCGGCCGCGACAGTCATCAGCTTGACGCGCATATAAGAGTCGTCGACCAACGGCGTTTCGGTTGTGCCTACCACGAGCCGTTTGCCGTCCGGTGACCAGTCGAAATCATGCACGGTCAGATCGGTTTTTATTACGCGGTGGCTCTCTTTCGATTTCACGTCGATCACATAGAGCCGCGCGTGTTTATAGTTCCGGTCGGCGACCGTCCAGTCCCTTCCCTCTTTCTCTGCCTGCGTCTCTTCTTTCGTTTTCGGGTCGGTTACGACGTAAGCGATGCGGTTACCGTCAGGAGACCATCTGAAAACGCTTACCGAATTTTCGGCCCTGGTCAGTTGCATAGCCTCGCCGCCTGCGATTGAAATGGCGTAGACCTGTGTCTGGGTTGACTCGCCTCGTTGCGAAAGGAAGGCGATCCATTTCCCGTCGGGCGACCACTGCGGGGCGCGGTCGTTTTTATCGTTATATGTAAACCTCGCAGGCTCGCCGCCACGCGCCGACATCATCCAAAGCTCGCTTATCGCGGCCCCCGGCTTTTCGTCGTCACGACGCGGGCGCGAGACTTGAAAGACGATGTTTGCGCCGTCGGGCGAAACTTGCGCGTCGGATATATTCCTGATCGTAAGAATTAGCTCCGGTGTAAGAACCTTTTCCTGAGCAACGGCGAGTTGGGCAACCATTACCGCGATGATGAGCAGGAACGCGGGTCGAACGACTCTCGAAGGTTTCATAAGGGCCTCCTCTTTGGGTGTCATTGAGCTTGTGAGTGGAATCCTATTCTACTAGCTTCTTGCGCAAATGAAAACGGCGGCCAGTACGACCGCCGTGACACAAAGAGATAGCGCAAGCAATGGCCTATGACGGGAAATTGACTTTCGGCGCTTGCCGAGCGCCTTCCTCGGCTTTGAACTCTTCGGCTCTTTCAAAGCCGAGAATGTTTGCCATTATGACAGCGGGGAACCTCTGGCGAGTCGTGTTGTAATCAAGCACAGTCTGGTTGTAATCGCGGCGAGCAACCGCGATCCGGTTTTCAGTCCCTTCCAGTTGGATCATTAGCGTCTTGAACTGCTCGTTTGCTTTCAAATCGGGATAGTTTTCTGCCAGCACAAGCAAGCGACCGAGCGCACCTGTCAGTTGAGCATTCGCGGCGGACTTCTCATCAACTGTCCCGGCGTTAAGCAAGCGGGACCGCGCCTCGGCGATCTCGCTAAAAACCTTCTCCTCATGCTTGGCATAGCCTTTTACCGTCTCCACCAGATTCGGGATCAGGTCGGCGCGGCGCTGAAGTTGAGCATCGACATTGGAGAACTCAACCTTGACCTTCTCATGTTTGGTCGTGAGGGTGTTATAGGAGCCGATGGCCATGAAGCCGAATATCAGCAACAAGACCAATAATCCGCCTCCTACAATAATCAACCACATCAAGCGTGAGAGCTTGCTGCTTTGTTTCTGGTTTTGCTCCGCCGCATACTCCTTGCGAAATTGGTCACGGGGATCAGTGCCCCCCTCTTGCTCGTAAATATCGCTCATTTTCTCCTCCTGTTATCTCTGGACCCAAAAATCTACCGCATAGCGCGGACGTGCGCTTCTTTATGCTTATCACGCTTGCTTTCAGCGCGCGACGCGCCATCGGCGACAGCGCTGTCGAGCATAACGGCTACGCGCTCAGCCATCGGAACAAGCGACTCACGCTTAAGCGCCGAGACCATCACCGCACCATACGCGCGCTCAAGGTTCGCAAACTCATCCTTACTTAAAAGATCGACCTTGTTAAAGACGAGCAGCCTCGGTATATCTGACAACCCCAGCTCCTCAAGAATCTTTTCAACCGAAGCTATGTGGCTATCAAGCTGCGGGCTTGAGGCATCGACCAGATGGATGAGCAAGTCCGAGCCTTCCATCTCTTCGAGCGTCGCCCGAAATGCCGTTATCAGGTCGGGCGGAAGGTCGCGTATGAAACCCACCGTATCGTTGATAATAACTTCCTGATCGCGCGGCAGCCTGAGGCGACGGCTCGTCGGATCGAGCGTCGCAAACATGCGGTCTTCTGCCGTGACTGCGGAAGCCGTGAGCGCGTTAAGCAGCGTAGATTTTCCCGCGTTCGTGTACCCGACTATGGAGACGACGGGCAAATCCCGCCGCTCGCGCCGCGCGCGCTGCACTTGCCGACTCGTGCGAATCTGCTCAATCTGGCGCTCAAGGTGGTGTATGCGGTCGCGCACCCGGCGGCGGTCTACTTCGAGCTTGGTCTCGCCCGGTCCGCGCCCGCCGATTCCGCCCATCAGCCGTGACATTTCGGTCCCCGATCCGGTCAATCGAGGCAGCAGGTATTTCAACTGCGCCAGCTCGACTTGAATCTTTCCTTCGCGGCTCTGCGCGCGCTGGGCGAAGATATCGAGTATAAGCTGCGTGCGGTCTATGATCTTCAAATCGGTCGCTTCGTTTATGGCTCGCATCTGCGCGGGCGTGAGGTTCTGATCGAAGATGATAACGTCCGCGCCGAGTTGCAGGCTGCGAATCAAAAGCTCTTCGAGCTTGCCCCTCCCGACCAGCGAGCGCGGGTCGAGCTTCTGGCGGCGCTGCACTATTGCGTCGAGAACGACTACGCCCGAAGACCGCGCAAGCTCGCGAAGCTCTTCAAGAGACTCGTTGGCGGAAGCCACGCTGTCGGTTGTCACGCTCACCAGAATCGCACGGTCTCGCTGGTCGCGGGGGCTGCGAACGTGACGCGCGCGAGCCATCTCTTCTTCAAGCGAGTTTATAAGCTCGATGAAATCGGTATCCAACTGGCTTGGCACGCGCGGGTCGAGAAACTCCCACATCGCGGGCGGCGCGGCTTCTGTCGCCTGCTCATCGTCAACGTCGGCGGGCTGCGCGGTCGGATGAACTCCGTTTGCGGGCAGCAGGTGCGCGGCCCGCACCGGGCCGGGCAGACCGTCTTCTCGCACGTTGATTGACGCCATCAAATCCAGGCGCAGCAAGGCGAGGTCCGACAGGTCGTCCTGCGTCAAGGCTTCGCCCGAAAGATGCGTGTGCAGGCAACGAAGCCCGCGAAAACGTTCGGCCCCCATGCGCGAGCGTTTCAGATCGGGCAACACGATGCTGCGGTAGTTGCCGACCACGACGTGCTCCACGTAGCCCGCGCGATTGACGAGCACGCCGACCTGGCGGCTGATTTCGCGAGAAATCTCTGAAAGCTGTCGGGCGAACTCCTGCGTGACGATCTGGTGTGGCGGGATGCGCCTCTTGTAAAGCTTTTCCAGGCGGTGAATCTGGTTTGGTTTGAGACCCTGTACGTTCCCTTCTATATTGCTAATGGTTCTTTCCTCCACTGAGCTAAAAGCTACTCTTCTATTTTACACTATTCATGCAGCGGGTTCGAACGCTTTGAAGTGAATTGAACCTATTCTGGCAGGCTGGCGGGAAATCTTTGCAAATCCGGTCAGAATCAATGCATGCGGTGAGGCCTCGGAATAATTTGGGAAGAGGTTGGGTATGGCTACATTGTATATGTGCTGACAGGCTGAAAAACTTCATCCGGGTAAGAGGTTTCTAAGAAGTGGTCGGCGGTTTGCGATTGCAACTCCTGTAGAATAAATCTCTCCGCGTCCGCGGCATCCAGCGGCCTTGAGAAGAGGTATCCTTGCCCGTTGGGGCACTTGAGTTCCCGCAGTCGCTCCAGTTGTTCCTTCGTTTCGATGCCTTCGGCAACTACTCCCATCCCCAGGCTTTGCGCCAGCGTTATGATCGTCCGCACAATCTCTTTATTCTCGCTATTCTCGCCTATACGGCCCACGAAGGAGCGATCGATCTTCAGAGTATCTATTGGCAGTTTGTGCAAACAGCTCAATGAAGAATATCCTGTGCCAAAATCATCTATGCTGAATTCAACTCCTATCGATTGGAGTTGCTTTAGCACGGCAGTTGTGACCTCGATGTTCTCCATCATGACGCTTTCTGTGATTTCCAGTTTAAGCGAGCGCGGGTCGAGCTTAGTTTCGCTCAATGTCTGCATTATCTTTTCAAGCAGGTTTGAATGGGTGAACTGTCTGTTGGATATATTTATGCTGATTGACAAAGGCGTATTGAGGGAGAGCTTTTCTTGCCAGAAATGCATCTGGCGGCAGGCCTCGCGCAACACCCACTCCCCTATAGGCAAGATAAATCCTGTCTCTTCGGCTACGGCTATAAATTCACTTGGAAGTATTGGCCCGCGCTCCGGATGGCCCCATCGAACTAGCGCTTCAAATCCGGTGAGTCTTCCAGTTTCCAGCGACACGATGGGTTGGTAGTTAACGACAAACTCCTGACGATCAATCGCCCGGCGCATATCCGTCTCCAGCTGTAAGAGACTCATTGCGCGAGCGTGCATATCTTTGTCGAAGATCGTGTATCGCGCCTTGCCGAGCGACTTCGCCTGGTACATCGCCGTGTCCGCGTCGCGCAGCAGGTCATCAGGCCGATCAAGATTAGAATTTGAAAAAGCAATCCCGATGCTCGCCGTCGTGAATGTCTCGTACCCGCTGAGATTGAAAGGCTGTGCGACCTGCGCCTGTATGCGCTCGGCAACCTCTATAGCTTCTACTTTGTCTCTAAGACCATTAAGCAGAATCGTAAATTCGTCTCCCCCAAGGCGCGCAACAGTATCTTCGGGGCGCACACACTTGCGCAGCTTTTGAGCAATCGCTATAAGCAACTGGTTCCCGATCATGTGGCCTATACTGTCATTGATGACTTTGAAGCGGTCGAGGTCGAGAAAGAGTACGGCGATCATGTTGCCCGCGCCTCGATCCGTATTTTCGAGCGCGACTGTCAACTGTTCCATAAACATGGAGCGATTTGGCAGCTCTGTCAGAGCATCGTGAAAGGCTTCGTGAAGCAGCCGCTCTTCGGCGCCTTTGCGAGTCGTAATATCCTGTATCTGAAATACCAGGTGCAACGGGTCGCCGTTCGAATCGCGCACAAGCGATATGCTTACAGAGACCCACACTGCCTGTCCTTGCTTATGCAGATAGCGCTTTTCCATCTGGCGCGTAAAGAGCTTGCCGTCAAGCACCTGCCCGATGTAGCAAAGAAAGTCTTTGAGATTATCAGGATGAGTTATTGCCTGAAGGTTCATTCCCACCAGCTCATCCTCTGAATAGCCCACGATCTCGCACAGCGAGTGGTTTACTTGCAATAGCTGCCCGTCAGGTGTCCCCAGCGCCATCCCTATCGGAGCGTAGTCGAATGAACTGCGAAATCGTTCTTCACTCTCCTGTAGCTCTGCCAGGTGTTGCTTGGCCTGATGGGCTTGAGCCTCAGAAGCTTCGATGTTCTTAAGGTATGTACGATAGGTCAGGTAAACGATAGCGATGATAGGCATCGTCGCTATGAAGGCGTAGATTCCAACCACGCCAATCAACTTGGCAGTAATGCCGGCGGTAGAAGCGCCGGCAAAATATGTGATAGACGTCCAGATGTAGTGCTCTTTCCACGTAACCCAGATGGGCTGATTGGCCCTGAGCGCCCCGGCCACCGCTACAAGCCCGGAGTTGATCACATATTGAACTAATGCCATCAAACACAAAGCAATGATCAATCTAGAGGAGTAGGCCCCCTGCATCAGGACATCAATTGGCCCGAACACCAGGCGCAACGCTAATACGGTCAGGAAAGTTGACCAGGCCATCGCCCCGGAATTAAACGTTATGGTCAGCGCCTTTTTGCTGATGCGCAGCGAAGAGAATAAGGCTTCTGCTGCCCCGAGCAGAACAGCGGCCTCCCCATCGAACAGCAGCAGCGTGATGAAGACAAAGACGTCTGATATCGACACGCAAGATTTGAAACGGGGAAATTTGACCACCACGCGCGAAGCTATGCCAATGGTTATTAAAGCCAATAGCAGAAACGGGAGGCCGAGCCGGGATACGGGCAATCTTGCTGCGCAAAACAGGCATATGGCCGCGCCACCAACCACGACCGTCCACATATATGTCTTAACCAGCCTGTTTCCTTTCAGGAAATTCATCGCTATTACTTATCCCTGTCGAAGAAAGATTGTCTCGTACGTGCTGATCGATCTGTAGCCCGCCTTCTTGTAGAAAGCTTGCGCGGCTTTCTTTTGATCATTAACAAGCAGACAGATAGACTCTGTTTTCTGTAAGAGGTTTCGGCACAGTTGCGACATGCACTGTAACCCCAGCCCTTTGCCTCGCTCTTCGGGCGCTACCCAGACGCCTTCAATGTAAGTGACCTCGCGGCTTTCTGTGACGACTTCCGCCTTAAAGACCACGTTGCGGTCTTCAATACATACCCACGTTCGTCCCATCTCGATACGGCGAGCGCAACGTTTCCGAAAGCCCTCCGGGTCGGTCTCCAGCGGGTTGACGCCGCTCTCATCAATAACAGTCAGCGCATGAACAGGCACTATCAGATCTAGATCATCAAGAGTTGCCAATCTCAGTCCCTGCACTATATCTCGAACCAGAACAGGCCATGCCAGCTCGAACAGCACCTCGCGGCAGGCCAGACGCAGTTGCTGTCCTCCTTCCGCATAATACTCCCAGAAGCGTGCTACTTTCTCCTGCTCGCCCAGAAGCAAGAAGAGATTCGGGCAATCCTGCGCCAGACGGGCAAAAAGCTCTATCGCACGGTCGCTGCGCGCTTCGAATAGAGTAGCGTGCCCGATGAGGGCGACACCCTCTAACTGTCCCTCTTCATTTCGGCAGCCATAGAAGGTGCCGCGATTGAGCGGATTTACTAACCCGTTATCGCGCACAAAGCCTGCCAGGCCGAAGGTGTGCGCGGGGCGCACGGCAAGAAAGGCAAGGACTTCGGGCTCGTCAGCGACGGTTAATGGGCAGACCGTCAAACGGCTATCCGATGCCGGTCGTGGAGGCTTCGAAGCCTCCACGTGCGCTTCTGAACCTTGCCGGAAGCTGGTCATCTTGTAGCTCGCGTTTTTCATCGTCTTCGCTTTGATCCTAATCAAACTCTCTTTTCATTGGGCCGTAGCGTGGCTACGGTCCTTTTCAGTTGCGCCCTTTTCGCCCTTTCTCTACTAATAGGGCAATCCCAACTAATCGGGCAATCCCAGATCAGGATCAGGAAACATAGCGGCAGTCAGGTCGCCGCTCAACGCGGACTGAGCCAGGGTAGATAGAGCCGGGGCCGGTGTTGTCTGGGCTATGAAGATGTCTGACAAAAGTGTGCCGTCAGCAAGCAAAGTCCCATCCGCCAGCAGAGTGCCGTCGGCAAGCAGCGTCCCATGTGAAAGAAGCGTGCCGTTACGCAGCAATGTTCCGTCTGCGAGAAGCGTGCCGTCTGAGAGCAGCGTCCCGTCCGTCAGCAGAGTGCCGTCTGAGAGCAGCCTCCCATTTGTTAGTATTACTCCGTCTGAAAGCAACCTCCCCGCGCCGTAGATGCCCTGATATTGAGTTATCAGATTGGTTCCGGAGATGAAGTTCCATTTCTGTATTATCCCTCCTCCCCAAACGAAGCTTTGGCCGGATATTGTAGTTGACTGTGAAGGGGTCGCGCCGACAAGCAGAGGCGCTCCGAGAATCAAGCCCGTCAAATCCTGCCGTATCAGCCCGGCCAGTCGAACCGCTCCTTCTACGTTCAATAGCCCTGCTCCCTGCTCGCAGGTGCCGAATCCCGCCAGCGGCTGGGCAGTATACTGGAGCGCGGCTTTAACGAGATTTGGAGTCAGAGACGGGTTTCTCTGCAACATCAAAGCTGCTGCTGCTGCCACGGCTGGAGTCGACATTGATGTTCCGCTCATATACATCATATCGTGAGGGTCATATGAGCTTACCAGCGCATCGAGCGACGGATTAGTGGTCAGCAACTCGTTGCCCGGAGCCTCTGCCGCGATGATCTTGTTGCCCGGTGCTACAATGTCGGGCTTGATGAGATTGTCATAATGCTTTACACCCCTTGTGTCCGTGTAGTAGCCCCTTGTCGGCCCGCGAGAGCTGTAAGTAGCTACTTTATCGTCCGCGCGAGAATTCGTGCCGAATGTGTTTGCTGCCCCGACAGTGATTGCCGAAGGCTCTATGCCGGGTGAATGAATGGCGCCAAGAACTTTGCTTCCGGAAGCATCTTTACCCATATTTCCCGCAGCCACGCAGACGACTATGCCCGCATTTACAGCTCTCCGGACTGCAAGACATAGGGGGTCGTTCCTGTATGAATCGACCGCCACAGCGCCGAAACTGAGATTGAGCACTCTTATGTTGTGGAGAGCCTTATTTGAAATGCACCAGTCAATTCCAGCAATAGCATTGGAGGTCGAGCCTCGCCCGTGAGAATCGAGCACACGGACGTTGATTATTTTCGCGGCGGGCGCAATGCCTGTGTATGAGCCGGACACATGCGAGTTTCCTGCGGCGATTGATGCTATGTGAGTCCCATGCCCGTATTGATCATCGGTCCTTCCTTCACCCGTAAAATCTATGTTGGCCGCGACCCTTGTGCCGAAAGAGTGATGGTTAGAGTAAATCCCAGAATCGAGGATCGCTATGCCGATCCCTGTGCCATTGATCGAACCGGTAGAGGCCGTCCCGTAGTTTCTTACCATGCTTGCGCCAGTTGTAGTCTCAACGTGGCCCGTTACCTGGGTCGGCTTGTCTAAGGAAACATACTTGATATCAGATCGCGAAGCTAAAGCAGCAATCTGGGAGGCCGGAAGTTCTACTGCCATCGCTTCGATATTTTGATATGCCTTGCTCACAAACCCGCTTGACTGGTTGATGGCCGTCGTAAGACCGATCCTTGCGACTCCTTCAGTTTGAACGATTACAGGAATCAGCCTCTCGCGACCCATCGCCATCTCGTCACGCAACTCGGGCGAGACCTTATCGGCCGGGTTGGCTTGAGGAGCCGGTTCCTTTTTTTGACTCGACTCTTTTTTTCGATCCGGAGTCGGCTAAAATGCCGCCGCCCATGCATTGAAATAATAGAATCGCCCCCATCAAAAATCTCGCTGCCATCCTGGCGGCGCTATTCTTTGACGAGCGATTTCGCGAGGGTCGCACATCGGTGAGGAGGAATCCATCGGTCAAATGGGATTTAACTTTTTTCATCGTTTTTTAACTTCCTTCTTAAATTTCGGCTAAGGGGCGTGTTCGTCATATCCGGGTGTATGCTTATCAAGCCAAGGGCCTCAAGTTGGTAATCATGATAATAAATTCGCACTTTAGATCATTTAGACTCTGATCGAGGGCAGTTCAAATGGTTCATTGCAATTGATTTGCAGTGATCGCGCCAAAAATATTGAAGAAATAAAAATAATTCAAAACAATGAATCGAGTGTGATCCGCCAGGCCGCTTGAATATTTCCAATCGGTCAATTTGAAGGAACGTGCGCACTGAGGGGTACCGGATAAGAGCGATGTGCGGTTTCACGCTTGCCAAAAAAGTTTGCATGAGCTACTATCAAGCCATCCTGAACGGTGGACAACAACCCGCGCAAATTTTAGCTGAAACATTACCCGGTTCGTCAGCGCCGGACGCTTCTTGAACGCGCCGCGTTCGGCCACGGTTACTTAAATTGAATCGAGACCGGCCAGTAGCGCAGGTGACGCTCGATTGCCGTTTGGAAATCCATATTCTTTGGAGGATGTGTGGTGAACAGAAAATTAATAAGAACTACGCTTGCTGAAGTAAGAGAGCGTGGTGACCGTGAATCTCCTAGAGATCGTCGCGGCGGCGGGCCGCCTGATCCCAACCGAAAGCGAGTGCCGCCTGAGCAGACACATGCCGAGAGCTTTTATTACAAGAAGCAGATGGATAACAAGACTCAAATGGTGCTCGTGCTCCAGGACGGAGAGGAGTTGCGCGGGACCATCGAGTGGTATGACAGAGGCTGCATCAAGTTGCACCGCAACGAAGGGCCGAATCTGTTAGTGCTCAAGCACAACATAAAGTACCTGTACAAAGACGACGGAGAAGACGGCGAGGACGATTCGGACGCTATCGAAGAATAATTGTGGCCTACCCGGTCCCTTACCTTGGCGATTAAATCGTGTGACGCGAGCACCCAATAGCCCTAACAAGCCGCGCGTTGGAATCACCATTGGCGACCCTTCAGGCATCGGGCCGGAGATCGTTCTCAAGTCCGTTGTCATGCCAGAGGTGCGCGCTATCTGCACGCCGATAATCATCGGCGATGCGCGTGAGCTTCAAAGACAAGCCGAACGCCTCGGCCTCGCTTGCGATTATCCGATCGTCACCGAAGACGAGCTTGACCGAGCTAATCACGGCACAATGATCTGTGACATAGCGGGCTCCGGCCCCCCCGTTGAATGGGGCCAGTTGTCTGCGGACTCCGGGCGCGCAGCAATCGCCTGCATAGAAGCCGGCGCGAGGCTGGCGCTTGAAGGTCGCCTTGACGCAATCACCACCGCACCGATAAATAAAGAGGCGCTGAAGCTGGCCGGATCACGCTTTCCGGGCCACACGGAGATGCTCACGTCGCTTTGCGGCGCGAGCCGGTCGTTGATGTGTTTTTTTGCGGGCGATCTGCGAGTAATATTATTGACGATTCACATGAGCCTGGCCGACGCAATCAAAGCGATAACAAAGGAGCGATTGACGGATACGCTCGTGCTTGCGGACATGGAGTTGAGAAGATTTGGCCTCGCTCGCCCGCGCATAGCCGTTGCCGGGCTTAACCCTCACGCGAGCGAACACGGCTTATTCGGCTCGGAAGAAGAGCGCGAGATGGAGCCTGCGATAAGCGAGTGCCGCGCGGCGCACGGCATAGATGTCAGCGGCCCTTTCCCCGCCGACACTCTCTTTGTGCGCGCAGCCAGAGGCGCGTTCGACGCCGTCGTAGCCTGCTATCACGATCAGGGGTTGATAGCCGTCAAGTGTCTCTCATTCGGGGAAGCCGTCAACGTAACGCTTGGGCTGCCGATCATCCGAACATCTGTAGACCACGGTACAGCTTTCGATATAGCGGGGCGCGGCGTGGCCGATTCAAACAGCATGACAGAGGCAATCAAGCTCGCCGCTCGACTATCTACAAAAGTGATGAGTGATGAGTGACGTTGCTTCACTCATCACTCATCACTCATCTTGGGAGGTGTGATGAGAACGGTCTTTATTATTCTGCTTACTGTTTGCGCTGTGCTGGCTCCGGTCGCCCGATCACAACGGGCGAGCGTCGCCGCCCCGGATGATAAGCTCGCGCTGCCGAATGAAAAACATCTGGGCAATATCCGGCAGTTGACCTTTGGCGGCGAGAATGCAGAAGCCTATTTCTCGGCTGACGGCAAGAAGCTGATCTTTCAATCAACGCGCGAAGGCGCGCCTTGCGATCAGATTTTCGAGATGAACACGGACGGCTCGGGAGTCCGTATGCTATCGACCGGCAAGGGCCGCACTACCTGTTCTTACTTCTTTCCGAACCAAAAGCGCATAGTCTATTCTTCTACTCATCTGGCAAGCCCTGACTGCCCGCCAAAGCCCGACTACTCGCGCGGCTACGTCTGGGCGCTGTATTCCGGCTTTGATATATTCAGCGCCGCGCCGGACGGCAAGGATTTGAAACCGCTTACAAAGACTCCGGGTTATGATGCGGAAGCGACCATAGCGCCCAACGGCAAGAAGATAGTCTTCACTTCCCTTCGCGACGGCGATCTGGACATCTACACGATGGATATGGACGGGCGTAATGTGAAGCGTTTGACTACGGAAGTCGGTTATGACGGCGGCCCGTTCTTTTCATCCGACAGCCAGTGGATAGTCTATCGCGCATATCATCCCAAGACTGAAAAAGAGGTTGAAGATTATCGCGGCCTGCTGAAGGAGAATTTGATTCGCCCGACCAAGCTCGATCTCTGGATTATGAAGGCCGACGGCACAGCGAAGCGCAAGATCACCGATAATGCGAAAGCCAATTTTGCGCCCTACTTTTTCCCGGACGATAAACGCGTGATCTTCTCTTCAAACATGAATGACCCGCGAGGCCGCAACTTCGATCTTTACGCAGTCAACACGGACGGCACGGGACTGGAGCAGATAACCTTTAACGAAACCTTCGACGGGTTTCCTATGTTCAGCCCCGACGGCAAGAAACTGGTCTTTGCGTCGAACCGCAACGCAAAGACGCAGGGCGATACGAATATATTTATAGCCGATTGGATCCCATGATTTGAAATTTGAGATTTCAAATTCTCAAGGGATCAAAACGATCTTGCCGTAAGCGCCGGGCTCAAGCACAGCTTCGTGAGCGCGGGCGGCTTGTTCAAGCGGGAAATTGCGGCCTACGACCGGGCGCAGCGCCCCGTTCTCAAGCCCCGCAACGAGCGCCGCATGAATGCTCGCCCTTTCGCTGTCAGATACATTCATGAGCGTCATGCCTAAAATGGAGCCGTCGCGCGTCATTGCAGCTCGCGGGTCTATTTCAACCGGGCCGCGACTGCCTATCACCACAATTCGCCCGAATCGTGCAAGTATGCCCAGGTCTTTCCCAAGGTTCACGTTCGCGAGCATCTCTAAAATCAATTCGACACCCCGCCCTCCGGTCAGCTTCATCACCTCATCCAGATAACCCGGAGCGCGGTGATTCAAAACGTGATGCGCGCCATTCTCCTTCGCCAATCGGCAGCCTTCGTCCGTTCCGGCAGTGCCTATGATAGTGAAACCTGCGGCTCGCGCTAATTGAACGGCGGCAGTCCCGACTCCGCCGCTCGCGCCGTGAACCAGCACGACTTCTCCCGCTCGTGCCTGCGCCCGGTGAAACAGCGCGCGGTAAGCCGTAGCGTAAGGAACGTTCACGGCCGCGCCTTGCTCGTAGGAACCCTGAGCAGGCAAAGGATGGACTTGTGATTCAAGGCAAAGCGCTTTTTCGGCATACGTGCCTGTGATCGATCCGGCGGTGTATACCCTGTCGCCCACCGCGAAGCGGCTCGCGCTTTCGCCTACCTGCTCGATTGTTCCCGCTCCATCCGAGCCGGGCGTGTAGGGCAGCGACGGCCTGGCGGCGTGTTGGCCCGTACGTATGTATGTGTCAACGGGGTTGACCCCAATCGCGTGCATCCGTACGACTACCTGGCCCGGCGCGGCCTGCGGGTCAGGCACTTCTTCAAGTTTCAGGACTTCCGGGCCGCCGAATTCATGGACTCGAATAGCTTTCATTCTGCTCTCCTTATACTCTTAGCCGAGTGAGAAAATTTATCTCATCCTGTTTGTTATTATTCGGCTGCTGCTGAACTGGACTCTTCCGGCACGATTCGAATCTCAGTCTTTTCAGCGCGGCGAATGATGACGAGGTGCGAGCTTACGCCGACCCTCTCTTCGGTAAGCAATCTGTGAAGATCATCAATACCGGAGACGGGTTGCCCATCAAAAGCAACGATCACATCGCCTTCGGCAAGGCCCGCTTTTTCCGCTGGGCTGGCGGCTTCAACCGATACAATCAGGATGCCGCTTTTAACAGCCAGATTGTGAGCGCGCACGAGGCGACGATGCAGCGGAACATTTTGCCCGCCAATGCCAATGTAGCTGCGCCGTATTCGACCGTCTCGTATCAGGCGGCCAGCAACAAATTTGGCGGTATTAACCGCTATGGCAAAACAGATGCCCTGCGCGGGCAGAATGACTGCGGTGTTAACGCCTATAACATCTCCGCGCGAATTCACCAGCGGCCCGCCGGAGTTGCCTGGATTGAGCGCCGCATCGGTCTGGATGATGTTATCGATCAAACGGCCCGACTTCGAACGGAGCGAGCGGCCAAGCGCGCTGACAACGCCTGCCGTCACCGTAGTCTGAAACCCGTAAGGATTGCCGATAGCAATGGCGAGCTGGCCCGGTCGAATCGCCTGCGAATCCCCCAGGCGCGCGGGCAATAGGTTAGGCGCGGTTATTCTCACGACCGCAAGGTCGGTGTCCGGGTCGTCTCCGACCATCTCGGCTCGATGGCGTGTTCCGTCCGAGAGGGTGACATCGAGCCTCGTCGCTTTATGAACGACATGGCTGTTGGTGAGTATGAAGCCGTCAGGGGTGAAGATGAAGCCCGACCCGTGGCTGTTGATTTCGCGCTGAAAGCGAGGGCCGGTCGGCCTGCGGAAATTCGCCTGCTGGCTTACTTCTATGTTGACAACCGACGGGCTGACTTTTTCGGCCGCGCCTGTGACCGCCTGTGAATAGGCGTCAAGAAGTTCTTCATCCTGAACCGGCGTGGTTGTAGAAACAGGACCCTGACCTCTGTCGAGGTCATTATTCGAAATCAGTTTGAAACGACGTTGCATGTAAATCCTTCCTTCTATTGTGTTCAAGCCGGAGCTTTCATATAGCAAGTATAACGATCTTTCTGTAGAATAGAACCCGCGCGTTGACCCTCAGGTAAGGTGCTACTGTCTGAGTCCCCGGCCCTCCGCAAGTCAGTAAAGTCGGTGGCCATAAAGGAATAAAAGATGGATTCCAGGTTTTCTAAGATCAAAGGGAACGGGAGTACGAACGGCAAGTCTGTTATTGATCCTGGCACGACAACGGCGGAAGCGCCGGAGGATGGCGGCAAGCTCATAGTTATGACGGCGCCGCTCACCGAAACGATAGACCACGCGGGCTATTTCATTCAGATGGGTATGGCGTCTATGCCTATCTGGATGGAAGGCGTGCTGAATCGCAAATACCCGAAATGGCGCGAGGTCGAGCACAATGAAGACGGCTCGGCTCGTTACATGCCCGCAGGCGTAAGGCTTGTCGAAAAATCCCTGCTCCGCGAATACAGCAGCAAGGACATGGTCGCATGTTTCCCCGACGACCTGGATAAATTCATCGGGCCGAACACTCGCGTCGTCGCCGTCTCGACGCACAACCCGCTCGGCGTCACCTTTGCCGCAGGCGTTTACACTTCAATCTTCGGCTCGTCAAAGATGCCGATCAATTCTCATTATTCGCGGCAGATGTTTGAGAAGATCAATGCCAGCCCTTACCGGAAGAACTTCAAAGTCCTGGTCGGCGGATCGGGCGGATGGCAGATCATCCAGACAGACTCTTTTGAAGAACTGGGAGTCGATTGTGTCGTGGAAGGCCGCAGCGAATCCGTCAACGCGATGGAGCTGTTCCGCAAGGCCATAGCCGGTGAAGAGTTGCCACGCCAGATCGAAGTAAAGCACCCGACCGACCGCGACCAGATACTCTTTCCCGACACGCGCACCACGTTCGGCGTAGTCGAGATGACTACAGGTTGCGGAAGGCGATGCCAGTTCTGTGTGCCCGATCTGAACCCGCAAATCGATCTCCCCAAAGACAAGATCATGGACGCCGTTCGCGCAAACGTGCGGCAGGGGAATAATCAGATTTCGCTTGCCACCGAAGACATGTTCATCTGGGGACAGGTTCACACAGACACGCCGTTTTATTTCCCCAATCGAGAAGCGTTACTCGATCTATACTCGGATGTGGTCAACACGCCCGGAGTCGATTATCACGTGCTCAGCCATTGCACGATAGCGCCCGCCGCCGTCGACCCGCTCCTCATAAAAAAGCTCTCGGACATGCTTTTGCCGAAAAGCCCTATACACCTGCCGCACCTGAGCAACCACCCGCAAAAGAAAGCTCTCGCGCCGCTGATCGGGCTTGAGACGGGTTCCGTGCGCATGGCGAAAAAGATCATGCCGAGCAAAGGGGTTCCCTTCTCGATAGAAGACTGGCCCAGCGTAGTGCTTGAAGGGTTGAGGGTGTTGAATGAAAACAACTGGTTTCCGATGATGACGCTCATCGTCGGCAACCCCGGCGAAACGGATGAGGACATTCAAGAGACGCTCGATTTGATCTACGAGATGGAGCGGCGAGGTCTATTTGCGTTCCTCGTCCCTTCGATCTTCACCCCGCTGCACGACACGCGCATGGAAAAGCAAAGGGGAGTGACCGAGACTCGACAGCTCACGCCGCTGCAATGGCAATTGATGATGAAATGCTGGAAGATGAATCTGAGGCCGGGCCAGTATAGCTGGTGGGGGCCTACGGCGTGGCGAGTCGGGGCAATTCTTTTGTGGCTTTATAAGCTGCGTCGAATCAACGGGCCGAGCTTTACCTGGCCCCTGTGGATGTTTTCGGGAGCCATATCAGAAAATCGGCTCGCGCGAATGGGCAAAATCTATGTCGGGAAACCGATGAAGACTAAGAGTCGCAAAGAGTTGATCGCCTCGCTCAAGCCCTATTACTTACAGTTCTTGCGCGCTGACAACGGCGATCTTCCCGAAAGCTACGCACCGCCTCCGCGTGTGCTGAAAGCTTCGGACGCCTTCCGCGTTCTATCTTAAGTGATGAGTGATGAGTATCAGCATCTTGTTTTTACTCATCACTCATCACTCATTACTCATCACTTAATAAACATTGATTCCATTGCGAGCTGCCGATTGATATTGCGCGAAAGGCCGCGCAGGATTTGCTCGATTCTCTCTACCCAATCCGTTATCTGCTCTAGTGTCGCTCCTTCTGCAATCCGCGCGAGTCGCGGTTCGATGTCCAGGTTGGTGAGCGATTCGGCAGGCTCACCGAGTTTCAAGCGGAACAGGTCCGCCAGCAACACGAGCAGCGCGTCAAGATAGTTTTCAAACTCATCGCGCTCAAGCTTGCGCCCCAATTGCTCGGCAAAGCTCATAAGGCGGATGGTGTCGCGCGTGACGGCAAGCGCGTCGATCAACTCTAACATCTGACCGCGCTTTTCGCGGTATTCACCCAGGTCTATCTCAAGCGCGCGCCCGATGCTCCCGCGCGCAAGACGCGCAAGCAAGCGGGTCTCTTCGGCCGGTCGCTTGTAGTTTGCCGCGAGATGCGATTCAAGCTCGGCGGTCGCGAGCGGCGCGAATGTCAACATCTGGCAGCGCGAGCGGATAGTTTCGAGAAGCGCATAAGGCTTTGAAGTCACCAGCACGAACAGAGATGTTTCGGGCGGCTCTTCGAGAGTTTTGAGAATGGAGTTTGCCGCTTGAACATTTAAGCGGTCGGCCTCATCTATTATAGAGACACGGCGGCGTCCCTCGAACGGGCGGAACTCTGATTCATCGGCCATTTTGCGCATAGCGTCGATCTTGATGAAATTGCCGTCGGGAGAAACGGTCGTCACGTCGAGGTGTTCGTGCGCAGCAACCTTGCGACAAGGGACACACGCGCCGCAGGCGTCTCCCTCCTTAGGCCGCTCGCAATTAAGCGCCTGCGCAAGCGCAAGCGCGAATCGGTATTTGCCCACACCGCGCGGCCCGGCCATTATCAAGCTCTGCCCCGTGCGGCCTTCGGCCACTGCGCGCTTGAGCAGTCTTTTTATTCTTTCATTTCCGACTAGCGAAGCGAATGGCATAACGAGTTTGAAATTTCAGATTGTAACAGTTTTTCTTTTAGGCCGCTCGTGATAACCTACGGTTGGCGTATGTTAAAAGATTTCCTGGTTTCGAGACTGGAAAAATGGAAGCGGCTTGAAGAGTTGATCGCTCGCGTCTCCAGGTTGAGATTAAACAATCTGACCGGCGAAGAGGTGCGCGAGTTTGGTCGCCTTTATCGCCGCACCGCAGCCGATCTCGCAATAGCCCGCGAAGAGGTCCGCGATCAGCGGCTTATTAACTACCTCAACCATCTTGTCGGGCGGGCGCACGGCGCGATTTATCGCAGCGAGTCTTCGGGCTTCGGCGTGTTCCTCTCTTTCTTCCGCTACGAATTCCCGGCGGTATTCAGAAAGACCTTCCCTTACATCTTCACCTCTTTCATGGTCTTCATGCTGCCGTTCATATTCGCGCTTGTCATCAGCATTTTCGACGACGGTTTTGCAGATCGAGTCGCGCCTCAGTTGAAGCAGTCTATCGCGGCGCATCAAAACTGGACCGAAGCCGTCAACAAAGCCAACCCGCTCGCTTCGACGCAGATACAGACCAATAACATCACGGTCACATTCATAGCCTTTGCCGGCGGGGTGGCCGGCGGGTTGTTAACCCTCTTTGTGCTTGTGCAAAACGGCATACTGATCGGAATGGTCGTCGGCCTTTGCATAAAGTATAAGTTCTGGGACATTCCTATCTTCATGGCCGCGCACGGCGTAATCGAGCTAACCGCCATATTCATTTCAGGGGGAGCGGGCTTTCTGATCGGCAAGGCGCTTTTGATGCCGGGCGAATTGCGCCGCATAGATGCTTTAGTCACTAACGGCTTGCTCGCGGTAAAGCTGATAATGGGTTGCATTCCTATGCTGGTCGTTGCGGGGCTGATCGAGGGATTCGTCTCTCCCGCGCACATCTCGCCTCTTTATAAATATTCTGTTTCTATCGTGAGTGCGATAGTCCTGGCAGCCTATTTTCTCAAACCCGACCTGCGTAAGGAATGAGGGATGAGGGATGAAGGATGAAAAGGACTTTAAGAGCGACATCTGAGATTACAAATCTTTTTCATCCTTCATCCCTCATCCCTCATCCTTCAAAGCAGTCCTCTCTCTTTCACTTCAAGATATTTATTGACCAGCTCAATCAACAGTCTTCCCGCCGGCACATCGAGCGCAAGCCCTCCCGCGTGGCGTATCCGCGAGAGAGCCTCTTCGCGCTGGCGAAGTATCTCTTCCGCGACGCTCTGGCGATAAACATCGGCCGAAGTGGCGGGCTTTAAACGGACCATCTCGCGAAGGTCCGTATCGCCTATCGTTACTATGAGCGGCAGATGGCGCGGCACGAGCTTTGACGTGTGCGCGAGCAATTCAGCCGAGGCATCGCGGTCGACAAGATCCGTCAGTATGATTACCAGCGAACGGCGCTGATAATTGGCTCCGAAGAAATTGAAAGCGCGCGCATAGCTTGGCTCGATCAACTGTGGCTCGATGTTGTAAAGCGCCTCCATCAATCGGTTGACCTGGTCGCGGCCGCGCCTGGGCGGCAAGAAATTAATAACGCGGCGCGAAAAGACCATCAGCCCTATGTTATCGCCGCCCGCCGCCGCGACATAGCCTATCGAGAGCGTGGCGTTGATGGCGTGGTCGAGCTTTGAAAGCTTCCCGATGCGCGCGGTCATGAGCCTTCCGGTGTCGAGCATCACCATAATATTTTGACTTCGCTCGATTGTGTACTGCCGCGTGATGACCTTGCCGCGCTTGGCCGTGGCGGCCCAGGAGACATGGCGTATCTCGTCGCCGATAACAAAATCGCGCAAGGATTCGAATTCGCGTCCCTGTCCGCGCAGGCGCATTCGTCTGATCCCCACTTGCGGCTGGCGGTTGCGGTGCGCGTACAACTCGTTCTTCTTTGCTTCGCGTATGTCGGGATAGACCTTGACGTCGCGAGCAGTCGGGTAGGACAGTTGATGCCAAAGGAGTCCGAACCGCGTGCGAAAACGGACTAACGTGTTTCCGAAGCCGTAATTGCCCCGCGCGGTCGGAAGCAACTCGTAACTCCACGTGCGGGCGCGGCCGGGCGGGACCGTCAGCCGCGCTTCGCGCGGGCTGAGCAGTTCCATCTGCGACGGGTATTCATCTTTGACGATGAAAGTGATCCTGCGGCGTGCGAGATTTCTTATCTTTATCGAAACCTGATTCGCCGCGCCCATCGCATAACGGTCTTCGGTGTCGCGCTCGACGCGAAAATCTTTAGCTTTTTCTGAGGTGAAATAATTGATGACGGCAACCGCAATAAGAGCTATGTCAAAAAGTATTGTCATGTAGAGCGAGCCGCGATTTATCCAGCCGAGCGAAAGCAGCCCGAGCCCCAAGGCGAGCAGCACAAAAAACCTGACTGTGAATACAAATTTCAAAACCAATAATCCTCGTTTATGCTCCCACGCTCAAGCGTGCGGATCAGATCGGCGACGGTCGCGAATCGCGAGATGGTATAAACGGCCGCTCTTACTTGATAAGGCAATTCGTATCTCTCTATCGCCTCGTGAGGCGTAGCCCATACTTCTTCGTCAACCTCTTCGCAGTTGACCGAAGTGCAAAACGCATCCGTCACCGGGTAGACAAAGGTCTGCATATGATAGACAGGTCCGGCGTGCGGGCTTGTGTTTATATTGCGCAAAAGGATCAGAAGGTTCGAGTCTATATCAACGCCGATCTCTTCTTTGACCTCACGACAGGCTGTAGCTTTAATATCCGCGTCCGTGTGATCGAGCCTCCCGCCGGGAAAAACAAATGCTCCGGGGTAATAACGAAAATGCTGCGGCCTGCGGCTCAAATAGACTTCGATGCCACGGGGCGTATCTCTCACAAAAGCGACTGCCGCAGCGGGTATCGGTTCTCTCATACGATTTTGGATTTTCATGGCGGATAATGCGCTTACGCGCGCCGCGATTTTGGATTCCGGAGAAGGCTAGTCGGCGCTGCACTTTCAATCCAAAATCCAAAATCTAAAATTAGTTAACGAGGTACTTCCAGGCCCGCCATCACTTCGTCCAAAACCTGGTCTGGAGTCGTGCCTTCGATCTCAGCTTCCGACCGCAGGACTATGCGGTGACGCAGCACGGGCTTTGCAATATCTTTCACATCATCGGGCGTGACGAACCCGCGTCCGCGGAGCGCGGCCAGGGCTTTGGAGCAAAGCAGCAGCGCGACGGCTGCGCGCGGACTTGCCCCCCACGAGATATTAAGCGCCGTGCGGGTGGCTCGAATGACAGAGACGATATATCTTTGAATGCCGTCTTCAACCGTCACGCGCCGCACGCGCGAGCGGCACTCCAGCAGGGCCGAGGTATCATTCAAAGCGCGTATATCCAGATCCTCCAGGCGGCGCGCGTTAAAGCCCGCATTCCAGTTTGAGACTACCTGCACCTCTTCGGCCTCGCCGGGATAATCAACAAGTATCTTCATCATGAAGCGGTCCAACTGAGCTTCGGGGAGCGGGTAGGTTCCCTCGTATTCGATCGGGTTTTGCGTCGCAAGCACGGTAAAGAGCGGCGACAGTTTGTGCGCCTCGCCGTCTATCGTTACCTGTCGCTCCTCCATTGCTTCGAGCAGCGCGGCCTGCGTCTTTGGCGGCGTGCGGTTAATCTCGTCGGCGAGCAGAAGGTCTGTAAAGATAGGCCCCTGCCTCAAGGTAAAAGTAGAGGTCGCCATATTGAATATGTTCGTACCAGTCACGTCGGCAGGCATCAGGTCAGGGGTAAACTGTATGCGGCCAAATTGAGCGCCTATGGCGCGGGCCAGCACTTTTACGATCAACGTCTTTGCCGTCCCCGGCACACCTTCAATCACCGCGTGCCCTTCTGATAGAAGAGCAATCAATACCTGCTCAATTATCCCGTCCTGACCGACGATGGCCTTGCGCGCCTCGCCCTTGAGATGCTCAACGACTTTATTCACATATTCCGGCAAAAGAAATAACCTCCATTTTTGCAGTCGTTCGGTCCAGGATTGCAAGAGTGATCGGTCGGTTTAATGCTCACCGTCCTGGCCGCACGTGAAGATATCGAGCGATCACAAAGAATAATGTGTCTGGCCTCAAGCCGCAATGATAAGTTGAAGCTTTCCGGGTAAAGATAAGTTTTCGTACGCGCCGGGCGAAGGGGGCGAGGCGGGGAAAACTATTAAAGTGGAACGTCAGGGTTGGCGACTGAAATTATTCATAAAGAAAAGTCTTGCACTGCGAATCGAAAGATGGTAAAGTGCGAACCTGTCGGCATGCCCATCCCCACTATGGGCTTGGACGCCCCCTGACACAGGACACTTGTGAATCGCAATAGCAGGCTATCCGTACGGCCTTGCCCTTCAGCGACAAAGAATAAATTCAGGCTAATGATAAAGTTTGGGACTTCCGGTTGGCGCGCAATAATCGCCGACGAATTTACATTCGTCGCCGTTCGCAGGGTAACGCAGGCAATATCGAACTGGATAAAGCGCAATCAAGCAGGTTCGCAAGTGATAATAGGATACGACACAAGATTTATGGCGGAGGTGTTCGCAGCCGAGTCGGCGCGCATTATGGCCGCCGCCGGGTTTGACCCGCTCTTGTGCGACAGGCCAACGCCAACGCCTGCCATCGCTTTTGCCGTCCGTGCGCGCGGCGCTGCCGGAGCTATAAATTTTACGGCGAGCCATAATCCGCCTGAGTATTGTGGGATGAAATTCTCTACCGCCGATGGGGCGCCCGCGCTTCCGGAGGTAACGTCGGAGATAGAGCGCGAGATAATGAGCCTGGAAGGAACACAGGTTTTAAAGGAGGCTCCGGCAAGCCCTGCCATAAAAAGCCTGTCGCCGGTAGATGATTACCTGGGCGATCTGGCTACAAAGATTGACTTCAAGGCCATAGCGAATGCGGGTGTGCGCGTAGCCTATGATCCGCTATGGGGAACGGGGCGAGGTTATTTGAATAAGTCGCTGGCCGACGTCGGATGCAGCGTTGAGCTGCTGCACGATTGGCGGGATGTTTATTTCGGCGGCCACAGCCCTGAGCCTGACAGCGAATACCTGGAAGAGTTGCGAGAGAAAGTCCGAGAGGCGGGCTGTCATCTTGGGCTGGCGACGGACGGAGACGCGGATCGTTTCGGCGTGCTGGACAGCGACGGGACTTTTATAGCGCCGAATTTGATAATCACTTTGCTGGTCGATTACCTTGCCGAGTCGCGCGGATGGGCGGGCGGGGTCGCACGATCGGTAGCGACTACACACCTCGTAGACAGAGTAGCCGCGCGGCGAGGCATCGAAGTAATAGAGACTCCGGTCGGCTTCAAGTTCATAGGGCAACTGATAAACGAGGACAAGATTTTTATAGGCGGCGAAGAGAGCGCGGGACTTTCGATAAGGGGACATATCCCGGAGAAAGACGGCATACTGGCCTGCCTGCTTGTAGCAGAGATGGTGGCCACGCGCGGGGTCACTCTCAAAGAGATGTTGGATCAAATCTATAAGGATGTAGGAAGACTGGTCAACGGGCGAATAGGAGTGCGATTAACGCCTGAGTTGCAACAGGGATTAGCGAGCAAGCTCGCCACGGGGCCTGCGGATTTTGCGGGTCGCCGAGTTGTGGAGACAAACAGGGTTGACGGGGCAAAATTTATTCTTGAAGACGGGTCATGGGTCTTAATGCGCCCATCGGGCACCGAACCACTGGTGCGGATTTACGCAGAGGCTTCTAACGAGCAAGAACTGGAGGTGTTACTTGAGTCAGGCCGCCAATACATTCTGGGTTAATCGTTCAAGATTTTCTTCCAAAGAGAATCAGGTTGCTAAACGACAGGTGCGATTTCGCCATATAATAGACGGGTTAGTCTTAATGATAATACTGGCAGCCGCGGCGACGTGTGTCTCTGTCTATATGCGGACGCGAGCTGAGTTTGGGACAGCAACCGAAAGGTACGCGGCAGCCACCGAGCAGGTCGAAGAGCTGAAGTTACAGGCAGAAAGGCTTGAGCGCGAAGTAGGGCGATTAAGGAGCGACGCAAGGATGCTCGAATCATTCGCTCGTCAGGATCTGGGATTTGTTCGCTCAGGAGAAGTGGTAATAAAGATCGAAAGCGATCAGAACCGAGCTACTGGAGCATCCGTGAGCAAACAGGTAAAGACCCCTGGCTTGACACCCCAAACAGCGGAAAGCTATACTGAACCTTCAAATTGATCATTCAATTTTGACGCGGGGTGGAGCAGTCTGGTAGCTCGTTGGGCTCATAACCCAAAGGTCGCAGGTTCAAATCCTGCCCCCGCAACCAACATCGAGGGCCGTAAGGCCCTCATTTCATTTGGGTTACACTTCATTTCGCTCATCTCGCCTAGTTCACTAATTCACCGTCGCTGGTCAATGTTTGGTCAATTTCTTTTACGAACGCAGCCGCTACCGACTCAATCGTTTCGGAAACAACTGCTGGCGAAACGTGAATATAGATGTCGGACGTTGTTCTTTCGCTCGCATGTCCGAGCATCTTCTGAACAGCCTTGCTGCTCAAGGTCTTGTCATAGGCTATGCTCCCTGCCGTGTGCCTGAATATATGGAAGCCATACTGACGGTTCGTTCGCACTATGCCTAAAGAGTCCATCGCCGGGTACAATATAACCTCACGCAGATGATCTGGCTCATACGGTCTGCCGTCGGACTTGCAAAAGAGGTAATCGGTCGGCTCAACAAAAGCCGCTCGCTCTTTATGCTGTTTCAGGACATCAACCAGCGCAATCGGTAGCCCTAGAGTTCTCGCGCTGGCCGCTGTCTTCGGCGGTTTCAGACTTCCGCGCCACAGGCTATGAGTGATATAGAGGACGCGATTCTCAAGGTCAACCGATTGCCAGCGCAATGCTAGAGCCTCGCCTAAACGAATCCCTGTGAACGCCAGGAGCAGCAGGAATGGCCTATGTCGCTCGTCTGCCTTGGCTATGATCTGCTTGACGGTTGCGATTTCTAGCGTCGGCTTTTCCTTCGGTTTATATTGCGGCTTGTGAAGCTTGCTCCGTAACGGCTTCTTGTCGATCAAATCAAACTGACTCGCCACCTCCATCATGATATTCAAAAGCTGATAAAGGTTAAGCGCGTACTTGTCGGAAGTCTTGCCTTTGATCGAGGCGAAGAAGGCCGTCATGTCGGCAGGCGTTAACTGATCGAGCCACTTGGAGCCGAACGCGGGCATGAGGTGCTGCTTAATCATGCTGTTGTACCCTTCAATCGTAGACCGCTCAATTCCCCGCTCTGCCGTGTAAGACTTCCACAAACCGTTAACGAACTCTCGAAACGTGACAGCCTTTCTCGTCGGGCGCGGATTGTTGTTATACTCATTGACCCGCACCATGATTGGCTGCTTCGCCTTGATCGCTGCTTTCTTATTGTTCTTATCGTAACAGCCCTCAAGTCTCTCACGCTTCCAGGCCCAGCTATCCTCTTGATGGTTGAGCAACTTATAACGAACTGTCCACACGCCGCCGTGAAACTGCAAGTTCCCTTCTTGATGAGTGTGTCGGGCCATAAACAAAATCCTTTCGGTTATGACCCACCTTTTGTTTTCTGGTCCTGTGTATACATCCTAGTTGCCTTGGCTGTCAATGGGACTTACGCTGTTCGTCTGCCGGGTCAACCACTCTTGAAACTCCTTTGATTCTGTATCGAACCGCAGCCGTCCCAGGCCAGTGCATCTCGGCGGCGGATCAATTGAAGTCTTCTTCGTGATCTTATAAACCCAGTGGACCGAGAAGCCAAAGTGTTTAGCTAGTTCATCAGGCCCCCAGATGCGGGAATTCCTTTGCGAGCCTGCATTTATAGCCTTCTGAACTTTCTCTCTAATGTCAGCAATGCTGACATGATAAAAACGGGACGCAATTTGAATCGCCTCCATAACGTCTGTGCCTTTTTCAATATATGACTGAACGAATTTAACAGCGAGGATGAGTTTTCTCGCCTTCTGCATCGCCACCAGACCTTTTCTGCTTTTCCTTCTACCCTTATCCTTAATCATGTTCCCCTTCTTCCTTGAAATTCACACTCCCCGATCCATCACGCATTATCGCGGTGTCTTGATCTGACCTGAATCGTACTAGGAAATCTTGAGGTGGACAGCAGTCTTGGTATTGATTTTTTTAGGGACTGTGACGCTTTGCTTTCGAGTATGTAGAGGAGTCGGGCAATCATACCCGACATCTCGACGTACAGGATTCGTCGAGGCGAGCCCGTTTCAGCAATTCAGTACGAGTAGCCTTGGTGAATAACGCCTGGCGGCGGGCAAAATTGCCACAATCGCTCAAAACCAGTGGCTCCGAGATTCAAAATCTTAGTTTTTGCTCCCCGCCCCGCTTTTGTTTTTTGTATGGCTATACGAATTAAACGAAATTAACGCATTAAAGGCAGGGCTTTCCCTTTTTGGATGTCTATCGCTAGTGACTAGGCGTTCGTGGCCGCTTTGACCCGCCTCCCTCATTGTGATATATACCACCCGACGAAGGTGTATCCGTAGTATAAAATCATGTGGCCTCTACACAAATATTTGAAAAGCAAACTCTACAATAAAAATGAGAATATCCCACGACGCTAACTACGCCTGACAGAGCAAGAGAAGGACTTTTTGACATCAGTTTTTAAGGAGAGTGTTATGACTGTCACCGTTAAGCCGATCATCTGCATTCTGTTTTTTTTCTTACTTAGCACTTTCCCAATTAGCTCCATCGCGTTCCAGACGAAAAGGGCTAGGGCTCAAAACTCTAACAGCACCAAGGCCAGTCAACGCGCTGAAAACAATCAACAGTATGAGCCAAGCTACGCACCCGCGCCTTTTGATTGGAAAGTAGATACACTCCCTTTTGATTACATGGGCAATGATGTCGCCGCACTTTACAGGAGCCTAGAGAGAATAGATTTAAATAAAAGCGAATTCGAGACTACTGAGCAGTACCTTAACAGGGTTAAGGCAACAATTCCTGATCACATTTATGCCTTCAAAATCGACACTGTTGGGGTTTCAAAACCAAGCAAGTACAATGCGGACCTCCAGGAGCTAGATATAGAACTACCGAGTGAAACAATCTCAGGTTACGAACTGCGGAGTTCATCTTATGGGAGCCTGACAGCAGTTCCGATTAAATGGAATGCAGATACCAGTCCTTATACTGGAAAATCCAAGAGAGGTATTACCAAGAGGGTCGAGAAGATAGCCTCAGATAATTATCAACTTGTAATTGACCGTGGATCATTTCAGCCACTTCGTATTAGCGTACCTCTGTCAGTAGACTATGCCCGTAAGGAAAAATATAATCTGGAAGTTCTACTCATCTGTCAATTAAATCTTTCTCTACTCAAACAAAAGCTAATAGCGTCTGAGCGCAGACAGATCAAACGACCTACTGTAAGCGACCCTAGAGACTACTCAGAAACTAAGAAATATATTACCGTCGAACTCGAAGAGATATGGATTTACAATCCTTACTCCGGGGAGATTCTTAAAAAGCAGATAGTAGAGGAACCGCCTTTTGAATTCTCATCAGTGGATATATTCGAGAAAGAAACCGCCTCGCTCTTGTCTAAGGATAGTTACAGGTACGTCCCGGCCCGCGTAGGTGAGGTTATTCAGAAGGTTTGGCACATTGACCGGATTAGCGGATATGAGGTGGAGATCACCAACCTACGATCCGGCATTCACCACCGCCTGTCTCGGGGGTTGCGTACCAGGGTCATTTCGTGGCGCGATACAAAATGAACGGTGATACAGGCCACTCGACTCATGCCTTGTGTAATTGAAGCCGAAACGTCGAGTGCGAACCACGCTGGAGGAGTAATCAGTTACAAGTCCACAGTTCAAAATCTTAGTTTTGCCCATCCGTGCTGCTTTGACCCTGGTCCCTCCATTGTAATATAGTTCACCCGACTAACGAGTATCCGTAGTATTAGAGCAGGATCGGGTTGCCTCCGCATAACTAATTGAAAAAGGAAACCCTACACTAAATATGAGAATGTTCTTGAAGCGAAAATCTAAGAATGCAAGTCCTTCTATTAGCGACCTGCCCAACTCTCCGGCTGTGTATGCGTTGTATGGCGGCAAACACCCGAGGAGATATGTTGCTTATGTGGGAATGACAAAATCTTTACGCAAGGCCATTACTCAATATTTTGCAACACGGTATGAGGGCATAACCTCAGAAGCACCCGCAGGCTTATTAAACCGGGATCAAATAACTGGCATCAGGTGGTGGACCCGTTCGGATTTTAGCGATACTTCGGTTCGTGAAGCCGCTAAGGTGATTGCACTCGACCTCCTTACTCCTGCGCAACGAAGCAGAGCGTCAGTAAGCAAGTGCGCTACACTGCTATGCAAAGACAGCCAGTTTCGTAGAAAGCTGCGGACTCTATTCAAGGGACCAGCAACGGGCTATCTTAAGATTCTCGACCTGCAAGACGCTCTTGAGAAGATTGCAGATATTGAAAAGACTCATGCTCGAACGCGAGAGGATGCGTTCGAGCGAATAAGGGAACTCGAAAAATCGGTCGAAACTCTCCGATCTTTGGTGGATGATCTATCCTAACGAGGCGTGGACTCAAAATACGGCCAATGAACTTGTTGTTAGGATGCCTAATGAGACATGAAGGTATATGAAATAAAGGAAATCGAATAATGAAATCAACCTGTCCATCGTGCGGTATTCCATATATCTTACCTTTGATCTCGCTAAAACCGCCTATCTGCAAATTCTGTGGGGTAGGCATTTCAAAGACAAGTAGTAAAGAACCTACTCAAAAGCCTTCATTAGCTAAACGGCTAATTAGATGCAAGAAGACGCCATTCAGAGTCAGACAGGTTAATTAATATGCTGCCGCTTCCTGGAGAGAGGATACTATTTGAGTCAGAGGCAAACAGATTAACCCTATCTTCACATAGGGTACGACTCGACACGGGCAAGGGAGGAAATGCTCGCCTGGTCAGCATCATGCTGGAGGAACTATGTTCCTGCGAAATAACACGCAGCCACTATCCCGGACTGCTGCTACTTGCCTTGTTCTTTGTGGTCGCCGGTTATGCTTGCAAATCACAATATCGAGAAGACGATTTTCTTTACATCGGTATCACTGTCGCTGTGGTTATGGTGATATTTTACCTGGCAAGCCGTAATCAGGTGCTTTCGCTGGAATCAGCCGGCGGAAGCATTAAGGTAAGTACGAGCAGCATGAACTTCGATGAAGCAAGAGATTTCATAGATAGAGTAGAAGCAGCAAAGAATGAAAGATACTTGCTGGTAAGACCGACTTGAAACCGATCTATCATTTGACTTGAGATCAAAAGGAGATAATACCCGATATGAAATTCTTAGCTGGCAGAACAATGATCATCTTTTCTATTCTGGCTATCAGTACAACCATGTATGCTCAAACAAATCAATCAAGGTTACAGACATCATCGCCTAAGCCAGTTTCAAAGGAAATGACAGCAATCGCTGCGGAACTTTCAGACGCCCGAAATGATGTAATATCCGCAGCAATAGACTACAAAGCCAGTCTTGAAAAGCTGCTGGCCCTTCAACAAGACGATGTAAAGCGAGCCGCCGAAGAGGTCGAAAAACGAAAAAACTTGCTCGGTCTTGAGATAATCACCAGGAGAGAGGTTGAGCAAAGCGAGCAGGCACTTGCACAGGCACAGGCCAAAGTCGAAGAGACTAAGAGTCAGATGGGAGACGCAGACGCTTTGGTTGCCGAAGTCAGGGCAGCGGAAGACCCGATGGAATCTGCTAGAAGGCTCTTGGCCCAAAGAAAGAAGCGCGAGCGTACTCCTAGAGGGCGAGTGTATTACGTGGCCTTTGTGATCGTAGGCGAGATAATAATCTATGACTACTCAGGAGCCATAAACGGGCAACTAATAAAGTTCAAGAACCAGATCAAATACGACTCTCGACGATCCCGATGATCCCAATCTACACTTAACGAGTCTGCCCGCAAAGATCAAAGTGGGCGCATGGCAAACACCTGACAAGATAAGAGCAATAAGAAAGGCCCCGTAGGCGCGCATGCGGAAATACGGCGGAAAAGTAATCTTGGAGTGTGCTGTGAGGGTTCCGTGCGCTCGGCCCTACGCGGCTCGCGCTTTGATTTAACCCCGCCTGTACGTCTACAACCCGTCGAGATCAACTGGAAACTTGGCCGCCTTCTCACGCGGAGATTCAATGCTCATCGCCTGGCTCTCTTTTTTCCTGATGGTTTCGGACCCGGCTTCAAGTCTGAAACTCGCCTCAAGCCCCTCTCATCGATTAGGTAATCCCTGCCCATCTTCCTAGCCGGTAAACGCTCACTTTTTATCAACGCTTGCACCCACCGCATACTGACGCCCAACCTCTCAGCCGCTTCCTTGGTAGTCATCTCCATGAGGCCCTTTATAATCTATTGGTAGATAATTCGTCAAGGCGAACGATTTGGGATTGACGTGACACTTCGTTATGACGTATTATCTTAATCACTCAACAAAACTTTACTGACGTAGGCAGGGGATAAATGAAAAAGCTAAAGGACGAAGACAAGGGAGTAGTGTATTCACCCGACGAAATGAAGGCCCTCGATTGCTTGGACCTCATCTTATGTTTGGGGGCTACTATTGACGAGCGACCGTACACCTACATGCAAGATTTACTCGAACTCCTACAGAGGAATCCAAGCATGGTCGAATTCATGCTCAACCGATTGAAAGTTATCAATAGCGAAAGAACGATTGACACCAGAACGATTGAGGAACTTGCAAGGGAAGTGCAAGAGTCATGAATTAAGCACAGTGAACCATTCCGTCGAGTGATGTCATCCATTTCATCACTAAAGACTCCCGAATCAGGGAGGAAGGCTTGCCCGCGAGCAGGGCGGTGTCCTCATGGGTGGCCTCTCATGACGCGCATGCAAAAAAATATCACGAATTTGATCGCGGGTTAGGTATAGTGTTCTCAGGCCGTCTCGTTTCCACATGCGGTTGAACGGTTGGATAACGAATGAATAAAAACTAAACAATCGCTACCCTCATATCCGCTACTTCGCCGGTCGCTTGGTTCCCTTCCCTGGCTTCCTTTTATTACTAACCGGGTCGCTTCCTTCAACAACTGGCGTGTACTCGAACAGCAATCCTGGTCCAGCCTTTAGAAAGTTGCATAGGGTATCCATCACTTCAAAGCTAATCAGCTTTGCCGTCCCGTTCCACAACTGGTATACAGACGTGGCATTGATTCCACTTTGATCCGTAAGCTGTCGAGCATTCTTAATTCCTTGACGCAAAGCAATCTCTTTTACATGAAACTTCATACTCTCTCCTTATAATCCAGTCATCTCGAATCATTTAAGGTGACGCACAGCCAATACTAATCTTTATACGCTATGCCTTAACTGTTCATCCTAACCACCATACCTCATCATTATTAATATATCAGATAATCTCGACAAAATAAAGTAAAAAATATCCTAACCTTAGTACGATTTTTCTTGACTTAAAATCCTAACGGTAGTATATTCTCTTATGTCAGGGGTTGATTGAAGCCGAAAGGCAAACTAGCACGAAACGAAATTGGGTCGAAGTTGAAGGACCAAAGTAGTGAAGAGTGCAATAGGCCGAATGGAGTATTGAACCCTCCGGCTGACAAGATTCACTTCAAAGCAAAAAGAGCCGAATGCGTTAACACTCGACTCTCTTCTAATCAGTCCACCACGACTGAAAAGGAATACGATCACTATGAAATCTAGCACACAAGCGAACGCTTCACAAGATACTCTGCCCGAACGTAAAGAGTTAACGAGTCAATCCGATCACATCCTTGTAATCAGGGATTGCTCGCATCCTACCTGTAAAGCCTCAACGTGCGACAAAGCATTGAGGTTAGGCGGGATGGACATTTAGTACAAACCACCACGACGCACTTTGATCTGCGAACAAGAAACATATCTGTTCGCCAAAGATACAACTTCCGACTGTGGCACTACGCCACCTGAAAAGGAATAAAAATGAAAGCTCTAAACACCGACACTAACGCGAATGAATCGATCACCGTTGCCAACTATGCCACCGAGTTGAAAGACAGGTTAGACTTCGCAATGGCAACCGCCGATGACAACGCCCGCGCACAGGCTCTACTTGAAATACTCGTCGGAATGAAGCGCATTCCTGAGATTTGCGGTGAAGTGATCTCTCATCACCGAAAGCTCTACATTCACTGACCGTTAAAAGGCTAGGGCTTCCATCGCGAGGCCCTAGCACTCTATTCACCCACCCCCGACACTAACATTGTGAAATCAATCACAAAAATAGGAGTCATCGTGAAAAGTACAAACCAGAATACCACCTCTGCGAAAGGCAAAAAGCCTTCTAAGAACGACTTCACATTTGATCTAATAGACAAGATCATGTCTAAGTCAACACCCGGCGACCGGGCGACATATTTGTTCGGCATCCTTACGGCGATTGAATGCTCGCCAAAGGTTCTTGAAGCGGCGCTCGACAATATTGCCGACCGCATGATGGTCCAATGATGGTCCACTAATCGGTTGATGGGCATCGCCCAGACCCTTCCAGGCGATGCCCCGCGCCACCCAGCTTTGCCGGGGGCCGAAAGCCGGGCCAGGAATCCCCGAACGCTTATAGTGCCGCCAGATCGCTCGATCAGTGGCATGGGCTAGGCCACCTATTAAACTCCGCCTATTAAATTCGATCTATTGGATCACTTCACCGGGCGTCACCGAGTTTTCATATCCGCTCTACAGCCTACCCTCGCGGCTTCTGGTGGCCTCTGTTGAGGCCGGAGGCGAGAAGGCATAGAAGGCCCGATGCTCTGAATTGCATGTGATCGCAGGGCCTGGGGCGTAAACTGCGAGCCTAATGGGAATTTTAAGCCGTCGAGTGGCCGTGGGCTGGTAAAAGGCCATGCGGGCGAGGGTCCAGATTTAGCCCGAGAATGACCTTTACTAACGATGTGATAAGTGATCGATTTATCAAGTACCGCATTGACACCTGTTATCGGATGATCTGTGAATTACCAATGTAGCAAATTTGCCACCGACAAAGTGAGGTGATCCCCTCCGAGTGGTCCCAGTGATGGAGGTCGTGGGGGTCCTTCTGAGTTAATTTGGTTCTCTTAGCATCTCGGAACACTGATGTGGCGTAATTGATAGCTTGCGTGGCATATACCTAGAGAAACTCTCTCGCCATACCCACAGAGGATAAGCATTGTGCGTTGTATAAATCTCCTCCCCAAAACTATTCACATGGTCTACGAATCGCTTATGAACCACCTCTACTCCTTTGGACCTGGCAAAATAACCTGTTGAGTTCGCAAAACCCATAAACACATTCTTCGGCAACTTCACTCTGTACATTTCAGTGAATTCTCGGCAAGTCAAAACTTGTTCATCTGAATTCATTTTCCTCCCTGCAATGTAATACTTTACTAATCTGGCACTCGAAAAATCTCCTGTCCAGTTTACCGGAATCATCAATTGTTATAACATCAGAATCGTTGGAAGAAAAAATGTCTAGCAATGGCGCAATCCAACAAGTGTAGCGGCGGAAGCTGCCAATCGGATTCTTACTTTTCTATTAGTGCCGCTTGCGTGCACGGTCAATCGAAGGTGTAGGTCCACATCGAGATTTGCTCGACCTGATGTTCGACAGGAGTTTTATCATATTTGCACGATCATTCAGAGCCGTCTATGATTCAAAGAAGATTTAGATATATTTCATTGATTGGAAGCGCGTTGGCTATCTCTTTGCTTATCCAACCGGCTTTCGCTCAGGAACGGCGGGCAAAGGCAAGGAAGTCAACCCACGAAAAAGGATCACCTCTCACCAGTGTCACCTTCGATCCGGCAGCAGAAGCCCTTCCGCCCAATTTTAAGGGTAATAACATTAAGACAATCTATCACTCCATCTCCGTCAAGAATATTTTTCTTGATAAGAGCGAGTATGAGACAAAAGCTCAATACGAGGCGCGTAAAAAGGAAGCCTTATTAAAACCGTATATAGGCTCTCTGAGGCTCGATAGTCTTCTGGCCTTCTCGGTATCAGATTTGAAAACAGAATATGATGCTGAGTTGCAGATGCTCAAAGCCAAAGTCGGTTTGCTATCGGGCCAATTAACATTATTGACCGACCTAGTGAAAAAAATATCATATATAGGTCGTAACGCATTCGGTGTGCGCGCCAGAGTGACGGAAAAACTCTATTTTAGCTATGACCTCCTTTGTGATAACTATCGTGACCTTAATGTATCCACGTGGTCTGATCTTGTTTTTTTACTCCCAATGAGTGCCGAAATTGCGCTAGTAAATAGATACAACCTCCGTGTCTTGATTATCTGTAAACCTGATGAGCCTTTCGTACAGCAAACCATATCTTCTGACAAACCAACACTGAACGATCCTCTGGGGATACATATTAAGAAGCACATTTTACGAGTGAAGGTGTTCGGAGTTTGGATTTACGACTCTCGCACGGGCAGAGTCTTGGCTAAGGCAAGGGCAATCACTGAGACGCGCACAATAGTTGATCAGATTGTGGCCGAGCGTAACGGCCCTGGCCGGAGTGGAACACCTGTAAATCAAGCCGTGCCTGGCAAAACAAGTGCGGTAAGACAACTCCGGCCCGAGGCCGAAGATGGCGCAACTAAATCATCAGGAATAGTAGGCAGTTATTCTCCGAAGGATTCTGATCCAGATAATTTACCTGGAGAAAGCGGCGATGCACTAACAAGAACCGCCAAACCGATCAGAGGCAACACAGACCCCCAAATCGAACAAATAGTCAAAGAGGCTGAACGCCATTACCAGGACGGCCAACAGGCGTACTCGAAAGGCGAGTATGACCGCGCTCGCCGCGAGTTCGATCAAGCCGTAGACACTGTCTTGATCGCATCGATAGACTTGCGAAGGAATGATAATTTACGCGCCTACTATCGCAAGCTGATCGAAGACATCAACCGCTATCAGATTGCATCTCTCGAACAGAAAGACGGTGGTTTCTCTGAGCAATACCATGAGCCTTCTCCACTTGATAAGATCGCGTCTTTGGACCCTTGGGAATTAGAAGGAGAAATAGAAACTGCCGAATTGCCTATTATTGGCGATCCAAAGAATCGGAAGTATCATCATCCAAATTGTCCGAACTATAGGTCAGTGGCTTCCAACACTTTTGAGATTTTTAGAGTATGGAAAGCAGCGGAAAGAGCAGGTTACACCCTCGCAGATAATTGCCCTAAGAGGTGATAGATGAAAAGGTCAGTGATACTAGCGATTCTTGTCGGTATAGGGTGCTTCGCGGTTGCCGCTATCATGTTGGCGCGACTGTCGATCACCTCAAACCCTCTCACCCGCACGTCATTTACTTTGACTAATATAATTTCATCGGATAATAATAGTGACCTCGCTATCGTAAAGGTCGAGGCCAATGAGAAATTCTATACTCGTTAATTGGTTGCGTGGCTGGAAGCCGCCATGCGGCCCCGCGATACGGATTCAAAATCAACAGAGCTAGCGTATTCTTTGCATCATTTGATCGGCGTTACACGTCATTATCTAGTGACAGAGGACTCCACCAATTATGCAAAAAACCACTTGCCCCAGTTGTAAACAAATGGTTCCTGACGCTCAGTTCTGTTTTCGCTGCTCGGCTCCGTTGCCTCAAGTTAAACCACAACAAGGTAATAAGGGATGGAGGAATAACGTAAGCTGGCAGGGGAATGCCGTTGTAATTCTGGGTGCGATTCTTATCACTGTTTCTTTGGCTGCCGCCGTAAAACAACTGCGCGAGGCCGCCAATGCCAGACCCGTTGTTGCTAAACCCGATTTTTCTAACCCGGAAAGGCTGAATGTTTCCGAACCAACTTTTAGCACATCAGGCATTCGCTTTACATTGAACGATAAGCGGCCTAATAAGGCGTTGTGGGTTTCAATTAAGATAGGATCATCTGGACCGAGCACTGACCTTATGAGTTGGTTTTCATCGTCCGGTGTCAGACCCGGCGAGCTTTCCATGTCGTTTCGAGAATTCAAGTACATGGATTCTGGAATAGACGCGCTTATGAAATCTACCCAATGCGAAATGATCATCGGAGCAAAACTGGAAAGCTCTGACAAAATCGTTTACACCAACTATAGTGTTCCTATTTCTGAAATGCGTAGGGCTCTACTGAAATCTTTTAAGTGATTGCACTGGCTATGTGGGCATAACCGTCGAGGCTACAGGGAAAATTCCAACCCATAGAATGATGAATCGGTGGATAGAATCAAGCCTATTCTCTCAGGTCTGCCGGAACTCCCATCGCCGCGTAGATCACGACTCTCAACTCTGTGATGCGTGCATCGCTCGCTTTCATCTCCCTGCGCGCTCGACGGCGTTCCTCCATGCGAGGCTTTAGCTCACTAGCTAGATACGGGCAAATGTAGCGTTTGTAGTGATCGATCCCGCCTCGACGAGCAATCGCAATAGTGGTCTTATAGTTTCTTTCAACAAGGAAGCGATTCCAAGTCAACTTATCACGGGTGGCGCAGAACCTTCGACGCGCTTCGTGCCAACGCCGAGTACATAGCCGGTATTCTTGGGCCGCGCTCGGTGCAGATTCTCTTACTCTTCGATTTGCCCATTGAACCCTGCTCGAAGACGGAAAATTAAACTTCTCAGAAAACGTAAGCCTCGACAACATCTGCGGCTTGCCGCGCTCGTCTATGACTCGGTAGAAACCGCCGAACTCTTGGACATGAAAAAACAGAAGACAGTCGAGCCTTGCACGTATCAGCGAGCCTTTAAGTTTTGAAGTTTCTCGCTCCTCTATCACTTTTCCCAATCAAGTTCCTTCACCAAATAACAAAGTAAATGAAGCACCTTGTCTAGTGTGCTTGTATTCGATACTTAAGCATCTGAGGCTACGCCTGAAATCCGCTCGACCGCCCCTGTCCGACCGAAAACAGAGGCGACCGAGCCGCCGGGAAGGTAGTCAATCGTATACTTCCATCAGGCTGATTAAAACACCTTGTAAGCTGCGCCTGTCGAATATACGGTCAAGATTGAACAATTCACATTTAGAACTTTAGTGGTCGTTGCTCCGTCGAGAAACGGGTCTGAGCCTGCACGGGTGAGCGTTATGTTGTTTGTGCTGGCCCCGCAACTCTCGTCTATGATGTGAAAGACTTGATGCGTCACCGTAGAGGCGAGAGGGAGCGTGATTGTTCTGGGGGCTGCCGTCGATGTCACCGCTATGATGTAGTCTGTTTTGAGAATTGTATAATTGCCCGATACAGTTGTACGTTTGATCGATTGGCCGCTCTGCACGTCTAGTACAGGGGCAGATATTTGGATATTTCTTGCGACCCCGGTCCCGCCTGCTTCCGAGGCAACGGAGTAGACGCTCGATACCGGCTGGATTGTCAATCTCTCAAAGTTGGCACTCCCTCCACCAAACCCTGAATCCAGGTTGAACATGCGAAAGCGGTTATGCAGCATCTTTATGCCAGGGACATTATTGGAGTCCCACAGGGCAAAAGTGTCTTCCGTCTGCCCTGCTACTGATTGAGCGATGAAACCCCGCGACCCTCCGCCTGTAGGAATCACGTGAAACCTACCCGCAGGGCTGCCTGTGCCGACCCCCACACCCCCTGACGACAACATTGATAGAACTGGCACGCCGCTATTGAGTATGAAATGAGCGTTGTTCAAATTGGGGGAAAATTTCATATAGAGACTGTCGCCGCCCACGACGCCGAACCTTGTACTACCACCGGCTGAGTCCTTAAAGCCTATCCCTGCGGACTGAACCGGGTCGTAAGGTATAATCAACTCCCCGCCTGCGCCGACGGCAGACCATGCGGTTGAGCCGTCGGATAGTTTGGTCAGCACTTCTCCCGTCGCCGCGCCCGATGCCAGTTCCGCCCCTATGCCAACCTTAGCCTGTGCGTTTCTGAGGGCTTGAGACAGTGTATTGATGTAGGCCGCGATCACGCGCATCTCGACGTTCTTGCCCAGAGCGTGTGCGGCAGCAACGGTCCCGTCCCTGCCTCTCGTGACACCAGTGAAAGAATTGAGAGTCTTGCCCGTGTAAGTGACGATCTCGTTTTCAATTGACAAAAACCCTGAGTCCGAAAAGCCTGTGGTGGTGATGACCGACAGAGTGGTAGCCGTCGAGGTGACAGCGAGCGAAAGCGTTGTGCGAGCGGAGTTCCTTGGCTCTCCCAGGCTGGCCGCCGAGTCCAGGGCCGCAGGGTACTTTACTACTCCCGGCTGGTCCTGTGAGAAGGCGGGAGTCGCGGCCAATATCATCAGGAAAGCGATTATCGAAAAAATTCTCTTCATAGTATCCTCAACTCGCTGTCAAAAGCTAAGTTTTTGTAGCTAAGTTTTTTCATTACTGCCTTCGTCGGTTCTTTCTGGTTGCCGCATACTGAATATTCCTCATCACCCCTTTGTGAATGAGGACTCAAGCCGCCTGTCGAGCAGCCACCGGGAACAGAGCGCGCCAATATTTCAGCCGATTCCAGATATACTCAGCCGCACTCTCAGGGTCATTACAAAGCGTCTCCTGTGATCTCCAATAGCAGGATTCAATGGCTGCCAGATCGTCAATGCCTGTCAAGCATTCAAAGATGTCACTCTTGCCAAGTCTCGATACCTCTCCACAAATTCTCATCAACCTGGGAGAATTTTTGACGGCGCTGTGCAGCTCTATCAAATCCTCGACTCCTGGAGTGACAATGATTTTCTCGAAATCTATTTGCACTAAATCGCCGCCGGTCGTGCAAATTAAGTTGGAGTTGTGCAAATACGACATATAAAGCAAGGCTCGAAACGCTGTATGGAGCAATCGAGCGTCAGAATTCCATCTGACCGCCTCCAGCACCGCTGGACTGGTTTCTAACTCCTTGGGGAAGTCATATTCAGATCGCAATACGAACGTGGGTTTATTCAAAGAGCGTAAAACAAATGTGCATAGCCTGTGATCTATCTCCCTGAAAAGACCGGGGACGATTCGATCAAAAGAGGAACTGAACGGTGTCGCTGCTTCGAGGTTGAGATAATAGACTGGCATTCCGTTCTCAATAGGGAGAGATTCAATCCATACTCCCATCCCGGCTATCCCGGTTCCGCGACACTTGACGTATCCTTTTTCGCCGCTTGGCGCAGTAAGGCTGAGTCTGACTTGACCGGCCCTCAGTCCAGCTCTCGCAGCCAGCCTCGACCCGAATGCCTCGCACACAGCGGCAGGCATCAATGTCTCTAGATTCAAGGAACCGACGAGTTCGGATTCCATTAATCCAAGCCTCACACCCGACCCAACAGCATGGCTTCCTGCCAGGGCATTCAATGAACGGGCTTCCGTGGAACCAGGATCAACCCTAGTGTATTCATCTTGCATCGCTGCAAATCTAAGTAGCATGATCAACAAAAGTGGATGTTCGACAGAAGTTCTAGTCCTCTTTGGTTTCAGCACGTTGTCTGCCGCGTTCTGGAGCCTCTCTATACCCATATCATCACCCTTCCACTTTCTGAATATCGTTCTGTGACTGCGCCCGTTGTCGCTCCACCCAGTCAACCAGGGCTTGCCTGGGAATTAACATTGTCTTTTTGCCAACCTTGAAGAATTCGATCTCGCCGGTCGCAAGTAGCCGGTAAAATTGCGCTCTCTTGACGCCAACAATCTCTCTCGCATCAACTGTCCTGTAAGCAAGTTTTTCTGAATCGTTCAGCCTATCGCTACTGCTCTGCTTCTCCGTCGCTGTCGCCGTACCGTCGCTGCTGTCCATAATAAGTTTCTCCGGGGGTGAATATTTGTCGGGGTGTCGGGGATCGGGACTCGTTACTTCAATCGTGCTGCTTAGTAGTCATCCGTCTCCTATTATAACCGTGTGGCTTCTGAGTTTTCGGTCTAAAGTATTGATTTTTTAGTAATTTGAAGCGCGAAGCTGTCTCACGTCGAGTGGTCGGGGTTCGTGGAGGGCTCTTACCAACTCGGTGGCAAATTTGCCCGCGAAAAAACTTAGTTTTTTATCAAAAAAGACGGTTTCGCCCCCTTGCGAGTCCCTGTCTGTCGAAGTATTGCAAATTTCTTGCGAAATTCTTGCAAAGATTAGAGATCGCATGCAGCCGTGTAGAGTGAAATCTATCCCGTTCAGACCGGTCTGAGCTTTCCCGCCACCCTCATTTGCTCCCAGTTTTCGCTGATAGTTTAGATATTAGGTATGCTGTAAAATGATTTACTTCGGATTTGCTTAATGTTTACTCCTCATGACTGCCAATTCAATCCGATGAAATCTACCATGTCAAACTACAACCCGTTCAAGTCTCCACTCTCTTGCTCTCCCTACCTATTGAGCATACATCAGGGGTGATTCAGTCTCTATGGTCAATTGGGGGCCTCGCGCCTGCGCGCATGGGAGATTGGCCGGCGTTTTGAGAACAAGTAGGGTATTAGTTTGATAAGCATCTTGAAAAAGAACATGCGGTTTACTTCCTATCAGGCATTGAATCTTTCGTACAGAAGCGGGCCGGATTCAGGGTGGTACAAAAAACTAAGTTTTTTCCAACCGGCCAAATCTCAGGTGCAGATAACTCTCAGGTGCAAATTTGCCCGCGAAACTAAATAAGCAATAATCCCCTGCTCTACTTACTCCCAAATAGGCGACAGAACTCCGAGAGACGATTCACAAGGTAGCTCGCTGCCTGCCCTGGCTCTCTCAGCATCGCCTCCGATTCGCTCTCCCAGAAGGCGGGCTCGATCCCTGATAGGCTTTGCTCTACGTCTTCTGAGGTCAGGGCGGCAATCGACCGGGCCGCTTCCATGACCTTTGGAGAGTTCTTAACTCTCTCATGCAAGGCTGAAAGATCGCCCGTTCCATCAATCCATTCAACATCAGAGTGATCTATGGAGAAAAGCTGGCCTCGGACGTTCACGATGCTTATTCCGGCATGGCAATAGTTCAACCCGAGCAGCGCACGAAAACAATGCTGCCTGGTTCTCTCTTTTCCATCCCATAGTATCGAAGCGAACAGGTCTTGGTTATATTGCTGCTCCATTGGATAGTTTGGCAGCCAGTTAGGTAGGGCAGGGCCGGGTTGCTCCAGGCTGGAATTGAACGTCGAGTATAGGGATTCGTCTATCTGCTCGAACAGGCCGGGAAGAGAGTTGTTAAACGACTCTGGGTAGACCTTGTCTCTCTGTATCCCCTGGAGGTGATAGATTGAAGCAGCATTGATGAATGGTAGAGTCTCGACATACAGGCCGGATCGCTCCCGTAGGTGGCCGACGGCGCGCATCGGACAGGTTTCACTAACGAAGACTGCGGCTGCCCCTAGCCCTACACGGTCAGACAGGCGTTTTGAAGCGATCTCCGCGACTACCCCTGGAATGACTTGCTTGAATCCCCCTGGCAGGAAAGACTGGCTCGACACGATCTCTCCCAGAGATGCTGCTATCTCGCCTGCCCTATCTCGTAAGGGCTTTACCCCTGCGCTCGACGGGCTAATTTGAGCATACTGATCATGCAGCGCAATGGCCTCCAGCACTGCCGTTGTGAATATTGAACTTTGTACTCTCTTTCTCTCTACCGCTACACTCATAGTATCTTTCCCCTTTACAAAAACTAAGTTTTTTCTCACGGGCAAAATGACCCGCCAAACTCAGTCCACTTCTCGCCCCCAAATGTCTTAATTAGCAATAACAAGCCACGGCCTCGACGAATGAAGTGGCTCGCCCTACCTGGAAGGGCTTCAACCGTCGAGATTGCCGTGACTATCGGGACCAGACTTTGCACTCACCTCTTGAGCCTTTTCCATGACTATGAGAGAGGCAAAGAGTTGGCGTTATCTGTGTTGCTCACCCCATTTCATGATTTCATCAATTTGCAAACAGTTGGCATAGTGGCAATAAATTGCCTCTGCGCTAACCCCTAGCCGCTCTGACAGGGCCTCCAGATGTCTCTGTGAGGCCCATTTGTCATCTTCATCTGGAATCAGACCTACGTCTTTTAATACTCTATTGATGTAGGCTCGATTCGGATGTGAACAAATCTCACATGATTTTTCTTTTGCTTTTACCTGCTTTGTTCTACTCATGCCTCTTACCTCCAGAATTATGGGTTGGAAATTAGTATTTCTGAAATCGTGCCGCACAGTGATCCCCTGTCTCAATTCTAACCGCATCCCCTTTGACTCTTTGCCGCTATTGGTCGGATTTGAGGCTCGGAAACCGGCCCCGTCGAGATTGGTGGATGATACAGGTCATTCGCACGTTCGGTGGCAAATTTGCCCGCGAGATCAAGTCCCCGCGAAGAGTGTCCTGGCAGAAAAAACTAAGATTTTATCTCTCTCCGTCTTTGCTCTTGCTCACAAGATCACACCATCATTGGTACTGGAGACTTCGGCCTTGGGCTTTCTTCCCTCCTCCGGCTCTATCAAAAACCATGACTGCTGCACACCTTTACTAATTTTGAGATGCTTCAATTGGGTAATAGAACATCCCCCAAGACTTAAAGCGAGTGGCGGGCCTGAGCAGGCCCTCGCATGAGCCACGAGAAAACAAGTGGTCATGATGCGTATTTGCGGAAGGATGCGGCAAAGTGCAAAGAGCGACGGACAGCTATTCTCACGAACAAGCAGGTAAGTTCCTTGTCGGCATGTTCGGTGATTATTTGAACGATCAGGCGAAAGCTTACATAGCGATATGTTCGTCGAGAGTCAGCCAGGTCAGGCAAGATTGGGGGCAGGAATTTCATTCTGACACTTCCCTGGCTCTCAGCCGTATTGCAGAGCTTCACTCTCAAGACCGCGACGTGTTTTTTGGGGTGAATCCGTTTGCAGTAAATCTGGATCGCCGCCCGACCAGAAAGGTCAGAGCGATTAAAAGCATTCTGAGGCTGCACGTAGACGCTGACTTTACCGACTCAAGCGGGTTGAATCGGCTGCTTAGTCTTGAGCCTTCGGCGGTCATAGCATCGGGGACCAAAAACAGGTATCACGCCTACTTCAATTTCCTCACCCCGGTTCCCACTCATCTGTACGGCGAAGAAGTCAGACGAATGAACAGACGGTTGACCAGCATGCTCGGTCTAAAAGCAGAGGCTTTCGATATAACACGCACGCTCAGAGTGCCGGGAACTACGAACTTCAAGGATCGCAGTAATCCTCAACCCGTGGAGATAGTGGAGTGGAAGCTGGAAAGAAGATACACGCTTGAGGAGTGCGCCAGCCGGCTCGGTCTAAAGCTCGGTGTAGAGGTTTCAGAGCCTACGATTGCCGAGATGGTTGATGGCGAACGGGGCAAATACATTAACGTCGCAGAGAGGCATTACCTGGACAGGCTTCTTCGGGGTGGCTTATTCGAGACAGCATCTCGCAACAAGGCCATAATGATTTTGATTCGACACTACTATGAGCGCGACTTTAGCGCAGAAGAGATTGGTAGACGAGTCATTCAGTTCTTTGAGCAGGAAAACAATGGGCTTTCCGTTGACTGGATTAAGAACCCTGATGCAGTGCGAGCGCAGATCAGGTCTGCGACACAGCGTTGGTTCAAAAAGGCTCTCCCGGCTCGAAGTAATAAAGATCGAAACACGACATGGAGATTGAACCGTCGAGATGAAGCCTTTATCCAGGGGCAGGAGTTAAACGACCGCGACCGGCTATTTCTGCGCGACTCGCTCACCTGGATATTGAACAATCAACGTGATAATAATCTGGTGCTTTCTGTTCGCCAATTGATCAGATTCACAAATTGCAACCGGGCGAACTATAAGTTCAAACGTGAAATCTTATATAGATTGGGCATATTGGGCCATGCCCAGGAGCGCGACCCAAAAGCACTGAGGGCCAGCGAGTACAAAGTCCTGTATCAATTCTCGCCCCCCTGCAAATCTTCCACCAGGGGCCGGAAGCGCGCCGCACAATTTTGTCTTGTAGAAGAGGTTGACAAGATGCTTCGAGCGGGGGCATCAAATCAGGAAATCCGTAGCAAGTTCCCGGACTTCTCAAGGCAGAGAATTTATAGTCGGAGAAAACGTCTGGATGATCTTGCAGCGACATCAAGAAATCACAGCGATGTATGAGCCAACCATACGGAACCCCTCAGCCCGGACCAGGCGGAGGCAGACCGTACCGGACTCTTCTATATAGTGTTATAAGTTCTTTACGCTTCATACCAGTTAAGCCCTGTCGTATCATTGTTTGATCGTTTCATAATTCAAGTTTGAGTAGAGCAGCGTTTTTATGCTTCTGGGGGAGGATTTTGTAGACCGAATTGTGGCAAATTTGCCCGCGAGAAAAATCTTGGCTGCTTCGTAGAAAAACCTTAGTTTTTATCTCGCACAATCTTAGTTTTTGGCGATCCCCTCACCGGGGCGGGTTTTTGCGAAATTAGCGATTTCCCGCCCGCGCTTCAACTACTCGACTCCACCTTTGCGAAACCGGACGATGTGTCGGCGGGTCGTTGGAATGAGCTTGCCTGATTTGGTAATCAATACTATACTGCCGCCAGAATCGAACCCCTCGGAAAAGGAGCAACATCCTGAGAAAACTTACTACATCTATCCTTCTGCTATTCACTCTACTGACCACAGCCCAGGCCCAGACCATAGATTGCCCGCTCAAGATCGTCGAGTCTAGCTGGCGGGGTGCTTACTACGGTAAAAACTATTACGATCCTCGCGGCGCGTTCTCGATTGAAGTTTTAAACCGAGGAACCAAGACAACCAAACTCGTCGAGTGGCACTTCTATCTCACCGATTCAATCCGTGGCCGGCAGCTCTCAGATCACCTCACCTTTACCACGGATAATAAACCAATCAAACCGGGCCAAACTCGCAAATTCACAAAACGGGTGGATTTCTCAGAACAGTCCGATTACATGCGAGGCAGCTATCGCATTGAAAGAATAGTCTTTGAGGACGGTTCAGAGTGGAAGTACGAGAAGAAGAATTGACTCGCGGGCAAATTTGCCCGCGTCAACATCGAGCCATAGCCGCGCTCCTGGTGCGGAGGCTACCCTTGCTCATTAGTAAGGCAGCCCAAGGCTAACCCATGCAGCAGCATGAGATAGCCCCGCGTGGTCAATCTTATGGTCAATTTATCGTACTAAACGGGACGAAATAGAATGAACTGAGGCGAGATAAACCCTAGAAAACAAAAGATGGGCAATTGAATTGATAGGCTCATAACCCAAAGGTCGCAGGTTCAAATCCTGCCCCCGCAACCACTTACAGGAATCGGGGTGCGATTAGGGTGCAAAACCCAATCAGCATCCCTTTTTCATTTTGCTTACTACGACGAGCCGCCCTTCCCTTCATTGGACTAGCTCACTTTCTTGAGGCACGATCAGGGTACACTTGATTTCACGCCCCACCAGTTCAACTACCTCTGCCGGAACTTCATTCGTATGCACGTAGATGTCAGATGTTGTACTTATCCGACTATGTGCAAGAGCATCTTTCGCCAGCCTTATGTCACCTGTCAGGGCATACAGGATACTACCGCAGGTATGCCTGAATAAGTGAAATCCATGCTGACGGGGCTTGCGCTCTATACCTGCTGCGTCGAGAGCAGGATAAAGAACGCTCTCCCTCACCCAATCACGGCCATACGGGCTGCCATCTCGTCGGGCGAAAACGAAGTCATCCGGTTGATTGAACTCCGAGTTAAGCTGCTGTACGCGAAAAGCAGTCACGAGCAAATCTGAGAGGTTGCGTGTCTTGGCACTGGCCTTTGTTTTTGGCGTTCCCAACTGCCCACGCCAGAGGCTATGCCTCACAGTCAGCTTCTTCGCGTTAAGGTCTACATCCTGCCACCTCAGCGCAAGAATCTCTCCTATTCGCATGCCTGTCACTGCTGCAACGGCGAACAGTGGCTTATACTCGTCGGGAATAGCTTCAATTACCCGATTGACTTGCTCCGGCGACAAGACCGGCTTTTCCTTCGGCTCATGCTGAGGCCGATGAAGTTTCTTACGAACCGGCGACGTGTCTATAAGATCATGCTGCACGGCGACATCGAACATGGTGTTCAACAAGCCATACAGGTTCAGTGCATACTTAGAAGCTACCCTTCCCTGCACCTTGTTGAAGAACTTGGTTACGTCCACCGTTGTGATTTGACCTAGCTGCATAGTCCCGAACGTCGGTATCAAATGCTTTTCGAGCATTGAATCGTAGCTGCACACTGTTGATGGTTTAATCCGCTTGTTTCCGAGATAGTGTCTCCACAGTCCAGAAGCAAAATCGGCAAACGTCATCGCAGATGCTTGCTGACGCAGATTATTGTTTTGCAAGTTAACCTCGTTGACTCGATCCGCCAGTACTTTTAGAGCCTCTTTCCTGTTCTTGCACCCAGGAAGACTCTCCCGTACATACCGCCAACCCTTTTCAGGATCACGTACCCGATAGCGGATCGTCCACAGGTCATCTTGCCTCTTGCGCTTCTTGAGTATTACTGAGCCGCGTTGAAAACTATTACGAGCCATACGTTTTGGATATCCTCTCTGTAGTGACTCGTCCTTTGCCTCATCAACGCCGAGTCTATAAGTACGATGCACAAAAATCAACTCTCCTGTGCGACTGATTGACGTTGGAGCCAAGCTATAAATGCAGGAGACTCAGGGTTAAACCTAATGTATTTCCCTAATTTGATATGCGGGATAGGGTCGCAACAATTTGTCCGGGTATGTTCGTAAACCCACCGGATGCTTACACGCAAGTAATCCGCCAGTTCAGCAGGTGTCCAAAATCTACTCGTCTTTTGAGATGTTATTTGATTTACCATAAATGCCTCTTATTTCTCCACCTGATTTTGGCAAAACAATTTTCTCCCATCCTCAATCTGACATAGGTGTGGCCTCACATACTTTTCGGCCTGTAAAAGCGAGGTCGGCCAGAGCTACATGATGCCCGCTATTCTCTCCCGTTGGAATCCACAGCTAGAATAAGGAGTCTTTCTTTTTACCTGCACCTCCTCATAGTGCCTGTATTCCTTCGACTCATACTCTGCAACCAAAATGCCAAAACAAAATGAACTTATTTATAGGTGGAAATATATCTAATGGAATTGCACTAAGAGACGCTGAATTAAGAGAAGAGCAGTAGTTTCCATCTAGGCTCAATCTAAACACCTGGCTTATTTAAATAAAAAAGTGCGATTAGGAATCATAATATAACCAGTGTCGGGAATTGTTATGAACGATATATAGAGAATTAAGCAGGTAAAGTTCATCGGCCTTGAAATAGTATTGCTTTGATTTTCATCGTATATTACAGACTTCAACTCTATAGTAAGTGAGATTAGACTCCGGCAAATTTGAACTGTTGGCCATTTTTGTCCAACAGGGTGGGCGGGGTCGGCCATTTTTGGCCAGCCGGGATTAGCAGGAGGTTATACACTGCCACTCTTGATCTCTCACTCTCACACTGGGTGCTAGCCGAACCAATATAAATCTCAAGTTCCACAGCTTCCCTTCCGTGACTCTTAAACTGCTGTTCGTAGCGGCGAAATTGAGCGCGATCTGATCTCGAATTGGTACGGCTTTTGGCAGCAAAATCGGGGTGTAATTTTTCTCCATTCATTAGGGATCTGACCCGGCACCAGCGGGCACTCAGTTTATTAATGGAGTGTAATTTTTCTCCGCCTCGATCAAACTGGAGTTTTTCTCCACCTCGGTCAAGCAGCCGAGTAATGAACCGATTTGTCGATATGCGACAGACGCCGACGATGGCTTGAGCATTACACAAAATGGTTTCAACTTTATGTACGATACAGAATTATTCGAGTACCGGCTTTTTGTTATGTGTAATGTTCTGCAACGGGCTATCACCCGCACATTCAGTCAGATGGTGTTTCGGAATCGGATTACACAAAAAGATATACAAAAAGCAGAGAGTGTGGAGTGCGAACGGTGGAGGGAATTAGGAATGGAACAGAAGCTATAGATAGAGGGGAGCGCGAGCGTGACCCGGATGTGAGCCGTTTGCTTGTTCATCTCATACCGATGGGTGACAGTCTGATGATTGCTGCGGATCAGCCAGAGGGCGACCTTGGAGGTAGTCGGCGCGCTTATACTGACATAGCGGCGAGCAGCAGAGTACGTGCAGGCAAGGGGACTGTTTGTGCAAGTGGAGCATTTCGTCGCCGTCAGGATGACGTTCCTACGGCATCTATTCTAAGAATCGCCCTACGAAAACCGTGCTTTGGTTAGCGGCCTAACTGGGGTGTTAAACAGCCGCCTCAACTTGCCAGATGTTTGGATAATAGGTGACGAAACCGGCTGCATTCATCTGGAGTTCGGTGACGAACCTGCCGCCCGCACTCTCATACCTATAGGTCGCAGTATCAACGCGGCGGTAGATCTGTTTGAGCGGCTTGAGCGTGAGTCTGGGGAAGCGAAACCAGGCTGCTTGCACCTGTGCCTGCTGTCCGATGGCCAGACCCACGCGGCGGAGCGGAAGCAGGTTGGTCAACGGGCTGAAGTTAAGATCGAGGTCGATGCATCCCGCCACTTCGGGGCACTCTGTTCCATTGAGCCTCCAATGACGAGCAGAATCAACGGAGAGATCAATCTCGACTGTCTCGATTCCGACCCAGCCCGCAACCTTTCCAGATAAGGTTTGCCACTGCGAATCGCACACCACCAGATAGTCCAGCCTGCACGGCTGCAGGTTGTGTACAAAGACCGCCGTTCCGGTCAGGTGCCAGCATTCCTGCTGGAAGAACAGCCTCCCGAACTCATGGCCCGGCTGATCGAGTCTGCGCTAGATTATCGATTGGTCTGTCACGCTCTTCTCCTCACAACACATTGGCTTTCAGTAGATGCCCGACCTAACAACTAGGCATCAGCGGGCGCGAAATGAGCACTCCTCTGCATGCTGCGCCCTGGGTCGCCTGCAGCGCAAGGTCAGGTGGTGATTGAAGCTCGAGCCGCTACACCAAAGCAGTGTGGGCTGAGGTGAAAACGTCCTCCTCTTTGAGTGGTGTTCGCTCAGTCGCCTCTCTTTGTATGGATTCTTTTTGTCATCCATCTCTCTGTTTATTATCTGCTGTTCGAGGCGTGGCCTTCGCAGTGGCTGCCTCGCCGCCCCTGCCTTTCGCCTCCGCTCTTGACTTGGCTGACAGCCTTGTCGACGAGGCGGCGTATCGTATCTATGTTGACCGTCTGTCCTTCGACTTGGATGGAGCGCATGTCTTCGATCGGCATGGCCAGTATGTCGACGCTCTTATCGTAGTCCTTGCGCTCGGCGCGCAGTTGCATTATCTCGTTCAAAGCGGTGCGCACTTTATCTTCGCCGCCCCCCGCCCTCGACTCGTAAACGCGGACCCGCCCTGTGGACCATATGCGGCGTCCCGATGGCGCGGGTGTCTCCTCCTTGGCGTTGGGATCCGCCATGTAATTGGCAAGCATCTCGGCGTAAGGCATCGGGGGTGCGGGCGTGGCCGGCCGTTGGGAGAGGAGCGGTATCACCTCCCGCCTGAGCGCCGTCAGCAGATCCTCCTGCCCTTGGTTGAGAAACTCCGTGCGCTTTTCATGCTCCTCTTTTATGCCAGGAATTATCTGAATTAACGCGACAGCTTGGCTCATCTGACCCGACCTGCGCCACCACCCGGTCAAGAACTTTTGCCCCTTCCGTTCTCCCGCCCCACCTCTCTCATCAGCTCATCAAGGTTGCCCTGATGCAACACCAGCCCTTCAAGACAGGAGTTGATCGTCCTCAGTTCCGTCCGAATCTCGTCAACGTCGGTTTGATAAAGCTTGAGCCTCAGCCCGTTGTCAGGCATCGCGAAATCGACCGACCTCGGAATGATAGTCCCTACGCTCAACCAGCATATCTCCAGCCTTCCAAACAGTATCATCAAATCACCTTCCCAAGCCCCGAAACTCCATACTCTCGGCTTTTTGTATATTTGTATTTTCGCACCCCCCGCGCATGGCGTAACTGATTGGAACCGCTCCTGATAAGTCAGGTTGTTAGTGCCATACAAAATAAATTCGTGCCTTGTTGAGCTTTTTGTATCATACAAAATGGGGCGCAGCTTTTTGTATCCACTCGTTTCACTGTCTCGCGCGCTTGCCCTGCGGCTCCCAGTGTCGCCCTCTGCGGTGTCGGAGCGATCAGTAAAGTAAGCCCATTAACCGGCCAGCGCACGCATTTGCTGCGCCGCTTTTGCTAGTGGAGTTTTTCTCCACCCCCTGCTTCCACCGGCTGCCCGCACGTCGGCGCATGCGCATGGCTCCCGAAGCTGGCAAGATTTTGGCACGTTGTTGCGCGCGATTATGGCGCGCTGTTCCGCCTTTCTGTATACCACTACGGGTTGTTCACGTCTTCGTTGCATTCGCCCTCGCCTCGACTCTCTCATCTCCTGCGCACCTTCTGTATCACCTCGCGTAGCTTACAGACCTCCACAATCCTGGAGGTTTTTGCGCGCGCATTTAGCGCCGCAATTCGCTCTGGGTCGGCTGCCGGCGTAGCGACTACTGTGCTGGTCCCCGCGTGCCTTGTCTCTGCCGCGAGCACCCGGTCTGCAATTTTCTCTACCGGTAACATAGGTTCGTCGATCAGAAAGAGTAAAGGATTTGCGGCCAGATTTCGCCTGTGTCTGAACTCGACCTGGCCTTTGTCCAGGTCGCAGAATTCAACCCTATAATCCTTGGCCCTAATATTTTTCAATATTAAAGGGTGGCAATGAACGACTCACAGCATGATCCTCATGCAACACGGAAAGGGATTGATTAAGAAGTAAAAGCCACTTGCTGGTCAGGGCGCATATTATCGCTATTACAAAGCTATCTTGCCTTTAAGCTTATTAATATATTCCTCAAAGGCTTCACCCGGCTTGCCCTCGGAGAGCCACATGTGTCGCAAGATGTTGTCTAGCGCTCGGTTCGCCTTCTCCATATCTGGAGAGTCACGGATGTATGTCAATAAATCAATAAGTGCGAGGGCACGTTCTTTTCGCGTCGAGGCTCTAAAGAATTTCTGTACGAGTTCTACCTCTTGGGGTTGCTCAGAATCATAGTGGACGTTTGACATTGTGAGGAACCCCTTGAGTGATCACAAGGAGTTTACCCCAGTCGCCAGGGACGCTCAACTATCTTTGCGATAGCAACTAATTGACAACCTATAGCCACGGGCTAATTGCGAAGCGGGGATAATACCTTCGCCATCCAGACTAATAATTGCTCAGGACTATGCTGTTTAACACCGTTTATGAATGCCTAATTGACGGATACACATGAAAATCAGATTGTTGTAGCCCAGATGACCGAAATCTACTGCTTCGTTGATGACTTTCTCAAAGCCCACAGTGTGCTGGCCTACTGGCGCTGTTCGCCCAATGCGGCAGCGACCTTCGCTGGTGCCGAAGTCATCACCATCGGCTTGATGCAAAGTTTTCTCGGCGTCGCTCGCTTAAACAGACTTACCAACTGATTGCCGATAACCTTGCGTCGGCTTTCCCAAAGTTTTGCTCGTATCAACAATGGCTGCTCGCTTGCATCGGCTCAGCCTGATCATTGGTAGATTGTTTGAGTCGGCTCGCTTTCTGGGCAGTTGCCGACTCTACTTGTTTGACTCCAAGCCGACCCCGGTCTGCAAAGCCATTCGTCAGGGTAGAGTGCAATTGCTGCGTGATGAGGGCGCTTACTGCGGTAATAGCAGTGCGAGTTGGTTCTTTGGCTTCAAACTGCACACCTTGCGCGACATCAATGGTTGCACTGTGGATGCGATCTTGACGGCGGGCAATCTCGATGATCGCGGGCCAGCCTCGGGATTGGCGGAAGCAGTCGCTAGCGGCGTGGTGCTGGCCGACCTGGGCTATGACGGGCCGCAGCTTGCCGAGTTGCTGGCTGAAGAAAACGAACTGTTGCTGATCACACGGCGGGATATACCCGACAAGCGGAGGCTGCATAGCAGTGTGCGGCAAGGCATCGAGACGTTGTTCAGTCAGCAGTGGCGAAATATCTGGCGTCCGCCCTGTCTACTATCAAAGTATGCACTTCTTCCAGGCTTTCTCCGACGACTTTAGCCGGGTTTATCACTTTATTGATTCGGAACACCTTGATCGTAATAGTTCCATTGACCGGACGCTAACGACTAGGGAGAACCCGTAGCTGGCCTTCGACTGTTTTAGGTTAAATAAAATGTTCGACAGAAACACCGAAGAACTCGGCAAGCCTCTTCGCATGTGCTTTGCTGATTTCGCGCTTGCCGTTTATCACTTCAGAAGTGATTCCCTGCGAGCCGAACATAGGAACAAGGTCCTTCTGCTTCAGCCCCCTGTCAGTCATGATTTGTTTCAAAAACTCAAGGGGCGACAGAGGCTCAATTGAGTGATGCTTATCTTCGTAAGCTTCTATAAGCGAGGACACGAGCAGAAACAATTCGTCCTCTTCAGGTGTGCGCTTTTTCGAGATTAGTCTGTTTACGATCTCAAGCGTCGCCTCAAGCTCTTTATCGTTCCTAATAACGCGAGGCAGCGCCCTTGATAGAAGCCGCCCGTACTTTCTAGTGTCAATTGCAGTCACTTTTCCATCCCCCTTTATCATAATCCTTATGAGTTAGAATAAATCTGACGTAAACAATTTTGTATTTATAGTCAATCTTGGCAATGAGCCTGTACTTGTTTCCGCCGATGTCGAATATCACACAATTTTGAAGAACGTCTGCGGTACGAAAATCATTACGGACGTCAGAAAAATCGCCCCAATCCGCCTTCCGCACAATGTCATACCAGTATCGTAAAGGCTTTTCCGCATCCTGGTATTTCTTCTGCTCCCAAAACTCTCGCAACGCCTTTTTGCTTAATACCCTCACACTGTCTCCAATGCTCGTAATATCTCATAATGAGATTTTCCGCGTCAACAAAAATATTCTCAATCTGAGATACTCCCTCAGTTTTTTGAGCTGCCTGCCGTTCTTTTTTATGTGGTATTAGTGATGGAACCGGGTTCTTTCAGTCTCTTCTTCATCAGAGAGTAAGTTGAAACTCTACGCGCATGTTACCCAGCGTAGACCTAATACTACAGTTGTAGATGATTAGTTTGTGTCGAGCGACGTTTATAGTGACAACACTTGGCCGTAGCTTGGTGCTTTCGCCGCCACTTTGACCAATCAACCACCTCCTGTTCAGTCAGCATCTTGCCCAAGACCAACCTCGACAACAGCCACCTCACTTTTGGCACCGTCAGCGGTAAGAGTTCTTCTGCTTTCTGCTCTTGTGTCTGCTCTGCTTTTTTTCGCACTCTCTTTGTTCATCTGCAGCTCTTGCCCGCATTATTGTTAAGTATGCGTGAGCTAATACGCCAGCGTGATATGTTGATACCAACCTGCCAAATTTTTTACTTCATAATGGTCTAGCCAACTTCACCCTTCGCCGTCTCAAAACATTCCTCAATTGCCCAACGCGTCCAAGCTATCCGTGCCCTCTCTTATAGCGTTGTTTGCTTCAGCCCACTCATAACGTATTTTGAACAAATTTTGGAGAAAGATTTGGTTTCAATTCCAAGCAGGTTCGATTCAACCTGCGAATGGCTTGCCCGAACCACCGGAGCTTTTTGACAGATGAAGTAATGCCTACCTCAGTGTCGGTGAAAGCAGGAAATTCGCTCTTAGCAGTCCAGCCTGAATCATCAATGGCATTTACTATACTGCCTATCCACCTCTGGAGCTTTGTAGAGTTCAAGGACGCGGTATGCCAAGGTCGTCACAGATTTTTCGAGCAAGGTTTTTCTTAATCATACGATGTCGCGGAACGGTAGTGAACGCGCCGTTAGCAGGATTAGTGTAGACCGTGTGCTTTGCGCCTTCGCGAACGAACAAGCAGCCGTGCTGTTTCAGATGCCGGATCAGATCTGCGCGTTTCATCTCAAGCGGCTTCGACCGTCAATCGCTCGCGTTTCACTTTCGCCGGGTCGGAAAGGCGTTTCTCTGTCGCCTCCCGATTGGCTTCTAAGATCAACTGCGCGGCTTCGATCAGATTTTCGCGGACTTCCTCCATCGTTTCTCCCTGCGTGTTAGCACCGGGCAGTTCGGCAATATAGCCGATGTACCCGCCCTCTTCCGCTTCTTCGTAAATCGCAGTCAATGTTAACTCAGCCATAGTTGCTCCATTCGTATGTGGCTTCTATCTAAGTCAGTCACAAATTTACTTCCATTATAGGAAATTGCTATAGCTTTGGTTGCCTGGGGAATCAAGACGCAATCCCTCATCACGCTTGTAGTCGAAAAGGGCGATCCAAAACTCTCTTTTCTTACAAAGATACTTGCGAAGCGTGCCGAAGCCCTCGCGTTCAGCGCGGTAACTAGCGCCTAGCCATGCTCTGAGGTCAACATTGACAAGCAATCGTTTCGCGCTCAAATGGCGTCCGCCTTCTTTGAGAGCCATAAACCGTCGCTCATATTTTGCGGGAACAACCTGTAAAGATTGAAATAGTGTCAGTTCAAGATCATCGTCAAGGGTAGGGTCCACCATCGGCCTAAGTTGTGCAACGTGGTTTTCAAACCGTTCGCGCGTTATATTCATTTGCTGTAGTTCAAAGTCCGTTAATCCTTGTGGATAAACCATCTCTATCCATTCGCATGACGTTCTGAAATTGAGCGCATTTGTCTTATATTTTTCAATGATATGGCGGATTGCATTCTCCGACGCGCTCAACAAATCCGAGCCATAAACTTTCTGAGAGCCGCTATCTTCGCCATTTGCTATGTAACATAATGCGGCCTCTTCTTCTTTAGGATTCTCTGTGTAGCGATTTACGCGACCAAAACGTTGCAACAAACAATCCGGCGGTGCAAGCTCAGTGAACATGACATCAAAACTAACATCGAGAGATACCTCGACGATTTGTGTGGAGATCACCAGTTGCTGCGCTTCAATGTTGACTTTGGTTTCGCGCCGAGCGCGGTCGCCGATTGTGAAGCGAGAGTGAACAAGCAGCGGTTGATACTCGCGTAACTCCTCCCACAGCTTAATCGCCTTGTTGACGGTGTTACAGACAATTATCGTGCGTTTGCCCCTTTCAATTACCGAGCGAATTTCCGCCAGGGTTCTCAGGACTTTCTATGTTGTATGGGAGTAGCTCCACTTTACGGCGCACTTCACTTTGCAAAGTGTCGTCTTCTGGGAGCGCGATTTCCTGCATGATTCCAGCAGCTTCATTGAGTTGATCTTTTAATGCTTTGGGCAACGTTGCTGTCATAATGAAAATACGTGCGCCCAATCTCTGCAAATACTTTAGCAGAACTAAGATCAATCCTAGCGTGGGGCCGTCGTAAGCATGGATTTCATCAAAAATAACAAGCGCATTAGAAAGCTCCAGCAGACCTACCTCGAAGAATTTTCGGCCAAAGAAAATGTTAAGCAGTTGATAAGCGGTTGTAACTTTGATCGGCGCGTAGATTTTGCGAGCCGCTCCTCTATTAGCTTTTGCTATGGCAGTGGCCTGACGGCGAGAAAGATCACCATTGAGCGCATCTTGTAAATACGCCAAATCTATATTGGCATGAAGCAACGACACGTTGCGACTCTTGTGCAATGAAGTATTTCCAATCTCATCGGGGAATGCCTCAGCAATACGCATTGCCATCGCGTTAATCGAAACTTGATACGGCAAAACGTAAAAAATACGCTCTGCTCCGGCACGGTTATTCAGTGCCCACAGCAATGCCGCTTCTGTCTTGCCAGCTCCGGTCGGCGCAACAAGTGTAGCGCTGCCTTTGGTTTTTGCAGCATCGAGTTGCAAAGTCTTCCATTGCTTCCAGCCACGAATGCGCGTTCGCGCGTGGTTTTCCAGCGCCTCGCGTGTGATGTTGCGTCCTTCTACTGCTACATCTAAGCCCGCCGAAGCGAGGTGATCTGCGGCCACCATAGCGCCCCGCATTCGCGCTGTTTCGAGATCGGAGAAAACAGGCTGCATCTCAGCCAAATATCTCGCTACACCATTAGCTGGCGAAGATGCTTGAGGATTCGGTGTCCAGCCATCAAGCAATGGTGCAAAGTCCTGTTTCAACTCATCAGCACGGAGTTCTTTCCACTTACCAAACCAAGGTGACGAAGATTTCCTTGAATAACACCTCATGAACGCCTTGTTAACTCGACCCGCCGACTCGCCCAAATTTTTATGATGTGTCAGCAAGGCCAGGTACGCCGCCCGTACTTGCGGATCGCTCAAATCATGCAAGTTACGAAAGATTTCAGCGGAGAGTACTTCATGTCTAAACCCCCAATTTGGGCCGTTCGGTTGTAGCATCTCCTGAAAGCCAGATGCCGCTTTGCCAAAATCATGGAACAACGCAGCTCGTTCCAGCGCAGGTGGCAGAAACGGCCAGATCGCGCGCAAACGCTGCGCAGCACGCACGACATCGTCCGCGTGGTCTCTAAGGCTACGTTGCGGATCGCTCTTGGCTAACAGCATCGGCAAACCTCCACAGGTAGAATACTTCGCCAGTAGCATCAATGCGCGCCAAGTCGGGCGAGGTGATTTCCTGCCTGATAGCTGCGTCAATTTTCGGTCCCATGCCAACAGGACGACGATTGGCTTCAAAATAGATTGGGGCCGGATAGCGTGTACCGAACCCTAAACCAGTTGGAAGACATTGGCCTTTGATTCGTGCCGTTTCACTTTCCGGTTGCCAAGTAACAAATGAATAGCGTTTCTCCAGAACTAAATCTTCGGAGCGTCCTAAGCAAAGAGGATTCGCAGGGCGACGAAACCAGTCCATTTCTACACCTTGAACGCCTAAGATCGTTAATACTGGAAAAGCTAAAAATTCACGTTCGCGCGGTGAAGTTGCTACTCTCTGCGTTCCTCGCATCCAGCTATATTCCTGTCTCTGTGGAAGATGGCATGTTTGAAAATCTTGGCTAACAGACCCGAAGTCTAGTCGCCAGCCTATAACGAGTGATTCTGGCTCGACCCAGCCGCCTTTGGCGGCACATAACAATCCATGCACCGTACAAGGAGGCGGACATCGTAGTGTGCCGATTGCCAAGCTTCCGATTTTGCCCGTGTTGTAGCGCGGATCACGGAAGTGAGCTGTGATGCCATAAAGCCGCACTAAAATAGCTCCGCTCACAGTGACGCCTCCTGTGATAACTTGAGCAACATTTGGCGTGGTGTGCCGACGTGCAGCGTGAAGCCGCTTTCCTTCAATTCATTTTCGATGTTCTGTTTGGTTGATTCAGCATCGGCAACTTCCACTGGCAAACCGATATAGAGCACTTTAGAGGCAAACAAGTCCTCCCAATCTGCCAGCACAGTTTTGAGACGTTGCAAGTTGAGAAAGGGTAAGTCAGATGTGCCTTCCCACACTGAATCAAATGGAGAGTCGGCGCAACGCATATGCGCCGCAATGAACGCACGTGGACGCAGACTACCATCATGCAGTGCGCCGCTAGAAGGGCCTTTACCATTACCGATGTCTGCTAAAGCCTTGAGCACACCTCTTAGACGATTCGTCCGCTCCGTTTCGTCTAGTGGAAAGTAATTGACCTGCTCCTTTGTACGTGAGTAAGGGTTGTCTTCCTTCTGAATCTTGTCTTTATCCGCTATCTGACCTTCCAGGATGTCCATGTTGGGACCAATATAAAACTTGCCGATTCGCTCTGTCTCAATGATAACGCGCGTTTTGAGCCAGCCTGAGTAAATACCAACGACGCTAGGATTAACCACGGCATTCCGTCCCGGATAGTAAGCCACGTCACGTGCAAACACTTGCCAATCCTTCGCCGTCTTAATACCACTAAAAGCGACTAGCGCGTGCATCCGAACAGGCGCTGTGCGCCGTGTCGTCGCACGTTTTTTCTTTTCATCGATCTCCTTTTTGAACACGCCTTGCAATAATTCGCGGTTGATTTCAACCACCCTCGCTAAATCTGAATCGTGCGCTCCTAAAACGGTCTTCTTATTTTTTGTAAGCTTTGCTTGCGGGAAGCGAGATTCGGAATATAAGCTGCGCTCTTGAAGAGAATCGTTGAGTGCATCCACGATACCTTGCAGCAGGTCATTGGACGCTGGTTGGCCGTCGGTGATGCCTTCGAGTTCCGCTTTCGCTTCAGATTTCATGCGCTCGACAATGAAGCGAGAAAGTTCGTCATCAGGATTGCGTAATCGCGTTATAAGCGCATTAGCATCTTTGAGATCACCTACATCAAACAGTAACGCAACGACTTTCGGATCAATTAGCGGCCCTTCGCCCTCTGCCTCTGCGCCTCCAATTACATTCTCATCTCCCGAATCTTCAGCGCCAGCGACCATGTAACCGAAGAGATCATCATCAGCGTACTCAATTGGATTGCCGTCAGTATAGGCTTGATTTTCCCCTCTACCCGCGCTGCTCTTACCGCGATGAATAGGACTGGGCGGAGTGCTTAATGCTTCACGCCAATGCCTTTTATAGCATTGACTGCTTACATACGGATAAATCTTGCCGTCTGCGCCGCGCAAATACTTGAAATCGAAATCCTCTCTACTTGATTTTCCGCGATTAAAGCGCACAGCCTCGCCATGCACCAAAATACTCATAGCAATTGCCATAATGGTCTCCTTTTCATTAGCTTCTTGGACTACTGATCTGACGTGCATAACAGATAGAGCAGATCGCTGGTTTCGGTTTCAAATGATTCATAAATGATGCGTAAGTCGCTGGCACTGATGGATAAATTCTCGCGCCGTCTGAAATCAGTGAGTAACTGCCAAAAGCCTTTCGAGGAACGTATGCCAGCCAGACGCTTGATGAATGAGTCACGGTGAATAGGCTTCATTTCATGAACGGCCCGCGCCACACGCTCTAACGCATCGAATCGTTCTTTTTTGCGAAGCGCGATGTCTTCATAGATTTGCAGCACTTCAAACTCCTCCTTTTCTAATTTCTGTTTCTTTACGGGACGCCTTTTGACAAGCGCCGCTAAAATCGGTGCCAACGAGCGTCGCGTTTCAACATCATCACAAATGCGGTCAAAGAATAAAGCTTTAGAATCTTTTGCCCACTTGAGAAATACCCCTTCTCGACTTTGTTCGATAAGCTCAGTTAAGAATTCAAGTGCCTGAGCAGGCAGATGCAACTGATACATGGATGGCGGGTCCCCATTCCTAAAAGAAATGATCGTTGCCCCGTCCGGTGGAATACGCGAAAGATGCTCAGGGTGCGTATGATCCCAAAGAATGCTACCCGATATAATCTCTAGCAACTCTAACCGGCCACTGAGTGTTGTTTCTCTTTTGACGGCGGTACTCCCTATAATGCCTCCGCCTGATTTAGCTGTTATTAATTGAGCATTAATTGTGCGAAACGCTTCGGTAGTTGCTTCGACTTGAAGTTGTGGATCTCCGACATGAAAGAGATAAGCGCCACCCCTGCACAATAGACAACTGAGTGGCAGCAGAACGACTGCTCGGAAACAATCAATACAAACTACTTTGCCAGCCAATCCGGGTAGAGTGTTGGGATCACTGTCGGGGCTACCCGCCAGTGGAAACCAGGACCTATTCGCTTCTGCGAAAACAGGCGACGCACCGCACAGTTGGCAATAACCGCCGCGATTTGGAGGTCTATCACTTACTAAAGTTTGCAGTAATGCTTGATATTTGGATGGTTCTCCTCGGTTTTTCGGAGGCTTCTCAGAAAATAGAGGATTATTGTGCCAATATATCGTAAGTACTTTAAGGCCTTGCAAACCTTTCATATCTTGCAGCAGTCGTTGCACCGCGTGGCGCATATCGTCGGAAGTGACGCACTCGATTGACTCTTTGCCCGCAATAATAGCTGCCGTCGCCAACCCTGTATCAATAAGTGGGTGACCTCTGAGTTGCATATTTATCTTTCCTAACCTTCATTCCTTCAATGCGCCGAAGCCGCTACCCGTACCATGTCCAACACCTACATTCCAAGCGAAACGAACAGCCTCGGGCGTACCTTCAACAATCACAGGGCAGATGCTCGTACGATTGTTAGTGTTTTTGATTTTTACAAGCTTGGTTTTAGGAGCATGATATGTACGATCAAATTTGACGTTTACTTGATTATGCGGTACATCAAGTCCGGCACAGTCGAGTTTGTGGCGCAGAGTAGCGGTCAACGTTGCGTCAGCTTCCGGGTCGGAGTAGATATAGTGTTTGACCCTGCCATCAATTTCATTTGACTTAGCAAGCACAGGACTGCTGACTTTGAAGGTGTGGCGTGAGCCGAAATGTGGCGTGCGTTGCTGTTGAACACGAACAATGCGCATGCCGTAGCAGACTTCTGGCTGAGCCAGTGCGCCTCGCACAATTATGTCGGCCAGCAATTCCTCATGAAAGCTGATAAACCAACGAGCACCGTGCGGAAAGTCTAAGACGCCGTCACGCACTTGGCCCCCATCAAGCCAACTCAATGAATAAAGGCTGAGTGAATCATGTAGATAATTTCGAGGGCCGAGCCATTTGTGGAATGCGCCTGTTAAGTAGTGCTGATAAGCAAATGGCACAGGTGCTTGATTGGGTGACAGATTAAAATGCAACCTCATGTAAACACCTCCGCAAGATCGAATCCCATCATGTTGCTCTTGCCGAGTCCCGCTTCGTAGCCGATGTCGGTTAGTTCCTTGCTGCCTTCAATCGTAAACGGGACCCGCCAGCCGCGCGCCTTAATGCCTTCGCCCACGTCTATCAACACCGAGGGAAGGCGCTTGCGCTTTGCTTGCTCGGTGATATACACCTCGTCTCACTCCCAGCGCAACCTTGGATCGGCAGGCTCGCCCCCATATAGCGCAATGTGCTTCCGCACAAGATTGCGCCACATCATCTCTGACCAGTCATCTTCCAATCCCAAATGCCTCACTCGGTTCTGCTCGTGAATAACTTGAGCGCCCGCCTTTCCGCTTTGAAGCCTTCATCGTGCAGCATCGCCGTGTACTCTTCGGATGCATTGTCCAGCATCCGGTAAATCAATCCTGCGCAACCGCGCGATTGTAATTCAGCGGCAAGATTCGCTTTCGGCCCTGTCGCCATCAGCGTCAGCTTAACGCGCATAGAGCTTATTCCTTTGAACCGTCAAAGCTCGCCTGTCAATACGACTGAAATCTGCGCCGCCCCCTGCTCGCACGAAATAGCCGCATCCTGCGTGCCGCCAGCTTCCCATTCCTTGCTCCTGAAGCAACAGCGAGCCTTCTTCGCTCAGGTCATGAATTTTCAAAGCGAACCCGGCTACTGCGCGCCTGCCTATGCGAGCATACATGCGCGGTCCTAATTCAGGCTCGCCCTTGATGCCCATCTCGTCAAGCCTGCGCGCAAGGCAATCAAGAAACGGCCTGCGCCCGGCGCAATCTCGCATCGCCACGCAGCGCGAGTACAGGCTCCGGCATGGCTGGAGCAAATATATCTGCGGCGCGGCAAGGCTTATCATAGTCCTATCTGCGCGCACCCGGCGGCTCGATAGTTTCAGCATTAACGACACACGGCTCTGCGGCAGCCGCATCTTCAGCTTCGCTTGTGACTCCGCGCAATCCCGGCCATCGTCTCGTACAACAATCGCAAGCCAGCTCGCGCCGCGCACTTCCGGTATCATCCGCGAAATTGCCATATAAATCTCGTAGCCGCAATCTCGCAGTAGAGCGTTTCCTTTCATTGGAAATCTCAATTCAACGTAAACCACAAGAACTGCCTCACCCCGATTCGGCCAACCGGGCGACCGGCGCAAACTGCTTCGGCGCTGTTCGGCTAATTGCTTTTGTAAAGCGCGCTCATTGCCTCGCTCTCTTCCCGGATTGCTTGGCGCAACTCGTCAGGCATTATCACACGAGCGTGCGAGCCATACTGCATCACAAACCGTTTCACACCGTCCAACGCCGTGACCTTCAGGCGAATGAGCAACTCGCCACCGGGAAGCTCTTCGCGCTGCTCGGTTGGGTGGAGCGGGCTGCGCTCGCGTATCCATCGCGCCTGAGACTCATCAAAAACTATTTCGACCTGAAACGGCTCGCGGCCTCGCACCATCCCGAATCCCGAATCAAGGTAAGCAGACAGGTCAAACCCCTGCGGCCAATCGAATCGCTCGTCGAGAACTGTCAACTCGCGGATGCGGCCAATATGAAAATCGCGCACTTCATGGCGGCTATGATCGAAAGCTATGAGATACCACTCGCTCAGATGACTTCTCAGATGGAGCGGGTCGGCCTGCCGCTCGGTGACTTCGCCGCGAGCAGCCGTGTAGTAGATCATTTGAATGCGCTGCCGTTCTATGGCAGCCCTACCTAATCGCTTAAATACTTCGGGATCAACTTCAACTGTAGCATTGGCCTCGAAAGAATAGGCTTCGATCAGGGATTCAAAATCAATCGAAACGACATTTGTCATAGAGCTAAGCACTTTGGCAAATGTTTGCTCGACTTGACGGCCAATGGCTAACCCTTGGTACTCGCGCGCCAAACGCTCAGAAAGTAATATAGCCACCAGGTCTCCTTCGGTTAGCTCTATTGCAGGCAAGCCAAAAGTCGGCTCGGTGTAATACCAGCCCTTTCGCTCAGTTGAGTATGCTAAAGGCAGGCGTAGGCGGTCTCGCATGAAATCTATCGTCCGCTGGGCCGTCTTTGTAGAGATTTCAAAGTGTTCAGCTATGGTGCGAGCAGTAGGATAATGCAGGGTGCGAATCTCTTGGTCAATCCAGAAAACCCGCTCCAGGTGATTTATCTTCTCCCGGCGTTTCTTAGACAGTTCTACTGTCATAACAGGACCGCATTATCTCAAAGCTGCTAGGACATCTAATGTCCTATGGATTCTTTTTTGACTATCGAAGATCGGAACGACAACCCGCGATCAGCAGACGATATTATTTGTTATCTATTTTAGAATATGCCTTCATTGCGGTATCGGTGGATTCCTGGCGCATTACTAATATTTGAACAACTCTTGCTGTAAGCAAGACCATCTGTACGATACTCAATTAGATTATCGAGTGCAATCCAAGAAGCAGTACCAGGGAGATTTTAGAGCAGGCTTTCTAGGTACTCCTACAGGTAAGGATGAAGCTAAGGAAGGCATATTTTCATTTTGATAGGCATGTTGAGATAGGCCACAAGTAGCCCACAATAACGGGCTAATTATAACTAGAAGCTATCTCCAAAATAGTCGTGCTAAATTTGCATCATGGCACGACGTGAAGAATTAACCGACCAACAATGGTCTTTGATCGAATCGCTATTTGACAAACCACCCTCGGTGCAGACTCGGGGCAGACCGCGTCTTTCAGACCGCGAAGTCTTAAACGGGGTGTTGTGGATTCTTCGCTCTGGTGCCCGCTGGTGCGATTTGCCCGACAGGTTTCCGCCATACCAGACCTGCCATCGCCGCTTCCAGCAATGGGTCAAGGAAGGGCGACTGGAGCGGATACTGGAAACCTTAGCCGAAGACCTCCGCACACGCGGCGAGTTGGATTTGTCGGAATGCTTTATTGACGGCACCTTCATCGCCGCTAAAAAAGGGGTGCTAAAGTCGGAAAAACCAAGCGGGGCAAGGGTACAAAGCTCATGGCAGTGGCAGACGGCGCTGGTCTTCCTGTCGCCGTCGACACGGAGTCTGCTTCGCCGCATGAAGTCACCCTTGTCGGCAAAACTCTCGTAGAGCGTTTTACCGACGAGAAGCCTGAACGATTGATCGGCGATAAGGCGTATGACTCTGACCCTTTGGATGAGGAGCTTGCGAGTCTCGATATTGAGATGATCTCGCCTCACAAGAGCAATCGGCAGAAGGCGCAGACGCAGGCCGGGCGGAAGTTGCGGCGCTACAAGCGGCGGTGGAAAGTGGAGCAGTTGTTTGCGTGGCTGCAAAGCTTCCGGCGGATATTGGTTCGTTACGAATATCATGATGCGAACTACTTGGGCTTCGTCCATCTTGGTTGCATCCTAATCTTACTCAGGGCGTATTTTTGAGATGACTTTTAATTAAAGTGTCCGAGAGAGAATCTAAGTTCAGCAATGGAAAAATACTGGCGCCAAGGATTATAGGGTTGAATTCTGCAACCTGGACAAAGGCCAGATCGAGTTCAGACACGGGCGAAATCTGACCACAAATCCTTTACTCCTTCTTATCGACGGACCCGTGTTGCCGATAAGGAGAATTGCAGACCGGGTGCGCGAGCGGCAGTCAAACCCCGGTGGCTTGGTCGAGCCGGGCAACCTTATAATACTGCTCTGAGCAACATTGGGTTATTGAGACTGGCAGGTCGCACAGTCGTGTGAGTCAAGTATATCAATACTCAGGTGAATCAAATATCAACGACCTCGCAAAGTGCACACGCAAGGCTGCCCGCTACTCAATAATGCCCTCCGCATCGCTCCAACTCCACACTCTCTGCTTTTTGTATATCTTTTTGTGTAATCAGATTCTGACCCACCAACTGACTCAATATGCAGGTGATAGACCATTGCAGAGTATTACACAGAATAAAAAACCAGTACCCGAGTAATTCTGTATCATACATAAAGTTGTAACCATTTTGAGTAATGCTCAAGCCATCGCCAGAGGTCACATATCAACAAATCAGTTCATTACTTGGCCGCTTGACCGAGGTGGAGAAAAACTCCACTTTAATCGAGTCGGAGAAAAAGTACACCTTATTAATAAACTGAGTGCCCGCCGCGCCGGGTCAGCTCCTTAATGAATGGAGAAAAATTACACCCGGTTTTGCCGCCAAGAGCCCTACCAATTCGAGCTCACACCGCGCTCAATTTCGCCGCTCCGGCGCTACCGTTTGATGAACCTGCCGCGTGATTTTCTTGCCTCCTCCATAGCCAGATTTTGTTCGCGCCGGCGCGGCAAGCCTGCGCCAGCGGCATTCATTCCCGCCCCGTGCTGGCACCGACCATTCCTCTTAACATATCGAGAGAGATGATGTGCGGCTGTGGAAGCCGAGATTTGAAGCCTACGATACGCTCCGGGTCGGCTACTATTGCGACCACTACTGCGCCGCTGCCGGTGGCGCGAACCTCGGCCAATTTGAGCTTCTCAATCAGCCGCTCGGCTTCGAGCGCCGGCTCGTCAATAACAAAGACTATCTGAGGTAAAGCTGAGTCTCGATAGTGACAAAATGCTGCCCGGCCTGATTCTGCTTCCCAGAATTGGAACCTGTAGTCGGCCTCTGCTACCGCAGCCGCGACGCTCGATAACAGCAGGTATCGAACCCTAACAAAGACGCTCTCGGCGGCGATCCCAGGCTTGAAATAAATAGTCGCGGGCCGCCCTTGATCCAGGCCGGGCCGCAACTGCACAGTCTCTCTGATCAGTACTCCTCGTCTCGCGAGTTCGCAAAGGCAGCGACTGACGTTGGCCCGATCAGCTCGCAGGACCGCGCTCACGCCATCGGCAGTGCCCCCTCCCCCGAGACGGTCGAGTATGTGCAATATCTTCTGCGGATAGACGCGCCGTGGCCGTCTCCGCTGGCCTTCAGATTCTGCAGGGTCTTCGTCCTGGGGCAGAAGCGATTCGACAAGGTCGCGCGCAGGTTCTGTCAGGCCTGCGACGAACTGGCCCCTCGTGACACCCAAAACTTCTAGTAACCGACCGAGTTGATCTGCCCTGACGCCTGCCTTGCCCCGTATTATTGAGGAAAGGTCTAGAGATAATATCGCAGACTCCCGCGCCACCTGGGAAAAGAGCTTGTCGCTTCTATAGATCAAATCCCTAATCCGCAAACCTATCTCGGCCTGCACGCTGAATCGTGCGCTATCGCTGTGATCGAGGGAGATGATTGTGGTATGCGTCGGAGCCATCTTCGCCGCCTGCTAGCATTGCAAACAGCAGACCACTCCTCAATTCCCTTCCCGCTCAAGGTCGCTCGGGCGGTTCCCACCTTAGCCGACCGCCCTCTAAGCTGAGAGCATCAGGCAGGGTAGGCTGGGTGGGGGCCGCGAGCGGCACGCGGGGATTCCTTTTGGACTCGCTTCGCGGCCTCCGCTGAATGCGCGGCGTTAGACACTAATACTTACTAACCTCTTCTCCCCTGGGCATTATCGATAAGCCTCTAATCTCTGGCAACAACTCGTCTACATTCGATTACCATCTGCTCTTCGCCCTTCGCCTTGAGTCTCTAAGTTTGTTCCCATATTGCTTTAGGGCGTAAAAGTAATCCGGCGTCCATATGAAGACGTGGTCTACGGCCATCGCGGCTGTCTTGTGAGCTGATTTTATGCCTTCGCTCCCTTGCTCTATCGCCGCGATTATCGCACCCATTATTTGCTTATAGCTCTTATCCTTGCTTTCTCTTGCCACCCGCTTGATAAGCCGTAGATTGCTCTCATCAATCTCGCCTGCCTCCTGTTCGGTAGACGCGCTGGTAGCGTCAACAATGACCTGCATGCGCGCAGCGAAACTCTCCCAATCTCCGACCTGCAAGCTTCTGATGAAGTCGTGGATTTCACTTTCGCTGACGGCGGCTCGGCCCAGATACCTCGCCCCAAGCAGTTCAAGTTTTTTCTTGGAAGAATTATTTTCTGATATACTCATACGCCTCCGCTTGCACACGGGCGTGTTTTAGGCACACAAATCCTTACACACGAACGTGCGCGGTTAGGCAAGGTGGGTCGTCATCGCGAGTGGCGATCCACCTCACGATTATGATTCATTGAATGATTGTGAATTAGTTCAAGAATGCATAGGAGGTGCTCGGGCGCGGATGGATTTACCCAAACGATCAAGTATTCTTTGGGTTGATTCATCATTGGCAATCGCCGCGTCTAAGGCAATCGCTGTAGTAGCTCTTTGAGATGTTTGATTAACTGAGAGCCAGTTGAATGCAACAGCCTTAACTGAAGCTGCATTTTCTTTTGGTTCAGGCTTTGGCGCAGGCTTGGCTTCCGGCGCTTGACTGAATGCGACGACTGATGGCGTAGCAGATGTGCGCTTTGCATCAAGCTCATCGCGTGTTTCGGTCCATTCTGGATAGGCCGGGGCGAATGGCGAAGCAAGCGCGATTGAGCAGGCAGCCTTTGCTTCGTTTATGCGACCGACTTCGCCAAGCTCGACTGCGAGGCTGTTAAGAAAGTCGTAATAAGTCGTAGGGTAGTATTTGCCTAATGCTCGGACGAGAGGAAAAAGGTTTTCCAGGAGCGCGAGTGCCTGCTTATGGTCGCCGTGGATGCTGCGAACAACAGCGATCATCTTTTGAGATTCAACTGCTGTCATCAAGTCGCAGTCAGCCGCGATCTTTCCTGCGGTGACATAAAACGGCAGAGCCTCGTCAGGCTGGCCGCTCTCAAAGTAAGTCGCGCCAATGCATTGCAAGGCGCGCGCCCTGTATTCAGGCGTGGCTTTTTCAACAATGCTCTCAAGTAACCGGCGGGCCTTGTTAAACTCTTTCTGTCGACTCAAGCCCTTTGCTTGACAGAACAGGCCAACGTTTTTGAGTTCAACTGAAATCGGCAAAGCAAGCATTATCTGGCTCACTTGCTCTACCAAGTCTAATTGCCTGGCAAGGTAGGCCTGACGAGTAATAACTGCGAGATGCCTGCCTAAAGATTGAAACCCTTCAATCGTATATATGCGGCGAGATAGCAAGGAGTGAATCAATTGTTGGAAGTACGCAGGCTGCTTAAGAGGAGATTGCTGCCCAGTCTGATCACTGTTAATGGAGGATGGTATGAAGAGAGTATTTGCCTGCCTGTTTATCATGGCTGTTTTCCCGCTGGTTGCTTCACCAACTGGGGATAGTTCGAATAACTCGGCTCCGTTTGCAACAGTAGCCCTTGCCGGTCATACAAGCTCCGGCAGCTTCTGCGCGTGCGGCGGTCACGGCTGCATTTGCGACCCTGGCGAGCAACCTGGCGACGGCCTCACTATTGCGCCGTCGAACGCATCGGGTGATGACGGCTCTGTAAATCAAGTCTCGGCTCCCGATGTTGATCTGGCTTCTGGCGCTCTGGTGCTTGCGCTTGCCCTTCTGTTCTGGGTTAGGATGCGGTAAGACTGCCCGTATCCTCGGCACGCAGTAACTCGACCCTGATTCACTTGACCGCTTCGGCAACTGGCGGCATAGGACATTTTTGGCAACAGGGCGGCCACATTTTACTACGAATCTGAACAAGTGCGTAAGGAAATTTCTTTTCGATAGTTGGGAGGCTAGCAAGGGGCTAACTGATATCGCCCGCGCCGACGAGTTTAATTTGCTTGCCTCAAATGGGCGTTGATGTCTTCATAGATAAAAAGTTATATTTTTCTGAGTTGTTTATTCCTCTCCTTAATAAGCGAAATACTAGAGGGCTAAAATGGGTGGCAGAGGTTCTCCAAAAACGTGCCTATAGGCATTTCGATCCGCCGCTCGAACCTGTAATAGATTCTGAGATTCAAGTACGCGAAGCATTAAAGAATGATCCAAATGATTAAGCCAGTTATATTATCTAATATAATTGGAAAGCTATTAGGGCCGATTTTGGAGTGTCACTAACAGCAGCCGCAGTTAGGTGCATCGATTTGACGGATGAGAATTGCGCTCTAGTAGTAAGTGAAGAAAGAACAATCCGATGGTTCAGGCCAAGCAAGAGCTTCGATTCCTTCGTCCCCGTCCGCAGTAGAGTAAATGATAATTCTTTCCCTAATAGACTATTTCAGCAGAGTGAGCAGGCAGAGTTCGAGGGCTCGGTTCCTGCTGAAGCTTGGTTAAGCGACTATATACCTCAACAGGTGGACAGAGTGTGGGAGGATTCAATATATTTGCCTTTCTATAAACGTGTACTTACGATAGCCACCATCACCAAGCCATAGCTTCTCTTGACACTGGATAGTATCTCCTGTGCAAAGCAAGCGGGTCAGGTTATCAACAAGGGAGGCCTTTTACTGATTTGTTATTGGTATCTAGCTTGCTAGTAAAGCGCCGGATGAAAAGGCACGTATGGTTTTGCTAATTGGCATTGTTGATCATTAGAATATCTCAAGGCTAGATCAAGTATAAAAGCTTGGTAGTGCTATTATTCAATTAGAAATAGATGCTCTTCAGGAATTGCACTCAATGCAAGTTCTCGTCAATGGCATAATCTCCGGTTTAAGTATCGCCTTACTGGCGGTAGCCTTCCAGTCAGTTTACCTCCCGACACGCATCTTCTTTATCGGCCTTGCTGGAATCTACTCCTTTACGCCTTTTATAGCGCATGCCATTCGTGCTCAGGGAGGAGGGTGGCCCCTTGCTATTAGTTTATCGGTATTGACCGCCGTTGGCCTTTCCATATTGTGTGAGTGGGCCAATCACTTACGGCTTGCCCGTCGTGGCGCCTCTGACGGAGCACACTTAATCACCTCCTTGGGCACTTACATCATACTGGTTCAGATCGTAGCAATAATCTGGGGAAACGGCACCAAGAGCCTAAGTTCAGGGCTAGCTACCGTAACTCGATTTGACAATGTGGTGGTTACGGGGGCGCAATGGATCACCTTAGTCGTTGCAGTATTGCTGTTGGGAGCCTACGGCCTCTTCCTCAGGCGAACCGACCTGGGTCTGCGCCTGCGGGCGCTGGCTGATAACCCCTTAAGGTTTGCCCTATTGGGATATAATGTGGATAACCATCGGCTGCTCGCCTTCTGCTTGGCAGGCGTATTTGCGGCGGCGGCGTCCCTCGTTACATCTTACGACATAGGTTTCGATCCGTACGTAGGATTACCTGCTGTGCTCCTTGCCGTAGTAGCCGTAATCATCGGGGGGAAGACGTCAGTCACAGGGCCGGTTCTCGGTGCTCTATTACTCGGCTTATTACGCGCCCAAGTAGTCTGGCACCTGTCCGCACGCTGGCAGGAGGCGGTCACCTTTGGACTCCTTGCTCTTATACTTCTGCTTCGCCCGCAAGGCATTTTGGGTCAGGAGACTAGATTGGAGTCTGCATCATGAACTACTTACTACATTTACTTGTTTACTTAGATATCTACATAATCGTGGCGTTAAGCCTTAATCTAGTCGTCGGCTACTGCGGTCTATTAACTCTAGCGCATGCTGGCTACTATGCCATCGGGGGATACACCTATGCATTGCTTTCCATGAAATTGGGTTGGGAGTTGGTCCCATCTATGATCGCCGGTGCCGTCCTTGCTGCTGTGTTGAGCCTGGCAGTATCGCTGCCTGCTTGGCGTTTGCGAGGAGATTTCTTCATTTTGGCGAGCCTTGCTATTCAAGCACTTATTTACAGAACGCTTTACAACTGGTCCAGCGCCGATGCTCCGCTCGGTTCCTGGGAGAATCTCACGAACGGCCCTCTAGGGATCAGCGGCATTCCTAAACCCTTCCTTTTTGGCCGACAGATTGTCAGTACGGCTGCATTTGCGATCCTTGCCACCTCTGTCGCCCTCGTATGTGGTTTCATTCTTTGGCGGCTCACATCCTCTCCGTGGGGGCGACTTCTTCTCACAATGCGGGAGGACGAGCTTGCTGCACGAGGTCTAGGCAAAAATACACGCATCGTTAAAGTCCAGGCCTTCGCGGTATCCGCCGCGCTGGTCGCAGTCGGGGGTAGCCTTTACGCATCTTATGTGCTTTACCTTGATCCCTCAGCGGCTTCATTGGACGCGAGCATACTCATGCTCAGTATGGTCGTTGTAGGAGGTCTCGGAAACTTCCGAGGCCCCCTTATTGGTGCAGCAATCCTGCTTATTCTGCCAGAAGCCCTTCGTTTGCTGGACTTGCCGGACGCTCAAGCCGCTAATATCCGCCTACTTTTCTACGGAATTCTACTGGTGCTCCTAATGCACTTCCGTCCTCAAGGGATAGCTGGTGAATATAGGATGCAGTGATTGCAAATATTCGGCATTAATAGTATCATATTGGATACTATTAATGCCGAATACCATTACCTGTCTATAGTGTTCCATCACACCATAGATTAGTGGATTGGCAACGGATAAAAATAATTCATTCTATATAAACATTTTAATATCAAAAGAAGTTCTGGTGATTTGCCATGTGACTTCTGGCACGATTTGTGCCGAACAGATAATCCTATACCAGTAAATAGTGTATATATAAGACGAAAGTTGCTAGAGCCTAAATATAATGATATTCGCAGATACAAAAAATGAAGCTATAACGAAGGCGTCTGTCTTATCCCATCGTCGAGATCATTCACATATTTCACCCAGTATTCTTAAAGCTATAGAACTTAGGAAGTCTTTTGGTGGCCTCCGCGTCCTCAATGATGTAGACCTTGAGCTACGACAGGGGGAAGTGGTCCTACTTCGCGGAGAGAATGGGTCCGGCAAGACCACGTTGCTCAATATACTCACAGGTATAATCGAACCCGACGCAGGAAGTATCTATTATCTAGCCGATGGCACTCCGCGCACTTACAGCTTCCCACGTCACTGGTGGCAGGAGTTGAATCCCTTTGATCATTTCACGCCCGAATTTGTCGCGCAAGAAGGGATGGGGCGCATGTGGCAGGACGTGCGCTTGTTCGGCGCTCTATCGCTTAGGGACAACATAGCGGTGGCGGCCCCTTCCCAGCCCGGTGAGAAACCGCTGCTTGCCCTACTAGCGCCCGGAGGTACAACCCGCCGCGAAGCAATCATCGCGGCAGAGGCAGACGCCCTGCTCGCCCGACTCGGCCTGGCCGGACGAGAGGCTTCGTCTGCGGATAAGATTTCACTAGGTCAATCGAAGCGTGTAGCAATCGCACGCACCGTTGCGGCTGGGGCCAGAATCCTTTTTCTCGATGAACCTCTCGCGGGACTCGACCATCGCGGGATTGCCGATATTCTCACTCTGCTGAAATCACTCGTCCGGGATCACAGCGTTACCATTGTTATTGTTGAACACGTGTTCAATCAAATTCATCTCCGCGAGTTGGTGACTACAGATTGGCTTTTGGCAAACGGGAAGCTAACGGTAACAAAGCCCGAATCGACCATCAACGAGATGCCGATTCCATCTTCCGGCAGACCTGAGTGGGTCGCGCTCTTGGCCTCGGACGACGCCGAAATTCAGGACGAACGTCTTGCTCGCGGTGCGGTGCTTACCCGAATTCGGCAGGCTGGAATTACTAAAACCCCGTCAGAGGCCATCCTTGAAATCCGTGATCTCATCGTTAACCGCGGCCCTCGAATTGTCATCGGTCTGGATGACCAGGGCCAACCCACAGGATTTAACCTGTCTCTTTACGAAGGCGAGATCGCCATCCTCCAGGCGCCGAATGGCTGGGGGAAAAGCACCCTCTTCGCTGCTATGACGGGACTTATCGCGGCCAACTCAGGTGTGATCAACCTGAAGGGCGAGAGACTAGACACGCTCCCTGCTTGGGAGCGTGTTAAAAGAGGTCTCCACGCCTTACCGTCTGACCAACACTCTTTCCCTAACCTTAAAGCGAAAGATGTTCTCAAGCTTGCTGGCAGGGCCGCCCCAGGGGCGGAACTCGAATCGCTGGCCGACCGTACGTGTGCTTCTTTGAGCGGGGGGCAGAGGCAACGGGTTGCTCTTGCTTCTTTGCCTCTCAGAGATCAGAGCTGGACTATCTTGCTGGACGAACCTTTCTCGATGCTCGATTCGGCTGCGATTGCCAACGTGGCGTCTAAACTGCGTAGCTCATTTGGCAAGACGCTTCTCATATTGAGCCCCCTCAAGCTCCGTAAACGAAAAACAAAAGGAAAACATCGTATGAACAAACGAACCCTGCTCATCACAATCGGGTTGATCGCAGTAGTTGCGGCGGCACTTTTCATCTACGCGAGTAGGAATGGCGGCGGGACGCGCCCGGCGCTGACTGTTTCTGTTAGCCTGCCACTTACCGGCCCGATTGCGAACTCCGGCAAACTCTTTCAGGACGCCGCCGCGATGGCAATCGATGATCTCAAGAATGAAACCGCTTCCGAAGCAGTGGCTTTTGACTGGAATGACAACGCCGGAGCGCCAGCGCAAGCAGCTACAGTCGCCCAGCGGCAAATCACTTCTGATGCTAGCCTCTTCTTTGTCGGATATACAGCCGAGACATTAGCCACCAAGCCCATCCTGGCTGCTACGGGCAAGCCGCTCTTCGCGTTCAGCTTCCTGGCATCGATCACTCAGGACCCGCTCGTTTATCGCAACTCGATTAGCTACAAGCTTGAGTACCCTCTCTTGGTCGAATATATAAAGAAGCGGCAGGCGAAGAAGATCGCGGTTATCTTCGTTGACCTACCTGAGTCGCATGAGGAGTTCAAACAATTTTTGATCCCCGAGCTGGTACGGAGCGGATGGAATCAGTCGGACTTTGCCCTATTCCCTTACGCGGTGACAGAATCCGAATTCAGGACGGTTGTGGCAAAAGTGGGGCAGGGTTCCCCTGACCTTATAATCATCAATGGATTTCAAAACTCTCTTGCTCCTATAATACAATCGCTTCGGAGTTTTGGGTTGGTTCGAGACGGTAACGTGATCGGAGACTTTAACACAGTCGATGTACCGAGGCTGATCGGGAATGAAGCTATGGAAGGCATAGCCGCAGCGGCACCCAGCTACCTCGTTCACCCGAGTCAAAAGGCTTCGGATTTCCAATCCCGCTACGAGGCACGCTTCGGACGTCCGCCCTCCTACAGTGGTTTCACAGGGTATGATATGGCGCTAATCGCCGCTGACCTCGCCCGGCGTCTGCCCGGACAACCGACCCCACAACAGATAAACGAGGAGCTGCAAAAAACCGATATTGAAGGTGTTTCCGGGCGGATCACCTTCGATTCTGACGGCGACGTCACGACAGCCGTTGAAACTATAATCTTTCGTGGCGGGAAGCTGACACCTATTAAAACACCATGACGGAACCTCGATACACGGATTTTGACTGTTACAGCCTGACGGAATACATTCTCGAAGCACCGGCCCTGGCGGAACAAGCCGAGGTCGGAGGTAGCGTGCTGTTCGACACGAGGCTAGACGCCATCATCGAGCGCGACTACAAAGAGGGGATTTTCGATTGTGTTCTTATAAGTCACGTTCCTTTGACTTTACAGGGGGAGAATGTATCGCAGGAAGACCACGAAACTCGCTGCTGGATACGGGGCAGCGGGTTCTATGATGAAACGACCACTCCGAGTTCGAGTGATATGGATCGCTTCCTCAAGGAGTATCTCTGCCTTATTAAAGAGATCCATGACAAGAAAGAATCAGTGCTCTTCCATCCCTTTTTTTTTGATGAAAAGAAGTTCGGCAACGCTTCGGCGCCTCCGATCTGCCAGACGCGCCTCCTCCGGCACAGTTATCAGAAGGATGATTACCCCGCCGCTGCAACATTAAAGGCTGATGCAATTCAACTAGATGCTAGCCACGGCTATCACCACACGGAGCGAGTGGGAATTTATGATCGCCGCCAACTGGACGAAGTCGCGGAGAATGTTAACCAACGGGTTGCCGGAAAGAGTATCAAAGGAAAGAATGTAGATTTAAAAGAAGACGTCAGGACTTGCCTGCTCAACCAGCACAAATTGGTTCACAACCAGTTGTGCTCACGAGTTTATGGCGATGGGGGCGGTGTGCGCAATTCGTCCTTTTTCGCCTGCACCACATCATTGCTCTCGTTGCGAGAGCAATCCAGTGACCAAAAGATCGCGCCCGGATTGGCCGGCATGTTCTGGCTCGCGCTTGTCGGTCACAATGAGAATTGGGGCGAGGAAGAAGAAAGGGCTGCTGAAGAGATTCTCCGCATAACCTGGATGCTGCTGATTTCTGAACATCTCAACAAGAGGCACCTAGCGGATATCCAGCGTGGCCGCATGGAGGTGCTATCGAGCGCCGCTCACGATCTAAAGTATCTCATAGTTGGAATCGACGACCTGGCGGCTCCCAGGGTGCTCGATCTAATCCGCGAATACTTTAAGCAACTTATCACACATTCTGCATTGGCGTACGCAGCCCCAGATACAAATGGCCTTTCGCCCGCAGGAGTGTCAGGCCCTATAATCCTTGCCTTTCCTTTCAGGAAGAGTTGCACCGATATCATCCACAAAGCCGGACACATCGAGAAGATCATAGAATTAGCAAAGAGCTCAAAGCTTCGTAATAAAGACGCAGTTAAGAGTGGGCTCGAAGATATTACCAACTGGATTAACAAAAGGTTGAAAAACTCCTGGTCAAACCTGCCAGACGACTCATATCAATTAACCGAACTACAAATCACCGCATTTGAATTGGCGCTGATCGCAGGGTTTCGCAACGCGATCCACCACAGCCGCAAAGCCGATCCGGAAGGAAGCCGGTTAGAGTTTCGGATAGAGGACAAAGGAGACAATAAACTTCTAATCATAGAGAATATTCTCATGTTGCTAGCCCCGTCTCCTGTGCGCCAAGGAAAGCTTAACGGCACTTTAGGTTCCCTGCGCATATATGCGCGAGCGTACGGTAAAGAACAACGGCTCGTGGATCTGAAGCAGATTGGTTTCAGGAACGTTCCAGAGTCGACCAAATACGAAGAGAAGTGGCAGACGATTATTCCACTTCCAAACACCATAGTCTAGCAATCACGAATATGAGCAAACGAAACGTTTACATGATTGACGACAACCCCGCCAAGCAACAGTGGCTGATCGAGTTCCTTAAAGCCGCCAACGACAAAGCCCGGAAGCGGCGTTTGGGCGTCACCCTAATACCCGCTTTTGGCAATGACGCCGATGCAGCTAGCGTCATTGCAACTAATCCTGACAAGATATGGCAAGCGCTCCATGATTCCGATGGAATTTACCTTGTCAACCTTGGCCTTCCTCCTGAGGCACGAGGCCTAATTGATAAAATATTCCGCGCCTCTGAAGAGCGACTCGCCAAAGCAACAGTAACCTACTATGATGAACTCGTAAAAAAAGGAGGACAGGCAGCGCAAGTACTACACAAATATCCAGTAGCCCCACACATACTGCATTACTGCAAGCTGACAAACAAGCCCACGCTATATGTCAGCACAGATGTCATTGGCAGCGACACGCAGGAAATAGTCAATTGCGGGCTGGCAAAAAGGGTTGACGCAGGTTTTCCCAACCAGCCACTCGATCAGTATGCTACCACGGAAAAAGAACGATATATAGAAGGGTGGTCTGAGCGAATTCTGGCCTTGCTTGATCCCTGGGATCGTGTTGCTGACGCGACGCGGGATTGGTTCACAAAGAATATCGGCGCAGACTGGAAGTCGTTTGAAGCCGATGGCCTCCCGCACGACCTGGGGCTTGGAGACGGGTTCTCACTCGAAGGGCATAAAGAATCTGTGAAGGCAGTCTTCGACTGGTGCCCGGACACCTGGTGGGCTGATAGGGATAAGGCTCGCGCTCTTAACGAATGTCTGAAAACGGTGGTCGGGGCTCATGCGCAGTGGATGGGGTTTATCCGAAACAAGCCCCTGTCGCTCGGCGGCGCGTATCTTGTTTTCCTTATGGCCGTCGCGCAAAAAGCCCCACAGCAGGTTCAAAAATTCTGTATAGATGACTGGCGCTGCTTTTGCTCGAAGACAGGGGTTCCAATCCCCTTTCTTGGTTCTCAAGATCAGGACGCCGCTCGCCGCTCTTTGAGGGCTCTGTATGCATTCTTCCTTCAGATCGTTTTGCGAAAGGACGATACGACTCCTGGCATTAAAGAGCTGAAAGGCCCGTCTCCTGGACACCCATATTTCAGCATAAAATTGGACTGGTTAGACGAGGACCTCGGCAGGCTGGCCCAAGGGGTTCGCGCCGCTGTCACCTCCAGATTAGACCCGCAGCCGAATCAGCCGCTTGGCGGTGGCAACACGGTGAGTGCGTTGCTGCGGTTTATTTACGCAAGCAAGGTCGGCGTCAGTGGTTTTGGCGCGCTTGGGACAATTCGTCTCGACGACGATCCCAACAAAACCGTTGATAAAAGACGCTGGCTCCGGGTCGGGCAATACGAAGCAATACAATGAACAATATCAACAAACTCGTTGTGCTGATCGCCTGCTCCGACCCAAGAGCGCGAGAACTGGCAGAAGTGTTGAAGGACGATGGGATAATCTACCGGCGCTCGACGGAGGACAAGAAGTCGTGGAGCTCTTCGATTTTCGATCAGGACCAGGACGGATGGGTGAATTTTGTCGGCGAATTTCCCAACCACTTTCACGTCCTTTTTTTTCACACTGGAGAGAAGGACCCCGAAGGCATCCCGACCGGGGCGACCTTCGACAAAGAGTTTGCTTTCTCGACCGGCAGTCTTCAGGCGAAGGAACCATGCGCTGCGCGCCCTGAGGCAATCGCGGTACGTCGCTTCCCTGAAGGCAGTTGCCCCGTCAAAAGGCGTCACATCCCGGAGATTAAGGATTTCGTTAAAGATATTAGGGCCGAACCGCCGGGCTTCTGTAGGGCGGATGAGAACCGTACCCGCCATTTGGTCGCTAGCCATTCTTTGCCAGGGGTACGCGGCGGCGGGGATTGCATCTAGAAAGATTAAACCGACAGACACATTAGCAACCTCTCTGGGGTGGGATCGCCTTCAAAAAGACTCGATATCACGTCTTTCCGCTCAGCTTGCCGACCTTTGGAATGACATGCAAAAGATTGACTGGTGGCGCGACTCGCTTGCTCTTAGCAAAGATGGCGGAAAGACGGTTGACATGATTAAGTTCCAGGCCTTCCTAGAGCAGTTGATTCAAGACCTTGAACTGGAAAACGTCGCACGCGCTGAAATCGCCCGGCAAGCCGGAGCGGACCAGCCGCAAGAACCTGTCGCCAGACTCACCACGTTTTTGAGAGGGGCTGAACGTGCTCCTGATGTCGTGGCTTTGTTGGAGTCTGATAGAGTAGATGTCGCCGTCGTTGAGAAGGCATACAACCAGTTGAAAGAGTTTTTGGAACAGAAATGAGAGCGTTGGAGCAGAGAGATTGGCAACGACGACGCAGCGACTTCAATCACCAGTGGCTGAAAAACCGATTCCTTTCGGCCCTCGATGCGGCAGCCCAGGTTATTAGTGGGCGCATCCGAGCCGCGGCATGTTTACAGGAGTTGGTGGATGTGGATTTGACTGAGTGGCAGGAGCGTCTGGAGGATCTGAATTCCCTGCTGGCGGATTTCGAACACGAGATGTCACCCCAGCGGCTCTTCGATATTCCGCCATTGTCCGAATGTAAGTCGCCTGGCAGGGAAGTCCTTGCCGATCTGATGCACGATCTCTGGCTATCGCGTTATCCTATCGCGGAATGGATCGAGAGCGCAAAGCGTGCGGCCTCGGAGGTCAACACACATTACGAACGCCTTCGCAAGATCGCTCCCCTGGACGCGGGCGGCGGCGCGCGCCAGGAGTTCAGCGCCGAGTTTGAGCAGTTCCGCTCCGCATGCCGCGCGCTCTCGAAGGCTGTAGAGAAGTTTCCGGATCGAATTCTCGTCACATGAACAAGGTAATTCCCGCTAGGCTTTTAATCATCGATGATCTGTTCGGCAGGGAGATTCCGGGCGCGGCCAACCGGGAGAGAGAGAACCTGTGTGGAAAGTTCCTGCTCGAAGAGGAGTCATTCGAGGGTAAGAGGAAGTCTTCCCGGTTCGAAATCGATAACCCGATAGCGAGCGTCGTATTTTGCCGCGGCCAGTCCCCCGTGGAATCCGGCGTCGGGGCGACAGTCGAAAATGATCTCCAAGCGGCGCTAGAAAAGGTCCGCGAAGGCTGGACAGAAGCGATGGCTAAAGGGCGCGCGCCGTGGTCGATGGTTTTGCTGGATCTATGCTTCTACACGGGCCGGGTGACAGAGGAGAGCCACCGCCGAACGCCGGGGATGCCGGAAGGGCGTCCCGGTGATGACAACTCGCGGAGCTATTTCGGCCTTACCTTGCTCGACGCAATCCATCGTGAGTTTCCGGAATTACCCATTTTCATCTTCTCAAGCAAGCCGCGGCAGGAGGTGAGCCTGGAGTTTAGTCGCAGCGGGGCGCTCGGGTTCATAGCCCGTGACGACGTTCGCGGGTCGGAACTGCTTGAAGAGGCGCTCTGGCATCATGGACTTCTGCCGGACTCGGCAGGCGAGGTCGTTGGAAATTCATTGCCGCTACTGCTGGCGCTTCGCGAAGCCCGGCGGGCTTCGCGGCACAGGGAAAACCTGTTGCTTCGCGGCGAGCGCGGCACGGGCAAAGAGCTATTTGCGCGTTACATCCACCGGATGTCGGGTGAAGTCCCAAACACTGGCAGGGCTGCACAGGCTCCGTCCAGACCGTTTGTCACAGTCAATTCGGCAGTTTTCACTCCAAACCTCTTCGCTTCCGAGTTATTCGGGATCAAAGCCCGCACGGCAACCGGGGTGGACGGTAAGATCGGGGTGATCGAATCGGCGAACGGCGGCGACCTCTTCCTCGACGAGATCGCTGATATGCCGTCCGAGGTTCAGGCCGCGATGCTTGATGTCCTACAGAAACGTCAGTTCACTCAGGTAGGCGCAACAAAGCCGAAAACGGTCGATGTGAGATTCCTCTCAGCCACAAACGCTCCCATAGAGCACGAGTCTAGAGGATTTCGCTCTGACTTGTACGACCGGCTCAGTGGCAGCACAATCTGGCTTCCGCCATTGCGCGAACGCCCTAAGGACATCCCGCTGCTGGTGGAAAAATTTATCCGCGAAGCGGAAGGTCAACTGAAAGGCACCATGCGGCGCGAGATCACACCCGAAGCGATTGAAGCGCTGATGGCTGATGATTGGCCCGGCAACATCCGGGAATTGCGAAGCGTGATCTTTGATGCCGTCAGCCGTCAGCCGGATGTGGAATACCTCGTCGTAAAACACCTCAGAATTCAGAGCCGCACCGCCTTTGAAGAGGCGCGAGCTGAAGGAGCACCAATTGATGTAGAGGCGCCGACCAGGATTCATACCTTGGAGCTTGGCGCGTGGGAAGCAGGCACTTTAGACGAGTTGATTGCGGCGATGGAAGGGTTCGCCTTTGAACCCAACGCGGTAGGAGAATGGGCAGGGCGACTGCGCCAGGCACAAACAGCCTGCGCTTTGTTGTTAGCGCGATATTTGGAGGTGTGCCTGGAAGTCACCAAGCGCCGGACGCCCGAAACGCCCGGCGGCGTCATCCAGATTCATCCGGCAATCAAGCTCATTACTGGAGACTCGAAGATTACCGCGTCGAAAGCGGCCGACATAATTAAACGCCTCTTGGCTCCATTAGAGGACGAGCTCACGGGCAACCTTCGTGAGGCGTACGAGATTTCTCTTCGCCTGCGGCCAAAGTCGTCAGGCGCGGCGGCTCGAAAAGGACTCTCTTCTGATATCTAATCCGGCATGCGAAAACACGTCATCCTAGCCCAGTCCGACGCCTCTGCGAACGCCTTGAAAGCATGGCGGGAGCTTCTTAGCGGAGAGTCTGTGTTAGGCCCTGACCTGGCGCCCGATCCTATCATCGTCAATCCAGCTTCGCTCCTAATTGAAGGAGGCGTCCAGGCATACAAGACCCTGGTAAAAAGCATCGGCGCCATCACTCGGCTGGACGAAGCGTCCGACGAATCCGACCCTGTAGTTGTAATGGTTGATGCCGTGCGACCTTCTCGACTCAGTGCGATCGCAGAGGGAATAACTTGGGATTATCTCATAGCGATGCTGGTGCTGACTTTTCCCGAAATACGCTGGGCTTTTGGATTCTTCATGGGTAACCCGAACGATTGGGTTATCAAGAAAGGCGAGGAGGTATATCTACGGTTTCCTAAAGAAGCTCTTGATCTGTTATCCCTGTTTATCGAACCAGCGGGCGCATCGCTATTCGACCCCACAGGACTTCGAGAATGGGTCAAGATCAAAACTAATGAAGCCCTAGCCGAGATGGATACCAAGAACAGAAAGCGAGGATACCAGATACCGGTAAGACAGGAATTAGCGGCGGTGATTGATGAGGAACCTGAGTTTGCCTTTTTGCATGCCTATACGGCGTACCGCTACGGTTTTCGGGTCGACGTTATCACCTCTTGGAGCCTCATGCAGAGGCACTTCGGAGAACAAGGTAAACAAAATGGGACCCATAAATACTCATTGTTACTTGAAGACATGAGGTTAGGTTTTCCAGATAAGCCGGCGAAGGTGCATTTATCGCATCTTGCGGAAAGAGCCTCATTCTGCCCGCTGCTTGATGACGATATTGACAAGTCGAAATGGCGATTTCTAATTACCACAGGCCAGATGGGGTCAGACAGAGATCTCATGAAAGAAAACTCCGATTACCTGAAGCGGAAGATTTCCGGTCGTGGAGGCGTTCTCTACAAACCGCTCGGGGGCATAGCTGATCTGTGGGAAAAGATGGGGCTGTATCAGGACTTGTCTAACAAACACCGCCCCGGAAACGCGCCCGGATTTATCTGGCCCCCTTCTTTTAGTGAGGAAGGGACTGCTGAGGGTCATGGGTCGCCGGGGAAGCTCACACTTATTGCGACCACCTTGCTCTACCGCGCCAACGCGATCAAGAAGAGCGCAGGCTTCGCGTCGGAATTCATCCGAGGGGCTGTTTTAGCCCTGGAGGCGGCGGAGCTTCTCTGCGGTAAGACTCCTCACACGGCGCTCTCATTAATAACTTTGAGAAATGAATTGGAGGCACGGGCGGAATGCGCGTTCGTCGGAGCAGGCTACCACTTCAGCCTGGAGACGCGGCTCAAGGAGTTGGATGCTGAGGTGGCGAGCATCACCCGCTGGTATCACGAGGAGGTAAGGAAGAGGTCTACCCTTGCGGCTAAGGCAAGCATCCTGAACAGCCTCGTCCTCGTTTTCAACGAAGCTGGCCGGATGGAGGAAGAGATGAAATGTCTCGCTGCGCTGAGGCGTTTTAACAGGAAGTTGAGCGCCCCTAACAACCTCAACCCGCTTTCATGGATAATACATGCGATGCTTTCTTATGGCGAATGGCTGCTGGCGTCTTTTCCCAGATTAACTTTGTTAACGGCATTCTGGTTAACCGCATTCGTCCTGATGGGGTGGTGGTTACAGCCGGATAATAAGCCGGTCGATACTACATCCAACGTAATACTCTGGTTCTTTGGTGAACCAGATACTAAGGATGTGGAGCGCTTGCAAGTCCTATCCTGGTTTGTAGTTCTGACAGGCGTTTTCCACGTCGGAGTCTTGATAGCCTATCTTTATTCACTGATCTCAAGAAAGTAATTGAGGTATATTTATGTCTGCATCTGAGGAGCATACTCCGCCAGGAAAAATACCGACAAATAAGTCAGATGTTTTAGAGTTGAAGACTCAACTTACAGAAATAACGTCTAAGCTTATTACCGTCGAGGCTGAACTCAAGGCAATACATGAAACTATTCAAAAGAAACTCACTGCCGCCAATGATGACTTCACAAAAACTAAGGATGATCTGCGATCGCTGAAGGCACAAAAACTCGATTCACGGTGGCTGGCAGCAGTTGTTGCTATACTGGGCACGGTGATAGGAGCTGGCTTTGTGTGGCTCTTGACCAACATTCTTGGTAACTCACAAACCTGGATGCAGATTTGCGGCATACTCGGTTTGTGTTTATTATGGGTAGCATTTGCAGCAATCGGCATCAGATTACTAGCGGATCGGGTCAAATGAATGACAGAAACGCATCACTTAAGATTAATCAGAGTAAGCATCAGACACCGACTTGTCTGCAATTGAGTGAATGGGCGAGGCGAAGTAAGAATCAGGGTGCAATTAAGGTTCAATAAGATCGAAACAAGCGGTAAAACGCGGTATTAAGCGAATCCTAAAGTGATGAAACGAAAGGACGCGACACTACTCAGTTGAACTCATAACCCAAAGGTCGCAGGTTCAAATCCTGCCCCCGCAACCAACATCGAGGGCCGCAAGGCCCTCATTTCATTTGGGTTACGCCTCATTTCGTCCATCTCGCCTGGTTCACTAATTCGCCGTCGCTGGTCAATGTTTGGTCAATTTCTTTTACGAACGCTGCCGCTACCGACTCAACCGTATCGGAAACGACTTCTGGCGAAACGTGAATGTAGATGTCGGATGTTGTCTTTTCGCTCGCGTGTCCGAGCATCTTCTGAACGGCCTTGCTGCTCAAGGTCTTGTCATAGGCGATACTCCCTGCTGTATGCCTGAATATGTGGAAGCCGTACTGACGGTTCGTTCGCGCTATGCCTAAAGAGTCCATCGCCGGGTACAAAACAAGCTCCCGTAGATGGTCCGGTTCAAACGGTCTGCCGTCTGATTTGCAAAAGAGATAATCGGTCGGCTCAACAAAAGCCGCTCGCTCTTTATGCTGTTTCAGGACATCAACCAGCGCGACTGGTAGCCCTAGAGTTCTCGCGGTATTGTCAGGTTAAAGGAGAATTGAAATAGGGTGGAAGTATGATGATACTTCGCCAATGACATCTCCGCCTAATCTTTATCGCCGCCACCGCTTCCCATCCGAAATCATCAGCCACTGTGTTTGGCTCTACTTTCGCTTCTCCCTCAGCTACAGAGATGTCGAACTGCTTATGACACAAAGAGGCGTAGTGCTTACCTATGAGACTGTCCGACAATGGTGCTTGAAGTTCGGCCAGCAATTCGCAAATGATTTGCGAAGGAAGCGCCCCCGCCCTGGAGATAAGTGGCACATGGATGAGGTGTTCATAAGAATTAATGGAGAGGTCCATTATCTTTGGCGAGCAGTCGATCAGTATGGGGATGTGCTGGATATTCTTGTACAAAGCAGTCGTGATAAGAAGGCTGCTAAGAAGTTCTTTCGCAAGCTATTGAAGGGTTTGCAGTACGTGCCGAGGGTAATCATCACGGACAAGCTTGGTAGCTATAGCGCGGCAATATCTGAGGTGATGCCCGGTGTTGAACATCGACGGCATAAGGGATTGAATAACCGGGCGGAGAATTCTCATCAGCCAACCAGATTACGAGAGCGAGTGATGCGAAGGTTTAAATCGGCAGGTCATGCACAGAGATTTCTCTCAGCATTCGGGATCATCTCACAGCACTTTCGACCAAAGCGTCACCTGCTCACGGCCAAGCAAAGCCGAGATGAAATGAAGCTGAGGTTTGCAACTTGGAAAGAGGTAGTTTCCATACCATCTGCTGCATGAATGAATCGGGTAGGAGGTCCTCTTCTACCCGACCTCCCACCTTTAATCATTAAGTTGACACGGCCACACAGAGGGGGCGCAGAGAAAACGTATAATCTCTGCGCCCCCTCTGTGTCTCTGCGGTGAATCTGTTTTACAAATCAGGGAAGCTGTTTTTTAACCAGATTGGTCGCGTTGCAAAATTCGCATTCGACGAGCTTTTCTTGCTCTTCAGGGTCGAAAAAGATCGTGCAGCTATCCTCGCCGCAACTGCCGCACGTCCAGCGCACCGCAGGCAACTCCCCGTGAATGAGCTTTATCACCTCGCCGCTTACTTCGTAATGACTCTCTTGCATACCTGCACCAGTCTACCGCAGCAGGATAGAATTTTTCGTCACTATGTCGTTGTAAGATTCGCACTCGCCGGTATCGCACTGCTTTATCAAATCATCGATCTTCTCAAGCAGTTGCGTGCTGAAATGATCCGGCTCGGCCTGCGGGTGCGGCGGCGCGTAATAATTGAAGTAGCTTCGGATTATCAGGCTGTTGCTGTCTATGGGGAACGACTTGAGGTTTTCGATAAACTTGTTGATCGTCCCCTGTCGCTGTAGATAGAACTCTATGTTCGAAACGTAGAAGACTGAAACCCGCTCCTTTAATTCGGCGACGTACTGCCCGATGGCCTTCATCGCCTGCGGCCCCGAGAGGTCGCCGACTACCGGCACGATCAAGCCCTGATCTTGCATCCTCTTGAGGTATTGAAAATCGGCTTCCGAGTTAAAGTAATTGTGCTGTTGCCCGGTCAGGTCACGCTCCAACAACAGGTCGCGGTACGTCGGATAGATCGAGCGAGGCGGGCGGTGGTGGCTCGAATAACGTATGTCGAGACCCGCCGCGAAAAATGCTTTGTGAACGCGAGCGATAGTCTCAAAGTCGGTAGACGAAAGCGCGATGCCATATTTTTGAACGTCGCGTTTGACATTGCCCAGGGTCTTGTCGAAAAGCTTCGGGTCCGAAGGCGTCGAATCTATATATTCGATGACCTCTTTTATGCCGCGTTGCTCCCAGCCTTTCGTCTTGGGAAAGGGCTTGCCAAAGAAAAGGCAAAGATACTCGACTCGGTTGCGCGCGCGCCCGAAAAGCGATTTGAACAGAAGGTGCTGGAGCAGATTGTCGCGGCGTATGTTGATTATGACTGCCATGCGCGGGCGTATCTTCGCAATGTAAGTGAAACTCTGATCCGGCCCGACGCCTATGTAGACCCCGCCCTGTACGTTCATCTCTCTGAGCTTGCCTAAGACGTGCTGGTATGAAGTTTCATTCGAGATGAGATTGTCCGAATCGAAATAGCCGCCAGGCTCGGAAAGACGCGCCGACAGCGAGGCAAACGATTTAAAGTCTTTCGTCGCTTCGGCGACGCGGCTGGCGGTTGCGCCGAACAGAAAGAAGACGAGCAGATTTATAATTGCCAACCGCTTCAGGAGTGATGAGCGTTTCGCTGCGAGCGCCGCTCCGGTTATATCTTTCTGCCGCTTGATCACGTTTATGATTACCTCCATTTCAGTCATAACTGCCACCTCCTGATGCTGCTTTACCACTCCATAGCGCGACCCGTCAGAACGGGTTCCCCGGCGCTATCGCGCGGCGCGGACTCAGCATTACTTTTGCGAGCGTGACGACAATCGCCTGTAGTAATCTTCAATCAGCTTGCGATACCGGTCGGGCGCGTCGCCATCGCTGAGCGCACCCGGCCCGTTGTTGCCGAGCTTTGCTTGAAGCCTTCGCGCAAGCTCAAGCTCCAACTGGCGCAGCGGATCGATCACCTCGTTCTTTAGCAAAGCCAATTGATTCGGGTCGCTGAAGACGTTGGGGTTGAGGCGTTTGAGCTGCTCGATGGCGCGATTGAGGTCGCGCGCCAGGTCCGAGTTGCGGCCGAGCGCGCGCCGCAGTTCTTCGGCCTCTTTGATACGCTCGCGAAGCTCGCTATCAAGCTGGCGCGATCCACCGCGCGGCGGGCCACCCCCGCTTGCGCTTTCCGAAGCCTCTCCGTAGGGCGACTCGCTACCTTGCTGGCCTTGCCCCTGACCTTGTCCTTGCTGCTGGCTTTGACCCGGCTGTTGACCCTGTCCCTGCTGCTGGCCTTGGCCTTGCCCCTGACCCTGCCCTTGTTGTTGGCCCTGTTGGCCCTTGCCCTGTTGACCCTTGCCCTGTTGTCCTTGAGCCTGCTGATTGCCGGACTGTTGCCCACCAGACTGTTGACCGCCGGACTGTTGCCCGTTAGCTTGCTGGCCTGACTGCTGCCCGTTAGCCTGTTGCCGTCCGGATTGTTGACCGCCCGACTGTTGACGCCCCGATTGCTTTCCGTTAGCTTGCTGGCCCTGCCGCCCCTGTTGCCCTTGACGGCCCTGCTGCTGCCCATTCGCTTGTTGACCTTGTTGCTGGCCCTGACTGTTAGAAGCCTGACCTTGCTGCTGGCCCTCTTGCGATTGCTGACCTTGTTGCTGGTTGCCTTGCGCGGACTGTCCCTGGTTATTCTGAGACTCCATCCTGCGGCGAAGCGATTCCAGATTATCCGCAAGCTCGCGCGCGCGATTAAGCGCGTCTTCCATGCTGTCGCCCTTGCCGGAGTTGTCGCCATTGCCCGCGCGCGTCGCACCGTTTTCGGCGGATTGTAGATTCTTCACCACCTCTTCGATATTGCCTTTGATTGCGCGCTCGCGCTCGCGGGCCTGATCGTACCAGCCGTTGTCTATCAACTGACTATTCTGGCGAATCCGATCCGGTATGCGATTCCGCCGAATCGCGCCCGCCGCTTCGCGCAGCTTATCGCCAGCCTGCTGGTTGTTTTGACCCATACCGCGCGCCGCCTGATCTATGTCTTTCTCAAGCCCAGAGATCTGATCGGCGAGCGCCTGTTTGCGCTCCGCTATCTGTTGCTTCTGCTCTTCGCTCTGCCCGCCCGCTTGCCCCTGTTGTCCTTGTTGTCCCTGTCGGGCAAGCTCGTCTACTTTTCGCGAAATCTCTTCCTGACGTTTGAGCGCCTCTTCGGCCTGCTGGCGCAGCCGCTCGACGCTCTGGCCGTTGCCTGCGCGCTGGGCAGATTCAAGCGAGCGGCGGGCCTGTTCCATACGCTCAAGCGCGCGCATCTGCTGGGCAGTCGCTTCCGCGCTGCTTGATGACGAAGCCTGCGCGCGTTGCAGGTCATCGGCTGCTTGTTGCATCTGTCGAGCGCTTTCGGCCATCTTGGGATCGCGCCGCTCGCGAGATAGCCGCTCAAGCTCGCGCGCCATCTTTTTCGCTTCATCTATCATCTGCTGCTGCTGTCGCTGGGACCCGCCGCCCCCGCCGCCGCCCTGCTGTTGAGAGCGCATCTGTTGTTCGATCTGCTGTTGTTGCCTGCGCGCAAGCTCTTGAAGCCGTCGGGCAAGCTCGTCCTGCTGCTGGCTCTGGTTCTGCTGTTGCTGGCGCTGGACGGTTTCGTATTGATTCTTCATCTTATCGAGCTGAAGCTCGAACAGGTCGGCAAGCTCCTGCTCGTTTTGACCGCCGCCCTCACCGCTCTGGCTTTGCGAGATCTGCATCTCGCGAAACTGCGCTTCCGCGCGAAGCAATTGCTGGAGCGCGCGCTGTTCGGGCGGCATCGCCTCTTTCGTCTTGCGCGACTTCAGCTCTGCGGTCGCCTGCTCCATCTCTTTAGCCGCCTGGCCCAGGTATTCGATGAGCTTGGCAAACTCAGGCTGCGCGTTTACCTGTGCGCCCAGCCGGCGGCGTATGCGCTCGGCAAGCGCTTCGGTTTCGCCTTTCAATTTCTCCTGGCTCAAAGTGACCGCGTCAAAATTTTCTGCTTTCTCCTGCGGGTTGTAGCTCGATTCTTCGCGCTGGACGCGGAAAGTCGCGGCGATGATTTCGCGCTGGCGTCGCGTGAGCGCGTTCGAGTCGGGTTCGCCGCCTCCGCCTTCGCCCTGCTGTTGCGCCTGGCGGAATTGGCGGTCGAACGGGCGGACTTCCAAAAAGTATATGTCGCTTGTCGCCTCGCCTCCGTTATTGTCGCGAGCCTTCGCGTAATAAGAGATGAAATCGCCCGGTTGAAGCCCGTGCTCTTCGAGGAAAAACGTGTGCGCGCCGGAAAGAGCGCGCGGCGTGTCGTTCTTGAGGTCTTGCAACTGAACTCGCTGCTCCTGGCCTCCGTTGACCGAAAAATAAAGCTCTATGGCGCTCACGCCGTAATCGTCTTCGGCGCGGGCCTGCGTGAAGACCTCTTGAATGCTCGTCACCTTCATATCGCGGCCCGGCTTGTTGATTATGACCGTGGGCGCGTGATCATCGATAACGGTTATGTCGTATTCGTTCGAGCCGTTATAGCGCTCTCCCCCTTCGCTCGTCAGCTCTATTCGATAAGTGCCGTTCTGCTTCACGGTGAACTGACCGGAAAACTGGTCGTCGTCTCCCTCGGCCATCTCTACCTTTGTGCCGTCGTTGAGGACTATGTGGGCCGACTGCGCCTGCGCGCTCAACCGCGCGATGACCGTAACGACTGTGCCTTTAAGCGCGGCGACCTCGCCGCCGTTTTCGATCTTCTTGCTTGCCTGCCGGGTGTATGAAGGGAAATTCAGGACCAGATCGATCTGCTTCACAAAAGGCAGGTCGGCCACCTCCAGAGTCACCTCGGGCGAGCGTACGCCGTTTGATTCGGCGTAATAGACTACGGAATCTTGTATGTTGAAAATCATGTGCTGGAACTCGCCGTGATTGCGCGCGGGTTCCATCACGGTCGCCTTCCAGTTTTCGGCGTCGAGGCGGCGAATGAATACCTGGGCCGTTTCGGATTCGAATCCGTTTAGCGTGGCTTTGAGCTTCTGGTCAGACCCGCGCGGCACGCGCGACGTTGCGGGGCTGACGGTTATGAACATCGCGTTTGCCGAAACCGTTTCGCCGAACGGCGAGTAAAGCACCGATATCCCTTTTGAGAGCGAAGACGGGCCGACAAAGAAAGCGCTGATGAGCGCAAGCACGATCAGGCCGGAAAGAATCGCGTACCCGTAAGCATAACGAGGGTCGACGACAAGGTCGGGATCGACTTTTGCGCAACGCTCGCCCGTGTCCGCGACCAGGCGGTTGACAATATCGGGTGAGGCAGCGCGGTTCTCTTTTGAATATTCGACCGCCGTGACCAGCCGGTCGGACAGAACGCATTTCTCCTCGATCAGGCGGGCGATTCTCGCGTCGGCGATTTGAGCTTTGAGCGGCCTCGCTATAAAAAGAAAGGCTGCAAAAAGTCCGGCCACGACGGGCAGAAATCGCAGCGCGACTATCAAGCCTGTCTTCTGGCTGAACGCATCGGCGACAAGGGCCGATATGATTACAGTCGCGACGATCACACCGAGCGTCAAAGCAGCGCCACGAAACACGCGCCGCGCACGTATCCGCCCTCGCGCTTGCGCGATCAATTCGTTGAGACTTCTGAGCTGAGGACTCATATTGCGTTCCTCCTGAAGCCGCTAATGTCCACTGTTTGAGTTTTAGTATAGTGCCTTCTCGATTAAGACACCATAGCCACAGCGGATTTCGCGTACATCCGTCGCCGTTAACCTTGCGCCCATTCGATCAGCCAACCAGGCGGGCTATTCGTATGCGGCGCGCGAGAATTGCTTCACCCACAAACAGGCATAAAGCCAGTATAAGCAGCGGCAGCCATAGCCGCTGCTGCGCTTCCATCTCTTCAGCCGTGAGCCGGTTCGATTGCCCGGCCCCTGCCGTTTGATCTCCAGGCGCGGGCAGTATGCTCGCCTTGAATTCGTCTATGTTCAGCTTAGAGAAATCCGATTCCTTTGTGTCCAGGTTCACCGCTATGTGCTCTGTGCGGTCGCGGTAACGCAATCGATAAAAACCTATCTCGGCGGCATTCACGGCAAGCTCGCCCGCAGGATTTTTCGGAGCGTCTTCGATTCGCCCGCCGGCAGGGCTTTCGACAGCGGGGAGCGAGCCGTCCGCATCAGGCGCGACCGCAAAGACCTGGCCGACCGTGTAAGAAGTCGCGGCCACTCGACCGTCAAGGTATTCGAGCATCTGGCGAACGAACGGCAGATACATCGGCGTGAGCGGCAAATCATTCCACGCCGTGTCGAGCGTTGTCGTCACCAGCAACACCTTCCCCCTGCCGAACAACCCTTCGATTATCATCGGGCTGCCGTCGTCGAGCGCGGCTATGGTCGAGGCGCGGTCCGTAAGGCTGGCGCGGTGATAGCCGTAGACGCGCGTCGAGGTCAAACGCCCGCTGCGCCGGAACGCGCTGAAGACAGGGTGGTCCATCTTCACCTGACTCATCAAAGCGTAGCCGCGAGTTTGAACCGTCTCGCCAAGCTCGGCGGGCGCGACATCGCGGAAGACGCGATTGAATTCACTCGGTTCGGTGTGCTTGCCCGCCGCTACGATCAAACCTCCGCCGCGCTCTACGAAACTTTTTATCGCGGAGGCGAGCGGTTCGCTTACGCCTGAAACGTCGTTGACGATTATCGCGCGGTACTGGTCAAGCTCTACCGGGTTTACGGTTCCCGGCGTCTTGACCGTGAGCGCGTGCTGGTTGTTTTCGCCTGCGGCCAGGGATTGCTGTATGAAGAAAGATTCGCTGCGACCGCGCGAAGCCGTCTCTATAGCGAGCACCTTCGTTTGATCTTCGCGCCGTATCATAAAGTAGAATTTATTGTCGAGCGGGAAATCGTCTCCGGTCATCTCTACGGTCGCGCGGTTCGCGCCTTCCGGCACGTTGAAGCCCGTGAAATCGACCGCCCGCGAGGCGGCGGAATCGAGGGCCGATTGGCGGCGCTCGACCGCCAGGTCGTTGAGCTTTAAATCGACTACGGAATCGCTCACCGTCTCCGTCCCGAAATTGCTCAGCCGCGCCGAAACCTTCCCGTTGTACTTTTGAGCGTAGACGACCGGCTCGGCTTTGACTTCGCTCACAGCCACATTCGCGGAGTCGGCAGAAGATACGTCGACCGTGACAAGCTCGACCGAGGGCGAAAGCTTCACCTGGGGGGCCGTGCGGTTCCACCCGGCGGCTTGAAAATCGGAGATCAAATAAATGCGCCGCGCCCCGCGAGCCGATTCCTTCAGCAGCGCGTCCGCAGCCTGTAGCGATTGCAGATAATCCGTAGCTTCAAGGCCCGGCTTAATTTGATCTACGAGGGCGAGCGCTTCCGAGCGATTGGCCTTGAGCGGCATAAGGATTTCGTAGCCTTGCCCAAACTGCACGACAGCAAGCTGCTCATCGGAGCCCGCTCGATTGATAATATCGCGAGCCGATTGCCGCGCGCGCTCAAACAGATTCGAGTAACGCATGCCGTAGGAGCCGTTGATAAGAATGACGCTGCTTGCGCGCTCTGACCCCGAAGCCTGCGGGTTTTGAGAGGTGAAATAAGGCCGGGAGAAGGCGAGCGCAAGAAGCGCGAGCGCGGCGCACCGAAGCGCCAGCAGCAAGAGGTTACGAAGCTTCCGTTTCTTTATAGTCTTCTGCTCAATGCGGCGAAGGAACATCAACGAGGGGAATTCGATGCGGCGGGCCTGGGTGCGCCTGACCAGATGAACTAAGACCGGCAGCGCCGCCGCCACGGCTCCCAACAGAAAGAATGGAGTGAGAAATGCCATCTATTGCTAACCATTTTGCGCTTTAGCAAGCGCTTTTTCTAAAAGGTCAAGGACGTTTAACCTTTTCGCCCACTGCCTGAGATAGTTTAGATCGAGGCGGTCGCTTTGAACTTTGAACAAGACCTCAATCTGTTCATTAGCCATCAATAGCCTTCAACTTCCGGGTCCCATCCGTAGACGCGTATCATTGTTTCGCGGTCTAGAGAGAGCGCAGCAAGCCGCAGCTTCAACTCTTTCTCTGAAGCATCAGGATGACGGCTCCTGATTCCGGCCATTGCGAAAGCCCGGCACGCTTCGGTTGCGTTTGCGACTTGTTGGAATTTTTTCCACACAGGAGTCGCGCGCGCCAGCTCGATGAGCAATCGCTCCGCGTCTTCACCGGTGTCATTAAATAATGGCTCTTTATCCATCGCTAAAAGCCTCATCCCATATGCGAGCGGCGCGCGAGGTAAGAAAACAACGCCGCGTCTAATGGTTCGGTAGTCCGAAGCAATTCGTAATCTATGCGGTTGCGCGCAGCCCCCTCGCGCAAAGCGTCTACGTGGAGGCGAATCAGACGCAAGTATTCATCGCGCAATTCATCGGGCAGGACGTGCATCTGCTCTTCGGTCTCGCTGTCTTCAAGCACGACCGGCTCGTTAAACTCGAAGTCCAGCTCTTGCCGGTCCAGGACTTGAAAGACGACCACGTCATTGCCCCGGAACCGCAAATGCTCTAGCCCTTCCATCACCAGCTTCGGCTCGTCATACAAATCCGAGATCAACACTATGATTCCGCGCCGGGTCAGCAGCTCGGCCGTACGGTGAAGCTGTGTCGAAAGAGCCGTGCCGCGTCCCGGCACGAGCTGTTCAATCGAACCCAGCACCGTTCGCAAGTGGCCTGTTCGCGAGCGCGGCGGCACATGATCGACCACGTCTTCGTTGAATGCCATCAGTCCGATAGAATCGTGCTGGCGCACGGCCAGGAACGCGAGCGAAGAGGCCAGATACTGCGCGTATTGGAGTTTGGTCACCGCGCCGCTTCCATACCCCATCGAGGCGCTCGCGTCGACCAGCAGATGCACCTGGGCGTTCGTGTCGCCCTGGTACTTCTTTATGTAGAGCCTGTCGGTGCGCGCCAACAGCTTCCAATCGAGGTGGCGCAAATCGTCGCCCGGCATATACTGGCGGTGCTCCGCGAAGTCTGTCGAAAAGCCGAGGTACGGCGAGCGATGAAGCCCCGATATGAATCCTTCGACGACCGCGCGCGCGATCAGCTCAAGCGAGTTTATGCGCGCCAGGATTTCCGGCGAGAGGAAGCGTGTGCCAGTTTGTTGCCCGATGTTCTGGACCATAAAAAGCTAACCGCTTAAAGCCCCGATTTCGGCTCCGGGACCGACTCAATCAACCTTCGTATAACGTCGTCGGGCTTTACCCTCTCCGACTCGGCGTGGAAGTTCAAAAGTATTCGGTGGCGCAAGATCGGGTAGGCGAGCGCGCGCACGTCTTCGACCGATACGTTGTACCTGCCGCTCATCACCGCGCGGGCCTTGCCGCCGAGGATCAAGAACTGGCTGGCGCGAAGCGATGCGCCCCAGTTCACCCAGCGCTTTATGTAATCGGGCGCGTTTTGCGTGACGGGGCGGCTCGCGCCTACGAGCCTGACCGCATAACGAGTCACAGATTCGGCCGCGGGCACGCGGCGAACGAGCCTCTGAAAATTCAGTATGTCGGCTCCCGAGACGTTTCGCGAGAAGCTGAAATCCTGCACGGACGTAGTCTGGTTCACCACCTCGACTTCGTCATCCTCGCTCAGATACCCGATGTGTATGTTGAACATGAAGCGGTCGAGCTGCGCTTCAGGCAGCGGGTACGTGCCTTCCATCTCAATGGGGTTCTGAGTCGCGAGCACGTAAAACGGCTTCGGCAGATTGTAAGTAGTCCCCTGCACCGTGACGTTGCCTTCCTGCATGGCTTCAAGCAGCGCGGCCTGCGTCTTTGGCGGCGTGCGGTTGATCTCGTCTGCGAGGATGATGTTTGCAAACAGCGGCCCCTGGATGAACGCCAGCCTTCGGTGGCCCGTCGAGCGATCCTCTTCGATTATGTCGGTCCCCGTGATGTCGGAAGGCATCAGGTCGGGCGTGAATTGTATTCGCTTGAATGATAGATCGAGCACGTTTGCCACGGTGCGTATCAATAGAGTCTTCGCCAGTCCCGGCACACCTGATACAAGCGAGTGGCCCCCTACAAAGAGCGAGATGAGCACCTGGTCTACTACCTCGTCCTGGGCGATGATGACTTTTCGCACCTCGGACAGCATCTGCTCGCGCGCGGCTATGAGCTTTTCCAGTAATTCGTCTTCCCTGATAATCTCCTCAGTCTCTGTTGCCATTCTCGCTCCTTAAATTCAGTTCGCAGCAAGCAGTGGGCAGTGAGCAGTTAAGAGATGCTGCCAACTGCATAATGCCTGCTGCCCACTCATCAGTGCGTCAACGCGTAAAAGACGTAGTTGACGCCAAACTTGTATGCGGTGTTAGTGTCTTCGATAGGCTGGAACGGGTCATTCGACCACTGCCAGTAATCGCTCACATCATTGTTATAATTGATGACCATCATCAACCGTCCATTTTTGTCCTCTACGCCGTAAAACTGGGGCCTGTAACCGCGATACACAGGGCGCACGTCTAAGGACTTGATTGAAAAAAAGCAGTTGAAGATGGGGTTCGTCACGTCAAGCTCTTTCATCTGAAAGTCGGGGAACGCCTGTTTAAAGTAGTACTCGAAATTCGACATATCGCGCTGCCCGCGAAAATCGTCTACGAGCAGAAACCCGCCGCGCAAAACATATTCTCGCATCCCTTTGATCTCTTCATCCGTCAGTTGCATGTAGCCGACTTCGCACATATAAGCGAACGGGTATTTGAACAGGTTCGGGTCGGCAAAGCTAAATATGTACTCGTCCATGTCGAGGCTGACCTGAAGTTTCGATAGCTCCGTGAGTATCTTCGAGAAGTGGCGCCCGGCCTCGGGGTAGTCGTGCGACCAGGGCACGCCGCCATCGCCCCAGTGCTCGCCGGGGTAAGTGGGGGTGGTTTTCACGCGCACGAACGTAAACTTGTCTGAAACGTCTTTGTTCTCGCCCAGCCGCTCGTCTTCGTAGCGGGGCGCAGCGGGAACCGAGACGGTCACGGCGAGAAAAATAATCGCTGATATTAAAAGCAACCTTCGCATCAGCCCCTCTCCGTTCGATCTCAGATTTCAAATCTGAAATTTGAAATCTCTTTCAGTTCGCTCCTCTGAGCTTCAGCAACAACTCTTGCGCCTTTTCAAACCCGGGCGCGATCTCAAGCGAGCGCAGCACCTCGCGCCGCGCTTCCGCGCGGTTGCCCACGGCTTCGAGCGACCTCGCGAGATCATAATGGGCCTCGGCTTTGTCGGGCGGGTTGAGCGCCACAAGCACGCGATACTCTTTTGCAGCCTCGCCCGCTTGACCCTGGTCAAGATAAACATCGCCCGCCAGCTTGTGCAAGGCGGCGTCGAACGGGTTTACGTAGAAGCTCCCCTTGATCGCCTCTATCGCGCCCGCGCGATCATTCATCGCCAGTCTGAGCCGCGCCAGACGGTTGAATGCCTCGGCGTTCGTCTCGTCTGCTCGCGTCAGGCCAAGGAGATAAGTCGCGGCCTCGGTCTTTTGGCCGCGCGCTTCATAAATGTCTGCGAGCTGCGCGTACGGGTTTCCCTCGCCGCCGTAAAAAGGAAACAGCTCGGCTGCGCGCTTGAGGTGCTCGATTGCGCGGTCGGTGTCTCCCTCCGATTTGAGGATCGAGCCGAGCTTCAAGTGCGCAAAAAAGTCATTCGGTCGCGCCTTGACCATAGCAGAGAGCGCGTCTTTCGATTGAACCTCGCCCGCCACGGACCCGGGGCCGCCCACCGTAGCTTCGAGCCACGGCTTTGTCTTTGCTCGCAAGTAATCTCCGAAGGCGCGGTCAAAGTCTGTTGTCAATGTGGAGAGCGCGCGTTGAAATACGTCAGGCGTTTTAGCCCCTTCTTTGTATAACGCGAGCATGCGAAGTATGGCGTCGAAGCCATGCTTTTCTTCTATGTAATCGCACACGAGCGAGGCTTGAAAGTAAGCCAGTTGGACTTGATCCGGCGCGCGCGGTCTTGTGAAAGCCGCGTCCAGGTCATCTATCTTTACAAAGCGATTATCGGAGTAAGCCTTGAGCGTCCCAAGCGACCAGTCGCCTCCCCATCCGGGCCGCGCGCGGTGTTCTTCGTAAACCGAAAGCCCTTCGGAAAACCACCTCGGTATCTTGTGATCGGTCATCTGTAGCGTGATGACGTGTGTGAACTCGTGCCAGAGCGTGCCGCCCCAGTTGTACTCGCCCGGATTTCGCGCCGAGGGGCTATCCATCGTGATGACCTGCCCGAAACATACGCCGAGCGCGCCGAGGCCCGGCAGCCCCAGCGAGCGCACGGCGAAGTCTTCGTGATTCGGAAATATCTCGACCGATATGGGCGCGCGCGGAGTGAAACGATACTTGGCCGTCAGCTTCTTATGCGCTTCATCCAAAAGCTCCGCAGCGTAAGGGCCGAGCGTGAAAGTTTCCGAGGGCGCGCTCTTGATCAAAAACGGCCCGCGCACGGTGTCTTGATATTCGCGCATCGTATCGAGCAGATCGAGCGTGTTTTTAGCCCACACGTTGTACGGGTCGCCTTCAAAAGCTCGCTCAAGCTCCGCGCGGCCTTCGGCCGTTCGGCCTATGCGCATCAACTGTATTCCAAGCTCGGTGCGCGCGCTCCAAAGGCGCGGAGAAAGCTCAACGGCGCGGCGGCCGAAATCGACGCCGTCCGAGTAGCGGCGCGTGATGACGGCGAAATGCGCGAGCGTGTCGAACACCTCTCCGGCTCGCGGGTTGACCGCAAGCGCGCGTTTGATCTCTGCGTCAAGCTCACCCTTCTTACCTTGAAGATAAAACATCGAGGCGCGCACGGCGATGGCCTGGATCGAATTCGGATTGACTGCAAGCGCGCGGTCAATCGCTTTCGACGCATCTCCCGGATTATCGCCTTCGAGGTTGAGCCATGCGCGAAGCGCGAGCGCACGCGCGTGATTCGGGTTCACGGAGATCGCGCGCTCGACGAGCGCAATCGCCGCGTCCGTAGATTCAAGACGCTTGCTTTCGGCCAGCCCCACGTAAGCGGCGGGCGAATTCGGGTTGATCTTCAAAGCGTCTTGAAAAAGGCTAGACGCGTCGCCGTAAGTATATTTCTCATTCAGAAGCTCGCCAAAGCCGATGTAGGCATCCGTGTAGGTCGAGTCAGCATCGAGGGCATCTTGAAAGAGTTCGTTCGCGTCTTTGAATTTTTCGAGATAAGTGACCGCGCGGGCAATCAGCGTAAGCTCTTCGGCGCTCTTCGGAGAGTTTGAATTGTAATAGCGGACAAATTCTTGAGCGACCGCGCGCGCTTCGTCTTCTTTCCCTTGAGCGCGAAGCGCGCGCGCGCGGCCCAGATTTGCGCGCAGCCAGATAACGCCCTTCGCGTCACGCGAAGCGCGGTCAAACTCTGCCGCCGCTTCCGCGTAACGCCCGGTCTCAAGCTGGACTTCGCCAAGCAAATTTCGTATGGATGCATCGGCGGCCTGCTTGCCCAAAAACTCTTTTGCCCTTTTTTCCGCGCCCGCGTAATCGCCCGTCTCAATCTGCGCCCGCGTAAGCCCCTCGACGGCAGCCGCGTCGCCGGCGTCTTTTTCCAGCAGCGTGGTAAAGACCGAGATTGCTTCTTTATAATTCCCCTGTTTCAGAAGCTCGCGCCCGCGCTCGATAGATGGAGCCTGGGCCGCGTCTGAATTGACCGAGCAGCCGAGAAAAAAGAGTAGTATTACCAGCCCTAACCGTTTCATTTGATGATCGTCCCCATTGTCACTTCTGTCGCGCCTTGATCTTTTGATTCACCGTAGCAAGCTCGACCAATAATTTTTCGAGCATCTCGTCATACTCTTCCGGTTTCAATTCGCTCTTTCGCGCTTTCAGTTTTTCAACATCCTCTTCGAGCTTCTGGCGTTCGGCGAGCAACCGGGCAAGCTCTGCGTCCGCGCCCGCCTGCTCGACCGATTTCGAGTCGAGGTAAGAAGTCTTCGCCAGCGCGCCGTCGCCCGCCGTCGCCCCTTCGTGCCCCACGCCGTCGCCGTTGTCGTCTATCAAAGCATGCTCGGTCGCAAGGCGGTTCTTCTCCTTATACCAGTCCGCCGTCAGCCTGGATGCATAATTAAACGCTTCGAGCACGGAGAGCCTTCCATTTTTATCGCCGTCGGCTGCCGAATCCACAAGCCCGGCGACAAAGAACTCCGCAAAGACCGTGGCATTCTGTTCGTTGCCGCTGCGAGTCGCCGTAATGACTATGCGGTTTTCGGCCGACAACGGCTTTACGAATTCGCCCGAAGAGCTTGCGCAATTGATAAAGACAACGCGGCGCGTCGGAAGCGACCCGATGAGATTCGCGTAATCTTTTACATTGAGGTCCGGCCCTATGAGGTTGAACTTCGCCTGCTGTGTATCGAACGAGCCGTGGCCTATCAAGATCACGAAGACGGTCGAATCGGCGGTTGCCGCAGTCTTCACCGTGTTAAACACGCTTCGAACTTCTGCGGCGGTTGCGCGGCCCGGCAGCTCGCGCGCGGCGTTCTCCGGCCCGCCCGACGCCGTCTCCATCAATAAGAAGGTCTGCTTTTCGTCGAAGCCGAGCCTGTTTGTGAACGCTTCATAGATCGTCGTCGCGTGGGCCGTGAATTTTTTCGTGTAGCTCTCTTCGCCGCCCACGCCCGCGATTATGATGGCAAACTTTTTCGGATCGATCGCAGCGCGAGGCGGCTTTGCCTCTTTTTGTTCTCTTGTTTGAAATCCACCCTGACTCGCTTCACTCTTATTCGCTTCTTGATTCTTATTTTGTTGCCGGGCGGCGCTCGCGCCACACGAGCAGAAGAGAGTCGTTATTAAAAAGAGGGTGGATGCAAGTTTGATTAATCGCATATCTACCTGAACGCGCGGCAAGCTTTTGACTTGCGTCCGCGACGCGGTTAAGCCAGCCCTTTGCGTTTGCGCACGAACCACTCGGCGGCGGCGAGCGCGACAAGCAGCAGGAAATTTATAGGCATGTCCCAAAGATCGAGCTGAGTTCGCATAGAGCCCGGCCCTTCCGTGTGGGTCAAGTCTTCGACCAGGTCGGCGACGTTTCCCGCAGAGTAATATTGTCCCCCGGTCTCTGCCGCTATCCGTCTCAGCAGCTCGCGGTTTTGAGCCGCGTCGTGAGCTTCGCGGTTGAGCGGGCCGACCAGAAAGCTCGCCTCGGCCATTCCGGGCGCAGCCACTCCGCTCTGCCGCGTAGTAACTTCGACTTTGTGAAGCCCGTCTTCGCCGGCTGCGAGCGTGCCCACATAGCCTTCAAATCCGCCTTCGCTCGCGGGGTGTAAAGCTACATCTACGCTGCGGCCGGTCGGAGTCGTGACGCGTGCGCTCACTTGAGCATCGCCGACGTTAATATATTTCTCATCCGCCAATTCTACGCGCAGCCGTATCTGCTCTCCGCGACCATAAAAGCTGCGGTCGGTGACCGCTTCTATTCTGTGGCGCACGGAATTGACCGTGTAACGCAAAAGGTTCGTCCAGAAAGTCTCGTGTGATCGATTCTTCGATTCCAGCATCATGCGCCAGCGCCACGTGTCGCTCGCCATAAGAGCGAGTGTCCTGCCGCGCCCGTACCGCTCTTCGACGAGCAGAGGGACGACTCTCGTTTTATCTTTGACGCCGCGAGCATCGAGTATGACGGTGGCGCCAGGTTTTGTGTTGTTGATGACTTCCGGCAGGGTGATGGGCGGCAACTGCTCCCAGATTTTCTGATTCTGCTCGGGCTGTTCCGCGAGCCGCGCCGCAGGGTTATCTCGCCCGCGCGACGCGGGCTCGGCTTTGAAATTCTGACTCTCGCCCGCCAGGGCGTTTTCGCTTTCGATGTAGACCGGAAGCAGGTCGGCTATGGGGGTGTTGCTGTAGCCGCCCGCGCCGAAAGATTTTGCCCCGCCCAAAGCTAGAAGCGTCCCGCCTCGTCGTGATACGAACTGTTCGATTGCCCTAAGCTGGTCGAAGGTGAAAAAGGTCGCTTCGGCGCTGCCCAAGACCAGGGCGTCATATTTAAAAAGCTCTTCTTCGGATTTAGGGAAACCGCCCGCAAGCTCATCGCCGCTTTCGACGCCCTGGCGATAAAACTTGCCGTCTGCTGAGCGGAGCACGCTCACGAGTGTAATGTTTTTCTCTTCGGCGAGCGCCGCGCGAATCTTCCCGTATTCCCAGCGCGGCTCGCCTTCGATGTAGAGAATCTTCGGGCGGCCGTCCGTGACTTCTATCAATAGCTCTTGCGAATTATTCTCTGCGACGACTTCGCTTTCAGTGGGCGCGACCGTGAAGGTGTAGCGGTGCAAACCCGGAGACGAAGGCGTGAAGGTGATGCGAGCCACCGTAGTAGCATCGGTCTGGATCGGCACGTCTTGCGAGCGCAAAGCATGGCTGTCTTCGGAGAGGTCTAATTTGATGCTTCTCTGCGCAGCGGCATCGGCGCGCACGAGCACTTCTGCCGTAACGGGCGAGCCTCTCAGCACGCGGCGCGGCGCAGTGGCTCGCACGACTTCTACATCGCCTTCGAGCCGCGTCTGTCCAAGCCCTACGGTGAAGACGGGCAGCCCGCGCGCGCGCAGGTTGCCTAAAGCGGTCGCCAGGCTGTTCGTTATATCGCCTTCGCCGTTGGTCGCGCCGTCGCTCATCACGACCAGCCCCGACAACGGCAACCCCGACGAATCGCGGACTGCGCGTTCAATCGCCCCCACGATGTCTGTCCGCTCGCCCGCTCCCGTAAGCTCGGCTGCGCTGTCGACGCGCTCGGCCATTTCGGAGAACTTAAAGGCTCGCACTTTGAATTTCTCTGAAAGGTCTTTGTGAAAGGCGGACTCAGCCGCCATCAAATGCTTTACGGTATCGAGGCGGCTTTTGTCGCCTTCGTCTGCCAGCTGCATGCTTTTCGAGTCATCCATCAACACCGCGACATAGCTCGATTGCGCGACTACCGTAGGGACTATGATGACGGGGCGCATCAGGCAGAAAAATATCAACGCGACAAGCGCCACCCGCAACCCTATGAGCAAGACGCGCCAGGGGGTAGGGAGCCGCACGGGGTTGCGGACGTAGAGAAAATAGATCAGCGCGGCGAGGCCGATGAGTATCGCGAGGACAATGAATATTGTAGGGCGCGCGCCGAATCCGAACTGGCTCTTTGAGAAAAGGGCTGCCCTGTACTTGAACAGAAAACTTACAACCTGTTCCAAGATCGACTCCCCACTTTCAATGCGCCCCAGTCAAATGCAGTAGCAACATTGTAATTTATACACTCCGAAACGCGCAAAAGAATTTCCTGAGCTAAGGGCATGATATTCCAGCACAGGCTAAAAGAACCAGCATTATTTCTGCCGGACCGCCGTCAAATCATTCTCGCCTGGCTTGTGCGTGCGCGAAATCGAAATTATTCTAACTATTTGCCCGGATAAAAAACTCGGGTATGGGCGGATAAAAACCGACGGAAGAAACCTCTTTCAGTGTGTGTCTAAAGATGGTGTAAGCATAAATATTCGTTTGTAGTCTTGAGTCATTAGAGGTGTGTCCTGACCTCCTCGCTAATGATGAGGCGGCAGAAGTGTATCTGGCGAACTCGGGTTAGTAAACTAACGCTCAAAGCTCAAAATGGCCACTGAAAACCACGCTCTTTCACCAACAACTATGCGCTTAAATAAGGGAGGATCACAGCATGACATCTAGCGGGGAGAGCAACAACCAAAGATCCATGAATAAGAAGAAGGCGAACAGCTCTAGCAAGAAGAAGACCGTAACCCGTTTTTCGGGTCTCGCACTGCTCTTAATCATCCTCGCGGCGTTTACGGCAGCGGCGGTTCTTTTTTCAAACAAGTCATCTAACGTCCAGGCCGCTTTGCAAAAAGAGACGGAAAATAGAATAAGCGACAGCGCCGCGATGCAGATTCAAGCGCTGCTCGAAGAGAAAGAATCTCGCACACCGACGGAAAGAAAGATCGACTCGCAATTGCTGTATGCCCTCAAGCAGAACCGCAAGCAGGCCATTGCCAACGGCGTCGAGACTCTGGAGACGCGCGTCGTCGTCGATAAAAAAGGGATGACGACGATTGACATCGTTGCCAGTGACCTGAAAGGCGCGAGAATAAAGCTCGAAGACATGCACATCAATGTCATCAGCGCCGTAGGGAACGGCATACGCGCCAGAGTCAATATAGATAAGATCGATTCTATAGCAGCCTTGCCTGAAGTCCGATTCGTATCTCCTCAGCAAGATGCCAAAACCCAAGGAAGATCCTACCTTACTAATGGACGGGCTCCCCTCTTGAGCCCGTCACTTTTATCTTCCCTATCTCCGAGTTTCCCGGCCCGCGCCGCGCGCGTCCGCAAGGAACTCTTAAAGGCGCTTCCGCTGGTCCAAAAATCAAAACCCGGGGACGTAAATATAATCAAAGCGCTCAACGTGTCGGAAGGAGATGCGACCCACAAGGCAGCCTCGGCACGCTCCACATTCGGATTCAACGGCACGGGAGTAAAAGTAGGCGTGCTGTCTGACGGCGTAAGCTCGCTGGCGGCAATACAGGCGAGCGGCGACCTTGGGCCGGTGACAGTGCTGCCGGGACAGGCCGGGAGCGGTGACGAGGGAACTGCGATGCTTGAGATCGTCCACGACCTCGCGCCCGGCGCTCAATTATTCTTCGCCACAGCATTCAACGGAATAACCAGCTTTGCTCAAAATATTCGCGACCTCAGAACAGCCGGTTGCGACATCATCGTTGACGACGTGATCTACTTCGTTGAAACGCCTATGCAGGACGGACAAGCTCCGAGCGTCACATCCAACACAAACGGCGGCGTTGTAATCCAGGCCGTTAATGATGTGACTGCGGGGGGCGCGCTCTACTTCTCGTCCGCCGGAAATGAAGGCAACGTCAACGACGGCACGGCCAGCGTCTGGGAAGGCGACTTCGTCAACGGAGGCGCAAACGCGCTGATCCCCGGTGGCACGGTGCATAATTTTGGCGGCGGGAATCTCAACAACCAGATAACGACGGCGGGCGCTCGCGTCCTGCTGTTCTGGTCCGACCCGCTGGGCGGCTCGGCTAACGACTATGACATCTTCGTTTTGAACAGCACAGCGACAGCCGTGCTCGCATCATCGACCAACGTTCAAAACGGCACGCAAGACCCACAAGAAGACGCGGGCAATCAGGCTTCGGGCCGCCGCCTGGTCATCTTTAAAAAGACCGGCGGCGCCGCGCGGTTCCTCCACCTGAATTGTTTCGGGGCGGGAATGGCGTTGACGACTCCCGGAAACACTCACGGCCACAACTCGGCGTTGAACGCATTCGGCTGCGCCGCAACTCCTGCGGCATCAACGCCGTTCGGAGGCCCTCCCGGCCCGTTCCCGAATCCGTTTAACTCAGCTAATTTGGTTGAGACCTTCAGCTCGGACGGTCCGCGTCGAATACTTTTCAACGCAAACAGCACACCGATCACGCCCGGCAACGTCTCTTCGACGGGCGGCCTTTTGCGCCAGAAGCCTGACATTACCGCGGCAGACGGCGTGTCGTGCGCTGCGCCGGGATTCAGCACGTTCTTTGGAACGTCGGCGGCTGCGCCTCACGCGGCTGCAATCGCAGCCCTGGTCAAATCAGCGGCTCCGGCCGCAACTCCCGCGCAGATACGGACTGCTCTAATTACGTCCGCGATTGACATCGAAGCCGCCGGGGTAGATAGAGATTCAGGCGCGGGAATCGTGATGGCTTTTGAAGCATTGCAAGCCATCGGAGCCACGCCTTCAGCCGTACTCGTTTCGGGCGGCGCGACAATCGTTTCGGAAAGCTGCTCGCCGCCAAACGGCGCGCTCGATCCAAACGAGACTGTGACCGTCAGCTTCTGCGTCCAGAACGTAGGCGGAGTAGCCACAACGAATCTGGTAGGCACGTTGCAGGCTACGGGCGGAGTTACCAGCCCGAGCGGCCCGCAGAACTATGGCGTGGTAGGAATTAATCAGACCGTTTGCAGAAACTTTACCTTCACAGTAAACGGCACGTGCGGCGGCACGGTGACGGCTTCGATTCAATTCCAGGACGGCGCGACCAACCTGGGCACCATCACTTACACCTTCACGCTCGGAACACCTGTGACGGCTTTCACACAGAACTTCGACGGCGTGACCGCTCCCAACCTGCCCGCAGGCTGGACAGCAACACAGGGCGTCAACGCGGGCGGCTTCCCAGCGTGGGTGACTTCGAATGCAGGCACACCGGCTCCTCCGGCTGACACTGCGCCGAACTCAATATTCTCACCTGATCCTAGCAACTTGCTTGATAATCGTATTGATACGCCATCAATAGCTATCACTACGTCGACCGCGAAGTTGACATTCAGGAACAACTTCGATCTTGAATCAACCTTTGACGGCGGCGTGCTTGAGATAGCCATTGGCGCGGGCGCATTCACCGACATCATCACTGCCGGCGGCAGCTTCGGTACGGGCGGTTACAACGGTGTAATAGACACAGATTTCGAAAGCCCGATTGCCGGTCGAAACGCCTGGACCGGTAACTCTAACGGCTTTATCACGACGACAGTCAACCTGCCTGCTGCCGCTGCGGGCCAAAACATCAAACTGCGATTCCGCATGGGATCAGACAACAGCGTTAATGCCGTAGGTTGGAGGGTTGATACTGTCTCGATCACTGACGGCTCCTTGTGCTGCACAGTTGGCGGTGGCGGCGGGCCTTGCGCAGAGACTTTTGACGGAGTCACTGCCCCTGCTCTGCCTGCCGGCTGGACTGCTACTACCGCCATTGATTGCACTGGCGTTCCCAACTCCGATCCGTGGGCCACTTCCAGCGCGGGCACTCCGGCTCCCCCGGCTGACACTCCGCCTAACGCGGCCTTTGCTAATGATCCAAACTGCATCTCGGATGAACGCTTAGACTCGCCGGTCTTTAACGTCACCTCGAACACCGCCACTATCACTTTCAGGCGCAACAACAACCTCGAAAATGGCTTCGACGGCGCTGTGCTTGAGATATCGATCAACGGCGGCGCTTTCCAGGACATCATCGCTGCCGGCGGCTCGTTCGCTGTCGGTGGTTACAACGGAGTCATCTCCGTCAACTTCGGCTCGCCCATCGCCGGTCGTAACGCCTGGACGGGCAACACTGCTGGCTTCGTCACGACCACCGTCAACCTGCCTGCTGCGGCTAACGGCGGGAACATACGGTTGCGATGGCGTCGAGCGACTGACAGCAGCGTCGCTGGTCAAGGCATCCGCATTGACTCGCTCACCTCGACCGGCACAAGCTGCGGAGATGCCTGCAACTCGATCACCTGCCCGGCCAACGTCACTCAGTCGAACGATCCCAACCAGTGCGGAGCGGTCGTAAACTATCCGCCTCCGACTACCAGCGGGACTTGCGCGGCTCCGACCTGCTCACCGGCCTCCGGCTCGTTCTTCCCTGTCGGCACGACCACCGTCACCTGCACGACGACGGGGCCGCCTCAACGTCAGTGCTCCTTCACGGTCACTGTCGTTGACACCCAGCCGCCTTCGATAACCTGCCCAGGCCCGCAGACTGCCGTTGCGCCTGCAACCTGTCCGATAGCCACATCGGCCGTGGGAACATTCCCGCCGCCTGTGGCATCAGACAACTGCCCAGGAGTGACTGTGGCGTGCGTGCCGCCGTCTGGCTCACCCTTCCCAGTCGGCACGACAACCGTGACGTGCACGGCTACGGATGCGTCAGGCAACACGGCGACCTGCTCGTTCGCCCTGACAGCCTTCAACGTCTGTCTGCAAGATGACAACAACCCTGGCAACAGGCTGTTGATCAACACGTTCACCGGACAGTATCGGTTCTTCTGTGCCAACACACCGACGCCGTTCACGGGAGTGGGCAAGATGGGAGGCAACCGACCGGGATCGTGCTTGTTCTCGCTGAGGCACACGTCACCGGCAGTGAGGGTGGAAGCAGACTTCAGCACGAACACGAAGACGGGCAACGCATCTATCCAATCGCCGCCAGGAACAGAGCGATGCGGCATACAGGATAGAGACCTTGCTAACAATAACTGTAGCGGAGGCGGTCCTCCGACTAGTGTGAACAAGTAAGCGACTGCTCAAGTCGCCTACGGATAAAGGCCGGGCTTGATCTACGGCTCAATTTATGCCCGGCCTTTATCCCTAAAATTTCATAATAGGTTTTCCCGCCTCTTTCACCTTCCTAAGCAGGCCACGGGCGTAGCTCTATTTCTGTCTTCTTTCCCTTGACTTATAGATTCAATCGGATTAGTATACGCGCCGTCTGGAAGCACCCTCAGGAATGGACCATTATTCCTGTGCTCAGGCAAAATAATCAAAGTACGAACAAGGTTGGGCACTGCGGCACGGATTAAGTCAGTGCCTCTACACGTTAAGGTGGCCGGAAAGCGTGCCGGATGGGGATCGTTGCTTTAAGAAGTGGCGGTATTCGGCTGCAAACATTAGTTCAAATTCTTCAATTAATTAAGCTCGTCAGGTTTGGGAGGACCGAAATGTATGAAAGATTCTCTTCGATCAGCCTTCGGGCGTTCGTCCACAAGGAGGTTAGGCCCTGAATCTTCTGTCTCGCGGAAGGCGAAATCTAGGGTTATTGCCATCTCCTTATTTGTTTGCTCGCTGTTGCTTCTAGTTCCGACTCTCTTTCTTTCGAACGGGACGGTACAAGGTCAAAAAGGCGGCGGAAGCGGGGCCCAAAAATCGCCCCTCACGCCAATCGTAGATGTTAATTACTCACAGGCATCCTGGTTTATCGTGACGCCTCGGCTTGGAGACCTGAAACCTGAGCCGCTTTCTGCTGAAAGAGCAGAAAAGATCAGAAAGATCAAAGAAGACCTTGAGAAGAACCCGGCCAACGTTAAAAGGATCAGGCCCGAGCAAAATCCTAATCTGACCGGGCCGTTCACCGACCCGGGCCTCAACGATTTCCAGCACAGGCCCGACGGGGTCAACGTTGTTACAAACCCCATACAGAACTTTGACGGGCCGGACGCCGACTTGCTTCCGGCGCTATTTGGAACTCGCTTCGCACCGCCTGACACAAACGGCGCTGTTGGTCCTAACCACTTCGTAATCACGACAAACAGCATGGTGCAGGTATTCAACAAATCCGGCGTCGCAGCCGGACCGGCTGTCAGAATCAGCCAGTTGATGCCCGGAGTCCCCAATTCCGCCGACGATGACGGCGACCCCATAGTGCTTTATGATTCGCTGGCAGACCGATGGTTTATTCTACAATTCAACCTGAGGTTTGACGCCCAAAATCGTATGGCCATGCACGTCGCAGTTTCAACGACGGCTGACCCCACAGGCACGTACTTCGGTTTTGAATTCAAGACCAATCCCGGCAGATTCGTCAACTACCCGCACGTGGGCGTGTGGACGGATGGCTATTACATGTCGAGCAACGACTTTACGCCTCCAGGTGTAGCTCCCTTCCTCGGCGCGGGATTCTACGTGATGGAGCGCGCGAAGATGCTCGCCGGCGACCCCACGGCTAAGATTATAGGCATCAATGGCCCCAACCCCAACGACGGCGGTTTTCTGCCGACAAATCTACAGGGCTTTACGGTGCCGCCCAACGGCACGCCAAACCTGTTTTCCACGTTTGATGCCGACGAGTTTGGTGCGGTCAGCGACCTGATCCGCATATTTGAGTTCCGACCGGATTTCACAACTCCGGGGTTATCAACCCTGACGCCGTTGCCCGATATTCCAACGACGGCCTTTGATGCTCGCAATCCTGCCGGCAGGGCGGACATAGACCAGCCTGCACCCGGCGAAGGGTTGGATGGCATAGCCGACCGCTTGATGCACGCGTTGAACTTCCGCGTCCTGTCGGGCGGCGTTCAATCTTATGTGCTCAACTTTACGGTCAACGTCAGCGGCGTGAACCCGACGTCTGCGGCCACCTATCAGGGCGGCATACGATGGATGGAGCTGCGCCGCAACGCGGGCACAGGCGCTATCACGATCAACCAGCAAGCGACCTACGCTCCAGGCTCAGGAAGCGGCACTGGCCGCAACCTCTGGATGGCGAGCGTTGCTCAGGACGGCGAAGGCAACATCGCTCTTGCCGCCAACGCGACAGGCCCCGGACCTACTCCGGCTGCCTTGAACCCGACGGCCATCTACACAGGGCGCCTGGCTGGCGACCCGGTTAACACGCTGCCGCAGGGCGAAGTTGATGCCCTCGCAGCAGTCACCAAAGGCGTACAGACTGCAACTGTAAATCGCTGGGGTGACTACAGCTCATTGTTCGTAGACCCGGCGGATGAGTGTACTTTCTGGGGCGCGTTTGAATATGTGGATTCTCCCACCGCGACCTTCGACTGGAACACGCGCGCCTTCAGCTTCAAAGTCAATCCGAACTGCGTGACCGCGCCGAGAGGCACCTTCTCCGGCACGATCACCGATTGCGCTTCGGGCCTTCCGGTTTCAGGCGCAATCGTAGAGACGACCAACCCCATCGGCTTCCTCCGAACAACCCCGGCCAACGGGACTTACTCGATCACTGCCTCGCCTGGAACCTACCAGGTGAGAGCGTCCAAGGCGGGCTTCGGCCAGGCCACCGGAATGGTTACAGTGACCGCAGGCGGAAACGCGATTCTGAACCTCTGCCTCGCGCCCACGGCGATCATCGTTTCGGGCGGCGCGACAATCGTTACGGAAAGCTGCTCGCCGCCAAACGGCGCGCTCGATCCGAACGAGACTGTGACCGTCAGCTTCTGCGTTCAGAACACAGGCTCTTCAAACACTGCTAACCTCGTAGGCACATTGCAGGCTACGGGCGGAGTTACCAGCCCGAGCGGCCCGCAGAACTACGGCGTGGTAGTCGCAGGCGGCCCGCCTGTTTGCAGAAACTTTACCTTCACAGTAACCGGCACGTGCGGCGGCACGGTGACGGCTTCGATTCAGTTCCAGGACGGCGCGACCAACCTGGGCACCGTCACTTACACCTTCACGCTGGGCACAACGGCCACCGCGTTCACGCAGAACTTTGACGGCGTGACGGTTCCCAATCTGCCTGCGGGCTGGACATCAACTATCGTAACCGGTCCTCCGGGCACGACCAACTGGGCAACTTCAAACTCGGGTACTCCGGCTCCTCCGGCTGACACCGCTCCTAACGCGGCGTTCATCAATGACCCGGATGTTGTTACCGATGTCGTGTTAGACACCCCGACCATTGCTATCACATCCAGCTCCGCAAGGTTGACATTCAGGAACAACTTCGATCTTGAATCGACCTTTGACGGCGGCGTGCTTGAAATAGCCATCGGCGCGGGCGCGTTCACCGACATCATCACTGCCGGCGGCAGCTTTGTCGCGGGCGGTTACAACAGCACGATCAGTACGGCCTTCGGAAGCCCGATCGGCGGTCGAAACGCCTGGTCCGGCATCTCCGGTGGCTTTATCACGACGACCGTCAACCTGCCTGCTGCCGCTGCGGGTCAGAACATCAAGCTGCGATTCCGCAGGGCGACTGACAACAGCGTCTTCCAGGTAGGCTGGAGAGTTGACACCATCTCGCTGACGGACGGCTTCACTTGCTGTATCGCTGGCGGCGGCGGCGGGCCTTGCGCAGAGACTTTTGACGGAGTCACTGCCCCTGCTCTGCCTGCCGGCTGGACTGCTACTACCGCCATTGATTGCACTGGCGTTCCCAACTCCGATCCGTGGGCCACTTCCAGCGCGGGCACTCCGGCTCCTCCGGCTGACACTCCGCCTAACGCGGCCTTTGCTAATGATCCAAACTGCATCTCGGATGAACGGCTGGATTCGCCTCTGTTCAATGTTATCTCAAATACCGCCACCGTAACCTTCAGGCGCAACAACAACCTGGAGAACGGCTTCGACGGCGCGGTCCTTGAGATTTCCGTTAACGGCGGCGCTTTCCAGGACATCATCGCTGCCGGCGGCTCGTTCGCTGTCGGTGGTTACAACGGAGTCATCTCCGTCAACTTCGGCTCGCCCATCGCCGGTCGTAACGCCTGGACGGGCAACACTGCTGGCTTCGTCACGACCACCGTCAACCTGCCTGCTGCTGCAAATGGTGGCACGGTCGTGCTGAGGTTCCGCAGGGCGACTGACAGCAGCGTCGCTGGTCAAGGCATCAGGATTGACACACTCACTTCGACCGGCACAAGCTGCGGCGGCGCGGTCTGCAACTCGATCACCTGCCCGGCCAACGTCACTCAGTCGAACGATCCCAACCAGTGCGGAGCGGTCGTAAACTATCCGCCTCCGACTACCAGCGGGACTTGCGCGGCTCCGACCTGCTCACCGGCCTCCGGCTCGTTCTTCCCTGTCGGCACGACCACCGTCACCTGCACGACGACGGGGCCGCCTCAACGTCAGTGCTCCTTCACGGTCACTGTCGTTGACACCCAGCCGCCTTCGATAACCTGCCCAGGCCCGCAGACTGCCGTCGCGCCTGCAAGCTGCCCGATAGCCACGGCGGCTACGGGGACCTTCCCACCGCCTGTGGCATCAGACAACTGCCCAGGAGTGACTGTGGCGTGCGTGCCGCCGTCTGGCTCACCCTTCCCAGTCGGCACGACAACCGTGACGTGCACGGCTACGGATGCGTCAGGCAACACGGCGACCTGCTCGTTCGCCCTGACAGCCTTCAACGTCTGTCTGCAAGATGACAACAACCCTGGCAACAGGCTGTTGATCAACACGTTCACCGGACAGTATCGGTTCTTCTGTGCCAACACACCGACGCCGTTCACGGGAGTGGGCAAGATGGGAGGCAACCGACCGGGATCGTGCTTGTTCTCGCTGAGGCACACGTCACCGGCAGTGAGGGTGGAAGCAGACTTCAGCACGAACACGAAGACGGGCAACGCATCTATCCAATCGCCGCCAGGAACAGAGCGATGCGGCATACAGGATAGAGACCTTGCTAACAATAACTGTAGCGGAGGCGGTCCTCCGCTAACCTCTAAACAATGACAATTAGCTAACAGCTAATTGCCACTAAACCGATAAAGGCTGGGTGCCACGCGCATCCAGCCTTTATTTTTTTTTGCGTCTGCCTTTGTCCTCTCACTCGTGCTTCAAATAAAAACTTATCTGCAAGCAAATCTCCGGGAGACATTCTTATGCTCAGCGTGTCTAGCCGAACAGAAACCGGGTAGGAGGTTCGCGGATTTAGCAAATCTCAAAAGCTGCGCTCCAAAGTCAGGCTTATCCGGTCAGCAGTATTCACTCTACTTTCGCATTTATTATGGCATCGGTGACGCGCGCGATTTCGACCATCTCTTTTACATCGTGCACACGAACTATGTGCGCGCCTCTGATGATGGCCGAGGCGACGGATGCTGCGGTTCCAAAAAGTCTTTCGCTCTCCGGTTGTCCGGTCAATCGGCCTATAAAACTTTTTCGCGAGGTGCCTATCATTATAGGAACGCCGAGCGATTCAAATCTGTCCAGGCAGTTGATGATCGCAAGGTTCTGATCGAGCGTCTTGCCGAACCCTATGCCGGGGTCAAAGACGATCTGCTTGCGGCTGACTCCGCGCTGTTCAGCTTCCGATATGGCGAGATTGATGTCACGCTCGATCTCAAGAAAGATATCGGGGCTGGGGGCGATCTTTTGCATTGTCGCAGGCTCTCCACGCATGTGCATGAGCACCAGAGGGGCGCGCGCGCGCGCGGCCACGTCTGCGACCGAAGGATCGAACCGGAGCGCGCTTACGTCGTTAAGAAAACTCGCGCCCTCATCGATGACAGCACGCGCAACTTCGCTCTTATAAGTGTCAACCGAAATTGGAATGCCGAGTTGCGCAGCAAGCCCGCGAACGACGGGTAAGACGCGCGACAACTCTTCTTCGACCGGGACGACGGCCGCTCCGGGTCGCGTTGATTCGCCTCCGACTTCGATTATGTCCGCGCCTTCGCTCTCCATGCGAAGCCCATTATTGATAGCCCGCTGTGGGTCGAAATTAACCCCTCCATCAGAGAACGAATCAGGGGTGATGTTTAAGACTCCTACGACAAGTGTGCGCCGACCCAGTGCGATAAGGCGACCGTCTTTAAGCTCGATTTCGAACAACTTTCTCATATCAGAATATGTCTTTCGGAATTTGAAAGCCGCTTGACTTATGAATGCAATAATATCAACATAGCCGTTGCCTTGAATAGTAACGATACCGGAGTTTGGTATATGAAAAAGATCGACTTTGGCGCTCGGCAAAACGAACTGGCTAATATTATGGAGCGCATCGTAGCGTCTTATGATGAAGCCGCGCCCAAGATACATCATCTCGACCGCATGCCGCTGCCTTCGCGCGAGGACGCGGCGGCAATAATGCAAGCACTCGAAGAAGTGATATATCCCGGCTACTACAGCGCGGGCGGTGTGACTCATCAAGGAATAATCTACCGCGTTCAAGAGCGCATAGGATGGCTGTTCGAGCATCTTCGCGACCAGATAGAAAAAGGTCTTCGCCACATGAAAGACCTGGATGCAGACCTTTGCCTGACCCGCGACACTACGGCTGAAGATAGCGCGTACGCGTTTCTCGAATCGATCCCTTCGATACGGCGCATGCTCGCCAAAGACATCCAGGCGGCATTTGACGGCGACCCGGCGGCCCACTGCATTGACGAGATAATACTGAGCTACCCGGCGGTCTACGCCATCACGGCTTATCGCGCTGCGCACGAGCTACACGAGATGGGAGTGCCGCTGCTGCCCAGGATGCTGACAGAGCTTGCCCACTCGCGGACGGGCATAGATATACATCCCGGCGCTGAGATCGGCGAGAGTTTCTTTATAGATCATGGCACGGGCGTGGTCATCGGCGAGACGACCATCATAGGCAATAACGTCAAGTTGTACCAGGGCGTGACTCTCGGCGCGCTATCTTTCCCCAAAGACGAAAAAGGGCGGCTGATACGCGGGCACAAACGCCACCCGACGTTGGAAGACAACGTGGTGATATACGCAGGCGCTACCATCCTGGGCGGCGATACCGTGATTGGCGAAGGTAGCGTTATAGGTGGAAACGTGTGGCTGACCGAATCGGTCGCTCCGGGCTCGCGCGTAGTCCAGGCCGAGCCGAAGCCGCGCTTCCTCGCGCCTGACGAACATCTTCTAGAAGTGTAAGACCAGTTTTCAGCTTTCAATTTTCAGTTGCCTTTCGGTTGATTGCCATGAACTACAGGCAACTGAAAACTGAAAACTGAAAACTGAAAACCGGCTTATGCTGAATCTCGAACATCTAACGGCGCTCGCGCGCCACTTCGGTTTTGAAACAACGCTAATCAAATCAGCCCACGAGATCGATCTCAATGCGCAGATGGAGCTGCGCTACGATGGCGTATGCAAGCGAGAGTTCTCACTCATCGTAGCCGCGCCGCCTTATGACCCTGATAGCCGTTACCGCCCGTTCAATTTCAAGGCCTGCGAAGAGAAAGAGTCACTCGAACAGAATCAGAATCTGATACAGGCCGCCGCAGAGCGCCTGTCACCCGATGGCCTGATGTTCGTTTACGGCTTGCCTGCTCACCTGGCGCGGTATGCGACCGCGATCTCTTCGCGCTTAACCTTGAGGTATTGGATCTCGGTCAGAACTATGACCGGGCAAAAATCCTCTGGGCTTAGACCTGAGCATACGGGACTGGCGCTGTTTTCAAAATCGAGCGCTCCTCTTAACTCTATTCGCGTTCCTCATCCGCGATGCCTTTACTGCGACAAGCCGCTAAAGGATTGGGGCGGGAAATCTCACCTGATGCACCCGGTGGGCGTAATGCTTTCCGATGTGTGGAGAGACCTCGTAGTGGACCCGCAGGATCGCATGCCTTCGGAAGTCTTCGAGCGGATTTTGCAACTCTCTCAAAGCCGCGACCGGACGAGCCTGTTGCTGGCTGTGCCTGATCGGCCGGCTGCCAGACGGTTTAAGGCGAATGAATATGAGGCTAATTATCTAGCATTCAATCCGCTTCGAAGCGCGGCTTCAAAAGATCGCTCTTTGCCAGAGCATCTGGTGGATCGTATGCACAAAGCGCCGTGCCTGGAAGTGTTAAAGAGTATACCTTCGGAGACAATCGATCTTGCGTTCGCCGACCCGCCGTTCAACTTGACGAAAGACTACAACGGGTATTCCGATGATAAAGGCGAAAGCGAGTACATCGGCTGGTCGAAGAGATGGCTCATCGAGTACGAGCGAGTGTTAAAGCCGGGAGGCGCTCTCGTTGCTCTCAATCTGCCCAGGTGGGCGGCATTGCTTGCAGACTTTCTCAGCCGCACGGGCAAGATGTATCTTCAAAGCTGGATTGTGTGGGACTCACTGCCCGAGCCGAAGGGAAGGCTTATGCCCGCGCATTACTCTCTACTCTATTTCACAAAGGGGCCGAGCGCCGCGCGGTTCAATTATTGTTCGATGGAGAACGGATGGCAGCCTTTTGACGAGGCAGTATTCCCGCCCGACCGCACCGACGTTTGCAGGCGAAGAACCTGCGTGCGCAAGAGGAGGGCGTCGGGGCATGTGTGGAGAGGCGAACTGACGGACATCTGGTTTGACATACATCGCGACCGGCGACAAAAACGCGCCGGGATTGCCGAGAAAGCGCATCCTTGCCAGACGCCTGACAGACTCTTAGACAGGATCATAAGATTGACTACGAATCCGAACGATCTTGTGCTGGACGCCTTCGCAGGTACGGGCACTTCGGCGCTCGTTTCAAAGCGGCTGGGGCGGCGGTTTATTGCTATCGAGCAGGACGGCGGATACTTGAGCATTGCGGCGCGACGAATAAACGACAATCGCCCGTCAGAACGACGCCGAGCGGGCTGTCCTTCTTCGAGAAGAGTTTCAAAACGACGCTTGCAAATGGAATTGCAGCGACTGGCTCGCTTGCTCGGTCGTTTGCCCGGGAGAGCAGACATAGAGCTTTTATCTCAGTTCGAGCCGGAAACATTCGAAGAGCGATTCGATTCCTGGGGCGATGCGCTGAAAGCAGCGCGGCTTGTTGTGCCCGGTGTCTGCGCCGAGCAAGCCGATTGCGATCAGGCTCCGCCAGGACAGTTGGAGATGTTCGAGCCGTCACTCGCCGGTCAGGAAAGAAAAGAGGATGGAGATTTGAGCTTCGGGTGAGGAGAAGAAATGGAACAGACTGAACGACTCTATTTTACCGATGCGAGCATACTTGAGTTTTCCGCGCAGGTTGTTGACGTGAAGCCGACGAGCGAAGGCGAGCAGATCGTGCTGGATAAAACGGCGTTTTATCCTACGGGCGGAGGGCAGCCCAACGACACGGGCCTTCTTAATATGGTCAGCGTAGTTGACGTTTTTGAAGATGAAGCGGGGACTATTTTTCACGTCGTCAAAGAGCCGGGGCGGATTCGAATCGGAGAGAACGTGACCGGACAAATCAATCGGACGCGCAGGCTCGATCACATGCAACAGCACAGCGGCCAGCACATACTTTCTCAAGCATTCGTAAAGGCCTGTAACGCCGAGAACCCGCTCGTTTCATCTGGGCGCCGAGACTTCGACTATAGACATCGAGCTTAATTCTCCGAACAATGACCACATGCGCGCAGCCGAAGAGGTTGCCAATCAGATTATCTTTGACGACCGCCCGATGCGCGTTCATCTGGTGAATGAGGAGGAGGCGTTGCGGCTGCCGCTCAGAAAAGAGGCCGCCGTGCGCGGCGATATTCGCGTGATAGAGATAGAGGATTTTGATTGGTTCCCCTGCGGAGGCACTCACGCGATGCGTACGGGCCAGATCGGTTTGATTGCCATCAAGTCATACGAACGCGCCAAGAAGTTGACGCGCGTTGAGTTTGTCTGCGGGCTGCGCGCGCTCTCGGAATACCGGCGAGCCAACGCCACTCTGTCAGCCGTAGCCAGGCTCTTTAGCTCCGATCAAGTCTCCGCTCCTGAGCTGGCAGCGCGCGCCCTGGAAGAGAACAAGGCGCTCAAGAAGCGGATTCGCGACCTGCTCGATCTGGCCATGAGCGCCGAAGCCGCGCGACTTCTGGCTGACACCCCGGCGACAAATAATTTTAAGATTGTACAGAGGGCTTACGACGGCAGAGATATTGAAGAGCTTCGCTTACTGGCTACAAAGATCGTTTCGCTTGAGCCGGCGGTTGCGCTGCTCGGCACAAAAGACGTGTCATCTGCGCGACTGGTTTTTGCCAGGTCTGCGTCGCTGCCACAAGATATGGGGAAGTTGCTTTCCGCGGCTTGCAATCTTTTGGGAGGGCGCGGCGGAGGCCGCCCCGACCACGCGCAGGGAGGCGGACCTATGATCGAAAATCTCGAACAGGCCCTCACCATCGCCGCAACCGAAGCCGTTCAAAGTTGACATTCGAACGAGCGTTCGATAAAATATTTGGCGTACAGAATTCCGCATCATCCGGAGGCGCCGATGGCTAATTACACCACCACGACGATTACAAAGAAATATCATGATGCCATTGTTGATTGGCAGAAGAGCAACTTCCCCGAGCTTTCGATCTTAGAGAAGTATTGGGACGATTATTTCAAAGGCGTAGCGCCGTTTGAGCTTGTCGCCAAGGTCGGCGATCTGAAAAGCGACGTTATAGAGGTGGGCCAGTATGCAGGGCGTGCGAGATTCGAGCGAGCAAAGGAGATGGTGGGGAACGCCTTCTTCAGCGCGCGTGACATCATCAAGGCGCAATGCTCTACCGAGCTGGGATCGATTCAACAGCACCGGTTGACTTTAGACAACGCCGTCTCTGATAAAGGGAAGTTCGCCGTGCTGCGAATTATGGCCGAAGAGCTTCGCCACGCTTACCAGATGTTCTGGGTCCTGGATCAAGACCCCACGTGGAAGAAACCCGGCCTGGGCGATGTCGCCCAGCAGACCATAGAGGAACTGCTATCGATGGAGCTTGGCGGGCACGTGCTTGACGCCTTCAATATCGATTTCAACGATTTCCTGGATAACGTCACCTATGCGACGGTCATCAACCTCGTAGGCAAGTATCAACTGGAAATGCAACAGGTCTTCAGCTACGCAGCCATGGCACGCAGCATGGGGCCGATGCTGCAAGAAGAGGCTTTTCACCTGGGCAGCGGCCGGTCGCTCTTGAAAGACATAGGCCAGATGGCGGCTCGCGGCGAAGGCGATTACAGTGTCGAGGATGTACAAAAAGCCATGAATCTGTGGTTCCCGCGCGGGCTTGAGATGTTCGGCAATGAAAAGGGCGGCGAGACGGCGGTGACTTTCGGTTTCAAAGACAAGACCAACGGGACTGCTCAGGGCGAGTACATCGAAGAGGTTCGAGGGGTCGTCAGAAACATCAACGTGGCGATGATTCAAGAGCGAATCGCCGGCATATCGCGGCCGGACGCCCACACGTTGATTGACGAGATTGAAAAGAGCGGCGACCCTAAGCGCGGCATCAAGCCCGAAGAGATCATTACCCTTCCCGACACAAAATTCTTCCGCAAGCGCGGGGTTGAAGATTTCCTCTTCATGCCTTATGACGTGAAGGGAGAGCTTCTGACCGAAGGCGGCAAGCCGCTTTCACCCGACGGATATTTGCGCTACCTCTCCTCGGTGCTGCCCGCGCGCTTTATCGGCAGCCGCGAATATAATAAGTACGTAGACCAGATGCGCGAGTACTACGCGAACAAATAAGGCGAAAGAGACCCGGAGGCAGGGTTGAGGCGGCGCGCGAGTGCCGCCTCTTTTCTTTCCGCAGATTGCGACCGACAAAAGAATGATGTTATTGTCTCGCCTTTGATCTTCGGAGGAAGCTTGTCTCGATCAAAAGCATTCTGGGCGATATACATCAGCGTCGCAATAAGCTATCTCGGCGTCGGCCTAGTCGCGCCGTTGATCGCAATCGTACTTTCGGAATATAACGCAAACAGCTTTATCATCGGCCTTGTCGGCACGACCATGTTTGCGGCGTTCACCCTGGCTTCGTTTCCGGTTGGAAACATTACAGACCGCATAGGCCCAAAACCTGTTCTCGTGGGCGGGTTGATCGTTTACGGCGCTTCGATAATGCTCTTCGCATTCATTAGAGACATAAAGCTTTTTTTCTTAGCGCGGGCGATAGAGGGCTTAGGGGCGGCTGCAATCTCTGTGGCGACCGAGACTATGATAAGCCAGTTGAGCGGCCCGAAAGAGCGCGCGCAGCGGATGAGTTATTACGCGTTGTCTGTAGGCGCGGGGTGGGCTATGGGGCCGATGGCAGGGACATTGTTGTTCGGCATTCGCACGGAGCTTCCCTTTGTAGCCTGTTTCGCGCTCAGTCTGCTCGCCGCGCTCCTTGCGACCGCATTGATTCCCAGTACCGCTTCCACGGATCACCACATACCTGCGATCACAAAAAAGCTCTCACTGAAAATCTTTGTCCCGATCTCGGCAGGCGCTCTTTATGGTTACATGATGTCCTCGCTCGTCACGCTCTTTCCGATCTATTTGAAGGAGCAGCTATCGGTTGCAGAGACGGAGATGGGCGGGATCATAACGGCGGTGATAGTAGGCACTATTCTGAGCCAGATACCCCTCGGGCGGGCTGCCGATCATTTCGGCAAGCGCAGGACGTTGCTGGCCTGTGCGATGTTGCTTACGGTGGTCTTTGCAGTAATGACGTTACATACAGACTGGCGATACTTTCTTATAACCGGAGCCTTCGCGGGCGCGCTGGCCGGAAGTTTTTACCCTATCGGCCTTGCGATGATCGGGGGGATTGTGAGCAAAGAGAGGCTGGGCGCGGCCAATTCTCTGTTCTCGCTCGCCTTCGGAATCGGCAGCCTCACCGGCCCTGCTCTTTCCGGTCTAGCGATGAGTTATTTCGATAACCCAAAATGGCTTTTTTATCTACCTGTCATCTTAACTGCTGTTTTCTCCTTCGTCCTCCTCGCGCTTTACAGAAAGACCGCCGCTCGAAAAAATCGCGAGACTTGAATGATAGCTGCCTTTTGCTCAATTAAATCGCTTTTGTACCAGATGTCCCCAGCTTCCATCGATACAGATAATTCGACTATTGCTTTGCGCTGATGTCAAAGGCAACTGTTGTTTTTTTTGTTGGCAACATCACTCACGCATTGCTCCAGATCATTGCTAGTATTCTTTGCGAGGACCAACCCGTTTATCAGCAGTGGCGAAGTCAAGCGCAGGGGATGGCGCTTTAGGCACCAACAATAATACATGGCTCATTACCGGTCGCCTATCAAGGAGTCGTATGACAAAAGCCATGAAGGCGCTGCATGAGATCAATATGGCTGCTGAAATTTAGCCGTTAAATTCAGTGGACCCGGCAGCCAACCAATTACCACACAGTTCCCCAGGGAGAGGTGATCGAATTGGCAGTTAATGCTACGAAAAGAAAGTTAGCCACACAAAGAGCTTCGACAGCACCTAGAAAGCGAAGCGTCGGCAATGTGAAGAAGCGGAGAAGGACGAAGGGGCCTAGTGAAAAGATGCGATCACTGGCCGCTTTGAGCCTTGCTCCAAAAGTAGGGTATTTGCATATCAGCGACCTGACGGGGTCAGACGAAAAAGGGATCGAGTCGCTTGTCGACCGGCGCTTGCGCAAGCAGACTTACAAAAAGGGAGATCGAATTTACCCCACGGATCGTAAAGAGCCTGTGCTGTTTCTGATAAAAAGCGGCTCGGTCAATATCTTCCGACCAGCTTTGCAAGGCGGGCAGTACGCCATCAAGAGATTAGAGCCGGGGAGCATATTCGGAGAGATGCCGCTCGTAGGCCAGAGCATGCTCGGCGCGCACGCCGAAGCCTCCGAAGCTACCGAACTGGTGTCGATAAACGCGCAAGACTTCGAGCGGATCACCACCTCGTCACCCGACGTGGCGTTGAATGCTATGCGAAAGCTTGGACCGAGGCTGGTCGAGGCCGAGCGCCAGCACGAACGGGCTGCTTTTCACCCCGTGACTGCAAGGATCGCATCGCTTCTTGTGAGGCTTGCTAACGAGGCTAACCAGGTGATCGGGTACACCCACCAGGAGATGGCCGACATTCTCGGCGTTTACCGCGAGACGGTCACAAACGCTATCGCCGAGTTGAAACGCGACAAGCTGGTACAGGTGGGGCGCAAGCGCATCACGCTGCTCGACACCGATGCATTGCTGAGGCTTGAATCGCTTTAGAACGATTGATTGCCATAGGGTCGAATCTGAGGGTAGAATTTAGCTTGCCTGAACCTCGGAGGTGGAGTCGGCCCTATGGAAATCTTATGGATAATCGTGCTGGCAGGGTACGCTGTCAGTGTGGTGCAATCTATACTCGCGCTAACGGCCAAGCGTCCTGTCATTCCTCGCATTGCGCTCGGCGCTCTCATCTTATCATTCGGAGCGCACACGGGCTGGCTTATCCTCAAAGGATTTCGCACAGGCCGTTGCCCGCTCGTCGGCACAGAAGAGATGTGCGCATTTCTCTCCTGGTGTCTTGTAATCTCATACCTCATAGCCGCAAGGTGGTATCGCGCCGACGCGCTTAAAGCATTTATATTCCCCATCGTACTTGTGCTCGCCACGATTGCGGCAATCTCGCCCGACGCCTCAAACAACCTGGCCGGTCAGAACAATCCGTTTCAAGGACTGCTTTTCGTTCACGCGGGATTCTTGCTGCTGGCTTACGCCGCTTTCTTCGTGGCCTTCGGGGCGGGGCTGATGTATCTGATACAGGAGCGCGAGCTGAAGAGCAAAAAATTCGGGCCGATCTCTTACCGGCTCCCCTCGCTTGAAACCTGCGACAATATCAGCTTCAAAGCGATGGCCATCGGCTTCATATTTCTGACGCTGGGAATTGCAGCGGGGATAGGGTGGCAGCGCGCCCGCGACGGCGTGTACTGGCACGGAGAGCCGACAGAGATATTTTCAATAGTGTCCTGGGTCATATACTTATTGATTATTCAAACGAGGATAAGCGCAGGGTGGCGGGGCCGGACTGTCGCGCTCGCTTCGATCATAAGTTTCATGCTCGTCATTTTCAGCCTTGTGGGAGTGCGTTATCTGGATACGCTCCACCCGACCGGATAAAGCGCCCCTGATTCTACGACCCCCTGGTTCTGAGCGTTTGTGAGTCAAATGAACATTGTCCTGATAGGTTCTCAGCCACAAGACAGCGCCCGTCGAAGTGCGCGAGCGGTTGGCGTTCGGCCAGCCGCGCATCGCCGACGCGCTTTCATCGCTCGTAGACCAGGAAACCGTCGATGAAGGGGTGATCGTTTCGACCTGCAACCGGGTTGAGCTTCTGGCAAGCGCGCCCGCAGGCGCCCAAAAAGGGATCGAGCGGCTGACGGATTTCCTCTGCAATTTTCACAGCCTGCCTCTAAACAACATCAACGGTCATCTGTACCGCCACGCCGACACCGAAGCGATCAAGCACCTTTTTCGCGTCGCCTCCAGCCTCGATTCGATGGTGGTGGGCGAGTCACAGATTCTCGGCCAGATTAAGGAAGCCTACCAGGAAGCCGTCAGCGCGGGGACGGTCGGGCGCGTGCTGAGCCAGCTCATGCACCGCACCATCTCGGTCGCCAAGCGCATAAGGACCGAGACCGCCATTTCGCAAAAGCCCGTTTCGATCAGCTCCGTCGCCGTAGAACTTGCCTACAGGGTCTTCGGCAAGCTTTCCGAGCAAACTGTAATGCTTGTCGGCGCGGGCGAGATGGGCGAGATGGCCGCTCGCAATCTGATGGAAGCCGGGGCGCGCAAACTAGTAGTAACGAATCGCACGGCGGAAAAAGCCGAAGCTGTAGCGCGCGCGCTGGGAGTCTCGGCCATAAGTTTCGACCTTTTTTATGAAACGCTTCCGACAACCGACATAGTGATCTGCTCGACCGGCGCCCCTGATTACGTCATACGCCCAGCGGAGACCAGACAGGCGCTCAAGTCCCGGCGCAAGGGGCCCGTGCTTTTCATAGATATTTCGGTGCCGCGTAATATCGACCCGGCCGTGGCCGATGTCGATAATACTTTCTTGTTCGACATAGACGACCTGCAATCTGTAATCAAAGCCAACATCAGCGAGCGCGAGCAGGAGGCCCGGTCAGCCGAAGTCATCATCGAGGCCGAGGTTCAGCAGTTCACAAAACACCTGCTCTCGCTCGATATTGGGCCGAGCGTTCTGGAAGTAAAACGGCTTCTTTCGGAGATGGCTATAAGCGAGTTCAAACGAAATCGCAAACGGCTGGGCATAAACTCCGAACAGGAGACGGCTATACAAGAAGTCTTGATCCCCGCGCTCGTCAACAAGCTCTCTCATCCGGTCATAGTTCATTTGCGCGAAGCGGCTCGCAATGGCGAGGCCACCGAAGTGCTTGACGAGTTGCGAAAGATGGTACGAATCGATTAAGGCAAGGAGCAGGATTGGAAAGAAAGCTAATCATAGGCTCGCGTGGCAGCAAGCTTGCGCTATGGCAAACTAATTGGGTCAAGCGGGAGCTTGAGAGACTCGATCCCGAGCTAGTGATCGAAATCAAAGTCCTGACGACCAAAGGTGACCGCGTGCTGGACGTGTCGTTGCCCAAGCTGGGCGAGCAAGGAAAGGGGCTGTTCACAGCCGAGTTGGAAGAAGCCTTGTTCGGCAGCGCAATCGATCTGGCAGTGCATAGCTTGAAAGATCTTCCTACGGAGCTTCCCGCCGGGCTTCAAATCGGCTCGATAACCGAGCGCGAGGACGTCCGTGACGCGCTGGTGGCTCGCGGCCCCGCAACGTCAATAAACGAATTGCCTACGGGCGCACTGATTGGCACAAGCAGCCTCCGCCGCCACGCGCAGCTTCACGCGGCGCGAGCGGATCTAGTAATCGAGCCTGTGCGCGGCAATGTCGATACACGGCTCAGAAAACTGGACGAAGGCAACTTTGATGGAATCATTCTTGCGGCTGCGGGACTCAGCCGACTGGGCTACGCCGACCGTATCACAGAGTACCTGAACGAAGATTTGATGCTCTCGGCTGTCGGGCAGGGCGCGCTCGCAATCGAGACTCGCGCGACCGATCACTTTACGAACGGGATAGTGGGCCGCATCAATCATAAGCCGACCGAGCAAGCTTGCCGGGCCGAGCGAGCTTTTCTGAAGGGATTGGGCGGAGGGTGCCTGGTCCCAATCGCGGCGCTGGGCAAAATAGAAGGGGACGAGATAAGCCTCGACGGGCTGGTGGCTGCGCCGGACGGGTCACAGATTATACGGAGCCGCGTAAAGGGACTGGCCGACGAGGCGGAGACGGTCGGACAAAGACTGGCCGATGAACTGCTCAATCGGGGGGCGGGCAATCTACTCTCAAGAAATTGATAAGCCCGGCTCGCGGAGATCGGTCAGCCCCGGATAGGAGGGTCAAGCATCTGTCTGAGCCTCCTGATTATACGATTGAGAATCGATCCGACGCTTATGGCGGAGATGTCCAGTCCCATAGCCTTTGTGATCTCTTCAAGCGTAAGGCCCTCGCTATAGCGCAGCTTGAAGATTAGAATATCCCGATCCCGGTTTTTTCCGCTGATTACTCTGTTCAGAGCCTGCTCGATCTCTTCAATCGTAAACGCCCCTGCTACGTTGCTCAGCGGTTGCCCATCAAGTCGGCTGTGAGCCTCGTCAGAAAGAGCGCCATCGCCGCTTGTCTCTAACAACTCGTCTAACGAGTAACTCACCTTCGGCCTTTTTTGCGCGCGCATTTCGCGAAAATAATCCCTGACGACATTGATCGAGATCATCGAAAGATATTGAAATATGGAGTTGGCATACTCGCCCTCGAAGCGTTCAATCGCGCGGTTGTGGTCTTCTATGAGCCGCACGTAGACGGCTTGCACAAGATCTTCGACCAGGTCTTCGGGAAATTGCGGCTTGCGGTCTGCTTCTTCTCGCGCTTTGCGGTGAAAAGTTTTTACGACGCTCAAACGGATAGTGTGGTCATAGCGGCGAACGAATTCTTGCCAGGCAACCTCGTCGGGGGGCCGCCTGGAACATCGTTTTAATAACTCGGCCACGTTCCATTCGCGAAAGGGCGTAGACATATCCCACCATTACTCGATAATGGAGAGTAAGACGACCTCGATGACAGGCTCATCAAGCTCGCTTGAGAGTCCGAAATAACTTCCTTCGTATTATTTATTGCGCTCAACCTGCCTATATCGGCAGACAGTATAACAAATAGCCTGCGCATCGGACAGGACATTTTTCTTACAGAAGGGCACACGAAACAAAAAGAGCGAAGGCAAGCTAAGTCGTGCTAAATGATAGATTTGTGCGGAAAATGGTTAAGAGGCCCGTGCCCCTGGCCTATCCCCGGCGCGTTGGTAATCGCTTCAACAATGTATTGTTTTGCAATCGGGATGCTAGCGCGAAGCGGATTGCCGGAAGCGAGCAGACAGGCCAGTGCCGATGAAAGCGTACAACCCGTCCCGTGAGTGTTCATAGAGTTTACACGCTCAGAGCTATAGGCTATCGTCCCGCTTGAGTCCATCAACAGGTCTGTGGCCTTTTCATCTTTGAGGTCCCCGCCTTTAATCAAGACGGCTCGTGGGCCAAGCGAAAAAATCTTTTCGGCTGCTTGCTCCATCTGCGACGGCTCTTTGATTTCAGCCCCCGCGATGCGTTCGGCTTCCGCCCGGTTAGGCGTGACTACGGATGCGAGCGGGAATAGAAGGTCAATTAACGAAGCGAGCGCCCGGTCATCGATCAAATCATACCCGCTTGTGCTTCTCACAACAGGATCAACAACTACGTGTTTGATCGAGCGTGCGGAGATCGCCTCGGCAACCGCTTCTATTACTTCGCGCGTAGGCAGCATTCCGGTCTTTATTGCGGCAATATCAAAATCATCAAACAGGGGGGCGAGCTGTCCGCGCACGACATCGCGTGTTTGATGGTAAGCGCCGAAAACGCCTTGAGTGTTTTGCAGCGTCAAACTGGTTATTGCCGCAACGCCGAAACACCCGAAAGCGCTAATGGTTTTTATATCGGCCAAAACCCCCGCGCCCGCCGAAGGGTCGAATCCGGCTATGGTCATCACGGTTAGCATAAATGATTAAGACTTGATGGCGCGCACAAGGCTGCTCAAATCTTCCGCCCCGGCAAAAAGCGAGATGCCTGCAATGCCCGCCGCGCCGCAATCAAGCGTTTGGCGAAAGTTGGACAGATTGATGCCCCCAAGCGCCAGCACAGGAATACTGACTCGCGCGGCAACCTCGCCCAGAGCCTTCGTGCCGACCGGAGGGCCATAAATCTTTTTGCTTTCGGTTTCAAAGACCGGCCCGAATACTACAAAGTCAGCGCCCTTTTGTTCGGCCTCTTGAGCCTCTCCAAGCGAATGCGTAGAAACGCCTATGGGCATAGAAGGGCCGAAGGCGCGGCGTACCACGTCTGTAGTCATAGAACGCGTCGTAAGGTGAACACCCGCACCGGCGCACGCGGCGATATCAGCGCGATCATTAACCAGCATAATTGTGTTTGAAATAGGTTCGGCCGCCGCCGCGTCTGCTACGGATAACAGATCGCGGGCCGATAAATCACGTTCGCGTATCTGCACCATATCGATTCCGGCAGCTACTGCGCGTGATATGTAATCGATCAGGGCGGACAGATGAGAGTTACTCTTTTCGTGCGGCAATATCCACCGGTCGGTTATCAGATATAACAGCGGTCTCGAATGGTTTAGCATCAAACTCATCACTCTGCCATTTTATCTGAAAAGCGCTGACTGTCTTCTTAAAGTTTATCAATTCCCAGGCCCCAAGCATTATGTTTAAAAAGCCCAGGCCCGTAACAGCGCCTCGGAAATACCCGCTCGTCATAAAGCGGCCAAGCCAGGGCCACTGCAATTTATCGACTGCCGAAAAAAGTAGGAAATTCTCGTTCCAGGATGGGTGATCGAGCCAGGGGAGGATGACGAGTAAGAGGCCGATCTCAAAACAGATCAATATGTAAAAAATAATCGTAAGTTTTGCCGACATAAAAATAAGTCCTGAGTGTTGAATCCTGAGTCCTGTGTGAGAAACCAGAGGCGATGTGATTATGCGCCGATGTTTTACACAGGACTCAGGATTCAACACTCAGGACTCACATTAGCACGTGCTCTTTGCCTCCTGCAACTCTTGAATCTTTCTGGCTACCTGCCGGTAATTGACATCTATGCCGTAAACTTCCATAAAAACGTCAATCGCTCTGTCTATCTCGCCCATCTCTTCAAGACAGAAGCCCATCTCGTACCTAAGCGCCTGATACTCATCTTCGGTCCGGCCAGAAATCTTCAGCCCGCGCTCGAACCACATAACCGCGACTTTAAGCATCTGCTTCCGCTTGAAGCATACGCCTAGCATGTGGCAGCACTGTATGTAATTGGATTTAAGCGTCTCGTCTTCGCCGGCCATCCTGAATGCCATCTGAAACTGCTCGATTGCGTCATCAAGCACATCCATATCTTTATAAGCCAATCCCAGATTGTAGTGGGTTTCAAAATCCATCAACGGCTTCAGGTCGCCGGTATTCTCCTTCAGCTCCTCAAAAATCTCTTGCAGCTCAAGGCCCGTGTCATGCTGCTGTTGATCGTCGCCCGTTCCGGCAAGCTCTTTGAGCCAGAGAGTCGAATCAACAACCTCGGCGCTTTGGGCTTCGCTCATATCTGCGGACAGTGGCATCAATTCGGCGGCTTCGTAGCTCTCGTCCTCATCCTCCGAAAACTCTGTTTCGGTTTCAACAACTTGAGTTTCATCAGCCGCCTCGTCTGATTCAAGTACGTCAGCTTCTTGAACCGCAGCCTCTAACGGTTTTTCTAGTTCCGTGATACTGTCAAACGAAGCCTCTATATCAGAAGCTATGGACTCAACGATGTCGTCGTCTTCTGTATTAACAATCTGCTCGGGTAGCGGAGCAGTCGGTGGTCTTCCCGTTGCAAAGACCGTGTTATTGAGCAAATCACTTGTATTAAACTGGACCATCAGGTCGGGGTCGAGCGGGCCGGATTCTTTATGAACGAGGAACGGGAGAGCATCCACGTGTTCGCTCTCTTCGGGCTGGCTCGACATATCAACGGTGAACTCGCCCGCGTTCGCAACCATTGTCTCCGAGCTTCTCTCTTCTATCAACATTGCGACATCGCCCGAACCATTATTGCCGTTAGGATGATGGTCAACGTAGCTGCCCTGGAAGAAAGCAGGATCAAGCTCGCCTTGCGCGGCTTCTGTCGCCACGGCTTGAGGTTCTTCGTAACCTGCGCCCGCAAGATAATCCTCAATCACGGAACAGTTTTCATCCACAGAATAATCTTCACTCACGGGCGCGTCTGAACCCGTGTGAAGCCCGAGCCGTTTGTATCGCGATACGATTTCCGGATGATCGCCGTGCTCGGCTCTCAAGCGGTCCAGCGTATCGCGCGCAATCTCGGCATAACCTTGAGCGATGTAGAAATCTATTCCCTCAAGCTCGTCTCTGAGCATGGGCGTCATCGTATCGGTGGCGACATCGCCTGACGAGTTAAACATCATGTCGCCAACCGGATGCGCGGGCATGCCTGACTCGCTCAAATCTCCGACTATCATATCGCTATAGCGAAATGCCTGTGTGCCCACAGGTGCGCCGTGCCCGTTTGATGGACTTGCCTGATGTCCTTCCGGGTCACTGCCATTTCCGGGAACGGTCACAAATCCAGCCTGATCGATCAACTGGCCTGTCTGATACTTGCTCAGATCCAGCCTGCCCGCATCACCCAGAACATCGAAACCGCCGTTGCTGGCCGGAGCGCTGAGCGAAATGTCGAAGCCGCTTTCGTAACCGTATGCTTCCGCATCTTTATCAGACCAGCCGCCTGCTTGAGGCACGGCAACTGGAAGCTCATCCACATTCGGGTAGAGCTGTCGAGCCTCCGCCATATAATCGCTTGAGCGAGCCGACTCGCCGCGCGCCTCGTGTATCCGAGCCAGTTGTAAACACTGGCTCGCGGCTTCGGTCATTGTTCCGGCTCGCAAGTAAATGTCTTTCAGCTTCAGATGCACCTGCAAATTCTCAGGCGCGTGGTTGAGTATCTCTTTCAACATGGCCACCGCATGATCTACCTGCCCGTGGCCCGCCAGTATTTCCGCCTCGGAGATTTGCCGGATTACGAAAGCATCATCAAAAGCCGCCGATTCATAATCGAGCGGGCCTGTCGCGCGAATAACGTCGGGAGAATCCGCTTCGACTATGTCTTTCACTCCGAGGTTATAAAGCCTCTGCAAATGAATAGGCTCATCAGGCTCAAGGCGGGCAAGCTCTTTGAGCGCGGCGATGGCTTCTTCATCCTCGCCTTTGCGCATCGCTGCTTCCGCAAGAGAGTTGAGCGTCGCAATCAAGTTATGGTCTTCGCGTATGCGCAAGAATATCTGGGCCAGCCGCTTGAGCGAGCCGATATGATTCATATCCTTGTCCAGCACGCGGCGCAAAAATTCTATCGCTTTATCCTCTTCTCGCTTGCTTATCAAAACATCCAGACACCCGTCGATCTGCTCGGCGGCGCGGTCGAGATTGCCCATCTGGTGAAAGCGCCTTCCGACTTCGAGCAGGTAGTGATATCGGTTGCGGTCCAACTCTACGAGACTCAAGAACGTGCGCTCCGCGTCGTCCATCAACCCTGCGGACAGATACGTTCTTCCCAGTATCGTCAAAAGCTCGACATCACCAGGGCTTCTTTCAAAAGCGTCGCAGAGGATGCCGATCGCGCGGTCGGCCTGTCCTTGCTGTGTGTATATCGTAGCAATGGCCGTAAGCCCCTGGCGGCTTTCCGGGTTGATCCCGATTGCTTTCAGGTTGGCATTAAGGGCTTGCTCGGCGTCGCCTTTTCTGAGGAACTCCGCGCCCGCCATTATGAAGGCCTCGTGCGACTGCTCGGGCATGTTTTCACGCGAGTAGATTTCGCCCAGCTTCATTCTGACGGAGGTGTTGGAAGGGTCAAGATCGGCAATCCGCTGATAGGCCTCAAGCGCTTTGCGGGTCTGCCCCGCCCGCGCGTATGCGTCGGCGACTTGAAGGTATTGCTGGCGAGCCTCCACCAGCAGCCCTTGCTGCGAGTAGAGATTTGCGAGCTTCATAGCCGTCTCTACGTTGGTCGGGTCGAGCTTAGATATTTTCTTTAGCATCGCGATTGCTTTGAGTGTAAAGCCGCTTTCGCGATAGCTCTCTGCGATCCTGGAAAAATTTATTATTGCATCCTGAATTTTGCCCGCGCGAACATAAAGATCTCCGAGCGTGTTGATCGTAGTCAGATCTGAAGGGTCGGCATCGACCACTTTTCGATATTCATCAATAGCGGCTGGAATCTTACCCTGTAGCACGTACTTCTCTGCGGTGCGCAAAGATTTGGACTTGTTTAACGACATATCCCCTCCGTAGGCAGATGACGCCTGACTCTTCTGCTCAAAAAGGGGCCGCGGGTGGGGTGCTTTTATTCAGTTTCTGGAAGCGACGACAGGGACGCTACTTCTTCCGCGCCCAACTCTAGAGCGGGCTGGTAAGAAAGAACGCCGCGAAAACTCAATCGGTGGATAGCCGATGGGCCAAGCTTACAAATAGCCTGCTGGTGAGTGCGCGTGTTGTATCCGACATGAGAGCCAAAGCTGTAGCCGGGATACTCCTCGTCATATTCTCTCATCCAGCGATCCCGCGCCACCTTCGCCACAATCAACGCGGCGGCGACGGAGACTGAAATGCAATCACCTTTGATTATTGTTAACTGAGGGCATTCTATTTGGGGGACCTTATGTCGCCCGTCTATTAAAACATAGTCAGGTGGCGGTCGCAATCCTTTTATTGCCCGCTCCATGGCGAGCAAAGAGGCGCGGTGTATGTTGATCTGATCGATCTCAAAATGCTCTATCCTTGCTATGGAAAAGGCCACGGCTCGGCGCTCTATTTCAACCGCGAGCCGCTCTCTATGCCGTCGGGTAAGCTGTTTTGAATCATTAATTCCTTCGGGGACATCCGTGAGATCGAGTATCACGGCCGCCGCCACCACGGGACCGGCCAGCGCGCCGCGCCCGACCTCGTCCACGCCCGCAATAGCCCGAAGTCCGGACGCTAAAAGCTCATCCTCGAATTTCTTATCGCAAGCCATCCGGTAATAGTCCCGCCGCTATTCTATTATCCCCAGATTCGGGCTTGAAGCAGTTGCATAAAGCTTTTTAGGAATGCGCCCGGCCAGATGAGCGAGACGGCCCGCGCGCACCGCAAAATTCATCGCCTCGGCCATCGCCACGGGGTCGCCCGCCCCGGCCACCCCCGTGTTCATCAATATCCCGTCTACGCCAAGCTCCATTGCAAGCGTAGCGTCGGAAGCCGTGCCGACCCCCGCATCGACTATCAGCGGCACTTCGGTAATCATCTCGCGCATGATCTTCAGGTTAGTAAAGTTCTGAATGCCGAGCCCCGACCCGATTGGGGCCGCAAGCGGCATAACGGCAGCCGCTCCGGCATCGATCAGCCTGCGGGCAACGATCAAATCATCATTAAGGTAGGGCAGGACGATGAACCCTTCGCGGACCAGCTCTCGCGTGGCCGCGAGCAATCCTTCATTATCAGGGAACAGTGTTCTTTCATCGCCAATGACTTCAAGCTTCACCCAGGGAGTATCTAAGACTTCACGGGCGAGCATAGCAGTTCGTACGGCTTCCTCAGCCGAATAACAACCGGCGGTGTTAGGAAGCAACTGGTATTTTTTCGGGTCAATGTGATCGAGGAAAGATTCTTTCGAGCGGTCATTAAGGTTCACACGCCGCACGGCAACCGTGACCATGTCTGTCCCGGAGGCTTCGAGCGCGCGGGTCATCAGCTCGAATGTTTCGTACTTGCCCGTGCCCAGAATTAAACGCGAGCCGAAGGTTCGTCCGGCTATCACAAGCGAATCGTTAGCGTTTTTCAATTGCATATCCTTGTTTAAAATAAATCCGTTCACGCGGCGGTTGCGCCGCCTCCTACAAAATTCACTATCTCTACTTTGTCACCATCGGAAAGCGATGTCGAGCCCCATTCTGCTTTTCGGACTATCTTACGATTGACCTCGACGGCGAGGCGCTCCGGTTTCAAGCCGAGCTTTTCAACCAGGTCTCGGACAAACACGCCGTCTGCCAATTCGGTTCTCTTCTCCATTGATTATTACGATCAACTCGACACACCTCTTGATGTTCGGGGTTGCGGGTTATGCTCTGCGAATCAAGTGTTTAAGCTCACCCCGGCCATGCAGCGATTGAGCCTCAATAACTATGGCAGCCGTCCCCGCGGTGAAAGGCGGCAGATTCAGGTTGAACGCGGCAACCCCGTCGTGACCTGCGTGTCCCATATAAACTTGTGGCTTGAAAGCCGTGCCGACAATCTTGATTGTAACAGTAGCCTCGGGGTCCGGTTTCGTCCCGTGCGAAATCTTGACTCTGAGATTGATATTCTTTCCGGCAGTGAAGACGGTTGGGCTGAGCACGTTCAAATCAAGTTTGCCCTGCTCCGAGCTTCGCTTCATATACTCTGCTATTACGTCATCAAGATTAAGAGGCTCGACCTTCGTGCTCTGGCCGTTCGCGCTGTGACTGGCTTTGCCGGGCGTCTCATCCCCGGATGCGGCCTTGGATGAAAGCGGCGCTGTCGATTTATGCGGCGACTTTCGCAGACTATCTGACGCCGATATGACGGCTTCCGCAGGGCCGACTACAGGTTGCTGCGGCGCGGTATCTGCGTGGGAAGCAGGTTGAGGCTCGGCCCGTTTGTCTGCCCTGCTTTCTTTAGACGAGTGGCGGATCAGGTCTTCGATTCTGCCCGCTTTGATAGCCGCGATGATTACTTGATGCTGCCGTTTGAGCAGCGCGGCAATCGTCTCTTCCGAGGCTCCCTGCTCTAACTGTTCCGAGTAGGGCGTACTTTTTTTCGCGACTATGGTTCCCCCGATGTAGACTAGCGATTCAAGAAAGGGTTTCTGTTTACCGCGATCCTCTGTCTGGACGTGGTAGACGCACCCCCCGTGATTAACATCGGTGTTGAAGCCGCTGATCATATTTCTCGAAAGTAACATAGCCACATGGCGCAGTCAATAATTCACTCTTCGGCGCAGCCAGCACGCCCGGTTTCTAATCGAAGCTCTTAGCTCGCGTCCCTATTATTCGCTATAATTCCCGTTATGGAAATGGAAAGCTTCGAGAAACTTGAAACGTTGCCGATCTTCCCGCTCGGCACGGTATTATTCCCCGGCGCGATCTTGCCTCTGCACATCTTCGAGGATCGGTACAAACAGATGATGCGCTTTGCGACCGACAACGGAAACCTGTTTGGACTCTCTTATCAAAGCAACGCCTTCATCGGGCGCGAAACCCCACCCGAACCGGGCAGCGTCGGGTGCGTAGCGAAGATACAAGCTGTTATGCCGCTTGAAGAAGGAAAGTTGAACATCATATTGACAGGCCTGGTTCGGTATCGAATAATTGAGTTGCACCAACAGACTCCGTTTATCATTGCGAGGGTCGAAGCATTCACAGACGATTTAGAAGCCGACGAAGATATGGCCGAACTTTTCGAAAGCATGCACGATAGATGCAAGAAGTTCCTGGCCGCAGCTCAGGCGCTCGACGAATCGCCCACTGTTGATACGGACTTGCCGGAAGACCCGGAGGCTTTCTCTCTTTTGATATCTTCGGCCTTGCCGATTGATAACGACGCGAAACAGAGTTTGCTTGAAATGACTTCCACCCGAACAAGGCTCGCCCGTCTGAGACATCACGTAATCAGCGCGCTGGAGGATTATAACCGACGTATCGAGATACAGGCGCGCGCAAAACACAACGGACACGGCAGGCTCGGGGGTTAGGGGCTATCGATCCCTGGTCAGGTGTTGCCTGATTGCCTGGCCCGCTTCCGTAGTTGAAAGGTTCCCGCCTATGTCTTGCGTCGTTTCACCTGCGCGCACGGCCATTTCTACAGCCTCTTCAATCGCCGCCGCAACATCCGACAGGCCCAGGTAGTCAACCATCATTGCCGCCGTAAGAATCGCGGCAATAGGGTTAGAGATGTTTTTACCCGCAAACTGTGGCGCGCTCCCGTGTACCGGTTCGAAAAGCGAAACCTTGCCCGGATGAATGTTGCCCGAAGCGGCCATGCCCAATCCCCCCTGCAAAGCGGCTCCCAGATCGGTGATTATGTCTCCGAAAAGGTTGTTCGTGACGATCACATCGAACCGCGAAGGGTCGAGCGCCATCCACATCGCCAGAACGTCTACGTACAGGTGATTAGCTTCAATATCGGGATAACCGGGCGCTACCTGCTTAAAAGTGCGCTGCCAGAGATCATGCCCGTAGGTCAATACGTTCGATTTGTCGCTCATCGTAACCCGTTTTCGATTATATTTTTTCGCGTATTCGAATGCCGCGACGATGATGCGCTCGACGCCCTTGCGAGTATTGATCTCTTCCTGAACGGCTATCTCGTCCGAAGTCGCCTTTTTGAAATTCCCGCCCACGAAAACATACATTCCCTCGGTGTTCTCGCGAAACACGACGAAGTTAACGTCGCGCGTGTCTCGATTTTTGAGCGGGCACAGGCGAGCATCAATTAGCTTGATCGGGCGAAGATTGATATAGAGATCAAGCCCGAATCTCATGCCAAGCAAAATGTCTGCTGCGTGTTTATTATCCGGCACGCGGGGGTCGCCAAATGCCCCGGCCAGTATCGCGTCGTATTCATTCGATAACATTTCGAGCGCGCCTTCGGGCATAGTGATTCCAGTCGAAAGGTATTTCTCGGCCCCCCAGTCAAACCGATCCAGTGTAAGCTCGAATCCGAACATATTGCGCGCCGCTTCAAGAGTTCGGACCGCTTCGTTTATAACTTCCGGGCCGATGCCGTCACCCGGAATTACAGCCACGCGCATAAAGGTCTCCTCCAATGTGGTATGTACAAAGTAAGGTAAGAAAAAAATGAGAACCTTGCCGCCGCAAGCTCAATGCCCGACGCGAGAGCCTGCGTTCAAATATTTAAAAATCTCGGGGAGCGATTTGATTACTACATCGCCTACAATCTTGAGGCTCTCCGCGCCGATCTTATCGAGCGTATCCTGGTTGGTGTGCCAGTAAGAGTTATTAGGGCCGTAATTAAAATCGATTATGTCTATTACGGGAATGCCCGCTTCTTTAAAAGGCAGGTGATCGTCAGAGTACCCGGCTTCGCTGTTGATAAAGTGCTTGCCGTATCCAAGCTCGCCAGCGGTGTTCCAGACCAGATTGACTATCCAGGGAGTTGACTCATAGTCCTTAAGCAAGTCGAGATTTTTATCCCCGATCATATCTACCAGCACCAATGCCCTAACTCGTTTGATGGTGCCGTCCTCGCTCATCCTCGCAACCATATGACGGCTGCCATAGGTGTTATCCTTGCCGTCGTTCGCGTTCCAATCGACAAAAGCTTCTTCGCCGTCAAAAAAGACGAACCAGAGCGTGTACTCAGGCTTTGTTTTCGATAAAGCGCGCGCCATCTCAAGCACTGCCGCCGTGCTTGAGCCGCCGTCGTTTGCGCCCACAAAGCCCGGTTGAAGTTTTGTGTCGTAGTGGCCTGCTATCACGACCACTTCCGCTTTTTCGCCCGGCAACTCGCCGATAATATTCTTCATAGGTTTTTTGCCGCGCGTGGTATCTGCCACAAAGTCGTCAGCCGTAACCTTTAGACCGTAGCTCTTCAGCTCGGCGTCTATGTATTGCTGAGTCTTCTTCAAAGCCTCAGACCCGGCAGGTCGCGGCCCCATCTCGACAACTTTTTTTACGTGCTCGTATGCCCGGTTGGCGTCGAACGCAATCGCCTTCTCCGGCTGCTTGATCTCTGATTTCTTGTCCCCGGAGCTTGAGTTTCGAGTAGCCGCAGATTGACCATGACAACCGGCCACAACAAAAAGCAGTATCAAGGAGAAAGCATATAAAGGTTTAGCCAGGCGATAATTTTTATTCGACATCCAAGAAAGCTCCGGGTTGCCGCCTTGAGCCGCGTGTGAAGATCAAACGAATTTTATTTGGGCCAGGGTTTTCGGAAGCTTGTCGTCGCTGTTTGAAGGGCCTGACGAGCGAATACCAGCCATTCTCCGCTCGGCTACCAGTTGATCTAGAGTAACGACCTCGGTCCTCAGAAAAGTCACATCGCGCAGATTTATTATCGTCGTGTCGGTGCACTCGCTCGGATTTTGACACGAAAAGGCGTTGACAACCGCATAGCGCGTTTCAGGCGTTATCAGGCGTGAATCGATAGGATCGGTGACGATCTGCTGAATCATCTCGCCATTGCTGAACCGGACGATGAGCTTAAAAAGCGGGTCTCTTAACTGAATGCTCTCACTCATGTTTGCCCCCCATGATAGGCCCGAAAGTTTATTCCTTTAAGCTTCGCGATTGCGAACCGGCGATTAGGTTGACTGGGTGTGGCTTTCTGATTGTCCCGAAGGCCTCGGGCTGCAAAAAGCATTGACCAGTTCGTCGGCCGCTTTTGACGCGGCGCTCATAAAGCTCTGTGCAGCATCTCCCAGTAGGTCCAGCTCCACTTCTACGAGCGCGACCAGTCTTTGATCGAGAGGCAGGGCTGCAAAAGCTTCACGAACAGCCCGGCGGGCGGTGTTGTCTGCCGAACTTTCAGACCACGTATCTCTTGATTGTTCATTCGTGCTCATCGATTATACCTCCGCTAACAGCGATACAGCTTGAATTACGAGCGCGCCAAAGGGGTGATCCCTTTAATCCCGCTCTTCTTTGAGGCTACATTAAAGGAGGAACGCCGGTCAAGCTGGTTCACATGCTAGAAACAAAAGGAGGCTCAAAGGGTATTGATTTGCGGCAATCCCGCGCATAGAATACCTTCGATCTCCCCGAGGATGTGGTGTGCTTGCAGTTAATGCAAAGGTAGAGGTTGACGAGTTTGATAAATAACGTTTCTATCAGCCCTCCTACGAGAACGGGCCGGTTAGCTTCTCTAATTTCAGAAAGCTTCAACAATTTCTGGGAGCGCGTGCGCGCCCGCCCGATTATTATCACGGATTATCTGATCGCATTTTCGCTTGTTTTATACGCAGGGTTCGCCCCTCATTCGATAGCCCTTACACAGGGTGCTTTCTTGTTCGGGTTGTTGTGCTGGGCAGTAAAGATTGCAGTAACCAGGCAGTACAGGCAATCCCGAAGCCCCGTAGACATTGCCGTTCTCGGCTTTTTCGCTTGCTGCGTAATCTCTTCCTTTCTCTCTTATGATCCGATGATCAGTATTAAGGGGCTTCGCAGTCCCGCGTTTTTTCTGGCCTTTTATTTAGTGTCACGAAATATAAAAACGCTGCGCTTCGCCGCTTTTCTTGCTTTTCTGATGATAGGCTCTTGTTTGATAAACGTCGCCTATAGCGCGAGCAAGCTTGCCATCGGTAAAGGGCTTCACATCAATTCGATCAATGCGGGAAGCCCTTTTGCCAAAAAGGGGTTGAGAGTCGGAGATGTGATACTCGAAATTGACGGAAATAAAGTCACGAGCACGCAAGACATCTCCGACAGAATTGATTCGCAACGCGGCAAGGTTCGGGTCAAGTATCAAAGAGGCGAGACAGTTATGGAGGCCGCCGTTTCAAGGCAAGCCATAAAGAAGTCATCCGAAGATGGTGTGGCACGGCTCGGATTCGATACATCGCCGGGAAGAAATTTTCGTATCACGGGGTTTTACTCTCATTACGAGACCTACGCCGAGGTACTTCAACTGATCGCGGCGCTTGCAGTAGGGTTATTCATTGCGCAGCCCGTTAAGAGGTCTGGATTTTCTATCTTTTTAGCCTCGGCGATTGCATTGATAACCGGAACCTTGATTTTGACCTCGACCCGCGCACCAATCGCCGGGTTGATAATAGCGGTCGCCGTAATGGCTATTGCGAGCTACCAACGCCGAACCGTCTTGCTAGCTATGTTCGCAATCTTCATATTGGCCCCCGTTGCGCTCTTTGCCATTCAACATGCGCGGGGCATTTCTATCTTTGATCTGAAGGAAGGCAGCACGGCTTACAGGCTGGAGGTCTGGAGCGAAGCATTCGTCTTAATCAAGAACCACCCGATGGTCGGCATAGGCAAAGGGACCGAGCAAAAGAAGGAGGTGAAAGAGCGATTCGCGCTTTTTGATAACGACAGGCTTCCGCCGGGCCACTTTCATTCGACACCGATTCAAGTAGCTACGTGGTGGGGCCTGCCTGCGCTGGCGTTCTACTCATCGTTTATGATCATATTCACCCTCCAGTTCTGGAAGATGAGCAGAAGGCTGAAATCCGAGAGACAGCCTGGAGGCTGGGGGCTTGCGCTGGGCGGGATCGGCGTGCTCACGGCATTTAATATCAGCTCGATTGCTCATTTTAATTTTGGCGACGGCGAAGTCGTCATGGTGCTTTGGCTAGTGACGGGGATGGTCTTTGCCGTTTGTCGGATTGCGCTGGAGCGAGTCGCCGGGTCGAAATCAGAACATAAGCCAGCCCCATCATCACCAGACAGTTCACAAAAAAATCTGCCCCAACCACAAGAAGTAGCCGCTGAACCGAGCTCCCTGGCAGCAAAGGTAAGATAAGATTTATAGCCGCAGCCGTAATCAATACGCGCTTGCTTGATTTCGCTTCGGGCGAAGAAGCCGTATACGCAAACACGGCGAGAAAAAAGACCGGCCACAACAACGCAATAAAATAAATCTTTGACGTAAGAGGCCCCGTAAACAACATCACACAAATCATCAAGCCTAGCTCAAGCAAAACCCGCGTGCGGGCGTCGCCGCCGGATCGCTTGCGAGCGGTCCACCATATGAGCGCCAAAGCGAGAAGGAAGATTATTAAGGCAACTGCCATCCAGATTCTGTCGGCCGTTTTTGTGGGAAGCGAAATAAGGTTTATCGAACGATAATTCACGTCGCCATCAACACGACTGTTGTAATCAACCTCTGTCAGATACCTGCGCATCTGCCCTTTGAGCGAAAGATTTATCGGCCCGTTTATTTCGTGAAACTCCTGGTCTGCTATGACGTGTGTGTACCACGTCTTTAGCAACTCGGCGTTTTTGCCGAAACCGAAATAGAAGGAGGGCAATAAATTGATCGCTACGAGAAAAAGGCCTGTGAGAGCGAGAAGTATCCACTGCCTTTTCAACGCAAAATAAGGCAGCAGTATTAAAGGCGTCAGCTTTATCGTAATCGCTAAAGCCATTAGAAGTCCCGCTAACGGTTGTTTTTTTCTAAGAAAGAAGTAGAGCGCAGCAAAGAGAAAAGAGATTGCAAGCAGGTGAGCATTCCCATAATGCACGACCATCACAAAATACTGTGCAACAATCAGGACGGTGATGACCCAGACAGCCGCCTTATGCTTATCAAGCGGCTTCGCACTATTTAAAATTAGCGCGCAGGCGATGATCGACAAAGCAGAGAGAAGGAGCCAGACAACCGCGGCCGGTTTGGCCGGAAGCATCCACAGCGGGATAAGAGCTACGAGAAAGAAAGGAGGGTAGCGGTAATCCATCACTTTGCCGCTGGCGAAATCCTCGGAGTATAGATCAGTCCTTCCCTGCCCTCCGTCTGAATTCTGCCCGAAAAGCAGCGACTGACCTGCTATATAATAAACCTCGAAATCGAAAAAGTGTTTCTTCCGGTTTTGGACATCGGACCCAAAATCGCGTAATAGCAATAAGCCTGCCGCCGCTACCAGGACGGTCGATATTATTATCAGGACGGAAAGGGATTTCCTTTTCATCAGGAAAGCCGGAAATAAGTATGAGGGATCATTAGCAGCAATAAATAATGCCGAGGGCGGGACTCGAACCCGCACGGGCTTTTGGCCCAGAGGATTTTCATACCACTATAGCTTTCGCTACCTGCAATCGCAGTTTGTAGTCTGGACGATGCCTTCTCCGTGCATCACAAGAGATGTTTAGGAGGGAGCCGTCTCGTCTCTACACTTTGCCGGTTGATTTTTTTCAATCGGCCTTAGCTCGGCGTTGTCATCAGCTTTATCTGTTAAGAGTTCGCCGACTTTGACTCCATTCACGCCGGCGTTTCCTTCCGACGTGCTCAAAGAACTAAGTCCTCTGTGTCTGCCATTCCACCACCCCGGCAAGCACATTGAGGATTATAAAACAACTTTGGGAATACGTGAACCAAATGAGAGGAGCTTCGACTAAAATGAAAAGCCCGCTGTGATTAGCAGCGGGCTTTTCATTTTTAATTCCGGCAGCGACCTACTCTCCCACACAGTTTCCCATGCAGTACCATCAGCTCCGAAGGACTTAACTTCCGTGTTCGGGATGGGAACGGGTGTGACCCCTTCGATATAACCACCGGAAAAACTTTAAAAGATCAATTAATGCTCTCAGATAATCGAAAGGCAAAACTCGCAAAGCTAAAGAGAAAGTGTGCTGACCAACTTTGCAGTGAGCAAACTTTATGGTCAAGCCGATGGATCGATTTAGTACTGGTAAGCTAAACACATTACTGTGCTTACACACCCAGCCTATCAACCTGGTAGTCTTCCAGGGATCTCATAGGGAGAACTAATCTTTGGTCGGGCTTCACGCTTAGATGCATTCAGCGTTTATCCCTGCCCCACATAGCTACCCAGCAATACCTTTGGCAAGATAACTGGTACACTAGAGGTGAGTCCAACCGGGTCCTCTCGTACTACGGTCAGATTCCATCAATTCTCCTACGCCCACGCCAGATAGGGACCGAACTGTCTCACGACGTTCTAAACCCAGCTCACGTACCGCTTTAATCGGCGAACAGCCGAACCCTTGGGAGCTTCTGCACCCCCAGGATGCGATGAGCCGACATCGAGGTGCCAAACCCTGCCGTCGCTGTGGACGCTTGGGCAGGATCAGCCTGTTATCCCCGGGGTACCTTTTATCCGTTGAGCGACGGCCCTTCCATGCGGAACCGCCGGATCACTAAGGCCGACTTTCGTCTCTGCTCGACTTGTTTGTCTCACAGTCAGGCTGGCTTATGCCTTTGCACTCTACAGGTGATTTCCAAACACCCTGAGCCAACCATCGCGCGCCTCCGTTACATTTTAGGAGGCGACCGCCCCAGTCAAACTACCCGCCTGATAATGTCCCTCTCCCGGATGACGGGAGTAGGTTAGAATCCAGACGCAGGAAGGGTGGTATTTCACCGTTGGCTCCCCGAAGCCCGAAAGCCTCGGTTCAAAGCCTCCCACCTATCCTACGCATCCAACGCCCGGATTCACTATCAAGTTATAGTAAAGGTCCACGGGGTCTTTCCGTCTAGACGCGGGTACCCGGCATCTTCACCGGAACTACAAATTCGCTGTGCTGCTCGTTAAGACAGTCGTCAGATCGTTACGCCATTCGTGCAGGTCGGAACTTACCCGACAAGGAATTTCGCTACCTTAGGACCGTTATAGTTACGGCCGCCATTCACTGGGGCTTCGATTCGGAGCTTCGCCTTGCGGCTAACCCCTCCTCTTAACCTTCCAGCATTGGGCAGGCGTCAGCCCCCATACGTCGTCTTCACGACTTTGCGGAGACCTGTGTTTTTAGTAAACAGTCGCCTGACGCTGTTCGCTGCGACCACCTCAGGCAGGTCCGAAGACCAACCCTAGCGTGGCACCCCTTCTCCCGAAGTTACGGGGCTAATTTGCCGAGTTCCTGAACGAGCATTCTCACATGGGCCTTAGGATTCTCACCCCACCTACCTGTGTCGGTTTGCGGTACGGTCGCGTCACAACCTCGTGCCCGAAGCTTTTCTTGGCATCTGGGGTCACCGACTTTAGCGGCTATTGCCTTCGTCCCGCGCCTTAGCCTGATGGCGGGTGGATTTGCCTGCCCGCCAGCCTATACGCGCGTTCAACCGGACATCCATCACCGGTCTCGGCTACCCTGATGCGTCCCTCCACACTCAAACGGTTGTTAGCGGTTCGGGAATTTTAACCCGATTGCCATCGACTACGCCTTTCGGCCTCGCCTTAGGGACCGACTTACCCTGCGCAGACGAACTTAACGCAGGAAACCTTAGGTTTACGGCCCGACTGATTCCCACAGTCGTTATCGCTACTTATGCCGACAAAGTCTTTTCCACACGCTCCACGCTTTCGCGGCCGTGACACCCCGAAGGGTATCTGGCCCGTCCTTTCGGTACGTCTTCGCTGCCTGTGGAATGCTCCCCTACCATCCAAGGACCGAGGTCCTTGAATCCCAAGCTTCGGTACCATGCTTAAGCCCCGTTGAATTGTCGGTGCAGGGCTGCTTGACCAGTGAGCTATTACGCTTTCTTTAAAGGATAGCTGCTTCTAAGCTAACCTCCTGGCTGTCAGTGCGTCCCCACCTCCTTTTCCACTTAGCATGGATTTAGGGACCTTAGCTGTGGGTCTGGGCTGTTTCCCTTTCGACGATGAAGCTTAGCCCCCACCGTCTGACTCCCGCGCATGACGAACGGGCATTCGGAGTTTGGTAGAGTTTGGTACCCGGTGAAGGGCCCTAGCTCTTCCAGTGCTCTACCACCCGCAGTATTCACGCGAGGCTAGCCCTAAAGCTATTTCGGGGAGAACGAGCTATCACGTGTTTTGATTAGCCTTTCACCCCTATCCTCAGCTCATCCAAGTTGTTTTCAACCAACACTGGTTCGGTCCTCCACGTGGTGTTACCCACGCTTCAACCTGGCCAAGGATAGATCAACACGCTTCACGTCCGAATCCCGCTGACTCAATCGCCCTATTCAGACTCGCTTTCGCTACGGCTCCGTTCCATAAGAACTTAACCTTGCCAACGAGATTCACTAGCCGGCTCATTATGCAAAAGGCACGCGGTCAGGCCAGAGGCCGAAGCCCCTGTCATTACCCTCCCACTGCTTGTAAGCACACGGTTTCAGGTACTATTTCACTCCCTTTTGAAGGGTTCTTTTCACCTTTCCCTCACGGTACTGGTTCACTATCGGTCGCGTGTTAGTATTTAGCCTTAGGAGATGGTCCTCCCAAATTCAGACAGGGCTCCTCGTACCCCGCCTTACTCGGGTGCTCGCTCGAAGGAAGGCCAACTCGGTTTCGCGTACGCAGCTATTATGCTCTATGGCGGAACTTTCCAGAACTCTTCCGCTACCGATTGGCTTTGTAACTTCCCGGGACGGCTGCCGCCATCCCAAAGCGAGTCCCACGACCCCCTGAAAGCAACGCCGGCAGGCTTGACACTTTCAGGGTTTAGGCTCTTCCGCGTTCGCTCGCCGCTACTAGCGGAATCACTTTTGTTGTCTTTTCCTCCGGGTACTGAGATGGTTCACTTCCCCGGGTTCGCTCTTGCGATCCTATGTGTTCAGATCGCAGTGACCAGTTATAAACTGGCCGGGTTCCCCCATTCGGAGATCCAGGGGTCACGGGTTGTTTGCACCTCGCCCTGGCTTATCGCAGCTTACCACGTCCTTCATCGCCTTCACGCGCCTAGGCATCCACCATGTGCCCTTAGTAGCTTGACCATAAAATTTGCTCATCGCAAACTCGATCAGCACATACGTTCTCTTACTAAAGAGAATGAAGTGCTGACCAACTTTGCAGTGAGCAAACTTTATGGTCAAGCCGATGGATCGATTTAGTACTGGTAAGCTAAACACGTTGCCGTGCTTACACACCCAGCCTATCAACCTGGTAGTCTTCCAGGGATCTCATAGGGAGAACTAATCTTTGGTCGGGCTTCACGCTTAGATGCATTCAGCGTTTATCCCTGCCCCACATAGCTACCCAGCACTACCTTTGGCAAGATAACTGGTACACTAGAGGTGAGTCCAACCGGGTCCTCTCGTACTACGGTCAGATTCCATCAATTCTCCTACGCCCACGCCAGATAGGGACCGAACTGTCTCACGACGTTCTAAACCCAGCTCACGTACCGCTTTAATCGGCGAACAGCCGAACCCTTGGGAGCT
>CAVSKO010000003.1:2500-3247538 GCA_963728545.1 Blastocatellia bacterium
GAAAATTAGATGCTCTCGCCCTATACTTTTCCCTTACGCTTAATCGACTTTCAATTAGTGATTGGGTCAAGTGTTGTTGGATTCACTATCCGAACAACCGCGAGGTTTTAATAATATGCCCAATTATCGCGCGGCTGTCAACTGCCCTTCAATCTGCCTCGCGAGAAGAAGCCATATTGCATGAATCTATCTCTAATTGTATTATAGAGGTGAAGAACGCGGCTCTGCCCCAACATAGCGCGTATCCGCAGGACCTGCCCGTATCTCGCAATCCGTAGCACACTATGATCGGAGAGGCAATTTATGTCGAGGACGGTCCTGGTAGTAGAGGATGATTTTGACACTCTTAATCCTCTTGCCGAATTATTAAGGCTCAAAGGCTACTTCGTTATCACGGCCTCGGATGCAGAACGCGCATTGACTACAGCTCGCGAGCGACAACCCGATTTGATAATTACTGATATCGTTCTGCCAGGCAAAAGCGGTCTCCACTTTATAACGGCTATTCGAAGTGATAAGACTCTTTATATGACTCCGATTATAGTTATTAGCGGCTGTGGCCCTATGATACTGGTGGAAGCGGAATCTGCCGGGGCAGATTACTGTTTAGAAAAGCCCATACGCATAGATAATTTTTGGTCTGCCATTGATGCCATCTTTGCCAAATCGCAAGAGAGCGAAGCAAGCAAGGTAATCGAAACCCGCGAGGAGCCCTGCCCTGCTCCGGCGCACGAAATAGATCGCCTTGTTGAAGAGCTGAGACACTGTTCCTCTAAAGACCAGAGGGAAGGAGTTCTGAAACAACTTAAAGAACAGATTCTTCGACTCCAGGCTCGAAACTCAAACTGCGCTTGATCCTTTAAATGATTTTCGGAGAGACAAAGCCCGCTTGAGAATTGCACGACAGCACGTTGAAGCTTCCAAGCCGGTTATTTCATCGAGAAGCTGGGCCGAACCGTATCGAACTTCATAGCAATCCCTATTCTTCTTCTGCCGCTTTCGATTCTCACGACCTCGGCTGAATATCTCATCCAGTTCTCTCTTCTGAAAGGGACTTTGATGCTGACTTCCAGCTTGGCGCCGATTCTAAGAGGTCTCGTCAGGTAGAAGAACGCGCCGGTAGAGCTTAAGTTTTCCAGCACCCCGGCTTCGTCAAAGCTTAGACCGTCATCGCCCATACCTTTGACGCTTACTTCCCATCCGACTGTGAATCTGCGCGCTCTTCTGCGTTCGAGCACGTTCGTCCTCCGATGCAAGGTTGTTATGTTACTGACATACATATATTACTAATTGACTGTCTTATATTACCTGCCACGTAGACTAAAAATAATGAATCGCCTGCTTCTTCCTTGATGCTTGAATAATATCTGTTTTTACTGTATGCTTGGCGCGCTTTGAAGACGGCAAAGCGATTCGAATAAACGTTTTCACGCCGTCTCGATTATTGGCCCCGTTCGAAAGAATTAAATAGGAGCAGCGCGATGGCAACCAATGCCCTCACCCATGGTGCCCAGCGCGCAAGCCGCGATATCGTGCCTCGAAGTCAGGCTTCCAATGACGAGCGCGGCTGGCGAGAACTTTTCTTAAACCAGGATGCAGAAGCAGTCTGGCAGAAAATCTACACCCTCATCAGATCAGTAATTTCAGATACAGATTCCGACTACGAGCAAATGGCGCAGGATCTCTTCCTTCGCCTCCTTACAGCTGACCGGATACCTCAGTATGTAGAACAAGGTTGCTCGGATGATGAGATTAGGGATGATCTGCTATTACTACTTAACGCTTGAATAACGACCGTATCTCTCTAAGGCTTATACGCGCGTTAGCATCTATCAGTGTGCTCAATAGAGATCAACGGGGCGGTTCGATTTTTGTGGACCTGAGTTATCTTATCCGACAGTTGAGCCAGATTGGCCTCATAAAAGATGGGTATCTCTCCTACGTCGCCGCCTCTTTTACGTAACCTGTGACGAATCTCAGATAAATCTTGTCTGCCCGAAAGCGAGTCGGCCACAAAAACGGCGTTGATCTTTTCCATTATGCGGGCGGCAGAAGACTTGATTTCCCCCGTCGAAGGGCTAATCACCATTACCGAATAGTCAACCGGAAAGTATTTCAAGAAACTGGTTCCCTCGATAAATACGCCGTCTGCCTTGACCTGATTAAGCGCCGCCTCCACGCCTCTTTCAACCTGATCATTAGTGCAGATGACCCAGTGTACATTTCCAGCACCGGCTTCCCAGTAACGGCCCGTATCTTTATTTGGAGAGAATGTGCTAAACCGCCCGCTTATGATGCGAGGCTCTTCGCCTAATAGCGGGCTGATGCAGCAGGCTTCCGGGTTCTTTCCGCAAGACCTGTAATGGCCCCGCGAAATCTTTATTGCCTCCCAGCCTGGAAACCGAGCAAGCAGATCACACATAAGAGTTGTCTTGCCGACCCCGGAAGAGAAGCCTGAGATGGCGATGCGTGTAGTGCTCATCAATAATACTTTTGCATGAGCTTTGGGATAAAATCAATAACCGCTGTGATCCGGGCAAAATATCTCAAGGGTTTCGGTCAAAGCATAAGATCGTGCGAAAAAATGCCGCCGCCTTTTTTAACTGATGAGGTCACTCGTGCGAGTGATGCCTCCCATCATATTGTCAACAGTTCCCCCGCCGAAATCTGAAAGCTGAAGAAGTAGATTCTGCCGGTTGGTCGCATAGCCCAGCCCGTCATTCATCGATATGACGCCGCTGCGCACCTGTTGCTCTAACACCTGGTCGAAGACCTGCATCCCGTCCAGGTCTCCGTCACGCATAGCGTCATACAACGATTTGCCTTCGCGCTCGCCTTTCTCGATATAATCGCGAGTGCGCGCCGTTAACTTCAAAATCTCAATCGCCGCTATTCGCCCCCGGCCGTCCGCCTTGGGAATCAGCCTTTGAGAAACGATGAACCGGAAAGCTCCCGACAGCCTGAGCCGAATAATGTGCTCTTCATTTTTGGGGAATAGACCGATCAAGCGCTCTACCGTCTTGACCGCGTCAGTAGTGTGCAAAGTCGAAAGCACGAGGTGGCCCGTCTCTGAGGCCTCCAAGGCTACTTCAACCGTCTCCAGGTCCCTTATCTCACCAACCAGTATCACCTTTGGCGCCTGGCGCAGCGCGGCTCTCAAGGCATACGCAAAATTCGGCGTGTCGGAGTGTAGTTCTCGCTGATGCACGGTCGAGTTCTTATGCCTGTGCATGAATTCAACAGGGTCTTCGATCGTCACGATGTGGTAGTACTTTGTCTGGTTTATAAGGTCGATGATCGCGGCGAGCGTCGAAGATTTGCCTGACCCTGTGGGGCCTGTCACCAGCACAATACCGTTCTTCAGTTCCGCTATCTCTGCTAGCACGGACGGAAGATTCAGGTCTTCAAAGGAAGGGATTTCGTTCGGCACCACTCGCATGACTATGGCATAGGTTCCGCGCTGCTTGAATATGTTGACGCGGAATCTTGAAAGGCCGGGGAGACTGAATGAAAGGTCCGCAGAGCCGTTCTTTTCCAGCGACTCTTCGGCCATCTTGTTACTGCCTATCAGCGCCTTGGAGATGGCCGTTGTGTGAGCAGGAGTCAGCATCTCCATCCCAGGTATGTTTACCGGGGTGAGCTTTCCTATTAATTCTACCTGGGGCGGTTGACCAGGGGAAAATATCAGGTCCGAGATCTTATTCGAGACTGCGAGCATCTGCTGTACGACCTGCGAAAAATTGATTGTTGACATTGGTGAGACCCCGATGCTGCCTATCTTTAGTTTCAGATTCCAATCGCAGGGGCAGTGCGGTCGTGCCGGTAAACCGTTTTGAAGTGAATTATAAATCTAAGGGTGAGGGCAAAGCGGCGCGCTGTATGTAAAACCTGCACAACGCCTACATCACGATATTACGGATGATTGTTTGATTGTCAACAGTTGAAAGATAGGGGCTCAACAATAGTCCGAAACAATAACGGAAGGCTTCCCCAAACCTGTTACTTAGCGGACAATCTCTCAAAAATATAAAAAAGCTCGCCGCGAGTCGTTTTACCTATATATCGCCATTTCTCTCTTATGATTTCGCCCGGCTTTATTCCTTTCACCAACACCGGGCCATCCTCTATCAGTTGTCCGATCTCAGCGGCCGCGACTACATGGAGTTCGGGGACGCGGTCTTCACCCGTCTCTTTAACCAGGCTTAATACCGTGGCGCGCATGATAGCGATGCGGCTCTTTGAACGCAGGTAGTCTTTGCGGGCAATCTCGTTATGGCGAATCTGGAACTCCAGCTCATTCTCTTCGTGCTTCATCAGGTCGAGGAATGATTTGACTTCAGGGCCGTAGCCATTCTCCTGATAACCTTGAACTGTAGAGGACGACTGAATGACGACGAAGATAATAAGGAGAGCTATTCTGATTGCAACCCCGGTTCGCATCGCTTCAAATTAAAGTAGCCGCATTGCGGATAACATCAGGTGTTTGAGTAAGCTTTGTCAAGCAGCTCTATTGGATGAACCACGTCCACATTCATATCTTTTATCAACAGCCCCGCGCCTATTTGCATTATACATCCTGGATTTGCCGTAGCAACCGTGTCCGCTCCGCTCTCTCTAATGCTTTCGAGCTTATCAGCCAAAATCTCTGCGCTAAGCTCCGGGTGTTGCAGATTATAAATGCCCGCTCCGCCACAGCAACTCTCGTAGCCTCGAAGCGGAACGAGAGTCAACCCCGAAATGCTCTCTAACAATTTGATAGGCGCGTGTGCGATTTTCTGCGCGTGTATCAAATGGCAAGGTGCGTCAAAAGCAACTTTCTTATCAAACTGCCCCGTAGCGGGGCGGACACCTTGCTCAACAAGAAACTCAGAAACGTCTTTCACTTTTGAGCTAAACAAGCCTGCGCGCGAAGCCATCTCCGGATCTGTTGCGAGCAGCTGATCGTATTCTTTCATCGCCGCCCCGCACCCTGCCGAATTCACGATCACGAAATCGCACCCGCTTTCAAGAAAGGCTTCGATATTTTTTTTAGCAAGCTCTCTAGCCGTATCAATCTGCCCTGCGTGAGAATGCAAAGCGCCGCAGCATAACTGATCTTTCACTTCGATCACATCGTAACCGTTGGCGGTCAACACTCGTTCGGTGGCTCTATTAGCCTCACGGAACAACCCTTCCATCACGCAGCCATGCAAGACCGCAACTCGAAGATCGCGGCCCTTCCCTTTCTCAGGATTTCCAGCCATCTGGTTGCGCATTGGTGAGCGACTGGAAAGTAACAACGCGAGAGCAAATCTCGCGCGCCCCTCGACCAGGTGAGTATCGAACGCAAGCCGCGCAAGCCCGCTGTCTCTAAACCATCGGGACAGCGTCATCAGTGCGCCAAGCAATCTCGGCCGTGTAAATACATGGTTCAGCACAAAACCTAATAGCAATGAACCGACTGATCGTCGAGCGGCTTTGGCATTTGCAACTTCGACGCGCGCGGCTTCGAGCAAATGCCCGTACGGCACGCTCGAAGGGCAGACGGATTCGCAACCGCGACAGCCTAGACATAAATCGATGTGAGAGATGAAAGAGTCGCTGACCTGTAACTTGCCTTCGACAAGCCCGCGCATCAAGTAAATCCTTCCGCGCGGCGAATCATTCTCGTTTCCGAGCACGCGATATGTAGGACACGCAGGCAAGCACAATCCACAGTGAACGCAGGTAAGCAGTCCTTCGCTGTTTTCTTCTAACAGACCTGCCAGCTTTTCTCTGTTTTGCAGTTTGTCAGTTACAGTCGCCATTGAGGTTGCAACTCAAATCCCCGATACAAAACGCCCCGGACTCAAAAGTGATTTTGGATCGAACCTGGCCTTTATCGATCTCATTATTGCGCCGGTCGCTCCGACTTCACCCCACGCGTCAGCCTCGCGCCTAACAGCAGTCGCCGCGCGCTCTACAAAAAGCGAGCCGCCCGCTGTGACGGCCTCCGCACGAAGTCCCCGAGTGATCTCGATAATGTTTCGATCATCAGCGTCAAATCCCACCCTGATTATACCAGCGCCAAGGTCAGCCGTGATAACACTGTCAGCCTCGCTCAACACCTTATCAAGAAAACGAGTCGTTTTTGATACCGGCACGCTGAGCTTTAGACTGTTCGCTGACTGCTGATCGCAATCGGCTATCGATTTCCAGACCTGGCCGGCATGCGTATTGTTGAGAGAGATCGCAATGCCGCGCGAGCCAACAAGCTGTTCGAGCAAATTCGTTTGATGACGAACAGCCTGCTCGTTGTCCAGAAAGCGGGTTATTACCGCGCTTCGCCCTTCCGCCTCCGACACATTTAGGCTTATGTCTCTTGTAAAATAAATAGACGCGGGTTGAGCCTCTGAAGCCAGCAGATTCAGTCCGATCGCTCGCAGCGAATCCTCATTCTTTGAAATCACCAATACGGTCTGATCGCTTTCAGGAACCGGGCGAAGCTTGACCGTTAATTCAGTAATGACGGCCAGCGTGCCGTAGCTGCCGACATACAATTTATTCATATCGTATCCGGCTACGTTCTTTACAACCTTTCCTCCCGACCTGCTCTCGATTCCGCCCGCGTGCGCGAGCCTCAAGCCAATGACATAATCGCGCGGCGTCCCAAAGCCGAACCTGAGAGGGCCGCTCGAAGCGCAAGCGGCTATCGCGCCAAAAGTTGCCGAAGTCGCTCCCGGCGGGTCGAGCGGCAGCCATTGATTTGCAGCCCTGGCCGCCGAGTTGAATTCGCCGATAGTCAATCCTGCTTCAACGACTGCGGTAAGATCGGGAGGGCTGTACTCGATAATGCGGGACATCCGCTCAAGGCTCAACACGACATCCGCGCGATAAAGAGGGTTGCCGCTTTCGAGCCAGGTCATAAGGCCGGCAGGAACGACTGCTCGATCAGCATCAGAACAGACGGCCAGGCACTCAACGACCTCGCTTGCCGAACCCGGCTTGATGATAAAAGGCGGCTTCAACCCATCAATAATTAAAGATGGCTCCACAGTGACGTGATCGCGCCCGATTATCGATTCAAGCGATTTCGCAAGCGAGGAGTTAATCATCTGGGTCGGTTGCGCTCAGGCGGATCAAAGGCCTGGGCAGGTCGGGCGGAAGCGTCGTTTCATTTTCGTTTTCGATCAACTCGGCAAAAAATTTCTTGAATTGCCGCTCGAATTCGACGAGGTCTATAGACATATAAAACCGAGGCAAGCGGAGCAATTTCTCGCAAACGTTTTTGTACATTCCGCGTGCCCCCCGAGTGTTGGCTCTTTCATAATGATGTAACCCGACCGCCGCCTGAATCAACATCTGGTAGAACAGCTTTTTGTCGCCTGATGAGCGGAGCCATACCTCTTCCCATACTTCGTGCGCATCAAAGTACTGTTTTGTATTAAAGAACTTGATCCCTTGAAGGTATTCGCGCGGGTAGATTTTTTCATACGAAGCATAGCCACCCTCTTCGCTGAACTCTTCCATGGGTGTCGTTCGATATGGGTCTTCAAATCTATTCATAGGTTGGGTTTCGACGCTTTGAGGTAACTCGACTACCAGGCAAAACGGCCCGGCCTGGATTATATCGCCGTCTTTCAGCTCAACCCAGCTAATCTTATTGCCGTTTGCGAAAGTACCGTTTCCGCTGTCCTGATCTATGGCAAAAAATTTCCCCCCATGGCACTCAATGTAGAAATGCTCCCGCGAAACCGTCGGATGATTGAGCACACAGTCGCAAGAAGCCTGGCGGCCAAAAGAAATTTTAGGTTTGTCAAGCGACACGACTTCGCCAGTGCGAGGGCCTGAATCAAACCTCATCAATGCCATAGCTTCTCCGGTCCTGAGTGCTGTGACCCGCTGCGCGGGTCCCCCTGAGTCCTGAGTAAGAAACTAAAACCGTGTGCCAATGTTTTTACTCAGGAACCAGGACTCAGCACTCAGGACTTCTTCTGAGTTTGTGCCGGAAGTCTTCCATTCCGAATCCGCAGTAGCGGCAGGTCTTCGTGCTGGGGATGACCTTGCCGGGGTTGCAAAGCCCCGAAGGGTTGAAGACATCGCGCACCGCGAGCATCATTTCAAGGTCGTTTTCGGAAAATATCAATCGCATCAATTCTATCTTGTCCATCCCGACACCGTGCTCCCCCGTGATCAACCCGCCTACGCTCACACACAACTGCATTATCTCTTTTGAAGCATTCTCAACCCGACGGACTTGATCCGCGTCGCGGCCATCGAAGCTGATGTTAGGATGAAGATTGCCGTCGCCCGCGTGAAACACGTTAGCGACGGTCAGATCGTAACGATCTGCGATACTGTAAATTTCATCCAGTACTTCGGGCAACCGGGACCGAGGTATCACGGCATCCTGAACCATCAGGTCGGCTTTGATGCGGCCCATTGCCCCGAAAGCGCGCTTTCGAGCGCCCCAAAGCTTCTGCCTTTCCGCGTCATCTTTTGCCACGCGGACTGCTCGCGCGTTGTTGCGCAGGCAAATATCTACCGCGCGCTCGGCAATACTTTCAAGCCCCGCGCTCAGCCCGTCAACTTCGATGATCAGCAGCGCGGCAACGTCTGTCGGAAAGCCCCCGGCAAAAATCAATGCTTCAATAGCTTCGATAGTAGCGCGGTCGATCATCTCTAACGCGGCAGGCAAAATCCCGCGCGCGATGATTTCGCTCACGGTGCGGCTCGCATCCGTGACGGTCATAAACTCGGCCAGCAATGTTTTGACAGACTGCGGCAACCGCGTGAGCTTGAGAGTTGCTTTGGTCGCTATTCCGAACGTGCCTTCCGAGCCTATGAACAATCCGAGCAGATCGTAACCGGGCGCATCAATGCCTCCCCCGCCCAGAGTGACCAGTTCACCCGTCGGTAATACAACTTCGACCGCCAGCACGTGGTTGACCGTCATGCCGTACTTGAGGCAATGCGGCCCGCCTGAATTCTCCGCTACATTCCCCCCGATGGTGCAGGCCATCTGGCTCGAAGGGTCAGGAGCGTAATGATAACCAAAAGGAGAAGTGGCCTGCGAAAGGTGTACGTTGATTACTCCGGTTTCGACTACGGCGAGGCGATTCTCATAATCGAGTTTTAGAATTCGATTGAGTCGCGCAAGCTCTACGATCACCGCGCCGCTTAGCGCGAGCGCGCCGCCCGACAGCCCTGTTCCCGCGCCGCGCGGGGCGAACGGAATGCGGGCCTGTGCGAGTATCTTGACGGCTTCGGCGACCTGTTCGGCGCTGCCTGGAATGATGACTGCCGAAGGCAAGTGTTTATGAATCGTCAGCGCGTCCGATTCGTAAACCAGCAATTCGTCAGGGTCGGTCAAAACAGACTTTTCGCCAAGCACAGACTTGAGGCTCTTTATGATCGGCCCTGGAAGCATAGATTTAATAGATTAATATTTCGGCACGGTCGGATCAACATCGTCAGACCAGCGAAGGATGCCCCCGACAAGGTTCTTGACCTTGCGGTAGCCAGCCTGCTTCATGAACTCGACCGCCTGCCCGCTGCGCACTCCGCTCCGGCAGTGAACCACTATCTCGTCGGCGCTCGATAGCTCGTGCAGCCGCTCTGCGACCGTGCGAAGCGGCACAAGCTTCGATCCCGGTATTCTGCAAATTGCATATTCTTCAGGCTCGCGCACATCGACTAAAACAAAATCGTCTCCGCGATCAATCTTCGCTTTCAGCTCGACGGGCGTGATCTCGAAATCAGCGCCCACGTCTACCTGCGGCTGATGAGTGATGCCGCAAAACTCTTCATAATCGATCAACTCGTGGATAGTCGGGTTTTCGCCACAGATAGGGCATTCGGGATTTTTTCTCAGCTTCAATTCGCGAAACTTCATCTTCAATGCGTCAAACAGCATCAAGCGCCCGATCAAAGAATCGCCTTTACCCAGGATGAGCTTGACCGTTTCAATCGCCTGTATGACGCCGATCACTCCGGGCAAAACTCCAAGTACACCGCCCTCGGCGCAGCTTGGCACCAGGCCCGGCGGAGGCGGCTCCGGATACAAACAGCGATAGCAAGGGCCTTCTTTGGCGTAGAAAACCGTCGCCTGTCCCTCGAATCGGAATATCGAGCCGTATACGTTCGGCTTGCCCAGCAACACGCAGGCGTCGTTGACCAGATAGCGCGTCGGAAAATTATCCGTCCCGTCTACGATGATGTCATAATCGGCGAATAACTCCAGCGCGTTGTCGCTGGTGAGCGCAACTTCGTGAGTGTCGACTTCGACGTAAGGGTTGATTTCCGCGATTCGCTCTTTTGCCGAATCGAGCTTGCTGCGCCCGACGTTTGCGGTCGAATGAATTATCTGCCTCTGCAAGTTAGTGAAATCTACTACGTCGAAATCGACTATGCCCATTCGCCCGACGCCCGCAGCCGCCAGGTAAAGCGCAAGGGGAGAGCCCAGGCCGCCCGCCCCTATGCATAAAACGCGCGCGGCTTTCAGCTTCTTCTGCCCTTCGAGCGCGACTTCCGGCATAATCAAATGGCGGCTGTAACGGAGTATCTCGTCGCGATCCAAATCCACCTCGCGCTCAGTCCCGTCCATCACGGAAGCGCCGCCGGCAATCGAAGGAACTATGCTGATCGTGTCGCCGTCTTTGAGCGGCGTCTCGTTCTTTTCCAGGTAGCGTATGTCTTCATCATTGACGTAGATGTTGACGAAATGGCGCAACTGGCCTTCATCGCTGTAAAGGTGCTTCTTTAAATTTTGATACTTTTCAGTGAGAGCTTCGAGCGCGCTTTTTACTGAGCTGGCCTCGACCGTAACGGTGTCTTCGCCTCCGGTATAATTTCTAAGCGCGGTCGGTATCAGTATATTGACAGCCATTGATGACTCCTTTTCTCTCTTGCCGGTTGCCAGAGTGTTTTATCAAAACCAGTCGACTTATTATTCGTCTATGATTATTTCTTCTTGCTCAAACTTCGTGTAATCCGGTTTGGTGAAAGAGTTGAGCGCTTCGGCTTTTCCCTTCTCTACCGAAACGATTATATACGATTCGCCGGGCCAGCAAGAATGATCCAGGTCATAGCCCGAAGGCGCAGCCGGATGGTCCGGGTGCGAATGATAATACCCGATGATGCCGAGCCGTTGCTGGCGAGCGTGCGCGTCCGCGCGTTTGTACTGGTCGGGCGTGATGAGATAGCGATTGTGGCGCGAGTCCTCTCGCTCGTTTTGCGCCGGGAAAACCTCTTCGAGCACGTTTGCGCTGCCGTCATTACTCCCAAGCAAAAACCCGCAGCACTCGTGCGGGTAGGTCTGCTCGCCATGTTTTTTTATTTCGTGCAAATGTTTTTTCTTTAACCGAATCGCCATTCTCAATTATTCCTTTTCCCAAAACCGCTCGCTCAGATACTTATCGCCGCCATCCGGGAATACCGTTACGATGACGCCGGAATCGATCTGCTCGGCTATCTTTAAAGCGGCGGCCAACGCGGCTCCCGCCGATACGCCTACGAGCAGCCCTTCGCGCTTTCCGAGACGGCGCGCATATTCGTGCGCTTCTTCGGTGTTGATCTCAATATTGCTGTCCGCAAGCCCGGCATCATAAATGCCCGGCACGATGGCCGTCTCCATGTGCTTCAACCCTTCGAGGCCGTGAAAAGGCGAATCAGGCTGAAACGAGATGGCTTGAATCTGCGGGTTGAGTTCTTTCAACCTGCGGCTGGTTCCTACGAATGTTCCGCTCGTCCCAAGCCCCGAAACGAAATGCGTGATCCGCCCGGAGGTCTGCTCCCAGATTTCTTGAGCCGTCGTCTTATAATGCGATTGCCAGTTCGCGGGATTGTTATATTGATCGGAATAAAAATATAGATCGGGCGCTTCGCTATATAGCCTGCGCGCCTCGCGAATCGCCCCGTCCGAGCCTTCCAGCGGACTCGTCAGAACTAACTCCGCACCGTAGCTCTTGAGTATGCGCTTTCGTTCCTCGCTCGCGTTTTGCGGCAGAGCGAGTTTTACAGGGTAGCCACGCGCCGCGCCTATCCAGGCATAAGCAATTCCGGTGTTGCCCGAAGTCGCGTCGAGAATTATCTTTCCAGGCGTCAGAAGCCCCGCCCGCTCGCCCTCCAAAATCATGTTGAGCGCCGGACGGTCTTTGACCGACCCTCCCGGGTTGAACCACTCGGCTTTTGCGTAAATCTCTACGCTTGCGTTCGCGGACGTAATGTTGCGAAGCGCGAGGAGCGGAGTGTTGCCGACCAGCTCCCAGGCTTGTAAGGGCTGCCGGGCGCGCCGGAGAAGTTCTTCGCGGGTTTCAAGGCCAGCCTTCGGGTCCATAAGTAATTTGAAGGATAGCATTGCAAATGTTGAAACTCAAATTTGCTCAAAGTAAGAACTTTTTCAACCCGCGCGGGCAGGAATGTCACAACCTGTCGCTATCTTGTCACAGCAACGACGCGCGTTTTGCATAGAGCAAGTCTCGTATGAGTGTACTGTATTTGAAAGTCATCTCACCGCAGAGACACAGAGGACACAGAGCGGGCGCAGAGAAAACCATATGCTGCTCTGCGCAACCTCCGTGTCCTCTGTGTCTCTGCGGTGAATCTTCCTGCATTCCTGTATATTTAATTGCAATCCGGTCTAGTCCTTTTTCTGTACACACCCACCTCAAAGCATACAGATATTGCCCCCGTCGCGAGTCTTTATGGGTGTTATGACAGTTAAACCACGGGCTCGCAGTCGGCATAAATTTTGCAACTCAAAGAGCGAAAATCCAACCGGAGGGAAATATTGTATGGAATACAGAAACAGAGGAGTCCGAGACTATGGCGGAGAGCAGGATTTTGAGGCTCAGCGCAGGCGGTCTTCTGCCCGCGCGAACCGCCGTGGTTATGGCGAAGACTATCGCGGCTACACGCGAGGCTACAACATGAGCCGCGAGCCAAATTACCGCACCGAGCCGGACAGGGGCTACGAGGGATGGGGCACGGATGCGGATGAGAACTACAATCGAGTCGGAAGCTTGAGATCGTATGAAGGCCGCCGAGAGAATCGGAGGAACTTTTCCGGTCAGGGGCCGCAGCGGTCTCACCTGCGGTGCAGGGACATCATGACGCGCAACGTGACTACCTGCCACCGCGACACGCCTATATTCGAGGTCGCTCGCATAATGCGCGATGAAGACATAGGCTCGCTGCCTGTCATAGGCCCGAACGGAAAGCTCGAAGGCATAGTGACGGACCGCGACCTGGTCGTCGGAGGATTGACGTCTGAAAAGCCCGAAGCCGAGCTTCGAGCCGAAGACTGCATGACGGACGACCTGTTCACTGCCAATCAGAACGACAGGCTTGTAGACGTGATTAACGACATGGGCGATCATCAGGTGCGTCGCGTACCGGTCGTAGATGGTCGCGAACGGCTGGTCGGCATCATCTCGATGGCCGATATAGCAGTCCAGACGAATAAAGATGCGGAGTTGGAAGATGCTCTCGAAGACATCAGCAAGCCGCAGTCGTTTCTCGACAAGGTAGCCAACTGGTTCAATTGGTAAGGCACAGGATTTTTTGAAAAGGGGGTAACGAAATGAGCAGAACTAGAGAAGGTAAGGACCCACGACAAAACGCAGAGCGGCAAACCGAAACGTCGCAGCCCGATGATCAGGCTTCGCCCTCCCAAATTGACGAGCGATTGGGCGCTCGCGGTCAGACTGATTACACTCCGGGGCGCGAAAGCTGGCGCGAGTTTCCCAGGCGATCAACTTCGCTGAGAGAAAGAGGCAACCTTTATTCTCAACAGGAGGGAACCCACAGGCCGCAACCACGTCAGGGTCATGGAAGATACAGCCGTTACGGTTATGAGAATCGCCCGGAGACGCAATCACGTTACCGTGCGACGACTCCATACGGCAGACGCGGAGAGACAGAGGAAGATTTTGGTGCGCGGTCTCCGCAATCGAGGACGTATGACCGCAGCCCGCGCTACGGCTCGCAGAGCCGCACGGGCGAATACGGCGGGGAGAATTATGGCAGAACGAGCCGCAGGGACTTTGAATACGATCGCGAAAGCCGAGGCTACAGATCACAGCGCGAAGAGTATGACGAGCCTTACGCGCGCGAAACTTTTAGCGGTCAATTCGGCAATTACGGGCGAAGCTATGAGCCGAGGTCCTACGATGCGGGGCAGGAGTTTGATCGGCACGAAGACGACTTTGATTTTGAAGGGCGTCGCGACTGGGACGAGCGCGGACAGGGCAGGCGTTACTTGCGTTGCGCCGACATAATGACGAAAGACGTGACTATCTGTTCGCCGCAAACAGTAATCCGCGATGTTGCAGACAAGCTTGATGAAGACGGCGTCGGATCACTTCCGATTGTCGAAAACGGACGGCTGATCGGGATAATCACGGACCGCGACATTGTTTGCCGCGTGCTGGCCGAAGGGCGCGATTCGCGCACGACTTTCGCAGCCGACGCGATGAGCGAAGATGTTATTACTTGCACGCCGGGTGAATCTGTCGTAGAAGCGATTCACAAGATGGGAGATCATCAGATTCGCCGCATACCGGTCTGCGACACGAACGGGCGATTGCGCGGAATAATCGCGATGGCCGACGTTGCGCTTGAAGCGGAAAACGACCAGGAGATTGCACAGGCGCTGGAACAGATTTCCCGCCCTACGCCTGACCGCTCGCGTCGCGTGTAGGTCGCTTTAACTTCCATTACCGGATGCGCCGCAGAATTAAACATCTGCGGCGCATTCTAATATCATCCTGAGGAGGTACGAATGGCGTTAGATGTTGAAAAGTACAGAAAGATGCTGATAAAAGAGCGCGACGAGCTTGTCAGAGAGCTTAGGGGCGTTGCCGAAGGCGGTCTGAGCGTTCCCGCCGACAGTGACAATGATGTTATCGAAGTAGCTCAAAGCGGGCCTATCATAGATGTTGAAGCCACCGTTGTTGATATAAAGACCCACAGATTGGATAGAATCGTTGAGGCATTGCGAAGCATAGAAGACGGGACATATGGGATATGCGCAAAATGCGGTAAACCGATTGAACCCCGAAGGCTCGACGCAGACCCTGCGGCCCTCTTGTGCATCAAAGACGCGTCGGCGGAAGATGCAAATGTCGCTACACCTACATTGTAACTGCCTTGATGGCCTGTCGCCGGAAATCAAAGCCTGTCATTAAGTTGATATGGGGCTGAGGGGTTGTTAAACTCTCGTTGTAGCAGCCCAATATCATGACTGAAGCCTTACTAAAAGATAAATTCAACCGGAGCATCCGCGACCTCAGGATCTCTGTCACCGACCGCTGTAATTTTCGATGCTTCTATTGCATTCCGGATGAAGACATAGTCTGGAAGCGCAAGCAGGAGCTTTTGACATACGAAGAGATCATCCAAATCGCAGAGATCGCCGTGAGCCTGGGGGTCGAAAAGCTTCGCCTGACGGGCGGCGAGCCGCTCCTGAGGCGCGACATAGAATACCTGGTCGAGCAACTGGCCCGCATTCCGGGGGTGCGCGACCTGGCGATGACGACGAACGCGGACGGGTTGAAAGACCGCGCCTCGGCCTTGAGAACAGCCGGGCTTGACCGTTTGACGATCAGTTGCGATTCGCTCAAGCCCGAAACCTTCAAGCAGATCACCCGGCGCGACAGTCTTCAATCAGTGCTCGACGGCATAGAAGCGGCTCTGGGAGCCGGTTTCCCGCCGCCTAAAATAAATTGCGTGGTCATTCGCGGGATGAACGATACGGAGGTCGCAGACTTTGCCGACTTCGCCAGGTCTATGGGCGTCTCCATGCGGTTCATCGAGTATATGCCGCTCGACAACGGGCATATGTGGGACCGCAGCCTGCTCGTCGGCGGGCGCGAAGTGCTTGAGCGCATCCGTGAGCGGCACGAGCTTGTGCCGATTGAGCGTGACGCGCCGAGCGAGACCGCGCTCCGTTATGTTTTTGCAGACGGGTCGCCGGGCGAGATAGGCATCATAGCGCCGGTGACGATGGCCTTTTGCGGGGCTTGCTCCAGGCTGCGGCTCACAGCCGACGGGAATTTGCGCACTTGCCTGTTTTCAATGATCGATCACAACATCCGCGACCGCATACGGCGCGGCGACTCTCGCGAAGAGATTGCCCGGTTTATGATCGACACGGTGCTCAAAAAAGAAGAGGGCCACCGGATCAACGAGCCCGGGTTCATACAGCCGCCGCGCACCATGTCTTTTATCGGCGGGTAGACCGGTTGTGAGCGGCCCGCCGGATTGATAAGATTTCAGACGAAGAAAGCTGGCCGCGAGCGCCGGCTTGTTGACCAATCATACGGGGGAGCTTCGCTTAACGGCGCGGCTGAGAGTCCCACGAGGGAGACCCCTTGAACCTGATACGGATAATGCCGTCGAAGGGAGAAAAACGATGAGTAAATCAAACGGTTCCGAACTGCATGCCGGCAGTAATTTCCAGTTTCCAAACTCTCAAAGAATTTATGTCGAAGGCAGCCGTCCCGATATTCGGATTCCTATGCGAGAAATCCGGCTAAACGTGACGCGGACTGCTGCGGGCGCGGTCGAGGAGAATTCGCCCCTTCGCGCCTACGATACGAGCGGCCCGTGGGGCGATCCTCAAATCCGGTGCAGCGTTCACGACGGGCTGCCCGCCGTCAGGCGCGAATGGATCGTCTCGCGCGGCGACGTAGAAGAGTATGAAGGGCGCGAAATCAAGCCCATCGACGACGGGTATGTGACCGATGGCGCTCGCGATTACGCTCTGTCAAAAGACAAAGGTCGCCTTGAGCTGTTTCCCGGATTGCGCCGCCGCCCGCTCCGCGCAAGGGCAGGCAGCGCGGTGACGCAGATGCGATACGCCAAAGAGGGCGTCATAACGCCGGAGATGGAATTCATTGCGGTTCGCGAAAACCTGGGCCGCCAGTCGGCATTCGAGGCGGCGCGTGATGGCGACCGGGGCGACTTGCGCTTTCAGCATTCCGGCAACCCGTTCGGCGCGAAAACTCCCCGGTTCGTAACTCCTGAGTTCGTCAGGGATGAAGTCGCGCGCGGTCGCGCCATCATCCCCGCTAACATCAATCACCCAGAAAGCGAGCCTATGATTATAGGCCGCAATTTTCTGGTCAAGATCAATGCCAACATAGGCAACTCTGCCGTCGCTTCTTCAATCGAGGAAGAGGTTGAGAAGATGCGGTGGGCGATCAAATGGGGCGCGGACACCGTGATGGATTTGTCTACGGGTAAAAACATACACGCCACTCGCGAGTGGATCATACGAAACTCGCCCGTGCCCATAGGGACGGTCCCGATCTACCAGGCGCTCGAAAAAGTAGGCGGCCGCGCCGAAGAACTCACCTGGGAAATCTACAGGGACACGCTCGTCGAGCAGGCCGAGCAAGGCATAGATTATTTTACTATTCACGCGGGCGTGTTGCTGCGCTACATAAGGCTCACGGCGCGACGCACGACCGGCATCGTGTCGCGCGGCGGATCGATTATGGCGAAGTGGTGCCTGGCCCATCACGAAGAGAGCTTCCTCTACACGCACTTTCGCGAGATTTGCGAGATCATGCGCGCATACGACGTATCGTTCAGCCTGGGCGACGGCCTCAGGCCGGGCTCGATTGCGGACGCGAATGATGAAGCCCAATTTGCCGAGCTTGACACGCTGGGCGAGCTGACGCGGATCGCCTGGGACATGGATTGCCAGGTGATGATCGAAGGGCCGGGCCACGTGCCTATGCACTTGATAAAAGAGAATGTGGACCGCCAGCTTGAAGTCTGTCACGAAGCGCCTTTTTACACGCTCGGGCCGCTCGTGACCGACATAGCGCCCGGTTATGACCACATCACTTCGGCCATAGGCGCGGCGATGATCGGGTGGTTCGGCACGGCTATGCTCTGCTACGTTACTCCGAAAGAGCACCTGGGGCTGCCCGACAAGCAAGACGTGAAAGACGGCGTCATCGCTTACAAGATTGCCGCGCACGCTGCGGACCTGGCGAAAGGCCATCCGGGGGCGCAGCTACAGGACAATGCCTTGTCGAAAGCAAGATTCGAATTTCGATGGGAAGACCAGTTCAATCTCGCGCTCGACCCCGAATTGTCGCGCCAGTATCACGACGAGACGTTGCCGCAGGAAGGGGCGAAGCTCGCGCACTTCTGCTCGATGTGCGGTCCGCATTTCTGCTCGATGAAGATAACGCAAGAGGTGCGCGAATACGCCGAGCAACATAACATCGAAGAGGAGGCTGCGATTGAAGCGGGCATGCGAGAGAAATCTCAACAGTTCGTACAGATCGGCAGCGAGATTTATACAAAATCGTGAAGCCATGAGACCGTTTATTTTGGAGTGCGGCGACTCGTCGCACTCCAAAGAATTCGATGTTTATTCCGTTCTTGATAAATTCATTCGAGATTTGCTTTTCGAAGCCAGCTCTTTTATTGCCTCTGTTTCAACTTTATGCTACTTTAGCAGCCGGCCATGAAGCTTTGTATCTCGATTGAATGAACCGATGTGAGACTGGCTAAAAATCAGGGTTCACCCTCAGTACCGAAGCTGGACATATATGAACCTCTACCCGGCTAATGCCTGAAGAGGTGTTGTAGCTTCTGATTTCAATTTTGCGAGCTTGTAAAGATTAGCTGAACTAAGGAGGCTCAGAATGTTTTGCTTAAGGTGTGGAGCACAAAACGCTGACAATGCTGAACGTTGCGCCAACTGCGGCGAGCCGATGCGACAAACCTCGCAACCGCAGGGGCAGCAATACCCGCCGCAGCCGCCTCAGCCCCCCTACCAGCAGCCCGGTGGTGGCTATGGTCAGCAAGGGTACGGCCAGCAGCAGGGCTACGGCGGCCAGCAAGGGTACGGAGCGCCTCAAGGATACCAGCAGCCGGGCTATGGTCAGCCAGGGTACGGGCAGCCGGGTTATGGCGGTTACGGGGCGGCGCCTCCGACCGTGCCCAATTATCTTGTATGGGCAATCCTTTCTACGCTCTTTTGCTGCCTGCCGACAGGAATTGTCGCGATTGTTTATTCTTCGCAAGTTGATGGAAAGTTGAGGTCGGGCGATTACGACGGCGCTGTTCAATCCTCCAACAACGCAAAGACCTGGACCTTTGTCTCTGTCGGCTTGTGGGTGGTCTTTGCCATCATATATTTCATCATCATAGTAGCCGGAGGAATCAGATAGGCGCAAACTTGAAGAGACGGTCGCTCCTGCAAGCTTTCAACGGAATTCGGAAACCTTGAGATGAGTGCGAGACCGAGCGATATTTCAACCTGGGCCGGCCAGTCGGCTTCGAGCCGGCCCATCGAGCCGCCTAGTCCCGAAGCTCAAAGCGTGATCCCTTTGTAATCACTTTGATGGCTGGTAGAATTCTACCGGCATGTCAACACCACGAATCATCTCGCTCATAGCAAGCTCTACAGAGATAATCTGCGCGCTGGGGCTTGAAGCAAACCTCGTAGGCCGGTCGCACGAATGCGATTACCCGCCTTCCGTCCAGAGCCTCCCCGTATGCACCGGTCCAAAATTTAACGTCGAAGGCACGAGCCGCGAAATAGATGATCGCGTGAAGGCCGTTTTGCAAGACGCCCTGAGCGTCTACAAAGTTGATGCGCGGTTGCTCGACGAGTTGCAGCCCACGCATATCGTCACCCAGTCACAGTGCGAAGTCTGCGCCGTAAGCCTGAAAGATGTCGAGCGGGCTGTCTGCGAATTTACCAGTTCTAATCCGGTGATCGTGTCGCTTGAGCCGAACGCCCTTGAAGACGTGTGGGCCGATATACGCCGAGTCGGGGCGGCGCTCGCGGCCAGCCACCTCGCCGACGAGCTTGTAAAGAAGCTACAAGGTCGTATGGCTGCGATTGTCGATAAGGCAAATTCGATTGAGCGGCGTCCGACCGTCGCCTGCATAGAGTGGATCGACCCGCTGATGGCTGCGGGGAACTGGATGCCGGAGTTGGTCGAGATGGCGGGCGGCGATAATCTTTTTGGCGAAGCGGGCAAACATTCGCCCTGGATGAATTGGGACGAATTGATCGCCCGGCAACCAGAAATAATTATAGTGACGCCTTGCGGCTTTGACATTGCTCGCTCGCTCCTGGACATGCCTTTTATGAGCAACAGGCCGGAATGGCAAAACCTGCGGGCGGTTCAAACGAACAACGTTTTCGTTGCAGACGGCAATCAATACTTCAACCGGCCCGGCCCGCGCCTGGTTGAGTCGTTGGAAATTCTCGCGGAGATTTTCCACCCCGCGCATTTTGAATTCGGTCACGAAGGAAAAGGCTGGATACGCTTCGACCCGCAACGCTAAAAGACCCGGCAACGACTGGACGCGAGAATCTATCTGGCGAGGAAATCGCATGTCCGATGCAAAGGCTTTGAAGACCCCGAAGTCGCTCAAGGATGCAGACAACTGGAAATCACTGGCCCGGTGGAATGAAAAAGGGTACTACGACCTGACGACCGAAGACACTGGGAGCGTGCCGGTGCGCCTTTTTCTGACTGAGGGATTGTTCAACGATGCCGAAGACATTCTCTACCGCCAGATCGTAAACGCGACCAGATTTCCCGGAGTTAAGCTTGTCGCGATCACGCCCGACACACATTATGGCTACGGCGTTCCGGTGGGCTGCGTCATTCTTACCGACGGCGAGTCGGGCGCCGTAGCAATGGGGCCGGTGGGATACGATATTGGGTGTTTTACCGCCGAAACTTTAATCCCTACGATAGATGGCCGCAGTTATTCTATAGGCGAATTGGCTCAATCCGGGAATGATGTATTTGTGTATGCTCTTTCTAAAAAACACAGAACTGTCGTTGCAAAGGCTTCCGCAAAAAAGACCCGTCGGAATGCCCGGCTAGTAAAAATCATTCTCGATAACGGGAGAGAAATAATATGCACGCCTGACCATGAATTCATGCTCCGCGATGGGACATACAGGCAAGCTAAAGATCTGACGACGAGTGAGTCTTTAATGCCTTTTGATATCCGAACCGATAAGGATGGTTATACGCTGGTGAGGCATCCGGCATCGGGGCTCAATCAAAGAGTACATTGGATAATGGCTCGGTGCGGTCTTCTAGGCGCCATTCCAAGGTTTGATGGCCAGCGTACAGTAATTCACCATAAGAATTTCACACCTTGCGATAATCGGCTTGAGAACCTGCAATTTATGGGCGACAGGGACCACATGAGCTACCATAAATCCATAGCCGAACGGAACTCGCATTTTGGATCGCCCGAATTTGAGGCTAGAAGAAAATTAGCATTATCGGCAAAGGCACAAACACCTGAAGGGCATGCTTATTTTGCGGCAAGAGGCGCAGCTAACCTAGCCCGTTATAGAGAGCAGAACCCGGGTGTGGAGCGTAGGAACGCCATAGCAAATCGCAATGGCGAACGAGGGAGAGATTATCTTATAGCCTATAATAAGAGCGACGCAGGTAGAGCCAGGTCTTCTGAAGTGGCCCACCGTGTACATACATGCGAAACCTGCGGAGAGGCAATAACTGGTGGAGGCTTCGGAATCCATAACCATAGATATCGGAAACATGGTTACAATCATAAAGTAGTTTCTGTAGAACCTTTGACATATCGCGCGGATGTCTATTGTCTAACTGTTCCGGGCTATGGCAACTTTGCGCTGGATGCAGGTGTTTTTGTTCATAATTGCGGGATGGTCAGCGCACGTTCTGATGTTCCTGCCGATGCGGCTACGTTTGATAGAAAGCTGAAGTTCAACAGCGCGGTCATGCAAAGAGTGAACATGGGCGCGGGCGGCAAAAGCGTTAAGCTCGCCAACCTCTCGGAGCACGAATTTATAAACCTCGTTTACGGCGGCGCGGAATACTATGTCGAAAAGTATGGCGCTTCGTTTGACCGCAGCCGCGCCGAGCGTCATCGCTTGCCTATAGGCGACGACTGGCGGATTCCGTGGGGCGGCAAAGGACAGCCTGAGCGAGGGAGGAAACAGCTAGGTTCGCTCGGCGGCGGGAATCATTTTATAGAGCTTCAAAAGTCCGAAGAGACGGGCACGCTATTCATCCAGGCTCACACAGGGTCTCGCGGCTGGGGCCACGGGCTGGCTACGAACTATTTCGAGCTGGCAAAAGCAGAGAGGCCGGACGTGATCACAGACCTGGACCTCGGATACTTCACGCCCGATTCCCGCCACTACGGCGATTATTTGAACGCCGTAGCTGCGGGAGGCAATTACGCGATAATCAACCGCCTTATTATCTTTGAACAGATCGCCGAGGCATTCAGCGAAGTCTTTGGCGGAGAGCTTGAGCTGATCTATGAGATCAGCCATAACCTTGTACAAAAAGAGTGGCACCCTGAGTTCGGCCAGGTGTGGGTGCATCGCAAGGGCGCGACTCGCGCATTTCCCGCAGGCCACCCGGCGCTCGCCGGAACGATCTGGGAGGAGACGGGCCATCCGGTGCTGATACCCGGGTCGAACAAGGATTGGAGCTACATTCTTCGCCCCGCCGAGGGCGCGGTCAATAGCGGCTTTTCGGTCAATCACGGCGCAGGCCGTCGCATGTCGCGCGGTGAGGCAACTAGGAGTCTTAACCAGCGCGAGATTGACAAAGAGTATGCCGAAGCGGGCGTCCTCGTGAACACCGACGGTCGCGTGCCCATAGACGAAGCGGCTCCTTGTTATAAGCCTGCCGAAGAGGTCATATCAGCGGTCGTCACAGCGGGGCTTGCCACGGTTGAGCACAAGCTGTGGCCTCTGGCGTCATTGAAAGGCACGGACGAGCGCAGGTCGCGAAAGCGAAAACAGTCTAAAAAATCGAGCAATCATTTTTGAGATAAGGATTCTTCATGCCAAGCGTAGGTGTGTTTGCGGCCATATTTGATGACCAGCGGCGCATACTGTGCGTCAAGATGAATTATGGGCCGAAAAGCTGGACCACGCCCGGCGGCAAGCTGGACCAGGAGAACGAATCGCCGATTGACGCGCTCAAACGCGAATCGCGCGAAGAAGCCAACTGCCACATAGAGCCTAAGCGATTGGTCGGCATTTATTGCACGCCTTCCAGAGACGACCTGCTCCTCTTCATCGAAGCCGAGCTGGTCGAGATGGGCGAGTGGCAGCCAAACGATGAAATCTCTGAGATAGGTTTTTTCGCCTGGAACGAATTGCCGAGCCCTATGGACTCTAAGAACGTGACAAGAATCCAGGACGCATTTGAAGGCCGGACCGGAGTCGTGCGCATCCTCGACCCGGACCTGGACGAGGGATGATTAGCCATAGAGGCTTTTAGTCGGGCATAGTGAATTACTGGAATTGGTCAAATCGATTTTCAACGCAAAGAGCGCAAAGGCTCCGCAAAAATCGCAAAAATTATTAGCGCACTTTGCGTCTTCTTTGCGTCCTTTGCGTAAAAGCAACGGCTTCGGCTTTTCTAGTTTATTCTCTGCTTCAGCTTAAACCTGACCTAAGCAAGGTCTTTCGGAACTACGACGTGGCGCATCAATCGCAGGATCAGGCCGCGCCGTCGCTCTACGCGGCGGCGGTGCTTTGAAGGGTTAAAAGCACCCTTCGGGCTAGGAATTATCGCAGACAAAAATGCGGCTTGCTCAACGCTCAAAGACGACGCGGAAGATTTGAAGTAATGCTGCGCCGCCGCTTCCGCTCCATAAATACCGTCGCCCCATTCAATGACATTCAGATAGATTTCAAGTATCCTCCGCTTGCCGAGGATTTTTTCCATCTCCCAGGTGATCACGGCTTCGTGCAGCTTGCGCACGGGGTTTTTGGAAGTTGACAGGAAAAGATTTTTTGCCAGTTGCTGGCTTATAGTCGAAGCGCCCCGTTTGAACTTACCCTCTTGCCAATCCTTCTCGACGGCCTTTTTGATCTCCTCCCAATCAAAGCCCGCGTGGTCAAAGAAGCGCGAGTCTTCGCCCGCCAGCACGGCGCGCACCAGGTTTGGCGATATGCGCTCATAAGCGACCCAGTTCTGATCGCGCTTTGGCGCTTCGCCGCGATCAGCCGCTTCCGATGCCCGCTGTTTCATTATCGCGGTCATCTCCGGGTTAGAGCTTTTCATTCGGAAGATGTTTATTACTATCAGCGCGTGGTAAAAGAGCGCGGCACACAAGGCGACGGCGAGAACGGCTTTCACCCATTTGCGCCAACGGGGTCGCGGGCGCTTGTACACTTCCGTCTTCGTTTCCGCCGCCTGAACCATACCGAGCATTATAACCCGTGTGTGAATAATTCCGTCGAATAATGCGCCGCTTGAAATATCAATCCCGGCGCGAGTGCGTTGCTCTCCAGATAAGATAGGCGGGAATACCCAGCAAGATTATCGAGAAGACCATCAACGCGGCGCTCCAATCCGAAGGCGGTCGCCCGCCGCTGAACAAGAGGCGATAATTGCCTAGATTATTAAAATCGTTTATCAGCGCATTGCCTATGAGTATCGCGACGGCGAGTATAAAAAGCGCGGGCGTGACGGGATAACCGAGCGTTTTGTACGGGCGAGGCAGGTCAGGTTGCTTGCGCCTGAGCGAGTAAACGGCTGCGACTCCGGCAGCGTAAAAAGGCCAGATCGCCAGCACGAACGTATCGGCCAGTTGCTCAAACGTTCGAACCAGTACGAAAAGAATGGCAAGCGTCGCCGCGAGCGAGATGGCTACATAGGGAGTCTTGAATCGCGGGTGAACCGAAGCGATCTTCTTAAAGAAAAGCCCGTCATCCGCCATAGCGAAAAAGATGCGCGGCCCGGTCATCATCGAGCCGTTTAACGTGCCAAAGGCCGAGATCATCACCGCTATTGAAACCAGCTTGACCCCCACGTCACCGATTATTCTGTAGGCCACATCTGCGGCAACAAGCCGCGAGTTCGCAATCTGATTTATGTCGAGCAGGTGCAAGTAAGCCAGGTTCGCAAGCAGGTAGATCGCAATCACGGCGAGCGTGCCAAAGATCAACGCGAGCGGCAGAAATCGCTCTGGCCGCTTCACTTCCCCGCCTACGAAAGTCAAATCGGCCCAACCGTCATAAACCCACAGGAGCGAGATAAAGGCCAGCCCGAACATTATTGGAGAGATTGGATCGGTCGCGGGCGTTGTCTGTATGGTGATCTGCGCAGGGTTGTTTCCGCCAATTATGAATGCGGCCAGCACCAGCATTACAAGGGCGATGTACTTGGTCCCCGTCGTGATATTCTGCACAATTGCGCTAAGCTGTACGCCGAGGATGTTGAAGACGGCGACTGTGAAAATGGCCCCCGCCGCTACGTAATGCACCAGCGGAGAGCTTTGCTGGGCAACGCCCTCCGCTGTTTGAACGCTGATTGTGACGGGCAGGTTTAAGAGCCGTAGAAAGTATTCGGCGAAAACGGTTGAGATAGCTCCCAACGCAGACGCGCGGATGATGACAAGCTCTGACCAGCCGAACAGGAAAGCGGGCAACCGGCCCCATCCTTCGCGCAGAAACACAAATATGCCGCCCGTGCGCGGCAGCGCGGCAGCAAGCTCCGCAAGCGTGAGCGCGCCGCACAGCGTAAAGAAGCCGCCGAGCACCCACAATAATAGATATAACCCTTCATCCGGGACCCGCGCGGCAATTCCTGCGGGCGAGCGGAAAATGCCCGTCCCGATTGTAGAGCCGACCAGGACCGCTATTGCGCTGAATAAGCCGAGGCGACGAACCAGCCCGCCGGGGCTAGCAGGTTCGCTACCGACATCGCTCTTTTTTTCGATTTGAGTTTCCACTAGATGAGTCGGAGATTATAGCTCGCTTCGATAATCGTCAAGGCACGACACGCAGGTTACTCGGCGGCAGCCGCAAACTTCAAGGCAAAGATATTCAAGTATACGCTTTGTGACATCTATCGGTAGAGAAAGCCTCCGGGCAGCTTCATCAACCGAGCGGGTTTGCTCAAACGTCTCCGACACCTCAGCCCAGCGGTCGCGATAAGCCAACAGGTCGCGCCGCTTCCCTGCCACGCGATCACTCGTAAAATCGAGCGAAAGCTCAACGCCACAAAGCGGGCACGTGCAAGTTGTTTTCGTTAACGCTTGTGCCATGACCGAACGGTGAGGAATAGGGCTGCGAGGCCCGCAAATAATGCTACCGACATCAAAGCTACGGAGTATTGATGCAGGTCATTGAATTGGATTTTGAGAGGATCGTCTTCGGCTACGTTATCGATCACCTCGCCCATCGCGATGCGCAGCGAGACCATCTTTTCAGTCACCCACACACGAGAGAGCGCGGCAGCAGCCGTCATTACAACGAGGAGAATCAGATGAATAATTTTGACGAGGCCCGAGCCGCGCCGCGCTTTCCAGGTCGCCAACTGGATCAGGATCAGCAATGGGCCGATTATCAATCCGAGCCATTCGACCTTGATGATATTGCTGGTGACGACCTTTCCGGCAAGCTCGCGAACGCCGAGAGCTTCAAACGCGCCCGGCGCGACGGCAAAGCTAAAGAAGGCCATCGCTCCCAGCCATAGACCGAGCAGCAAGACTTCGATAAAAGCCAGAATCTGTTGGCCTATCCCAGAACGGGCTACCACAGCCCGTTCCACGGTTCCCGCAGTTCGTGTGTCAATGCTCATAACTTAAAGATTGGAGCCGGGGCCGCTAGGCTTCGACCCCGGACTGTATATGCTTGAGATGGGTCATGTACTTCTCGGCGGCCAGAGCGGCCACCGTCGCATCGCCTACGGCATTCGTGATCTGGCGAACGAGTTGCGAACGGATGTCGCCCGCCGCGAAAAGCCCCGGCACGCCCGTCTCCATGCGATCATTAGTTATCAGGTGGCCTCCGACATCGTGCGCCGGATGGTCGTCCAAAAAATATGTATTCGGCTTGAAGCCTATGAAGATAAAGACGCCTTGCGTCGGAAGCTCCCAGACTTCGTCGGTCTTCATGTTGCGAAGCACTATGCGGTCAACTTCCCCGTTCCCTTTTATCTCTTCGACAACTGTGTCCCAGATTATTTCCACCTTGGGATTTTTGAAAAGCTGGTCTTGAAGAATCTTAGAGGCGCGAAACTCGTTGCGGCGATGCACGACGTAGACTTTGCTGCCGAACCGTGTCAGGTAGTTGGCCTCTTCGACCGCAGCGTCGCCGCCTCCGATTACCGTGATTATCTGGCCGTTGAAAAACGCGCCGTCGCACACGGCGCAGTAACTCACCCCTCGGCCGGAATAAGCGTCTTCGCCCGGCACACCAAGCTTTGACGGAGTTCCGCCCGCTGTCGCCACAACCGTTATAGCCTGATAGCGATTTTCTGCTCCTGTTATCGTGCTTGTCGTAACCACTTCAAATACGTCGCCTGTTTTGCGGACCGACTTCACCTCTTCGTACGTATTTATCTCGACGCCAAATTTGCGCGCGTGCTTTTCCATAAGCACGGCAAGCTCGCCGCCTTTTATGTGCTCAAACCCTGTATAATCTTCGATCGCTTCGGTGTTGAGCAATTCGCCGCCGATAAGGCCCTTTTCTATAATTACCGTTTTCAGATTGGACCGGGAGCCGTAAAGTCCCGCCGTAAGACCCGCAGGCCCGCCTCCGATTATTAACATCTCGTATTCTTGCATCGCTTCCTCCACGTTCCGTCATCAACCTGTTATCGCCGTCGATTCAATTATAACAATTATAGCAACCCGGTTTTATTTAGCTCTATTAAGTATGTAGTTTGCCAAAAGCCTTACGCCGAAGCCCGTCGCGCCGCGCGCCATGTAAGGTTTTTCCGTTTCAAGCCATGCCGTCCCCGCGATGTCGAGGTGCGCCCAGGCAGTCGTGCCCGCAAAATTCTTCAGAAACATCGCCGCAGTGATGGCCCCGGCCAGCCGGTTGCCGATGTTTCTCATGTCGGCGATATCGCTGCGAATCAATTCCCCGTACTCTTTATCAACCGGCAACTGCCACAGCCGCTCGCCGCATTCGCCGCCCGCCTTGATCAGGTCGTCAATAAGTTGCTGGTCGCTCCCCATCACTCCGGCTCGCACTTCGCCAAGCGCGATCACGCACGCGCCCGTCAGCGTCGCGACATCTACGATGTGAGTAGCGCCACGGCCGATGGCGTGAGTCATTGCATCGGCAAGGACCAGGCGGCCCTCGGCGTCGGTGTTGATTACCTCTATAGTCTTGCCGCTCAGGCTGCGCAGAACATCGCCCGGTTTATAAGCGCGACCCGAAGGAAGATTTTCCGACGCGGCTATGACGCCGATAACTCGCGCTTTTGGCTTGAGCCTTGCGATCACCTGCATAGCGCCTATGACCGCCGCGCCGCCGCCCATGTCGTACTTCATATCTTCCATGTGCTCGGCGGGCTTTATCGAGATGCCGCCCGAATCAAAGGTTATGCCTTTGCCTATGAGCGCGATCAGCTCTTTTGAATCCGTTTCGCCCTCGCCCACGCCGTCGTAGCTGATCGTGATGAGCCGCGCAGGCTCCGCGCTCCCGCGCGACACGCCGAGCAATGCGCCCATCCCAAGCTGCTTCATCTCGTCTTCGCCCATCACTTCGACGGCAAGCCCTTCGCGCTCGGCCATCTCTTGCGCGTTACGGGCAAGCTCGGTCGGCGTCATCACGTTGCCCGGCTCATAAGCGAGCTTGCGGGCAAAGTTCGCCGCCTCACCCATCACAGTGCCGACACGGACAGCCTCTTCGAAGTCAGGGCCTTCCGCCGATTCGCTCACAAGCGTGAGGCTTTCAAGCTCCGTCCGCTCCTTGTTGTCCGATTTATAATAATCGCCCTTCACCTGCCCGAGCGCAGCGCCTTCTACCAACGCGCGCACGCTGGAATCGCGGTCGAGCTTATCTCTAAGAAGAAACGCCACGGATTTAAGGTTCGGCGACGAGAGCTTTCTGATTGCGGCCCCGGCCAGCCGTTGCATCCTGAGCGAATTGACATCTTCAAGCTTTCCCGCTCCATAAAGCAGCAAGCGCCGCGCTGGTAGCTCGCCCGTCGTATGAAGCAAGACCGACTGGTCGCGCTTGCCGGTGATTTCTCCGCTTTCGAAAACATCCGCGACGGCTCCGCGCGTCAGATGATCTAGAGCGGCGAGCGCGCCCTCGCTCGCGTTTTCACCTTCAAAAACGGGGACGATTAAAACGTCCTCGTCGATCTCGCTCAGTCCTTTGCGGCTGGCTGTTATCTTCATAAATTATCGAAATCTCCAGAGGTGATGTATTGCACTAAGATTCACCGCCGCAGACACAGAGAACACAGAGCGGGCGCAGAGCAGAATATGGTTTTCTCTGCGCCTCCGCCGCGTGCGAAGCACATCATCGGCCATATGCGTCCTCTGTGTCTGCGGCGGTGAGATGTTTTGATTCTCGTGTACTCATTTGTAATCCGCTAAAAAAAGCGACAACGCTTAAAGCGCGCGTATTACGGCTTCGGTGAACTCAATCGTAGTAGCCTGGCCGCCAAGATCGCGCGTCAGCACCTGGGCTTCTGCTAATATTTTTTCTAACGCCGCCTGAATTCTCTCGGCAGCTTCTCGCTCCCCTATGTGATTGAGCATCAGCACAGCGGTCTGTATCATCGCCGTAGGATTTGCGATGCCGCGACCGGCTATGCTCGGAGCAGAGCCGTGTACCGCTTCAAAGACGGCTATCTCTTCGCCTATGTTCGCGCCGGGCACGACGCCCAGCCCGCCGACGAGTCCCGCGCCGAGGTCAGAGATTATGTCGCCGTAAAGGTTTTCCAACAATAGAACGTCGAACTGGTTCGGATCGATCACGAGCTGCATGCAAGCGTTGTCTACGATCAAATCGTCAGCCGCAATCTCAGAGTACTCTTTCGCCACGTCGCGAAAACAGTTCAGGAAAAGCCCGTCCGACATCTTCATTATGTTCGCCTTGTGGATGGCGGTCACACGCTTTCGACCTTCGCGCCGCGCGTACTCGAATGCGAATTGTGCGATACGGGTGGAGGCACGCGCGGTGATTATCTTGAGGCTCTCGACCACGCCCGGCACGACTTCGTGCTCAAGCCCCGAATAGAGGTCTTCGGTGTTCTCCCGCACGACTATCAGGTCAACATCTTCGTAGCGCGTCTTTACACCCTTGAGCGATTTGATAGGCCGAAGATTTGCGTACAGATCAAGCGCTTTGCGAAGCCGCACATTGGAGCTGACAAATCCTGTGCCGACAGGAGTCATGACAGGCCCTTTGAGGGCCACCTTATTTTTCTTGATCGATTCGATCAAGTTCTGTGGCAGCGGGTCGCCAAACCTGCTCAAGGCCTCTGCCCCAACGACGAAAGGTTCCCACTCTATTTCGACGCCCGCAGCCCTGATAACCGAAACCGTTGCGCCCGTAACTTCCGGGCCGATGCCATCGCCCGGTATCAGCGTGATCCTATGTTTCATCCAATCCTCTCCTCATAATCACCTTGCCTCAGCTCGCCACAAGCCTGTAATCATACAAGAAGCGTTTAGCCCTCAGCAATCGGCTTTCTCCCTTTGGAGTGCGGCGACTTGTCACCGCTTTTGTGTTAGGCCAAAGCAGGCTTTGACAAAGCGTGACTCGTCTTTTAGGCTTGAGATGAATCGTCAACAAAAGAGGATCAGTTAATGTACGAAGTAATGATCGAAGAAGAGTTTTCGGCTGCTCACGCCCTGCGCGGCTATCGCGGCAAGTGTGAAAACATGCACGGCCACAACTGGAAAGTGGAAGTTTATGTGCGCGGAGAGCAGCTGGACGAAATCGGAATGCTGGTCAACTTCAAGGAGCTGAAGGCCGCGACTCGCCGCGTGATGGGATACCTTGACCATCAAAACTTGAACGAGCTGAAACCGTTTGAGAACGAATTGAATCCGTCGAGCGAGCACATCGCAGGCTTTATCCTTCACAAAGTTGCCGAGCAGATCAACGATGCTCGCGTGAAAGTCTACAAGGTTCGGGTGTGGGAGACGCCTTCGACTTCGGCAACCTACGAGCCGAATGCTTGAGCCGCGCATCGCTCAGCTTGCCGTTCGCCCTCGGTTAAAAGGAGACTAAAGTGAGCGCAAAGAGACTATCTTTTTTGATCTGTAGTTTGCTATTTTTCAGTTCTATGACTTCCGGGCAAACACCTCAACAGCCTCCCGCGACACCGGCTCCCGCAGCCAATCCCGCCGATGTTTCATCAATCGATGCGATCATTGCTGCGGTTTATGACGTCATCTCAGGACCGGCGGGCAAGAAGCGCGACTGGCCGCGCATGCGCTCGCTCTTTATTCCCGGCGCGCGAATGATTCCCACGGGAGCACGCCGCGAAGGCGGAATCGCCTCCACCGTGATCGACGTTGAAGGCTACATCACGCGTTCGGGAAATTATCTTGAAACCAACGGCTTCTTTGAAAAAGAGACGGCCCGCCGCACGGAGCAATTCGGCCACATAGCGCATGTCTTCAGCACTTATGAAGCGCGGCACAAGGCCGAGGATAAAAGCCCGTTTATGCGCGGCATCAACAGTTTTCAACTGATGAACGACGGCAAACGCTGGTGGGTGTGACGATCTTCTGGGAAGCCGAAACGCCGGAAAATCAGATTCCAGAAAAATATCTCAAGACAGAAACTAAATGATCTGCATCCTTCACGGTTACTTGCTCGACGGGTCGGGGAGCAACCTGTGGACTCGCTCAGTCGTCCAGTCTTTATGCCGCGAGGGCGAAACCGTTCATCTGGTCTGCCAGGAACCGCATCCTGAAACCTTCGACTTTATCAGCGAAGCTCACCGCTATCACACGGACGGCTCGGTCGAGACCTTGTTTCGCCGCGAGGTTGCTTACAAAGGCCGGGCTATAATGCACAAGCCGCAGATAGGCCGGACGCTCCCGGTCTACGTGGGGGATCGTTACGAAGAATATTCAGACGTCCGACCGATGATCGAACTGCCTGACGAGGCAATCAACTTTTATTTAGATCGAAACACCGAAGCCTTGATGCGCATAGTGCGAGAGCACGCAATAACTTCTATGCACGTCAACCACTCTGTCCTCATGGCCGTAGTAGTCGAGCGCGTGTCAAAAGCTACTTCAATTCCCTTCGCCATAATGCCGCACGGCAGCGACATCGAATACGCCGTAAAGAAAGACGAGCGATTCTTGAAGATGGCTTCGGAGGCGATGGCGCGCGCGAGCCGCGTTTTTGTCATCGGTCGAGAGATGCGCGAGCGGGTCAGTAAAGTCTTCGGCTCAGTGCCGGGGATAGATGCGAAGATGAAAGAATTGAACCTCGGCGCGGATACGAGCCTGTTTGAACCTATCCCGCGCGCGCGTCGCGAAGGAAACATCGGCGAGATGCTTGGCCTCGTCCGAGACGTGCCGCGCGGCAAGACTTCTGAGATGACCGAGGCCCTGCTTCAAAAATTGAACGGCTCAATAATGCTTGATGAAATGCTTGAGGCGATCAAATCTTCTGAGGGATACGCGAACAAGTTTCCCGATGCCGATCTCGAATCGAAATTAGGGAGGGTTGATTGGGCGCGAGACAAGCTGCTTTTATTCGTAGGGCGAATCATAGCGAGCAAAGGGCCGCAAACGATTATAGCCGCATTGCCGCTCATTCTTGAAAAGCACCCGGATGCGCGGCTGATCGTAGTCGGGCACGGGCCGCTGCGCGAGGCCATCGAAGCAATGTTGTGGGCGCTCAGAAACGGCGAGCGGGCGCTATTTGAACGAATCGTAGAATGGGGTCGCGCTTTAGAAGGCGCAACAGCGAAAGAGTTCACAGAGGTTCGCGCGTTTCATGCGAAGCTCGATTCCGACGGCAAGATTGAGGATTACTTTGAAAAGGCAAAAGAGTATTTGAAACCTGACAGCGTTGTCTTCACAGGCTATCTGACACACCGCGAGCTACGTTATCTTTTCCCTTGCTGCGATGTCGCGATATTCCCTTCAATCGTGGCCGAAGCTGGCCCGCTCGTATTTCTCGAAGCTTTAGCTTCGGGCTGCTTTCCGCTTGGGACTTACTTCGCCGGAATGGCTGCGAGCATAGACTCTGTCGCTGAAGTGATGCCCGAAGAGGACGCCGAGTTGATGCGCCTGAGCGCCGATGAAAATCGAACCGTAGCGGATTTAGTTAAGAAAGCTTCGGGGGCGTTACAGTTGAGCGGCAAGCATAAAGCTAAGCTGCGCGACGTAGCGGTTGAGCGATACGATTGGACCAGCGTCGCACGCAAGCTAGCGTCCGATCTCAAATCACTCGCGGAGTTTCGTGATTAAACCTGCTTGAAGCTTACAAACCGTTTAATAAAGCCCCGAAGGGGGGCAATTCAATAGCACAGGGCATCGCCCTGTGTTCGTCAGCGCCAATTAATACAAGCCCTGAAAGGGCGAAATAAGTTTGATTGATCTACTTTATTTCGCCCTTTCAGGGCTTGTTCTCTTATGCGTGCGTTACCCGGCGCGCGGCAGCCGGGCTATTGAATTGCGCCCCTTCGGGGCTTCGACATGACTTATCTACCGGCCCTTGAAATCCGGCTTGCGCTTTTCGATAAACGCGCGGACGCCTTCTTCTTTGTCTTCGCTTGAAAAACAAAGAGCGAACAGATCAACTTCGGCTTCAAGCCCGGCGCGCAAATCCAACCGCGCGGCATTCTTTACGGCTTGCTTCGCCATCTGAAGCGCGACCGGACTCATCTCGGCAATCTTATTGGCTATGTCCATAGTCTTTGCTTCAAGCTCTTCAGGCGCAAAGACGTGATTCACGAGGCCCAACGCCTGCGCCTCTTCCGCAGAGATCATATCGCCCGTCAGGATAAGCTCCATCGCTTTTCCTTCGCCTATCAATCGCGTGAGCCGCTGCGTGCCGCCGCCGCCGGGGATGATTCCAAGCTTGATTTCGGGCTGGCCGAGTTTCGCTCGCGTAGAAGCTATGCGCATGTCGCAGGCCAACGCCAGTTCGCAACCGCCGCCAAGCGCAAAACCATTTATCATCGCGATGACCGGCTTGGGGAAATCTTCGACGGCGTCAAATGCGCGGCGGCCTTTCATCACCGCGCGCTGCTTGACCGCAGTCATTCCTGCGAACTCATTTATGTCCGCGCCCGCTATGAAAGCCTTTTCGCCCGCGCCCGTGATAACCACAACCCGTACTTCTTCGTCGCGCTCAAGCTCATCAAAAGCCGCCAAAATATCGTTGCGCGTGGTAATGTTGAGCGCATTCAATTTGTCGGGCCGGTTGACGGTCACTACAGCAACGCGCCCGCGCTTGTCGATCAATACATTCTCTAATGCCATCTCTTCTCTCCTAAATCAGATGTTAGATCAATCCCACTTGTAGAAGCCTTCGCCCGTCTTCTTGCCGAGCTTCCCTTCGCTCACTTTGCGGCGGAGTATGTCAGGCGAGCGGAATACTTCCGAGCCTAATTTTTCAAAAAGGTAATCGGCGATATTCAACCTGATGTCCAATCCTACAAGGTCCGTCAGCCTCAAAGGCCCCATCGGGTGGTTATAGCCGAGCACCATCGCTTTATCAATGTCTTCTGCGCTCGCTACGTCCGCCTCAAGCATTCTCATCGCTTCCAGTCCGAGCGCAACTCCCAGGCGGCTCGTCGCAAACCCCGGCGCGTCTTTTACTGTGATTGCCTCTTTCCCCATTCGCGCTGCAACATCGAGCGCAACCGCGAGCGTTTCGCCGGATGTCTCAGGCGCGATTACTACTTCTATCAGCTTCATTATGTGAACGGGATTGAAGAAGTGCATTCCGATCACGCGGTCACGGCGCGAGGTCGCCGTCGCGATTGATTGAATGCTGAGCGACGAGGTGTTTGTCGCAAGGATCGTATCAGCCGCGCAAAGGCGGTCAAGACGGGAAAAAATATCGTGCTTCGCTTCCAGGTTTTCGAGGACCGCTTCGATAACCAGGTTAGCATTGCCCCCGGCATCTTCCAGATCGGTTGTTGTGCGAATTCGAGAAAGGGCTTCGCTCATTTCCGCATCGGTCACTTTGCCGCGCTCGACGCCCTTCTTTAAATTGTCCTCGATCTTTTTAAGGCCGCGCGCCGTGTACTCTTCGCTCACGTCCGTAAGCACGACTCTGTAGCCCGCTTGCGCCGCGACTTGGGCGATGCCATGCCCCATAGTTCCCGCGCCGATTACGGCAATCTCTTCGATGTTCATAATCTCTTTAGAATTTTGGCTCGCGTTTTTCAATAAAGGCGTTCAGCCCTTCAGCCGAGTCTTCAATCTGGAAGCATGCTTTTTGCGCGGCGGTTTCGTAATCGAGCATCTCATCAAAGCTCGCGTTCAAGCTCCTGTAGACCGCTTGCTTTATCATCGCGATAATGCGCGGCGAGTTCCTGATAAAACGCTGAACCATTTTATCGGTTTCCGCTTCAAGCTGCTCGTGAGGCACAACCCGGTTGACCATACCGAGCCTGTAGGCGTCAGTCGCGCTGATAACGTCGCCGCTCATCATCAGCTCGCACGCGACGGCAGTGCCCGCAAGTCTCGGCAGAAAGTAAGTGCCGCCCCAATCCGGGTGCAGCCCCAACCGTATGAACGTCTCGCCAAAGCTTGCGCGCTCGCTCGCGATGCGCACGTCACACGCGAGCGCGAGGTTGATGCCGCCTCCGGCGGTCGGCCCGTTGATGGCCGCGACGACCGGCTTGGGCAATTCGCGAATCTTGCTCACAACTTTGCGGGCCACCGAGAGAACGCGATCAAGCGAGTCGTCGTCGCCGGTATTTCTGACCTGGGCCAGAAACTTGACATCAGCGCCCGAGCAGAAACCCTTTCCGGCGCCGGTTATCACGACTGCGCGAACCTCTTCCGAGTCACACTGGCAAAGGGCTTCGTAAATCTCTTCGCGCATCGAGCCGACAAAAGCATTCAACCGCTCAGGGCGGTTCAAGGTGATTCGCGCGACGTGATCGGCTTTTTCGAAGATTATGTTCTCGAACGCCATACGAAGTTAACTGTCTTACTTGCCTTTGAACTCAGGCTTTCGCTTTTCGCGGAAAGCGCGTATGCCCTCGCGGTGGTCTTCGCTCTTTACGAGTACGCTTTGGGCGAGCGCTTCAAGCAACCGCCCGGTTTGAAAATCGCTCGTCACCGAATGCCAGAGAAGCCGTTTGGCTAAACCTAACGCTTCGGGCGCGCGGGTCAACAGATGCTCGGCCAGCTTTCGCGTGTGATCGAGCAATTCTTCGTGCGGCACCACGCGGTTGACCAGTCCTATGCGCTCGGCTTCCGCAGCCGGGATCATCTCACCCGTGAATATAAGCTCTTTGGCTTTCCCGTAGCCGATCAGCTTGACCAGCCGCGAGCAGCCGCCCGCGCCTGGTATCAAGCCGATATTATTTTCGCGGAATCCGAATCGCGCTTGATCCGACGCTATTCGCAGGTCGCACGAGAGCGTCACCTGCAACCCCGCACCCGTGCAGGGGCCGTTGATGGCTGCCAGCACAGGTTTTTCGATCAATTCAAGCTCGTCAAAGAATTGCGTCAGCCGGTGATTTTCGGCGCGAAATTTCTGCGTGCTCCATTCGCGCTCGAAATATTCGATGTCGCCGCCAGCCGAAAACGCCCGGCCCGCTCCCGTAAGAATAATGACGCCGATCTCGTCGTTCGTTTGAAGTTCTGTGAACAGGCGAGTGAAATCCTGGCGCATCTCGTCGTTGATCGCGTTGAGCCGCTCCGGCCTGTTCAGCGTTATCGTGGCGATGCGGTCGGATAATTCAAAGGTGATTGTTTTGTAGTCCATTTGCCGTTAAGAAAAAAGATTCACCGTCGCAGAGACACAGAGAGCACAGAGCGGGCACAGAGAAAACTCTGCGCCCCCGCCGCGTGCGAAGCACATCATCGGCCATATGCGTCCTCTGTGTCTGCGGCGGTGAGATGTCTCAAATAGAGCGCGCTCATACTTATTATGACTAATTCCCGACTTCTTGAGCGGTTGTTATTTTGTGCTGACGACAACCGCTTTGGTCTCGGAGTAATAATCGATCGCCTCGATGCCGTGCTCCTTGCCAAGCCCGCTCTGCTTGAACCCGCCGAACGGAAGCTCGTCGTAAATAATCTGCGCCGAGTTGATCCAGGTGTAACCGGCTTCGATGCGCTCTGCGGCCCACGTCGCCCGGTTCAAATCCCTGGTCCATATCGAAGACCCAAGACCGAAGATCGAGTCGTTAGCTTTTTCAATCGCTTCATCAAAGCTTGTGACGCGGAAGATCGGAAGCGCAGGGCCGAATACTTCTTCGGTCGCCACGCGCGCATCTTCAGGCACATCTGCAAGAAGCGTCGGAGCAAAGTAATGGCCTCGATCATACTCTTCACCCTTGAGCCGCTCGCCGCCCAAAAGCACCCGCGCGCCGCGATCTACGGCGTCCTGCACTTGCGCCTCAACCTCGTCGCGCTGCGTGGCGCTGTGCAATGGGCCGATGATCGATCCCTCGGCAAGGCCGTTGCCGACTCGAAGTTTTTTGACGCGGGCTACGAGCTTTTCCGTAAATTCATCGGCAATCGAATCGAACAGGTAGAGCCGCTTGATCGCAAGACAAGCCTGCCCGCAATTGAAGAAGCGGCCCACAGCCGCCGCCTTCGCCGCTTCATCTATGTCACCGTCATCGCAAACGATCATCGGGTCCGATCCGCCCAGCTCAAGCGTCACTCTTTTAATACCGCTCGCCGCCGAAGCCATCACGCGGCGGCCAACTTCGGTCGAGCCTGTGAAGCCTATTTTTCGCACTTTCGGATTTGTGACAATCTCTTCGCCCACGACCGAGCCGCGCCCCGTCACTACGTTAAGCACGCCTTTGGGCAAGCCCGCTTCTAAAAACAGCCCGACCACGCGCAGGTCAGTGAGCGGAGTCGTCTCGGCGGGTTTGATCACCATAGTATTTCCGGCCAGCAACGCGGGGCCGATTTTATTGCCCATCAAAGAGACGGGAAAATTCCAGGGCACGATTGCGCCGCACACGCCCAACGGCCTTTTGATAATAAGCCCGTACTTACCTTCATCAATTTGCGGGATGTAGCCGCCGCGTATGTTTTTGCCAAGCCCCGCATAATATTCAATCGTGTGCGCGTACCGGCGTATCTCAAGTATCGCTTCGCGAATGGGCTTGCCCTGCTCTTTCGTGAGCAGAGTAGCCAATTCCTTCTCGCGCCCCCGAATCAATTCAACCGTGCGGCGAAGCACGTCTGCGCGTTTGGCTTGCGGCCACTCGCTCCAGATTGCAAAAGCAGCCTCGGCGGCATCAATCGCTTCGCGCGCATCTTCAACCGTCGCCCTCGGAGTCGTATCTACAGGCTCACCCGTAGCCGGATTCATGACTTCGGTCAGCTCACCGTTGCGCGACCCGACCCATTCACCGCCTATCAACATCTGCGCCATAAAATCTCCAGTGATGAGTGATGAGTAATGAGTGATGAGTGAAAGCAAACTACTCATCACTCATTACTCATTATTTTACCGCGTTATTACCACGCCCTTCGGCTCAAGGTAGTAATCCAGAGCTTCAGGCCCGTGTTCGCGCCCGAACCCGCTGGCCTTTACGCCGCCGAACGGAAGCTCGTCATAGCCATAGTGCAGCGAGTTTACCCACACGTTACCGGCCTCTATCCTGTCTATCGCCGTCTCTATGTTATCGAGATTCTTAGTCCAGATCGAAGAGCCAAGCCCGTAGATAGAGTTATTCGCTTTCTCGATTGCTTCATCCAGACTCGTGACGCGGAAGATCGGCAACAGCGGGCCGAACGTCTCTTCCTGCACGGCTCGCGCGTCGTCCGGCACATCGACGAGTATCGTCGGCTGGTAGAAATGGCCGCGCTCGTATTGCTCGCCTTCGGGTCGCGTGCCGCCCAGCACCACGCGCGCGCCGCGATCTACGGCGTCCTTCACTTGCGATTCAATCTCGTCTCGCTGCGCGGCGGTGTGCAGCGGCCCCATACGAATCTTCGGCTTCTCGGCCCGGCTCATACCGTCGCCCGCTTCGTAGCGCGAAACTTTGCCGACCAGTCCGTCAACAAACTCGTCAAAGACTTTATCGAATATGTAGAGCCGCTTCACCGCAAGACATGCTTGCCCCGCGTTCCAGAAGCGCCCCACCATCGCGCCCGTGATGGCTTTTGCGATGTCGGCGTCTTCGCAAACGATCATCGGGTCCGACCCGCCTAGCTCAAGCGTCACGCGCTTAAAATCGCCGCAAGCAACTTCGGCAACATGCTTGCCTGTCGCAGATTCGCCCGTAAAAGCGATGCGGCGCACTTTGGGATTCCTGAGCAACTCTTCGCCGACAACGCTGCCCGGCCCTGTTATGACATTGAGCACGCCTTTAGGCAGTCCCGCCTGATTCATCAATTCGATAATGCGGATCGTAGTGAGCGGCGTCGTGGACGCCGGTTTGACGACAACAGTGTTGCCCGCTGCGAGCGCAGGCCCGACCTTTGTGCCCATCAAAGTTATAGGAAAATTCCAGGGCACGATTGCGCCGCATACGCCGAGCGGCTTGCGCACGACCAAACCGTAGGCATTCTTCGCGGGCAGCGGCACCTGCGCGCCGCGAACCTTTGAAGCAAGCCCCGCATAAAAATCCAGCCCGTGAAGGAAATGCTCGATTTCCGTGCCTGCCTCTTGAAACGGCTTTCCCTGCTCGCGCGTCAGTAGCTCGGATAATGATTTGCGCTCTGCTTCTACCAGCTCGGCAGCTTTGAACAACAGATTTGCGCGCTCTTCTGCCGATGTGCGCGACCACTCATCAAACGCAGCCGCAGCCGCGTCGATAGCCCTTTGAGCGTCTTCGGCATTTCCTTTCGGCGCGCTGTCTACTGTTTCGCCCGTAGCCGGGTTGCGCACTTCATAAGTCTCGCCTGTAATCGAATCTACAGATTCACCTGCTATAAACATCTTCGCCATTAATATTCCTCCTACTTCCCTTTAAATTGTGCTTGGCGCTTTTGCGAATAGGCTTTCAAGCCTTCTTCGGCGTCTTCGCTTTGGAATAGTTGTTGTAACAACTCGCGCTCAAGCGCGAGCGATTCCGCAAGCGGCAGCTCAAGCCCCGTCTGCACCGCTCGCTTGATTAACCCGACTGCCTTGCTCGCTTTTGCGGGGGCTACGAATTGCTGCGCGTACTCAAGCACTTTTTCAAAGAAGTTCTCTTCTTCAAAAACCTGATTCACAAGCCCGATCTCAAGAGCCTCGTCAACAGAGATAGTCCGGCCCGTCGTCAAAAGCTCAAGCCCTTTCCCCTTGCCGACCACTCGCGGCAGCCGTTGCGTTCCGCCCATGCCGGGCAGCAAGCCGAGATTGATCTCAGGCACGCCGAGCTGAGCCGCGCCGCGCTTTGCAATTCTTATGTCGCAGGCCAGCGCGACCTCAAGCCCCCCGCCTACGGCGTGGCCGTTGATGGCCGCGATGATGAGCTTTTGCGTGTTCTCCATCCTGAGCAAAGTCTCGTTGCCGTGCAGGCTGAAGAAGTAGCGGAACTCCGGCGTAGCCGATAAAAGCATCTTGATATTCGCGCCCGCGCAGAAAAACTTATCGCCCGCCCCGCGAAGCACGATGACGTGAACATCTTCGTCAAGGCGCGCTTCGAGTATAGCGTCGTCCAGGTCGCGCATCATCTCGTAGGTGTAGGTGTTGGCGGGCGGGTCGTTTAGCTCGATGACGGCAATGCCGTTTTCCGTGCTGTAATTGACCAGCCTGTTTTCCATCGCTTCTCTTGTCATACGTTTCTCCGTAATTATTGCTGCCAGATAGAGACCGAACGGTCCAGGTGCGATTCTCTTCCGGTTCTCGATGTTGCCGGCTTTTGCGGCTTTATCTCCGATGAAGCCGGAAAGAAAAATTCTCGTGATGTTTTGCGAAAGCCCGGCCACATCCACGTCTTTGCGCGGGTTGTACCAGTTGTAAATCCAGTTCATCATCCCAAAGAGCGAAAAAGTGGCTACCTTGATGTCCAGCCCTTCTACGCGATGTTGGCGGGCAATCTCTTCGAGCAGCTCTCGGACCATATCAACGTATTGCCGTTTTTTAGAATTGACCTTCTTTAAGAAATCGCCGCTTATCGAGTTGGCTTCGTGCGAGAGCACTTTCATCTCGTTCATGTTGTTGACGAAATAATTCAAATGGTTCTCAATCAACAGCCGCAGCCGCCGAACCGGGTCATCTACGCCCGCCAAAAGCCTTCGGCAATCGTTGACAACCGTGCCAAAGCAGTAATCCTGAATCAGGAAGAGTAGCTCCTCTTTGCTGCTGAAATAATAGTATAGTCCCGAAAGACTCATCTTTGTAGCGCGGGCAATGTCGCGAATGCTGGTGGAGTGGTAGCCTTTCTCAGCAAAGATCGCGGCTGAGGTCTTCAACACGTGGACGAGTTTCTGGTCGTACCTAGATTGTGAATCACCGGGCATACGCTATAGGCTCAATAATGCAACTTCGAACAAGTGTTCGATAATATCCCGCTCTCACATTAACCGTCAAGCGGTGAGTTCCGATTTCTTATCAATCGTTTTGGATGATACGATTACTCGTTATGGCTCAAGACGTGATAATCATCGGAGGGGGAGTTATAGGCTGTTCGATTGCGCTCCGCCTCGCCGAAGCAGGCTTGAAGGTTACGCTCATCGAGCGCGGGCGCGTGGGCTGCGAAGCGTCCCGCGCCGCAGCCGGGATGCTCTGCCCACAATCAGAAACGCATGGCCCAAGCCCTTTTCTCGACCTCGGCTTGCGCAGCCGTTCTATTTACCGAGGCTTCACAGATCACCTGACGGAATTATCGGGCATCAACGTCGAGTACCGCGACGAGGGCGTTCTTTTCATTCAGCTTGAAGGCGAAGACGACAAACAGGCGGCCCACTGGTTCAACTGGCAAACCGAAGCGGGGCTTAAACTGGAGAGGATTGCCGAAAGCGACCTTCGCATGAATGAGCCTGCTGTCACAGAACAGGCTACAGGAGCCGTTTTCATCCCCGGAGACCATCAAGTCGAAAACCGAAAGCTGATGGACGCGCTCGCCGTCGCCTTGAAAAGGGCAGGCGTAGAGATAGTCGAAGGGAGCGATGTCAGCCGCCTGATAGTAGACCGAGGCAAGATCGAAGGCGTCGTTTCGGGCGTTGAGCGACTGGAAGCAGGTGCCGTGGTAGTTGCAGCCGGATGCTGGTCCGGCAGGTTGCTCGCCCCGCTAGGCTTGAACATAGAAATAGTTCCCGCGCGAGGGCAGATGATAGCGTTGAAAGGCAGCGCCGCTCCTCTCAACCGCGTTCTTCATTCGACCCGGTGTTATCTTGTGCCGCGCCGTGATGGGCGCATACTTGTCGGCAGCACTGTTGAGTATGCGGGATTTGAAAAAGGAATCACTGCCGGAGGTATCGCATCGCTCATCACCGCAGCGGTAGAGCTTGTTCCGAGTCTCGAAGAGTTTGAGATAGTTGAAGCGTGGTCGGGGTTAAGGCCCGACACGGCAGACCATCTGCCTGTGATGGGCGCAAGCGATATCAAAAACCTTTTTATCGCGAGCGGCCATTTTAGAAATGGGATATTGCTCGCGCCCGTGACGGCAGAGCTTATGTGTGAATTGATCATCAGCGGGCGCGCGCCCGAAGAGTTACAACCGTTCGGCGTTGAAAGGTTTTTGAATTCTCAAGAGCAAGAACAGGCGGAGCCGGTAACGGCTAATGATTGAGAATCTTCTGTATTCTTAAAGGCTTTTAAAAGCCTCGAAGAGGCGAAATTCAATAGCCCGGCGCGATGCGCCGGGTGACAAGCGGCGAATAACGACAAGCCCTGAAAGGGCGAAATAAAGTCGATCAATCAAACTTATTTCGCCCTTTCAGGGCTTGTCGTCTTGCGCTAATGAACACAGGGCGTTGCCCTGTGCTATTGGATTTCGCCCCTTTGGGGCTTTCGAGTTTGTCTTTCGAACATCTCTCAAACCTGCGCGATTACTTCAACCGCGCGCCGTTTGGAACATCTTCCGCGAAAGTAGCAAGCACCGGCTTGCCGTTCTCGCCTACGGATGCAGCCAGTAACATCCCATTTGATTCCAAACCGCGCAGCTTGCGCGGGGCGAGGTTTGCCACAACGATTATCTTTCGCCCGATGACATCTTCGGGAGCGTAATGCTCGGCAATCCCGGCGAGAATCTGTCTGGGTTGTGATTCTCCTACATCTACGATCAAGCGCAGCAACCGGTCGGCTTTAGGCACGCGCTCTGCTTCAAGCACGGTCGCCGCGCGCAATTCTACTTTCACAAAATCATCGATTGAAATCGTATCCGCAACCGGAGGCGCGGCGGCTTGCGTAGCGCCGGCGGGGCTTGCCGCCTCTTGCTCTTTCGTCGTCGCCTGCTCGACCGTACCAGGCAAAGCCACTTGCTCGGCTGGCTGCTCGTCTGCTTTCTGTTTCTGATTTTCAATCTCTGTCATTATCTTTTCCTTGTTGAGTTTCGGAAATGCGGGGCTTATCCGGTCTACCTTAGACACGTCCACTCTCTCGCCCCATTGCGCGCCGTTCGGGTTAATCTTTAAAGGCTCGCCCGCCAGCCCCATCTGTTTCCAGATTTCGCTTGTCGTTTCCGGCAGCACGGGCGCGGCAAGCAACACGACCTGGCGCAATCCTTCATACGCCGTTGCGATAACGCCTTCGAGCCGCTCGCGCGCCGCCGTGTCTTTAGCGAGCTTCCAGGGCTGGTTGTCGGTTATAAACTTGTCGATGCGTGCGATGCCCGCCCAGGCCGCTTCAATCGCGCGCGAGAAATTCATCGCGTTGTATTCTTCATCGAATTTTGCTTTCGCCTGCTCGATAGCCTTTCGCACTTCGTCCGAATCCGTTTCGGCGCCAGTGACCGGGCGAGGCGGCTGGCCTTCGAAATAGTTTTTGACCATCGTAAGCGTCCGGCTGGCGAGGTTTCCCAACCCGTCTGCCAGATCGGCGTTGACCCGATCAATCAGCGCCTCATAAGTGAAATCCCCGTCCTGGCCGAAGGACATCTCGCGCAGCACAAAGTACCGAATCATGTCGGGCGTGAAATGCGCGTGAAGCACCGGCAGGTCTATGGTGTTGCCGAGCGTTTTCGACATCTTTCGCCCGCTCGACAGCCACATCCCGTGTGCGAAAACCTGGCGCGGCAATTGTTCTTTTTCAAACCCTGCGCCCATCAAGAAAGCAGGCCAGTAGACGGCGTGGAACCTCAGTATGTCTTTGCCGACCAGATGCAGCGCGGGCCAATAACGCTCGAACTCTTTGTTAGGGTCGTTCGGCCAGCCGAGCGCCGTGATGTAATTCGACAGCGCATCCAACCAGACATACATCGTATGATTCGGGTCGCCCGGAACAAGTATTCCCCATTTCACCGACGTGCGGCTGATCGATAGGTCTTTAAGCCCGCTCGCTACAAACGAGCGTACTTCGTTGCGGCGCGCATCGGGCTGCACGAAGTCCGGGCGAGAGTCGTATAGCTCAAGCAAGCGGTCTTGAAAATCGGAGAGCCGGAAAAAATAACTCTCTTCCGCCACTCGATCAAGCGGGCGGTCGTGCAGCGGGCACAAAGGATTCTCGACATCCTGCTCGGCATCCTTGAACTCGTTGCAGTAGCCGCAGAACCAGCCTTCGTATTGACCTTTGTAGATGTGGCCGCGCTCGTCCAATCTGCGCCAGAGATTTGCTACAGCCTCTTCGTGAAGACCGTCTGTCGTGCGTATCCACCGGTCGAACTTCACGTTGAACTTTGCAAACGCAGTTTTGAATTCATCCACGATCTCATCGACGTGCTGTTTGACTGGAATGCCGCGCGCGGCGGCGGCGCGCTCAATGTTTATGCCGTGCTCGTCGGTCCCCGTAAGAAAGAATGAGTTGATACCGCGCTGACGCTTGAACATCGTAAGCGAGTCCGCGACAAGCGTAGTGTAGGCGTGCCCCAGGTGAGGCCGCGCGTTGACGTAATAAATCGGCGTAGTGACGTAAAAAGTTTCTCGCATATTTGTCAGTCGTCCGTTGTCGTTCGTTGGTCAGTTGCCTTTGACGAGTTAAACAACTGAAGGCTGACAACGGACAATCAAGTTTTTTTAATCAGTGACATCGCCTCGGCGCGTGTGCGCGGGTCTGTCAGAAAGCCGCCGCGCAGGGCGCTTGTGATAGTTATTGAGCCGGGCTTCTTTATGCCGCGCATCTCCATGCACATGTGCTCGGCTTCGATGACGACCATCACGCCGGTCGCCCGCAGCTCATCATAAAGCAGGTCGGCTATCTCCGTAGTCAACCGCTCCTGGATATTAGGCTTTCTCGCCATCATATCGGCCACGCGCGCCAGCTTTGACAGTCCCACGATTCGACCCTGGCGAGGAATGTAGGCGATGTGCGCCACGCCCGTAAACGGCAACAGATGATGTTCGCAGATCGAATTGAGCGGAATATCTTTTACTATCACCATCTCGTCGTGCGTCTCGGCCGGTATGACGTGAAGGAACTGGCGCGAGTCCGTGTGCAAGCCTGCGCAAATCTCTTCGTACATAAGCGCGACGCGGCGCGGCGTTCCCTGCAATCCCGGCCGGTCAGGGTTTTCGCCTATGCCTTCGAGTATCAATCTGACTCCGGCTTCAATCTTGGTCAGATCGAAATCATTGCCGTGTTTGTTTACGGCCGTGTTGTTATTTTTCTTCGAGTTTGCCATTCGCCTGCTCTTTTTTCCGGTAGGCTGCGCTCGCAGCCGCTTGCACTTCCATCGGCGTCACACCGACCGCTTCGGCCAGCCGCGCGCAGTCTTCGTACTCCGGTTGAAAGTGTAACGTGCGCCCGCCGCTCGTCGCCACCTTTACGCGTACGCTGCCGTATTCAGTCTCCACCATCTCAACTTCGCGCGCAAGAATTCTACGCTTCGCTTCGTAGTAACGAACGCCAAGCGTCGTCGTCTGCGCAAGCAGCATATCAATGATGGAGTTCGATGATGGCTGTTCGCTCAAAACGGTCAGCACGACGCCCGGCCTCGATTTTTTCATCTGCACAGGTGTTATGAATACATCCAGCGCGCCGAGCTTGAACGCCTGCTTTATCACGTATTCATAAGCCTGCGGGTTCATGTCATCGATATTTGTCTCGATGACTACGACCAGGTTTTCCGGTTCATGCGAAAGTTGATTTTCGCGGCTCTGGGAGCCTTCTTCTGACGACTCGGCAAGCACAAGACGGAGCGCGTTGGGAAACCCTGCGGGATTTCTCGACCCCGCGCCGTAGCCTATGCGATTGATTGACATTCCGGGCAACACTCCGAATGATTCGCACAGGGTCATCACGATTGCCGCTCCCGTCGGGGTTACGAATTCGCCTTCAAGCTCGCCCGCGTAGATCGGCGCTCCTCGCAAAATCTCAGCCGTCCCCGGTGCGGGAACGGGCAATAAACCGTGCGCGGCCCTGACCGAGCCGTAACCCACTCGAAGCGGCGAGGAGATGAAGCGGTCTACGCCAAGCATTTCAAAACCTATCATCGCCCCGACAATGTCTATTATCGAATCCACAGCTCCTACTTCGTGAAAATGAACTTTATCAGCGGTCGTCCCGTGCGCTCGCGCTTCGGCTTCTGCGAGCCGCTCGAAGGCTCGAAGCGAGCGGCTACGGGCAAGCTCAGTTAGCTTGCTGTTATTGATAATCTCGCGAATGTCGGCAAGGTGACGCGCCGGCTGTGGGGTCGCTTCTACTTCGACATCAAATTTCGTCGCGGCAATCCCGCTTCGCTCCACGCGGTCGATTTTAATTTCGTAGCCGCTCAAACCGAGCGACGCCAGCTGATGCTTTAATGATTCAACATCGATGCCGAGATCGATCAGCGCGCCGATAGTCATATCGCCGCTTATGCCTGCAAAGCAATCGAAGTAAAGCACGCGCATCAGCCGCGCTCCTTGATGAATTGAGGCAGGATGTCCCCGGCCCGCCCCAACACCGTCACGTCTACGTAAAAAGATATATCGGTTTGTTCAGGGTTGATCTCGATCACGCGCGCTCCGGCTTGCTTTGCAAGGATCGGCAATCCGGCAGCCGGATAGACAACGGCGGAAGTCCCTATCACAAAAAAAAGATCGGCGCGTGCGGCTGCTTCCTCGGCGCGCTCGAATACGCCTCCGGGCAAAAGCTCGCCGAACAAAACCACGTCGGGCCGCGCCGGGCCTCCGCACACAAGACAGAGCGGCGGGTTCTGCTCAAGCGGGGATTCGCGCGCTTCAAAGACGCTGGCGCAGCGAAGACACCGCGCCCGCCAGATGTTGCCGTGAAGCTCAAGCAGATTCTGGCTCCCGGCTTCGCGATGAAGATCATCTATGTTTTGAGTAATCAGCGTGAACTCTTCAAACCGCTGTTCCCATCGGGCGAGCGCCGTGTGCCCCGGATTAGGCTTCAGCTCTTTGAGCATGCCGCGCCGGTAATCGAACCATTCCCAGACCAATCGAGGGTCGCTTGCGATCAACTCGGCAGAAGATAGCTCGGTTACGGGCCGCCCCCGCCAGGTCCAGATTTCCGAGTTGCCTCCGCCGCGAAACGTAGGCACGCCGCTCTCGGCTGAAATCCCCGCGCCTGTAAGCACGGCGACACGGCGAGCGCCGTCGAACAAATTGAGAAGATCGTCTGTTACTTCAGTCAGCACCATAGAATTCAAACCCCGCTCCGTAAAAATGAGTATGCTATAAACCGCGTTGCAGCAAAGTCAAGGCTTCCTTCGGAGTGCGGGACCCCGCGCCGCTTTCGAATCAGCTATCCCTGCATTGGCCTAACTAAAAGCGGCGCGGGGTCCCGCACTCCAAAGATATAGCTTCCATTGAAAACTTGACTTTTTAACCGTCTGTAATATATTTACACCGGCCTTCAAAGATCCCCGTCAAGCCCGATCAAGATCAGGTCACAAGGAGATTCAAGCATGCCAAAGTTTTGCCAAAGGTGCGGCGCACAAAATCAGGATTGGGCGCAAGCCTGTCAAAACTGCGCCATCCCTTTGCCCGCGCCTCCCACGGGAAATCCGCAGGGTTATTATCCGAACTATCCGCCGCCGCCGCCGCAAGGACAGCCGTACGGCGCATATCCCCAGATGTATGGCTATGCCGCTCAGCCCGCGCACGCGCACGCTTTGCCCGGCGATTACGCGGGAATCGGCAAGCGGTTTCTGGCTAGCTTGCTGGAAGGCGTAGTAGTAATGGCGGGATGCATTCCGGGATTCGTGCTGTTGATGATAGGCGTAGGGATAGCCGACTCGGCCTACTCTAGAAGTGATAGAGAGATGGGCAGCCTGCTTGCCATATTAGGCGTAATACTTATAATTGTCGGCTACCTGGGCATGCTGTTGTATAACATCTATCTTCTCGGCAGAGACGGGGCAACGCTGCCAAAGAAGTGGTGCGGGATCGCCGTGCTCGACCGTCAGGGGCGTCCGCTCGGATTCGCTAAAGCTCTGGCGCGCGAGCTTATAAAGAATGTTTTAGGAAACGCATGCGGCCTCTTGCTGTTGTGGCCGCTCTGGGACAGCGAACACCAGGGACTTTACGACAAGATGTTCGACGCTAACGTGTACGAGTACGATTCTAATAGAGCCTCCCTCAATCTCAGGTAATCAGATTTTCAAATAGAGCGAACGGCTGCTAATATCCTTGATTCCACTCTCCGAGTGAATAACGACCAGGGAGCAGACCGAACTATGTCGCTTCAGGAAGCAGTCCGTAATCAGCTTTCATCGGCTATAAAAAAAACATACGCGCTCGATCTCAGTGATTTTTCGGCGGAGATACCTCCGCGCACAGAGCTTGGTGATCTCGCTTTTCCGGTCGCTTTTGAGCTGGCAAAACGATTGAAAGCGCAGACGGGCGAAAAACATAATCCGAGGGACATTGCTTCACGGCTGGCCGAAGAGTTGCGCGCGGTCGAAGGCGTCGCGCGAGTCGAGGTGGCGGGCGCGGGCTACATCAACGTTTATCTGGACAGGGCCGGCTACTTGCTCGACGTGGCGCTAGCACCTTCGCCGCTCTCTCCACAGCTTGGCGGAAAGCTCATAGTCGAGCACACGGCGGTTAACCCGAACAAGGCGGCACACATCGGCCATCTGCGGAACGCCGTGCTGGGCGATACGACCGTCCGAATGCTCAGGGCAGCGGGCGAGCAGGTCGAAATCCAGAATTACATTGATAACACGGGCGTGCAGGTCGCGGACGTAGTCGTCGGCTTCAAATACCTGGATGGGAAAACTCTCGACGAGATCAAAGCCATCGAAGGCAAATTCGATTATTACTGCTGGGATCTTTACGCTCGCGTGGGCGGCTTTTACGAAGAGGACCGTTCGCGCTTGCAGTTTCGCGCAGAAACCTTGCACGAGATCGAGTCGGGCAAAGGCGAGACATACGAGATGGCCGATTACATCTCGACTCGAATACTCAACTGCCATTTAGATACTATGCTTCGCATCGGCGTCGAGTATGATTTGATGACGCGCGAATCGGATGTGCTTCATATGCATTTGTGGAATCGCGCTTTCGAACTGCTCAAAGAGCGCGGGGGCATAGAATACGAAACCGTCGGCAAGCTGGCCGGGTGCTGGGTGATGCGCTCGGCGGATGAAGGGCAAGAGGGTGATACAGAGACCGAGCACGAAGCCGATAAAGTGATCGTTCGATCAAACGGCACAGTCACCTACACGGGCAAGGACATCGCTTTCCACCTCTGGAAACTCGGACAACTGGGGCTGGATTTTTATTACAAGCCTTTTCGCACTTATCCCGACGGCGCGGTCGCCTGGATCAGCACAAGCGAAGCGGAGGAGAACGACCCTGCCCACCCGGAGTTCGGAAACGGCGCGGCTTACTTTAACGTGATCGATATAGGCCAGTCCTACCCGCAGCATTACGTCAAGCTCGGCGTGATGATCGTGGACCACGACGAGCGCGTGGAGCGAAGCGCGCACCTTGCTTACGAAAAGGTCGTGTTAACGCCCGCGGCTGCCGAACAGCTTGGGCAAAAGCTATCGGAAGATGACAGGCAGCGCGGCGCGGTCAGCATGTCGGGCAGAAAAGGGCTGGGCGTAAAGGCCGACGATTTGATCGACCAGCTTGAGGCAAACGCCCTGGCCGAAGTCGCGAGCCGCCATCCCGAATTGAGCGGGCAAGAGCAGCGCGACGCGGCGCACAAGATCGCAGTCGGGGCGCTGCGTTACTTTCTGCTCAAATATTCGCGGACCTCTATAATCTCTTTCGATTTCAAAGAGGCGCTGGCTTTCGACGGCGAGACCGGCCCTTACATTCAATACTCGGTAGTCCGCGCGAACTCGATCTTTAGAAAGCTCGCGGAAGCGGGCGCAGACCTTACCGCGCTCGACGTTCGAGCAGTCTCTCGCGAGCGTATTGCCGAGCTTTTCACCGCCGAAGGCGGGGACGATTTATGGTCGCTGGTTTATCTGGCGGCGCGGCTGGGTGATGTCTTGCGCGGGGCGGTCACGGGTTTGGAGCCTTCGATCATAGCAAAGTGGGCTTTCCAGATTGCTCAGCGATTCAACCTCTTTTACCACAATTATCATATCCTATCGGAAAGCGACGCGGAGCGGCGCGCTCTGCTGGTGAGCATTACTTCAATCGTTCGGCGTCAGCTTATCGCGGCCCTTGACGTGCTGGGCATCGAAGCGCCCGAGCGTATGTGAAACGTAAGGCTGATTGCGCTAGCCGCACAGGCAAGTTATAAAATTAATTGAGACTCGCACGCGCCGGGGAGAAAAGTCATGCTGATCGTAATGAAACCCGAAGCCACCGACGAACAGGTGGAAGAAGTTCTAAAGGCCATTCGCGACCTCGGATTCAAGCCGCACGCCATGCCGGGCGCGACGCGGATCGCAATCGGCATCACGGGCAATCAGGGGGCGATTGATCCGGGGCATTTCGAGAACCTCGCGGGAGTGGCCGATGCCATAAGGGTATCGAAGCCTTACAAGCTCGTCGGCCGCGATCTAAAACACGAAGACACGGTCGTGAGAATCGGCGAAGCGGAGATAGGCGGTCGTGAGATGGCGATCATAGCGGGACCGTGCGCCGTTGAATCGCTCGAACAGACCATGGAGATTGCCGAGATTGTGGCTTCGTGCGGAGTGAAGTTCTTTCGCGGAGGCGCATTCAAGCCTCGCACGTCACCTTACTCGTTTCAAGGACTTGGCGAAGAAGGGCTGAAGATACTCGCCCGCGTGCGCGAGCAGTTCGGTATGAAGATCGTGACAGAGGTGCTGGACACTGAAACAGCCGACCTGGTCGAAGAGTATGCGGACGTGATGCAAGTAGGCGCGCGCAACATGCAGAACTTCTCTCTTTTGCGTCGAGTCGGTCAGGCGTCAAAGCCCGTTATGCTCAAGCGCGGCATGGCTGCGACGTTGGAGGAGTTGCTGCTCGCGGCTGAGTACATTATGGCCGAAGGAAACTATAACGTGATTCTTTGCGAGCGCGGGGTTCGCACGTTTGCCGATCACACGCGCAACACCCTGGACCTATCGCTGGTGCCTGCGGTGCAAAACCGCTCTCACCTGCCGATAATCGTCGATCCTTCACACGGTACGGGCAAGCGCCACAAAGTCACTCCGCTGGCGCGGGCCGCCGTAGCCGTCGGGGCGGACGGCATCATGGTCGAAGTCCATAATCACCCTGAGCGCGCCTTGTCGGACGGGCCGCAGGCTTTGCTGCCTGATATGTTCAAGCAACTTGTCGAAGAGGTCCGGCTGATTCACGGAGTCCTGGCCGAAACCCAGGCGAGCCTGGCCTAAATTGGATCACATATTCACGCCGGTGTAGTTGTGGTGCATGAGTGTGCGAACCCGATTGCGCCCCGCCGCTTTTGCAAGGTACATAGCCCGGTCTGCCATCTCGACCAGCTCTTCTTTCGACCTTGCCGATGAAGGATATGTGGCGACGCCCAGGCTGGCCGTTACCTGCCCTACCTTCTGAACCGGCGTTGAGGCTATCGCCTCGCGCAACCGCTCGGCCACAAGTATCGCACCTTCGCGGTCGCATTGAGGAAGTATAACGACAAACTCTTCGCCGCCGTAACGCGCGCAAATATCTACGCCGCGCACGCTCGTCTGCATCAGGCTGGCGACGTGACACAATGCAGCGTCGCCTGCGCGATGCCCCAGAGTGTCGTTGATTCGCTTCAGATGATCGAGGTCTAAAAGTATGAGCGAAACTTTATCATCATTTCGGTCGGCAAGCCTCATCTCGCGCTCAAGCCGCTCTTGAAAGTACCTGTGATTGTAAAGCCCCGTGAGCGCGTCGGTCATCGCCTGGGTCTGCACGTGACGAAACAGTCGCGCGTGGCTGATGGCGACGGCCAACTGGTCTGAAACGGTCTTTACCATCAGCTCTTCTTCGTCTTCCCAGTCGCGGCCCGGCGTGTCGTCTTCGACCACTAAAACGCCGATCACGCTGTTGCGATAGGTTATAGGAACTTCGAGCGGGCCCGGAGTAGTCAGGTTTTGCTCTTCCAAATCGCGCGATCCGTCGTCACGGTCTGAAAGCGGGCCGGTCTGGCTGCGCTCGGTTCCCTGCCTGCGGTCGCGGCGCGAATAAATGTCAACGGTTGCGTCGCCCGACGCCGGCATTTCGCGCTCGTATACACTCATGCCTTCGGGCTTGCTGGTTCCCTCCTGCCACAATACGAGCGCGGAGCGGCGTGCTTTCAGCGCGCGGCCGACCTCTTCGACCGCAGATTGCAAGATCGATTCAAGCTCAAGCGTATTCGATATTGCCGAGCTGATTCTATGTGTCGCCATCTCAAGCTCGCTTTGCCGTTGCATCAGAAGGGTGAGTTTTGTCGTGAGCGTTAGCGTCAGCCTGAGCGAATGGTTGTGCGGCGCGCAAGCGTTCAACAGCGTCTCCAGGCGCGCACGCTCTTCCGGCTTTTGCACGCTGATGCGCGACATCAGATATTCAATGGCCGTGAAGACCACGTTCGGATCGAAGGTCCAGAACATGTCATATGTATTCCCGCGTTTGCCCGATTCCGCAGGCAGCGTCGAGGAAGAGAGAAGACCGCAGAAGCGCGGGTCCATCACAAGAATGAACGGCCCTGTCTCGATGGCGTGATAATCCTTCTCATCAAGTAAGGTCACATTAGAAGACTGGTCCGGATCCCACGTCCTGGTCTGACACTGCGAGTCGCAAGAAAACAGGTAGAGGTGGCGAGCGGTGCTCTTGAGCTTTGCAAGGCGTTCGGCCTCGCGCGCGGGCGGGCCGTCAAGGCAGCGGCCCTCGATTACGAGCGCCGACAGTTTATTCTCAGTTACCAAATCTTCGAAATAACGCGTCAACCTTATGATGGTCTGCTCGTTGCACCAGACCGGAGCAAACTCATCGCCGTGCTGGTTTGTGAGCGCATAAAAAAGTGAATACATGAATTAAAAAGTCTCGCCAGGCTTTCCGGTGTTTAACTGCGGGGACCGTTGATGCGTTATACACAGAGATTTTACACGGCCTCTAACGGGTGTCAATTCTTTTGTCAGCAACCCTTCTAAAGCCCTGAGTGCTGAGCGCCGAGTAAATTCAAATAACTCAGCATTCAGGATTTAGGATAAGGGGTATGTAATTTTTTCATGAACAGTAGGAAACTAATACAAGGAGGAGATACATTTTGATTACCGACCCGCTTATCTCAATGCTCTAAAGCTTAGTTTTAATGGTTTTTCATGTAACTCTCCGAGTGGCACACGGCTCGCAGGCTAATCTCTCGGCAAATTATGTGGTCGACTAAGTTTGAGCAGTGCTAACTGGTTTTCCCCTTATATCTCCCAATATGAATAAAGACTCTGAGGAGGAGAAAAATGAAATATAAGTTGGTTACCGTCTTTGCGATTATGGCGATTGCAGTATTATTTGAAACCGGTTGCGCTACGAAGAAATATGTTCGCAATCGGGTTGCAGAACGAGTCACGCCGGTCGAAAATCGCGCGACTGAGCTGGAAGAGACATCGCGCCGCAACACGCAGCAGATCGGCGAGCTGCGATCAGGCGTCGAAGACGTAAAAGGTCGCGCAGATCGCGCTCAGCAGACTGCCGACCGCGCTGCGGCATCAGCCGAGCAAGCAAATACGCGCGTGACGACTATCGAAGGCAGCGTCGAAGACCTGCGGTCGAACCTCGACAAATACACGCTGCAAAATACTGGGATGGTATTCTTCCGTCCCGGCAGCGCCAGGCTGACGAAAGAAGGGATGGCCCAGCTTGACACGCTTGCCTCACAGATTACCGACCGCAATGGATTTATTCTTGAGATCGTAGGCTATGGCGACACGCCAAAAGCAACTCGTGCTAACCAGAACCTCGCGCAGTTGAGGGCCGAAGCCGTCCAGCGATACCTGGCCGACAAGAACAACATCCCGGTTATGCGTATGTTCGCGCTCGGCTTTGGCGCTGCGCGACCAATCACGCAAACGGTCTCGACAGAAGAGGGAGCAACCCCCACGAACAGCCGCGCATTGTATCGCCGTGTAGAGATAAGGTTATTGACAAATAACGCCGTGCCCGGCGCTCCTATGCGCACGAGCACGACGAGCAGTAATTAAGGATGTGCACACTAGGGAGCCTCCGCCCCCATTGCCTGGAGGCTCACGCCCCCGCTTAGCAGGACAACCATAGACCGTCGAGCGTGCCCGACGGTCTATGGTTGATATTCCCCGTTCGGGGCCGGTAAGAAATAAAGCCGTAATTATTCGCGCTTCCCCTATTATTTGCGCACCCGCCGATTCAATCTTTCCCCAGATAATGCTATGATGTTGAGGCAACCGGATTTAGGGTCGTGGCATCACAGCCTGTGAGGTCATGGCCACTCTGTCGAACACGCTGATAATGACCGTGACCGCTGAACCAGGCCAGGCTGCTTCGGACGTCGAGTTAGCTCGGGCGGCAGCAGCGGGTGACCCCGTAGCGTTTGAAAAACTATACGAGCAGCACAGCCGCCGGGTCTACTCTCTCTGTTTGAGGATGGTTGGCAACCCGGCCCAGGCCGAAGACCTCACGCAAGAGGTCTTCTTGCAGGTTTTTAGGAAGATCGGCAGCTTTCGCGGCGACTCGGCCTTTACGACCTGGCTGCACCGTTTGACGATCAATCAAGTGCTGATGCACTTTCGTAAGCGCGGCGTAAAGCTTGAGCATACGAGCGAAGAGGGCGATTTTACGGATGTCGTCAACACGCCCCTGCAAAGCACGAGGCGCATATCAATGATCGACCGGCTGGCGCTGGAAAAAGCTATCAGTCAGCTTCCGCCGGGTTATAGAACGGTCTTTACGCTGCACGATATTGAAGGCTACGAGCACGTAGAGATTTCCGATATGCTCGACATCAGCATAGGGACTTCAAAGTCGCAGCTTCACAAAGCGCGAATGAGATTAAGAGAGTTGCTTTCGAAGAAAGCTGTTTAAGGAGCGAGGGGATCTGATGGTTTGTGAGCAGTGTCAAGAACTGATTTCTGATTACATCAACGGGACGCTTGAGCTGGGCGAGCTGGCGAAGATTGAACATCACCTGGCAGGCTGCGAAAGCTGCCGCGTAGTGCGTGATGACCTGCTACAGGTCGTCCATTTCAGCAAGCAGTTGCCCCTGCACACCCCATCTTCAGCCTTGTGGGCGCGCATTGAAACGGACCTGGCGGCAGAACGGCCTCGCTCGTCCTGGTCTCGCGCCAAAGTCTTGTGGGGGAGAGTCCAGAACCGTTACTTGAGTCTTTCGGTGCCGCAACTCGTAGCCAGCGCCGCCGCGCTCGCAATCCTTGTGTCAATCGGCGTGATTATGGCCCGGCAAAATGGACCGGGCTTCACAAACCAGTTTGACGCGACCGGCGCTGAAAGTGGCGACGTATTCTAAAAACCTTCTATCTAATCCCCAGGACGCCGAAGCTATGAATCAGATCGAGCAGCGCATCGACCAGCTCGCGCAAACGGTCGAGCAACGCAAGGTCTCGTGGACGCCTGAGCTTCGCCAGACATTCGACCGCAATATGATTCACGTCGATCAAACCTTGATCGAGTGCAAGCATCAGTTGAACAATAACCCGGCTGATAGGACTTCGCAGGACCTTATGCTCAATGCATACCGCGAAAAGGTCCGCCTTCTCGAAGGATTTGAAAAGTATTGATCAACGGTAAGGATTCCCTTTAGACTGTTTTCCGATGGTCAAGACGATGGCGGGTTTTGCGAATAGGGACAACAGGCTCAGAGCGTTCAGGCTTTCCTTTCTCGCGCTCTCCCTTGCCTACATCTTCTCACCGACCGGCGCAAACGCAGCCGAGCCGTTTCCGAAGTTCGACCGCACGTACACGCCTCAAGGGCCGGCGCATCTGATCATCTCCAATACGACCGGCGATATAATCGTCTCTTCCTGGCATAAGAAGACCGTGCAGGTGCACGCCAATGCCGCGCCAAGCGTGACGATCCGGGACCAGGTATCGGGGGACGAGATAAGCATCTCGGTCAAGCGCGACCTCAGGATGGGGCGAGCGGATTTCGAGATCTTTGTCCCGGAGAACACATCCGTCTCTATCAAAAACGTTATGGGCCGAATCGAGGTGCAGGGGGTAACCGGGCACGTGTCCGTAGACACTATCGACTCGGACGTGCGCCTGGCCGGAGTGCGCGGCCCTTCGGTCAATGTCAAAGTGACGAGCGGGGACATCTCGTTTGACGGCGAGCTACAGGGCGACGGCTATTACGCTCTCCAAACCTTGAAAGGCGACCTGTACGTGACGCTTCCCGCAAGCGCCTCATTCAACCTCGTAGCCCGCGCGCTCAGCGAGAACATCAATCTGGGAGCGTTCCTGTCTAGCCTGACGGGAACAAGCCGTGGCCCCAAGAGTATAACCGGCACCTATCTGCAAGGCGGCCCCCGGTTGAGCCTGACTACCTACCTGGGCCGGATCATGCTTCGTAAGAAATAGCGCCGTCCGCCACCCCGCCTGATAACCTTATCAAAGGTTTAGAGACTCGATAAACGATCACTTGTTATTACAACCCCATAGAATTGGAACATTTATCTTCCAGTATCGTAATTGATCGGTGGCGAAGGCGAACCATAGAATTTTTCTCCCATGCGTGTTATAAAAGTTAACTGTAAGCGGGACGGCGCGCCAAAAGGTGCGTTTGCCCACTGATTGCGACCGCCTCAAGGGCTGAGGCATCATTATCGGTACAGGCGGAATCAAATATTCGGATGGGCAAAAACGGATTGAACGCCAATTGTAGCAATGTGGCAAAGGGCTTTGGCACTAAGACTCTTGAGTGCGAGAAAACTACCCAGTTAGAAGCTTTGGAATTAGACAAGCCGGAACACCCTGACCTGGATAATCTCCTTCCCTTCCTCAAAGAACGAATAGCTTTTCGGATGCCCAGCGATGTGAAGTACCTTGACGGCGTGCTCGATTATCTGAACGAGCGGTTGGTAAAGATGGGCATCGTCGGCGAGGAGGACTCCGAGGTGCTGATCGCGCTCGACGAGGCCATAGTCAACGCAATCAAGCACGGCAACAAGTGCGACCCTCGCAAGGCCGTCCAGATAGTCGCGGAATTGAGCGCATGGGGCGCGCGCTTTACTATTAAAGATCAGGGGCCAGGGTTTGCCAGGGATGAAGTCCCGGACCCGACAGACCCCGCGCGGTTGCTTGAGCCGAACGGGCGCGGCCTTTTATTGATCAATCACATTATGGATGAGGTTTGCTATAACAAATGCGGCAACCAGATTCAGATGTTCAAGCGATCAAGCCAGGCTCCACCACCTGACCCCATTCCCGTCAAAAGACAGAAAGCCGTAATCAAAAAGCAGAAATAGAAGGCTAGATAGTAATTTCCTTATTCACCTTGCGCGCGCATATCGGCGTCAATCGCGCCGCCGCCCGCCGCCCGCGCACTCAAAGAAGACTTCTCTTGTGTCGTCTCATCGGGTTCCGCCGGCCTGGTTTGCGGCCTGAGCAAACTCAACAGCGTCGAGGCGCGGACGCGCTCTGATATGGCGTCTTTCATCAAGCGGCGCGAGCACATCTCGTCGTAGCCATGCTTTATAAGCATTGATCGCAGACGGTGTTGATCTTCGCGCGGCCATTTCGTAAGCGCGTCGATGAGCGCGACTTCGATGAACGCCCGCTCTTCGTGCGAGAGCCTTCGGATAAAAGATTCGCTTATCTCACCGCCTCGTCGGAACCGATCTATCTCGTCGAGAATCCAGGACGGCCCCTGGCTCTTGACGACTTCAACAGAAGTCAGCAAGACAGTCTCTTTCCCGGCTTTCGCCTCTGTTTTCCTTTTATAAAGACGATAGGAAAGAAATAGAACAGCCAGCGATAACACGCCGCCAGCGAGCCAGAGATAAAAATCAGAACCGGGAAGTTCCATTTATAGACGTACCCTTTTTCGGTAAGAGAGCATCGGAGCCTCATAGCCAGATGAGCAAGAAACGTTCCTGTAGGTGGACCGAGTGGAAGCGCGGAAAGGTCAGCACATAGCTTCCGGTTGCAGAAAAGAGTTTTTGTGCGGATTAGGCTGATTACGTTACTGAAAGCCCCGCTATGTGTAAAGCCGGACAGTTTGAAAGGAAACGCAATAAGATTCACCGCAGAGACACAGAGAGCACAGAGGGGGCGCAGAGAAAACCATACTCTGCTCTGCGCCCGCTTTGCGTCCTCTGTGTCTCTGCGGTGAGATGTTCCCAGCAGATTTAAGGTCGCGACTTATATCTCTCGTACAGCTCCGTGTGACGGCTTGTGAGCGGTATCTGGCGACCGTTGATGAAGAGGTACTTAATCTGTGTGCGTACCTCAAGAGGGTCGCCGGTAGTCACGATCAAATTCGCAATCTTTCCCTGATCAATTGAGCCTATGCGGTCCGACACACCGAAAATCTCCGCCGGGTAGATCGTTACGGCTTTCAGGGCTTCTTCTTTCGGCAGGCCGTAAGCCGCCGCCTGCCCGGCGTGATAAGGCAGATCACGCACGTGCGCAGAGTCTAAAGTTTGAAACGCTATCTTCACACCGGCCTTTTGCAGCACACCTGCGTTCGCAAAGGCCGCATCATACGAGTCATCTTCTCTGACAGGCATACGCAAGACAGGCCCGATGATCACAGGGATGCTTTTTGCGCGAAGCTGGTCTGCTACCCTCCAGGCTTCGATCCCGCCTGACAGGATCATCTTGAGCTTCATTTCGTCAGCAAAAGCAATTGCGTTCTTTATGTCGCGCTCGGTCTGGGCGTTGATAACTACGGGCATCTGGCCGCGCACGACCGGGATCAACGCTTCCAGCTTGAGGTCGATCTCAAGGCGAGGCAAGTTTGTATCCCTGGCGCGAGCATCTTTAGCATCGGCATAAGCCCTTGCGTCGCGCAGGATTTTCCTGACATTTTCAACCTGTCTCTCCTGTTCGCGGCGCAGTTCTGTGATAGAGCGTTGCTGTTGTGTGAACGCAAACTCAAAACCGCCCCCCTGTCCTCCCGGCCAGTTCATGTGCATGGCGACAGGCGTTTTCAACACCATCTCTTTCCCAATCCACCCGTCAAGGTTTATGAGCGCGCTCTGGCCTGCTATCGCGCCCCCACGAGGCTCTGTCAACACGGTGGTGATGCCGTTGACGCGCGATACGGCTATGTGAGAACTGTCCGCGTTCAGCGCTACATTGACGTGGATATTGGCGTTGTTATCGCCTATCTCGGATGTATCAACCGTGCCTGCTGCCGAGCTGATTTCCGTCAAGCCCATCACCGTCCCCGAATCGATCATGCCGGGATAAACCGACAGGCCCGAGGCATCGATGATCTTTGCCCCCGACGGGACAGAGACGTTTGCGCCGACCGCCGAAATCCGCCCGCCTGAGATCACCACGGTTCCGTTTTCGATGACAGGCCCGCTCACCGTGACTATGCGAGCGTTGCGAATCGCGTAAGTCTCCGAAGTGTTCTGAGCCGACGTGCCGCCGGTAGCAGCGGAAAGCGCCGCCGCGCAGATGAGGGCGGTAATGATAAACGGTCTCCTGAATCTTTTCATCTTCTCTACCTCCCCTCCTCGCGGGTTTCGGTCGGGCGAGGCTGTGGCTGCGGCTCGTCCGGCTTTTCATCCCTGCGCTGCGGCGGGCCGCGTCGCTGATCGCGCTCGCGTTTCTTCAGCTCTTCCTTCCGCTGCTTTATCACCTCGCGCTGTTTCAAATCTTCCTGACGATCAAAGTAGACTTCGCCTTCGATCATAGTCATCTCGACCATCGTGTAGACAGAAAAGGGGTGCTGGCTGAATATCACAAGGTCGGCGTCCTTGCCCACATCGATTGAGCCTGTTCGCTTCTCTATTCCGAGCTGCATAGCGGGGTTGAGCGTGATCGTTCTGAGCGCCTCTTCTTCGCTCATACCGCCATACTTAATCGCCTTCGCCGCTTCGAGGTAGAGCCGCCGCGCACGCTCATCGGAATCAGAGTTCAGTGAAACGTTCACGCCCCGCGATGCCATAAGCGCGGCGTTATACGGGATGGCGTCGAAGGCTTCCATCTTGTAAGACCAGAAGTCCGCGAAAGTCGAACCTGCCGCATTATGAGCCGCGATCTCTTTACCGACCTTGTAGCCTTCGAGCACGTGTTGAAGCGTCTTTACTTTGAAACCCAGCTCGTCGCCCAGGTTGAGCAGCATTACTATCTCGTCTGCGCGGTAGCAATGCGCGTGAATAAATCGCTTGCCTTCCAATATCTCTACCAGCGCGTCGAGCATCAGATCGCGACGGGGAGCGATGGCATTTTTGTCTTTCGATTTCTTTGCTTCGTAATCCTGCCATTCGCGCTGGTAGCTTTTAGCGCGGATGAAAGCTTCGCGAATAGTCTCTTCAACGCCCATACGAGTCGCGGGATAGCGGCGCGACTGTCCGGCCTGCGGCTGGAAATTTGATCGCTTGGGATTTTCGCCAAGCGCAAACTTTATCCCCGGCGGCGCGTCGACAATTACCCATTCATCGACGGGCTTGCCCTTCTTGAGCTTAAAGACAGCGTTCTGGCCTCCGATGGCATTGGCCGACCCGTGCAGCACGTTTACGGTCGTCAACCCACCGGCAAGCTGGCGATAAACATTGATGTCGTACGGGTTGATGACGTCCTGTATGCGCACCATCGAGGTGACAGACATCGTGCCTTCGTTTACGTTGCCGTCGACCGCCGTGTGAGAGTGGCAATCGATTATGCCCGGCGTGACGTATTTCCCTGTCGCATTGATTATGCGAGCATTGGCGTCCCGCGCCCTCACATTCGGGCCGACTTCGGCAATCTTGCCGTCGCGAACAAGGATCGAGCCGGTAATCGTGCCGCGCGAAGCAGTCATTATGGTGGCATTTTGAATCAGCGTTTCGCGCGGAGCGTTCGATTGCGAATTGCGATTCTGGCGAGTCTGCGCTGTTGCACAGATGACCATCGCCAGAATCATTACTAATGAAATCGTCGCGTTAATCCTCTTCATAATACCCCCAAATTATTTCGGCCTTGTGCCGGTGAACTCAAACGATCCGATCGCGGCGAGCGAGATGACGCCGCGTATGTTGTCGCCTTCGATGGTAGCAGTCACGGTAGCTTCCAGCGTGTCTGTCCCTATCTGCAAGCTTGTGGTGAAACGGAGTTGATTGCCCGTCAGGACGGCATTCTGCACGGGCGTCGCCCCGGTCGGGCCCGTCAGTGTGCCGGTCAATCGCTCGCCTTCCCGCCTGAGGCTCAGACGCGTGTTGACATCGCCTTGCGGCGAGCGAACGATCAGGTCCCATTCTCCCGATGGGTCTATGACGCCGCCGGGCCTTGCGCCGGCAGCCCCGCCCGGCGCTCCGGGTCTTTGCTGAGCAGTCTCGGGTTTCTTCAATTCTATCTCTGCGCCGTTGATAAAGACGTGGCGAATTCGCGTCTCGCGCGCCAGCAAGTCCCCGCTTGTTACGACGAGGTTGGCGATCTTGCCTACTTCGATAGTGCCTAGCTGGTCTGCCACGCCGAAAATCTCCGCCGGGCTTACGGTCAGCGCGCGCAGCGCATCATTTTTTGAAAGCCCGTTTTCAACGGCCTTTTGAACGTTGGCAATAAAGTCCTGCGGTCTGAGCGTGCCCGAAGTGAAAGCGAATTTTACGCCCGCCTGCGCAAGACGCGCTGCGCCCTTCGGAGTCTCGGCCCGCTCTTCGAGCGCGCGAAGCGGTTCGTCTTCGTCTTCGGGAAGCTCGGCGGGTCGTCTCGGAAAATCGACCGAGAGGATGACGGGGGCGTTTTTGGCTTTGATTAAATCGGCAACGCGATAGCCGTACAGCGCGCCTGCCAGTATCGGCTTCAGCTTGAACTCTTCTGCGATTCGCAAGGCGCGTCTAACGTCGTTGTCGCTCGACACAACAAACAGCACAGGCATATCGCCGCGCAGCGCAGGCTGTAGCGCCGCGAGTTTCTTGTCGTATTCGGGCCGGTTCACGCCTCGCCTGTTGCGCGTGTAGCGGTCAAGCTCGTCGCGGTAACGCATCGCGTCATAAAACGACTGGCGTATGAAAGCCACTGTGCCCATCAGCGAATTCGGAAAGACGCCAAAGAAACCTGCGCTCGTCGTGAACTGCACGGTCAAGGCAACGGGAGCGCGCACCACCAGCTTTGAAGTTTCATTGCCCGCGAGGTTTATTAGCGCGCTCTGGCCGGGAAAGATTCCCTGGCGCGGGCTGGTGAGCGCAGCGGTTATGCCTACCGAGCGGGCGTCTTCGACAGACGCGCCGCCGGGCCTCACCTGGTCGGCGGCCGATAACGACGGGTCGCCCAACGCCTGTTCCGGTTGCGCCTGCTGGCCCGCTGCGGCCGCAGCCTGGGCTGCGCCTGCGCCTCCGCCCCTCTGAGGCTGCGCGGGCGCTGGAAGGCCTATGTTCGTGTAGCCATCGATCAAGCCCGGGTAAACCGTCAGCCCCGCGCCGTTGATGACGCGCGCGTCTGCCGGAATCTTTACGCTCTCGCCGACCTCGGTTATCAAGCCGTCGCGGAAAACAATCGTGCCCTTTGTGATTGTCTTGCCCGTCCCCGTGACGATCTGCGCATCTTTTATCGCGTAAACTTGAGGCGCTTCGAGGTGGGCGATGGGCGCGCGCGCCATCATCAAAAGCGATGCGGCAAGCGCAAGTGCAATAGAAATAAAGATGCGTGACGCGAGCGGCGCACGCCTGCCCGTAGCACGCGCGCGCGAACGTTTTACATCCGTCATCTTATTTGCCTCCTCGTATCTAACTGGCGATTGGTTTAAGGAAAGACTCTTCGCATCCCCGACGACCGCGCTGAACTCGTCACCGGCGTCCACTGTTGCGCTCGTTAATCTATTACAAAGTAACAGAGACTTCAAGCCACCGGATAATTGAATGAAGCAATAGGCTGGGGTTATCTATTCTTAGCCCTGGAACGGTTCACAAGAATTTTGCAAAAAAATAAATATTGGCAACCCTACAACTAATCCGTATAATTATGCTCTTCTTGTTTCCCTTGGGTAGTGCTAATAAATTTCAGCTCAAGTTCGAATCAGGGTTGTCGCATTCACAATAAGATTATGAGTGAGGTCTATCATGACAAGTCGTAGTTTGCTTTCCACCATTTTGATTGCTTTAGCCCTTTCCTTCGCCGCCGCGCCCGCGCTGGCGGGTGGTGAGGAATGGAGGCCCATTGATCCGGCTCATCTTGCGCTTAAAGCCGCAACCGTCGAGAAAGATGCCGACGCCGAAGCGATCTTTTGGGAAGTGCGCGTTGCAGACGAACTTGACGGCAGCACGCCGCGGACAGTTCTTCGTCACTACGTCCGCATAAAAGTGTTCACCGAGCGCGGAAAGGAAGCGCAAAGCAAGATAGACATCGCCTACCGTGGCGACGATAGAGTAACAGACATCGCGGGTCGCACTATTAAACCGGACGGCTCGATAGTTCTGCTAAAGAATGATGCGATCTTTGATCGCACTATAGTCAAGCTGGACGGCTTAAAGATCAAAGCCAAATCTTTTGCGATGCCTGCGGTCGAGCCGGGAGTTATTATTGAGTACCGCTGGCGCGAGGTGCGCAACGATCAGATCTCCAACTATCTGCGCCTTAATTTCCAACGAGACATACCCGTGCAGATGGTCAAGTATTTCATCAAGCCGCTGAAGCTCGATATAGACTACAGTTCCGTAGGGATGAGCGCACAGACTTTCCACGGCGAGACGACGCCTTTTGTGAAAGAGAAAGACGGATCCTACAGCACGACCATGTCGAACGTACCGGCTTTTCGCGAAGAGCCGCGCATGCCGCCTGAGTACGAATCGCGCGCATGGATGCTGATCTACTATACGTTGGGCGAGAAACTTCCCCCCGATCAATTCTGGCCGAAGCACGGCAAAAGCGTTTATGAAGCATACAAAAACAGCATGAAAGTAAATGACGAGGTGAAGAAAGCAGCCGCCTCAATCATCGGAGACGCTTCGACGTCTGAGCAGAAACTCGAAAGACTATTTGAATACTGCCGCTCAAAGATCAAAAACGTTAATGATGATGCTTCCGGGATGACAGCCGAAGAGCGCAAAAAGGTCAAAGCGAATAACAACCCCTCGGACACGTTGAAGCGCGCGATGGGGACGGGGCTGGATATCGATTTGCTGTTTGCGGCCCTGGCTACAGCCGCAGGGTTCGAAGCGCGTATCGCCATGCTCACCGACCGGAGCGATATTTTCTTTAACCCAAACTTCCCGGACGATTATTTCATGCGCGCGTATGACATAGCCGTGCGCGTCGGCAACGACTGGAAGTTTTATGACCCGGCGAGCCGTTACGTCCCTTTTGGAATGCTCCGATGGCAGGAAGAAGGGCAGCAGGCTTTGATTTCAGACCCGAAAGCGCCGATCTTCGTTCAGACGCCGCTTTCGCCCCCCGACAAATCCGTCAAGAAGCGCTCGGCCAAGCTTCGTTTGAGCGAAGACGGCACGCTCGAAGGCGATGTGCGCATCGAGTACACGGGCCATTTCGGCGTCGATCATAAAGAGTATAACGATGACGACTCTGCCGAAGAGCGCGAACAGACTTTGCGCGACCTTATAAAAGAGCAGATGAGCACGGCGGAGATTTCAGACATCCGGGTCGAGAACGTGGAAGACCCGCTGAAGCCTTTTGCCCACTCGTTTCACGTGCGCGTGCCGGGTTATGCGCAGCGGACCGGCAAGCGCCTCTTCATACAGCCCGCCTTCTTCCACAAAGGCGTGGGACCGCTGTTTCCGACAAGCGAGCGCAAGCACCCGATCTATTTCCACTTCCCCTGGATGGAGGAAGACCACGTGACTATCGAGTTGCCGACCGGCTACGCGCTGGACAACGCCGACGCGCCCAGCGGGTTAACGGTTGAGAAGATAGGCAAATACGATGTCACTATTGGCGTTACAAAAGATGGCCGCATGATTGATTACAAGCGCAGCTTCTTTTTCTGCGGCACGCAAATGGTGCTGTTCCCGACCAAGACTTACCAGCCGCTAAAGCGAGTCTTTGACGAGATTCACCAGCGAGATAACCACACGATCACGCTCAAGCAGAGCGTGGCGGCTTCACAGGATTAAGGAGAAGGCAATGCGAGATAGAATTAAGATTTGTTTGCCGAGTTGTTTATTTGCGCTCGCGCTCACGGCCGCATCTGCTTTCGCCGGTCCCGCTTCCCCTGGTGAGGAAGCTCCTCAGTGGCTCAGGCAGATTGCCTCTACAAACGCGCCCTCTTACCCGAAGAAGGTGCCTGCGGTAGTTCTCTTCACAGAGCAGCAGGACAAAGTAGACGAGGATGGCCGCGTTACTACTACCGAGCGTTACGCCGTGCGAATACTGACGAGCGAAGGGCGCGAGTACGCCAGGGCCGGGGTGACATACAGGACCGACGGCGGAAAGGTGCGCGAAATGCGCGCCTGGATGATAAGCCCGTCCGGCAAGGTTCAGAAGTACGAAAATAAAGACGTGGTCGATCTCGCACTGGTCGACAACGACATCTATAACGAGGCTCGCGTAAAGGTGATCGCGGCCCGCGAGGATGCCGAAGTCGGCGCGGTTTTCGGCTACGAGATTACGAGCGAAGACCGCTCGGTCTTTACGCAAACCATCTGGCAATTTCAAGACCGCCTTCCGACCCTCGTGTCGCGCTACCTGCTGGCGATTCCGCAAGGATGGCGCGCTGAAGGCGTCACTTTCAATCACGCGAAGATAGAGCCTACAATCACCAACTCGATATACGCCTGGGAGCTTCGCGGCCTGGGCTTTATAGAAGAAGAGCCGTTAAGCCCCCCCGTGACAAACCTCGCCCCGCTGCTTGCGATCAGCTATTTTCCGGCTCCGGGAGCAAAGAGTGGCATCGGAAGATCGTTTACCGGATGGGGCGATGTGTCGCGCTGGCTTTCAGAGTTAAGCGATCCGCAGGTGACGCTGGACGACGCTCTTGCCGGAAAGGCGCGCCAGCTTACCAGCGCCGCCAAAACGGAGCTTGATCGTATACGCGCCATAGGGAGCTACGCTCAGGGCATCAACTACATTTCGATTCAAACCGGCGTAGGGCGCGGCGGCGGCTATCGCCCGCACTCTTCGACGGACGTGTTCGCCAAGTCTTACGGAGATTGCAAAGACAAAGCTAACCTGATGCGAGCGATGCTTAAAGCGGTTAATATCCCCTCGTATCTGGTCACGATCTATTCCGGGGACCCGACTTTCGTGAGAGAAGAGTGGCCTTCGCCGCAGCAATTCAACCACTGCATCATCGCCATCAAGGTGAGCGACGAGACCCAGGCCGCGACGGTAATCACGCACCCGACGCTGGGCCGCTTGCTCATCTTCGACCCGACCGACGACAGCACCCCGGTAGGAGATTTGCCCGACCACGAGCAGGGTAGCCTGGCGTTGATTATTGCCGGGGAGGCGGGCGCGCTGTTGAGAATGCCCGTCACGCCCGCCGAGTCGAATCGCTTAGAGCGTCAGGCCGAAGTCGTTCTCGACGCGAGCGGCTCTATCACCGCGAAAGTGCGCGAGCAGTCGGTGGGGCGTTCGGCTGTGACCGAGCGGCGCGGGTTCCGCGAGCTTTCGCGACCGGAGTACGTGAAGATGGTCGAGCAGTGGATAACACGCGGCGCGACGGGGGCGACCGTTTCAAAAGTTGCGCCCGCCGATGACAACGCCGGTGGCCGCTTCGCCCTCGACGTGGAATTCAGCGCAGCCAACTACGGCCAGCTCATGCAAAACCGGCTGCTCGTCTTCAAGCCCGCCATAGTCTCTCGCCAGGAATCGCTTTCGCTGACCGAATCAGCGCGCACGCACCCGGTCGTTCTAAGGCCGCGCGCATTTACAGAGACTATCAAGGTAAAGCTGCCCGAAGGCTTTGATGTAGACGAGATGCCTGACGCCGTAAAACTCGACACGGCGTTCGGAGCTTACTCTACTGCTTACGAAGTCAAAGACGGCCAGCTATTGTTTACCAGAAAGCTGATCGTTCATAAGGCGACGATTCCGGTCGGCGATTATGTGAAAGTCCGAGGATTCTTTGAAAAGATCCGCGCCGCCGAGCAAGCGCCAATCGTGCTTGCCAAAAAGTAGCACTGATCCATAGGCGCAGGCAGGGCCAGTTAATTTAACAATCAACAAATCCCAAAGGAGATCATCAATGGACCCTAATAGTCTTCTTAACCTTAATAAAAATGATGACGCCGCGAACAACCCCGGCTTTACCACGCTTAATGTGAATGGCCGAGAGGGAAGCTTCGTCACAGAAGAGAGGGTCGCTCTCGAAAGTCGTATACGATCCGGGGCCAACTGGTTTTTTTGGGTGGCCGGGCTTTCAATTGTGAATTCGGTCATAGCCCTGATGGATTGGAACTGGAATTTTCTCGCCGGATTGGGCATGACCCAGATCATAGACGGCATAACGCAGGCCATCGCGGACGAGAGCAATCAGACGGCAAGAGTGCTGGCGATAGTATTGAACGTCCCGGTCGCAGGCCTTTTCGTAATCTTCGGATTGCAGGCAAGGAAGAGACACAACTGGGCCTTCATCATTGGAATGGTGCTCTATGCGTTAGACGGATTAATATTTCTGCTCGTGCCGGATTGGTTTGGCCTAGGGTTCCACGTCTTTGCGCTTTATTGCGTATTCCAGGGCCTGCGCGCCAATAATCAGTTAAGAGAGTTGGAAGAGGCGACTCCGCTCGCCAACGCGAAGGGCGCATAATAAGCCTCGCATTCAAACGTGGGGCAAGCCCGAACTTGTCCCACGTCAACCGAATATTGCGGCGGCTTCTTCGATGCTCTTCGTCACGTGACAAGGAGGCAGGCTTTGAAGAAAGAACTTGCCGTAAGCCTTGGTCCTCAACCGAGGGTCAAGTATCGAAAGCACTCCGCGATCAGTCGTAGAACGGATCAAACGGCCCAATCCCTGCTTTAATATGATTGCCGCCTGCGGGACTGAATACTCGTAAAAAGAGTTTCCGCCCTGGTCATCGATATACTTCTGCCGCGCCGCCACTACGGGGTCGGTCGGGACCGCAAACGGAAGCTTCGATATGATCACGCAAGAGAGCGCCTCGCCCTGAACGTCTACGCCCTGCCAGAACGAAGAGGTCGCAAAAAGGACGGCGCCTTCGGTTCTACGAAAGCGATCCAGCAAACCGGCTTTCGATCCTTGCCCTTGAATGAATATCGGATAATCGATCATCGTGCGAACGCGCTCGTAAGTCTGCCGCATAGAGGCGACGCTTGTGAACAAGACGAACGCTCGCCCTTGCGTCGCTTCCAATATTTGGACTATCTCGTCGACCGACGCGTCAAGAAAATCGCGGCTGCGCGGGTCGGGCATCTGCTGCGGCAGGTAAAGCACCGCCTGGTTTTCGAAATCGAAATGCGACTCGATAATCAAATCGCGCGAGCCTGTTATCCCCAATCGCCCCTTGATGAAATCGAAGCTCGCGCCAGCGGTCATCGTGGCCGATGTCAGCACGGCGCTGTGGACTGAGACAAACAGCTTCTCTTCTAAAATGCCCGACACGTCAATCGGCGTGGCGTGCAAAAAGATGCCGCGCCCGCGCTTCTCGTACCAGTAGACAAAGCCCGGCTCGTCGCCCGTCACAATAAATTCAAGCTCGAATTTCAAAGTCTCGGCGCGGCGTATGATGTTATCGATTTCAGGCGGCGGGTCTTTGACGACCGCGAGCGCGCCCACCACACGATCAATCGCCGTAGACAATGCGACGTAAGCCTCTCCGGCAGCCGTCGGCTTGTAGCCGCCGCCCGTCTCTGCGCGAATAAAGTGCGAGCTTGTGAGCGTGTACCTGCCGTCCGTCGCCGCGCTCGTGCGCGGGCTTCGGCCTGACGGGCGAAAGCGAGATTGAGTATTTGAATTGCCTTCTTCAAACGAACCGGCGTCAAACTCGTCGCCGCGAAACGAGAGAAAGAATTGATCGGCGCGTTGAGTGAGCCGCGCAAGCGCTTTTATCAAATCGCTCGCCTGGTCAGGCTCTGTGACTATAAGCTTGTTGGCGTCCTGCACCAGATCGACTATGCGGAAGTTAGAGATGCTCGTCCCGAAATAAGAGGCGGCCACGTCTTCAAGCTCGTGCGCCTCGTCAAAGATCACGGTCGAATAATCGGGCAGCACCGCGCCGTAATCGCCCCCGCGCATCGCAAGGTCGGCAAAGAAGAGGTGATGATTGACGATAACAACATCGGCTTCCATCGCCTCGCGCCGCATACGCGTGATAAAGCAGGAGTCGAACTCGGGACATTTTTGGCCCAGGCAGGTTTCCGCCCGCGCGTCGATCTGAGGCCAGAACGAGAGGTTTTCAGGCAAGTCTGTAAGCTCCGCCCGGTCGCCCGTTTCCGTCCGAGCCGCCCAGCGCCGCACTTCGTCGAAATAATCGACCTCTTCCAGCCCTTCGAGGATAGGCATCTCGTCGGATTTCTTGAGCCGGTGAAGACACACGTAATTCGAGCGGCCTTTCATGCAGACGGTCTTGAACGCACGCGGGATGATATCTTCAAGAAACGGTATGTCTTTTTTGTGAAGCTGCTCTTGCAGATTTTTTGTAGCCGTCGAAACGATTACGCGGCGACCGGCGGCGAGCGCCGGTATCAAGTAGGCGAGCGTCTTTCCTGTCCCCGTGCCCGCTTCGATCAAGGCGACGCCGCCGCCCATGAGACAATCGTCCACGGCTTCGGCCATCTCGACCTGGCCGGGCCGGTACTCATAATTTGGATGGTAACGGGCGATCAGTCCGCCGGGGCCGAATACTTCTTCCATCTCTATTGAACTTCTATTGAACCTGTGCGCGGCTGCGCATCAACCGATTCTCATAAATCGGGAAGTTCTCGCAGAGTTTTTCCACACGGCTGCGCACGCTCTTTTGCACCGATTCGCTGTCGGGCTGCTCAAGCACTTCGCTGATCCAGAGTGCTATCTGCCGCATCTCCTCTTCTTTCATTCCGCGAGTCGTAAGCGCGGGCGTGCCTACGCGAATGCCCGAAGCTTTCATCGGCGGCTGGGTGTCGAAAGGTATGGCATTTTTGTTGACGGTGATGGCTGCACGCTCAAGAGTCTTTTCTGCCTGAGCGCCGGTAATGCCTCGCACGAACACGTTGACGAGCATAAGGTGATTATCGGTCCCGCCCGAAACGATGCGGAAACCGGCTGCCGCGAGGGCTTCGGCCAGCGCCTTCGCGTTGGCGATCACTTGCTGTTGATATTCCTTAAAACCGGCTTCCAGAGCCTCTTTGAAGCTAACGGCCTTTGCCGCGATGACGTGCATCAGCGGGCCGCCCTGGATGGTAGGAAAGACCGCCCGGTCGATCTCTTTTTGAAACTTCTCGCGGCACATCACCATTCCGGCGCGCGGCCCGCGCAGCGTCTTGTGCGTGGTCGTGGTGACGAAATCCATGTGCGGCACAGGGCTCGGGTGCAGCCCGACGGCCACCAGCCCCGCAATGTGCGCAATGTCGGCCATAGAGTATGCGCCCACGTCGGCGGCTATCTTGCCTATGCGCTCAAAATCAATTATGCGCGAGTAGGCGGACGCGCCGCTCAGTATCAACCTGGGCTTGTGCTCGTGCGCCAATCGCTCAAGCTCGTCGTAGTCTATCTCCTCGGTTTCGGCTTTGACGCCGTACGGGATTATTTTGTAGCTGCGCCCGGAAAAGTTGAGCGGGTGGCCGTGCGTCAGGTGGCCGCCGTGAGCGAGATTCATTCCCAGGACGGTATCGCCGTAATTGAGCGCCGCCAGGTAGACGGCCATGTTTGCCTGCGAGCCTGAGTGCGGCTGAACGTTCACGTGCTCGCAGCCGAAGATTTGACGCGCCCTGTCACGGGCCAGGTTTTCAGCCACGTCGACAAACTCGCAGCCGCCGTAATAACGCTTGCCGGGATAGCCCTCGGCGTACTTATTAGTCAGCACCGACCCGAGAGCTTCCAACACCGCTTCTGAAACGAAATTCTCGGAAGCGATCATCTCAAGGTTGTAAGCCAGCCTCCGCTCTTCGTTCGCGATGGTCGCGGCGATCTCAGGATCAACCTCTGCAAGCGGCCTGTTCATCAATGTGGTCATTTTCAATTTCCTCTCCCGGCAGTAACTGTAATGAAGGCAAAAGGCAAAAGGCAAGAGGCAAAAGGTAAAAGTCGAGGCCCTTCATTCTCTTAAATCGCTCTGGAAGAGCGAAAGATATTAGCCGGTGGTGAAGCCACCGGAACCCATTGCCAACCACCTCTCGCGCCCTGGAGGGGCGCTGGATCAACTCTACATCCTGCGCCCCTCCAGGGCGCGCTGGTTTCATCTGCCATGTCCGGTGGTTTCTCCACCGGCTAATGTCCGCTTGCCCCTCCGGGGCAGTGCATAATTCGAAGTTTCCGAGAATGAATGGGCCTCGACTTTTGCCTTTTGCCTCACTGAATATAGGCCTGGAGATTATCGCGCGAGATAGTAACCTTCGCTCCCCATTTCGGCGTGTCGGGCGGAAAGACCGCATCGCGGTTATTTATCTTTAGCTTCAAAACGGGCCTGTTGCCGATATTAAATCTTATCTGTTTTTGAGCGGTCAGGTCTTGCGCCTGCCCGTCTTTGACCGTGACCGTAACAGGTTTCGGCGCTTCGTCTATCCAGTATTGAACCGAGCTGTCTCCGCCGCTTGCTTCGAGACGGACGACAAGCGGCTCTCCGGCGGCAACAGGGGCGGGTGGCGGTTGCTCGCCTGCCGGCGGCTGCTCTGCGGCAGCGGGTTGAGCGGGCTGTTCAGAGGGCGTCGTCTGCTGGACTTGCGGCGGCGGCGGCTGGGTCGCGGCAAGCTCGGTTTCGTGGCTGCCGAATTTTTGCACCAGCGCCCACACGATTAAACCTACAAAGATCAGTATGCCCGCCCCTATGATGATCGTGGCCCAGCTTGTGCGGGTCGCAGGAGATTGGCGATAGGTTATAGGTTCAGGCTTGCGCGCCTGCTTTTCGGGCGGGGCGATCTGCCGGACGATCTGTTCCGGTTGCGATTGCGACTGCTGCGGCTGAGTCTCCGCCGCCTGGCCCGTGACCTGTAGTTGATAACGGGCGACGGCTTCATCCTCATTCAATCCCACCTGTTTGGCATAGGCGCGTATGAACGAGCGCGTGAATATGCCTCCGGGCAGGATCGAATAGTTATCCGATTCTATAGCCTTCAAAAAGCGCGTTCCTATCCTAGTCGCCTCCGATATGTCGGCAAGCGAGATTTTGCGCTCTTCTCGTCTTCGCTTTAGCTCTTCGCCCAGTGTCGGCATACGGCCGCGAGCGACCTCGTTTCTTCAAGCATATAGGGGGATCAACAGAAGGTCATCTTAAGTAATGCGCAGACGGGTGTCAAGCAACCCCATCGCTGGCGGGCGTAATTAATCTGCCCTTGCCGCATCGCGCTTTGTTGCCGTAATCAATTCCGCCTCGATAAAGATGCGCTTGATCTCCGGGTGGCGCTTTCGGATCTCGGCTTCGATGCGGTCGATAGCCGCTTCGATCTCTTCAGCCGAAAGCCCGTTTCGAAACTTTATGTCGAGGTTGAGCAATACCTCTTGTGGGCCGAAGTGCATCGTGAGCGGAGGCATGACGCGCTCGACCGCCGGATCGATCTGACCTATCTTGCAGATGCTCTCTATCGTTTCGCGGTTCGCCCCTTCGCCGACAAGCAACCCCTTGCTCTCATAGGCAAGCAACACCGCAACGACCCCAAGAATTAATCCGATTATGAGCGCCGCCACACCGTCGAGATAAGGATTGTTCAGCCGCTGGCTTAAATAGATGCCTACGAATGCGACTATCAACCCGAGCATCGCTGCGGAGTCTTCAAACAGCACGGTGAAAGTAGTCGGGTCTTTGCTGGCGCGAACGGCTTTCAACAGGCCCATATTCCCTTGAGTCTTACGAAACTCTTTAAACGCGACCATCCAGGCATAGCCCTCGAAGATCATCGCGAACCCCAGCACCAGATAATTCCATAGCGGGTCGCGAATCATAACAGGGTGCTTCAAGTGATTGATGCCTTCGTAGATCGACATGCCGCCGCCCACGGCAAAGATCAATATGGCGACGATCAGCGTCCAGAAGTAAAGCTCTTTGCCGTGTCCAAACGGATGTGAAAGGTCGGGCGGTTTCCGGCTCATGCGGATGCCGAACAGCAACAGAAGACCGTTGCCCGTGTCGACTACTGAATGAATGCCTTCCGACAACATGGCCGAGCTGCCCGTAATGAAAGCGGCGATGAACTTGGTTATGGCTACGGCGAGATTGCCGCCTATTGCGGCGTAGACTGCTTTCTTGGAGGTCGCTGCCGCCATTTGTTCTCCTCACTGGCGCGATCATCTCACAAGCATAGCTTCTTAATAGACTATATAACAAAAAACCGTTTTCATTCCACTTTGATGATAACGGCACCGGTATTGCCTCTATACATGAGGACGGACCGAAGCAAGCTTCTAATTGAAGGCATGCCGGAGCGGGCGTGCAAATTCTGCCTTGCCGCTATGCAAAACCGTCTCAAGTGATTTTCGAAATCAAATTTCATAAGAAAGGATGATAATAGGATGGTAGAAATAGGTTACGCGATTTCAAGCGAAGAGCACGCGCCCAACGATCTGGTCAAGAACGCTCGCCTGGCAGAAGAGACAGGTTTTAGCTTTGCTCTGATCTCTGACCATTTTCACCCCTGGATAGACCGCCAGGGCCACAGCCCCTTCGTGTGGAGCGTGATCGGCGGCATCAGCCAGGTGACCGAACGGCTCAGGCTCGGCACAGGTGTGACGTGCCCGATGATACGCATTCACCCGGCTATCATCGCGCAGGCTGCGGCAACGGCTGCGGCAATGATGCCGGGTCGATTCTTTCTCGGAGTCGGAACGGGCGAGAACCTCAACGAGCATATATACGGCGATCACTGGCCCCCGCACGACGTCAGAGTAGAGATGCTTGAAGAAGCTTTAGAGGTAATACGACTTCTATGGAAGGGCGACACCGAAAGCCATCGCGGTGATTATTACACGGTAGAGAACGCGCGCATATACACTCTGCCGGACGAGCCGCCGCCGATCTACGTCGCGGCGAGCGGTCCGAAGATGGCAGAGTCGGCGGGCCTGATAGGGGACGGGCTTATAGGTGTCGCGCCGGAAAAAGAGATAGTCGAGAAGTTTCAACAAGCGGGCGGGGATAGAAAGCCGCGTTACGGCCAGCTCACCATCTGTTACGCGCGCAAAGAAGCGGACGCTCGCCGCACTGCTTATGAGTGGTGGCCGAATGCAGCTATAAAGGGCGAGTTGTCGCAAGAGCTAAAGTCTCCGGCTCATTTCGAGCAGGCGGCCAAGATGGTGAGAGAAGAAGACGTGGCCGAAACCGTACTTTGCAAACCCGACGCGGGCGAGCACATCAAGAAGATCAACGAATTTATAGACGTGGGCTACGATCATGTTTACATACATCAGGTCGGGCCAGACCAGGAAAGCTTTTTTCAGTTTTATAAAGAACAGGTACTGCCAGAGTTCATCGGAAATAAAATTGAATTAGCGAAGGAAATTAGCCAGGGGTAAGGGCAAGGTTTGCCACACCCCCTGGTCATAGTGCAATCAAGTTCGCGCCATTGGAAGGGAGCAAGAGCTGTTCCCTTCCAATGGCGCGAACTTGATTGGTGTTAATAGTTCAGGGCCAGCGCTTCACTTCATTCAGATGGCCTCCCGGCTAATATTTTCCTGCCCTTCGTATGTTGATAGTGTTCCTGAGATAAAACATCCCAAGGCCAGTAATGAATAGGGTGATCCGTTTTTGCCGAAAGCAAGAGAATTCGTCACCCTATGCCCGAAACAATTTGACGCACCCGGACATTAAAAGTGTATGTTGAGCTTTCATGGAGATTTGAACCAGAGCCTCTTGGAGTAATTTGCTTGAACAAGCTTTTAAGCTTAGACATAGACTAACAGAAAAGGAGAATACAAATGAAAGAATGGACGCTGATGTTTTATTTTGCGAGTGACAACCCGCTTGCCCCGGGAATTGTTTCACAACTGAAGGCTCTCAAAAACGCCGGGTATCATCCTGAAGCCAATGTCGTCGCCTATTTTGATCCGCAGCCTCCCGGAACACCTACTCATATTTTTGATGTCAATGCTATTTACAAACTAAAAGACCCCAACCCGAAAATCGGATTTGATTCAAACGACTCCTACGTCAGAAATCTGATGGAAGACAGGCTATGGGGAGACGAGGACTTTAGCAGGGATGGGAAAACTTCAATTAGGGAGAAGCTACAGGAATTGATGGCTCGGCAAGGCATCAAATATCAACTTCCAAAGCCGCCACCGCCGCCACCGCTACCTTCTAAAAGGGACTCACATGGTGAAACCGACGATCCTGACAAAGCAGAAGATGGCGAGCCAGGGCCTGCAGATTCCTTGTGGAGTTTTCTATCCTTATGCGCCGAAGAGTATGAGGCGAAACATTACATGCTCTTTATTCTCGGGCACGGGTTAGTTGTGGGCAATGATGTTTTTCTGTATGACTCACACGCCCCAAAAAACTCGGTCACGTTAAGAGAATTGGGCACGACACTTAAAATGTTCAAAACCAAAATCGGTAAATCCAAATTCGAGTTAGTCAGTTTTCATAGCTGCTCGATGAGCAGCATAGAAGTAGCTTTTGAATTGCAAGACACGGCAAAGCATATGCTGGCATCGCAGGGCCCTGCTTTTGTGGGCAGTTGGCCCTATACCCAGATATTGATCCGCCTGTTCAATGATCTGGGAAAGGAGCCGGAGTATAACACCGGGATAAATGTAAAAAGCATGCTCAAGGACATTTTCTACTATGTGTTGCGCAACAGCACAGATTTCATACTGGCGGGCTACTCTTTCGATGTAGTCCTGTGCGACTTGAGCAAGAGGAAATTTACAAATATCAAAGGTCTGCTCAAAAATTTATTTGCGGCGCTTACCCAGGGGCTGGAAGACCCGATGGTGACAAACAGCATTCTGCTGGCACACTTGCAATCACAGAGTTACTGGGGGGAGAACTACACAGACCTTTATGACTTCTGCTTCTGTCTTCGCAGGTACTGCAGACAGTTTGGTAAGGCGACCGGGAGCATGACTCCTTACAAAAAAATTCTTGACGAGTGCGGCAGAGTAATGGCTGTCATACGAAACTCAAGACATCCTGATAACCCGGTCGTTCTTGCGGAATTTGCCGGACCCGGGTTCTCAATACTCGCATGGATTCTCCATTTTCTTTCCCTGGACTCGCCCGACTGAAGACAAGCAAATTATGAGCGACTATCAGGGGTACCAATTCGATCAGACCGATTGGTTCAGTTTTCTTGATAGGTATTGGGGTCCCGACGAGTTCAGTAAATCTGTCAAAGGATCGACCATGCGACCATCTCAAAAGGACGAGGACAAGGATGACCCGAATGCAAGTCCCGTAAATTTCAGCGAGGCTGAAAAATTACGCGAGGATATGTTCAGTCTGATGTTTAACACCTATGGCCCGCTCAACAGGGATAGCGTGCTTGACGATACGGTGAAGCCGCACCCGCGTGATCCAACAGGCGACGAATGCACCTGTGGTTCTATAAAAAACTACAGGCACGACACTCGGAAACAAAGTGATGGCTTTAAAAAGGTGGCGCAGCAGTTCCCTTTAAGCCGCAAATTCTCCGGTAATCAAGGCGCCGCTTAATTCCGTGTGCTAAGATACAGAGGTTTCGGCTGACCAGGTGACTCAAGTTCGATTAGATGAATGAGTTGAAAAGGCTCTCGCACGATGAGCTTAGTGAAATTGCTGCGCAACATCTCAGTTTTTTTGGCCTTCTGGCTTTGCCTGGCCCCGCTGGCGAAGCCAGAGGCCAACACCCAATCGGAAGACCCTGCCGGTCAGGCTGAGGCGCTGCTCGCGCTTAGCGTACGTCAGAATTATGAAAACCATGCGCTTGCCCTGCAAACCGGGCAACAAGCGCTCGAACTTTGGCGCGCTTTGGCTAACAACGAGGGCATGGCCCGTGCCCACGCTCAGATCGGTCGCTGTTACTTCGCCCAGAGCGATTTAGTTGAAGCTACGGATAATTATCAAATGGCGCTTCAACTATGGCGCGATCTGAATAACCCTCTGGAGCAAGCCGATATCCTGATCATGTTGGGATACATAGAGGACCGCAAAGGAGAATGGTCAAACTCGATTTCTCTGCTTCTACAAGCACAAAGTTTGATTGAGGAAGAAAATGAGCCCTTCAAGATGGGCCAGATTGCCAACGGACTGGGAGACATTTTCAACGAGAGCGGGTTGCCGGAAAACGGACTCATCCAGTACCAACGAGCGTTGGGTTACTATCGCCAAACACCGGGCACTGTCGATGACATGCTGACGGTCTGGGCCATTGGAACCACTTACTACCTTCTGGGAAACTATCCGGAAGCCTTAACTCACCTCCAGCAAGCGCTTGCCAGCGTTGCCCAGGATAGTCTTTACGCCGCTCTTTGCGGCGAGTATCTAGGCAGAGTTTATAAATCGATGGGTGACTTTCCGGCTGCTCTCCAGTACTTGCAATCTGCGTTAGCCATTTATACGCGTGCCGGCAACCCGCAGGAAGCAGCGCAGGTACTTGGGTTAATTGGGCAGATCTATCAACAGCAGGGAATGCTGGAACGCGCGCGGCAGAACTACCGACAAGCGTTAGCGACCTTTCACAATCTTTCCGACTGGATCAATGAAGCCGTTATCTATTACGCGCTGGGGCGGTTGGAGCTAGGGAGCGGGAATTACGACGCGGCGGAAGATTATTTGCGACAGTCCATCACAGCTACAGAGAACGTTCGTCGAGTTTCCACGAGCAGCGACCTGACAGCCGCGTTCACCGCATCGATTTATGATCGTTATGAGAGCTACATCGATTGTTTGATGCGCAAGCATCAAGCTGAACCGGCACAGGGATACGCCGTTCGCGCTTTTGAGGCCAGCGAACTGGCGAGGGGGCGCTCATTGGCGGAATTGCTGCGGGCAACTAAAACCAACATTGTCCCCGGCATTGACCCGCAATCGGCGGGGCAAGAAAAGGAGCTACGGCAATTGCTCCGGGTGAAAGAAGATTATAAGGTGGCGCTGCTGGGCAGGGCATACAAGAAAGAAGAGCTAGACGCGTTAGAGAAAGAACTGAAGCGACTGGAAGAGGAATACAAACAGGTCAGCGAAAACATACGGGCGCGCTATCCTTCTTATGAGCAAATAACCAACCCCAGGCAGTGGGATTTGCGCCGAATCCAGGAGCAAATTATCGCCGATGATCAGACCTTGCTTTTGGAATATAGCTTGGGCTCAAACAAAAGCTATGTCTGGGCAGTGACCCGCGATAGCATCAGAAGCTACGACTTACCCTCGCGAGCGCTCATCAACGAGGCGGTTCAAAAAGTATATAAATTGTTGGCAACTCCGCCCGGCGCTGAGACTACAAATGAATTAACCTCATCAGTTCAGGAATTGAGCCAGATGGTTTTATCGCCCGTCGCCACAGAGCTGAACAAGCATCGAATTATCCTCGTGGCCGATGGCGCGCTACATTATATTCCCTTTCAAGTTTTGCTAACACCATCGACGGATAACGAGCCGCTCGTCGCCAACTACGAAATCATCAACACGCCTTCGGCCTCCATTCTGGGTGAGGTGCGGAAAGAAGCAACGCTGCGGCAACCGGCAAAGGTTTTAGCGGCTTTTGGCAATCCGGTGTTTGCACAAAACTATGCGCAACGCGATGACACAACAGGCAGCAATCAATCGGTCGCCATGCAGGCGCTGGAAAATATAAACTGGCAACATGCTTTGCGCGATATCGAACTTAACGGAGACTCTTTCGATCCTTCCGTTATCAAGCCCCTCTTTCATGCCAAGCGCGAGTTAGCATATCTGCGTGAAGCGGCCTCTGGCGGAGAGATTTTCGTAGCCTCCGAGGCGGCTGCCACACGCGAACAGCTACTCAGCATGGATTTAACGCAATATGCGATCCTTCATTTCGCCACTCACGGCCTACTTGACACAAAGCGGCCCGAAAACTCCGGTCTGGTGCTTTCCACGGTTAACCGTAAAAGGCAAGCGCAGAACGGCTTTGTGGGGCTGCAAGACATCTATGGACTGCGTGCGCCAGTCAATCTAGTTGTCTTGAGCGCATGTCAGACAGCTCTTGGCAAAGACGTGCGCGGCGAAGGGCTGATGGGTCTCACCCGAGGATTTATGTACGCGGGCGCATCCAGTGTCGTGGCAAGCTTATGGAAGGTGGATGATGAGGCGACCTCCGAGTTGATGCGGCAGTTTTACACTAACATGCTGCAAAAGGAGATGACTCCGGCGGCTGCTTTGCGTGAGGCGCAGAATAGCATCCGGCAAAGACCTGAGTGGCAGTCGCCTTACTATTGGGCCGGGTTTACTTTGCAGGGTGAGTACCGCCAGACCATTAAACCCATACCCGCCACGGGCGCTGCCGGTCTGTACCGGAAGACAATTATTAGCGGGGCGCTGGTGTTGCTGATCGGCGTCGCTTTCTGGTATCGCCGTCGTAGACTACGAACGCCGCAAGAGAGCAGATAGCTATTCGACTGTGAAGTAATAACTGCCATTGATACGTTGCTCAGAGCCGTCGGGTTTGATGGCAAAAAGCTTCAAAGCATATTGCCCTCGCGCGAGTTGCGCAGACGGAATCACTACCAGGACGGACTGGGCATCGTTCCCGGCTACCTCCGCAGATTTAGCTTCCCCGTTATCATTCTCTAATACGACCCGATAGCGCGCAGCCGGAGGCGACTGCTGAGGCAGCGTCAAAGAAATTTTCAGGGCCTCGACATCAGGTGGGAGTTTTACTTTACCAGCTTGAGCCCCTTCGGCGCGGTTGTTGTTGCTTATAGTCAAAGTAAGCGTGGCAAAGGTTCTGGGGGACGGCGCGCGGAAAAAAGAGAGCCACAAAGCGCCAGCTATAACAGCTACTACCGCAATCGCGGTGGCGGCGCGGAGCCCCAGGGTCTGGCTGTTCCAAAAAGCGCGGAAGCGCTCAGACCATGTTGGCTCAGCCGGTGGCACGGCAACTACTGTCCTGGATGCAGCATTGTGTTCATCAACATGGCGCAAAAGCGCGGCCGCCATAGTGACGCGCTCTCGTCTTGCTTCCGTGATTAAGTAATTCCGTTCAAAGAGCCGCCGCCGTTCCGGGGTGAGTTCATTGCGCAAGTAAGCGTCTATCAAATCCTCTTCAACCAGGTTGATCTCAGTCGGCCAACTCTCCTGGGCAAAGCACACATCCTCGAACCGCTCTAACTCGTCTTCCGGCAGTTCTTCCAGCAAATAAGCGATGATACGTTCGTCAGTCATTCTTTAGCGCAAGTCTGGACATGTGAGGAATGTCTCAAACTGAGTTATCAACCCTTTTATAATAATATGCTCCATATTCCAGGTTTGTTACGCATCAAATTGACGCTTTCAAAGATTATTTGACCGTTTCTTGACACAGTCCGTCAAACCATTACGCAGGCGCGCCACCCGAAGCCGGAGGGCCAGCACACTCAACCTCATCGTTTCGGCTAACTGGCGGCGATGTTCGGCGCGCGCGCGGCCTTGCATTTCATGACAGTACGCCAGGAGCAACTGCCGCTCCTCAACAGCTAATTGCTCGAAACAGGGCTTCAATATGTTGTAGATTCTTTCCACCTGCTCGGCGGAAGAATTGCTGAGGTCTTCGATAAACTTGTGAAAAACTGTACTTTCGCGTCGCAGGAGACGTAATCTTTCTTTGGCGATGTTGCGGGCAATACCGCAACAGTATTTGTCCACGTTGGGCACGACTGCGCCAGCACCGATCTTCAACGCCGCACGGTCAATGGTTTCATCTGCGGCGCTCAGCGGATCGGAAACGCCTTTCATGATGAAAAAGCCGTTAAGCTTTTTCTGGAGGCCTGTATAAAGGCGACCCGCTTCTTCAGTATCAGGTGAGAGAAGTTCCAAAAACCGCGCAAACAACTCCGGGTTCACATTAAGACCTCCGGATTCATATCTTGCCAGTTCTTTGAATTATTTAGATGAGAATCTTTCATTTCAGGCTCTATGAAGCATGGCATGAAAGCCTACGATGAAGGATACGACAAGAAGCCTGGCAAATCAAACATATGTACTGAATATACATCGCCGCTCAAGCTGAAGGAATATTCCGGATAGTACGTAATCAGCCGGGGTAGACGAGTGTTTGCGCCTCGGTAGCGTTAATAAAATGCTATAAACTTGCGATAAAGCAGCGATGATCACCGCTTTCGTTCCGACACATTGTAATTGGTGAGAGATGTGTTGAGTGTAAGTGGGAAAGTTGAGTGGCTTGCTGTGACGACAGCAAGCCACTCATATTTTGAGCGAAATTTAAGTCATAAACTATATTGCTCTCGCCAGGTGCGCGGCGAAAACAGCCCTCTACTCCTCCGGTTTGTGTGTGATGACGGCATTCACGGAAATCCTTGTGACCGGATCAGTCAACGTCACAACTTCCGTCGCATTCGGGTTAGGAATGGTCAGAAAGGCCTCGGTCGCGGAAGTGACAACTACTCTTACCTTGGCGGGCAACGCCCTCAGGTCGCTGGGGAACCCTGTGCCTTCGAGTTTGACAACCAGTATGGCGGGCTTTCTTCCGCTCGCGTTCTCGTAGCTTAAGGTTGTCACGTTGCTGATTCTCATAAAAGCGGGGTTCGGGATAGAGCTGGACTTTGACCTGCCATTATTCGTTACAAGCGTAAAATTTATTTTCTCGTCCGTAGGCGCATCAAACACTGCGCGCAAGAGCGTGTCGGAGAGAATCGTGAATCTCGGATTTCTCGGGTGGTTTAAGCCGACTCCGTTAGCAAAGACTTCCACAACATCATTAAAGCCATTCCCTTTTATTAGTGCCGTCATGGTGCGCGCAGTCGTGCTTCGAAACACATCTATGTTATCAATTCTGAACGGCTCCGGCGGGACCGGAGTGGGCGGTTGCCCGAACATCTTCATCCTCCTATTGTAATCGAGGAGACTTATCTGACCCGCGTCGTTTATGTTTATATTAGGCAACCAGTTCAGATCTATGGCCTTGCCCGGCGCGACTAGCGAGATAGTAGGTGTGCCAGCATAATCGCTGGACATCTGGAAAGAGATTACTATCTGGTTAGAGTCTACCCGCTCAATTCTGCCATGTATTTTCTCCCCCTTAGATTCATCCGCCGCCGCGGCCCCGGCCTTACTGTCATCTCGGATTAGAGGCTGCGCCAGACCTATGGAATGAGTGAGCGGAACGCCGTTTATGAGAACGCCGATTTGTGATGAGAAATTGTAGCCGGAAATCGTAACCACAACCCGCTCACCTTTGGAGACAGGCTGGAAAGAGAGGCTTCTTACCCAGAAGTCGTCGTCTCCACCGCTGCCGCCAGGGACGGGCACGAGGAAAGCCGTACTGCTGCCACAGCCGCGACTTGTTCTGCTATCGCCCCATCTCGAATCGTTGTTAGTGTCAGAAAAATCGTTGGGCTGATACGCCGAACGAGGGAAATAACATCCATTCGATTCCAGCACAATCGCGTTTGCCTCTTCAGGCACGATGACCACAGCGTATGTAGTTCGCACTCCCGACATCAGCCTGTCAGTGCCGGGCATAGGCGTAAATGTCCAGCCGAACTCGCGCGAGCCTTTGCCGAAGGCCGAGGAGTAAAGCTCCTGCTGCACGAATTGCGAAAACTGCTCGCGTTGACGCTGAATATTGAGGCGCGAGCCGAAACCGAAAAGGAAAGAGGCTACTGCGGTGAACGCGCCCGACTGCACACGTAACTTCATGTCATTTACGTTGAGCGAACTCTGGCGCGGGATAAGATCAACAGTCCGCACAGACCTGACATCTATCGGCACCTCCCGTCTCTGATTGCCAGCCGACGTTGTAATGCTAGCGCCGCTGCTATCTTCCAGGGAGACATATTTAATCTCACCTGTAGCTTTCGTTGACGAACGTAAGGCTGCCAGGATGGCCTCGGTTTTCTCCATAGTAGATTGAACTTCGACATTGTCTCCCTTGGGAGAAGATCTTTGACTTACTCCCTTCTTAGAGTCCTTATCCACATTATTCTTTTGGGTGTAGCCAGCGATTCTCCACCAGGACTGCGCCCACTTCTTGTTTGCCTCATTGTGCGTCACATTGATGGTCTGAGGCAGTTCGAGGAAAAGCAGCCGTTCTCCTGGGCCTACCTCGTCGCGCAGCAGCGTCAGTTGCTTTGCGATGATCTCGTACTGCATCTGCAAGAAATTCTCCAGCCTGAGCGTAGCGTTGAGATGAGGGGCTTCGTTGAACTTTTCTATCTGACTCTTTGCGGCGTCTTGGAAAGCCTGATCGAATGTGCTCGCAGGCAGTTTCTTGGGGTCGAACTCTACCTCGGCTTCGGTGGATGCGGGTTGGCCCGTGGGAGCAGTCAATGTCTTCAGCTCGTTGTCTGTGAACTCAACTTCCTTGTCCACCTTATCGCGCTGGGCGGTTTTTGCTGCGATTTCAGCGTCCAGCCTGTCTTTCTCTTCTTGAGTCGTAGCGCGCGCTTTCTGTCCCTGTAGCTCTGATATGTCGCGCGTCAGGCTGAGCGACTCTGCGCGCAACTTATCACGGTTGGCGAGAAGAGTCTGGCGGCGATCCTGGTTGAGGTTCTGTTCGCGACTCAGCAGTCTGTTGGATGCGAGATCCGCCTGATCGAATTTGAAGCCAAGCTCGATCAATGTTCTCAGCACGTCAAATCGCAAACCGTTAATCTCGTTTGGGTCCAGGTCGTCCAGACTCTTCGCTCTCAGATCGAGATTTCGCCTGTGCATCTGCGACAGCAGGTAGTGCGCTTGCTCAAGCGTCCAGACGTTAGGCTGGTCAGCCTTGATTACAATGACCCTGTTTTGCGCCAGTACTTCCGTAGAATGAGGGGCTATAGCGACAAAACAGTTCAAGACCAAAACACCAATCAACAATCTACCAAACAGCTTTCCCACCTTTGATTTCATAAAGTTTCTCCTTTGGGTCAAAACACCTGCGGCCAGCAGCTAAATGGGTATAAGGCTCAAGCCCTCCTTGCATTAAAATGTTTTTGTCTTCGAGGTCTACAGGCATGTAGTAGTGAGCATTGGCGCCATCATAATCGATGACTTCGATACGGCTGCCTTGTGGGCCGGGCCGCAGCGGTTCGTTATTGATTTCTACTGGTTCGTTATTGATTTCTACTGTAATCCGATTGCCTGCCGCGCGACCTAACATCGGGTCAAATGCGAAGTTTTTCAACGGCCGCCGCTCGGGCGGTGTCTGGACATAAGCCGATTTTCTCATTAAACACCCTCCATTGCCGGAAGAATTCCCGGCTAATTCTAAGCTGCTCAGGTACTCCGATTCCGTCTCTATAAACCTTCTTCCTGCCCTATAATGTAAATTTCAGACAAAACATTTCATCGTTTTTTTTATTCTGTGAATTCGGCTTTTTAGGGCATTTCATTCAATTTGCCTTGCTTGACGGTTTGCTGTGGTTTTGTTAGTTTTGATTCTATTCTGGAGCAAGTGAATTCTCGCCGAAACTCGCAGTAAGAGCTTCAGTTAAATTGCGTTAGAGGACGGAGGAACATTTAATATGTCTATGGAAGCGCTCGGCATGATAGAGACAAAAGGATTTGTGGGGGCGGTCGAAGCCGCCGATGCTATGGTGAAAGCCGCGAATGTTGTGCTTGTCGGTCGCGAGTACATCGGGGCGGGTTACGTGACGGTGCTTGTGCGCGGCGACGTCGGCGCGGTCAAGGCGGCGACCGACGCGGGAGCGGCTGCGGCCCGGCGCGTCGGAGAACTCGTCAGCGTGCACGTCATACCGCGCCCTCACAGAGAGCTTGAGCAGGTGCTGGAGGCAAACGGATTGATGAACGGCGCCCACCAGCTCGGCGGCGACGCGCGCGGCCAGTTGACCGCAGGCTCGCAGGAAGACGGCAAGCGCTCGATCAACACACAGAATAAAGACCGGGCGAAGTAAACAGGGGCCGGGGGTGTTATGAGCAGCGATAAAGACCTCCAATCCATCGAGCAGGCTCGCGGGCTGGTAGAGCGAGCGTGGCAGGCGCAAAAACAGCTCGCCACTTTTTCGCAAGAGAAGGTAGACGAGATAGTCGGCGCGATGGCGCGCGCGGCGCTTGAAGACAGCTACCGCCTGGGCGAGATGGCGCACCTCGAAACGGGCTACGGCGTTGTGGCGGACAAGGCTACGAAGAACAGGTTTTCAGCCGAGCAGATTTACAATTTCATTCGCCCCCTGCGAACGGTCGGTGTCGTCAAACAGACCGACAGCATCATCGAAGTCGCTTCGCCGCGCGGCGTCGTCGCGGCGATCATCCCTTCAACCAATCCGACATCTACGGCAATCTTCAAAATACTGATCTCGATAAAAGCGCGCGACGCGGTGGTCCTAAGCCCGCACCCCTCGGCGACCAACTGTATAAACGAAACTGCCCGCGTGATGCGCGAAGCAGGCGAAGCGGCGGGGCTGCCGCAGGGCGCAATCGGTTGCATGTCCATTGCGACAATCGAAGGCACGCAGGAGTTGATGAAGCATAAGCGCACGGCCTTGATACTGGCTACGGGCGGGATAGGGCTTGTGCGCGCGGCCTATTCGTCTGGCAAACCCGCTTTCGGCGTCGGGCCTGGAAACGTGCCCGCGATGATCGAGCGGTCGGCCAACGTCACTAAAGCTGTCAAAGACATATTGACCGGGAAATGCTTCGATAACGGAACGATCTGTTCTTCGGAACAGGCGGTGATAGTCGAGCGGCCAATCAATTCAAGCGTGCGCGAGCGATTTGTAGCCGAAGGCGCGTACTTTCTCGACAAAGAGAAACAAGAAGCCCTGGCCCGCGTCGTCGCGACGGCCACAAACACGCTCAACCCGAAGATCGTAGGCAAAAGCCCGAAAGTCATTGCAGAGATGGCGGGCATCGCTATTCCAGAAAACACTCGCGCATTGATGTGTGAGCTTCAAGGCGTGGGCAGAGATTTTCCGCTCTCTATGGAGAAGCTTTCGCCGATACTGGCCTATTACGTAGTCAACAGCCTTGAGGAAGGGTGCGAGCGGTGCGCGCAAGTCTTGAGGTACGGCGGCATGGGTCACACGGCTTCCGTTCATACCGAGAGCCGCGACGCCGCGCGCGAGTACGGCATAAGAATGCCCGTGTCGCGTGTGGTGGTAAACAGCCCTTCGACGCACGGCGCGATAGGGTTCACCACAGACCTTGAGCCTTCGATGACGCTCGGGTGCGGGTCGTGGGGCGGCAACGTCACTTCCGACAACATCTCGCCCCGCCACCTCGTAGACATAAAGCGCATAGCCTTTGAAACGAAGCCCATAAATCGCGTCGCCGCGGAACCGGCTGCGGCGCGCGCCGCAGCTCCGGCGACAGGCATTGACCGGGCTGCTATCGCCGCGATGGTCAACCGTTTCCTGGCCGAGCGCCAGATCAATGTCGCGCAACAACAACCGCCCGCTCCTCAACCGCCGTTTCCGCCGCCGCCGCAACCTCCTCAAGCGCCTGCTCCGACTCCGACCCCGAAGCCGCCGGAGGTCGCGCAAACAAACGGGCACGTTTACGATTTCGTTTGCGAGGACGATGTAAAGCGCGCCATCGCAGCGCGCGAAAAGATTTATATCAACGGCAAGACTATCATCACGCCCGCCGCGCGCGAGCTTGGCGAAGCGCGCGAGGTGTTCGCCAGGCTCTAAAGGGTGTTTGAAAAGATAATTCATAAGCCTCGAAGAGGCGCTGAGGCGTATTTGGAAAGCCCCAAAGGGGCGAAATTCGATAGCCTGGGGCGCTAGCCCCAGGTCAGCGCCAAACATAACGACAAGCCCTGAAAGGGCGAAATAAATCGTCGGATTATTTCGCCCTTTCAGGGCTTGTCGTTATTCGCCATCTGTTCCCCGGCGCGATGCGCCGGGCTATTGAATTTCGCCTCTTCGAGGCTTATGAATTATCTTTTCAAACACCCTCTTATCAACCTGTGATCTCAACGCTAATTATTGACGCGCGGCTTTTCCATCTCTTCATTAGCGGCATACTCTAAATCACGGTCGCCCGTGACCTCATCCCAGTCATAACCCAGGTAGCGCGCGAAACGAAGCAACCGCTGCTCCCACTCTGCGCGCTTGGCCTGATATATTTCCCAGCCTCTGGCCGTGTCAGGCTCTGTTTTTATTCCGGCTTCATTCAAACGCTGGAGCGTCTGTTCGTATCGAGTTCGCCAGCGATCTATCTCTTCGGGCCGCGTCTCAAAAGAACTTTCTTCTCGCTTTTTCAGATCGAGGTAATCCGAAAGCTCATTCAATACGTGGAGCGCGCTTGATTCCATCGTCAGCACCGCCGGGTGATCGTGAAGCTCGGAGTACTCTTGCTGATCCAAACAAGACTTGATTACCGCGCATATTTCCAGCGATAGAAATAGCACGCGCGGCATCCCTTTATAAACCTGGACGGGATGAAAATAATGTATGATCGGGTGCTCGACGTGTGATTCAAGAGATTCCTGCAAATCGCGCGCAGCCGTTCTGAGCGTGGCCGACAGCCCTGAGAGGCGGCCCGCTACGAAATGGTGTCTGATGAATCCTACAACGTCGGCCCCGCCTTCCGCGCTGTGGTAGAAAGAGAGCGCGATGGCGCGCTTATGCTCCAATGCGCTATAAACGACGATCAGATAAGTGACCGCCAGCGAGATTAAACCGAAGCCCGACACGGCCTCTATTATGGCTACTAGCTTCATCTCAGGTGCGACAGGCGATATGTCGCCAAAACCGACCGTCGTAAGCGTCATCCCGCTGAAATAGATCGAGTCCACGAATGGCGAGCCTATTGCTTCCCGCCCAAAAGTAAATTTCTCGGGCATTCCTGGGAAATAAATCAATGCGTAACCGAGTATGACAAGCATTATGGAAACGCTGACGATCACCGGCATTAGAAGAGGGCCTACGGAATTTAATAACTTATGGCGGCGTGGCCGGGATAATTTAAAGGCTGCTGCGCGAGCTACGCTCCAGATGCTGCGGGTAATAAATTCGCTTACCGGGCCGGCCCGGCCTCGCGCCTGAAGGATGGATAAATAAACATCATCGATGACAAAGAACAGAAGCGCGGCCCCCAGGATCGTAAAGAAAGCTGTTTCCATTCCAAAAAGATTAAGCTATCGCCTCTCGGCCTAACAACCGAAATTGTTTAAAAGCGCCGATTCGATTCTTGGTTGACCTCGTCGTTAAAGCGTGAGAAGCTGTGGCGGGCTAAAACCTTACCGATTGCAAGTTGCCGAGCCATAGCAGCTTATAGGTTGTTCATTTGCGAAGCATTTCAGCGGCAGTTAATCCAACAATCGAGGTAATCGATGATTAGAACCATTGTGCTCAATCGCGAGTCCAGGACTTTTACAGAGGTGGAAGACCCTGACGAGATCAGCAGCTACTGCTCGGACCCGCACTCCATTATCTGGGTAGACGTTGCCGACCCGACCAGCGAAGACTTTGATGAGCTTGCCAAAGAGTTCGGCTTTCATCCCCTCTCAATCGAAGACTGCCGCAACGAGCACCAGCGCCCGAAGGTCGAAGAATTCCAGGGCTACTATTTCATAGTGCTTTACGAAGCAGAATTGATAATGGGCCGCCACCTGGAGCTAAAAGAGCTGAACATCTTTTTGGCCAAGAACTATCTGGTCACGGTCCACAGCCAGCCGTTGCGCGCGATAGAGATCGCCGAGCGGCTCTGGCGCGAATGGACCGATCTGGCCGAGCGCGGGACCGGCTTGCTCGCCTACCTCTTGATCGACGTCATAGTCGATGATTATATGCCGCTGCTCGATTCGCTCTCCGACCGCATGGACGATCTGGAAGATCAGATATTCGTAGATTTTCGGCCCGAAGCGCTCGAAGAGATATTTCGCATAAAAAAAGAGCTGCTTTTCCTGCGGCGGTCGGTCACGCCGCTGCGCGACGTGTTTAACACTTTGCTCCGGCGCGAGCAGCCGATCTTTTCGCGCGAGACTCACATCTATTTTCAAGACGTGTTCGACCACCTCATACGCGTGGCCGATACAATTGACACACTGCGCGATATGCTCAGCTCGACTATGGACGCGTACCTGTCGGTTTCGGGCAACCGCATGAACATGATAATGAAGCGGCTGACTTCGATCTCGACGATTCTCATGTCGGTCACACTGGTCGCGGGAATATACGGCATGAATTTCGAATTCATGCCTGAGCTGAAGTGGAGATTCGGATACGTCGGAGCGTTGTTGTCTATGGTTGCGGTAGGGCTTGCCATCTATTATTACTTTCGGAAGATTAAATGGCTATGAAGAAAAAACGATACCTGGATAAAAGTTTGCGGCGACTCAGGCGGCGGCAGGATGACCCGGAGAAGACGCGCGCATACACGCCGGGCGAGATACATCGCCTGGCCCACGAAACAACCAACAACGCCGGAGTAATTCGCCCCGACACGGGTCCACTCTCGCTGCCCTCCGGCCTCGACGATATAGGCGAAGGGAAACAATCGGACAATCCGGCGGGGGTCGTTTTGGTCATCGTTATTCTGGCGTTGATCTGGATTGCCATAATCACCTACTTCGTCATTCGTATGCCGGACCCGAAGGAGGCAGGCGCGTCCGAACAGACGGAGCAGATCGACAGACGCCAGAAGGTTGAAACGATCAGATAACTGAACGCGAGATTTAGCAGCAACGAAAGGACCAGCTCATTCGTGGCAAGAAGCAAGTCTGAAAACCCGCCCGACGAAGAATCGAATCCTGTGAAGCGATTCTTAAAGCTACTTGGACCTGGGCTGATCACAGGCGCTTCCGACGATGATCCATCCGGCATAGCCACTTACACGACGGCGGGCGCAAAGTTCGGTTACGCGACCCTGTGGACGGCGCTTGTGACTTTTCCGATGACGGCTGTAGTGCAGTACATCTGCGCAAAGATTGGGATGGTCTCCGGCACAGGTTTCGCCAGGGTGCTTCGGAAGCACTATCCGCGCGCGGTGCTATACCCTGTGCTGTTCGGGCTGGTGGTAGCCAACACAATAAACGCGGGGGCAGACATCGGCGCTATCGCCGCCGCGATCAACCTGCTGGTGCCGATCCCCATAACCGTTTTGATAGTGCCTATAGCGATCATTATCGTCGCCGTCCAAATATGGGGCTCCTACAGGCTCATAACGCGCGTCTTCAAATGGCTGACCCTGACATTGTTTGCTTACATAATCTCGTCGTTTTTAGCCAACCCGCGCTGGGGCGAAGTCTTGCGAGCCACTCTAATCCCAACCCTGCGTTTCGATACCGATTACCTGATGACGCTCGTGGCAATCCTGGGCACTACGATCTCGCCTTATCTATTCTTCTGGCAGGCGGACGAAGAGGTTGAAGAAGAAATAAGCATGGGACGAAAGCGTTTGTGGCAGCGACGCGGCGCGACCGACAAGGAGCTGAAGTACGCCCGGCTCGACGTTATCACGGGAATGATCTTTTGCAATCTGGTTTTCTACTTTGTGATTCTCGGCACCGCAGCGACCCTGCACGCAACGGGGAAGACCGACATAGAGAGCGCGACCGATGCCGCCGAGGCGCTACGCCCTCTCGCAGGCTCAGCGGCAAGCCTGCTGTTCGCGCTCGGAATAATCGGCTCGGGCTTTCTGGCCGTGCCCGTGCTGACAGGGTCGGCTGCCTACGCGCTCGCTGAAAGCTTTGGGTGGAAGGCCGGATTAGACGAAAAACCTGGACGCGCGAAACGGTTTTATTGGACAATCGCCATCGCAACTTTCGTAGGCCTGCTCATCGCCTTCTCAGGGATCAATCCTATAAAGGCGCTCTTTTTCACAGCCATCATAAATGGTTTCGTGGCCCCGCCGTTGCTCTTGATAATAATGCTCGTGTCGAATAACAAGGCCATAATGGGCAAGCGCGTTAACAACCTGGCGACGAATATAATAGGCTGGGCGACGACGGCAATAATGTTTGCAGCCGCGATTGCTCTGGCTTATATGTGGGGCAAATCCTGAACTAAAGGCCGATAACTTCCGGTTCAGTTGCGAGTCTCGCCCTCGCGCGGAGCGGTGTAGCCGTTACGGGTGCGCGCTACCAGACGCCGGTTGTTGCCCGCATTTATCGTGACTTTTACAGACCGGAACGTGCCGTCTTTTTTCGAGTTCGAAGGGTAATAGCCGATTGAATACTGCGTTCGCAAATCGTTTGAAATCTGCTGGGCTATTGTGTGGACCTCTGTAAGCTCGCGGGGGAAGAAAGCCTTGCCGCCCGTCTCTTCGGCAATCTGCTTGAGCAGGTTTTCGGCCTTCTCCTTGTCGCTCCTGCCGAAAACCCACGCCCCGTCTTTCGACAGATCGCTGGTAAAGCCTATCAGGTAGACCTGCACGTCCGTCTCGCGCAGGTGATTTACGACTTCATTGAATTTATAATAACTGTCTTTGTCTATACCGTCCGTCACGATCACAACGGCTTTACGACGGTTCCTGCCTTCCTTGCTCGCGTAATCGGCGCCCACGTAAAGCGCGTCGAGCATCGCCGTCTGACGCGACGCGATCAGGCCTTGAAGCGTATCGACTACATCACCGATGTTGGTGGTGAACTCTTCCAAAAGCTCGGGCTGGTCTTTGAATTCGATCACAGCGACTTCATCGTCCTTGCGGCTCTCTTTCACCAGGTTCGTAGAGGCTTTGATGACCGTATCGAGCTTGGCGCGCATCGAGCCTGAAGTGTCGATTGCGATCACCATAGAGACCGGCACCTGCTCGCGGGTGAAGAACTCTATCTTTTGCTGTATCTTGTCCTCCACGACCTGGAACTGGTCCTGAGTGAGGTCCATCGCGGGCCTGTTCGACGGATCGACAACCGTCACGTCGAGGATCACCAGGTCTGTGCCGATCTTTATCGTGTCATCTTTATCCTGCTGATTCAGTTCCGGTCGGGTGGGCTTTTGCGGCAGAGGCTTCGGCTGCGCCCGGGTCTGGGAGAGACCGGCGGCGGCGCTGGTGGCCGGGCCGGGCAACGCCCCGCAAACAAAGAGCGCAAAAGCGACAACCGAAACGAGGATTGCGGTGATTCTATGCTTCACAGGTTTCATACTGAAATTTTACTCCGCGCCGATGGATTTGGAAACTGTCTAAATATGGACGAGAGATATGTTCTACCCACAACAGTATGTGGGATGCGCTAAAGGCAGTCTCTCGTTGCCGAGAGAATGGGCGCGCGGCGGGCGGGTTGCAACTTTTTTCTGCAGGACGTAAGGCTAGTTCTCAGCAGCCAATTTCTTAAACGACTGATACCCCTCTTTGTATGAGAGCGACAAACGGCCGAGCCCCTTGGGCGGGTTTACCTTGACCTGCACCTTGTGCCATTTGGCCTGGCTCGTCACATTGCTCGGATAAAAGCCTATTGAATACTGGTGGCGAAGCTCAAGGGCTATGCGCGTGCATATCTCAACAAGCTCAGGCTCGTTATATGCGTTGGGGAAGAACGCGCGACCGCCCGTCATTCGTGTTATCTCTTCGAGTATCGAGCGGCCAAATCCGGCGAGCGAATCCGACGCCGGGTCGGTTATGCCGATTGCGTAGACCTGCACGTCGGCCTCTTTGACTCGGTTGCGAAGCTCTTTGTATGTGTAGCGGCTGTTGTTGTCCTGGCCGTCCGAGATCAGCAACAAAGCCTTCTTTGTGTGGCGGCCCTGCTGGACCTTTTCAACAGCCAGGTAGGAAGCGTCGTAAAGCGCGGTAGACCCTTTCGGCTGGACGAACATCAGATGGCTGACCACCTGATCGCCCGACGTGGTGAAGTCCTGTATCAGCTTGGCGCGGTCGTTAAACCCGATAAGGAAAAAGTCGTCGTCGTCGTGAGAGGTTTCGATAAACCGCTTGAGCGCGCGAATCGACCGCCCTATACGCTCTTTCATAGAGCCTGACACGTCGTAAACGATGCCGAGCGAGACGGGCGCGTCCTCGTCTGAAAAATGGGCGATCTGTTGCTTGACCTTGTCGTCAAAGACCTCGAAGTGGTCTTTGCCAAGCCCCGTCACAAATCTGCCATAAGGGTCTGTCACAGAGATGACGACGTTTACGATCTCCGTGCTCAACTGCACGCGGTCGCCGGGCTGGTTTATTTTAAGCCCCGACGGCGCGGCAGGTTTCGCGGCATTCTTTTCATCGGCGGCCGCAGCCGTCGGAACGGCTTCGCCGCTTTTTGCTTTTACGGGTTCAGGGTTTTGGGTTTGTGGCGCTGCCGGCTTATTGTTCTCTTGAGATGTAGCGCGAGTAGTCGAGAAGGTCACGGCCAGGAACAGGGCCAGGAAGGCGAAAGCTAATCTCTTCTTCATGTCAATTACTCCCGGAGATTGCGTAGCCTTAAAAAAGCGACTGCTGTAAGGCAGCTTCAAAGTCGATTTACTAAGAACACGCGCCAGCAGTGCCGCTCTAACTATGATGAAGAAACCTATGCGAAGCTGATCTAGTACGAACGATGATGTGACGCAATCTTGAATCTGCGCCCGCAGCTTTGATTCTATCACAAATCCGCGTCCTGTAAAGTATGAGGGAAGCCAAGTTGACACGGGGGATTCTTTTTCATCCTTCATCCCTCATCCCTCCGTTTTATGGTATAGTCAACTCTCGCGGCGAGTCCGCATCGAACTTATGTCTGGGCTTCTATCAATAATCATCCCCGCCTACAATGAGGAGCAACGTATTGGGCGGACGCTCGAAGAGATACTCCGTTTTGTTACGGGACAAGAATACCGCTCGGAAGTCATAGTCGTCGATGACGGCTCGTCGGACAATACGGGCCCGATCGTCAAAAGCTTTATTGACCGATACAGTGAAAGCGGCCACGCGCTCAAGGTATTGACCAACACCCCGAACCGGGGGAAAGGCTACAGCGTCCGTCGCGGCGTGGCCGCCGCATGCGGCGATGTCATACTGTTTACGGACGCAGACCTCTCGTCCCCTATAACCGAAGCGCCAAAGCTGGTCGAGCCGATTGCCCGGGGCCTCGCCGATGTCACGTTCGGCTCGCGCGCGCTCAACCGGAAGCTGATAGGCGTTCGTCAGTCGCTGGTTCGCGATTTTGGCGGGCGCGTCTTTAACCTCTTTATGAGAACTATCACGGGGCTCAAATTCAAAGACACGCAATGCGGATTTAAGGCATTCCGTCGCGAAGGGGCCTTGCCGGTCTTTCTGGCCCAGCGCATAGAGCGTTTCGGGTTCGACCCCGAAGTGCTCTACATAGCCCGCAAGCGCGGCCTCAGGTTGCTTGAAGTTCCCGTCGTCTGGAACCACAGCGAAGACAGCAAGGTGAGTTATGTTCGGGACTCTATCAAGATGTTTACCGACTTGATATATATACGCGTGAATGACTTTGCGGGCCGCTATAACAACGCACCTACCGATCTTTCATCAGAAGCCGAGAGCGCTACGAAACAATCGTAGAAAAATCTGGGCGGAACATTAACGCCCCGCCCAAACCGCTCAAGCGCTCAATCAGACCTGTCGAATGCCCGTTGCTTACTCAAGCCCTATGCGCGTTCAGCCGCGCGCTCGAACAGGCGGCGACTTTGCTGCGATTTGCAGCAAGAGCCCGCAATCAAGCGTCACTGCTGGCTGAGATTCTGATTCGTCGCGCCGGGAACATTATTGTTAGCAAACTGGTTGTTCTGGAACGTAGCCACGGTCGTCCCCGCAGCCACGTTTATGCCCGTTGCGTTGTTGAAGATGCCCGAGTTTGACAGCCTGATTACCGCCGTCCCGCTGAATGCCGACACTCCTGTGGCGTTGTTGGAGATCAGAGTGCGTTCTACGTTTATCACCCCGGTCAATTCAGCCACTATGCCTATACTTGAATTATGCGACGCCACAGAATTGCTTATCGTTGCCGTGCCCGAAAACACGTCCAGCCCGAACTGGCAAGCCTGCAACTTCACGTTATCCAGCGAGGCCGTGGCCGTGCCGGTGCTGGTCTGCATCCTCACGCCGGCTATGTTGCAGTTGTTGATGTAACTGTCTTTCACCATCAGGTTGGTGCTGTTTGCTCCCGAGTTCAGTTCAATCCCGTTGCCTGTTAAGGCTTCGATAGCGACGTTTTCGACGTGCAGGTTTTTGCCCGCAAGGTAACGTATCCCGTGTACCCCTGTGCCCGCGCCGTTGATCGAGAGATTGCGAAGCCTGACCGTATCGTTAGCGCCCGCGTTGACGATAACGCCGCTAGTGCCGGCAGGCACGAGGATGGAACCGATGATGCCGCCGCCGTCGATGGTGATCGCCTTGGTGATCGTCACAGCGCCGAATCCTCCGGGGTCGAGGACGGAGATTTCGCCTCCTGCGGCGGTCTTAGAGATGGCGCCCGCGAAGGTCTTGCAGGGGGCGGTGCGGCTGCAAGGATTGGCATCGTCGCCGACGCCTGACACCCACGTTCGTGTTGCCTGCGCTTGCGCCAATGAGCTAAAGAGAAAACACACGGCCAATACTGCGAGCGCATTTAACATCAGTCTGATCTTCTTCATAACGTTTCTCCTTTAAGTCTAAGTATCGAGCGATTAGAAGTTGTTTCCTCTCTGACCTCGTTTTGTAGTCTCTTTACACCACTCGCACAGGTGAAGGCAGATTTCGCAAGCTCATATGTGTGATTGCAGATCGCATTGCTTCACCTGTGAATAACTCTCCGAGCGCGATAATCACGCTCTTCGGCTACGGCACAAATACCAGCACGAGGCGGGGGGTCACGCTCGGATTGCCTGCCGCAGCGGCCCCTTCCTTCGAGTAGTATCGCACCTGTCCGTTTTGCCCTTCGTTTTGCTTCTTAATTATCCATCCGTTACCGGCTCCCGCTATCACGTCAGCCTTTACGTTCCAGCTTACAGGCCCAATCTGGTTATTTGTGTGGATGACGCTCGCAGCCGTCGCAGCCGCAAACGTCCCTCCATTCCACGGCGTAGTGCAGTCGTCGTTTTGATTAGCTATGTTAGTATCCTTCGCGCACTTCCACGTAACGCCCTCGCCGGTCCCGCGGAAGTTTGGACCGCCGCCAACCATTATGTCGTTGCGCCCGTTTCCTTCCGTCCAGTCCGCCGTCAACCGGTGAGCATCTACCGGGCGGCCACTGGTGCCCCAGTTGTCGGAGTTCTCTCCGATGCTGAGCGTGAGCGTAGCCGACTGCAATCCGACGGTAGAAATACCAGACAGGTTGAACCTGACAAGTACACGGTTATGGCCGGAGCTTTGTATACGCATCCTTTCATTAGCTCCTTCGTTCGTGTTGTCGGCGCCATCTCTAATGAAACTGTCTGCGGTAGACAACAGCGTGCCGGAGACGGCCACCTTAAAGGAGCAAGAGGAAGTATTGTTAGCCAAGTCGGTCGCAGTGCAAGTGACCGTGGTTATGCCTACCGGGAAATTAGACCCTGACGCAGGCGTGCATACAACCGCTGCGCTTGAGCAGTTGTCGCTCGCCTCCAGAGCAGAGTAGGTGACGACGGTTGAGAGCTGACCTGTTGTCGCCGTCGCGGTGACGTTTGCCGGGCAGACGATAACCGGCGGCGTCGAGTCTACAACTTGCACAACGGCTGTACAGCTAGCATCATTGCCCGACGCATCCGAAACCTGTATGGTCACGGTGATATTTCCAGGCCCAACCAGCACTCCCGGTGCAGGGTTTTGAACCACAGTGATAGCCGAGCAGTTATCCGTCGCCGCGACTTCTCCGGTCAGGTCCGGTATCTCGGCCATGCAATCTGCGCCTGCCGCTATGAGCTTGTTCGTAGCGCAGGTTGTTATAGTCGGCGGCACCGTTTCGTTGACCGTAACAGAGAAGCTGCAACTGGCGGCTCCGGCGTTCGCCGTGCAAGTGACGACGGTTTGACCTATTGGGAATGCAGAGCCTGACGCCGGGGTGCAGACGATTTCGCCGCACGACTCGCCTTCAGTCGAAGGCGGAGAGTATGTGACGACGGCCGAGCACTGGCCCGGATCAACCGAACGGGTAATATCGGGGCCGCAAGTAAGCAGGCAATCAACCTCGCTTTCGACTACCGAAACGGTGAAGCTGCAACTGGCAGAATTGTTCGACGCATCGGTCGCCGTGCAAGTCACGGTCGTTATCCCGGTCGGGAATGTTGAGCCCGATGCGGGAGAGCAACTGGTGGTTACAGCCGAGCAGTTGTCGCTCGTCTCCGGCTGGGGGTAATCGACCCTGGTCCCGCTGCCGCCCGGCGCTACTTCGCCAGTAACGTTTTCGGGACATATAATCGAAGGCGCCTGCGCGTCATTCCCGGTTACCGTTATTCTAAAACTGCAAGGGTCGCCAGTCTCACCCGCGCAAGTTACCGTAGTCGTCCCCGACGGGAAGGTTGACCCGGCGGGCGGGCTGCATTGTATGGGGCCGCAGTTGCCGCCCGTGCCCGTGGGAGACGAATAGTTCACAATCGCCAGGCATTGACCGGGATCGGCAGCTTGAGTGATGTCGCCCGGACAGGTGATAGTGCAAGCCCCCGCGTCGGCTGTGACCGTCGTAGTAGCGACCGCCGTATTGTCGGGCGGAAGCAACTCATTCGTCGTGGCCGTGACGATTGCCGTATTAGTGAGTTCGGTCCCGTTCGGCGTCGCCGCATTTATATTATAGGTGACTGAAAAAATAACCGTCTCATTGATAGCCAGACTCCCTATAGTGCAGACGGTCGAGCCGGTGCTGCTGCCCGAAGACGGGTTTGTGCAACTGGCGGTCGGGCCTGAGAACCTGTGACTCGGAAACGAAAGTTGTGTTTGCGGGAACTCCGTCCGTGAGAACTACATTTTGCGCGGTATCCGGGCCCCGGTTGGTCACGAAAATCGTGTAAGTGACATTCGCGCCTGCCGCCGCTTGAAACGGGCCGTTCTTGACGACCGAAATGTCCGCGCTCGCGTTCGCGGGGTTGCGAACAATAAAGCTTGTAGAAGCAAAGCCGGCCCCGCTGTTGTTTATGGTCTTAACAACCCAGGTGCCCACCTGCGCGAATTCGCCTGTCGCCGGTATCGTGAAGCTGTCGCTTTGCGGGTCGGATACGATATCTGTCAACTGTAAGACAGTCCCGTCGGGCGCGACCCACTGAAAGCGTCGCTGCCGCCGCCCGGATATTGGCAACTGCGCCCCCGTCGCCACCGCGCAAACAGTCTCGCCCAGGTTGAATGATGCGTCCGGCGTCGAGCAGTCCGACGCAAACGTGCTTATGGATTCCGTGGCCGCGCTGACTTGAGCGCCGCCGGATAAGCTTTTATTCGGCAAGCCCGAAAGAGCCGAAAGGAGAAAAGCAGTAACCACGACAAAAAGAACCAGGCGCGGGCCGTAACGATTCGAGACCTCGATGAACCCCTTAAGACGCTGGGAGCCCTTAATGTTCTGAGACGGCAGCTTTTTCAACTCAGCGGCACGCTGAGGGAGAGAAAAATTGCGAGGGTTCATATACATTTCTCCTTCGGGACTTTTTTCTATATCACCTGAGATATCGTTACCTGAGTAGACCAGCGGCGCATTTAGGTTATCGAAGATATTTTCATTCGGTGATTTTTTTTACAGCGCGCAATCCTATTCTAGTTGCATCCCGGAGTCAAGATAATAATCGCGGGCATAGAGTTTGATTTGGCGAGCGAAATTCCTGGATAATAGACGCCTGGAGAATTCCAAATGTATGCGATGAATGAAAGAGGCCCGAAGCCCGGACAACCCACCTGTAGGCTCAATGTTAACATAGATCACATTGCGACAATTCGCCAGGCGCGCAGGACTTTCGAGCCGAGCGTAGTGGCGGCGGCTGTGCTGGCCGACCTTGCGGGCGCTAGCGGGATCACGGTTCACCTGCGCGGCGACCGCCGCCACATACAAGACCAGGATGTCACCACTCTTCGCAGCGTCGTCCTTACGCACCTCAATATCGAGATGGCGGTGACTGACGAGATGATAAGAATCGCCCGCGAGGTGCGCCCCGACGCGGCAACGCTTGTGCCCGAGAGCGCCGACGAGGTGACGACCGAAGGCGGGCTGGACGTGGTGAGCCACGAACAGGAGGTGCGCCGCGCAGTCTCCGAGATAAAAGAAGCCGGGGTGCTTGTCAGTATTTTTCTCGATCCGGACACGGCCCAGATAGAAGCTGCTCATAGAGTCGGGGCCGACCAGATAGAGATATGCACAGCCCTTTACGCCGAGCTGACCGACCCTACAAAAAAGGCGTCGCCCGCCCGCGTAGAAGATGAGCTACGGCGCATCGCAGATTCGGCGCGGCTGGCCGAAGGGTTGAGCCTGCAAGTTGCGGCAGGCCACGGGCTGAGCTACAGAAACGTTCGCGCCGTCGCGGCCATCCCTCAAATAGAAGAGCTGAACATAGGGCATAACATCGTAGCGCGGGCGGCGCTTGTCGGCTTGGAACGCGCCGTGCGCGAGATGATCGCGGCAATCAACGGCCAGTTGTTATAGATTACTATCGCTTCGAAAAAAATAAGCCGCGCGACCTCCTGCCAATCGCGCGGCTCAGTAAATGGAGAAACTCATCTAAGGAGAACAAAATGAGCTGAAGGCAAGCGCATAATGGTATTTATAATTCCCTGTTCGCTCCTGCCGCTTGCCTTTTGCCCAGGGCTTTCAATCACCCACCCAAACGATGAAACCCGCTCAAGCTCTTTCGATCTTGCGCTCATAAATAGGTTGCAATCGGCGCGCCACACACTGACGCACAAAACTCAACAGCTTACAGATTGGCTTGAGGAATTATTCTACAGGCGGCCAAAAAAGCTGATGTAGGAGCTTGCCACAATAAGAAGTGATGAGTAATGAGTAATGAGTAATGAGTGATGAGTATCGGCACTTTGTTTTTCACCCATCACTCGTTACGCAGAGGGTGTCTGAAAAGCCTCGAAGAGGCGCAATTCTATAGCCTGGGGCACTCGCCCCAGGTCAGCGCCAACCATCACGACAAGCCCTATAAGGGCGAAATAAATCGTTCGGATTATTTCGCCCTTATAGGGCTTGTTCTCTTATGCGTGCGTAACCCGGCGCGCGGCAGCCGGGCTATAGAATTGCGCCTCTTCGAGGCTTTTGAACTACCTTTTCAGATATCCTCTCATCACTCATCACTCATCACTTCTTATCTTCTTTCGATTTATAGCTCGTCAGGTTGCGCGAACGATCCTCGTGGCGCTCGATGGCCAGCGCGATCAATCGGTCGATCAGCTCGGTGTATGATATGCCGCTCGCCTCCCACATCTTGGCGTACATGCTGATGGAGGTGAATCCGGGCATAGTGTTTATCTCGTTAGTGATGACGAGATTCGTGCCGCGCTCGACAAAAAAATCGACTCTCGCGAGCCCCGCTCCGTCAATGGCCTGAAAGGCGCGTAAGGCGTCGCGTTGTATGCGCTCGATGGTTCTGGCAGGGAGTTTAGCGGGAACTATTGTCTTCGATGCATTGTCAATGTATTTGTCGTTGTAATCATAGAACTCGTGGCCGGTGATTATCTCGCCGGGCAGGCTCGCCACCGGATTATCATTGCCCAGGACACTTACTTCTATCTCGCGGCCCACGACTGCGCGCTCGACTATTATGCGGCGATCATAACGCGCCGCGTCTTTGATGGCTTCGGTCAACTCGTCTTTATTGTGCGCCTTCGATATGCCTACGGACGAGCCGAGATTGGCAGGCTTGACGAATGAAGGATAGCCGAGCACACGGCTCACGCGCTTGATTATAGAGGCGGGAGCTTGCTCCCAGGACGAGCGCAGGAACCATTCGTAAGGCGTAACCGCAAGCCCGGCGCGTTCGAACAACTGCTTCATGACGATCTTGTCCATGCCTGCTGCCGAAGCCAGCACGCCGCAGCCGACATAAGGCACGCCCGCCATGTCAAGCAAGCCTTGAATGGTCCCGTCCTCGCCGTATGTGCCGTGAAGGGCCGGAAAGATTACATCTATCGGCTCGCTCGAATTATCCCGCCCATCCGTGTCCAGCCGCATCAAGCCCTGCCGAGTCGGGTCGCCGAGGATCGCAACCTGCCGGTGATTGTTTGACGCCATCACGGCCTGGGGTAATAAGGCCGTCGCGTTTCCCGATACGAGCCATCGCCCTTCCTGGGTTATACCGATGGGAACTACTTCGTACTTGGATTTGTCTATAAAGTTGATGATGGATTCAGCCGATCTCAGTGATACTTCGTGCTCGCCCGACCGCCCGCCGAAAATAATTCCTACCCTAACTTTTTTCTTCAATGATAACCCCAAGTAATCACATGATTTTTTTGCCAAGCGCAGAAAGTATGAATTCGACCGCCAGTTGCGCGGTCTGGTTCGTAGTGTCGTACACAGGATTCACCTCTGTCAGCTCGACCGACAGCACGTGGCCGGAATCGCTCATCTTCTCCATAGCCAGATGGCCCTCGCGGTATGTAGCGCCGCCGCGTTCGGGCGTGCCCACACCCGGCGCGTAGAACGGGTTGATAAAATCCATGTCCATAGTCACATGAAACCCGGCCGTGTTTCGCGAGGCTATTTCAATCGCTTCCTCTATAACGTCGGCCATCCCGCGCTCGTCGACCTCGCTCATAGTGAAGACGCGGACGCCGAGAGTTTTTATAAGCTCGCGCTCACCGGGGTTGACGCTTCGGGCGCCGATAACAGCTACATTTTCCGGCAACACTTTTGGCGCAAATCCTGCGACCTCGGTCAACTGCTTTGCCCCGCGCCCGAGCAAGGCGGCCAGCGGCATCCCGTGAATGTTTCCCGAAGGCGTGGTTTCAGGCGTGTTGACGTCCGTGTGTGCGTCCAACCAGATGATGCCGATCTTTTTTTCCTGCTTACGGTAAAACGATGCGAGACCCGCAGCGCTGCCTACGGCTATCGAATGATCTCCGCCGAGTATGACCGGCAGCGAATCGCCCCCGAGCGCGGCTTCAACCATCAAAGCAAGTTCTTCGGCGGCGGCGGCGATCTCAGGCAAAAAGCGCGCGCGCGTCGTCGATTGGGTCAAAGCTTCGGGAGGATTAACGTGCACGTTGCCCGCGTCCGTGACGTCATACCCCAGCAGAGCTATTGCTTGATTAAGCCCCGCGATTCTAATAGCCGACGGCCCCATATCGACGCCGCGCCGCCCTGCCCCCAGATCCATTGGAACACCGATAATTTTAACTTTCTTCATAAAGCTCCCTGATGACTTTAATATTCTCCCATTCCGATTCACAGGCTGCAAGACGAGCCACTATCAGTTTCAGATTAATCGAACAAGGTTGCTTGAAAAAAAATGAGGCTGCAAAAAGCAGCCTCTGAGGACTTCATTCAGGAGGTCAAAGGAGGATTGAAAATTATCTTCCGGCCACAACATCGTCCGCGGTTGAGCCGGGCATCACGCCGTAGCTTTCTGCGTTTCGCGCTACGGTTATCGCGGCCAGAATCTTAGGGACGTAGTTGAGCGTTTCTTTAGGGAGAAGGTTCTTTTCGTGAAGCTCCCAGAAATTGGCGCGGCCATTCTTGACGACCGCTTCCATAACTCGCGGCTCGCCGCAGTTGTAAGCGGCCATCGCCAGCGCCCAGTCGCCAAAGATCGTGTAGAGATCTCGAAGGTACGTGGCAGCGACTCGCGTTTGCTTGCGCGCGTCGAATCTCTCATCGTTTCCGGCCTCTACCCTCAGACCGTAGTCGGTAGCCGTCCTGGGTATGAACTGCCATATTCCGCCTGCGGCTGCGGGCGAGCGCGCTTCGGCGTGCCATACGCTCTCTACATGCGCCAGCCACACAAGGTCTTCCGGCAAACCAGCCGCCCGAAACTCTGCGCGGGCCATGTCGAGGTACTCGCCGCTGCGGTCTATGCCGATTGTCATCGTCCTGCGTCCGCCCTGGGTTGCCGTGTACCAGTTAATCCACTTATCTATGGCCGCATTCTTTTCAAAGGCCATATCGTTGATCGTCAAACGAGCAGCCGGTTTGCTCACCTGCTTGGTCTCTGCGATCAGCCCGGCCATGCGAGGATCTGCTTGCGCTATGCCGGCAGAAGTCTCCAATGGCTGCGCGGTCTCTTCCACGGGGCTGCCCACAAAAGCTTTTAACTTCGCCCACACGCTGCCCGGTTTAGGCTCTGATTGCTCGGTATCGTTTGCATCAATGGCGCTAGACGGCTCGGTCCTGGCCGCTGCGTTGTTGCGGCGCGTGGCCTTCACCACGCGCACGCCGGAGCCTGTCTCAGCTATGATGGCTTCGCCGCTCACACGTTTCTCGACACGCTTTTGATACTCGGCCAGTTTCTGATTGGTAGCGGCTGCATCGGCAAGAATGCCGAGCGCTTTATCGAAATCTTTTCGCTGGCGGCTCAGGCTGCGCGGAGTCATGTGCGCAACCTGTTCGGCGGTCGCAGCAGTTTCGACCGCAGACGCAACAGGAATGCTGAGCCGTGCTTTGTCGCCCGCACCCGTGAACATGAATATGCCCAACCCCAGCGCAAGAGTCGCGCTGCCGGTCGAAAGAATTTTCCGCTTTTGTGAGGCTTTGAAGAAACTGAGTTTGAGACCTGAAAGGACGGATCGATATAATTTCATTGATGCTCCCACTTGATCTGTACCGGCACGACCGGCACCTGTTCTTCAATTAATAACCTGATTTCGGATTACGGGAGGCAAATCGCGCTTTTCTGAGGGTGGCCCATTTGAAGAAGCTTATTGATTTTTACCCATACCCGTTGTTCGCCGTTTCGCCCTGATCATCACGACCAGTAAAATATTAACAGAGTCGATTCCGGCAGTCGATATATGAACCCCTTTTGTAATGGATTCGCAAGAAAGGCGGGAACCCGTGCTAATTATTGCATTAGCACGGGTTGGGGCGCGGCGATCCCGCGCCCCGAAATAGTCGTCGCGTTCGATTGAGGATCGCTATTTTTTCGGCTTTATTGCAGGCTGGCCCCGGTGCTTGTCCAGGTATTTGCCCAGCAATGATTTTTTGTAAGCCTGGCGAATGTCGGAAGAAGCCGGAGCTTGAGCGACCGGTTTAGGCCGCGCGCCGGTCTTCGCGTTTTTAGTGGCAGTAGGAACTTCCGTTTTTTTCGTAGCCGCAGAAGCTTTGGTTGCCGCTCGGCCTCGACTGGCATCTATCCTGGTCTTGGTCTTGGTCTTTGCCATAGTCCTCGTTCCTTTAACTCATCCTTTCCTATCGATTTTATTCAGCCGTTTTAGCGAACGATAAGTGTGCCATATCTGTGTTGGAAATGACCAGATGATGACGCAGACAAAGGAAGAAAAAGCCGTGGCTTATACGGTCATAAGTACTTTGAGTTGATTACTCCTCTATGGTGTAGCTCGTGCCCGCTTATTATCCAGGCTATCGCTCGCACGCTTACTTCTACTTCGTTGGCTTTTCCCCGCCTGCCCCAGGCTTCCTTGCCGAGCCCCTTGAACAGGTCTATGCTCGATTCCCTGACATGTTCATATTCACGCGCCAGGTCGCTCAGTTGCCGCTCGTCGAAACCGCCATTCGTCACATAATCGTCCTGCTCGAATCCGGACAGAGGGGTCTGGTCGTTTCTGGCAAGCCTCAAAGCGCGGTAAGCAAATATTCTCTCACAGTCGATAATGTGCCCGATGACCTCTTTTACGCTCCATTTTCCATCAGCGTAACGATGGAGCGCCTGTTCCTCGGTTAATCCGGCAAGCAGGTTGAGTGTGTCAGACATCTGCCCGCGCAGGGTGTCTACGATATTGCCGGATGGAACGAGATCAATATAACGGCCATAGTATTCGGCATACTCGTCACTGGCCGGTTTTGCTGCTGCATCTGACATTGTTCAAGCCACCTCCTTAAAATAGATTCAGGCAGCTTATCACAATGGCGGCTCGGTCATCCATCGGCGGCAAAGTTTTCGCGACATTCGGACGTTGAAAATAGTCTGTCAATCAAGCGTGCCGCATCTAATTGGGCGACAATTCCATCACTCCGCACAGGCGACCACCTCGACCTCCACGAGCCAATATAGAAAAACATCGAAATCATTTGTTTCACTCTTGCCCTGAATGATGGAAATAGATGTTTCGCGTTCTCGTTGAGCATCAGCAGCAGTATCTATTTCTTGGACTAGGGATGGACGTATAGCCGCAATGCGTTCTTCACGATCTAGAATCGAGGTTTCAGTAGAACATACTGGACAATATATGGTTTTGTAACCGAGTTCTCGGCGTCGTTGGGCCTGCCTTTCTGTGATCTCTTCATTACAATTTAAGCATTTGAAAACACGCCGGCGGCGAATCGTTTCCGCCAGGGCCCGACGCTGTAGGTGCGCATGAACATATTCCTCGAACTGAAACCGCGTTTCCTCACTGGCTAAATCATCAAAGAACAGCGTCAACTCACCGCGCCCCTCGTCAATTTCGCGAAGAAACATCCCGCAGATCCCGCCGACTGTTGCAGAGTATGTCATCGCATTTTTCCACATATCGTTTTTCTTGAATACCTCACTATGAGCAAGGCGCACTGCTAATGTTGCATAAACATTTAATATTGGTCCTTCAAAGTTGAGGTAATTAACTTACAATTGGGAGACCAGGCCACGCTGAAGATCGTGGTCAAATGCCCTTTGAGTGTGCTTAGGAGATCTCCCGTTTGTGTATCCCAGATCTTAATAGTTCTGTCTTCAGACGGAACCTTACCAGGGTGCTTCAATTACCTAAAATAAAATGTAGCACGATCTCACCTAGACTTATCTTGTCACCTGTTTTCAGTGGCCGGGTTTGATTAGCTCTAAGTATAACCGAGTCATTTATAATAGTACTGTTCAGTGATCCTAAATCTTTAACCATAAAAGAATCTCCCGCACGAAAAATAAGTGCGTGTCGGCGAGAGATTCTCCGCTTCGTGTCGAACCTCGCAAGATCAATGTCTGGTGAAACTAACGAGCGTGGACCACTTCGCCCTATGACGGTTAAATCCTTGAATATTAGAAACATTGCTTCATGATCGGTCTCTCCTACAAGAACAAGCTTTGCGTTTATCTGTGACTTAGAAGCGGTATCTCGGTCTGGGCTTAGATTCTCCCTCAAAGCGTTGACAAGTTTTCTAAATCCATGGCGGCGAAAAATGTTGATCCATTGCCATTTCGACAATCGTTCCGGGACTGTACATTCTTCCAGTCTAACAGGAATTATAAAGATATCGCCCTCTGGTAACTTGTCAGCTGCATCAAGAGCTTCTTTAATCTCCTTCTGCACATATCCACGTTTACTAACCGAGTTATTAGACAAGAAAACTATAACAAAGCGGGCGCTTCTAATAGCATTAGTTATAGTTTTATCCCATTCTTGGCCTGGTAATATGTCAGCTACATCTATCCATGGCTTCAACTGCTCATTTCTTAATTTTCGATGTATAGCCCGAACCTTCTTCTTGTCCTCGTTAGCATAAGAAAGAAAGATAAGCGGATCTTGAGGTTTCAGCGATTCACCACCCACCTGTCCTATAGTCTTATCATCCATATTGTTCACCTATCTACTGGCTATTTATTCCGTCTAACGACGCGCATCAGCGGGGCCGCGAGCCGCATTGATGGATTGACGCGCGACTCGCTTTGCAGCCTCCGCTGCATGCGTTTGTTAGCTGTCTGTTGGCTACAGCAACTTCTTGAACTCTTCGACGGTTAATCCTGCATCGCGAGCTATTCCACCCATTGTTATCGCGTTTACTGGATTGTGGCGCGGGATTGTCACAATGCGAGCGCCGTTACTCATTACGATGTGTTTGCCTTGCCGTACGATGCGGAAGCCTGTCTTCTCCAGTGCTCTGACAGCTTCCAGATGATTTATTCCTGGGATCTTTGGCATAGCTAAACAGTGACTTCCACCTCTCGTATTTCGGCATCTTGTACTAATTCATCAACTGCGGCCAAGTATTCTTTTATCGCATCTTGAATATTTTCTATAGCCTCTTCTTCGCTTGCCCCTTGCGACCAGCATCCGGGCAGACCGGGGCAAGATACACTGTAGCCCTCATCAGATTTATACAAAGCTATTTTGTATTTCATTCCTTGTCCTCCGGCTTAATTATACGCACATCGAGTTCAGACAGCTAACTACTGAGTAGACCGCATACCCGCCGTTGACCGTGAGCTGAAGTTAAGGCTGCTCCACATGCAAGAGAATAACTGCGGAGAAGACTCGGAAATTTTCGGAGAATGATTAGCGGCGGGGTACTATTTTATTCCTAAAAGGCTGGCGGCGTTTCCCCACAGAATCCGCCGCTTATCTTCCATGCTCAAGTAATCGGCTTTGACAATGGCCTGTACTGCGGGCGTAATCATCTGCGGCCATACCATCTGGTCTGACCCGAAAAGAATGCGGTCGCTCCCTACCGTATCAACCGCTTCCTTGAGCATTCTGTTGAACAGGCTCGGACCCAGTATCCAATTCACCACGGCGGTGTCCAGATATACATTCGGATAAGCGTAAAGCATGTAAAGCGCGTGGTCCGCGTAAGGCCATCCCATGTGCATTATGATAACTTTCAGCCTGGGAAATCGGATCACTACGTCTTGAAGCAACAAAGGGTCTCCCAATTCGATTCTGAATTTTGGGGAGACAAGCTGCTGCGGCTCCGGCCCGTCCAGGCCCGTGTGAAAAAAGACCGGTATACCTTTTCTTTCACAAACTTCATAGTAAGGAAAGAGCTGTGGGTCGTTGAGCGCCAGTCCGTCGTAAGCAAGCCCCAGCTCGCCCATTGCCCGCCATTTCCCCTGCTCAATTTCTCGTTCGAATTGACTGGCCGCCGCTTGATGATCTTTCAACGATGTGTCAGGCGAGAAAGAAGGAATAAACCGCGTCGGATGCGCTTTAGCCCAACTCTGTACAAGATCGTTCTCTCCGCTGAGTACTCCGACTTTTACGTTGTTCTTATCCATGTATTCGAGGGTCTGTTTCAACAAGACCGAAACGTCCGTCACCATATTGCCGAAGGTCCTGCGGAAAGCCCCGAAATTCGCCGTCGAAGCCGGCTTCATAAACTCTGGTGTTGAGGCGTGCATATGGACGTCTATTGCTCTAAACTCATTAACCTCTTTCGCCCCGGTTCTTGTTTGTCCGATTGCAAGGGGTGACGCAATGATGAGGAGAGCGACTGCCAGAAGAGATTGTTTCATAGCTCCGCCTTTCTTCGATGGCTCTGGAAGAGATACTCTTTACGCGAAAATCGGAGCCGGGTCAATGCGGATTGCGCGCGGGGCAGGAAGCAAACCCTTTGCGTAGCGCCCGGCTAATTCATAAAATGGCATACCGCTATGAAAAGCCTCATCAATCAATCCGAGAGGGCGGAGCTTATTGAGCGACTGGATAAGCTCAATCATCAAAGTCAGCGGCGGTGGGGACGGATGACTCCGCATCAGATGGTTTGCCATTTGAGCGATTCATTCAAAGCAGCTATGGGTGAAAAATATGTCAGCCCCAGCGGCAATATCGTTCATAGAACGCTGGTGAAGTGGGTTGCGCTTCGCGCCCCTTTAACCTGGCCGAAAGGGTTTAAGACAAGACCCGAGATGGATCAAGAGGCGGGCGGGACGCGGCCAGCCGAGTTTGTATCGGACGTTGAAGAACTCAGAAAGACAATGGATCGATTTACTAATCGAGATAGGGATTTCCGGTGGGCGCGACACCCGGTATTTGGCGAGATGAGCGAAGAGGAATGGCAGAGGTGGGGATACTTACACGTAGACCATCACCTGCGCCAGTTTGGTCTTTAACAAAAACGAAGGGGTGGAGGGAGTATGACTAATTCAGGTAGTAACATATGGCCGAGCTTACCTTTCATGGAGTGGAAAGATACCTGCGCGACGCTCCATATGTGGACGCAGGTCGTCGGCAAAATCAGGCTCGTCGAGACGCCGTGGGTCAATCACTCCTGGCACACGACCCTGTATGTCACCTCGCGCGGTCTGACTACATCGCCCATTCCGCATGGGGCCAGGACATTTCAGATCGATTTCGACTTCATCGATCACAAGCTGATAATAGCGACGAGCGACGGCGAGGTGAAAACGATGTCGCTCGCGCCTCGCTCGGTTGCCGATTTTTATGAGGAGCTGTTTGCCAGATTGGCCGAGATGAATCTCAAGGTGCGGATTCACACCACGCCCAACGAAGTGGTAAACCCGATCCCCTTTGAGAAGGACTACGAACACGCATCTTATGACGCCGAGTATGCCAACCGATTCTGGCGCGCGCTCGTGCAGACAGACCGGGTGTTTAAGCAGTTCCGCGCCCGGTTCATAGGCAAGTGCAGCCCGGTGCATTTCTTTTGGGGGAGCTTCGATATGGCCGTAACGCGCTTTTCCGGGCGTCGCGCGCCCACTCATCCCGGCGGCATCCCTCATCTTCCTGATTGGGTGACGCGCGAAGCGTACTCTCACGAAGTGAGCAGTTGCGGGTTCTGGCCGGGGAATGAGCAGATGCCCCAGCCGATCTTTTATTCTTATGCCTATCCCGAGCCGCAAGGGTTTAGCACGGCGACGGCCCGCCCGGGCGGCGCAGGTTACAGCCCCGATCTCAAGGAATTTGTCTTTCCTTACGATGAGGTCCGACAATCGGCTTCGCCTGATGCTGCGTTGCTTGAATTCATGCAAAGCAGCTACGAGGCAGCCGCAGATTTTGGCGGTTGGGACCGGGCAGAGTTGGAAAGAACCGAGCAGCCGTAGAGAATAAATCCGATTTGCTTAGGCATGCTTTCAAAGGATGAGGATCAGAAGGCCGCTCAACATCAAAGCGATCATCCAGAGCAAATCAAGATTGAACCACGCTCGGCGCAGCATCGCTAATCCGAGTTTTTCATAGACTACGACAGCAATCAACGCCGCTATCAACAGGTGCCCCGCGCTATGCACCAGTACAGCCGCCAGCCACAACAGCGGGCTGTTGAACGAATGCATCTGAAGGTTGCTTTCGTGGGATATGTGGCCTTGATGATCGGCATGATTTGCCTCAGGCCAGCCGAGCAGTATCGGCACAAGCATCAGACCCGCTCCGTGCGCTGAGGCCATCAGGAATGACCATAGAGTCAGGTCGCGAAAGCCGACGCGCATGCCTACCCATCCCGGATGGCGCGAGCGAAAGAAGCGATACAACCCAAAGCCAAACAGGATCGCTGCCGCGCCGTAACGTAAAGCCTTCTGAGGCAGACTCGCCTGCGCGAGCCAGAGCAAGCCGACTATTACTCCAATCGACAGCGCGTGTCCAAGCGCAATGGGTGGCAGCGCACGGAACACGGCCCGTCGTTTTTTTTCCTGCAAGCCGAGCGCAACAGCAAAGAGCCATCCCATACCGGGGTTGATCCCGTGATACGCTCCCAGACCAAATAGTGTCAGCCAGGGCCAGAGTTCGCTCATGGATAACAGTAGGAGTCTGACGAACAGTCTCCACCTTCCAGCCGTATCTGGTGCGAGCGAAAGCCATCGAACTCTACGAAGAAATCCTCGTCTATGCTGAGGCCACCCGCCGGGTCGGCATCGAGTTTGACCATCCAACTGCGCACCCCGTCGGGATAGAACTGCTCATCCCACGCGTGGTAAAGCGAATTGGTGAAGTAAACGCGGCGGCCATCACGACTCACCTCGACCATTTGCGGCGCGCCGTTTAGCGGCTCTTCGGGCCTCTTCGGGTGCGGCGTGCGGCGCACTATGCCCCCCAAATGCACAGAGCCTGTGAGCTTGGGGTTGAAGGGGTCGGAAACATCGTACTGCCGCATCTCTCCGGTGCCCCAGCAAGAGACGTAAAGAAGGCGGTCGTCGAGCGACAGGTTGATGTCGCTGACCAGCGGCGGCACTGCTTTGAAGCCTTGCAGCAACGGCGGCAACTGCTCAGGCTCGGCTGGCTCCGCCGGAATCTCTATCACTTTTTTGATGTTCCAACTCTCGCCCTCGCGATACCACAACCAGATTGAGCTAGACAGGTCTTTGAGCGAGATCACTACGCCGACGAAGCCATAAGTTTTGGTAGGATCGTGGGCGGCCCGTAACTCAAGGACCAATTGATGCTCCGCGCCCAAGTCTATTGCCTGCTGATGTCGCCTGCGGCGCAAATCCCAGAAATGGATATGCCGACCGTACTTGCTATTGAGAAGCAGTTCCGGGTTTAGCCCATCTTCGATCATGTTGGGCGTGCCCCATTCACTCGTGACCATAGTATCGTGGCCGAGATGCCACCAAAAATCGTAGGCCAGATACTGTGGCCCGCGCTCCACCTCCCACTGGCCGAGCACGTCGAAGGAGAAGTGATCGAGCAGGAAGATTCCGCCCGGTCCTTCGCCTTCGCGATTGCCGAGCGCGCTGACGTAGATGCCTTCCGGCCCGCAATGGATCGTGTGGAACCGGGAGTAGTTAACGCGGGCGAAGACTTCCTCCGGCTCTATGACCCTCACGATTTTTGGCTGGCGCGGATCAGGTTTGGTATCGATGATGTGTATGCGCGACGAACGCAGGCCGGGCACTACCAGGTAGCGTCGCTCGATGTGCGGATGCGGCGCATAAGGGCAGAGCGCCGAGCTGCATGCGTTCCAGCCGAAGTGGTGTAATTCATCGCCTGCGGTGGGCATATCCACGCGGCCCACTATCTGCCCGTAGGAAGGTGAGTCAGAATCCACATCCACCACGGTTATCGCGTCCGCACGGCCATCTTTATTCGGATTAAAGATCGCGACGTAAGCCAGTTTCTCTGACGGCGCCTGCATGGCCAGACGGGGCGATGGATAAAAGGTCGGGTCCGGCTTCCATTGTAACATCTTTGCTCTCTCCTTATCTTGATAAGCGGAGGCGCATATTTTTATTTCATTGAGCCCCGCGCTGCTCGGTCAACTCAATTGTTAAGCACCCTTAGCTCTCATCCGCTGACGGCCCGTACAGGGCAGGCACCGGCACATCATTCAGCCGCAGGTATACGCTGAGTTGCCCGCGATGGTGTATGAGGTGGTTCATAACGAAACTGCGCAGCACGACTACACGCGGCAACGTCATGACGGTCTCGCCGCTGGATAGGAGCGACCATTTGGTCATAAGGTGTTCATCGCCCGCCTCGGCAATCGCTGCCCGCGCGTCGGCTATGTTCTTATCGAATGTTTCCAGTAGCTCGTCTCGCGAGGTGACCTGTGTCGCGCGCGGGGGAGGGCCGCCCTGCGGGGCCATATCGAAGGAGTCATGGCGGATAGAGCGAGCCGCCCAGGTAGGTATGCTGGCCAGGTGCGTCGCCAGCCCTCCCATCGACATTGACCTGTCGTGGGGTTTCCACTCGAACTTCTCTTCCGGTACACGTTCGAGGGTCTTGCGAGTGTTGGCCATTTCGTAATCGAATTCAGAGAGCAGCGCTTTATTGATAGCCATTGATTCCTCCGGGTAACAGTTTGATTTCACCAATATTTTTGATGATGGTTAAAAGATAATAAATAGGGCGAGCCGTGTCCATCCCCGGCCGCGCCCGCGCTCGGAAACTTGAGTTCTTGCACACGACTTGGCATTATCCACATCTATGAAGATTACATCGGTCAATGTCGGATTGCCGCGAGAAGTCTCCTGGCAGGGGAAGGTCGTCACGACAGGTATTTTTAAAGAGCCGGTCAACCGTCCTCTGATGATGCGAACTCTCACCCTGGATGGCGATACACAGGCTGATCTGGCTGTGCACGGCGGCGTCGGGAAGGCTGTTTATGCTTATCCGGCCGAACACTACGAGTACTGGCGCGGCGAGTTGCCAGGCGTGGACTTGCCCCCGGGTGCGTTCGGCGAGAATTTCACTACCGAGGGTTTGTTTGAGGAGGCCGTCAATATAGGAGACAGGTTCCGAATCGGGGAGGCCGAGGTAGTCGTAACTCAGCCGCGATTCCCCTGCTATAAACTCGGGATAAAATTTGGGCGCGATGATATGGTCAAGATGTTTCTTGCCAGCCGCCGCACAGGATTTTACTTCGCCGTCTCACGCGAAGGCATGGTCGAGGCAGGGAATGACGTAGAGTTGATCGGGCGGGAAGATCAAAGCGTGAGCGTGGCCGACATCACCCGGGTTTTTGCATTTGAAAAGGATGATCTAAAAACCATGCAGAGGGCCGTAAAAGTCGCGGCGCTCGCGCAACGCTGGAAGGACTATTTTCAACAGCAAATCAATAAAAGCAATCAGATTGCTTGATATTTCTCTATGTTTCCTCCCGGTCTATCCACTTATGAAGGGGCGGCACTTCATAGCTCGCAATCTTTTCTAATAAGGCGTCCGCCTCTGAATCCGTCAGCACGACGGCGCGATACTGAGGAAGGATAAACCCTTCAGCTACCGCATGATTTAAGAACGAGAGTAACCCGTCATAATACCCTTCAACATTGAGAAGCCCGCACGGTTTGCGGTGCAGACCCAATTGAATCCACGTAGCTATTTCGCAAAACTCTTCCAGAGTGCCGAAGCCTCCGGGCAGCGCGATAAAGGCATCCGCCAGCTCGGCCATCAATGCTTTGCGCTCGTGCATCGAGCCGACTACACGTAGATCGGAAAGACCGTTATGCGCGACCTCTTTCGCCACCAGCGGCTCAGGGATGATACCTATCACTTCGCCGCCCTCCGCCATCACGGTATCTGCGAGCGCGCCCATTAGCCCGATGTTCGAGCCGCCATAAACCAGGCCGAGGCCACGGCTGACGAGCGCCTTGCCTAATGCCCGCGCTGCCTGAATGTAGGACGGCCGAGCGCCGTTGCTCGACCCGCAATAAACGCAGACTCGTTTCATATAATCCGGTCACGCCGCACGGATTCGAGCGGCGCATCTATTCGCACTTTTTTATCTCGTCGCCCGAATCAAAGTTTTCGATTCCGTCCAGGCAGATTACCACGCGCCGAACGGTCGGGAATTGTTTCAGCGTTCTCTCTATCGCCTCTCTAAACCGCCAGGGGGCTAAATCGCCGGGCCAGCGCGGGCAATCAGCGCACTTTGAGACGAGGCTGATGCGCGCCGTCCCGTCATCGATTGCGAGAGTCTTTATCGAAAGGTCATGCGTGTGGGGCGAGCGCAATCCCCTTCCCTTTTCTTCGTCCGTCGGCCCCGCAATCAGCGCCTCGATCGCGCCGCGCGCAGGCGTCACCCCGCTGACTTTTCTGCGAACCGGCACGAGCGCGAGCAAGTTTTCAACCGCCGCTTGCCTCGAATCGGAAGTGGTCTTGGAGTGGATTTCGTTTTCTGAATAGAAATATACGCGGACCTGCCTCGTATCCGAGCGCGGGCGCTGAGGGACAGCGCCCGTAATCTCTCCGAGCAGGGCAAGAGCCGTTATGATCGTCAGAATCACCCGCATGGTCTTCATCGCCGTCTTTGCCTAGTTCTTGATAAATTATTTTCAGGGTTTCAAACGATAAAGCATGCGCGGGAATGGAATCGCTTCGCGTATGTGCTCGATGCCGCACATCCAGGCCGTAAAGCGCTCGATTCCCATCCCGAATCCCCCGTGCGGAAACGTCCCGTACTTGCGAAGATCGAGATACCAGTCAAAAGACTCTTCCGGCAAATCGTGATCGTGTAGCTGCTTGAGCAAGTAATTAATATCTTCGGCGCGCTGGCCCCCGCCGATCACCTCGCCGTAGCCTTCGGGCGCAAGCACATCGACGCTCATCGAGAGTTCCGGACGCTCCGGGTCGGGCTTCATATAAAACGCCTTGATCGCCGAGGGGTAACGATGAATCATCACGGGCCGGTCGTACTGGCTCGACAGGTAAGTCTCGTCGGGCGAGCCGAAATCCCCGCCCCATTCGAAGCGCGTCTCGACTTCGCCGCGCTCGTGCGCCTCCTGGAGCATGCGAACCGCATCATCATATTGAAGCCGTGGGAATGGCTTTTCGATCCGTTCCAGCTTCGATATGTCGCGCTCAAGCTCCGCAAGCTCCGGCCTGCGGTTCTCTAACACGCGGCGGACGATGAAGGTCAAGAAATCTTCGGCCAGGTCCATGACGTCATCAAGCTGGGCGTAAGCCACTTCCGGCTCGACCATCCAGAACTCGGTCAGGTGGCGGCGCGTCTTGGATTTTTCGGCGCGGAACGTCGGGCCGAAAGTGTAGACCTTGCCAAAGGCCGCCGCCGTCGCTTCATTGTAGAGCTGGCCCGATTGCGTCAGGTAGGCTTTGGCGTCGTCAAAATAATTGACTTCAAACAGCGTGGTCGTCCCTTCGCAAGCGGCAGGAGTGAAGATCGGCGTGTCCATCAGCAGAAAGCCGTTTGAATCGAAGTAGTCTCGGACGGCGCGTATGACTTCCGCGCGAATGCTGAGGATGGCGTGCTGGCGGCGCGAGCGAATCCAGAGGTGGCGCTTGTCCATCAAAAACTCTACGCCATGCTCTTTGGGTGTTATCGGGTAGGGCTCGGCCACCTGTATGACTTCTACGCCGGTCACGTCAAGCTCAAATCCGCCGGGCGCTCGCTCGTCGGCGCGCACAGTGCCTTTGACGATGATCGAAGACTCTTGAGTCAAACGCCCGAAATCGTTCCACACTTGCTCCGGAACATTCTTTTTGAAAACTACACCTTGAATGATGCCTGACCCGTCGCGTACCTGGGGAAAGATCAACTTCCCGCTTGAGCGTATGTTGTAAAGCCATCCTTTGACGGTTATCTCTTCGCCCACATGCTTTGACACGTCCCTGATATAAGTCTGATCCATATTCGCTCCCGTTTTGTTATCGATTATCGAGATGTGAACACAACTGATTATCCTACTACAGAAGCGGTGACAGGTGGCAAGTGACAAGCGCAGGCTTATAGCGGTTTGCGGTCGCACTCAAATACCAACCGCTACAGTTGTAATATACTCTTAAGGGATGCTTAGAACCTCTCCCACGCTGATCAGGTTTGGGTTTTCGATACCGTTGGCCTGGCATATTGCATTCACCGTGATGCCGTAACGTTCGGCAATCGAAGAGAGCGTATCACCCGATTGCACTGTATATGTTTGGCTACCGGAATTCGCCGGTGGCTGTTCGATTGGCTGTTCGGTTATTGCAGGTGCAGTTGCGGGTGCAGGTTCGCCGGACGATGCCAGCGTCAGGGCCAGCAAGTCATTATACGATCCGTTGAAATAGTCGGTGTCAACTGAGCCCTTTATACCTTCAACCGAGCCTGATTCCGAGTGCTGCCAGAACGTCCAGTTGCTCCACCCATTCACGCTCTTTGGAGTTGAGACTCCATACTCTGCAACCCACAGGGGGTATTTTCCGAAATTGCCTGTCATATATTCATTCCAGTAAGAGGGCGCGGTATATATTATCGGTATCACCCCAAGCTTTTGCTCTACTATATTGAGCCAGGTCTGAACATCATTTACGAGAGCGCTGCTTGTTCCGCTATCCGCCTCCACGTCGATGACCGGCGGGAGATCGCCGGGCTCCAGGCTTCCGACGGTGCTCACAAAAAAGTTAGCTTGTTCTGTGGGGTCGTCCGCCGCCACAAAGAAGTGATAGGCTCCGCGAATTATACCGGCCTGCTTTATCGCCTGCCAGTTGGTGCTGAACATAGAATCCAGCTTTGTAGTGCCATAGGTTGCTCTCGCGAAGGCGAATGTCTGCCCCGCAGCTTTTACACTTTGCCAGTCTATTTCACCTTGATAGTAAGATACGTCTATGCCTGAGAGTTTTGCTGATGACATAATTGACTCCTTATAGAAGTTGTTTATCGATTACCACAGCAATTGGAACCACCTGATGCCTCGCATCGGGCCGCCGATTGTATCATACGAATCGCAGTTCGCGCTCGTTGAATAATGACAATTACATGCAACTAAAACAAAGAAGCATAAAAAAACTCCGTGGCTCTGTGGCTCTCTAGCTAATTTGGACTATAATGGCCGCGCCCCATAATCCAAAAACGCCGGCAGATATAGGTTAAGATTTGATATTGAGATCGGTTTTCGCGTTTTGATTTTGAGGTGCCTTCATGAAGATTTGTCCGCAATGCCGCGAGGGGTTCGAAGACGATAAAAAGTTCTGTACGTTTGATGGGGCTGTTCTCCGGACCTCGACGCCAAACCGGACGACCGTGTCAAACTCGGCTTCGTACAAAAGACAAACAGACGCGAAATATGCTTCATACGATGTTGCGGAGAAGACTTACGCCGTCGCTCCGGGCTCTTCGGGGTGGAAGACCGCTTTCTTTTTCCTGCTGGCAATAAACATCATCGGAGGTGCCGCGCTCGCGGCTTATCTTCTGCTGAAGCCTGAAGCGAAGCCCGCCCCGACTCCCGCCGCCGTAGCTTCAACCCCTCAACCGAGCGCGACCGAACCCGTCGCGCCGACCGAAGAGGTCAAAGCTCCTCAACTCCCTTCAGAAATGGCGAGCGAAGAGCTGATGAAGATACTTCCTAAAAATCTTTTGCGCAGGTTTCACGCCGGCGAAGAAGCGCAAGGGATGCCCGACGAGATGCGCGTCATAAAAGACGAAACGGGCGAGCACGTCGTCTTGCTCGGCGCAGGAAGGCTTGAAGGCGCGGCCCGCACGCCTGCGGGGCGAATTCTTGTCTTGAAATACGAGCAGAACGATTTCCGAGACGTGACGCGGCAAGCGCTCCCGCCCACATACGCATCGGGCGCGGTGGCGGGCGAGCAGGCAGATGTGAAGTTTGACGAGACTGGCGTGAATCTGTTGATACACGAGCCTGCCTCTTCAAAAGCGATCGTCTACGAATGCTCGCAATGCGAGCACGCATATCAACAGGTGAAGCTCGAATGGAAAGGCACGCGCTACAGCGAAGTGGCGCGCGCCTGGGAGAATGATCGCTACACGGCCTTTTATGTCCTGGCCGATGCATTGGAAAAACGTCGAGTAGACGCGCGCTCCCGGCCTTTCATCGATAAATCGCTCGACCCGATCATCACCGAAGGTTTTGCCCGCAACGGCAAAGGCGGCTGGACGGTCGAGGCGCGCGAGCATAACGAAGCTGATCGAGCGACCTACGAGATGAACAACGGCGACAAGCGTCTTTTGATCCGCGTCAGCCGTGTCAGCGGCCAGTGGAAGGCCGTGCAGATTGACGACGATTTATAAACATACGAAGCAATTCGCTTTGTAGCGCAGTAATACACGCCCGCCCTGATTAGTGTACACGATAAGCCTCTTTTCAAACCTATTTTCAACATTTAACAACTGGCATTGAGGTTGCAGTCCTAATCGCTTGAAGGCAGATGTGTTTGATAACTGACAGGAGGAAACTAAAATGGCTGATAGGATCATAGAAGAGCATGTACACTCGGGTGGCGGAAGCGGGATGACGGCACTGGCAATTGTGCTGTTCTTAATCGTATTGCTCGCAGTGCTCTATTTCACAGGGGCTTTCGGAAAGATGTTTGGCACTAAAAAGACTGAGGTCAACATCAACATCAACAAGCCGGGCGTCGTTCTTCAGTTGCGATAGAAGAAAAACCGTAACGATTAAACCGTGACAAGCGGCAGGATAAGAATCTCTTGTCACGGTTTTAATCGGCTGAGGAACTCTTCGTTGTTGCGCGTCTCTCCGAGTCCTTTGAGGAGCAGTTCCATAGCCTCTACAGGTTTTTTCCCGGCAAGCGCGCGGCGCAGCAAGTGTACTTGCGGAACGTTCGCGGCGTCGAATAATTTCTCTTCCTTGCGCGTGCCCGATTTTGAAATGTCGATTGCGGGAAAGATGCGCCGCTCGGCAAGTTTTCTATCAAGCACGATCTCCAGATTTCCCGTCCCTTTGAATTCTTGAAAGATCACTTCGTCCATCTGGCTGCCCGTGTCTATGAGCGCGGTCCCGATTATGGTGAGCGACCCGCCTTGCTCGGCTTTTCTCGCGGCGCCAAAAAACTTCCTGGGGAACTCCATCGCGCGCGTATCAACTCCGCCCGACATCGTGCGCCCGCGCCGGCTCGTCTCACGATTCGAAGCGCGGGCGAGCCGCGTGATCGAATCAAGCAGCATCACTACATCCTGTCCGCATTCGACCATGCGCTTGACGCGCTCAAGGACGAGGCGCGCAACCTGTAGGTGAAGATCAGACCCCTGATCGGCTGATGAAGCGATCACCTCGCCGCGCACCCTGCGCTTCAGGTGCGTGACCTCTTCGGGGCGCTCGTCTACGAGCAGGACTACAAGGTGAGTCTCAGGGTGATTATCCGCGACCGATTCGGCTATGTTTTCAATGAGCGTAGTCTTGCCGGTCTTTGGCGGTGCGACCACCAGCCCGCGCTGCCCTTTTCCGATAGGTGAGATCAGATCGAGCACGCGCATAGACAGGTTCTCGTTGCCTTCGGAAAGCTCAAGCCGCTCGGTCGGATCGATGCTCGTAAGCGAGGTGAATTCTGGCGCGTTTCGATACTGATCAGGGTCAAGCCCGTTGACGTGAGCTACGGTTGAGAGCTGGTCTGCCTGGCTGCGGCCCCGCCCGTTTTGCGACGGGACCGAAGTTCCATGAACGTGCACGCCTTCGCGCAGGGAGTATTTTTGAATTAGCGAGCGCGGGACAAAAACATCTTTAGGGCCGGGAAGGTAGTTATTGTCCGCCTGTCTGAGAAATCCAAAGCCTTTTTCGTTTATCTGAAGAACTCCAGAAGCTGTCTGTTGAGATTCCATTCATATCTCCGAGAAACTATACAAGTTAGAACGTCATAAAAATTGTGAGCCTGTGTATTGGGATGCAATAAGATTCACCGCAGAGACGCAGAGAACACATATGGCCGATGATGTGCTTCGCACGCGGCGGTTGCGCAGAGAAAACCAACATCTTCTCTGCGCCCGCTCTGTGTTCTCTGCGTCTCTGCGGTGAGATATTTTGAATACAGTAGGCTCATACGAGTATATGTGAGCAATTTCCTACCTTTAATATGGCAGCTCAAGCATCGCTTCGGCGCGGCCGAGCATTACTTCGCGACCAAAGTCCGTAAGACTCACCGTAGGATACGCGCCTCGATCAACGGCGATGCAATCTGCCTGGATCAGCGCTTTGATGAACGCAGTTATCTCGTCTTGCGTCATCGAGCTGAGCAGTCCGTAAGTCGAGAGCTTATCCAGATCATTTTCAAGCACTTGCTTTGACGACGAGCCGCGAAGGACGGCTGCGACCGTTCCCTTCCCGAACCTATTTTTCAATCTTGCGACACAGCTAAGTATTTTTTTGATTACTACAGTCTCTTCTTCATTAAGCGCGCGCGCGCCCGAAGCGGTCTCCACATTTTCAACCGTCTTCGCGGCGGCGCGCGCCGCTTCCGCCTTTTTCCTCAAATCCGCGCGCAGCTCTTTGCCCGTCGGCGCGTGTTCGATTATGAATCGGTCCATCTGAGTAGCTTCGGGCATCTTTGACGCCGAAGACGCGCGCCCCAGCGTCAACGTCCCGGCAGCAGCCCGCGCGGCATCGGGCGTTGGCGTGTCCGCTTCCGGCGCGCAGAAAGAACAGGTGCCGCAATTCGCAAGGTGCTTTCTATCACCAAAATAGTTCAAGATAAAGCGGCGCAGGCAGCCTCGATCTTTTTGGTAGCAGTAATCGATCATACGGCGCAGCTTCCACTGTTCGGCTGCCGCGCGCGCGGCCAGTTCTTTCGTGTCTATTTTCAGGGCGCGCGCGGGCGCTTCGTCAAGCAGCCGTATGCCGCGACCTTGAAAAGCCGTGCGGCATTCGAGCAGCCCGCGATCAGAAAGCGAGGCTAGCCCGCGCCGCACCTGGCCGTCGTTGAGCCCGAGTCCCGCAGCTATCAGGCTGACATCAAGCTCGGCAGGCTCGCGCTCGCTCACATTTCGATTAAAGACCAGATCGCGCACTATCGCGCCTTCGTTCGAATCGTCGGGGACGGCCCCGAGCGCGCTGTCAACGTCTGTTTTGAGCGTAGCGAGAAGGACGGTATCGGTCGCGCGGCCCCGCTCGATGTGGCCCGCTTTTTCGAGCAGCACGAGCGCCGAATAAACGGACATCTCGTTTTTGATCTTCAGCCGCTCGGCAATGTCGCGGGGGGTCTTATCGGTTTTGCCCGCGCCGCCCGACGCGATCTCCATATAAACGCGGCCTATCAAATCCGGCGGCGGGTGAGAGCCTTCGATAAAAAATTGCTGAGTGCGCGTGTCGGCATAGTTGAACAACATCACGCAATCGGCATCCCGCCCGTCACGCCCCGCGCGGCCCACCTCTTGATAGTAGGCTTCGATTGAGCCGGGGAGGTGAAAGTGAGCGACGAACCGTATGTCTGGTTTGTCTATCCCCATGCCGAAAGCGTTCGTAGCCACGATGGCCTTTGTATCGCCGCGCATGAAGCTCTCTTGCGCGCGCGTTCGCTCGCCCTCATCCATCCCTCCGTGATACGCCTCCGCCGACAGGCCCGCCAGCTTTAGCTTTGCCGTGACCTGCTCGACGCTCTTTCGCGTGGCCGTGTAGATGATGCCTGAGCCCGTTAACCGCGCGCTCAAATCTTTGAGCGTGGCGATCTTCTCTTTCTCGGTCTGGACGTGCAACACGCGCAGAGAAAGGTTCGGGCGATCAAATCCGGCGACAAAGACGCGCGGGTCCGTAAGCCCAAGCTGCTCGCTTATGTCGGCCCTGACCTGCGGCGTGGCGGTCGCGGTGAGCGCGATTATCTGAGGCATGCCCAGACGCTCGGCCGCCTCTTTGAGCCTCAGATAATCGGGCCGAAAATCATGCCCCCAGTGCGATATGCAGTGCGCTTCGTCTATCGCAAATAATTTCACCTTCACTTCCGCGATGGCTTCCGTAAAGGCCTCGCTGCGGAATCGTTCGGGCGCTATGTAGACGAGCTTGTGCTGGCTGCGACGGATTTCGCTCAACCGCCGGTTCACCTCGCCGTAGCTCAAAGAGCTGTTTATAAACGTGGTGGGAATCCCTCGCGCCGCCAGTTGATCAACCTGATCTTTCATCAGGGCTATCAACGGCGAGACGACCAGCGTCACCCCCTCGATCATCAAAGCGGGCAATTGGAAGCAGAGCGATTTGCCTCCGCCCGTCGGCATCACGACGACAGCGTTTTCGCCGTTGAGGACAGCCTCAATGACTTCGGCCTGACCTTCGCGAAAATCTGTAAAACCAAAATGTTTGAAAAGGGCCTCACGTGCCCTGCTGATGTCGCTCACCGAGGAATTCCTCACATCTGTTTGAAGAGTAGGCGTGAACTTAATCGAAGGCCATTTGCAATCTTGGGGCATGCCCCGTTCTTACTAGAGCGAATTTCATATGAGTGTAAGGTAATGAAAGAAGATTCACCGCCGCAGAGACACAGAGAGCACAGAGGGGGCGCAGAGAAAACAGTATTCTGCTCTGCGCAATCGCCGCGTGCGAAGCACATCGTCGGCCATATGCGTCCTCTGTGTCTGCGGCGGTGAGATGTCTCTCTTATCCCGTACATTCAATTGAAAACCGCTCTATTTCTCGAAAACCCGGTCTACCGGCACGACTTCAACCGCTTTCGGGTTGAATGAAAGTTTATACGTTTCGATAGTCTTGTCCTCTTCGAGTATCTCTTTCGGCGGAGGCGCGGTGTAGCTTATGGGCGAAGGCTTGCCTTCGAGCGCGGCCTTGCGAAACCCTTCGGCGTCTTTTGTGACGACGACAATCTGGACGTTATCGGCTTGCAGATATTTTTTGATCGCTCGATTCACGTCCTCGACCGTGAGCTTCGCCAACCGCTCGCGAATGTAATCGTTAAACGCCGGTATGCCGTAAAAACGGCTGTCGAGCGCGTAGCCCAGTTGCGCATCCTGAGTCTTGGTCAACACGTTCACATACTTTGTCAGGAACTGGCGCGTCGCCTCAAAGTCCTCTTTCGATATTCCCTGATCGACCAGCTTTCTCAATTCGAAAAGAGCGGTCCTCAGGGCAAACAATCCGTTCTTCGGCTCGACCGGACGTATCCACACTTGAAAGATCTGCTGCTGGCGACCGAGGTTCGGATCGGGCTGGAACTGGAACATCCCGCGCGGGAAGTATTCGATGTATGCGTAGTCGCCATAGTTGAGGCCGCGAATCTGGCGCAGCCGCTTGTAGAGATGGCTGTTTGAGTTGCGGTGCTGCCCGAAATATGACTCGACCACAAGCAAAGCGGGCCAGTCCGGGTGCGAGCGAGTCACAGGTATCGGGAAGCCAAACGAGATGGCTGTGCCGGGCGTGTTCTTTTCCAGGATCGTCATTTGAAGCCCGCTTATCTTTTCGGGCTCAGGCAGCTTGACCGTCGCCGCCTTTCCTGCGGGCAGCTTTGATCCGAAATCCGATTTAACTTTAGCCTCAAACTCTTTCGAGTATCCGCCCGCAAGCCCAAGCACAAAATTCGCCTGAGTGTAGTTCTCGCGGTAGAAATTCTTTAAATCGTCCAGGGTCAGTTTTTCAAGCGAAGCAATCGTCCCGACGTTATGATGGCCGTAAGGGTGGTTTTCATAAATCAGGTTGTAAAGCGTCTCTTTGCCCAGCTCTTCGTCGTTGTTGCCTCGAAGGCTCACCTTGAGATAGTTGATCGAGTCCTCTTTCAAACGATTAAAATCGTCTTCCCTCCAGCCCGGATCCAACAGCATGTCGGAAATGATCTTGTAGTAAGCCTCCAGGTTGTCGGTGTGAGTCGTACCGGCAAAGACCGTAACATGCTTATCAACTTGCGAGCCGAAGCCGGTGGCCATCGGGTACATCGCCTGGATGATCTGTTCATACGTGCGGCTGCGGCTGCCGCCTTGGGAAAGCATCTCCGCCGTCAGCGCGGCCACGCCCTCTTTGCCTTTCGGATCGATGGCTGAGCCTGCGTTAAACAGGAAGCGGAAACTTACCAGGGGCGAAGTGTTTGGCATAAGTACCATTGGCAGCTTTGGCGATCCCTTTCCGGCCTGCGCGGCGGCAAGCCCCGGCGTTATCAATGCTAATACTAAAACTGCGTTTATCCATTTCATACCCATTTACATCTTCTCCTTGCTCGCGAGAGTCACCACCGTACGATGCTTTTCGACGAAGTAGCGGCTTGCCATCTGTTGAATGTCTTCGGGAGTGATCGAAGCATAAACGTCGAAAAGCTTGTTGATTGCTTCGGGCGTGCGGCGGAGAGCAACGTACGGAGCAAGTGTCGAGGCGATGGCTTCGGAATTGTCCATCGTGAGCGCAAACGAATACTTGAGATTCGATTTGACCGCTTCGAGTCTTTCTTTCGACACCTTTGTCGTCTTAAAGGAATCGAACGTCTTTATGATCTCCTGGCGGACGTAATTCACATCTTTCGGGTCCTTGACGCGCGCCATCACGGTCAACAGGTAAGGATCAACGTGGTCTTCAAACGCGGCAAACAGCGTGTCAACTTTTTGCTCTTTGATTACGAGCCGCTGATACAGCTCCGAGTTTTGAGAGAAGCCGAGGTTGCTTATCAGATCCATCGAAGGCATGTCCTTCTGCTCGTCCGAGAAGGCCGGCCCCTTGTAAGCGACCGCGACCCAGGGCAGAGTCGGCGCGGGCCAGTCGACGTGCGTTGTAAGCTCTTTTGTCTGCTCGGCCTCGTTCGGGATCGGCGACTTGTACTGGCCGCGCGTCCAGGTGCCCCAGTATTTCTTCGTCATCTGAAGCGCGTCCTCGCGCTTCACATCGCCCGCTATGATGATCGTCGTGTACTCGGGGCGATAGAAACGTTTAAAAAACTCCAGGCTGTACTCATACTGGTTCGGCATGTTCTCGACATCGCGCAAGAACCCCATAGTCGTGTGCTTATAGGTGTGCGATTGGAACGCGGTGTCGCGCAGAGCTTCAAAGAGCTTGGTAATAGGGTTCGACGCATTCTTGTTGTACTCGCCCAGCACGGCGCGGGTCTCTGTTTTGAAGAGGTCTTCCGGCACTTTCAGATTTTGAAAGCGGTCGGCCTCGACAGACATTATCTGGTCGAGATCCTCTTTTGAGAAAGTCGCGTGGTAGACCGTCCGGTCGTCGCTCGTGTAAGCGTTCGTATCAGCCCCCGCGTTTTTGAATATCTCGTTATAGGCTTCGGCTGAATACTTCTCGGTGCCGCGAAACATCAGGTGTTCGAACAGGTGAGCAAAGCCCGATTTCCCCGGCTCGACTTCGTTGCGCGACCCCGTCTGAACGACTATGTATAGCGAGACGAGGTTCGGGTAATCTGTAGGCACGGTGATTAACCGCAGCCCATTCGGCAGATCATCGATAGAATATTTGTAAGGAAAAATTTTGTTACCCTCCACTGCCAGTGCAGGCAAAGTCAATGCTAACAGGACAAAGAACGATACTAAAACTTTCATGTCTCTTCCCCTCTTTAATTCTTAAACTTAAATTATTGATGATTGAAACAGCGTTGGCAAGCTTCTGAAAGGGCATGCCACAGAGGCACAGAGCCACAGAGAAAAGAGTGATAAAAAATCTCTGTGGCTCCGTGGCAAACAATTGATTTATTTTACGAGCGAGAAATCGGGATTGTTTTTACGACGCCAGACGAATCCGTCCAGAACGTAATGAGTGATCTGTGGCAAGGCGAGCAGCGGCACGATTAACATCTTGAGCGAGGCGAGCGTCCATCCGTCGCCAAAAAGATAATCTCGCTCGTGCCACACGCTCCGGTCCCAGAACATCTCTTCGGCATAGGCCAGCGCCCAGAGTATAAGAAGAAAGATCACAGGCCCGCGCGCGAACAGGCGAAACGGGCCGCGCCCTTCCGCTTTTTGCAAGCGCGCCCGCCCGTACCAGTAGATCAAAGCCAGGTAAGGCACGCCGTGGATGATGACGTTCGTGACCGTGAAAGCGTAATCGGAATTGAAAGCCACTATTCCGACATACCAGCACACGGCGGTCGTAACGACCACGATGTCTTTGCCAGGATTGATCAACCCTCGCGCCCGCCAGCGATAGACCGCATTTATCGCGTAAGCCGCAAGCGCAGCCCAATAGACGGGCTCGGCTACGCGGGCGATGACCTCGGGCACGCCTGTAAAATCTTTTGCCAGAAACCACCAGAACCCGCGCGGCAAGTGCGCGTGCCAGTAGATGAGCGGATAGATCGTAGCCGCGTAAATCGCTACGGTGTCGATCCACTTGCTTAGGCGGTCGCGCTCGCCCGCGCGCGCGCGATATAGCGCGACCCAGCCGTATTGCTGGCGTATGAAATGAAAGACCGCCAGGTAAGCAAGCGTGCGCCAGAAAGTCAGCTCGCCTTCTGAGTAAAGCGCAACGCCCAGAGCATATCCAAGCAGCGGCACGAGCGCGTAAAGCCAGGGCCTTCGTTTCAGTTCGTCTGTGTCCAGATAAACGCGAAAGCCCGTCGCGTAGACGTGCGCCACATCGATGAGCAGGACTGCGGGAACCCACGCCCAGTCAGGCGTGTCGTCGTAAAGCACGCCCGTCTGCGCTCCAATCCACAATGCCGCGAGCGATACGAGCGCGCTTCCTAGGAATACCGACAGATCAACGCGCTGCGAAAATAACCATTTCGCGCGAGGCTCAGAGAGAGAATAAACCGGCGCATCGCCTGTCTGGTATTTTGTATCAACAGCACTTTTCACACTGCTTGTCATACGCTTCGCCCTCTGGAAGCCAGCACTTCGTCAGCCGCTCGAAGGCCATGATAAAACGCTTCTTCGAATAGCGCGACGCCGCTCAAGTCTGAATGCGCGAAATGGATTCCGCGAAATGGTTGCGAAGCCCGCGCGCGCGCCTCGCTCCACACGAAGCCGGGGCGCGGTCTTATCATCGCGTGCCCCCAGCGCATGACGTCGAGCCTTTCAACCTGCGAGCGTATGTCAGGATGGGCGCGCGTCAAATCCGTGAGCGTCACATCAGCCCAATCGGCCCACTCGGCGGCAAGCAGACGCGACCGGGCGGCTCGCGCATCGTGGTCGCACAACGGGTAATAATAAGTGAAGACGGTCGGGCCGCGATCAAGCCCGCGCTGGTGCGTCGCGGCCACGTATCCGAGCGACTTGCTCTCATAAATAACGTTGTCCCACGCGAGCGGAAAGCCCCGGCTCTGCGGCCTGTCTTTCAAAAAAAGATTCGCCACCATCCACGCGCCGTACTCAAACTCTCGGACGTGCGCAGGCGCGCTTTCGCGGTACGGGCGGATCAAGAAGCGAGTCAGAAAATGCGGCGCGGCAAAGATCACGCGGTCGGCGTGAAAGCCCGTGGCCGATTGGCCTTCGTGGTCTATGGCGACGACATCAACGCCGCTGCGGCCATTCGCGTCAACGGGAATTATCTCTGACGCGGCAAGGCCGAGCCGAACTTTCGCCCGCGCTTTGTTATAAAGATGAGCGACCAGCCGCCCGTTGCCTTCGGGCCAGGTTATGAGCGGGCGGGCCTCTTCGCCCGGAATTGCAACGCGCGAGGCCGAGTAAAAGAGTCCCGCCCACGCGCTCGTCTGGTCCAGAGTCATCCCGTAATCATCGCGGCATCCGTAATCAATTAGCCACCTCAGTCGCGGCGAATTCCACCCTTTTTGATCGAGGTACTCGGCCATCGAAATTTTGTCGAGCGCCGTCACTTCCCCGTCCGTAGAGCAAGCCGCGACGGGAATAGTAAACGCGCGCCGACCTCGTCCGTCGCGCCACGCGACCCAGCGATTGACTTCCCGGTTGAAGGCATCGAGTTGAGCCAGATCGTCATCGCTCGCACCGGCCCGCAGATAAAGACCTTCATACCACCGGCCTCGATAATAGATGCGCTCTTCGGGGTCGCGGCAGAGGTGTTGCTCGGCCACGATGGGCTGGCCGTCGGCGGCGCGGCCTTCGAGTATGCCCATCTCGTCAAGCAGCGCGATGAGGTCGCGATTCTCTTTCATCGGCGCGGGGAGGTAATGCGCTCCCCAGGGGTAAGCCACTACGGCGGAGTTTCCGCTCCGCGCAGTCCCGCCCGGCTCGCGCTCAAGCTCAAGCATCGCGAAATCATCAAAGCCCGCTTTCAACAATCGCCACGCCGCCGCGAGTCCCGCGACCCCTCCCCCGACGATTACTACTCCCACGCGCTCCCAGTGATCTTTGTCGGGCGCGATGGCCGGGCCGTTTCGCAAACGATGACCGAGCGAATCGGACGCGCCGACTATTTCCCCGGCGGGCAAGGGAGGCATTTCGCGTGTGCTGCACGCGGCGAGCGCGGCTGGAACGCCGAGCAACGCCGCCAGCACCTCGCGCCTTGTGAAATTATTTCGGTTCACAAAGAGAGCTTAGTCTCCAACAGAGCTGTAAGTTATTACCCTTCACCGCAGAGACACAGAGAACACAGAGCGGGCGCAGAGCAGGCGTTGGTTTTCTCTGCGCCCCCGCCGCGTGCGAAGCACATCATCGGCCATATGCGTTCTCTGTGTCTCTGCGGTGAGTTTTCTCCATCTGACTTGATCTTGTTATTTCGTTGACAGCCTGCGCGTGATGACGACGACCTCTTTGCCGCCGAATGCGGTTCCGGGAACCGTTACGCCGACGAACTCATAGCCGTTCTTTCCGGCTTCGGATATCTCTTTTTGCATGGTCCCGGTTTTTTTAGTAGCAAGCAGCTTGTATTCGTAGCGCGGCGGATTTGAGTTCTTGTCCCGCTCTAATATCACTACGACCTCGCGGCCTCCGAACGTCGAGCCGAAAACGGACTGCCCTTTGTACTCGAAGCCCGCGTCGCCCGCTTCCTGCAACTCTTTCTGCATAGTCGAAGTCTTGTTCGTAGCAAGCAGCTTGTATTCGTAAACGGCGCGACTGTCTGCCGCCAGCTTCGACATAATCACGACGACCTCCGAGCCGCCGAAAGACGTCTCGCCTCCCATCACTCCTGCAAACCGATAGCCTTCTTCCGATGCCTGGTTCATCTCCTTCTGCATAGTCGAGGTCTTATTCGTAGCAAGCAACTTGTATTGATACTCTTTGTTTCCCGAATCGGTCGCCTGGGTTTGTCCGTATCCCACGCCGGCCAGACATAACAAGATAATCGAAACTCTTATAAACATTCTCTTCTCCTCACGGTAAATTATTCCCATCGCTTCCATTCTGATTCGTAATATCGCACCAGGGCTTGATTATTCAACCTATTTATCTCAACCGGAACAGGGGCCAGGTCGGCGGGTATGACAAAGAGCGACGCCATCGCCCCGCCGTCCAGAAAGCGCAGCCCTGCGAGCGCGCTTCGGGGCGGCTCGAACGGCTCGCGGCGCGCGAGCGTGAAGCCCCACACGCCGCCGAATGACGGGACGGGCGAATGGTAAGGCCTGACGGCAAACCCTGCGGCCTCGATGGTCTTCACTATGCACCAGTACGACGCGCGGGCGGAGAGCGGCGAAGTGCATTGCACACTGATGGCCGCATCGGGCGCGAGACGCTCTTTCAGCAAGCGATAAAACCGTGTCGTGTAAAGCTTGCCCAGCGCAAAGGTGTTCGGGTCCGGAAAATCAACGATCGCCACGTCAAAGCTTTCGTCGATCTCTTCAAGCCATATCATCGCGTCTTTATTGATTACGCGGACTCGCGGGTCAGAGAACGAATAATTATTCAACTCTGCGAGCGGAGGGAGCGCGTCCGAAAGAGCCGTCATATCAGGGTCGAGATCGACCAGCGTCACCTGTTCGACGGATGGGTATTTTAAGACTTCGCGCAATGCCAGCCCGTCGCCGCCGCCCAGCACAAGCGCGCGGCGCGGGTTGTTTGCCAGCGTCATCGCCGGATGCACCAGCGATTCATGATAGCGGTATTCGTCAGCCGAGCTGAATTGAAGATGGCCGTTTAGAAAAAGCTGAAAGCCCGCGCGATTTCTCGTGACCACTATTCGTTGATAATGCGTCGTGCGCGAATAAATGATCTGGTCTACGAACAGGTCGTCATCGGCCAGAGAGGTGAGCGAATCGGCTTTGATGACGCCTATGACAAGCAGCACGATCACTATAGCGGCGCGCGCGCGCAAGCCCGTAACCTCGCCCTTGATCAAGGGCCGCATCGACCATGTGCCCCACAACCCGACCCCCGCGTTCAGCAAGCCTATCAAAAGCGACGTGCGTACCAATCCCAGCCGGGGCACCAGAAAGAGCGGGAACAGAAGCGAGGCCAGCAGCGCGCCTATGTAATCGAACGCCAGCACTCGCGAGACGATCTCTTTGAAATCGAGATGGTCTTTCAGTATTCGCATCAACAGCGGGATTTCCAGTCCGACCAGCACGCCTATTGCGAAGACGATTGAGTAGAGAACTATTTGAAAACTTGTGAGCCGCGCGAATGAAAGGAAGAGCAGCGGGGCCGAGGCCCCTCCGACCAGCGCCACCGCAAGCTCAACTTCTACAAATCGCTTTGCGAGGTTCGAATCAAGGAACCTTGACAGCCACGCTCCCACGCCCATCGCGAACAGGTAGATGCCGATGATGAGCGAAAATTGTGTTACCGAGTCGCCCAGGACGTAGCTTGCGAGCGTCCCGGCGAGCAGCTCATAAACCAGTCCGCACGTGGCTATGATGAGAACGTTCAGAAAGAGTATCGGGGTGCGATTCATATATGGTTAGCAATAGGGAGCAAATCGTTCGGCGTCAAGTTTATCGCTTTAACGCTATCTCTTCGGTGCAATCGGACCGCCCATCCTGCCCGCACTTGAACATCTCAGGCGCGTAATGCAAAGTCGCGTCGCGAACGTTCGTCCATACGGGAGTATGCGCGTACTTTTCTTTCGTCCAGCCGAGTTGCTTTTTGTCTTCCCATACTCCGGCGAAAGCTACCTGTTCGCCGCGCCCGAACAGGTGATAGGCTTCGTGCAGCAGGATAGCCGCCCTCTCTACATCATCAACCGTATGATCAAAAAATGAAGGATAGAGGGTCACTACCTGGAAGGGGAAGTTCGTAGACGCGTAGGCGCTCTCGTGGCCCACGTAACGGTTCCACCAGTTGTCGGTCTTACGGTAGCGGACCATATTGCGCAGCACAAAAGCCTCTTTGCCAAACCCCTGCCGGTCTATTATATCAATTGCGCGGTCTACGACCTGCCGTTGTTCCAGCACGACCGCTTCGGAAGTGCTGATTAACGAGGCATAGCCTATGAATAGAATGAACCCTGCCAGGCCGAATGATCTAAGCAGTATCTTCAGTATCTTTCGTTTCATGCTTACGACAGGCTCGGAGTCGGAAATAATAAGGGCCGCGTCGCAACGCCTGCAAACTTGCGCGCCTGCGAAATTATTCAGCCCACACTCCACACACTTTAAGCTTCCCATATCACACCTGGACTCTTTTTTCGTTCGTCTGTTCGAGGGTGCAGGGGCATAAACAGGAGCGTCCGAAACAGTGCCTTCAGCTAAGGCCTCACTGAAATCAATTGCCGGACAGCCCGCCGGTCGTGTGGTCGGAATAATATCAGACATCAAAAAAAATTTATAGATAAACAACCCTTACTCGCAGGGCGAGAGCATCTAAATTCCCAACAAAAATGAGGGGTTCAACTTTTCGAGCAATTTTGCCAATTCAAATTACCGTCAAAAGTCGAAGGAATTTGCTCATATTTGTATCTGGTATAGAAGTCTAAGAAACCAAAATCCTTATTCTCCTAGAAAATTAGATGCTCTCGCCCTACCCTTACTCGGTCGTCAACCGTGAACTGCCGCCGATACGATCAGCGCGATGCCTATTATGACCGAAGCAATCACGATGGCCAGGGCGGTGTTCTGGTCTTCTTCAAGCTCTTTGCGAATCGAGAAAGGCGTGACCTTGCCCATGATCCAGAAGGCAAGCCCGAACAACAACAATCCGAGAATAGTAAAAGCGAGCGTCGCTATCAGTTGACGGCTGAATCCGGCGATCATTCCTCTGCCGTATGAACCGGCGGTGTCATCTGCCGCTTCTTGCAAGAAGGCGATCGCAATTGTCGCGGGCCTCGCGAGCATCTGTGTGAGCATCACTTTCCTCCTCTGTATCCTGCGTGCCAGTAATGAAACGAGCGGTAGCCGCCCGGCGATTTTCGCGCGTCTTCCGGCACGATCTGCCGCCGGGGATCGCCGAACTCCATGCCTGTGAACGCCACCACGCCGTAGAGCACGATTATCAGAACTCCCAACACCAAATAAATTCTGCTTACCATTTCGCCTCCGCTAAAAAGTTATCGTCAACTGGAGCTGTAAGGGCTAAAGTCGCTGTCTGCCCAGCGCCGCTTCTCGAAGTTGTAATGATAAATCGCAACTAAGAGCGGAATGATAGAGACTGCGACGAGCGCGAGCAGCAAATAGATAATTCGCGGGACGCCCTGCTCTACGCGAATCGTGACTGCCGCGGGCTGCTGCCATTTCTCCCAGTGAACTTCAAAGGCCAGCGTGTATGTCCCCGAAGGCAGCGCGGAGATATGAACTTCGGATTTTTTGCTGCCTTCGCTCCACGATTCGCCGCTTTCAACGCCGTGGTAGTATTCGACCGGGACCGAGAACGCCTGACCCAATCCTGTCGCCTGATCAATAATGTCTCCGTCTACTGAAAGCCAGGCGTTATCAACGTCGGACTCGGCTGTGATCTTGATGTTCTGGCCGCCTTTCAGCTCGAACGGTTCGCTGAATCGCACTTCGGATTCTTCGGGGCCTTTTAGAGGTTTGAGGTCGTTGTAGGTCGCACGAAAGACTTCGCGCCGCGCGCCCGTCACTATCACTATCAGGCCGCAGACGAATGTCACGACCAGCAACAGCGCCCAGAGCTTGTAAATTTTTTTATGCAGGAACGGCTGGTTGGGCGCGACGTTCGACGGTCGCGGCAGGCCGCTTATGCCGAAAGCCTTTTCGACCTCGGCGGGCTTTACGTAAGTGCCAAGCGACCAGTTGATTTCGCCCGTCGGTTGCGCGGGGGCAGCCTTTCGCTTCTGCCGCTTTGTCGCCGCAGGAGGCGCTTGAGCCTCTGCGACGGAAGCGCCTACCGAAACTTCCATCAACAACATCTCAGGCGGGCAGACGAAATCTGCCGCGCGCACAGTTTCGCCTACCGAGACTTTCCAGTAGAACTCGCCCATCACGTATTCGACATGGGCCGCTGTGTCTTGATACAGCTTGAATCGCTTCCCGCGAAAGAAGACCGTTTTGCCGCTGCCCGAGATTTCGCCGGGCGGGATCGATTGCACGAAGCTCCACTGATCGTCGCTGCGCACAAGCCAGCGAAATCCTATCTGCGGGTTATAAAGCAAGTACTCTTCCCAGTAGTAACGGCGGTCGAATTGAACGCTGCGCTGCATGAAGCCTATGACCGTCAGTTTCCCGCCGTCGAACTCGCCGACCGAGCCTATCGGAATTACGGGAAGAACCTTGCCGGGCTGTAGCGCTTTTAGAAATACGAGCCGCCCATTATTCACGTCTAACAGCGAGCCGCAATTCGGGCACGTGACGCGCTCGGTCACATCGGGAGCGCGGAGCGCGAGCGGGCCGCCGCAATTCGGGCAAGAGAGTTGAACTGCCAGGACTCTGCGCGCTTCGCGCTCAGGCGCGCGGGCATCTGCTACGCCAAGCTCTGCGAGCGTCACTTCGCGGCCTAAGAAGACGAGCGGCTGCTGATCGCTGTAATCGAGCGTGCCGAATTCGCCGCGCGGCCCCGACAAATCCGCGTAGCGGTGTTGCTCGCCCGGCACCAGCCGGTATGGTATCTCGCCTTCCGCGCCGAGCGCGCTGGCCACGCCTTTTTCTGCGACCGTCAAAACGAGCGACCCGGGTATGGCCGAGACTGCCTGCCCTACTTGAAGGTATTCAAACGGCGGGAAGAGAGCTTGCTGAGGCGTGTTCTGTTGAAATGTGAAATAGAACCTTCCTTGCGCTTCGGCCAGCCACCCCCACGCGCCGTTGGCAAACGCGGCGTACCACTCGTCCCACATTCCGCCCGCCGAGTGGCTTAATTGAGCGCGCCCCGTAAGCTCGAACGCGACACCGTTATACGTGCCGCGCAAGCCGACCTGTAACGGCGACCCCGTATCCAGAATTTCGGCCACCTTGCCCAGGTCTTCAAGGGCGCGGTCGCCGCGCGCAATTGCCGAGTGGCAGAAATCGCAAACGACCACTATTGACGAGCCGGTCTTAAACACGACCGGCGCTCCGCACGACGGACAGCTTGCCTGAAGAGGACTCAACGCCGCTTCTCCTCCACGACCAGAGATGTCTCGAAAGTTTGTATGACTTCTTTTTGCGCGGAGCCGCGAGCGGCGCGACGCACCGTTACGCGGGCCGCGCCGAGCCACTCTTTAAGCCGCTCGTCCCAGGGCCACGCGGGCCGCTCGCGGCAGCAATAGAGGTTGAAAGTTGCGATGCCAGACTCAGGATAAGTGTGGCAGGCGAGGTGAGACTCGGTCAGCAAGAAAAGCCCCGTTACGCCGCCGGGCGGTGGAAACTCGTGCCACGCCGGCTCGCCTATGACTCTGAGGTCGAGGTCCGAGATTATCTGCGCGCACACGCGGCGCAACACCCGCGCGTCTGCGAGCAACTCCGGCATACAACCTTCCGCATCAACCAGCCACTCAGCGCCTACGTTCATAATTACCCATTTGTCAGTTGCCTTTGACGAGTTAAACATCTGACAACTGACACCCTGCGAAGCAGGTGAAAGGTTACAGGTTGCGGGTTGTAGGTGACAAGTCCGCGCCGCGAGTTTTTCGGCTTGCCAGGATAGATTAAGGCAGAGACAATAGGGCAACAATAGCAGTTGTATCGAGCACAAGAGTATGGCTACGGAATACGACGTGACAATAGTGCTGCCCGGCGATATGGAAAGCCTGCGCCCTCGCGTCGCGTCCGCGCTTGAGCGAATGGGCTATCGAATCCTGGGCGAACAGCCGTTGCAAGCCAAACGCAATTCAAACGGGGATGAATTGATCACTATGAACGTGCTCGATTACGCCATCAACATCCATATACAGATGAAGCCCGCGAGCGAAGGCGCAACGCTCGTCACATTCGATTATCTTATTAACGACCCCGTGCCGCCGTTCGGCTGGAGAAAAATAATCAATTGCGAGGCAAAAGCCATAGGCGCTCTCGCCTCGCAAAGCCTGTGGTCATCAACCTGCTCGGTGTGCAACACCGAGAGCGGCTCCGATTCTCGCTTCTGCCGTCGTTGCGGAGCGCCGCTCGCTCCGCCTGAACCTTCGGAGCTTGAAGTCCTGCGCGTAACAGCCGAGTCTCGCGCCGCATACAACGATTTCAGTCTTGCCGCTATCTTGATTCTTGTTTCCAGCTTGATTTCATTCGCGCTCACAGTCGGCGGTTATACGCCGATGAAGTTGATGACCTTTCTTTTTCTGGTCAACGCGCTTGGCTGGATACCTCTTTTTTTAGGAATACGGCGATTGCGCCGCGCAGTAAAGCCCGCCGATCGATCCGCGACCGAGCAGCGCTCCGAACCGATTGCGACTTCGCGAATTTCGGCGCTACCGCCAAAGCCTGTGGCGGTCTCGGTGACTGAAAACACTACCGAGTTATTGGAGCAATCCGAAGAGCCTGCGCCTGCACGGCTCGGCCCGTCGAGCCGTGATACCGCATAACACAAGGATGAAGGATGAGGGATGAGGGATGAAAAAGAATTTTAGGAGCGACTTCTGAATTCCCGCATTACGAATCTGAAATTTAAAATCTCAAATCGCGGCGCGCGTAAGCGCATCATCCGCCATGCAAATCTTTTTCATCCCTCATTATCGTATTCGGTGCGAGGGATAGCCGATGTGTATGTGCGCGCCCGTGGCCGAGCCCGCGACCGCCTGGCGAAAAGCTATGAAAGGGATTCCGGCGCTGCGCAGGTAAGACATCACGGCCTGGCCTTCGGCGCTGTCGGGATGCACGGCGACATCAATGGAGTTGCGATGATCGAAACCAAGCCGGTCGTGCACAGCCGTCTGCCCGTAGGCGCTTACGGGAAGCGAGCGACCGAACCGGTTTACAAAGAAGCTCTGCACCTGAATCGCATTCGCCAGAGACCAGCCCGAAGGGCCGTTGTAGCGTATGAGGGCCGATGTTGCGGAGTAACCGCCTACACCGAGCGGGCGCATTTTTGCCAGTTGCTCTGCTGCATTGACCTCGGCAATCAAGGTGTCCGCGCCACCCATCTGACTCATAGTCTCTTCGACTTTGGCTTGCGCCTGTGCGAGCGCCTGCTCGCTTTGCTCGACCTCTCTTTTGGAGATTATCTCAAGGCCAAGCAAGCTTTTTCGTTTTTCGACCTCTTCGGCCTGTTGCTTTACCTCGGCCTGTTGTAGCTCAAGCAGTTTTTCAAGACTCGCTTTGTAATCTTTCGCGGCGGTTATAACATCGGCCCTGGCTTTGGAGGAAACTTTATTAAGCTCGGATAAAGATTTCGGCTGCGGCTTCGGAGATTTTTTCTTGCCCTGCGCGAAAGCGGCTGCTCCTCCCGCCAGAGCGAGGATCAGCGCGATGTTGATTATCAATTTTCTGCCCACTCGTTTACTGCTTTGTCCCTAAAAATTATTGCTCAATTTTATGTATGCCTATTTTTTAGCGGCGAGCTTTCTCTGGTCATATCGCTCGCTTATACGCCACCGCTGGACCATGACTACTCGCCCGTCGGGCTTTAGCCGAACGCTGATCTCGTCCCGCCGAGTGGGTCGGCCACCTTCACCTCGCGCGACCACCTCGACCACCTCACCATAACGAATCGCGCCCGAAAAAGTTCTGAACCCCACGATGTCTCCGACCCGCACGCTCTTTATCATCTAAAACCGGCCCTCACAAATATCAGTTTACAATCAAACGCGGCGGGCTGTCACTCAGGCGAACCGAGACTTATCGCCCGCCGCGCCACTTTCAGATGACCGCGATGCAATCAATTTCTATCAGGTACTCGCCCGACAATTGCACGCCTACGGTCGTGCGCGCGGGATAGACTTCCGTAAAGTAGCGGCGATAGATTTCATTCATCTTTGAAAAGTTTGTAAGGTCCGTCAGGTAGACGTTGACCCTCGCCACGTTAGCCAGCGACGACCCTGCGCCTTCGACTATGGCTTTTAAGTTTTCAAAGACCTGGACAGCCTGTTCTTCAAACCCGCCCTCAACGATCTGTCCCGTGCGCGGGTTCATCGCCACCTGCCCGGCGACATAGACAGTGTTGCCGACGATTATCGCCTGGCTGTAAGGACCGGCGGGCCGAGGCGCGCGATCGGTCAGGACTTTGCGTTTCGCCGTTTTTGTTTTTGCCTTCGTCTTACCCGTTTGACTCGCCTTATCTGTTTGCGCAGCTTTTTTAACTGTTTGATTCTCTGTCTGCGCCGCGCCGTCTTGAACAATCACAGACGCGCCGATTGCCGTTGCGGTTGCGCCTTCGATAAATTTTCTGCGATTCATATCGTCTCCACATTTTGAAATCGAGCGGAGACACTTTATCAACCCATCGGACCCGGCGCAATTTGCAACGCGCCAAAAGCTCCTACTTGATGCGAGAGTTAATCCACCGTTATAGTTTTATATAGGAGGTGGACGCTTTTTATATGAAGTCCAAAAGCAGCAATAAAGCCGAAGATACTTTTCAATCTTCAGTTACTCTTGACCCGATCACAACCGACCGGCCTAACCTCGAAGGCACGACGGCGATGCTGGCCGACGCGCCCACGCTGGGGCTGTCCGAAGAGGAGCAGGCCGAGCTGTTGCGCGAGCCTGACATCGGCCAGTACAAAATTATCAGGCGGATAGGCCAGGGCGGCATGGGAGCGGTCTACCTGGCCGCGCGCGCAGACGATCAATACCAGAAACAGGTCGCGATCAAGCTGGTGCGAACCGGCATGAGTTCGGGTTTCGTGCTGCGTCAATTTCGCAACGAGCGACAGATACTCGCCTCGCTCGATCACCCGAATATCGCGCGGTTGCTGGACGGGGGGACCACCCCGGACGGGCGGCCCTACTTTGTGATGGAGTACATCGAGGGCGAAGCCATCACCGAATACTGCGATAACAACAGGCTGTCGACGGTCGAGCGGTTAAAGCTTTTTCAACAAGTCTGCTCTGCCGTCCACTACGCGCACCAGAACCTTGTCATCCATCGCGACATAAAGCCGAGCAACATACTGGTAACATCAGACGGCACGCCAAAGCTGTTGGATTTTGGCATAGCCAAGCTGGTCAACCCCGGAGCGGCTGACCAGCCCTCGGAAACGACCGCGACCGCGGCGGGGATGATGACGCCCGTCTACGCAAGCCCCGAACAGGTTCGCGGCCAGTCGGTGACTACCGCAAGCGATGTCTATTCTCTGGGCGTGCTGCTTTATCAATTGCTGACGGGGCACAGGCCCTACCGCGTAACCAGCCTGCTCGCGCACGACATAGTTAACGCGATTCTGGAGCAACAGCCGGAAAAACCGAGCACGGCAATCAGTCGGACGGAGACGATGCCCGGCACAAACGGCACAGGGGGCACAAAGCTCACACCTGAGATGGTGAGCAGCACGCGCGACGGCCAGATCGATAAGCTCCGCCGCAGGCTCTCAGGCGACATCGACAACATAGTCTTGAAGGCCATGCGCAAAGAGCCCGAGCGCCGTTACGCTTCCGTCGATCAGTTCTCAAACGACATCAGCCGCCACCTTGAGGGGCTTCCCGTTATCGCCCGCAAAGACACGCTTCTGTACAGGAGCGCGAAATTCATAAAGCGAAACAAGGCCGCGATGCTGGCGGCAATATTGATACTGGTCACGTTGATCGGCGGCATCGTGGCTACGAACGTCGAGCGCGCCAGGGCCGAGCGCCGTTTCAATGACGTGCGAAGGCTGGCAAACTCTTTTATGTTCGAGGTCCACGACGCGATAGAGAGCCTGCCCGGCTCTACACCCGCGCGCGAGCTGCTGGTCACGCGGGCGCTTGAATATCTGGACAGCCTCGCACAGGAAGCGAGCAATGACATCTCGCTCCAGCGCGAGCTTGCGACGGCTTATCAGAAAGTGGGTGACGTTCAAGGCAATCCATTTGAAAGCAACATAGGCGACTCTTTGGGCGCGCTCGAAAGCTACCGCAAGAGCATCGCGATTCGTGAGACGGTCGTCGCAAAAGGTTCTTCAACTGCTGAAGATCGCCGCGCGCTTGCCTCGGTTTACGCCGGCGCGGGTGATGTGCTGTGGGGAAGAGGCGAAACCGAAGGCGCTCTCGATTTTTACGGCAAATCGCAGGCGATAGGCGAAGCTCTGGTTTCTGAGAATCCCGACGACACGGAGACGGCTCGCGCACTCTGGAACGGCTACCGTCGCATAGGATATGCGCAGGCGCAGGCGGGCGACCTGGCTGCGGGAGTGGAGAGCTTCAGCAAGGCGCGGGCGATAATCGAAAAGCTGGTCGCGGCGGACCCGACAAATGCGAAAGCGCGGCGGGATATGGCGGTAAATTACTCCTCGATTGGCGAGGCGCTCGTGGAGACGGGTGACGTGCGAGGCGGGATTGAGTACTTTCAAAAGGCGCTTGCGATTGATCAGGAGTTGTCTGACAACGCGCCGCTGGATGCCGACCTAAAGCTCAACCTGGCAGTCGACCACGGCAATATGGGCGATGCTCTGGCGCGTGAAGAAGGCGGCCAGGCCGCCGCGATTGAGGCTTATCGCAAAGGCTTGCCGATCATGGAATCCCTGGCCGCAGCCGACCCGAAGAATGAAAAACTTCAGCGCAACGTCGCCGTTTATAAAATGAGAATCGCGGGCCTGCTTGCCGAGCTGGGCAAAAATAATGAGGCGCTGGAAAGCGCTTTGAAAGCCATAGCGATCCTCGAACGCATTGTTGATCAGGATGCGACCAACATGCACGGGCGCGGCGAGCTGGCTTTAAGTTATAACGAAGTCGGGTTATTGCTTGCCAGATCGGGCGATGCGGCAGGCGCGCTTGAAAACAGCCGGAAAGGCCGCGCGATTGCAGAGGCGCTCTCGACGGCCAACCCCGCGAATGCCGAGCTGCGCGCGCTGCTGGCTTTGACCTACGCTTATCTTGGGCGGGCGCACGTGGCGCTCGCAAGCGCGGGGAAAAACTCAGAGGCAAAGCAATTGGAACACTGGCGCGAGGGTCGCGACTGGCTTCAAAAAGGCATGGAGATACTGCGCGACCTGAAAGACCGTGGCGTGTGGGCTAGCCCAACCTACGGCAGCCCCGAAGAACTGGCCGGCGAGATCGCAAGCTGCGATGCGGCAATAGCAAAGCTCGGAGGCGCGGCGAAAAAATAGCGCGCCTTTTGGAAACTGTTTGAAAAGCCCTGAAAGGGCGAAATAAATCTAATCATATTTCGCCCTTTCAGGGCTTTTATAAACTAATGCTCACGACCTGGGGCGATGCCCCAGGCTTTTGAATTGCGCCCTTTCAGGGCTTTCTGTCGGTTGACTTACCAACGCAATCTCACTGACGTGTGAAGCGAAATTCGGGCGATAACGCCCCGTCAGGATTTCGCACCTGGAGGGCGATGCGCTGGTTGCGCGGCAACCCTTTCGCGCCCTTCTTTGCAAATAAGACCGTAGTAGGTTCAGCCGCGTCGTTTTTTGTCTTTGCCAGTTCCGCTCCGTTTACAAGCAGCGCCGCGCCGTCCTTAAAATCCTGGCCGAAGACGAAGAGATTTTTTCCGCGCACAACCGCGTGCGTGATTTTGAGGACCGCAGGGCCTATCGGCACTCGCCACACGCTTCGCCCATGAGTGAAAGCAAACAGGTATGTAAATCCTCCGCTCACGCCTAGCGAGAGCGATTCCGTGAATGCGTTTGCAAACCCGTTGTTCTCCTTAGCCCAGCTCGCGCCGCCGTCGAGAGAGACAAAAACTCCGAGGTCGGTCCCTAAAAAAAGCCTTGCTGAGTTCGCCGGGTCCACGATGATCGTGTGGGCAGGGATATCAGGTAAAGCCGTCTCGCCCGCGCCGTCGCTTGCCGTCCAGCTTGCGCCGCCGTCAACGCTTTTCCAGACATGGGCGCCGCCGAAAGTCGAATACGTCGCGTAAACCGTGGCCGGGTTGTTAGGGTCAAACGCCACCCACGATACGACGCCCTGTCTTGGGCGATCCGACGACCATATGGTATTTGCGTTTGATCTGGTTCCCCTGTCGGTTCGGTGTATGACACCGGCTGTCGTCCCGGCAATCACTATGTCGGAATCGTTAGCCGCAACCGCGATGGCGCTCACCGCTCCCCCTCCGAGGTCCGCGCTCGCCTGCGTCCAGAGGGTCGCCCCGTTACTTGTTCGCCACAACGCGCGCCCGCCCGTCCAAAGCCTTTGAGGATCGGTCGGGTCCATGATGAACGGATTGATGAAGAGGAAATTTGAGTTCGATTCGTTGATTCCGTTTGTAGCGCTTATATAGTTGTTCCCGCCGTCAACCGATTTTCGTATCGAAAGCCGCGTCGTCTCTACATAGATGGTGTTTGTGGCAGTAGGGTCTATCGCCACGTAGCCGCCGTCGCCTCCGAAAGCTATGGTCCATCCGCTCGCGCCTCTTGAATCCGTCCCCTTCAGCGTGCCGTTATCCTGCGTCCCGCCGATGTAGGATGTGCCGTTCGGGAAAGGCAGGCCGTAATAAAACTGCGTCACGCCATAATTATTATTAAGCGCTCTCCACCTGAATGGCCCGTTGTTTTCGACTTCGCCGCAAGCCGCGCCTCGCCCTTTCGCCGTTTGCGCCCGCGCATCGTCGGTTCGAAAAACGCCGCCGTCATTGCCTATAAACAGAGTCTTGTTTGTTACGCCGTCGTATTGCGGGTGGAAAAGTATAACGTGCTGATCGCCATGCACGAATTGAGGTTCGTCCCTCTCGACCCACCAGTAAGAGGCTATGCCCCAGTTGGCCCCTCCGTCGTCGGAGCGGAACAGATCGACTCCTCCGGCCCAGACGCGATTCGAGTCAACAGGGTTGACGGCAATAACGTTGTCATACCAGCCCTGGTTGAAAAACTGATTCGCGCCGGAACCGCATTCGCCCAATAGCGCGAAGAGCGGGTTCGACAGCAAAACCGTATTCAGCTTTGTCGAGCTGGTATTTCTAACCTGCGCTGTCCAGCTTCCTTCACCGCCGCCCGTAGTCGAGCGAAAGACCGCGTACAATCCTCTTTCAAAGGTTCCCGGCTCGATGCTTGTCGCCAGCGCGTAGATCACGTTCTGATCCGAAGGAGCGATTGCAAGCGTCGTTCGGCCAATTCCCGGCTCTCTCAAAACCGGCGTCCACTGAGCGTCCCCGCTTTCCGTATCGCCCGCGCTCGTGTTGAGGTAGACGGTTGCTTGAGAAAAACTGCCGCACGAGGAAAAGATATAATCGCCCCCGCCGTCCGTGCGTATCGCGAGATCGAGACAGCCTCCTTGAACTATGGCTCCCGTTGCGCCCTCGGGAATAAGCACCCTCGCCCAGGTAGCGCCCGCATCAAGGCTGCGCCACACGCCCGTTCGCGTAGCGGCATAAACTCGACGAGAATCAACGTTGCTCACGACTATGTCGTTGACGTAATGAAAGTCAATACCGGCTGTCGCGTCTAAATAATTCCAGGTTGCTCCCGCATCGGTCGTCTTAAAGATGCCTGCGCCCCTGACCATATCTCCATTAAATAACCCTTCGCCCGTCCCCGCATAGATCACGTTTGAGTTGCCCGGCTCGAAGGCCATCGAGCAGACCGCCAGGTTCGGCAGCAAATCGCCTATGGCCTGCCACGACGCGCCCGCATTGATCGTCTTCCAGACGCCGCCCGCGACTCCAGCCGCGTACATTATGGAAGGGTCCACGGGATCGATGAGAAGCGCGCGAGTTCTCCCGCCGATGTTCGCCGGACCCAGTTGAGTCCAGCCGTCAAGCGAGGTCGCTTCGATGCCCGCGAGCTTTGCATCGCTCTTCGACGGAAGCCGCGTGTTCGAAGCGATTGAATAACCGGGCATTCTTTCGGCCCGCTTTTGTGCTTTCAAATACGCTTCGGCGCCGATGGGGCTTTTTTTATCGGGCGAACGCTTGAAGAGAAAGAACTGCTGGGCTTCGTCAGGCTCGTCAAACCGCTCACGCTCGCGCTCCTTACCCTCGGCCGACTCTTTCATACGAGAGCGCTTATCCGCGCTTCGCTTCTTTGAAACGCCGCCGCTGCTGTTGCTGAGGTCGAAAGAGACTGCGGCAAGCATTATCGCCATTGACAAAAGCGCGAGGGGACGAAAAACACGGACAAACATCTTTTTATACCTACTCGAAAAATATTACTAAAAAACCTGGAGGCTGTTATTGAATGACGCCGAGCCTGTTTTTTGTGATCGTGACCGAATAATCTATCCAGCCTCGCTCATTCGTATTACGACATTGCTTGCGCAACGACTCAAGCGCGAGCAGACGCGCTTCGAGCGCCTTGCGATTGCCGGCGTCAGCCGCGAGCGCTATGTCGGACAGGTGAAGCGCCTCGACCGAGCGCCCGGCTTCTGCGCGCTCGCGCGCAAGATTGGCCACAGCGTCCGGCCCGCCCGCGAGTTTTACCACATCCGCATAAACCGAAGAGGCGGGAAGCTCGTACATAGTCGCGGGGTTGAGGTCGAACCATCCAACATAGCCTTCATAAATCCCTCGTATAGACCACGACAACTTGCCGTAGCCTTCGCCCACGTCCAAATTCGCCGGGAGCTTTATCTCTCGCATCAGCGTAAAGACATCTTTGCCCGCGTTCATGCCCTTTACCACTTCGTCGTGAACGTACTGTATAGCATCGCGATACTTTGTGAGGCGGCGCGCGGCCTCTTCGCCGCCGGTAATGGGTTTGCCGTGACTCGGCAGAACGATGTCAGGCTTCAAAGCCAGGACCTTGTCGAGCGAGTTGACATAATCCAGGGCGTAGCGCGGCTCGGTGCCTCGCAAGGTGTATATGTTAGGGAACGACTCGTAATAGTTATCGCCCGTAAACGCGGCTTTATATTTCGGTATCCAGACCGTGAGGTGATCGTAGGTCTCGCCCGGCGTGCTGAAGATTTCGAACTTGACGCCGCCCAGAGTGAATTCGTACTTGTCGTCAAAAAGGATCGTAGGCTCGATCTTGCCTCCATAATTGCCCGCCCACTGGCTCTGCTGGGGGATGGGCAATTTGAATTGGGCAGCGTTTCGCCGCGCGTAAAAGCCGGCCAGCCGCGTCTGGTAGTGCACAAACTCGGTGTGATTCTTTTGAGCGATTATTTGAGTCCCCTTCTCTTTCCACAGAGGCACGCCGCCCGCGTGGTCGCCGTGAGCGTGCGTGAGGATTATGTACTTGACCCCGCCGCGAACTTCCGGCCCGAGCAACTCTTTATGTTTGCGGGCGTGCGTGACAATCGAAGTGTCTATGATGACGCTCCCCTCGCTCGTCTTTACAAGAAACGTGTTGCCGAACCCTTCGACCATGCTGATGGCTTCGTTTATGTTAATAACTTTATCGCCAACCCTGAGGAGGTCAGTCGGATTGTCGGCCATCTGGCCGTACAGATTTCGCGCGGCTGCGAAGGTGAGCAGGCAGAGAATCGAGATTGAGATAAAGAGTCGCTTTCGCAGCATAGACGGATTCCCCCTTCTGCGATTGAAATAAAATCGGTGAGTTAGCTATCGGTCGGCGCGGTTTCTAAAATTCCTGTGGAGCCACCCTGAGAGCCATCTCAGGGCTGTTCGAAAAAAGCCATGCTTGGGAGGCGGCTCGTCGGCTTCGGCTTTTGCCTCTGCTTCAATCGCGGTAAAGAACTGCGAGGCCATCATCCGGGCTGCGCCCTGTATCATGCGCTGGCCGACTCCGGCAATCGTGCCGCCCACCTGAACATCGCCCTTATAATTCACGACCGTCATGCCGTCGCGCTCTTCTAAATCAAGCTCGCCCGATCCCTTCAAAAAACCGGGCTGGCCCTTGCCCTCGATCACGATTCGAAAATGCTCCGGCTGTCGTATGTCTTCAAGCCGGACGTTGCCCGTGAAGACGCCTTTGATTGAGCCGACGCCCGCGCGCAGCGTCACGGCGTAGCTGTTCTCGGCTGTCTGCTCCAGCCGCTCGCATCCCGGTATGGCGCGTTGCAAAACGGCCGGATCGATCAGCGCTTTAAACACGCGGTCACGCGGGGCGCGCAATTCGTGGGTACCCTCTATCTTCATTTTGCTGCGGCCTGTATCGCGCGGCCTGCGTAAATTTGAGCCAGATGCTTGCGATATTCGGCGGAAGCAAACAGATCGCCGTTTATAGAGACGCCGTCGGCGATGGCCGCAGCCGCCGCGTTTATGGCTTGCTCGTCTAGCGAGCTTCCCTTGAGAGCGTTTTCCGCGCCCGTCGCGCGGTAAGCTTTCGACGCGACTCCGGTCACGCCAATGCCCGCCGATTGGCACACGCCGCCCTGGTCGCGAGTAAGATTGACGGCAATGCCGACTACGGCAAAGCCCGAAGCCGGTTGCGGCATCTTCAGATAAGCCTGACCGCTTCCCTGCTGCGGGACGGGGACGCGAATCTCGCGCAATATCTCTCCCGCGTCGAGCGCCGTTGTCATCAGGTTGACAAAGAAGTCATCGGCTTTAATGACGCGCTCGCCGTTTGCGCCGACGGCCACTATCTCAGCGCCGAGCGCGATGATCGCGGCAGGCAAATCGGCAGCCGGGTCCGAGTGCGCCAGGCTCCCGCCGATAGTCCCTTTGTTGCGGACCTGAACGTCTCCGATCTGCGCGGCGGTTTCGGGCAGAAGCGGGCAGATTTCCCGCAACCTCTCGGATGACTCTATCTCGTAATAAGTAGTCATCGCGCCGATGCGGATCTGATCTCCTTCTTCGCGGATGTAGGACAGGTTCTCTTATGCGACCTAGATCGATCAATATCTGCGGCATGGCTAGGCGGAGTTTCATAGCCGGTATGAGGCTGTGGCCGCCCGCCAGTATCTTCGCATCATCCGTATGCTCGCCCAGAAGCCGCACTGCTTCATCGAGGGTTTGAGGAACGAGATAATCAAATTGCGCTGGAATCATTTTTATCTCCTGATCAGCTCTGCTGATTAACAATTCGCCAGATCAATTCCGGCCTCAAGGGCATATCCATGTGGCGTACGCCGAACGGCGCGAGCGCGTCAACGACTGCGTTGACTATCGCGGGTGTGGCTCCGATAGTCCCCGCCTCGCCAACGCCTTTGACGCCCAGCGGGTTGACCGGCGAAGGCGTCTCTGTGCGCTCAAGCTCTAACCAGGGAATCATGGAGGCTTTCGGCACCGCATAATCCATCAGCGTCCCCGTGACGAGCTGCCCCTGATCGTCGTAGACGACCTCTTCATAAAGCGCCTGGCCTAGCGCTTGCACTATTCCGCCATGCACCTGCCCGTCGACCATCATCGGGTTGATGACCTTGCCGCAATCGTCTACGGCGACATAGCGGAGGAACTTCACGTCTCCGGTGTCGCGGTCAATCTCTACGACGGCGATGTGCGTGCCGAACGGGAAAGTGAAATTCGTAGGCTCGAAAAAGTGCGTGGCCGAAAGCCCAGGCTCCATGCCCGGCGGAATGTCGCGGGCTATGTGCGCCGCGAGCGCGACATCCTGTATAGAAACATGCTTGTCTTCAACATCCGGTTCAGGCAAGGCTCCGGCGGGCGCCTGGCCTGCGGGCACGACCGGCTCGGGCACGCCGTCCGCAGCAGCGGCCCTGGCCGCCGCTTTCGAATAACGGCCCTCTTTGAAAATGACGCTCGCCTGTTCTTCTTTGAGCAAGTGCGCGGCGATCTTCGACGCCTTCTCTTTCAGCTTCTCGATAGCCATAAAGACAGCCGTGCCGCCTACGGCAGTCGCGCGGCTGCCGAACGTGCCTATGCCGTACTGAACGATGGCCGTGTCGCCGTGAATGACCGTCACGTCGTGCAGGTCAACGCCAAGCTCGTCGGCCGCTATCTGCGCGAATGAAGTCTCCTGCCCCTGGCCGTGCGGCGATGCGCCTGTCAGTACCGTGACCTTGCCCGTAGGCTCTATCCTGACCGTGGCGCTTTCCCACCCGCCCGCAGGCATCGCCTGCGACGGGCCGAGGGCGCATATCTCCACGTAAGTCGAAACGCCTATGCCTATCAACCTTCCCTGCTCGCGGGCCTTTTGCTGCTCTTCGCGCAGGTTGTGATAGTCGCTCATTTCGAGCGCCTTATCGAGCGCGGCGTCGTAATTTCCGCTGTCATAAAAAAGCCCCGTCGCGGTCTTGAACGGGAACTCTTCGGGCGCGGGAAAATTCTTGCGGCGAACATCAACCGTGTCCATGCCAAGCTCTGCCGCGACAAGGTCGAGCGCGCGCTCTACGACGTAAGTGGCTTCGGGGCGTCCCGCGCCGCGATAAGCGTCGGTCGCCATCTTTGTCGTAAAGACTCCAGTGATGTTTATCTGTATCGCCGGAATCTTGTAGCTGCCCGACAGCATCAACCCCGTCAGCGTCGGTATCGCGGGCGTGAGCAGTTGGTGATACGCGCCGAGGTCCGCAAAGACGTTATAACGAAGCCCGGTCAAAGTGCCGTCGTTTTTGCAGCCGATCTCGATATAGCCGACCTGCCCGCGCCCGTGAATAGTCGCTTGAATATTTTCGCGCCGCGTCTCTATCCATTTGACGGGCTTCGCCAGTTGCATCGAAATCCAACCCAACAGCGCCTCTTCGGCATAAACGTTGAGCTTGGACCCGAACCCGCCGCCGACTTCAGGCGTGATCACTCGAAGCTTGTTTTCCGGCATTCCGATCATTATGGCGAGTTGTGTGCGTAGAAGATGCGGTATCTGCGTGGATGACCAGACCGTCAATTCCTGTTCGCCGGGCAGGTAGCGGGCCAACACGCCGCGCGGCTCCATAGCAATCGGGGCGAGCCGTTGATGCACTATGCGCTGTTTAATTACGTGGTCGGACTCTTTGAGCGCCGCGTCGATGTCGCCTTCGCCTGCGGTCAGCGTGTAAGCGATGTTGTCGCCGTACTCTTCGTAGACGAGAGGCCCGCCTTTTGCGGCCTCCTCGACATCGACGACGGCAGGAAGCTCCTCATAGTCAACCATTATAAGATCGACCGCATCGCGGGCGGCATAGCGGTCTGTAGCGACGACGGCGGCCACGGGCTGCCCTACGAAGACTACATGATCTGAGGCCAGCACTCGATAATCGGGCACTTTCAGCCCGGGCAATGCGCTCGCGCAAGGCACGGGGCCGATCTTTTGCGCCACGTCCTTGCCCGTGTAGACCGCGACGACGCCGGGCGCGGCTGCCGCTTCGCTCACATCGATGCTCGTTATGCGCGCGTGAGCATACATTGAGCGCAGGAAGACCACATGAAGCGTGTCCACCAGCCTGATGTCATCAACGTAGTGGCCTAGCCCCTGTATCAAGCGCGGATCTTCGGTTCGTTTGACTCTCTGTCCGACATATTTATTTGCCATAAAGCACCCCTATGATTTCGGATTGCGGATTGAAAGAAACGTCTTTTAAATTCCGCAATCCGCAATCGGATCAGTCTCCTGTTGCTGCCTGGCCTTTCATCTTTCGGGCGGCGAATTGAACGGCCTCGACTATGTGCTGGTAGCCCGTGCAGCGACATAGATTCCCTTCAAGCCCATGCCGAATCTCTTCTTCGGTCGGGTCGGGATTGCGGTCGAGGATTTGTGCGGCGGCGACTATCATGCCCGGTGTGCAATATCCGCACTGCAAGCCATGCTGCTCCCAAAACCCTTGCTGGACCGGGTGAAGCTCGCCGTTCGTGGCCATACCCTCAATCGTCTTCACCTCCGCGCCGTCCACCTGCACGGCGAACATGGTGCAGGATTTTACAGACCGGCCATCGACCATCACCGTGCATGCCCCGCAGATTGATGTCTCGCAGCCGACGTGAGTGCCGGTAAGCCCAAGCACGTCTCTCAGGTAATGCACCAGCAACATCCGAGTCTCGACTTCGTGCTGCTGAGCCGTGCCGTTAACTTTAATATTGATAGCCTTCTTCATCGAAGCCACCTCGCTTGCTTGTCCGCGATCAAATCTCTATTGACCGCTTTAGCTGTATTGATAGGTAAATGAGCGTGAGAATTCTGCGGGCCGCATAGTAGCACTTGATAAACGAAGATTCAAGTTCCGGCCAGCCGCGCCGGTCGCGCGCGGGCAAAAAGATTACGCGCTTTTGGCCTCGGCGCCCTCAAGCAGGTCGGGAACTATCGACGCGTTCCGCTCGCCGCGCAGCTTTATTAGACCCGCCACCGCAAGGTACAGCGCGAGCAAAATCAACGCCGCCGCCGTGATCGCGTTTATCATCTTCAAGTCAAACCCGCTGGCCGCCCGCGCATTACCGATAACCAGATTCGTCAACGACCAGAGAGTTATTATCAACACGAAGAGCATTGGGATGAGCGTGAACCAGATGCGGCGGCGCGCTTTATACAGCCACACAGTGATAGCGAGCAGCGTGAGCGCCGCCAGCAATTGATTCGAAGAGCCAAACAGCGTCCAGAACTGTTTCCACGCCTCTTGCGGCGCGACCGAAACGACGTAAACCGGCAGCCCTATGGTAAGCAACGTGGCAGCAAAAGCGCCCAATCGTGAGCGCCATCCGAATAGCTCCTGCACGATGTACCGGCCAAGCCGCGTGCATACGTCAAGCGTGTCAAAGACGAATGTCGAAAATGCCATTGCCCCGAATGTGACTGCAAAATCCATGTGCCGCTCGCCGATTATCAAGGTCATAAACCGGCCTATGCCGTTGCCGTATATCGTTCCGGCTTCGAGGCCCGCGACCTCGTCCCCCGTTACGATCATAATGGTGACGAGCGCGATGAGCGCGACAAAGCCCTCGGCCAGCATCGCGCCGTAGCCCACCGGGTGCATGTGCGATTCGCGATCTACCTGCTTTGAGGTCGTCCCGGAGCAGACCAGCCCGTGAAAGCCCGAGCAAGCGCCGCAAGCTATCGTCACGAACAGGAAGGGGAACAGCGCGCCCGTCATCCCGCCTGCGTCCCAATTCCTGAACGCTTCCTGCTTGATCTCATAGCCCCCGAAAAAGACTCCTATCACTCCCAGGGCGAGCGCGAAGTAGAGCACGAAGCCGCCCAGATAGCCTCGCGGTTGCAGCAGCGCCCAGACCGGTACGACCGAGGCCACGGCGCAATAGATCAGTATGAGCAGCGCCCACATTTTGAAGTCCATCACTATTAGGGTTGAAATCTTTGTGCCCACCCAGGCAACGACGAGCGTGGCGGGCACAAAGATGGCGGTCACCAGCCACAGCGGGGGATTCAAATAACGTTGCACGACACCCATCACGACGGCCAGCAACAAGTACATCACGGCGGCGGCGGCGACGGCCCCGCCCGGATTGAAACCGCGCGCTGCTTGCAACTCTTCGGTCCCGACGACAAAGCTTGACGCCGTGAGCTGCGCGAAAGCTATGATGACATAAATGAGCGCGATCCATATAAAAGCCATCATCGCCGCGCCGGCGCGAGGGCCGAGGTATTCGCGCGTGATGTCGGCGACGGATCGCGCGCCGTGACGAACTGAGGCGACGAGGCTGCTGAAATCATGCACCGCCCCGATAAGCACTACGCCGAGGCTGATCCAGATCAGGCAGGGGAGCCAGCCCCATGTCTTGCAGGCGAGTATTGGCCCTGCAATCGGCCCCGCGGCGGCGATGGCCGAGAAGTGCTGGGCGAAAAGGTAGAATGGCCCTGTGGGAACGAAATCGACGCCGTCGTTCACCTTGTTTGCGGGAGTCGCGCGCGCATCGTCTACCGCAAACTGGCGCGCTACCCAGCGACCGTACAGGCGATAGGCCATAACAAGCAACGCCAGGAATGCGAAAGCTAAAAGTGGCAGGGTCACTCGCAGAACCTCCGAATATTATTAAGGATGAGGGATGAGGGATGAGGGATGAAAAAGACTTTAAGCAAGACATCTGAAATTTGAGATTTCAAATCTAATGTGACAAGCCCGGCACCTGGAATCCTTTTCATCCCTCATCCTTTATTTTCATCCCTCATCCTTCGTCCTTCATCCTTTTCTTTTCGTTTGGCTTCGTCCCACAGAGAGTCCATCTCTCGGTGATCCGAATCCGAAGGCTTGCGCCCATCCTCGCGCAGACGGTCTTCGATGTAGCGAAACCGTTTTCGGAATTTTCTGTTCGAGGCTTTGAGCGCGCTTTCGGGATCAATGCCCAGCAGCCGAGCGACGTTTACCGCGACGAAAAGCAGGTCGCCAACCTCGCCTGCTATCTCCCGGTGATCGGGTTCGTGGCTTCCGATGGCGCTCTTAAGCTCGTCTACTTCTTCGTCCAGTTTTTCAAACACCGAAGCCACGTCGGGCCAGTCAAAATCTACGCGCGAAACTTTTGTCGTCATCTGAAAAGCTTCCATCACAGCCGGCAGCTTCGTAGAGACGCTGTCGAGCATCAATGATTGCTCGCCGTCGAGCTTGCCCTTTTCGCGCAGCTCGGCTTCTTTGAGCGCTTCCCAGTTGCGGAGCACTTCGCCGGAGGTTTCGGCTTTGTCCTCGCCAAAAACGTGCGGGTGACGGCGGACCATCTTTGACGAAACGCGCTCTATGACATCGGCTATGGTGAAGCGGTCTTGCTCGGTCGCGATCTGGCTGTGAAAGACTACCTGCAAGAGCAGATCGCCAAGCTCGCCTACAAACTCTTCGTCATTGCCTTCATCAATGGCTTCGACTACTTCGTAAGCCTCTTCGAGCATCATCGGCTTAAGGCTTTCGTGCGTCTGCTCCCGGTCCCAGGGACATCCCCCCGGCGCGCGCAATCGCGAGATCAATTCTACAAGCTCGCTGAAGCGCGCTCTTTCCGATCTGTTCGATGAATCAACCATATCCCGAATTTACGAAACGCAAAAGGCAAAAGGCAAGTGGCAAATGGTAAAAGTCATAACCGGCTCGCGCTTTTTGAATATGTGTCTCTTATTCCGGTTTTAACTTTTGCCAATTGCCTCACCATTTTGATAGCATTATTTTTTCGTAACCGGATCAAATTCCTGATAGTGCAGATAAAGAGATATGGCAGAAGAAAAAGAGACCAATTTCAAAATTACGGATCGCCGAAAATTCAACCCCGACGGCACCCCTCGCGATCAGGGCGATGAACCGATTGAAGTCCAGGCAGATGAGCCTGCCCAGACCGAGGCCCCCGAGCCGGAACCTGAGACGAGCCCCCTGAGCCGCCGAAAGCGGAGGAGCCTTCGAAACCTGTGGAGTCAGCGAAACCTGTGGAGCCCCCAAAATCCGGGGAGTCAGCGAAAGTCGTCTCGTTTCCGACCGAAGCCGAAAGAAAGCGAGAGCAACCGCAGCAGGCTGCCGAGGACGATGCCAATGAAAGGCGCGCTCCACATAATCGCCCCGTGACAGCAGCCGAGCAGGCTTATTCGCAAACGACCGGCGGCCAGCCGAGGGGATTGCCCGAAGCGACTTTCTTAAGCCTCATCAACATGCTCGCGGTCGAAGCGGCCATGCATCTGGGCCTGATCGAGGCTCCCGGTGAAGCCTCGCCCGGCATCGATCTGGAAGCCGCCCGCCACATGATAGATATGCTCGGCGTGCTGGAGCAAAAGACGAAGGGGAATCTGAGCCCCGAGGAAGAGACGCTGCTTGAGAACATTCTCGCCGATCTCCGCATGCAATACGTTGCGCTTTCGAGAAGGCGATGAAGATAACCTTCCTCGGCACCGGCACGTCTGTCGGCGTTCCATCGGTAGGCTGCGAGTGTGAAACCTGCCTTTCGGATGACCCGCGCGACAAAAGATTGCGCACGTCGGTTCTGATCGAACATCACGGGCGAAACTTTTTAATCGACGCCTCGACCGATTTTCGCCAGCAAGCCCTTCGCATCGGCCTCAAACGCCTGGACGCCATTCTATTCACACACTCGCACGCCGACCACTGCTTCGGCCTGGACGACACGCGGCCAATAATGTTTCGCGAAGGCGCCATAGCCTGCTTCGCGACCGAAGTGACGTGGCAGGGGTTGCGGCGCATCTACGCTTACGTCTTCGAGCCTGCGGGTTATCCCGGCGTGCCCAGAATTATTCCGCACCGCATCGAAGGCGATTTCTGCATGTTCGGGCTTAACGTCAATCCGCTCACCGTCACGCACGGGCGGCTTGCGGTCACGGCGTTCCGCATAAACGATTTCGCCTACGTGACCGATTGCAACTTTATCCCCGAAGAGACCTGCGAAAGGCTTTTGGGGCTAGACCTGCTTGTGATCGATGCGCTCAGGTTCAAATCTCACCCGACGCACATGACTTTAGACCAGTCGCTCGGTTACATTGAAAGGCTCAGGCCCCGGCGCGCTTTGCTCACGCACATCTCGCACGACATAAAGCACGACGAGACGAGCCGCAGCCTGCCCGAAGGAGTCGATATAGCTTATGACGGATTGATCATGGAGGCCGGTTGAGAAAAACCCGCTGACAACTTTCTCCGCCATACGGCGCGGCCTGATATTATGCGCGGCCTGATATTATGAGCAATGCTCGAATGAAAATTATCCGCAACCCCGAAGACGATTCTTTACGTCGGCCCACGGTGTTGACTCTCGGAGTCTTTGACGGGCTGCATCTAGCTCACCAGTTGATTCTGAGCCGCGTCGTAGAGCGCGCCCGCGCGACCGGCCTTGTGCCTACGATAGTCACGTTCGAGCCGCACCCGCGCGCCGTGCTCAGACCGGAAACCGCGCCGCCCCTGCTTCAGACTTTCGAGCAAAAGATGGAAGGCATTGAGCGATTAGGCGTCGAACAGATCGCCGTGCTCAATTTCACTCCCGAGCTTGCGCAAGTGAGCGCGGAGGATTTTCTGCTCGACATAATCTTTGGCCGACTTGACGCGCGCGAAGTTTATCTCGGTCACGGGTTCGCCTTCGGCCATAATCGCGAAGGGCGTTTCGAGTTGCTAAAGCAGGTGGCCGACAGGCTTGGCCGCGTTGCCGGAGAAGTGCCCGAAGTAATTCTTCGCGGCCACCGCGTAAGCTCGACTATGATTCGCCGGCTGCTGGGCGCGGGCCGGGTCAACCTCGCGCGCCGCATGCTCGGTCGCCCTTACGGGATTGAGAGCCGGGTGATCGAAGGGCGCAACATAGCCAGGGCTCAACTCGATTACCCGACGGCCAACCTCAAGCCGCAAAACCGCGTCATTCCTGCAAACGGCGTTTACGTGACGCTCACACTGATAGAAGGCCAGTGGCGGCGTTCGATCACAAACGTAGGGCAGCGGCCTACGTTCGGCGGCGACGCGGAAGTCACGGTTGAAACTCACTTGATCGATTTTGATCGCATGCTCTATGGCGAGACGATTCGCGTGCGTTTCCTGCACAGGCTTCGCGGCGAAATAAAATTTGAGAACGTCGCGGCGTTGCGCGCACAGATAGCCCGCGACCTGCGGCGGGCCGTCCGCTATTTCGAGATGGCGGGCGTGCGCAAAAACCTCACGTATGTTTAACCAATCGTTTTTGGTTTTTCACCCACCAGCTTGCCCGTCTTAAATCGCATCTCATCGTCAACAGCGAATTGAATGTAATCTATTTCGACGGATGTCGGATAACCCAGATCGGCGTCGTACAGGACTTTGACCGCATGAGCCTTTCTGTCGATCGCGGCCTGGATATAATCGAACAGGGCTTCGACCGTCATGTAGTGTTCGTATTTCGATTTATCAATGGCCTCGCCCGTCTCGGCATACTCGACGTTTTCAACGACTCCGTTGCGGACGGTTAGCTTTGCCGGCTTCGTGTAAGCCGGCGGGCAGAAGCAGATTCGCTGGAATTCGTATTGATAGTTTTTGATCGCCTTCTCCGTCCATTTGCGGCGGTTTTCGGTCAATCGCTTCTGCGCGTCGTCCGACCGGGCAAAAACAGAACTCGTTATTGCGGCGAGACAAACCGCCGCGATGAATGCATGAGAAAATTGATTTCGTAATTTCATCCTTATTATCTCCTTCTACCGAGACCCTACTTGACAATAGTACAGGCTGCGGTAACTTAGCAATATGCGTACTATCTGCAAGCATAAACCTCACTCGTTGATTAGAACATTTGCCGTCGTGTTTTTTGTAGCCGTCGCGGTTATTCAACCGGCAGCCGCGCGACCGCCCGACAAAGATTACCTGGTTTATGTAGTGTGCGAGTCTGCCGACAAGATCGCGCTCATAAGGTTTGGCCCGAAGGGCGCCCGCCTGGAGCGGGAGATCCCCACGGGCGGCCATCCGACCGATATCGACGGCCCGCACGGTATCGTTTTTTCGCCCGACAAACAGTTTTACTATGTCTCGCTCGGTCACGGCAGACCGTTCGGCTCGGTGTGGAAATACTCGGCCAAAGACGATAAGGTCGTCGGTCGCGTCCAGCTTGGCATGTTTCCCGCGACTATGGACGTGACTCCCGACGGCAACTTTCTTTACGCAGTCAATTTCAACCTTCACGGTGATATGACGCCCTCATCCGTGTCCGTAGTTGCCACAGACGAGATGCAAGAGATCGCGCGCATACCTACCTGTACGATGCCTCACGGGTCGCGAATCAACGCCGGAGGCACAAAGCAATACTCGGCATGCATGATGGACGAGCTGCTTGTCGAAATCGACACAAACACGCTTCGCCCTTCACGACACTTCTTGCTCACAAAAGGGAAAGAGAGCGGGATGACGGGAGCGCCCTCGGTGCATAATCACGCTGCACCATCCGGCCACGATATGAGCGGCCACGGCATGGAGCCTCCGAAGCCCGGCGACACGGCCTGCTCGCCCACCTGGGCGCAGCCGTCGCGCGACGGAGCCTTTGTTTACGTCGCGTGTAATAAATCGGACGAGATAGTCGAGATCGAGGCAAGCTCCTGGCGTGTGACGCGCCGTCTGGCGGCGAGGCCGGGCGTTTATAATCTGGCCGTGACAAAAAACAATCGTTTGATTGCGACAAACAAACGCGACCAGTCTGTTTCGATCATTGATCTAAAATCGGGGCGCGAGCTTGCGAGAATACCTACGAAGAGAAAAGTGATTCACGGCGCGGTCGTCTCGCCCGATGACCTTTACGCGTTCATCTCGGTCGAGGGAATAGGCTCCGAGCCCGGGACGGTCGAAGTGATAGACCTCAAAACCATGAAGACGGTTGCGACCGTGGACGTGCCGCCGCAAGCCGCAGGAATCGATTTTTATAAGACGGAACCGCAAAAGTAGTGATGAGTGATGAGTGATGAGTTTTGAAAGGCTGTTTGAAAAGCCTCGAAGAGGCGAAATTCAATAGCCTGGGGCGCTAGCCCCAGGTCAGCGCCAAACATCACGACAAGCCCTGAAAGGGCGAAATAATCAGAACAATTTATTTCGCCCTTTCAGGGCTTGCTGTTTTCCATCGCCTGTTACCCGGCGCGCGGCAGCCGGGCTATTGAATTGCGCCCCTGCGGGGCTTTTGAACTATCTTTTCAAATACCCTGTCGCGGCTCATCACTCATTACTCATCACTCACTAATGCCCCGGGGCCGTTGTCGAGCCTTTATCAAGCGGCTTGCCGAGCTTGACGATCCACAGGCCCGTGTTGACGTCGTTAAAGTAGATCAAATCTCCGACGGGCTGCGCTCCCCAGGTGAACGGCTGGTTAGCGCGAAAACCTTGTGGGTCGCCCGTCCACACGCGAGCTATCTCGCGCCCCTGACGGTAGAGATCGCCGCGCAGCTCGCCCGACACATCCACAACTCGCCCGCCCCCGCTGTAGTAGCCCATGTACAGCACATCATCTTTGACCCAGATGTTGTGCGAGCCCGCTTCGGGCACTACGTACTCGGCCACCTTGCGAGGGCGAGTGATGTCTGAAACGTCTATCACGTGAGCGATGCCGCGCACGGGAAAGCGGTCGCGAGCTTGAATATCAAACTCGGCCGGGAATACTTCGTCGCCTATGAAGACGTAATTCTTATAGCGGAAGACGGCGTGAGTCCCGGCCAGCCAGCCTTCTCCGTACAACTCGTAATGGTTAAACCGAAACTGGCTGACAAACTTTGGCTTTTCCGGGCTGCCTCCCTTTATGCCGTTGCCTACGTCCAGGATCACAAGCCCGTGCCGCCAGTAAGCCAGATAGGCCAGCCCGTCTTTTACCTGAACGTCATGCAGGTAGCGCGCGGCCATCGAATCGCTAAACGGAGTCCGCGCCACTCCCGACAAGGGGCTTTCTACTTCCCATCGCGCGACCTCTTTCGGCGCTTTCACGTCCTTGAAATCGATCACTCGCATCAACCCCGTAGCGTCGTCCGTCAAGTAAACGTAATGGCCGTCTACGAACGCGCTGTGGACGCCTCCCGAAACTGTTTCGTTATATTCGGAAATCTTTTTCGGATGGGCCGGGTCCGAGGTGTCGAAAAACATTATGCCGTTTTTGCGGTTCGACGCCCCTTCGCGCGAGATCACCATTATCCGCCCGTCAGCCGTCGTGCTGACGTCATTAATTATGCGGGCGTCAACCTTTATTGTATCCGTGAGCTTTGGCTTCGCAGGGTCCGACACGTCGAAGACCAGAACCTTATCATCAATAGTAGAAAGGTAAGCGTGCGAGCCGATGATCCACTGCTCGGCGGCTTGAAAATCTTTCATCGGAGCGCGCCCGACGACTTCGATCTCGCGCTCGATATTGCGCGGCGTTGCGACTACCGAAGCGATGGCCGCATGCTCTCCGCTCGAAGCGGTAATAATGTAGGTGCCGGGCCGCTCGGCGACAAAGCCGCCGTCAGGCTCGATCACGGCTCCGTCTCCGCTCACCGCCCAGCGCACGGACGGGTTTTTCACCAGCGACCCATCGGATGCCTTTGCCATGACCTTGAAGCGCACCACGTCGCCCGTCCGAGGGTTGATCGTCTTCGGCTCAATCGAGAGGCCGCGCACGGGGTTTGCCACGACTTCGATAGACGTAGTCCCGGTCGCGCCTTCCGAGGCTGCGCGTATAGTAGCGCGGCCCGCTTTGACGCCCATCACAAGCCCCGCCGCATCGACCGTCGCAACCTCCGGGTCATCGGAAGACCAGTTGATAACGGCGATGCTGCGCGGATCATTTGTCGCGGTCAAAGCCGTCGCCGCGAGCTTTGCTGCGCCTCCTACGACGAGGGGCGCGGAAAGCGCGGCGATCTCTATTCGAGTGACTCGCGCGGGCTTTACGGTGACTCGCGCGTAAGCGACCTTGCCGCCCAGGAATACGCCGACGCGCAAGACGCCGGGTTGAAATAGCATCACGGTGCCGGTCTCGTCGGCAGTGCCGATGTCGCCGGGCGTGGCAAACCAGGCCGAAGCGGTTTGAGTGACTGCTTTGCCCGTCTCATCTTTTCCAATGGCAGTGAACTTCAGTTTTTGCCCGACCTCGGCTTCAGCCGTTGCCGGAGTGATCTCGATGGTCTTTACGGCCGGGCTTTGCTGCGCCGTAACGTGCGACCCAAAAGCGAGCGCCGCTGAAGCAAGCGCCACGATCAAAAAGAGCTTTAACCTGAGCATGCAATCACCTCCGAGTTGATCAACTGTTGAAATACGCTTGCCGAAATTGTATTCGCCCCGCGAGCTTACTGCAAACCCGTCAGCTTGAAACAGAAAAGAAATAGTAGTACGCTTGCGCCCCGTGACTCATAACAAAGAAGGAGATTATCAGAAGTGCCGACGTTGAAAGAACTGTATGACCTCACAGGAAAAGTGGCGCTCGTGACGGGCGGGTCGCGCGGGCTGGGCAAAGAGATGGCCGAAGGTCTGGCCGAAGCGGGCGCGTCTTTGATGCTGCTTGCGCGGCGCGAGCAGTGGCTCGCGCCCACGGTCGCCGAGTTCCGCGCGCGCGGTTTCCGTTGCGAGTCGGCCCTGTGCGACGTGTCGGACCCGGATGAGGTTCAGGCGGCGGTTGACCGCACAATCGCCGCGTTCGGCCAGATAGACATTCTCGTCAACAACGCGGGCGTCACCTGGGGGTCGCCTGCCGAAGATATGCCGCTCGACAAATGGAAGATGGTGCTTGATATAAACCTCACGGGGGCGTTTCTGTTCTCTCAAAAAGCGGGCCGCGAAATGCTCAAGCGAAAGAGCGGCAACGTCATCAACGTAGCTTCAATCGCGGGTCTTCAAGGGACCATGGAACACGGGCAGCACATTCTCGGTTACGTCGCGGCCAAAGGCGGGTTGATAGCGATGACGCGCGAGCTTGCGGCCAAGTGGGCGCGGCGCGGCATTCGCGTCAACGCCATCGCGCCCGGCTTCTTCCCTTCGCGCATGACTGAAAAAGTTTTGGAAACCGCTCAGCCGCAGATAGAGGCCGCCGTGCCGATGGGCCGCGTGGGCGGCGAAGGCGAATTGAAAGGCGTGGCGGTCTTTCTCGCATCGCAAGCTTCGGGCTACATCACCGGCCAGGCCATAGTCGTTAACGGCGGAAGCACCATCGCATAAGAAAGGCAAAAATGAGAAGACCATCGCTTTATTTTGGAGTGCGGCGACTTGTCGCCGCTTTTGAGTTAGCTACGACGCTTTGGCCTGACTCAAAAGCGGCGACAAGTCGCCGCACTCCAAAGTTGGCTGAGTTGTTATCTCAGCTTTTGCTTCTTGCTTTTTGCCTTCTCTGCCCGCTTTTGGCGAGCGCGCAGGGTAAGCTCGCGGCGGGCGTAGGCCGTGCCGATATCACTCCACCCGTAGGAACGCCGCTCGCCGGTTATGGCGGGCGGGCGGGCAAGCCTTCGACGGGCGTCCACGACCCGACCGAAGCGCGCGCCCTCATCATCGATAACGGCGTTGAAAAGATCGCTTTCCTCAGCGTAGACCATCTCGGCTACGATCACGCGATGGTCGAGCGCGTCCGCTCTATTGCATCATCCGCGACGCAAATCGCCCCCGATCGCATATTCGTCATGTCATCACACACGCACGCGGGCGGAGGCGCGTATCTTGAAATCTTCCCGATCCTGGCGGGCCGCTACGATCCGAAGATTCGCGCGTTTTATGAAGAGCGTGCGGCCGAAGCCCTCGTTCGCGCTAACAGCAATCTCAAGCCCGCGCGAATAGCGATAGGGGCGGGCGAGGCGCGCGGCATCTCGCGCTTTCGCTCTAAGTGGCCGCCCGACGGTCCCGTCAATGCAGAGGTCGGCGTGATTCGCATCGATTCGGCGGCGACCGGCAAGCCGCTGGCCGTGCTGATGAATTTCGCCGCGCATCCCACGGTTCTCGGCTCAAAGAATTTCGAGTTCTCAGCCGACTTCGTAGGCTACGCGCGCCGCGCGGTTGAAACCATGCTCGGCGGCGACGTCATGGCCCTGTTCGCCAACGGCGCGCAAGGCACGATTGCGCCTCACGCTTTTCAAGGGAACACCGAATGGGAGCGGGCCGAGAATGTCGGAACTATACTCGCCGCAGAAGTGCTAAAAGTCGCGCTTATGCTAAAGCCGCAGGAGAGCGTCGAGATCAAGCTTGCGCGCACGGTCTTTGACATAAAGCCGCAGCCGCCGCAAGGGTTTCCGGCAGCCGTCCGTTTCCCGCCTGCTTACACGACCGAAGTCAACGCCATCTCGTTTGATAACCGCGTGGCGTTTGTGACGATACCCGGCGAGCTGAGCAGCATCTTGAATAATCAGGTCAAAGAGCGAGGCCGGTTGCTCGGATTTGAAAAGACTTTCCTGCTCGGCCTCACGAACGACGCGCTCGGCTACATCATAACCGAAGACGAATACCGGCATAAAACCTACGAGGCTTCGATCTCGCTGTTCGGGCCAAACTTCGGCAGCTTTATAACCAACGAAGCTTTCACGGCGCTCGAAAAGCTGCGGCCCGTCGAGAAGAAGCCCTGACGAGTTATCGATTCAAAATGGAGATAAAAAATTGCGTAGTCGTGTTAAAAGAGACTGCTTTGAAACAGAGCAGCCGCGCAGCTCATTTCGCCCGTCGGGGCGACCGGACCGCGCGCCGGTTGATACATGCCCACGACGAACATAACCGCACCGCAGACGCCGTGCGTAACGCGCTCGCGCGGCGCGGCTTGAAGTTCAAAGAGTTATTGTCGGCTAAGCTCGCGACAGCAGCCGCGAAGCGGCTGCTGGCCGGGGCCGATTTCATCATACCCGTCGGAGGCGACGGCACCGCGCTCAACTCATCGCATTACGTGAGAGAAGGGCGATTGCTCGCCGTAAATTCCGCCCCGCGCGACAGCATAGGCCATTTCTGTTTTGCGACGAGAGCGGACTTTGCCGATAAGCTCGACCGGGTTTTGAGCTTCGAGGTGCGGCCTATGAAACTCGCGAGGCTCGAAGTCGCGCTCGACCAAAAACCGGTGGCCGAGCTTGCGCTCAACGACGTGCTTATAGCGCACGAATGCCCTGCCGCGACTACGCGGTACATTATCGAGATCGGCGAGCGCGAGGAAGAGCATCGCAGTTCGGGGTTATGGGTGGCGACCGCCGCGGGGTCTACGGCCGGGATAAAATCCGCGGGCGGGCGTCGGCTTCCGCCCGGCTCGCGGCGTATGCAGTACTTGATCAGAGAGCTTTACCGGGAGCGCGACAGGAGCTACGGCCTCACGCGCGGACTGGTGGAAGAAGGCGAAGAGATAATCGTCGCGTCAAAGATGCCCGAAGGGGTGCTCTACATCAACGGCTCGCGCACCAGTTATCGCTTCCCTTTCGGGATGCGCGCCCGCATCCGCGTGGCAGAGCTTAGCTTGAAGATTTATCTCAAGAGATGATTATCTGAAGAGTGTGCATAATTCCGAGGCCGGTTTTTCGGGGCTTTTCGAGGCTGGTGATCCACCGTTAAAGGCAAATCCGAAGGCCGAACCCCGAAAAATGCTAAATTACTGGAAAAACAGCACATGAATTATGCACACTCTTCGATTATCTAAGGTCTGAAAGCGACGGGCGCGGATCGCTTATCAACGCTGAGTGTGTAGACGGTCACAGCGACCTCCTCGCCTCTGGGCAGCAACCCGCTAACATCTCCCTTGCTCATTATGCGCGAAGTGGCGCCGCCCGGCAGGAAGAATTCGGAGGGATATTTATGGCGCGGGATGGCCGTGCCGTTGATTTCGATCACAGAATCATTCGGCAGGAAATTCTCGCCGTCTATGATCAACTTGCCCGCCCCGCGTTTATATTTGATCGCCGTGACCTTCGGATTCGCGTCCGAGGAGGGCGAGTCGAGCGCCGCTATTGCCGCGCGCAAGTTCGGCCTTGGGCCTATGCGTTGAGCGAGGTCTCCGGTCTGGGGCGTGCCGGTCGAGATGAGAAGCTGGCGAAGCTGCGCGGGCGGTAGCGGGGCCTGCCCGCGCGCTTTAACTATGCTCTGAATCACGGCGGCCACGCCGGCGACCATGGCGGCGGCTCCGGATGTGAAGCCGAAGTTGACCGTGTACCAGTTATTGATTCCCTGCTCGCGCCTGAGATCGCCGTAACCGCACGTCGTCACGAATCGCCCCCAACCCTGCACGTCTACTCGCGAGCCGTAGTTTGATTCTTCGGTTCGAACGCGATCCGGCCCCTCGCCGTAGACGCCGCCTTCGGGCGGCTTGCCCGCGCCGACTATTATCGCGCCCGAATCCTTCCGGTTTCTATCGAACGAGTCGCCGTATATGGGATCGTCGAGGTTCTCAAAACCATTGGCCGAAGCTTCGACTACGACGATGCCGCGCGAAGTCGCATCCTTTATAGCCTGGAAGACATCAGGCTCGTACTCGACGGGCACAAGTCCGCTCCCCGTCTGCGTGTTGAAGCGCGGCCCTGCAATCAATTGTAACTCGACCAGCATCACGTCGCCCGCTTCCATCCGCCGCGCCGCAAACGTGATTGCCTCGGCCAGTTTCGGAGTGTTGTTCCCTTCGGTCAGCGGGTTGACAAGGCCGATTTTCGCGGCGTGCGCGATGCCCGTCACGCCTATGCCGTCGGGCGCGGCCACAAGCAAACCTAAAACGGCTGTGCCATGATCCAGGTTGAATTCCGGTATGGGGTCTTTGCCGCGAACCAGCACGAAGGGATCGGATGTCGCGTGAGTAAGGTCGTTATGACTGAGGTTCCAGTTGAATTCTATGTCAACGATCTTTACGTTCTCGCCGCGCCCGCCTTCTTGAGTCCACGCATATCGAACATCCATACCTTCGGGAGCAGGCTCCAGGTAGCCTTGAAACGCTTCAAGCTCGGGTCGCGCTTCCGTCTGCATCCGGGCCGAAGCTTTCACGCTATTCGTCAATAAAGAGAGAGAGTTTAACGTCGGCAAGACAAGGACGGCGGCGCAGGTTAGAATGAGCAAAAGTCTCAAAGCGTGAACCCCTGTAGAGATCAATACCGGTGCGAATAGAAATCCCTGCCGGTCTGGATTGTAGTTTGTGCCGGATTGAAGTGTCAAGAAACTCGTTTACGCAGTCATGGTCTATTGATTCTCTCAAATCGCTCTGCAAGAGCGAAAGATATTAGCCGGTGGTGAAGCCACCGGACTTGGCCGATACAACACACGCGCCCTGGAAGGGCGCAGGACGTTGAATTGATCCTGCGCCCTTTCAGGGCGCGCGGGCATAATAGGGATCATCAATCCGGTGGCTTCACCACCGGCTAATATCCGTTTGCCCCACCGGGGCAATTATTAATTCGCAGCTTCTAAGAATGAATAGATCATGTTTACGCAGGCAGGGTTGTTTGCAAAGTTAAGGCACTCCAGGTTGAACTTTCGTTCCAGAGTTGACGTAAACTTTAAGGCAACAGTAAGATGCTCGGGCAGTGCGGCTTGCAGTCCGGCAACGAACATAAAAAAGATAAAAGGAGAACAGTCGAAATGTTCAGTTTCATCATCTCGTTGATAGTCATCATCTTTGACATATTCGCCATCGCGGACATATTAAAATCGAACCGCGACACGGCGACAAAAGTTATCTTGATCATTCTGATACTGGCGTTTCCTATTATCGGCGCAGGCGTCTACTGGCTCGTCTTCCGCGACAAGGGCTGGAAGTAGGTTTGACCGCCAGGCCCGTTTAAAGATCGCTTCGTAACCGAAAGCCGAGCGCGCCTTTCAAATCAGAAAAGCCGATCAGGCCCCCGAAGCGCAAAGAGCTATCGCTCTATTCAAGCGATAGCTCTTTGCGCTTTATTCCCGCCACAGATAATATTTTACAGATAATATTTTCGCGATTGCGAGCTTCTATCTTTCTCAACAAAGAATCACTCACGAATCATAGGCGAGGCAAAGACCATGAAATACGCCCTCGGTGTAACGATCGTAATACTGCTGATGTTGTACCCGGTGACCGCCCGTCAAAGGCCCGTTGAGGAGGTCAGCGTAGAGCGATACCCGAACCTGCAAGCGGCCATAACAGATGTCGGCGGATCACCTCGCATGGTCGTTATTCCTAACTCTCAATCTGTCGCAACGTCTTTGACGATACCCCGAAACATTACTATCCGAGTAACAGGCAATGGAAAAATCAACCTTGGCGGCGGTGTAACGCTGACAATTAACGGGCCATTTGATGCCCCTTTGCATCAGGTCTTCACAGGTAGTGGAGTTGTTCGATGGGGCGGCCAGATAGGGATTGTCTACCCTCAGTGGTGGGGCGCGGCGCTCGACGGCGCTGCCGACGATACGGCAGAGATTCAGGCGGCAATCAATAGCTTTCCGCAGACCGATTTTTTGCACGCGGGCGGCGAGGTCTCTATCCTGGGCGCGGCTCTCATCAGCTCGACTCTAACGATCCAAAAGAATTCGATAAAGCTGACCGGCACAGGCTGGGGCACAAGCAGCGAAGCCCCGAAGAGCGGTTATATAAAATGGAACGGCGCGGCCGGTTCGCCCATGATCCTGATAAAAAACGCATATAACTCAGGCGTAGAGAATATCAGGTTGATCGGCAAATCCTCGGCCAGGCCCTCTGCGGGAATTGAGTATAAGAGGGAGAATGATGCGACTACCCTTCTTCATCACAGCTTTGCGCGTCACATATTTATCGGCCCTCTTTTCGGTTACGACAGCGACGACGAGATACAGTTTGATACCGGCATACTTATGAGCGGCGGCGTGGATGGAGACACGAATCTCCTTGAGGACATTCATGTCAACAGGGCGGCGGTGGGCGTTGATATTCAAAACGGGAATGCCAGCGCGACGCACTTTGACACGCTGAAATTGACGGCATGTAAGATCGGGTTCCGGTGCGGGACCAATGCAATCGTCACCAACGCGAATTTCGGCGGCAACGCCCTGGACATATACATAAAGACAGGGCGCAGGCTCTCTCTTTACGAGGTCTCCTCTGAAGGCAGCTCGCAACAAGCCGTTGTAGAGATCGCGGGCCAGCTCTATATCGAGAAGGGCAACTTCGAGGTGACGAATGATATAGTCAGCTCCGGGTATATCCTCGAAGCGGACCAGAGCGCGATCATAGGTCTAAAGGACTTCGGGTATAAGGCCGGACCGGGTTATAAGTACAGCCCTCTCTACAAACTTCGCATCGCAGAAGGGACGGCGGGCGCAGTCTATTTGAGCGGGGAAAACATTCTTGGAATACAGCAAAACCAGATCGCCGTTGTCGGAGCTATCAGCACACACCGCCGAGCCCTGGTGGTCTGGAGCCGCCCGCCTTCCGGCCCGAACGACCCCGGCGTAAATGCCGTAAACTTCTTGACTGTTAATGAACCCTTTGACGAGAAGCGGTTCGATGTTGTTGGTGCGTTAAATAATTTCGGCGGGCCGCTCAAGGTTAAGCAGATCGGCGCGCCTGCCGGTCTCTCGCTAACAAAAGTCGGAAGCGGATCAGGCACGACCTATTCGTATAGAGTTTCTGCCATCACCGCAGACGGGGAGACCCCGGCAAGCGCCGCCGTCACGATCTCCGGTAACGCCAGGCTCGATTCTTCTCATTATATAGAATTAACCTGGTATCCGGTCATAGGGGCGATCGGGTATAAGGTCTACGGGCGGAGCGGGAGCGAGCAATTGCTTGGAATCCGCTACGCCTATGATATACACAACCTCCCCGCGCAAGGCGTTGTGACCTCGTTCAAAGACGACGGGTCGGTCACGCCTTCAGGCGCGCTCCCTGCGGCCAACACGACAGGCAATGCAAGCGTCGCCGGGACGTTGAGCATCGGCGGCGGCATAGCTATAGCAAAGGTCTTATCAGCAACGGCAATACTTGACTTCCCAAACACCGCCGCGCAGACGAGTGCTGACTTAACAATCACCGTGACAGGGGCTGCGCTGGGTGATGTGGTCAGTCTGGGGGTTCCCCACATTTCTGTTGTTGCGAACTCTTCTTACACGGCCTGGGTCTCGGCCTCTAACCGGGTGACCGTCAGGCTAAATAACTACTCCGGCGGCGCTATTGACCCTGCGAGCGGGACCTTCCGCGCACAGGTAACGAAATTCTGAGCCTGGACTTACAGCCCGCACAGAACGTCTACACAGCTCTATCTCGACGCAAATAATTTGACATCAGGCGAACTATCGCGCATAATTATGCATCTTTTTATTGAATATGCAGATTATATGCAGCAGTTTTGCATAATTCGAGTTTTGTATGAAGAAGCGGCAGGAGAACATTCTTTCGATCATAGGCGCGAAACGTATTGCGACCCAGGCTGAGCTTGCCGAGGAGCTTGAGCGGCGCGGCATCGAGGCGACTCAATCGAGCGTTTCGCGCGACATATCGAAGCTAGGATTGACGAAGGTGAACGGCCATTACGCATCGCCGCCCGCCGCCGGTACGGCTGTCGTTCAAACGGTCAATATCGCGACGGCGGGCGACAACATAATCGTAGTCAAGACCGACACGGGGCAGGCGCAGCCTGCCGCGCTAGCCATAGACCGGGCGAATATCGAAGAGGTAGTCGGCACAGTAGCCGGTGACGACACGATACTGGTCGCAGTCAAAAACGCTTCGGCTCAACGAGCGGCGATCAAAAAGATTAAAAGCCTTCGCTGGTAAGCAACGGAGAATAACTGAGAATGAAAACGGGGAACGAAAAGATAGATAAAGTCGTGCTCGCTTATTCGGGCGGGCTCGACACGTCGGTCATACTTCGGTGGCTGATAGAAGAATACGGCTGCGAGGTCGTCTGTTTTGCGGCGGACGTGGGGCAGGCCGAAGAGCTTGGCGGGCTTGAAGAGAAAGCCGCGGCTACGGGCGCGTCCAGGCTTTACGTCGAAGACCTGCGAGAAGAGTTCGTGCGGGATTTCGTCTTCACGGCCTTGAAAGCCAACGCGGTTTACGAAGGCGTTTATCTGATGGGGACTTCGCTCGCGCGACCGCTCATCGCCAAAAAGCAGATAGAGATTGCGCGAAAGGAAGGCGCGATGGCCGTAGCTCACGGGGCCACGGGGAAAGGGAACGATCAAGTCCGTTTCGAGCTTACCTACTACGCCCTTGAGCCGGGCATCCAGGTGATCGCTCCCTGGCGCGAGTGGTCATTCAAGTCTCGCTCGGACCTTATAGCTTACGCACAGCAACACCGCATACCGATCACGGCTACAAAGCAGAAGCCATACTCGATGGACCGCAACCTGATGCACATCAGCTACGAGGGCGGCATACTCGAAGACCCCTGGATGGAACCGCCCGCAGAGATTTTCATCCTGACGCGCTCGCCCGAAATGGCACCCGACCGCGCGGAGTATGTCGAGATAGATTTTGAGTCGGGCACGCCCGTCTCAGTCAACGGCGAGCGGCTGTCGCCCGCCGTGCTGCTCGACCGTCTTAACCGTCTGGGTGGGCTTCACGGCGTGGGCCGCATCGATCTGGTCGAGAATCGTTTCGTAGGCATGAAATCGCGCGGCGTGTACGAAACGCCGGGAGTCACGATATTGCACGCGGCGCACCGCGCAGTCGAGTCGCTCACCTTAGACCGCGAAGTGGCTCATCTTAAAGATTCGCTCGCGCCGCGCCTGAGCGAGATGATCTATTACGGCTTCTGGTACTCGCCCGAGTTTGAAGCCATCCGCGCGCTCCTCGACGAGACGCAAAAGAACGTGACGGGGACGGCGCGGCTGAAGCTTTACAAAGGCAACTGCTCGGTGGTCGGGCGGCGGTCGCCGCGCTCGCTCTACTCCGAAGAGTTCGCGACGTTCGAGCGCGACGAGGTCTACAACCAGCGCGACGCGGAAGGCTTTATCAAGCTGAACGCGCTCCGCTTGAGACTCAGAAAGATGGCCGAGCGCGGAACGAATAAAGATTGAGTTGAGGAGGTACGCCGAGATGGTCCAATCAACCGTAGAAGTCAAGGAAAGCAAATCTCGCATGGAAGGCGCAGAGCTAAGGCTTGCGCGCGTCGATAAGATCGCTTCGTCCACGCTGAACCTTGGGCTTGAGCACGAGCTTGAGATAACCACAGCGTGCGAAGCGCGCGTCGGGAATGTCGTCGTCGTCCGCGCCCTGACGGACAACGCCACGTACAACACGCTTGAGCTTGTAACGGGCCGCATGGCAAAGATCAACCCCGGCGACATCATCGCGGGCGTGCTGGGATACCGTCGCGCGCTAAAAGGTTTTATAGGCGACGTGCCCGATTCGGTTCACGCGGGCGACCGCCTTCACCTGCTCAACCTGGGCGGCCTCGTCGGCCATTGCCTGGGCCACCATCACAGCCTGAGCAACGCCATAGAGGTTGAAGTCTTAGGTATGCCCGTTCGCGAGGGTCGCATATTGAACATCGCCGAACAAGCCATTGAGCCTTCGAGCGCGCTCAATCTTTCGGCGCCGCTCGTGCTGGTCGCAGGCACGTGCATGAACTCCGGGAAGACCTATGCCGCCACTGAGATCATCAAGCACCTGGCGCGCGCAGGGTTGCGCGTCGCGGCGGCAAAGCTGGCGGGCGTGGCCTGTTTGCGCGACACGCTAAATATGCAAGACCACGGCGCGGTAAAGACTTTGAGCTTCCTCGATTGCGGGCTGCCTTCGACCGTAGGCGTCTCGGACCTTGCGCCCATAGCGAAAGGGATCATCAACGAGCTGGGCAGCGCGGAACCCGATTGCATAGTCATAGAGCTTGGCGACGGATTGCTGGGCGGCTACGGCGTCGACACTGTATTCAAAGATAAAGAGCTGCTCGCGAGGACTGCGGCGCTCGTGTTTTGCGCGAGCGATTTCGTCGGGGCGTGGGGCGGGCGAGAGTTGCTTGCACAGGTCGGAGTAAAGATCAACGTTGTGTCCGGCCCCGTCACCGATTCGCAGATGGGGATCAATTACGTGAAGACGGAGCTTAGATTGGACGCGGCCAACGCCGTCAACGGAAGCGAGTGCCTTGCGAATCTTGTCAAAGAAAAGCTGAATTCGTGGGCTGCGGACGAAAGCCCCAAAGGGGCGAAATTCAATAGCCCGGCGCATCGCGCCGGGTAAGTTTAGTGGTGACGAAATGATCAAGGCAGGAATACTGGGAGGCTCAGGCTACGGCGGGAGCGAATTGCTTCGCATACTGCTCTTTCACCCAACGGTTGAGCTGAAGCTGGTCACCGCGCGCGAGCACGCGGGCAAGCGCGTAGACTCTGTTCACCCGAACCTGGCAAAGCTGACGGAATTGACTTTCGCATCAATGCCTGACGCGGGCGAGCTTGAAAACCTGGATTGCATTTTTCTCGCGCTCCCGCACGGCGAGGCGATGGAGATCGTCCCGACTTTGCCCGAGCGAGTCAAGGTCGTAGACCTTTCAGGCGACTTTCGCTTAAGCGATGCCGATCAGTTTAAAAAATACTACGGGCGCGATCACACAGAGATGGCCGCGCAGCGCGGCTTCGTTTACGGGTTGACCGAAGTCAATCGCAACCGCATCAAAGAGGCTTCGAGGATTGCTAACCCCGGATGCTTTGCGACCGCGCTTGAGTTGGGGCTGTACCCGTTCGTCGCGGCAAACGCCATAACGGGCAGAGTGATTGCAGATATGAAGACAGGCTCTTCCGGGTCGGGAGCAAAGCCCGGCGCGGGGACTCATCATCCGAAGCGCGCCAACAGTTTTTATGCATATAAAATCTTCGAGCACCAGCACCAGCCCGAAGTCGAGCAGTTATTATCTGCGGTCAATCCCGATTGGGAGGTAGAATCAAGCCTGGTATTGCAGACCCATTCGATCCCGGTTGTGCGCGGCATATTCGCTTCGATTTATGCGACCACGCGGCAAGCGATGACACGCAACGAGGTGAGCGATCTACTCGGCGAGTTTTACGGCAAAGAGTTCTTTATACGCCTCGTCAAAGGTTCTCCCGACATCAACTGGGTAAAGAACACAAACTTTGTCAACATAGGCTGGGCCGTAAACAAGGACCAGCTTATCGTTTTTGTGGCGATAGACAATCTGGTGAAAGGGGCTGCGGGGCAAGCCGTCCAGAACATGAATCTTATGTTCGGCATCGAAGAGACTACGGGCCTGATGCTTGCGGGCAGCAACCCGTAACCAAAGGATGAAGATGGCGCATGATGCGCTTCGCGCGGCGCGGATGAGGGATGAAAAGGATTTAAGATTTGAGATTTCAAATCTTAGATTGGAGGAAAAAGTTGAGCACGAAGCCACATCTGGAAAGCATCATCGGGATAGAAGAAGAGTTTCAGGTCGCGACGTATAAGAAGTTTCCCTTCGCCATCACGCGCGGCACGGACGTTTGGGTCTATACGAGCGAAGGCGAGCGATACTTAGACCTTTACGGCGGCCACGCCGTAGTCGCTACAGGCCATTCACACCCCAGAATCGTTCAGGCTATCAGCGAGCAAGCCGGGCGGCTCGTGTTCTATTCAAATCTGGTCTACAACGACGCGCGCGCGCGCGCAGCCAGAAAGCTGATCGAAGTCGCGCCCGACCTATTAACAAAAGTCTTCTTTGTAAATTCGGGGACCGAAGCCAACGAGAACGCGATGAAGATAGCTCGCAAGCTCACGGCCCGCCCGCAGGTGATCTCTTTTGAAGGCGGGTTTCACGGCCGCACGCCGGGTTCGCTTTCGGCCACAGGTCTGTCGAAATACCGCGAGGGCGTTTCGCCGCTCGTGGAAGGCCACGTCTACGCCCCGTTCGGTGACATCGCGGCGGTCGAGAGATTAATCGACGGCGAGACGGCGGCTGTACTGCTTGAGCCTATACAATCAATGGGCGGCGTGCGAATGGCCGAAGCGGACTTTTATCGCGAGCTTCGCGAGCTATGCGACCGCGCGGGCGCGATGCTCATCTACGATGAAGTGCAGACCGGCATGGGCCGCACGGGCGATTACTTTTTCGCGGGCCGCGCGGGCGTGACGCCCGATCTGGTAACGCTCGCGAAAGGGATTGCGAGCGGGGTGCCGATGGGCGCGGTGCTTATGACCGAAGAGATCGCCGCTAATATAAAAACCGGCGACCTGGGGACGACTTTTGGCGGCGGGCCGATTGCAGCGGCGGCGCTTGAAGCTACCATCGATGTTATCCGCGACGAGCGGCTGCTTGAAAATGTTCGCGTAAACTCTGAATACCTTTTCGCGGAGCTTGGCAAGATGACAAATGTTGAAGAGGTGCGCGGGCTCGGCTATCTGATCGGCATCAAGTTCAAGGCGGAAAGCGCCAGGCCTGTTCAACAGGCGTTGCTCGAAAGAAAGATCATCACGGGTCTTGCCGACGATGTGAGCGTGCTGAGACTGTTGCCGCCGCTGACGCTCAAGCGCACGGAGATCGATCTATTTTTGGGTGAATTGGCAAGTACGAGTTAGATTCTCACGGCTAAATCCAATTATGAATATCAAAGGAAGAGATTTTTTAAGCACCGGAGATTTCACCGGCGACGAACTCACATCGCTCATCGACCTCGCCGCCAAAATCAAGGCAGGTGAATACAGCGAGCGCCCGCTTGCGGGTCGCAGCCTTGCCCTGGTTTTCTTCAACCCGTCGCTCCGCACGCGCGCCTCGATGGAGATCGCCGTCTATGAACTCGGCGGCAACGCCGTCACGCTCGACATCGGCAAAGGCACCTGGAGCTTGGAGTACCGCGAATCGGTCGTGATGGATGCGGACAAGACGGAACACATCAAAGAAGCGGCGCGCGTCCTCTCGCGGTATGTCGCAGGCATAGGCGTGCGGGCATTTCCTGAGATGGATCAGTTTGCAGAGGATATGCAAGACCGGGTCGTGCGCGGCTTCGCCCGCTACAGCGACGCGCCGGTCTTTAACCTCGAATCGTCGCGCCACCACCCATTTCAGGCGCTCGCCGATATTCTGACGATCCGCGAGAAGCTCGGCGCGCTCGATCACCAACGAGTCGTGCTCTCGTGGGCTTGTCATCCGAAACCGCTGCCGATGGCTGTGCCCAACTCATTCGCCTTAATCGCCGCGCAATTCGGGCTTGATTTAACCATAGCCTGCCCGCCCGAATACGATCTCGCCGACGACATCTTACGGGAGATTCACGCGGCTGCATCGGCAAGCGGCGGCAAGGTTCACGTCTCGCGAGATTACCGGGAAGCCTGCGCCGGAGCCAAAATCATCTATGCGAAGAGCTGGGGCAGCAAAGATTTTTACGGCAACGCACAAGGCGACATAGCACTCCGCCAGGCGTATAAGCACTGGATCATCGATGAAGAAGTTATGGGTTTGACAGACAGCGGATGGTTTATGCACTGCCTGCCCGTGCGCCGAAACGTGATCGTGACCGACGGGGTTCTGGACGGCCCGCAAAACGCGGCCATTGACGAAGCCGAAAACCGATTGCATGTCCAGAAAGCCGTCCTGGCTTCGGTATTACAGGGTTAAGATAATGATTAACGAAAGACTGGACCTGCTGCGCGAGGCGCTGCCATACATTCAGCGGTTTAAGAACAATGTCTTCGTCGTCAAGCTGTCGGGCAAGATCACCGAAGACCAGGAACAGCTAGGCTCGCTTGCCGAGGAGATAACGCTGTGCCAGCAGGTAGGCATAAACGTAGCCGTCATACACGGCGGCGGGAAGCAACTCACAGAGACCGCCGAGCGGTTAGGCATCAGCCAGCGCATCGTCAACGGCCGAAGGATAACGAACGCCGAGACTCTTGAAGTGGCTAAGATGATCTTTGCCGGCCAGATCAATATGGACATACTGTCTGCGCTCAGAGGGAAAGGGGCGGAATGCGTCGGGCTGTCGGGCGTTGACGGCAATATCATTCAGGCGCGCCGCCGCGAAATTCAAGAAGTGCTCAATCGCGAGACGGGCCAGCTTGAAACAGTTGACTTCGGCCACGTCGGCGACATAGTCAGCATCAACCTCCGGTTGTTGCGGATATTGCTCGATAACGGTTACATCCCCGTCATCTCTTCGCTCGGCGCGGACGAGCAGGGCAATATTTATAACATCAACGCCGACACGATAGCCGCAGAGATTGCCGTTCACCTCGAAGCGGAAAAACTGATACTGCTGACGGACGTCAACGGCATTCTCAGAGATCGTGATGATCCGACTTCTAGGATTTCTCGATTGACCGTCAACCAGGCCGAAGCCCTTGCGCAAGACCGAGTGATATCTTCGGGGATGTTGCCAAAGATCGCAGCCATCGCGCAGTTGATCCGTCGAGGCGTCCGCAGCGCGCACATCATCAACGGCTCGAACCGCAACGCCCTGCTTCGCGAGGTCTTCACAGATGAAGGCGCAGGCACGATGATAGAAGCGTGAACCGTCAACCGTGGCGATTGATAAGAAGCATTTTGAAATTTGAAATCTCAAATCTCAAATCAATCCTTATCACTCGTCACGGTTCACGATCTTCTTGTCACTGTTGTTTTATTGAGAAGGTCTGACCGGCTATTTTGATCGTCCCCTTGCGGGCCGAAGGGCCGGGGTTAGGCGCCACGGCGTAGCTCAATGTCGCGTTGCCTATGCCCACGTTCGCAGTCGTGATGGTTATCCAGCTTGCGCTCGCCTCGGCCTGCCACGCGCAACCGGCTGTGGCTGTTATGTTGATTGTGTCCGCGCCGCCTGCGGCGGAAAAATTATTAAACTTGGGCGAGATGCTGTAAATGCAATTCACCTGCCTGCTGTTTTGCACGACGGTCAGGAAACGGCCTCCGACTATTATGGACCCGATGCGCGCGCTGCCCGTGAGGTTCTCTCTGACTTCGTAAGTAACTTCGCCGTTGCCCGCCGCTTCGTCAGGTGACGTTAAAACTATCCAGTCGGTCCCGTTCAAAACGTTCCACGCACACCCGAGAGCCGCCGAGACGCTTGCGATGCCGTTCCCGCCTCGCGAGCCAAAAGACTGTACGGAAGATGAAAGCGCGATGCAGGCCAGGGGCATAGCTCTTGAGGTTGTATATATCTCATCTTCTGCGTTGGTGAACCCCCCATCGGCTTGATTGCCTGCGGCATAAAAAGTCAGCGGGCCTACGTCGGTCGCCGGGGCCGTCCAGTCGAACGTCCAGGTAGCGCCGAAAAACTGTCCTTCGAAAGTGCTGCCCGCGTTATGATTGATGTACTGGCGGTCAAAGAACTCCTTCTCGCCCAGGTGCACAATCGTTGATTCGTTTTCATGCAGATCACCCGCTCGCTCGTTACTGCCGGTCAGGCACGTAAGCTGGAAGCCCCACTTCCTGCGGCTCTCGTCTTCCGTCGAATGAGTGACCGTGATCGGGTAAGTTTGACCGGGCACATAACCGCTCGGCGCGGTAATGGCGAACAACCCAAAGCCATCAGGACCGGAATGGCAAGAATTACAAGTTCTCTCCCCCGGCGCTCCGGTACGCTCGGGCGGAGGGCCGCTGGAAAGCCCCCACGCTGTCCGAGCCAGCATATCGGTTAATAAGAACACGCTGATGATTGCGGCAATAAAGATCAAGCTGACGAGCTTGACCTGTCTCTTTCTCGACATATCCCCTCCGAACATTGAAGACCATATCCCACGATTGGCGGTAAGACAAGCATTATAAAAGCGGAGCGCAATAATTAAAACACGCATCGAGGCGCGGGAAAATAGAAAATGGCAGGCGGCAGACAGTGACCAGTCAATTCTAGATCGTGTGTAAAATGCCGCGTAGCGGCGCAATGAGTCCCAACGCGCCGCCCGCGCAGACTGCGCCAGCACTAACGCCACGGTCCCCTAAGCGATCCTGTGAGGTTTATCTCTTAATAATGATGCGCAGGAGGCGTTCCGGCTGGTGAATCCCGCTTGCCACCCGGTGAAATTCGATTAGTATAGCTGAGATTACTTTAACCGCTGTTCTGCTTCGTTTGAGGCCGAAGATGACAAAACCGAGCGTTACGAAAGGGACTCACCTCTTACCCTATAGCGAATTATCACCCATTGAGTTCGAGCGGTTGTGTTTGTGGTTAGTGGAACGCAAAGGTTACTTGCGCCCGGAGCATCTTGGCGTAGCAGGAAGCGAGCAGGGGCGCGACGTAATCGCTTATCGCGTGACCGAGGGCGGAGAACAACTCTGGTATTTTCAGTGTAAGCGTTATCAGTCAATCAGCGCCGCGACGCTTATCAAAGAGGTCGAGAAGTATAACGCTCTAGTCATTACTGATCCGACGAAAAAGCCTTACGGCATTGTCTTCGTCACCAATGCTGTGCTCTCTGCCGATGCGCGTGAAAAGGTGCAGAAGTTTAGTAGCCAAAACGGCTACGGCTGCGAATTCTGGGCGCGCACCGAGCTTGATATGTACGTCAAGAAACATGCGGACATCGTCGCGGAATTTTTCAACGTCACGCTGCCGCCACCCCTACCACGTGACAAGATTTCCATCGCCCGTTTACCCACGAGCGGCCCCGACCTCTTTGGCCGCGCCGCCGAATTGAAACTCCTTGACGACGCCTGGGAGAATCCCAATATTAACATCGTCACATTCATCGCCTGGGGTGGCGTAGGCAAAACGGCGCTGGTCAATCATTGGGTGAAGCAACGCATGGCGCGAGACAACTATCGCGGCGCAGAGCGCGTCTACGGCTGGTCGTTTTACTCTCAGGGCACAAGCGAACGCGCCGCATCTGCTGATCTTTTCATCGATCAGGCATTGCGCTGGTTCGGCGACCCGAACCCAACGCTCGGCTCGGTATGGGACAAAGGCGAGAGGCTTGCGGAATTGATTCGGCAAACGCGCACGCTGTTGATTCTCGACGGCCTCGAACCGCTACAACATCCGCCGGGTTCGTATGAAGGACGATTGAAGGATGCAGCGTTGCAAGCGATGTTGGTCGAGTTGGCGGCCCGTCAAGAGGGGCTGTGCGTGATCTCGACGCGGGAGCGGGTCGGCGATCTTGTCGAATTTGAAAACAGCACAGTCATACAACACGACCTCGACCAGTTGTCGCCGCAAGCAGGCGCGCAGCTTTTGCGGGCGCAGCATGTCACAGGCGAAGACGACGAGTTAGAACAGGCTTCAAAGGAATACGGAGGCCACGCGCTGGCGCTGACCTTGCTGGGCAGTTACTTGGCTGATGTCTATGGCGGCGACATTCGACGGCGCAACGAGATCGAAAGCCTGGAAGAAGACGCGAGGCACGGTGGCCATGCCGAGCGGATAATGTTTGCGTATGAAAAGTGGCTGGGCGAAGGTGTAGAACTGGCCGTGCTGCGTTTGATGGGGCTGTTTGATCGTCCCGCCGATGCAGCAAGTATCGCTGCTTTGCGCGCAGCGCCCGCTATTCCAAGGTTGACCGAGCCATTTCAAGGGTTGAAGGGGCATCAATGGCAACAGGCATTGGCAAAGCTGCGGCGGATTAAGCTGCTGGGCACTAATTCAATGAATGACCCTAACACTCTGGATGCACATCCGCTAGTGCGCGAACATTTCCGGCAGCAACTCAAACGCGAGCGCCCCGACGCTTGGCGCGAAGCAAACAATCGGCTGTACGAACACCTCACGCGGACGACGAAAGAGTTTCCTGACACAGTGGAAGAGATGTCGCCGCTATATGCCGCTGTCTCGCATGGTCGTTCAGCGGGCAGGCATCAAGAGGCGTTGTATGAAGTATTCTATCGGCGGATTAGGAGAGAGTCTGAGGGTTTCAATTGGAGATACCTCGGCGCATTTGGCGCTGATCTAGCAACGCTGTCCGGGTTCTTTGAAATACTGTGGGAACAACCGGTAGCAGGGATTGCAGATGCTGATAAAGCATTTGTACTGAATGCAGCAGGCTTTTGCCTGCGTTCACTGGGACGATTGCAAGAAGCAGCGCAGCCTGTACAGGCGAGTTTGAGATTTTGTATTGCTTTGGAGGATTGGAAAGAAGCTGCAATCAGAGTCGGTAATCTTAGTGAACTCTATCTGACTATTGGCAATCTGCCACAGGCGCTCGCCTTCGCCCAACAAAGCGTGGAACTCGCGGATCGCAGTCAGGACAAATTACAACGAGCAAGCAAAAGAACGACGATGGCCGACGCGTTGTATCAGGCGGGGCGTATCGAGGAAGCCGCCGCTGCATTCCGCGAGGCCGAGGAGATGCAAAAGCAGCACCAGCCTGAATACTCGCTCCTCTATTCATTGCGGGGATTTCGGCACCGCGATTTGCTGCTCGGTCAGGGACAGGCAAGAGAAGTCAAAGAACGCGCCGCCCGGACGCTTGAATGGGCAAAGCAACGTAGGATTCTGCTCGACATCGCGTTGGACAATCTCTCACTGGGGCGCGCATGGCTGCTCGAAGCGCAACAGGCAGGCACGGACGACACCACGCAGGCGGCAGAGTTTTTGCAACGCGCCGTGGACGGGCTTCGACAAGCAGGGACAACGCATCACTTACCGCGTGGACTGTTGGCGCGTGCGGAGTTACACCGATTCAAAGGCGAGTACGGGAGGGCTGAGCGCGATCTGGCCGAAGTCCTGCGCATCGCCACGCGCGGCGGGATGGGTTTACACCTCGCTGATTATCATCTGGAATCTGCGCGGCTGCATCTGGCGCAAGGCAATCACGAAAAAGCCCGCGAGCATTGGAAGACAGCCAAAGAGATGATCGAGCGCATGGGCTATCACCGGCGCGACAACGAGGTGAACAAGATTGCTGAACAGCTACGTTGAGTGATAGCAACACAGTGCTGGGGCCGAAAGCAAAGGGCGGATGCGAAAATCGATTTTCGCATCCGCCCTTTGCTTAAGAAATCCAGGTTGTCAGTTCTGAATAGTCCCGGAGGGACTCAAGATATTAGCCGGTGGTGAAACCACCGGACCCGCAGCATAAACCAACTCTCAAGCCCTGGAAGGGCGAAAGATGTCCCCGCGCACCTCCGGCGCGCGAATGGTTTTATCGTTGCTTGTCCGGTGGCTGCGCTTCGCTTGCCAACCGGCTAATATCCCTTGCGCCTCCGGCGCAATCACTCAAGCGCAATTACTCAAATGTCTCTGGCCTCCGGAGCAGTTACTCAATCTCTCTTATGCCTCCGGTGCAATCATTCAAAGATCGTTTACGGAACTTGAACTTTAACGACACGGCCTGTGAATGTCTCGGTCACAAACATCGTTCTCGTTTGCGCGTCAAAGGCCATGCTCGAAGGCGAGATCAGACAATCGGCGATGGTGACGGGTTGCGCGTCGGGTGATGAATAAAGCTTTAACTTGCCCGGCGGCAACTGCGGCGCCAGCAGATTGCTTGTGAACTCAAGAGTGAAGAACTGATCCTGGCCGCTTGCGGTCTTCACTGCCAACACGTCTATTGCCGAAGTCAGGCCGCCGATAAAAGTCAACTGGCTGTTATTAACTCTGTTGACCTTGCGAATCTCGGCAATGCCGGGAGCGAACGGGAAGCCCGTCAGCAGCGGAACTAGCAGCTGCTTGCCGAACAACCGGACATTGTCGGGAACGGCTTCTGCAACGGGCGGCCCGAACGGAAGCGGGTTCGGCTTTGGCGCAAACTTCGCCAGGATGCGGCTGTCGCCGGTCTTGATGTCAACTTCTCTAATGAGGTTCTGCCCAGCGTCAGAGACGAAAAGCGTTTTGCCGTTGACGGCGACTCCGAACGGGTTCGACGCTCTCACGTTATCGGCAACGCCCGGAAAATTCTCGAAGTTGAAATCGCGAAAATCTGCTACAACCTCCAGGGTCAAACTCTGTCCGCTGGCAGCGGTCAAAGACCTTCTGGCCCCGGTTTTCAACTCCGTTTGCTGAGCCGCAGAGAGCGCAAAGCTGTCCGTCATCTGCTCGACATCTCCGCTGAGGCGAATTGAAATCACCGACGCAAACAGGCTGGAAGAGGGAGCAGGGTTCGGCAACTGGGTAGCGCCGGGAACTGGTCCCGCTATGACAGAGTCTCCCTGGCCTATGGTGATGTAAAGCGTGCGACCTTTGAGGTCTATGCCCGAAGGCCCGGAGATTCCTTCGGGGCTGATGCCTGACGGCAGCGCGTCGATAAGCGTGCGGCGGTTGCCCGACGCATCGATTATCGAGATGCGCCCCGTGTTCGGTCCATTCCCCGCTTCGACTACGAGGAGGCTGCCCGCCGGAGAGAGTAGGGATTTGACCGGCGCTCTCAATCCCCCAGTGACCGTCAACGAACATTGGGCGAACGCGTCAACGCCGGCTAATGTGAGTGTCAGGGCTATCACGGTTGTGATAAAGATCATCTTCTTGCTGCTCATAATTCTTCCTTTCGTTAGCGAAATGAATTCCTTTATGCCTTCAATCGGTACGGAGGCGGTCGAGCATCGAGCCAGTGTGAGCGGCCCGGCTATCTGCTCTCAACCTTACATGCGCAAAAAATGGAGAGAACGGCTCAAGCTTAATTTCCGGCTTCTAGAGAATTGAAATTGACTTGGAATCTGTAAGTGCATATTCTTACGGCGGCAAAGGCCACGTCCATTAGCTTACCCGTGAAGCCCTATGACCACGCGCTCGCCCAAGGGGATAACTCAACTGCTCGTCAACTGGCGCAACGGCGACAAAGCGGCGATGGAACAGTTGATGCCCATAGTTTATGACGAGCTTCGACGGCTGGCTTCCAGCTTATTTCGGCGCGAGCGCGTAAACCACACGCTCCAGCCGACTGCGCTCGTTAACGAAGCGTTCCTGCACCTGGTCGGCCAGTCTGAAGTGAGCTGGCAAAACCGCGCACACTTTTTTAGCGCAGCCGCCCAGTTGATGCGACACATACTCGTAGACCACGCGCGCGCACATAACGCGGCCAAACGCGGCGGCGGCGAATTGAGGGTCTCTTTGAAAGAGGAGATGGCCGCAACCGAACAGCGAGAGGTCGATCTGATCGCTTTAGACGCGGCGCTCGATGAGCTTGCCTCACTCGACCCACAGCAAAGCCGCATCGTCGAGATGAGATTTTTCGGCGGGCTATCGGTAGAAGAGACGGCAGAAGTCCTTGCCGTGTCACCCGCGACGGTCAAACGCGAATGGAGCACGGCGAAAGCATGGCTTTATCGGCAAATGAAAAGATGACCCCTGAAAGATGGCAAAAGATAAAGCGGATTCTTGATTCGGCGCTGGACCTGGGCACTGCCGAGCGCGCGGCTTTCCTCGACCATGAGTGTAAAGGCGATCTCTCGTTGCGCGAAGAAGTCGAATCGCTCATCGCCTCGCACAAGGAAGCGGGTAGTGTCTTTGATTCGCCTCCTATCGAGGCCGCCGCGAGCCTGCTTGCAGACGAGCAGGCCGACCTTGCGGGTCGTCAGATCGGGCATTACAAAGTAGTCTCTCAGATTGGCAAAGGCGGCATGGGCGTGGTCTATCTGGCCCAGGACAAGAGGCTCGGCCGCAAGGTGGCTCTCAAGATTTTGCCCTCGTACTTTACGAGAAACCAGCAGCGCGTCCGGCGGTTCGAACAAGAGGCGCGAGCGGCGTCGGCGCTTAATCATCCGAATATTCTGATGATCTTCGACATTGGCCTGGTCGAAACGATTCCATTCATCGCAACTGAATTCATCGAAGGCGAGACGTTGCGCTCGCGCCTGATGCGCGGCAGCCTGGCAACCACTGAGGCCCTGGAGTTGAGCATACAGGTGGCGAGCGCGCTTGCGGCTGCGCACGCCGCAGGGATAGTTCATCGCGACATCAAGCCTGAAAACATAATGCTGCGCCCCGATGGTTACGTGAAGGTGCTCGACTTCGGGCTGGCGAAGCTTACAGAGCAACAAGCACGCGCAACTAATACGACGGCTCCCACAATCGGCCAGATAGACACGGCGCCGGGCACGGTCGTAGGGACGGCATATTATTTATCCCCCGAGCAGGCGCGCGGGCTTGAGGTAGACTCGCGCGCAGACATATTCAGCCTCGGCGTTGTCATCTACGAAATGGTAGCGGGCCATCCCCCGTTTGAGGGCGAGACAACCAGCGATGTGATCGCGGCGATATTGAAAGAAGAGCCGCGCGGGCTCTCCGAAGAAGCGACGGACGCGCCCGCCGAGTTACAGCAGATCGTCACAAAAGCTCTGCGCAAGAATAAAGAAGAACGCTATCAAACTGCCAGGCAATTGCTCGACGACCTTGCCCGGTTGAAGAGAGAGATTGAAATCGATGCGCGCATAAAAAGCCGCTCAAGCGGCGAGGCCTCGCTCGCAACCAATGCAATTGTGGCGAGAGAAACCGAGAGCATCGAAAAGACCGTAAAGCGCGTGCTGTCCCGGCGAGCCACGCTCGTCGCACTCGGAGCCGTAGTTTTAGTCGTTGCCGTATTTTTTTACTGGCGGAGCTTGAACGTAAAACATGCGAGAGAACAGCTCCCTCGAATCGAAGAACTGTCGCAGTCAGGTGACTATTTTCAAGCTTATGAACTTGCGGCCGGCGTCCGCGACTATCTGCCTGATGATCCGACGCTGGCGCGGCTGATGCCTGCTATCACGGACGATTTGTCTGTGGAGACGGAGCCTGCCGGCGCGAGCGTTTACCTCAAGCGTTTTTCCCCGGATGAGTCGGGCAGCTTTCCCTCGCGCCAGTTCGTGGGAACGACTCCGTTCACTCATCAACAGATAGCTCGCGGCTCGTATGTCATCTACATCGAGAAGCCGGGGTTTGCGAGCATCGAGCAGACCATATCGGGGATGCCTCTGCGTTACGGGGGCCGCATAACTTCGACCCCTCCTGCGATCAGCATTAAAGCAACCCTCATGGAAGCGGCGCGCGTCCCTGACCGCATGGTCTATGTGCCCGGAGGCAATTACAGGCTCGTTAGCTGGGACCGGCCCACCGAAGAACGCGTCCGCCTCGACTCTTATTTTATAGACAGGTTCGAGGTCTCTAACCAGGAGTTCAAAGAATTCATCAACGCGGGCGGCTACATCAAAAAGCAGTTCTGGAAATATCCTTTCGTTAAGGACGGCAAGACGCTTGGATGGGAAGAGGCGATAAAAGAGTTCAAAGACCGGACGGGGCTGCCGGGGCCTAGAGGCTGGTCGAGCCAGAGCTACACGGAGGGAAAACAAGACTATCCTGTTACGGACATCTGCTGGTATGAAGCGGCGGCCTACGCCGAGTTTCGCGGCAAACGGCTCCCGACCGTCTTTCAATGGGAGAAGGCTGCGCGCGACGGCAAAACGTCTTTTACGGGGCTGGTCATGCCATGGGGCGTATTGAGCGAGACGACTGCTCACCGCGCTAACTTTAAGGGCGGCGGGCCTGCGCAGGTCGCGAGCTTTGAGTTCGGGATGAGTCCGTACGGGGCTTTGAATATGGCGGGCAACGTGGCGGAATGGTGCCTGAACCAGACGGCGGTGGGCAACATTGCCAGCGGCGGGTCGTGGGATGACTTCTATTATTCGTTCGGCTATCACGGCAACTTTCCCAGCTTTTACAGCTCAGGAAAGCTTGGCTTCCGGTGCGCGCTCAATGCAGAGGGGACAAGCGACGACCAGGGGGACTGGCCGATCATCGCAGCGCGCGCGATTCCCCGCTACGATCCGGTGGGCGAGGCGAGCTACAAAAAGCTTCTCGCGTATTACGATTATAAAAAGACGGGCCTCGATGCCGAGGTAGTCGAGGTCAAAGAAACCGACGAGTGGCGGCTTGAAAAGATCACCTTCAACAGCACGGCAGATGACAAGGCGATAGCCTATCTCTACCTGCCAAAGAATTATCCTGCGCCTTTCCAGGTAATACACTGCGTCCCGCCGAGCGGGGTCGAGGCGCGCGCCTACACGCTGACACAATTCATAGAGAGGGAGCTAAGGCCATTTATCAAATCGGGCAGGGCCGTCCTGGGCGTCGCGCTCAAGGGTTATCAGGAGCGCGAATGGCCCGCAAATTATAACCAGCCGTCTCCGAACGACGTGGAATTCCGCGACCAGATAGTCAACTGGATAACGGACCTGCGCCACGGGCTCGATTACCTGGAGACGAGGCCCGACATCAATGCGAGCCGAATCATCTACATGACGATGAGCCCGGGCGGCTTCAAGCTGATGCTGCCCGCAATCAACTCGCGCTACCGCTCAGTTTTCATGACGGGGGCGAGCATTGAGCCGGACGCCGCGCGGCGGATACCGGAAGCAAATCCGATAAATTTTGTTTCGCGCATGCGAGCGCCAAAGCTGATAATGCACGGGCGATATGACGAGGTCGACGCTTTAAGGACAGAGGCCGAGCCGCTATTCAACCTGTTCGGCGGGCCTAAACAGTTAGTTCTCTTCGAAGGCGGACACATTCCCGACCGCGAGATATTCGTGCCAACTTTTATCCAGTGGCTCGACAAAACGCTTGGGCCGGTCAAATCATTCTAAGTCGTGAGTATAGGCGCTTGTTTTTATCTCAGGACTGGTCTTGTGATACCCATTTAGTTTATCCTTGAAACCTCAATTTTCATCAGGTCAATAAAATCTGGAGGGAAAGATGCGTAAACACCTGCTCTGCCGGTCGTGGTGTATGGTGCTATGTTCGATTTTCACTTTGAGCCTCTTTGTCCAGGCGCGAGCCGGGCAGCGCGCGGACGGAAATTCCGTAGATGTCAAATCATTTGACCGCCTCGAATGGCGCTCTATCGGGCCTGCAAACATGGGGGGCCGCACGTCGGATGTCGAAGCCGTAGCGGGAAACCCCGCGCTCGTTTATGTGGGCACGGCTTCGGGCGGCGTGTGGAAGACGACCAACGGCGGGACTACATGGACCCCGATATTTGAGCGTCAGAACACCATCTCTGTCGGCGATATGGCCGTCGATCCCACGAACTCGGATGTGATCTGGGTCGGCACGGGCGAGTCGAACGTGCGAAACAGCGTCTCGTTCGGCGACGGCGTCTACAAGTCTAACGACGGCGGAAAGACCTGGCAGCACCTTGGTCTCAAGGACACGCAGCGAATCTCACGCATAGTAATCAATCCGCTCAACACGGACATCGTCTACGTAGGCGCGCTCGGCCACGCCTTCGGGCCGAACGAAGAGCGCGGCGTCTTTATGACCACCGACGGCGGAAAGACCTGGGCCAAGACTCTATACACCGACACGGAGCACGGCGTTGCGGATATGGACATCGATCCTACGAACCCGAATATCGTCTACGCCGCGATGTGGCATTTCGAGCGCAAGCCCTGGACTTTTCGCAGCGGCAGCGAAAAAGGCGGCGTCTATAAATCGATAGACGGCGGGCGAACATGGAACAAGCTGACGAACGGGTTGCCGAAGCTTTTGGGCCGCATAGGCGTCAAGGTCGCGCCCAGCAATCCCAACGTCGTTTACGCAATCGTGGAATCAAAAGAAGGAACGCTTTATCGCTCGGACGACCGGGGCGAAACTTTCAAGCAAGTCTCAAAGCAAAACAACATCGTCAGTCGCGGGTTTTATTACACGGACCTGCGCGTTGACCCGACGAACGAGAACCGCGTTTATGCGGTCGCCTCGACGCTCTTTGTCTCAATCAACGGGGGCCGCACGTTTCGCTCGATCACGGGCAGAACGCATATCGATTATCACTCGCTGTGGATCGATCCGAAAAATCCAAAGCGGATGTGGCAGAGCCAGGATGGCGGCATCGCAGTCTCTTACGACCAGGGCGAAACCTGGGAATACATCAACAATATTCCCGTAGGCCAGTTCTACCAGATATACGCTGACAACCGGGTCCCATTCTATTACGTGATGGGCGGGCTTCAAGACAACGGGAGCTGGAGCGGGCCGAGCCGCACGCGCGAGCCTGCCGGGATACTGAACGACGACTGGCGGATGATCAGCTTCGGCGACGGCTTTTACATGGTCAATCACGCGGACGACCCTGAGCTTTATCTGAGCGAATCGCAATCTGGCGGGATCGTGCGCACAGATTTTCGCAACCGCGAGCAGCAAGAGGTAGCCCCCAACGCATCAGACTCGGGCGGGCCTGCTAAAGATCAAAAATTTCGCTTCAACTGGAACTCGCCGATTATCGTCTCGCCGCACGATAAGAACACCGTCTACTTCGGCGCGAACATCGTCTTCAAGTCTACGGATTTTGGGAAGAGCTGGAGTAAGATCAGTCCCGATCTTACTACGAACGACCCGGAGAAGCAGAAAGAAGCGGGCGGTCCCGTCGCTAACGAAAACACTTCAGCCGAATATCACACTACTATCATCAGCCTGGCAGAGTCGCCTCTGAACGCCGGGACGGTCTGGGCCGGGACCGATGACGGAAACTTGCAGGTGACGACCGACGGGGGGAAGACGTGGACGAACCTCGTAAAAAATATTTCGGGCTTGCAAGCGAACTCGCCCGTCTCGCACGTCGAGCCTTCGAGGAATTCGGCAAACGTCGTCTACGCGTCGTTCGACCGGCACATGCTTGACGACTTCCGCCCGTACATATTCAAGAGCGCGGACGGCGGTCGCAAGTGGACGAACATCGCGGGCGACCTGCCCGACAAAGCTCACGTCTGGATCGTGCGCGAAGACCCTCGGAACCCGAACCTGCTTTACGCGGGCACGGAGCTGGGGCTTTTCGCGTCTTACACGGGCGGGACGAACTGGGTCAAGCTCGGGATGAAAAACCTGCCCACGGTCGCCGTGCACGACATCGTCGTCCACCCGCGAGAAAACGATTTGATACTGGCGACTCACGGGCGAAGCATCTGGATATTCGATGACGCCGCGCCCATACAGCAGATGAACTCGCAGATACAAACGAGCGACGCTCATCTCTTCGACATACGACCCACGCTGCGATTCACCACGCGGTTCACCAGATACGGCATCGGCGATAAGCCCTTCACGGGGCCGAACCCGCCTTACGGCGCGCTGATAACCTACTACTTGAAAGAGAAGCCCGATGATAAGACTCCGGTCAAGATTCAGATTCTAGACGGCAATGGGCGTGTCATACGCGAGTTGGACAGAATTGCAAAGGAGAAGGGACTCAATCGCGTCGCGTGGAATTTGACCGTCGAAGGGGCGCGACAACGCCGCCCGCCCAGCGAAGACGAGATAGCATTCTTTGGCGGGCCGCGCGGGCCGCAGGTCTTGCCGGGAACCTACACCGTGAAGCTGACCGTGGGCACAAAGACGCAGGAAAAGCGCGTCGAAGTCCGGCTCGACCCGACCGTCTCTGTCCCCGCATCCGACCTACAGACGATGTATGACCATTCATCAAAGCTCCGCGATATGCAGTTGACGACTACCGACGCGCTCCGCTCGCTCGACAGCCTCAAGACGCAGCTTGAGCAGATCGAGAAGACCGTAAAGGATCGTATGCCTGATGCGCCTGCTGAATTGACGAAGGCGCTTGAGGATTACAAAAAGCAGGTAGACACATTACAAAACACAATCGCGCGGCCTGCCGACGCTCCGGGCTTTGGCGGCGGCGCGCGACTCTCGGAGAAACTCGGCGGTCTTTTCTTCACCGTCGAAGGCGTGAACGCCGCGCCCACGCCTTCGCAGCGAGAGTATTTCGAGGAGCTTCAAGTGGAGTTCCCAAAAAAGATGGCCGAGGTGAATAAACTTATCACCCAAACCGTGCCTCAGATGAATGAAACGCTCAAGCGATTTAATGCCCCGACGCTGATCGCGGGCAAACCGGTAGAATTGCCGCGTTAGCATGAAGGCCATAATTAATGGAAATTGCGCCGGAGGCGCAAAAGATATTAGCCGGAAGGCCGGGCGAAGCGCAGCCACCGGACAAGCAGCGATAAAACCATTCGCGCGCCGGAGGTGCGCGGGGACATCTTTCGCCCTTCCAGGGCTTGAAGGTTGGTTTATGCTGCGGGTCCGGTGGTTGCACCCACCGGCTAATATCCGATTGCCCCTCCGGGACTCTTGATAAATAGCAACCTCGATTAATCAATCTAAAGGAGCTAAAGCTGTGATCAGCGATCCAGAGATAAGAGTCGTTGCCGATATAACTCGCGTACAGGGACGCAAGAGGCCGGAGAAAGTCGCGATAGTGTTTGAGGACCGCGAGACTAATTACCGGGAGCTTGACCGGCGCGCGAGCCGGGTTGCAAACGGCATTATCAACGCGGGGCTGAAGCCTGAATCGAGAATCGCCGTGCTTGATAAGAATTTGGACTCGTTCTTCGAGATACTGTTCGGCGCGGCAAAGGCCAACTGCGTGCTCGTAGCCGTTAACTGGAGACTCGCGCCGCCGGAAATCTCTTACGTCATAAACGATTCGACGGCGGAGATCCTCTTTGTCGGCCACGAGTTTTTTCAGACAGTCGAAAAGATTCTCGACGAGCTAAAGACTGTAAAAAAGATCATCGCGTTCGGGGGCGCGCCGCCTGAGTGGGAGGCTTATGAGCAATGGCGCGACGGGCAAAGCGAAGACGACCCTGATTTAAAGATCGAAGGCGAGGATGTCGTTCTGCAAATGTACACGAGCGGCACGACGGGCCATCCCAAAGGCGCGCAGTTGACCAATAACAACCTGCTCTCTTTGTTGCCTACGAGCATTAAAGAGTGGGGCGAGTGGAGACTCGAAGACGTGAATATGGTCTGCATGCCGCTGTTTCACATCGGCGGCAGCGGTTACGCGATGGTCGGTTTTTACTGCGGGATCAAGACGGTACTGCTCCGCGAGATCGATTGCGAATTGATTCTAAAACTGATCCCTGAGCATAAAGTGACAAAGGCATTCTTTGTTCCGGCGCTGTTGCTATTCTTGCTTCAAACGCCGGGCATAGAGCGCACGGACCTTTCAAGCCTCGATTTGATATTCTACGGCGCGTCGCCCATACCGCTCGACCTGCTGCGCAACGCTATACAGACGTTCGGGTGCGGCTTCGGGCAAGTGTACGGGCTGACGGAGACGACCGGAGCGATCACATATCTGCCGCCGGAATTTCATGACCCGAACGGAAACCCTCGCATGCTGTCGTGCGGCAAGCCTCACGGAATGGTCGAGATTCGCATTGTAGATGCGATGGGAAATCCGCTGCCTGCGGGTAAAGTGGGCGAGATCATCTGCCGGTCGGGTCAGAACATGAAAGGATACTGGAACCTGCCCGAAGAGACTCAAAAAGCGATACGAGGAGAATGGTTTTACACGGGCGATGCGGGTTATCTGGACGAGGAGGGATACCTCTACATACACGACCGCGTGAAAGACATGATCGTCTCAGGCGGAGAGAACATCTACCCGGCAGAGGTCGAAAGCGTGCTGTTCGGACACCCCTCGGTGGCCGATGTTGCGGTCATAGGCGTGCCCGATGACCAGTGGGGTGAAGCCGTCAAAGCGATAGTTGTAAAAAAACCCGGCCAGGAGACTACAGATGAAGAGATCATCGCATACGCGAGGGAGCGTATAGCTCATTATAAAGCCCCAAAATCGGTTGATTTCATCGAAGCCCTACCGCGAAACCCTTCGGGGAAGATCCTCAAGCGCGAGCTTCGAAAGCCCTACTGGGAGGGCCGCGCACGCCAGGTCAATTAAAGTAATGAGTGATGAGAATTGTGCCGGAGGCGCAAAAGATATTTGCCGGAAGGCCGGGCGAAGCGCAGCCACCGGACCCCAGCATATATTGACCCTCACGAAAGAAATCCTCGCGCACCTCCGGCGCGCGGGCAGTTTTATGGCTTAGCTCCCGGTGGTTTCACCACCGGCTAATATCCTTGAGTCCCTCCGGGACTCCTGGCTTCTTGCAAAAAGGTGTGCCGAGCTTCCGTCTATTATCTTAGACCGGTGTCATGATAGATTATCGCCAGATTCTTCCTCACTCCAGAGAGGTCAGCCATGCCAGGATTGTTAAATGAAGGGGATTGGAACCTTTTACTGCGTCGAATAAAGAAGGGCAAATGCACGGCCTTTCTCGGCGCGGGCGCGGCCTTCGGGGTGCTGCCGCTTGGGGCCGACATCGCGCAAGAATGGGCCAGGGAACATAAATTCCCGCTCGCCGAGTGCAGCGATCTGGCAAAGGTGGCTCAATACCTGGCCGTGACCGAAGACTTTATGTCGCCGAAAGAGAGGATTGCAGAGCGAATCGAGCATATCGCTCCCCCAAACTTCAAGGAAGCGGACGAGCCTCACGCTATCCTCGCCGACCTCCCGCTGCCCGTATACATCACAACCAACTATGATGATTTCATGGTGCAGGCTCTGAAAAACCGCAACCGCGACCCGAAGCAAGAGCTTTGCCGCTGGAACAAGTACATCGGCGAAGAGCCTTCGGTCTTCGAGCCTGGGCGAGCTTACGTCCCGACGGTGGCAAACCCGCTTGTGTTTCATCTTCACGGGGCCTATCGCGTGCCTGAATCTTTGGTGCTCACAGAAGACGATTACCTCGATTTCATCGTGAACGTGTCGAGAGATCAGTTGGTGATCCCCACACAGATTCAAAAGGCGTTGATAGGAACGTCGCTTCTTTTCCTGGGCTACCGCATGGCCGACTGGGATTTTCGCGTGCTGTTCCGCAGCCTTGTCAGCTACATGGAGAGAAGCACGGCTAAAGCGCACGTGTCGGTCCAGCTTCTGCCTCTCTCAGACAAATACACGGACGAACAGAAGGCGCAGGCGCAAGATTATCTCGACCGCTATTTCAGCAAGCTCGACATACGCGTCTACTGGGGGAACTGCCGAGAGTTCGCCGCCGAGTTGAGAAAACGCTGGAACGATTTCAAAGACAAGTCCGGGGAGGGTAATTAACTCGTGGCTAGTGAGCGCCAGCCCTTTGTCGGTCCCCGCCCGTTTGAGAAGGCGGATAAAGAAGTCTTTTTTGGTCGGGACCACGAGACGACCGAGCTTCTATCCCTGATCGTCGCTCACCCGGTCGTGCTGTTGTACGCGCAATCGGGCGCGGGAAAGACCTCGCTGCTAAACGCCGGTCTGATACCCGCGCTTGAAGAAGAAGGGCTGGAAGTCTTCCCGCCCGCCCGCGTATCCGGCGCGGATATTTACGAATCGGAACGAGACTCGATACAAAACGTTTACATCTTCAACGCCATGACGCGGTGGATCAACGACAGCCAGGAGCCGGAAGAGCTTCACCGATTATCGCTCGCAGAGTTTCTGGCAAACCGCGATCACATTACAGACGAAGACGGCTTGCCCTTGCTGCGCGTGATAATCTTCGACCAGTTTGAAGAGATATTTACTTCTCACCAGGAATTTCGAGAGCACAGAAAAACATTCTTTGACCAGATACGGATTGCGATTGAGGGGGAGCGGGGCAAGCGACCGAAGTCGGGGCAGTTGAAAACAGAGCATGCGCGTTTGAAGGGTGATCCGCTGCTGCGCGTGCTGCTGGTCATTCGCGAAGACTATCTGGCGCAGATGGACACATACGCGCCGCAGTTGCCCGAAAAGCTCCGCACGCGCTTTCGCATCGAGCGATTGCGCGAAGAGGCCGCGCTCGCGGCCGTGACGGGCCCGCTCCGCATGACGAATTCGCAGCGCGTATTTGCCCCTGGCGTGGCCGAAAAGCTGGTCAAAGATTTGACAAAGATCAGGGTCGAAACCTTTGCGGGACTGACCGAAGTAGTGATGGGCGAATTCGTAGAGCCTGTCCAGCTTCAAGTAGTCTGCCGCCGCTTGCTGGAAGCCATCCCCGAGGACATCACCGAGATCACGGAAGAGCACTTGCAGGATTTCGGGGATGTGGGCCACGCCTTGATGGACTTCTACGAAGAGTGTCTCAATAAGGCCGTGAGCAAGACCGGGGTAACAGAGGCGAGCCTTCGGATGTGGTTCGAGCGCACGCTCATCACCCCTGCGGGGACGCGAGGGACAGTCTTTATAGGACAAAGCGAGAGCGGCAGCACACCGCTATCGGCGGTCAAGGTGCTTGAGGATTTGCACCTGATCCGAGGCGAATGGCGAGCCGGGGCCAAATGGTACGAGCTTACGCACGACCGGCTGATCGAGCCAATACAAGAATCGAACCGGAAGTGGATGGTCGGCAGGCTGGAATTAGAACAGATACGCCAGCGGTTGGAAACAAAGGCCGCCGAGTGGGTCCGCCTGGGGCGGAGTCGCGGGGGATTGCTCGACGAAGTAGAGTTGCTCGAAGTCGAGAGGGCGCTGGCAAACCCCAAAGCCGCCGAGATGAGTTTTAGCGTGGACCTTGAGACGCTGGTCAAAAAAAGCCACGAGGCAATAGAAGAGGCGAGGCTGGAGAAAGAAGCTGTCGCGAACCGCGAGCTTAAACTGGCTCAAGCCGTTGCGGACGAGCAGCGGCAGCGAGCCGAGCAGCAGTCGAGGGCCGCAAAATATTCGCGCCTGTTTGCGATAACGCTGTTGTCGATGCTTGTAATATTGGTCATAGGAGTTTTGATCTCCTACAGAAAGAACTCGCAGCAAGAGCTAGAGCGCCGTTCTCAGTTATTAGCCGCGCAATCGATCTCGCTGCGCGACGGGCAGCCCGACCTGGCGTTGTTATTAAGCGTCGAGGCATACGCCACGAGCAAGACCTTTGAAGCCAGAAGCAGCCTGCTCACAGGGTTGGCCTACAGCTCCAATATAACTGCATTTCTGCACGGCCACGACAACCCCGTAAACGGCGTGGCCTTCAGTCCAGACGGGAAATTATTGGCTTCCGGCAGCGGCGATCTCGGGTTTGAGGAGGATTTCGATGCTCTGACAGGTGAAAAAAATGCCTCCATAATCTTGTGGGATGTCTCCACTCAAGAGAAACGAAGCGATTTACGTTTCGACTACACCGACCCGATTGTAAGCGTGGCCTTTAGCCCCGATGGCTCGTTGCTGGCTTCGGGCAGCAAGGACGGCGAGGTATGGATTTGGAATGTTGCCACGGGCCAGCTTGATTGGTCTTATAATAACTATCACAAAGGCCCTGTCAACAGCGTGGCCTTTAGCCCGGACGGAAAGACCCTGGCTTCGGGCGGCGGCGATTCCCAGATCATTCTCTGGGATATAGCAACCGGCGAGCCACGCCACAAACTGATAGGCCATTCGGATGCAATAAGCAGCGTCGCGTTCAGCCCCGATGGCTCGCTGCTGGCTTCCGGCAGCAGGGACACATCAATCATTCTTTGGGACACGGGCACTGGAAAGGAACGAGACGCGCCTTTAAAAGATCATATTGATAAGGTCAACACAGTGGTCTTCAGCCCCGACGGGAAAACGCTGGCTTCCGGCAGCACGGATACAAGAATAATTCTCTGGGATATAGCGACCCGCAAGGGCAACCGCCTTGCAACCCTTCAACCGGCAATTCACAGCCTGGCCTTCAGCCCCGACGGCTCACGGCTTGTTTCCGGCACTAAGAGCGGGATCATCATTATCAACATCGCTACGGGGAAGGGCGCACCCCTGTCCGGCTATAGCGGCTCGGTCAATAGCATTGCTTTCAGCCCTGACGGCAATCGCCTGGCGTCAGGCAGCGATGACCATAGCGTTATCTTATGGTCTCCAACCGCCCGCCGGAAGCTGGCCGACACGCTGGCCGATTACCCGCCCGCAACCTCGGTCAGCGTCGCCTTTAACTCGGAAGGCGTGCTTGCGCTCGGCAGTTGGTCGAATGGTGTCGCGCTGTGGGACCCTGCCGCCAACCAATTAAGATACTTGACTGACCCAAAGACGAGCGTTTACAGCATCGCCTTTAGCCCTGCCCGCGATCATAACAAGCTTGCCTGGGGAGATAACAGGGGGGCCGTTTTCTTGTGGGATGTCAAAGCAGGCCGACAGATTGGCGATCCCTTGATAGGGCATAGCGGGCGTGTTACCAGCCTGGCTTTCAGCCCCGACGGAAAGACACTGGCCTCGGGCAGCCGCGATAAGAGCATCATCTTGTGGGACGTTAATACGGGCAAACAACGAATCGGCCCGCTCGTGGGCCACGAAGATGTGATTACCAGCCTGGCCTTCAGCCCTGATGGCCGTACGCTTGCTTCGGGCAGTTGGGACAAGTCAGTAATTCTCTGGGATGTAGCTACGGGACAATCTAATACGCTGGGTAGCTATAACGGGCGCGTGACGAGCATAGCCTACAGTCCCGACGGCAAAACGCTTGCCTCGGCTGACCGCGATAAAAGCCTGATCCTGTGGGATGTTGACAGAAAACAATCCAAACGCTTTACCGGGCATGATGCCAACATTACGAGCCTGGCTTTCAGCCCCGACGGCCATATGCTGGCTTCGGGCGGCGACGACAGAAGCATAGTATTGTGGAATGTCGATTCTGCTAATGTAGAAGTGGTGATGCAGAAACTCAGCCAGCCTCTCACGGGCCATTTCGAAGCTGTCACCAGTCTTGCCTTCAGCGCGGACGGCAAGACGCTTGCTTCGGGCAGCGGCGAGAGTAACGCCGTGATGTTATGGAACGTCAATCCTGATTACTGGATGAAGCTCGTTTGCGCGGTAGCTAATCGCTTGATGACCCCCGCTGAGTGCAAACAGTACCTGGGCAAAGAAGAGGCATGCAACTCGTGTGAGAACTAAGAATTGAGAATGAAGAAGATTTGCTCCAGCCTTTCGTAATTCTCCATTCTTAATTCTTAATTTTTGGTTTTGGTTTCCGTTTAAGCAAAGTCTTTACACGCGGCTCCTCTTTACAAGTTCTAGCGGCATGCTTTTTAGCGCACTCTTTGAAAACAAAGGTGTCTGGCAAATATGACGCGCGCGGAACTATGCCGACATAGATTCTGCGATTGCCGATCTTTTCATCGCCGGGGCAATTAAAGCAGAAGCTTCGAACCTGAATGCGCGACGCGTCGATCCCCATCTCATTCACAAGATAATCGCGGGCGTTGTTGGCGCGCTCAAGCGAAACCCCGAAATCTTCCAACCTGTCACGGTGCCCGTCAATTACGCTCCAATAGTCGGGATATTCTCTCAGTTTGGCCGCAACCTGTTGCAGGCAGTCGTAGTCGGCAGGATTGGCCGCGTTGAAGTCGAACGAGTTGGCGAAGCATGTGAAGATTACTTTTGGCGGCCCTTTATCTCCGGCTTTTAAAGGCCGCGCATTATTCTGAGATAAGAGAACGAAAAAAATAAACGTCAAGATATAGGAAAGCCTGCTCACCTTCTTCATTGCGCCTTTAAAAATATCTTTTTTCATATTCGTCAGCTTCTTTTCCAGGCCGTTAAGACAGCCTTTGTGCTCGTCGGCAACCGTTGCAAAGTTAAGCCGCGTATAGGTCTTCTCACATATCTTCACAGGATCATCCGGTAAAAGAGCCGTTGCCCCTGCGCTCTCGCCGATGGCGAGCGGGAAGGTCAGAAACCACACGTCGAGGAATTAAGCGATTGCCGAGAAACGTGCGAGTTTAAGGAAGTTATGATTTACTTTCATCAGACACTCCTTTAGCTGAAAGTAATGACCCATTCATAACACATGACGGAATTTAACGCTAAGACGATGCCGCCGGGGCATATTACGGGCAAGAGCGATTATGCGAGTCTATTTAGTCGCCTAATTCCTGGCGAGCGCGTGTGAGCGCTTCATTGACCCGCTCGGGGGAAGTGCCGCCGCGCGCCGCTTTGGTTCGGAGGGCGGATTCAAGCGTGATCGCGTCGTAAAGCTCTTCGGTGAACAGCGGTGAAAACTGCCGGTACTCTTCAATCGTTAAAGCGTCGAGCGGTTTGCCTCGCTCGATTGCATAACTCACAACGCGGCCCACCACCTCGTGCGCGAGGCGAAACTCAAGCCCGCGCCGCGCCAGATAGTCGGCCAGGTCCGTCGCATTCGAATACCCTTCCCCGGCGGCTTGACGAGCGCGCGCGGCGTTGACGCGGATGTTGCCGATCACGGTCGTCATCACACCGAGCGACCCGCGGAGTGTGTCTAGAGTGTCGAACAGCGCCTCTTTGTCTTCCTGCATGTCCTTGTTGTAGGCGAGCGGCAATCCTTTCATCATAGCGACGAGCGCCGCGTGATGGCCGAAGACGCGAGCGGCTTTGCCGCGTATCAGCTCAAGGGAATCGGGGTTCTTTTTCTGAGGCATCAGCGACGAGCCGGTCGAGACGGCATCCGACAATTCAATAAAGCCGAACTCTGAGGACGAATAAATTATCAAGTCTTCGCTCAACCGGCTCAGGTGGACCATAACGATTGCCGCCGCGCCTGCGAACTCGATAACGAAATCGCGGTCGCTCACGGCGTCGAGGCTGTTTTCGCAAACCGCTTCAAAGCCGAGGCGGCGGGCGACCTCCTCGCGGTCTATCGCGTAGCCTGTGCCCGCAAGGGCCGCCGCCCCCAACGGCAAATGATTCACACGTCTTCGCACATCGCCCAGGCGCCGGCGGTCGCGCTTCATCATCTCGAAGTATGCCAGCAGGTAATGCGCGAACAGTATGGGCTGCGCTCGCTGCAAGTGAGTGTAACCGGGCATCACAAGCTCGCGGTTTGCGACCGCAAGCTTGATGAGCGCAAGCTGTAGACCGGCTATCAGACGGTCAACTTCATCCGTCTGGCCGCGTAAAAAGAGACGCAAGGCAGTCGCGACCTGATCGTTTCTGCTCCGGCCCGTGTGCAGCTTGTACCCGGCGTCTCCTATGGCGGCGACAAGCTCGGCTTCGATAAAGCTGTGAACGTCTTCCGCGTCGCGGCCGTCGAGATAGCCCGCCTCTTCGCGCGAGCGGCGCAGTATCTCTTCGAGCCCCTGGCCGATCAGGACGGCTTCCTCCTTTGCAATTACGTTTGCGCGAGCGAGCGCTTCCGCGTGCGCAAGGCTCGCCTCGATGTCGGCTTCGATCAAGCGCCGGTCAAATGAAAAGGAGGCGTTGAACCGAGCAAACTCGGCGTCGGCTTCACCCTTGAATCTGCCGCCCCAGAGCTTCATAAATTTTTCTCCGATCAGCAAATCAGGATACTATCAACACTGCGCGGCTTACAAAGCGATGCGGTCAATGCTAAGATTCTATATACGAAAACACCTGGAAAACTAAAGAGCAATCTCGTAGTTATCCGTGTATTTCGTCAAAAAGATCGTTACCGGTGCTAATCGAATGAGAACCTATATTGCCAGCGCGCTTTTCATCGTTTTCCTCCTGCCGGCGGTTTCAGCAGCGCAAGCCCCGCCTACGACGGTCCCTGATCGCAAGCCGTCACTGAAGCGAGACCGCACGCTGAAGACCGTTTACCCGAAGATCATTCAGTTTGAAGACGAGCGAGTAGTTCATAACGATCTGACGGAGATGCTCAATTACTCGCACGGTGGCGCGCGCCGGCGCGCGATAATGGCGCTTGGAAGGATCGGCTATCCGTCGGGCGTAGCACCGCTGATCGATGTTATGAATAACGACCGCATACCTGAGATGCGCGCGCTGGCCGCTTTTTCGCTCGGCGAGATCGAGAGCCACTACGCGGCCTCGGAACTGCTCGCGCGGCTACAGCCCGATAAAGAGAGATACGACCAGGTGCGCGCTCGCGTGGCAGAGGCGTTAGGCAAGATCGCATCAAACAAGCTGTCAGCCGAGGCGCTGGGCAGGTTCGGAATCAAAACGATCACAGACACGCTCGTTGCGCTGTTGCCGCCCGCTGACAAACCGCTTTCAAACGATCAGAAGCTCATCACGTCGCTCACGATTAACGCGCTGCTCCGAATCAAGCAGCCTTCAGCGGTGCAGGCGATAGCCGCTCAGCTACGCTCACCCGAATCGAATATAAGATGGCAGGCGGCCAACGCGCTGGCGCGGATACGCGATGGCATTCAGCCGGCTGTGCCTGCGCTTTTACCTCTGCTAGATGATAAAGAGCCTCTCGTGCGTGCGAACGCCGCCCGCGCGCTCGGCGTCGCAAAAGATGCGGGAGCAGTCGAGCCGCTCGTTCGATTGCTTGCCGACGCGGACGAGCGGGTCGTGGCTAATGCGATAAACGCGCTCGGCGCAATCGCAAGCCAGCGCGCTGTCGAGTCGCTAGTCGCTTTAGGCAATAAACAAATGGAAGGCTATCGCGCGTTCGACCGCGAAAAGCAAGGTGTGCCGTCGCAACAGAATATGCTTCTTCTGATAGCGACCGCGCTTGGAAACATAAAAGACGCGCGCGGGGTCGCCTTTTTAAAATCGCTGCGCCTGGTGGACGGACAGCCGGGCAGATTCGTCGAAGTTGAAACGGCGATTGCCAGATTTGGTGAAGCGGTCTTTTTTGATCTGCCCGAACCCGTGAGCCTGCCGAAAGATGATTGGAAAGCCGTCTCAGCCTACGCGCAAGGGCTGGGGGAGTTGGGCACCGCCCGCGCCAGATCGATTCTTGCTGATCTGCTCGCGGGAAAGAGCTATGGCAAGCCCGACCCGCGCGCCGTGTCGGACATCTTGACTGCGATGGCGGCGGCCAAGGCGGAGAACCTGCGCGAAGTATTACTCGAACAGTTAAAGGCCGACGACGTTATGGTGAGAACTACTGCGGCCACGCTGATCGGAGACCTGAATGATTCATCAGACCCGATAATCCGCGCGCTCGAAGAGGCGTATCGGGCGGCCCGCGCCGATAAGATGAACGATGCGCGCATCGCCATCATCGAAGCGGCGGATAAGCTCAAGCACCCGATGAATATTCAGATGCTTGCAGAAGAGACTCGCGACGAAGACTACGTCGTGCGGATGAAGGCCGCAGAGCTTTTGCGCCAATCTACGACGCCTGTGCCTATGCCTTCGACGAAATTGTCGATTGGAAAAGTCGAGACGAAACACGACCGCGCTTATTATAGGCGGATCATGCTGCTTGCCACGCAGATAAAGAATCCAATCGCGATATTGCGCACAAAAAAAGGCGACATACGCATAGAGCTTCTGGCGAGCGACGCGCCGATGACTGCGGACAATTTTATCCAGCTCGCGCGCTCAGGCTATTTTGACGGGTTGACCTTCATGCGCGTGGTGCCGAACTTCGTCATACAGGGGGGCGACCCGCGCAACGACATGAACGGCGGCCCCGGCTATCAAATTCGCGACGAGATAAACCTGCGTCCTTACGGGACGGGCGCGGTCGGCATGGCGCTTTCGGGAAAGGACACGGGCGGCAGCCAGTTCTTTATCACGCACTCGCCGCAGCCGCACCTGGACGGCGGCTACACGGTCTTCGGACAGGTGATCGAAGGAATGGACACGGTCAACCGCATCGCTCGCGGCGACCGCATCGAGCGCGTCGAGATCATCGAGCCGAAATAGAGGTATTATGACTAAAGCATACGTCCCGGCAGGCGAGCAGCTTGTTGATGAGTTGTACGTGCGCGATATAAAAAAGTCTTGCGAGTTTTACCAGAGACTCGGTTTTGAGTTAATCAGAGAGGACGGAAATTTTCTTGTATTGAAATGGGAAGACGCATATTTATTTCTCGAAGAGGTAAAGGATGCCCCCCACCCGCCTGAATACCCTGTCGGCAATATGCGCATCATGGTTCCGAATGTGGATCATTATTGGGAGCTTTGTCAGGAAATAGGCGCGCAGGTAATAAGACCGATTGAGAACCGTTATTACGGGCTGAGAGATTTCACCATAGCCGGGCCTGACGGACTGGGGATTCGATTTGCCACAAGGATTTCAGAAAATCATTAGGATTCAACGCATCCTTTGGCCCCCGCTAAATCATCAAAGCGAGCGATCAATGAAACGCCGCGACTTCATTAAACAAGGTTCGCTTGCCGCAGCCGCGCTCGCCGCTTGCCCGCTCGATCTATTTGCTACCAGTCAGAAAGAGATCGAGAGAAAAGGCCGCGCCAAGCGTGTCATCATTGTCGGCGCGGGGCTCGCAGGTCTGTCGGCCGGTTACGAGCTTGCGCGTGTAGGTCACGACGTTACGATTATCGAAGCTCAAACAAGACCGGGCGGTCGCGTGAGGACTCTGCGCGAGCCGTTTGCCGACAGCCAGTATGCGGAAGCGGGCGCGGCCCGCATTCCTTTAGATCATAATCTCACCTTGAAATACGTAAAGCTGTTCAATCTCCCGCTCGACCCTATGTACCCTTCTAATCTCTCTTTCGTCTCTTATGACAAAGGCAGGCGCAGCGAGACGGGCTGGCGGCTGTACGCTTCGGCGGTCGAGCGCGCGGTCGGAGTAGTCTTGGGGCCGGACACAAATATCTGGTTCAAGATCAGGGGCGGAAACGACCTGCTCCCGAAAGCAATGGCGTCGCGATTTGCAGAGAAGATTATTTACGGCTCGCCCGTCAATAGAATCGAGCAGACGGCGGACGGCGTTCGTGCGTTCTTCGTAGAGCGAGGCTCGCAGCAGCAGATTGCGGGCGATTATCTGATCTGCGCCGTCCCGTTCGGGCTGCTCAAGCGAATCGAAATCTCTCCGCCGCTCTCATCAAACAAGCGAAAAGCGATTGAAGAGACTACGTACGTATCGATCACGCGAGCTTTTCTTCAAACCAAAAATAAGCACTGGCTCGCGAACGGGTTTAACGGATTCGGCGTGACCGACGACCCTATGGAAGTGTGGCAACCTACGTTCACAGAGCCGGGCGAGCGCGGCATACTGATGGCTTACGCCAGGTGGAAATACTCCGAGCGGTTGACCGCGATGCGAGAGGGAGAGCGCATAGACCACATGGTTGCTCAGATGGAAATGTTGTTTCCCGGAACTCGCGCGAGCTTTGAAACCGGAATAACAAAATGCTGGGATCAGGACGAGTGGGCGCGCGGCGCGTGGGCGGACACGAACTGGGGCAAGCTCCACAAAGTATTCAAGCCCGAAGGGCGAATACATTTTGCAGGCGATCATCTCTCGACGGCATCTTCGTGGATGCAAGGCGCACTTGAATCAGGCAACCGCGTTGCGAGAGAAGTTAACGACTCGCGTTGATACCTTCAGGGATTGCAACAACCGAAGCGGCGGGCTTTGCTGGTAAGATCACCCAGGCGGCCACGCAAGGCTGCGGCCACCAAGCACATGGACATGAAGGTGAGGCACGCTCTGGCCTGCTGCATCACCCGTGTTGATGACAACACGGTAGCCGCTCTCTGCTATATCCATCTGGTTCGCCACCTTAGCCGCGGTGTAGAGCATATGCCCCAACAGCGAAAGGTCTAATTTCGATGCGTCGTTGAGCGATTCCAGGTTATGCTCGCGCGGGATCAGCAAGACGTGGACAGGCGCTTGCGGATTCGCGTCCTTGATTGCCACCAACTGTTCATCGTAGTAAACAACTTCAGATGGCGTATCGCCTGCGGCGATGCTGCAAAAAATACAACTTTGTTCCGGCATATTCTCCATGATTTTCTCTCTGACATTATCAACCAAGCATCGCAATCGAGTCAAATTTAATTACAGCAATCAGGTTTTCAATCTTCAGTTTTAAGCTGTCCATCGCCGACGGTGATTTAGCATCGCGCAACTGAAAAACAAAAACTGAAAACTGTCTAATCTCTGAATCGTTCGATCTCTGCGCCGACCGACCTGAGCTTCTCCTCTATTTTTTCATAGCCTCGGTCGATGTGATAAACGCGGTCGATGACAGTCTCGCCGCCGGCCGCAAGGCCCGCCAGCACGAGCGAAGCCGACGCGCGCAAATCCGAAGCCAGCAACCGCGCCCCCATCAATCCGCCGTCGCCTTCTATTACGGCTTGCCGCCCGTTGATGTGTATGCGCGCGCCCATACGCAACAGCTCCGCCGCGTGCATAAACCGATTTTCGAAAATCGTCTCCGTGATGATAGACATACCATCGGCTTGAGTCATCAACGTCATGTACTGGGCCTGCATGTCGGTCGGGAAACCCGGATAAGGCAGCGTCGTCACATCAGAAGGCATAGTCGAATTCGCGGCGCGAACGCGCAGCGAGAATGAGTTAGGCTGTTCAATCCGGACGCCCGTTTCCCTGAGTTTATCGATCACGGCGGTCAGGTGTTGAGGCGAGCAGTTTGCTATCTCAAGCTCGCCGCCCGTTATGGCCGCCGCCGCGATGAATGTGCCGGTCTCGATGCGGTCGGGGATGATCGTGTGCTCTGCGCCGCCAAGCTCGCGGACGCCCTCTATGGTTATCGTGCTGCTGCCCGCGCCTTGAATGCGCGCGCCCATCTTGTTGAGCAGATCGGCAAGATCGGCCACTTCCGGCTCGCGCGCGACATTGTTGAGTACCGTCACGCCTTCGGCAAGCGAAGCGGCCATCATCAGGTTTTCAGTTCCGGTGACCGTCACTTTATCAAAATAGATTTCGCGCCCCTGCAAGCGTTCCGCGCGCGCGACAACGTCGCCGCCTTCGAGACTGACCGACGCCCCCAGCTTTTCGAAACCCGTCAGGTGAAGATCGATGGGCCGCTGGCCAATTGCGCACCCGCCGGGCATCGAGACGCGCGCCTCCCCGAAGCGAGCCAGCAGCGGGCCGAGCGCAAGGACCGACGCGCGCATGGTCTTGACCAGCTCATAGGAGGCTTCGAAAAACTCCACCTTCGCGGCTGAAATTTTCAGAGTCCGCAGCTCAGGCATCAAGACAGTGCAGCCGAGGTCCTCAAGCAGACGGCGCATCGTGATGATGTCGCGAACGTAAGGCAGGTTGTGAAGTATTACCGTCTCCGGCGTCAGCAGCGCGGCAGCCATGCAGGGCAACGCAGAGTTTTTCGCGCCGCTTATCTGTATGCGCCCTTCGAGCGGTCGCCCGCCGGTTATTCGAAATTTATCCATCCCCTCGCTGTACTCACATTAGCTTTATTTGAAAGTGATGTTAGCACACGGCGGATTGTGCTGAATAGAAAATATTGTAAGAGAGGGGTTCACCGCAGAGACACAGAGAACACGGGATGGCCGATGATGTGCTTCGCACGCGGCGGAGGCGCAGAGCAGATAGTTTTCTCTGCGCCCGCTCTGTGTTCTCTGTGTCTCTGCGGTGAAGAGTTTTTTGTTTTCCGGAGTCTCTCTTTATAACCGTCAAACCGCCTTAGCAAAGCCGGGCGAATCGGTGATCTCCCAGGCGGTGTCGTCGCGAAGGACGCGAGAAACAAGCGCCGTATGGACTCCGTGCCCCGTTCGCTCGGCTTCTACGTGTCCGAGCAAGGGCATGCCGAAGAGCGCAAGGTCGCCGATAATATCTATGATCTTGTGTCGCACGAACTCGTCTGCGTAACGCAGCCCTTCGCGGTTCATTATGCCGCCTTCGGGCGTCAGCACTATCGCATTATCGAGCGACCCGCCGCGCGCCAATCCCATGTTTCTCAATGTAGAAATCTCGTTCAGAAATCCGAACGTGCGGGCCGAGGCGACTTCCCTGCCGAAGTGCCCGTCGCTTATCTCAAGGTCGCGGCGCTGTGTGCCTATCATCGGGTGAGGAAACTCTATCAAACAAGATATGGAAAACCGTGGGGCGGGGCTTATGCTCATCCTTCGGTTGCCTTCGGCCACTTCGACGCGTTTCAAGACGCGCAAAAACTCGCGCGGGGCTTCAAGCGTGGTTATTCCCGCTTGCTCTATCATCTCGATAAACGGCTCTGCGCTGCCGTCGAGTATAGGGACTTCGAGCGAATCGATCTCTATGATGCAGTTATCGACATGGCTCCCGGCGAGCGCGGCCAACAGGTGCTCGACCGTAGCGATCATAACGCCCTTGCGCATCAAGGTAGTTGCGTAACTGACACGCGCAACAAATTGGGGCGCTGCCGGTATCTCGAAATTATTTAGATCTATCCGGCGAAAAACGTATCCCGTATACGCTGGAGCAGGGTTGATCGTGATACGTACAGACTTACCCGTGTGTAGCCCGTGCCCGCTGGTCGAGACTGCTCTTGCGAGCGTTGTCTGGTGAATCAAAAGAGCTTCTCCTCGCTTGCGTGATAACAACAATTGATTCTAATACGGCAATGGCCGTGCCATCACGCATAACTTGCCGGATCGCGATTTTCTTAAGAAAAGCGATGTACGGGCCCTCGTCCGGGTTATAAGCTGTTGCAGGAAGGCCACACAGGTGTTGACAATCGTCATATGGTTTTCTCAGGCCGGGCGGGCTAGAATGACCAATCCCGGTTTTGACTTCCAGTAGAGGTATATTGATGAAAGCGACTCAAAACATACCCGTCGGCGCCCGCGCGGAAAAGACTTTAGAGGTGACGAGGGACGTCACCGTGGCTCACTATCACGAGGACATGCCCGAAGTATTCGGCACGCCGATGATGATCTACCTGATGGAGGTGGCGGCGGCGGCGGCCATTGAAGAGTATCTGCCTGAAGGGTGGGTTTCAGTAGGGGTTGTCGTCAACGTCAAGCATCTGGCGGCCACGCCCGTCGGTTTTACGGTTACGGCGCGGGCAGAGGTCTTGTCAGTTGGCGATTCTACAATTACATTTGCCGTAGAAGCGCACGACGGCACGGAGAAGATCGGCGAAGGCACGCACGTTCGCGCGCCGATAAACATGGAGCGATTCATGCAGCGGGTCAAGGCGAAAAGCCTTCAATGATCCGGCAGGCAATCGCGCTTGCGCTCTCGCACACGCGCTTGATACCTTGTGTGCGAGCGGAGGCGCAGGGGGCCTGGTGGTTCTCGCGGGCTTCAAACCCGTTGCGGGTCGTCGAGAGGCGGCCTGGGTGGGTTCGATTCCCACACGCCTCCGCCAAAGAAAGTGATGAGTGATGAGTAAAAACCGGAACTCATTACTCATCACTCATCACTAAGAAAGGCTCATTGCTTGGGACAAGATTATGGCGATAACAAAGATAGCTTGCGCTCAAATCGATTGTCGAATCGGTGATGTTGTATCGAATCGGGCAAAGGTCATTGATCGTATACGCGAAGCCGCAGAGCAAGGTGCGAAGCTGGTCATCCTTCCAGAATGCGCGATCACGGGCTACGCTTTTGAATCGCTTGAAGAAGCCGTAGAGTTTGCCGAGCCGCTCGATGGCCCGACGGCTAGCGCCATAGCGCGCGCTTGCGAGGAGACGGGCGTTTACGCCATCGTAGGATTTATCGAAAAGGATAGTTCGCGCTACTTTAACGCGGCCATGCTCACAGGCCCCGAGGGCATCCGTGGCAGCTATCGCAAAGTTCATATGCCTTACATAGGCGCTGACCGCTTCCTTACGCCGGGCGACAAGCCGTTTGAAGTCTTTGATCTGTCGATAGGCCGGGTGGGAATCCTGATCTGCTATGACATGAGTTTTCCCGAAGCCGCGCGCGCGCTCAAACTAATGGGCGCGGAATTGATCGCGCTTCCTACCAACTGGCCGCCGGGAGCACGCCGCAATCCGGACTTCGCCCTCAACGGAAGGGCGATGGAAAATCACGTCAATTTTGCGGCAACCAACCGCGTGGGTCTGGAGCGCGGATGGCCTTTCATCGGCAGAAGCAAGGTCGTCGATTTCAACGGCGATACGCTGGCCGAAGCCGACGGCGAAGCCGAGCAGATGCTCGTCGTAGAGATCGATTTCGAGCAGGCTAACAATAACAAGATTGTGAACGTAGCCGGAGCTTATGAGATAGACAGGATTGCAGACCGCCGTCCGGAGTTTTACACGGTGATAACCGCTCCGATAAAGAGATCGCGCACAGCAGGCTGACGTTCAAAAAGAACCGCTTTATTTGCGCGCGAAAATATCGGCTTCGACGACCCTGATTTTTCCGCAATCATAACAGACCATTATGAGCTGGCTTTCGTTGCCTTCTTTGTGAGGTACTCCCCAGTAATGCCTGTGATTGGTTAGAATTTGCCAGAGTGACATAATCTTCCCCCTTGATTGTTCGTCGGTCATCACAATGGCTGCAAACCTCATGCCGCAAAGGGGGTCTCAGCGTCGCTCTTTGGTAAGCTCAAACACGAGTAACTTTAGCCGTCGAGGTGTCCCGAAGCCTGCTTTTATGAGGCGGGGTGAGCGTATTCTATCGCTCCAGCGGCGTACTTAAAAAAGACGCCGCGAGCAGTCTGCTCTCAATGCAGCGAGGACAGATCGCCGCTAACGATCTCGGCCAGCCGCTGGGTGAACTTTGATCGAGGTACGACGTGATCGCACCCGGCGGCTTCGGCCCGGCGTATCAAATCTACCTGCACATGCGAGACGAACCCGATCACGGGAATAGATTTCAGTTCGGGGCTGGATTTGAGAAGCTCTATCGCCGAGACGGGGTCGAGCCGGTCAGAGTTGAGATCTACGATCACCAGCGACGGAGGGTCGGCGGTTAGCTGTTCGAGCGCCTCGCGCGATTTTATGCGCTCAATCGCGCGACCGGCGTGCTCGGCTGCGCCCGCGATCTTCGAGACAAAAAACATGTCGTCAACAATAAGGCCGATTCTTTCAGTCGAACTCACGTGCGTCTCCTTTCGGGTTTTAATGTTAGGCTACTCAGTATTTCTTTTGCAACGGCGCTGGATTGCTTGAAAAAGCCTTGAGCTAGCCGCTATCATTCCGCATTCAGACGTGGTGGGATTCCTGCCAATTCTTTAGTTCAACTTTAAATCAGGAGGGTTCTTAATAATGAAGCTCAGATCAGTGATTGTCCTAGCGGTCTTCCTTAGCGTCTCTTCGGTGGCCGCTTTTGCACAAGAACCGAAGCTCGATGGGGCCTACAAGTGGGTATCAACAAAATTCCCCGGCGGCCAGCAGACCGAAAATGAGGCCAAAGGCATGATCGTAGTTCATGGCAAATACATGGCTTTCGTGCGCGCGGGACTCAACCGCCCGGCCCTGAGCCAGAGCGATCCGCAGGAAGAGCGCGTGAAAAAGGCCGCGCAGGCTTTTCAGGGGCTCGCCGCGACTGCGGGGTCGTTCGAAGTGAAAGGCAACCGCATACACTTGCAGCAGCACGCGCAGGCCAATCCGGGCACCATGGGCAAAGAAGCCCAGTGGGAATTCAAGCTCGACGGTAAAACGCTCACGCTCAAGCCCGTGGGCGTCAACGGCGTCGAATTCACTTTCGAACGCTTGCCGTAAAGAAAGCTTTTCAAGCGGGAAGGGTCTACCAATGGATTCACGAAAGTAGCGCAAGATTGGGAGCTTGCGCTACTTTCTCTTCACAAATAAAATCAGGCTCCTTTCAATCATTCAAATAAAAACAGTGGATAAAAGCGCCTGTCAGGAGGAAACAGCTTTGAAATCAGTTCATCGCTTTCTGCCGATCTGTCTAATGCTCACTTTAATACTCGCTCCGATTTCCGCGTTTGCGCAGGAAGAGAAGGCAGCCGAAAAGGCGGCTGTCGAGCAGGCAAAGAAAGAGGAAGCTAACAAAAAACCTGCGGCTGAAAAGAGTGCACAGGCGGAAGAGAAAAAGCCTGCCGACCCGATGTCTTCCGCAACGTTCGCGGGGCTGCGTGCGCGATTGATCGGCCCGGCATTCACGTCAGGCCGAGTCGTCGCTTTCGCCGTCCACCCGACAGACCGCAGCCATTATTACGTGGCCGCCGCGTCGGGCGGCGTGTGGAAGACGACCAACTCCGGCACCACGTGGGCGCCTGTCTTCGATAACGAAGGCTCTTATTCGATCGGCACCGTCGTGATGGACCCAAAGAACCCGCTCACCGTGTGGGTCGGAGCAGGCGAGAACAACAGCCAGCGCAGCGTCTCGTACGGAGACGGCGTGTACCGGTCGGACGACGGCGGCAAGAGCTGGAAAAACGTCGGCCTCAAATCTTCCGAGCACATAGGGCGAATAGTGATCGACCCTCGCGAGTCGAATACCGTTTACGTCGCCGCGCAGGGGCCGCTGTGGGGACCGGGGGGCGACCGGGGTCTTTTCAAAACTACCGACGGCGGAAAGACCTGGAAAAACATTCTCGCAATCAGCGAGCACACGGGCGTGACCGACGTCGCTATCGATCCTCAAAGCCCCGACACTCTTTACGCGGCCTCCTACCAGCGCCGCCGCCACGTGTGGACTCTGATAAACGGAGGGCCTGAAAGCGCGCTTTATAAATCTACGGACGCGGGGGCGAGCTGGACAAAATTGAAGACCGGGCTTCCCTCGGTAGAGTTGGGGAGAATCGGGCTTGTGATCTCGCCCGCCGACTCGAACGTCGTTTATGCAACGGTCGAAGCCGCGGATAGAAAAGGCGGGATATTCCGCTCGACGGATCGCGGGTCCACCTGGGAGCGGCGCAACGAATATGATACGACGGCTATGTACTACAGCCAGATCATAGCCGACCCCAGGGACGTTGATCGAATCTACGTGATGAACGTCTTTATCATGGTCAGCGACGACGGCGGGCGCACCATTCGCAGGCTCGGAGAGAGATACAAGCACGTAGATAATCATGCGATGTGGATCGACCCCAATAACACGAATTACTATCTGGTCGGCTGCGACGGCGGAGTCTATGAAAGTTTTGACCGGGGCGTTAACTGGGCCTTCAAAACTAACCTTCCCATAACCCAGTTCTACGACGTGGCGGTAGACAACGCGACCCCTTTTTATAACGTGTACGGAGGGACTCAGGACAACTTCAGCATGGGCGGCCCGTCTCGCACGCGCAACGTTTCCGGGATAACGAACGCCGACTGGTTCGTGACGCTCGGCGGCGACGGGTTCCGCTCTCAGGTAGACCCCGAGGACCCGAATATAGTCTATTCCGCTTTGCAGTATGGCGTCCTGTCGCGGTTTGACAAGCGGACGGGCGAGCGCATGGGCATACAGCCCAAGGAGGAGCGCGGAGAAGACCCGCTCCGTTATAACTGGGATACGCCTTTTATCATCAGCCCGCATTTGCACACCAGGATATACTTCGCCGCAAACAAGCTGTTCCGCAGCGACGACCGGGGCGACACCTGGAAGGTAGTGAGCGGCGAGCTTTCGCGCGTAATAGACCGCGACAAGCTGCCCGTAATGGGCAAAGTCTGGGGAGTCGATGCCGTGGCCAAACACGCTTCGACTTCGTTTTACGGCAATGCGACCGCGCTCGCCGAATCGCCCAAGAAAGAAGGGGTGGTTTACGTAGGAACGGACGATGGGTTGATACAGGTGACAGAAGACGGGGGCAAGAACTGGCGGAAGATAGAGAAATTCCCCGGCATACCCGACATGACTTATGTCAGCCGCATCACGGCTTCCAATCACGACGCAGAGACGGTCTATGCCGCTTTTGAAAATCACAAGAACGCCGATTTTGCGCCGTACCTTTTGAAAAGCACGGACGCGGGAAAAAGCTGGACCGCGATAAAGAGCAACCTCCCGGCCAACGGGCCGGTGCTCGCGATTGCGGAAGACCACGTCAACCCGAACCTGCTTTTTGTGGGGACAGAGTTCGGGTTGTTCTTTTCGATCAACGGCGGGCAGAAATGGGTCCAGCTAAAAGGGGGGCTGCCGACGATCTCTGTCCGCGACCTGGCCATTCAAAAACGCGAGAACGACCTGGTAATAGCCACATTCGGGCGCGGCATATACATACTGGACAACTACACGCCGCTCCGCGTTTTGAAGACCGAGACGCTCGCGGAAGAGAGCCATATCTTTCCGGTCAAAGACTCGCTGATGTACATTCAAGCGCAGCCCCTGGGCGGGCGCGGAAAATCCCAGCAAGGCGAAGCTTTTTATACTGCCGATAACCCGCCCTTCGGCGCTGCGTTTACTTATTACCTCAAAGAACCGCTCAAGACGAAGAAGCAGCGCCGCCAGGAAGCCGAAAAAGAGGCCGAGAGAAAAAAGGCCGCCGCGCCTTACCCCAGCCGGGCCGACCTGACGGCGGAAGAGGAAGAGGAAGCGCCGGCAATGATCTTAACCGTCTCGGACGCTTCGGGGCGAGTCATACGCCGCTTGACCGGCCCGACCGGAGCAGGCGTGCACCGCGTCAGTTGGGATTTGCGCTATCCGGCCCCGGTGCTGCCCGCGCCCAGGCCCGCCGACGCGGATGATCCGTTCAGCGATCCTCCGAGCGGACATCTGGTCATGCCCGGCAGGTTTAAGATCACGATGGCAAAACGAGTGGGAGGAGTTCTCACACCGCTTGCGGGCGCGCAAGAGTTCGAGGTAGTCGTCGAGGGCCAGTCCGCTATGTCGCCCGCTGATCGCGCGGCGCTGGTCGAATTCCAGCAAAAGGTCGGGCGCTTGCAGCGAGCCGTCAGCGGCGCGCTCGAAACTGCTAACCAGTTGAAAACGCGGCTGGGGCTCGTCAAACGCGCGATTCAAGAGACGCCTGCGGCCGACAACCGTCTGATGGATGATGCAATGGCGCTCGACCGCCGGACTAACAATATACTCCGCGCCCTGCGCGGCGATAACGTCCTTCGCGCCCGTAACGAGAACACGCCGCCTTCGATAAGCGAGCGCGTTTTTGGCATTGTGGGCGAGCAGCGCATGTCGACTTCGCGTCCCACGCAAACGCAGATGGCGCAGTACCGGGCGGCGGCGCAGGAGTTCGAGCAGGCGCTGGCAAGCCTCAAGAGCTTGATGGAGGTCGATCTGGTCAGGCTTGAAAAAGCTATGGAAGCTGCGGGCGCGCCCTGGACTCCGGGGCGAATCCCCGAGTGGAAAGACAATTGATTCGCGACTTACGGCAAGACGTATAGAACCGTCCGAAGAAAAAGCCCTGCTTCAGGCGAGCAGGGCTTTTTCCATTTCTCTCAACGCTTTACAATTATTTTTAATTCCGAAATATTATCTGCAAAAAACCTGTAATGTTTTGCGTCTTATCACCATGAAGAAGATTGAAGAAGATTATGACCCTTTAATCGGGACATAAGCTTTGGTTTCATGAACGGCGGCACCCTTCCGCTCAAGCAACAACATCGCCGCCGTAATGGGCTGGTTCCTTCACTGGCCAGCTTTGAAAAACTGGGAGCGGCGATCATCCCCTCGTCGCTCACAGGCGTTGAGCCTCAACCCTGCCTATAATCCGGCTTTCGCCTGAGAGTCGGGAGGCTCAAAATTAGGGCGCGGGGAGTTTGTCCATTTCCCGCGCCCTTTTCCCCCCTCCCTAATAATAGGAGAATCCGAATAATAATGAGCACCCGTATTAGTGAGCGTCGCAGTTGAAACGACTGCATTGATCGCCAGACGGGTAAGCATGAACCTGGCATTTCCGAATCTGGAGAACCTGTTAACCTAAATAAAATAAGGAGATACTACCTTGAAGAACAGAGCTTTGCTTTACAGCTTTATGGTGATGGTATTACTCGCTTCATCGCTCGCCCCCCACCAGCAGGCGTCAGCCCGACAAAGCGGCGACACGCTTTATAAGCGGCTTGGCGGATACGATGCCGTTGCGGCAGTAGCCGACGATTTCATAGGCCGTCTGGCTACCGATAAACAGTTGGGAAAATTTCTCACGGGTCTCAGCGAGGATTCTAAAAAGCGGCTTCGCCAGTTGATAGTCGATCAGTTTTGCGCGGTGACGGGCGGCCCCTGCCTTTACGTGGGGCGCGATATGAAGACCTCGCACAAAGGCTTAGGGATCAGTGAAAGCGATTGGGACGTGGCGGCGAAGCACCTGGTCGCGACTCTGAATAAGTTCAAAGTGGGCAAGAAAGAGCAAGACGAGCTGATTGCAGCCGTCACCTCGCTGAAAGCCGACATTGTTGAGAAGAAGTAAACCAGGCGCGGTCAGTTACGAAACTTATTTGTGATAGGCATACGGCGGTCGCGGCCAAATGCCCGAGGCGTGATCTTGATTCCTGGCGGCGACTGCCTCCTTTTATATTCCGAAGCGTCAACTCGGGCCAGCACCCATCTGACAGTCTGTATATCAAAGCCCATCTCGGCTATCAACTCGGCGCTCATATCATCTTCGATGTATGCCTCAAGGATGGCGTCGAGTATCGGATAAGGCGGCAGCGTGTCTTGATCCACCTGGCCTGTCCGCAACTCTGCCGAAGGCGGGCGGGTTATTATGTATTCGGGGATTATCGGGGTCTCGCTCCGATGATTCAAGTATTCGGCAAGCTTGTAGACAAGCGTCTTAGGGACATCTTTCAGCACCGCAAAGCCGCCGGCCATGTCTCCGTACAGAGTCGCGTACCCCACGCTCATCTCGCTCTTATTGCCGGTCGAGATGACCAGCCCGCGAAATTTGTTTGAAAGCGCCATCAGGATGTTGCCGCGAATCCGCGCCTGTAAGTTCTCTTCCGTGGCGTCTTCCGGCAGCCCGTTAAAGACCGGCGCGAGCATATTCAGGTATTGCTCGAAAGTCTCTTCAATCGGGATGACCCGAAAGGGCGTGCCGAGGCGTTCGGCCAACGCGCGGGCATCGCGCTCGCTTTCCGAAGACGAATAGCGCGTCGGCATAAAGACCGTGTGGACATTCTCGGCGCCAATCGCGTCCGCCGCGATCACGGCCGTGATCGCCGAATCGATCCCGCCTGAAAGACCTATATAAACTTTATCAAAGTCATTCTTGCGGACGTAATCTCGCGTGCCGATCACAAGCGCCATGTAAATCTCTGCGATCTCATCCAGCCTTTCATCCGCGCGCTCTGGTATCGGAGACCGCTCGTGAGCATGCCGATTGATGTTGTCAACAGTGATGAAGTAAAGCGAATCATCAGGCGTGACGCGAATCTTTTCGCGGCGGCGGCGCGGGTCGTGCAGGCGCTCTGAAAAAACGCGCTCGATATTGATGTCGGCAACTATAAGGTCGGTGGCAAACGGGCGGCCCCGCGCGATTATGTGGCCGGCCTCGTTGATTATCAGGCTGTTCCCGTCAAAGACCAGCTCGTCCTGCCCTCCGAACAGGTTGCAGTAAGCGAGCGCCACTGCGTTGTCTTCGGCCCGCGTGCAGAGCATGCGCTCGCGGTCAAAGTTCTTTCTCGCGTGGTAGGGCGACGAGGAAATATTGACTATCAGGTGGGCATCGCCCACGAGCGCTTGAAGCTTGGTCGGCCCGCCCGGATACCAGATGTCTTCACAGATATTCACGCCGATGCGCGAGTTGCCGAACGTGTAGACGGGACACCTGGTCCCCGATTGAAAGTAACGTTCTTCGTCAAAAACCCCGTAGTTAGGCAGAAACGTTTTGCGATAAACATCCAGGAGCTTTCCGCCCGCTATGACCGCAGCCGCGTTATAGATGTCCGACCCGTCGGTGTCTATAAAGCCCACGAAGATTAACTCATCCGCGCTCGCTTCTATCACGCGGTCGAGCGCGCGCCGGTTCTCGCGCACAAAATGGGGACGGAGCAGGAGGTCTTCGGGAGGGTAAGCGGTAATCGCAAGCTCAGGGAAAGCGACGACGTCTGCCTTTGCTTCCCGCGCCTGTTTGAGATAATCGAGTATCTCGTTGGTATTGCCCTGCAAGTCTCCAACGGTCGGATTGAACTGAGCCAGCGCTACTCGAATCGTATTCATAAAATCAGCAGGCGGTAGGCAGTGGGCGGTGGGCGGTTATCGCTTGCCTACCGCTCACCGGTTCACTTCCACGGTATCAACTATGCCGACGACGGCTGCGTCGATAGGGCACTCTTTACACCCGAAAGCCATGCGCGCGGAGCTGCCTTGCACGATCAGCACTGTTTCGTGAACGCCTGCGCCCACGGTATCAACTGCGACGACGTGCCCCTTTTCGTCCCGGCCTTCAACATCAACAAGACGCGCGACAAGCAGCTTTCGCCCGTGAAGGCGCTCATCCTTTCGCGTCGCTACTACAGTACCAATTATTCGAGCAAGAATCATAAGAATAGGTATAGAGTTCAGGAGCCGTCTGAAGTCTCAAATTTGAAATTACAAATCCCTGAGCCCTCTTTCACTTCTCACGTGACTCGTAGGTGACCGGGAGGTTTTCGTCCACCGAAGTATGAGGGCGCGGGATTACGTGGACGCTTACAAGCTCGCCGACGCGCCGGGCCGCCGCCGCTCCCGCGTCTGTCGCCGCTTTCACGGCAGCTACGTCCCCGCGCACTATCGCGGTCACAAGGCCCGCGCCTATCTTCTCGTAACCTATTAGCGTGACGTTGGCCGCCTTCACCATAGCGTCCGCAGCTTCAATCATTGCAACCAGCCCTTTAGTCTCGATCATTCCAAGCGCTTCCATATTCTCTCCTCTTTCGATTGCAAATTAAAATATTCAATGCTTGATCTCTGCGGCTATCAAGCGCGCGGCTTCGGTAATCAGCGCGGTCAGCTCTTTTCGAGTGAGCGTGACCGTCTCATCCCCGTTCGCAGTTGCGTTCAACCTTGGCGCGGCGGCTGACGAACAGCTTTGCGCGTGGCCTTGAAGATAACCGCACGCCTGGCAACTGCGCGCCTCCGCAGCCATGTAGCCCGCCCGCTCGCGCACGTCCAGCAGCTTTCCAACCGCTTCGGCAGACAATTCCCTTGGCCGCCCTACGAGCCGGGCTATCAACGCGATCTTGGCAAAATGCTCAAGCGTCTCCATCCGGTCGTAGGCCACTTGCAGGTCCGGCCCGTAAGCAACCGCCCCATGATTTGCCAACAACAGCGCGTCGTGGTGAGGTATATACGGCGACAGCGAATCCGACACCTCGCTCGTGGAAGGCGTGCCGTAGGCGGTCAACGGTATGCAGCCGAGCGTGAGTATGACTTCCGACAGCAGCGGCTTATCCAGCGGCACGTTGGCCACGGCGAACCCTGTCCCGAACGGCGGGTGCGCGTGGACTACCGCATGCACGTCGGGCCGCAGGCGGTAAATCTCTCTGTGCATGGAAAATTCCGATGAAGGGTTACGCTCGTCGCGGCGCAGCTTGCGGCCGTTGATGTCGACCAGCACCAGCATCTCTTCGGTCATGCGCCCTTTGCAGACCATGGTGGGCGTAGTCAGTATCGTGCCGTCTTCGAGTCGTGCGCTTATGTTGCCATCGGAAGCGGCAATAAAGCCGCGCTCGTAAACCGTCCGGCCTATCTCGACTATGCGTTTTCTTAGCTCGCGCTCAGTTTGCATCTTGCTCTTCAACCCGCCATTCGCCTCAAAGTGTCCCGTGACTCGCGCCGTGCTGTCAAGCTTCGAGCGAGTAACCTCGCATGGTTATTCAGATTGACCGGCGGGCAAGCATATTCATATAGTCAAGTCATGCAGCAACCACCCAGACAGATTCTCTTTACGCGACCCGCTTATGAGTGGATCAACCGGGTTGTCGAAAAACACACGGAGCTTTCAAAGCTCCAGATATCGGAAAAAGAGAGAGAAGCTCTCGCGCGCCTGTCGGAGGTAGAGTTTGTCTATTCGACCGCGCGGCTTGCGGGGCTAGCGGTAACGCCCGCGCAGGTTTCTCGTGTTGCGAATATGTCCGAGCTTGACGGCAAAGAGTTTTCTGAAGCCGATCGTTTGATCGCCGAACGGCTTGCGTCGCTCCGAATAGTCGAAACGCTCGCGCGCAATCAAGCCGAACTCACGCCCGATCTGATTTTGAAATTGAATAATCCGCTTGGAATTCACGAGAGCGGTTTTCGCAAAGGCCCCATCGCGGGGAGCGGGCTGTTCAGGCCCGCGATGCCTGAGCACATACCGGCGTCAATCGAGAGCGTATGCCGCTGGCTGACGGCCGAATCCTTTGCCGAGCTTAATCCGCTGGAGCAAGCCTCTATAACACACCTTCGATTGCTGGAGATTCAGCCCTTCGAGCGGGCGAACTTTGAAACCGCGCTTGCGGCCGCCAGCCTGTTCACCCTGCGCAACCAGATGCCGCCGATCATAATAAAGGACGAAGAATCGAGTCTGTATCATGCGGCAGTAGAAGAGGGCACGCGCATGAACACGAAGCCGATGGTCGAGTTTATGGCCGTAGCGATTGAGCGGAGCTTGAGCGAGATGATACAGGTGGTTAAGCGTGAACGGCAAAGATAGCTCATAAGCCTCGAAGAGGCGCAATTCGATAGCCTGGGGCGCTAGCCCCAGGTCAGCGCCAGACAACACAACAAGCCCTGAAAGGGCGAAATAATCCGAACGATTTATTTCGCCCTTTCAGGGCTTCGTGTTGTATGCGGGCGTTACCCGGCGCGCGGCAGCCGGGCTATTGAATTGCGCCTCTTCGAGGCTTCTCAAATTCGCTCTCTAATTATTTCGCCGCTCGACGCGGCTGCTTTTTGACTTGAATCTTTGGCGAGAGGCGCTTGACGACCAGGCGCGGCCCTATGCGGATAGCTTCATATTCGATGGGGACGGACTTGCCGGACTCGTCAAGCTCATTAATCGTGAAGCCTTTTCGGCCTGACTTCGTCGTCAGCAAGATAGGCATCACGCCGCGCAACCCGTCTTCGATATACGGCCCCGTGTAGCGGCCCTCGTCGGGCGAGTACACAAGCATCCACAACCTTGTAAAATCGATAGGGCCTTCCGCGCCCAGACTCTTCATCGTCGCAATGTAATTATTTTTCGTCTCTCCCTTTCGGTTCTTTATCTGATCGAAGACTACCCACCCGGTAAACCTGCGCCCCTCGCCTTCCAGGTGGAGTATCTCGTCGGGAACGTCGAGCTGGACTTGCTGCGCGCCCACCCAGCCGGATCGCAGCACTTCCGAATCGGCCAGCCGCACTTGATACCACAACACTGTTCGAGTCTCAGGCTCTTCGGTAGCCTCTTCGTCGGCGTCATCACCCTGTTGTTTTTCGGGCTTGAAAGTGGTTCGCGCCTTTCCGACTATCTCGACCGAAGTCCCGCGACTGAGGTAAGTCGCCAAATCTCCACCCGGCTCGATCCTGAGTGGAGTCCTCACCTTCAACCTGCCTATCCCCTGTGACGGCACCGTTTTTGATTTATCAAACAGATCGTTCATCTTGTCTACGACCGACTTGTTGATAACGTGGCGAGCTTTTATCCAGCCGACCACGTCGTCTTTGCCGATGGTGCGCACCTTGTACCATTCGTCTGTCTGAGTAGGGGTTTTGACTTCGGCCTGTTCGAGTATCTCAAGCCTGTCGCCTCGCTTCACCTCCGCCAGATCAAGCGCCACCATAGCTGTAGACGAGCGAATCTTCTCTTTCGGCGCGATGACTATTCCCTCGTCTATCTTTGACTCGCCGGAAAGCACACCGCACCCTGCGACGAATATGCTCGACAGAACGAGCGATGCTGATACCAGTAAATATTTCTTCATCAATATAATGACTGTCATTGCGATTAGCGTGGGGCGATAAAAAGCCTAACGGGGCGCGCGATCAGATGTCAAGCAGAGGGCCAGGAAGAAAGGATGAAGGATGAAGGATGAAGGATGAAAAGGATTCCAGGCACTTGCGCGACCTGTAAATTTGAAATCTGAGATTTGAGATCGCGGCGCCAGCGTAGTCGCTGGCTTATGCGTAAGCGCATCATCCGCCATACAAATCTTTTTCATCCCTCATCCCTCCGCCCTCATCCTTTAACTGCTCCCTGCTTTTATTGCGGCGCGGCGGCCTTGATCTCTTCCAACAGCGAGCGCACCTTGGCGGCGTCTTTCATCATCCAGGCCGACGCCAGGTTAGAGACCTTCAATCTCAGGCTCGAATCGCTGCCTATAGAGCATTTCGATTTCGGGTCGTTCCACAACAAGCCGTTGTTGATGACTTCCGAAGGATGGCCTTCGTAATCAATAAGCGGGTCGTTGGCAGCCATCTGGCTCAAGTGGTCTAAGCAAGCCTTCACGCCTGACGGGACGCCTCGCATTGCCGCGCCCCGCCTGGCGCGTCGCCGAGCCGGTTTTTTAGGGGCCATGGTTTCGGCAGCCTGCGGAGCCTCCGTGGCCGGAGCCTGTTCGGTAGCCGCTGGCGGCGGCGGCGGCGGCCTGCGACCTCGACGGCGGCGCCGTGAGTTGGCGTTGGCTTGATTCGTGTTGTCCTGGCTGAAAGCCGTGATCGCTGAAATCTCTGTGACCAGGGCGAGAGCCAGCGCTAAACTCATTCCCATTGTCAAAAACTTTACTCTCATAAAGAAACCTCCGTTGGGATGATCTGGTCGGGCCGCGTACACGCGACCCGGTGGTGAGAAGGGCGAAAGAATAAAGTATGGCCTCAATCTATCTCCTCAGCGGTCCACGTGAAAACAATTATACAGATTGAACCGCGAGCGCCAAACCGGAGTATGAATTAAACTCGACTTATCCTTAGAATACCGGTCATCTCTTTCGCAAGCGGTCAATAGCCTGTCTGAAGCTTTCGCGCATCTGATCCATCTCTTCGGCGAGACGGTTGATTTCGTCTCTGTTCAGAAGACCCGGCGTTGCGGGGTCCTTGACGGGCGTGCTCAACTCTCCCAACCCCATGCGACTGGCCGCCGCGCTCATTGTCTTGAGCCTTTCCGATAAAGACCGCCCGTAAAAAAACCCCGCGATTGCTGCAAGCACAATTGCAAGCGCGCCCACAATAATAAAAGTAGTCTGCACTGCGCCGACAGATCCGGCGACGCTGCTTTGAGGAACCGCAACACCTATGCTCGCGATTTGCGACTGATCCAGAGATTTCACGGGCTGCCACGCGACGATGTAGGCTTTGCTGCCGTCTTGAATCGTCTCTTCTGTCTTGTTAGGGTCGCAGGCAGAGCCCAGCAGCGCGCCCCTGGCCGTCAGGCCTGACTCATCGCTCGCCAGCACGCTTGACGCGATGACCGTGTTGCCCAAAGCGATCACGGCGCCGCCTTCTGTCGCCTGCTCGGCAGTCTCTTTGTCGGCGCTGCGGAAAAGCGTTTGTCGAACCTCGGTCTCAAGCGGGAGTTTGAGAGATGTTGCCCCCGGCGGCGCGACATGAGAGTTGTTTAGCATCTGCCCTATCAACACCAGTCCGAGAAAGCGGCCCGCTCCATAGATGGGCGCGGCTGCCTCTACGGCCAGTGCCTCGTCAACGCCTTCCACGCGCGCTCTCAAGTCCAGCCCCAACCGGGCGAGCCTTTGACCGCGCTCGACTACCGAGGCGGCGACCGGAGCGCCGCGCAGTTGCGGCCCTTCGGCTATGACCCGCTCGGCAATCGGGTTTTTGTCATTCGGGTCAAGGAGCGTCTCGCCCGGCTCAGGCATATTGTTGTGACGAGCGATGACACGCCCTTGCGGGTCTGCGACTATCACGAAGTCCAGGCTCAACTCGTTCTGGGCCGACGGCAGCATGTCCTGTAAAAGTTTCGAGGCGGCGCTGCGGTCGCCTTCCGCGCTGGCCGAGCTTACAAGCGCGCGATTGGCGATGTCATCGGCCAGCCGCCCGGCGGCGGCCCGCATCTCGGCAAGCCGCTTCTCATAAATAGAAGCGGCGGCCCGCGCGTCGGTCTGAAGTTGGCGGCCTGCGCGCGCCCGCGCATCGGATGAGACGGCGTACAGCACTAGAATCGAGGCTGGAATTAAAGGCAGTACGGCGGCAACGGTAAGCAACGATGCAAGCTTCTCGCTCAATCGCATAAGATAGTTTTCAGTTTTCAGTCTTCAGTCTTCAGTGGTCAATAGCGAGCGACCGAATGGCAGCTTATAACTGAAAACTGAAAACCGAAAACTGAAAGCTATTTCGCAGCCTTAACCAATCGGAAGCCTGTTTTTGGGTATCCCTCGTCCGGCACAAGAAAACCGCGACGGGTAGCGTCGTTAACCTTATCACCGTCAAAAGCGCCTCCGCGTATGACATAGTAGGTGATGCCAGATTTTTTTATTGAGGGCATCGGCACCGTGCTGCCGGGGTAAAGATCAAACACGTCGGATGTCCACTCCCACACGTTGCCTATCATATCGAGAGCGCCGACAGGGCTTGCGCCATCTTTGAACTGGCCGACTTCGGTGATGCCTTTTGTCCCGACATTCGCATAGCCCGATTGCCACTCGTTTCCCCAGGGGTATGCTCGGTTGTCTGTGCCGCGTGCAGCCGCCTCCCACTCCGCTTCTGTAGGAAGGCGCTTACCTATCCAATCGGCATAATCCGAGGCGTCCTGCAACGAGACATTAACTACGGGCCAGTTGTCGCGGTTCGCAGGGAATGAGCCGTCTTTCCAATCGGACGGCGCTTTATGCCCCGTCGCATCAATAAACTTCTTGTATTCGGAATTCGTCACTTCGGTGCGGTCTATGAAGAAAGGAGACAGCGTGACCGTGTGTGCGGGGCTTGCCGTAGTCTTGCCGTCATCTCGTCCAATCGTGTAGGCCCCGCCGGGAACGTACACCATGCCTTCCGGCGCGACGGGCGTAGCCGGAGGCGCGGGCGGCGCGGGCGGCGTATTTGTAGGCGCGGGCGGTGTGACCGCTACTTCCGGCTTCGACGGCTCAGGTTTCGCAGGCTCATTCGGCGCTTTAAACACGGACCACCATAAGAAGAACACCCCTAACACGACGATTGCGGCAGCCGCAATGATCGGGATGAGCATCGAGCTTTGCTTCTGCACCCGTGCAGGCGGAGCAATTGGAGGCGCGACAGCCGGGGGCTTGGTGGGCGAAGGCGCGAGATTGCTCCCGGCCCGGTCGCCTTCTGTCCCGCGCGTGACGACGGCTCCTTGTCCTCTGGTCTTTGCCACGGGTGGCGCCGCATTCCAGGCCGCGTCCATGCTGCTCATTTCTATGGTGCCCGCAGTTCCCAACTCTGTCGTTGCGCCTTCGGCTGGCCGCTGGGCTTCTATCACCGGCGCGGCAATGTCAGGCTGAATATCTTGTTGAACATCAGGCGGAGCGTCCGGCTCGGCTTCGGGCGGTTCCAACCCGAAGGGCGCGGTCATTGCGCTACGATAAAGCGGGTCGGTCTCTTCCGCTACGGCTTCCGGCTCTTTGTTCATAGACACAGAGCCCATAACTATCGTGGCATTGACCGGTTTCTCGCTTTCGACCTGCTCGGGCGGCTGGGGCGGCCGTTTCACGGCTACCTGTTCAATCGTCTTCAGATCTTCGCGCCGGACCGCAGGCATGTCTAGCTGAGTCGAAAAAGAGGGGCGTTTCTTCTTCTCGGCGGGCGGCGCGACGGGCTCGACGGCCTCAATCTTTATTGCTTCTTCCTCGACGGTGTCTTTGACGGGCTCCTCTTCGATAGTAAATTCTTCGACAGGCTCTTCCTCGACGGGGCCTGTGATTCTACTTTCCGACAAGACAGAGGTCTGGGAAGGCTGCTCCGATCTGGACCCCGCCACTCCCGGCAACACTGTAGTCTCCGCTCCCCCCGCCGGGCGCTCGCCGATTACATTCGTTCCGGGCGCGTCCGCTAATTTCGCAGCCTCTTCCGCGAGCGGAAGCGACTCTATAGTCCCTGACGGGCTGATGATGACCGTGTTCGCCCCGGAACTTACTTCGCCGCTTCCCTTCAACTGCTCGATCACCAAAGTTTCAGCGTTCTGGTCGATCTGTTCCAGCCCGGGCAGGTGTTCATCAAGATCGGGGAGCGTGCTCGATTTCTTGCCCGTGGCGGCAGCAGTGCCGGTTCTCGCCAAACTTCGCCCCGCACACGCGGCATTCGGACGAGCCGAGCGGGCTGTAGCTGCTACAGACGCGACACAACAGCGAGGACGCGCCGAAGGGGCTTGACGGGGCAAAGACAGCCGCGCCGCAACCTTTGCAATAGGTGGCGCCGACCTCCAGCTTATCGCCGCACTCGGAGCAATGAGTGAGGGGAGACTTGCCGGGCGCTGAAGCCATTGCGGTATGTCGCGGGGCCTTGACCCGCCCCAGATCTTCACCGCACCGCGCGCAGTTGAGCCAGGTGGGGTCGCTCTTTGAGCCGCACCTGGGGCAGTACTCTTCGCCCGTATCCTTCGCGGGCGCGTTGAGCTTGACGCCGCAGGATTTGCAGAAGACCCACGTTGATTGTATAGGGGCCGTGCACGAAGGGCAGCCGTGCAGCTCGCTCGTAACTCGCCGCCGCTCGGTGAGCGTGTTGCCGCACCACTTGCAGAAGCGCAGCCCATCCTGAAATTCTATATTGCATCTCTCACAGTACATGGTTCGATTCCATTCGAAGATATAAGTAACTATAGCGATCCTTTAGCCGCCAAGTCTACTCTTTTAGATGAGCTTCATTATCATAAGCTGGCGAGCAATTCAATCAAGGTTACGATAAAAATGATTTTCGTGAATTCCCAAAACCAAATTTCGGATGAAAGGATTCGACTACATATCGCGCTCGATGATAAAGCGGGGCACGCTCAAAAGGGCCTGGCGATACTGCGAAGGGGGGAAGATCGAAAGCGCTTCGACGGCTTGATCCGCGTAACGCCGGGCCTCCTGGCGCGCGCGTGAGAGAGTCCCGTGCTCGTGGATCAATTGAAGCACTTCATCGCGCCCGACGGTTTCGAACCCGCGCTCCCCGATAACGGTCTCGACCAGGCGCCGGTGCTCGGCTGCGCCTATCTCCATAAGGTAGATCAGCGGGAGCGTGAGCTTGCCCTCGCGCAGGTCGTTCGCGACGGGTTTGCCGAGCTTCGCTTCGGTCGAGATGAAATCGAGCACGTCGTCTATCAACTGGAACGCGATGCCGACCGACAGCCCGTAATGAGCGAGCGCGCGGCGCTGGTCGGGGCTGGCCCCTGCCGTGATGCCGCCGATCTCTGCGCACGTGCTGAACATATAAGCCGTCTTGCGGCGGACGATGTCCAGGTGTTGAGCTTCGGTGATGTGGCTGTTGCCGATGAGCGAGAGTTGAATTATTTCGCCTTCGACCATCAGCCGGGTCATGCATGTGAGCGCGTCGAGAATATCGAAGTTGCGCTCGCGCAGGCTCATGTCGAATGCCGTCATGTATAGCCAGTCGCCTATGAGCACCGTCACGTCGTTGCCCCACTTGGCGTTGGCTGAGGCGCGTCCGCGACGGACGCGCGCTTCGTCAATTATGTCGTCGTGTACGAGCGTGGCCGAGTGAAGCATCTCCATGACGGCCCCCATCCGTATGGCAGATGGGGTAGCGTTACCGCTCACGAGACTTGAAGCGAGCAAAACGAGCGCGGGCCGGACGCGCTTGCCGCCGCCGTCGTGCAAGTACCGGACCTTGGAAGAGACATCCGGCGAGGCATCATCAAGCTGGCGGTCAAACTCCTGCTCGACCAGTGTGAGGTCATGTCGCACGATAGAGAAAATCTCTTCGGGCGTCATCTCCGCGTTTTCAGCTTCCGGCGCATTTGCGTGCATAGCGATCTCTTCAAGCTAAATTCAAGCGGCCATCATAGCAAACCGGACACAGTGAAGGCAAAAGGCAAGAAGCAAAAGCAAGTTTGTCTACACCCGGATGGCCGTACGGCGCAAAGGGCGACGGCGCAAAGGGCGACGGCGCAAAGGGCGACGGCGCAAAGGGCGCGGGTGAAATCGGTCGGGTGTCAATTATAGCAGCCTCTGCTTTACTTCCTCCCCTTTTCACTTTTGCCTTTCTTTTCCAGTTATAGCGTTCCGGCAAGACACGTGCAACTTATGCCTGGGCCGCAGCCCCCCCGAACCGTTAGTTTAAATTTTGCGTAGTCGGTTGTTATGATAGACTATGAGCGAAAATCAAAACGCCGCGCCGTGCCAGGCTTGGGCATCGGGCTTTTCGCGCTGCTCGCATCTAAGGAGTGGGCCGGTGAGGTTAGGAGGATAGGATGTGGACTAGACTAAAGCGGCTGTTCCGTTCGATCTTCGGGGGATTAATCGAAAGCGCCGAAGATCCCGAGCTGATCTTACAGCAGACCATTCGCGACATGCGCGAGAAGGTCCCTCAGATGCAGAACAACGTAGCCCAGGTGATGGCTACACAGAAATTGCTCGAAAAAGAGGTCGTGACGCTTGAGCGGGAGATAACCGATTACGACGCGAAGGTCAAGGCCTCCATCAAGCAAGGCCGTGACGATATTGCTCGAACCTACATCACCGCCCTGCAAGAGAAGCAGACCGCTCTTGACCGCTCTCGCGCTCAGCTTGCAACCGCGACCACGGCCACCGAGCAAGCCAAGAAATTTCTCCAGAATTACATTCTGCAAGTCAAGAAACGCACGTCTGAGGCTCAACAGCTTGTCAACGAAGCGCGCGCCGCGAAGATGCAGGAGCAACTGGCTCAGACGATGGCGAGTTTCCAGGTCGGCGACGACGCGGGCACGTTTGAGGAAATGCGCGAGCGCATACAGCGCCGGGCGGCGTCAGCCGAAGCGCGCATGGACCTGGCTACGAGCGGGACTGAATCGCAGATCGCCGACATCGAGCGCGAGTCGCTCAATATTCAGGTAGAGGATTCGCTTCAGGCCTACAAGCGACAGATGGGGCTTGTACCCGATACGCCCGGATCGATCCCGTCGGTTTCGGCGTATGAAGGCGAGTCTTCCGAAAAGACGCTCGGCCCTTCAGACAGGGCGAAAGCGCGTGAATGACAATCCGGTAGGCGGCAGGCAGTGTGCAGTTAAGAGATTCTGCACACTGCACACTGTCAACTTGAGGTGATATGCGTGACAAGGTCAGTTACATAAAAGAGGCGCTCAAAGAGCCTCTGAATATCTGGGCGATGGTCGGCTGCGTTGCGACATCCGTATTCGCTGCGACGACAGATATGTCTATCTTCGCATGGGTGCCGTTGGCCGCCGGGGCCGCCGCCGAAGCCGTTTACCTTGCCACGGTTCCCGCCACTACAGCCTATCGCCGCGTGGTCGAAGGCCGCGCCCGCCGCCGAGAGCTTGCCGAACGCGGGCGCAAGCGTGAGGAGCTTATAAAGGGATTCGATCCGCGCGAGCGCGAAGCGGTCGAGTACCTGCGGTGGATGAAGAACCAGATTTATCAGAATTATCAAAAGTTCACTCGCATCTCAATCATGCCCGACAGCATACAGAGGCTCGACAGCATCTGGGAATCTTATGTTCGATCTGCTGGACATCTACAGGCGGCGCAAAAATCACATGCGCTCGATCAACCGTCAAACCATTCAGAACCAGATTCAGCAGGCGGAACGAGCCATGGCCACGGCCCCCGACGAAGACACGCGGCGACTTTACGAGAGAAACCTTGAGATACTTCAGATGCGGTTGCAGACCTACAACGACATCGAACGGTCATTGAAGCGCGTCGAGGCGCAGCTTCAATCGATAGAGAGCTTCTTCGGGCTTGTCAACGATCAGGTTGTGACTATGCCGACGCCGGAGCATATCTCCTCGCTCGATTTCGATTCTCTTCTCTCTTCAATCGAGCTGACAAAGGAGATACTCGAAGAGACTGCGCCTGTGATGAACCAGCTCGACGCCGTCGAGCGGACATCGTCACCGCCGGTGCGTCCCCCGATTGCGCAAAGACAATAAACAGTCAGGGGCCATTCGAGATTTCAAATTTGAAATTTGAAATCTCGAATGCCTCCAGCCCTTAATCCATATGTCAAGAGCAAGACTACTGCTGGATGAGATAGATCAATTGCCCGAATGGGCCGCACGCATGGCGCGCAAGTATTACGCCGGAGAGGCGAGCCATTTTCTGCTGCACGGCAATATTTATGATCTGGTGCGGTCGGGCAATGATTATATAAGCCTGCTCAATTACCTGCAGCGCGAGCTTGTCGGCACAAAACATCTGCTTACGTACAACCGCAGCGAGGGAATAAAATTCGGCTCGTCGGAAGCCGAGCGCGCGTTCCTTGCGCAGATACGAGTGGCCGACCCGCTCCTGGGCCGCGACGCCGCGAAACAACTTCCCAAAGACCCCGCGCGCGCGCTCCCTATGATAGAGCTATTCCTGCTCTACGGCGATCAGGTCGCGGTGATAATCAACTTTCTCGACACGATCATTCCTGCCGGCGACGTGAGCTATATGTCGGGTGAAGATCGTACCAACTTTGTGGCTTTTCAACGGTGGATAACAAGCTCGCGGCTGTTGAAGAAAGATAATATTGTCATCCTCGTGGGCGAGAGCGTTGCCGAGATTCACCCGCGCATAAGACAGAATTCGCGCCTGGCCGGGATAGAGATACCTTACCCTGACGACGTTGAGCGGCTTGAGTTCATAAGCCACATGCGCTCGCAGTTGCCTCAGCTCAAGGCCGAGGTCACGGACGAGCAGGTTCTCTTTAATGACTTCGGGGCTTAATCGCGTCCACCTCAATGCGCTTCTGCGCAGCTCCGCGACCGAACCCGCGGGGCTGACGCTCGAAAAGATTCGGCAGAAGAAAAAAGAGCTGATCGAAGCAGAACTCGCCGGACTCGTCGAATTCGTTCACCCCCGGTACGGGCTCGATTCCGTAGGCGGTATGGCAAAGGCGAAAGAGTATCTCACCGCCATGGCAAAGACCATACGCGAAGGCATCACGGAAGAAGCGCCGATGGGCATACTCATCTCCGGCCCCGTGGGCACGGGCAAGACTTTTCTGGCCGAATGCTTCGCGCACGACTGCGGATTGAACGTCGTCGCGTTTAAGAACTTTCGCGAGCGATGGGTAGGCTCAAGCGAAGCGAATCTGGAAAAGATATTGAACCTGCTTCAAACGCTCGCGCCGATAGTCGTGATCGTCGACGAGGCCGACGCTACGCTCGGCTCGCGCGATTCGGGCGGCGATTCGGGCGTCAACGCGCGGGTCTTTTCAAAGCTCGCCGCAGCGATGGGCGACACCAGGAATCGGGGGCGAATTCTCTGGATTCTGATGACGAGCCGCCCGGACCTTTTGCCTATAGACTTGAAGCGTCAGGGCCGCGCCGAAGAGCATATCTCGCTTTTCTACCCCGACTCGGAAGAAGACCGGCAGGCGATTATCGAAGCGATGCTCAGAAAAAACAAGATAGAGCATGAGGTCACGGACTGGTCTGCCATCACTAAGAACAAGCTGACGCTTTCGGGCGCGGACATCGAATCCATGCTCATCCGCACGCGCCGCCTCGCTCGAAACGCGGGGCGAAAAGCGGTAACGCATGAGGAGGTCGAGAAGGTCGCAAACGAGTTCAGCCCCGCGCGCGACGAGATGGCTGTCGAATACCAGGTGCTAGTGGCGGCGCGCGAAGCCACGTCGAGAGAGATGATTCCCGAACAGTACCGGCACATCACGCCGATCGAGCTGAGCAAGCGAATCGAAGAGCTGCGCCCGTTTGTGAGATAAGAGTAGAGCTATGACGATTGCCGAAGAACAGCGATTGATAATCGAAGAGCTGGCTAACAGCATCACGCACGGCGTGGGGCTTGCCCTGAGCGTCGCGGGCTTTGCCGTTCTGGTCGCGCTCGCAGTCATCTACGGCGACGCTTCGCACATTACGGGCTGCACCATATTCGGGGCGACGCTCGTTTTTTTGTACACAGCCTCGACGCTCTATCACAGCTTTCGAAAGCCACGGCTGAAACAACTCCTCCAGATAGTCGATCACTGCGCCATATTCCTGCTCATCGCGGGGACGTACACGCCCTTCACTCTTGTAAACCTGAGAGGGTTGTGGGGGTGGATTCTATTCGGGCTGGTCTGGACGCTTTCGGTGTTCGGCATCATTTTCAATGTTTTCTACGTCAACCGCTTCAAAATAATTACCGTGTTGCTTTATCTGGTGATGGGCTGGATATGCGTCATCGCCATAAAGCCGCTCGTCACGCTGATTCCTATTCGAGGCCTGCTCTGGCTGCTGGCGGGTGGATTGTTTTACACGGTCGGGGTCGTGTTCTTTGCCTGCAAGCGAATCCCGTTCAATCATACGATCTGGCATCTGTTTGTTATGGCCGGGAGCGTCTGCCATTACTTCGCCGTGATGTTTTACGTTCTGCCCTTCAAGGCGTAACTGAAATCCGATGGCCGCACGGAAGCTTTCACTTTCAGTTCTGCGCGACAGATACGCAATTTGCAGGTTGAGCCCGGAAGATAGAGCGCCTGACTGGGCCGAGCGCGGCGAGTTCTGGACAGTCACCAGAACCAGTGAGGAGTTGTCGGTCGTTTGCGCCGAAACCGGTATCCCCGAAACGGTAAAATGCGAGAAAGGCTGGCGCTGTTTGAAAGTCCACGGGCCGTTGGATTTCTCATTAACCGGAATACTGGTTTCGCTAGCCCGCCCGCTGGCCGAAGCGGGCATCGGCATCTTTGTCCTGTCAACCTACGACACCGATTACATTTTGGTGAAAGAAGCGGAGCTTGATCGCGCGCTCGCAGTTTTAGATCAAGGCGGTCACGAAATAATAAGCGGTTAAGACGGTTGCCCCTGGTTAACACATTCCTCCGAATAAGCGTCTTATTAGGGCTGATTATGAATTGCCTACGATCGAATTTTATATGAGCATAAGGGAATGAAAGAAGATTCACCGCAGAGACACAGAGGACGCAAAGGGGGCGCAGAGAGAAGCCTATTCTCTGCGCAGCCTCTGTGCTCTCTGTGTCTCTGCGGTGAGATGTCTCTCCAATCCCGTACATTTAATTGAAAACGGCTCTAAGTAATGAAACTTGCGCGCTCACTTATCATTTATAAGTTAATACCCGGTGTTATTATTTATGCCGTCTGTGCGATGGTTTGTCTTGGCAGTAGCGACAATATATCAGCGATAAAGGTGAGCGTAGTTACCGACGAAGCGGAAGCGGTGCTCACCATTCTCGCTAAAAAACAGGCGAATAAACCGGTAGAGGAGGCCGACTGGCAGCGGCTCTTTTCCAGCGAAGGCTACATCAGGCTCAAGAAGCGAGAGGCTGCGATGCGACGCCCCTTTGAAGATTCGGAGTTCAGAGCTTTTGTGCTATCGGATGCGCTGCCGGAGCGCGCTCCTGCTCTTACCGAAACGCTTGCCAAATGGAAAAGCGCGGACGTGACCGGAGCGGCGAGGCTTGCGCTGGCTTACCTGCCAAAAGAGGCTCATATCCGGGCAAAGATTTATCCCGTGATTAAACCGCGAGACAACAGTTTTGTCTTTGACCTTAAGACCGACCCGGCAATCTTTCTCTATCTAGACCCCGGCTTGAGCAAAGAGAGATTCGAAAACACACTCGCGCATGAGCTACACCACATAGGCTACGGGGCGGCCTGCCCAACCAAACAGACTCAAGACGAGATTGCCCGGATGCCGCAGAATGTGCGAACCGTTGTAAGATATATCGGCGCGTTCGGCGAGGGCTTTGCAATGCTTGCCTCGGCGGGCGGCCCGGACGTGCACCCTCACGCCGTAAGCAGCGCCGAAGACCGCGCGCGATGGGATCGCGATGTCGGCAATTTCAATGATGATCTAAAGAAGGTAGAAAAGTTTTTCCTCGACGTGCTGGCGGCGCGCTTGAGCGATGAGCAGATCAACGAAGCGGTTTCATCTTTCTTCGGCGAGCAAGGGGCGTGGTATACGGTCGGATGGAAGATGTGCGCGCTGATCGAGAAAACTTTCGGTCGCCAGGCGCTTATAGAAGCAATGTGCGATCAGCGAAAACTGTTACAGGTCTACAACCGCGCCGCAACAGAGTACAATCAGAAATCAAGCGACAAGCTGCCCTTATGGTCGCCGTCTTTGATTGAGGCCGTCAATAAAGACAAAGCGGCAGCAAGCAATAACTAAAAGGAGGCTCTCAAAATGCGAAAATTGATGATCGTTTCTTTAGCATTAAGCGTATGTTATCTCACTTTGGCTGTGGAGGCCCGTCAGGAACAAAGGAACTTCCGCGTGTCATCCGGCAAAAAGCTGATCGTCGACTTAAAGACGGGCGGTTCTATGAAGATTACAGGCTGGGACCAGGATGAAGTCTCTATCCAGGCCGACAGGAATGGAGATAGTGTACAGAATTATGAAGTAGAAATCTCGGAAGTCTCGGAAGGCGTGAGGATACATTCGCAGCACGTGGGGCCGAAAAGGAACACCTATTCTTCTAACCTGGAGCTTGAGATCAAAGTGCCCAGGCGATTCGACATCGACATCGTCACGATGGGAGGCGGAGTCACGATAGAGGGTGTTGAAGGCGAGTTTACCGGTAAGACTATGGGCGGGGCGCTCAACCTGACCAACGTTAAGGGGAGGGCGCAAATGACGACGATGGGCGGCAACATAACTTTGAAGAACTCGAAACTGGACGGCAGTCTGAAGACTATGGGGGGCCGCGTCCTGTTTGAAGATGTCACGGGCGACGTTAAAGGGATTTCGATGGGAGGCAACGTCGTTTACAAAAACGTGACCAATCGTACGGGGAAAAGCACCGGCGAAGAGGTTCACATCTCTACGATGGGCGGGGGGATCAACGTGGAGAATGCTCCTGCGGGAGCAAACGTTCATACAATGGGCGGGAAGATACATATCGGCTCCGCCTCCAAGTTTGTCAAAGCTAAAACGATGGGCGGCGACATCACCATAGACACTGTAGACGGGACGGTCGAGGCTACGAGCATGGCCGGAGACATCAGTGTCACTTCAACCGGGGAAGGCAATGTCACGCTCGTCTCTTTTAAGGGAGACATCACGCTCGTCGTGCCCGCAGGGCTTTCGATGGAGATAGACATACAGCTTGCGTACACCAAGAACAGCCCGCAGAACTATAAAATCATTAGCGATTTTGGGATCAAGCAAGAAGAGACAGACCAGTGGGAGTACGAGCACGGCACACCGCGAAAGTACATTTACGGCAGAGGCAGCATCGGCGGCGGCAGGAATAAGATCAGAATCGAGACGATAAACGGCAACGTCTACTTGAAGCGAGGCTGAAAGAAATCGCTATTTCTTTGATCCGGGCTTTTCGCGCCGCAGCTCTTTCGCCTGTCGCTGAAAGTCATATAGCTTTGTGAGCGCCTCGACCGGGCTTGTCTCGTTTACATCTATCGCGGCTATCGCATCGAAAAGAGCTACTAGCTCCGCAGATTCGATAGCCGCTCTCTTTTTGCCTTCCTGCTGCCGGGCGGCGACTTTCTCACCGTCATACTTGTCGAGCAATTCTTTTGCACGGCGCAGCACCGGCTTAGGTATTCCCGCCAGTTGCGCCACGTACAACCCGAAGCTCTTCTCTGCCCTGCCCTCTTCGACTTTGTGAAGGTATTGGACCTGACCGTTTCGCTCGCGCACGGCCAGGTGAAAGTTGCGCACGCGAGGCAAATAATCGGCCGCGTCCGTCAGCTCGTGATAGTGCGTCGCAAACAAGGTCTTTGCCCCGAGCTTCGGACTGTTGTGTAGGTATTCAATCACGGCCCGCGCAATCGAAAGCCCGTCGGCTGTAGAAGTGCCTCGCCCTATCTCGTCCAACAATATCAAGCTGCGCGCGGTCGCGTGATTCATTATGTGAGCCGTCTCGATCATCTCGATCATAAAACTTGAGTGGCCGCGCAGGGTGTAATCGTTCAAGCCTATTCGCGTGAAGATGCGATCCACCAATCCTATGCGCGCCGACGCGGCGGGGACGAAGCCGCCTATCTGCGCGAGCAGACAGATCAAAGCTACCTGGCGGAGGTAAACGGATTTGCCTGCCATGTTCGGCGCGGTCAAAAGCATTATCTGTACGTCGCGGTTTGAAAGATCCGTGTCATTAGCCGCGAACTTGCGCCCTTCAAGCATCTGCTCGATCATCGGGTGGCGGCCTTTTATTATCTGAAGCTCGTCGCCTTCGACAAGCTCCGGCCTCACATAGACGAATCGTGTTGCGGCCTCGGCCAGCGCGGCAAACAGATCGACGCGCGCAAGCCCGTGAGCCACGCGGTTGATGCGGTCGCGGTGGCGGCCTACCTCGTCGCATATTTGCCGGTAGAGATTTGTTTCAAGCTCCAGTATCGAGACGCGGGCGTTGGCAATCAGCGATTCATGCTCTTTAAGGCCAAGCGTGAAAAATCGCTCGGCGTTCGTCAGCGTCTGTTTACGGATGTAATCGTTCGGCACGAGCCGCAGGTTCGGTTTGGTGACTTCGATGTAATAACCGAAGACCTTGTTGTAGCCGACTTTCAATGAGCGTATTCCCGTGCGCTGCCGCTCGCGCTGCTCAAGCTCCGCAAGAAATCGTCGCCCGCCCGTCAAGCGGTCGCGCAACTCGTCAAGCTCTGCCGAAAAGCCGGTTCGAATGATCCCGCCCCGCTCGAAATCCGACGGCGGCCTGTCCGATATTGCGCGCTCGATGTAATCGACAAGGTCCGTGCAAGGCTCAAGCGGGGTGACGAAATCAGAAGGCGCTCGATTATTTTCGAGCAAGGTTCGCAAACGCTCGACAGCTCGCAAGCTGTGCGCGAGCGAGATAAGCTCATACGGGACGCTCACGCGGCGGCGTATGCGCCCAAGCAACCGCTCGATATCCAGCACGTCTTCAAGCACGGAGCGCGCGCCCTCGCGGGCCTGCGGCTGTTTGTAAAACCATTCAATCGCGTCTTGCCGCGCCCGCAACTCTGTAATCTCAAGCAGCGGATGGCGCAGCCATCGGCGCAATAACCGCCCGCCCATCGGCGTAGCGGTCAAATCGATGGTCGAAACCAGCGACCCCGTAGGCGCGCCGCCCGTGAAATCCCATCCTTGAAAAATCTCCAGATTGCGGACGGTCTGGGGGTCGAGCTGCATGAAGTGCTCTGCCCGATAGCTCTGAAGTTGCGCGAGGTTAGCCAGCGAATCGGGCTGCGTGTCGCGCAGGTAAGCGATTATCGCGCCTGCTGCTTGAGTCGCAAGCTTCAGGTTTTCGCAGCCGTAAGCTCTGAGCGATGCGACCTCGAAATGATCGAGCAGCGCCCTGCGAGCCGCCGGGTACTCGACCAGATCGTCCGCGAGCGTCGTCACGGCGCGCACCTCGATGGGCGGCGTCTCAAGGCTTCGCGGGAGGAGCAATTCGGATGGGGCTATGCGTTCGAGTTCCGCGAGGCTTTCGGCCCGCTCAAGCTCGGTCGCGCGAAACTCGCCCGTAGTCACATCCGTATAGGCAAGCCCCGCGCTTTTTTCGCTCACTATCAAACTCGCGAGATAATTATTCGCGCGGCCTTCGAGCAGCCCCGGCTCGATCACAGTTCCCGGCGTGATGATGCGAACGACTTCGCGCTCGACAAGCCCCTTGCCGGGCGGCGTCACCTGATCGCAGACCGCGACTTTGTAGCCGCGATTGATGAGCTTTGCAAGATGAGTCTCGATTGAACGAACAGGAACTCCGGCGAGCGGGTGAGCATTGCCTTTGCCAAACCATTTTCGCGTAAGCACGACCCCAAGCTCGCGCGCCAGCACTTGCGCGTCTTCGTCAAAAGTCTCGTAAAAATCGCCTATCTGAAACAGCAAGATCATGCCCGGATAGCGGCGCTTTATCTCAAGGTATTGACGGCGAAGCGGAGTAGACATAACGGCGAATTCAGATCAGTTTTTCCAGCAGCGATCTTTGCGCTTTGAGAGATTCATAAAGCCGCTTAAGCTCGCCCACGCCTATGACGGTGACGGCCTCCCAGATTTCATGAAACGAGCCGGTCAGGCGGCGGTCGGCAAATTGCCCGGACCTCTCATCGGCTATCACGAGAAACGGTCTCGTGCGCTGTGCGTCGTAAGCGTGTTTGAGCCGCGTGAGTGCGCTGTCGACGCTGCCCGCGACCTGCACTTCGAAGACGTGGCTCAGGCGTGGCGAGGCAGGGCTGTCACGCCAGACGACATCATAATGCTCGAATTCGGCCTCGGCAAAACGGCCCAGCATCTGCCCGATTTCAACCAGCATCTGCTGCGCCTCGACGTGCGACACCTCGCGCGCCGTGTGCTGATCCGTGTGGTCTTCGACCGCGACCTGAAGATTTTCAGCCGTGACGCGCCGCCTGCCTCTGTCGGTCATCTGCCAGCGCGTGTTATCTCGCTTCAGCTCGCCTTTATCGGCCAGTTGGCGACCGGCTCGCTGAACCAGAAGATGCCAGCGGGAGCGCCCCGTAGTGGTTCGCTCTTCGAGGTCGATAGCGTCAAGCTGCGGGAAGTAGCGCACAAGCCGGTCGTAGAGATAGCGAAGTTGGTCGCTTCCTCCTGTGGCTTCCAGCTCTTGCAATATGGGCAGTTCTACTCTCGCGGCTTCGGGAAAGGACATCGTCTTTATTAGTGGAAACGTTTTAGTCGAGCGAGCAATTGTAGTTGATCGTCGGTGAGAAAGGCAACACCACCGGATTTTAGATTTTAGATTTTCGATTTTGGATTGCCGGATGTGGGTTTCGTGAACGCTCCACCAATGAGAGTTCTCTTAATCCAAAAACCAAAATTGAGGCATTTTTTAGTAACTGATCGCTTTTATCGGGCGTCTTATACTGTGTGAGCCGCTACCGGGGCTCACCGCGCAGGCTCTTTGCCAATACAGTTTGCGCCATCGGGCGCGCGGGGAGGGTGAAAAACCTGAACAAACTTAACTTAGCTACGTTTATCAGGCTATAGTAAAGACTGTAGAGACCTCAATCGCGCCGCAGGTGGGCGCAGGCGTGAAACGAAAGCGAAGGGACCAACAGGCGTTTGCGAGGCAACCGTAAGAGCCAGACCCGTGCCGATAATCGCAGTGCCCCTACTGCGGCTCAGTCGGTTATTAAACAAGTCGAGCAAGCAAGTCTTCACTCGTCGGAAGATGATGAGCGAGACCTTTCAGTGGCCGGGGTCGAGGTCGCAGAGGCCGAGCCCGTAGAAGTTCACGGCAAGGCGGCGGCTGACGAAGACGACGTTATAAAACGGAGCCTCGCGGGAGACCACCTCGCTTTTGAAACGCTTGTGCGTCGACACAGCCCGCGCGTCTTCAACATAATCGGCAGCTTTTTTCGCCGCCGCGATATGGTCGAAGACATAGCGCAAGAGGTCTTTGCCAAGGCTTATTTCTCGCTCGCCAGTTTTACCCTTGGCCGCTCTTTTGAGGCATGGGTGGCGAAGATCGCCGTCAACGCCTGCTACGATCATTTAAGATCGCAGCGCCGTCGCATCGAATACCAGATGCCGCGCACGGCGGAGCAGGAAGACGAGTGGTTCGAGCTACAGATGTTGGATGTGGCGCGCGACCGTCACGCTAGCGCAGAACGTCAGCGAGACGCCGCAGAGGTGGCCGAGCGGTTGCTGGCAAAGCTTACGCCCGAAGATCGTATCGTGCTGGTGTTGATCGACAGGGACGGGTTTTCGATCAAAGAAGTCGCAGAGATGACCGGTTGGGGCGAATCGAAGATCAAGGTGCGAGCCTTCCGCGCGCGACGCCATCTTCGGGGGGCAATGAAACGGTTGCTCTTGAACGCCGAACGAAAGCAGGGAAAATCAAAATGAGCGAAGCATCAGAAGTTGGAAAGATAAGTTGCCGAGAAACGCGACGGCGTTTTCGAGCTATGAATCAGGGCCGCGCGCAAGCAGTGTCGCAAGATCTGAGCGGCACAGACCGCGCCGCGACCGAGCGCCATTTGCAGACCTGCGCGCATTGCGCCCGCGAGTATCGTCTGTTCCAGATGGGACATGCGGCGCTCGATTTGGCCGCGTCGAGTGAGCCCGTGCAGCCGGACAACGATTTTTTCACGGCGCTCAGAGCGCAGATAGCGCGCGGCCCCATGGATGAACGCTCAGCGCCTGCGGGTGACGAGTCGTGGGCCGGAGCCGTCTTTCTCACGGCCCGCCAGCTTATTCCGGCAATGGCCGTGCTGTTGCTTTTGATAATAGGTGCAACTTTATTGTGGAAGAACGCACCAACTGAAAAGAACGTGGCAGACCTTCGTCCCAGAGAACGAGTGTTGTTCAACGAGTTATACGATTATCCTGAACCGACACCGGACGATGTCCTTGAAACACTTGTTGCGGTGGAGGAAAAAGAGAATGCAAAGTAGAACGAGCAGTCAAACAAAAGCGCGCATGATCGTGCTGGCAATATTCGTGATCGGATTTACGGCGGGCGCGCTGTCGATGAATCTTTATGATCGCTTCGCGAGCCGTGGCCCGGAAGAAAGCGGCCCGCCTCATGGCCCTACCTACTTGCTTAACAAGTTAGACCATAAGCTGGATCTTTCTGACGCTCAGAAAAAAGAGATCGGCACGATCCTCGACGAGACGAGTGAAAAATATATCGAGATAAGAAGAGACCTTCAGCCTCGCGTAAAAGAGTACGAGCCCCGGTTCGAAGCTGTCCGGCTCCAATCTCGCGACCGCATACGCGCTGTGCTCAAGCCCGACCAGCTTCCCAAGTACGAAGAGATGGTTCAGGAAAGCGATCGTCGCCGCGAAGAGATGAACGAGAAGCTTAAGAAATAGCCCCGGACTGAACAAAATGGAACTTGCTTTGCAGGTTCGCTGAATTAGAGAAGTATGAACATGAAAAAAATTATTGCCACGACGCTCTCTCTACTATTTCTGACGCTCTCTTTGAGCGCGCTCGCCAGTCCGGCTTACGCTCAAGGAGCTATCGAGTTGCGCGGGACCGTGATCGATGAGACGCGCGCTTTTATTCCCGCCGTGCCCGTCGTGCTTGACGACGGACAGGGGCACAAATACACCGTCCAGACAGACGAGCGCGGGCGTTACCACTTCACAGGTATTCATCCCGGCCTATACACGCTCGCGGTAGAGGTCGAAGGCTTTGCGCCTTTCTCAGAGCAGATCGACCTGACCTCGCGGCGCGCGACGCCTTTCGACATAACGCTCGCGGTCTTCATCAAAGACGAGGTTCAAGTTAAAGATGATCAGGCGGCAATATCTTCCGAGCCGGATAAAAACCTCTCTGCGATCACGCTGACCGACAAAGACCTTGAGGCGCTGCCGGACGATCCCGACGAGTTGCTCGAGACGTTAAAGCAGATGGCGGGCGCGGCGGGCGGAACCGACGAAGCGGCTATCTACGTGGGCGGCTTCCGCGAGCGCGGGCGCATCCCGCCCAAAGAAGCGATCCAGATGATACGTATAAACGCGAACCCGTTTGCGGCTGAATTCTCAGAGCCCGGATATGCCCGCATAGAGATCGTCACAAAACCCGGCTCGGATACTTTTCATGGCGGGTTCCGATTCAACTTCAACGACGAAGCGCTCAACGCTCGCAACGCTTTTGCCAACTTCCAGGCACCGTTGCAGACGCGCACCTACGGCGGCAATTTCAGCGGCCCGTTGATTCGCAATCGCTGGGGATTCTTTATGAATTTAGACCGGCGCGAGCAGGACGAAAACGAAGTAATCAACGCGACGATTCTGGATACTAATACGTTCGAGCCTCTTCCGTTTATCACAACGCTGCTCGTTCCAACTCGCGTCTCGAATTTTGAAATACGCTCGGATTATCTGGCTACAAAGAAGCACACCATTGGCCTGGGCTATCGCATCATGCAGAACAAGGGCGAGAACCTTGGCGTAGGCGGGTTTGATCTTCCTGAACGCGCTTTCAACCGCTCTGTCCGCGATGACAATTTGAGGTTTTCGCTCACCACCATAGTCTCGGAGCGCGCGGTCAACGAAGCGCGTTTGCAGCTATCCCGCCGCAGCGTAAATATTCAGGCGATCACCGACGAGACGGCCGTTACGGTTCTGGACGCATTCAGCGAGGGCGGCAATCAGGGCTCGCTCTTCAGGGATGACAGAACCGACGAACTTGAATTTAGCAACAGTGTGACCTACACCTATAAAAAGCACACGATCAAGCTGGGCGTTCGCGCCGAAGCCGATCACATAGAGAACATCAACCGGACGAACTTCGGCGGCTCGTTCACATTTGCGTCGCTTGAGCAATATCGCAACACGCTGCTTGGGGTGCCGCTCGCGGCGCCTGCGCAGTTTTCAATCAATCGCGGCGACCCGTTCGTAGGCTTCTCGCAATGGGAGATGGGATGGTATGCGCAAGACGATTGGCGCGTGTCAAACCAGTTGACGCTCTCTTACGGATTTCGTCACGAGTTCCAGACGAACTTACAGGACAAGCTGAACTTCGCCCCGCGCTTCGGGCTTGCGTGGTCAAACAAGAAGCGCACGTCAACTTTAAGAGTCGGCAGCGGCATATTCTATAACCGGCTCGACAGCGGAATTACTTTCGACACGATCCGCCTGGACGGCCAGCACCAGCAGCAGTTTATTATTCAGCGGCCCGATTTCTTCCCCAACATTCCCGACACTTCGGAGCTGACGGCCGTCGAGCCTACTATTCGCAGAAAGGCCGAAGATTTGAACGCGCCTTATTCGATAGTCGCAACGGCGGGCTACGAGCGGCAGTTGCCGTGGAAGATTTTTGGCTCGGTCGGCTACACGTGGAATCGCGGAGTCCATCTGCTGAGGACTCGCAACATAAATGCGCCGATTGGGTTCGACCCCGAAACGCAAGAGCCGATCCTGCCTATCCCAGGCGCGGGGCCGATCCTCCAGTTTGAATCCACCGGCACGTCCAACAGGCACGAGCTGAGATTCGGGGCGCGAACGAATATCAGCCGCACCTTTTCCATGTTCGGCAACTACACGCTCGCTTCCGTCAGAAGCGACACGGACAGCGCCTACCTGACGCCCGCAAACCCGTTCGATCTTTCGACAGAGTACGGGCGTTCGAGCCAGGACGCGCGCCATCAGCTATTTTTGGGAGGCTCGGTACTGACCCGGTGGAACGTGCGCATCAGCCCATTCATAAGAGCAACCTCGGGGAGGCCGTTCAATATAACTACGGGCCGCGACCTCAACGGCGACACTTCGTTTACTGACCGCCCATCATTTGCCACTCCGGGCGAGCTGGGCGCGATAGTCACTAACTTTGGCGTGTTCGACCCGATCCCGGAACCGGGCGACGAGATAATACCGCGCAATTTCGGCCAGGGGCCGGGCTTTGTAACTGTCAACCTGAGCGTCACAAAGACATTCGGGTTCGGTCCCCCGCAAGCCAATGGCTTTCCGGGTCAGGCTAATCGCCAGCAATCCGGCGGGCAGGGGCAGGGGCAGCAGCAAGGAAATCAGCAGGCTCAGAATCAGCGCGGGAACAACCCGAACCGAGGCCAGCAGAATAATCGCGGCGGACAGGGCGCACAGGGCGGACAGGGCATGCCCGGCGGCGGCGGAATGGTAGTGAGAGGCCCAGGCGGCGGCGGCGGTTTTGGCGGCGGAGGCGGCTTCTTTGGCGGCGACAGCCGCAATAAGTACAGCCTGACCGTTGGGTTGAACTTCAATAATCTTTTCAATCATCCGAACCTGTCGAACTACAACGGCGTGCTGACATCGCCTTTCTTTGGCCGCGCAAACCGCACGGCGGGTTTCGACGGCTCGCGCCGTGTCGAGGCCTCGCTGAGGTTCAGTTTCTAGTATCTGTCTAACAAGGGGAGGAAGTATGAAGAAGCTTTTTGAGATGTTAGTTATGTGCGCGGTCCTGGTAGGAGGCGCGGCAGTCGCTTCGGCTCAAGAGCCGCCGCAGCAAGAGCCGCCGCGCGGGGATTCCGGCGGCGGAACGATGATGCGCACTTTCCAGATGCCGACATTCGCCGACCTGGATAAGAACAAAGATAAAAAGCTCAGCCGCGATGAGCTTCCCAGCCAGTGGCCGCCGCAAGCATTCGACCGCCTGGACGAGAACAAAGACGGGTTCATAGACGAAGCGGAATTCGCCCGCTCTCGCCAGAGAATGGGCGGAGGCGGCCCGCAGCTTGGCGAGCGGTTCAACCGCTTTTTGGACGCGAACAAGGACGGCAAAGTCTCGCGCGATGAGTTCGCGAAAATCAACCAGATGTTCGATGCGCTGGATCAAGACAAAAACGGCGAGTTGACCAACGAAGAGATGGGCCGGTTCTTCCAGGCGATGAACGACGTGCAGACACAGGCCACGGGCGGCGTCAACGTCAATAACCTTTTCCAGAACATGGATAAGAACAAAGACGGCAAGATCACCTCGGACGAGATGACCGACGAGCGCATGTTCAAAACGCTTGACTTGAACAAAGACGGCTCGGTCCCTCGCGACGAGGCCGAGCAGGCGATCAAGCAGATTAATGAGCGTCGCCGCGCCAAACAGTCACAGCCATAAGGCAATTAAACTTTATCACCTATAAGCGCGCGGCAGTCCGAGACTTCTCACCGCCGCAGACACAGAGAGCACAGGATGGCCGATGATGTGCTTCGCACGCGGCGGGGGCGCAGAGCAGAATATCGTTTTCTCTGCGCCCGCTTTGCGTCCTCTGTGTCTGCGGCGGTGAATCTTCTTGAATTACCTTACAACCTGTTTCCCATCCTCTCCTAGATATTCGTATTCGTGGACAATCTCTTGCCTTCATCGTAATATTGTCATCTGATCTGCAATTCGGAGCGAGAATCGAGGAAGCGTTAACAAATGTCTCAGCCAGTGATTGAGAGTTTATCACCCGCAGCGGGCGTTGAAGGCGGCGAGATCGTTATTACCTGTAAAGGCTTTAACTTCTCGACCTACGATAAAGTCCGCGTAACATTCGGTGGGGCCGAGACCCGCCCCATCAGCGCTTCGCCTACTCGCGTAATTGCGCCCGTTCCCTCAAGCGAGCTTGTCAGCGGAAAGGTGCAGGTGGCGATAGAGGCGAACGGCGCAGAGAGCAAAAGCCTCGACTTCACCATCGGGCAAAAACTCGCAGAGAATCTCCACCCCGTAGCCAACCCGGCTTACGACCGCGATAACGGAGCGATCTATACGACGCTTTCAGGCACGCGCGGCCAGAAAGTCCCCGTATCGGTCTATAAGATCACGCCCGGCGGCGAAAGCGAGCCGTTTTTAACGGACATAATCAACCCGACAGGCCTGGCTTTCAGCCCCGACGGAGAGATGTTCATAACGAGCCGGTATGACGGGTCGGTCTACCGCGTCACCCCTTTTAAAGAAGCCGAAGTCTTTGCGCGCAACCTGGGTCTGGCAACCGGCATAGCCTTTGACACCGAGGGGCGTTTATTTGTGGGCGACCGCAGCGGCACGATTTACATAGTCAACGAGATCGGCGAGCCTACGACCTTTGCCACGGTCGAGCCCGGCATGGCCGCATACCACCTGGCCTTTGGGCCTGATGGCAACATGTACGTGACAGGCCCTTCGCTTTCCAGCTTCGACTCGGTGATGAAGATCAGCCGCGACGGAGTGGTGACGCGGTTTTTCACAGGGCTAGGACGGCCTCAAGGGCTGGCATTCGACCGCGCGGGAAATCTCTACGTCGCCGCGAGCCGTCGCGGGCATCGCGGTATTATCAAAATCACGCCCGACGCGGAAGCCGAGATGATCGTTGCCGGAATTGCGCTCGTCGGATTATGCTTCGATGACGCGGGCAATATGATACTGGCCTCGAATCGCGAGATATTTCGCGTGCCGCTGGGGATCGAAGGCTTCTGGCCTTTCTAAGCAAGAAAACATGCCACAAAGCCACAAAGCCACAGAGAAAAGAGTAATAAAAAACCCTGTGTCTTGGTGTCTCTGTGGCATGTTTGACACCTATTAGGGAGCGTGATAGTTTTGCAATAGGGCACTAGCAGTTGCGTTAGAAGCCGTCAAGATTGATCATTATGCTATTTGATGCGAACTCACTGTTATTCATTCAGCAGTCTTTTTTCAAAATACCTATCGGCGATCTGATCATCTGGTTTGTCGTCTTTCTCTTCTCGCTGTCGTTTCACGAATCGGCGCACGCCTGGACGTCAGAGAAATTCGGAGATTATACGGGCCGCGCGCAGGGCCGCATAACGCTTAACCCTATACCGCACATCAACATCATAGGGACTATTGCGCTGCCGCTGATGAGCTTTATGAGCGGCGGCATATCAATGTTTGGCTGGGCAAAGCCCGTACAGACGAACCCGCTGTTGTGGCGAGACAAGAAGAAGGCAAACATCATGGTTTCTGCCGCCGGGCCTATAAGCAATTTCATCCTGGCCACGATCGGTTTCCTGGCGCTCAAGATAATGCTAATCGCTGAAATCGTGCGCCCGCGTTTCGCAAATGAAGGGGGGCCGTTTGATATAGTTGTGCCCACAGCCCCGGACGCCGGCTTTCTGACCCCGCTCACGACTTTGCTTTGCATATTTCTTATTCTCAACGTGTCGCTGGGCATCTTTAACCTGATTCCCATCCCCCCGCTTGACGGCAGTCATGTTCTCGAAAGTCTGCTGCCTTACGAAATGGCGGAAGCGTTCGCCGCGATTCGCCCGTATGGCTTCATATTGCTGCTGATATTGATAATGACGCCGGTGCTGGATTGGATATTCGGACCCGTTTTCCGCTTTGTAATTATGCTGTTGTATGGCAGCTCATAACGAACGAGAGGAGCGGTTTTGGCTGACGTTTCCGGGAAAAAAATAATAGTGAGCGGCATGCGGCCCACGGGGAATCTGCACCTGGGCAATTACGAAGGCGCGCTGAAAAACTGGATCAAGCTACAGGATTCGGGCGACTACGAATGCTTTTTTTTCATAGCCGATTGGCACGCGCTGACGAGCGATTATGCCGACACAAGCGCCATAAAGCAGAACACCATCGATATGGTGAGCGACTGGCTGGCTGCGGGCATCAACCCTGAGCGTTCGACCATCTTTGTGCAATCGCTCGTGCCCGAGCACGCCGAGCTTCACCTGATACTGTCGGCTGTCACGCCGCTCGGCTGGCTTGAGCGTTCCCCGACCTACAAGGAGCAGCGCGATAACATCACCGAAAAAGATATAGGCAACTACGCTTTTTTAGGTTATCCCGTATTGCAGGCCGCCGACATTATCATGTACAAGGCCGATTATGTTCCCGTAGGCAAAGACCAGGCAGCGCACGTCGAGCTTACGCGCGAGATAGTTCGCCGCTTCAACAATTTTTTCGGCGATGTCTTTCCCGAGCCTAAAGCGCTGCACACCGAAGTCCTCGTTCTTCCCGGGACCGACGGGCGAAAGATGTCTAAAAGCTACGGCAACGCGATCTACCTGATAGACCCGCCCGAAGTGGTGCGCGAAAAAGCGCGGATGATGATAACCGACCGCACGCGCATACGCCGCAGCGACCCCGGCCATCCGGAATCCTGCGACGTGTGCCAGATGCATCGCTACTTCGTTCCGGCAGAGATGGCCGACAGATTTGACGACGACTGTCGCAATGCCCGCATAGGCTGCGTCAACCGCAAGCGCGCGCTCGCCGATTCGATCATCGAGCGGTACGGCGCTATTGCGGAGCAGAGCCTGCGGCTGCGCGAGCGCCCTGATGAGGTCATCGCTACGATCAAGGAAGGGTCGGCGCGCGCCCGCCTTGAAGCTCAAAAGACTATGGCCGAAGTCCGCCGCGCCATCAAAATGAACTGGGATTAGAGATGAAAGAAGCCCTGACACGAGAGATGGAATCCGGAGCCGAGTTCGGCGAAGAGACGGACCAGTACAAGGTCAAGCTCGATGCGTTTGAAGGGCCGCTCGATCTGCTGCTGTTTTTGATACGCAAAGAAGAGGTGTCGATTTATGACATCCCGATTGCCCGCATCACCGAGCAATACCTCGATTATTTGCGCGCGATGCAAGAGCTTGATATAGGCGTGGCCGGAGAGTTTCTGGTCATGGCGGCGACGCTTATTCAAATCAAGTCTCAGATGCTGCTGCCGCGCGACCCGGCCGCCGAAGGCGAATTGGCGGATGACCCGCGCGCAGAGCTAGTGTACCAGTTGCTTGAACACCAGAAGTTCAAAGCGGCGGCCAACACGCTGCACCAGCGCGCGACCATAGAGTCGGCCGCTTACGCGCGCGCCGTGGTCGAAACCGACAAGAGCAACCCGGAGGTCGCGGCTACGGTCTTTCAGTTGTTCGAGGTCTTTCGCGAAGTGCTCAATCGCCAGCGCGCAATCACCGAGATTGAAATCGCCCGCGACGAGATGACGATGGCCGAAAAGATCACGGAGATCAAGTTGCTGCTCGACGACGCGGGCGAAGTGCGCGCCCGCGCACTGTTCGAGCGCGCGACGAGCAAGCGCGAGCTTGTATTGATTTTTCTGGCCGTCCTCGAACTGGTCAAAGAGCTTGAGATTCGTCTTGCTCAAGCAGAAATGTTCGGCGACATTATAATAACCAGGCGAGAGGATATATGAGTAACGGACTTTAACTCATCACTCATCACTAAGAAAGTATGACTATCGAAGAATTAAAGCCGATTATCGAATCGTTGATCTTCGTATCCGAAGACCCGATAAGCCTCAAACAGCTTGCGGGAATTTTAGAAGGCGAAAGCGTCGAAGACATAGAAGCCGCTTGCCAGAGTCTCATCGCCGATTACAACGAGCGCCAAAGCGGGCTTGAACTTAGACAGATTGCCGGCGGGTACAGAATCTCGACTCGCCCCGATTTGAGCGAGTACGTCCGCCGTTATTTGAAAGCGCAGCCTTCGGCGCGTCTGTCGCTGGCGGCGCTTGAAACGCTTGCCGTGATAGCCTACAAACAGCCGATCACCATACCCGAGATACTTGAGATACGCGGCGTCACATCAACTTCGGCTATAAAGACGCTGCTCGACAAGCGGCTGATCGTGGCCAAGGGTCACAAGCAGGTGGTTGGCCGCCCGATGTTGTATGGAACATCTAAGGAGTTTCTAGTCCATTTCGGGCTAAACGATTTGAGCGAGCTTCCGAACCTGGAAGACTTTGAAGATTTGATGAGCAGTTAAAGCTGCCTGCCCTGATAAGCCGCGGCCCGGACCGCGAAAACCGAAGATTACACCAGCCAGGTGAAAGCGTCCCCCCCAGTCGCAGGAGAAATATATGGGCGTACTGACCACTGCTGAAATTTCCCGTATGCTCTTTCCCTGTCCGAATGTTCTTGTCATCGAGGATGATGAGAAGATGGGAGAAGCCCTTCTAATCGTTTTGAAAAGGGAGGGCTTTAACGTAACGGTCGCGCTTTCAGGCAGCGCCGGATTGCAGAGAGTAGCCAACGGAGAGCAATTCGATCTGGTGTTGCTCGACGTGATGCTGCCCGATCTGGACGGCTGGGCGGTGCTGTCGCGTTTGCGAGCATCGCCCGCCACGGCCCATCTTCCCATCATCATGCTCACCGCCTTAGGGGGCGAGCACACCGAAATCGAGCTGCTCTCCGCAGGGGCCGATGATTACATAACGAAGCCTTTTTCATTCGAGAACCTCTTAGCTCACATAAATGCTCTGTGTCGCCGCTCCGCGCTTCAGAGCATCAACCCGCTCACGGGGCTTCCCGGCAATCGCCAGGTCGAGCGATTTCTTCAAAGATGCACAAAGCAAAAAGAGAAGTTTTGGGCCGCCGCCTACGCCGACATCGATAGTTTCAAGGCGTATAACGATTGCTACGGCTTTCTAAAAGGCGATGAGGTTTTGAAAGCCACGGCGGAGCTTATTGTGCGCGCGGCTAAAGACTGCCCTCACAAAGTATTCATAGGCAATATCGGAGGCGATGATTTTCTGATCGGGTTTAGCCACGACAAGCCGCGTGAAGATGAGCAGTCCTTAGACGAGGTCCGCCATATTCTTACCCGTCTGACCGCAGAGTTTGATAGGATGATAAAGAGTTTTTACAACGAGCGAGACCTTGAGCGCGGATATCTGGAGGCCGAAAGCCGCCGAGGCGGTGTCGAGCGATACCCGATTATGGCTCTCTCAATCGCCGTCGTCACAAACACAAAGCGATTGTTCAATCACCCGCTCGAAATAAGCAACATCCTGGCTTCGGTCAAGCGCAAAGCGAAATCATTGTCCCGCTCGGTCGTCTGTTTCGATCAGCGCCGCAGATAAAAAAAGTGATAAGATTATACTTCTGACTTCTCGATGCAAGAACGGCTTCAAAAAATAATAGCGGCGACAGGACTGGCGTCACGACGCGCCGCCGAAGAGATGATCCTCAACGGCGAGGTGACGGTAAACGGCAAGCTCGTTACCGAGCTGGGGTTGAAAGCCGACCCCGAGCGCGACCACATAAAAGTTCGCGGCAAGCTGATTGCCACCAAAAGCGCAGACCGCGAGAAACGCTACATTCTGCTGAACAAGCCGCGCGGTTATCTGTCATCGGTCGCAGACCCGCTCAAACGGCCCCTGGTTATGGACCTGGTTCCTGCCCCGACCAGACGCGGGCTTCACCCCGTAGGCCGCCTCGATTTTAACAGCGAAGGGTTGATTATCCTGACCAACGATGGCGAGCTTACAAAGCTCCTCACCGAGGGCGGCAAGGTAGCAAAGGTCTATCACGTAAAAGTGAAAGGCTCGCCCGCCGATCAGCATATCGAACGACTGAGAAGAGGCGTCAAGCTGAACGAGCATCGCACCGCGCCCGCCGGAATCAAGCTGATCGAACGAACAAAAGAGGGCGGCAACAACTGGTACGAAGTAACGCTTCATCAGGGGAAGAACCTACAAATCCGCCGCATGTTCGACTCCATCCACCACTCTGTAACAAAGCTGCGCCGCGTTCGCATAGGTCACATCACCGACGCGGGCCTGGCAGTGGGGCAGCACCGCGAGTTGACCACCCGTGAAGTCAACAAATTCTTTCACCCGGAATCGGCGCCCGTTCGTCGCGGCACAAAGCGCGCGGCTAAAAAGCAGAAGCGCCGCGACTCGTAAGCGTCACCGCGCCAATCAGGCCGCACTCTCCTTGCGCATGATTTTTTTCCGCCGGACGTGTAGAATGATAAGTTATTATTAGCCTGCTGCACGCCGCCTATAAGGAGCGGGTCGCAGGAGTTGGGCGCACTTTTCTGGAGGGATTAATGGAATTCGAGCTTAATGAAGATCAACAACAGATCAAGCAGACGATACGTGAATTCGCCGAAGCCGAGCTAAGGCCGCACGTTTCGGAGTGGGATGAATCGCAGCATTTCCCTGTAGAGCTGCGGCCCAAGTTTGCAGAGCTTGGCGTTATGGGCGTGCTCTTTCCCGAAGAGTACGGCGGCGCGGGGATGGGGTACGTCGAATACGCTACCATCATTGAAGAACTCTCGCGCGTCGATCCTTCGATAGCGCTCTCGATTGCCGCGCATAACTCTTTAGGCGCGGGCCATATCTACATCGCGGGCAACGAAGCACAAAAAGAGAAATACCTCGCGCCGCTGGCTCGCGGCGAGCATTTCTCTGCGTGGGGGTTGACCGAGCCAAGCTCAGGCTCGGACGCCAGCTCCATGCGAACAGTTGCGGTGCGGCAAGACGGCGGGTGGGTGATCAACGGCTCAAAGAATTTTATCACCAACGCGACCTTCGCAGAGACGACCGTGGCGCTCGCGATCACAAACCGCGCTGCCGGCACGCACGGCATATCCGCATTCATCATCGAGCGAGGCACAAAAGGGTTTTCAATCGCCAGGAAAGAGAACAAGCTCGGCATGCGCGCGAGCGATACGGCGGCGCTGGTTTTTGATGATTGCTTTGTGCCGGACTCGAACCTCATAGGCGAGCCGGGCCAGGGGTTCATCCAGGCGATGAACGTTTTAGACGGGGGACGCATATTGATAGCCGCGCTCGCCGTAGGCTGCGCTCAGGGCGCATACGAAGCGGCGCTCAGATATTCAAAAGAGCGTTACCAGTTCGGCAGGCCCATCGCAGAGTTTCAGGCGATTCAGTTCAAGCTCGCAGACATGGCCACGGAGATAGAGGCGGCCCGGTTGCTGACTTACAGGGCTGCGGCGATGAAGAACAGGGGCAAAGTTACCACTAAAGAGTCTTCGATGGCGAAGCTGTATTCGAGCGAAGTGGCGGTGCGAGTGGCCGAGCAGTCGGTCCAGATTCACGGCGGTTACGGCTACATCAAAGACTACCCGGCAGAGAAATACTGGCGCGACTCGAAGCTCTGCACTATCGGCGAAGGCACAAGCGAGATACAGCGAACCGTAATTGCCCGCCAGCTCCTACGGGCCTAACGGCATGGAAATCTCTGAAAGCATCTTGAAAGGTGAAAAGCGGGCGATAGCGCGCGCAATAAGCGCGGTCGAAGACGGGCGGCCCGAAGGTACGGAGATTTTGAAAGAGGTTTTCCCGCACACGGGCCGCGCGCTCGTCATAGGTATTACGGGCGCGCCGGGCGCGGGCAAATCAACGCTCGTCAACCGTCTCGCTTCGCTCTACCGCTCGCGCGGTGAGCGAGTCGGTATTATTGCCGTAGACCCGTCAAGCCCTTTTACGGGCGGCGCGATTCTTGGCGACAGAATTCGCATGCAGGGCATGGCTACCGACCCGGGTATCTTTATACGGAGCATGGCTGCGCGCGGTCATCTGGGAGGCCTTGCGCGCGCTACCGTCAATGCGGTAGCGATACTGGATGCGGCCGGGTATAATAAGATCATTGTTGAAACGGTCGGGGTTGGACAGGACGAAATCAACATAGTTAAAGCCGCCGATGTGACTGCGGTCGTGCTCGTTCCGGGAATGGGCGACGACATACAGGCCATCAAAGCGGGAATAATGGAGATCGGCGACGTCTTTGTCATAAATAAGGCCGACCGCGATGGGGTGTTGAGGACCGAAAGAGAGCTTGAATCCCTGCTTTCAATATCGGAAAGGCCGGACGGCTGGAAGCCGCTTGTAGTCAAGACGGTAGCGACCGAAGATAACGGACTTGACCAACTGGCTGAAGCGATAACTGCTTATGCAGAGTTCGCAGGCTCGCACCGTCAGGCGGCTGACGGTCGGCGGGTAAGCGTGGCCCAACACCGCATCATCGAGATGCTGCGCGACAGGCTCCTGAAGTTGGCTCTAAATAAGGGAGTGAGCCAGGAAGAGATGCGCGCCCTGGCTCAAGCGGTGGCCGACCGGCGGCGAGATCCGTACTCTGTTGTTGATGAGATTATTGCGCGCCTCGGCATTTAGATTTTAGATTTTGGTTTCCCTGGATTATGAAAATTGATCATTTAGGAATAGCTGTTCGCTCGATAGGCGATGCGCTCGCCTTTTACCGCGATGCGCTCGGGCTTGAACTTGAAGGGACGGAGACGGTCGAAGACCAGGGTGTCAACGTCGCGCTCCTGCCCGTGGGTGAATCGCGAATCGAGCTTCTGGAGCCGGTTTCAGCCGACTCGCCTGTTGGCCGCTTCATCGCAAAGCGCGGTGAGGGCCTGCATCATATTTGTTACGAGGTCGAAGACCTCGCGTCTAAACTAGAGCAACTCAGGCTGCGCGGAGTGCGGGTGCTGGAAGGCTATCCGCGACCGGGCGCTGAGGGAAAACTAGTTGCCTTTTTGCATCCGGCGAGCGCAGGCGGTGTTCTCGTCGAACTGGTTGAGAAGGCGAAAATATCGGAGGAAGAATAGATGAAAGTTCCAATAAAAGTTATTGTGGTCATTGCGGTGATAGTGGCCCTGGCGGGTGCGGCACTCATAGCGCAGCGCACTTCGTCATCGGCGCCGAGGTCTTCAAACCTGTCGGCAGCCGACATGGAGTTATTTACAACTGAGATATTGCCGCCCGAAGCTCAGGCCCAGTATACGAGTTCGAAAGAGCTTGCCAAAGACCTGAGACAGTTTCTGGCTATCGCCCAGATAGCCGAGCGGGAAGGTTACGCCAATCGGCCCGACGTGCAATCTCAGGTCGATATTTTAACCGACGACGTGCTGGCGAACGCTTACCTGAAAAAGCATCCTGACCACAACGTATCGGATGACGAGATAAAGAGCTATTTAGATTCAAACGCGGGCCGGTTTGACGCCTACATTGCCGCAAACCCCAGGGTGAAGCAGATGGAAGGCCCCCGGCTCGATTCCTTCAAGCGAGCCTTCGCCCAGTCGAGCATCACAGCCGAGAAGGCTCGGAAGGAAGGGCTGGACGGTGATAAGGCGAACGATTTAAAGATCATGTTTGCCCGAAGCCAGGTTCTATACGGGACTTACGTTAATGACATGATCGGGAAATATATTAACGATCACAAAGACGAGTTCGAGCAGGTGCGCGCTCGCCACATCCTGATCAGCCTCAATCCGCAAGCGAGCGAACCCGCCGAGGGGGACCCGCAGGATAAAAAACCGGACGACAAAAAGCCCAAAGCGATCTCTAAAGAAGAGGCGCGCAAGAAGGCCGAATCAATATTGGCTCGCGCGCGCCAGGGCGAAGATTTCGCAAAGCTTGCCGGCGAGTTTTCCGATGACGGCTCGAAGGAACAGGGTGGCGATCTAGACTATTTCAGTCGTGGGGCGATGGTCCCTGAATTCGATCAGGCCGCCTTCTCGCTCAAGCCGGGTCAGATTAGCGATCTGGTAGAAACACGGTTTGGCTATCACATAATAAAGGTTGAAGACCGTCGCACCGCGCCGCCGGAGGATCCGACAGCCCGGCAGCAGATAATGGTCAAGCTGCAACCGGAGCTTGAAAAACTGGCCGAGACGAGCGATGTGAAGGTCGCCGAAGATTTCAAATTTGCACCGAAGCCGCCTCAGCGCCGAGGCATGCCGCAAGGCGTACCTAATCCGCACGGCGGGCAGCCGCCGCAACAGCAGCAATGACCGCATGGGCGATTAAGCCGTTCCTGAGCCGCTTGCTCACGCATGCGAGCAAGCGGCTCGCTTTCATCCGGTCATCAACTTTTCTACATTTATTCCAGGAGGTCTTGAGATGCTTTGCAACGCGTGTGGAGCAACTATAAACGAGGGGACGGATGCCTGTCCGGTCTGCGGGGCGGCGGTTTCCGAGGTAAACACGTCCCTTGAAAATGCTCCGACTGAGCGAACACTTGCCAACGGCGAGGAGCCGGGCAACTACGAAACGACTAAACTCGCAACAGAATCTGACGCTGCGCCGGCTAAGCCACAGCAGACGGCCCCGGCAGGCCAATATAAAACCGCGCCTGTCAGCCGCAAGCCGAAGAAATCGGGTGTGGGCAGGGGGATGATTTTCGTCGGCCTTCTTGTCGCCGCATTCATAGGCACAGGCGTCTGGGCATATCTTAAATTTTCAGGCCCGACTCCGGTCAAGCTGACGGCGCACGACATGGAATTATTGCTTGGCGAAGCGATGGACCCGCGCCAGTTACAAATGCTCGCAACCAACCCTGAACAAAAGAAAGAATTAATAAAAAAGCTCAAACGAATTCTCGCGCTCGCTCACGAAGGTGAAAAGCTGGGGCTTGAGAAACAACCCAAGGTAGCGTCAGAACTCCAGCTCAGAGAAGATCAGGCATTGGGCGCGGCTTATCAAAAAAAGAATCCGACTGCGCAAGCCAGCGACGAGGAAGTGACGGCGCACCTACAGGCGCACCCCAAAGAGTTTGATGAATTCATGGAGGCGAATCCACAGTTTAAAAGAAAGGCAATGGGGCCTGACGAAGAACTCAGAAAAGATTTTGCCAGGTTCAAGGTGATGGCCGAGCGGGCGCGCAAGGATGGGCTGGACAAAGAAGAGGCCACAAAACTGATGGTTCTTTTACAGCGAAGCCAGGTGCTGGCCAGCGCATACATAGTCGAGCTTCAGAAACCTGAGATCGAGCAATACTACAACGATCACAAAGATGAGCTGGGGCAGATTCGCGCCCGGCACATACTCGTCAAGACCGATTCGGAAGGGTTGGGGGAAGCAGCGCCAACGAAAGAAGAGGCGCGCAAGAAAGCCCAATCGATTCTCGAACGCATACGCAACGGCGAAGACTTTGCCGCGCTGGCTAAAGAAAATTCGGACGATCCGGGGTCAAAGGACGCGGGCGGCGATCTTGGATTTTTCGGGCGAGGGAGCCTGGGGCCCCAGTTCGACCAGGCAGCTTTTGCGCTCAAGCCCGGCGAGGTGAGCGATGTGGTTGAAACAAATTTCGGCTTTCACATAATCAGAGTCGAAGAACAGCGCGAGCCCTCGCCTGACGACCCGGAGTTTCAAGAACAGGTGCTCACGAAGCTGGATCTCGTCCAACTCGAAAAGAAGATAGACGACATAGCGGCGGCCAGCAAAGTGGAAGTGCCGGAAGATTTCAACATAAATGCCCAGCCCACGGTTCCGCCTGCCTTCGCGCCGGGTGGGGAAAGACCCTTTTAAATATGAAGCTCGGCGCTTTCGAAATTGACGTTATATCCGACGGCACGTTCGCGCTCGACGGAGGCTCGCTCTTTAGCGTTGTTCCGCGCGTAGTCTGGGAGCGTTACTTCGAGCCGGATGAGCAAAACCGCATTCGCATCGGTTTGAACGCGCTGCTGGTCCGCACGGGGCGTGAAAACGTCCTCATAGACACGGGAATCGGTTACAAGTGGGACGCTCGCTCGCTCGACCGTTATTCGATTCGCCACGAAACCGACATACTCGCGGAGCTTCGCCGGTTTAATCTTGAGCCGGAAGATATAGATATAGTGATTAACACGCACCTGCATTTCGATCACGCGGGGACGAACACCGTAGAACGAGACGGGCAGGTTGTTCCGACGTTCCCGCGCGCCCGCTACGTCGTTCAGCGCGGCGAGTTCGAGCACGCGCTCTCGCCGCACGAGCGGGACCGCGCAAGCTACAATCCGCAGGACATAAAACCCATCGCCGATGCGGGCCAGCTTGAACTGGTCGACGGAGACATGGAAATAGTCGAAGGCGTTCGAGTCGTCAAAGTGGCCGGGCACAATCGCGACCTTCAATGCGTTCGGATCGACTCGGGCGGTGAGAACCGCTTTCATGTTCGCCGACCTCCTGCCCACGACCGCGCACGTTCCGCCCGCGTGGGTGATGAGCTTCGACCTCTACCCGGTCGAGACGCTTGAGCAGAAAAAGCGACTGATCCCGCAAGCGATCAACGAGGGTTGGGTCTGCGTCTTTGAGCACGACCCGCACACTCCGCTCGGGCGACTGCGCGAGCGGGATGGCAAAGTCATTGTCGAAGTGATGAGTAATGAGTGATGAGTGATGAGTGAAAGTTGAAACTCATCGCTCATGACTATGGAGGAGAGAGATTGTCACAGGCAAGAATAGGAGTGATTGGCGGGAGCGGGCTTTACCAGATGGAAGCCCTCACGGATATTGAAGAGGTTCTCTTTGGAGACGCCTTTCGGAAGCCCGTCGGATGCTTTTACGGTAGGCAGCCTCGACGGCGTTCGCGTGGCATTCCTCGCGCGCCACGGTCGCGGGCACCGGCTGCTTCCGACAGAGATACCGTTTCGCGCGAATATCTACGGGATGAAGATGCTCGGAGTTGAGAGAATCATCTCGGCGAGCGCGGTCGGCTCTTTGCGCGAAGAACTCAAGCCGATGGACATAGTCTTGCCCGACCAGTTTTTTGACCGCACGCGACAGCGCGTCTCTACTTTTTTTGGCGACGGCATCGCGGCGCACGTGACTTTCGGCGACCCGGTCTGCCGGACTGTGTGCGATACGTTAGAAAAGGTCGCGCGCCGGGAGTTACGGGGCATCGATATTCATCGCGGCGGCACATACATCTGTATGGAAGGCCCGGCGTTCTCCACAAAAGCCGAGTCCGAAGTTTATCGCTCCTGGGGAATGCACGTCATCGGCATGACTAACCTTCAAGAAGCAAAGCTCGCGCGCGAGGCCGAGATCTGTTATGCGACGATGGCGCTGGTTACGGATTACGATTGCTGGCATCCCGACCACGATTCGGTCACGGTCGAGATTGTAATCGATAATCTCAACCGTAACTCGGCCAACGCTCAGAAGCTGATCGCGGGCGCGGTGGCCGAGCTTTCCGGGCGCGAGCGCGTGTGCAAGTGCGGAAAATCTTTGCGGCATGCTATCATTACCCCGCCCGATAAGATCACGGCAGAAGCGCGCGAGCGGCTGCAAGCGATCATAGGGAAATACGTAAAATGATGTGAGGTATTAAAGATGTCAGGCATGAAGTCTTTTGCCTTTGGGTTTATATTCGCTTTAGCGATTATGCTTGCAAGTGCGACACAGGCGGCGGCGCAGGGACCGGCGAGCGGCCCCGTCGAGGCGGCCCGAGATGCGACAAAAGAGATTGCCGCAAAGCATAACCTTGATGTTGCGCGATGGTATCTGACGAAGCGCAAAGCCTATGAGGGCGCGCGCGACCGCTTGCAGGAGATCATCGATACCTATCCGGATTTTTCGCGTATGGACGAAGTGGTTTTCCTGATGGGGGAGGCTCACGTAAAGCTGGACAAGCCGGAGACGGCGAGTGATTACTACGACAAGCTGATAAAGAGTTACCCCGATAGCGAATTCGTTAAGAAAGCGCGCGAGCGGCTCGACAAGCTGAAGTCTGAGAGTAAATAGGAGAGGTGAAACTATAGATGTCACTACTGGTCGTGGGTTCGGTAGCGTTTGATGCGGTAAAGACACCTTTCGGAGAAAGAGAGCGCGTACTGGGCGGGTCGGCGACGTATTGCAGCGTCGCCGCTTCTTTTTTTACCGACGTTCGAGTGGTCGCAGTTGTCGGCGAAGATTTCGGTCCCGAAGATGAGGCCGTTTTTCGCGAGCGGGAGATAGACATCTCGGACCTTGAGCGGGTGGCGGGCGAGCGAAGCTTTTTTTGGAAAGGCGAATACGGTTATGACCTTAACGTCGCCAAAACGCTCGACACGCAATTGAACGTCTTCGCCAATTTCAAGCCGAAGCTTTCGGGTGGGGCTCGCCAGACGCCTTACCTTTTTTTGGGCAACATACAGCCCGAATTGCAGGTCGAGGTGCGCGAGCAGGTCGCGGCTAAACTGGTCGCAGCCGACACGATGAATTACTGGATCAATAACACGCCCGGCGAGCTGCGAGAGATGCTCAAGCACATCGACCTTCTTATCATCAACGACGCGGAGGCCAGAGAGCTGGCGGGCGAAGCGAATCTTGTGCGGGCGGCGCGGGGCGTTCTTTCTATGGGGCCGAAGCGGTTGGTAGTCAAGCGCGGCGAGTACGGCGCGGCGATGTTTACGAACGAGACTTATTTCGCCACGCCCGCATACCCGCTCGAAGAGGTATTCGACCCGACGGGCGCAGGAGACAGCTTTGCCGGAGGCTTCATGGGATATCTCGCGGCAACCAACGCGACGGACGAAGACGCGATAAGGCGCGCAATAATCTACGGTTCGGTGATGGCTTCGTTCAACGTCGAAGAGTTTAGCTGCGACCGTATGCGCCGTTTGACTTACGAAGAGATAAACAATCGCTTTCGCGAGCTGCGCGCAATCTCTCACTTTGAAGAGGCAGAGATGCCGCGTCGCCTTACGGCCAGGGATAGGTGAGGCTGGGCGCTTAATTGGGCATACAGACGGAGCATGCTTTCAACCCGCGTTGAAAGGCGGCATCTTCGCTGAGCGCGCTCCGGTCGCAATTTGCGGGCAGATGCGCTGAGGTGTGGTAATAAGCGTGGTCAGAGGCGCACGAATAGACAAGCTTGACAGGTTTTGCCAGGCGTTTGACTTCTACCGACTCCGATTGATTGATCCGGCCCGTCGAATCATTCGCGCTCACGCTGGCGACGGACGGTTGTTGATCAACGCTTGCGGACCGGCGATTTGAGACTTCATTCTTCAGATAACAGACGGCTATCCATCCGGCGCCTAGCAGCACTATAAAAGCAGCAAGAGATATAATCTTATTAATCAGAAACAGCGGGTGGGCACTGCGTAAAGGACTGCGAGCTTGGAGGCTTGCCACAGTTTACGCTCCTTTCAATCTCTACCTTAAACTGCCTGGGAAGGGTGGAAAGTAACATAGCCAATCAGCCCAGTCAAGGTGTAATCTGCAAGGATCAGCCGCAGGACCGGGCGTAAGACGAGGACGGGGTGAGCGAAATAAGATTTACAAAGCTACAAGGGCTTGGAAACGACTTTCTGATCGCGATGGTCGAAGACGTAAGCCGATTGCAATCCGCGCGCGAGCTTGCCCGTCAGATGTGCGAGCGAAATTTCGGCGCGGGCGCGGACGGGTTGATGTTTGTCACGCGCGCGCGGCACGAGGACGCGGATTTCGCTTCGCGGTTATTCAATGCCGACGGCAGCGAAGCCGAGATTTCCGGCAACGGGACGCGCTGCGTAGCCGCGTATCTCTATTACGCGGGGATGTGGAAGCAGCCCGAAGTCAGAATAGCGACGGCAGCCGGGGTCAAGCTCGGTCGGCTTGTCCACAGCGAGGGGCTGCGCTATGAGTTTGAGTTCGATATGGGCGAGCCACGATTTTCAAGCGGGGATGTGCCGATGGACCTCGACCGGCCGATCCCGCGAGTAGCATTCTACCCGCTGCACCTGGGCGGCGACATGATTGAAGTAACCTGCCTGTCTATGGGAAACCCGCAATGCGTGATCTTTGTGGCCGACCTCAGCGCGGTCAACCTGGATGAGATAGGACCGTTGATCGAAGATCATCCCGCCTTCCCTAATCGCACAAACGTCGAGTTCGTGCGAATTTTATCGCGCGACGAGATAGAGATATTGATCTGGGAGCGCGGCGTCGGGCGCACGCTTTCAAGCGGGACCGGCTCGTGCGCTTCAGCCGTCGCGGCCGCGTTAAACGGGCTTACGGAGCGCAGTGTTCGCGTGCGCACACCGGGAGGCGTGCTGCGCGTCGATTGGCGCGAGGATAACAGCATAACCCTAACGGGGCCGGCGGAAGTCATTTACGAAGGGCGCTGGCTGCGCGAGTGAAATTCGTTAAAAGTATTGCGCTAATGACAGCCGGGTAATAATATACAGACGAACCGCCTGCCGGTTCGGAGTACACTTTGCCTCTATGGACGCGGAGGCCTTATAAGGAGAGGGAAGAATGGCATTCTGCCCTAACTGTGAGGCCGAATATAGAGAAGGCATCAAGGTTTGTCCTGATTGCAGCCTCGAGCTTGTCGAAAAGCTTACGCCGGAAAACAGGCTTCACGATATAAGCGACGGTGAGCCGGTCCCGCTCCAGTCTTTTAAGACGGGCGCTGAAGCCGAGATGGTTCGCGAATTACTCGACCAGAACGGCATACGCTCTTTTGTCGAAGGCGGCGACTTTGCCGTGATACCGAGCAGCTTCTCGCAAGAAGTAATCATCATGGTCGACGAGCGAGACCTCGACCGCGCAGTAGAAATCTACCAGGCATACTTCGACGCCGAATCACCTGCCCCTTCGGATTCAGAATAGTTTCTGGTTTTCAGTAAACCAGAAACCAGATCATGAGAGGGGCCGGTGATGAGAAATCTCCTAAGAATCTCTTTTATCTTTTTCCTGGCGCTGGGGCTGGTGAGTGTAAACCAGGCACAGGACAAGTCTACGAGGGCAGAGTTTGAATGCCTGATGATGTCGAACACATCCGGGGTAGCCGCGCAGGGCGATCGATCTCGTGCGTCATACCATCACGTGTGGGTGCCGGGCTTGAGCTACGGCACATTCGAGTCGAACGGGCTTAATTTCACCTATGAGATGGAAGGCAGCGGCAACGAAACAGTCATCGTAGTTCACGGCGGCGCGGGCCTTCCCCACGAATATTTCCACCCGATGCTATCGAACCTGGGCCGCTATGCCAGGATGGTCTACTTTGACCGCCGCGCGGACATGCGAAGCACGAAATCTATTTACGACATGGTCTCTCTTGAAGAGATGGCCGAGGACGTAGACGCTCTGCGAAAATCGCTTGGGCTTAACCGCGTCACGCTGTTCGGCCACAGCTTCGGGGGCGCGATCGCGCTGACTTATGCCCTGCGCTACCCGGAACACGTCAAGCGGCTCATACTGGTAAGCACCGCTGCCACGATTGAAAACCCTTCCGAGGCCGAGAAGCGTATCGTAAATCAGCTCTCTAAAAAAGAGATGGCCGCTTACAACTCGAACGAAGGCGATTCGGGCGCGCGCACAATCTGTCAACGAGTTCTCAAACGTTACAGGGCATTGTACCCGCACTACTTCCACAAACAACCGTCTCAGGAACTGCTCGATGGCGGAGTCTATTCGGTCTATTTCGATGCGCTCGCAAAGAAGATAGTTCTGGCAGACAAAGGCGGATTCGATGTTCGCGCGGCGCTCGGCCAGATCAAAGCGCCGGTCATCGTATTCGGCGGGCGTCACGATCTGGTAACGCCGGTAAGCCAGTTTAATGAGCTGGCCGAAGGGCTTCCCCGATCACGGGCCGTCATAATGGAGCACAGCGCGCACTTCCCGTTCTACGAAGAGAGCTACCTTTTTACAGAATGGGTTCGCCAATTCATGGCAGCGACCAACGACATGGTCAACGACAAGATGGGGACAGGATCGGTTACGACTTCGGACGATTCTCGCTAAACCTTTTGGGCGGCGCGTGCGAAGGATGCATACGAAGGTTGATTACCTTGTTCACCCTGTACCGCGCCGCCTAGAATCTCTTTATGAGCGAAGAGCTGATTATCTTTGTCACCGCGCCTAACGAGGACGAGGCTCGGAGGATTGCCGAGAACGTCGTCGCCGAACAATTGGCCGCCTGCGTAAACATTATCAACGGAGTCGAATCGATCTATCGCTGGCAAGGAGAGGTTGCGCGCGACCGCGAATTGCTGTTGATAATAAAAACGACCGCTGATCGTTACAGCGAGCTTGAGCGCCGCGTAAAAGACCTGCACAGTTACACTACGCCCGAAGTGATCGCGTTTAAAATCGAGCGCGGTTCCGCTAGCTACCTTGATTGGATTCGCGACTCGACTACGCCGGAGAAATAGAGTTTATCAACCGGAGCGACCTTTGGAGTGCGGGACCCCGCGCCGCTTTTAGTCAGGCCAAAGCAGGTTTGCTAACTCCAAAGCGGCGACTTGTCGCCGCACTCCAAAATAAGAGGTCGCATTCAAAAGAAACGGCCACCGGCTTTAGTGATAAAGCCGGTGGCCGTGATTCTTTAAGCGCGAATCTCTTATGAACGACGGCGAGCAACCGATGCTTTGGTAGAGGCTTTCTTGGCCGTAGCCTTCTTAGCTCCTCCCTTTTTATCGCCGGATTTCGTTGTAGTCCCGGCAGCGGTCTTTTTTGGTCCGCCCTTTTGAGTTGCGCCTTTTGTAGCAGCCTTCTTTGCCGCGCCTGCTTTGGCCGGCCCGCCGGCCTTCGCCGCCCCGGCCTTTGCTCGACCGGGCAGCACCTTGCCGACCCGCCCTATCACGGTTCCGACCGCGCGGCCTGCCGCTGCGCCGATGGCGCGCCCCGCCGTAACCAGCGCGCCGCCTTTAGCAGCCTTCTTAGCGTCGCCTTTCTTGGCCCCGCCCTTTTTAGCTGCGCCCGCTTTTGCGCTCGCGGCGCTCTTCTGGCCTGCGGGCTTCTTAGCTGAAATATTCCCGCCTCCGGCAGCGACTATCGATTTTTTGCTTCCGCCCTTAGCCGAAGAAGCCGCCTTCTTAGCGCCCACGCCGCCCGCTTGATCATTATCCTGAGTTACTGTGTCTTGGTCATCCATTGAGTCTGTCCTCCTTGGTGTATTTAGTGCTTGAAGTGGCGCATGCCTGTAAAAATCATAGCCAGGTTATTTTCGTTCGCAGCAGTTATAACCTCTTCGTCGCGCACAGACCCGCCCGGCTGTATGACGGCAGTGATGCCGGTTCGCGCGGCTTCATCGATCCCGTCACGAAACGGGAAAAAAGCGTCGCTCGCCATAACCGCCCCTTCTAAGGGAAGCTGCGCTTTCATTGCCCCCAACTTTACAGAATCGACGCGGCTCATCTGCCCTGCCCCGACTCCGGCGAGCTGTCCTTCGCGCGCGTAGACGATCGCGTTCGACTTCACGTGCTTCGCAACTATCCAGGCGAATCGCAAAGCGCGCATCTCTTCTTCGCTCGGCTTTCGCGCGCTCACCAGGCGAAGCGTCGCCGGGTCGAGCGTTCCGACATCTTTGTCTTGAACCAGCAGCCCGCCGCTGATCATTCTCAAATCGAGAGCAGCCGCCTCGGCTTCGCTTTCTTTGAGTCGCATCACGCGAAGGTTCTTTTTCGCGGCCAGCGCTTCGAGCGCGCCCGGCTCATAATCCGGCGCGATTATAGCTTCAAAAAAAGTTTCGGCAATCGCCTGTGCCGCTTCTTCCGTCACAACGCGGTTGAACCCTATGATCCCGCCAAAGGCCGAAACCGGATCAGTAGCGCGAGCCTTCTCAAACGCTTCGCGCACGTCTGCTCCCGTGGCTGCTCCGCACGGATTTGTGTGCTTTATAATGACCGACGCCGCGTCCGCAAACTCTGTCACCAGCGACCAGGCGGCGTCCAGGTCTATCAGGTTATTATAGGAAAGCTCTTTGCCCTGGAGTTTTTCAGCCGTAGCAACTCCGCGACCGCCGCCCATCGGAACGTAGAGCGCGGCCCGCTGGTGTGGGTTCTCACCATAACGCAGGTCCACCTCTTTTTTAGCAAAGGCGGTGAACCGGGCAGGCAATCCCGCGGGTTTCTCGACGCGCAACCGTTCGGTCGCCGAGTCGAGCGTGACCGAGCCCACCAGGAATTCCGAGATTGCGAGATCGTAGCGGGCCGTCGTCTCGAAAGCGTGGCGTGCGAGGCGCAACCGCGTGAGCCGCGAGATGTGCCCCTCACCGGCATCGATCTCATCAGCAATAAGCGAGTAGTCTGCCGGATCGACTACCACGACCACGTCTTCAAAGTTTTTTGCAGCCGAGCGGATCATCAACGGGCCGCCGATGTCTATGTTCTCGATGGCCTCTTCAACCGATACGCCTTCGCGCGCTATGGTTTCGCGAAACGGGTAGAGGTTGACCACCACCATATCGATCTGCTCGATGCGGTTCTCTTCTACCTGCCGGCGGTGATCTTCGTTTTCGCGAACGGAGAGAATGCCGCCGTGCACTTTCGGGTGCAAAGTCTTCACGCGACCATCGAGTATTTCAGGAAAGCCCGTCAGGTCTGAAACGTCGCGCACCTCTAGCCCGGCTTCTCTTAAAGCCCGCGCAGTCCCGCCCGTCGAAACCAGCTCTATACGGTGGCTGGCTAGCCGGCGTGCGAAATCTATCAGGCCCGTCTTATCGGATACGCTTATGAGTGCTCGCGAAATTTTGTTCAATCCCCTTACCTCTCGTGTCGGCAAAGTAAAATGGCGGGCAGCATCGCCGTTGAAACAAAAGCGCACTAATGCGCAAGGGCCGCGCTATGCTGCTCGTAAGCTTTGGTTTCGAGAATCCGTTTGATCTCTTGAACGGTCAACTCAAGCTCTTCGTCTTTCGAGTAAAAGTGTGGCGCGACCCTTATCCCCGCTCCGGGGCGATAGTCCACCAGGAAATCGCGGCGCAACAGTTCTTTAGTCACTTGCTGCCCGTATGGGACGTCGATGACGACGGTGCCGCCGCGCACGCTTGAGTCTTTCGGGCAATTCACGCGAAAGCCCGCCTCTTCGGCAAGCTCAATGAGCCGCGTGGTCTGTCTCACGGATTTTTCGCGGATGTTCTCCACGCCGACTTCGTTGATGATTTCGTAGCCGCTCATCGCCGCGTACATCCCCGGAACATTCGGCGAGCCGTTTAAGAAACGATAGATATTATCGGCATATTCGTTCGGCCCGACAGTGAAAGCGAACGGGTCTTTGTGAGCCATCCAGCCTGTCAAACGCGGCTCAAGCTTTGACCACAAATCTCGCCGCACGTACAGGTAGCCCGCGCCGGGCCCGCCGCAAAGCCATTTCACCGAGCCGCCCGTAGCGAAATCCAACCCGATCTCTCGCACGTCGAGAGGCACAGTTCCCGCAGCTTGATAAATGTCTGCCACGACCATCGCGCCGACTTCGTGCGCGCGCTCGGTGATCGCTTTTATGTCCTGTATAAATGAGCTGCGAAAGATGACGTGCGACACGGAAACCAGCAGCGTCTGTTCGTCTATAGCTTCGAGCATGCGGTCAAGCGGGACGGTCATGCCGTCGTCAGAGTCCACGGTCACAAAGCGCGCGCCCTGATCCCGCAGCGCATTGTAGATGTAAAGATTCGACGGGAAGTTCAAAGATTCGGAGACTATCTTGTTTCGATTGCTGTCTGAAAAATCGAAGCACGAGTTGATGATCGATTGGCAGATGGATACGTTCTGGTGCATCACGACTTCGCCTGCGCCCGCGCCTATGATCTTTCCGACGAGGTCGCCCACGCTCGTTGGCATCATCCACCAGCCCTCTTCCCACGCCCTGATTCCGCGCGTGGCCCACATGTCGGCGTACTCTTCGAGCCGGTCGCGAGTGCGCCGGGGCATAGCCCCCAGCGAGTGGCTTATCATATAAACCGTGTTATCAAGAATCGGAAATTCTTTTCGCCATTCCAGAAGCTTATCCATAAATATCCTCCGATCAGTCTATCCGGCGACTACTCGCCGTAGCCGCTTTTCTTGCTCAGATACGTTCGCAACTCCCACAGGTCGGGGAAGAAGGATCGCTCCACGGTCTTTTTCAAATACGCCGCGCCTTCGCTCCCGCCCGTTCCCGTCTTTGTGCCGATCATTCGCTCGACCATCTTTATGTGCCTGAGCCGCCAGAGCGAGAACGACTCATCGTATTCGATCAAGCTTTCCGCAAGCAAGAACAGATCATAATGGCGGTCTGCCTCTTGATAGATGCGCATCAGCTCGCGGATCGTTTTGCGCGGCTCACCTGCCTCGCTTTCGGTTTCCGCATCGGATTCGGTCGGCAGATCAAACCCACGTCGACGGAGCAAATCATAAAAAGCGTCGCCCAGAGACGGTTGATCGAGACGGGCTTCAAGCCGCGCGCGGTCGCCGCTCTCTTCCTCGTAGCTTTTCAGATAACGGCGCTCCTTCAGACCGGAAACAAATTCAAGCTCTCTGAATTGCGCGGACTGAAAACCGCTGGCGGGCAGGAGGTGGTCGCGGAAAGCGAGAAAGTCCATCGGCGTCATCGTCTCAAGCACGGCCACCTGATTTATAAGCACGCGCTCGATCTCTATCGAGCGCCTCAACAAACGATGCGCCGACAGCGGCTCGTCTTTGTTGAGGCGCTCGATTATGGCGTCAACCTCGTGAAGCAGTTGTTTGAACCACAGCTCGTAGACCTGATGAATAACGATGAAGAGGGTCTCGTCGTGATGCGCCGGATCAGACTTCAGTTCTTGAAGCGAGGTCAGCTCACGGACCTTTAGATAATCGCCGTAAGTCAACCGCTCGTCATCGTTTCTCAAAGGCAATCCGAATGACATCAATGCTCCTAAAGGATGAAGGATGAGGGATGAAGGATGAAAAAGATTTGAGACTTCAAATCAAGGGACTCGACTACAAAACCTGTAATCCTTTTCATCCCTCATCCCTCATCCTTCATCCTTTGTTAAATTCCGGCTTACGCTTTTCGGTAAAAGCCTGGTAAGCCTCTCGGAAATCCGGGTTGAGCATGCAGATGGCCTGCGCCTCGGATTCGGCTTCCAGAGCCTTTTCCAGCGTCATGTTCAGTTCGTGATTGAGCGCAGCCTTTGTCATGCCGAGCGCAAAGCCGGGACCGTCGGCGAGCCTCGCAGCCCATCTCATGGTCTCCGCTTCCAGCTCGCTTGCCTCGACAACTTTATTATACAACCCAATGCTCGCGGCATCCTCGGCTCTGACGAAATCTCCCGTGTAAAGCATCTCGGTCGCACGTCCGAGCCCGACCACTTTCGGCAGCAGAAAGGCCGCGCCCATATCGGCACCCGCGAGCCCTACTTTCACGAACAGGAAAGCGATCTTTGCAGTCGAGGCCGCTATCCTTAAATCGCACGCCAGCGCGATGACCGCGCCCGCTCCCGCAACCGTTCCGTTGAGCGATGCGATCACAGGCTTATTCAATCGGCGGATGTTGCGTATCAGATTGCAGGTCATCCGCGTAAACTCCAGCAACCCGTTCATGTCGCGGCTGAACAGCTCTCCGATTATCTCGCTGACATCGCCGCCCGAGCAAAACCCCCGACCGGTGCCGGTTATGACTACCACGCGCACCGCAGGCCGGCCCTCAAGCCCGGCGAAAGTTTCAGTCAGCTCGCGATAAACATCAAAGGTCAACGAGTTCAAGCGGTCAGGTCGGTTGAATGTGATTAGCGCAATGGGGCCGCGCTCTTCGTATAAGAAGCTTTCAGGTTTGATCTCTGTAGTCACTTCAATCACTTTGTTTCTGCGTGTTGATCACGGCTATGGCCTCTATCTCGACTTTGGCAAGGTCTTCGACCAGGCGGCTGACTTCGACCAGCGCCATCGCGGGATAGTGCTTGCCCATAAGCTGTTGATAAGCCGCGCCCACTGCTTTGAGATTGTTCAGATATTCTCTCTTGTCCGTAACGAATATCAAAAGCCTGGCAATACTGGTGGCGTCGCCTCCCGCTTCGCGAACCACGGCGATAACATTTTCGAGCGCGAGCGCAAACTGGTCGGCAAAATTATCACCGACTATGCGGCTCTCGGTATCCCATCCGATCTGCCCCGACACAAACAGCAGCGAGCCGCCCGTGACAACTACACCGTGATTGTAACCGCTCGGCGCAGCCAGTTGCTTCGGATTGATAAAACTCATTTTCATAAGTGATAAGTGATGAGTAATGAGTAATGAGTAAATGTCCTTCACTCATCACTCATTACTGAATCAGTCCAGAGCGTTGAGGCCGCTATATTCTTTCAGGTCCCAGCGCGTTCCTTCACCCGACTGGCGTGATACCAGCCCGATGCCGCGAGCGAAGTATTCGGCTACTTCGGCCTCGCCTATCTTTCGCCTGATCTTGAGGGTCTTGAACTTGCCCGCAGGCGTATTCATCTCGCTCTGTCCCTGCACGTCAAAGATGATCTGCATCGGCTCAGGCGACATAGGCAACTGGCCCGGGGATTTGTATACCTGGCCGAAGTTGTACGACCAGGTAGTTCCCGTTTTGCTCAAATCCGCGAGCGAGGGCATTATGATCGCCGCGTTCCTGAATTGCGTCTCGACGGTGCCTACGTTTTCCAGCACCTTGTTATTAGTAAATTCGTAGATTAACTGTACCTTCTCTCCGTCGCAAACATATTTTCTGACGGTCGTCTCCGCTTTCTCAAGCCCTCCGCTTTTGTCTATTATCTGAGTCGTCTGTACGAAGACCTTGCGGCCGTTCTCTTCCTCAGCATCGACTATAACATTGGCGTCTGCGACCAGCCCGCTCGAAAAGACTATCGTGTACTTTGCCTGCGAGCCGGGGACGAGTGGAAAGTAAAGATTACAAGGCTTGAAATTGGGATCGATATTTCCTGTGGCCTTGATCGGTTCAGGGGGTTTAAAGTCAAGATTCCTGTTCGAATTGTTAGCATTCGAGTTCGCGTTGGAGTTAGCGTTCATGTCACAGCCGGTAAGCGCCACAGCTCCGAGCAAAACAAGGGCGAGAAAAATTCTGATCAAAACAAAGATTCCTTTCACACTTAAACTGACTCTCGCATGACGGCCTGCCCGTCGGCGAGCCAAACAAATTTATTAACACCTCGCGGTAACATTTCGCAAGCGCGAGCGGCGCAGCTTTTTGAAACGCTCGCTCGCGTGCTATCTTGCGCTGGAGGCGCAAAAGATATTAGCCGGCGGCTTCACCACCGGCCTTGAGTCCTTTTGATAATTACTAACTTGCATTAATTATGATGACGGAGCCAGGAATTGCCAGAGTAATGACTGCGATGGCGTTTGGGGTCATCGCGCTTGCCTTCTCGTCGATATTCATCAAGCAACTGGACCTCGCAGGAGTGCCGCCCCTGGTCATCGCGTTCCACCGGATGGCGCTTGCTACGTTGATACTTCTGCCCGTGGCCCTCGCGCTCAAGTGGCGGGAGATTCGCGCGCTCACGCGAAAAGATATATTGATGCTCGCGCTGGGCGGGTTCTGCCTCGCGGTCCATTTCGGAGCATGGTTTGCCTCGCTCAAATATATCTCCATCGCAACGTCCATCGTCCTGGTAAACAGCCACCCGCTGTTTGTCGTGCTGGCCTCGTACTTCTTCCTCGGAGAGAAGCCTTCGCGCCGCAACGTTGCGGGGACCGCAATCGGGTTGGCGGGAATGCTGGTCATCAGCGGCGACGGGCTGAAAGACGTGAAGACGGGGCTTGTAGGTGACGCGCTCGCGCTCGTAGGCGCGCTTGCTGTCGTGGGCTATTTTATAATCGGGCGAAGCCTGCGCGCGCGATTGAGCCTGCTCGGCTATGTCACGCCGCTCTACGCCGTCTGCTCTCTGCTGCTTTTAGTTTGGGCCGTTGCGACGGGAGGCCCGCTCTATCCATACGGCGCGACCGAGTGGTCATATTTCGTTGCGCTCGCCGTGGTGCCGACCATACTCGGGCACACGGTCTTTAACTGGGCCATAAAGCACGTCAAACCGTCTGCGATCTCCATAGCATTTCTCGGAGAGCCGGTCATCGCTTCCCTGCTGGCGTTTATCTTTTTTAGCCAGCGACCGCCCCCGGCAACTCTCATAGGCGGCGCGCTTGTGCTGGCCGGAGTTTATCTCACCACGTCTTCGCGCCGCGCTTCGGTTCAACAAGCAGCAAGTTAGAGCTTCCGTAAAGTGGTATCATATAAATCGAGATTCGGGGGTTGATATGAGCGATAAAGCGGACCTTTCAAAACTTCGCGAGACGCTGCACTCAACGCTTGTTGAAGTCGAGATAGCCCTGGACACTGCAACCTATCCCGACTGGACTGAGACTAAAGAGAACCTATTAAAAGCCATTGATATAGTGCGCAAGCTTGAGCGCGATCAGATGTGGACCAAACTTTCTAAGAAAAAATAGGCGCGCTTCGGCAGAGATGAAATACACGAAACTGCACGAGTGGAACTTGAGCCAATCAGAAGCGGTCGAGCTTCAAAAGAAGCTGCGCGGAGAAGTGCGCGTCGAGCCGCTAAAACAAGCGCCGCGCACGGTCGCGGGTTGTGACATCTCTTTCAATAAATTCTCTGACACGGTCTATGCCGGGATCGTCGTATTGCAGCTCCCTGAGCTTGAAATAATAGATCAAGCGACCGCAATCACCACGGTCAATTTTCCTTACATACCCGGCCTTCTCTCATTTCGAGAGACGCCTGCTCTGCTCGAAGCGTGGGAGAAGCTAAAGACCGCGCCGGACGCGGTGATGCTGGACGGGCAAGGGATTGCGCACCCGCGACGTTTTGGCATCGCATGTCACTTCGGGTTGTTGACGGGCACGCCCGCGCTCGGATGCGCGAAGACCGTGCTTGTCGGCAAGTACGATGAGCCTGCCAGCGAGGCGGGCAATTACTCGTTGATGCGACATAAAGAAGAGACTGTCGGCGCGGCGGTTCGCACAAAGAACGGCGTAGCGCCTGTGTACGTCTCGGTCGGGCACCTTATAGATTTGCCAGGCGCAATCGATCTGGCCCTCAGTTGCGTGAAGGGCTACGAGCCGCGCGGCACCGGCGGGAGTCTGTTTGATACGGGCCAGCCGTCTAAATCGAAGTACAGGATACCCGAGCCGACACGCCAGGCCCACCTGTTAGTCAACGCGCTAAGGCGCGGCGAGATGCTTGAGTAGAATCAGGGAATAAAAGATTCACCGCCGCAGACACAGAGAACACAGAGGGGGCGCAGAGTTTTTAGCTTTTCTCTGTGCAACCTCTGTGTTCTCTGTGTCTGCGGCGATGAGGTGTTTTGAATTCTTTACAATTTAACCTGTTTTACGGAGAGGACATCATCTAGGCGCGCAAGCCCGTCAAGCGCGCTGTCGCTCAACGGCTGGTCGATCTGAATCAACGCCAGCGCGCTCTCGCCTATCTTTTTACGGCCCAGGTAAAGCCTGCCTATGTTGACGCGCTGATCGCCTATGTAAGTCGCTATTCGCCCAAGTACGCCGGGCGCGTCGCGGTTGAAAAGAAATATCATGTGGCCTTTCGGGATCGCTTCAAGGTTGAAACCGTTGATGCGAACTATACGGCCTTCGCGCCGCCCAAATATCGCGCCCGCAACTTCGCTTTCACCTGCCCGCGTGACTGTCCGCGCGCGAATAAGGCTGGCGAAATCGCGCGCGCGCCTCGAAAGCGATTCGGTCACTTTAATGCCGCGCTCTTCGGCCACAATCGAGGCGTTGACCATATTGACTCGCTCGATGACGGGGCTGAGCAACCCGGCAAGCACCGCCTGTGTGATTGGCTTAACGTCGTGCTCGGTCACTTCACCCGAATACTCAATCGCGACTTCGCGCAAATCGTGCCCGAACACTTGCCCCTGAAACAGACCTATCTTTTCGCCGAGCGCGATGTAAGGGCCGATGGCCGACAGTAGTTCGGCGCTCACGGAAGGCATGTTGACAGCGCCGCGCACCGCGCCCGATTTAAGAAAATCGAGAACTTGCTCGGCTATCATAGTCGCAACGCCGAGCTGGGCCTCCTGAGTCGAAGCGCCGAGATGTGGAGTGGTAATGACCTGCTCGAGCGCGAGGATAGGATTATCCGCCGCAGTAGGCTCTTGCTCGAACACGTCGAGCGCCGCGCCCGCGACTTTGCCTTCTCGAATCGCGTCGATGAGCGCCTGCTCATCGATCAGGCCCCCGCGCGCGCAATTGATGAGGCGAACGCCCGGCATCATCTTTTCTATCGCACCCCGGTTGATTATTCCGCGAGTCTCTTCCGTAAGCGGCGTGTGCAGAGTGATGAAGTGTGAAAGCGAGAAAAGCTCGTCCAGCGTGACTCTTTCTATCCCCAGATCGCGGGCCGCTTCGCTTGTGAAGTAAGGGTCAAAAGCTACGACGTTCATGCCGAAGGCGCGGGCGCGGCTCGCCACCGTCGAGCCGATGCGCCCCATGCCAATTATGCCGAGGGTCTTTCCCATCAACTCGACGCCGAGAAAGCGATTCTTTTCCCAGCAACCCGATTTAGTCGAAGTCACCGCTTGAGGTATCTGGCGAGCGAGCGCCATCAGCATCGCAAAAGTGTGCTCTGCCGTAGTCACCGTGTTGCCTGCGGCTGCGTTCATCACTACGATGCCCCGACGGGTCGCCGCCGCTACGTCTATGTTATCGACGCCCGTTCCGGCGCGGCCAACCACTTTGAGCCGCGCAGCCTGCTCGATGATGTCGGCAGTGATTCTCGTTTTACTGCGCACTATCAGGCCGTCGTACTCACCTACGGTCTGGCGCAGCTCTTCCGCGCTGACCTGAGGACGCTCGTCTACAACAAAGCCTGGCGCCGACGCGAGTATGTCGACGCCTGTCTTTTCCAGCCCATCACAAACGAGAATTCGCATACTTTATCCAAAATTAAAAGAGCCGCTATTTTACCTGACGGTCGTAACCGAACGCCATCAAGCTGCGGCGGCGGGCGGCAAACTTTGTTATAGTACCCGGCACGGGAGAGACTTATGCCTTCAAGCGCATCCTGCAAGATCAACGCGGTCCTGGATTTTATCAGCGACCCCTGGACGCTCGCCGTCATACACCAGTTGAGCATAGGCCCGCGCCGCACGGTGGAGCTTTACAACTCTTTTGCGGGCCTCAGCACAAAAACCCTTGGCGCGCGGCTCAAAAAGCTCGAACGCGGCGGGATAGTCGCCCGAAAATCCTTTAGCGAGACGCCGCCCAGAGTTGAATACTCTTTGACGGAAAAAGGGAGAGCGCTTTTGCGAGTGCTCGACGCGGTTCGAGAAGTCGCTCTGGAATGGGACCTGGATAGAAAGGGCGAGGAGGTTGATTCAGCTTCGTGCCGGGCGTGCGAGCTTACAGACGACAGGTCCTCAGAAAGCAACTTTCGCATGCATGGCTCGAAAGAGAGCGCCGATCACGCGCCCGCGCCTCAAAAACCGCGTAAGCGAACCGACGTGACGCTCCTTTGAAAGGATGAAGGATGAGGGATGAGAAAGATTTCAGGCGTTTGCTCGACCTATGAATTTGAGATTGATTTAAAATCCCAAATCCTTAATCCTTTTCATCCCTCATCCCTTACAAGCTCTGTAATCATCGAGCTTAGCTGCGACTTTACAGCCACGCGGTCAAAGCCGAGTCCGATCATCGGTATCAACACGCGTTCGCCGGCTGTGCCGTTTAATTCTTTCAATAGGAGACTGCAAAAAGCTGCCACAACTTCTCGCGCAAACTGCTTGCCCGCGTTGTTGCGAAGGTCCGTGAGCGCGCGCTCAAGCGGCAATCGCGAACGGTACGGGCGGTCCGTCATCATCGCGTCGAATGAATCCGCGAGCGTCACGATCTTTGATCCGAGCGGTATCTCGTCCCCGCGCAAGCCCTGTGGGTAGCCGGTGCCGTCGATCTTCTCGTGGTGGCACTTTGTCATGTAGGCGATCTCTTGCCACGGCTGGCGTATGTGCGACAGTATCTCGTATCCCGTAGTCACGTGCTTGTTCAATTCCTGAAACTCTCGCTCGGTGAGCGGGCGCGGGTTGTTTATGATCGTGCGGTCTACGGTGATCTTTCCGATGTCGTGCAGATAACCGGCTACTTCTATATATTCCAGTTCCTGCCCGCTCAACCCCATTTCGCGCGCAATCGCCTCGGAATATTTTGCCACTCTATCCGAATGGCCGCTCGTATAAGCGTCCTTCAAATCTATGGCCGCGCCGAAAGCCTTAACAGTATCGCGATAAATCTGGCGCATCTCGCGGTACAACCGGCGGTTCTCCTCGGCTTTCCTGCGCAACGACACCATAAGGCGGTGGTTATAAAAAGCTATCGCTATGTGCCGCGAGATGGTGTTGATAATCTCTATGTCGTCATCCGAATATTTCTCGCGCGTGAATTTCTCTGACAAAAAAATCATCCCCATAAGTTCGCCGTGCGAAACCATCGGGACGGCTTGTTGTGCGCGCAATCGCGCGAGCAAATCTGCGTTGCGAGAGACAAATTGCGCCAACCCGTTTCGCTCGGCGCTCAACTCAATTGCGCGCGAGCGCGCCGCGAGGCGTTCGACTTCATCGCGGCCTAACGAGATTCGCTCTCCCACGGCGCCCGCCAGGCCCTTCGCCGCGACTATTTTTAGCTGTCGCGGGCGCGCGCTATACCTGGCGATTGCGCCTTTGGGGATGGCAAGAGTCCCAAGCAACGTGTGCAAAGAGGTGCGCGTGACCTCTTCAAAGTTGTGGGTCGAGCTTATCTCGGAGCCAAGCTCGGACAAGGCTCCCAGGTTGTGCAGCACTTTCCTGAGCGTGAGTTTCATCCCATTTCTCCTTAAGTTGGTTCGACCCGATCAAAGAACCGCCGTCTCGGCCTGTTTACAAAGCGTGTTGAGCGCGCTCTCTTCGCTCTCTTCGATTCTGATGTGGCCGAGCAGGCCCAGCATCTCGAACAACTCGCGGTTAGTCGCGCTCAAATTTGACAGGATCAGCATGCCTCGCGCATCGTTTACCGCTTCGATGATGCCTAGAAGAATCGATATGCCTATGCTGTTAATCAATTCGGTCTCTTGAAAATTGATCACCAGCCGGTTGATGCTTTTCTGAAGCAACTCCTGGCAGCAGTTCTCTATGTCTTCGCCCCGCAGCTGGTTCAGGTACGGGCCGGGATAGATTATGGCCGCGCCTTTGACCAGTCGGGTTCTGATGTCAACAGTGCTCATGTGAATACCCCTCAAAGAAAATGACGAGTGACGTAAGACGAGCAACGAGTATTGACTGTTGAGTTAACGGTGATCGAGCCCTGCTTCGGGTCACCTGTCACTCGTCACTCGTCACTCTCCTGGGGGCGTTTGAGAATCTTGGTCATTACCAGTCTTGTGCCGTCATCGGTCGGCTCGAATAGCACTTCATCCATAAGCGCGCGGATTATTTTTAGCCCGCGCCCGCGCGTGCCTTTTAAAGACCCTGACGGATGCCCGATCGGCTCGCCGTTAGCAGAGCCAACCGCCTTCCCTTTATTCGTCACGGTGATCGTCAGCCGGTCCGTCTCGATTGCGAATCGCTGATATATCCTGCGGTCGGGGCTGTCGCTGTGCTCTGCCGCGTTTATACAAGCTTCGATCAACGCGGTCTTGATCTGATTGATTGACTCTTGATCGAAGTCCGCCGCGCGCGCTATCTGCTCGACCGTGCGCGCGGCTATCAACTCCGCGTCTTCCTCGATAGGAATCACAAGCTCGAACTCGCTCGCGGGTCTTCGCACAACATCTCGCAACTTTTTCAGGTAATCCTGAAGCAGGTCGAGCTGTGAATACGTAGACCGATAAGCCTTCAATCGGGCCAGCAGGTTTCCTGCCGCGGCTGAAAAGCCTTCCTTGCTGATGTACCATCGCACGATGTGCGACTTGCGACCGCGCGCGTATGCTTCAAGTCGCTGGTCCAGATGATCGATAGTTTCAAGATCAAGCGGCTCTTTCGAATTTATGAGCGCGACTAGCCATAAGACTTCGTTCGCATCGCTGTAGATTCCGCCTTCGAAACCCGTCGCCGCAAACAACCGCCAGGTTACCCCCGCTTGATCGGCAGAAGCTACCGAGTTGACGACGACTATCTGGGGCAGCCGAGTCCGCTCCTGCTCTTCGTCGAGCGCGCGGCGGGCTTGCACGCGGCTCATTCCGCGATAAAGGTTTTCAAAAGTCACCTGGTCGAGCAGGCTCGCGGGAATGCTTTGAAAATCGAGACTCGAAAGCAACTCTACGACCTGCGACTCTATAGAGCGGTTGTAGCGCGACATCATCATCCGGTACGAGTCTTTCAGCTTTTCCGCAAGCAGCAACTCGCCCGCAAGCGGTCGCCGCGCGCCCGCAACTTCGCTGCGGTAGATCGAGCGAACATAATCGGCGAGCACTGGGTCCGTGGGAGCGTTTACGAAACCGTAGCCGATCTCTAACAACTCGCGGTCGTGCATGCGCTCAAGCAATCTCTCCGAGTCCCTGGCGTGCTCTCCGATTCTATCGATCACGGCCTCGATTGGAACGGCGTCCGCCGATTCGATGACCAGGTTGAGCGCTTCGAGCATAGCGCGGCGCGAGCGCGAATCCTGGGCCAGACTGCGCAGCAGCGCGCCCAGATATTGACCGATGCGCCCGTCAATCACCTCTTGCGTGTAGAGTCGCTCGAACTCCATAAAAGTCTTTAGCGACGCCGAGCGCCCCCGCGCGGCGTCAATCAGCGCGCGGATGTAAAAAACATCGTGGCCGAGCTGGTGCATCATCAACTCTTTGGTCGAGTCGCTGATCTCTATGCCCGACTCTTTCGCGACGAAACGAATCAAGCGGTCAAGCGGCTCTTCACCCACCGGCCCAAGTCTTATGGTCTCCAGCCTATCGAACAATCCTTCATCAGCCGGGATCAGATCGAGCGCGGGGCGACGCAAGCCGCAAAGCGCGTACCTGGGCGCAAGCGTTGCGGGGTCGGCTCCCGCAATCGCGGAGGTTTCAGCCCCCGCAAGCATCCTGAAAAGCCCTGACCTTATCTCAGTGATCGCCGCGTCGCCTGCAAGCAAGTGAACGTTATCGAACAGGACGAAAGGCAAAAGCTTTGAGCGCGTGGCTGCGACCAGCGGAGCTGAAAGCGCCGTCCGCAGCATCGAGCCGGAATCGGCCTGGCTGGCAGCGCGAGAGAAAGAATCGATCAGAGCTTTCACCCACAGGTAATCTTCCGGCGCGGCGGCGCTCGACAAATCGCTTATGGAAGCCTCGGCTGCTGCTATCAGTCGCGGGTCATTGCGCCGGAAAGCTATTAACTGCGCAAGAAACCCGGCGAGAAAATCTCTGGCAAATTGCTCTACGCTGACGGCGGTCGATCTGAAGCCGAAATAGACGGGCACGATTTCCGCGCCTTCAGCAAACAGACGGTCGTAACTCTTTTTGAGCAGCTCGGTCTTGCCCGCGCGGGGACCGCCAAGCACAAGCACGTGGCGCGCGGCCTGCGCCTTCGCAATAGAATGAAGACGGCGAAGCTCCGCCTCTCGGATGAATGATTCATCATCAGGCAGCCGACTCAGAATTTGTATCTGTTCGGAGTCGCTCATCGAGAGGCACCTACAGAATTTTTTATCCAATCGCTATTGAGTCTTCGTAAACCGCGACGCAATTACGTCCGCGCGTCTTGGCTTTATACAAAGCGCGGTCGGCAGTCTCGACTATCGAAAGGGGGCTTTGTCGTGAGGGACTGAAAGAAGAGACTCCTATGCTGATCGTTACCCTGTCGATCAGCTCGCCCTGCTCGGAGCTGTATTCGTTCTGGCTCACGGCCCGTCTCAACCTTTCGGCTATGCGGGCCGCATCGCCAAGCTCGGTCTCGGGCAGCAGTATGCAGAATTCGTCTCCCGCAAATCGCGCGGCCATGTCTATGGCGCGGATCGAGCGGCGGAGCATCTGGGCCGTCTTCACCAAAACGCGGTCCGCGTTCGTGTGGCCGTAGATGTCGTTATAGCTTTTGAAGCGGTCGACATCGATTATCATAAAAGCGAGCGGCGTCGCGTGACGTTTCGACCGCTCGACCTCTTCAAACAACCTCTCTTCAAGATAACGGCGATTCGGCAGGGAGGTGAGCGGGTCGGTCAAAGACATTCGCTGGTAAGTCTCTGCCTTCTTGAACCACTCTGTCCGGTTGATAATCAAGGCCAGGTGCGGGGCTATCAAATCGAGCAGGCCGAGGTCATCGGATTGGTAAGACGAGCCGTCGGCGCGATCCGTCAAATTGATGACGCCGACTTTGCGCGGCCCAAGCATGATGGGGTAGCTGATAAAAGATTTCGTCTTGTACTGATCGCGCCGCGCGAGCGGCACGCGCCCGTCGGTATCGATATCGTGAACCAGCAACGGCGCACCGCTTTCAAGAACAGTGCCCGCCACGCCTTCGCCGGGCTTCAATCTTATGGGAGCGGCGGACGCCGGCATAGAAGGAAGCATCGCTTCCAGCGCAAGCTCGTTCGCTTGCTCGTTCAGCACCATGAGCGAGCTGCGCTCCGTCCTCATAATCTCGCTGAACTTGGCCAACACCGACGGGTACACTTTTTGAGAATCCAGACTCGTCGTCACGTCGCGCAAAAATTCGTGGAGGCTTGCGATAGAACGATTCTTGCTTTCAAGCTCGTCCGCAAGCCGTATGATCTCCAGATGCGCGTCGAGCAAATCGGGCGAAGCCTTTGTCTCTTCCGCCTGCGCTACGGCGCGGGCAGCGGTCTGAAAATGGTATTCGGCGGTAGAGACTACCAGTTCTGCGGCTTCGCGAAGGTCGCGTGCATCGAGGAACTTTACGTTGCGCAGCGCGTCACCCGTAAGTATGCCGTCGAGGTCGCCGTAGCGGCTCAGGAAGTCCGCGTATTCGGCGGTGGCTGAAAAAGCGCGGCCTCCGAGTATGACAAGCTGTTTGTTGTTGATCGTGACGGGAGCGGCAAAGCAGTGCAAGCCCGCGTGGCAACTGTACTCCACGGTCTCGCCCGATTCGACTGCGCTGTTATAAGCGGCAGTGCAATCCGCCTGGCACCGGCTCGCATATTCGGGAGAGAGGCGCATCGCCTGGCAAATGCTGTTGTCGTTTTCAATACGCCCGATGACGGCCCCCTCGCGCGCAAGCGTAGTAAGGGCGATGCCGCTTTTTTCGGCGAGCGATCTTTGAAGGCGCAGCCATACGGTTAAAGAGTTTTGCGGAGTGGGTCCGTCTTTTGGCGATGTAGGTTGGCTTACGATCTCTTTGCTCAAACGTGGCCGGAACCTGCGGGCGGTTCCTTCCTCTCGTGTTGATATAACCGGACCCTCAAGTCCGTCGACAGTTCCTGCTCAAAGCCTGATCGATCAGGCCGCTCCTGTAATCCTAGCGGGCTTGACTTGCTCACTTTGTCTGATTGGTGCTCTGTAAGCCGCAAAACTATCATACGCAGGAACGGTTTTCAACTAAAACTTAATGTACCTAATTAGGTAATGCGTCGGCGCGCGAACCAGCTTCATCCGCAACGGCGCAAGCGTAGTTAATTCGTTATAGCGGTTAATTCGCCAGTACCAAAGCGAGCCGCGTTCGCGCCGTTGGTTCTCTTGATTGACGGCCGGGTTGTTATCTTGACAAAGATAAGTGCGTGGTATAGTTTCGGTGTGTCACCTCGCAGGTTTAACCCAAGTTGAGCAAGCGAGAAAGTATGGGCCTTATAGGGTAGGTCGCGGCTGGCGCAAAGGGGTTCCGGCCTCGACCATTCTGATTAAACAGCGCCTGCAACTTTTAGGCAGCCTCCCGGCGTCAAATGCTTGAAGACGCCAACAATCGGTTTGGATCATGAAGACATGCCCGCAATGCGGCGATAATTATGACAACAGCGTTGAAGTCTGTCCTGCTGATGGCTCGACTCTGATCCGGGCCAACACAAACGATCCGATGATAGGTAAGCTGCTCGCCGGTCGGTACAAGATAATCACCAAGATCGGCGAAGGCGGGATGGGGGCGGTCTATAAAGCCATTCATAACAAGATGGACCGCGTCTGCGCCATCAAAACGCTCACGAACTTGTCGAGCGACAACGAAGCGGCGGTGGCGCGATTCAACCGCGAAGCCCGAAATTCCAGCCGCATAGACAGCCCACACGCGATCACCATATATGATTTCGGCGAAGCGGAGCATGGCTTGCTCTATCTGGCTATGGAGTTCATCGACGGCAAGCAGTTGACCGACCTCCTTGAGCAGGAGGGTGTGATCGGCATCGAGCGAACGGTTCACATAACCAGCCAGATCGCCGAAGCTCTGACGTCGGCTCACGCGCTCGGGATCATTCATCGCGACCTCAAGCCCGACAACATAATGATCACCAGGAAGGTGGACAATACCGATTACGTGAAGGTGCTCGACTTCGGCATCGCAAAGACTATGGCCGACGACGGCGCCGAAAACGTCACGAAGACGGGTTTCGTACTGGGGACGCCTGCGTACATGTCGCCCGAGCAATTGACCGGCGAGAGCCTCGACGCGAGGTCTGATGTTTATAGCCTGGCGATCATCGTCTACGAGATGTTGAGCGGGCAGCTTCCATTTGAAGGCGACAACCTCCAGGCCAAAATGATCAAGCGGTTGATGACCGATCCCATACGGCTGCGGGACGTGATGCCTTCGGTGACCGACTCGGTCGAGCGCGCGGTCATGGCGGGGCTGGCGCGCGAGCGCGAGAAGCGGACTCCTACGGTGCAGGCTTTCGCCGCTTCGCTGGGCGATGCTTATAACCTCAGCACCATCAGCGTAGGGCGCCGGTCAACCAGTAAGTTAGAAATGTCGCCCACAAATGAATTGACGAGGGAGTGGTCACCCTCTCAGTCGATTCCCGAGACTGAACAGATGTTTCCCCCACCCACGGTTGATGCTCCAACTCAGGTTGTGAATACTCAACAGAGGGCTTTCATCGGGGAACCGGGCGGCGAACAATCGCGCACGCCTAAGAGCGGTTCGGCGCGGCAGACCGTGCCGCATTCCCAAGCCGCCTCCCCTCAGTTCTCTCCCGTTCCACAACCCGCACCGCAAGGAACACTGCCGGGGCCTGAGACTTCCACTCTGAGCGAGCCGCAAAAGAGCGGCTTCCGGGGCTGGTGGGCGGTGGTGGGTCTGATCGGCATCGTCGCAGGCTTAGCGATCATCTATTTTCTGCTGGCTCCGACCTCGAAGACTTATGCGCTAGCCATCAGCGGCGCGCCGCCGGGCAGCGAGGTCTTTGTAAACGACATCAGTCGCGGGAAGACCGGGGCGGACGGCACGCTGAAGGTCGCGGACGTAGATCCGGGCAGCGCGTATATACGCATCTCGCGCGAAGGCTTTGCAGATTTCAACACGGACGTGACTATCAAAAAGGACGTCGAAGAAAACTTAACGGCGCTGATGTTGCCGAAAGAGATAAATTATAACGGCGCGATGGTGGTCATACCTACCGGCGAGTTCCCGATGAGCGCGGAGGCGCCGGAACAGCCAAGGATGATGTCGCTGCCCGATTTTTACATAGACAAATATGAAGTGACGAACGGGCAGTACAAAGAGTTCTGCGATAAAACAAAGCGGCCTTACCCCGTGAGTATGTTTGGGGCCAGGCATTTCGCGGACAATCCTGACTTACCTGTAGTGGCCGTCACCTGGGACGATGCGGCGGCTTACGCCAGATGGGCGGGCAAGCGTTTGCCCACCGAAGAGGAATGGGAGAAAGCCGCCTCCTGGGACCCCAACCGGCGAGGCAAGCGCGAATGGCCCTGGGGTAATGATCGCGATGAGAACAAGGCCAATCTTGCCCGCACCAAAGCGGTGCTGGCGCCCGGCGGAGCGTACGCGGGTGACGTGAGCGCATACGGTGTGTACGACATGGGCGGCAATGTCGGGGAGTGGGTTGATAGTTCTTCGACTCCCCCAATCACTCTTCCGGACTCGAACGAAAAAGTTAAGAGCAGGATGGCGCGCGGCGGCGGCATTGGCAGCCCCATCGATTATGCAAAAACCACTAGCAGAAGCTACCTCCCGCGCGAGCCGGATAATGATATAAAAGGAACGATAATGACCGGAATTCGATGCGTCGTCTCAGCCAACGACCAGAAAATTCAGGAGCAGCTACGGGGGCCTAACAAATAGATAGCAGGAGGAGTGGGAGTTATGAAATCACGATTATTAAGCTACCTCTTAATCACTGCGGCAATCGGCGGACTTTTGATTCAAGGCTTTGTATCAGGTCATGCGCAATATAATCATCTTATCTGGAACAAGCCCGACAAGATTGTGGCCAAAACGAAACCTGGACGCAAGAAGTCACCCACCAGATTAAAGCCGAATAATAAGGGCGAGGAGGTGGCCCCGTTGCTCACGCTCAAGTACCGGCTGCTTGAGCGCGAAGACAACGGCCCGCCAACCAGAGTAAACCCGGCCGGCAGTTTTGAGGTCGCCGACCAGTTGAAGCTCGCCATCACCGTCAATCAAAACGGCTTCCTTTACATAGTCCATAACAGCAACGCAACCGACGGCGCTGCTGTTGATCCGCTGCGTATAGTCTTCCCTGACCCGCGTATAAACAATGGCCAAAATGTGGTCGAAAAAGATAAAGAGATCATGGTTCCGGGGTCCTGCGCCGAGTATGACAACCCCGCAGATTGCTGGTGGGAGATAACGGCGCCTGCAGGGCACGATTACTTCACGCTCATTTTCAGCCGCGACGAGATAAACGCTTTTGAAAATCTGAAAGCCGGAAGCCCCGTCGATCAGAGCGTCATAAATAACCTCAAGAGCCAATCAGGGCAAAAACTCGCTCGCGCAGACAAGATCAGCTTCGATTCGCTACGCAAGGAAGAAAGCGACGGCACTTACGTTCAGAATACAAACCTGAAAGATAACGAAGAGCTGATCGAGACAATCAAGCTGTCGCACCTGAAAGAGACCGCAGACGACGGGCTGGCGCGAACACGCGCGCTGTTTGTAAAGAAACGCGCCGACGCAATGCGTGTCAACGTCCTACAAGAGCTTCCATCCGCGGGCGCAAAAAAAGAGTTGCGGCCCGTAGTCGCCAACCAGGAGTTTCGCGAAGGCGAACGGCTCAAGCTAAGGTTTCAGAGCAATTTTGAAGGGTTCGTTTATGTCCTAAACATAACGCCGGATGGAAAGAAGCGTCTGATCTACCCTTGTTCAGGACAGGATATAAATACAATTATTCCCGGCAGGATATATTATCTGCCGGCGGACGATGACGCCGCGATTGAGTTTGATGCGGATAAAGGCACCGAAGTCCTTCAGGTAATAATGAGCCGTGATCGCATAGCATTTCTCGAGGACGTGCTCAAGACTATGAACTGTTGCAACTCTCCGAAGCCGTGCGACCTGACCGATTCGGCTTCAGCCGCCGCCGCCGAGCTTGCAGGCACCGTGCAGGTTCAACAGCAGAGCAGTATGGATGCCGGAGGCGTGGATGCCGGAAGCCCGCCGCCGCAAGACGGCGCTTCGGGCGTGCGGAGTCGCGGAATCAAGCTCGCTTCGGGTAAAGATAAAGACAAAAGCACTTATGTCGCTATACAGGACAATGTGGGTCAGACATTAAAGCAAGGCCAGGTGGCCGTCTTCTATGTCAGGCTGAAGCACATTTGATCCGAAGCGCGTCTATATAGATATCGAAATAGATATATTCGTCAGAAGGCCGGCGCATACGATCTCGCCGCTCAGAGTTGCGCCGGTAAAAAATCCTCTCAGGGGGTCAACGATCTGAGAAGCAGCAAGACAATCTCGCTTATCGTCTCTCTTGCGGCGCTGGTCGGCTGCGGGCTTGGTGGAGCGCGCGCCGCTTCGCAGGCCGGTTCCCCGCCAAACACACAGACTGCGCCAAAGCCCAGCCTCACGACTCCGAAAAAGATGTCGCTCCCGCCCGAAGCTCGAAATCTCATTCGCAAAGCTACTTCTGCCGTAGGATTGATTCAAGTGCGGAACGGGACGGACGCGCCCGGCCAGGCTCCCCGACCGAGAGGCTCGGCAGTAGTCATTCGAAGCGATGGGTTGATCGTCACCAACTACCACGTTATCAACGACAGCCCCGCCAACCAGTTATATGACGAAATATTTTTCACACCTTCCGAAGACGGCGTTGCAGCCAACACGTCGGCCACGCGCTTTCGTCTCAGGGTCGAGCTGATAAATAAAGATTACGATCTGGCTTTGCTGCGCGTGGAGACTGATGGGTCGGGCAAGCCGGTCAAAGACGCGACTTCTTTCCAACACGTCGAGCTGGGTGATTCGAAGGCTGTGCAATTGCTCGACGATCTCATTATCATCGGTTTCCCGGAAAAAGGCGGGCTGACAATTACGGTCAATCAAGGCACAGTCGAAGGCAAGGACGTTCTTGGGAACTGGATCAAGACCGATGCCCGCGTTATTCACGGAAACAGCGGCGGCGCTGCCGTCAACATCGAAGGCCGTCTCATAGGCATACCTACAAAGGTCGTTGCCGACAGCCAGCCGATTGATAGAAACGGTGACGGCTTTCCCGACGATTACAAGTACTATGGCGCGGTAGGTTTTCTGCGCCCCGCTCATCTGATTGCAGCTATGATTACCCAGATGGAACAGGGGCGGGCGCTGAAAGTGGTTACGAACGCGCCGCCAGTCGTTGCCGGAGCTGACGCCCTCACCGTGCGAGGAATCGTCAAATCAACCTCTAATTCGGAGCCGGTGCCTGGCGCGCGAGTGGGTCTGTTCCCGCTCGGCACCAGGAGCGGGAAGCAAGGCGGATTGCTCACCTGGGGCAACTCAAATCCCGACGGCGAATTCGAGTTCAAAAAACCCGTGCCGCCGGGGCGTTATACGATCATTGCAGTGGCCTTCGGGTATGCCGATTACGTGCGCGATGTCGAGATAGATCAAAATAATAAAAAACTTGTTCTCGAACTACGCGCATTTAATGTTCAGTAAACGATGCTGCCGAAAATCTTTCAGTCGAGTCCATCTGGGTTAATTTAGGGTGAATCTAATGAAGAATAGAATAAAGAAAACCTCACACGCCATAAATCACTCGGCCTCGCTGCGTTGCGCACTTAGCTTTGTCATTCTGCTGACGGCTGCTCTGATCGTTGTTCAAGCTCTGGATGCACAACCGGCCTTGACCTCTAGCGCGAGTTCACATGCGGGTGGCAAAAATATTTCGGACGGGCCTTCTATTGTAGTTGAGCCATTAAAGCAAGAGAAAACTACGCCAGCGCCCGGTCCCGTCATCACGGCGCAAAGCGTCGGCGTTACACCAAACCACGACGCGTCTGTAAACGGCGTGATAGCGCCCGGCTCACCCATGACGGTCAACCTGTGTCTTGAAAACATCGGCGCAGTGAAGGCCAGCAACGTCGTCGTAGAATTGAAGTCAACATCGAAGATTATTTCGCTCGGCGAGCCGCAAAAATATGGAACGATTCGGGCCGATGGGTCATCAACCTGTATGCCTTTCTCCTTTACTCTGAGCCCGAGCGCGGATGTCAACAGCGCTGTCACGTTGAAACTGGAGGTTCGGGATGAGACGACGAACCTGGGCGAGATCAGCTACAGTTTCACCCCGAACGCGCCGCAGGCGATATGCGCGGAGAACTTTGACGCCGTCACTCCGCCGAACTTGCCTACCGGCTGGACTGCTACTACCGCCATTGATTGCGCAGGCACTCCCAACTCCGACCCCTGGGTGACTTCAAACGCGGGCACACCGGCTCCTCCGGCTGACACTCCGCCTAACGCAGCCTTTGTTAACGATCCCAACTGCATCAGCGATGAGCGACTCGATTCTCCTCTGTTCAACGTAACCTCAGCTACAGCCACCGTCACATTCAGGCGCAACAACAACCTGGAAAATGGCTTCGACGGCTGTGTGCTTGAGATATCCGTTAACGGCAGCGCATTCCAGGACATCATCGCCGCTGGCGGCTCGTTCGCTGTCGGCGGCTACAACGGCGTCATCTCCGTCAACTTCGGCTCGCCCATCGCCGGCCGTAACGCCTGGACGGGCAACACTGCTGGCTTCGTCACGACTACCGTCAACCTGCCTGCTGCTGCGAACGGTGGGATAGCCGTGCTGAGATGGCGTCGCGGCACTGACAGCAGCGTCAGCGGTCAAGGGATCAGGATTGACTCTCTGACCTCGACCGACACAGACTGCATCATAGCGACATGCGAAGGCATAACTTGCCCGGCAAATATTACGCAGCCGAACGATACTAACCAGTGCGGCGCAGTCGTCAACTATCCGCCTCCTAGCACGTCCGGGGTGTGCGTGCCTCCGACCTGCTCACCGGCCTCAGGCTCATTCTTCCCCGTGGGCACGACTACGGTCAACTGCATGACCGGCCCCCCTGCGCAAATGTGCAGCTTCACGGTGACTGTCGTTGACACACAGGCTCCGAACATCACCTGTCCTACTCCTGTGACTGCTGTCGCTCCGGCAAGCTGTCCGATAGCCACATCAGTGTTAGCAACATTCCCGCCGCCGCCGGCAACGGATAACTGTCCCGGCGTGACGGTAGCGTGTGTGCCGCCATCCGGGTCGTGCGTACCGATTGGCACAACAACGGTCACCTGCACAACTACAGATGCAGCGGGCAACACGGCGACCTGCACATTCTCGTTTGCAGCGTTCAATGTGTGCCTGCAAGACGACAATAAAGCAAGGAATGTAGTGCTGATCAATACTCAAACAGGTCAATACCGGTTCTCCTGTGATAGCGACAGTGAAATATTTACGGGCATCGGCACTATAGATAATAACCCTGGTTCTTGCCTATTCTCGCTGACGCACAATGCACAAGACCGCAGAGTCCGCGCTACCTGGAGCACAAGCAGTATGTCCGGAGATGCATCGTTACAGTCGCCGCCCGGTACTGTGGCATGCGACGTTCAGGATAGAGAACCTGACGAACAATGGGTGCGCCTCTGGACCTGGCTGCGACGGCGGCGCAGTTTGCAACTCGATTGCCTGCCCGGAAAACATCACACGGACCAACGATCCGGGCCAGTGCGGCGCAGTTGTCAATTACCCGCCTGCAACTACCAGCGGACCATGCGCGGCCCCGACTTGCAGCCCTGTTTCAGGCTCGTTCTTCCCGCTTGGCACGACTACTGTTACTTGCAATACGACCGGACCGCCTGCACAAACATGCAGCTTTACGATAACGATAGTCACCTGCCCGGCTAGCATCACTCGAGCCAACGATCCGGGCCGGTGCGGCGCAGTTGTCAATTACCCGCCTGTGTCTACCGGCGGAATGTGCGGGACAACTACCTGTTCACCGGTCTCAGGCTCGTTCTTCCCTGTGGGCACGACCTCTGTTACCTGCACTACGACCGAACCAACACAAACATGCAGCTTTACAGTCACGATCCTTGATACACAGCCACCTACAATCACTTGTCCTGCAAACATCATAAAGAATGCCGGAGATGGACAGTGTTCTGACGTTGTGGAGTTTCCACTGCCGGTCGCAAGCGACCTTTGTGGGGGCTTGACGGTCAGTTGCTCCCCGGCCTCCGGCACAAGTTTCTCTGCCGGCACAACCACAGTCACCTGCACCGCGACGGATGCGGGAGGTAACACGGCCAACTGCTCTTTCACCGTCACCGTCAGAGATACTCAACCGCCGGTAGTCACTTGCCCGCCTAATATCTCAATCACAGCGCCCGCGGGACAGTGTTCGGCCGGTGGTGTACCCCTCAGCGCGCTTACGGCTACTGCTACGGATGCCTGTAAAGGGACGATTGTCCTTGTCTCAGGTCGTCGAAGCGATGGGCTGCCCCTCCTGGCGCCCTTCTTCGTAGGCACTACTACCGTGACTCATATCGCCCTCGACGCATCGGGCAACGAGGGCCAGTGCATTCAGACCGTAACGGTGACGGGGACGGGCGGCGTCGGGCAGGTAGAAATCGCGCCTTCGACCATAACTCTCAAGACGGTCAAGGTCGTCGGCATGAAAAAGGCGAAAAAGCGCAGGGCCAGGGGCAATTTCAATATTTCGAATAACGGCTGCGCGCCCGTCACTCTGACCTTCAAACCCATAACACGAGTGACAAATCAGAATCGCTTTAGAGAGACCGACGATTCGGAGTTCTTCTCGGTCTTTCGCGCGGGAGCGGACGGCTCACCGACGGGTGAAGACCTGACCGGCACGCAGGTGACGCTCAATCCGGGGCAGTCCAACAGCTTCGTCGTGCAATTCGATCCGGTCATACCATCTACGGCCAACGAGTCAACGAACCTGAGAACGGAGGATGTACTGCCCGACAGCTTTGTCTCCGTGCTCGGGTTTGAGGGAACTGATCGGACGCTGACGATAAACGCAAGCGTAGAGAAGAAAGTCAAGTTGATCGACCCGGAAGACCCGCAGAACGGCGAACCGGAGGTGACGCTCTGCCGTTCGGGCAACGAGTTCATACTCCGCTATCAAGTCTTCGACGCAAACACGGCGGATGTCAGAAACGCCAGGTATGAGTTTCTAGACAGCTCAAACAATGTCGTGCGCACTATAGATAACGTTGATCTGGCCGGGGCGGTCGGCGAGCGCGGGCTGGTCAACGGGCAAAGCTTCAGCGTCGAGCAAAGATTTACGGGGGCCAACGACAACCAGAGGGTTGTGAGAGTCAGGGTAACGGTATTCGGGAGCAATTCATCTTTTGCAGCGACATCGAGCCAGATCAATCAGAATTGCAGCGCAAGTCAGTTACGACTCCTCAGGCAGATCGAGTTGACGCTTCGTCCGCCTGTGATAAGGTTAGATTCTCAAGAGCCGTAAATTGTGCTGCGTTTGCGCGAAGGGATATAGTTAATGAGCAAGGTTGAGCGATTTATACATGGTTTCATGCTTTGTATGCTCTTGAGTGCGGGGATTGCGACCACATTGAATTCTGTTGATGGCAACTCAGATCAAGAGCGACCTGCGCCCGTGACAACTCAAAAAGGCGCTGTGATTATCGTGACCGATGCGACTATAAAATCGGAGGGTTGTTCATCGAACGGCGGTCTTAATCAAAACCAGTCGGCGACCATAAGTGTGTGCCTTCAAAACGTGGGCGATAAGGACACTTCTGATCTTCAAGCGAGCTTTGAGCCGTCTGTCCAATTCACTTCGCTAGATGGTCGACAGAGCTACGGGATATTGAAAGCCGGAGGGCCTGCCGTGTGCAGGACGTTTACCGCTACGCCCGGAGTGCCTTGCGACGGCACGTTTGCCGCTGCGATCAAGCTCCGGGACGGAGCGGCCGATCTTGGCAGCACGAATCTTACTTTCAAGCTTGGAGGGACTAGAGGCGCGTCGCCGCAGGGCCCTGCGGCCTCGACAAATTCGCCCTCATCGCCAAGCACATCATTTTCAGAGAACTTCGATGCGGTAGCTTTCCCGAATCTTCCGCCAGGATGGGGAACCACGGTGATAGCCCCCGGGTGCATGAGTGCTGAGCCGTGGGCCACCAGTAACGATGTATTCAACTCGCCGCCCCATGCCGCTGTTGCCTTCGGCCCCGAGTGCACTGCGGACATCAGGCTCGATTCACCACAGATTGCCGTCACCACTTCTTCGGCGCAATTGACTTTCCAGAATAATTTCACTTTCGAGAATGGCGCTGACGGAGCCGTCCTTGAAATATCGATAGGCGCAGGCGCGTTCCAGGACATACTGACCGCCGGTGGTACTTTCGTAGTAGGCGGCTACAACGGCAATATACTTTTGATGACTACCAATCCGCTGGCCGGCAGGTCAGTATGGACAGGGTCTACCGAGGGATTATTTGTAACCACGACCGTCAATCTGCCTGCCTCTGCGAGTGGGCAGAACATAGTGCTGCGCTGGCGAGTCGGATCGGATGACTTAAACGGAAGCGTAGGCCAGGCTATAGATGACATCTCGATCACCGACGTAGGCGGAAGCTGCACGTTGACCTGTCCCGGCAATGTAACCACGACGAACACCGCGAATCAGTGCGGGGCGAATGTCACCTATCCGCCGGTGGAAACAACAGGGGCGTGCGGCACTGTGAATTGCGCACCGCCTTCCGGCTCATTTTTCTCCGTGGGCGCGACGACCGTGACCTGCACGGATACTCCTTCAAACGCCACGTGCTCATTCCTCGTTACGGTCAACGACACACAGCCGCCTACGATCACCTGCCCTGCCAACATAACGAGATCGACCGATCCGGGCCAGTGCTCGGCTGCGGTGACTTACCCTAATCCCACAATTTCGGACAACTGCCCCGGGGTAGGGACTTGCAGCGGACCGGTTTTAAATACAAACTCACCATCCGGAGGCACTCTTTGCACGCCGCCCAGTGGCTCAACTTTTCCTCTGGGGGTGACAACGGTGCAGTGCTGCGCTGAGGATGCAGCGGGGAGCTTTGCGCTCTGTAGCTTTACCATCACGGTGAACGACACCCAGGCGCCCGTGCTGACTTGCCCGCTCAACATCACACAATCGGCGCCCACAGGACAATGCTCGGCAACTGTGACATATTCATTGCCGACTGTTAGCGAAAATTGCGGGGCGGCTCCAACGCCCACCTGCAACCCGCCTTCAGGCAGTACGTTTCCGATAGGCACGACCACGGTTAACTGCATGGCTACCGATACATCCTCCAACACGGGGACTTGCAGTTTTACAGTAACAGTCACCGGCAACCAGTTCACCATAACTTGTCCGGCGAATATTACGGCAACCACAGGTCAGGCCCAGTGCGCGGCGGCTGTGAATTATCCCCCGCCCAATGTGATAAACGGTTGCGCTGGTACCAGCACGGTGTCGTGTAGCCCCCCGTCAGGGAGCCTTTTCCCTGTGGGCGTGACTACGGTGACGTGTACCGCCATGAATGGGCTGAATTCTACGAGTTGCACTTTTGCAATTACGGTCTCGGACGGGCAGCCGCCCAATATTACCTGCCCAGGCAATATCGTAAGGAATACGGAAGGGACACAGTGTTCCACCGTCGTTGATTTCCCTCTGCCGGTCGCAAGCGACCCTTGTGCCGGCGTGACGGTCAGATGCTCTCCGGCTTCCGGCACGAGGTTCTCCACTGGCACAACCACAGTCACCTGCACCGCGACGGATGCGGGAGGTAACTCAGCCAACTGCTCTTTCACCGTCACCGTCAGAGATACTCAACCGCCGGTAGTCACTTGCCCGCCCAATGTCTCACTGCTAGCGCCCGCTGGACAGTGTTCGGCCAGTGTGTCCACCAGCGTGCTTACAGCTACGGCTACGGATGCGTGCGACGGACCGCTCACCGTTGTCGCCAGCCGAAGCGATGGGCTGGCGATCACGGCCCCCTTCCCCATAGGCACTACCACCATTACTAATACCGCCACCGATAGAGCGGGCAACACAGGCCGCTGCGTTCAGACCGTAACGATCGGGGGAACGGGCGACGCCGGTGGGCGAATAGAGATCACGCCTTCGACCATAACTCTCAAGACGGTCAAGGTCGTCGGCATGAAAAAGGCGAAAAAGCGCAGGGCCAGGGGCAATTTCACGGTATCGAATGCCGGATGCGCGCCCGTCACTCTGACCCTCAAACCAGTAATGCGGGTGACGAATCAGAATCGCTTTAGAGAGACCGACGATTCGGAGTTCTTCTCGGTCTTTCGCGCGGGAGCGGACGGCTCGCCGACGGGTGAAGACCTGACCGGCACGCAGGTGACGCTCAATCCGGGGCAGTCCAACAGCTTCGTCGTGCAATTCGATCCGGTCATACCATCTACGGCCAACGAGTCAACGAACCTGAGAACGGAGGATGTACTGCCCGACAGCTTTGTCTCCGTGCTCGGGTTTGAGGGAACTGATCGGACGCTGACGATAAACGCAAGCGTAGAAAAGAAGGTCAAGTTGATCGATTCGGAAGACCCGCAGAACGGCGAACCGGAGGTGACGCTCTGCCGTTCGGGCAACGAGTTCATACTCCGCTATCAAGTCTTCGACGCAAACACGGCGGATGTCAGAAGCGCCAGGTATGAGTTTCTGAACGGCTCGGACAACGTCATAAGCACGATAGATAATATCGATCTGACCGGGCCGGTCGGCGAGCGCGGGCTGGTCAACGGGCAAAGCTTCAGCGTCGAGCAAAGATTTACGGGAGCCAACGACAACCAGAGGGTCAGAAGGATTAGGGTAACAGTGTCCGGCAGCAATTCATCTTTTACGGCGACATCGAGCCAGATCAATCAGAATTGCAGCGCAAGTCAGTTAAGGTTCCTCAGGCAGATCGAGTTGACGCTTCGTCTGCCTGTGATGAGGCTCGATTTTCAAGAGCCGTAAATTGTGCGGCGCTCATGCGAAAGGAATTTAGGCGATGAGAAAGGCTACGCGATTCATATCCGGCTTCATGCTTTGCATGCTCTTGAGTGTTGGCCTTGTGCCAATGCTCACCTCTGCCAACGGCGGCTCCGATCAAGAGCGGCCTATCAGGCTTTACGCCGCAACGGCGGGAGCACCCATCGGTGCGATTATGGGTGACCCCGTGGGCACGAGAGCCATGGCGATAAACGGCCGCGTCACGCACGGCGACCAGTTGCTATGGGGAGGTGAGTTGCTTCAAGCACTTTCAAATGAATCGGTGCGGGTCGCTTTTGACGATGTCGGAAGCCTCACTTTAGAACGCGGCGCGATGGTCAGGGTTTCGACTTCTCGCGCTGTCGCGGGCAAGGGTTCGCAGAGGGTGTTGGTCGCTTCGCTTATCAGGGGCGACATATCTGTGAAGCTGAACGATGAGGCGGGCGCTTATGTCGAAGCAAGCGGATCGGCTTTCACGGCCTCCAGCGGCGCAAAATTCCAGATCGCCATGCGGGACAACCGGGCAGTGGCAAACACTACTATCGGAGAAGTCAAAGAGGTTCGTCTCTTTCAGCAAGCGGATTTGAGGATTCGCGCGCTTGACGAGCTTGGCCGCCCGATCGCGTCAGGGTCGCGGTTCAGCGTGCGCGCGCGCAGCACGCGACAGCTCCAGGTACAGGTGACGGATAGTAATGACAGGCCCGTCACCAACGTGGCAGTAGTGTTCGCGCTCGGCGACCCCTGCCTCGGCACGCTCGGTGTGGGAGCAGGCGCGGGGACCAATCGCAGAGAGACGACGGATAATCGCGGCATAGCCGCAGTGCCCTTCACGGCGGGCGCGGCCAAGTGCGCCGCCGCGCTCACGGCTACGATTGAAGGCACGAACATCTCGTTGACCTTGCAAGCACAGGTCGGCGCGGTCGGGTTCTTTACCGCGCGAAACACGCTTTTGTCGGCTGCCGTGATCGGCGGGGTTGGGGCGGGCGTAGGCGTTTACTATACTACGCGCAAAGAAGAAGAGATTATCGCTGTGCCCCCGCCCGTCGTCAGGCCGTAATAAAAGCTTGATGCGATGTGTAAGTTGAATTCGTAATAGAATGTATGAGAATGCCAGAAGATTCACCGCCGCAGAGACACAGAGGACGCATATGGCCGATGATGTGCTTCGCACGCGGCGATTGCGCAGAGAAAACCATATTCTGCTCTGCGCCCGCTCTGTGTTCTCTGTGTCTGCGGCGGTGAGATGTATTAAACTCAATACAATCTTATGTCATCCGAGCTAGATCAGTAAGCCTGGGAGAAGTAAATCATGAAAAGTAACTTTGCAAGAATAATCATTACCTCACTCTTTTTGTTCTCTACCCTGCTGCTCACTCAGGTTGCCGGGGCTGTCGGCCCGCAAGAACGCGAGCGCGGAGTAAAGATCGCCGTCGGGAAGACGCGCGGCGATGTCAAATCGGGCCGTACGGTGCAACTCTGGGCCGTCATCATAGGCGTGTCGCGCTATCTGAACGGCGACCAGAACAAGGGCGGGAACATTATCTCAAATCTCAAGAACGCGGGGGACGATGCGCGCGCGATTGCCGAGTTCCTGCGCAGCCCCGAAGGCGGCGGCTTTCCTGACGACCACATAAAATTTCTGACGGACGAGCAGGCGACAAAGGCCGAGGCAGAAAAAGCTCTTGCGTGGCTCAAGTCCCAGGCCAAAGAAGAGGATTATTTCGTCATCTACATCGCCGCGCACGGAGCTTTAGCCCCGTTCTACGACGCGAAATTAAACGCAACCATAGACCGCCCGTACTTTCTGCTCTACGACACGGACCTGAGCAAACCCGAAGAGACCGCGCTCAGAATGGAAGTATTCAGCCAGACCGTAAAGCAGTTGCGCTCGAATAAGGGACTTGTGCTTTCAGACACCTGCTACAGCGCGGGCGTTCAGCTCCCCGGTCGCGGAACGGACGAATCCGTGAATACGAATCAAAGGTATCTAGACGAGATGAGCAAGATACCCGTAGGTGTCGGATTCATCTCGGCTGCTCGACAGACCGAAAGATCATACGAAGATGACAAGGTCAATCACGGCATTTTCACTTACTCTTTGCTTGAAGCTTTGAGCGGCAATGCGGACACGAACCAGGATGAAAAAGTAACTTTTGAAGAGGTCGTTCAATACCTGGACGAGGCGGTCCCTTTGCGTACCGGAAACAAGCAGCACCCGCACTGGAACACGACGGCCATCGAGGCTAACAACCTGGCGCTATCCGCAGTGACCTACGCCAACATGAAATCGCCCCGCCCCGGCAGCAAGTCGAATTTCGGGCTTCTCAAAATACGCGTGCCCGATCTGGAAGGCGTCGAGGTGGCGATAGATGACGGAGAGAAAGTTGGGCTTGATCGCGCGACTCCTCGCACTTTCAAGGTTCCAATCGGACAGCGGCGCGTCAAGTTTGTTGCAGGGAGCACGGAGCGCACCCTTGTTACAAACGTCGAGTCGGGCAAGCTTCAACCCGTCACGGTCAACCTGGCTTTCAGCGAGAGCAACTCGTCGGAAGACTCGATCATAGTACCCACGAGCGAGCAGACGCAGGTCTACCTGGCAGAGCGCGAGCCACCGGCTCAGGCAAGCAAGATATTGCGCGAAGGCGTGATGCTTTTCAACAAACTGCGTTTCAAAGAGTCCATATCGCAGTTGAACTCGGCAATCTCTGCTGCGGGCGGCCAGTACGCCGAAGCGCTCGTTTATCGCGGGCGCGCGGAGCAATCGCTGGGGATGAATGCCGAAGCGGTCAAGAGCTTTCAGGCGGCATTAGCTCTTCGGCCTTCTGATTTCGAAACGCAAACTTTACTTGCCGAAGCGCGTTTCAGCACAGGGTCTAACCTTGACCAGATCGAAAAAGATTTGCGCAGCATCATCAGTCGCCACCCGGATTTTGCGTTCGCGCGAGTAGTCCTGGCCGACGTGCTGTTTTATCAGGAAAAAGCGAGGCAAGCGGAGTGGGAATTGAAGCGCGCGATCAGATACGATCCGAATTACCCGGCGGCTTACCTGGTGCTGGCCGACGTGCTCACATATCAACCTTCTGTGGAAAAGCAGAAGGAAGCGATAGCGATGGCTGAAAAGGCTTTGCTGCTTTTTACCGGGGTTTCGCAAAAGCGCGCCAGCGCCCCGACCGACTCCAAGCGATCTATCTCGCAAGTGGTATTCGGAGGCGGGCGCTACACGGACGATAAAGTGATAGCCGAAGTCCACTACATTCTTGGAAAGACCCGAACGCGGCTGGTCGAGTACAACTTTGAGACTCTCTCTGACCAGGGCAGGGACAACTACCTCGACGCGGCGCGGCGAGACCTTACCGAATCGATGAGGCTCGCAAACAAGGTCACGGACAAACGCCGACAGGCGCTTGTGCTCGATATGAGCGCGAACAATTATTTTCTTAAAGCCGACATGGCTTCGTCGATCAAAGATGCGAAGGAAGCGCTCAAAGTGAGCGACCAGTTTCCCGATATGAAAGGATTCACCGACCCATACCTGACGCTTGCCAGAGCGTATGAAAGCAGCCAGGATTTCGCGAAGGCAGCCGAGAGCTTGAAGAAATTCATCTCAATGACAGAGCTTGGGCCGGAAGATCGGGCCAGAAAACAGGAGAAGCTGGATTACCTGATAAAAAAGGCCCGCGCCAACGGGCAGATGAAATAACAGTGATGAGTAATGAGTGATGAGTAATAAGTTACAGTATCGTGCTCTTCTCATCACTCATTACTCATCACTTTGTAGATTTGCCGAGCCGTGTTTTTATGATAAATTTTCATAGTAGACACTTATAATTCGAATCAGGAGAGATGAATGGCTGAAGCCCTGGAGACAGTAGAGACAACAAACGGTTTTATCAAGTTGGAGCCGATGTCGCACGGTCGCCCGGACCTGCGAAAGAAAAAGCCGAAGATACTCGCTGTGATTATGGATAACTGCACGGGTTGCGCGGGGTCTCCGGCGTGCGTCGAATACTGCCCGGTCGATGCCTGTATGTTCTGGGTTCCTGACCAGGATTATTACCCGAACGGTCGAATAGAAGTTGACCCCAACCTCTGCATAGGCTGTAAGCTCTGCACCAGCAAAGGCCCTGATGGAATGTTCCTCGAAGGCTGTCCCTGGGACGCGATTGAGATGATGCCTACCGATGAGTGGGAAGCCAGAACCGGCTTTACGCTTAACCCCTGACTTTTACGCGGGCACGGCGACTGGTGAGCGGCGATTTATCTCGCGTATCGCCATGTTTGCCCTCTCGCGAATATAATCGGGCATTCCCGGAATCGGCTGAGTATATCGCTCGATAGAAGCGATGTCTTCGTGTTTTCCTACGAGCGCCAGCGCCACCAGCACGTTTTCAACCTGAGTGACTGACGGGGCCAACACGACAAGCTCGTCCCCCGCTTGAACAAGAGTTCCGTCGGTAGCTACTACAAGCTCCACGCGGCCATCTTCGGGCGCGCGCATCTCTACCGTCTGCCCGTCGTCCTGTTTTATGCGCATCAAAGGCGAGCCGTGGGCTACGGCGATGCCTTCTTCTTCAATTATCGCCTCTGCCACGCCAGCGTTTTCCGCTTTGAGCGAGTAAGGCTTGAGCATCGCGACAAGCTCCGCGCGTCCGGCCCCGTCGCCAAAGCGCACAAGCGCAAGGGCAGCGTTGTGGCGCACGCCCGGATGAGAGTCTCCGATCAAAGAGAGCAAAGTTTTGTGAAAATCCTGATCCGAATTGTCTTGCCCCATCGTCCATGCGGCGGTCAGACGGACTTCGGGCGAAGGGTTTTCGGCAGAGGCGATCACCGCCGGATACCACTGTTTGACCGCGCTGTCGCCTTTTATTATGCGATCCGCGATTTGAGAGAGCGCGTGCTGAACATTTCGCGGTTTTTCCCGGTCGTTGAGATACTCTCCAATCTTGGCGTCGGAAAGCGGGCGACCGAACCACGAGCCGTACCACGAAAGGAACGCTATTATCACGAACGATGCCGCAACCAGCAGCATTCCCCATGGAAACTTACGGCGAGGCGCTGGCTGAGGCAAAGCCGTGTCATCATCTTGAAAAGTCTGCTCTTCTATCATAAATAATTCAGTAATTTGATTCTAAGGAAGCTCCCGCTCACGGTCAAGCAAGCGTACTTCAAAATCAGACTCTATTGATTCTCAAAACTGCGAACTATGCAGTCGGGGCAATTCGCTTTGCGAAGGGCTGTTGTGCCGCTAATTGATGAATATAAACCCAAAGACTTTCTCTTAATCAGAAAATGTGAACGCTCCGAAAAATAATTCGCAGAAAAATACCCTGATGTGGCGTCTATTACATTAGGGTTAAATTTTTCGGAAGGATTATATTCCGTCGGCTTTAGGCGATTATTCTATAACCCGATCCAATACCCTTCAACGTGCTGCTGTGCACAACGGGTCAGATTGCTCAAGGCTTACCTGTAAATTAAGAAGAATAAACCGTATAAGAAATTCAAGGCTTAGAATCAAGCATCCAGCTAATTCAACGGTTTGATCACTGCGCAGGCTTATCGTGCTAGCTATTGTTGTACGGCGGGGCGATCAACTCAGGTCTGCAAATCAGCGCCCATAAGTCCTTTACTTCGTACTTCCGAGTCCAACTCAAGTCTGGGGTTAACTCAGGTAAGCCTACTTTTGCTCAGCGCGCCGGAAAACAGAATGGCCGAGAAGATTAGGAGGTTCGGAATGAGAACAATATTAAGAAATGTAAGCCTGATGATGGCATTTATGGTGCTGTGCCTTAGCGGGCACACTTTTGCCTGGTTACACCAGTCCACAAACGTTCCTGTAATTAACACAAAGAAATCTTCGTACCAGATTGACACAGGCAAGCTCGTCATCATGGGCGAGAATTTCCATCCTCAGGCGGAGGTGTTGCTCAACAATCAAGCGGGCCGGATCAATAACGCAAGCATAAAGATAAAAGGCTCGAAAAAAATATACGTGAGCAATCTATCTCACACAGAGATCAGCGACGGCATCAACGTCACAGTCACAAATCCCGATGGCGGCACGACTGGAATAATCCATCTCACGCTTGACGTTATTGATGAGCGCAAGCTAACGGTAAGAGACATTGAGACGATCATTGCGCAGGCGGTTGCACAGGCTGAAGCCAGCAGCCTGAAAGCAACCATTGCCGTTGCCGACAAGGAAGGCAACATCCTGGGAGTATTTCAAATGGCGGGCGCGGCAGATACAACCGTGATCTCTCATCCGTCGCGTCCTGCCAGAGGCGGATTAGAAGGGCAAGAGGTGCCGGCGTCGCTTGCCTCCATATCCAAGGCTGTTACTGGCGCTTTTCTCAGCAGCCAGGGACACGCTTTTACAACGCGCACAGCCGGATTTATAGTACAGGAGCATTTTCCGCCGAGCATAAATTTCCAGCCCTCAGGACCATTGTTCGGCGTGCAATTCTCACAGCTTTTAGTCTGTAGCGATATCAACCCGCGCGCTCCACTTGGGCTATCGGCTGACCCTGGCGGCGTCCCGCTTTATAAAGAGGGATTGCACGTCGGAGGCATCGGCGTCGAAGGCAACGGGGAATATACGTTCGACCCTGACCCAATGGATAGGGATATGCCTGTTGAGGAACTGGTAGCCGTGGCCGCCACACGCGGATTCGAACCTCCGGATGATATAACCGGCAATAAGATCCTTGTAAACGGGTTCAGGTTTCCCTTCGTAAACACTCCGCTTCCGCCCGCTATTTCAACAACTCCATTCGACAGGCTGCGCGGCGATGTTATCACGATTCCGGGTATCGCTCCCGGCATAAGAGGCGCGCAGCAATCGAAGTTCAGATCGATCTCTTTAGATGGTGTGCAGGGCCGGGTGGATGATCGCTTCTTTCCTTTCAAACAAAGCTCGGCGCTGACGACAGGCGAGGTCCAAAGGATCATCCTTCAAGCCTCTAAGCAAGCTTTCATCACGCGAGCAGCGATACGCCGTCCACTCAACAGCGCTGCAGAGGTAAACATCGCCGTAGTAGACATCGACGGCCAGGTGCTCGGCATTTTCAGCACTCCTGATGCTCCCATATTCGGATTCGACGTGTGCGTGCAAAAAGCTCGCACAGCAGCTTTCTTCAGCAATGCTGAAGCCGCCGCGCGACTGCGCCGCGCTAAATTTGGGGAGTATGTCGAGGCAGCCATAAGAGACGGCATCAAGCTCGATGGCTCGGTAGCTTTCAGCTCCCGAGCGGAGGGATTCTTGAGCGTCCCATTTTATCCGGATGGCATCAATGGCACTGAGCCAGGGCCTTTCTCGGTCTCGATTGAACGGTTCAGCCCATTCAATAATGGCTTACAACTCGATGTGCTCGTGGCGGTCAAGAGATTTTTGGAGACGGGCGCGCTCAGCCCGAACGATTGTACAGGGATTGTCGGCCTTGCTAATGGCATACAGATATTTGCCGGCAGCGTGCCCCTCTACAAGAATGGTCGCCTCGTAGGGGCAATCGGCATCAGTGGCGACGGTATAGATCAGGATGATCTTATAGCCGCAATGGGCAGCGCAGGATTTGAAGCCCCGCCCGACATCAGGTCTGATCGCCTCTTTGTGCGCGGGGTAAGGTTGCCTTACGTCAAGTTTCCACGCCATCCAAACAGGTGAGGCCCATACTCTGCCGGGCTTCTTGCTTTGCGCATGACTCCGGCTTAATTCAAAGAGTATTTTCAGAAAACTTTTGGCTATCTTCTTAGCTCGTGTAGACCTGTTTGGTTCTATTGTTGCGCAGAGTGCAGGCGCTGTGCGTGTAAGCCTTCAGAAACAATCGCTCGTCCGAAAGCAGAGTTTTGCGGAACGCCGAATCGGCTATATATCCGGCGGCGCGGACTGCCGCGAACGTCAGGCCCGCGTATGCTACGAGCGTGGCCGCAGTCGTCAGCCGGTTAAACAAGAGGTTGGCAAAAATGATTATCGAAACCGCGCCGGCCACAGTTATCCATTTGCGAATAGGAGACGCCGGCTGAGAGACATAAAACGCGAGCGCTTGAATCGGGACCGCCGCCAACAACCAGTAATTTCCGAGCCAGAACGCCGCGACCGCCGCCGCGATTGCCGCGACGAACAGCAGCAGAGACAGGGCGACAACCGCGCCTTTTTTTAATCTCAGACCGGAACTGTCGAGCCACTCTGCCGCCGCAAGCGACGAAACGCCCAGACTGAAGCTGCGCTCCCGCACTGCCACTTGCATCTCTTCGAAAGTGTCGAAAGGAAAGCCGCGAATATCAGTAACCATCTCTTCGACGGCTGTGTCGGCGCGTTGAGCGGCTCGCGCACTTTTCGCAGCCCTGTTCCCGCCTGGTATACGCTCGCGATTCATTGGTGGAGGCAATCATAAAGCATCGCGCATTATCTGTCATGCGACGGGAAGGTTGAATCAGGTGAAAGCAAATCATACACGATCCGTAATCAAGCGCCGCCTTTTCGTAACTCCCGCCATTTCTAAATGATTTACTCGCGTTTATATATAGTTTCTAATGGTATGGTAATTGCCGAATAAAGGTCGATTTCGATAGCAGAGCCGGCATTCACCCGCTCATGCCGGTCGAGCTAGAGAATCTCAGGTGAGGAATAATGCATGACGTACCAAAATATAGTACAAGGCTTTTTCTATAAGCTTCATTCGCTCTCCCGGTCCGGAAGCGTGCGGCAAAGACCTTCAAAGTTTAAGCAGATGCTTCGAGGAGCGAAGGAGCGGTTCCAGAAGATATTCTCAAACGACCTGGTAGTCGATCTCGGCACTTCAAATACAATCATTTACGTGCCGAATGATAGTGTCATATTAAACGAGCCTTCCGTCATCGCCATCGACAACGATACCAACAAGATCGTCGCCGTAGGCCGGGAGGCGAAATCGGCTCTGGGTCGCCACGCGAGCCGCATCCGCATAGTCCGACCGCTGAAAGATGGCGTCATTGCGGACTTCGACGCAACGGAGCTTATGCTCGCTTCTTTCATCAAGCGCGCTTTATCACGTCGCAAGTTGTCGAACCCGCGCGTGCTCATCTGCGCGCCGGGTGAGGCGAGCCAGGTCGAGCGCCGCGCCCTTGAGGACGCGGCGGGCCGCGCCGGAGCGAGGTATGTGGATGTCGTAGAGGAGCCGCTCGCCGCCGCGATAGGCGCGGGGTTCGATATTCAATCGGGTCGCGTCTTTATGCTGGTCGATATCGGCGGGGGAACTACGGATGTAGCTATCTTAGGCTATGGCGGGCCGGTGCAACTTTCCACTCTGCCGGTGGGAGGATGCGCGATGGATGAAGCAATCATCCAGCACATGCGCCATAGACATTGCCTTGAGATAGGTGAGCTTTCGGCTGAGGCAATCAAGATTGAAATCGGTTCGGCCCAATCGAAAGATAATAATCGCGCAATTGAAGTCAAGGGCAGAAACTTGAAGACCGGGCTGCCTGCAATCGTCACGGTTCCCAGTAGCGAGATAAGAGATGCGATAGAACCGGTCGTGGAAAAAATAATTCAAGCCGTAGCCAACTCATTAGAAGAGCTGCCGCCTGAAATCTCCGCAGGGCTCATAGACTCAGGCATGGTGCTGACCGGAGGGGCGTCGCAACTCGCAGGGCTTGCGGACCGGATCAGCCAACTGACCGGCATTACTGCCAGGTACGCATCGAGTGATGTGCAAAGCGTAGCGGTGCTTGGGGCGGGGAAACTGTTTCGGGATGGCAGCTACACTTCAATACGCGAGCTGATGGTACAACACAGGAAAAAGAAGCAACAGGATAGAGAACAAAAGAACGATCTTCCTGTGAATCAAGCGGCTTAGGCGCGCGTTACGGGCGGCTTGGGAACCAGTGATAAAGCATGAAATAAACCAGCACGCCGGTGATCGAGACGTAGACCCATATCGGGAAGGTCCAGCGCGCGATCTTTAAGTGGCGGGTGAAATCGCCTTTCAAGGCCCGGCGGAGCGTCACTACGACGACAGGCGCGAGCACGACTGCCAGAATCGTATGCGATATGAGGACCGTAAAATAAAACGGCCTTGTCCAGCCTGTCCCCGCGAATCGTGTTGCGCCTACGTTGAAATGATAGATTATGTATGAGATCAAAAAGATGACCGACGCGCTCACGGCCCCGATCATGCAGGCGCGATGCGCGTTGACCTTCCCGCGCCGTATCATCACGTAACCGATTATTATCAACACTCCGCTTGTCGCGTTTAAAATGGCGTTGATCGTGGGAAGTAGGCTGAGAGACATATTGAGGGGTATAACAACTTTTTAAAGGTCAGTCAAAAAGAGCCGATTAAAATCTTGCTTCGTGTTCCTCAACGCCCGCCCTGAACGTTCCGGTGTCGATAAAATATGCCGAATATTCCCGCAAAGATAAATACCGGCGGCGCAAGCAACACCAACACGGCGAGGTTGAGGCCGCGAGCGGCCGACTCCGCTTCGGTCGAATTCTCGACCGCCTGCTTGCACATAGGGCACTGAGCGAGCGCAGGCTCGAACAAGGCAAGCAGCATCACCGCAAGCGCAAGCCCCAGAATTATTATCCGACCGCGATTCATTCGATCTCCTCGCTCATCAATTATGGCGCAAGAGCGGTCGCCTGCGCCACTCGCTTCACATCACCTCAGATGGTTCAGGCGGAAGCTGTCGGGGAAAAATATGGCGAAAAGGCAGAGCAGCACCACCAGCGCCGGCACTATGGTCAGCACAAAACTGAGCCGCTCGAATTTCAAGTGCATGAAGTAAGCCATGATGAGCGCGGCCTTTATTATCGACAGGCCCATCACGATGATCAGCATCAGCGTTATATCCAGATGTATGTAGGCCAGGAAGACTTCAATCGCCGTGAGCCCCAACAACCCGCCCCAGACAGCCAGGTTCTGTTTGTTCGTGATCCCATGCTCGTGGGCTTCCGTGTGGGCTTCTGCGTGAGCTTCGGCGTGAGCTGCCGGTTCGCTCTCGTCGCCCACGTCCAGGAATTTTGCGATGTAGCCCTGCTCGGTGGCCCACATGAAAGGGACGATGGCAAACAGCAAGGCCGCAAGCAAGCAGACCAGAACCAGGAACAGGTCATCGGTCCCGCCTTTGAACCTGCCGGTCGCCAGCACATAGCCCGCCAGAAATAGCGACCCCACGGCCAGCAGCGTCAACACAAGGTTCATAAGGTGTGTCTCTTTTTCTTTCCCTTTTAACTGTTGCATCCTTCGTCCCTCACTTTAAGAATTCTGTCATTCATTCTTCCGTCTAAGGATTAATGCGTCGTGAAATCTACCGAAAGCAGGTAGATCAACGGGAAGACGAACATCCACACAAGGTCTACGAAGTGCCAGTACAGCCCGCTCACTTCTACGTCTTCGGCTGTGAACTTCTTTATGCGCCCGGCGATCACGCCCAGGTACAAAACGCCCGTAAAGACGTGGAACATGTGAAGCCCGGTTATGCCGAAAAATGCCGCGCCAAACATTCTGTCCGCCTCGACGTATCGAACGGTCTGGCCCGCGTCATTTACAGTCTCGGTTTGAAGCTCGGCCGATTCGTCCGGCTTTACGTGGACGACACCTTCACTGATCATCTTTCCGGAATCATCATACGTGCGCTTGAGCATGAAATGGTTGCCCGAAGGCGTGACGCCTTCGTCCTGAATCAGGTGATTCCATTCGTAAGCGTGCAGCACTATAAACATCGCGCCGAGAAACATCGTAGCCAGTATCCAGCGGCGAGCCACCCTCTTTTTGCGCTTGTTCGCGGCCATAACAGCCATCACCATAGTCAAGCTGCTCGACAACAGGACGAGCGTCATCATACTGGAAAAGACGATGCTGGGAGAGAACTGGAACGGCTTGGGCCACGTGTTGCTGGCTACTCTCACGTAGCTGTAGCCTATCAACAGCGCCGTGAAGGTAAGCGAATCCGACATTATGAAGAGCCACATGCCGAGTTTCCTGTGGCCGACGCGATACGGGAAAGTCCCGCCGCTCCATTCGCTTGTTGCCACATCTTGAACTCCCACTTCTGCCATCGAATCACCTCCAGTATTAACCAAAGAAGAACAGGAGCGCGAAAAGATAAATCCATAGCGCGTCCATGAAATGCCAGTAGAGCGCGGTTACCTCTACCGCGTTACGCCGCTTAAAACCTATTCGCAAACGAAACGCGGCAGCAGTCACGTAAGCGAGCGCGATCAGCCCGCCGAGCAAATGAATTCCGTGCAAGCTCGTCAATAAATAAAAGAACGAGCTGTGCGGGTTCGTGTTCACGTAGATGCCTTGCGCGGCAAGCTGACGCCACGCGACGAACTGCCCTATCAAAAAGAGGGCTCCCAGCACGGTTGTCAAAAGAATCCAGTTATTAAATCTCTTATAATCGTTTCGCCTGAGCGCGCGCCGCGCGACCTCTATGGTCCAACTGCTTGCGGTAAGCACCAGGGTCGTCGCCCAGAGCAGTCCCGGAAGTTCGAGCGGCGCCCAGTCATGGACTTCGGTCAACCCCCTGGTCTTGCGCAGTATGTATGCGCTGGTGAGCGCCATAAAGAGCATCAATATGCTCGCAAGCCCGACCCACATTCCTATGCGGTACTTGGCGGGCTCTATAGCGTCTTCGCGCGACCATCCCGGCGGCCAGTCTTTATCATTGGGGTTGGGGCCTTGCGGGCCGGGACCGCCCGCGCCCGAGCCTTCCGGCCCCGTGCCTGCGCCGCCGCGATTGACTCTCACATCTGTTGTTACGGTCACACCCATGGATAATTCCAAATTTGCATGGCGCGACCCGTCGAAACGGGTGCCCCGGCGCTTGCGCATAAGCCGGCGACTACGCTGGCGCCGCGATTTCAAATCTCAAATAGTTTTTAGTCCCCGTGCGTTTTGACGGTCTCGTCCGGGTCGTTCTGCATCAAGTAATCTTCTTTCGCGCCCGGCACGCTGAACTCGTATGGCCCGCGATGAACCACAGGCTCGACGCCCGCAAAGTTGTCGTGCGGCGGCGGCGACGGGATGGTCCATTCAAGGTGCGTCGCTTCCCACGGGTTATCGCTAGCTTTCTTGCCTTTCCACAAACTCCAGAACAGGTTGAACAGGAAGATGAGTTGCACGCCGGCGGTCGCAAACGCGGCATAAGAGACCAGCTTGTTCATATCAGGCACGTCGCCCAGGTAAGTCAGACCGTAGTGGCTCGAATACCTGCGCGGCATCCCTGCCATGCCGAACACGTGCATCGGGATGAAGATCGCATTCACGCCTATGAACGTGAGCCAGAAATGGATCTTGCCCAGCCCTTCGTTCATCATCCGGCCGAACATCTTCGGGAACCAGAAGTAGGTTCCCATAAAGATTCCGAATATCGCCGCCACACCCATAATCAAGTGGAAGTGACCGACTACGAAATAGGTGTCGTGCAGGTGCAGGTCGATAGAGGTCTGGCCTAAGAAAAGCCCCGTGATTCCGCCCGAAACGAATAGCGATACGAAGCCTATGGCGAAAAGCATTGGCGAGGTGAAGCGTATCTGCCCGCCCCAGAGCGTGCCGATCCAGTTAAAGGTCTTGATCGCAGACGGGACGCCTATCGTGAGCGTAATGAGCGAGAAGGCGACCGAAGTGTAAGGGCTCATCCCGCTGATAAACATGTGATGGCCCCAGACGAAAAAGCCTAGCAAGCCTATCGCGAATATGGCGTAGACCATTGCTCGATAACCGAAGACCGGCTTGCGAGCGAATGTCCCAAGGACGTGCGATGCCAAACCCATTCCCGGCAGGATTGCGATGTAGACTTCCGGGTGGCCAAAGAACCAGAACAGGTGTTGCCACAATATAGGCGAGCCGCCGCTTCGATTAATCAGCTTGCCGTTGACATATTCGCCTCCGGGTATAAAGAAGCTCGTCCCGGCAAGGTGGTCCAACAGCAACAACACGCCCGCCGCCAGCAACACAGGGAATGACAACAGCGCGAGCACGGCCGTCGTAAACCAGGCCCAGCAGGTGAGCGGCAAGCGCATCAGCGACATTCCGCGCGTCCGCAGGTTGAGCATCGTCGTGATGAAATTGAGCGCGCCCAATAGCGATGCTATGCAAAACAGCGCGATGCTAGTCACCCACAAGACGACGGCAGTGCCCTGCCCCGGCCCGGCTACTTCTCCGAGCGCGCTGAGCGGCGCGTAGCCCGTCCATCCTCCTATAGGCCCGATCACTCCCGCCGAAGCCGTAGGATCGATGACCGAAGCGTAGATCGCGAGGATCATAGCTACGAGCGCCAGAAACGTCACCCAGAACGAGAGCATGTTCAAGACCGGGAACGCCATGTCCGCCGCGCCTATCTGAATCGGCAGGAAGTAATTTCCGAACCCTCCCTGCGGCGCGGTCGTCAGCACGAAAAAGACCATTATCGTCCCGTGCATAGTGACCAGCGACAGGTACATCTCAGGCGTTATCGCGCCGCTTTCCGCAGCGTTCGGGAAGAGGAATTTCAAGAACCCGAACTGCTGGTTCGGCCAGCCCAACTGGAGGCGCATCAAAACGGACAGGCCCATTCCGAGAAAGACCGAAAACAGCGCGAGGAAATAGTACTGTATGCCTATCACCTTATGGTCAACGCTGAAGACGTACTTTCGAATGAAGCCCGACGGCGGCTCGTGGCGATGTACTTCTCCGTGAGCCGGATGAATCACTTCTGCCATCACGCACCTCCTAACGTTTATTGAGCCTGCCCAGCAGTGACGGAACTTGCCAGCAACTCGGTCACCTTCTGCGTGAAGGCTTCTCTGGGCATTTCCGACAACTGATCATACTCGTCTTGCGGGACTATCAACACGAATGTCCTCATATTGTAATGAAGCTGCCCGCACAGTTCCGCGCATACGACGTCGTACTTTCCGGTCTTCGTCGCCGTGAAGTGGACTTTTATCGACATGCCCGGCACGGTGTCTTGCTTGAATCGGAAGACCGGAACAAAGAAATTATGAATCACATCTTTCGAGCGCAATGTAAGCTCGACCGGGCGGTTGACCGGTATGACGAGCGTGGCCGTCTGTATATCATCAACGGCATTCGGGTCATTCTCCGTGTCGAGGCCGACGAAATTCAAAGATGAATCGTCTATGTATTTGGGGTCTGTTCGCCCAAACTGCTTGTCAGGTCCGGGATAATGAAAATTAAACTGAAACTGCTGGGACACAAGGTTGATCCTGAGCGCGTCGGCAGGGGCCTGCTGCAAGTGCATCTGCGCCCAGACGCGCTGGCCCATTACGGCCAGCGCTATAAAGACGAGCGCGGTGATTAATGTCCAGGTCACTTCGAGCTTATTGCTGCCATGCGTATAAGCGGCGCGTTCTTTGCCCCGCCGGCCAAAGCGAAAAACGGCGTAGCCCAGCGCCAGTTGCGCCAGTGTGAACGCAAGGCCCACGACAACCAGCGTGCGTTTGAACTGCGTGTCGAGCGCGGGGCCGTGCTCGGAGATGACTTCGGGAAACCACGTCCGGCTCAAAAACATATAGACCGTCGCGGCTGCCAGAATGGCCAGCAACAGACCTAAGATTTTGCCCATAATTCCTCTTTCCAAGTGATGAGTAATGAGTTAAAGACAAATACTCATTACTCATCCCTAAGAGTGATTGAGTACCATCAATATGAAAAGAGCCGGCAGATACAAGACCGACGCGAGCAACAAGCGGCGGGCCTGCCAGGTTGTTCTCTGAATCGCCGCGCGAATGCTGAAATAAAGAAAGCCGAAGCCGAGCGCAACCGCGCCGATTAAATAAGGCATGCCTGCCATATCGATCAAGGCCGGGAGCAAGCTCACCGGCACAAGCATAATCGTGTAGACGACGATCTGCTGGCTCGTCACGCGGCCTTCAGGCTCGACCACGGGCAGCATCTTTATCCCCGCGCGCGCGTAATCGTCGCGGTACATCCACGCGATGGCCAGGAAATGCGGGAACTGCCACAAAAATAGAATGGCAAAAAGTACCCACGCCCCAAGCCCTATCTCGCCGCGCGCAGCCACCCACCCGATAAACGGCGGCATCGCCCCCGGAAACGCCCCGAGCACAGTCGATAGAGTCGTCTTCGTCTTGAGCGGCGTATAAATAAATAGATAAGTCGCAAACGTCACGGCTCCGAGCACCGCAGTTAATGGGTTTATAAAGATTGCAAGATAGACGGACGCCGCTATCAACAGCGCCAGCCCGTACACTAGCGCGGGCCGAGCAGCGAGTCGCCCCGAGGGCAACGGCCTCGATTCCGTCCGGCGCATCAAGCCGTCAGTTTCGCGCTCCATGAATTGATTGAGCGCGGATATACCGGATGATAAAAAAACTATTCCCAGGCTGAGGTGTAGCAGCTTGAGGTAATCGATTGCCTGGGCGGAGCCGAGGCAAAAACCTGCCGCCGCCGTCAGAACTACGAGAAAAGTAATTCGCGGCTTTGTCAGTTCGACATAAGCCGAAAATTTGCTCGCGCCTGCCGCCGTCCGCTCGACCGGATGGCCTTCGAGCGGGACACAGGGAGCTACGGGTTCTGCAAATGATTCCATAAATTTAAACCGTTGCCTTGCGCGTGGACGAAATCGCGGAGGCTCCGGAAATCCCTTCGGCGCGCTCTTGTCGAGGAACAAGCGCGCGGTAACATCGCAAGGTCAGCACCACAAGCGCCGCGAGCGTGAGAGCGCCGACGACTACGTGGGCGACCGTCAAAGTAATCATAGGCTCAAGCGGCTGCGGATTGCCGTGCGCGGCCAGCCGCGCAAGATAAGCTGAAACGCCCAGCGCAAGCTGTATAAACAGAAAGACGAGAGACGCGATTGCCGGGCGGCTCAAAAACCGATCTTCGCTATAACGCCGCAAAACCGTCGCCGCTGTCCAGGTCACAAGGACGGTCACAATGATCGCCCCGATGATGTGCGGGATTATCCCGAAAGCTTGATGACGGTATCCCGCGCCCAACACCAGTTGTCCCAACACAGCCGCAACTGCTATTGCCGAAAGCTGTCTGAGTCGCGGGCCGGACTGCTCTTTTATGATTTCGCGCCGTGCGACCCAGCTTCGCGAAGTGAAGACCGCGATGGCGACGAGCGTGGCGAAAAAGCTCTGGGCGATGAGCGCGTGCGGGACGGCGATAAAAGGCTTTGAAGATTCGCCCAGCAACACGCGCACTCCCCCGATCAACGCTTGCGCTACGACGCCCGCAAAAGCTATCCACGCCAGCCGCCGCACCCATGCTCGCTTTTCAAGGAACAATGCCGTAAGCGCCAGCCCGAACGTTAAAAACCCGACCACGCCCGCTACGAATCGGTGCGAATATTCGTAGCGGACGTTTGCCACAAAGTTGTCGGAAGCGATCAGCCAGCGCCCGAATGAAAGCGGCCAGTCGGGGACCGAGTCCCCCGCTTCGTTGCTCGTGACCAGTGCGCCGACTATCAATAAAACAACCGTGAGGCACGCAACCGCAATGGCAAACAGATAAAGACCCGTGCCCGGCCTCTCATCGGCGCTGATACCCTTTTGACCTTTCAAACCGCTTCCCTCATTGATTCAAACCTTGCTATCGGCCAGGAACGATAAAGGCAGGCTCGACGGTCAGCGAAGTAGGTTGATAAGCCGTCTTTGCGCCGTACGTGAGGTCCTGCGTCTTTGACTCGCTCGCCTTAACCTCGAAGTCTTTCATCTGCTGCTCGCCAAGCTTTTCGTGCCAGGCTATGAGCGTGTATTTGCCGGGAGGCACGTCCTTGATCGTGTACTTGCCGTCCTTGTCCGTCACCGCGAAATACGGATGTCCGAGAACGCCTATGTGAGCTTTCATCCAGGGGTGCTGATTGCACTTGACCGGGATGAGCGTTTCGGCGCGGTTAAACTTGGCTTCAATCGGCGGCGCGCCCGGCGGCTGCGATTTGTTCCATTCCGTGTTCTGCCTGGGAGACGGGTGAACATTGTGCGCGGTCTGATCGCTGTTGATCACTTTCAAAGTCTGTCCCACCATAAGCCCCATCACGCGCGGCGTGTAATGGCATCCGTGCTGATCGAGCACGCCCGCGTCCGACGGCGTATCATAGCTAAACCGGTCTAACGAGCCTGCCTTCAAGTAAACATAAACATTGGCGAGCTTGCCGTCGGCGACCGTGACATCATCAACGGTCTTATCTCCGGGGGCGGAGGCGCAATTAGGGTCGCCGCTCATGTCTATTCTCTGAGGCGTCGGCACCGGGCCGTCAAACTTTACGACTCCGGAGATGTTTCCTTCATTGCCTTTTGAAGTCCATTTCTGCTTTGCCGGCGCTTCATCCTCGCCCTCTTCATCATCATCCTTATTCCCGCCGCAAGCAGCCAGAAGCGTTGCTGACAGGGCTATCAGCATAAAGATTAAACTTAATCTCTTTAACATTGCTTTTCTCCTGTTGATAACAATCTCACACGAATTCGGTCGATATACCGAACATGAGATTGTGACACCTTTTCATCTCTCGCGCCATTACGCTACTAAGCTCGCAGGCGCGTAAGCCTTGCGCGCGATCTTTAGGGCGCGCGAACCGGCTCTCTCACGCTCAGGTCGCTTGCCAGCGCCTTGCGCCATTTCTTATCAAACCTCATAGAGGTCTGTCCCGATCCCGTCGCCGGCGCTGTCGTCGTCGCGGGCGGGGTCGTTGCGGGCGCAGGTGCGCCGCCGCCCGACCCGAGCCTGCGCGTCTCTTCGGGCGAAAGCTGGAACATATACCGCACCAGCAGAGCTACGTGGTCGCCCTCATAGGTCTGGAACGTGGGAGGCGTCGGGCCGTTGAAGACCCAGCGATGCTTCTCTTCGTCGCGCTTGAACAACTCCGACGGCATCGATGTGCCGGGGCTGATCAACTGCGGGTCGAGCAACCATCGCGATGTCCAGCCGGGCTTGAGTCGCTCGGCAGACGCCAGGAAATTAGGCGCGGTCGCCAGCGCGTCGTGCCCGGGGTCGCCCGTCATGTGACATTTCAAGCAAGGCGCGGCGTTTGACGTGAACAGCGCGCGCGCAAGCCCCTGCTCGTCCGCCGTGAGCGGGACCAGATGCTCAGGGATGTAAGGCTGCTGCTGCGATGAAGCTCCCATAAAGAAGTTGACCAGCGATTGCAGCTCGTTGGGCGAGAAGTTGAACGTAGGCATGCGCGCCTTCAGATACCGCCGCACGCCGTTGCGATTCATCCCGTGTTGCGGCTCAAGCTGCCCGCCCTGCGCCGCAGGTTGCGGCGACGGCTGCGCCGCCGCGCCGGGTTGCGCCGCAGCGTCGTGCGCCGCCCCGCCTTGCATGTGCGCGGCAAGGCTCTGCGCCGTAGGTCTTATGACCGCAGGCGCCGAGCGCGCAAGCGACGGGCGCTCGGCATCCGTAGTAAGCGAAGGGTCTTTCAAGAATTTGAGCAGCCAGTCGGGATTGACTCTCGCGCCTTCGCTCGTCAGTCGCGGGGGGAGCTGTTCTTTGCCGTCAGCGCCCTGGTACATGGGCAGCCCCATAAGAATCGAATCCTGCCCGATCAGTACGTTGTGACAGCCCATGCAATTATACTTTTGGACGACCCACCAGCCGTCTTGCACCTGCTTTTGCCCGCCCTCCGGGTTGTAACGGATCGATTGCGGAAGCGCGGTCACGACGCTGCCGAGCAGGAACGTGGTGAGCGCATCTACATCCGGGTCTTCGAGGTAGATGTTAGGCATCCTCAGGATTTGATCGGCCACGCGCTCTTTGCCCTTGTCGTAGATGCCCGGGCTTCTGAGCTTGTACTCGAAAAATCCTTTGTGGTCATACCACTTTCCGCGCGAGACCTCTTTTTCGGTGAACGGGTCCACGCCCTTCTTCGCGTCCTCGGTCAACAAAGCGAAGTCTAAACGCTCAAGCGGCTTGCTCCCTTCGGGTGTAAGCTCCGTGCCGATTCGCTGTTCATCTTCAAGCCCGCGTATCTCGTGACAGCCCGCGCAGCCGTAATTCTTGGCTATACGCTCGCCCTTTTCGGCAAGCTCCCGGTCTTCCATATAGGAAGCATCCGGGTATTGCGGCTCGACGTAGCCAGGCAGGCTGCGCCGCCACGAAATCAAGAAAGTAGCGACGTCACGCGCGTCCTGATCCGACAGCCGGAAGTTCGGCATCACGGTCATGTTCTGGACCAGAAGCTCGCGCCCGTCAACGGGGCTTTTTGAAAACTCGTCGCCAAATCGGAACGGCAGATTCTTTGCCTGGTAATCGGCAGGCATCAAATCTTTTTTCTGCGTCGGCGAGTAAGGGGCGATACGCTCACGCGGATTATGCACCCAGCGGACTATATAATCGTAATTGGCCTTTTCGCCCACTCGCGAAAGGTCTGCGGCGAAATCCCCGCCTATCTTCTGATCGCCCATATCAATGGCGCGGCCATCAATCGAATGGCAGGCCAGGCACCCGATAGATTTGAACAAATCTTTGCCGTGCGCGGCGTCGCCCGCAGGCTGGCGAGCCACTCTCATACTTATAGTAGCCCGCTCGGAATCATCTTTTCCTAAGGCCGATTGCCACAAGAAAGCCGAAAGGGCTTTTATCTCGTCGTCTTCAAGCCGGAAGGTCGGCATCTTCGTTCCGGGCCGGAAAGCCTGCGGGTCGGTGAGCCACAGAGGAATCCAGTCGCGGCGCAACTTCGCTTTGATCTCTTTCAGATTCGGCCCGACCCGCTTGACGTCCTGCATCAAGTATTTCGATTTAATATCGTACTGATCTACCTGAGCATCGATCTGGCTTATCGTCTGGCGCAGAGCATCAACGCGACCGAGCAACCGCGCGGCTTCCTCGTCGCTCGGCGCCTGGTCTGCGGCCAGCCGCGTTTGCGATATCTCGCGCAGACGAGCCTCGCGTTCCAATTCGAGTTGCTTGATCAACTGGCGGGCGTTTGAAAGGGCGTCGGCGTCGCGGTCGAAGCCTTCATAGCGATGGCAGCCGACGCAGCCTTTATTCTGGAAGAGGTCTTTACCGCGATTGAGCACGGTCGCCATCGGCGTCACGCGGTCGGCGTTATGACATTGATTGCACCCGGCCTGAACGTTCTCTTTGTAATAGAGCGGCCACAGCCAGTGTTTGTAACGCCCGTGCCCCTTCTCGGCAGAGACAGTGGCGCGGCCATTGCCGCCGTGACAGGTCGAGCAACCGAACCGCTCGGGGTCGTGTATCTTGAGCAGGTCTTTTTCCGGGTGAGAGACAAAGACTCTGCGGCCTATGGAACTCCTGGATGCGGTCAAGGTTATAGGCTCGCGCACGCCGAGATGGCAGGACTCGCAGCGGTCTACGATATTCGCCTCGGCCACGTGAATCTGCTTGATGCGATATTCGAAGTTATCCATCTTGTTGATCAACTGGCCCACCTGCTGCTCGGTTAATCCGACAAGATTGTCTTGAAGGTATTGGTCGCGCTTCTTGCGCGCTTCGGTTGCGGGCGCGTTGAGCCTTATCAGTTCCGTAACGAGCTGGGCCTTCTCGTCACGCAGCCCGTTATACATCGCTTCAAGTTCGGTGAAGCGAGGTTTCTCCTCAACCTCTCTGTCCTGCTCGTTGTGATAAGAGACTTCTATGGGGTCGTTCTTTCTCTCCTCAATCGATTTGCGTATGCTGTTTCTCGCGCTTTCGCTCCCCGTGGTTTCAAGCTCGTAATTTTTCGCGGCGATCCAGGCGCGCGCATTCTGAAACGCCTCGGTGATTTCGCCGACCTGGCGGTCTATTTGCTTAATGCGTTTATCGATCTCGCGGGCGCGCGGTCTAACCTCCTTTTCGGCCTCCTCGACCTCGGAGTTAAGCTGAATGTATTCGTCCGTCTGTTTGATCTCGGCTTCGGCATTACGCTGCTGCGGTTTTATGCGTTTGAGCCGACGCGAGTAACGGCTGGCGAAATCGGACTGCAATTCTTTCCAGGGTCGCTGACCGACTAATTCATCATAAAGCGCCCAGACAAGAGTGCCGATCATCAAGAGCGAAAACAGCATTAAGGGCGCGCTAAATGAGCGGTCCGCAATGGGGTCAGGTTCAGGCGTGTCAACCCTCTTCTCTAATTGCTCGCTCCCCGTGCCTTCAACAGCCATCTCTTCCTCCGAAGGGGTGAAGGATGAAGGATGAAGGATGAAAAAGAGAATCGCTTATTTCCTTTTCATCCTTCATCCTTCATCCCTCATCCTTAAATATTGAACCAGGGTGTGACCATAACGTACTTGATGCGAAACAGTTGTCTTATAAGCAGCTTCGCCGGAAGCGCCCAGAGAATCGTTATCGCAAAGAATTGAAAGACAAGGTATTGCAAAAGCGACGTGCGCTGAAAGATCTTCTTTTCGAACTTATCCCAGGTGACTAGCTTGTGGGTGATCCACCCAAAGACGACGAAGAATATCCCCACAACGAGCGCGCCGAAAAGTCCCTTCAAGGGCTGGCTTGTGATGCCGACCAGGTCCGGCAAGTCGCGGTTGACTTCATAGATTACCGTGTTGTGGTCCCAGGTCTGGCCGGGCCAGAACCATATCCAACCCGGGCCGCGCATGAAGGTGCCGATGATGATCAGTAGGATCCACGACGCGAATCCGAACAGGAATGCCCCGATAGCCACTTTCCGCTGTTTCCAGGTGTAATAGCCGACCCCCAGCGGGTTGGAATCGACATATGGGAATGCCATCAAACCCACCAGCATCAGCGAAGGCATGACCACGCCTGCGATCCACGGGTCGAAATAGACGAGCATCTCTTGAAGGCCGAGAAAGTACCAGGGCGCTTTCGAAGGATTCATCGTCAGGTTGGGATTGGCAGGCTCTTCGAGCGGCGCGTTGAGCGTGATCGACCAGATAAATAGAATGGCCGTCACTATGATGACAGCCAGAAACTCTATCCTCAGCAGGTAAGGCCATACGTGAAGCTCGCGCGCCCAGTGCGGACGCCATGGCCACGTCTTGCGGTGATGAGTCTTCGCGAGCTTCGGGTCGCCTTCAAGCTCGGCGATGAGCCGGTCATTTGCGCGGGCCTGCCGGAAGCCCAGCCACGTAAAAAAAGGGATCATAAACAGCATCGCCACGATAGGTATGTTATCGGGCAGCGTGGTGATTTCCCAGAGTTGATGCCAGTCCATAAAACCTCCAGTGCTGAGCCTTGAGTGATAAACAATAACTCAGGACTCAGGACTTATTTGACCTGAGCTTTGACGGCCCTTGCGCCGGGCGCTTTCATTTCGGATTCGAGCATCACGGGCGCGGGGCCTGAGATGCCGCCGTCCTTGCGCACGCGCCAGAAATGTACGGCCAACAGCACGCTCACTATTACGGGTATCGCTATGCAGTGCCAGATGTAGCTGCGCAACAAGGCGTTCGCGTCCACGATAGAGCCGCCAAGCAACGCAAACCGCACGTCGTTGTAAGGCGACATGCCAAGCTCGGGCCCGAACGGTCCTTCGGTCCCAAGCATAGGGGTTGCGCGCGCCATGTTTGTCCCTACGGTCACGGCCCAGAAGCCCAACTGGTCGTCGGGCAGCAGGTATCCCGTGAAGCTCAACAGCAGCGTCAGCACCAGAAGCACAACGCCTACGGTCCAGTTAAACTCGCGCGGAGTTTTGTAGGAGCCCGTCAGCACCACGCGGAACATGTGCAGCCAGGTCGTGATGACCATCAGGTGCGCGCCCCAGCGGTGCATGTTGCGCAACAGCTTGCCGAAAGGCACGTCGTTTTCGAGATAGAGAATGTCCTGGTAAGCCTGCCCCTTCGTCGGGTGATAGTAGAACATCAAGAGAATGCCCGTGAAGGTCAGGACTATGAACAGGTAGAAAGTTATCCCGCCCATGCCCCAGGTGTAACTGAAGCGCACCGCGTCACGGTTGATCTTCGCCGGGTGCAGGTGCAGAAAGACGTTCGTCAAAACCCCGAGCGACCGGCTGCGCGGCGTAGGCTCGTGTTTGACGCGGAACATCGATTTGTAAATCTGAGTCCGCGTGGGCTGCTTGAGATTCTCAAGCTCTTCTTTGAGACTCTCTTTTGTGGCCTTCTCTTTTATGAGAGCCAGGTCTTCTTTAGCTCCCGTGCGCAGACGCTCGATCAGCCCAACGTCCGTAGTGGTCTCTACATCGGTCTTTTCCAGTTTGTCAGGCTTATCAGGTTCCATACGGCCCTCCTGGCAGAAGACGCAGCAAAACAATTGCTGCGGTGGCCCGACATCCATCTCTATCGTAAAGCGCAGACGTCGGGCGTGCTGATTGTTTAGGCATTAAACCTGCAAGAATGCGCCCTCATCATCGAACTCGCTTCGCGCCCCTTTGGGCCACTCATAAAGCGTGCCAATGTCTACGACGATCTGGCCCGAAGCATCTAGCTCGACGCGCGCGCGGTCCATCGGACGCGGAGCGGGTCCCTCAAAGTTTATTCCCTCGGGAGTGTAGCCGCTGCCGTGACAGGGACATTTGAATTTATTCTCGCTCTGCTTCCAGTCGGGCGTGCAGCCCAGGTGTGTACAACGGGCGTAGATCACAAACAGCCGCTCGGCGTTGCGAACAACCCAGATTCGATAGTCTTGCTGGAATTTAGTGTCGACGCCGAAGCCGAAGTCCGTAGGAGTACCGATGCGAAACTTTGTCGGAGGCTCGAAAAGCGTCCGGGGAAGGAAAAACTTTAGAGTCATCACAAAGCAGACGGCCAGGAATCCGCCTATAGCAGTCCAGGTGATGCGGCGTCGCATCTTATTAACGGGGTCGGGTGGCGGCTCGCTCGCAACCGTCTTGGTCTTGGCCCCTGCGGAGGTGCCGACTGCGGTCGCGGCTTTTGCTGCGGGCTTATCTGCGGTTTTAACAACGGGCGTTTTCGGCGCCGGCGGCGTTACTTTTGGCTTCTCCTCGTTTTCAACTTTCGCGTTCGTGTCTTGAACGGTATCCATGCCGGAGTTCTCCGTGAATGCGTCCATCAAAAGAAAGACGATAATTACATAGCCCCAGATGAGAGGCCGATGACGCGCCTCTTCGATTTATACTGTATGAAAACTGTCGTGACCTTACCATCGCATCTGTACCAGCTTTTGCCTGAGACTGCTTCGTTATAATGAATTGTCAAGGTATGTAACATGCGCTTATCAGCTTTGTCAAGCAACCCACTTGAAGGTAAGCTTCCAGGGGTGAGCAAGCGGCTAAGGGCGTTAAAATAATGAAAAAAAGTGTGGTGATTGTCTACACGCGGCCAGGGTGCCACCTGTGCGACGAGGCGAAAGCGACGATAAACGAGGCGCGCAACGAAGCCGACTTTACCGTCGAAGAGGTGAATATAGATGAAGACCCGAAGCTTGCCGAACTCTACGGGTATGACATACCCGTGGTCTTTATAAACGGCGTGAAAGCCTTCAAACACCGCGTTGACGCGCGCGAGTTCCGCCGCAAGCTTCGTCGTCTGTCTTAGAACGGCTCTAGGCCGTCACCCACCTGATGGTCCCTTCGTATTTGCCCTGGTCATAATAACCGGCTCGAAACAGTATGGGGTCGCGGTCGAAAATAGTGCCGGGGGCGACAGGGGCGTCGAGCACTAGGGCATCGCACCCGACACAAGATATATCGTCCCGCATAGCATCCAAGACCTTGCCGGTTAAAGACAGCACGAGTTCCGCCACAAGCGCACCAATGATCAAAGCCACAGATGCCGGTCCGCCCAGTAACCCCACCACTAACATCCCTACTGTTATTACAGCCAGAGTGGCGGCTGTTATAATACAGACTTTGATCAGGGCAGAAACAAGATTGGAGTTTCTCAGCAAATCCTTCTCAACAAGAAAGACCGCTGCGACGAAGGTCTTCGGGAACTCGCCAACCGTGAGCTTAAAGTTAAACAAACGCCCCTTCGCTCCAAGCGCTAGATCATCATCCTTCTTAAAATCCCCTACAAAAAACGGCTGGACTACCAACTCACCGCCCGCGTTGTCGAGCGCCCCCCCCGCCATACTGATTTCATCTTTTCGCAGGTCGGTGGTACGGTCACACTTCAGGTTCACAACGTCGAACCCGAGTTCAGTCGCTTCGGCTGCCTGACGAGGGGTTTTCCGTGCGGTCTTTTGAGGCGTCGCGGTTGGCAGCTTCAGGCGGCTTCGCACCTCGGCCAAGTCTGCATCGGTCAACATCATATTCGCAGGCACAGGCTTGGTCTTGATCTGATTGACCAGAGAAGCTGACGAGCGGAAGTTGACATCTTCAAGATCGCCGTAGATACGTTGTCGCTCTGGCTTGCCCGCCTTGAGCGTCTTGTTTACCTTCTCGATCATATCCTTCTGGCTTTTACGAGGCATTGCCTCAAACAGTTGGTGCAAGGCTCGCTCAAGCGATTTAGGGTCCGAGGGAAGAGGGAAATATCCTGGATTCTCGTTGTGAGCGATCACTCTTTCCCACGCTATATTGACAGTTTTAGCCGTCCGGTCCTTCAGCCAGTTGAGCTTTGCATTAAGTTGTGTGCGATTTGGTCTTAACATGGTCTCCTCCTATCAGCATTAAAAGCCGTTTTATCGCTCTGAAAGCGGGTAATATCCGGGATTCTCGTCGTGTGCAATCACTATTTCCAACGCTATACTGATGGTCTTTCTCAAATGATCTTTTACAAATTCCAACTTTGTATCCAGTGGGTTTAGCATGATTTGGGTCTCCTGTGATTTATTTATAAAGCCGCCATCGGGCTTGTTATGCCCGGCGCTTTGTCTTACACCCACAGAGATACTCCAGCAGGGGCCTGTTTGTCTTTAAAGGGCTCTAAATTATTTTTAAATAAACTATAAATGCAGTTAACGCTAAGTAAGCAAAGCTGTTATATAAATCCCGGCGCAAAACACAGAAAACCGCTTGATCGAGTCAAGCGGTTTTCTGTTACGCCCAAGCATTGTCGTTCGTGGCCGTTTCTGGTCTACGGCGAACAGCTCACGCGGTCACCTTTCAGTAAAACGTCGTCGATGTACCAGCCCAGACCTTTGACGTTTTCATCCGTTCCCACGCGGAACCTTATGACTACGGTCTTGCCCGCAAAGCTAGACAGATCAACCACGACGGGTTGGAGAGCGCCGTGGCGGCCTTCGATCCAGCCCGCTCGCCCGGAAAGCGGGTTCCCTTCGGTCTGGAAAATCGTGCCGTTATAACCGCCTTGCACGATCTTTGACCCTAAATCTTCAAACCCCGCGCCGCTCGATATCTCAAGCACCGCGCCGTCAAACCCGCCGCTCTCGAACTCGTATGTGTGAAAGAAGACCAGTTGCAGGTTGCGCCCGTCAGCCGGGAGCGTTATAGCCAGCGTATCCAGATTCACATCCGTAGGCTTGCCGAGCGCGGGCGTGAACCACGCGTTCGAGCTTGAGTGGAAGCGCTTCTTAGAGGTCGTCCAGGTGTCTACGCGGTTCTTCCTCTTTTTCATCAGACTGCCGTGCGTCCACTTCGCTTGCCCCGATTCAATATCATCCTTGAAAAATTCTGCCGCCTGTTTGGTCCCTACAAAGACGCTGAACGGTATCCGCGAAACGGCCCCCTGGCTCTCCACGTCCAGGGTGAAATCTATAACACTTCCGCAAGCAACCGTTGCATCAACGGTGAAGGTGAACGGGGTCGCGTTCTCGCCCGCAGTCCCTGGCGCTATCACCGGAAAGTCCGCCGCAGCCGTAGTGACGTTCACGCCACGGGTCGGCGTGGACAACACGCCACGCCCGTTGATCGGAGCCACGGGAGAAGCGTTCGAAATGGTTATCTTCATCGCCACAGTATCGCCAGGATCGATGCTCGCGTTGCTGCCGCCCGTGACCGCGACGTTATCGAGTGTCGCGACCGCTACGTCTTTACGCGCTCCGTTATAGACTACGAGCGCAAAGTCCTGGTCCGTAGAATCTGCGTTGCCCGGCACCCCGTCGCCCGCGACGGTCGTGGCTTTTATGCGAATGACAAAAGTTCCGCGCGTGCCCGCCGGCAGCCACACGCCTTCGACATTATCTTTGACGTTCGCTTCGCCGCCGGGGCGAGAGACATCGTTCACAAAATTATTTCCGCGATAAAGCTGCCCGTTTATCGTCACTTCAAGATCGAGGTCGTTTACCCACGGAGCGAAAGCTGAAAGCCCCGGCGCGTCGCTCCACGTTAAAGACACGCGGAAAGGCTGAGATGAATCGCTGACCTCGCCCGTTATGACGAACGACTGGCCGCTGTCGTTAAACGTTTGGCTTTGATCGATGATGATCCTTGAGGCGTTGTCGAACGTGCGCGTGAGGTTCAACCTGCCCCAACCCTGGCGCGGGTGCGGAAGGTTGCCGCCCGCATCAACGCCCGTCATATAAGTAGTGCTGTTAACCAGCATCGCTTTTATCAACGCGGCGGAAGGCTCCTGGCCGCGATTGAGAAAGAACTGGCGCACGAGCGCCGCTGCGCCCGCGACCTGCGGCGTCGAGTGGCTGGTGCCCGACGACCACGTGTAAAGAGTCTGCCCCCTGGGGAAATAAGGCTTGTCGAAATCCTCGCCGCAAACGCCTCCGCCATCGAAGTCGGGGTGCTGCGAAGCCGCTCCTTGAATGTGTGTGCCGGGCGCGGTTATGTCGGGTTTGATTCGCAGGTCAAACAGCGGGCCGCCCGACGAAAAGGGAGCAATATCCATAGCGTTGTCAGCGCCGTCATCACGCACGCCGCAACCGTCTTCGCCGTCTTTTCTGGAGTTCTCGCCCGCCGCAACCGAGATCACATTTTTTGCGGTCGAAGGCGAGCCGATGCGGCCTCCGGGTCCGGCATTGCCCGCCGCAAAGCAGACCGAAATTTCTTGATTGCCCTGTTGAGTGGGCACAGCGTCGCGCACGCGCGCATCATATTCCTGCGCGTCTAGCGAGTAGCTATTCGATATCTCGCTCCAACTGTTGGACTGGATGCGCGCCCCATCGCGGTACGCTTCGGAAATCAGTTTCGTGAATGGCTCTACCAGATCAAAGCCGCCCGTGCTTTTAAATATCCTTGACGAGCCGAGCTGCGCGAACGGCGCTACGCCGAGGCCGTAGTTGAAGCCCGAAGAATCGCGCAGCCCCTGAGCGGCGGAAGAACTGGACCCGCCCGCTATCAACAGGTTTATAGTGCCGTGGCCGCTCGGGTCACCCGGATCAAGCTCGGACGTGTAATCGCGCGCGTACACTACGCGGCTCTGCCCCGATGCATCGAGGAAGTCAGGATGCAGGTTGTTCGCGCTCGTCGAGCCACGGTCGAGCCCTGTGTCGCTAACATCTATCGAGAAGCCGAAACGTGACGCTAAGCCGCGCGCGGAGAGCCACGCGAGGTAGCCGGGACCGCGCGCCTGTTTGCCGTCGTCCGACAACTCGCCCGCCGAGATCTGTGACGCGCGCTCATCGGTCAGTTGCGGCGGCGACCAGGGTTCTATGTTGACGACGCCCGCAAGCCCGGCGATCTGGCCGATCTTCGATAGCTCCACGCGCATCTTCAAATTAGTAAAGTTAAGCACAGGGTAAGGCTCGCCAATTGTGGACGAAGCGAGTTTCTTTAATGCTTCGACATCGCGATCCGCCTGCTCGGGGCGAGCAATGCTGCGGGCGATTTGAACGGCCACGACCGCTTCGCCTTCCTGCCCGGCGTTCACCTGAGCGGCAAGACCGGGATGAATCTTGTATTGATCTATGAACGGGCCTTCCCATTGAATAAAGCTTTCGCCCTGGCGAGCTGCCGTGCGGTTGGCTTTGAGCAGCCGCGCGGTCGCCGACTCGCTGCCGCGCACAAGGTAGCCGTTGTTGGGAACATAAGCGACTATCTCAAGGCCGCTCGCGCGAAGCCGGTCGAGCCACACCTGTTTGACCGGCCCGATGAACTGGACCAGGCGCAACTCGCTATCCCCGGTCTTTCCCTTGAAACTGACGGCGGGCCGCTCAGCCAGGTCTTGCGCGCCCGGCCCTCCAAGCCCGAAGAAAGCTCCCCTGGCCTCTTCCGTAGTCGTATCAATTGCGCCCGACCGCAGCAGCAATACGTTAAAGTCATCGCGCACATTGTAGGAGGCCTCTGCCTGTTCTTCTAAAGCCGCCTGGTCAATAACGAATAATTTGAAGGAGTCGTAATCCGCAACTTCATATGCGCCCGCGCCGCCAGCCTTTACCAAAGCCTGGGCATCGTCCGACGGGACGACTATTTTTCTCAGCGCGCCGGGGCTTCGGTAAGAGCGATTGGCGGCAACGGTAGCCCCCTTGTAAGGTAAAGTGGACTTATCGGATTGATTATCGTTTTCGCGACTCACGGTCTTAAAGCTGGAGCGAACATCCGCGCCCGCGATAGAAGCTGCAACGAGCAATGCGAGCGCGATGAATAAGAAAAGCAACCTTCTCATAATGCCTCCGCAGAATGGAACCCGGCCCTTGAGCAAATATTCTCAGGGCAGCCTGAAGAGAGGTAATAGGGGGCGCAAACTGCTTTTAATTCGGTTAACTGGTGCGCGGCTTGACTGAAAACCCGAGAAGTTTCCACTCGCCGCCGTCGTCTTTAAAGTTAACGGTTATCTCGGCCCTGGCCTTATCGAAAAGCACGCTGTAGACGGGCGTGGCGACGCGATTTTTCTCATCGCCATCCAATCTCAGGCTCAAGCGGTCGAAGCTCTCGATTCTGCCCATGGCCGTAACCTGTTTCAGATTATCCAATGCCGTAGCTCGCGCGACCTGCTTTTTGAACTGTTCGGAAGCTTCGTTATAGATCGTATCATATTCGGCGGACTTCACCCGCTCGAAGAAGACCGACGCGGCTTTATCCACATCCTGAACAGGGGCCTCAGATGGAGAGCATCCCACCAGTATCAGCCCGAGCCACACGACAAGTAATTTCTTATACATCAAGTCCTCTGTCAGGGGATTTCAACCTGGTCTAAAATAGAGCAGAAACAATACCAGCACACAGGCGGGAAACGCAACAATTGGAAGGATGAAGGATGAGGGATGAGGGATGAAAAGGATTCCAGGTGCACTGGCTTGTCACATTAGATTTGAAATCTCAAATTTCAGATGTCTTGCTTAAAGTCCTTTTCATCCCTCACCCCTCATCCTTCATCCTTTATTTTCATCCTTCATACTTTGTCTCGCCTACCAGGAATAGAATACCTGCTCGACGATTACGGCCCCGTCCGTTTGGCGGCGCGCGCGAAATTCGCGAACAGTTGTTGCGGCGATAAAGCTCGATAGATTCTCGCTGAAGAATTTCACCTCGCTAGTCTCTTCTTCGTCATCGGTGTTAGATGCGCCCTCTTCGACTTTGCCGTCGAGCTTTGACATCAGCTTATCAAAGACCGGCTTTGCGTCTGCAACGCGCACTACGCCGTAATAGTCGAATGTGCCTTCGACTTTGGCGGAAGCGGCGGCGGAGGCCGCGCGCAAAATATCGCGGGCGAAATCTCGGCTTGACGCCACGACGAGGTACTTGCCCGATATCGAATAAGCCGCGCCTTGTTCCAGAAGCGATTGCGCCAGATAACGCACCTGGGACTCTTCTTGCCAGTTGAGTCCCGGCTCTACACCCGTCACCACAAACCGCTCGCGCATCTCGTTTGTAATAGCGCGCTCAAGCGCCGCGCGATCAAGCGATTGTTCCGATCTCATCTCTATGACGACGGCCCGCTCGAAAGTGACAAAAGGCTTTCCCGCATCCAGTTTCGACCTGACCAGCTTTGAATGCCCGGCAGGCGAAATGTTAGCAAGTATCGCCGCTACGCCTTTCTCGAAACTCGCGCCGGGACGGGCGGCGGGCGGTTTTGACGGCTCAGTCCTTTGACTTGTCGATTTTGGCGCTTGCTCGTCGTCAATGTCTTTATCAAACCTCTGGTCGAGCCGTCGGTAACGCTCGACCCTCACGTCCTCATCTCCCTCGGAAGAACTGCCGCGGCTGTAATCCATAGGCACATCTCCTACGGCGGCAGACTCGTCGGGCAGCTTGCCGAACAGGGATTGCGACACGGTCTTGCTCAACAGATCGGTCGTCGCCGACTCGCCGCGCAGCTCTATGAGCTGAGTGTCTGCGGGAGCAAACTTGATTAAAGCGTTCGCCTGCTCGTTTGTTAGCGTTCCCGCTGACTGGCTCGTCCCGTTTGTTTTGAACCATCGTTGTTCGGTCAGCCCGGCTGTCGTAAATCTGAGGTCTATTAACCCCGTCTCGATACCGGCAAGCGCGCTGACGTTGCGATGTATCCAGTAGTTGTTGAAATGGCGACTGCGGTTGAGCCGCGTCTGATCGAGCCACAGCGTTACATCATGCGAAGTGAAGCCTTTCGCAAGCTCGGCGGTGGCCGACACGTCCGCGAGCAGAGAGTCCGTGCCCGCCGATTTCGCGTTCGCTAGCGCGCGAATCATCAACCCTTCGCTCGTCGTAACCAGCAGCTTTCCTGTGACGTGCGCGAAACAGAATTGCTGGTTCAACCGCCCGCCGTCCGTAGTCACGTCTCGCACATAATAAGCTCCGTTGTCCGAAGAGCGTTCCTGGAATTGCGGCGCTTGCTTAAACATCGCCGTGGCGATTGCGCGCTCGCGCGCGACTTCGGTTATGAAAACCAGCTCCAGCTTGCCGATGTCGTAAACGGCGACGGCTGACGCTCCCCCGGCGAGTTCCGCCAGTCGGCTTTCGTCAAGCCCAAACCCGAGCGCGGTCTCGAAATCCTTTTTGCGGTCCTGGAGCTTGAGATAAGCATGCGACTCAGAAAACGCGGTAAAGCTCTTGCTGGCATAAAACTGTTTCCGCGCATTCGAAGCGGTCCACATCTTCATAAGCGCCGATAGATCCTTCGCCTGAATGTAGAGCATGGCCCCGCGCGGAGCTATGCCCGCCAGCCGCAGTTGTTCGGATATGGGCCGCGCCGACTGCCCGTCGGATCTGTAAGACAGCGCTGCAATCGCCACCACAAATAAAAGGATCATTCTGCTGATTCTCATAATCTAAGACCTCATGATTCGAGACACTTCACCGCCGCAGACACAGAGAACACAGAGCGGGCGCAGAGCAGACATAAAACTCTGCGCAACCGCCGCGTGCGAAGCACATCATCGGCCATATGCGTCCTCTGTGTCTGCGGCGGTGAATCTTCTTTCATTCCCTTACACTCAATTTCCCTCAGCACGGGCGGTGTAGATCGATTCAGTCGTGCTCGATTGATCTATTCGCCGGAACGAAGATTCTCTGGCGCGCCGCGCGCGATCCGCCGCCAGCATATCGGCCAGAATTTTTTCGATAGCGGCCCGGTCTTCAGGCTTTGACGCTTCTGACGCCCGCAATCGCTCTAAAGCAATAGCGCGGTCATACTGGCCCAATCGCGCGGCTGACTGCGCGAGCGTGGCGAGCAGATTACCCTCAACCTTTGAAGTAGCCGCATTGTTCAATTCTGCAAGCGGCCTCTGCCCCGTTGTGCGCGCCCGCGCGACTTCAAGCGACGGCTCGAAAGCGATTGCGGCCGACTCTTGCACGCTTTCCTCGCTGCTCGATGCGAGCGCCCTTCGCACCGCCGCGCTTAACAACGAATGCTCTTCCCCGCCGTCGCCTTCTGCCATCTGAATGGCGGCCAGGTCGCGGCCCGCTCGACCATAGAGCAACACGAGTTGAGCGCGTGGCCCCGCAGCTCGAAAAGCTATCGCTTTGGTCATCGCTTCGTCGCTGTCCAGATAGACCGCGCGCTCGAAGCTCGCCACTGCATCCTGCGTGTTTTGCGCGTTGAGCGCGATCAAGCCGAGCTTCATCTGAGCGACCGGCGCAAGCCCGCCCGCGTTCACGCGCCCGAGCAGCGACCGCGCTTCTTCCATGCTGGCTGTCGCTTCGGCGACCGCCGCTCGCGCAAGCAACGCGCCCGCATCATTTTGCCCCGCCCCTCTATCGAGAAGCGTCGAGGCGCGCGTCGCCTGGCTTCGGTCTGCGCGGACGATGTCGCCTATGACCTCTGCCCCTTGCGCTCTGATGCTGTTCGGCGTAGCCCGCTCGGCGATCAACGCAGCGATGTAATCAATCGCTTCGCCGTTTCGTCCTGCTGCCGCCATCGCGCGCGCAAGCTCAAGGCGATTAACCGCGTCCGTAGGATTGGCGCGGGCTATCTGTTCTCTAAAAGATACCGCGTCGTTGTAGCGGCCGATTCGCGCGGCAGTCTCGGCGGCAAGCGCAAGCGACCGCTGATTATCTGTAGAGCGCTCGACCAGAAGCTTGAGCAATCGAGAGGCTTCGTCCGCGCGCCCGCGCCGCGCTTCGATCTCCGCAAGCCCGGCTATGCTCGCGTCATCCGCTCGGCGCGAGCGGACGACGGCGCTGTAAGCGTCATAAAGCAGCGTGTCTGCTTCGGCCTCTTTGCGCTCGGCTACAAGCAGCGCATAGGCTTTCAAGCAACGCCCGTGCAAGCCCTGGTCTCCGCCTTCAATCTTGCGAGTCGGGCTGTCCAGCCCACAGTAGAGTCTAAGCTCCGCGACGGCCTTCGCCGTATCGCGCCCCGCGCGAAGCTCTATCAGGGCCGAAGCGAGCGGCAGCCAGTCGTAGCGGTCTTCCCTGTATTGGTCTTCATCTTCCGAGCGGTTTTCAAGCGCGAGTTCCTGATCGGCCTGTTCTCGCTTGATCGAGCTTGCGAGCAATCGCGCTTCGTCAAGGCTGTTTGTTCGTATCAAGTAGTTGATGAAACGCCGCCGCCAATCGGCGAGCGCTCGCGGCGCGTAGAAATACTCCACGCCGTTCCAATAACCATTTTCGTATTCATCGGTGCCAAAGACAGCCGCCGCCATGTTGGTCAAACGCTGATGCTGAGTTCGGTAGATGCTGCCAAGCACAGACTCGGGCAGCAGCCCTTCTTCGATCACCAGCCGCGCGATTATCAAATCGTCGGGCATCTGCGTTATAGCGCTGTGCAGCGAAGTTGCTACGGCGCTCGCGAGCTGCGGGTTGCCGCTCGCCCTTCGCGCAAGATCGCGAACGAGCGGTTTGATGGCTTCCATACGGTTGCTTCGGTCGTCGTTGCGCGTGCGGCGATTTACAAATGCGATCAGGAAGTTTTCTATCTGCGGCAGCGCCTCGCCGAGCAATCCGTGATCCGACATCACTCTTAAGTATGTCTGAGTATTATCAATCGTCACGCGGCCGGCCATCAGCGCGCCCCAGGCATCCGTAGCGGCTTTGCGGTCGCCGCGCGCAAACGCCACTTCGCCGCGCATAACGGTCACTTCTTTGTCGCCCGGCGCAAGCTCCCCGGCCATCGCGGTGTGCTCTGCTGCGCGGTCAGGGTTTTTGCGGTCCAGGTAATAAGCGGCCAGCTCTAACTGCGCTGCGGCGCTCGACGGGCTGCTCTCGATTTCGCCGACAACATAATTGCGGCTGTCGTTTTCGCGCCCGACCGAGCCTAACCAGTAGCCGAAGTTTCGCGCGGCGATGAACCAGTCGTCGCCTACGAGCGAGCGGGACGGATCGGGCTTTGCGCCTATCATCTGGCCGATGGGCCTTACATCAATCGCGGTGCGAAAAGCGGTCTCCGTCTCGTTCGAAGTGTCTTTCAAAAATAGCCCGACCTCGCCGGTTCGCGACGCGACCCACGCGGGCGATTTGCGCGCGCTGTTGATCGCTGTCAGCGCGAGCAACCTTTCGTTCCTGGCCACAAAGAAGTTGATGAGCTGCAACTGGTACGGGCTGTAATTAGTAGCAAGCCGCGTAAGCTCTATGCGGTTCCCCGAAGCATAAACGAGCGACAGGTATCGTTCGACCCACTCCGAGGCGCTGTCCGTAAGAGCGCCGCTCGTGCCGGCGTAAGCCGCGCGCAGCGCATTCATTTCGCGGTCTGTATTTCCGGCAAGCCGGTACTCGGTCGCGATCTGGTTTTGATAATCGAAGCGGTTTTTGTAAGGGTCGCGCGCCTGCTCGGCTGCCAGCATTTCTGCGGCGCGCACGAAAGACGCGTGGCGATTGTAAAAGGCGACCAGCGCGCGAAGCTCGTTGTGATAATCGCCGTCCGTCTCCGTCGTGCGCTTTTGAAATGCCAGGTCCTTTATCCGCGTGTAAAGCTGCTCTTCCGTTGATGAGAGCGAGGCGGCGCGGGCCAGACCGAGGTAGCGTAGCAACTGCTCGCGGTCATTATAGGTCGTGAGCGACGCGGTGGCCGCTTGAATGGCCGAGGCAAGCTGGCTGGCTTCGGCCTGGGTCGCGTGCTCTATCACACCCTGGGCGAAGTCTGCCCGCATCGCCGCGTCGAAATACGTGACAAGGTTCTTGGCTTTGTAGCCGTCCGTGTCGTTAGAGTTATCGCCAATCGCCGTGAATTGCGCGCGATAACGCTCGATTTTTTGAAATGCCGAAGCCGGAGGCTCCGACTCGGCCAGCGCGCGAACATAGCGAGTTATGTTGTCCGGGCCGACGTATTCGTCTTTCAATGTTTTCGGCAATCGCCCCAGAACCTGTTCATAGATGCGCACCGCTTCATTGTTGACGCCCCACGCAGCAAGCTGAGTGGCGATCTGCATCTGCGCTTCGGCGCTCGAATTACTCTTAGCGGCGAGCGCCTGGCGCATGGTCTGGACCGCATCATCGCGCCGCCCCTGGGAAATCTGTATTCGCGCCACTTCTATGAGCCATTGCGGATCGCGGCCCGCAAGCGCCCACCCTTCGCGCAGCACGGCTATCGCCTCGTCATAACGCCGCAGCCGCGCAAGCGTGTTTGCGTAAGCAAAGCGCAGCTCTGTTCGCTGCGGCTCGTTGACGACGGCCCCGCGATACTGATCGGCAGCGCCCGCGAGATTGCCCTGCTGCTCGTAGATGCGCGCGAGCACAAGCTGCCAGCGGTAATTCTTAAAAGATTCGGCCGTGAGCTTGACATAATAATCCGTGAGCCGCTGGACAAGGTTATGCTCTTCGGCGTAAGAGATCGCACCGGCCAGATGGTTTTCGTCTTCGGGGTAGGTGTTTATGATCTCTATGTACTGATCGACGGCATCCTGGTATTTGCCCTGAGCGGTGAGCGTTTGAATCATCCCCCAACGCAGGTCGGCCACACGCGCGCGCTTCTCGTCGCCGCTGAGATCAGATTCGCGCGCATTCTTGAACGCGTCTTGATAAAGCGCGGTGAGATCTGCCTGCTTGTTTTGCGCGCCGAGCGCGCGAGCAAGCGCGGCAAAAACTTCGGAGTCCGATTTGTCTTCGTTATAGTAAGCCCGCAACGTAGCTTCGGCTTCAGCCAGTTTCTTGGCGTCCATCTGGTGGCGGGCGAATTGCAAAATCAACGTGCGGCGGTTCCCGCCCTTAGCAAGCTGTAGCGAACGGCGGTAAAGGTCTAACGCCTGGTCGAATTTCGCGGCGCGCCAGTAAAACTGCGCGGACTCTTCGATCACGCCGACGTTGGTCGGGTAGTCGCGGACGAGGCCGTTGATAATTTGAAGCGCGGCATCCTGTTGGCGCTGGCGTTCGAGGAAAGCGGCCTGCTGCAAGCGAAACATCATCGCCTCGCGCTCGTCGCGGGCGACCGAGGCCAGCCGCGTCACCACCTGCTGCTCGTCTTCGGGACGGAGGATGGCGCGGAACAGGTCGCGAATGGTTTCTAGAAACGCCACGTCGTTTGAGCGGCTGACTTCCGCGCGCAGCAGCGCGAGCGCGTCGGCCTGGCGGTCGCGCTCGGCTTGATAAACGGCGTAGCCGATGACCAACTGCCAGTTGGCGGGCTCGGCGGCGTGCGCGCTCTGGTAGGCGGCGGCGATCTTATCGGCCACGCCCGCGCGGCGGGCGAGCTGCGCCAGTCGCTTTGCAACCGTGTCGCGGCCTTCGCCCGGCTCGTCCAGAACTTTGACGTATTCTCCGACCGCCGAGTCGATGTCGCCTTTGCCTTCGTAGACCGCGCCCATTCGATAAGCGTATATCGAATTGTTGCCCGTCACCGTGCGGAGCTGGCGAAAGACGTTTATTGATTGATCGAACTGGTAGTAGTCCCAGAAGACCGTGGCGACTTCAAGATAAGTTTCGCGCTCGCCCGGCTCAAGCTGTGTGAGCCGATTCCATTGCTCTGCCGCGCGGTTAAAATCTCCGAGTTCGGCGTACACCTCGCCCGCCTTGATGCGGTATGAATGGTCCGTAGGATAGATGCTCGCCATCTGAGCCATCGTGCGAGCAGACTCTTCGTAAAGCTTGTTGTCCTGCTGCCCGAAAGAGCGAGTCAGGTCGGCGAGCCGGTCGGCATACTGCGGCTCACCCGGATAGAGCGCGACTAACTGGCGATAAGCGTTTATCGCTTCGTCGTGATGCGAGAGCCACGCGGCGGCATCCGCCGCGAAGACGGCATAGGTCCCCGCCGTAGACGGATTCCCGGTCTGCGGTTTCAAATTCGCTTTCGCTTGAGCATAGCGGTCGCGCAAACGGCCCTGCTTCGAGAGCCACTGAAGATAAGGGTCGCGTATCGAGCGGTCCGCGAAATAGTACTCGGCCGAAAGCGCCTCCCAGCGGGCGCGGTCGTGCCCTTCCAGGTAAGTCAACATGCCGCGCACGAAATAGAGATTACGCGGAAAACGATTGTGAGAATAAGTGTAGAGGTCGAACGCCAGCTTGGCGTCCCAGTTCAACTGGTCGCCCGTGGCGGTCGGCCCGTAACCGGCGAAGCGCAGCAGGTAGTCGGTTATCTCTTCTTCGTCAAAAATGTCTATCAACTGGCGCGAATAACGCGCCAGCTCGCGGCCACGCTTCTGCCGCACGTACCAGCGACCGAGCCGGTGATACCACGTGTTTGAATCGAACTGGCGAATGGCGGAGTTGTAAGCCTTAAGCTGCTCGTTGACCAGTTGAGCCTGGCCCAGCCAGCGCAGGAAGCGCTCGTAAAGTCCTTCCTCTTTCGGATATTTCTTTATCTCGCCCCAGAAGAAAGCTACGGTTTCGTTCTTCTTCTCTTCGGCTGCAAGCGACGATACGTACCGCTCAAGCACGCTGCTGTAGGTCGGCCCGCGCAGATCGGCCGATGTGTCGGAGCTGTAATCTTCTACATCCGCATCGCTCTCTTGATCGCTCGCGCCCGAAGAATCGCTCTCGTCGGTCGGGTCATAGGTGTCGCTGTAGGCTTCGATCTTGTATTTGATGCGGTCGATCAACTGGGCGATTTGCGGCGTGACGCCGTAGCTCCATCGCTTGGCGGCGACCGGCACAAGCGGACGCCCCTTGGCGCGCTCGCGCGCAAGCCGGTCGAGAAGATTTTGAAGCACCACTCGCTCGTTCGCCCGATCTTTGAGCGCGATGTAAGAGTCCGCCATTCGCAAAGAGACGTTCGAGTAAGCGGGCGAATCCGCGTAGCGTTGCTGGAACTCGCGGCCCGCTTCGATAGCGAGTCTATGTTCGCCAAGCCCTGCGAAAACGTTTATCACTCCCAGGTACATATCGCCCAGATAATTCGATTGGGCGTACTCTTGTTTGAATGAAGTGAATATGCGATAGGCGAATGCGCGGTTGAAATAACCGGCTGCCGACTTTTCCTCGTTGGCAAATTCTTGAGAGATGTCGCTGCCGGAAAGTATCAGCGACAGAACGCCGTTCATAAAGCCGGGATGTTGATCGACTTCGGCCACGTCTTTGTAAAATGAAAGATCGCCCGTGGCTACGCGTGTCGGCGTGCCCGATGCGTCTATCATCACCTTGAACAGACGATACAAAGCGTCTTCGCGAGCTTCGCTTCCCGATTGCAGCCCGCCGACAAGGTAGAGCGTGTAAAGATAGCGCGACGCTTGATCGTAATGGCCGATTGACGTGAGCATCCCGGCGACCTGCTCAAGCTCGCGCGCATTCCAAGAAGTCGCGCCTACGGGCGCGGGCTGGCCCGTCTGCGGTTGAGCGGCGCGACCTCCGCGACGGTCTTCGAGCTGGCGTATCAACGCTGCGGCCTGCTCGTAATTGGCTTCATAAGCATAAAAGCCGAACAGGCGCGCGACAGTCGGAAGATCCTGCGCGCCCCCGCGCACGCGTTCCTGGAGCCCGCGCCGCTCCAGGCGGTAGCGACCGAATCGCCGCATCAGGTCGTAATAATCCGAAGAGATCGAGCGCGGCCAGTTCGGATCGAATGCCGATGAGTAAACGTCTTCAGCCGCGCGGCGGTCCCCGCGAGCCTCCAGTATTTGCGCTCGCGTCTTTAAGAAATACGGAAGCTCTGCGGGAAACTTCTGCTGAAACTGCCCGAGCACGGCGAGAGCTTCTGCTGTCTGATTAGCAAGCCGGAGTTCTATTACATAGTCTTTGACAGGCTGTATGTTTGAGTCGTCTGCGGCGACCAGTTCGGCGAAGAAATCTGCCGCCTTGAACTCTTTGAGCGAGCGGGTGCGAACAAGCTCAGCCGCGCGTTTGTAAATCGTCGTCCGGTCTTTGACCGGGAGGCTGCGCGCAAGCTCTTGGAGCGTGCGAACCTCGTCGGCGTACTGCGCGCGGTTGTGATAGAAGCTCGCGAGACGGCGAAGCGCGTCCGTAGAGCGACCTTTAAGCTCGGCGTACTGGCGCATCTCGGCGGAGGCGCGGTCGAACTGGCTTAGCTTTTCAGCAAGCATTGCCGCTTGAAGACGGAGCCGCGCGTCTTTAGAGTATTGCGACGTGAGCGTCGAGACGCGCTCAAGCGCGACAGAGTAAGGGCGCGCTACGAGCGCGCTTGTGCCGAAGAAATCTTCGGTCGTAAAGAGCGCGTCGTTGACAGCCCTTTGCGGGGCGCGGTTAGGGTCTGCGGCGCGAAGCGAGCCGGTTTGATTACCGGCCGGGGTGCGCTGCGCAGTCCTGCGGCCCTGCGTGCCCTGCCTCTGAGGCGTAGCCTTTGCTTTCTGCGCGGCAACGTAAGTGCCTACCGCGACCGAAGCGAGCGAGACCAGAATCACTAATGATGAAAAGACTCGTTTGCGCATATTAGAAACCGCCTGCGAAAGATGGAGCGATATTAAAAAAAACCTCACCGCAGAGACACAGAGAACACAGAGGGGGCGCAGAGAAAAGCGTCTGCTCTGCGCCCCCTCTGTGTTCTCTGTGTCTCTGCGGTGAATAAACATTCGCCATCGACTTTTTCCACTATCCACCACCGCCGACCACTTCGATTGTCATCTCTGTGGCGCTTGAGTTGTGCGCGAAATCTTCAGCCGTTATCTGAATCGTGTATGTCCCTGCCGGAAGCCCTGCGGGTATTCTCAAATACCCAACGTTCGCCTTTGCTTTGCCGTCCCACACTACGGGGATCGGCAATGCTCCGAATATGCGCGCCGCTATTCTGCGCGTGTCCGCGTCGGCGCGAACCGTGATCACGAGGTCTTCTCCGGCGCGCACTCTCTGTTGGGCCGCCGTCGCCTGCAAGCGCGGCGCGCGGCTGTCGATCACAAAGCTTTTCTCTTCTTGAAAAGCTCGCCCCTTGCGATCCAGCAAAATCAACCGGCAACGGTAAACGCCATCCGTCATCTCGCGCGGGGCGATGAAGCGCGTCTCCCACACGTCTTCGCCTTTCAGGTAAACGAGCTGCTTTGTCAGCCCGAACGGGAAGACGGCGGTCACTTCTTTGATCGACTCGTCTGTGCGAACGCGCAGGACGGGGTCGCCCGGACGTATCACTCGCGGGCGCAACAGCGAGCGCGGCGCGGCTAAGAATGAAGTGTACGGGGTGACGAACTTGTACTTCTTTGAAAGAGCTATGATCTCGTCTATCGCCTCTTTTGTCTCACCCGTGAGCGCGATCTGGCGCAGCAGCGCATCGACGCGCGCGCGCGCCCAGACGCGAGGGACGTGAGGGTGCGTATCGTCTTTTACAGGCAGATCCACCTGTTGCGTTAGCCTGATGGGTCGGCCTTCCGCGTTTCCTGAAACGGTGAGCGCAGCCGGGCCGGGCCGCTTGTAGCGCCCGACGAATGCGAGGCGCGTCCCGTCATAAGCCGTCGCATCGTAATCCGGATAGACTTGATAAAAATTCGTGGCGTCGGCGTTTTCGAGCTTCAGCAAGTTGATAGGCTGGCGACCGACTTTGCTAACAAACGCTTTCAGCTTGAATTCCAAATCGTCCGTTTCGCGAGACCAGTCGAAAAAGCCGCGCGAGCCCCTGGCCAGTTCTTCCAACAATCTGAGATTAGTGTCCGAGCCGATGCCGAAGACATACAGCCGGGCACTCGCGCCCCCGGCGTTTGCTTTCTTGAATCGCTCTACGAGCGCGGCGGTCTTCGCCGTTGCGAGCGTCGTGTTGCCGTCGGTGATCATCACAATAGCGCGCTCTTTTTTTGACGGCATCTCTTTCGCGAGTTTCGCCGCGCGCTCAAGCGCCGCTCCCATATCGGTCCCGCCCATCAGATAGCTGGCTTTTATAAATCCGAGCGCGCGGTCTATTTGATCCGGGCGCGCATCAACCGCTTTATCGCTGAAAGCCGCGACATCGTCGTTAAAGAGCATCACGTTGAAAGTGTCTTGCGGCTGCAAGGAGCGCAGCAACGCTTCGGCAGCTTCATAAGCGCGGTCAAGTTTTTCCCATTGCATCGACAGCGACGTGTCGAGCATGACGAGAATCGAACGCTGCGGCGGGGCCTCGGTATCGCCCGGCGCGCGCCCCGATTCGTTGAAAACTGCGCCCGCTTCAAAATAACCGTCGGGGTCGCGCTCGGCCAATCGCGGGTCGCGCAACTCCTCCGCCGTTATGCGCTCGGGCGCGCGGTAGGCCAGGAATTCAAACGCCGTCCTTGGAACATTCAAACCATAACTGAACCCGAGGTCTTCGGTGAGCTGGACGTTTGATGCTTCAAACGTTGCGGACTTGAACTGCGGCGCATTCTCGATAAAGCTGAACGGATAAGATTTGCTCTTGAGATTCAAGTCGGTCATCGCGAAGCGGCTTGCGATCTGCAATCGAATCTCAAGGTGACCCACGGTTTGAGTGCCGTACTCGCTGGGCTTGAACGGGAACGAGAAGTATGACTCAAGGTTATCGACTCGCAGCACCTCGGAATACTCAATCTCCAGCCGCTTTGTCCCGTAAGCGGGTATTGGCGTGATCTGAACGGTGAAGGCGGTGGGCGCTTGTTCGTCATCGTCTTGTGAGAGCAGGCCCGGATCGATGGCTTGAAGCGCAAGGTCTTCGTAAATCTCTTCGGCGCGGCGCTTCTCAAGTATCACGCCCGGTATCCGCACGTCGCCGTCCCACACCGCGAAATCGGAGATGGCCGCAGTCGTAGGGATCAAAAAGACGTAGCGGCCTTCCTGAACGCTATTCGTGCGGTTGCCGAAGATCTGAACCACGCGCACGCGAGCGAATTGATTATCGATAATGACGTTGACCGTCATCTCGTCGAGCGTGAGTTTCGCGGGGTCAGGCTTTTCCGAGCCTCCGGGAATCAGCACGCCCGATTGCGCGTGAGCCACACAGGGAGCAAAAAGCAGTAACAACGTGAGAGTTGCTTTTCGCATTAAGAGGCGAATAAGTAAGCGTCCACTTCGTTTCATAATCACCGCTTCGATTCTATAGCGTATTTAACTGTATGCAGGAGACAACTCACCGCCGCAGACGCAGAGAACACGGAGGATGCGCAGAGAAAAGCATAAAACTCTGCGCCCGCTCTGTGTTCTCTGCGTCTGCGGCGGTGAATCTTCTTTCATAGTTCAACCAATCACGCGCTTTTCGATTCGCACAAGTCCGTTCAGCGTGCCGACGTAAACGAATTCATCATCGCTAGTAATCGCTGTGACGTTCTGAGAAGCCAGCCCGGCGCTAACGCGGAACCAGCGCCGGTCGCGCGTATTATAAACCAAAAGCCCCCGGTCGCTAGTTCCTACGTAAACCCGCTCGCCGTCCGCGTGCATCGCGTTTTGATTTACCTCGAACCCGCCAAGCTCGTCTGCGAAGTTGAGCCACTCGCCCGTAGGCAGAAGCGCATCAACTCCGCCGCCGTTCGTGCCTATGTAAAGCGTGCCGTTGATCTCTGCAATAGCGCTCACCCAGTCGTGAGACAGGCGCGAGTTCGATGTCTTGTAAGTCCGAACGACGCGCAGCCCTTCAAGCTCTACAAGCCCCGCAAGACTCCCGACGAACAACCGGGAGCCGACCGACGCGGACGTATAAAGATGATTGCTCGCCAGCCCGTGAAAGGCAGTCAGCGAGCGCGCCCTGCCGCCATAAACTTCCGTCAGCCCCCCGGCGGTCGCAAGCACCATCACGCGCTCGCCCGGCGAGCTGAGAGGGACCACCGGGTTAGTCGCTGCCTGGTACGAGGGACCGGCATCGGCAAACGTTATATGCGCGATTGAATCATTAATCAATCCGTTTTTTTCGCGCGTGAAGACGGTCTGAATCAATTGACCGTCGAATGATACAAGCCCCCTCGACGTAGCGGCAAACGTCCGATCTTCTTCCCGGTCAAACGCGATGAAGTTGACTTCCCGCACGCGGTCATCTTCTATATGCGAGAGCCTCTCGGATGTGCCGGGCGCGATTGCATCTATCCCGCGATCAAAGTAACCGACCCACAGCCGGTTCATTCCGTCCATCGCCAGCCCCGTGATGTGCCCCGCGCTGATGACGCTGTCTGCGGCAAGGGAGCCGGCGACCCTATCAAAAGCAGGCCCGTCGCTCGATTCATCTCTGGCAAACGCGCCCTCCCTGGTTAACGCCCACAACCTCCCGTCGTGTGCCGTGACGACGGCGGGCGATGATCGAGGCAAGCCCGCCGCTTCCGCGAGGCTCGCGCTGCCGGCGGGCGTTGAAGGCTCGTTGCCTGCCGTCTTGCTTCCGATGTCGAGTATGCCGCCCGTAAACAGTCCGGCCCACAACCTCCCGTCGCTGACGGCGAGCGAAGAGACGTTCGGTTGATTTGAGATCGGCTTTACTTCGTTGTCCGCGCCGATTGCCACGACGCCGAAATCAGTGGCGGCTGCTATAACGCCCTCGTCTTCGAGCCTCGAAGGCAAAATCGAAAGCGCGGTAATGTGCGGCGAGGGTAGCCCCGCGTTTGTATCCAGATGATCGATGTGAGCTTCGCGCCAGACGTAAAGCCCGCGATCTTGCGTCCCTATGTAGAGGCGAGAATCAAGATCAAGCAGCGCGGTCACCCGGCTGAAATCGGCTCCTGTAGCCGAATTCAAGCGGCGAGAGAAACGCTCGCCGTTGTATTCGAACAGCCCGCCGTCGAGCGTGCCGATCAACAGTTCCGTGTCGGTCACCCGGAGCGCGCTCACGCGAGTCGCTTTCGGTTTTTTAAACCCGTAGCCGGTAAATGCGCTCCCGTCAAAAGCGATTAGCCCGCTGCTCGCCGTGCCGATAAAGAGCCTGTCGCGAAATACCGCAAGCGCGGTCAAATCATTTTCCGGCAATCCGTCGAAAGTCGTGTATCGCCTCTTGACCGTGTCGTTGCCGTCAAGCTCGATCAATCCGCCGGAGGTCGCAAGATACGTTTCTCCGTTGAAATCAATCGCCGCCCGCACGTCCGCCGCATTCAGGTAAATCGACAACCCGTCGGTTCGAGGAGCGCGTAGCCGGTTCTCTTCGACGACAACCTCGGTAGCGGCCCGCTCACGCTCGCCGCTGATCGTCCCCTCAAGATTCATAATAATGATGATGATGGCTGCGACGGCGAGCGCGATGATCGAAGCGGCTAAAAGGATGCGCCCCTTCGGCGACGGGGATTTCAGATTCGTAATTATAGATTTGAGATTAAACATCACGACTGCTTTCTGTTCCGGGGTCAGACTGCTTAGATGCGCAAAACCAAAAAATGATTTCTGTTTTAATTAGTTATCGAAAAAGTGCTTCCGCTTGACAATGCCAGAGCCGCTTCAATATAGTCAAAGAGCTAAATTGGATGGACCGCACTTCATTTAGCCGACTGATGTCCGTACCGAATAACCAAAACAGGAAACCGAGAGTTGAATCTCCCAAACGCGCTCACGCTCTCTAGAATATTCATAGTACCGCTCCTTGTCGTCGTCCTTCTGACGAAGTTCCCGAGCGACTGGGTAGGCGTGCCTCAACAGTTGCTTGGGCTGACTCTATTCATAGGGGCCTCGTTCACCGACTGGCTCGACGGCTACATTGCGCGAAAACGCGGCCAGGTGTCAACCCTCGGAACGCTGCTCGACCCCATTGCGGACAAACTCTTGATATCTGCCGCGCTCGTCTCGCTCGTAGAAAACCGGCTGGCCCCGGCCTGGGCGATTGTCATAATAATAGGGCGCGAGTTTGCGGTGTCGGGCCTGCGCTCGATTGCCGCATCCGAAGGCTTCACGATCTCGGCTTCAAAGAAAGCTAAGTTCAAGATGTTGTCGCAGGTGATTGCGATAACGCTCTTGATAGTCGGCAGCGTTTCCGGAGGCCCGTGGGGGCTACAGCCGCCGCCGCACGTTCAGCCCGACGTCTCTTTCGCTTCGTTCAAAGAAGCGGGCGCCATCATCGTCTCTTCTTTCCGCGAAGGCACGATCACCCTGGACGGTTTTCGCGTGCTCTGCTACGGCGCGGGCCGCGCGATGCTCTGGATCGTAGTCCTTTTCGCGCTCTGGTCGATGTACGATTACTTCACCAAATTCTACGGCAAGGTGCGTGACCGTATCGAAGTGCGCGAGCGGCGGCGAATACGCATGCTGCGGCGTCGAAGAAGAAAAACGACCGCCCCCGTTATGGGTTCCACCGCCGCCGGGCGAATCAAAGAAGAAAGCTAAAGCCGCTCCTTTTGGAGTGCGGTGACAAGTGATACTGCTGGCGAATTCGATTCTAAAGAACTTATTGGCTTTACGATTTGAAAGGCTCACTGAGCCTAAAGGACTTAGCAGCCGGTAAATGAATTCGCCAGCAGTATCACAAGTCGCCCAACTCCAAAGAAAACTATTCTCTGACATTAACCTGCTTGCTACAACGTGGCTGCTACGGGTGCGCGCGGAGGGTTATCCCGCTCAACGATTCGTTTCATCGCTGCCTGCGAAAGAGCTTATCAGGCTGAAATTGCCCACTGCCGACCGCGACTCGATGATTATTCCGTAATCGCGAAACTCCGTGAAGCTCAAAGAGGGCGGCAGCCGGTCGAGCGCCGCCTCAAGCGCCGCTTCATCTGCGGGGCCGCTACGGGTGAGCGCGGCCACGGCCTTCATCATCTCTGCCGCCTCCGCCACCTCCGGGCGATAAGAGATTATCGTCGCGGTGGCGGGAGGGTTGATTAAGACTTTCGCGAGCCGCTCGTCATCTCTCAACGCGGAATTGCTCGCCTGGGCGTCGATCATCTTTGCTATCTGATCGCGCGTGGCGAGAATCAAAAACTCTCCGACGAAAGCGGCGGCGCGCTTGTCTTCATTCGAAGAGATGGACACCTGCTTGCCGTTATATTCGACGGTTGAAACTTTCGACCCGCCCTCGCCGAGATAACGGTCCAGTACCGGAACTAGCTTCGATCTATCCCTCACCCTCAACAGCATCGCCGTAGGCTCTCCGCCGCCAAACCTGGCGAGCGTCACTTCGTTGCCGAGCGCGTCACCTATGCGATCCGTCGCTTCAAGCCCGAACTGCTTGCGCAGTCCTAAGACAAACTCTCTGAGCGCAAGCCCCGCCACCACATCGACGCGCGGGACCAACTGCTTCAGCAAGCGGTCGGGCAACTCTCCCACTCCCTCCACGTTCAAGATAGTGAAGTCTTCGATCTGTCGCGGGACAAGATCAAGCGACTCAAGATTGGCTCTGGTAGCCGATTTCAGCGGCTCGGCTATTGCCGTCGCCACCTGCGGGCGAAGCACGGTCAGGTATTTTTCCCTCACGCCCCCGGAATCAAACTTTGCCCCGTAAAGAATCCCGCTCGTCGTCTGTTTCAAAAGGTGGTCGGATAGATTCCCGATTGCGCTCACGCGGTCGGGGTCCGTAGTAACGCGGCTGGCGAGGATTGCCGGGAGAAAGTCTATCAGCTTTTCGACACCGGCCTCTGTCATAAAGGCGAAGACCTCGGCGTCCGCGTCGACTTCGGCCCGGCGCTCTTTGAGCGTAGCGTCTTCAGAGATTGTAGAAGCGCGACCGCCGATGGCGTCGAGGCACGATTCGACAGCCGACGTGTGATTGGAAATTATTACGACGCTGTCTGCGGACGCGGCTACAAGCTGGCGGTCGGGCCGGGGGCCGGGAAAGATCAGAATCTGCGCGCCGAAATAATCGCGTCTCTCTTCGGCAATCGGCTCGCCGTAGATTTTGCGAGCGAGGGCCGAGGCTTGCTCTTCGGCGAGGCGGCGAGCCGTGCTTGAGCTTGAATGCGTCTCGACTATAGCGGCGAAGCGCGGTTTGAAATGTAAGTAAGCGCCTTCTTCATTGGTCCCGCCTTCGGCTTCCAACCCGGTCAGCACAAAAGCAAATTGTGCGCGGCCCGCGATGACTGCTTCGCCCCTGCCAATGCCCGTGCGGCCCATCAAGTCGGCGGCCAATCCGGCCTGACTGATCTCGTCCGATATGCCGAGCGCGGGGGCCAGCTCTTGCCAGGCTTTCGTGCCGGTAAGCCCGCTGGCTAGATCGGCGAGGCTATTTATCTCTATATAAGCGAGCGCCGTAGAGGGCACGTAGCGGTCCATCGGGACGCGGGGCGGGCGGCGCAGGGCGAAGTATGCAAAAGCGCCCAGGCCCAGGACTAGAACGACGGATGCTATCAGTATATTTCGTCGAGTCAGAAGATCACGGAGCCTCATCCGATTCAATGCTACCACACTCATCTGTCAGAATTCCTATCAAACATAAACTCGTCTCAGTTGTGTTATAATGCCGGCAAGCCCCCGGTCGTTTATTCAAATCTTGAAAGCGAGAATACTTTGAGCCAGACGGTTGTGAACTGCCCGAGATGCGCGCGAAAGACGCCGGCCGTTCGCGCGCTGTGCCTTTATTGCGGCGAACCTTTGCCTGTAACCAAAATAGAGACTGCGCCGCAACAGCGGGCCATCGATAGCCACGAGCTTGCCTTTAACACGGTTCTTGAGCCTGTGGCCGCAACGCTAGCCGGTCGCGCTGAATCTGCGCTTGCCTCGGCGATCAAGCTCACACCGGCAGAGGCCCGCGCCTTTATCGAGTTGCGCAAACCCGTGCCGCTCGCTCGCTCGCAGAGTCGGCAGGAGGCAGAGATGATTGCCGACCTTGTTCGCACGTGCGGGCTGGGCGCGGCCGTTGTGTCCGACGAAGAGTTACAGTTAAACAGCGATTTGATACGCGCAAAAAGGATCATACGAAGCGCGGACGGAATACAGGTTCAACACAGGGACGGCGCTCTGGGGATTTCGGCATCGGAGATAAAACTGCTGGTGGTCGGACGGCTGCGAAATACGCGTGTAGATTTTACGGAAAGCAAAGCCGGTATGCGCAGCCGGGCGAGCACTGTGCTCGACACGGCAGAGTTCTTTTCCGAAGAGACGTTGCTCGATGTCTACACATCGAATCTGGGCCGGAGCTTTCGCGTTAAATCCGACGGGTTTGATTATTCCGGCCTCGTGTATCCGCTCTCGTTTCGCGCGGAGGTAAATTTCGGCGGCTTGATTGATGCGCTTCGCGCGGTCGCGCCTGCGGCGGTAATCGATCACGACTTCGCCGAGACGAGCGAATTGTATTCTCGCGCGTGGCCTGAAAGGTCGCGGACCGAATCGGGCGGGGTAAAGCGCACGGGCCTCGCATACCGGCCAGTATCGAAATCGAGCGTGATAAAAGATAACCGCGACCAGTTCGAACGCTATTCCCGGCTTCTGTTTATTTTCAACGCTCAAGGGAATCTTTAATGCAGGGAGTTTACTAGAATCGGCAAGGCCGATGTAAAACGCAAAGAACGCAAAAGGACGCAGAGACCGCCAAGAAGATTTGCGATCTTTGCATTCTTTTGCGTTCTTTGCGTGAAATTGCGGCGTCTGCTTTTCTTGTTTGTCGCTTCGGAATTCTAATCTGACTTAGCCGTAAAGCCGCGTGCCTTCCAAAAATGATCTGAGCTTGCGTGACCGCGCCGTGTGGCCGAGCTTGTTCAAAGCTTTCGCTTCGATCTGGCGAACCCGCTCGCGCGTTACGTCGAAGTGCTTACCCACCTCTTCAAGCGTGTGCTCGTTGCCGCTTGAGCAAAGCCCGAAACGCATCTTGATGACTTTCTCTTCGCGCGGCGTCAGCATCCTGAGCGCCTCTTCCGTCACCTGACGAAGGTTATTTCCTATCAGCGCGTCGGCAGGGTTAGTGATCGATTTGTCCTCGATGAAATCTCCCAGGTGCGACTCTTCCTCTTCATCGACCGGCGTTTCAAGAGAGACGGGCTGCTGTGCGACTTTGAGTATCTGGCGCACCTTCGCAACGGGAAGCTCCATGCGCTCGGCTATCTCTTCATAACTCGGCTCGCGTCCAAGCTCCTGGACAAGCATTCGAGTGCAGCGCATGAGCTTGCTGATCGTATCGAACATATGAACGGGTATGCGTATGGTTCGCGCCTGATCCGCAATTGCGCGAGTGATGGCCTGGCGTATCCACCACGTAGCGTAGGTCGAAAACTTGAATCCGTGCCGCCACTCGAATTTATCTACAGCCTTCATCAACCCGATGTTGCCTTCCTGTATGAGGTCGAGCAGCGGAAGCCCTCGATTCGTGTACTTGTTGGCTATCGAGACGACCAATCGCAGGTTGGCTTCTATCAACTCGTTTTTGGCGCGGCTCGCCTCGAACTCTCCGGTGACGATTGCCGAAAGCGAGCGTTCAAGGTCCACCACGGTGACCTTCCAGCCATCTTCCAGCGCGGCAAGCTGTCAATTGTGGTCGCGCAGGTCGCGTTTGAGCTTGCGCTCGTCCGCGCCGCGCCGCTTTTTCTCTATGGCAGTCTGAGCCTGCTTGATCGCAGCTTTCGCCGCTCGTCCTTTGGAAACAGTTTCGCGTATGAGCGCGACAAGGATTTCGTGGCGTTGAGCGGCCAGGTCTAAAGATAGTACCTGCCAGCTCAGCTCGACGCGCGTGCGGGCAAGCTTCGAGCGCAGGCGGGGAAGACGGGCCGACCTTTTCGGCTCGTCAGTGAGGTTCCTATAAAGTCTCAACGCTTTTGCGTAGCTCTTTTTGATCTCGGCCACTTGCTCGATGGTATGCTGAAGATAATCTTCTACTCTTTCATCCGTCACCGCGTCCTGATCGCTGAAGCTGACCAGGTCCCGTATGTTGAGCTGCCCCCGGCGCAGTTCGTCGCCGATGCGTATCAACTCTGCCACGCAGATGGGAGATCGCGAGACGGCTTTTATAGCGCGGCCGCGACCGCGCTCTATTCGACGAGCGACCGAGATTTCGCCTTCGCGCGTGAGCAGCGGAACTACCGCCATCTCTCGCATGTAGAGCCGAACCGGGTCGTCCGTCTTATCTTTTATGCTCGCAGCGAGGTCTATCTCTATCTCATCATCTGTCTGATCTTCGCTCTCCCGCTCGGCTTCTGCCAGACGCGGCGCGATAGGTGAGGTTAAAGTGTCGCCGCCGTCGGCAATCGCAATGCCTTCAAGCTCTGCGACCGAGACGGTTTCGGGCGAAAACAGATGGCTTATATCGCCAAAGGCAAGAAATGACGGGTCTTTATCAGTCTCTAATAAAGTTTCAATCTCGTCGCGATAAATCTCTTTAGCTTCGGCCATGGTTGCTCCTCCTTTGCAAATGAGCGTTCTTTCGTTAGTGGCAATCAGCAGCCCGTTTTTAATTATTGTATCGGCTCAGGCAGCAGGTGAAAGTCTGACGCTCGATCTGCGGCTGACGCGATTGTTTATTCGGTTCTCTACCGCATCGCTTCCCGCAACTGCGCTCAAAAGCATCTTTCTGACTCCGCGCGCAAAGCGCATCTCATCTATAGCTGTCTCTATCTCTCCGAGAAGCTTTCGCGACTCTTCGGTTTGCGCTTTCGAGTCGAGTTGCTCGGCCAGTTCTAAGGCGAGCGCGTTTATCATCATGTCGAGAATGTCTATTTCTTTGGTTAAGTTAGATTTTTTTTGCATATCCCACCCAGGCTTTCCTTTGTGCGAAATGGTTATACGGCAATGGGTTGAGCAACAGGTGTGCCAGCGCCCGCACCCAATTAGGGTAGGATTAAGTTGTTAAAAGAGAGGTCTGTAGCGGTTTATCTCGCCGGGCGGGTAACATATTCTGGGATTCGCGGATTAACAAATCTCGTCACCCCTCCCGATTTTAGATTTTGGATTTTGGATTGCAGATGCCGGTGAGTTGGTGATGCTACGGCAGGCGGCGCTCCGTTAATCTAAAATCTAAAATCCGAAATTTAAGTGATTTTTACGACTATGATCGAGGTGTTGTCTTCACCACCGGCGGCGTTAGCGGCGACGACAAGCTCTTTAGCGGCGGTGTTCGGATCGGGATTGACCATCATAATATCGCGTATCTGATCGTCGCTGAGCATGCTGTTCAACCCGTCGCTGCACAGCATTATCATGTCCCCGCTCGAAAGCCGCCGACGGACTATGTCAATTTCGATCTGCTCGTCGGCCCCAATCGAGCGGTATATGACATTTCTGTAAGGGTGTATGCGCGCCTCCGAACGAGAGAGGTTTCCGGTGTTTACCATCCGCTGGACGAGCGAGTGGTCTTCGGTCAACTGCTCGAACCGATCCCCCGAAAGCAAGTAGCAGCGGCTGTCGCCCACGTGAGCGATGGTCAGCACATCGCCTACAATCATCGCGACCGTAACTGTCGCCCCGAGCCCGCGCTCTTCGGGGTTGGCCCTCGCGTAAGCCAGTACTTCACCGTTCGCATTGATGACGGCCTTTCTCAACATCTCGGTCGTGGCCATCTCGTGTCCGTTCGCTATGGCGAGGCGCAAACCGCCCGTGTGCGTGGGAGCGGCTATTCTCTCTTCGTGAGTCGATTTCAAAGAAGCCGATATGAGTTTGTCCGTGACCCATTCGGCTACGGCTCGCACGGTCACGCGCGAAGCGACCTCGCCCGCAGCCTCGCCTCCCATGCCGTCCGACACTATGTAAAGACCGATCTGCGTTTGAACCGATTCGTAATACTGCGTCAGGTTCAGCGCCAGCACGCTGTCTTCGTTCAGCTCGCGCACAAGCCCGACGTCGGTGAAGTGGCCCGACTGAAGGACTACGGGCAGGTTCAAATCCATGAGCGCCTGGCGGAATTCCGTCGCGCTTTGAAACCTCTCTGCCGGGTCGTCCGCCAGCGCGTTCGCAAGCAGCCGCTCGAAGTTTGGTATGACCGTGGCGACAGGGTAAAGCCCTACCCCCTCGCCCGCGCCGACCGATTCGCCGCTCAACAAAAACTGTAACAGCGCGCCGAGTGAATAGACGTCCGATCTGGGTTCATAACTCGCGCCGTCGTCAAACAGTTCGGGCGCGGTGTAGCCGCGACTGGGGTAGATGGGCGAGTCTGTGACTTTCGTGCCCGCCTGCCGCGCGCGGTCAAAACCTAAGAGGCGCGGGCGCTTCTCTTGATCCAGCACAATCGCATAGGGCTCAAATCCATTGAAGACCCAGCCGTGACGATGAAACTGCTCGGCGAGCGCGCACAACTGCATCCCGATGGCGCGCGCCTCTTTTTCGTCCGTCTGGTCGAGATGCGCCATAGGCTGGCCGTGCACCTGCTCGAAGACTATGTAGAGGTTGTCGCCCTCGACGGCATGCTCGATTGGCTTAACGATGCCGAATCGCTCGAAAGCCGCTGCGGCCTCTTCGAGATTTCCCGACTGCTTGGCGGGCGAGCTTGCCGACTCGGTCGACTGGCTCTGGCTTATAGGAGAAAGATTTCGGAGCGGGTCTTCCAGCACGAGCCGCTGCTCTATGATCGTATGCTTCGACTGATTATCGCTTTCCGTGACGGCTGAATAAGCATTATAGGTCGGGGCGGTCCACAGCAGAGATTCGATCTTGAACCGCTCGGCGATCACCTTGCCGGGCTCGCAGGGCGCAGGCGGCTGCGGCGCAAGTATTAAGGTCGAGCCGAGTTTTGACCCACACGTCTGGCAAAAGCGCGCGTCGGATTCGTTCTCGCTCGCCCCGCAATTCGGACAAACATCTTCTAAATCTCTCAGTGGCTCTTTCATAGAGAAGTAGATTAGGATACCACAACATATCTCTTCTTTGAATCTTCAATCGCAGTTTGCTTTTATTCGCGTCCTTTTTTGACATAGCCGGAGCAAGGTAGTTAGAATATTCTTTAAGCCCTTAACATCTGATTGCGCTCGACCATAAGGGTTGATGCGTATAATGTATTTAGGCAGTGCAAAGCGATTCAAATTATTGAAACCTCTAGAAAGTTAAGGGCGTACTAGAAGGCGGTTGCGTTTTGCACAATAACTCGGAGGACAAATCCTTTCCATGCAGTTAAATCGAAAGAAGAAAATTATAATTATATCTGCGGCGGTCGTCGGCCTGCTGACGATAATAATTCTTTCAAGCGCGTTGCGCAGGAAAGAAGGCGAGCCGGTTCAGGTTGGCAAAGTCGATCAGCGCGCGAAGCTTGAATCCAAGGTGACGGCTTCGGGCGAGGTGCGCCCGGTCAGGTTCTACGATCTGACTGCGGAAGTCGCGGGGCGCGTAGAACAGATATACGTCAATGAAGGCGACCCGGTTAAGAAGGGGCAGGCGCTTGTGCGCGTCGACCCGACTCAGTTCTCGTCCCAGGTTCAATCGAGCGAAGCAGGCGTTCGCGTTACTCAGGCCGAAACGATGAACCAGCAGGTGGCTGTTCAGCAGGCCGAGAACAACGTCAATCAGATGAAGGCCAACATCACCGGGGCAGAGGCCGACCTTGAGCGCAATAAGTCCGAGCTTCAATGGGCTGAAAGCGAGTTCAAGCGTTACGAGCAACTGATCGAAAGCGGCATTGTGACCCGCTCTCAATTCGATCAGGCAAAAGCTCGTTATGATCAGGCTCGCGCCGTCGTCAATTCGCAACAGTCCCGGATCAACCAGCTCAAAGTGCAGTTGCGCGACTCGGAGCTTGGCGTCGAGCGATCAAGGGCCATGCTCAACTCTTCGCAGGCGCGCGTTCGCCAGGGGCAAGCAGAGCTATCGCGTACGGCTGACCAGCTTAAAAAGACCACGCGGTTTTCGCCGATTGAGGGAGTCGTATCGAGCCTGCAGGTCAAAGTGGGTCAGTACGCGCTGTCAGGATTTTCGACAACGCCGCTGCTGACCGTAGCCGATATGTCGCAGATCAATGCCGAGATCAAAGTCAACGAGACGGATATAGCCGATGTGAAGCTCGGCGACAGAGCGAAGATAAAAGTCGATGCGCTCGGCGAAATAGAGATCGAGGGCGAGGTGATTGAAAAGGGCGCTTCGGCCATCACTCGATCGGGCCAGACGATCTCGCAGTCTTCGGGGTCGCAAGAAGCAAAAGACTTTTTGGTCAAGATCAAGCTGAACCCGACGCCGGAAATTCGAGAAAAACTGCGGCCAGGCATGTCAACTACGGCAACGATCACGACTGCCGTTCGTGTAGACGTGCTGACCGTTCCGCTCCAGGCCATAGTGCCGCGCGAGGTCAAGGGCGATCAGAACAAGGAAGGCGGCGAGCAGCAAGCTCCCCAGGCGGCAGGGCGGAAGCGTGAAGTCGAAGGCGTCTTCGTGCTCGAAAACGGGCGGGCGAAATTCACGCCGATTCAGACCGGAATCAAAGGCGACCAGGACATCGAAGTTATCAGCGGAATGAGCAAAGACCAGGAGATAATAACCGGTCCCTACAAGACGCTCAGGACGCTCAAGGATGGCGATCAGGTGAAACGCGAGGAGAAGCCTATCGGCGCTCCCGGCGGCGCTCCGGAGTCCAAATAATAGCCATTAGGGATAATGACAGACAGAGGCGAAAAGATGATTGAAGAGGCTGTGTTAGAGAGAGAAGCAGCATTGGCTCATGAGATACCTGGCTCGGATATAGTCATCCGCACGGATGATCTGTGGAAGACCTACGTTATGGGGGCCGAAGAGGTGCATGCGTTACGCGGCGTCTCGTTCGAGGTGCCGCGCGGCGAATACCTCGCCATCATGGGGCCGTCGGGTTCGGGCAAATCGACTCTGATGAATCTGATAGGGTGCCTGGACACGCCGTCTTTGGGCCAGTACTGGCTCAACGGCAAGCTGGTTTCCGAGATGGATGACGACGAGCTTGCATATATACGCAACAAGGAGATCGGCTTCGTATTCCAGACCTTCAATTTGTTGCCTCGCGCAAGCGCGCTGCATAACGTTGAGCTGCCCCTGATTTACAACGGCAGCCCTCGCGCACAGCGCATCAATATGGCGAAACGATCGCTTCAGCGCGTGGATCTAGCCGACCGAATGAATCACAAGCCTAACGAGCTGTCGGGCGGCCAGCGCCAGCGCGTGGCAATCGCGCGCGCGCTCGTCAATAATCCTTCGATCATCCTGGCCGACGAGCCTACGGGCAACCTCGACTCGGCGACCTCGCAGGAGATCATGTCTTTGTTTGACGAGCTTCATCGCCAGGGCAACACCATCATCCTGGTCACGCACGAGCACGACATAGCAGAGCACGCCCACCGCGTTCTGCACATCCTCGACGGTCGCATCAACCGCGACGAGAGGCGATAAGACAAACTATCGCAAGGCGCAGAATAAGATTGTTCGTTGCAATCCTCTGCGCCTTTTTTCTATTCCCCTCCCCATAGGTTCCAGAGACTGACAAACCACCCTACCGGCGATAAAAGGGACACATCATCGAGCAAGCTTATCTGTTTCCGGCCGGGCAGCCGGTAAAGGTGATCGGCACGCTGACGTTCAATTTTCCGATCTAGCCGGATGTTCTTAATCGTATACACGTTGAAGAAAGGGCGAGCGTGAGAGAGAATATAAGCCCAGGCGAAAGCGTTGAACTATGTACAAGTATGTTGAAGCGGCTAAGATAGCACTTGCCTCGATACTTTCTCACAAGCTGAGATCGTTCCTCACGCTGCTAGGCGTCATCATAGGCGTGGCCGTCGTGACAGCCGTCGCCACGGTTATCGAAGGAGCCAATGTCTATATTAGCGAGAAGATCGCAACCCTCGGCTCGGGCGTTTTTAGAGTTCAAAAGGCAAGCCCCACGGGCTTCGGCAATTTCGAAAAATTTCTTGAAGCGCTTCGAAAAAATCCCGACCTCACGATTGAAGACCTCACCGCGTTGCGCGAAGGCGTGACGCTCGCCCAGAACGTCGGCGCGCAGGACGGCACTTCACAACCCGTCAAATACTCCAATACCACGCTCGAAGGAATAGGCGTTCAGGGAGTGACGCCTGACACTATTCAATTGTCGAACGTCGAAGTGGCTCAAGGTCGCTATTTCAGCGACTACGACGACCAGGACCGCCGGCACGTCTGCTTCGTCGGGTCCGAAGTCGCGAGAGGGCTTTTCGCCGAGGGCGACCCGCTCGGCAAAGAGATTCGCGTGGGGCGCGACTATTATCAGATCATCGGTGTCGCAAAAGGGCTTGGCGCGGTGCTCGGCATTTCTCAAGATAATTTCGTACAGATACCGCTATCAACTTTTCGCAAATCATTCGGCACGCGGCGCTCGCTGACATTCATAGTGAGGGCGCGCGACGGCGTTCCGATTGAGGGCGCGCTGGACCAGGTGCGCGTCATCCTTCGCACGCGTCACAAGCTGGATTACAACCAGCCGGACGATTTCTCTTTGATAACGGATGAAGTGACGGAGCAGTTGTTCGGGCAGATCACGGGCACAGTCGCCGCCGTGGCCTTTCCGGTCGTCGGAATTTCGCTCGTCATAGGCGGGATCGTGATCATGAATATCATGCTTGCGACTGTCACGGAGCGAACGCGCGAAATAGGAATTCGCAAAAGCCTGGGCGCTACGCGCCGCGATATACTCATACAGTTTCTGGTGGAGTCAGGAATGCTATCGGGGCTGGGAGGAATGATAGGGCTATTGCTTGCGATCATAGTTATGAAGCTGGTGGGACTCGTCGCGCCTGTGCCGGTGGCAATACCAGTCTGGGCGCCGGTCATCGCAATCACGGTCTCTACCCTGGTCGGCATCTTTTTCGGACTTTACCCCGCGCGACGTGCGGCCAGTCTCGACCCAATCGTGGCGCTCAGGGCGGATTAGAAGTGATGAGTAATGAGTGCTGAGTGATGAGTATTGGCACCTTGTTTTTACTCATCACTTAAGAAAGTATTCGATGCATATTCAAGAGATAGGCGAAAACATATTCATGGCCCTCGACACGCTGAGGACCCATAAGGTGCGTTCTGCGCTCACGATGCTCGGCGTCATCGGCGGCACGATGACCGTCATAGCGATCTCTTCGTTTCTGACAGGGCTGAAGCAGTTTGTCGTGTCTCAGACCGAGCGATTCGGCCCCGACCTGGTCTTCGTCTCCAAGTTTGACAACATAGGCATACGATTCAGCCGCCCCTCGCAGGCAGAGCGCATTCGAAAAGAACTGACCGTGGAGGACGCCGAAGCCATAGCGGAGTTGCCGGCAGTCGCAGGCGTCAGCCCAACTCTGGTCGTAGGCTCGTTCGCTCCTGCTGCCACGCAGCCCGTAGTCAAATACAAAGGATCAGAGGCGAGCCGACCCATCATCTTCGGCGTCTGGTCGAATTACGATCAGATACGCAACGTCTATATCAAATCGGGCCGCTTCTTTACGCCGACCGAGCAACAGCATAAAGCCGAGGTCACCGTCATCGGGGCGGCCGTCGCCGAGACGCTTTACGGCGGGCTTGACCCGCTTGAGCGCGAGATAGAAGTGGAAGGAAAAATTTATCGCGTCATCGGAGTGATGGATAAGGCCCCGGCAGGGTTGTTCGGAGGCGACGCGGTCGAAGACCGCCAGTTGCTCGTGCCGTTCGACACGCTTCAATCGAATCACCCCGAAATAGATGCGATAACTATCACGGCCAAAGCTAATAAAGGCCAGTTCGGCGCGATGGTCGATGAGATCACCGAGTTGATGCGAAGACGGCGGAGCGTTCCCTCAAACAGGCCGAACAATTTCGGCATAAGCACGCCCGAAGGCATTTTCGAAGCCATAAGCCAGATCGCAGGCGTAGCAACTCTTATCGTATTTCCCCTTTCGGCAGCGGGACTGCTTGTCGGCGGCATAGGCGTTATGAACATTATGCTTGTGTCTGTGACCGAGCGGACAAAAGAGATAGGCGTGCGCCGCGCAATCGGCGCTCGAAAAAGCGATATTATATGGCAGTTCTTGACCGAAGCCGTGACGCTCACGGCAGTAGGCGGGATTATAGGAATATTTATAGGCTGGCTTATAAGCCTGGCCCTGCACCAACTGGCTCCCACGCTGCCGACAGTAATTCCGCTATGGGCTGTGATACTTGGATTCGTAGTGTCGTGCTCGGTTGGGCTGATCTTCGGGCTGTGGCCTGCCATAAAAGCAGCGCGCCTCGATCCAATCGAGGCGCTGCGTTACGAATAAGCTGGTGGTGGACTCTTTTGCCACAAACGTGGCAAAAGAGTCCACGATTAATTCGTTACTACGTGATACCCGATACCCTTTGCAATTGGTTGCTGCGGACCCGAAGCCCTGTCCTTGTTCGTTTCGTCTAAAAGCATGAGCATGCTACATTCAAGATCGGTGTAGGATGAAACATAAAGCGTCGGACGTATACCCTTTATCGCTCTCTGGTAAAGCATCTGCTCGAACAGTTCAACGAAATCAACATCCGCTTTGTCTTGTTTCACCCCCATCTTAATTTCTCCTCTCTTTAATGAGCAACTTCACTAAATAATTAGAGCAATCTGTGTGCCGTTTAGTACATCCGAAATCGATTTTCTTGGAGATTGATATTTAAGCTACGGCAAGGGCTAAAAATCGGAATAAACCTGTGGTTTAGGGGGCGAGCGTCAAGGGTAGCTGAAATAAACCGCCGGTGGAACCAACGGTCCATATTGATACAGTCACAGAAACGGACTGTAATTATTTCCGTTTTATCAATTATTTCCGTTTTATCGATTCAAGAGAAAATAGCCGTCATCGCGGCCTTCACAGCAACATAGGCGAGCCACAAACCGACCACCATCGCGCCCGTCGAGCTGGCTTTGATGCTTCGCTTACCGGCGATAGCAGCAAGCCCCACGGTCAGTAAAGCCATGATCCAAAAACTGAAGACGTCCAGCGAGCTTGCTACCGCTTTAAGCCACTTGGCCGAGTCCGAAGACAAAAGCGCGCCCAGGTTAGTCGCGTTTATCGTATCGATGTTTTGCGGATTCAGCTCTGCAAGGCTCTCGGCATCGCGCAACATTAAGGAGGCAACCGTAACCAGAAGGCTAACTATTCCTACTGAGCAGAACGTCCAGGCGACGACCGATAGTATCTTTTTGAAGGTCGTTTGCGCGCCCATTAACATCATCCCGAGCGCGAAGACTCCTGAAAGAATAAGATAAAGAATCGGAGGCGCGAGAATGCTGACGGCGACAAAGTAGACTTTGAGAAAGAACGTCGCCTGTTGAATCTGAGCGGCAGTAGGCGGTTGCCCGCCGCTTTGCTGGGCTTGATCGGTCAGCGTCTTGCGCATGAATTCCGTCCATCCCGCGTCAAGCTTCCAGTTCAAAAAAAGCCCGAAGACTATGCCGGCAACAACGGCGATCAACATGGGGGTCAACCAGGTCGGCTTCCGGTTTATATCGTTGTAAGTCTCGACGGGCGAAAAGAGCGTGCCGAACAGCCTTTCAAAAGGGCCGAGCCTCGCAGGCTCCTCGGGCTGGGCCTGTTGATAAACCGGAGGCGGGCCGTAAGCTGGCGGCGGCGGCGGTTGTATTTCCTGTTCAGGCTGACTCATCTTAATCCTCCGAATCAAAAATTCGCAGGGAGCTTACTATTTTTTTGCCTCGTCTGCAACGACTATGCAGGCGACAAAGTGATCCGGGGCTACCTCGACCAGCTCAGGCACAATTTCGGCGCAGCGGGGTTCGGCCAGCGGGCATCGAGAGCGGAAACGACAACCCGACGGGGGATTGATAGCCGTCGGGATCTCACCCGTAAGTGGAATGCGTTCGCGCTTGAGGTCAGGGTCGGGAACGGGGATGGCCGAAAGCAACGCTCGCGTGTAAGGGTGCAGCGGGTTGTCAAATATCTCTTCGCTCGCCGCTACCTCGACCAACTTGCCGAGATACATTATTCCCACTCGCGTCGATATATGCTCTACGACGGACAACCCGTGAGATATGAAAAGGTAAGTAAGCCCCAGTTTTTCTTGCAGGTCCTGGAGCAGATTGACGACCTGCGCCTGGACAGAAACGTCGAGCGCCGAGACAGGCTCATCGCAGACTATAAAGCTGGGGTTTAGCGCAAGCGCGCGCGCGATTCCGATTCGCTGCCTCTGGCCGCCGGAAAATTCGTGCGGGTAGCGGTCCGCGTGTTCCTGGTTAAGCCCCACAAGTTCGAGCAACTCGGCGACGCGGTCGCGGCGGTCGCGGCGCGAGCCTGCGCGATGAATTATTAAAGGCTCGCCGATTATGGCTCCGACCCTCATGCGCGGGTTGAGCGACGAGTAAGGGTCTTGAAAGATTATCTGCATATCGCGGCGCAGCCTTCGCAACTCTTCAGGCCCTACTGCGAGCAGGTCTGTTCCGCCAAACTCGACCTCGCCCGCCGTAGGCTCTATCAACCGCAAGATGCAGCGGCCCGTCGTAGATTTCCCGCAGCCCGATTCCCCCACCAGCCCGAATGTTTCGCCGCGACGTATCGCGAAGCTAACGTCGTTGACGGCCTTTACGGTTTCCGACCCTGCGCCCAGCAGACTCGTGCCTGCCGGAAAGTATTTCTTGAGGCCGCGAACCTCTACCAGATTCTTGTTGTCCCGATCCATCACCATAAAACGATTTAGATGACGCGACCCGTCGGAACGGGTGCCCCGGCGCGAATCGCGCCTACGCTTCACGCTCCGCGATTTGAGATTTCATATTTCATATTTTCGATCAAGCAACGCGCTGGCTCGCGGACTGGCTGCCCGAACGTTCGGGGTGAGTCTTGGCCGCGTCGTCTCCGACCTGCTCAAACCTTATGCATCGCGCGCTGTGCTCGGCATTGACGACCAGCAATTCAGGCTCGGCCCGCCGGCACTCATCGATCACGTACGCGCAGCGAGGCGCGAATTTGCACCCTTCCGGCAGATTGAGCAGGCTAGGCACCGTGCCTTCAATCGTCTCCAGGCGGCGCACCTTCAAGCCCTCTTTCGTGAGGCGCGGAACCGAGCGCAGCAACCCTTCGGTGTACGGGTGGCGAGGGTTGTAAAATATCTCGCGCACGTTTGCCTGTTCGACTATGCGACCGGCATACATCACGGCCACGCGGTCTGCCGTCTCTGCCACGACGCCGAGGTCGTGCGTGATGAGCAGCATCGAGAGGCTGAAATCATCTTTCAAGTCTCTGAGCAGGTCCAGTATTTCGGCTTGAATAGTCACGTCAAGCGCGGTGGTCGGCTCATCTGCGATAAGCAGTATCGGATTGCAAGAAAGAGCCATCGCTATCATCACGCGCTGGCGCATGCCGCCCGAAAGCTGGTAGGGGTAATCCGCCGCGCGGCGGCGCGCGTCAGGAATCCGGACTCGTTGCATCATCTCGACGGCCCGCGCCCAGGCCCCGGAGCGCGACAGTCCCTCGTGAAGCTGAATCGCCTCGGCAATCTGGTCGCCGACCGTGTAGACGGGGTTGAGCGAGGTCATAGGGTCCTGAAAGATCATGGCGATCTCGCGCCCGCGAATTTTTCGCATCTCGCGGTCTTCGAGTTTCATCAGATCGCGCCCGTTAAATATGACTTCGCCCGCGACCGATTTTCCGGGCGGAAGAATCAATCGCATTATGGAAAGACTGGTAACCGATTTGCCGCTCCCCGACTCGCCGACGAGCGCAAGCGTCGAGCCGCGCTCGATTGCGAAGCTCACGTTATCGACTGCTTTAACAGTGCCAGCGCGCGTGAAAAAATGTGTGCTGAGATTATTGATTTCGAGGATGTGATCCATAAATTAAAGGACGAGGGATGAGGGATGAAGGATGAAAAAGATTTGAAATCTCAAATCTGGAGGATGGGTAAGACACATGAAGTCTTTTTCATCCTTCATCCCTCATCCCTCATCCTTTACTCATACCGCCCTGCTGTGTACTCGCCAAAGACTGCGCGCAGGCGGTCTGATATTTCGCCGAGCGTGGCATAAGCTTCGACCGCGCGAATGATGTGAGGCATAAGATTCTCGTCCGTGCGCGCGGCCTCTTCTACCTGCCCAAGCGCTTCATTTACCTGCGCATCATCGCGGCGAGCGCGAACCTTTTTCACTCGCTCGACCTGCTGCGCCTCAAGCCCTTCATCAATTCGTAAGATGGGGACGCTTGCTTGCTCCTCCATAGTGAAACGGTTGACGCCCACTACGGTTTGCTCGCCCGACTCTACTTCGCGCTGATAATCATAGGCCGCGCTTTCGATCTCGCGCTGCACGTAGCCTATCTCGATAGCTCGGAGCATTCCGCCCACTTCATCTATCTTTCTGATGTAATCCATCGCCTGCCGTTCTATCTCGCCCGTCAGGTGCTCAATCGCGTACGACCCTCCGAGCGGGTCTGCCGTGTCGGCCACGCCCGATTCGTAGGCGATCACTTGCTGTGTGCGCAATGCTATGCGCGCGGCCTGCTCGGTCGGAAGCCCGAGGGCTTCGTCCATCGAATTCGTGTGAAGCGATTGCGCCCCGCCAAGCACAGCCGCGAGCGCCTGTATAGTCGTGCGGACTATATTGACTTCGGGCTGCTGCGCCGTGAGAGTCGAGCCGCCCGTCTGCGCGTGGAAGCGCAGCATTTGAGAGCGCGGGTCGCGCGCATGAAAGCGGTCGCGCATTATGTGCGCCCACAACCGGCGCGCAGCCCGGAACTTTGCCACCTCTTCCAAAAAATTGTTATGCGAGTTGAAAAAGAATGCTATGCGCGGCGCGAATGCGTCTACGTCCAGCCCGCGATCAACAGCCGCCTGCGCGTAAGCGATTGCGTCGGCCAGTGTGAAAGCCACTTCCTGAGACGCGGTCGATCCGGCTTCGCGTATGTGATAACCCGAGATCGATATGGTGTTCCAGCGCGGGACCTCGCGGGCGCAGAAGGCGAAAATATCTGTGACGATGCGAAGGCTGGGGCGCGGAGGATAGATGTAAGTGCCGCGCGCTATGTATTCTTTGAGTATGTCGTTTTGTATAGTCCCTGAAATCTTATCAGCCGAAACGCCCTGCTTTTTTGCCACCGCGACGTACATCGCAAGCAGTATCGCAGCCGTCGCATTGATCGTCATCGAGGTCGAGACTTGATCGAGCGGTATCTGGTCAAACAGCCGCTCCATATCATCGAGCGTGTCTATTGCGACGCCGACCTTGCCCACTTCGCCGCTAGCCATAGGATGGTCCGAGTCATATCCCATCTGAGTCGGCAGATCGAAAGCTACCGAAAGCCCTGTCTGTCCTTGAGCTAAAAGATAGCGGTAACGCGCGTTCGATTCGGCGGCGGATGCGTAACCGGCATATTGCCTCATGGTCCAGAGCTTGCCTCGATACATAGTCGAGTGAGGCCCGCGCGTGTAGGGGAATTTTCCCGGATCGTTCAACTCGCGCTCATAATCCAGTTCGGCGTCCGAAGGCCGGAAGACCGTCTTCATTTCAATGTCCGAGCTTGTTCTGGCCTCTCGCTCGGCTCGCTCTTTAGTGGTCATAAACGATTATCTCCGCAACCCCTACTGTTGAGATTATCAAACGGCGCGTGGCTTGCCAAACCCTGACGGATGCGAGGTGTGATTCACAGATACGAAATAAAGAGGCGCGAGTAATAGTAAATTATCGGCGCGCAGAAAAGTAATGAATCGAGGCGGTCGAGCATGCCGCCGTGACCCGGGAAAATATTGCCGGAATCTTTCACTTCCGACCCGCGTTTGAGCATCGATTCGGCCAGATCACCTACCTGACCTACTATGCCGATCACCGCGCCGAGCGCAAGCGCTTGCCAGACGGGCATCGAGGGAAAAAAGATGATCTTGCAAACCAATCCTACAAGAGATGCGGCAATGAAACCGCCTACCGAGCCTTCGATGGTTTTGCCGGGGCTGACTCGCGGCGCGAGCTTGTGGCGGCCAATCGTACGACCCGTGTAATAAGCGCCCGTGTCCGTCATCATCACCATAGCAAAAAAGGTCGTGAGCAACTTTGCCGCAAGCTTTGGCGTCGCCGTTGTGTCCGTCATCATCCTCACGCCTACCAGGTAACCCGCGAGCAACGCCGTGTAGATGACGCCGAAGACCGTCGCAGAAACAGACGCAAGCGCGTGGCTCTGCTCGTCGGGCCGCAGAATAGCCGCCGCAAGCGAAATGATCGAGAGAAAAGCCAGCGCAGCTACTATCCAGACCGGGCGGTCACGAACGAAAGCAGCCATCACAACAAGCGCGGCCACGTATCCCAGAACACTTAGCGGGCGACAACCGGCTTTTGAGGCGAGGCTGTAAAACTCATAAAGAGCAACGAGCGCGGCGAGCGCGGCGATGGCCGCGAAGTAATAAGGAGTTTCAACCCAGACGGTCGCGAGCAGAATCGGCAGGGCGACAAGCGCGGTTAGAATTCTCTTCATAACTCATCACTTAATTCCTATTCGCAACGATCAGGCTACTTTTCTCGGCGGGTTTGACGTCGCCATAACGTCGTTCGCGTCTTTGAAACTCGATAATAGCCTCGAAAAGATTATCGCGGCGGAAATCGGGCCAGAGCATGTCGGTCACATAAATCTCGCTGTAAGCGATTTGCCAGAGCAAGAAATTAGAGACGCGCAGCTCGCCGCTCGTGCGTATCATCAAATCGGGGTCAGGCAATCCGGCGGTGAAAAGATGTCGCTCGAAATCCAGCTCGGTTATCTCGCCGGGGTCGCGCCCCGTCCGCATGCACTCCTCGACCAACCGGCGGCATGCTTCGACTATTTCGGAGCGCCCGCTGTAATTGAGCGCGACCGAAAGCACCATCCCGGTGTTATTGCCTGTCTCTCGCCGCGCGTAATCGATCTCTCGCCTGACCGCAGACTCAAGACCTTCTTCGCGGCCTATGGTCTGAAAGCGTATGTTATTCGCTTTCAGGCTGCGAATCTCTTTACGCAAAAACTCTCTGAGCAATCCCATCAAAGCTTCTACTTCGAGCCGGGGCCGCTTCCAATTTTCGGTCGAGAAGGCATAAAGCGTGAGGTGGCCTATCCCGAGCCGCGCGGCTGATTCTACGGTAGCGCGAACGGCTTCCGCGCCCGCTCGGTGTCCGGCCACGCGCGGCAGGCTGCGCCGGGCTGCCCAGCGGCCGTTGCCGTCCATTATGATTGCTATGTGCAAAGGAAGCCGTTCGGGGTCTATTTGCCTGAGAAGGAATTCATCCCTGGAGCCGCTTTCAATTACAGCTTCAAAATCTTTGAGGATATTATTGCCCATTACTATTTTTTTCAATCGTCAATTTAATAGTCGACGCGCACCAAAGTCAACCCTGCCGCCGGAGCGGTCCAACCGGCCCTCGCGCGGCTTCGGCCCTGTAAAACATCTTTTACGCTTTGAGCAGAGCGGCGCGAGCGCCCTACTTCGATCAACGTCCCGGCTATCGTTCTCACCATATAACGCAAGAACCCTTCACTGGCGGCTATGATCGTCAAGCCTGTTTCATCGGCTTCCACATCGAGCCGCACAAGATTGCGAACGTGACTCGTAGCATCAGAGTTCAGTACCGTGAATGCGCTGAAGTCGTGTTCGCCGATCAGGTGCGCGGCGGCCTGCTGCATCTGGTCAATATCGAGCGGGCCTCGATGATGATAGACGTAGCGGTAAACGAATGGGCTTACGACCGTGGCGGTCCACACTCGGTAATGATACGTCTTCAGTCGGGCGGAGAAACGCGCGTTGAAATTCTCTTCGACAAACCCCACGTCGAGAACACGAAGGTCGCGGTCGAGGTTGCCGTTAATCGCGTCCCTCAACTGGTCGGGGGCAAAATCGCGTTCAAGCATAAAGCTCGCCACCTGTCCCGTAGCGTGAACGCCCGCGTCCGTGCGGCCCGCGCCGTGCACGATCACGTATCTTTGATCGAGCATCGAGAGGACTCGCGTAAGCTCGGACTGAACGGTGCGGCCGTTAGGCTGTATCTGCCAGCCGTGATAATTCGTCCCATCATACTGAATTGTGATCTTGACGTTTCGCACGATAACTAAGGGATAAAGGATGAGGGATGAGGGATGAAAAAGATTTGATATTTCAAATCGCGGCGCGCGTAAGCGCCGGGGTACCCGTTCCGACGGGTCGCGCCATGCAAATTTCAGATGCTGAGGCTAAGTCCTTTTCATCCCTCATCCTTCATCCTTCATCCTTTCCGGCTCCCTGGCTTTACTGCGACAGAGCCCTGGCGGCAGAGCGGGCAGTCTGCCGGGTCGTAGGTTGGAACATCCAGGGTGAGCAGCGCGGCCCGTGGTGTGCCCACATCGACGGCCCCGCCGCTGCGGTCAACGATTGATCCTGCGCCGACGACCTCCCCGCCCGCATGCGCGACCGCCTCAATTGTTTCGCGTGTCGAGCCGCCTGTCGTCACTACGTCTTCCACGACCAGCACGCGCTCGCCCGGAGCGATGCGAAACCCGCGACGGAGCGTCATCGCGCCAGCTTCGCGCTCGGTAAATAGAGCGCGGCAGCCCGAGGCGCGAGCCGTTTCATGGGCGACTATTATGCCGCCAATCGCAGGGGCTACGACTGCGCTTATTTGTCGGCCTGCGAAGTGCGCGGCCAGTTGCCGGCCTACCCATTCGGCATGTTGAGGGTGCTGTAGGACCAACGCGCATTGAAGGTAGCGCGGGCTGTGAAGGCCGGACGTTAATTGAAAGTGGCCTTCGAGCAATGCGCCCGTCTCTTGCAATATCGAAAGCAGATATTCGTCTGTTTGAGGAATGCTTGCTTGTTGTGAGTCCATTTGATTTTGGATTTTAGATTTTAGATTTTGGATTGTTGACCGGAATAAGCCGTTTTCAACTTGTAGTTCGCCGCAGTATAATCCAAATTCGCGCCGGGGAACCCGTTCCGACGGGTCGCGCCATGAAAATCTAAAATCCAAAATGGAAGTGAGCGGATTTATCACAGCGGGCGGGCGCAGCTCTCGCATGGGTCAGGATAAGGCATGGCTGCGCCTCGGCGGCAGCACGATGATCGAGCGCGTATTCGCGGCCCTCAAGCCCGTCACCTCAAGCATCAGCATCATCGCTAATAAAGAAGAGTATAAAACTCTGGGGCTCCCGGTCTTTGCGGACACCTACACGGGCATCGGCCCGCTTGAAGCCATACGCACCGCGCTCGCAAATAGCCCGACCCGCCTTGTTCTGCTCGTGGGGTGCGATTTGCCTTTTGTTACTTCTGAGCTGTTCTCATTCCTGGTCGGGCTTGAGGGCGGCCATCAGGCAGTCGTGCCGGTCGGGGCAGACGGGCGGCTTGAGCCGCTTTGCGCCCTCTACACAACCGACAGCCTGACGGAAGTGACCTCTCTGATTGAGAGCGGCGAGCGAAAAATAGCCCGCCTCTTTGACCGCATACCGGCCCGATTCGTAGGATTTGACGAGTTAAATCACCTCAAAGACGCCTCTCTTTTTTTTGAGAACATCAATACGCCGGAAGAGTTCGCTCGCGCAATAAAAATAATAACTTAGCTCCTGATGGTTAAAGTAATGTATAAGCTGCGCGAGCGCCTGTACATTCATAAACTTTACAGAGAATAAGAGCGAGGATTGAATAAACTGGTAGAGGGTTTATCTTATAAAGCTCTGAAAAAATTGAAAAAACTCTTGCGTTGAGCTTGGAAAGATGAATATACTTGCGGCGCTCTGATCCGCCACACTTACTTTTCAACTCGATGAGATGGTTGATTTAGGCGGTTAGCCATCATCGCATCCGTCGACACTGTCTGAAAGGTCCCCCAGTCGGGCGAGATCGAAGCCAATAAAAATCAGCTAAGGGAAATGTGATGTCGTTCTTTTGCCGACTATCCAGAAGACACTACTGGTCTACGCCCCATCGGTCCGAGGACCGAAGGTTGGTTCAGGCATGCTACGAGTGTGGAGCCGAACGCCCGGCGCGCGAGCTTCACAATGAAATTGCAGCCGAGTCATTAAACCACTCGATTGCCTCTGCGCGAATAGAGATGGCGAGGCTCTCCGAGCAGCAATCCGCCGATACCTATCAACGGCAGATTGCGCCCGAAAAGATCGCCGTCGGGCAGGGTCGCACGAGGCGGTTCATAATAGTCAAATAACTCGGCTGTCGAATCCAAAACTGGAATACCACGGCGCAAGACCTTATCTGGAAATCAATGACTGAGCCGGAACCGTACTCTGTTGCGCCTGGTTTTGCGTCCTCATCTCGTAGCTCAGCCGCCAACGGAATTGCGCAAGATCACGAAACGCTTTGACGATGACCAGCAAGTTAGCGCCTGTCGCTTCGCCCGCCACGCGCGGCAGATGAGTCAGCGGCTCTTCTACAATTCTAAACCCGCGCGCCCGCACACCCGCCAGCAACTCCGTGTCAACCATTGCGCCGTCGGAAACCACATTGACGTGAGAAAGTATCCTGCGGCGAAAAACTTTGAAGCCGCAATCAATGTCGCGAGACAGATAGCCGAATAGCAAGGTCACGACCATCCTCCACCCGAAGGCGTTGAGCTTGCGCAGGGCGTTATCGCGCCGGTTCGCCCGGAAACCGCAGACTATATCCGCTTCCTTTATTCGCTCCAGCAACCGGCCGACCTCGCTGAAATCGAACTGCTTGTCGGCTGGAAAGAATGTGATTAGCTCTTTCGAGGCGGCGGCGAATCCTGCTTTCAACGCTCCGCCGTACCCGCGATTCGGATAATGCTCGACCAGTCTCAGATTCGGGATTCTCAGCATCATCGCGCGTGCGACTTCGCCCGTGCGGTCTGTGCTGCCGTCGTTGACAACTATGATTTCGTGATCGAGGCCCAGCCGGTGAGCCACGGTTGAAACTTCATTTACTGCGTTTTCGACATTCGCTTCTTCATTATAAGCAGGTAGAACGATTGAAAGACTTGACATGATTACTCCCCTGGTTCGGTTTATGATTGCGCTTTATCAAGCACACGGTAGACAGTCGTGTGGCGATCAGAAAAAACTTTCTGCATGCGCAGACTCTCGTTTGCGATCCTCAGGAAATCGCGGTGTTCGTTATCGGTGAAGACGTACTCGCAACCGAATTCCCTGAGAATTACGTCTTCCATATCCTGTACCCTCCCCTGAGTCACGTCTTCGTACCTGTAATAGAGCTGCGCGTTTTTCAGCCGCATGAAATCAGGGTCGAGGCCGACAACGTATGTGTTGTGCGTGTTGTAGAAAAATAATTTCGGGAAATCATCCCAGTCCGTATGAAAGATGGTAGAGCCTGCCGGAGTATTTTCGGCCAGCCACTGTGCGCCGCCTCTGTATTGAGCGGACGAAGGCTCGCCCGCCACATCCCGTCTTGCGGCCCTGATTGTCGAGTATGTTGCAAAGCAGACCAGAGCAATCGCGAGCATTGCCGCTGCCGCTTGCGCCCTTTTTCCCCGTGCAAAAGTCCAGTCGATATTCTTCAAACGCTCGCGCGACGCAAAGGCGAGAAACATCACGGCCGAAGGCGGGAAATACTCGACGAAGCGGCGCGATTTGAACGTCAAGACCAGATACATAGTCGAGACGAGAAACCAGAACAGACGCGGTTTGTCCTGTTTCCACTCCGCGCGGTCGGTCAAAAGGATGCCGCCCGCGTAACAGAGAATCGCCACCAGAGACGTAGTTATCAAAGCCCACGAATTGAACGGATACCATTCCGTCCCTACTACTGTTTGATACTCCGTCGCAAACATCTTAGGAATTATGTGATCCCAGATAAACAAGACGTTATTCGGGAAATAAGGATTAATGACGTGACCCGCTATGATGCCAAGCCCAATCGCGAGCACCAGCTTGTAGTCAACCTTTTTGTCGCCGAGGAAATGTGTTACGACCCCGAACAAAGCTAGGGGGACGAGAAGCGGAAAGGCGTTGTACGACCAGACAAAGATGATCGTTACTACGGCCAGCCATTTGTAGCTGCGCTTCATAATCAAGTGAAAGGTGATAAGCTGAAGCGCGAGGCTGAGACTCTGCCCGCGAGCCATGCTCATGCGATAGAGAAAGGGGCTTGATGAGGCAAACAGGACTGTGAGCCACAACAACGGATAGTCGACTTCGTATCGCCTGAGCAAAAGATAAAAGATCGTGAAAGCAATTGCGGCCAAAGCTATCGGCGACCACTTGGCCGCAAGCCTCAGGTCGCCGATAAAGGTGAACGGCATCTGAAAGACGTGCAAAAGCATGTGATGATCGGTGTAATGAGCTTCATCCAGTATCGTAAACTTGAGCCAGGGGAAATCTATCGGCACCCCCTGCTCGCGCATCAGGTAGGCCGTCTTGATATGGTAGTAGCCGTCATAGTCAACTATGTTCGGCCCTGCGAATTGAATGTATGCCAGCAGAGTGGCTGAAAAAACCAGCGCTGTGGCGGCCTGCGTCAACCAATCTATTCGCACTCGCCCTGACGTTTGCATCGTTATGTCTTGGATAAAAGCCTTGGATTCGACCATCGCCGTTCTCTTTCAATCTGCCTGTGATTGTTGGGACATCTGAGGGATGACGGAGCATCCCTCAGACTTGAATTTGCGCTCAATCTCAGCCGTTTTTCCGTTTAATCCTGGTCGCCTCGATAGAGCCATCGGCGCGAACGAAGCCGTTGACTTTCACTTTCGTCCCCACGACCACGCTGCTTTTGACGCTCGTACCCGAGGTGACAACAACGGCGCGCCCGTCAATTCTCCAGACGCCGATTCGCTGCGAAGGTATTTCCTGGACACGACCTTTGAAGCCGACACTGGAGCCTACGGTGCCGTTGCCGTTGGCGTTTCCGTTGCCATTGGCATTGCCGTTGCCGTTGGCGTTTCCATTGCCGTTTCCATTAGCATTGCCGTTATCGTCGTCGTCATCGTCGTCGTCGCCGTTTCCATTGCCGTTGCCGTTAGCGTTGCCATTGGCATTGCCGTTTCCGTTGCCGTTCCCGTTCCCGTTACTGTTATCGTCGTCGCCATGCTTTCTGGGGCTGATGCCGTCTGAATTGTCGCTTTCATCTACCCCATCGCCATTAGCATCGCCGTCAGCATCATTCTCTATGCCGTCGCCGTCAGCATCGCTGTCAACAGCGCCCAGGAGGCTGTCGCCATCAATGTCATCGTCTGCGCTATTGATAATGGCGTCACCATCTACGTCATCATCCACAGCGTTCTCCATCAAATCCCCGTCTACATCCGAATCGCTGCCGTTCACCAGCCCGTCGCCGTCTACGTCCGTATCAACGGCGTTCGGTATGCCGTCGCCGTCTACGTCAGGATCGATGGCGTTCACCAATCCGTCACGGTCTGTGTCCGGCAAGCCCTTCAGAGCAGCGCGGCTGTTAGCATTCATGCCCGCGAGCGCGGAGACAATCTGGTTGCGCGCGTGATTCAGGTCCACGTTACCGCTCGCAATCAAGTTGCCGGCGGTAGCGCCTGACGATAAATCACCCAGCACATCGTCGAGGCTCCGGCCCGTTATGTGGGCCGTCATTGCGGCTGCGGCGAGTTTTTTTAGCCCCTCGCCTCGATTAAGAAGATCGGCGGCAGGTACACTGCTATGAACCGACAGCACATGCGCCGCAAGCTCGTCTGTGCCCGACTTCAATGTCTGAGCGGTAGCGCGCGACAACTGCTCGGTAAGCTTTGTCAGCCGCTTTTGATCACCCGCATCGCTAGCATTTCCCTGCACCGAGTTGTTATTAAGTGCGTGGTAACACCAGAGCGGCATGACTATAAAAATAAGCACGCGCGCTAAGACTGTTACCCGGTTAATAGGTCTTTTTTCTACATTCATTACGTTTCCTCCCCTGGTTTCACTTCCAAAACCAACTGTTAGAGCTTAAAAAGAAGCCATCTCTTAGAATGAGACGGTGGGCGAGCGAAAAATACAGGAAAAGCGAAAAGTGCCATTACATAACGTGTAATAGTGAGGCAGGCAAAAGGAGGAAGATCGTAGACGAGTATTAAGATTAATGCCCCGGAGGGGCTGTGGATATTAGCCAGGGGTAAGGGCGTAGCCCGCCACCCCTGGAACAACGTGCAAAGGGTTCTCGCCCTGGAAGGGCGACGGATATTAACTGAATGATTGATCCTGCGCCCCTGCCGGGGCGCGGTTGTCTCGGCGTGCTGTTCCAGGGGTAGCGCACTTCGTGCTTACCCCTGGCTAATCTCTTTTGTCCCTCCGGGACAATACGCATCTACCGACATCGCTATTAATCTTTGCCGGGCTTTCGCATCCCGAATTTTTCGAGCCGGTATTGAAGCGTGCGAAATGAAAGCCCCAACAGCTTTGCCGCGCGCGTGATGTTCCAGTTGGTCTGCTCCATTGCTTGAGTTATCAGCGAACGTTCAAGCTCTTCGAATGATATTCCTTCGGGCGGGAGCTTAAAATTAAACGCGGCTGCGGGCGTTCCTTCCTGACGGATTTCGAGCGGAAGGTCTTCGACCTCGATTTCGTCGCCTTCCGCAAGCAGTATCGCGCGCTCTATCGCGGATTCGAGCTGGCGCACATTTCCCGGCCACGAATAATTCATAATCAGGTTGCGCGCCGACGATGTAAGCCCGCGTATCTTTCGCTGCGAGCCGACGCTGTGCTTGGCTACGAAGAATTCGACGAGCGGCGCTATGTCGTCGCGCCTGTTGCGCAATGGCGGGATAGTTATCGGGATAATATTGAGACGATAATAAAGGTCTTCGCGGAAGCGGTTGTCTTTGACCATCGCTTCAAGGTCGCGGTTCGTAGCGGCAATGACGCGCACGTCAACCTTTATCGGGCGGGCCGCGCCGACGCGCATCACCTCTTTTTCCTGGAGCGCGCGCAGCAGCTTGGCCTGCATCGCAATGCTGAGGTCGCCTATCTCGTCTAAAAAGAGCGTGCCCCGGTCGGCTATCTCGAACTGCCCTTTCTTCTGCGCGTGCGCGCCGGTAAACGATCCTTTCTCGTGACCGAACAGCTCGGATTCCAAAAGGTTCTCGTTTATGGCGGCGCAGTTGACGGCCTGAAAAACTTCGTTAGCGCGGGGGCTGGCCTTCTGTATGGCGCGGGCCACGCGCTCTTTGCCGACGCCCGACTCGCCGCGTATCAGCACGGTCGAAGTTGATCCCGCCACTTTCAAGATCATCTTCTTGACGCGCTCCAACTCTTCGGACCCGCCTATGATCTCGTCGTCTATGCGCTTGAGGCGACCGAGCGCGCTTTCAACCACCTTTAATAGCTGGTCGCGATCAATAGGTTTTTCCAGATAATCGAACGCGCCCGCGCGAAGCGCCTCCTTGACCGATTCGACAGACCCGTGGGCCGTCATCATCACAACGATGATCGAGGGGTCTATCTGAACCAGCTCGCCCAGCAACGTCAAGCCGTCCATCCCGGTCATCTTGTAATCGGTCAGCACCAGATCGAAATCTTTCTCGCGCGCTAGCCTTGAGGCTTGCTCGCCGCTCTGAGCCGTCGTCACCTCGAAGCCGTCGTCTTCTAAAATGAGCGTGTAAATCTCTCGCTGGTTCTTTTCATCATCTACGACCAGCACACGGTTCCTTGCCATCCGTTTCCTCCAGTGATGAGCGATGAGTGATGAGTGATGAGTAACTGATTTTAACTCATCACTCATCACTTCTATTGATTTGCTGCCGGCAGTCTGACAGTAAAAGTAGTTCCTTGATTTAGCTGGCTTGCTACCTCGATCGAACCGTGATGCTCTTCGACAATCTTGCGCGTTACAGCAAGCCCCAGCCCGAAGCCCGCTTGCTTTGTCGAAAAGTATGGCTCGAACACTTTTCCAATCGATTCCTCGCTGATGCCTATGCCTGTGTCGGTCATATTAATTTCGATCATTCCGTTTGTCTGCTCGACGCGGGTAATCAGACGCCCGCCGTTGGGCATCGCCTGTAGCGCGTTAATGGCTATGTTCGACAGACAGGATTTCAACCGCTCGCGGTCGCCTATAACTTCGGCGGGCAGGTCCGGCTCTTCAACGGTGATGGTAACTCTCTGCTCGTCGGCCTGTGCGCGAACGAGCGACATCGTATCGCAGACGAGCTTCCGCACGTCCACCGTCGCGACCGCGAGTTGCGCGGGCCGCCCGTAATTGAGCAGGTCGTTTACCAGATGCTTGAGCCGCGCAATCTCGTCTTTTATCGAAGAGAGTATGCGAAGGAACTGGCCGCGCCGGGCTTCGTCTTCGGGGGCGTACCGGTTGCTCGCGTGGTCTATGGAAAGGTTGATCACGTTGAGCGGGTTGCGTATCTCGTGCGCGACGGATTGGGTCAGCCGCCCGATCACCGCCGCGCGCTCGGCTTGATTGAGCTTCTCTTCAAGCTCTATCTTCGATTTCAACCCGACGATCATCTCGTTGAATGTAGCGGCGAGCTGGCCGACTTCGTCTTCCCTGTTTATGTTGACCCGAAAATCCATATTCCCCGCAGCCACGAGACGGGCTGCGGCGGCAAGCTCGTTGATCGGGCGCGTGAATCGCCAGCCGATAATTACAACCAGCGCCAGGGCGACTACGAGAACTCCGGTTGTCGCCACCAGCCTGTAATTGGAGAGTTCGCGATTCTCGGTCGCCAGCTGTTGCGACGCGGCTTGAATATCGTTGATGATCGATTTCTGCGTCGTGACTATGATTATCCAGTATAACCCCTTCGTAGTCGTCACCGGATGATAATACGTTTTAGGCGAATGCATCTGCGGATCGCGCTGATCCGGCGCGTAGTCCTCGGACCATTCGGCCAGGCCATCCAGCGGGTCTTCCGACAACACTTGAAATTGCTGAGTCTCAGGAACTTGAATCGGCGCGCCGATCACTGCCTGCAACGTGCTGTCTTTTATCTTGCCATCCTTGTCCGTGATTATTATGCCTTCAATCGTTCGCGGCAACTTTCCAGGCTCGACGACATCGTAGAGATACTGATCGCTGTTGAGGCTCTGCATCGCAAGCGTCATCGCTTGCGCCAGGTCGCCGTAGCCGCTGTTGACCGTATTGATGATCTGTTGAGTCTGCACTGCTATCACTTCTTCGACGCGCTTCCTGGCCCAGTTATCTAAAGCGAGGACGAGAATCAGGGTCAGCAGCAGAAACGAGGTCAGCAGCATCATTAGCCGCGCCCTGAATGTCATCAAGAATTTTACTTTGTCAGACATACGCACCGCCTTCGGGTTGGATGCGCTCTCCTCCAGCCGTGTTGCGCCGGCACCCCACTTTATCCATCATAACACAGCCGATTTGCCATTCATCCACCCGCTGCCGCATTAAGTACCGGCTTGCCGGTCGCGCAAGCTGAGAATACAATTCCAACCCGTGACCGGCACCGCGCATCAATCCATACAGTCCCCGTGCAGTATCAGCTACAATCATCCTAGAGTTATAGAAGTAAGGAGAAACAGTAATGGTAAAATTCATAAAGAGATCGGTATCGGCGTTGGCTCTGTGTGCCCTCATAGCCCTGTCGCATGCGAAGGCTCACGCGCAAGAGCAGGTCGGCGGCGCGCCGCGCCCTTCGGTCCGTGCAACCGCCGAAGCCGTTGTGACAGCCAGGCCCGATCAAGCACAGATCGATATAGGCGTCCTCACCCAGTCAGCGACCGCCCGCGCTGCCGCCGACGATAACGCAAGGAAGAGCGACGCAGTCATTGCCGCGCTTCGCAAGCTGCTTGGACAGGACGCAGATATTAAGACGATAAGCTACTCGCTCAACCCTAGCTACACCTACCCCAAAGAAGGCGGCCAGCCGAAGATCAGCGGGTACACGGCGTCAAATGTCATCCAGGTCAAGACCTCGGACCTCAAACAGGTTGGAGCGATCATAGACACGGCCTATGCCGCAGGCGCAAATAATATCAATAGCCTGCAATTCAACTTGAAGAATGACGAAGCCGTGCGCACGCAGGCGTTGCGCGAAGCCACTGCCAAGGCTAAAGCTAAGACCGAAGCGATAGCTTCGGCGCTGGGGCTGAAAATAATTCGAGTGCTTTTCGCAGAAGAGAGCAGTCCCGTAGTAAGACCTCTCTACGCTCAAATGGAGATGGCGCAAGCGAAAGCAGCAGACGTTTCAACCCCGGTCGAGCCGGGAACAATCGAGGTGCGCGCAAGCGTAACACTCACCGTCGAGGTCGCAAACTAAGGGATGAAGGATGAAGGATGAGGGATGAAAAAGAGTTTAATCAGCGACATCTCAAATCCGCGCCGCGCGTAAGCGCCGTGGCACCCGTTCCGACGGGTCGCGCCAATTTCATCCCTCATCCCTTTTCTTAGTTGAGGAGAGCTATATGCCGTGGACGCTGAGGATGTTAATGTTTTTCACCCTGGCGGGACTACTGCTTCAATCCTACATTGTGAGAAAAACAATAACGGCAACGGTGACGCTCACCGCCTGGCCGCGCAAGCAGGTCCGGTTGATTGCGCTTCTGGTAATGGCCTGGACTCTGCTATATCCAATAACGCTTCTGGGCAGCTACTTTTTTAGACTTGATAAGGTTTCCCAGAGCTTTCAAAGATCGAATCTACTGCTCGACCTCTTAATTACATATCCGTTCTGGGTCGGAATGATCACGGCTGTCCAGCTCACTTTTATCTTTCTGCTCATAGACGCGGCGAGGCTGCTCGTTTATCCGTATTACAAAAACCACAAGACCGGCTGGATGAAAGTGCAGTCGCGGTTAGTCATCGTTCTTGTCTGCGTTGGGGTGATTTACGTATCGTGGCGCATCTACAACGATCTTTATAACGTCCGTGTCAGAGAGACTGAGCTTCAGATTACCGGATTGCCCGAACAGCTCGAAGGATTTCGCATAGCGCAGATCGCAGACGTTCAAGCTGACGGCAGGACCAACGGCAGCAAGCTTCAAGGCTACGTTGACGCCGTGAATGGGTTGAGGCCTGATTTGATATTGTTTGGCGGCGACCTCGTAACTTCGGGCACCGATTACATACCGACGGGCGCTGCGGCAATGGGCAAGATGCAAGCACCTTTCGGGATCTACGCCTGCCTGGGCGACCACGATTATTTTTCCGACAGCGAATATGTAAAACAGAGCTTGCAACAAAATAACGTCACGGTGCTCGACAACGTTGCTACGCTCGTGCCTGTCGGCGCTTCTTATCTTTCGCTCACAGGCATAACGAATGTCTACCGCACGCGCCCTGCGCCCGCGACGCTGGACACGATAGAGCGGCAGCGACCTAAAGGGCCTGTCAACATACTGCTCACACACCAGCCGTCCCCGTGGCTCGTGGAGCATTCGCTTGAGCAGGGCTACGACCTTTTCGTGGCGGGCCACACACACGGCGGGCAGATAGTATTTCCCTTGCCCGGTTTTCTGCTCACCGGCTCATCTTTTGAGACAGACTACGTCACAGGTTTTTATCACGTTGGAGGAATGCTTGTGAGCATCAACAACGGTCTTGGGATGACGCTGGCCCCTGTTCGCTACCACGCGCCAGCCGAAGTGACATTGATTCTGCTCAAAAGCGCGAAATGATTTTAAGTAGAGAGTTCAAGTGAATCTTGAAGAGTCATCACGCCGACGTTTGAAGGATTACTTTAGGAATTGGAGCGGGCGACGGGACTCGAACCCGCAACCCTTAGCTTGGGAAGCTAATGCGCTACCATTGCGCCACACCCGCTCAAAACAATTGGTTTAAGAAGATAATACTCTGCCCATCTTACTCCCTGCGTTTGCTTGTTCAGGGTTGGGGCGAGCCGGAGTGAAACATCCGTCACACCCACTTCATTAACTGGAACTAAGTAAACCTTATCATCATCAGGATTGAGAACAGCAAACAAGTCCGCAAATCCTCGATAGCTCATTTTAACTGATCCGTTGCCGGATTGGCTATAAGCATTAAAAAGAAGAGCACCATTTTTAACCCGCCCCGTCTTACATTACACACGGAACAATGAGTTCGAGTCGTCAACTACGAAATCATACTTATGCCCCGACCCAAAAGGTACGGATACTAGATAACCAGCAGCCACAAAAGCTGCTAGAACTTTAGCTTCGCTCAGATTTCCTTTTTCTCCAGTCTGCATTTGTCGAAGTGGATATTAACAGAATAATCGGATGCTGAAAAGTAGGCTTTAGCTTGCCTGTTTTTAGTGAAGCCCAGGCACCGCGTAGCGCAGTACAAACAGGGCTGCAAAAAGATATATCAGCCAGTGAGCTTCGCGCGCGCGGCCTGTGCCGAGTTTGAGCAGCGCATAAGAGATAAAGCCGAAGGCTATCCCGTCCGTGATGCTGAAGGTGAGCGGCATCAACACGATTGTCAAAAATGCCGGTAGTGATTCCGTGAAGTCATCCCAGTCAATGTCGCGAACGGCGCGTATCATCAAGCTTCCGACTACTATCAGGGCGGGGGAGGTAATAGGATAAAGCGTATAATCGCGCCGGGCAATTTCCTGCCCAAATAACATTATCGGCTCGTTGACCGTAACGCCGCCGCTTATGGCGCTCACAATCGGCGAAAAGAAAAGCGCCACCAAAAACAACCCGGCTACGACAAGCGCGGCTATTCCGGTTCGCCCGCCTGCCGCTACGCCTGCCGCGCTCTCGACGTAGCTCACCACAGTCGTATTGCCTGCGAGCGCCGACGCGGATGTGCCTATAGCATCGGCCAACAGCGCGCGACCGGCGCGAGGCAGCTTTCCGTTTTCGATCAAGCCTGCCTGCTTGGCTACGCCTATCAGCGACCCTACGGTGTCGAACAGATCGAGGAAGAAAAAGATAAAGATTACTGCGAACAACCCTTGCGTGATCGCGCCCGCTATGTCGAGCTTAAACGCGATTGGCGCAATCGAAGGAGGCAAGCTCACAATCGCGCCGGGGTATTTGATGACGCCCATCAATAGTCCGGCTACGGCAGAGGCTAGAATCCCTAGCAGGATAGCGCCCTTCGTTTTGCGGGCCATCAGGATGACAGTCACCGCCAGACCGATCAATGCAACTATGACCGGCGCGCTTCTCAAATTGCCCAGAGCCACGTATGTAGACGTGTCGAGCCGGACCAGGCCCGCCCACTCCAAACCTATCAACGCGATGAGCAAGCCTATGCCTGCCGCGATTGATGATTTGAGGGATTCGGGCACGGCGGTTATGATCCGCTCGCGGAAGCCGAACGACGCGGTCGCCACAAAGATTATTCCCGAGATAAAGACGGCTCCGAGCGCCGTCTGCCAGGGGATCTTTTTTTCGATTACAAGATAGGCGAAGTAAAAATTGTGGCCCATCGCGGGCGCTACCGCGAGCGGGTAATTAGAAACCAGCGCCATCACCACGGTTGAAAACGCCGTTATCAAACAGGTCGAGGTAAAGACGGCATCCCGGTCCATCCCGGTGCTTCCCAGGACGACCGGCTGGACAAAGATTATGTACGCCATAGTGGCGAAGGTAGTCACACCGGCAAGCACTTCGGTGCGCAGGCTGGTCTTGTTCTCTTCGAGCTTGAAGTATTTATCCAGGTTCACGGGCGCCGTTTTTAGAAATGTCTTGCCTGGATCAAGAGCGTTTTTTGCTCACGTGCGGCTTGAGCTTTGAATAACTGCGGAGGACGCTCTCTTTGTGTTCCGGGCTAGCGTTATCCAAAATCACATGGCGGATCATCGAAAGCAGTTTTTCTCGCCGTCCGCCGAAACGGCCCGTCAGCGGTTTTTGGCCTACAACGTCAACCAGTCCTTCGCGTACCCACTGCCAGAACTGCTTCTGAGTGGTCCAGAACTCGTTGTCGTTCGCGCAAACGATCCGAGCCGTTTTTTTCGCTTTACCCCTTGGAGCTTCTGATTGCATACCCTTTGTTTATATTACTTCCGCTCACTATGTTCAACTAACATATGAGCCGATAAAAACCGCTTAAAGGACTTCGGCTATGGTCAAGCCGATGTCGGCAGGGCTTTTGACCACGCGAATTCCAGCCGCTTCCATCGCGGTCATCTTTTCGGCAGCCGTTCCCTTCCCCCCGGCGATTATCGCGCCCGCATGTCCCATACGTCTTCCGGGAGGCGCGGTCTGTCCGGCGATGAAACCGACAACGGGTTTGGTCATGTGCTCGGCGACATATTGCGCAGCCTGCTCTTCGGCGGTCCCGCCGATCTCGCCTATCATCACGACCGCTTCTGTTTCAGGGTCTTCTTGAAACAGCTTCAGCGCGTCGAGGAAGTTTGTGCCGATAATAGGGTCGCCGCCGATGCCTATGGCGGTTGATTGTCCCAGTCCGAGATTAGTGAGTTGATGCACGGCTTCGTAGGTGAGGGTCCCGCTGCGCGATACGACACCGATATTGCCTTCGATATGAATATGGCCGGGCATGATGCCAATCTTGCATTTGCCCGGAGAGATTATGCCAGGGCAATTTGGTCCTATCAGCCGTGTCCCGCGACTCAGCAGGTAATCGAACGCGCGAACCATATCGAGGGCGGGTATTCCTTCGGTGATACAGACTGCGAGCAGCAACTGGGCATCCGCCGCTTCCATGATCGCGTCAGCCGCGAACGGAGGCGGGACGTAGATCACACTTGCGTTCGCGCCGGTTTCGCGCACAGCATCGGCCACCGTGTCAAAGATAGGCACCCCTTCGTGCTCGGTCCCGCCCTTGCCGGGCGTGACTCCCGCGACGATCTTCGTGCCGTAAGCTATCATCTGCCCGGTGTGAAACGAGCCTTCTTTTCCCGTTATCCCCTGCACAACCACGCGCGTGTTTTTATCTACAAGTATGCTCAATTTCTTCTCCTCGCGTATTCTTGAAAGACGAGCAATATAACATAAGGCCGTGACTAGTGACTAGATAGTAGGCAGCAGGCAGTTGCGTTGAATCTCAGATTTAAGATTTGAAATTTCAAATAACTGCCCACTATACATACGATCCGCCCGTGACGAGCAGGAGCGCGCCCGTCATGTAATCGGAAAGCGGCGAGGCCAGAAACAACACCGGGCCTGCGGCTTCGTCAGGCGTTCCGGGCCGTCCGAGAGGGATAAAGTTAGCGGCCATCTGCCTCATGGCTTCCGGTATACCTAGCTCTACTCGCTTGTCTCCTACCTGCATCGTCTCCTGGTTCTCTTTGGCTTGCGTCAATCGAGTCTCTATAAACCCATAAGCGACGGCGTTGACGTTGACGTTAAATCGGCCCCACTCTTTAGCCATAGTCTTTGTAACGCCGACGATGCCCATCTTCCCTGCGGAGTAGTTTACCTGGCCGGGGTTGCCCGCCACGCCCGACGTAGACGACACGTTTATGATCTTGCGATGAACGCGGCGGCCTTCGGCCATCTCTTGTTTGGCCTTTTCGCGCATGTAAGGCGTCGCGGCGCGGATGATGCGAAACGGCGCGGTGAGGTGTACGTCTATCATCGCGTACCACTGCTCGTCCGTCATATTCTGAATGACGCCGTCCCAGGTGTAGCCCGCGTTGTTGACAAGTATGTCAATGCCGCCAAAAGCGTCTGCGGCGGTCTTGACCAGCCGGTCGGGAAACTCTGTGTCGGTTACGCTGCCCGCGCAAACGACCGCTTGCCCTCCCGCGTCAGTTATCTCTTTGGCGGCCACTTCCGCCACATCCGAGTCCAGGTCGTTTATGACGACCGACGCGCCGTGATCCGCGAACAGCTTTGCTATCGAGCGGCCAATGCCCCGGCCCGAGCCGGTGACGATTGCCGATTTGCCAACCAGTAGCCTGTAATCAGACATGAAGTATTCCTTTCGGTTTTAGAATTCGAATTTTGAATTTTAGTTTTTGAGGCTTGATTGAGCAAACGAAAAGCTGAGAGATGTTCCTGGGCAGCAGAGACGGCGGGAATGAAGTTGTGGCGCGAGCCGGCGGCCCGCGCCACTTGAGATCAGCCGCGAATAAGCCCTTTGAATTTCGAAGGGTTCGGGTTGTAACCGGGAAAAATGTTGCTCATATTCGTCGCGCCCATGTGACGCGCGGCCACTTCTGCGAACACGTCGCGGAAGTCCGTAGTCAGCGCAAGGTCGCGCCCTTCGTACAACTGTTCCGTCGCAAGTCCGGGCCAGTTGCCATAAACCTTGCCGCCCTTGACCGGGCCGCCCAGCGCGAACAGACAACTGGCGTGGCCGTGATCGGTCCCGCCCGATCCGTTCTGGCGTATCGTGCGGCCAAACTCCGTCATGGTCAGAATCACTATGTTGCGCATACGGTCGCCCAGGTCTTGATGCAAAGCCGCTATGCCGGAGCTGAATTCGCGCAAACGGTTCGCCAACTGGCCGCGCGCCGCGCCTTGATTTGCGTGCGTGTCCCACCCGCCGACATCCGTGAACGCTACTTCAATCCCTACCTCGGCTTTTATCAATTGCGCGATCTGAAGCAGAGCCTGTCCGTAAGGGGTTCGCGGGTAGCTTGCGCCGTTTGCCGCGCGGTACTGCTGCGGGTTGGCTCGCTTCAACATCTTTACAGCCTCGAAGGCTTCTTTGCCCGTGCCGTAAAGCATATCGGTTGCGCCCTGCGCGTAGAGCGCTTCAAAGCTTTGCGCCACCTGTCCGCCTCCCTGCCCCGAGCGGACGCCGAAATCCGCGATGTTCGTCATCGCAATAGCAGGCGCGCGGCCCATCAACGAGCGCGGCATAGTCGCGCTGAAGGCGACGGCGCGAAACGGCGTAGCTTTCGCGTCCTTCTTCCCGAGCATGTAGCGATTGAGCCACCCGTCTGCGGTGCTCTTGCTTCCGGGCGTGCCCGACTCCATGTAGTCCTGCGCATCGAAATGCGAGCGCGTGTTATCGGGCGACCCAACGGCGTGAACTATCGCAAGCTGGCCCGCCGCGTAGATAGGCTTGAACGGCGCGAGCTGCGGGTGAAGCGCAAAGAACCCATCAAGGTCGATGCTCGCATCCGCGTTTCCGGCTCTCGGTTCGGGCACGGCTATCTGCGGGCGCGCGCTCGCGTAGCTTTTATCGCCGAACGGGACGACCATCGAAACGCCGTCTGCCGCGCCGCGTTGAAATATCGCGATGACGATAGGGCGATCTTTGCCCGCGACCGTCTGCCCAAGCGCGGTGCGCTGCAAGAACGAGGGCGCGGCTGCGAAGCTCGCCATCGCCAGTCCCGATGATTTCAAAAAGAATCTTCTTGTTACTGCCATTGTCTTTCTCCTGAGTGATGAGTAATGAATAATGAGTATCGGTTTCCGCTCATCACTCATCACTTACTTATCATCTGCGTTGAAACTCGGGCGAGCCGAGCACGAGGCCGAATACTTTCGCCACTTCCGGGTCAACGGGCGGCGCGGGCGGGATGCGCTGGTTGAGGAACCCGTATCGCTCGGCGCGTCTCTCGCCGCGCGCTCCACGGTCACGGGCGCCTGGTCCGAGCGGCAAACCTACAGGCGCTGTCATCGCGCCGCCGTCCATCGCTTCGCCCCGGTTAGCGGCCGCTCTATCCAGCTCTCCTTTAACCGGCACGCCTTCTTTAATCTGTTTATCAAGCACGGCGCGGGTCTGCGTCGAGACCTCGCCGTTAAGCAGCACGGCTATTGCTCGCTCCATCACCTGATCGGTCTTAGCGGCTTCGATGCCCGTCGCGACGCGCTTCATATCAACGGTCGTTCCGCGCACGCGGTTCGCGCTCAGCGCGAGGCCAAAGTTTAACCGCTCAAGCAACGCGCCGGTATTCACCCACTGCTCTGCGCGGTCGGGATAACCCGTCGGCGGCTGGTAGAGATAAAGCGGCTGGCCCATCCTTGCGATGAACTGGCTGATCTGCATACCGCCCACCGTTTCGCCGCCCATCGCGCGCACTGCCGAAACCGCCAGCTCGAACGGCGATTTTATCTTCGCGCGATAAGCGTCCTTAGAATAAAACTCTTCCGACGTGAAGATCGTGCGCAGCATCTCTCTGATGTCGCCGCCGGTCTTCGTATAAACGCCCGCCACGCGATCAACGAGCGCGGGCGGCGGGTTGTCGCTCACAAACCTGCGGACGAGCTTGGTCGAGATGAACTTCGCAGTGTTCGGGTGACGGGCCAGTATGCGTATGACCTCTTCGCCGTCTTTCATCCCGCCCGCGTTTATCTTTTGACCGAGCACAACCTTTTCGCCCTTGTCGTGCATGAACTCGCGGAAAATGAACTGACCGTTTTGTCGCGGCTGCTGGATTGTCCAGCCCGTGAATGCACGCGCAACTTCCTGCACATCCTTCTGCGTGTAGCCGCCGTCGACGCCCAGCGTGTGAAGCTCCATGATCTCGCGGGCATAATTTTCATTTATGCCGCGCTTGCGATTGAACGGATTATTCGCGGCCTGCGGGCGGCCTTGTGGATTCGGCTTCTCGCCGTCGCGCTCCATTTCGCGATTCTCTTCGGATGCGCGATTGTTTTCCGGTTGGCGGTTTCTCAGGTTCCCGCCGATCAATCCTTGAGCCCTGCGATTCGCGCCCTGACGATTCAACCCGCGACGGCCTGGCAACTGCGCGTCGGGCGACATCGATTGAAAGTTGTCGAGGTAGAAAAGCATCGCCGGGCTTTTCGCGGTAGCCAGCAGCAGCTCTTCGAATTTGCCCAGCGTGTTCGGGCGAATGGCATTCATCTCGAACCCGGTCGTCATCCACCGGTCGGCCCCCTTGCCCCAGAAGACGTTAAAGTGGTTGAACCAGAAATCGGTCATCACTTCCTGCAACTGCCGCTCGCTGTAGACCGCGCGAAGCACCTTTTGCGCCTGTAGCTCCTGCAAAAGCATTTGAGGCGGCCTGAGTCCGCGCTCGGCATAGTAGGCGAATATCTTCTGCCGGTTCTCGCGCTGCTCGGATTCTTCTTCTTGAGGCATGGCAGGCGCATTCGGATCGTTCGGCGGCATATTCGCCTGTTGATTGGCCGGGTCGGGCATACGCAACCCTAGCTCGCGTGCGACCTCGTTCGGCGCGGGATACTTGTCATAGATCTCCGCTATATCCATCTTGAGCGAGGCAAACCCGCGAAGCCGCGCCTCTGTAGCGGCGTCGTCTATTCGATCAGGGTGCAACTGCTGATCGAGATATTTGTCTATGCCGATACTCTTGACGCGCTCTACATCGCCGGGGCGAGGCCCGAAGCCGACGCGGTTTAGCAGATGAACGATCTTTTGTTCTTCGGTCAAGCTGCTTCTCGTAGACTTCTTTTTCGTATCCGCGCTGGCAGGCAAGATTGCGCCCGCCGCAAGCGATACGGCTACGAGCAAGGCGAAGGCTGTTCGGGTATTGAGTCGTTTCATATTTACTCTCCTCGATTCCACTCTACATCTTTGTTTTGTGCTTTTCAAAAGGTTAGACAGCGCAGCCATCCAATTAGTTTGAAAACCTTTGGCATCAAGTAAAATCTAACAAATTCAGTCGTAAATCGTCTGCTTTAACTGTTTTGATGCGAGAGCGCAGCCCCGACTTTGCCCATTATTTACTTTATAAAGGCCATTTCGACTTCGGGGTGGCTCGCCCTTGAGGCGTGTTCGAGGTGGGCGGTTGCGCGCGATTGGATAGTCTCGACGTGGCGGTAATGAACGCCTTTCACGCGGCGAAATATTCGCAGCTTCAGATTGGCAACTTCGCTGTTGATGCAGTAAAGAGGCTCGCCATCAGGGTCGAGGTAGGTGGCTTGCAGCATGTCGCGCAGGCGGCACTGGGCCGACCCTTTGATCAGAACCTTCGTGTTCATGGCGGAGAAATTCCAGTAGCCGACGCCCAGCTTGTGCTTCCACTGCTCACCCAGCCGCATCCGCACGAAACGGTGCTCTTCGCCGCCATGGCGCAAATAAAGAGACTGTATCGGCGGCATCGTGCGGCCCACGTGACGCGCGCGCGCGGCAAGCCCTTCAAAGACGGTGCCCGCGTGGCCTTCAAACCCGTTTGAATGAAGCCACACCCATTCGTCGGCCCGCTTGCGCCCCCAGAGGTGAGACTGGCAGCCCGGCTCCCTGTCCAGCGTCAGCTTTCGGCCATCGATGACAACCGTTCCGCTGAACCGTGTGTCGAGATTGGGCGAGCACACATAAGATGACGGGCGAACGATCATATTTATCTTGCGCGGTATGTGGCGATAGGTCTTTTCGCAAGGCGTGAAGGTCAAATCCCATTCGATGCTACGTTTTTCATCCCTCAAGGCCCCGACGGCGCGAGAGGCAGAGAATTGTCCTTCTCCCAGTTCCAGGCGAAAGTCCTTACCCGCGTCAAAAGCGAATCGCTCGATGGGGTATTCGCGCTTCAAACCGAAATTATGTCGCGGCGCTTTACGGTCAAACGCGGCGGCCCAGAGCGCGGCCTGAGGCGAACCGTTTTCAGCCGCGTCGAGTGCGTAACGGAACCAGAAGCCGCGTTGAGACGCGCGCTCGTTCAAGGTCAAAAACCAGACCTCGTAATGGCCGCTCGCCTGGCGGTCCCACCGGCACAGATTGTCGGAAAAATTTAAGGCTACGCCGGGATTCGCTTTGTAGCTTACCGCCATAAATGAGATTAGTCCCGCCGCGCGCGTGGCCGGCGCTCAGAAGAGTTGAATCAATGCCTCACTCGAAGTGCCGATACGAATTACAACTCTCGGCGGAGTTGCGACCCTGCTCGTTCGGCACTCAGACCTTACATCAAACGGGCTCGGCGCGGCAACCTATAATCAAACCGAAAACATCTACATGACTCGCCGGAAATTCTGATTGACGCGCGGCACAGCCAACAGGATAATTACCCCTTGCCCGAAGCCTCACCGGCACAAGCTGGACGCGTATGAAAATGTACCTCGAAATCGAGGTGAAGCTCGCTAGCGATAATCTGGATCGCCTTCGCAATGCCGGATTCACTTTGACACTTATAAAGCCGCGCCACTTTGAAGACAACTGGCTGCTCGACACCGCAGACCGCAGCCTCTTCAAACGGGGTGCGGCCTTGCGCGTGCGAAAAGTCAACGGGCACGGCTCGGTTACCTACAAGGGGGTCGTTGAAGAAGGCGAAGAATCGCTTTTGAAAATAAGAGAAGAGATAGAGAGCGAGGCTGCCGATCCCGACCGCCTGATCGATATGTTCGAGCGGCTCGGCTTTTACCGCGATTTTCGCTATCAGAAGTACCGCACCTCTTACAGCCTCTCGCTTGAAGGGAGCGAGCTTAAAGTCGAGTTTGATGAAACGCCGATGGGCAATTATATAGAGATCGAGGGCGACGAACCGGATGTCTTGCGCGTGCTCGAAGTGACAGGGTTTTCCATCTCAGACATTATTCGCGAGAGCTACCCCGAACTACAGGCGTTGCGCTGCAAGGCGCGCGGCATCCCGCTCGAAGACCTAATTTTTGAATAGGGGTCATCTGAGATTTCAAATCTGAAATCTCAGATGACCCCGAACTCTGATTATGAAAGCAATGATACTGTCAGCGGGATTCGGGACCAGGCTTTGGCCGCTCACCGAAGACCGCACAAAACCCGCTATCCCGTTTCTCAACCGGCCGCTGATCTCTTACTCGGTCGAGTATCTGGCATCGCACGGGATTCACGACATAATAATCAATCTTCACCACCAGCCCGACTCCGTGCGCAACGCGCTCGGCGACGGGTTCTCATCTGGGAGTCAAGGTCGCGTACTCTTACGAGCAGGAGATACTCGGCACGTCGGGCGCGCTTGACCGCGTGCGCGAACACCTGGAGGGCGAAGATTTCATAGTAATAAACGGCAAGATCGTCACCGACATCGATCTGGGCGAAGCGATCCGCGCCCACCGCGAGCGCCAGGCTATCGCGACTCTCGTCTTGCGGCACAACACGGCGCGCGAGCATTTCAGCATAGTGGATATAGACCAGCGGAGTTGTATCTCACGCTTTGCGGGTTTTCCCGAACCCGTGGCGAACGAAGTGATGACGGCAGAGGGCGGCGCAGCTTGCTCTTCCGGGGTCGTCGTGAAGACGGAGAACGCGCCGCTGATGTTCACAGGGATTCAGGTGCTATCGCCTCGCATCTTCCGATACATCCCGCGCGACTGTTTTTCTCACTCGACTATCCACGTCTACCCGCGCGCTATAGAATCGGGTGAAACGGTCATCGCGCACATCTCCGAGGGCGAGTGGTACGAGATGAGCACGATAGACCGCTATCTGGAAGCGAGCCGGCTTTTCATGCGTAAGAGCGGAAAGACGGTGATCGAGGGCGAGAATTGCGAGATCGCCGATGGCGCGCTGGTCCAGGATTCCGTGTTGTGGGACGGTGTGAAGATAGAAGCGGGCGCGCGCGTGCGCGCGTCGGTGCTCGGCGATAACGTCACCGTACCCTCGGGCGCAGTAATCGAGCGCGCAGTCGTAGTGCGCCGCGACATAGTCCGCGAAATGGAGCGGGGGGAAATAATCGGAGAGAACCTTATCGTCCCTCTTTAATATTAATGATGGCTACCGGTATTGAGACAACACTATCAGAGCGCGTGGTTGAGATAATCGCCCGTCATCTGGGAACGGCTCCCGATGATTTAGCGATCACCAGATTGAGCGGCGATGCTTCGACGCGCGCATACTTCCGCGTTCAACCGGCGGGCGCAAGCCGTATCGTAGCATTGTACGGCGAGCCGTTTGATGAAACCGAAAGCGCCTCGTCGCGCCTCGCGAGGCTTGAAGCCGCAAACCCTTCCGCCAGGCTTTCATTCGCAAACGACCCTTGCGCGCACATAGAGGTCACGGCGCTGTTCGAGCAGGCCGGGTTGCCGGTCCCGCGCGTGTTAGCCGCTTCGGGCCGCGACGGCGTTCTGATTATCGAAGATGTGGGCGACACCAGGCTACAGGACTGGCTCGCAGCCCACACCGCAGACGAAGCGAAAGAGGCTTACAGCCGAGCAATCGAGCTGATCGTCGGGATTCAGGAAGCGACCGGGCTTGCTTTAAGCTCGGAGTCGATCTGCTCGCGACTGGCTTTTGATGCCGCAAAGCTGAGATGGGAGCTGGGCTTCTTTTTTGCGCACTACTTCAACCGCTTTCTCGGCTTAAGGCTCGACGCCGCGACGGCAAACGGGGTGCAGGAAGACTTCAAGGCGATCTCGTCAGAGTTGTCCGCGCGGCCGCGCGTGCTGGCGCATCGCGATTTTCACACGCGCAACCTGATGATGCGCGAAGAAGAGATGATAATAATCGATCATCAAGACGCGCGGATGGGGCCTGCAAGCTACGACGTGGCTTCGCTGCTGGCCGACCCCTACACGGCGCTCGATCAGGCGGTTGCCGATGAGATGGTCGAGCGATTTATCGAGTTAAAGGCCGGCTCGAAAGTCGCGCTTGCCGACGTAGAGGAGTTTCGCCGCGAGCTGGAGCTTATGACGGTGCAGCGAATGTTGAAGGCCATAGGCACTTACTCGTATCAGGCCGCCGTCGCCGATAACCCCGTCTACATTCCTTATATCGAACCGGCCATCGAGAGGGCTTCACGTAGCATGAGCGCGCTTGGCCGTTTCGACACAACGCGCGCCCTGCTCGACCGCACACGCCGGACTTAGGTTGGAATTAACTGGGACACAAGGAAGAAGCTAGAAAAGCAAAAGCCGTTGTTTTTACGCAAAGTACCGCAAAGTTCGCTAAGGGGTTAGCGAACTTTGCGGTACTTTGCGTCCTTTGCGTTGAAATTGGATTTCACCAATTCCAGCAAATTCTAATTCGTTAACCTGCTCTTTACTCAGCCGTGAAGTTGGCCTTTAAGGTCAGCGTGAACGACGGACGATCCGGGTCGTTGGTCGTCACGGTAGCGGTTTTGATCACTTCACCTTTGTAGTTTTCAGTCTTTTCGACGGCGAGGGTTATTCCGCCGCTCTTTCCCGGAGCCACAACCTTATCGAAATTGCTCGTGGTGCATCCGCACGACGGGCTGACGGTCGTAATCTCAAGATTGGAATCGCCCTGATTTTCAACCTTGAACGTGTAGTTGAGCGGCGTGCCGGGTTTAACCTTTCCGAAAGAATGCTCAAGCGACGCAATAGCGAGTTTGGGTTTCGGCGCAACTGTCGCAGTTTTCAGATGGGCCGTAACCGGAAAAACGAGAACCAACAGTAAAGGCAACAAAGCGAACGCAGCTTTCGATCTCACAGTTTTTTCCTCCGTAAAATTCTTCTCAAAATAATTGTACTCGGTTTTATAAGAACGTACAGGTCTGCCTGCCGGTTACAAGGATTCGAAAAAAAGCTTGCGCGCCTTGTGAAGCCCGCCCCGCCGAATTACCATAAGGGCCATTAACCGGGCAGGAGATAGACAGATGATTCGGCGAAAACTGTCAACAACCGCAAGATGCCGCGCGCATCGGGGCGGCGTGATCATCATCGTAATGACTCTGGCGTCACTGGTCGCAAGCCCGCTGGCCGCCGCGCCGCCGCAGGATAAGAAGCTCAAGCCCGAAGAGTTGATTGCGCGCCATCTGGAATCACTCGGGAAAGGCGAAGCGCAAGCCGCCGCACAGTCGCGTGTCGTGAGCGGCACGGTCACGCTCACTATGCGCGTGGGCGGGGCGGGCAATCTGGCCGGTGACGAGATCATAGCGTCCCACGGCCCCAAGCTGCGCATCAACATGAAATTTCCTTCAATCGAATACTCCGGCGAAGACCTGGCATACGATGGCGCGAAGGTCGCTACGGGGATTTTGCGGAGCGGCAATCGCTCCAGGTTGAGCGCGTTCCTCAACCAGCAAGATGCGCCGCTCAAGGAAGGGCTTCTCGGCGGTGTGCTCACTACGGCATGGCCGTTTCTGCGCTTCAGCGGGCAGCAGCCGCGCCTTGAGTACAAAGGGCTGAAGAAGATAAGCGGCCGCGAGCTGCACGAGATCAGCTACCGCCCGCGCAAAGGCTCGTCCGAGTTGAAGATCGTTCTGCACTTTGATCCCGAGACATCCCGGCACGTGCGCACGCAGTACAGTTATCAAATCGGGGCGACCGTGGCGACGAGGGAGACGCCGAACGCGAACCCGGAAAGCTATTACTCTCTGACCGAAGAGTTCGACGACTTCCGCGAAGTCGACGGGCTTACGCTGCCGCACAAGTATCGCGTGCAACTGAGCGTCCAGAGCGGGACGGCTTCGGCGCTTTATGATTATAACTTTACGGTCAGCCGCATCTCGCACAACGAGCCGATAGACGAAAAGATATTCACGCTCAAGTAGCAGGCGCCCCGCCCGTAGAGTTATTTTGTGAAGCTGTTTCCACGCTTTGATTTTCAGGCAGCCTTCTCAGACAGGCTATCAGCGCAAGAACCGACATCGCGGAGCCTACCCCTTTAATCACCGCCACCCAGCCCGAAGAGATCGGCGCGGGGTCGGGCTGGTTGAGCAGAGTCAACTGGCTGAAAAAGCTTGCATAGCCCATGCCGCACGTGAAACCCCAGGCAGCCGCAAGAAAGCGTCGCCCGCTCGGCATATCTTTGCCCGCGCGCCACGCTCCGTATAAAAGAAACCCGCTCATGATGTAATCGTCGAGCCAGAAAGGCAACACACTGAGCTGATCTAACTGATGCCGGCGCCGTATGGTTTCAGCAAGAGGCGCGAGTATGCCAAAGATTATCGCAAGGCGACGGCTGAACGTAATCGTCATATACGGCCTTTCATTATGTTAATCGCAGGCCGGCATAAGATAGCTACCCGCCAGATAAAGGATCAACTTGATTTTGCTACAACGCCGGAAATTCAGTAGTAATTGATACAGCTTTCAGATATAAATCGTCTGCAATCATATCGGCCTCAAAAAAAGTCACAAGGCGTCAGCCGCGAAAGGAGAAACCCATGCGTTACTTAGCCTCAATATTGATCATTGTATCGATCCTGCTGGCCGCGCCTAAACCTGCCGGGGCATGGAATAGGGCCGGGCACATGGTGAGCGGCGCAATAGCATTCTCCGAATTGAAAGCCTCTGACCCGGAAGCGGTAAAGCAGGTCGTGGAGCTTTTGAAAACCCTCCCTGAGTATCGTAGCAAATGGCTGCCCGCGATCAAGCGAAGCCCTGTCGGCCTCAGAAACCACGACCTTTACTTGTTCATGTTCGCCGCCAGATGGCCGGATGACATTCGAGACAACCAGAATTTACATTGCGGGAATTGCCATTTCATAAACTATGGGTTTAAGCCTGACGGGCAGCCCGATTCCGTAATCCCCAAAGACCCGCTTGATGTAAACGTCGAGAAAACTTTTGATGAAAAGCTCGCGATTGTTCGAGACAGCAATAGCGCCCCGTTAGAAAAGGCTATGGCTTTGGCGTGGATATTTCACGTAGTCGGTGACGTGCATCAGCCGCTTCACACCTCCGCGCTATTCACAACTCAATTTCCGAATGGAGATCTGGGCGGCAATCTATTTTTTATTCGCACGACGGCCACTGCGAATACATCAAACCTGCATAGCTTCTGGGACGGCATGGTCATCGCGACTGAGGGGTTTGTAGCGGTGCGCGATAAAGCTAACGAGTTGCGTTCAAGGGACAGTCACCGGCGGGCCGCGCTGAGTGAGCTGTCGGAAAAAGATTTTCATGACTGGTCGAAAGAAGAGAGCTTCTCGGCTGCGAAAATTCATGCATACCGGATGGGTGCGCTCGTTTCTGGCCCTGACAAAGACCACGGAGAGTTGTTGCCTAAGGACTACAGAAATATAAATAAGCCCCTGGCAGAGCGGCGAATGATCCTGGCAGGTTACAGGCTTGCGGATATCTTGAAGGATACATTCTAACGGCGGCAAGCAGTTCTTTGATTGTGCTGGATCATAGAGGCTTGCAGTAGAATGCGACCGGAATAATCAGCATCTGCTTTGGAGTGCGGTGGCTTGTCACCGTCTTTGAGTCAGGCCAAAACCGATTTTGCTACCGACAAGTCGGCGCACTCCAAAGGCTGATCGAGTTCAGTTGTGCTTGATAAATTCCCCGCTCTTCTTGCCCGTCAGGTCGTTGTAGAGCGTTTCGATAAATGCGTCCGTGGAGATAAATTCCCCGGACCACTCCTTCCACGCTTCGAGAATCTTCTCCCGCTTCATCTGATCGAGCCCCTTACCGGCTTTGATCGCGTCGTCGACCATGCCCCTGGTCTCCTTAATCATGTCCACGAATCGCCTAACGTCTTCCAGACTTGAAACCGTCCCGTGTCCGGGAATCACCTTCACATCGGCGGGCATTTTGGCGATGACATATTCCGCAGCCTCAATCATCCCTCTCACACTGCCGCCGCCCGCCAGATCAATGAACGGGAATCCATAGGTGACGAAATCGTCGCCCATATGCACGACGTTCGAATCAGGTAAGAAGATCATGCTGTCGCCGTCAGTATGTCCGCTGGGATAATGCAGAACGTGTATATCCTCGCCGTTCAGGTGAATCGTTACATCCTGGCTGAAGGTGAGAATGGGCAGGGCCTCGCCGGCCGCCGGCTTCATCTCCTGTTTTACAGAACCTAGATTGCCGGGCGTGCCGCCGCTTTCGAGGCGCTTGCGCACATTGTGATGGGCAATCACGGGGGCATCTTTTTGAAAGCCGGCATTCCCGTCAATGTGATCGAAATGGTAATGGGTATTGATGACGAAGCGCACGGGTCTATCGGTTATAGCTTTGAGCGCGGCTTTGATCTTGTCGGCGAGCGGGGCGAACTGGTCATCTATGAGGACGACGCCGTCCGGGCCTGCCGAAAATCCGATATTGCCGCCCGCGCCCTTCATCATATAAACATTGCCGCCTACCTTGCTGACCTTGATCTCTACTTTGCTGAAGTCATCTTTGCGCATTTTCATTCACCTCAAAGAAGCTGAACGAGCACAGTAACAGCTCGCCAGGTCATTGTGTACCTCGGGCTATCGAGCATCTATGACTTGTCAACCGGTTCAGGAATCACTTCTAATAAACTCATGGGTTGAAACCTGCGTATGATTAGCTGATTTCCGATAATTCCACTCACTTGGAGGTATTGTGATGAAAGCCTTACGATATATGCCCAAGCTTTTACTGCTGGCGCCGTTGTTGTTTTTGGCCTGGTCGGCAAATGCCCAGGAGAAAAAACCGGCTATAACAGCGTTTGGGAGCGATTCGTTAGAACGCGGGACGGTGCGCGTAGGTTACTGGAACAGGGAGAAGAATGCCGGGGCGGGCGGCTTCTTCATCAACTACGGCAAGCCTGTCTGGAAAAAGGATTACGAGGACACCGCCAAATTCGACACGATGACCAAAGGAAACACCTGGCGACTTGGAAGCGAGTACTGGACCGTCCTTGATACTAATGTGCCGCTGAAGGTTTCAGGGACCAGCATTCCCGCAGGGCAATGGTATCTTGGATTGCACAGATCGCAAGACGGAGCGACCTGGAGCCTTGTCTTTATAGACCCGGCCAAAGCCAGGAGCATGCAGCTAGACCCGTCTGAGATCAACCGCGCCCCGGTTGCGCACAAGGCAGCAATGACGATTGAGCAAGCGAGCGAAACGGCGGAAAAGCTCACGCTCACACTCGAAGTTCCGAAAACTGACCTTAAAGAATCGCTGTTGAGAATCTCCTGGGGCAAGCTTCAACTGAAGGCTCCCATACAAGTCTCGATTTAAACCGGATGGAAAGAGTTGGTAGAGATAGCGGCAAGATTATGAAGGCCGGGTATTGTAAAACTCTTTACAATACCCGGCCTTAGCAACTTGCAACAATCGAACCTTAATTGACAACGATGAAATCCATAGTGCGAGTAATAGGCTGAGCCTTTTTATCCGCGAGCATGTCGGTGATAACGAGCGTCAGCGTGTACCGACCCGGCGGCACTCTCGACAGCCCCAACTGCCCCACCTTTATCACCTGTGCCGCTCCCGCGCTAACATTCAACTGCTCCTCTGGCTCCTTGAATATCACCTTTCCTCCCTGGCTTATCATCAACTGCGTCTTGATCTGCGGCTTCCCGTCCTTCTGCTTCGCGTTATAGACCACAGCAGCGTACCTCAGATCATTCGTCTTCGATATTTGTTTATCCGCTTTTACTGGCGTCGGCGTAGTCGCTTTCGTATCGTTCGACGGGACCGCCCCCAGCAGCAGGCTGCTCGCAAAGAACCTTCCCTTCGACAGATCGGGCACTTCGATATACCTTGACATCGTCCCTATCCGACCCGTCTTGTTATCTCGCACCGCAAACCTCACCTGATAGACTCCCGAAGGCAGCGTCGTGTTTGCCGAATATAGAAACCCTCCCTTGTTGATCTGGTTAAACTGCTCCGGCGACAGGTCGGCATTTACCGTTTCATTAAATCCGCCGCGCAATTCTCCCGTCTCGTCGAAAACGAACCCGGCAATGTCGAGGCTTGCTTGCTGTTTGTCGCCCGCCTGCTCGAATTGCAGTTTCTTGGAATCTATAACCAGGTGAATGTCTATGGCTCCCTTGTCGGGCGGCATCGCCTTGTACAACAGCATCGAGTCAATGTCCACGTCGGCTCGCACGAGCGGGGATTGAATGGCCTTTAATATCTGATCCTGTTTTGATCCGGCTTCGGTGCTCGGTTTATCTTCGCGAGCGAGGTAGCTGCGACGGCTATAGACTTTCAGCCCGTCGCCTTTTACTTTGATATCGACTTTGCGGAACTTGCCGTCGAACTTGGTGTCTTGTGGGGTGTAAGCCAGCAGGTAATAGCCTTCGTTGGCGTTGAGTATCTTATCCAGGCCTTCGTCAAAGTTGTTGCGGTTAAGGATGGCGATGCCGCCGGTGTCTGCGGCCAGTCTTCTCAGCCCCATCTGCGTTTCCATAGTGTTACTGCCAAGCATCGCCTCGTCGGGTCTGCGGCCAAGTCCGGGGTCTGCGTTATCGCCGAGGCCGCCGATCATGCTCTTGCCCGGCGTGTCTACGTAGCGTGCAACGCCAACTTGCCCCGATAGCCCTTGCACGTCGAGCGTGTGGATGGCGACGCCTGCGCGGGTAGCCCTGTCTGTTAAGACGTTGACAAATTGAGAGACGTTGACGCCGGCGGTGCCGGACTGTTGATCGAGGATGGGCAGGCCGCCGGAGATGAGCACAAGCGATTTGCGGCCGGGCAATCGTTTCATGCTGTCGATGACAAAGCTGGCCGTGCCGAGGCTAATGTAGGCGCGCATCATCTTGTTTGTGTCATCGCCGGGATTGAGCCTTGATTGCAGCGGGTCGTAGGGATCATTAGCGAGTTCTTGAAGGAGATCCTGTTCTCTCGCTCTTTGGTCTTCATCTGACCTGGGTTCTCCGAGAACCCGTCTCGCCACCTCCAATATCGCCGGTTGGATTACCTCCCCTTGGAATCGGTTTATCGCCTGTTAATTTATCTGTAATCGCGTCGTCACTACTTAAAGAGGTCAGCGGGTGTGTTACTACTTCGAGCGCTTCAATAGCCCGCATCAAGAGTTGCTTATCGGTCGTGAACTGCTGCAACAACCCCTTGCCGCCTACCGTCCGAACTATCGCCACAAGGTCCGTAGGCTGCATACGGTTATTGACGAAGTTCGTCAGCATCTTGCGTATTAATACCAGGTCGTCGGGTCTAATAGTCAGGTCGTCTACCACGAATGCAACGATGCGCCCTATGTCGGCTTCGGTCGCCCCCTGCGGCGATGTGGGTGTGACGATACGGGTCAATATGTCGATCTTTCCGCGACCTTTGCCCGCTTCGACAAATTCGAAAAAGCTGATGGGCTGCTTTTTGCCGCTTTCTGATAACTCGAAATCTTCTTTCTTCAGCCCTTTGACTACTGCGCCCTTGTTATCAACAACGACAACGTCGAGTTGAATCAACTCGGTGCTGATGCGAATGGGTTGATCGTCCTCGGGCTTCTGGGGATTATCTTGTGGTTTGGATTGAGGGAATGCGATGCTGCTTAAAAGCAATAGCAGTAGAGCGATAGTTGCTATCTTTCTCATAACACCTCCGAATGTCACAATGGAGTTAAACCAATAGTGAGCCTTGTACGATTTACAATTACCCTGTACAGGGCAACTCTCAGTAGCTATTCTCGTTCGCGCCAAACAAGTGCAGTTATAAAATGATGACAGATTCTTAATCCGATTTCCTGTTAAGTCAAGCACACGAATGCTTGTTTTAGGATCTATTCATTTTCAGAATCTAAGAGTTATGCACTGCCCCGGAGGGGCAAGCCGGTGGCTTCACCACCGGCTTTATCGGCCACACGCTCTCGCGCCCTGGAGGGGCGCAGGATGTTGATCTGATCCAGCGCCCCTCCAGGGCGCGAGAGGTGGTTGGCAATGGGTTCCGGTGGCTTCACCACCGGCTAATATCTTTCGCTCTTCCAGAGCGATTTGAGAGAATGAATAGTCCCTGCCCGCTAAAGTGCCAGGCTTTCCATTCAATATGCGCAGTGATATAGTGACGCCCGCCACTCATATAACCGCTACATTCGCTGCCAGGAGCTTAAGATGAATAAAAGACTGCTAGTGTCAATATCGATATTCGTGATGCTAGGCGGCTCGCTTTTGCTCGCGGTAACACTAGCAGGCGCGCGGCCCACCTCTGAGCTTAAAGCAGAGGCCGAGCTAAAGCCCGTTCGACAGCCGTCCGGGCGCACGATCACGGTTACTCCGTGGGGCCTTCGCAAGAGGCCATAGACGCGGCGAAGGCCAGCGTGATGTCGTTTAGAGATTGGACGTACCGCGAAAATATGTTCGTGGCGGACGGAGAAGACATCGCGCCGGGTTTTCGCATGTGTACCAGCGAGCCTACGACGGTCATAGAAAACAATAACGATACGGGAAACTATCGCGGGGTCGCTCTCTATGACAGGGAAAATGTGAGTTTGACGAGCGAGTTGAGCGCAGCCTGGTATCGCTACATATCCCTGTGGATATTCAAGGATGAAGGCGTAATCCAGCCGCGCTTCGGTTTCTCATCCACAAACACCGCGTGTGTCTGCCTTTTCCATACTCATCACGTGTATTGGAGATTCGATTTCGATATTGCGACCGCCGGCAACAACTCTATTTTTGAAACCGGGCTCGGCATGCCCGTGCTGCTGGAAACCGAAGTGATGCGGCCGAGGCAGGCAGCAAGCCAGCAACAGACGTGGCTCATAGAAAATTCTCTCACAAACGAGTCGGTCCTTTTAAAGCCGAACCGATTCGACGGCAATATGGATAAATACGCCCGGGGGGATACATGGTTTCTTCTCAACAAATTCCCAAACGAGATAGATGATTCAATGATCTCAGGCGGCGGAAGCGCGGTTCGCCTTGACCCGATGGTCAACGGAGAATCGATCTCGAAACAGGATGTCGTCGTCTGGTACGGAGCCCATTGGGCTCACGACCGTTTTGATACCAATAGCCTGCATGTCGGAACAGGCCCTTTTTACAACGGCCCGGACATAATAATCAGAAGATGGTGAGCCTTGCGAAAGGTTGAATCTATCAGGAGGCTGCGAAACGGATAGCTGCTTTAATCTCTCTTATCAACTCCGAAACAGTATATGTCATTCGAATCTTCCGCTATGAATGCGTACTCTCCAACGGCGAGGCTGACGGCAGGCATCAGCTTATAAGAATTCTGCCCAAACCTTGAGATGTTAAGCTGAATAGGTAGAGCGTCGTGCTCTATTATAAGCTGTCGCTTACCGTCCTTCACTACCAATGAGGCGAGCTGTATCTTACGCGGGTCGCTTCTGTAGGGAAGCTGCACAACAAAACCTATTTTTTCATTCGCAGGCACTCTTAGCGCGGCGCTCTTACCATCTAAATCTGCCGTCACCTTAACCCCGCCGAGTCCCAATGCCCTGAAGCTGGTTTTGTAACGCAAGCGTTGCCTGTCAAGAGCCTGCATTTTGCCGGAAGAATCCAGATGGTAAATAACGCCTATGTATTCAGGCTCCGCGACGTTGCTCTCCTGCCCGATGACGACCGACGAGGACGACAAAGCGAAGACGGCGACGAGTAGAAAGAAGTATTTGCTCTTCATAAGGGAACCTCCGGAACTGTGCGCCGAGGGCATTATTATAACTCCGACCGTCTTCTTAAAATCAACAATATTCCGAAGCCGGCGAGCGCCCTTAGACTGAAAGTCAACAGCCTGTTACAGTTCTTTTTTTCGGATGACGATCAAAGAGGTTTAAGAAATATGCCGGACGCTGAGACTGAATTAAGAAGAGACGGCCTGGACCCGGACCCTATAAAGCAATTCGCAAAATGGTTCGAGGATGCGGAGGCCGCGCACCCTAAGCTGCCTAACGCGATGACGCTCGCTACGGCGACGAGCGACGGAAAGCCGTCGGCAAGGATGGTGCTGCTCAAAGGATTTGATCAAGACGGGTTCGTTTTCTTTACAAACTACGAGAGCCAGAAAGGGCGAGAGCTTGACGAGAACCCGAACGCCGCACTCGTTTTCTACTGGTCCGGCCTTGACCGGCAGGTGCGTATCGAAGGGCGTGTGAGAAAAACTTCGCAGGAAGAATCCGAAGCCTATTTTAAGACTCGACCCGTCGAGAGCCGCCTGAGCGCGTGGGCCTCAAAGCAGAGCAGCACGGTCAGCCACCGCCAGGTGCTTGAAGATGAGATGGAGCGGCTCGTCCTGGAGTACGAAGATAAAGAGATTCCGTTGCCGCATTACTGGGGCGGTTTTCGATTAGAGCCTTCGTTGATTGAATTCTGGCAAAACCGTCCGAACCGTTTGCACGACCGCTTCCGCTACCGCCGGCAACCGGACGGGCGGTGGATGATCAAACGATTATCCCCGTGAATAAAATGCAAAAAGATTCACCGCAGACACAGAGGACACAGAGGGGGCGCAGAGAAAAACTCTGTGCAACCTCTGTGTCCTCTGTGTCTGCGGCGGTGAGATGTCTTTCCAGTCCCACATATTCAATTGAAATCAGCTCTAAATACTATCCTCGTACAACTGATCAGTCTTTGCCGCCATGATGAAATCGTTGCGATGCAAGCCCTTGATCTTGTGCGTCCACCACGTGACTGTAACTTTGCCCCATTCGGTCAGCAGAGCGGGGTGATGCCCTTCGGCTTCTGCCGCCCGGCCTACGCCGTTTGTGAATTCGAGGGCGCGGGCGAAATTATCGAATTTGAAAACGCGCTCCAGGCGTTTAATGCCGTCGCGCTCCACGATCTGCCATTCGGGTATCTGCGGCAGCAGTTCTTTAATCTCTTCATCGCTCACAAGCGGAGCGTCTTTGCGACAGGCCACGCAACTGTGTTGCGCCAGGTTTTCGGTCATCACTTTTTTCCCTCTCGCACCTTTGCTTTTTCAAGCAACTTGAAAGTTGTCGGATACTGGTTTTTCTCGTCGGCCGGATAATATGCGGATTGAGTTTCACGCCAGAGGCTTCGGTCCCACGCAGGGAAGAAGGTATCCGCATCAACTTCGGCGTGAACCTCTGTCAGATAGAGGCGGTCGGCCCGCTCGATTGTCTGAGCGTATATGGCGGCCCCGCCGCAGATAAAGACTTCGGCCTCTCCGCGCTCTTCGGCCAAACGGAGAGCTTCATCTACGGAATGAGCGACCAGACAGCCTTCGACTTCAAGCTCGCGGTTTCGGGTGATGATGATAGTCTGCCTTCCCGGCAGAGCGCGGCCTATCGATTCAAAAGTCTTTCTACCCATTACGATGTGATGGCCCATCGTCAATTCGCGAAATCTCTTCAAATCCGCGGACAATCGCCAGGGCAATTGATTGCCCTTCCCTATCCCGCCGCGCTCGTCCATCGCAACTATCAGAGAGACTCTCACACCGCCACCTCCGCCTTGATGTGCGGGTAGGACTCATAGCCGACAAGCTCGAAATCCGAGTAATCGAATTCAAAGATCAATTTGACCGCCGGGTTGATCTTCATTCGAGGCAAATTCAGCGGCTCGCGCGAAAGCTGTAGCTTCGCCTGCTCCAGGTGATTCAAGTAGAGGTGCGCGTCGCCAAGCGTCTGTATGAACTCGCCCGGCTCAAGCCCCGTCACCTGCGCCACCATCATCGTGAGCAAAGCGTAAGAGGCGATGTTGAAAGGTACGCCCAAAAACACGTCGCCCGACCGTTGATAAAGCTGGCAAGAGAGCTTGCCTTCGGCGACATAAAACTGGAACAGCGCATGGCAAGGAGGCAGCCGCATATTATCTATCTCGGCGACGTTCCACGCGCTGACGATCAACCTTCTCGAATCGGGATTGGACTTGATCTGCTCGACGACCGCCGAGATCTGGTCTATAACGCGCCGGTCTGCCGTGCGCCACGACCTCCACTGAGCGCCGTAGACCGGGCCGAGATTGCCTTCCGCATCGGCCCACTCGTTCCAGATATTCACGCCGTGATCTTGAAGATATTTGACGTTCGTGTCGCCTTTCAAAAACCAGAGCAGCTCGTAGATTATCGAGCGCGTGTGAAGCTTTTTAGTCGTCAATAGCGGGAACCCTTCGCCGAGGTCGAAACGCATCTGATAGCCGAATACGGATAAAGTTCCGGTCCCGGTGCGGTCCTGCTTTTCGACTCCCGTATCGAGAATATGTCTCATCAAGTCCAAATATTGTTTCACGCCCGATCCTCGCTTTATGATCTTCTACGGCTTTGAATTGAAATATAGCACGACAACAAAAGAAGCCCTAACCGCAGACCAAACCTCCGGACAGCTATCAAAATCACTGCAAGGTTCGCCCGCCTGCTTGTTCATAATTTGAGCGAATGTGCCCGCTGCTCTGAATCGCTCTCACGTCGCTTTCGACAGATAAAAAATGGAACATTCGGCCTGAAGCGGTGTCTATACAAGCAGCGCCGAATTCTAAAACCGCAAATCAATTTGATCCAATACCATGAAACAGTGAGGTAGAGTTGTGTCTAACAAGCTCGATAAGATTCAAATCCCGAACCCTTGCCCAGCCGATTGGGAAGAGATGACGGGCAACGACCGCATGCGTTATTGCGAAGATTGCAAGAAGCATGTTTACAACCTCTCAAAGATGAGCCGGCGCGAAGCCGAGGCTCTCATAGCAACCCGTCGAGGCAATCTCTGCGCGAGAATTGTTCGCAACCCTGACGGAACGGTCTTGACCGAAGAGATTATCTCAAGCAGCCATCCGGGCATTCGTCGCGCTTCGCCCGTAGCCGCCGCCGTCGTCACGGCTATTTTGACAATCAGCTTAAGCGCCGTCGCCGAGCGACCTGCTTTTATTGGCAAACCCGTCCCGACGATCACAAAAGAATCTGGCGACAAGAAGCCGGATACCGAGCCACAGACGGGAGGCGGCATTTGTTCAATCGCAGGCACTGTAACTGACCAGGCCGGGGCTCCCATCAGTATGGTGAATGTAAGATTGATGAACAACCAGACAGGCGTCGAGCTAAAAATAAGCACCGGCGAAGACGGGGTGTATAACTTTGCTCAGGTGGAAGCAGGATCATACGCGCTGATATTTGCACGTCCTGGTTTCACTGCGACTAAAGTCGAACCCGTAACCGTGCAGCAGGGAGAGGAGCGTCGCGAAGACGTGAAGATGAGCCCCGGCTTCGTAGTCCTGGGCGGAGCTATAGCCTTGCCGGTTTTTCCGCTTCGAGAGCTTTACGATAAAAGCGACCGCATAGTCGTAGCCCGTGTGGGCGAGTCGTCCACGGTCGAAACCGAAGGCGAATCCAAATTAATCAAGACGCAGCTACAGGTATCTTCGACGCTCAAAGGGTCGGGCAACGAGCAGACGGTTGACGTTTATCACTGGGTCTACGGAGAAGAAGATGAGATGTACGCCAGCGGCGCGAACTTGCTACTTTTTCTCAAACGGCGTCAGTTCAAGCAAAGGGGTGCGAAAGTTGGTTATGAAGCCGTTGACACACAACGAGCCGTAAAAAAATTGTCCGAAGCCGATTTGCAAGTTTACCTGCAACGCATCGATGAGCTTGCGACTATCATGAGTAAAGAGAAGCCCGATCAGGCTGAGATTGTCGAATGGCTTGTGCGATGCGCCGAAGACCCCGCGACAAGGTGGGAAGGCGTTTACGAACTTGCGTCGAGCGTCTACAGCCTGGCCGAAGACTCAGAAGAGACTGTCGAAGATGCCGAGGCCGCTGTCGAAGAGGAACAAGCCCCTGTTGAAGAACCCGAAAGCGAAGCCGTTGAGGAAACTGAGGAAGCTACGGAAACCGAATCGGAAGCCGAACAGGCAAACGAGCGGGCATGGGCTATGCTATTGACCGCAGCGCAAAAAGAACGTCTTAACCAAACGCTCTTCAACATCAAGACAATTAAAGAGGGCGACACGGAGTTGATAGGGCTTGTTCAGCATTGGGATGACGGCCGCCTGGTTCCATTTCTGCTCGCGCAGCTCCAACAGATGGAAGCAAATCCTACCCGCTTCGCAGAAGATATTGTCAATCGAATATCTGACGCGCTTAAGGATGAAGACGTAGCTGAGCTGGCCGCACAGTACAGCGATAACGTCTCCTATGAAGACCTGGAGCCCGAAGAAGCAGAAGAGACAGAAGAGGCGGAACCGGGCGAAGAGGCCGAAGATGTCGAAGCTCTCGAAGAGGCCGGAGCGGTCGTAGCCAGTAGATCCGAAGATGAGGCCCGGCAGAATCGAAGCGAGATGTTGCGGAAATTTATCGCGCTCGCAGAGAGCAAGGCGAAAAAGTGAGGCATGCCTGGATATTTATAAGTCCTGAGTCCTGAGTGATTCAGAATATTAATATTTTTTACTCGGGACTCAGGACTCAACACTCAGGATTGTTCTATCAAGCATTGGTTGCGGCGACGGATCGTATGATCTTTTTCGATCCTTGTTTTGATAACCGCGTTCTTCTCAGTCTTAAGCAATCCCTTAAGAATAGGCTCAGAAAATCGGCCGTGTTTGCGCCAGATTGCTTTAGCCGTCGTTGCGATGCCTGAAGGCGTATCGGCCAGACGCGCTATCTGCTGTCGGACTGTCGCTTCCATCTCAGGCGTAACGACTTCCAACCGCCCCACAAGCACGCGAGTAAGCTCTGCCGGGCGCGGTTCGATCGCGATAGGAAGTATCGCATCCGTCAATTTGCGAGGCACGATGTAGAAGACGCGCAGCCCTTCTTCAAACCACGAATCGCGCCACGTCTTTATCATCGCTTTCGCTTCGCTTGCGTATAGCCCCTGCCCGACCAGAATTATTTCAAGTTCGTTTTCAAGCTCGCTCATGCTTCGATCAAGCTGCGGACGTTCAAGCGTTACTTCGCCCTGGAGCATATCGTTAACGCGATAACCGACATGGCCGGCGCGCATCTCAAACAGGACAAACTGCGGAACGAGGTTCCAACCCGCGTTTTTTACGACGACACGGTCGCCATCGAGCCGCGCCGACACCGGAAGATTGAACGTGCCGACGCCTCGGTAGAAAAGAAACTTTTCAAACTGCTGGTTCTTCTCCTTATTATCATAACCGCAAACGCGAACCGGAGCGGCCTCGGTTTCGCGAGCCGGATAATAGTGGCTCTCGGCAGATTCGATAGGATAATTTACATTAGCGCCGGGCATCACCACGATGCGGCCCCAGTCGATCCCGTCCGAAACTGTTCTCGCTTGAGGATACCACTCGGTTATCCTCCCCTGCGGGAAAGCGACTCTCACAGAGACTTCCGTTTCCTGGTCGGAATAAAAATAGAGAACGGGTGTCTCCAGTCTGACTCGCGCCTTCAGGTCGCACTTGATACAGCCATGTCTCAGCCCTTTGCCTTTGGTCAGCCCCTTCTCTTTGTATACAAAGCTCGGCAGATCGCTTGTGCCGCCGAGCGCGCGCCAATCGACGGCAGTGCCGTCTTTGCCTGCAATCGAAGTGAAGGTGCCCCATTCGTGGACGATCAATCGATTAGGCTGGTCAAAAGAAGCTTGCGGCGTGATCTCCTGATTTTGGCGCGCGGGCTGAGTTGCGATGAGCGCGGTTAGAGCGAAAGCAATCAATCCGTGAAAGGATAAGCGCGGTCGAACGAGTTTCCTCATGTCCGGTCCTCCTATTCCCTGCTCTACCCGTTAAAAGAACGGGCCGCAGTCTCTATTTTGCGAACGGATAGTTGATGTATTGCCGTGACCACGGCCCGGCTATATTCAGACTTTCAGAGTAACGCTTTGCCGGGTTGAAAAAGAGCGACCCGAGTCTGCCCCGCTTGAAAGAAAAATCGAGCGCGAAAGGCGATATGCCCCGGTCGCGTCCGAGCGGCCTCGCGCAAGCGGATTACTAGATTTGCTAAAGCCGTCGTTTTAACGCAAAGATCGCAAAGCGTCGCAAAGACCGCCAAAAGAATCCGTACTCAACCCGCATTAAAACCAGACCAGATCGAGATAATCTTTCCATAATTCGAGATCGACCATTTCAGGGTCGAGTCGCATCAGCCCCGCTCGCGTGACGCCTTTGGGCAAACCGACCAGCGCGATCATTCGATTCAACACTTTTTGTCTGCTCGCTTCCGGCACGCGCGGCAGCAAGTGCCAGAGCGTGAGCGTGTCGCGAGGGCGGGACTTGGCCAAAACAGTTGCTAACGCCTCTTCGCCTCCGTCCTCGAAATCATATTTTTCAAGCGCCTGCCGAAATTCATCCGATGCGTCATCAAAATAAGGTGTGCCCGGTCCGATGCCCGCTCGCAACCGGCACATCGTCCCTATCGGGACATAAGAGTTGCGGTCATCTCGCGAAAGCTCGACCCAGCCCGAAGTCACGTGAAGCAACCCGTTGCCCGCTTCGTCTACGTCAAGCGTATAGGCGCAGCCGAGATCGATTGCGACTGCCGACGGCGTGTCTACGAAAAACAGTCGCGGAGGCGCTGTGATCTTTGCCTGCATCCGTCCGCGATCAAGCGCAAGACGATGCTCTTTCTCGCTCGTCTCGACAAGCCTCATGAGCGTGCCCGGATCGACCTCTACCTGGCCGATGTCTGCAACCGTGATTCGGGCGCGCGATTGCCCGTCCGTTTCGAGCGCGCCTCCTACCGCGAGACGGCCTGTCTCTTTAATACCGCGTGAATCGACTTTCGGATCACCCGCCAGCGCGATGACCTGCCACGCCGGTTTAGATGTATCTACTTCCGGCCCGCCTTTTTTCAGATACCAAACCAGCGCGATGGCCGCGATCATCGCAAGCGCAGTAGTCGCGGCTGAAAGAGCGGGCCAGCCGAAACGGAACCCGCCGGAACTCGTCCGTTGAGTCGCCGGTTTGACTTGCGGCGTGTTTGATTGATTGTCGAGCGCCGCTTCTATATCGCTCCACAGTGACGAGGGAGCCGAAACTTGCGGCAGGCGCTCGGCGAGTTGGATTCCAAGCTCTATCTCTTCGCGCTCTGCCCTGCACCGCGCGCAACGCGACAGGTGATCGGCGACGCGGGCAGATTCACTCGCGTCAAGCTCGCCCTGGCAGTAGGCGGAAAGTTTTTTGATTACGTGACGATCGAACATTTCATTTCCCTGCGATGAATTCATCGCGCAAGAACGCGAGCTTGCGCGCCAGCGTTTTATGACCGCGATTCAGACGCGAGGCAACCGTCCCTTTCGATAAGCCGAGCGTCTCTGCGATCTCTTCGTAAGAAAGTTCTTCGACGTATTTGAGCAAGATCGGCAATCGGAGCTTGGGGCTGAGGCCCGCAATCGCAGTCCTGACACAATCGGCCACCTGGCGGCGGCTGTAAGACTCTTCTTGAGAGCTGCGCGTGACCATGTTCTTCACCTCCACTTCGGGGCTGAATGGAACGAACCGCCTCCGCTTTCTCTGCTCATCGACGCAGGTGTTCACGACGATGCGGTAAAGCCAGGTTGTAAACTCTGCGTCGTGCCGATATTGAGCAATCGCGCTGAAGAGTTTTAAAAAGACCTGCTGCGCGGCGTCGCTCGCCATCGCTTCGTCGCCGCAAAAGTGGAAAGCCACGCTATAGACCCTGTCTTTGTACGCTTCAAACAACTGCTGAAAAGCAACCCGGTCGCCCCGCTTGCAGGCTTCGATAGTCTGATCATCGATTTCGCGTTCTCTCATCTGCAAGGGTTGCCCCATATCGATCAAGCCATTCTCACATCCACAAACTTAGACGAACAGGCCGCGCATTTGCTTCCATATTTCTTCTAAAGCTATTGCGGCCTGCTCAGAGAGGTCGCGCATTTATTTGCAGGCGTTGTATAATTTTCAACCTCTAGGAAACACTCTTTCAATTTAATAGACAGGGGGTTTATGAGCAACTTGGGAATAGTCTTTCGGTTCGGCTTCGTCTTAGCAATCATTTCTCTGTTGTCGCTGCCGCACGTCGCGCCGCCGTCTTCCGCGCAGAGCAGTTCAAGGATAGAGCTTGCCGTAGACACCGCGAACTTAAACCAGGATGGGCTGCTGGCCCTTTTTGGCGATTTGCGCTTTGGCGGCGACATAGGGCTTCCGGTAGGCGCGGGCGACATAACCGGCGATGGCCGCGCCGACGTGATCTTTTGCCAGATGTACGCGAGCGCAGGCCCGGGCGGCCGCCAGAATAACGGCCAGGTCAATTTCTACATCAGCGACGGGCGAGACAGCGGCGTCGTAGACGCTTCGACGAACCCGCCCAACATATTCCATTTGATCGGCCAGAATTCAGGCGATCTTCTCGGCACTTCGGTCGCTACGGGCGATGTCAACGGAGACGGGTTGCGCGACGTTGCGCTTGGCGTTTTCGGAGACGATGGGCCTGGCAACTCGCGCTTCAACGCGGGCGGAGTCACCCTTGTTTTAGGCTCAAGCAATTTTAATCTCCGGGCCGATATGCAAACTATCGATGGCAATCCGCCGCCGGGCGTCATCACCATTTACGGAGCGATGGCCAATTCGCGAACGGGCATCTGGGTAGACATAGGCGATATCGATGGCGATGGCTTTGGCGACATCGTTATGGGCGCGGACCAGATCAACAGAGGCGGAGGTTTTCACGCGGGCGGCGCGTGCGTCCTGTTCGGCTCGCCGTCGCTCCCTTCGGTAATCGATCTGGCAAGCAATCAACCTGGCGTGCGAATGATGACCGTGTTAGGCGCAAGCGAAGAAGATCATTGGGGCTCGGCCTTTCACGTGGGCGACCTTAATAATGACGGCATCAGCGACCTGGCGATTGCCGGAGCTATATTTCGCGATTCGGCCTCTTATGTAACACCGCAAGACCAGGACAGCGGTCACGACGCGAGGGCCGCCAGCTTTAACGGCACAAGACCCGGCGCGGGAGAGGCCTATGTCATTTATGGATCACGCGCCCTGCCTGCTTTGATCGATTTGAGGAGTCCGCCGGCCGGATCGACTCACGTCATAGGCGCGCGACAGGGAGATTTTCTCGGCTCGCAAATTCACAGCGCCGACATAAACGGCGACGGCAGGCGCGAATTGATAATCGGGGCGCTTCAAGCATTTGCCCCGGAAAATCGCGGACGAACCGGAGCGGTTTATGTAATCTACGGCTCGCCTCAGTTGCAGGGAGCAACCATAGACATGGCGACTCCTGAGGCAAGCGGCCTTCAAATCTCGTCCATATATGGCGAAGAGCAACTGGATTGCGGAGGCGATTCTGTGCGCTCGTTTGACATAAATAAAGACGGGCTATCGGACCTGTTCATCGGCAGCCCCGAGCACACGTTGAAAGCCGAAGACGTTGGCCAGGATCGCGACGACGCGGGCGATACTAAATTCATATACGGCCAGCGAGATTTTCTCCCGCCTCTAATAAAGCTGTGGGACCCGCCCGCAAGCCCTCGCATCTTCCGGCTTGCGGGCGCGCACGGCGATCAACAAGGAGTTGATGGCGGCGACGAGATGTCCTACAGGCTCACGGGAGGCGACGTAGACGGCGATGGATTTGTCGATTACATTGCAAACGCAATGCATGGCGACGGGTTAGGCAATCGATCTACGAACACAGGAAACGTCTACATCTTCAGCGGCAAGAAGCTTTCTGCGAGGCTGGGAATGCTGCCGCCCGACGATGTGCCTGCGCCTGTGATTTCGCAAGCGAGGCTCCTTTCAAACGGACAGGCGGTCGAGCAGGCCAACGCAGGTCAAAGCGGTCTGCAAATAAGAATCGCTATACAGGGGGGCAGCGTCCCACAAGACAGCGAGGTGACGGTTAACGGAACGGTTGTGACCTGGAGCGCGGCGGCGGGAGACATAATTATCAACCTCGATCAAAACCTCGCTATCAGAAACAGCGTCGGAGAGCTAGTAGTTCGCGTGCGCAGAACGAACCCGCCTTCGGAGTTTTCTAATCAGGTGACGGCGGGGCGGTTGACCGGGCCTGAGATAACTTCGCTCGGCGTTAAAAGGAAGGGCTCCGGCAAAGTGAAACTGACCATCAGAGGAACGGGGTTCCAGAGCGGCTCGACTGTAACGGTGCTGAATCAAAACGGCCAGACGGTTTCGCTAAAATCGGTGACGTTTGTTTCAAGCACGCAGTTCACTGTGGTGATAAAGGGAAGCGCGGCCCCGTCGGGCACGACCTTGCGCGTCAGGGTCGCAAGCTCCACGGGCATTCAATCGAATGAACGCACAGCTTTGGTCCCGTAATAATTAGCCGCGTCTGAATGGTTGCAATTCAAGCCGGTAGTTGCGAAGACCGTTAGTTTTCTATTATCGTATCTGTTTGGGTTATGCGAAAGTGGCGGAATCGGCAGACGCGCACGGCTTAGGACCGTGTCCCGTAAGGGGTGGGGGTTCAAGTCCCCCCTTTCGCACTTATTACAAACAGCAGTAAGCAGAAGGCAACGTCTCTCGCGTTCACCTTCTGCTTCTTGCTTTCCGGCATTTCTAATAGTGAGGCGAAAAAGAGTTGAACATAACAGTCACAGACCAGGAACGATGCAAAAAACAGTTGCGGCTCGAAATTCCCGGAGACAAAGTCAAAGCCGAGACAAATGAGGTTGCTGCAAAGCTCGCTCGCACCATAAGTGTTCCAGGCTTTCGACCCGGCCACGTCCCCAGCTCGGTCGTCAAATCCAGATTTCGTAAAGAGCTGCGCGACGAAGTGCTGTCACACATGCTGCCCGAAGCGCTGAAAACGGCCATCGAAGAAAAGCAGCTCAAAGTCCTCGGCGAGCCTTCGATAGACGAGCTTAATTTTGGCGACGACGAATCGATCAACGTCACCATCACTGTAGAGGTGCAGCCGGAATTCGAGCTTTCAAACTACAAGGGCATCTCGCTTGCCAAGCGCGAGTACAAGATTGGCGACGAAGATGTAGACAAGACCATCGACCGACTGCGCCAGGCCCACGCCGAGCTTGTGCCGGTCGAAGACCGCCCCGCCCAATCGGGCGATATAGTCACTGCGAGCATCACCGGAAAGTTTGCCCAATCAAGCAAACAAGATGAGCAACCGGGCGAAGAACCGCAGACGGCAGAAGAACCGCAGACGGCAGAAGAACTGCAAACGGCAGAAGAACCGGAGACTTCAAAAGACGCGGCGGCCGGCGAAGACGAAGTCACCGAGCAAGATGTCGAGATAGAGCTTGGCGGCGATGGGGTGTTAAAAGAGTTTACAGAAGCCCTGACTGGCGCGCGCCCCGGCGACACTCGCTCGTTGAGCCTGACTTACGCCGAGGACTACTCGCACGAGCGTTACGCCGGACGAACCGTAGACTACACGCTCGATGTCACCGCCGTCAGGGTCAAGGAGCTGCCCGAACTGGACGATGAGTTCGCGGGCAGCGTGAGCGAAGAGCACAAAAGCGTCGATGATCTAAAGTCGGGCATACGCTCGCGGCTTGAGCACGAAGCGGAGCATAAGACCGACGACGAGTTTCGCGGCGCCGTCATGGATGCCCTGGTCGACCGCAATCGTTTTGACGTGCCTGAGGTTGTCGTCGAGCGCCAGCTCGATTCAAGGTTGAGAATGTTTATTAGCCAGCTTGCGGGCCAGGGCATGGACCCGCGACGGTTGCAGCTTGATTGGGAGGGGTTGCGCGAGTCTCAGCGCGAGAGAGCGGAGCGCGAGGTGAGAGGATTTTTTATACTCGACCGCATTGCCGCCCAGGAGAATATAGAAGTGACGGATGAGGAGCTTGATCGCGAGATTGAACGGCGCGCGGAAGGCACGCGCGAGTCGGCGGCCGTTTTGAAAGCCCGCTTGACAAAGGAAGAGAGCCTGGATAGTATCAAAGAGCAGGTCAGAAACCGCAAAGCCCTTGATCTTGTAATATCTTCCGCCGATATTCGAATAGAAGAAGTCGCAGGGTTAGGTGAGCGAAAAGCGGCGACCGGTAATGAGAGCGAGCAGGCGCAAGAGTAGTTCGAGTTCAGTTGAAAGATTCGTGCGCTTATCCTGTTCGATATAAGTGACGGTGGAAGCACCCAGGCTTCACGGTTCCCTCAAATGTCATAACAAAAAAGCAACTTCCGGCGATGAGCAAAGCACAGTATAATAATTTACATGATTGATGATATGCATAACAGCAACGGTCCGCGTCAGGCGCTCGTTCCGATGGTCGTCGAACAGACCGCTCGCGGCGAGCGCGCTTTCGACATCTATTCGCGCCTTCTTAAAGACAACATCATCTTCATAGGCACGCCGATTGACGACACGATAGCCAATCTGGTCGTTGCCCAGCTTCTTTTTCTCGAAGCCGAAGACCCGGATCGCGATATATCGCTCTACATAAACAGCCCCGGAGGATCGATCACGGCAGGCATGGCGATATACGACACGATGCAGTTTATAAAGCCGGATGTGACTACGATCTGCGTCGGGCAGTGCGCTTCGATGGGAGCCTTGCTGCTGGCCGCAGGCGCGGCGGGCAAGCGTTATGCTCTGCCGAACTCGCGCATACTTATACACCAGCCTTCGATGGGCGGAATTTCGGGCCAGGCTACCGACATCAGAATCCACGCCGAAGAGATCATGCGCATGCGCCAGTTGACTAGCCAGATTCTGGCAAAGCACAGCGGCCAATCGATGGAAGTCATTGAGCACGACGTCGAGCGCGACAGGATAATGAGCGCGTTTCAAGCTAAAGAGTACGGTTTGATCGATCAGGTGATAACGCACCGCGAGTAGAAAGAGTGTGTGATGGCGGATCAAAAAAAGGATAAGCCAAAAAAAGGCTTTCTTTTTTATCCTTCATCCTTCATCCTTTATACTTTAGTGAAGCCTCCAAAGCGAAAAGGGTAAACTTCAGGGAGATTGGAGACTGGATGAGAAGAGGCGACGATACATTGCGCTGCTCGTTTTGCGGCAAATCGCAGAACGAAGTGAAAAAATTGATTGCCGGACCTACCGTTTATATTTGCAACGAATGCATAGATATATGTAACGAAATCATCACGGATGACCAGCAGCAAGAGACCGCCGCCCGCCGTCCGCCCCTGCCGAAGCCTGTCGAGATAAAAGAGTTCCTCGACGATTATGTCATCGGCCAGGAAGAGACGAAAAAGAAGCTGGCCGTCGCCGTATATCAGCATTACAAGCGCGTTGACATGCTCAAGCGGCGCACGACCGACATCGAGATTCAAAAATCGAATATAATGCTTATCGGCCCGACGGGCACCGGCAAGACGCTGCTTGCGCAGACGCTCGCCCGAATGCTAAACGTGCCGTTCACCATCGTTGACGCCACGACGCTGACGGAAGCCGGTTATGTCGGCGAAGATGTCGAGAACATTATATTGAAGCTCTTGCAGGCGGCTAACGGCGACATCGAGCGCGCGCAGACCGGAATAATCTATATAGACGAGATCGATAAGATTTGCCGCAAGGATGAGAACCCTTCGATCACGCGCGACGTGTCGGGCGAAGGCGTCCAGCAGGCGTTGCTGAAGATACTCGAAGGAACGGTGGCCAACGTGCCGCCGCAGGGCGGTCGCAAGCACCCTCATCAGGAGTTCTTCCCCGTTGACACGACGAACATACTCTTTATCTGCGGCGGCGCTTTCGTAGGGCTTGAGAAGGTGATCGAAAAGCGCATAGGCAAGAAAGCGCTCGGATTCAACGCGAACGTCAAGAGCGCGCGCAAGCAACGATTGAGCGAGACGCTCTCGCAGGTCGAGCCTGAAGATTTGATAAAGTTCGGACTGATACCTGAGTTCGTCGGGCGACTCCCGGTTTGCGGGACGCTTCACGAACTGGACGAAGCGGCGATGGTCGAGATATTGACTCAGCCGAAAAACGCGCTCGTCAAGCAGTATCAGAAATTGTTCGAGTACGAAGGCGTCAAGCTGCGCTTCACGGATGAAGCCTTGTCGGCGGTCGCACACATGGCCTGCGCTCGAAAGGTCGGCGCCCGAGGGCTGAGGATGATACTCGAAGAGCTGATGCTCGACGTCATGTACATGTTGCCGTCCCACAAGAAGGTCAAGGAGTTTGTTGTAACGCGCGAGATGGTCGAAAACCGCCGCGCAACGTTCCCCGTCCTGGAGAAAGCCGGTTAGTCTTTGCCATTTCAAATATCAAATTTGAGATTCAAAGCCTGACCCCCATCTAATCATGAATGAGTTCAGCGACAGCACACCCAGCGACGTAATGAGATGCCCTATGGTCCCCATACGGGACGTGGTCGTCTTTCCATACACAATGGTTGCATTCGTAATCGGCAGGCCCGCATCGGTGCGGGCGCTTGAAGCCGCGCTTCGCGGCGACAAGACGATATTTCTCGCTACCCAGCACGATGCCACCATTGATGAGCCTACGGTCGAGCAGGTTTACTCTACAGGGACAATCGCGCGTATAACTCATAACTTGCGATTGCCCGACGGTAACATAAAAGTCATGGTCGAAGGCATCGAGCGAGCGCGCTCGGTGCGCGTCGAAGACAACGGCGATTACTGGCTCGCGACGTTGCGCAAAGCGCCGCAGCAGGCAGAGCCTCGCTCGCGCCTGAACGCGCTCATAGGCCGCGTCGGCTCGCTCGTAGACCAGTACGTCCGACAGTCAACCGAGCTTACCAATCCCGAAACGCTCACCGCCGCTTTGAGAAACGACGACCCGGCGCGTCTTTGCGATACGATTGCTTCTAACCTGAAGATTTCGGTCGAAGACAAACAGGGGCTTCTGGAGATATTCTCGCTCCAGGACCGGCTTGCCCGGCTGATCGAAGTGCTCGAAGTCGAGCTTGAAAAGATACAGGTTGACCGCGCGATTCACGGGCGCGTCAAGCGGCAGATGGAGCGCGCGCAAAAGGAGTATTACCTCAACGAGAAGATCAAGGCCATACACAAAGAGCTTGGCCGCAAGGATGAAAAAGCCGAGCTTGAAGAGCTGAAGCAAAAGATAGAAGCCGCGGGGATGTCGAAGGACGCCTACGAAAAGGCCATAACCGAGCTTCGCCGCCTTGAGCAGATGCCGCCGATGTCCGCCGAATTGACCGTGTCGCGCAACTATCTCGACTGGCTGCTGGCCGTTCCGTGGAAGGATAAGACCGAAGAGGTGCGCGACATAAGGTCGGCGCAAGAGGTCTTGGACCAGGACCACTACGGGCTTGAAAAAGTAAAGGAGCGTATACTTGAGTACCTGGCCGTTCGCCAGCTTGTCGAGCGACCGCGCGGCTCGATTCTCTGCTTTGTCGGCCCTCCGGGCGTCGGCAAGACGAGCCTCGGGCGTTCGATAGCGAAAGCCACGGGGCGCAAGTTCGTGCGCCTCAGCCTCGGCGGGGTGCGCGACGAGGCCGAGATTCGCGGCCACCGCCGCACATACATTGGCGCGCTTCCGGGGCAGATAATCCAGATGATGAAGAAGGCGGGGACCGTAAACCCGCTCATCATGCTCGACGAAGTTGACAAGCTCGGAATGGATTTTCGAGGCGACCCGTCGGCGGCGCTGCTGGAAGTCCTGGACCCCGAGCAGAACAACGCGTTCCACGATCACTACCTGGACGTCGAGTACGATCTGTCGAACGTCATGTTCATAGCCACGGCTAACGTGCTGCACACGATTCCGCCTGCGCTCCAAGACCGGCTTGAGACCATCCGCCTGCCAGGCTACACCGAGCGCGAGAAGATTGAGATCGCAAAGCGGCACCTGTTGCCGAAACAACTCGAAGCCAACGGATTGAAAGTCGAGCATCTCGATTTCACCGATGAGGGGCTTCGCACGATCACAGAGTTTTACACGCGCGAAGCGGGCGTCAGAAACCTTGAGCGCGAAATCGCTTCGGTGCTTCGCAAGGTCGCGCGCCGCATGCTTACGAGCGATGACCCTGAAACCTATCGCCCAATCATAACGGGCGATCTGGTCAAAGAGATGCTTGGGCCTACGCGCTTCCGCCAGCACCAGATCGAAGAAGAGAGCGAGATAGGGCTTTCGACCGGTCTGGCCTGGACCGAAGTGGGCGGCGAAGTGCTCCACATAGAGGCCACGCTTATGCAAGGGCGGGGCAATATTACGCTCACGGGCAAGCTCGGCGAAGTGATGCAGGAATCTGCCAGGGCCGCGCTTTCGTGCGTTCGCGCGCGCGCAAAACACCTGGGCATCTCGCCTGAGTTTTATAAGAAGTTCGATCTGCATCTGCACGTTCCCGAAGGCGCGATCCCCAAAGACGGCCCGTCAGCCGGGATAGCGATTTCGACGGCACTCGTGTCGGCGCTGACGCAGACCCCCGTGCGCTTCAACGTTGCGATGACAGGCGAGATCACTCTTCGAGGCAAGGTGCTTCCGGTAGGCGGCATAAAAGAGAAACTCCTTGCGGCGCACCGCGCGGGGATCAGGATTGTGGTGCTGCCCAAGGATAACGCCAAGGACCTGGTGGAGCTGCCCGAAGACGTTAAAGAAGCATTGTTGATACACACGGTTGACACCGTGGACGAAGTATGGCATATAGCGCTTGACGAGCCGCCGTCGAAGGCGGACGTGCCGACTACAGAGGTTCCGCTCTGGGGCCAGCAACCCGCCGTCGAGTCGCCCGCGTCTAATCAAGCCATTGAATAAAAGTGATGAGTGATGAGTGATGAGTAATGAGTAAAAGCAAGACTCATCACTCATCACTCATCACTCATCACTTATGAAAATCAAGCGCGCCGAGTTTGTAAAGAGCGCCACCAGCCCCGATCATTACCCTCGTGATGGCAGACCCGAAATTGCTTTCATGGGTCGGAGCAACGTAGGCAAGTCAAGTTTGATAAATAGCCTGCTGGGTGTAAAAGGGTTAGCGCGAACAAGCTCCACGCCGGGACGCACACAGCTTATCAATTTTTTTTTGATAAACGACGCTTTTTATTTCGTAGATCTTCCCGGCTACGGATATGCGCGAGTGCCGACCGAAATCAAGCGTGAGTGGGGGCCGATGGTTGAGAAATACCTTGCAACGAGGCCCAATCTTATGCTATCAATTGCGATCACGGATTCGAGGCACGAGCCCACCCAGTTAGACCTGCTGATGAAAGAATGGTTAGAGTCTAAGGGAAAGCCATTCATCGTCGTCGCAACAAAGGCCGACAAGCTCAGTGGAAACAAATTAAGGGCCAGTCTCAGCCGCGCTTCGGCTCGGTTTGGAGAGAATGAAACAATAATTCCCTATTCAGCAGTCACACGCCAGGGCGCTGATCGCATCTGGAAAGAAATCACCCAACGGATTTCGGACTTTCATGGCGGATAATGCGCTGGTAGCGCACCGCGATTTCGGGTTGCGGATTGAAGATTAAGCTCTTGCATACCGAACCGGCATTGCTCAACTCATAATCAACGATCTGAAACTTGATTTCTCTAACCTAAAACTCCAAGAGGACTTCAAAAGACAATGGCAGAAGAAGTAAATGAATTGATGGACATAGGCGAGCTTAAAGAGATGTCAATCTCGAAGCTCACCCACATAGCAAAAGACCTGGACATCCCCGGCGCTACCGGCATGCGAAAGCAGGAGTTGATCTTCAAGATACTGCAGGCGCAGACCGAAAAGAGCGGCCTCATCTTCTCGGAAGGCGTACTAGAGACGCTGCCCGACGGGTTCGGCTTTCTGCGCGCCCCGGATTATAACTACCTGCCGGGACCGGACGATATTTACGTCAGCCCTTCGCAGATACGCAAATTCGATCTGCGAACGGGCGATACGATCTCGGGCCAGATACGACCCCCGAAAGAAGGCGAGCGATACTTTGCGCTCATCAAAGTCGAGGCGATCAACTTCGAGCCGCCGGAGATGGCGCGCGACAGGGTCTTTTTCGACAACCTCACGCCGCTCTACCCGGATGAAAAACTGAGGCTCGAAACCGACTCGGAAAACCTCGCCGCTCGCGTGCTCGACCTGATGACGCCGATAGGCAAAGGGCAACGCGCGCTTATCGTAGCCCCGCCCCGCACCGGCAAGACCATGCTGCTACAGAACATCGCAAACTCGATTACGCGCAATCACCCCGAAGTGACGCTGATCGTGTTGCTGATCGACGAGCGGCCCGAAGAGGTCACAGACATGCAGCGAAGCGTGCACGGCGAAGTCATAAGCTCGACGTTCGACGAGCCGCCGACGCGCCACGTGCAGGTCGCCGACATGGTCATAGAGAAAGCCAAGCGGCTGGTCGAGTACAAGCGCGACGTGGTGATACTGCTCGATTCGATCACGCGACTTGCGCGCGCGCACAACTCGGTCGTGCCGCCGTCGGGCAAGATACTGTCGGGCGGTATCGATTCGAACGCGCTTCAAAAGCCCAAGCGGTTCTTCGGGTCTGCGCGAAACATCGAGGAGGGCGGGAGCCTGACGATCATCGCGACGGCGCTCATCGACACGGGCTCGCGCATGGACGACGTGATCTTTGAAGAGTTCAAAGGAACGGGCAACCTGGAAATCAACCTCGACCGCAAGCTCACCGAAAAGCGCATATTCCCGTCTATCGATATCAACAAGTCGGGCACGCGCAAAGAAGAGCTGCTGCTGGCGCAGGCCGATTTCAACCGCATCATCGTGCTCCGTCGAGTGCTCTCACAGCTTTCGCCAACGGAGGCGATGGAGCTGCTTTTGGACAAGCTCGGCAGGACCAAGTCGAACTCGGACTTCCTCGACTCCATGCAGTCCTAATAAGGGAAGAAGATTCGCGCGCGGCGGGCGCAGAGTTTTTCTCTGTGCCCGCCGCGCGCGAAGCGCATCATCGGCCATCCTGCGTCTGTGGCGGTAAGATGTAATCCCATCTAGACTCTCTGCCCCGGTTTCATTCGAAAGTGCTTATCCGGTCTCCCGCGAGTTTTATCATAGGCGCGAGAAAACATCTCTATGCCTGCGGTCATCCCTGCGCCGAATAGCAAGCCTTCGATTGCGCCAAAGATGATCTGAGTCGTCTGACCGAAATGAACCTCGCCGAAAAACGGGGCGAGCGGATCCATGCGCATCTGCGAATCGGCAAATGATCGCGCAACTATTTCGAGGCTGCCGCTAAAGAGGTTTCCGCCTATGACCGTGAGCAGTATTCCAGCGCACATTGCGCCGAGCGCGGCTCCAAATACTTTGTGCCATGTTCTCGCGCGCGGCATCCATTGCAATGTCAAAACAGCGCCGAGCGCTACGCCCGCGCCTATTACCGCTCCCTCGAACGCTCCCGTAAGCCCCGTCGGGCTTTGCCCGAACAAGGCGCGCAGAGTGTCTACGCCTAACAATTTTGAGCTTCCGCCCACCATCGCGCCGCCTGCGGTGCCGCCGACTACCGACCACCAACGGCTGTGACGATAAGCCAGGTGAGACAGTACAATCATCCCCAAACTCACGCCCATTCCGCCGATCGCGCCTATGAATGCGCCCATGCTCACCAGAACCAGTGTCAGCGACACTCCATCGAGCGCGCGCGAGCGTTGCGCCACCGCGAGGCCCAATCCTAACATCAGCCCGCCGACAACCCCCGAGACTGCCCCGCCCAGTGTCCCGCCCACAGTCTGTTTTATTATCTCCTGGCCGTTGCGCCGCAGCCGCACCCACACAAGACCTAAAAAGACGAGCAGGCTGACCGTTATCGAAAGGTGAGAAAACCGCACCAGCCGCTTGTCGTAATCGCGTATCATCGCGAGGCTCACAGCGCGGCGCACAAGCCCGACCTTTTCGAGCGGCGCCGGGGTGGAAAGCAACGCCTCGGCCGCCGGGCCGAACCAGTCGGCAAGCGCGACGGTCGCAGCCTTTCTCACACCAAGGTCGCTATCCGAGAGCGAAAGATTTCTGAGAAGTTTTTTAGCCTGCTCGTCGCCCGTCAACAGGCTCGCTTCAACCGTGCGCAGCCGCACCTCCGTATCGGCATTCTCGCTTGCCTGGGCGATCAACTCTGCGGCGCGCGGCGCTGTCTGAGCCAGCCACTCCGGCACTCGAACGGCCCGGTTGAGCGTGCTCATCATCACCAGGTCGGCCTCTTCTCCGGTCAGCCCCAACTGTTCGCCGAAAGGCAGAATCAGCTCAAGCGCGTCGGCGTCGATGATAAGCTCGTGCGCGCGATAATTCTCCATCGCCCGCTCGACCACGGCGCGCGCGCGCTTGAGCGCCACTTCATCGGCGCTTAACCAGCGAGTGACTTCGGGTGTTAAAAAATCATGCGCCAGCTCAAGCCACGGCTCGCCGTCTTGACTGCGGCGGCGCACTACGCGCGCGGCCACAAGCTCATCGACCAGGTGGCCCACGCGCGCAGCCGCGTCCGGCAGGCGAGTGCTCGTCCGCGCGTACAGATCGATCTCGCGCAGGACCCGGCGCTCCCCGTCAGCCGAGATGAGATACGTGAGAATCTCGCGAGCGGCGCGCAGATCGGCCCGGTTGAAGCGGCGCAAAACGCGTTCGAGGTATCCGGCCAGGATTTGCGATGCGGTTCCCATCTGCTCGTAAACGGCAAGCGTGAGCGAGCCGTCCGCCTCTCTCGCGTCGTACAGATTGTCGCACACGATCTGCAATTGCGGCGGATCGACGCCTTCGTCATCGCCCAGATCGTCAAGGAGGCGGTCGATGAGCTGAGGCTGGTACTTGCACCCGGCTGCGCGCGCAGGCTCGGTTATCGCGCGCGCGGCTTGCGCGCGGCTCAACCGTTTCAGGCGCGATTCGTGATAATAGATTTCAGGGATCGCGGGTTTCAGGTAGCTCATCTCTGCAAGCAAGTCCTCGCGCAGCGCGAAGACCATGTGAAGAGGGAGTGTTTCATCTGAAACCACTCTGGCGAGAAAACCTAGAAACCGTTGGTGCGCCTCTTCACCGAGCAGGGTGAAGAATTCTTCAAACTGGTCTATGAAAAAAATTATGGATTGGGCGGGGGTTCGGTTTCTAAATCGCGTCACAAGCTCATCGAGTTCGAGCCTCTCATCAATCCGCTCGCCGGCGTTGACGGTTTCGGCGAGCGCGGCCTCGATCTGGTGCAAGGGGTCGGTGAAGCAGCGTATGACGAATACCGCATGGCCTTCCGCTTTAAGGCGAGGCGAGAGTCCCGCTCTCACTATGGAGCTTTTGCCGACGCCCGAACGACCGTGCAGTATAAAGGTTCGGTGAGCCAGAATCTGCGAGCAGATCGCTTCGACTTCCGGCTCTCGCCCAAAGAAAATCTGTGCGTCCTGTTCCGTAAAGTAATCGAGAAATTTATAGGGCCGAGCCCAGCTGACTGTTTCCGCCGCGTGCTGGATTTTCTGTTCCCCACGAACCTCGATTTCTCTATCTTCGGCTTCGACCGCGTTGCCGATAAAGATATAACCGTGCCGAGGGACGGTCTTTATAAAACGTGGGCGCGTGGCGTCATCACCCAGTTGCTTGCGTATGTCCTTGATGCACTGGGTCAGCGCGGCGTCGGTCACAAAGACCCCCTGCCACACTTCATCAAATATGCGCTGCTTTTCTACAAGCTGGCCGTTGCGGGTCACGAGCAGTAAAAGAACGTCAAAGTATTTAGAGTTGAGCGCCAGAAGCTCTCCGGCCCGCCACAACTGGCGGTTACGGGCGTCGAGATAGAAGTTGTCGAAGCGAAAACCCGCGACCTGTGTCTCTGCCTGGGTCATAGCCTGATTCTCTCTCAACTTGATCTTTCCGTCTATACCTTTGACTGTGGCTGGTGGCGGTTTTGCAGTTTTATCACGTATTCTCACAACCTTCTCACGCCAGGCTCATTTTTCTCACAGCGGTTTCGGTTAATCTACCATCACTCGGAGAGAAAATGGACCTAACCTGGAAATCACTCTCTATCGCGATAACCGTGCTGGCAGGCTTCGGCCTGGTCTTGCTCTGGCTTCTGGGGGCGCAGAGCAAGCGCGAGACAGTAGTCGGGTTGAACCAGGAGATACAGTTCGATGATTTTGCCTTCTCGGCGCTTGCCAGCCGGAAGGCCGCGACTTTAGGAACCGCAGACGGTCAAAAACCAACAGAAGGGCTTTACTATATCGTCACCCTAAAGGTCGCCAACCACGCAAAGAGAGTCGATTTTCAGTTCGACCCTTCGACCGCCGTGCTCATAGACCGCGCAGGGAAAGAGTATCACTTATCGGCGCGCGGGCAAGCGGCCATGGATTCCGCCCGGACTCAAAAAGACGCTTGCGCCGAAGCCCTCCCGGCGGGCGCTTCGTGCGTCACCGAAATTGTTTTCGATGTGCCTGCCGATATAAGCGACCCGCACCTGAAGATGTCGTTCGGCGGCAAAGTCGGCGAGTTTCTAGATTCGATCTTTTACGGCAAAAGGAAAATAGCTCTTGAGCCTGCGGGCCAGGCTTCAAACTGAAAGCATTATGGTCATTAAACGATTCAATCGCGCGCCAGACACAAGGTCGAAAAGCGAAAGCCTCGCCGACCGCGTAGACTCGGCAAATCTTCCGGCGCATATCGCTATCATAATGGACGGCAATGGCCGTTGGGCGGCGCGTCGAAGTTTGCCGCGCGTTGCCGGTCATCGCGCGGGCGCGGCAGCCGTTCGCCGCACGGTCGAGGCGGCTGCGCGTGGGGGGATCGGCTACCTGACGCTCTACGCATTTTCAACCGAGAACTGGAAAAGGCCCCGTCTTGAGGTGGAAGCGTTGATGCGGCTGCTGAAAGAGTTTATCCGCAAAGAACTGGAGAACATTCATAAGAACAATATACGCTTTCAGACTATAGGCCGCAGCGAGGGACTGGACCCGACGGTGCTTGACGAGATTCAAAAAGCCGAGCGCGCTACGGCGCAAAACACAGGCATGGTGTTGAGCATAGCGATAAATTACGGCGGGCGGGCGGAGATAATCAACGCCTGCCGTCAGATAGCGTGGGAAGTCGCGGCGGGCCGTTTGAATCCCGACCGTATTGACGACGAGCTTTTATCGAAGCGGCTTTACACAAAGACTATGCCTGACCCTGATTTGCTGATCAGAACGGGCGGCGAGCTTCGCGTGAGCAATTTCCTGACCTGGCAGATCGCTTACGCTGAGATATGCGTGACTGAAAGACTCTGGCCGGATTTCGACGAAGAAGATTTCCTGAACGCCCTGATTGAATATCAAAAGCGCGACCGGCGTTACGGCGGGGTTAAAGATCAGCAGCAATCCGAACTCCTGGTGAATTTAAGAGGATAAACGGACTTCACCGCCGCAGACACAGAGGACACAGAGCGGGCGCAGAGAAAACAGTATTCTGCTCTGCGCCCCCGCCGCGTGCGAAGCACATCATCGGCCATCCTGTGTCCTCTGTGTCTGCGGCGGTGAGATTTGTTTTGCTTTTCAGGATCGCCCTTTGTTGGTTGTTACGGCCTTACCTGTTGCCGGTTTGACGGGCCGGGTTTCGGCGGTTTTCTTGACAATAATGCACACGCTCCCCTAGTATGTTTTGTTGTAATGAGTGGTAATTTTCGTACTATGGGAGACCTTTCTTGAATATCCTACTGGCAGCTTCCGAGGTTGTCCCATACGCAAAAACAGGCGGGCTGGCCGATGTCGCATATGCTTTGCCAAAGGCGCTCGCCAGGCTCGGACACAGGGTCCGGGTCGTAATGCCTCGCTACAATATCGAAAAAATCCTGAGCAGCGGTGTGCGATTGCCGGGGCAGCTTCGCGTCCCCTTCGATTTCGGCGTCCGCACATCTGATGTTTACGTAGATCGTTCTGGCGAAGTAGATGTTTACTTTATCGATGCCCCTGAATATTTTGCGCGAGGCAAGATTTATGGCGAATACGACGACGTAGAGCGGTTCGCTTACTTCAGCCGCGCCACCATCGAGCTTGCAAAGGGGATTGGCGAGCGGTTCGACATCTTTCACTTGAATGATTGGATGACGGGTCTTATCCCTGTCTACCTCAAGTCCGTTTACGGCGACGACCCGGCCTTCGCCGGCACAAAGACTCTTTTTACGCTTCACAACATTGCTTTTCAGGGATTATTCCTCCCGTCGCTTTTGCCAAAGCTCGGATTGCCCGAATGGATTTATCGCACGGAAGGCGGACTTGAGTTTTACAACGCCGCGAGCGCGCTCAAAGGCGGCCTGGTCTTTTCCGACGCCATCTCGGCCGTAAGCCCTCGCTACAGCCAGGAAATCCAGACGCCTGAGTTCGGCGAGAGAATGGACGGGCTTTTGCGCGAGCGCAGAAACGACCTGTACGGCATACTCAACGGCGTCGATTATGATGAGTGGAACCCCGAGATCGATCCGATGATCGCGGCGCGGTATTCGCCCGACGATTTGAGCGGCAAGCTGGAGTGCAAGCGCGACCTGCTTCGCACTTTCGGGCTGCCGGAAAACCTGGATCGCCCGCTCGTCGGCTGCATATCGCGGCTGTCGGACCAGAAGGGCTTCGACCTGATATTTAATTCCATAGAGCGCATGCTTGAGCGGGGCATCAACTTTATTTTGTTGGGATCAGGCGCAGAGATATACGAGCGCGGGTTTCAGGCGCTGCATAACGCGCGCCCCGGCCAGGTGGGCGTCTATCTAGACCTTTCAAACGAGCTTGCGCACAAGATCGAAGCCGGGGCAGACATCTTCCTGATGCCGTCAAAGTTCGAACCGTGCGGCCTCAATCAGATGTATTCGCTCAAATACGGCACCGTCCCGATAGTGCGCGCCGTGGGCGGGCTGGACGACACGATAGAGAATTTTGATAGAGCCACGCGGCGCGGCAACGGATTCAAGTTTTACGAATACGATTCGACGCGGCTGCTTGAAAAGTTTTATGAAGCTATCATGGTGTACGCCGACCGCGAGTTATGGCGTGCGCTGATGTTGAATGGAATGCGCGCCGATCTTTCCTGGGACGCATCGGCGAAGCATTACATCGAAGTCTATGAAAGGCTGGCGCGGCGCGGCGCATCAGCAGCAGTTTAATCGAATGATGAGTAATGAGTGATGAGTAAAACAGCTACTCATTACTCATCACTCATCATTCATCACTAATATTGGAGGTAATGATGAGTGAATTTGTGAGTGAAGTGACGGATCAGAATTTCGAGCAAGAGGTGTTGCAATCCGACAAGCCGGTCCTGGTAGACTTTTGGGCCGAGTGGTGTACGCCGTGCAAGATGCTTGCTCCGACAGTCAATGTTGTCGCCCAGCAGTATCAGGGCAAGGCGAAAGTGGTCAAGCTGAACGTCGATGACAGCAACCAGACGCCGCAAAAATACGGCATAAAAGGTATACCTACGTTGATATTGTTTAAGGGCGGTGAGGTGAGCGACCGGATTACGGGCAACACGTCGAAAGATAATATCTCCCGTATGATCGACCGCGCGCTCGGCGCAGAAGCCGCCACAAAAGCTTAATCAATCAATCGCAGCCAATCGCAGGCGCATACCGTCAGTATGCGCCTGCCCGCTTGTTCTGTTAAAGATTCATTTCTCGACAAAGACCCGAAGGCGCGAAACGGGCTGCTGCGGCCTGTTTCAGGGTTAGACCGGCTAAAGGCGAACCTTGCGATTATGAAAAACATCGTTGTAGTGGGAGCACAGTGGGGCGATGAAGGAAAGGGGAAAGTCGTTGATATACTCGCTCCGTATTTTGACATCGTTGCGCGCTACCAGGGCGGCCACAACGCGGGCCACACGGTTAGAATAGGCGAGCGCAAATTTGTCCTGCACCTGATTCCGTCCGGCATCCTGCACGGCGAGTGCGACTGCGTTATCGGCAACGGGGTCGTCGTAGACCCGGGCGCGTTTAATTCAGAGATCGAAGAGTTGCGCCTTCTGGGCGTCGAATGCGAAGGGCGCCTCTTCGTCTCAACCCGCGCTCACCTGATATTGCCCTATCACACCGCGCTCGACCGTGAGCGCGAACGGCGACTGGGCGCAAGCTCTGTCGGGACTACTATGCGCGGCATCGGGCCGGCCTACGAAGACAAAGCAGCGCGAACGGGCATTCGCGCGGGCGATCTTTTATACCCTGATTTGCTGCGCGAGAAGGCCCGCCAGTCTATCGAGCGCGCAAACCGCGAGCTTACGGCCAGTGGGGCCGAGCCGCTCGAAGAAGAGCGGCTATTAGACGACTTTATGAACGAAGCCGTCAGGCTGAAGCCTTATTTGCGCGATACTGCCTCGATGATTAACCGCGCCGTAGGCGGCGGAAAGTCTGTGCTGCTGGAAGGCGCGCAAGGCACTATGCTCGACGTAGATCATGGCACCTATCCTTTCGTCACTTCCTCGAACGCAACCGCAGGCGGCGCGGCAACGGGGTCGGGCCTTGCGCCGAAATTTATAACCGGCGCTTTAGGCATAGCCAAGGCTTACACCACGCGGGTAGGCGGCGGCCCTTTTCCCACAGAGCTTCTGGACGAGACCGGCGCTTACCTGCAAAAGCGCGGGAATGAAGTGGGCGCCTCGACGGGCAGACCTCGGCGGACGGGGTGGTTCGACTCGATGGTGGTCCGTTACTCCGTGATGTTGAGCGGGCTTGACGCGCTTGCGCTGACAAAGCTCGACGTGCTGGACGAGTTCGACGAGATCAAAGTATGCACTTCTTACAAACTCCGCGATGAGATCATAGACGAGATGCCCTATGGCGCGAACGCGCTGGCCGAATGCGAGCCGGTCTATGAGACGGTCCCCGGTTGGAAGACAAAGACGAGCGGGATAACGAGCTTTGATGAATTGCCGGAAGCGGCCAAAAGCTACGTTCGATTGATTGAAAAGCTCTGCAACGCTCCGGTCGCGTTAATATCCACCGGGCCTGAGCGCACCGAGACGATCATCCGCGAAGAGTCTCACGTGAGCAATTGGATGAAGTGACCGAACACCAAGGCCGTGCATTATAGCAGTTCGATTTCGGAGCGCGGCCTCTCACCTCTGCGAGTTTCTGTAGATCACTCCGTTTTTCATAACAAACAGAGGGCGCTCCATATTCTTAATATCCGCCGTCGGGTCGCCTGGAACGGCAACAATGTCGGCCAGCTTTCCCGCCGCAATCTGGCCGAGGCGATCATCCCAACCCAGCAGCTTCGCCGCGTTCAAAGTGCCTGCGCTGATCGCCTGCATAGGCGTCAACCCGAATTCCACCATCAAAGTAAACTCATGACCGTTGGCCCCGTGAGCGGCGACCCCTGCGTCTGTCCCCAGCGCGAATTTGACGCGATTCGCCAGGGCGTATTTTATTGCCTGTTGGCGCGCGGCGGCAGCAGCCTTGGCTTTCTCCGCGCGGTGCCCGGTAAGCCTCCCCGTTGTAATTGCGCGCATGGTCGCTTCGCCAGCCATCAAGGTCGGGACGAGGAACGTGCCTTTCTCGGCCATTATCCTGGCCCCTTCCTCATCGAGGAACGAGCCGTGTTCGATTGATGCGACCCCGGCGCGAGACGCGATCTTGATACCTTCGGTCCCGTGCGCGTGCGCGGCAACTTTACGCTCAAGCTTAGTCGCTTCGTCGACCATAGCCTTCAACTCTTCAAACGTGTATTGAGGCGTCCCGACCGCATCGCCTTCGGATAAGACGCCGCCCGTAGCGCAGGTCTTGATAACATCGGCCCCGTACTTGACTTGATACCGGACTGCGGCGCGCACCTGATCCGGCCCGTCGGCTATACCGCGCTTGTAATCCGCATCCATCAACCCCGGTTTGTATCCGTTATCGTCGCAGTGGCCGCCCGTGATGCCAAGCGCGTGGCCTGCGGCCTGTATCCGAGGGCCGATTATAAAACCTTCGTTTATGGCTTTTCTGAGCGCCATATCGTCGAAATTACCGGAGCCGACGTTGCGGATAGAAGTGAAGCCTGCCATCAGCGTCTTCTCTGCGTTGGCAACGCCGAGGATCGCGCCGAACGAGTCGTAATCACGCACGCCCGCAGCATCGGCAGCCGGATCACTCAGAGTCCGTCCGGCTATGTGTGTGTGCGCATCGATGAAGCCCGGAAGCAGCGTCGCATCACCCAGGTTGATCACGCGCGCGTTTGGCGGTATCTGAACGCTGCCGTCTTTGCCTACGGCGATGATCATGTTGTCTGTCACTACTACAACGGCGCTTTGAATGGGGGCAGTACCCGTGCCGTCGATGAGTCGCGCAGCTTTCAGAACAACGGTGCCGCTCCCTTTAGGCTCCTGCGCCCGGGTTGTTGTAACGCACAAAACGAAGATGATCGAGCAGAGCACGGCTAGCGGTCTTTTCATAACTCGCTCCTTATTGAAATTCCATTTGCGGATTTGCCGTGCAATTATAGTTCGGATTTGCCACAGAGGCACGGAGACACAGAGTTTTTTATTCTTTTTTCTCTGTATCCCCGTGCCTCTGTGGCAAATTATTGGTAGCTAGCCGAGGTAAAGCGAATAGGCCATCTTTGCCATCGTCCACAGCCTTCCCCACTCGAACCGCCCCGTGCGAACGTCTCGGAGCGAGTCCAACGCCATGCGGCGCAGTTGCGTCGATTCGATCTTGAAAAGATACTCGCGGACATAAGGTCGCGCCACGTCGAAGAAATTGAAGGCGGGATTCATCACCATGCTCGATGCCCTCAAGCGTCATAATCGCGCGGATAAGATAGGTGAACCGCGCGGGCGTAGTGAACGGGTGCTCGTAGACGACCGGAGCAAGATCATAAGTCAATTCACGGAAACGCACCTCGCCGAGCTTCAAGTTCAGCTTGCGCGCGAAGACGTCCGTTACGAGTTGGCGAATGCGAGCAATGTCGGCTTCGGGCGCAAGAAAACCAAGCTCGATCAAATCGTCCACTATACGGTCGTAGTCGCGGTTGTAAAGATGGAAGAACGCGCCGATCATCTGTCGCTGCAACTCATCGCTTAAGTGGCCCACCATGCCGAAATCGAAAATTGCCAGCCGCCCGTCCTTCATCACTAATAGATTGCCGGGATGCGGGTCCGCATGAAAGAAGCCGTCTTCAAGCAGTTGCTTGAAGTAAGCGCGGTAGATCAACTCGTTAATTCTGCGAGCCTCGTGCCCCGCTTTCTGCAACCCGTCCAGGTCCGTGACCTTTACGCCGTTGATGAACTCAAGCACGAGAATGCGCTCCGTAGAGTAGTCATCAAAAATGCGCGGGACATAAATCGCAGGCCAATGCTGGAAGTTACGGCGGAACTCTTCCGCGTTTGCCGCTTCGCGCCGGTAATCCATCTCCTCGTGAATCACGCGGTCAAATTCATCGATGGCGCCAAGCCACTCGGCCCCTGGAAAAAGCTTCGGATGGCGGTCAAGCCATCTGCCCACGCGGCGCAGCAGGTCAAGATCGAACTGCACGGTCTCTTCAAGGTGCGGCCGTTGGACCTTGATTGCCACCTCTTCGCCTGTTGCGAGAGTCGCTTTATACACCTGACCCAGGCTCGCCGACGCGACGGGGTTCTCGCTTATGTTCAAGAATAGCTCTCCGGCGGGTCGCCCAAGCTCGGTTTCGATCAATTGCATCGCCACTCGGTTTGAGAAGGCGGGCACGCGATCTTGCAGCGCGCTCAACTCGTCGAGGTACTCGACCGGCAAGAGGTCTGCCCGCGTCGCAAGCATCTGCCCGGCCTTGATAAAAGTCGGCCCAAGCTTCACGAACCGGTCGCGCAGCCGCGCGGCCTGTTTGCGCAGACGGGCTTTGCGCTTCTGCTCGTCTTTAACTTCGCGGCGGCGCGAATCTATATAAACGTGTAGGGCGAAGCTGGCGAGCGTCCATAAAACGTAGACGAGACGGACGGGCTGCAAAAGCTTTCGGATCTTAATCATTACTACTATTTTAACAATATCGCGATTGATATGACAGATTATGAGAGCCCTCTTTTGAGCGTTTTGCCCGCTTTTATACGACGAGAAACCGGTCCGGGTTTATTAGAAATTCGCTTCAAATGGATTAAGTTTTTTAATTTTGCACGTTTTGGGCGATTTGCTACAATCAGGGTGACGGGCCAGGGGGTTGCGGGTTCAGGTCTAGGCTGGCAAAGGAGCCACCGATATGATTGATGAACTTGTTGATACCTACGAAGAATCCTACGACACCGAACTTGAGGCTGAGGCGGAAGCGACAGATGAGTTTTCAGACGCCGAAGAAGCCGGAGAGATCGATAAAGCAGACCTGTTGAAACTCTACTTGCGCGAGGCGAGCCGGGCGCAGATGCTGGACGCCAGGGGCGAGGTAGCTGCGGCCCGCCGCATAGAACGCGCGCGCGCGCGATTGATGAGATTGCTTTCGCGCTCGCCCGTTGTGGCGGAGTATTGTCTTTACCTCAGACACGCTTTTCTTAATGGTGAAGAGAGCGCATCAGATCTGGTGGAGCAGGTCAGGGGCGTTGAGCCTGCGCGCCAAAGTGTGTCGATTGGGGAGATGGCCGACCGCGCGCTTGCCCGCGTAGAGAGCGCTTATCATAACCTGTCTTCTTTCAAAGCCGCGCCTGTCGAAAAGCAGAAAATGCCGTCACCGAGGCGAAACGGAAAGAAATTTATTCAAAGCATGAAAGCGCGCCTTATGGTTACGCTTGCCCGCTCGATTCGCGCAATAGTTTTTACACCGGCAGCCGAGCGCCGTTTGATCTCGCTCGTAGAGAGCGCCGACCGCACGGCCCGTTCCCGATTCGCCCCGGCGCACTCAACCGAAATTGCCAAAATCGGTAGGGTTAAAACGCGCGCGCGCTTGCAGATTGTCTCTCAATCGGCCGCAGGCCATCCGAACATCGAGTCGCTTGTTTCAAAAGTCACGAGCGAAGGCACGGATCGTATTGAACTGGTCAAGCTATCGCAAAAAGTCCTTGCGGCGGCAAGCGAGCTTCACTCTGCCAAGCAACACATGACGGAATCGAATCTGCGGCTCGTGATCTCTGTCGCACGACAGTTCACCCGTCGAGGGCTTCCCTTCCTCGACCTGATTCAAGAAGGCAATGTCGGGCTGATGCGAGCGGTAGAGAAGTTTGAATGGCGGCGCGGCTTCCGTTTCTCTACTTATGCGATGTGGTGGATCAGGCAGGCTATGGCGCGGGCGCTCGACACACAGAGCCGTGTCGTTCGGTTGCCTGCAAGCGAGTTGAGCCTGATAAACAAAGTGTCGCGCGCGGCCCGCTCGATCGGCGGCGAAAGCGCCGCAGACCCTTCGAATCAAGAGATCGCCGAACGGCTCGCGGTGCAGGCGGAGAGAATCAGCGAGGCTTTAGGTTACGCGCAGCACACGATAACTCTTGATGCTGCGGCAAATGATAATGGCGAAACGGCTGTCAACTTCATAGATGACGGAGACGGAGCGAATCCATTTACAGCCGCGCTGGAACGTTCTCGACGCGAAGCGATTCAGCGCGCCCTCGCTCAATTGACGCCGCGAGAAGCAAAGATACTGAGAATGCATTACGGCCTGGATGCGGGAAGCGAGCCTCGAACGCTTGAGGAGATCGGTCAAGACCTCTCGGTGACCCGCGAGCGTGTTCGCCAAATAGAAGCCGGCGCTTTCGCCAAGCTGCGCGAGCTTGAAGTCGGACTCACCCTGCGCGAGTTTCTCACCGTAGCATAAAAAGTAATGAGTGATGAGTGATGGGTGAAAGACGGTTACTCATGACTCATCACTCATTACTCATTACTGGGAATGGTTCCACTCTCGCAAAAACTCCATCAGATCATAGAAGGTTGAGGCGTAAAAAGCTCCGCGAAATCGCGCGCGCGCCCGTTCATCGTTGAGGGCCAGCCCTCCTATCACTATTCTGGTTTTATGTCTGGATGCCGCCCGCCGCAGGTGTTCATAATCGCGAGTCGTGCGTTCCAGGTCGTCGGCTATCGTAGCGGAAATGCATACGAGGTCGGGCTTGATGATATTTATGGCGTCCGTAAAAGTGAAAAGCGGTGTGAACGGCCCGAGGTAAATGACCGTCCAGCCTTCGCTTTCGAGCAGATAGCGAACTACTTCTGCAGCGACTTGATGAATCTCTCCATCGGGGCAGCCAACCAGAGCGAGCCGATCTTGACTCTGCTTCTTTTCCACAATGCCGTGCAGCTCTGACAGGGCTTGAGTCGTTGCCTCCGTCGCAAGGTGTTCTTCAAAGACTCGGATTTGGCCTGCGCGCCACAGATCGCCGACTTCCTTGAGCGCCGGTGTGACTATCTCTTCGCTTATTATCGGGAATGAAAAGCCGCGCAGGTAAGCGCGTATCAACAACTCTGAGACGCAATGATGTTTCCCGGCGGTCGCCGCCTGGCGGTAACGACGCGCAAGCTCAGGGAAATCCGGTCGGGCAAGGAGTTCTTCTATCTCGCCATCTATTTCAGCAGCCCTCTCGGCCAGCGCGGCGCGCGCTACCAGCCCGCTGCGATTCTCAAACTCAAGCACCGAGTCTAAATCGAACTTGCGATGGCCGCCGACGGTCTTGCGGCACTTGATCATTCCGCTGTCAGACCATCTTTTTATAGTGGACTCGCTGACTTCCCACATCTTCGCAAGCTCTGTTGTCGAGTAGCATCGCTTCATAAGGTTCGCGGGGAGATGAACGTTTTGACCGATTAGTAGGATAACTTCCGCGTGCGAGGCGGTCAAGACATGCGTTCGCGGCAGCAGACCGTTGAGGCTGTGAGAGTCTAATCTTCCAAGATCACCTGCGCCATTGCCATCTCTCTGGAGTGTGTGAGCGAAACGTGCGCCCGACGAGCGCCGATCTCGCCGAGGCGTTCAAGAGCGCGGCCGTGCAGGCGAATAGCGGGAGCGCCCGTCTCGCCGCGCACTATCTCGATGTCGCGCCAGCGCACCCCGTCGGACCAGCCCGTACCCAGCGCTTTCATCGCGGCTTCTTTGGCGGCGAACCGGACGGCGTAACTGGACAGGCGCAAAGCGCGGCGCTCGCAATACGCGACTTCCGATTCGGTATACACGCGCTTGCGAAACCTTTCGCCCTGGCGAGAGAAGACCTCTTCGACGCGTGCGATCTCAATCATGTCAATTCCTATGGCGATTATCATCGAACCTCTATACGTCTATCTCCATCAGATCATCGGCCATTATGGTATCGGGGAAAATTTCGCGCGCCTCTTCGAGCAGCGGCTTAGGGTCGGGATACCGGGTGCTGAAATGCGTGATGAGCAGTCGCTTCGCTCCCGCCTCGCAGGCGATCCTGGCAGCCTGACGCGCGGTCGAGTGGCCGAAGTCGCGAGCCTCTTCGATCATCTCGTCCGTAAAGGTCGCTTCGTGTATAAGCAGATCGACGCCGCGCGCAAGCTCAACCGCGTTCCGGCACGGGCGCGTGTCCGTGCAGTAAGCGACAGCCTTTCCGGGGCGCGCAGGTCCAAGCACGTCCAATGGGCGGACGACGCGGCCATCTGAAAGCTGTACGTCGTAACCCGATTGCAGACGGCCAAACATAGGCCCTTCGGGTATCCTCAGCTCGCGAGCGCGCTCCAGATCGAAGCGCCCCGGACGTGGCCGTTCTTCTATGCGATAGCCGAGCGTGAATATTCGATGATCGAGCGGCAAAGAGCTGACCACGTATTGCGCGGCTTCATGAACAGCGATCATTCCGTTTGAATCCGCGTGAGCGTTGCTTGTCGCTTGCGGGCCGTACTCGCGAAGGTCGAGCGGGAAGTTCACGAAAAGTATCTTCAGCCGCGCGAGCGTTTCGAGATAGTCGTTTATGCCGCGCGGCCCGACCAGAACGAGATCGCGAGTGCGGCGGTCAAGCCCCATCGTCGAGAGCAAGCCTGCGACCCCGTTGAAGTGGTCGCCGTGCAGGTGCGTGATGAAGATCGAAGATAACCGGCTGGGATTGAGGCCCGCCCGCGCAATCTGTGTCTGCGTCGCTTCGCCGCAATCAAACAACTGCCATTCGCCTTCACGCGCTACGGCCAGCGCGCTCACGTTGCGTCTGAGCGTGGGCTTGCCTGAGCTTGTTCCGAGCGGGATAACTTTCATCAATTAATTACAATAGCACACAAGGGGAGGCCGGGAGAAAGTTGCTGACAGGGGCGCAGGCATCTGCTAAACTTTCCCGGTAATAAGATAACCCCGGAATATTGGAGAAGGATTATATGAAGCTGCAAAAATATCTTGCTGCGTTTGTGCTCGCTCTCCTTGTTGCGAGCGCGGCGGCGGCGCAGGAAAAGAAGACCAACGAGCCGCCCGCTCTGCCAAAGCTTATGCTCGAATCGTTCACGCACGATTTCGGCCAGGTCAAAACCGGCACCCCGCTAAAATTCACGTTCAAGATCAAGAATGGCGGTAAAGCGGACCTTCTGATAAAGAGCGTCAACCCTGGCTGAGGGTGCACAGCGAGCGACTATGATAGAGTCGTGCCTCCTGGTCAGGAGGGAAAAGTCACACTGGCGGTCGAGCATACTGAAAGTTATCAAGGCGAAGTCGCCAAGTCCGCAAGCGTAACTACAAACGATCCTGTTTATCCGCACTTCAACTTAATCCTGCGGGCCCATTTCAAATCGGACCAGCCCCCGGGGCCGGCCGCGCTCGCCCCCCCGCCTCCCTCAATTAGCCGCCGCGCGGGGCCGTTTTTGATGCAGCCGAATGATCGCTGGGTCACAAGCGTCGTTACCGGCACATCTACGTCCACAAGGATGTCTCTGCTGAGTTCCGAACCGAAGCCGGTTCATATAAAGAAGGTCGTTTCGGGCGGGACCAACTTCAACGTGAAACTTCAAACGATTGAAGACGGCAAGCGATACGAGCTGGCAATAGCGACCAACCCGGCGCTCAGGCCCGGCCACTACGAGCAGTCGGTCCAGCTAATGACCGACAACGCTCAATTGCCCGTAGCAACGGTGCTGTTGGAAGTGACCGTCTTTGCGCGCGTGTTTGTCATGCCGTCAGCGATCACCATGCAGCCCGTCTCGCTTGATAGCGATTTGTCGGCAATCAATCTTCCTTTGATCCAGGTGAAAAGGCGGAACGAAGGCGGTCTGAAGATAAACAGCATCAGTTCTACGCTCCCGTTCGTTAAGCTGGAGGTCACAACTATAATAGAGGGCGAGAGCTATACTATTCGCATAAGATTCGATAAATCGAAGATACCCGGCGTGGGGCGATACAGCGGCAAGATTCGCATTGAGACAAATGACTCGGACGTCTCCGCCGCAGAAATTCCCCTCCAGGTCGCCTTCAACTAAGCACTCTTCATTTTTCACGCAAAAGGGCGCTGTAGGAATACACGGCGCCCTTTTGCAATTAAGCGCTACGGAATTCCCCAACTCACTTTTTACGCGCAACCGATGCGCTCATTCAGACCGGCTTTCGGTTTATCTACTCTTGAGATTTGATTTGTCTTGGGATAATGTAGTCGTGGAAACGTTGCTGATTCCGTAACAAAACATCATCGGAAGTGGGCGCAAAAACCTGTGCGAAAGACGCACCTCACCGAGCTATGAAGCAAGCATTGACCCGCTCCTCTTTCCCCAGGAAGCCGAAACGACTAAAGACAGCCCTCGACATTTTTTGTGTCAGTCCCAAGTGGTTTGTGAGACGCGGGAGATGAACTGTCCGAGAGGAGGAATACCTTATGCCAAAGCGCAGTCTCAGAGTTCTGTTTTGCGCGGCGCTGGCTCTTGCCGTCTATTCGTCCCTGTTTTACGCCGGAGCCGACACAACTTCAAGCGACGATAAAGAATTCGCTCCGACCGTCATGCAGCTACAGCCGTTCCTGACCGGGCTAAGCGGCCCTATATTCATCACCAGCGCCGAGGACGGCACAAACCGCCTCTTCGTCGTTGAGCAGGCGGGAACCATCAGGGTCGTTCAACCGGGCTCGACCAGCCCGACGGTTTTCATGGACCTCCAGGCACGAGTCCTGGACGGCGGCGAGCGCGGATTGCTGGGGCTTGCCTTTCACCCGCAGTTCTCGGTAAACGGGCGGTTCTTCGTTTACTACACGCGGGATGCGCCAACTGCCGCAGACGACGGCGACATCGTTATCTCCGAGTTTCATGTATCTGCCGCAAACATGAATGTCGGCAACTCCGCCTCCGAGATTCCCCTGCTCACGATTGAGCACACCTTGAACAGCAACCACAACGGCGGGATGATGGATTTCGGGCCTGACGGTTATCTCTATGCGAGCACAGGCGACGGCGGGTCGGGTAATGATCCTCCGAACAACGCGCAGAATATAAATTCGCTCCTGGGCAAAATGCTCAGGATAGACGTCAACACGCCTAACGGCCCTATCCCCTATTCGTCCCCGCCGACCAACCCCTTCGTTGGGGTCGCAGGCGCGGACGAGATATTTGCTTACGGGTTGCGCAACCCCTGGCGCTGGGCGTTTGATCGCGGGGGGAGCAATCAAATTTATCTTTCAGATGTGGGCCAGGGGTCCTGGGAAGAGATAGACATAATCACGCTTGGCGGCAATTTCGGTTGGCGCATAATGGAGGGCAATCATTGCAACCCTGCTTTTAATGGTGGAGTCTGCACTCCGCCTGCGGGCCATATCGCGCCGATTGCCGAATACAGCCGGGCCGCATTCCCCGCGCGCTGTTCGATAACAGGCGGCTATATCTATCGCGGCGCGAGATCCGCCGTGACTGCGGGCGCTTACATTTATGGCGATTTCTGCTCGGGCGAAATACTTCAGTTATTTCCGGCGTCATCGGGCGGCGCGCAAACCCTGTTGCTCGACACGAGCAATAATAACCTCTCGTCGTTTGGCGAGGACGAAGCCGGAGAGCTATACGTCGTCAAGCTCGACAACACCATTCAACGAATGGTCAACACCCCCGCGCCTCCTGCGTGCACGATGACGATTTCCAGCACTAACCAGTTTTTCTCCGAAGACGGCGGCACGGGCAACTTTACCACTACCACGGCGGGCGATTGCAACTGGCTGGCCGTCAGCCACGCGAGCTGGATAGATATAACTTCGGCTAAGAGCAACACAGGCACGGGGACGGTCAACTACCTGGTCAAACAGAACAATACAGGCTTTGCCCGCATTGGGAAGATATTTGCCGGCGGGAATGCTTTCACGGTCGTCCAGGGCGTTGAAAGCGGCCAATGTACATACGTGATCTCTCCGTCATTTAAATCTTTTCTTGCCTCAGGAGGGACGGGCAGCATCTCCGTTTCGTCTGAAGACCGGTGCGCTTGGCAAGTCTCGACCCCCGACAATTGGATCACGATCACTTCGGGATGTTGCGGCGGGGGCGACGGAACGGTCACATACTCGGTTGGCTCGAACACTACGGGCACCGGGCGCAAGGGGACAATCAATATCTCCGGGCGAATCTTTACTGTAAAACAAAAGGGCTGATAATACGGGCGGCAGAAGCCTAGAGCGAATTACGTATAAGTGTAAGGGAATGAGAGAAGATTCACCGCAGAGACACAGAGAACGCAAAGGGGGCGCAGAGAAAAACAATCTGCTCTGCGTCCTCTGTGTCTCTGCGGTGAGATGTTTATCCAATCCCGTACCTTCAATTGAAAACCGCTCTAGAGGCGCCTGTTATTTCTTGAAAGCAACAGGCGCGATATGCAGAAGCCGAAAATCGGGATACTAATCTCAGGTCGCGGGTCGAACCTGGTCGCCTTGCTCGACGCGATTCAAGCCGGAAGGCTGGAAGCGGAAGCGGCCCTCGTGATAAGCAACGTCGAATCGGCGGAGGGGCTGCGCAAAGCTGCGGAACGCGGCGTCGAGACTCTCTTTATCAGCCATAAAGGACGACCGCGCGAAGAGCACGACCGCGAGATGATTGAGGAGCTTGATCGCCGGGGGGTGTCACTCGTTTGCCTTGCAGGTTATATGAGGCTCGTCAGCCCTCTGTTTATCCGCCACTTTGAAAACCGGGTGTTGAACATACACCCCTCGCTGCTGCCGGCCTTTCCCGGCCTCGACGCGCAACGCCAGGCGCTTGAGCACGGCGCGAAGATAACCGGATGCACCGTGCACATCGTAGACGAAGAGCTGGACCACGGCCCCATTGTGTTGCAACGCGCAGTCTCTGTTCGGGATGACGACACAGTAGCCACGCTTTCGGCGCGAATACTTGAGCAAGAGCATCAAATCTACCCCGAAGCCGTTGCCATCGTGTTGAATAAGAATTTTCAGATCCAGGGCCGCCGTACACGCATTTCGGATGAATAGGTGGCTAAAAATGAAATGAGGCAGCGACCCGAGTGTCGGACTGCCTCGAAAGGATGATTCTACCAGCGTTAATATCGGGTCGCTGCTCGAAGATTAGATTGTTTGACACCCCCTCTCGCGTTGCCCTCAACCCTATTTTTCCGCCTCGGATCTGTTGCAAATTTCATGCGAGAGTCGCTTCAGGGAGTCCTGAATCAATCCACATCCGCTTCCGTATCTTCCACGCTTGAGCTACGCAGGCCGGCGAAATGGTCTACGATTCGCTCGGCCTGGCGCGCGCCGACAAAGGGCTTCAGCTCGGCAAAGCTCGCTTCCGACACTCGCTTGAGGCTGCCGAAGTTGCGGAGCAAACGCTGTTTCAATTTCTCTCCCACGCCGGGTATCGATGTGAGGTCGGATTGGAAATCGCGCATGGCCCGCCGCTTACGGTGATAAGTCACGGCAAAGCGGTGCGTCTCGTCGCGTATCATTTGAATCAGATGCAGCACGGGCGAATGATGGTCCAGCCTGACGGGCTCGTCCCGCCCTTTGACAAACAATAACTCTTCGCGCTTTGCAATCGCAGCAGTAGGCAAAGCTTCAAGCCCAAGCTCGTGCAACGCGCGAGCCGCCGCCGCCAACTGCCCCTTGCCGCCGTCTATCAGAACGAGGTTCGGCAACGGGCGGTCTTCTCTTAAAAGGCGCGAATAGCGGCGGCCCACTACCTCATACATGGATTGAAAATCGTCCGCGCGCCCTTCGACCGAGCGAATCTTAAACTTGCGATAATCGGATTTCTTCATCGCGCCATGCTCGCAGACGACCATCGAGGCGACGTTTTCCGAGCCCTGTATGTTCGATATGTCGAACGACTCTATGCGCTCGGGCACGTCCGTCAATTCCAGCGCATCCTGTAGCTCTTGCAAAACGCGCTGCATGTCGGGTCGCTGTACGCGAAAACGCTGATCGAAATTTAGTCGCGCATTCTTCTCCACGAGATCGATCAGATCGCGTTTGACCCCTTTCTGCGGAGAAGTGATATGAACTCTTCGGCCCCGCTGAGTCGAACAGATACTCTTCCAAAAGCTCGCGGTCTTCAAAATCGTCCGGCACGTAAACCTCGCCCGGCGCGTAATCCCCGGCTGTGTAATATTGCTTGAGCGCCTGCCCTATAAACGTGCCGGGCGCGAACGGCTCGGTTATGTCTTCCCAGAAAAATTCGCGTTTGCCGACAACCTTGCCTTCGCGCATTGTAAAAAGCGCAAGCGCCAGTTGATGGTCTTCGCGGTAATAGCCGAAGATGTCTATGTCTTCGCCCGAAACGGTGAGCATCTTCTGCTGCTCGCCCAGCCGATCGATAGTCTTTAACTGATCTCGATACCTGGCCGCCGCTTCGAATCTAAGCTCGTCCGACGCCCGCTCCATACGCTGTTTCAAATCGGCCTCAAGGTCTGCGGTCTTTCCCTGCAACAGAAGCTCCACGTCGCGCACAGCCTCGTCGTACTGGTCGAGCGTGCAGAGTTGTTTGACGCACGGGCCCAGGCACCGCTTGATGTGATACTCAAGACAGGGGCGGTCCGCGCCGCCGTCTATCTCCATCGTGCAGGTGCGGAGCTGAAAGTTGCGGTTGACCAGATCGAGCGTGTGCCAGGCGAGCGAAGGCGGAAGATAAGGCCCGTAATACCGCGAGCCGTCGCGGACGAGTTTGCGGGCTATGATCGCTCGCGGGGCCGATTCTGCGGTGATCTTGATATGTGGATATTGCTTATCGTCTTTGAGCAGGACGTTGAAAGGCGGTTTGTGCTTCTTTATCAGGTTGCATTCAAGCGCGAGCGCCTCTATCTCGTTATCCGTTACGATCAGCTCGAAGTCTGCGATGCGCGAGACCAGTTCGTTAGTCTTCGCGTCGTGCGAGCGCGACGATTGGAAGTATTGCCGGACGCGATTGCGGAGGTTTTTCGCCTTGCCGACGTAGAGAATCTTATTCTGCTCGTCGCGATAGATGTAGCAGCCGGGCTGAGTGGGGAGGTTGGCGAGTTTTTCTGAGAGGCTCATAGGTGGCCGGGGCCGGGGCCATCTGAGAGTTCGAATTCGAAATCTCAGATGACTGACCTAATCAATCTTCTTAACTATGCGGTACTTCCCTTCCTCAAAGCGGAACCGGAAGTTCCCTTCGAAGCGGCGTATGCCCGACACGCCGCTGCCTGATGCAAGCGTCGGCATACGGAGCGAGCCTTCAAATTGCGAATAGTTGATAGTGGCGTTAAAAGATCTCAGCTTGGCAGCCTCTTTATCGAGCGTGTCGAGGTTGTGCAAGCCTTCAATCTTGATGGTCAGCACCTCGCCTGTCTTCGGGTCGAGCTGCGCTACGCCTGACGCGAGGGCTTTGTCGGTCACTTCCGGGCGCGGCACGAAGCGATACCACTTCTCGTTCTTTCGGTCGGCGACCACTTCTTGAAAGTTGTAATACTGAATCTTCTCGGGCAAAAGCGGGAAGAAGGCCAGGTCCCAGACTGCTCCGAACGAAAGCATTGTCCTCTCATTTTCGCTGACGTTGCTTTTTGGATTGCCCTTTTTATCTGTGTCGGCTATGACTCGAACCTGTACGGGGACCAATCCGCTCTTATCTGCGCTGTCCCCCGGCTCTACGATGACGGAGGTTTCGCGCACCTCTTCCATCCTCTCGCTGCCGTCCTTGGGCTTGAAGCGTTCGATGCGAATCTTCTGCTCGTAGCGGGCGCGGTCGCGGACGTAAAGCGAACGGTCCTGGTTTGACGCGGCACGGCAAATCAGGTCGGGCGCTTTGCAATCCTGTGCCTCTGCGGCGAAAGAGAGAAGCGTGAAGGCTATTAAAACAAGCGCGAGTTTATATCTCATCAGCTTCTTGACTCCTCGTACGGGTTTCGTGTATTAACTCTAGCGTCGCTCATAAAAGTATAATTTAGATCGTGATATTACGACAATCGCAAGGCGACGGCAGTTTTAATTGCTCCAGCTCACGTCGGACAAAAAGAATAGCAACACGATGGAGGGAACTATGAAGCTCAAAGCGATGGCTATATTAAGCCTCGCGGTCGCGTTATCTTTTGCGGCTTCTGCCTGCGCGACCAAGAAACATGTTCGCAACCGCATAAACGAGCGAGTCACCCCGCTTGAAAACCGTGCCGGAGAGCTGGAAGAGACCTCGCGGCGCAACACGCAGGACATAGGCCGAATCACGAAAGACGTCGAAGACGTGCGAGGACGCGCAGACCGCGCGCAGCAGCAAGCCGATCGTGCGGCCTCTGCCGCCGAGCAGGCCAACACCAGATTGACGGGTGTGGAGCAATCGGTCACGGACCTGCGCACCAACCTCGATAAGTACACCGTGCAAAAGACGGTCACTGTGAATTTCAAAGTCGGTAAATCCGATCTGCTGCCCGAAGCGATGGCGCAGCTTGACGAGCTTGCAGGCCAGATCAAGGATCGCAACGGCTTTCTGCTCGAGATCGAAGGATTCGCTTCAGCCGACGGCGACACGGCGATGAATGACAAGCTGAGTCAGGCGCGATCAGAATCCGTTCGACGCTATATGGCCGAGCGCCACAACATACCCGTCTTTCGCATGTACATTCTCGGCTTTGGCGAAGGCCGCCCCGTCGCCGACAATCAGACGCGCGAAGGGCGTATGCAAAACCGCCGCGTCGAAGTCCGCCTGCTCACCAATAACGCTGTCGGACAGTAAAACAGTGATGAGTGATGAGTGATGAGCATCCGTTTTTCACTCATCACTCATCACTCGGGGAACCCGCTTGCGGGTCGCATCACACAACTTCATGGAATTCGGCATTGATAGTCCCGAAGCGAAGAGATTTGACGCCGTTGCTCTGGGACTCAATGCGGTCGATCATCTCATAGTCGTCCCTCATTACCCTGAATTCAACAGCAAGATTATCTACCAATCACACCGGATAGCGCCGGGCGGGCAATCTGCTACGGCTATGGTGACGCTCGCCCGCCTGGGGTTGAGCGCGAGCTACATCGGCAAAGTAGGCTCGGACGATGCGGGGCGATTTCAAATAGATTCGATGGCCTCAGAGGGCGTAGACACTTCGGGCGTCGTCGTGGTCGAAGGAGCCGAGAGCCAGAATGCTTTTATCATCATAGATGAGGCGAGCGGCGAAAGGACTATACTGTGGCGGCGCGACGAGCGGTTGAATATCGCGGCAGAAGAGGTCGCGGAGTCGGCTGTCACTGCGGGGCGCGCGCTGCTCATCGACGGCCACGACGTAGCCGCTGCGATCAGGGCTGCGCGCTACGCGCGCGCGGCCCGCGTTCCGGTCGTGCTGGACATAGATAATATTTACGAGGGGATCGAGATGCTTCTTCCGTTCGTAGATTTTTTGATCTCGTCGAGCGCCTTTCCCGAACGGATGACCGGGGAGCGCGACCTGCGGGCCGCGCTAAAGAGATTATCCGAAATGTTCGGGTCGCTGTTTGTCGCCGCGACATTGGGAAGCGAAGGCGTTCTCGGATACGTTCACGGCCAGTACATACACTCGCCTGGTTTCAAGATCGATTGCCGCGACACGACGGGCGCGGGAGACGCTTTTCACGGCGGTTTTATTTACGGGTTGTTGAAATGTTTTTCGGTAGAAGAGACGCTCAGGTTCGCCAACGCAGTAGCGGCCTTGAAATGCCGCGCGCTCGGAGCGCGCACTGCCCTGCCCCGGCTCGATGAGGTAAACGCTCTGCTGGCTTCTCACCCGATTGAATCTTGATCTAACAGCTAAAACATTTTGTATCGGGCCAAATCTCTTTAAGCGGTCGCTTGGGTTGACGGCATATAAAAATCGGCAGGTTGTTTTCGTGTGGGATCGCGTATTCGTGCGTGACCGTAGCAGCCAGCTCAACCTGGTTGAAAGATTTGCTCACATCTTCAAGGCTCTCGCCGATGGTGATCACAATCTCGCCCGTGTAATCGCGCGGCCCCCAGAAATAATAGTTCTGATGGCCGCTGATCGCTTTAGGCAGGTTATACTGCTTGCCGAGCAAATCTATGGCTCCGGCCTCTCCGAAATTATTCGCATAGATCGCGCACTTCGCTCGCTCTTCGGGCGGGAGGCTGTTATAGACCCGGGCAACTGTGGCGGTCATATTTTCCCATCCAAACATATCCGCGTAATGCTGCGGGAGTTTCCCCAGGCGGAGATTTTCTGTCTTCACGCCCTCGTTCAATCCCAGCGCGGTCGAATACTTGATGAACGTCTCTACAGGAAGCACCGGAAGCGTCATCGGAGCTATCGCTGCGCCGCCGATAATGAGTAGAGTTATAATCGCGGGCTTGAGCCATCCGAATTTGGGGCGGTGTGCGAGGTGTTCGACTACGAGCGCGCCCCCGGCAAACAGAATCGGGTAGACGGGAGCCAGGTAATAGCCCTTGCCGTTTAAGACTATCATCAAGACGAGCATAATCAGGTACGTCCATCCCAGGAAACGGTACGGCTTTGCGTCTTTCGAAAAGAGATAATAGAAAAACCCTGCCAACCAGATCGGCAATGTCAAAGGGTGCATAAGGAGCACCTGTCCGGTAAAGAACTCAAGCAGAGAAGCATGGTAAGTCTGATTCTCCTGCGCGTTTTTTAGCAGCTCAAGTGTTGCCCAATCGTGGTTGACCTGCCAGATGATGTTAGGGAGAAAAATGATTAACGCGATCAATCCGCCTACAAGAAGCCATCGGCTAAACAGCCGGTTTCGCTCGCGCGTGATGAGCAGCCCGGCAATCAGGGCGAAACCGCAAAAGACCATCGAATGCTTGTTCAAAAGCCCGACGCCCGCTATCAGCCCGAACCAGAGCCACAGCTTCGGGTTGTCTGTCTTTACTATGCGAATGGCCGTGTAAGCGCAGCCCATCCAAAAAAGCGGCTCGAAGACATTCATCGTCAGGATCGCGCTGACGCCGGTGTAATAAGGCGCTATGAGGGTACAGAGAGCAGCTAAGATGATGGCGAACCGGCCTCCTCCGAGCTCTCGCGTTATGATGCCGGTCAAAAATATTAAAGCGGCCCCGGCAAGGGCCGGGAAAAAGCGTATCGCGAATAGAGATTCGCCAAGCAACACCCTCGCAGTCTTTGCAGCCAGGGCGATCAGCGGAGAGTGGTCCGCGTAGCCCCAATCCAGGTGCTCGCCGCATTCAAGGTAATACATCTCGTCTCTGAAATAACCGTATTGATGATTGGTAAAGAGGTGCAGCAGCAATTTGAACAACGAAAGATAAACAAGAATAGCAATGTCGCTAGTGAGGTTTTCTCTGGAAAAGAGTCTCTTCATTTTTCTCTCGCTTCATCATTCGTCAGCGAGGTCAAGATATGATCTCGCCATTCGCCGTCTATAAACAGGTAATCGCGAGCGTAGCCTTCGACCGTGAACCCTAACCGGCGCAGAAGCTTCGCGCTTCGCTCGTTCGCGGGCATGTAATTAGCCATGATTCTATGAAGCTTCAAATCAGAGAACACATAATTGATAGCTGCTCTCAGCGCTTCACTCATCAAGCCCTGGCCTTCGGCGCGACGGTCGAGATTATAGCCGAGGTAACAGGCTTGAAACGGGCCGCGCACTATTGACGTGAAATTGCATTCGCCGACCACCGCTTCAAGCGGGCTGTCGCGCTTGAATAAAACGAGTCTCAAAGATTCTCCGCGCGTGAACTCATCGCGGGACACCTGAAGCCGGGCTCGCCAGTACGCTGCGGTGTAATATTCCGGAGGCCGTGGCGGCGACCAGCGGGCGAGATGCTCTTTATTGTCAATGGCGTAAGCGAGCAACGGGGCCGATGTTTCGGGCGGCGGCAGGGTTAACAAAAGCCTTTCGGTTTTTATCGCAGGAAATTGCTCGATTTCAGGCATAACAATCGCGCCACATGCTACTCTGCCGTATGTCTCAAGACAACAACGCGTCTTGATCAACCACGGCTGTAACAAAGTTGATTTTGTTGGGCTGAACTGGATTCGAAGATCAAAGCTCGAAAAAGCAATGTGCGATTTCCCTCAGCTTTTCTCAACTTGCATATCGCGGCGACTGCGCCAAGTCCTTTGTTTTCATTTCTCAAGCTACTTTGTTACAGCCCTGCTTGATCAACTCTCATGCTTACGGAATCCATTGACGAACCGTTCAATTAGTTCTTGCATAATCCCTCAATAGTTTTTTATGATTAGCATTTGCAGTTTGAGCTAGAAAGCAGATAGTGAAAACAGCTTACGAGTTGAGATGCGCAGAAAAAGCTGAAGTAAGCTATTTGAAGGAAGCGGATTACAACGGGCCGTTAGCTCAGGTGGTAGAGCAGCTGGCTTTTAACCAGCGGGTCGGAGGTTCGAGTCCTCCACGGCTCACTTTAGAATTAACAATTTAGGCCACCGCAATGGTGGCCGTTTTTGTTTACTCACTCTTTTGCTCACTCTTTTAATTTACGCGTTATCACTAAGTGTACTCGTATTCAGCGTAGAATTAATTCTGATGACAATACTAGGGCAAGGCACAAACTCAAAAATTGACCATATCGGCCTCACACTTTTTGCAAAGCTCTCCTGACGTAAGGATTCCACAACGCGGACATTCATTGGTGAATTTATCCGACCTATGCGCAGTGCAGTAATAATCAATGTCCGAGTCCGTTTCTTCATTTATGAATACAAATTCTTCTCGCGTCAAAAACTTATCGCACTCTATGCATTGCTCTTGGACAAACCCATAGTCGTCTCTTATTTCTTCTTCAAACCGCTCGGTTTTACCGCGCTTTAACAGAGAGCCATAATATAGCATCTCAAAGGCTGTAACATTCTTCTTGTCTTCGAGTTCTTCTTTTACCTTCTTGATTTTGCTTTGAACTTGTTCATCTCGAAGTAAATCAGCGACCTCCGCCAAAATAACAAAGCCTTCTTCCTTCAATCTGCCGAGCACCAGTGACATTTCTTGCTGTGTAAGTCGTTCGTGGCCCTTCAGTGCATCAATCTTATAGCTCAAGGTCTTATCATTAATAAGCGTAATCGAATCATCTATTGTAGTAGGGGGATTGACATAACTGACCCTTTGCATACGTATAGTGCTTGCCATATCATCAAGCTTGTCCAGGATGTCTGCCATATGCCTTGAGTACATCCTTTCCCAATCATTCTTTAAGTCTTCGTTTTCTGGCTTATAGGATTCGTCGTGTGTTATCTCCGCCCAAGCGTTTTGGAGGTGCGTCTTTATCTGGAGTTCCAAAGGGGTAAAAATCCTCATATCTTGCCAGAAGGTATCATATTGCATATCTAAGTGAAGTGCTCGATAACCGGAATCCTTTTCTAACTTTTCCATTTTGATGAGTGTAAATCTCGGTCTTTGCTGAATGATTACACTTATTTCCTCTACATCCTCTCGCGTATTACAAAGTATTCGAGCGCCAAGAAAATCGTTCACAACAAGTGATAAATTATCTCCATCCTGGTCAAATAGTGAATTCGAGATAATACCTTTTTTCTTCATCTTCTTTAGAACAGAATCTATTTCCTTCAATCGAGGTGGAGGAATAATGACACTAAATCTAGTTTTCTGATAAAACGCTTGAGCAACGTTAGACAAAGACTGTTGAACTTCACGTCTTATGCGTTCAAATTCTTCTAAATGCTCTTGATACTGTTTTCTGATTCTTTCTTCGTCGAGCATAATCAGATAAACCAGGGGACCTTCGATAGTTGATTGTTAATTTCAGCCCATTCGGTTAGGTTGAAGTGATTCGTTAGCCTCGCAATTTCTTCTGCGTATTTGAGTGTAACAGGCTCACTTGTTTCCCTTACGGCAGACCGCCAGTTCAGTTTAGTCATCGCCAAAATACGGTATGCAATTGACTCAATATCTATGTCTTCAGCAGGCGTTGATTCCCGCCAAACCCTAACTTTGAGCAAACGTGTCGCTGGGGCATTGGCGCTGGCATTCTGAGATACAGATAGCAGGAATTCACCTGGAACTAATTGCACAATGCTGCCCTGTTTTAGATTAAAGCTCGGCGAGCTTTCGTCAAAAACTCTAAGGGGGTGGGTGTGGTCAATACTGATGAAGTTCACTTCCTCAACTTCAGGCACAATTGCAGTAATTGCCTCTAAGCTCTTTTTCCTTTCCTCATAAGAGAATCTTTTTGAGTAATGAATATCAATGATTCTTGGTTGATTGCCGCTCGCCGAGTAACTGAGGATAGCCCTCCGCATCATTTGAGGGATAATCCTCGCCCTGTTTTGAAAATCGAGATATGTTGAGGCCGACTGCATAAAAAGCCATACACCATTTCTGTCGAAGACATTTACGTATCCGATGTTGCGCTTTAGTCTTCCACTTTCTTTCAAGGATGAATACGCAAATCCCAAGACAATATCTGCATTGGGGGATTTTGGATTCTCGGAGATACCCCAGGGATGATACCCTAGCTTTGCATAGATGTTCGTTGACAAGTTCCACAGGCCATAGATGTCCATGCTAGGCTGACTGACAACTTGCGATACTTTGCCGTAATAAGCAAGTTTTGCTTTGAAAGGATAATAAATATCGCTTCGGAGTGGTAGGTAGATTAGAGGTAAAGCGTCCTGGTGCTTTTCCTCTGTAGACAACAGAAAGCTGTCGCTTCCATCAAGGTAATCTTCACAACTCTTAAAGATAAACCTATCAGTCTCAACAAGCTTGATACCAAAACGCTCTTGCAGACTGAACGTGTAATTCCCACTCGTCACACCGTCGTTTAGCTTTGAAATTACATTTTCCAAAGAGCCTATGGAGCTTCCAGTCGCAAACAGGACAACCTTTTGCTCTTTGATGTTGGATTTGATGCTTACTTTGCTTAATCCAATGAGTCGCCTTTTATCTCTGACTTGCTGAAAACCGTCACGTTCAATCACGTATTCAGGTTCCTCTTGGCTCGACAACTGGTATGTAGGAAAGTTGTCCGCAGTAATCGGGTTTGCTGAAAGCTCAATGTTTGTGCCCCTCACTTGAATCGGGAAAAGCACGTTGATGTATTTACTAAATATTGTCTGTATTAATTCTTTCTTCTTACGTGCCGTTAATGAGCTTAATTGCTTCTTTTGTTGGTAAAGGTCGAGGTTCGGCTGTGCATCCCTCACTATAGAGGCTAATATATGCTGAGGAAGCGAAGGAACAACTCTATTTGCGCTAACCTGTATTGTGCCATCGAACAGATAGGGAACTTCAACTTTAATATTACCTGAGTCCTCATAATCTCGTATTCTCCCTCTCGCCCATTTTCTATGGCGGCGTTTTTCTACGAATACGAGACAATCGTCAAACCTCAGAAAGTCGTCACGCTGAAACCCGTGACTTTGCACCAGCTTATCTATAGACAAACGGTTATACAGCTTAGTAATCGGGTCTACGCTCAATAACAACCTAGTCTGCCCTGTTAAATCCTGAGCATTGAATACGCGCATTATGACTCGCCAGAGTATTGAGTATTCGTTTGTCTGAGCAAGTTTGTCATCCAAGATTGTAAACTCGCCTTTTCTGTCAATATCAAAAATGGAATCTGACCTTTCCAATGCATTCAGTAAAAGTTTTCTTACTAGCCATATTATATGCTTTAATCTCGCAGGCATCTCACTCGACCCTGGAAGTGGATAAAGAGAAATCACCGAATCTTTCGTGTTATTAACTATTAGGTTGTCCTTTATCTCATTGGCTGCCCTGAATCTTCCTTCGGTTAAATAAAGGGCATCTATTTGCGGAGTAATGCTTACTTCAAAAAAGTTAGTTATCTTTTTGCTCATAGAATCTGACATAAGCCGAAATCCTTATGCTTGTACAGCAATGAATCATCAGAGAAACTCTGGTGAATTGGCTATTAGGTATAAAGATAACAATTTGAGCTATTGTTCGGCAACATCTCCGTCGAGCAGGACCGAATGAGGTTCAATGATACGATTGGCTTAAAAGCATTCGCAATTTCTGGTCACGGTCTTCCCAGTCAGGCAGATACGCATACATAAAGCTCTTGAATACCTTGCCGTGATTAGGTGCGATAAGATGTATAAGCTCGTGCACAATGACATACTCACCGAGAGCCTTCGGTATCGCCAGCAGGTCTGTGTTGAGAGTCAGGCGGCCAGCAGTAGAAATTGACGCCCACTTGCTCGACATCTGCCGCAGGTGAATCTGTGGAGTTCGCACGCCGATTCTCGCAGCCCATGAGCGGGCGGCCCATTTCAACTCGTCGCCATCTTGCCATCGCGTGTCCGCTGTTTTCTTTTTCGCTGCGGAGCCTCTCATGCTCATAACCTCTGCAACTTCAGCAACGTGTTAGCCACATCTATCATTTTGTCCGGCCCGACAATAGTGCGCAGTGCCTTGTAAAGCTCTATGCGCAGCTTGCTCTCTTGGGCCTCGTTCCAGCGATACTGAGGATAGCTCTCGAAAAGCCCATTGATTTGCTTCACCTGGTCAACACCGACCTGATTAGCGACTGGCTTCAACGCAGAGTAGATAGCAAACGTGTTTTCATCCACGTCGAGGCGTTGCCGCTCTGCATCCGCGTCTACGTACTCTTGCGCCAACCTCTCAAATTCGAGCAACGCTTGCTGTGTAGCCAGTTGTCTATCTTCATAGGCTTGCGCCAGAGCTTCGGCCCGCTCGCCTATAGACAGCAGAAAAGGCTTCGCGGCAGCTTCCTTGTCAACGACGGCAGCCAGAATCTTGCGCAAGTTGAGAACCTTCGTTGTGTCGGAAGAATCGCTTTGTTTGAGCACCGCCAGTTCATCCGGTCCAAGCTCGTGAATAGCACCAGGCATTTCGAGCTTGCTGCTCTCGGTATGCTGGCGCAGCAAGTCCCTGGTCTTCGCTGTTAGTTCCTTATCAACGTAGATGCGGTCACTATAGGCGTTGCGAATCAGCGCATATAACTCGGCCAATCCCTGATAGTCGTCTATGAATGGTCGTAGGCACGCATCCGGCGAGATGATGTCATAGAGGTTCTGTAGCTGTCGGTAGAACTTGAAGAAATCGTCACGCTTTTTCTTGTCCTCAAAGTGAGCTATCGCCCGCTCTTTCGCCTTGTCATCCCACCCGCGAGTCAACGGCAGATACTGGGGCGCAGTCTCGGTCATCATTGTCTCGAACAGAGCTTTGAGCACGTCCACGTTTTGAATGACCGACGCGACCACATCGGAGTCAAACGCCAACGCCCTCTCTAACCTCTCAAAGATGCCTACGAAGTCCAGCACGAAGCCGTAAGGCTTGACCTGCCCATCTTCATCTTCATAGGGTCTGTTCACGCGAGCAATCGCCTGTAGCAGCACATGGTCGCGCATTGGCTTGTCCAGGTACATGCAATAAAGGATAGGCGCATCGAACCCGGTCAATAGCTTCTCTGTCACAATCAATATCTTCGGTTGTTCGTTTTTCTTGGTGAACGCTTTGCGTGTCTTCTTCTCTTGCTCAGGACTGAGATAATGCTGCTTTAGTTCCTCGGCGTCATTGTGCGCTGGCGAGTAGACTACCTCGGAATAATCAGTTGGCAGGTACTTATCTAGGGCCTGCTTGTACAGGGCGCATGCAGGCCGGTCTACTGCGACGAGGAAAGCCTTGAAACCCATCGGCTCGACGGTCTGTTGGAAGTGCTCGGCCACATAGCGGGCGACCTTATCCACCCTGTCGGGCGCTTTCATCATCTCCTTGAGTTCTACAGCCCTGTCGAGAATGGCATTGAGTTCTTCAATGTCGCTGACGCCTTCCGCTTCCGCGAGGCTCAGGAACTGCTTTTCGAGCATGTCCTTGTCCACGCGCATATCAGATGGGGCTAGCGCATAGTTCAGCATGACCGTAGTGCCGTCCTCGATTGACTCACGGATGGAATACTTATCGAGATAGCCCTGCTCGTCGTCTACGCCAAAGACCTTGAATGTACCCTTCCCTTTCGAGAGATTGTCTATAGGCGTGCCGGTGAAGCCGATATAAGTAGCGTTGGGCAGCGCAGCCATCAGGTAGTTGCCCAAGTCGCCGCCAGTCGTGCGGTGCGCCTCGTCTACCAGAACGACGATGCCGGTGCGCGTGTTAGTCTTTTCGGGGATGTCATCGAACTTGTGAATCATCGAGAACCGCTAGCCCGCGATAATCGGAGGCCAGAATATCTAGCAGGTCGCGCTTGCTCTCTGCGACTTTGACAGTTGAGATTCCATAGCCCGCGATGTTCTTGAATAGCTGGCTCTCCAATTCGTTGCGGTCAACCACCATCAGCACAGTAGGCTTTTCATCACCGTGCGCCTCGCGCAATAGCTTTGAGGCAATAGTAATCATAGTCAGCGTCTTGCCGCTCCCTTGCGTGTGCCAGATGAGAACCTCGACGCCTGTGCGTGTCATATACGCGCCGAATCACCTTCTCGACAGCGCGAGTCTGGTGCTGGCGCAGTATAACCTTTGTCAGTTCATCATCCTTGCTCGTGAAAATGATGTAGTCGCGCAGCACCCGCAAGAATCGTTCGCGGTTGAAGAAGGCTTTGACCTTGTGCTCGAAGTCGCCAGCTTCTTCCTCTCGCCAGTTAAAGACATTCTTACGGCTCATATTCCATGTCACACCATAGTAGAAATCGAGCAGTTGAGTAACCTCAAAGACCTGGGGCGCAAGAACCATCTCAGGGGTCTCACGATGATAGCGGCGAATCTGGTCTACTGCTTCGGCGAGGCCATCGCGCTTTGTAGCTGATTTGGTCTCAGCTATGGCTACTGGGATGCCGTTGATGAGAAAAACCGCGTCTGCACGGTTGCGGTAGACTGTGCCTCGTTGCCACCATTCGTCGGTGACGTTGAACAGGTTATTGTCAGGGTCGTCGAAGTCAATCAGACGGACGTTGCGCTCGCGCTTTTCTTCGGGAACATAGACAGAGCCTTCCCCTCGCAGCCAGGAAAGAGCATCGCGGTTGCCTTCTATGGATGGTTTGAGCAAGTTGAGTTGCCGGATGATGCCCTCTGCGCGGCTAGCGTCGAGCACGCCTGGATTGAGACGCACAAGCTGCGCTTCCAGCAATCCAGTGAAGTAAAGGCCCATGTCCCCGCCGCGCAGTCGCATAGCTTCTTCGGGCCGGACATATTCCCATCCAATTTGCGATGCGTAGTGCATCATGGGGTTTTGCACTGCATAACGTTCGCTCATACGCTCACCTCATCTACCAGTGGCATAGCCGAAAGCCGACCCGTCATTAATTCTTCCAACATCGCCTTAAACAATTCATCTAGCACTTTAGCCTCTCGCTCTAATGCCAGGATTTTTGCATCACAGGCCGCCAACGCGCCCACAATATCTGTTTGTTCGTCGAGAGAGGGCATAGGAATTAAAACACTCTTGATTGTGTGTGTATTGATGTTGAACTTTCCGTCAGCCGCGTTAGAGGCTTTCCCACTAAGATAAGCCTGACCCTTATGAGTCATCGTGTAGAGTTGAACAAATGGAGGCAAAAGCGTTTTAGGTTTAAGACGTGCTCTAATCAAGTAGGAAGCGAATAGTGCTTGCTTGAGTTCACCACTAAAAACAGCACATCGGCCTGTATATTCGCGTCTCCCGTTGGTTCTAACAAACAGCAAGTCACCACTCTCTAGTTCCAGGCTGTCAGCAATCTTGTCCGGCAACTTCACAAACTTTAAGTCCGTCGTATCAACCTTACCGTCAATTACGTTGGGTATTCTCAAAACAGGGACGCCGCTGCTGTCTGCATCGCATCGGGCAGATGTGCCATACTGCAAGAACTCACAGGCTTCGCCTAGCCGCAAAATTTGCCAGCTTTCTGGAATCTCGCCAATCTCTGAATGCTTTCGCAGCTCGCTATAAGTACCATTGGTAAATAGGTACTGCATTAAGGAAGCCTTGCGTTCGCGCTCTACTGCTACCTCTTGTTGCCGCACTTCCTTAGCCTTATGCGCTATTCGTAGGGCTAGAGCAATTGCCTGCTGTTCAGATGGTGGAGGGAGGGGTAATTTAATTCGGCGAATCAAACCGAGATTGAGGCCACTTCTGTCTTCGGACCCAGTCAAGTTTCTAAGTTCGTCATATCTGTAACTCAAATTGAAATGAACAAACTCTGGCACTATGTCACTTGATTTAGGGACAATCGCGGCAACTGACTGACTACATGCGCAAGGTACTTTTAATACTGCGCTTGTTCCTCGTGTCTTTCCCCGCCCTGACATTGCGAGCATGATAGTGCCAGCAGGATACACTCTGGCATTCGAGTTCTCTAATCCTGACTTCGAGATTCTGTTTGGGACATCATCAATATAAAGTCCACGAATATCCCCTGATTTCATCCAGCGTACTTCACCTCCATAGTAATCAGGTTTCTCTGTACTTGGTGTCCCGCCAGTTCCAATTTCAAACAAACAAGCATCCCCAAATCGAGCTAGTTTCCAGGTTTTAGGCAAAGCTCCTAATTCAGTTAATTGGAAGTTTTCTGGAATAACCTCTGTCATAAGACTATTGCTCCAACCCAAGGTTATGTAGAGCTTTTGTAAGCTCTACATCAGCTCTTTCGCGCGCAGCACGAACAGAGGCCAAATCTGCTAAGATTTCGCTTAGAGGTCGGTGGTGTACTTTATCATTCACCTCGATAAACTGTGATGGGCTGAGGCTGTAATCAGCAGTGCGTGCCTCGTCGAGCGTAATTACTCTACTGAGCTTATCTTTTGTCTGCCAGTGACGATACACCTCAGCTACAGCAGCTATTCCCTCGTCTGTCAGTACATTCTTTGGCTTTTCCTTTACGAAGTAGGCCGATGCGTTCACCAGCAGAATTTGCCCCTTACGCTCAGTCGGCTTGTTTCGATTTAATAGCAGAATGATGCCTGGTGCTGTGGTGTTATAAAACAAGTTCTCTGGCAGAAGGACTACGCCTTCGATGAAACCATTCTCGACAAATGTCTTCCGAATCTCTCTCTCTTTGTTAGACCCCTTGCTTCCAGAGCCGCGAGAGACTGCGCCCGTGTCGAGGACGATGGCCGCCCGTCCTGCGTCGTTGAGCGACGCTAGAATGTGCTGCGCCCATCCCCAATCAGCCGACGAGCGAGGTGGCGTGCCATACTTAAATCGGTCGTATGGGTCTTTATCGTAAAGCGTCTCGTTGTAGTTATCCTGGTTCCACATCGGATTTGCAACCGCATAGTCAAACCGCTTGACGTTTGTTCTCCCGTTCCCGCCCGCTGGAGGGCCAAAGCCAGGCTTGAGGAACGTGTCGCCGATGGCAAAGAAGGAATCGGTGTAGTCGTGCAGGAACATATTCATCTTCGCCATCGCGTAAGTAACTGGATTGAACTCCTGCCCATACAACTTCGGCGCTTTGTCTTTGTCGTTAGGGTTATGCTTCTCGTAAACCAGGCGAGCCTTTATCAATAGCCCCGCCGAGCCGCAAGTAGGGTCATAGATGTGGCTGAACGGTGTCGGGTTGATAAGCTCTGCCATCAGCCACCCTACTTCCTTCGGCGTGTAAAACTCTCCCGCGCTCTGCCCCTGCCCTTCTGCGAACTTTCTCAGCAGGTATTCATAGGCTCGCCCCAATATGTCCGGCTCTGTGTTCTTTAAGCCCAGGCGATGACGGCTGATGACTTCGTTGAGATTGGCTAACCGGTCATCGTCGAGTGTGCGCTGTCCGCTCTGTTTCTCGTTGTAGTCCTTGATGTCGAGCACGCCTTGCAGGTCGGGATTTTGGCGGGCCACCTCGCGCATAGCATCAGTAACAAACTCGCCGAGCTTGCCATCAGCAGGGTGATTGCGGATAGCTTCCCACCGGTATTGATGCGGAACATAGAAGCGCACGATTGACTTGCGCCCCGTCTTGAGAGCATTGGCATGGTCAGCTTCGATTACCTCGCGGGCGATTTCTTCGCTGCCGAACTCGCTCATCAGTTGAGCGAGCTTGTCGTCAAACACGTCCGACAGGCGCTTGTAGAAGACGAGTGGCAGAATGAAGTCTTTGAACTTCGGCGCATCGGTTGCGCCTCGAATCGCGCAGGCTGCGTCCCATAGCCAGGTCTCAAGCGTAGAGATGTCCAGGTGCTCGTCAGCGGGCGGTGCTAGTCGTAATGCAGTCTGCTCATTGTCTTTACTGGGGCGTTTGCGCTGATTCGCCTTCTTCTTACTCGTCAAAGCTCATCTCCGTTTTAATACAACCTTCTGTGAGTGTAGCGGTCAGGCATTATAAAGGCTCAGGTGTGGTTAGGCTAATCCTTTTTGAGGGTGAAGTGCGCGCAGCCATACCCTAAGCTCTATATGAGTTGAAACAGCCCCTCAGAGCGTGAATGAGCGCAGGCAAAAGGCAAGATAAGCCAGTCAATCAAGCTGAGATGCGACTGAGAATGAGCGTCTCAGTCCTACTTGCAGGGACGAAACCCCCGAACCCTGTGCATTATATATAAGGATGGAAGTGCAGCCTCGCCCATTATCGAAATCTGCTGCCGAAGGTGGCAACGTTGCCACAAGCGTGAGTGCTGGAGAACCCTGTGGAAGGAATACAGGCAAAACCGTCTCCTGGGCCAAGCGAAAGCCATTGCAGACCCTTCCAGAGACACCAACAGCAAGCAGCTTACTATAGCGACGAGGTTGAAATCTTAGTTTTCACGTAAGTCTGACGTACCGCCCATTCTACTTACGACGAGCCTGCGGTAGCGCCCATTCATACATGGGACTGGCGGGCAACTTCTTAGGCATTGTAATGGAGTCGTCCAGGAGGACGTCAGCATACACGCCCGCAACACGCGCATAGCGCAATAGCACGAGCAGTGACGGCTCGCGCACTCCCCGCTCGAAGCCGGAAATGTTGGACTGGGAAAGCTGACCGGTGAGTCCGAGATGCTTAATCATGCCGTTCTGTGAGTAGCCAAGAGCCAGCCTTATGTGAAGCAGTTTTTCTCCAAGTTTGGACGGTTTGCGGCGTGAGGTCTGTCCCATCTCAGGAGATACCTCCTGATTGGGCATAGAAGGTTATTTTCAGCTTGATGGTAAGCGCATTTGGATTTAGTATGCTTTGGCGTTTACAGGCTGCCGGAAGTTCAGGTCCCTTCCAGGCGGCCTCCTTCATTGGTTCTGTGAGACCCACCTCAGCCATGATTTGGCAACAGAATAGCATAGTTGGCTGGCTTTCAGAATCAGACGACGAGCAGACAGCGGAAAGGGTTAATACTACTTAGGGGGTATATGACTATGCGAAACTTCATCTCAAACTTACTGCTATTTGTAATTCTCCTGGCATTGTTTACAGCGATTGCGTTACTGGCATTGGGGCAAAAAGAACTGCTAACTATTGCAGGCTTGAAGAAATTCTTTGCAACCGGTGAGCTTGGAGAATACCAAGTAGATTTGAAGCACCTGGTCAGGTCAAGCACATTTGTCTTCTCATTGATAGCTGGATTGGTTACTGGCGGAATTACCTTTATCATCGGAGCCGTGAAGAACCAACTAGGGATAGGTTTTGCTGGTTTCCTGGCGTGCATAGCATGCGGGATAGTCGGGGGCCTGCTGATTGCGATACCTACCACAGCCATCTTTACCTGGTGGATATGCAGGGAAGCCGAGCAGGATAAAAGGAAATTAGAGCAAGCATCGCATCAGTATAGAGATGGTCGGGAATTGCACCTTTTCGAGAGGTCTAAACCTTAGTTTTTGCATATGAAAGTTGAAGCCGCCTATATAGGGTTAATTCTAAAATTTGATGCGGAAATTTGAACGGCAGGGGTCTTATGCGCAGAGTGCCTCAAAAAGCGGCATGCGGTTGCGCCATTGATGCCTGATGTGTCCAGAAATCTGCTTTACCGGTTCTTACCTTTTTCATTCCGGTTGCTTCCAGATGTCTTCGGGCGTCCCGGTTTGCGTTCCTCGACGAGCTTAACGTCTTTTTCCTGAATCAAGAAGTCGCGCCCTACCTTTTGCGCTGGCAATCGGCCATCCTGAATCAAAGCCTGCACTCGTCGCATACTCACCCCTAGCCTGTCGGCCACTTCTTTTGTCGTTAGCAGATTCATACATTCCTTATACGCTCGCAAAATCTATTCGTCAAGACGAAGTTTTTACTTGACAATCTATTCGTTATAGCGTATAGTTTACTCATTCAAGCAAACAAGCTCTTTGACAAGTGAATACCGGAAACCGAAAGGGTCTAGCCATTGCTGCTGTGCTGAGTAGGTGGAAGGGAGCGAGATAACAACCGGCTCAAACAAAGGTTGTAGATGCCCAAACCAGTGAACCTGTGAAGGCTCGCAAGGCAGGTGAGATTGACCTTGCGCAGGAAGCGCAACCGATAAATAGCGCACGCCGAGAGAAATTAGTTGTACAGGCTATAACGAGTAACGGGGCAAACGCTGCGAACGCTTGCCCCGTGAATTGCCACCCGTGCGCAAACACGGGAGAAAGGTCAACTCAATGACTAGCATACCCAAATTCGATTCAGAAATCTACTCAGAAGAACTCTACACAGTCTCTGAGTCTGAGTATGACGAAGTTATGAGCCTGATGGCCGAGGATGAATCAGGCTGGCAAGGCTACGAAGTTTGGAGCCGTGGGAATGAAGAATCTGCATGGCGCGACTCTAAAGAGATAAACGGAATCCTCATCAAGAAGGCTTGCAAGCATTCAACCTGTCTGCACACGCGATGCCAGCGCGAAGTCAGGCTAGGAGGTATCGCAATATGAATTGCTACCTCTGCCAACAGCCAATCAACGCGCAGGATGAGATTGAATACCATCACCCGGTTTATAAGAGCAGGGGTGGCGCAGAAACCGCCCCAACTCACCGAGAGTGCCACCGGCAGCACCATAGCTCGAACGGTGACTTTCGAGAGTGGGGCAAACTGAGCGCCCTAACGAGGCGATGGGCATTCAACCTGAAGCATGTCAAAGAGCACCCCGCGTATGACTTTGACCGCCAGTATTACCTGGCGCTCTACGCGCAATAAACCGGCATGGGCAGGCAAGAGTCTGCCCTTCGTCATTGATGAGGATTTATGACCGCATACGACAACTGGAAAACAGAACCGGACCGGGTTCCTGGCATGCATTACCACACTTGCGAGAAGTGTTACGTCGAAATTGCCTGCGATGATTATGCCTGTGAAGCATGTTGGACCATCTGCGAAGACTGCGAGCGCCTCCAAGCTCACGCCGACGACATAGGCATACCGCTTAACTATTAATACAACTGGCAGGGGCGCGATTCTGCCTCACAAACGCGCAGAAAGGACTATTTATGCCGCAGCTTTTCCCACTGGGCCACCTCGTCGCCACCCCCGGCGCATTAGAGGTACTTGAGGCCGCCGAGCAAAGCCCTTTTGAGTTCCTGGCCCGGCATGAGCAAGGTGACTGGGGCGATTTGAGCGACGAGGACAAGCGAGAGAATGAATTCTCGGTCCCCCGGCAGCTAAGAATACTGTCAGCCTACCACACAAAGAATGATGAGAAGATATGGATAATCACCGAGGCTGACCGCAGCAGTACAACCATTCTCCTGCCCAGCGAGTATTGACGTTTGAGCGATGGCTGACTGCTATAACACGAGGTACGGTTGTGGCAACGTTGCCACAACCGACCATTGCTACTTCACCATTGCCCGCTGCCTTATCGCAAGTGCCATCGTTTATCGAACAACCCCAAAGGGGCGATAGCAAGAGGGAGGGATAGCGAGCAGAGTTTAACCTTACCCTCGGTTAAACTCTAAGCTACAGCTGCGACAGCAGTCGGTCGGTTGCTTCGCTTTCGTTACGCGGTTCTCATCGGCGGTGTAGCGCAATCGGCCTGATGCCGAAGGGGAAGAACGACCCCGGTGCGCCGGTCCGCCGCGCCCGAAGGCGCAGGTTCTTTTTAACGTCGGCCCGATGAAGCAGGCGCTCACGGGTTTGATATACCATACGACGAGCGAGGCGGGTTGGGATAGCTGTCACATTTGCCCCAAGTGGACTGTAAGCCCTATCAGGCAAGGTCGCCGCATCCCGCTATTGGTGCTCACTCTCGTCGTCGGCCCCGCAAGCGTTCGTGTACGCGCAAGCCCTTACCACCGACGGCCAGTCACCTACCTGGCTAAAATCTATTATACCAAGAATGTACTTAGAGATTTCTCGTGCCTGTACACCACTAGTCAAGGGCATGAGTCTTAAATACTCATGCCTAGACTAAAGCACATACATTTTGACTTGGTGAAGCCTATCATCCGTTTCACCGTCGAGCGGGTATTTCACAACTTGCCAGATACTCGTCGGCATGCTCTTTTAGAAATCCAATCCGACCATCCATCTGAAGATAGGGGAGGCGGCCCTCTTTGCGAAGCCTCCATGACTTTGTTCTTGAAATCCTAACTAAGCGGCAGAACTCAGCTTCAGTCAAAACAACCCGTTCGAGTGCTTTCTTATTCACGACGCATTCCCCCTTTTCGACCATGTCAATTTCCCTTCCCTGACTTGTCGCAGAGTTCGAGCAATCATGCAGACGCATGTTTGCAGACTCCTATGGCTTAACAATTTTTGGGATAAGAGAGAGGCTTAACTAGTGTAGTAGGTAGTGGGTGTCCGCAGTGAATGTAGTAGTGTGTTCTAAAATGTCTTTACAAGCCCCTCAAACCCTATTTGGCACCTTCTGGCGCAAACAAAGAGTAACAGCAAGAAACCCTCTGCGTCAAGAAAAAAAATCACAACAAGTACTTTATAATCAATTACTTGGCTCACGAAATTGATTAACACTTCTCTGAACAGATTATTGGACTTGTACCGCATCAGATGACTGTGAGTCTTCGTACTTCGCTTTAAGGGTTACTAGAGCCTCGACCGCGAGTCTTGCAGTCCGCGCATCAGTATTCACGTATCGGCTTGTCATAATTTGAGTGGTGTGACCAAGCAGCTTTGATACTATTGCGAGGGGCACACCGGCCTCTACCCATCTAGTTGCGCACGTATGCCGGAGGTCGTGAGGACGCATACCCGTTATACCGGCATCTTCGCAGGCAGAGGCAAAAGACTTTTTGAAGGTGTCTGTGACACCAAAGACTCTTTCTTGCGGGTCTCTGGTTGATTGTTGATATAGCGCCCTTAGCTCTCCATCTAGTCTCGGAGTAATACCTACTGTTCGAGCCTGCTCTGTTTTTGTGTTATACGCCTTTAAGTTGATTAACCCCTCGTCGAGGTCAACATCTGCCCAGGTTAGAGTGAGCAGTTCTCCTCTGCGCAGACCACAATCTAAGGCACATATCAGAATTGGCTTTAGATGTGTCCGTCGCCCAGTACAAACTTGGAGCAGTCGGTTTTCTTCATCTGGGGTAAGGATGCGCTCGCGTTTCTTCTCATGAGCCTTCTGGATGAGTGGCGGCCCGCTGTTGAAGGGATTCTTGAGTATCCAGCCTTCTCTATACGCCACATTGAACATATTGCGGAGCACTTCTAGCTCCCGATTAACACTGGCTATTGAGCGAGCTTTATTATGTATTGTCGGCGTGGCGATTCGTACTGACCGGAAACGAGCAATATCGCCATAGGTAATGGCACGCAATCTCCGTTTGCCAAAATGTATTTTGAGAGTTGTAACGGCTGCCTTCGGTGTACGGAGAGAGCGACGACCTGCGACTTTTCGTCCATCCACATACACAGCCGGTATTAGGCAATGCTTCTCATAGAAATCGGCTAATTGCGCAAACGTGATGCGTTCCGTCTCTAAGTATTCTGGACCGTAATCATCTATCTCACGCAGCATCTTCTTGATAAGAGTATTTGCGTGTGATGGGCTAGTAGCTCGTTTCTCTTTTTGCTTGCGTTTGCCGCTGTCGTCTGTCCACTGAACACGGGCATATAGCACTCCGTCACGCGAGATTGTTGTCCCTTTCCTGAGTCTACCCATACTTTTCGCCTCGTCGTTTGGTTGGTTTATATTCGGCAGAGTTGCTCACTCTTTTCACTCACTCTTTTGCTACAACGTGGTGAGATTATAGACGACGAGGTGAAACAATGCAAGAGCTAATTTCCTGTAAATAATGGAGTTATGCAACAAAACAGAACAGCTTGAAACATCGTGGAACAGCCCTTGAACCGGCTTTTAACCAGCGGGTCGGAGGTTCGAGTCCTCCACGGCTCACTTTTAATGTCAATGATTTAGAGGCATCCAAAGCGGGTGCCTTTTTTTCATTTTGACCGGATTGTGTCCCGGCTTTTGCGATTGCTTCAAGTGCTTGTCTCTTTCTCTCATCTGCGATGTAATGACTCTAACTGACTGCGCTCGATAGCAGGAAGGCGGCAAAGCGCGCGATTGCGCTATGCTGTAGAGTCATGGTCTGGATTTCTAGTGAATCATAATTCTGGGCGATAGAATAGAAGCAAGCTCAAGACACTACGATAGAGGGGCAATGTTGCCTCTCTTTTCTTTGTTATACCAAAAATCACTTGAGCATCACTCGCTTTGCGAAGGCGACGTTTGTCTTTCTGCGCGTTCTCCTATAGTCCTAATAAAAATGTCTATTACTTGTTCCCCTATTTTATCCTGATCGCCTCTAATGCTCACGGCGCGACCTAGCGCTTCTTCAAGGATGGCGGAAAGTTCCTCGCGCACTATCAATTGAATTTCCTCTTTTGTCATAGTGACTCCTATAAATCCGAGCTTGAATACCACAGGCATTATAGGTGGCAGTCTTAACTACAGCAAACTACTGATAGAGCAAGCCTACAACAATCACTATCGCAGACCGATTGGGAGAAACTCGCTTCGGCGGCTCCGGTTGATGCCATTGTTAGGCCGCGGCTCAACCGAAGCGCGGCAATGACAGGTTTGTGACTTATCGGTAGAGGAGCTTGCGCTGAGAAGATGTTTTCACATCCGTCACCTTTGCCTGAACAAATCCATGATCCATTCAGGTGGCTCAGGGTCGTCTTTGAAGCTGACCTCCATTCCTTTGCTTTTCATCCATCGCCAGAGCCAAGTCGGCCCGTATTTGCCGACATATGTATCTTTCGTTTGATAGGCAGGATCGCTCATCGCCTCGTCCAAAGTCACAAAACGATACCCGCGTGCAGCAAACCGCCTTAGCATTTCATCCAGACAATCCGCGTTGATGTCGTTGGCGTGCAACAACAATGTCTGCGTGATTTCGCGACCGAAGATTTGCTGCGAAATGCGTTCGGCAAATTCAGTCACGGCTATGGTGAAATTTAGATATGTCTCGCGTAACCGCTTGGCCATTGCCGCATCCTTGTTGCGTAGCGCGCGGACATAACAATCGTTGAAGATAAAATCTACATTATCAATCGTGTGCGGCGTAACTTTATAACCGCGCGCCGCCAGGAAATTTTCAATCGCTTCTTTCTTGGCTTGGGTATCGCCCGTGTGTGTCTGCGGATGGCGAAAATAGAGTTGGTATGGCTGGCGCGATTGCATCAAGCGACGGGTGATGACCTCGCCCTTGATAATCTCGTCCTGAAATTGCTGGATCGTGAGCGTGTTGAAATCAGGATGCGAGTATGTGTGATTGCCCAATATCATTCCTGCATCAACCCACTGCTGCAACAAAGCAATCCGCGCGTCCACTTCGCCCACTACTAGTAAATTGCCTTCATTGACGAACGCGACGACAGGAACGCGATGCGTTTGCAGGACGCGCAAGATTTCTTTCGTGGCGCGCTGAGCGCTCGGCAAATCCTGCTGTTCCACAGCAACGTAGGGCAAATCATCGAACGTAACCGCCATGCGTCGTGAAGGATTGTTGGTCTGGGCCGAAACACTCACGCTCATTAAAAGGATGGTGATCAGTAGTTTCAGGTTCATAATATAGTTGCTTCGACTTTCGACTGCACTGCCGCCTAACGCCCGAATTAACGCGGCGGCGCGAATCCATACAAGTCACGGCGAAAGTGACACTATGAAAAACACGCTGCCGCCGCTCGCGTTGAATGAGTTGTTAGGCAGCATCGCCGCCGGAATGTGCCACTACTTGGCTGATCGCCATGCTCATGTATCCCCCGCCGACTTCACGTCGAAGTGCCGCCGCATGCTGCCAAGGAGTAACAATTCGAGAGCAGCAAGCACCGAGAAAAGGACAGCGAAGCCCTGAAGTGAAACGAGTGGCAGGTTGATCGCTAAGATTGCTGTCCAGACTGACAGCGATGCACGCCAGGCGGCACGGTGGCCTCGCGCTAGGCGTACTGACTCGATGGCCGCCATAAGGCCAGCCGCAATGAGAAGCATGCCGAGTAAGACCAGAGAGTAAAAATGAAAGCTATAGACAAACTGGTGCTGACGCACTCGATCAATTGACACAATAACGACTGCAACTAAGTGAGTCAAACCAAGCGTGCCAACGAGTGCACCGGCGAAATAGCCGTAGACTGCTATGAGCAAGCGAATTGGCGGAAGGGGCACGCGCCTAAGTCGAATGGTAGCGAGGACCGTCGCGGCGACGACACCGCCAAAAGGAACAAAATCGAGCAGGAGAGCTAAGGGGAGTAGCTCTCTGGCGGGCGGAAGAAGCATCGCGACCGTCGTGGCAATAGCCGTCAGCACAAACACTGTGAGCAATGGCTTGAACTTCACATCCATGAGAGCACTCATTATCGTCCCGGAAAACTCATCATTGCATTGGTGAACCCTGCCTAACGCCCCGCATAACCGGGCCGCGCACATAGTATTGATGGAACTATACGAAGTCCGCTCGCGCGGCTCCGTTGCACGCGATTGTTAGGCGGCGTCCTCACGCTGTCACACGCGCTGTCTCCGAGGCACATCCTACTGCCCGCAGATTCACTTCGCGGCCTCCGGCGGCCGACCCGAATTCTGAAACACCGCTACCTGCCACCGGCCATTTTCCTTCGTGAAAATCATTACCGGAAGCACCGTATGCTCTTTCGGAAACTCCTCGTTCTTCGGAACCACACTCCCTTTGCAGTGAACCACGGCAACGTCATCGCGCAGGAACCGAACTCTTTGGACGTCATACCTTTGTTTTGTGTCCTTGAATCTTCCCGTGAAGAGAGCCTGATGACCTTTCTCAATTGCTTCTCGTCCTTTGTAGTATCTGCCATTCACCGCCACAAAGTCGGCGTCAGGCGTGAAATGTCTGCCCCATGGCTCTGCGTTGCCGGTTGACCATCCCTCGTTGAGTTCGACGATGATGGCGCGAATAGCCTTTTCATCCTCGGCGCGAGTTGAAGAATTCTGAGCGAAAGCAGTACCGCACAAGAGCGTGACCAAGCAAATGACCACCTGCAAAGTTTTCTTCATCATTGTTCCTCCTATTTCTCGATTCTAGAATTTAGCCGCCTAACACCCGCGTCAGCGGGCGCGGGTGGCTCTGCAATTCATAGGGTAAGTGTTCAGACTACCGATTTTTGTGCGGTCAAAATCTTCCGGCAGGATTCATAAAGATCGAGTTCCAGCAATCGCCACGTCCCAAATAGTGATGCCAATATGCTCTTGGTTTCACTCCCCTTTGCGGATCGTGTGCCTCCGCTTATCTTGCGACTCACTACTGGTTCTCGCAGACTTCGTTCCGCTGCGTTGTTATCTGCCGGCACTCGCGGGTCGGTCACGAACATAAACAATTCTGGCAGGAATCGCTCTATCCTCTCACAAAGCCTGCTCATTGCTTGCTTCTTCTTCAAGTGCGGCTTGCACAACGCAAGCAATTCTTGCTCATACTTGCGCTGTGCTTTCACCCGCTCTGCTTTCTGATCCACTGGTCCTAGTCGCCGGTTCGGTCCCTTATATGCCTTTGCCCGATCATATACATCTTTCACTGCTTGTGCCCACCACTGCACACTTTCATCCTTTTCGTGCTCCCGCTTCAACTCTCGCACATCGCGCAACAAGTGAGTCCAGCATCGCTGGTGTGCCCCCTTGTGTACGTTGTAGCCAGCATAGAAATCCGTCACCAGAACGCCATCGAACTCCTCGCCCAGCACCTCTTTGACTACTGTTTGAGAGCGCGTCTTTCGATAGAGGAAATATCTCACCGAAGGTGTTGAGAAACTCCATAAGTATCCGTTTCGCCCGTCCTCTCGCCACCCTGTCTCATCTCCGTTTACTACAGGAGAGCCACGTATTTTATTGCCTAATGCTTCGTAATCTGATTTCCCTCGTTCTGCCACTCCACGAACCAGTCCCACCAACTCGCCCGTGCTTAAAGCTAATGCCCATCGTCGTCTGAGGTAATCTTGAATGACTCTGAAAGGCAAACGGCACTGCTCACGCAAGACCGTCACTTCGCTTTGTACAGATATGCCGAAGCGTTGCTTTCCAACTACCATTGCTGAGAAGTCAACTTCGGGTGCCCAGCTTTGGTGGCACTGCGGGCAAGTCCTCTCGACTACTATATGTTCTACCACCTCTACTGAGGTTGGTGGCAACTCGATGACTCGGCGCACAGTGCCAACCCGTCCACCACTTAAAGCGATATTACATAGCGCACATTGCTCAAAGGCATGATGGACTCGTCGGGTGACTTTATCGAGTGGCCGAGCGTATCCTTTGTTGCGTTTCTTGCGCGGCTTCTTCTCACGTTCCCGGCGATTGGCTTTTACAAAGGAAGGGGGATTGTTATTAGCTGATTGCTGACGCAGTCGCTCATTTTCGGCTTCCAACTCTTTGTTACGTTCTTCCAAGGTTTGCAAACGGATCAGGAGTTGTAAGACGAATTCTTTCAATTCGTCACGATTCGCGTTTTCCAGATCCACATTCACAGTTGAAGTCTACAACCTTTGTCAACAGCCGGTTGCTGCGCCCAACGCTCACCTCGGATTCTCGTCTGAGAACCGAAGTCTGAACACTTACTTCATAGGTACATCGTTGTCGCGCTCCGCTGCACGCCCGAGTTAGCCGGCCAGTGCTCGAAGCCGCCCTTCGACCGGCTCGCCGATGGCCGTCATAACGCCGTGTTTATTCTCGCAAATCAGCCACTGCCGATCCTCTGCCACCAGATAGTACTCAAACGCGTAGCACTCCCCGAGCAACTGCTGGGCTGCCCTTACACTGCACGCGTAGACGGGTGGCCACCCCTGTCCGTCAGACTCCGGAATGAGGTACGCGCGGGCCGCCGCGTCCGGGGCAATTTGCGTGATCCGTTCGTACCCGTGCTGATCGAGGAAATTGGCTCTGGCCGCCGGTTGGCGAAAGTGGCCCCACCACCCGGCCTTGCCTTGAGAACCCTACGAAATGGGCCTCTACCTCCTCGTAGATACGCTTCGCGTCGAGCTTAGGCAATCGTCGGAAATCGGCACCCTCCAGAGCCAGGGTCCTGCAAGCAGCCTCGATTTCGTCAACGATCATACTTCTTCCACCTTTCGCTAGGAGAGCCAGCTAACTATTAAGTAGACAGACGAAAAGCAAGGTTATTTTATGTCTTTTAGTACAGATAATCCAATGAGCGGCTGATTAAGTACTGAGCGGGCAAGAGTACTGAGCCGTTTCTTTTAACGGCTCGCCATTATTTATAACTGCTCTGTTGTCGTGGTAGGCAACTCCAGGCCGGAGAGTGGCATGAGCTTCCCGGCCTTATTTGTCCCTAGCTGTTGCTTGAATAGGTGTGCCATTGGGCATAGAATCAGCATCGCTCGCGATCCCGGTCAACTCGGACGTTATACGCTTTCCGTAGCAAATCGAGAGAAAGAATATATGAAGAACAAATTTATCGCCATTTTACTCTGCATTGCTCTGACAAACTTATGTTTGGCTCAAAGCAGAGAGCAGAAACAAACCGTCGAGAATGCTCAGACATTACCCGCCGCCAAAGTCGAAAAAATCGAAGCAGCTATTACGGCTTGGATGGCTCAGAACAAAGCACCCGCATTGTCGGTTGCCATTGTGACGGACAACCAGATGCGTTGGTCAAAAGGCTACGGCTTGGCGGACGTGGAAAACTCCGTTCCCGCAAAAGCAGATACGGCATATCGTTTAGCTTCGATCGCTAAATCAATTACGGCAGTCGCCATACTGCAACTCGTTGAACGCGGAAAACTTGATTTGAACGCTCCCATCAATAAATACTGTGCTGCCTATCCGGAAAAGCAAGCTTTAAAAGATGCCCCCGATAAACAATTCTCGGTCACGGTGCGCCAGCTTCTTGTTCATCAATCGGGTGTCCGTCACAACAGACCGGACGAGGTTCTCACGACCAGGCACTACCGTAGCATCAGTGAAGCCGTCAGCTCGTTCAAAGACGATCCGCTCGTTGTCGAGCCGGAGACGAAATATTCATATTCGACTCCCGGCTATACGCTTTTGGGTTGCGCAATTGAGACTGCGTCCGGAAAGTCATACATTGATTACCTGCGCGAAAACATATTCAAACCTGCCGGAATGACTCGCACTTTTGTTGATGACGTTTACGCAATTATTCCGAAGCGCGCTCGCGGTTATCGCAAAACGCAAGCCGGAGAGATTCAAAACGCTCCGCTTCACGACACGAGCATAAAAGTTCCGGGTGGCGGTTTGATAACGACGGCGGAAGATTTGGCGAAATTCGCCATAGCCGTCAATACCAATCAACTGGTCAAGGCGGAAACGCTCGCCCAGATGTGGACGAAGCCAAAGACCCGCGACGGGAAGGAACAGGGCTACGCGATGGGATTTTTGATTAGCGAACAAGACGGCTTGTTGAGAGTTTTTAATGACGGCAGTCAAGCCGGAACGCGGACCTACATTTTTCTAATGCCGAAACAAAAGTTTGCCGTCGCGCTAATGACCAATTTGGAAAGAGCGTTTTGCGAAGAACTTTTGCCGAAGATAATCGAAGCACTCGGCGAAAGATAGAAAAAGTTACGCGCTTCGTATCTGAAGGCGCTTCTAACAAATGCATGCAGCGGAGGCCGCGCGAAGCTAATCTCATTCGCACCATATCGTGCCTCGCTATTCTCAAGTCTAAGCTCTACACTCAGCCCTTAACCGGCTTTGAATACATCGCCACGCGACCAAAAGGTTATAAGTCAGTAAAGATTGGTTGAGCAGTGTCGAATCTTAATGCGGTATCCACCCCCCTCTCGACGCGGACTACCTGGCCGGTGAAGCCGACCCAGGCGTCTACGGGGCGTGGGAGCCTTACAAATAGGCTCAATCTTGTACCTGGATCAAGGGTTCGCGCGATGCGTATCAGCGCCCCTCTCGCGCTAATGTTAATCAGTTTTCCTGTCTCTGTCAATTCACCTGTACCTTCAACCCTAATAGACCAATCAACCTTGTATCTCGGCCAATGCCTGCGATCATCCAAAACCGTTCCCCTTTGAACGATATATACGCTCGAAATTGTTGTCACCATGCACAATTAACCAATACAGCTCTACTCACTTATATACTTAGAACTGTATTGATTATTGATGATTACAGCATAATAATGTACGGGGCGAAAACCTGAGGGTACTTTCGAGCCTCTTGCTCCCTCTTATGGAAGGTCGGGCTATCTACGGTATAGGTGTATGGATCAAGAAGTAGATCAGATAAGTGACCTGGAGACCCTGGAGTCGTTGCTAGGCGATATAGAGAGAGCTATTGCCGAGGAGGGCTCGGTGGACGAACAGCAGAAGAGAGAACTGGAGCGGTTGCGTAAGCAGTGTATTAGTAAGAAGAAAGAACTTACGGGCGATAAGGAATAGACCTTGATTTCCCACGTGGCCACGATGAACCAGGTCGTAATACCCCGCATAAGAATAATATAAATTAAAGTTTACAGCGAATTCCTTATGTTGAACCGCTGCCCTGGCCGTCTGGTATTGAGGGGCTACATAGGCCGTTTCTTTTAACGGCTCGCAATTATTCTTCGTTGCTGTGGTAGCAACTCCAGGCCGGGGAATGGTAACGCGGCCCGCTAACTATTGCTTGAATCGGTTGGGACGGGGGCTGTCCCCAGACCATACCAGGTCGGTCCCCTGCGGCTTTCAATACGTGCAAACATACCTTATCGTCTAAAGATGTACTCTTATGGGATTATCGAACCACCACGGAATGCTCTTTTATTACCTTTAGTAAGGCTTTCTGTGTGGGGCCTAACTTGCTCAGCATTTTGTGACCTATCATCTGGCTGAGAATTGAAATTTTACGCTGACATTCTGTTGGCCCGGTTCAGTCAGGTGGTTGTTGTCGAAGTGTCTCAGCCCATTCTCGACTTGAATCACATACGATAGTGTTGAAGACGACACTTTGATAGTCAGAAATATGATGGGCGAATAGACGCTCGGCGGCGCATTTGATTTTGCAGGGTTACAATTGTTTGACCGGGTGTCAAAACAATGAAAGGATTTCATGAGATTTATCAACTTTTTGACGGCCAAGTTTTTACCAACACTGATCGCTACGACAATAATCATTGCCTTGTTTGCATACCAGACAACTGCATTGCCGGCTCGAACAACACAAGAGATCAATCCTCTCATTGCTTTCGATAATTCTGCTAATGAAGATGCTTTCATACTGTACGAGACAGATCGAGGAATAGAATGCCGAGGTGCTACACCTACGGAAGCCAAAATGTTCTCACATCGAGAAGGTAGCATCGAATTGCATAGGATTTCGCCCGTTCACCCGGACGCGGCGGGTTCCAGGAGCGCAGGGTTACAAATTGTACTGCGCTCGACACAACAGTTGGATAAATTTCCTGGAGCCAGGTCTGCTTTTCTGAGGTCTGCCGCTATATGGGAAGATAGTATTCAAACGCCTATAACGATTGTGATAGACGTTGATTATGGCCCTACTCTTTTTGGCGCTCCCTGGCCACGAGGGTCAATAGGAGGATCAAGCGCACAAGAACTCACCCGCGACACCTACTCAACCGTGCGGATGCACTTAATTGCCCATGCCTCCAGCGAGCAAGAGCGTTCGATTTGTAATTCTTTGCCTGTAGGTACAATACCTACGGATATTGGCGCTACAACTGCTATGAGAGTGCCTTCTGCAAATGCCCGCGCCCTGGGGTTAATAGATGCGGTTGCTGATCCGGATGGTCGAGAGCAGAGTCTAGGCAAACCACCCTCAGTTGGATTCAATTCCAGTCAAAAGTTCGACTTCGACCCCAGTGACGGCATAGACCCTGACAAAGTAGACTTTGAGGCTGTGGTAGTACATGAAATTGGTCATGTACTAGGGTTCATCTCAAGTGTGGGGGTGCGGGAGTTGGATTCCAAAGCTATTATTACACCTACAGTTTGGGATTTGTTTCGGCTTCGTCCCGAAACGCCAGAGGATAGCTTCTCAACTGCGCAACGGATACTTTCTTCTGGAGGTGAGCAACGATTCACCGCTGCTGGTCTTAAACTGCCGCTTTCGACAGGTCGCATAAATGGCACCGGAGGAGATGGCTTCCAGGCTTCTCATTGGAAAAATGACAGGCTTATCAACAATCGGTATATAGGCGTCATGGAGGTAGAAATTGCGAATGGAAAACGGCAGGTGTTAACCAGCCACGATCTGATAGCAATTGATCTCATGGGTTACGAACTGAGACAAGGGATCACTTTGGTCCCTGAGTCCGGTGACCTCGCGGGAGGTTTGCAAGGAGATATGCTCAAGGTCACAGGTCTAGCTACTAACGCAGGCCAAGATAGATTTCAAGCAGAAGTAAGAGTTCTCGATCAATCTGGCCAAGAAGTGACAGAGTATCCCTGGGTGGTATTCGATCCTCATGGCGTCACAATAGCTAATTACGAATTTGAATTCTTCGGCTTGAATCAGCTACGTAGCGCGACACAAGCAAATCTTACTTTAATTGATAGCCTGGGCAATCGGAGCACAACCGTAACAACCAGCTTGCTTGGCGGAGATTCTGGAGGGCTGAGATTATTGAGTGTCTCTTTTGATGGAAGCAAAATGAAGATCAAAGCGAAGCGCTTGAAGGGTCAACTCAGTCTAGAAATTAATGGAGTGCTGATTACCCCGAGTGATATAAATATTTCAGGCAAAAAGGTTCAGATAAACGGTAATGCAAGCGAGTTAAACTTGAGCAGCGGGGCAAATCGTATCAGGGTCATAAACGATGGCTTACGGTCCAATATACTGATTTTGAATCTCTGATAACAGGTTGCTCTCTGGAAAGGGCAAAACGCGGTTGAGCATCTGACAAGCGCATTCAGCGGAGGCCGCGAAATGTGAGCATTGGAGGCTGACATGAACAAGATCACACGACGTGACTTCGTACGCGCGACATCAACCGCCGCGTCATTGATAGCTTTTCCGGCATCGAAGGCCATCGCAACCGGCCAGGCCGCCAAGAGCGCGAGCAGCGTCGACCCGATGGCGCTCGTTAACCCCGAGTTGCGGCCCGCGCTCCAGGCCGCGCTGAAGATATTTCCTCTCCCTAAGATTCAGGGCGAGGTGACCCCCGCTCAACTCGCGGCCCTGCGTAAGATGAGTCTAGGCGGGAAGCCGCGGCTTCAGCAGCCCCCTGTCGCCGAGCGTATGGCGCCCGGGCGTGCCGGGTCGCCCGACGTACGAGTGTTTGTCATTAACGCGAAGGCAGGGGAGCGCCGACCCGCCATCCTCCACACGCACGGCGGCGGTTATGTTCTCGGCTCGGCGGCGGGCGATGTCCCTGACCTCCAGGTGTTGGCGCAGGCGCTGGACTGCGTCATCGTTACAGTCGAATACCGGCTCGCGCCCGAAACCCAGTTTCCCGGATCGCTTGAGGACAACTACGCGGCGCTGAAGTGGCTGCACGCGAACGCCGAAGCGCTCGGCGCTGACCGATCCCGCATCGCCTTGGCGGGCGAGAGCGCGGGCGGCGGCCACGCGGCCATGCTTGCCATCGCCGCGCGCGACCGCGGCGAAGTGCCAGTCATGTTCCAATCGCTCGTCTACCCGATGCTGGACGACCGCACCGGCAGCACGCGCAAGCCGCCGGCGCACGTCGGGGCCTTTCTGTGGACTGCGGAATACAACCGGCTGGGCTGGGGCGCACTCCTCGGCAGGACTCCGGGCGGACAGGATGCTCCGGCCGGCGCCGTCCCGGCCCGGGTCGAGAACCTCGCCGGGCTCCCGCCGGCGTGGATAGGGGTGGGGTCTATCGACCTCTTCGTAGACGAGGATGTCGAGTACGCCAGACGCCTGATCGACGCGGGCGTGCCCACTGAGCTTATGGTGGTTCCCGGAGCGTACCACGGTTTCGACGTCATCGTGCCGGGCGCTTCCATCGCCAAGCAGTTCAAGCTCGCTCGGTACAACGCGCTGGCGCGGTCGTTTGGCGTAAAGCAGCTCGAAGCAGCTCCCGGCCCGCCGGCAGCGAGTCGCTGAAGCCGGAAGGGAGTCAGGAAGTCATTTATTCTGCTGAATGGGGAAAAGCAAAAGAGTCGAAATGACGATCTCAGCCCGGATAGCATTCTGATCGCAAAGAAGGCGGCGAAAAAAATCAAAGCCGGAAAGACTGTGACACTACAAGTAATGAACTCAGATGGTACCCTGTCTGATGAATTCTCATTTACTCGTTAGCCCTGATTAAGACACCGCTCCTATACACCTCATCCGAGGGTGATGTAATCATCCGGCGGCGGTTCAGGTTGGCAGGGAGTCTGCCTCCAAAGCCAATAGAGCAAAGGTGACATCTCTACTTTGCGTTGACAGTATTTCTTACTCCTGAAGACGCCGATGGATTCGCATCAGCGGGGCCGCGAGCGGTATTTGATGAATACATACGAAGTGAGCTTCGCGGCCTCCGTTGCAGGCGCTTGATAGATGGCTCTTCATTGCAATTTAGCACCCTGGCTCGCACCATGCTTAGTCTCTTTATCATAAAGTGTTTCCTTCCGGCGATATTCCTCTAGTATCCCTTGTCCGGCACTATTTACTACCTCACTCAATTCTTCGCATGATGCAAAGGATCCTAACACCTTCAACCTCCGTATTATCTCAACTCCAGCTTCAATGGCTATGTCTTTGTGGCCATCCTCATGCGCCTGTAATGCCCTTAGATACACGTCCCATTTATTTACAAGCTCTCCAGCAACATCTGAGGAAGCTTCCCACTTAGGAAGAGTGAGCTTTACTTCTACCTTTACTTCGATTGAGCCAATACCATAAGTATCGTCCAAGCTTTGACAGTTATGCGACCATCTAACATGCCAATCGGTGTATCCATTATAATGGCGACCAGATTGATCCACAGGTCCAAGTTTCTGCATTTGAGATCGAAGCTCATCTACTGTAGCTCCATTAATCTCGTAATATATTGTTTGCATTGAGACTTCTGGCTTTGTGGAATCCTCCTGTAGTGTTAGAGCAGAGATTGAATTCATAGAATTCGCACCTAATAGAAATGCTGCCAGAGTTAAGATAATGGGCCATTGAACCGATTGAGTTCTCGGCTTTGTCAAGAAAGAGTTTTTCTTTATCGTCACGAAGATGTTTCTCATTGAAATTCCTCCCAGTAATACTGACCTACAAAGCCGTCCAGCCGTCTAACGATTCGCATCAGCGGGGCCGCGTGCCGCACTTGTTGTTTCATACGAGACTCGCTTCGCGGCCTCCGCTGCATGCGTTTGTTAGACCCGTTTTGATGCTTACAGACATCTTTATATTACTCTGAAATATGGCCTACCGGAATCTCTTCTGTCCTCTCAAAGGGTTTCATGCCTGTCGCTATATCGTGAACTGTATGAAGAATTTCTGCGCTGTAGTATCTGCTTCCGCAAACATCGCAAACCCCTATTGTGACATCTTCTAGGATTACAAACCCCTTCTTATGCTTGAATGCCTCGCGCTTTACTTCCTTGGGCCGAACTGTTCCTTCGCAGTATTCACATCTGTAGTTATACATAGTTTCTATTCCTCAGAATTGGTTATCTCATAAACCGCTATTATCAGATAACATCCTGTAGTTGTGAAGCGGCCTACTACCCCGACGGGAGATTGCTCATCTAAGGCAACTCCCTCTACAACATATTTTGTCCCTCTTGGGTCGCCCCTCTCAATTCGTGTAATTTGTCCACTTAGGACGACATGTTCAATGTCAATGATATCAAGGTTATCTTCGGCCATCTCTTCCATTGCATGCACGGTCATATGATACTCTTGGAGCCGAATCTTTTCTCTTATCCGATCTATCGTTCTTTGCGGCACGCATTAAATCTACCGGCATAGGCGAGAAGAAAACAAGTCTACAACATGCAATGTGAATTCCGGCGCGTGTGACAAGCAAGGGTCTAACGCTGCATGCGCTTGTTGGGCGGCTGCTTACGACCTAGCCGTGCCACCACACTTCGGACAGCGAAAGCTTTCTTTTAGCCACTCTCGCGGAGATTCGGCCCTCGAAAGCATTACACCTACTGTGTGGTAGTTTGCTTCGGCGCACCGCTTACACATGCTGAGTGAGAAGCCACAATTGTTGCAGGTCGCTTTCACGCCGCCGGAGAGCCGACCTATGATTCCGACGCTTGTTCTGCACTGTACGCAGTTGGCTGTCATAGATACCTCCTGATCTTCATTCTCGATCTCACTGCTGGAGTTCTAGAGAAGACACAAGAACATCTACCAGATGTACACTCCCGGCAAATGCCTCGAATGTGCCTCGAAAAAAGAAAATAAACGCAAACTCAAGACCGGATCGTCCTTTCGGGGATGGAAAGATCACAGAGTATCGCCTGGTCCACATTCCGAAAATTGTCTTACTTGTAATAGCCATATGGCTGTAGTCCGCTAGGAATAAGAGGTGAAGGCCAACAGGCCGTTCAAACAGACGCCACCAGAATCGCTTCAGATAGAAGTAGTTCGCAAAATCCAATGCGTGTCGGTAATACTGCCTGTCGTCTCCGGTCAGTGTTCTCCATGCGCGAGGATGGTCAACCTGATCGCCGATAAATAGATTGCCCCATACTCGATTCCCATCCACTAAACGTTCAAATTTAGGACCCTCGATGTCTCCTCCACTTGCGGGAAGCAGGCGTAGAAGGTCGATGTCCCAGCCTTTCACATTAAGTGAGTAGCGTTCTCGGCCATCATCAAACATACGCCGTGTCTCAGCACCTCTCTCCTTGCCCAGGAGCGGCAACGGCAGATCGCCCCCAATCCGCGAGACGATAAAGTAAATCGCTTCGTCAATTGATGGCGAGGTGATCGAACGAACATCGTGCAAGCCAAGAATACGTTGCGTGTGGTTGATGCTCAGGCGGGTACTGTATCTCTATTACGCGGCCCTCGCGAGATGAAGATTTTACGAAGGTTTCAATTTCATGCCGACAGTATGGTGAGGCAATATATGCATCATTGGTAAAACAAACAAGGAACTCAGAGCAGGCGAGTGCTGTGTCGATTTCTGCCTGAAAGAGATCATAGTTCTTCAGAAGGATGTGGTACTCGGCAAACCATACCCGCAACCCGAAACTGAGTAGTCGCTCCGCAACGGCTCGGACGAAAAGCACGTCTTCGCTCTTATAGCTCAGGAACGCTACATAGTTTTTCAATTGCTTGCCCATAGGCACTCCCTCTCATCAAATCGTGGACGCCCAACAAGCGCATGCAGCGGAGGCCGCGAAGCGAATTTCACAGGGTTCCACGGATGCGGCTCGCGGGCCGGGTGATGCCGGTCGTTGGGCGGCTCATTGCACCAAATATCCACTTAATCTTTGCAATAGCCGCTTATGCCGTTCTTGGGAAATTGAGCCAATTGAACCAACTATTTTGCTGCGCGGGACTACAACCAGAAAACCAAGCCTGATTAATGATTCTTCTTTTAATCCACTTGAAACAAAGTCCGCATCGCTCGGAAAAACTAATTCGTCAAAATTCTTCGCGGCCTGCCGTAGCTGCGTACTCACACCGCAAATAAGTACATCTCTAAAGGGCGGCATCTCACGCAAGATGATCGCAGGGCGGTTCTTAATTATCCCATCAGCCTGCGGCATTGGAACAATGACCAAATCACCTTCCTTCATATTCTGGGTTCGCCTCTTTGATTAATTCCAATGGATACTCCGGCTCATCATCGCTGTACGCCCGTGCTAAACTTTCTAGCGAAAGCCGCGCCCAGTCCTCGCGCTCTTCATCAGAAGCTTTCGGCAATACGGTAATAAGTAGCTCCGTATTTGGTTCAAGTTCAAATGGCTCATCTAGCAAAATCTGGTTGCCGTCAAAATGGGCGCGTAAAGTTCTGGTTTCCATAACATCAATCTCCGGTAAAGATTTTACTAGCCTTCTTTTCTTTACTCAAATACGCAGGGGTAAGAGACGACCAACGCTGCGCATCAGCGGGGCCGCGAGCCCCACTGATTGATTGATGCGAAATTCGCTTCGCGGCCTCCGTTGCATGCTTTTGTTAGATGCCGGTCTTTGAAGGATAAGGAGTCTCGGAGATACTCGGAGACAAAATGAGTTTTCTGATCCATAGGTAGCTCATCTTTCCAGGGCATCTAAAGCGCCTCCTTTCAGAGGCCAATCTTGCCCTAAAAGTGTTACCCATGTCTCCCTACTGATTTGTCACCTATGTCCCCAGACTATACCGGGACGGGGTCTAACAAGCGCGTGCACCGGAGCGCGGCAAGCCAGTTTTATATAGTTCATTCAGTATTGTGTGCCGCGCCCTGTGACGCGTGTCGTTAGACGCTCGCAGTCAAAATGAGTCGGTAGTGATTACAGTCCAGCAGAACCTGCGAAACATTGACTGATATTCTCTAATCACATAGAGTCTCCCTGTTATGCCGACTGTACTGAGGAATGGACCTTATAGACTCTTTTTCTATGCTGGTGATCGTGATGAACCGCCTCACGTTCACATTGAAAGGGATAAGAATATCGCTAAGTTTTGGTTGGACCCTGTCAGGCTGCAAAACAGCGGAGGGTTCAGTAGAACTGGGCTTAACCGTATACAGAAACTGGTTGACGAGAATCGAGAGGATTTGTTAAGGAGTTGGAATGAGTACTTTAACAGCTGAAGTCAAAGCACAAAACATTACAGTCACAGACGACACTCTGGCTGTTGACCTAATTGATGGGCGCACAATTCTAGTGCCGCTAGTGTGGTATCCGCGCCTATTGCATGGGACTGAAAAGGAAAGAAATAACTGGCGCTTTATAGGAAATAACGAAGGGATTCACTGGCCTGATCTAGATGAAGATATAAGTATCGAGAACCTGCTAATGGGCAAGCCATCCGGTGAGAGTCAGAATTCTTTTAAGCGATGGTTGGAAGGTCGCGAAAGAATTTGAGTTGTATGTAACGCACAGCAGGTTGTAACGAACTCCGCGTCTAACTACTGCATGCAGCGGAGGCCGCGAAGCGAGTCTCGCATCAATGGCGAGTGCGGCACGCGGCCCCGCTGACGCACGGCCGTTAGGCTCCTTTGACCTATATTGCCCAGTCAGTGCGAATGTTGTATCGTCCTTGAAATTGAGATATGGGATGAGATAGAAGTTAACCTGTCTAAGGAGCACAGAACTGGCATATGGTGCCTGATCTATTTATTAGCTATTCTACTAAAGACATCGAGATTGCTAATATCATTCGTGTCGCTCTGGAAAAAGCAGACGTTCAATGCTGGATGGCCGCAGAGGATATATTACCGAGCGAGATATATGGGCAGACCATCATCAATGCTATCAATACGAGCCATTTAGTAATACTTATTTTCACATCCAATGCCAATGAGTCAAAGCATGTCTTATCGGAAATAGACCGCGCGTACAACAAAAAAAAGCCGATAATTCTCTTTCGGGTTCAGGATGTTTCCCTTTCAGACGCGCTTGAGTATTACCTGAGTACTGCAAGCTGGCTAAATGCTCTAGACCCACCTATAGAAAGACATCTCCAAAAGCTAATCAAAACTGTAAAACTACTATTATCGAAAACTTCACAAGCCATATTACAAGAGACGATAAAACCAGAATCCGCAAGAACAGAATCTAAAGAATTTCTCCCGAGCAGCACAACAGCCGGTTTTGTAGGCATAACAGAGAGAGGACCAACGCATCCGACATTGGTAACCTCTTGGGAAGATTACAAACAGATGTTCGGTGAAGTACTTAATCCTGATATTTCGTTCCTGCCCCTCTCTATTCGAGGTTTTTTTGAGAATGGCGGCCAGCGTGCGTTTGTGGCTCGTATTGCCGGCAAAGATTCTTCCAAAGCTGGCGCAGACCTCCCATTCCCTCATGATAAAGAGTATCTACATATTCAAGCTCTGTATCCAGGTTCATGGGGCAACCGTGTATTCGTCAGATGCCGGAACGGCACACGCACCGGTTACCGCCTAACTATCTTTTACTACCGCACCAACCCATCTTTTTCAGAACCCATCATGCAGAAGGACGATCTAGAACCTGATCTTCATGAAGATTACGATAATCTTAGTCTAAAACCCGACGGGCCGAATAATCTTCAAGCCGTTGTGAACTCCAGCTCGAAATTGGTCAGGGTACTTTGGGGTCAAAAAAATCAGCCTGCTGTCACCACTATTAACGGATTGACACAATTGACTGGTGGATCGGATGGTTCCGGAATAAGTGCTAGCGATTATACTGGAGATACATCAAATCGCTCCGAACAGAGTTATGGCCTGGCTGCACTAGAGAGCGTTGAAGAAATCTCACTAATCTGTATTCCTGACCAAGTCCATTGCTCTCTTGAGCAAGCCGATCAGCAAAGAATCATGGATGCAATGATCGACCAATGTGAACGACTTAGAGATCGCTTTGCTATCCTAAGTGTCTGTGCAGGAGAAAGGGATGTAGAGGTTATTAATTCTCCAAGGGATACATCCTATGCTGCGGTATACTACCCGTGGCTTCGTGTCTTAGATCCCTATACTAAAAGCGGCATATTGATCCCTCCTGTTGGGCACATAGCTGGTATTTATGCGCAGAATGACGCTCGTCGAGGAGTACATACAGCGCCTATAAATCTCCCCGTAAGAGGTATTATAAAGAAAAGCGAAGGCGATTGCTTGAGCCCGTTGGAATTTGAAGTTTCAACTACTCAACAAGACATTCTTAACCGTAAAGGTATTAATGTTATTCAAAATATTGGGAAAGACAATTATGACATCCGTGTAACGACGGCATATACTATTTCTATTGATTACAACTGGAGGTGCATTAATGTACGTCGTTTTATCAATTATCTTATTGAGGCTATTACGCGTGGAACCAATTGGGTGATATACGAACAGAATAATGAAAGTCTATGGGATAAGGTAGGCAACGCAATTACAGAATTCTTAACCGGGACATGGGAGGAAAAAGCTCTGAATGGAAGTACACCCGATGAAGCCTTTTTCGTGAAGTGTGACAGAACAACTATGACAGGTGATGATATTGATAACGGTCGGCTTATTTGTATGATCGGTGTAACCTTGGTGGAGCCAAAGATCAGCATTGTATTTGAGGTGATACTGAAGACTGCAACTGATCTTAGATAGATACAGAGTCGAGAAAGAAAATGCAGTAGCGAAGAATGAGCAGTCGGAGCCTAACAAGCGCGTGCACCGGAGCGCGGCACATGACACTGATGAAATCATACGAAATCCGCTTGCCGCGCTCCGGTGCACGCGCTTGTTAGACGGGCAAAGCCGTGTCGCGACTTCCAATACTTCGATCCTCAGAGTAATCTATTGATGTGCCGACGATCTTAAGAGTAAAAGGATATAGATTTTTCTTCTTCAGCCGAGAGGGCCAAGAGCCGCCTCATATCCATGTGGAGCAGGCTGAAAGGTATGCAAAGTTTTGGTTGAATCCTGTATCTTTGGCAAGTTCGCGGGGCTTTCGCAGTGGAGAGCTTTCCGAAATTCAGAGGATTGTTCGACAAAACAGAGACGTATTTGAGGAGAGATGGCATGAGCACATTACCAATCAGCGTTGAACCCCTAGCAGTGGATGTAACTTGCACAGAGGATGCACTACAAGTTGTTCTGGCAGACGGACGCGAGGTTGCTGTACCGCTGGTTTGGTTTCCCCGTCTACAAAATGCGACACCAGAACAGCGAAAACGGTGGCGATTAATCGGTGGAGGGATAGGAATTCAATGGGAAGATGTAGATGAAGATATATCTGTAGAGAGTCTTCTTGCAATCAAATAGCTGTCGCCCAAAACCCGTCTAACAAACGCATGCAGCGGGGCCGCGAAGCGAGTTTCGTAGGCTTCGGCCAGTGCGGCTCGCGGCCCCGATAATGCGGAGCGTTAGACGGCTTGTCAAAAGTGCGGTATGCTCTCACCCAGAAGGTGAATTATGGAACAAGAACAAAGGCTCAATCTTATAAATGAAATAAAGCAGATAGAACGGGAACTCTATCTAAAAAGAAGTCAGCTTGCTGTTTCTGAAGAAACCGATGCCGGTGCAGGTATCTACAAAGGGCTAGACCCATCGGAATGGCAGCAGGTCTTCTCACGCTGCATCGAACAAATAGGCGAACTCTCTAGCGGCGGCAATAGTGTTGAGGACGTTGCATCGGAGCGGCAGAGATGAGACTCGTCGTTGACAGTAATATCTTCATCAGCAGCCTTGATCCGAAAGATGTATTCCACAGTGAGTGCTATCCCATCTTCGAGAAAATAGTGAAATTCGAGATAGAGGCGCTTTGCCCTGTGTTGGTATTGGTGGAAACAGTTTGTGTGATACGAAGAAGGACAAACAGTGAAAATACCGCGCGCAGTGTCTATAAAAGTCTATCTTCATTGCCAAGTATCAATTGGTTTGACGTTACACTTGCAGTTGCAGAAAGAGCTTGCCTGCTGGGAGCTAAAACAGGGCTAAAAGGAGGCGATGCGATAGTGCTACAAGTGGCAGAGGAATACGGCATTCCACTTCTAACAAAAGATAAGGAAATGAAAGGCAAAGCACCGACAGGAATTCTTGTATTTGAACCAAGTGATGTTCGGCTGTAACCAACGCCGTCTAACGCTGCGCATCAGCGGAGGCCGCGAAGCGAGTTTCGTATGATTTCTTTGAGTGCGGCTCGTGGCCCCGCTGATGCGCAGCGTTAGGCGCTTCTGCCATGTGGTAACCAGTAAGCAATGCGTAAGCTATTAATAATGGGGCGGGACGCGCCCTTTGTCAGCTATGCCGGTGAGCCAAATACGATCAAAAGCATAAAATCGTTAAATTCATAATTCCGGCATTAAACGTCAGTGTAGTAATGACATGCTGATTCGTAGTATTATTCCCCATCAGGTTAATCTGCTGTCTGATATTACTTCCCAGGAGGTAGCGTTATGACAATCCTCCCGTCAAATGGTAAAATGGCTGAACCGGAACCGCTGCTACTCGGTTCTTTATTAGGATATAAAAAGCCTCTCGTGCCGATCCCCTTGCCTTCTAAAGAATTCTCAAAACATACAGCCATCCTTGCCCAATCAGGCTCAGGCAAGTCGTTTTTTCTCGGTCGCCTCATCGAAGAACTTCTGTTAAAAACTGAATGCAAGGTCTTAATTCTCGACCCGAACTCCGACTTCGTGCGTATCCACGAGGTCGAACAGGGCGCGTGGGAGGATGAAGTGCTTAAGCCTTGGTTCACATCCGAAGATACTCTCGAAAAGTTTGAACAAGGGTGGAACGGGATCGGAAAACTAACCCTGACGAACCGGAGTCTCGAAGATGTGGCGTTGCCGTTGCGCGTGTTGTGGAGTCTCTCACCGAACAAGAGGCCACCACATTGCTGCAAATAGACCCTCAACGTGACGCGGGTCAGTATTGGCTCCTCATAACCGCGCTGGCGATAGCTAATCGCAATAAGCCGAGCGGGTTTACGTTCTTCGATTTTGAAGCCGTCGCCAAAGAATTGGCCGCGTCCAAGCAAATAGGTAGCTCGTTGGAGGAAGAGTGGACGGGGGTAGACCCATTCCCGCGTTTTACGTCACTGACGACCGCAGAGAACGCAGGAGTTTTTATCACCAAACTTCACGTGATGAGCGGTTGGGGCATTTGGGAAACGGGAGAAGAGTCCGTACATGAGAGCGACGATTCAGCGGCTTCGGAGGCGGCAGACATCAAGTCGCAATTGACGAGCCGCTTCTTCAGCGACGCGGAGGAATACAGGCTTGTGACTGTTGACCTGCAGTCTTTGGATTCTTGGCGAGAGCGGCAACTCGTGACGGCCATCGTCCTAGATTCCGGTTGGACTTGGGCTAGAAGGAGTCAGGCCGCACGTCTGGAAGACCCAACGGGTCCCTATGAGAATCAGAGGAAGCCCGTTTTCATTGTCATAGACGAAGCTCACAACCTCGTCCCCGCATTAACGCGCGAAGTTGATGACGTTCATGAGCAGATAGTTCGCATCGCCGCCGAAGGGCGGAAATATGATCTGTTCCTCATTGTCGTCACACAAAGCCCGCGAAAGATTGATGCGAACGTCCTGTCGCAATGCGAGAACGTTTGCATCCTTAAATCGAGCAGTGAAGCAGACCTGCGAAGCATCACTGATACGTTGGGCTACCCGCCGGTTGAAATCGCCAAGCTGTCGATGAATTTTGGTAAAGGCGACGCCGTCCTCGCCGGGCCTTTCGTTAAGCACCCGCTCTTGTTGCACGCGTTTCCGCGGCGGACCCAGCAAGGAGGTGAAGGTCTATCTGACCACTGGACTAGCAGGAGGAAGTGAAATGTTCGAGACACCTTTCATTAAGCGGAAGTTCAGGGGCAAGTTCATCACATTCGATGTCACGCGGGCGGGAAGTGTTCTGGGTAATATACCTTCCCTGAATCAGCTCCCGGCGATTATGAACTATTTTCATGATAAGGGCTGCAAGACGGTTTTGGACTTTGGCGCAGGGAAGAACCTCCGAAATACCAAACCATACGCGCACGACCCGCGTTTCGAGATGTACATCAGCGAGTTCGAACAACTCATCTCGCATAACCTCTCCATTGATGAGATTAGGGACCCGACCAAATTTGTAAATGCATTGCGGGAGCCTCAGACTCCCTTGTCCCATTATCTTAACGACCGGCTCTCGAAGGAAACGCGGGAGCACTTGAGTAAATATACCGGCCCTAAGCCTCCGCCCAAGACTCTTCAGCAATCTATCGTTGGTGAATTGAATCCCTTGCTTCAGGATGATTCTTTATACGACAAAGGACGCTTCGCCACTGTGAGTCTCACGCGGAAGGTTCAGAGCCTGATCGAGGAAGATCCGAAGAGTCGTAAGAAACTCCTAAGGCTCAATCGCTTTCTTTTACAGGAGGCTTACCCGAGCGAGATAGCCGAGTGCCCGGAAAACCTTGAGAAGCTTCTCTACCCTGAAGAGCTTGAGCACGAGAAGCTTGAGTTTTTTGACGCCATTCTTCTATCCTATGTGCTACACATCTTACCGGACAGAAAGAGCCGCATGGAGGTGCTGAGGGCCTGCTGGGAAAAGGCGAAAACCGGCGCAATGCTTGTCGTGGCTTCGCCGAATTACAACACGCCCGCCCGGCGTGCATGCAGCACCTATGACAAGTACGAAGACGGCTGGGTGAAGTATAATACGGCCAAGGAGATGTATAAGGCCTTCTATAGTGAACCCGATCAAGACTACCTCATCGAACTGGTCAAAGTTTCGGGGTTTAAATACCAGGGTAAATGGCCTCAGAGTACCGCAAAGGTCTTAAGATTCAGCAAAAACTAGATTAGACGGGGACGCTTCACATCTCGTTCTTGTCGGCGATGGCGAAGATTTCTCTAATTGAAGATGGATATGTATATCAGCGCTTCATTAGGATGTCAGATTCCGTGAAAAATAACTTCTCAAGTCTATCTGCTACAACCTGGCAATATTTGTGTTAAAATCCCTGCCGGACGCAATAGCTGGGAAAGCTAATTGATAAACCTGCTGTAAAAATGTAATCATCACACGTGCAATCTGCCGGCTGTAACTGGTCTATAGAGGCAAGTCTCATAAGCTTGGAAGCAAATCCATATGAGTAACATTCTAGTCGTAGATGATTCGCCTACTATGCGTCGAATGGTTCTCGCGTCGCTTCGTGATCTGCACGGCGTTGTTTTTGACGAAGCATCGAGCGGCCTCGAAGCGATTGAGCATCTTGCTCTCTCCCCCGTTAATCTAATTATCCTCGATTTGAACATGCCTGATATGCATGGCCTTGAGGTCGTTCGCTTCGTGCGTCAGCATAACGCCTATTGCGCTATCCCTATCATCATATTAACGACTAAAGGCGATGAAACCAGTCGTTCTGATGCGCTCGGCATGGGGGCAACCGTTTACTTAACGAAGCCGTTTCTTCCTAATGTACTTGCCGCGCACGCGCGCGAGTTGTTGAACGGGAAAGTATAAGGATATTGTCTTGTCCATATCTGAAAAGGAACCCGACAATAGTTTTTTCGCAGAGTTCCTCGATGATTATTTCGCTGAGAGCGAAGATCATTTAACGGTCTTGCGCCGAGGTCTGCTCGCCCTCGAACGCTTCGTGAATGAGCCTCAGATAGAGCGCCCGCTGCTGGATGAGCTATTCCGCAGTTTCCACTCGCTTAAAGGCATATCGGGTATGGTCGGAGTGAGAGAGGCGGAACAACTCGCGCACGAGATGGAATCTTATCTGCGCGCTTTGCGACAAGATAATGCGACTCTCAGCGAAGAGGGAATGAGAGGCCTTATCGCGGGCACTAAGATGCTGGAACAGGTCATCTCCGCACGACGCGGGCAGAATCAACCGCCGGACATCGCTCCCGTCATAGCACAGCTTGGATCAATAGTTGCAAACGGCGCTCCACTGCCTTCATTGCCTGGCCCTGCCCCTGCTCCCCCTCATGAAGACTCGAATACAACCGATCCACGGCAAGATGCTGACGCAGGCGAAAGTGATATGCGGCTCTGTCGCTTTGAGTTCATTCCGACGCCTGCGCTTGCTGAACGCGGCATCAATGTCAACACCGTCCGCGCTCGCCTGCAAGAGTTGGGCGAGCTTAGAAACGGCGCGCCGCGAGTGGTGCAAGGCGGTGGCATCGCTTTTGAGTTTATTGTCGCAAGTAATTCCGATGAATCAACCTTCGCCGCGCTCGGCGAGGACGGTATAACTTACGAGTTGTACCAGGGGCCTTCCTTAACGAGCGCTGAATTAAAAGTGACCGACAGCCTCAAAACAGAAGCCGCAAAGGCCGTGCCTTCAATAGCCCCGTCAAACATTGTGCGGGTGAGCCTGAGCCGGCTGGACGAGTTGATGCGCATGGTTGGCGAACTTGTAGTCAGCCGCGCGCGACTTGAAGACAATCTGAAGAACGCCGAGTCTGATATGCCCGCGCCTCAGTGGCGAGCTTTGCAAGAGACTAACTCGATGATAGAGCGCCAACTGCGTGACTTGCGCGAAGGCGTTATGCGCGTGCGCATGGTTGCCGTGGGCGAGATATTCGAGCGAATGCGTTTTGTCGCCAGCGATCTGTCGCGCGAATATCAGAAGAAGGTCCGGGTCGAATTGAGCGGCCAGGAGACGGAGATCGATAAGCTGCTAATAGAGCGGATGATGGACCCGCTCATGCATCTCGTGCGAAACGCGATAAGTCACGGGCTGGAACCGACGACCGACCGCCTGGCTTTGGGCAAGCCGGCAGAAGGCGCCATCTGGTTGCGCGCATTCACCGTAGCTGAAATGGTTGTGATTGAAATTGAAGACGATGGGCGCGGAATTGATCGCGGGCAAGTTGAAATGCGGGCGCGCAAGATGGGGTTGATAGCCGACAACGCAAGTCTCGATGACGCGGTGCTGCTTGACCTGATCTGCTCCCCCGGTTTTTCGACCCGTGATGAAGCGGACCGCGCAAGCGGGCGCGGCGTCGGCATGGCCGTTGTGAAGAATACGGTTCACGGACTCGGCGGCATGTTGACGTTAAATTCGGAGGCAGGGCGGGGCACGCGGTTCACCATACAGTTGCCAATCACGCTTGCAATCGCGGACGCTTTAATAGTCTCAGCGGGCGGCCAGAAATTCGCCGTCCCTCAATCATCCGTGCGCGAAGTCATGGAGATTGAGCCTGCGTCGGTCAAGGCTTTCGAGAACAACGAAGTGATTCACTATCGCGGCGGCGTCTTGCCGGTAGTGCGGCTCGCGCGTTTGTTTGAGCTTGACGAGGCGTACGAGCGAGCATTTCATGCTTTCGTCATAGGCAGCGGGTTGAATGCAGTGGCCATTGCGGTTGATCGCATACTCGGGCAGCGCGAGATCGTAGTCCGCGCAATCACCGACCCGTTGATTCAAGTTGCGGGTATCGCGGGCGCGACAGAGCTTGGCGATGGGCGCGTTGTGTTGATACTCGATGCCGCAACGCTGGTAAAGCAGTTGACAGCCATAGGTAGAACAGACTGATTGTCAACTGCTTCAAGTTGAGTCGAGATATGGCAGAAGATCAAGCGAAGAACCAAAACGCTTCAGAGCCGTTCATACTTTTCGAGCTGGCGGGCACAACCTACGGCGTGCCCAGCCGCGCGGTGCAGCAGGTGGAACTGGTCGAACACATCACGCCGGTGCCGAATGCGCCTCCTGCCGTCGAAGGGGTCATCTTCTCGCGCGGCCAGGTTATTCCTGCGGTAAATCTGCGCGCCAGGTTCGGCTTTGAAAAGAGCCCTCACGATTTGCGAACGCGATTGATAGTCATCAACGCAAAGAGCCGCGTGATAGGTCTGATCGTTCACTCTGCTCGCGAATTCATATCTATCCCATCGAGCGCAATTCAACCTCCCAATGAAGCGATTTCGGGGTTGAAGGGGAAATATCTTGAAGGGATTGCCACACTCGACAAACGGATAATATTAATACTCAATCTCGATGAGGTCATAGACATGGCGGAGGTCCTGGCAACAGCGCCTGAAAGCGCATAATCAAGGAGGAAAACCAATGGCTGCTCAGATGCGCGGAGACGAAGGTGATTCGACTATAAATATTGAGAGCGCGCGCGAACAAGCGAACCAGGTAACGCGCACGGCCAGCGAAATCTCGCGCACCGCCGATCAGGTTGCGGAAGGCGCTGAGAGGCAAATTCGCTCGCTGGACGAGACCGTGAACAGCACCAATCAAATTGCTGCTTCTTTAAAGGAAACCGCCACTCAGGCCGAGTCTGTGGCAGGCTCGGCCGAGCAGCTTGTTTCTGCCATCAATGAAATGGCCGCTTCAGTCGAGCAGATCACGGCCAATACCATGAGCCTCAGCTCGTCCGTCGGCCAGACTGCGACCTCTATCAAGCAGTCTATTGCCTCTATTCAAAACGTGGCAAACACGTCCGAAGATATGGCTACGTCCGCCGAGCAAGTCACAGCTTCGATGAATGAAATGTCCGCGTCCATCAAAAGCGTCAGCGGCGATACCAACGCGCTTGTCGCTGCTGTCAATGAGAGCGCCGCATCAATCGAAGAGATGACTCGCTCGATTCAAGGGATCGCGTCGAATGCGGATGATCTGTCTGCCGCAGCCGAGCAGACCGCCTCGTCCGTTAACGAGATGGGGGCGTCTATCGAAGAGGTCGCTGCGATGGCCGAAAACCTCGCGTCTTCCGTCGAAGAACTTTCCTCATCAATCGAAGAGATGGCCCGCTCCATACATGGCGTCGCGCAGAATTCGCAGAGGATTACAGAAGCCGCGACCGGAGCGGCCACAAGTGCGGAAGAGATGGATCGCTCGATTCGCTCTGTCGCGTCTCTTGCCAGGAAAGCGGACGAAGCGACTTTGCGCGTGGCGCAGGACGCCGAAGGAGGCGGGGCGATTGTTCAGAAATCGATCCAGGGTCTGGGGCGCGTGCGAGATTCGATGTCCCAGTCCGCAACCGTAATCCGCGAGATGGGCAAGCGCGCAAGCGAGATCAGCTCGATAGTAGACACGATCAACCTGATTGCCGAGCGCACGAACCTGTTATCACTCAATGCGTCTATCGAAGCGGCGCGGGCGGGAGAAGCCGGGCGCGGCTTCAGCGTAGTCGCCGAAGAGATTCGCAACCTCGCAGACCGCTCGGCCCGCGCCACCGCCGACATCGCCGCGATCATCAAGGCATTGCAAGAGGTTGCCCAGGAGGCCGTCACAGCCTCAAATGATGGGTTGCGCGTAGCCGACGAGAGCAGCCGCCTCTCCGAAGAGGGGGCAGCAGGGCTGAAGAAGATTCTCCTGGGGGTTCAGGAGACGACTCAAATTGTCAGCCAGATTGCCCGCGCCACCGAAGAGCAGTTGAGCGCGGGGCAGAGTGTTGTGACCGCAATCACCACGACCGCGAGTCAATCAAAAGAGGTGAGCGCCGCGGCCGGCGAGCAGGCGAAAGCCGTAGAGACAATCGTCCAGGCCGCCTCCCATATGCGCAAGACCGCGCAGCAGGTTCTCAGGCCATGAACGAACAGGGGCGAGCCGCGCGCGAGCTTATCAAAGCGGCTCAAAGCACTACTTCTATCGCCCTGCAAGTTCGCAAGGCTTCTGCGGAGCAGGCCAACGCCGCAAATCAAATTGCCCAGGCGGTTGAATCCATGCGTCGCGGCGCGACCACTACATCGCGCGCGCTCGCCGAGCAGACGACGGCCAGCGATCAGGTCTCGACGGAAGCTGCGCGCCTTGCAAGCAGCATTGCAAACATCAGCAGGGCGATGAAGGAACAATCCCTGGCTTCCGGAGAGATAACGACGGCGGCAGAGAGCATGCGAGCGCAGACCGACCAGATCGCAAAAGCGATGACCGAGCAGACGCGAGCCATAAAAGACATGTCGGACGGTGCGCGAAACGTCAGCAAGCAAATCAATTTAATCACACGCGCCAATCGCGAGCACTCGACCGTGTCAGGGGCTCTGATCGGTAGCCTGTCGGATATTAAGCAAATTACCGAGCGCAACGCGCAAGGCGTTAAAGATACGCTGCGCAGCACCGAAAACTTGATCGAGCGTGCGCGTATGCTCGATTCCATTATGGATGGTTTGAGCAATAGTGGTTTGAAGAATAATGGGCGCGGCGGGAAGAAATCCAGGAATAAAAAGAAGGCGAAGAGGTAAATCAGGCGGCTATCGGTTATCAAAATTAATCGCCGCGTTCAAACTGTAATGAGGTAAACCACCGGCTGATAGCTGCTGGCTCTAGAACATTATGACCTCAATCGAGCAAAGGGTTGGCATATTCACAACAGACGCAAAACTCGTCGTTCGCTCATGGGACGGCTGGTTAGCACTTGCCACAGGAATCGATCCGGAACAGGCGCGAGGGCAAGCGATTGTCGCTCTCTTTCCCGAGCTTGAAACGCGCGGGATGATTGCGCGCTTCGAGCGCGTGCTTGATAAGGGGGTTGTCGAAATTCTCGCGCCGACCTTTCATCACTACCTTATTCCCTGTAAGCCTGTCGCGCCGTCCAAGCGCTTTGACAAGATGCAGCAGCATGTGACGATTGCGCCGTTGCGCGAAAACGAATCCGTAGTCGGTACAATCATCACTATTGAAGATGTAACCTCGCGTCTCGACCGAGAGCGTGACCTGACCGAGCAGCTCGCAAGCTCTGATGAGCCGACCAGATTGCGGGCCGCCGAAGCTCTCGCCGAAGATGACGCGCTCTCATCCACACAGGGACTGGCGAGTTCACTCGGCGATGAAAGCTGGCGCGTGCGCAAGGCGGTCGTAGAAGGGCTAGCGCGCAAGGCTGGCGCTGATGAAGTCAATATCTTATTGCGCGCGCTCCGCGACGAGCATCGCAACCCCGGCGTTCTCAATAGCGCGCTACAGGTACTCGCGCTCAGCGGCATTGATGCTATCGAGCCGCTCGCCGAGTTTGTGAACGACCCTGACGTTGACCTTCGCATCTACGCTACCCACGCGCTCGGAGACCAGCAAGACCCGCGCGCGGTGCACATCCTGCTTAACGCGCTCAAGGATGAAAACGTGAATGTGCGTTATCACGCGATAGAGGCTCTCGGAAAGCTGCGCGCCGCCGAGGCCGCAGATGCTCTGGCAAGCATCGCCGAATCGCGCGACTTCTTCCTGGCGTTCCCTGCGCTCGACGCTATCAGCGCCATCGGCGATTCGGGCATCGCCCCGCGCCTCGTGCCTTTGCTCGAAGATGAGATGCTGCGCTCGCCCGCGACCGACGCGCTCGGTCGGCTTGGTGATGAAGACGTTGTCGCTCCGATGGTTGAGTTATTAAATACTCCGGGCGCGCACGCGCTGGTGATAACTCAGGCGCTCGCCACCCTGTACGACCGTTATGAAAAATCGTATCAGGAAGGCTCATACATCGCGGACCTCGTGCGAGGCGCGATTGACCAAACGGGCGTGCGAAATTTGCTTGACGCGATTGATCGGACGGGCGGCGACAATCTCCGGGCGCTCGCTCTTGTTCTAGGATGGCTGGAAGGCGAAGCCGTCGAGCGCGCGCTCGCGCGATTGCTCGGCCAGTCAAATGTGCGTAAGGAAATCATCGAATCCCTCGTGCGATATGGCGAGCGCGTGACGCGGCTATTGATCGAGCAGCTTGACTATGAAGAGGTTGAAACGCGCAAGGCCGCCGTTATTGCCCTCGGACGGATCGGGGATTCGAGCGCAGTGCCTGCGCTTGTCAACGCCCTGACTGGCGATGACGAATTAGCGATAGTTGCTGCGGGCGCGCTCGGAAAGATCGGAGACCGGCGCGCCTTTGATGCGCTGCTTGGAATGCTGGATCACACGGATGGAGCCGTACGCCAGGCAGTCATCGCAGCCATCAACTCGCTTGGTCATCCTGAAATGGCTGAGCGCGCGCTTGCGTTGCTTAATGATCCGAATCCTCACGTGCGCGAATCGGCGGTCAAGATCGCGGGCTACTTCGGTTACGCCGAATGCACGGAGCTACTCTTGGAGCGTTGCCGTGACATGGATGAGAACGTGCGCCGCGCCGCGATAGAGCACATTCCTTACCTCGACGATGACCGCGTAGCCCCTACCCTCATTGAAGCAATGGGAAACGCGCCGCCCCGCGTACGCGCCGCCGCCGCCAGCGCTTTCGCGCAGGTCGAGCGGGACACGGCGTTGCCTTACTTGCTCGGCGCATTGAACGATTCCGATTCGTGGGTGCGATACTTTGCGGCCCGGTCAATCGGGCATCACAGGTACGTGGAGAGTTTGGATGCGCTCACCGAAGTGGCGAAGACGGACGAGGCGAGCCACGTCAGAATCGCGGCGGTCAATTCGCTCGGCAAGATTGATGGGTTGCGCGCCATCGCCGCACTTACATCCTTTATTGAAAGCCCTGATCCGGACCTGGCCCGCGCAGCGCTGAAATCGCTTGGACAGATCAATCATTCCGATGCGTCACAGCCCCTGCTCGAAGCCCTGCGCTCGCCTATTACTGCGCTGCGGCTTGAGGCCATACAGGCTCTTGGCGTGCGAGGCGGGCAAGAGGCAATCAAATCACTGCAATGGGCGGCTGCGGCGGATTCGGAGCCCGAAGTGGCACAGGCGGCAATTGATGCGCTCGCGCGACTGGCTACGCCCGAGTCTATTGCTGCGCTCGTCAATCTCACCGTAGAAACGACGTTGAGGGAAGCCAGCATTAACGCACTCGCGCGCCTGGGCGCGCAAAAGATTGAGCTAATAGGGAACGGGTTGAAACACACTCAGTCGAGCGTGCGACGCGCTGTGGCGGATGCTTTAGGGCGAATGAAACACCCGGTTGCATCCGAAATGTTGAGCGGCGCTTTGGGGGATGAAGAAGCGTCCGTGCGCCTGGCGGCAGTAAATGCGCTGGCGCACATAGGGAACCGCAGCGTTGAACGAAAACTATTGGCTTTAATGCGCACGGACCCGGATACGGCAGTGCGCCGCGCGGCTCAAAAGGCGTTAAGCAGATAAGATTCAACCTTCTGCAATCGGCCTTTGTTTTCAGGCGCGCATAATGAATATGGACGGTGCAACACATAACCGGAAGCCGATAGTTGAACTGAGTGCTGACGTATGACGTTCTACGCAGATACCCTGGGATTATCCGACAGCGCGTTCACGCTTTTGCGTGACTTAATTCACGAGCGCGCAGGATTGTTTTTCGACAACGGCAAAAGCGATTTGCTCACGGATAAGCTCTCGCCGCTCGTCGTCGAGCGAGGGTTCGATTCGTTCCTGGACTATTACTATCTCCTGAAATACGACACGGGGGCCGAGCAGGAATGGAAGCGCGTGATGGACGCTTTGTCAGTCCCGGAGACTTTCTTCTGGCGAGAAATGGACCAGATTCGAGCTTTGGTAAACGTGATAGTGCCGCAGTATTTTTCGGCTCCCGGCGCTAAGCCTCTACGAATTTGGAGCGCGGCCTGCGCTACGGGCGAAGAGCCGCTCAGCATAGCGATGGCGCTTAATGAAGAGGGATGGTTCGACCGCGCGCCCATAGAAATCTATGCGAGCGACGCAAGCGAGGCCGCGATTGACAGGGCGCGGCGCGGAATCTATCGCGAGCGTTCGTTCAGAAGCCTGCCGCCAAAACTGCGCGAGAAATACTTTTCCGAAGCTCAAGGCGGGTGGCGCATCACGCCCGGCCTTCACGCGAAAGTAAAGTGGGCGACTGCAAATTTGATGGACGAGAGGGACGTGGCGCCATTTGCCACTGCTAAGGTCATTTTTTGTCGCAACGTGTTTATCTATTTTTCGGACGAGACGATTCGAAAGACGGTGCGAATGTTTGCCGAGCGTATGCCTGAGCCGGGATATTTATTTGTCGCCGCGTCGGAGTCATTGTTGAGGCTGACGACACAGGTTCAATTTCAAGAGATCGGCGGCGCATTTGTTTACGTGAAGGGCCAGCAGTCAGCCTCAAGTGGATAGCTTAAGCTGAGAGGAAAAGCCGAGGGAGAATATGGATCGAGTGCTGCGAGTTCTTGTGGTGGATGATTCGGCCTACGTGCGTAAGGTCATCAAGCAGATGTTGTCACGCAGCCCTTTTATCGAAGTGATCGGTGCTGCTCGCGACGGCAAGGAAGCCCTTGAAATGGTCGAACAGCTCCGGCCTGACGTAGTCACGTGCGACCTGATTATGCCGGTGCTGGACGGAGTGGGCTTTGTGCGGGAGCAGATGTCGCGCCGCCCCATTCCAATCGTCATAGTCAGCATCGCAAACGATGGGAGCGAGCTTGCGCTCACAGCCCTGGACGCGGGCGCTGTCGATTTTGTCCAGAAGCCCACTGCGCTTGCGACGGAAAAGATGTTTGAAATCAACGACGAGTTGGTCGAAAAGGTCAAGTCCGCCGCCGGAGTGCAGATGGCCCGGTTGCAAACTACATTGTCTCGCGAGCCTGCCGTGAGTCTGCCCACACCAGGCTCGCGAGCGGGGCTGGTTGACATAGTCGTGTTGGGAATTTCGACCGGAGGGCCACAGGCTCTGAAATACTTGATCCCTCAATTGCCTGAGGATTTTCCGGTCCCTGTCGTGCTGGTCATGCACATGCCCGTAGGCTACACGGAAATGTACGCGCAAAAGCTGGACGAAATATCGCGGCTTAAAGTCAGCGAAGCGCGCGAAGGCGATGCGGTCAAAGCGGGCTCTGTGCTGCTAGCCCCTGCGGGACGCCACTTGACTTTAAACCGCCTTGCCGGCGGCGCGATTGTCACACACCTGGATGCCCGGCCCTTCGACTCTGCGCACCGCCCGTCGGTCAACGTGCTGTTTCAATCGGCGGCAGAGGTTTTCGGCAGTCGCACTCTGGGCGTTGTAATGACGGGTATGGGGTCGGATGGAAAACAAGGCGCGGCATGGATAAAATCGCAGGGCGGTCTGGTTTTTACTGAGGCTGAGCAGTCCTGTATAGTGTATGGAATGCCTTTATCGGTTGTTGAAGCGGGGTTGAGCGATAAGAGCGTTCCGCTCGAAAGAATGGCACAAACTATTCTCGAGGTGGTATGATGGCAAAGATCTTAATTGTGGACGACTCCGGCATGTCGCGCAGGACCCTGCGCAAAATTCTCGAACCCGCTGGACACGAGATCAGTGAAGCTGAAGAAGGTATTGTTGCTCTCGAACGTTACTTTCTTGACAAGCCCGATCTGGTCTTACTTGATCTGACAATGACGGGAATGTATGGAGTGGAAGTTCTGGATAAACTGCGCGAGATGGACCCGCAGGCTCGCGTGATCATTGCCAGCGCAGATATTCAAAGTTCGACGCGCGAGATGGTTGACGCAGGCGGCGCTAGCGCGTTCATCAACAAACCGTTCACGAGCGAGAAGGTGTTGAGTGCCGTGGGCATGGTGCTTCAAGGAAAAGCTGATGCAACTGAGTGAGCGTCAGAACGACGCCCTGAGCGAATTAATCAATATAGCCTTTTCGCGCACTGCGGCTTCGCTTTCGGAGTTGACCGGGCACAGAGTAGTGCTGGACGTGCCAAAGGTCGCCATATACCCTATCAGCGAATTAACAACAAGACTTGCCGAATTCTTGCCCGCCGAGCTTGCGAGCGTCCATCAGGTCTTTACGGGACCTCTGACCGGCGATGCGTTGCTGCTGCTGAATTATGATGGCGCGGTAATGCTAACAGAGTTGCTCACGGATGAAGCTATACACTCACACAAGCTGAACGAGTCGGCGCGCGAAGTGCTGACCGAAGTCGGGAACATACTCTTGAATGCCTGTCTGGGTATGTTCGGCAACCTGCTGCAAGTTCGCATCTCTTTTTCAGTACCGCGCCTGCATCTTGAGACTCTGGGCGGCATGGTAAAATCGCTCGTCATTGATAAAGAGGAGTTGCGCTATGCGCTCGTCGTCTACACGGCTTTCCGCGTGCGCGACAGCGCCATCAGCGGATTCCTCGTCATAGCTTTAAGTGTAGTGAGCCTTGATCGCTTAATCCAGGAAGTCGAAAAGTGGGAAGAAAAGCAGGGGAATTAATATCAATCAAACCTACGAGTCATCGTCGCCTGTTCGAATGCGCTGAATCTGCGATGCTGAAAACCAATTCTTTATCTGTGAGTTAATTATGCTAGACGACGCTGCATTGCGTTGGATGAACGACCTGTCTGCGCAGGGCATTTTTCTGACGGATGCCGAACTGACAATTCAAGGGTGGAATCACTGGCTTGAAGCCCGCAGCGGGCGCACTGCGGCCGAGATGATTGGCCGGAACCTCCTCGACGCATATCCCGATCTGGTCGAGCGAGGCCTGGATAAGTATTACAAAGACGCGCTCGAAGGGCAGATAAGATTGCTCTCCCAGCGCCTCCATCATTATCTGCTGCCGATGACGCCCCAGAGCGATGAAACCTCTTTTACCGTGATGCAGCAAAGCGCGCGGATTGCCCCGCTCGTCGAAGATGATCGCGTCATAGGAACGATCACAGTCATCGACGACGTGACTGAGCGAATCGCGCGCGAGGATCAGCTTATGCGGCTGCTGAGTCGTGAACAGGCCGCGCGCAGAGAGGCGGAGATGGCGAACCGCGCCAAGGATCAGTTTCTCGCTACGGTTTCACATGAATTGCGCACACCGCTTAACGCGATATCCGGTTGGATACAGATCCTGCTTAAGAAAGATGTTGACCCCGAATTCCTGATACATGGTTTAGAGGTAGTCGACCGTAATGTAAAGATGCAGACGAAGATCATCGAAGATATTCTGGACGTGTCACGCATCATCACAGGCAAGCTGAGCCTCAGCGTCACAAAGGTTAATCTTGCGCCTGTTATTGAGGCCGCGCTCGATGCTATGCTCCTGGCTGCCGAAGCTAAAGGGATACGGCTTGAGCGGGCGCTTGACCCTGATGCCGGCCCCGTATCGGGCGATCCGGGCCGATTGCAACAAGTGGTGTGGAACCTGGTCTCTAACGCTATCAAGTTTACGCCCAGAGGCGGAGTTGTAAATGTCCGTCTTGCTCGCGTTGCGTCTCAGGTTGAGATCATGGTGAGCGATACAGGGCAAGGTATCAGCAGCGAGTTTCTCCCCCACGTGTTTGAGCGATTCCTCCAGGCTGACAGCACAAGCACGCGCCAGCACAGCGGGCTTGGGCTGGGTCTGGCAATAGTTCGCCACCTTGTAGAGTTGCACGGCGGGACAGTGTCTGCTGCCAGTGAAGGAGAGGGACGCGGAGCAACATTCACTTTGCGGTTACCTTTGGCGGCAGTCCGAGCCACAGGGGAGTTGCCGCCTCAAAGCAATGACCAACCCGCTGCCGACACCATAGCAACTGTTTTCACAAGCAGGGTTAATACGGGCGTCGATCTTAAGCTCAGGGGGCTTCGAGTGCTGATAGTGGACGACGAAGCGGACGCTCGTGAACTGCTTGAGATCATTCTGCTACAGTTCGGGGCTGAAATAAAGGTCGCGACTTCGGCTCGCCAGGCGTTAGGGGTGTTAGAAGACTGGAAGCCCGATGCTATAGTGTCCGACGTAGGGATGCCTAAAGAAGACGGGTATTCTTTAATTCAGCAGGTCAGGGCGCTGGAACCGGAACGCGGAGGGCTTACACCTGCAATAGCGCTGACGGGATATGGTAGACCGGAAGACCGTTTACAACTTCTAGCGGCGGGATATCAAGTACACCTATCAAAGCCTGTCGAGTTGATGCATTTGGTCAATTCAATCGCGAACATCACCAGTCGAGACGAGAAGAGGCTTCTTACTTCCGCAGAGTAATTAATCCAAGTAGCCAGTAATCAAGACACAAGATATTAGCCGGTGGTGCAACCCCGGCTAATATCCGATTGCCCCTCCGGGGCAATTATTAATTCGCAGCTTCTAAGAATGAATATACCCTGATCCTGGACTTGCGGAGCATCGCGAAAAATAATATCCTCATGCAACCTCGAAGTCAGAAGAGATTCTACCCAAAATCCGATCAACCTCAACCTGAAGGTCCAGTCCATGAATCATCTTGTAGCTTTACAGTTAGTCGCAATCTTTATATCCAGCTTGACCTTTTCTCTACAGGGGCAACAGGCTACCCCGGACGAGCAAGCTCTCAGGTTGCGAGCCGATCTGGTCGTCATTGACCTGCTTCCTGTCCATAAAAAGACCGGGCGCATACTGCCCGATCTCTCCAAGGATGACGTTCTGTTGTTCGAAGACGGGGTAAAGCAAACTGTCTCTCATTTCAGCAAGGGCAAAGAGCCGGTTTCGATACTGCTCCTGGTGGATAGAGCTGGTTGTGTAAACGCCTTCAATGAGCAGATCCGCGCCGCGACTATAGAGGCAATCAGCCGCCTCAAACCCGAAGATGAAGTGGCAATAATGACCTTCTCGAATAAGGTCAGCCTTCAACAGCCTTTCACGCGCGACAGGGGCTTGATCGCCGATAAGATTCGGGCCGTAGAATCTCAGCATGAGAGCGAGCAGCACTACTTTAACGCGGGCATATACGAAGCCGCCGAGTATATGAGAAAGGCGGCTAATCCTGCGGGCAGGCGAATCATTATCGTGCTGACGAGCCTGGAAGCGAGTATAGACTTCTCGAAGCGGTCCGAGAGCGAAGCGCTTGAGGCCGTGCTCGAATCGGGCGCGAGCGTGTCAGGGGTTCTGGTCAAGACGCTTGGGGGAAAGATCGAACAGGCATTGCGCGGTAAGCCGACGAGTCTGCTGCGCCGCCTCGGCTTGCGGGCGGGGAGCCTGAAGAAGTTTGTCGAAGAGACTGGAGGGGAGTTGTTGAGCGAACCACCTAAGAGCATGAGCAGGGCGCTCAACCGCGTGATAGATAATGTGTCGGCGAGCTACTCGGTTGCTTACACTCCGACCAACTCGGTTCGGGACGGCAAGCGAAGGCGAATCCGCGTCCAGGTCACAGAAGTAGTAGAGAAAAGAGAGGGCAAGGTTGTAATGCTGTCACGGCGCAGCTACATAATGCCGAGAGCCGCCGATTCGATGGAGCCATCAACGAAGTGATAGCTTGCTGTAGTATGAGCGGGATTCATATAGTGCGTTAGAATGGGGAGTCAAGTTTGACTCCCCATTCTAATTCTAACTGCATCCACAGCCATCTGTTATGTTCTGGTCAGTGAGGTTGAATGTCCTTCTGGGAGAGAGAACCTGGACTGATGCGGTCCCTTTGTTCTGACAGGTGTTGAACATAGCCTGTAGTCTTCTGTCAGATGCATTATGTGTGAGAGTAACAGTGCAACCTTTAGTCCTCAGCGTCCCTGTTCCTGTCAGAGTTATCCCGTTGCAGTTTGTGAACTGGTAATCCCCTGTCGCCGTGTTGATTCTAAGTATACTGTCTCCGATCTGAATGCAGATGTCAAAATTAGAAACCGGTTCGCAACTCTTTGTCGGATACGCTGTGAGCGACATCAGACTGGAGAATTGCCCGACATCGAAGGGAGAGCCTTGCAAAATACTTAGAGCCCCACTGTTTGATATAGCAAAGGTGGAGATAGTCCGGTTCTGATTTGCTACGTACAGAAAGCTTCCTGCCCGGTTTGTAGCCAGAGTATAGGGGAAAAGGCCGCCGACATTAGAAATTATCCCGAACAACTATACCCTTTGATAATGAAAAAGAGACACTATTGAGCATCCCTGACGGGGGACTACAATCAGCGATTCTTATCTTTCCAATTCTCAACCTGAAAGGTTGTGCTATAGGATTATTCAGGAAAGGAATAATTTTATTTGATATATCAAGATTAGGTCAAGCAAAGATTACTATCGCTTTCGCGCTCCACAGATGCGCTCACTCTCTCTTTTTATAATGACGCGCTGTCGAACAATTCCTTACAGCCGGTCCCTCGCCGCGTGCATCTCATCAATCTGGATGGACTACTCAGGGACGCTCCATGTGCGCCCTTCCCCAAAGCCGAATATCCTCAACTAAAGGCAACAATGAGCGACCATACTCGGTCAGAGAATATTCGACGGGCGCCGGAATCGCGCCCTGCGGTTGTCGCTTCACGATTCCGTCACCAACGAGTTCACGGAGTTGCTGTGTGAGCACCTTCTGAGAAATGCCGGGCATAACCTGTCGCAGCGCCGCGAAGTGTCTCGGTGACTCTGCCAGCCAGTAGACGATGATCAACTTCCATTTACCGCCGATTACCGCCAGCGCGGCAGTCAACGGACATCCGCCTACCGGATTGGGACGCCGAAGGCGGGTATGGTTACTTGAAGGTGCCTTCTTGATCGAGTCCATAAGTCAGATTATATTCCTTCTCGACAAGGGTACATATTTGATTTTTGCATACCACAGGGGAGGTTAATCATGATAGTAGAAGTTCGAAGTTATCGAATCAAGCCCGGACATCGCGAGGAGTTCATACAGTTCTTCGAAACGCGAGCCGTGCCCGCGCTACGCTCATATGGGATGAAAATACTCGGACCGTTGATTGATCTGGAGAATCCCAACAAATTTGTCTGGTTGCGCAGCTTTCCTTCGCTGGCCGAACGAGAACGAATGAGATACGAATTTTATGAAGGCGAGTTGTGGAAGAACGAGCTAAACCAGACTGCACGAACTTGGCACACTCAAGCAGCCTTGAGTAGCTGTTGTTTTTCAAGTTCCTTCACGGCGGCGGTTACCTCTGCCGTGTAATAAATATCTGATAACTTGTACGGCCACGGACCGTTGACTTCCAGATGCTGCTCCACATCTCCGACCAATTGCCCAATCTGCTTACGTCTGTGATTGCGTGTGCATTTGTCATGCACTTCCCAGAACACCCGTTCGATGGGATTCGCCTTCGGGCAGTAGGTCGGCAAATACAGCAACTCAAAGCGGGGATGCGTCGCCAGCCATTGTGCCACCGCTTTTGCTTTGTGAATGCGAAAGTTGTCCACCACCACACACAGTCGATGATAACGAGTTGCAGGGTAAGCCGCATCCAGCGCTTTGAGCAACTCGACAAACAACGCCGCTGTCTTGCGCTCGCCAATGCAGGAAACGACTTCGCCAGTCAGATGATCAAGCGCCCCAGCCAGATAGCGCTTCTGATTCTGGCCGGGCGTGACGATCTCGACCACCTCGCCTTTGGGCATCCACTGATAACCGATCTTCGGCAACAGGTGGATATCCAACTCGTCGGCAAATACAATGGCCGCTTGCCGGGCAAGGTTTTCAATGCAAAAGCGAATGCGCGCAAGCTTCGGGATGCGCTCAGGATCATCGTCACGTGCCACGAGTTTGGCGCGCTTCCAGACCCAACCCAACTGGTGCAGCCAGCGACGTGTCGTCACCGCCGAGACCTGAATGCCTCGCTGCACTTTGATCTGTGCCGCAAGGGTCGTGCAACTCCAGCGCGTACGACACCAGCCGAAGACCGCCGGGGCTTTGTCGAGCAGAGCAAGCAACGAACGACGCAAAGTGGGTGTCAAAGAGCCGCCGCGAGGGGAAGGCTCGGCATCAATCAAGCCCGCAAGCGAATTGGCGCGATAAGCTCGGACGGCGCGATAAACGCTGGAGCGGGAACAGAACAAGACGGCAGCCATCTGCGTAGGTGTATATCCAGCAGCGCACAACAAAAGGATATGCACAGCCAGCCAATAGCCGTAACGGGCACGTCGCAGTTCAAAGAGCAGTTGTTCTTGCTCAGCGCAAGGTATGTCAATTATGGTCAAACCGGGCACAGGAGTCTCCTTATGGCAGATCGGAAGTTTGGCAACTACCGAAATACCAAAAAGGAACTCACTGTGCCAATCTCATGCATCCTGGTTTAGAGTCAATCGCAATGCCGATGCTTGAGAGCTATGATGTCATACTTTGCGAGACATCGCTCGGTTATGTGTGTGATGGACCTCAAGCCGAGCCCAAGCCTGTTCACGACGACGCCCCATGCTGCCTGAGCACTTCGTCAACCCGGTCGTTGCCGGTAGGGTAACCGGCCTCGTCCAACCGTGCCCCTGCCTTGATCAGCGCCTCGAGGGCCGCGTAATCTGATTGGTCATGCTTATACGTATTGACTCAATGCCTGACATTTTAGCACTCGCTATACTATTGCATGAAGGGAGGCCAATGTCATGAGATTGCCTATCATTGAAGGAATCATTAGAAGGCGCATTCTTGTTAACTATCGAATTGACCCGCAAATAATAGAGAATCTTCTTCCATCGCGATTCAGACCTAAGCTCCACGAAGGACAAGCCATTGCCGGAATCTGCCTCATCCGTCTTGAGCACATTCGACCCAAGATGTTTCCTGACATAGTCGGCATCAGCAGTGAAAACGCGGCACACAGAATTGCCGTGCTGTGGGATGACGAAAAAGGCATGGCTCAAGAGGGAGTCTTTATACCTCGGCGCGACACAGACTCTGAGATAAACCACTTGTTAGGAGGCCGCGTGTTTCCTGGCGAGCATCATAGAGCGGAATTCAGCGTTGCTGAGAGTCAGAGCAAAATCGCGCTTTCAATGAAATCGCACGATGGGGCCGTGGCCGTGGAAGTAGATGGAGCTATATCTGACGCGATATCGCAAGATTCAGTATTTCGGTCATTGTCCGAAGCGTCGTCGTTCTTTGAAGCAGGCTCATTGGGATACTCGGTAACGAGTGACTCAAAAAGGCTTGATGGGTTGAGGCTTGAAACGAAAGAGTGGCGAATCGAAGCGCTGAAAGTAGAAAAAGTCTATTCAAGTTACTTTGCAGACGAAACGAAGTTTCCGAAAGGAAGCGTACAGTTTGACAATGCGCTGATAATGAGAAACATAGCTCACGAATGGCACAAAGCTTCCGATCTGTATATTTGATACGCGACGCCATCTGACAAACGTATGCAGCGGAGGCCGCGTGCTTGAAATTCTGTTATTGCCCGGGCGGTTTATTGTCCGACAGAGGGATGATTAGCTTAATCCCTTTAATATCCTCAACGACCTCGACCCTCACCGGGTTGGCATAGCGCATGCCGGTGCCTCGTTTAAAGCGATCTGACGTATCATAGGCATGTACCCAGCCCTTTGTGCCATCGAGAATTGTCATTGAGAAATGCCCCTGCTTATCAACCGCCCCCTCGGCATACCCTATTTTCATCTCTTCTTTGTTATCTGTATCCACGAACGAGACGCGGCCACCCGCCACAGGTTCTCCATCAGACCATAAAACAATTCCTTCTACGGTCCTCGTCGTAAGGCGAGGCGGAAGTTGTATGTCATAGCCTGATACCTTCTGCAGGTCGCCCAATTCTATAACTTTTGCGCGGGCCGCACTATCCACGCCGGGGTAGAAAGTTCTTGGATAGGGAGAAGCCGCTACAGGTTCTTTATCCAGATTTACTCCGAGCAGGTACTTACCCGGAGGCACTTGTTTGAACTGATACCTTCCTTCTTTATCCGTGTACTCCCATCTGCCTGCTCCCCACTGCCCGATGCGGTCTACCATATCGGTTCGTATCAGGTTTACGAAAATATTCGGTACTACGCGCCCCTCAGAGTCGATGACCCTGCCGGTGATTCCCGCATCTGAGCGAGCTGTAAAATTCGCCGCGGCGCAGCCTCCTTCTTTTAGCTCAATCCCCGCTTCGTTTCTTCGCCCCTCAACCAGCTTCAAATTGTTGGGAATATCCACTTGCACTTTGTAAGTGCCGACCGCTAATCCGATCACTTCGTACACGCCGTTGCTGTCACTGTATGCCACGTAGACTCTACCCTCACTGTCGGTGATGGTGACCTTTACACCTGACAAGTTCCTCACGAACTCAAAGCCCTTTCCCGGTGTGTCGTCATAGTGCTTTATGGTTCCCGACAGTCTCGTCTTGCTTGCCAATACAGCAAGGTTCCGCAGGTACATCAGGTCATCTGCTGCGTGTTCTATGGTGCTATTTCTGGTACAACCCTTCGGATGAAGCTGCTTAGTCTTGGGATCACGATACGCGTAGATTAACCATCGCTGGCCCCTGGCGAATACAGGAATGCAGTCGCCGCCAGTACCCTGGGGAAAGACGACATCACTCTCCTCAATACCTTTGAAAGCATGCTCCACCTTCAGGTAAGCGGTCCCGGGTAGATATTTCATTTTCGACCCTTCGGGGACATCGGCAAGTTTTACATCGGTCACATAGCCGATAAATACGGCAGAGGCCGATTCATATGCTTCACAGGGCGTGGGCCAACCAGCGCAGGAGCAAGCATCCGCTCTTTCCGCTAAGAGCAGTAAGATAGATGCTGCCAAAACTATAAATGGTTTATGAAAACGCATAATTGCCCCTCCATTTTTTTACTTTGTTAACTTATGCTTCAGCCATCCAACCTGCCGCTGTGCATAACTGAAGATATGATAAGAAACTCGCTTGCGCCGCTCCATCGAGTTGCTAGCTCTCTTCTATTATGTACAGGAGGTTGTCTTCAATTCTGTATAGCATAGGTGCTATGAGTACCTTAGGATACCTCGACCGTAATCGCTTCGCTTCACTCGATACAAAATTGACTTCATGGCCTATCTCAAACATCGGAGCAAACTGCATAAAGTGCTCCTCTGCCCGTTCGCTGTCCCATCCCGCATTCTCGATTAAACCTTTGATGAAAGCCTCTCGCTTTGTGACAAGATTCACCATCCCGCAATTGTTGTGCCCTATCAATGAAATGCATTTAACTCCTCCGATAGCGATTGCATAAGAGAGTTTGAATTCGCTATAGCGCAGGTTGGCGCCACCAGTGCGAATAATGTATGCGAAATTGTCCGGAATGCGCAGGCTCTTACGGTTATCCATGCACATCCCTATCAGGATTTGGGCCTGCTGATATGAGTCGAGTGGGCTCTGGAGGTTATGGTACTTGAGGAGCAAGCCTATGGGTGTGTCCCGGTAAGCTTGCGGTATATGATCTGGTTTTGTTATTGAGATTAATCTGTCCATAGGGAGTTGGATAATGAGTCCGGCAACAGTATAGCGCCAACTGATTCCGCGCGTCTAATGGCTGGGATGATCGAGCGCGCGAAGTGGATTTCGCATGATTTCTTTGAGTGCTGTTTGCGCGTTCCGGTGAACGCTCTTGTTAGGCCGGTATCGGTACGATCTGGGGACAACCTTAACACTGCAAGAATAACTCTTCCACCAGTTCGAGTTTCTTCTCTCTGATTATGAATCGCTGCATTCCCTTTATCATATACCTCTTACCTGTCGCCCGAACCTCCCCTTCCTCTTCAAGCATTACGACCACCGTATCGCCTTGAGCTATGACCGCCTCGATCCTTGGCCTTTGATCTTGCACTGCCCCGAAGTTCCGCTTTATGGCTTCAAGCATCTGTGGCCGCCCCTTCGCTTCCCGGATAAACGGCAATTCGTCCGGGCCTAGAATCTTAAGTCTTACGTCGTCTGCCAACATTTCGCCCACGGCTGTCAGATCATCACGCCCGATTGCAGTAAACAGGTTTTGTATGAGTCGGACGTTTGAGACCTCTTCGAGCTTCTCATTTGCTTTCGAATCGCCGGATCAATAAAGGTCTTCAATTGAATCTATGTAGGATTTAAACTTGGATTCACTCATCTGCACCTCCATATTGTGGCGCTGTTTCTCGAAGCGTCCCATACACGCCGATGTTTACGTGGCGCAGTTTTAATATCGGCCACGATAACGAGGTTCTGAAAATGGTCTGGCGATTCGCACCAGCGGGCCGCGCACTAAATACTCAAAGAATGATGCGAAACCTGTTTGCGCGGCTCTGGTGCACGAGATCTGCTCTACGAAAGCCGCGTCGTTTCCATGTTTTTACCGCCTGGCCGCAATTATTCTTTCAAAGTCGTTCTTTATTCGTGTCAGCGTCTCGCGCAGCAAGCTTGCTCGCGTTGTCAGAGGATTTGCTTCCTGACGTTGCTCAGCTTCTTGGATGCGACGCTTAATGTCGCCAATCGGCATGAGCGCCCTGTTTCTCGCTTTGTACAGCCCGCCCTTTAACTCTTCATACAAGCTGCTTATCGTTTTGTCATCAAAAGCCGGGTACTTGATCTTCAGGAATTCCAACGCAGACTGCTTGTCTATAGCTTCAGGAATTGCCCATAGTTGAGTCTCAAGTTTCTCAAAGGCTGCCGGCAACTCAGCATCATTCGCGGCAAGGGTTTGTTCGATCATTAGCAGCACGTTTGGGGCTTGAATTCTTATACCATCTCCACTCACGAGGAATTGCGCAGCGAGTTTAGGGTTTCCCTCGAAGCTTCTATCCTCAAAGACTACAACGGGGATCGTTATACCGTCTTTTTCTACATTCGGGCCATAAAGTTGGCTCCCATCAGAAGTGGCCCCTGCTGCGAGAGCAGGCCGTACACTCTCATAGCCTACTCCGTCAACACTGAGGCCGCTGTCGCCGGTAGAAATGGTATAAGCAACCACGTTCTTGCCGGAGTTGTTCTTTACCCAGAGTTGATAACCATCCAGAGATTTTTCCACCCTTACGATTTCCAGCGCCTTTGTATGATTAACGATTCGAGGCCCTTCGCCCGGTTGGAACACAACAGGTCTGGCATTTACTGCTCTCATTTCGAAGGGCTCTATGCCAAACTGCTTTAATGCCGCAGGGCGAATTGATTCACCTTCTCGAACCGAGAAAGTTCCAACGACTCTCTCTTTCTTATCCTTCCACCATTCTTGATTCGATAAATCATTGTAGATAATCGATAGCCTGACTCTCATACTCTGACCCTCATCTTCAGCCCAGATATCTACGGCGGTAAAATCGGCGGCGAGTTTCGGGTCATTAATTAAAAGATGCTGACGCCGGATTAGCGTCGCACTGTGCCCGCCTTTAAACACGCTTAACTTGAGGGGAGGCCGCACATTATTTGGAAAGCTAATCTCTAACCCATGTTCAGGCTGCGGAAGCCTTCTTTCCTGCCGGAACAAAGCTGTGGCTGAATGAGTTGAGCCAATGAATAGCATTAATAGAATAACGGGTAAGGTGGAGAGGCGAGCAGCTCGCCAGCCCGGAAAAACTCTTTTAAGCATCGGTTATATACCTCTTGTTGCTATAACTTCGAGGTACTCTCCTTCAACATGCGTCTTGTCGTCTGTTGCTTTATTATGCTCCGACCACAACTGCTCCAATTCGCTTCGTAAAGCGGCCTGCCCGTCGGTGTCGAGCGCGTCGAACGCGCGTTGCGTCGGGCCGTAATATTTGCGGAAGAACTCAACAACCTCGGCGGGTGGAAATGGGTATTTGAACAGACATATCTGACGCGTCAATTGTAAATCCGCAACCCCATCACGTAATCGCTCGCGCACGGTTTCCTCGTCGCCCCATTTGACAGGCGACGGTACATTGGGCGGTGGGGGCACATGCTTGCCGTTGATCTTGAACATCTGACCGATGAACCCCTCCGGCGTCCAGTTCGCCATAGCAATTCGTCCGCCGGGTCTGCATACGCGCACCAGTTCAGCCGCGACCAGTTCGGGTCGTGGCGCGAACATCGCTCCGAACATAGTTACTACCACATCAAAGGATGCGTCGCCATAGGGCAGATTCTCCGCATCTGCTTCGTCAAACTGAATAGTCAAGCCTTCGGATTCGGCCCGCTCCCGCGCCTGCTCAAGTAAATTAGTGGCGATGTTGACACCAGTTACTATTGCGCCTGCCCGCGCCGCAGGTATCGCCTGATTACCGCTGCCGCAAGCCACGTCAAGTACGCGAAGTCCCGGCTCTAGCGCAAGGCGGGCGATAAACTCTTCCGCACCTGTTTCAATATGCTTTGCGACTTGACCATAATCGCCAGTCATCCACATAGCTTTGAGTCGGGTTTTCAAAGATTCCATCTCGGGCTTAATTGTGCTCATGGCTCGTTTCCTTTCAAGTAAAGTTTTTTATGACAAAAGGTAGCTGCCCAACGGCTCATTTCAGCGGGACCGCGAACGTCGCCGATCTAAGCATAAGAAACTCGCTTTGCGGCCTCCGGTACAGGCGTTTGTTAAATTGCGTCAGTGCCCGCAGAACAGCCTCAACTGTTCAACGTTTCACCCGATAATTAAGCAACACGACACCATTGCCATAGACCTTGCTGCCGATCAGTTCCAGATATGTCCGCTTGTTGGCTCCCGAAAAGAGGGGAATCCCCGCCCCAAACAGTACGGGATTCAGTTTCAAGATAATCTCGTCTATCAAATCTTCGGCTAAGAACTTTGCGGCCAAATCCGCGCCCCCACAGAGGTAAATGTCTTTGCCCGCTCCCCTTTTCAGCTCTCGCACAAGATCAAAGACGTTCTCCGAAACTAGCTCGACATTCGCATCCGGGCTCTTATCCATGCTGCGCGAGATGACATATTGTTTCATCCAGGGATACGGGTTAGTCACGCCGAATTGAAATCCGAATTCGTATGTTCGGCGTCCCATCAAGACAATATCATAATCGTTCTTGAGAGACTCCAAATAGTCGGTCACGTGCTCGCCTTCTGGAACAAACCCATCTACCGTATGATCTGTATGAGCTATAAACCCATCCAGGGTGCTCGCGACATGATACTTTAGCTTACGCATCTTTGGCCTTCTTATCCGGGGCATCCATCGTGATACACCTCCCTGCGATTATATCCAATCGAACTTCCGTAGAGTACTCTTATTCGCTAGTCCCAAAACCATATGTAGTAACAAGGGTCCAGGTATAACACTGAAGCGGTTATGATCAAACATATACAGGTCAGAATAAATAACTCTTAATTGGTATTTTTCACCAATTAGACGCCTCTCTACTTTTATAAACACTCAGAACACAAAAGTAAGGAATCTGGCACATGCCTAATGGAGGCGGACGCAAGCGAACAAACCTGGAAAGCAAAGCCTTTAAGTCGAAGATAATCAGGCTTAGGGGGAAAAAGAAGTCTTTAGTAGAGATCGCCAAACAGATGGGCGTATCCAAGCAGTATATATCGAGCGTGTTAATTAAGGCCGGTTTGGGGGCAAGGGCCGAGATGCGCGAGAAGAAGCGTGAGAAGATGCGAGCCGGGAACGGCGATATTGATGCGACCATATCAAGTCTAGAAAAACAAGGTGAATATTCACTGGCAAGCTGGGTCGCAGCAGTGGCACAACGACGTAAAAGGTAATCCCCTGCTCCGCTGATCCGAAGACGTGGGTTATCGTATGAGGGATTATCTCCACAGACCATAAAGCGGTAAAGAGGAAGTCAGGTTGCGCTGTATAAAGACTCGCATATGCGGGCCGCGTAGACTTGATGGAGCAATGCGAAATTCGCTTAAGCGATGGCATTCTACCGGAAACGCTTCATGATAATTACTCTTGATGTGCGATATAGGAGTTCTGTATAGTCCCCTACAGCCCCGCCGGCAATAAATACCTTGAGTACGTTCCCCTTATTGCTCGATACCCCAATTCCAAATTTGTGATTGTGAGAAATGGTATGGCCGAAATCAAAGGAGTGCTGCTTAATTCGTGGATGGTTTTCTTGAAGAATCGCTATGGTGAGCAAGCAATAAGCGATACGCTCAAAAGGCTCAGCGCAGAAGACAGGTTTCTACTTTCATCCCCTTTTCTCCCCTCTACCTGGTATAAGTATGAAACGTTGCATGCGCTGCGCAGGCTCACACAGCCTCTGGCAACGCCTGCGGAAAAGAATCTGTCGGTTGAGATTGGGCGTTTCATGGCTGAATATGTATTCACCGGAGTATATCGCTCATTCCTGGTGAAAGACCCGGCTAAACAGTTGAAGAAGTTCTCCTGGATCGGAGATTTTTTCTTTCAAGAAGCGCGAAAGCTGGAGACCGATATAATCAGCGAGTCTCGTTACCTGGTGCGTTATAAATATGAGCCGGGGACAAAGCCTACGCGAGCAATATGCGAAAGCCTTACCGGCTTCTGGAGCAGGACGCTGGAATTATCAGGAGTATCAGAGGTCAGGTCCACTCATCCGACCTGTGTAACGAGAGGGGCTCAGTATTGTGAGTTTATTCTAGAGTTGGGGCCGTCTAGTCCCGTCTACGTCTAACGACTGATGCGAAGAGAGGCGACGCAAAGCTTTGTGCGTGCCAGGTCGGACGATTATCTGAGGGCTCGATGATTCTTTCCACTAACGCTAGCTCGCAGCCTGAACCTTGTAATCCCGGAGGCTGCGCACCTGATGTGGTTCTTCGCGCAACGAGCGAATCGCGTCGGGCGAGATCGCTCTGGTCATCGTCGTCACGCTAAATGCCTGGACTCTCTCCCTCTTCTGCCGGCTCTTACCTTTACCTTGGTGGCACAGCAACAGAGTTGATCCCGTTGCCCGTCAGCGTCACCTTCTGTGGGCTATCCATAGCGTTGTCTGTGAGCGTCAACAACGCCTTACGTTTTTCACTCACCGATGGTGTAAAGACAATGTCGATAACGCAACTTTTGTTGACTCCTATTGTTGATCCCGTACACGTATCGTGACTTATGGCGAAATCGTCTTTGTTGTCTCCCTCTACAACAGCGCTGTTAACGTAGAGTTCCTTTCCGCCTGTGTTCGTGACTGTTAATCTCTGGGGCTTGCTTGCCTTCTTGGCAACCTGCTCCTTGAAATCAATACTCGCAGGATTGATAGTGACGCCCGGTGGCGCGGTCTGTCCTTCTTGCCTCTCTTTGCCGGCCTTATTCTTTGTTGTCTGAGAAATCCCGACACTCGATAGCGCGATTATTGTTAGTCCCAATACCAGTGCGCGTTTCATACGATTACCTCCCATGCGGAATTATATCGGCAGGCGTATCGTTAAGGAAGTGCGCTGTTATTTGACTTTCTTCACCCTCCACGGGCGCAGAGATGATACAGCTTACACTAACAAGCTGAGAAGGTGTCGTCACTGAATTAGAATCTGCCGTAGCGCCCCACCGTAGTTCTCGTCATCCGCTCCGGCAAATAGCTCTTGCACTGCCTGTTCCCCTTCGCGGATCGTTATGCCCTCGATCTTCAATCCGTCCAACCTGGCCAGTAGACGCGGCGCATTAAAAAGATTAACCCTGACCCGGCTAGCCCGATCAACATTAACCTGGCCCGCTCGCCAGATTACGCTTGTAAACGGCCCATTATCATCCTCGGGATCATATGCCGATGCAATATACACCTGTCCTTGTTTATCTATCTCTATGGCGCTGACCGGTCGCCAGTTCTTACCGGTAAATCTTCCCGGCTTGAAGTATGTCTGCTGAGCCATCCCTAACTTAATCGGATCAAGTTGTAAATCCGCCCAGAATAGCTTTGTGCCGATCTGGCCATCTCCCCGCTCGGCCCAAACAAAAACAAGGCGATTGCCTAATCTTGACACTGCGCTGCCCTCGATATTCTTGACCGTCGCGGGTAATTGCATGAAGGATCGAATTTCCATCTGTTCATTTTTTAGCTCGACCAGGAAAACACGACGAAATTGCTGAGTATTGGAACGGCTTTCGCCACTCTCGACCAACAGGAACAATGATGTTCCAGGAATGCGAGCAATGCTTTCCAGATCGCTGCTCTCAATCATAAGAGCCGACCAGGCAATCTTGAGTGGTTTCCATCTAACACCTTCTAACGTTCGAGTAAGCCAGAGCATGCTAACTCGCGGAAGATGATTTTCTTCCGGATTTTTTGCGTCGTGGACAGCGAGGAAAGTATCTCGTTCGACCCAGGCCAGACCGCTTATATCCGGCATTGGGTCTGCTGGTCGCTCAGAATCAGATTCCGTGCGGACAGTTAAGGCCGGAGAGATAAGTGAAAGGCTCAACAACCCGGCGGCCAATATGAGCAGAATGAATATCTTTCGTTTCTGCATAAGTGAAAATATATTTCATTACGCAGAATGGGGCCAGCTTAAAATCTGCCTGTATCGCAACTCTGTATAAGAGGCATAACGACCGAGTTGACCGAGCGCTGTGGGGAGCTGAAATTAACCATACGAAATTGGCTCAACATCTAAACGCACAAGATATTACCTATCAGTTAGCAGGCTAAAACCATAGCCCATTTCGCCGCGCCGTTAGGCGTCTGGCTCCACGGCTTCCCATTCCCTCCGCAGCAATCCGTAGAATAATGCATCTTGTATCTCTCCGTTGACCCTCCATCGTTCCCGCATGTATCCCTCTTTTTTGAACCCGAGCCGCTCCAGCGTTCGTATCGATGCTTCATTGCGCGGGTCCACATCCGCTTCGATCCTCTCCAGGTTCAGTTCGCCGAACGCATATCTTAAGAGTGCTGTCAGGGCCTCCTGCATGTAACCTTTTCCCCAATGTGCGCGCCCGAGCGCATAACCTATCTCGGCTCTATGATTATTAGACTCTATATGAAACAGCGTGCTCGTTCCGATCAGAGTGTCGTCTAGCCGCCGAGCTATCCCCCATTGGAAATAGAGTCGCCGCTGAAACAGATCATGAATATTATTGAGAAGCCCCCTGGCTTCTTCCAGGTCTTTGAGCGGAGGTGAACTCCAATACCTCATTACTTGGGGGTCAGAAAAGATGTCGAAGAGAGATTCTATGTCTCGTTCGGTAATCGGCCGTAGTGATACTCGATTTGCGTTAATGGCAGGCACGTATTCCCAATTCATCATATTAATCGCTCACTCCTCTGGCCGGCTAACGCTATGCGCGCGAACTTATTTCATGGAGCTATGCGAGACTCGCTTCACAGCCTCCGCTGAACGCCGAAGTTAGTCGGCTTCTACTTAGCTTCTATTTCTTATCCGGATCAATGATAACCATCCCTCTTGAACTGCCATACGTAATTTCGTAATAGAGTTCTACACTCATGCGAAGAACTACCAGCAGGATTAGCAGAGACCCTAATATGAAGAAGATCATTCGACAGACATTGACAATTTTGTTTATCAATAAATCATCCCCCTCGGCCTGTGCCTTTGCGAAGATACCATAGTGAAACAATGTATAACAGCAAGCCGTGAAGACTATCGTGGCTATTAAATAGCCGTACCCTTCGGGCGAGGGTGGAATTATTACTGCATAGAAGGGCTCAATAATGATGCCGCTCATGCGCTTGATTATTATAGTGAGCGTTGAGTTTTTGAGGAGGCTTGATAAATCCATCCGGTCTTCCCGAACAGCTATTACGCCCCTTGCAAACAGCAATGAGTAAACGAATAAGAAAAACCCATGAAACAGAAGAGCGACGGGTCCGGATAATCGATAATGATTAAGCTGCATGCTCGATCATCTACTTTTTATTTATCCGTCTAACAACTCGGATCAGCGGTCCTTCGAACGGCACTCACGGAACAAGGCACCGGCTGGAGCAATGGTGCAGCTTATTACCGCTTTTCCGGCAGATTCCTATTAAGCATATGCTTGACCGATGCCTTTATCAATTTCCTGAGCGTTGGAACATGGACATCCGACAGTCTCTTAATATATAAGCAAGACTTGCCGCACGCGTGTTTGCCAAGTTGGGCCATCAATTCGTCGTAGCCCTCAAATCCCGACATTATGTAGAGCGTGATGTTCTGTTTGCGCGGCGAAAATGCGGTCAGCATCCAATCGGCTTCGCGGCCACTGGCATATTTATAGTGATAGGTGCCGAACCCCACAATGCTGGATCCCCACATTTGCGGCTTTGCTTTGGTGGCTTTCTGCATTATTTCAAGTATAGTCCAACAGTCTTTTCGGACTTGTTCATCCCGAATCGAGTTGAGAAATTCATCAACGGATGCGTTGTTAAGTTTTGTTTTGAGTTCGGTCATAAGCATCTCCAATTGGCCGGAGTAGAGTGTAATCACGCAAATTACACCTCTTGGATTATTCAGTCATCCCTTCCCACCTTCATCTCCTATCATCATTTCCATAAGGTCCTCCCGAACTGCAAACCCATGCCGCAGATACAATGAGCGGCTCTGTTCAGTTGGCCATAGTATTACGGCCTGCACACCCTGAGCTTTACTCCAATTCAAAGCAGCCTCAAGCAACAATGACCCTATCCCCTTTCCGCGAGCCCCCTCTTGAACGTAGAAGTTTGTCACATATGCGTGGTACTCAGGCTCAAGTGTAGGGTTAGGGATCTTCTCTATGAGTTGTATCCAGATGTTGCCAACTGGCATTTGATCCTGCTCAGCTATCCAGCACTTCCAGCAGCTATCTTCCCGTAATCGCTCTCGCATCCAGAAACTACATCTCCCCACGAACCTCTGCTCGTTTTCGTGCGCCGAGCTAATACTTGAGCGAAAGATATATCGAAACTTCGCCAGCAGGTCCGCATCCTCGCCTAGTGCGAGCCGGATAATAATCTTCGCCTGATCCTGATTTTCGGACTGGTCACTCATATTCACACTAATATGGCCACCTAACGCTGCGCATCAGTGGGCGCGCGAACGGCACCGATAGAATAACAAGTAATCCGCTATTATGTACCAGGATAAACTAACATCATTTAATGCCTCGATAAGCTTCGGCACAACTGGTGTACCCATTTCAGCTATTTCACCAGCAGTTCTCCAGCTAATTGTCCAATCATGCGTTTTTACATTGCAGAGAAGGTCGTCAATCGACTCTGCTATGTCCTTCTTATCGCTGTTGTTTTCAGATTTCATGTTATTCGGGCATTAACCAGCAAGCATCTAACGGCCCTTATCATCGGGCGGCTTACCTACCATACTTCGGTATTGGGTTAAGATTTGGCTCCACGAACTTCGCGCGGGCCTCATCCGAAAATAGCACCTCCGCCGTGTAGTGCGTCATCATGATCTTCGAATCGAGCATTCTTGGATTCCTCTCAATGAAGCTATCGGATGATTCGGAGTTCGGAAAATTTTCCATGAAATGCCGTACCGCCATGATCCAGGCCCGTGTAACAGTTTCATGGTATTTTGATACGTCAACGCCGTGGTATTCGAGGAATGACAATAATGCGCTCCGCATCAATTGATGTGCAGTGTCGGTATCGTGTTCGGATAGGTAGACGTAGGCCAGCCTGATATGCGCACGATGGTCGAATTCAGCTGGAGGGAATTTGCAGGACTCAAACTCGCTCCGAAAATCCTGATCTTCTACAGATAATAGATGCTTCATTATTACACCCCCTCAGTAGCCGCTCAACAAGTCGCATCAGTGGGCGCGACGCGTAAAACTGCGCGGCGCGTAAAACTGGAGGAATCATGTGAAACTCGCTCGCCGCGCCCCACTGCCTGCGGTTGTTATATTACTCTTTGCCCCAATATGTCACAGGTTATTCTTTTGCCCCTCGTAACATCCAATAAGATAGAGCGCAACAACCCACAGTGTAGATTACCACAACCACTATAATCATTCCGGTTGGATCATTACTCCCGGGGAAATCTCTTGCGCGCCCGGCTGTAGGGTTCTCGCCAGACATTTCAAGGCGAGTAGGCCATAGCTACACGCCTAAACTTAGCGACATCAACAGGGTTATTCAAGAGTGTTCTGTTTGCAATTAATTTCGCGTCGCAGGACGGGCGGGTCGTGTATTGCAGAATGCCTGGTCCGAACAATATTCGACTTCGGGTTCGGTAAAGGGTTCATTACCATGATAAGGCGAGGCCGACCTCTGATACATAAAACGCATGGTTTTGTGCATTCAAAACCGCAGCGTTTGGACGGAGTCTCGCCAGTCGTAGAGCGGCTAATTGAGGGTAACGTTCTACCCGCTTGTCTGCTCCGGCAAGGTGAGCTGCCTCATGGATATACACGAACACTTTATGATTATAACCCAATCTTAAGAAGCTTGGGCAAAGCCAGATTCCGGGAGTGTCGAGATTTCGGCGCCAGCTCGCAACGAATGCGGCAGCTCTGCGACATTTAAAATGTTTTTTGACAGACGTACAAAACACAATTAGATTTTCTGAACGCAAAGCTGTCAGGGCGCCCGAGACGATCCATCGGGTCGTCTGCAACCGAGCCGCATCATATTTGCCAAACCACCTTCTCTCTGCGCTATCCGCGTCGTTCCAAAGTGAGATTCTGTCAGACATCGGAATCCTGGCTAACGCCTCAAGTCGTATTTGTGCCTCATTGAGGCAATGTATCGCCACTTTCCAGGTCTCAACGAGGTCTGGGTATGACAACCCGCAGTCCCCCAACGGCGAAGCAGGGTCTTTGGGTTTTGTAGGATCTTTCTTTTTGCGGGCTGGCCGACGAGGGTCTGTTTTAGGCGACAGTCTCTTACGCAGTAGCTTGATCTCAACGCGTCGGTTAAGAGTCCGCCCGGCTCTTGTATCATTGCTTGCCAGGGGTGTGTTATCTCCCACAGTGAAACTCTTAAGCATCACCTGCGATGAAGCGACGCCCAACTCCGCAAGCCGCGCCGCCAAGGCTGATTTGACTCGGCTGGCTCGGCGAAAGGCGAGATCCTGTTTAGAGCCTGAACCGAAGGTGGCGGCATGACCGATGATGTTGACCGTGTAAATCGGTAATCTCGTCTTTTGGCTCCGCGCAATTACTCCGGCAATATCATCTAGCTGCTTGCGGTGAAAAGCACGCGGTTCGTCTTTGTATGGCTCGAAACAAGATAGAATATACGGATCGGAAACGCATCCTGTTAGCTCCGCCGAAGTTTCGTATTCCGCCCAGGGTCCATATAAATACGTGTCTGCCTCCTGTTCGATGCGTATCTTGTACATAAGTTGGGCTCTGCTTGCAGCTTCGGAGGTTTCCGCCCCTGTCTCGTAAATCTTGCGTCCTCAAGCGAGACATCGTATAGACCGGGAGTGTAAAAACCTTTCTACGTCGCCAGTCCGACCTGAATTAGCTCGCGAGTATACTTCCTCGTCGCAGCCCGATCAAGTCACACAAAAGAGGTACCTATTTCCTGGTAGCACAAAAGCGTTTCCCACACAGAGTCCGTCACTCTGAATACCCGTCTAATGACAGAGGTCAGCGGGCCGCCGCCAAACACTCAAAGCAACCTTGTGAAATCCGCTTCGGCGGCTCCGCTGCACCGAATTGTTAGGCATCCTCCCACGGTGCAGATTACTTTACGGGCGTAAGGTCCGTTAATCTTTGCTCCAACCCATTCTTATTCCAGATTTATACAACAGAGCGCATCTTATTCGGCTCTGCCCACTCAATCCCCTACTATTGGCGAAGAGAGCAGAAACTCTTTCAGCCGGGAGTGCCGTCCAGAATACGGCGCAAAAGCTGCTCGATATACTTTACTTGCAGGCTAGATTGGTCGCGTATGCTGGCCTGAGTATACGCCTTCTCAAGGTATGGGGTTGCTTCTAAGTCACGGTTCGTCTCTATAAGTGCGATCCCTAACGCGTAATTTCCGTTTTCGTGCGCCGGATCGAGGGCGACGACGGATCGAAAATATGTCAGGGCAGATTCCTGGTTTTCTCTTATGAGCCTGTGGGTAGCCTCGAGGTGTGGGTAGTAGAGGGCAATTGCAAGCGCACAGTTGATCTGGCCCGCCTGATGGTAGGACTTGATGGCCGCTTCCATAGGGCTTTCAAGTTGATATGATTCATTCAAATACCAATCGAGAAGGTCATCTACATTTACTAGCGAGAGATCTTTTGCAAAAAGAGCCGATAACGTTGGTCCGTCGGGTTGGATACCGGCAGCCTGCATCTCCGCTATGACGGCGCGGGCGGTTTCATAGTCCTGTACCTTGGCGATCAGCGTGGTGTAGGTGATGATGTTGGGGGAGATTCCGGCGGCCTGCATCTCCGCGATGACGGCGCGGGCGGTAGTGTCGTCATATACCTTGTCGAACAGTGTGGTGTAGGTGATGATGTCGGGTTGGATACCGGCGACCTGCATCTCCGCGATAATGGCGCGGGCGGTAGCATCGTCCTGCGCCCTTTCGACCATCTTGTTGTAGGTGCCGACGTTGGGTTGGATACCGGCAGCCTGCATCTCCGCGATGACGGCGCGGGCGGTAGTGTCGTCCTGCGATTTGCCGACCAGCCTGTTGTAGGTGCCGACGTTGGGGGTGATACCGGCGGCCTGCATCTCCGCTATGGCGGCGCGGGCGGTAATGTCGTCTCTCGCCTTGGCGACCAGCCTGTTGTAAATGTTGAGGTCGGGTTGGATACCGGCAGCCTGCATCTCCGCTATGACGGCGCGGGCGGTTTCATAGTCCTGTACCTTGGCGATCAGCGTGGTGTAGGTGATGATGTTGGGGGAGATTCCGGCGGCCTGCATCTCCGCGATGACGGTGCGGGCGGTTTCATAGTCCTGTGATTTGCCGACCAGCCTGTTGTAGGTGCCGACGCTGGGGGTGATACCGGCAGCCTGCATCTCCGCGATGACGGCGCGGGCGGTAGCGTCGTCTCTCGCCTTGTCGAACAGCGCGTGGTAAGTAATGACGTCGGGGGTGAGTCCCACACTTCTAAGCAACTCTACCGCAAGGCGCGCCAGTGGGAGTGTCGGGCATAGGTAAAGCAATTGGTTCCATATCGTGATTTCACGCTCTAGACCCAGAGGTTTGAGCTTGCGTACTAATTTTACTAAGTCTTTCTCATTCTTTGGTGGGTTTGTGCGAAAGACCTCGCCGAAATTGTAGCTTGTGACCATTAACCCCAGCTTAAGCCTCTCCTCTTTAGCAAAATACTCGACGATAGTCTGTGCGATGTTTTTTTCTCCGTCAGGGGCGACGATATAGTCTAAGTAGGCGGTCTCGGTGAGCAGAGACTCCCCCTCCCGGCGTAGGAAACCTAGATGGAACTTGTCCTGAGACAGAAACTCGATAAGCGTTTCCCATTCCTCGCCACTGGAGTGCTGATAAAACAATTGCTCTTTGGCGAAGGCAATTCCCATGGAGGTGGTCGTCTGTCTTTTTTCCGCCTTGTGCCGTAGGTAGAAGCGAATATCTTCTTCCAAGAACAGGCCTCCAGCGCGATAGGCTTCCATAACGTAGAATACATGCAATGCCCGCATGATGTCCTTGGCGCGTTCCACGTCGAGTTTGAGCTTGTGCTCGCCGATGATTTTGTCCATGTTGCGCCAGCGGTCGCCCATGGTTTCCAGATTAAGAAACAGGGAGCCTGGATGGTGGTCGAATTTGTCCGGCAGACTTGCACCGAAGTTGGCCCCGTACCACGCTCTAAACTCCTTGTCCTCCTCGCCTTCTAGCCGGTGTATGGGAGATGATTCCAGCTTATCCCACAGGTGGTCGTCGAGGCCGAAACGATGGCGAAAATCGTAATAGGCCGGCCCGGTGCGGGTCGTGGCTGCGAGGATGACACCCGCGTCGGCGATGCGCTCCAAAAAACGGTTGATCTCGTTCGTACTGTAGCCCTGTTTAGCCAGATCGCGGAACCGGGTATCGATGTCATCTATCCAGACAATGCAGCAATCCGCTTCAGGGAAGGCAGGTGGAATGAGCGGCTGGTCCGTCCTGTCCGGGGTCTTGAACGGCCATACGGCGACGCTACGTCCGATCAACATAAGGCGCTTGATCGCTTCGAACACCGCGCGGGTCTTGCCCGCCAACGGATGCCCCTCCACCAACACCCATTCGTTACGCTGCAAACGTTCGTCCAGTTTCCCATCAATCAGGCGAGGAAAATAGTGGTCTTTGCTGTTGCTGTCGCGATAGCGTTTCTCGTAGCTGAACGAGCCAAATATCGCCCTGGCAAAAGTCTCTTCGTCGCTTGTGTTAGTGACAAATTGTCCGGTATTAACCTGCGGGTTGGCAGTAAAAGTGGGGCGCGCCCTAATCGCCTGCTCGCGCAGGTATTCGTCGAAGCGGACGTTCATTTGACTGGCAAGGCGACTCAGGAAGCGATCCCTGACCGCATCCTTTTCTTTAGCATCTTTATAGCATTGCCGCATCTGATTCGGATTTGAGATGTTGGCTGGCGGCGGAACATACAATTCCGCCACCGTCGGCCAATACACTTGGAAATGGCGCATTGTTTCCGGCAATGCTGCTAATCCGCCTTCCAATACACCGAAGACCACAGGAAAGAAAACCATTCCCTGCTCCTCATTACGAGCCAAGGTCTTTGGCCACTCCTTGTTGATGATGTATGAGGATTTAGCGAAAAGATCGGAAACCAGTAAAAGGCAGCAGTTGCACCCTCTCTCCAGTGCCTGGATGATAGTATTGTCCCATTCCTGTCCGACCAGGATTTCCTTGTCGTCCCATTTATCCCATTCACGGTCAGGTGTTTTCAGATATTCGTGCAGGGTGGTCCAGAAATCCTTGACCGTTGATTCGCCGTCGGCGTGGGCATAGGAGATGAACAGTTTGGGCTGAGTCACGGTATCCAAAAGCGGCAACCTTTCATTACGGCCGGCATTGCTGCATAATTCAGCCAAAGGATATACTCATTTTAGTAACAAAACAAACACTGATTAGATTGCATTTCTACCGATGTGGTGGATTATATAGAACCATATATCGTGTAGGTCAGCGGGTTCTCCCTTTCGTCATACCCACTGATTTCCAACATAATCGGGCCGTTTTCACGGTTTGAAAAGACGAGCCCTCGAAAATCCTGAAACCCCAGCCAAACAAAATGCTTCATGGCGATTTGGCGTGCGGCATCTAATTCCATAGAGGTAGTAAACCCAAGTGGAAGCTGCTTGTTGCCCCAGTACTCAATCGAGTAGACAACGTCGCTCGGGTTGGCGGTATAGTCCTCACCCTCGTGTGCAATAATGATATAAGCAAATTGGAACTCCCATCGGTCCGCATCCTTTTTCTTCAATTTCCCCAACGCCTGAAGTTGCTTATTACTCAACAATCTGACAATGTCCCCTCGTGTGCTGAGTCCGGGGGTGATGCCGAATACCGGCGTTAGAGACTGTTTATCCGGAGTTTTGCGCGGGGACCGCCTCCGTTGCTTCTTCGCATTTAGTAGCGCCCTGTCCAGCCCGGCAAGTAATCGCTGAACATCAGCATTGAAGCTGGGGTGCCGTACCTCGATGGCATTAAATGTTGACAGCGCGGCCAACTCGGGAGGCAATTCAGCAGCCTGCATAAGCGTCGCGCCCCCAACAAGCACCGGAATAACCGCGATGCCACGAGCGATCGCTCCTACCACCTCCTGACGAACAAAATCCGACTCCTCGTCTATGCGCCGTTGCCCTTTGGGGGTCGGCCCAACCCAATTCGCGCCAATGACGGCGATAAGCACATCGCATGATTCGAGGGCTTGACTGAGGATTTCCGGAAATTTGTCTCCCGGCCCGATGGAATCAACATCCATAAAAACTTTCTTGGCTCCGAACTTTGCGGCAATGTGATCCCACAACCGGCCCGCATAGCCCTCTGAGTCTGCTCGCCGATAGCTTATAAAAATGCTGCCCATCGATTACATCACCTCCGTCACGTGAATGGCTAGCCGTTCAGTGCGTAGCTCCGTTAGTTTTGTCTCCTTCCGAAAGTCGCAGCCTAACGACACGCATCAGCGGGGCCGCCTGCCGCACTGATAGCTTGACGAGAAACTCGCTTCGCGGCCTCCGCTGAATGCGTTTGTTAGGAGCGGTTACTTCGAGCCGCCCTTTCTTCGCGGATCATCTGTGGCTTTTACATAGTTGACTTCGAATGGGCCTACTCCATATACCTGTATCACCGTCTCTCCTTTTGCCCACGCATAATGCCTCGTCTCCTTCGGCATCTTTGCAAATGCTCCTTCCCCTAGCTCTTGTGCTACTGCCTCATTGAAGGTCTCTCCTAATCCCACCATTAGCACTCCCTTAAGCACTACTACATTTTCATCTACCGGATGCCAATGCGGGGGAACCTTATATCCGTTTGGGAACTTTACCCTAATTGTGAATTGACCTCCTGCCTTCGACGGATCCCCATCTAGTACTGCCATTTGTGCACCTGGAGGTAAAGAAGGCGGCGCCGGTCCCCACTTCATCTGATCCGGGTTGAAGATTATGTGAGAGGAATGGGCATGATCGTGCTGCGTTCCACTGATGCAGATTCCAGTGCTGGGACAGATGAAACTGAAGCAAGAAAAAGTCAACAGCAGAAAGAACGTAGAAACGCGATGGACTTTCATAAGTATCTCCTTTCGAGAAGAGTTTAGAGAAGGAGGATTGTATCAAAGTGGCCGCTATAAGCAATTCAACTTATCGCATGCGTCAGCGCCTAACGCCGCGTATGCAGCGGCGTTAGATTGCGTCGCTCACAGAGATCAACTTAAATCTTCATTTCACTCCTAATCACCTTTACGATCTCTCTTGGACTCAGCTTCACATCTACAACAAGCGCTCCGTCTTGCGGCTCTTCTAACGCTTCAAATTGGCTCCTCAATAACTCCGGATTCATAAAATGTCCTTGCCGTTTCCTTAATCGCCTCTCGATCAATGCGTACTCCCCTTTCAGAAATACTAGCTTGATCTCTTCACCGAGTTCCAATCTCCGGCGGTAAGACTCTTTTAACGCTGAGCAAGCTAATACTGCGTCCTCTCCCTGACCTCTTAGCGTCTGGAGCAACTCACATAACTTCCCCAGCCACGGCTCTCGGTCTTCATCTGTCAGAGCAATCCCCCGCCTCATCTTCTCAATATTAGCGGAGGTATGAAACTGGTCGGCATCGTAGAACTTCCAGCCAAGCTTTGCTGCAAGACAGCGCCCGATCAAGCTTTTACCCGCCCCAGCGACTCCGAAGAGGATGATAATCATGTAACGATTCTATCACTGAGCGGATGTTGAATGAGCTTGATTTAGAAGCATTATCCACAAGCAATCTAACGTCTCGCATCAGTGGGCGCGGCGCATGGTATTGACTCTATCATACGAAACTCGCTCGCCATGCTCCGCTGCATGCGTTTGTTAGACGCAATTTTCTTCAAATGCTGCACCATTATTGGTAAATTGCCCGTATGGTCATAAATAAGCACCAACAAAGTTTAATGAGAAGTGCTTTGAAGCACTTTCTTTAATCTATCACCTAATTGTCGGTTAACAGAAGGTCGTACGAAAAACGAATAATAGCCATATGGCAAAGATATCAATAGGAACAAAGGCAAGACTGTACGGTAATTACCGAGGAGGCCTTCCAGGTTATAGCCGTACTTTGCTAAAGTATCCATAAGCATAGCAAAAATGTAACCGTAGAACATCCAAGCTAATGGCCAAATACAAACTATAAACAAGAATCCGAAGATAAGCCGCGGCATCGCTAATAGCCAGCTTTTTTGTAATAAACATATAAACCATTCTCACATTCTTGGGGCAAAGTCTGAGCAACGTTATGTCCCCCACGTTTCCGCTCGATGATTACGGTATTCGACCATTTAGCAGCTTTAGTAATCAGGGCAATCTCCGTTTGGATTGCGTCACTTCCTTCCGACATATCTATAATAATGAGCCTGGCATGGTGAATTAACTCTTCTGCCGCTGATTTCCATTCTTCATCTTTAGCTCGTAGAATGATTGGGATGCTACGGAATGGGTTTCGCATCTTGATACCCGCTAAGCCTATGAGGAAAGGGTTCCAATCCCCAGCCCGCGTTCTTGTCGGAGTAAGGAAAACTACTGACACACCAGAGGGGCTAGCTTTCAATACTACCGAAATCACAGCTCTATCCGAAAAGGTAGAGAAGCGTCTCAAGTACAGCACAAATGGTTTATCTAGGAAAGCTCGTGGCCTTAAGTGTCTACTACCGAGCGGGACAAATACTCCAGACAGCCACAAAATAGATGAAGCGCAGAATATTATTTTATAATGCAGATCAATATACATCTCAGATAGAAGGTAGATCATTACAAGAGCCAGCGCTAAAGCAAGTAACACAAGCAACACTATCAAACTAATTCGGATTTTACCTGATAAACGTGGCGGGGCTGCCCGAAGCAAAAACCTACCAGACACAACTCCACCATACACAGCAAGGGTAGAAATCAAGATGCTAATAGTTTCGGGAATAAGATAATTGAAGTCTCCCGTCCTACTGGCGAAAGCATCTTTTATTCCAATAAAGGGTAGAAGAAGCCAGATAGTAACTGGCCAAAGGACGAAGAAAATACTCAGAGTAGAAAGGAAAGTTCCACACAATAAAGCAGAGAGGAACCCTAGTGCAGAGTTTAGCCAATACTGTAATTCAGCAGCGGTCTTTGATTTCATTGCTTCTGCCCGAATTATGCGATTGTTTTGCGTCTAACGCTGCGCATCAGCGGGGCCGCGAGCCCCACTCGTGGAACCATGCGGGACTCGCGCACGCGACCTCCGCGGCGTTAGACGCGGCTTTCGGTGATATCTCATCTCTTTTTTAGCTCATCAACCCGACAGGATTCCGGTCAAAAGATAAGTTAGGCGCTAATAATGATTATATCCTCATCAAGTTAAATCAAATCGTCGATTCATCACGGCACGTCTGTAGAAAAGGAGGCTGACCCTATACGCGAACCATTGTTGCCATACTGAGAGTAATCGTTCGTCGTCTGCCAATCGAATATCCATAACCCTCTTGTGCCGTTCGCCAACCTGAGCGTTGGTGGAGGATTGAATTTTGCACAGTAGAGAGTTGCAGCCGTTATCCGGGCTTCGTCAATCAGCCCATTAAATGCAAAAGCGCCGTCATCGGCGCGCGCTCCAATCTTCACACCTGTGGTGCCAATTACTGGCGCAAACGTTGAGAGCTTTGAGCCGTCGAGCTCGCCATCAATATACACCCTTAACTCATGCCCATCAAAAACTCCTGCAACATGGTGCCATACGCCTGTGCTAATGACCGTACCTCCCTGCACGTAATCCCATTCAAGGTTGTTACGAAGCGTGAGGAACATTAGCTTGCCTTCCGATGTGAGTCGCAATGCATAACCGCCATCGGCCGCCGGAGATTGTCCGTAGCGCTCAATAATTCCCTGTTGTGTACTAACGGAATTGGTTTTAATCCATGCCTCAACTGTCACCTCACCCGAAATGTCCAGACTCGCGCTATCGGGCACATTAACGTATGACCACTGGCCGTTCAGCGATAGAGAGTTAAATGCAGTACCGGCTGACTGAGGCGTGAACACTACATCAACCCAGTAGTTATTTGAAACATAAGTCTGGTTAGGAAAGCCGCTAACGTCATCCTTATACACGCCGTTGGGACCGCCTTCTCCATCGGCTGGAGCGTGCAGATATCCGTTCCCGTAACCGCTAGTTTCGAAATAATAATAATCAACAGCGAAGTGGCTGTTGGGCGCAAAATAAGAAGCTACGTAAATCGTGTTGGCGCTGATTGCAACCGGCGTGGCTAAGTTGACTTGCTGCCATCCTGATGCCGTCTCGTTGGTGAATGTGGCTTCTGCCAGCATAGTGCCATTGGCAGTCCAGAGATGGCCGACGTGCGTGCCCGTGTTCAGACTGCCTTTGTAAAAACGCAGCCCCGTGATCCATCCGGAGACACTGGCGCGGAATCTCACCCCAAGCTCGAATGGCCGTGTGTCGGGAGCCGATGTCACCGAAGGCGTTACAGCATCATTCCATAGACTGCTTTGCTGAGGCGCGAACACTACATCAACCCAGTAGTTGCTTGAGGCGAAAGTTTGATTAGGAAAGCCGCTTACATCATCCTTGTAAACTCCGTTTGGGATGTGCAAACCCTCACCTGGCGCTTGCAAAAATCCGTCTTCGAATCCACCTGTAGTAAAGTAAAAATGATCAACAGCGAAGTGGCTGTTGGGCGCAAAATAAGAAGCTACGTAAATCGTGTTGGCGCTGATTGCAACCGGCGTGGCTAAGTTGACTTGCTGCCATCCTGATGCCGTCTCGTTGGTGAATGTGGCTTCTGCCAGCATAGTGCCATTGGCAGTCCAGAGATGGCCGACGTGCGTGCCCGTGTTCAGACTGCCTTTGTAAAAACGCAGCCCCGTGATCCATCCGGAGACACTGGCGCGGAATCTCACCCCAAGCTCGAATGGCCGTGTGTCGGGAGCCGATGTCACCGAAGGCGTTACAGCATCATTCCATAGACTGTTTTGCTGAGGGGGGCTAACCACAACAGTAATACTGGAGTTCGTGGTTTGTATATTGCCGCTGTCGTCAACCGCATGGCTCATAATCGTTGTTACGCCGAGCCGGTTCGGTTTCCATGAATAACTCCAGGATTCTCTGCCCGTTGCCGGATGCCACTGTATCCCTCCATCCACGGACACCTCAACACTACTTACTACTCCCCCTCCAGCATCTGTGGCCGTGCCACTGATTGTAACCCCATTGCCGTCCACGCCCGCACCTTGAGATGGTGAAACGATCGTAGAACTGGGCGCAGTGGCATCAGTTGAGGGGCCGGTAGGCGTAAGCCCTGGCTGTAGAGAGGCTGGTTGAACTCCCAGGTCAGCAAACAGGTTGACCGTAGCCTGCTTCATGTTTGAATCTGATGGCGTCCCAGGAAAGTCATGTGTACTATCCAGCCCCCATGACCATTGCACTGTGCCCGCGCCGAACACGAGAGCGTTGCTAGCATGTCGATAGAGAGTTAGATGATGTGTAGCTGTACCCTGGCCATAAGTATTGCCGTAGTCCAAAATATAAGTACTAACTTGCCTGGTAGTTGAGGACATTCTGGCCAGGCCAGCCGGTCTGTATCCATTATCAAGGTCTTCATCCCACTCGTATCCGAGTGTTCCTGCGGGTGTGCTGCCTACCTGACCTGACAGAAGATTGGCAAAACTTGTATGTCGCCACAAACGCATCTTGCCGTATGGCTCGGGGACTTCGATGGGATCATTTCGGAAATCATTTACAGTAAAAATCTGACCGATCAGTGCGTTTTCGGGGCGTCCACCATCGCCAGGAGGGCTGAAGCGCGGATCACGCCATGTGCCGGTCCAGACATTACACAGCGGATCGCTCTTACGGTTATCGTGTGTTTCCTTATACGTGACAAGTGTGCGGTAAGGCGTCGAGGAACTATCAATGCTGTTTTCCCACCGAGTCTTCCAAAAGATTTCATTGCCACTGAAGAATGCGAGGTTGACTCCTTGATTTCGAGCGGCTTCAACGTTGGCACGTTGATCGCCGGACCAGTATTCGTCATGGCCTACGGACAGCAGTACTCGGTGTTCGAGGATTTCTGAGCCACGCCGACTACTGTCAACTCCAGTAAAGTAGCTGACATCGTATCCGTTGGCCTCCAGCCAGCGCACCATCGGATATTCGCTGTAGAAGAACGCGTTTCTACCATTATGAGTATTGAATGGACGGTTGTAACTAACTTTAAAGGCGCGAGGATTATCATATGTGCTAGGCCCGACAGTGTTATTGTAAGCCTGCCAGGTTGTATCAGATGTCTGAAACAATAAATCGGAATTTCCATTATCATCCCGCACAATAAAGATTATGTGGCTGCCATTTTGTTGGTCTGGGCGCACAAGCTTAGCTATGTAAACGCCTGAAGTTGCTTCAGCCGGGACGCTCCAGGATGCGGAGACAGTCCAGTTCCCGCAGTCATACAGATTCGTAGCAGGGGCATTTAAACAACCTGGCTGGCTCTGCGGCAAAGTGACTGATGGAAAAACCGTAGCCACTCGGCGTGCGCCATTCCCGTTGTAGTAACCCATGCGGTAGATGTCTAGGCGGTAATTAGTAGCATTAGTTCTGATTTTGAAATAGACGGTCTCACCTTTGTTTACGCTTATATCAGTAGCGAAGCCTTCGATATCAGGGTTGCCGTTTCCTACATCCCACTCGCTCGGGGGATTGCCAGGTCGCAGGTTTTCTTCGACGATCTCGTTCGATAGCTGAAAGACCGGCATAGATGCAGAAACATTCAGTTCGTTTGATGCAGGCTCAACTGCCAACTCAAGCCCGACTATTGGTTCACCACTCTTCGGAGTCTTCTTTGCCGTCGTGTAACTGGCGGCGCTTATTGTCAATAAGGTTACAGTCAACATCAGTAACCTGCAAATCCACATTAGCATTAAAGCGATCGATCGCGGTTGTAACATGATAGATTCCTCCTGCTCCCAAATGGGTTATTGGGGCTATACTTAGGCCGCTAACAGTACACTCGAGCGATGTTTTAGTCAATGAAGGGCTTGTGCTTGCACATGACTTAAGTGGATTAAGTCATATTCATAAGTTTCTTGCCGGATTCAGCGAACTATGAGGCGACAGCAAGTGTGAGCGTCTAACGCTTGGGATGACCGGGCCGCGCACGTAACACTCAAGAAACCATAAGAAACTCGCTTGCGCGGCTCTTAAGAAACAACTCTTCGAATACTGCTTCTGCAAACACACGCTGTCGCCAATCCGGTTCGGGTTGTAATTCACTGTTGCTGTCTAGCCTGTCGCGCTGGCCACTTTATGCGGCCAGCTCCACTAGCTCATACCCTAGCCCTTTCGCCCGTTTGCGCAAACTCGCAACTACTCGCTCTCGTTGCCTCTCTTCATACGCTCGCGCTCCTCCCTCTTCGTACTCCCGCCCCTGCTTCACCAAGCTGTAGTACAGCCTTGCTAGCTTATGCGCTGTCGCTGTGATCGCTGCACCTGGCCCTTTGCGCGCCTGCATCCTTCGATAGTACGCTCCCAACTCGCTGTCGCTGCGCGCTACGCTCGACGCCGCTTGCCGGAATGCTGCCGCCGCCCGATTCTTGCTCGCCTTCGTCTTGCTCGATAACACCTTCCCTCCACTCACTCGCCGGTTCGGACTTAAGCTTAACCAACTCGCAAAATGCTTCTCGCTGACAAAGCCACTCAAGTCTACCCCAACTTCCGAGATGATCTGCAATAAGGTCTGCGAGTTCAGCCCTTGCACTCGAAACAGATCAACCCCTAAAAGCTTGTAGGCATAATCGCGCAGGTTGAAACTGCAGCGCTGGCGCTTTTCACCTCCTGCAAGCGGCGGTGGCTCATCATCGCGCTTACCCGACAAACTCTGTAGATACTTCTCCATCTCCGATTCGCACTCCAGGATCTTCTCTTGATAGAACTCGAACAACTCGACTGCCTGCTTCAATGCGAACAGATGCTCTTGCCGGTAGTTGCCCACTAAGGATTGCGCTATCACCTCCGCCGTGGCGTGACAGCGCGGGTCGCGCATCTGGCCGAGTTTGCCCGTATCGCGCTCGCCTGCCAGAATGGCTTTTAGTATTCGCATACCAGTCTGCCCGGTGATGTCACTGACCACATTATCCAGGCGTAGGTTCATCTGTTGCAGTGCCTTCTGCATATGCTGAATGTGGCTTGAGGCACTCTTAACAAGCATGTCACGTTGGCGGACATACCCACGCAGCACGACGATCTCATCGGTGGGCCGATAGGCGGCAGCCAACAACCCATAGCTTTCGAGTTGCTGTAGCCACTGGCAATCCAAGACATCACTCTTGCGCCCTGTGACATTCTTTACCTTGCGCGCATCGACAAGCTTGACGAGAAAGCCGCGCTCTTCGAGCACCTCATACAATGGCACCCAGTAGACGCCCGTACTCTCCATTGCCACGGTCGTTACGCTGCAAGCTTGCAACCAGTCAGCAATGGCGTACAGGTCTTTAGTGAATACTGAGAACTCGCGCACCGGATGGAGAGTGGCAGCCGCAGGCACGGCCACATAATGGCGTTCAGCACCGATGTCAATGCCAGCAGCATGTTGGTTGACTTGGTGGAGGTCGCTGCTTCTGTTGGCCTCAATGGTACGTCCCGGGCGGGGCGTGTGTCGCAGACGCTTTGTTGGGCGAGATGAGGAGCGCTTCTTCATAGCAGAGGGCCTCCGGTCAGTATGAAATGATGACCGAACCAGCGCAGCGGTAGAAACTGAAGAGTAATCTCTTAAACGGGATCGGCAACGGCAATGAAAGCCGCGTCGTCACCACTGATCGGCACACGAACCGCTGAGACCAAACTCCGGTACGGGCTTGCTAGCACCAATGCCGCGACGGTCCTCGCGACCGGCTCGGTCATCGCCCATCTTGCAATCTGAGCCGTCCGATGTCCAGTAAGTTTCATCCCTTTCGGTGCGTGCCTAGCACGTAGAACAACTCCGGTCGAACCTGTTGTTAGATGGCGCTTGGCAGTGCCGCAACATTAATGCTGGTGCTAGCATTTGCAATCGCCGTCGCGATCCTTACGTCTTATATCGTGGTTTTCATTCTTCCCATCGAAATCAAAGTGCTTGCATGAAATACCATCGTACTTAACGCAAGCATGAGCTTGTTTCTCCCCTGGGTTGTTCAGTTGTACGTAGATGGGATCTAATGCTTGCTGGTCACTAGGCATAGGGAATTCTTTAGGGGTTCCGTCGCTTGACTTCCATTCCCCCCAAACTACATTTTCATTTCTCGAACGTCCGCTCTGCAGTACGATGCGTGTAGCTTCAGTCCCTGGACATATTGTTACAGTCCATCCATTAGCCATAATATTCTCTCCTTCGGTTGAGTGGCATGAGCCACAGATTGCGTCCACTGGATTAGTTTAATCTATGTTCAAATTCAATGGGTATTTTCTTTCGCTCAATATGCAAGCCATCTAACGTCAAGCATCAGTGCGGGTCGCGGCCCCACTCTGGAATTAATTCGAAACCCGCATCGCGCGCTTCGCTGTATGCGCTTGTTAGATTGCCTGTGTGATCATCCGATCCTCAAACGCAGATGAGCCTATGGATAAAGTGCTCTAATACCGTTAACGTCGTCTTGAGACAGACCTTTCATCTTGCCTATCTCAATAGTGGGATACATGATTGATGCAGAGTCATTTACATGATCCAGCCCCAAGGCATGGCCTACTTCATGTAAAACCCCTGCAAAGAAATCTAGACCAGTTGTAGGAGGCTGCTTAAATCGTGTCCAAGTGGAGTCAAAATCCATGTATATGTCTCCGTCTTGGGGTGGATAAGTACCTCCGAATTTAGTACCGCTGCCAAAATCATATCCATAAACTTCAATATCTGCATCCACGTAAGTTCTCAGGATACGTATTTTATTCATAGCGGCTTCTTGCCAACCGGTGAAAGCAATGCGAAAGGCGTTTTCGATCACTCCAACGGGCATGATGTCTCCAGTAAATTCTTTAACTTGGAAGATAGACGGGTTAAGCCGGTATGTCACCTCTCTCTTCTCCCAAGCTCCGGTAATCACATATTCCGGCCTAATAATATCAGGAAATGCGCATCGAGGTTTCATCAATAATTCAAGTGTAGACTCATCTAATCCGCCTGTAGTTCTGAGACTGTAGAATTTCTGAAACTCAGAGACTGCTTCTTTTAGATGATCGTCGAAAACGAGCGGACCATCAGGGACAGAAGGTATTTTGTGAAAGCCCTTATGCGAGGACCTCATAGGTTCTCCAGGGAGATATCCAAGTTCTTGCAGAAAAACATATAGTTCTCTGACTTCAGTGCCTTTGTCGCCTGGCTGTAACATGGAGTTTATTCCTATTCGTTTCATTACAAACCTCCTTATGCATTTTTAGCATTGATTATTATAACTCACTCGCGTGAAGCAGTAGCCATCCAACGCTTCGGTTGACCGGGCGCGGCACGTAACATTGGCGTAACCATGAGAACCTCGCTTGCCGCGCTCCGGTCGAACCGTTTGTTAGGCGCAGGCCGTTGGCCAATTGTTCTCCCCAGCGATTGTTCCCGATTGGTTTCCTGATTAAAGAATGCTTCTGTTAGTAGCAACCCGATTTTCTAGTCGAAGCATTATCAAGTCTAAGGCCAGCCTCATACGCGGCACTAGCTGGCAAGCAGAGTGCAGATCGTACTAGGGGAGCGATTTTGCTTTACAGCACCCGTTGCCAAGATTATCTGCCTAAAATTGTAATATTACTGGCATTCAAACAACTCTACCCCTGCACGCACGATTCTTCATGGAGCTCTATACACGGGACTACCGGGCCTCTTAATAAGTAGTCCGGGAAAATTAACAGTTAATGGAGTGTCTTGGCTGGCTGCCCTAGAATGCAACGCAACGTAGCCTCCGGTAATAGAATTAAATAGTTTAAGATTGCCACCTCCGACTGACTCTGCTTCCAAAGTGGCATGGCTTCTTTGATTGTTTGTAATAGTGCCAAGGCCCAAAAAGGATCGGTTCCCATGCGCAATTAGTTCAGCGATACGAGAACGGCTACCATCCTGTAAGGAGAGCCTTGACTGTCCAAAGTCATCAATCCCTAACATCGCGCGTGGAGTGTTAAAACTGTCATAGAAGATCTGGGTTTTTGAATTTATCAGAGTCCTAGTAGCTTGGTTTTTTAGTTCGATTAAAGAAGCACTGGTATCAGTGCTCACTTTAGCAAATTTAGAGTCGTCATTACTTTTCAGCAAAAGCTCTGCTTTGCCATTATTGTCAATCTTTAGTTCTGCCCGTACTTTTCCGCTTGAATCACTGAATGTTAGCACTGGCTGATCCTGAGCATTTACAACTAACTCGGCGCGAGTTTTTTTTGTTGAATCAACAAGGACGAATCTTGTCCCCTCATATACTTTAGTTTGAGGTAGTGTTAAGCCCGTTACGAATAGAGGTGCAATCAAGAAAAGACCTACCATAGAAATTACCTTTATTCTACGATTCAGTCTTTCAACCTTTTCGATTCGCTGCAATAGAGCATCATATTCTAAAGATGCCGTCTTCCATTCTTCTTTCATAATTAATCTCCTTAATCTTGTGAAACTTGGGTTCACATGAACTTGGAAGTCAAAGCGGAGTTGAAGCGTCGCAGACAACCAAGCAATGGCCAGAACCAATCTCAATTCAAATGAGATTATTGCGCTCACGTCGAGCGTAAAACCAGACAGACTGATCGTCCAGTGCAGTTCCTCAAGTCGGAACTATCAACAAAAGCGATACGGCTTTTTCAGCGCCTTGCACCGCTTACTCTTAATGCAGATATCGCGAAGCAACATCAGGCAGGTCACTGCAAGCCCTTCATGAAGGCACTATGAACCATCCGACTGCCACCGTTCTTGAGCTTTAGTTTCTCCCTTTATGAGTTGTCCTCGACAGTCCGTAGTCTTGTCACTCGTCAATTGAATAGCCGACAACAAGTTCTTTCTTAACGGAGATTAGACCACGAGGCGAAGCAAGGCGAAGCTCCTGATCAGGAGCGGACAACTCTCTCTTGATAAATTGCTCTATGAGAGCAATTGACTGAGCTTCTTCCTTAATCGTAGCTGTACTCCCTCCAGAGAGATGAATCGAAATCTGATACATTGGCATAAACTGATTCTCCTTCTATTTGTCTCATTCATAAATATATGCTTAATTAGATGGAAATATTACATATTCGACTTTTGACCCCCTCTTCCTGCGCCTAACGCTTCGCATCAGCGGGGCCGCGAACGGCGCTAATGGATTGATATGAAATTCGCTTCGCGGCCTCCGCTGAATGCGTTTGTTAGACGCTGGCGTGACAATGTACGCACTTTCTCTCTTATGCCGGTATGGCCAATTTGTCTGCTTGCTTGTCTACGGCTCGTATTACTTCTTGAATAGCATCTACTTCGGGTTCTTCAAAATAAACCTCTCCACACTGAGTACATACCCAAGCCGCCACAGCATCTAGTACCAAGTGATACCCCTTACGATCAACATGGAATGGGGCCGTACCTCGTTTCATCTTGCCTTTGCAATGAGAGCAGTTCATTTCTGTTTCCTCTTATTGAAATTATCCTCCCATTCGTCCTCGTTTGGAAGGTAAGCAGTTATTATTGCCAAGAACTCAGCCTTAGGCGAGCACACTATATGTATTGGCCTCTTGTCTTTTCCGAAACCTAGGATTAAACAACTCTGGCCACGCGGGTCTTGAGGGTAATCTTCAATAACCTTTCCGGTCTGAACAACTCGACGAACTTCAGAGGTTGTAATCATTCTATCTGGGCGAGATATTTGCCTGACGGCATGCGGAAGATAGAGAATTCTCTTGCGCGACGCACTGCGAACCTGTTGGAGAATATTTAAGCGCCTCACCATAGATGCCAGTGTAGCGATTGAAAAGCATTGATTCAACCACTAAACAATCGAACTGGGGGCAAGTTAAAGCGTCTAACGGCTCGCATCAGCGGGGCCGCGAACGGCACTGATAGATTGATGAGAAACTCGCTTCGCGGCCTCCGCTGCATGCGCTTGTTAGACGCTGGTTCATGGCAACTTGTCAAATCCTGCCTGGGTAAAATGTCTGTCAAATGTAAGTGCCGCTTTTATTCCGCGCTGCTTCATTACCACAAACGATATGCAATCCGTTAGTGAATACGTTTTGTCTTTGTGCTTTTGAAGATGCTCCCACCCTTCATAGAACAATGCCTCGTCAACATGGATTAGCTCAATCGAGTCTGTCTGAATAAGATTGCTTCCCACTTCGACCGTTTTTTCGTGCCGACCACGACTATTGAAGAAAGTTACTACTTCATCGAACACATAGGATGTCGTCACTAATTGCGGGGGTGATTTGAGTATTTTTCGCCAATGTTGTGAAGCGGCTTTGTGATTCTGGTCGTCTGACGCTTCCAACGCTATAACATAACCGGCATCAAGGAATAGACTCTTCATTATCAGTAGATGTACTCATCGAGGTTTTCACTCGCATCAGGAGCATTACAGGGAACAGGATTCCTGCCAATCTTGAAGATGGAATCTTCTTTGCTTTTTGGGAATACTACAACAACAACACCTTCTTGGCGTATCTCGACCTCCTTAACGCCTTTCAGAAACTTTTTCGGGATAACAACTCCTTCTTCTGTAACTCTAGCTTTCATACATTACCTCATTCTCTTGGTATGTGTTCGCAAACCCAATATAACTGATGCGACGCACTCGTTTCCAGCGTCTAACGATTCGCATCAGTGGGCGCGGCGCATGGTATTGAATGTATCATGTGAAACTCGCTCGCCGCGCTCCACTGCATGCGTTTGTTAGATGCGGTCTTGTGACGGGCCATCTGATCCCTCTACTTCTAATCATTTTAGCAATGTAACGTGTGGATATTTGAGAATCCTGTCATCTGCTGTCAATAAAGGACAATCCCATATTCGCGCTGTAGCTACTATAATCTGGTCGGCTGGATCACGATGAAAGCTGCCGGGTAATTGAGTTGATTCTACAGCTATGCCTGGAGTCAGTTGCAGCAACTCGACACCAGGATAAGCTAATGCTTGCTCTATCCACTCTTCAACTGGACATTGAAGCTTGAGCCGCCCATTCTCTACCAGTTTGGCAACTTCCCAGCATGAGATAACGCTGATACCTACTCCATCGGGTTTATGCTCGTCTATCCAATTCTGATACTGCGCAGTAAATTGCGGGCTGCCATCTACCCACCAAACCCAAATATGTGTGTCCAGTATGATCATCGCAGAGCTTCCCAATCTTCTTGGGCAACCGGTTCAGTAGGATTATCATACCGGATAACTTTCCCACGTAATGAGTATCCGTTTTGTACAGCAGACGCTGTCTTGAGGGGAACGATAATTACCTCTACTGAATCACCAGCCTGAAAGGGTAGGTCGCTAAGGGTCAGGGTTCCATCTTGGGTCAATGTCGTATCTAATCGAAATGTGTTCATGTCGCTTCTCACTTTCTTAACCTATTATAAACGATTGCTGCCCCTTGTAACCACAAGCATCTAACGGCTCGCATCAGCGGGGCCGCGAGCCGCATTGATAGAACTATGCGAGACTCGCTTCGCGGCCTCCGCTGCATGCGTTTGTTAGCCCCGCCTTTGCTGTACGAAGGATTCTTGATTTTTAGAGATCAAAAATGCAGTTCGACAGTCCATTTACCATCTTTGTCGTAATGCATTGATCGGTTGAATCCCGTTGCATTCCATACTGTGTCGAATACTGGCTGCAAAACATGCCCCGCGTATTCAAATAGGTTGTCCACTGCTTGAATATTCTCGATTAAGATGCCGCGTAGCAGCAAATCTTCACGATCTATTGGATTCTGGTCGGCCTGCTCTAAGTGGTCAGATAAATCTCGTGGCCAGCCATCAGATTGAATCCCCATACTATAGCCTTTGACACCAAGTAATGTGAGATGGAGCAAAACTGGTGACTGAACATCCATATCTTTTAACACTCCCAGTCGTCTCGTTACTGCATTCAGAACTTTTCCTTCAAATGTCCGAGAGGGAATGTAATTTCGTTCGTTTCGAGTCACGGGTAATATGCCAGCATCTACCTCTTCAATTGCGCCACTGCGAAAGAGTTGAATGTACCCTGTGGCTAGATTCATTTCACGGGTAACGAGCAAGCCATCGAAATTACGCCGTGTCTCTGGGTACACATTATCGAACCTTAAGAGTACAAGATTCTTTTCATGTGTGAATGCCTTTTTTAGGTCTACTTGATAATCCTCTCTAACCGAATCGAATGGCTGAATATGAATAACAATCTTAGCAGTTTCGTTGAGTGTTGAGTCCGATGCTATTCTTGCGAGCCTATCTATACGGAATCCTTCTAACCGTTGCTGAAGTGTATCGGCAAATGTCATAGCATGGCGCAGTTCAGTCACGTCCATGGGATGGCTTCCAGCCGAACTTCTATAGTAAAAGCGCCAGTGTCTTTGATACTCAACGACGTGCGGCGCATTCCAACTGCGATGAACTCGAAGAACGAAAATCGTTTGGCCGTCGCCAAGAATTACTGGGTGTATATCGTATCCAATAAGTGTTGGTTTTATATTGGCGCGGATCATGTCATCCAAGCGTAGCTTTACTTTATCAGCATCTGCGTTGGCTATACCCTCTAGGGCTTCTGCAACAGTATCGCCATTGGCATTCTTGCCTTCCTTAATGCCGTAAACTATGTCTCCTCCTATCGTATTTGCCATAGCAGAAACATCTTTAAGAAATTCTTTTACATCTTCGTAATTATTCTTGGGCAATTCTCTCTTGTATTCAATCTGCCTGCCTTCTGGAATAACATCAAGTAAGCTTTGCAAAATAGCTTCATCAACTCTATTAAGTGGTATATCGAATAACATGAGTATTTCTATATCTCCAATTCACCCAGCCCGCAAGGGGCTAACGCCGCGCATCACCGGGGCTGCGAGCGGTACTAATAGATTGATGCGAGACTCGCTTCGCGGCCTCCGTTGCATGCGCTTGTTAGACGCGCCTTTCATCACAGCCATTTCCCAACCCGTATTATATTCGGGAACAATGAACCAATTGCATTAACCAGTTTCTCATCCGCTATTACAAACTTACAGTTCTCCTGGATGCTCAATGCAAGATAGACCCTGTCGTATACTGATCGACGGTGCGTTACCGCCAGATGATATGCCTTATCAAGCAATGCCTCTGTTGTTGTAAGTGTAAACTTCAGCTTGCGAAACTCATCAATCACTGTTTGAGCATCGGTAAGGTCCAGTCCTTGAAAAAGATGTTTTTTCCAAACGATATTGCCGAATTCGGCATTTATGAGATCAGGAGCAAGAAGTGAGAGTCCCCCTGTCTGATAGTCGTCAAGAATTAGATGTGCTTCAGTTGAATATGGCTCTGGTACAAACCATTTTACCGCTACGCTAGCGTCAACAACCAGATTTGCCATTAACGCGCTCTATCTTCGCGCAAAAGTTCTACGCTATCTGGCATCTGGCCATATTTAGCAAAGAGTCGGTTACGCAAATCGTCTATCTCACGAACAACCTCTTTGCGGCGGAGTGATTTTGTTTCGGGAGCTTGCAATTGTTCAAGTAGCTGCTCTACGCTACTGAGACCGCGCATTTGTGCCTCAGCTTCTAACTTGGCGTAAAGTTCGTCGGAAATAGTTATCGTTCTACTCATATCTAGCTCCAGCATCATTATACTCAATGTTCCAATGAGAGTGCGAGCGTCTAACAAACGCATGCAGCGGAGGCCGCGGGTAGTGCCTGAAATGTGTGTTGTACGAAATGGTGCATGCCTGTCATTCTAGCCTAGTTTACTCCATATTCGGTCTGATATTTTACTGCTCTGATATAATATCGGTATGAGTGAGACACAAATCAAAGATGTGAAGAATGTGTTGCCGGAAGGAAAGACCCCTATGTCCGTTCAACCAACCACCAAAAGCCCCGAAGAAATAACTTACCCGTCTGTAGATTTGGCATATCCGATTGCTATTGAGACTTATCAGTGGGCGCAGAAGAAAAAAGAAGCAGTCAATGATCGTATTCTTAAATTGTTAGCTTTTTCTGTTAGTCTAGTCTTAGTTGCTCCTCCACTAATCCGCTCTAACGTACCGCAAGCGACGTTTCGATCTGCTTGGTTTATCCTGGCTATAGTTGCTTTTTTGGTTGCTGTCATTTTGGGAATAATCGCCAGCTTTAAGGGCAAGCTACGATTTATAGACCCTAGACATTTATATAAAGAGTGGCTTCATCTCTCTGAACAAGATTTCAAAGCAGCTATAATTTATGGGGCAGGACAAGACCTTGAATTCAACTACTCCTCTATGTTGGTAAAGAGGCGGCTGGCAATTGCGATGTTGCTGTTCTTCTCGTTAGGCGCAGTATTGCTATACGTGTGGCTTATAACGTCCCTACCGTAATTCTTATTTGTTTTTACCTCTATGTTTTAAATTCTCAAAACCGCCCGTTTGTCTGAAATCCACGTCGCTTATTTGTCCTAGATTCTCCTCAAAGTACCTGTTGAAAATCACAGGCAACGGGGGTGGAGGAGGTATACTCTTCTTTTCTTTAGGCTCTACTTCTTTAGCCTTAGCCTCTGTCTTTTCTTCTTTTTCAGGCATGGTTATCTCCTGGCTTGTCTTGCCTCGCCTTATCCCATCTCGCCCGGATAGCCTTTTGAGCTATTTCTTTCCTTCGCTCTGGCGATAACCTTTCGGCCCTGGCCCTACCACCTTTCAATCCTCCGAGCCTGCCTAAGAGTTGCGCCGCTTTGGTCGCTGCTTTGTTTTTTGGTTCTGGCATACCTCCACTATAAACTAAACCGCTCAAGTATTACAATCATTATTTTCTGTGTTTTAAGGCTTATTTTCTATTGACTTTTCTTTTCCGCTCAAGTATTATGTTTCTGCATTTGAAAGAGTTAAAGGCTCAAGTGTTACTAGCACCTGAGCCTTATTGAAAACCAAGCGATTGCTCGCATGATTCTCCGGTAAAGACATTGTGAGCCATCGCCAAGAGAAAGGCAAGGCTCACGATGAAGTGTCCGAACTGTCAAAGCGAATCCCGCAAGCATGGCAAAGATCGCAAAGGTAATCAGCGTTTCTATTGCCCCTCCTGCTCAAAGTCTTTTATTGAGGCTCAAGACAAAGCTCTTGAGGGGATGTACCTACCTTTAGATAAAGCGGAAAAAGCCGTTCAACTTTTAATCGAAGGCTGTTCACTCAGAAGCACCGAGAGGATAACGGGCCTGGACTTAAACACCATCCTAAAACTTCTCGTTGTAGTCGGCTCAAAGTGCGAGCAGTTTCTTGAAAATCACATCAAGGATGTTCCCGTTAAAGACGTTGAATGCGACGAACTATGGTGCTTTGTCGGGATGAAGGAAAAGACAAAGGGCAAGAAACGTCTGCAATGGGAGTCATACGAACAAGAGCGCAGCATAGGCGATGCTTATACCTTTGTCGCTATCGAGAGCAACACAAAGCTAATTCTTACTTGGCATCTGGGCCGCAGAACTTTTGACGACACCTGGGCCTTCACTAAGAAGCTGGCCGATGCTACAGCCGATCACGGGTTCCAGATAACGACAGACGGCTTCGCGCCTTATAGGGATACCATTATTCACGAACTCGGCCACAAGCAGATCGACTTTGCTCAATTGATAAAAGTCTATGCGACCTCTCAAGATGACGAGCATCGTTATTCGCCACCCGTTGTGGTGGACATAATAACGAATGTAATCTACGGCAACCCTAACCCCTGGCGAATCTGCACATCTATCGTCGAGCGTCAGAACCTTACGATCAGAATGCAGATGCGCCGATTCACAAGACTGACAAACGCATTCTCAAAGAAGCGAGAGAACTTGAGAGCAGCGTTAGCGTTGTTCTTTGCCTTGTAGTGGTCTCGAAAAACTGGACAGTGGATTAAGCCAGAACTACTGTTCAGAAATCGGAGACCACAATGAGAAAGAATCGCAGCTACAAACCGCAACAAAAAGCTCAGGCCGTTCTGCAAGTCTTGAGCGGAACGAAAAGCGCAGCCCAGGTCTGTCGCGACCTGAGTATTAATGAGAACCTCCTGAGTCGCTGGAAACAGCAACTGCTCACCCACGCCGCCCTCGTCTTTGAGCACGAGAGTGAAGCCGCGGAAAAAGATGAGCAGATCGCCGAACTCCAACGCCTCGTCGGTCGCCTAACCATGGAATTGGAGGTCGCAAAAAAAGCCTCGCAGCTTGCGAGCTATCAAACCAGCAAAAACGGGAAGTGATCGCGATGCTGTCAACCGCTTATCCGGTGCAAGTCATCTGTCAAATCGTCGGGCTGCCGCGCAGTTCCTATTATTACGGTGCGGTCGAGCGCGAGGAAGCGGACGTGAAAGCCGCGATTGAAACGGTCGCGGCCCAGTTCCCGACTTACGGCTCACGCCGCGTCACCGCGCAGATAAAGCGCGCCGCTCCGGAACTGCCTGCCGTCGGTCGCCATCGTGTGCGGCGACTCATGCGGGAGATGGGGCTGACCAGGCGCCGCAAAAAAGCGCGTAAACAGACGACGAACTCGCAGCATTCGTTCCCGCGCTATCCCAATCTGGTCAAGGATCTGATCGTGACTCGGCCCAATCAGGTCTGGGTCTGTGACATTACTTATGTCACAGTAGGCAGCGGCCAATTCGTTTACCTGGCCATTGTGATGGATGTCTTCACGCGGGCCATTCGCGGCTGGTCGCTGTCGCACGGTCTCGGAGTCGAATTGACGCTTTGGGCCTTGCACCGGGCACTTCAGCACGGCCAACCGCAAATCCATCACTCGGATCAGGGGTTGCAATACGCCGCGACTGCTTACGTGCAAGTCTTACAGGCGGCGCAAGTGCAAATCTCGATGGCCGAGGTCGGACACGCCGAACAGAACGGCTACGCCGAACGAGTCATCCGAACCATAAAAGAGGAAGAAGTCTACCTGAGCGAGTACCGCGATTATGAAGACGCCCTTAATCAGATTGGCCATTTTATCGATGAGGTCTATCTGACCAAGCGAATTCATTCGGCACTCGGTTATTTGACCCCAACTGAGTACGAGGCGCAGTGGCACAAGCAGCAACTGGCGTCTATACTCTAAATTGCAATTCTGCTGTCCAGACTTTCAGGACCATTACACCTATTACAACTTTTGCAGACCGCATAGCAGCATTAAAACCGAAACCGTAAAAAAGCGAACTCCCGCGATGGCGAGCGGTCTAACCGATCACGTATGGAGCATTCAAGAGCTTTTAGCTGCATAGGAGAAATCATGAACATAGATCAACTGACAGATATTGCCTTTGAAGTTGCGAGCGAGTTAGAGCCAACCCATAGCTTTGATGTGTTTGATGTGAGCGAATCACAGATTATCTTTCATAGTGAGCAGGGGCTAAAGAGAGTTTGCCTATCATGCCTGGACAGTACCGGGGCGATAAAAGAGCAGATCAAGAAAGAGCTATGTCAATGAAGTCTGGTCCTGTTCCTTCTTTTCTTCCTTCTCAAACCATCGGAAGCTGACATGCTCGCCCCGTAGGAATATTCTATCGCCGTGCCATCTGTCTCTATTGATCTGGGTTTCCGGCCCGACAAACTCGATTGTGTCCGGGTATGCTGCCGTTAAAGTAAATTCAATGGAAGGTTCCATAAAGGCAAAATAATCGCTGTCGTTTTTGAATCGTTCGTATGCGAATTTGACACTAAACTCATATTTCAAATTGGGGTTTCTCATCTTCGATTTTATCTGTACCTTTTTCCCCGAAAACTTAACGACCGATGGCACAGTCTCTCTTTTTATCTTATCCTTACCCAAGTAGTAGCTCACTCGCTCATCGTTAGAGTCGCATCGCATCTCAAACACAGTAGGGGCCGGGTGTATCGGAAAGGAAATAGAATGAATATAAGGTAACTTTCCATTGGTAGGATTCTCTATGAAAAACTTATATTCTACTTCAATGAGAAATTTGTCCATTTTTTCGGGCGACTGCGACATTTTATAGTGAATGCGAACATCCCTCCTGAAAAGGGTAGTACCCATCAACTCTCTGATTCGGTCTTGCAACTCTTCCGGCAGTTTATACCCTATAAGATATTTGGCGATGTCAGATGCCGCTTCTTTCAATAGTAGCTTTTTGACATAAAGATCAACCGTAGCGGCGAGGATCGCGGCGACGACAATGGCGTGGCCTAGAAGTTCAAGAATTTCAGCTATAAAATTATCTGATTTGTTTTTATGCCCCCAAAACATCAAGGCGAGTCCGGCAGCAAAAAGAACTAACAAACCTGGATAAAACACCCATGCTGGTATTTTATGTCTGTCCATCTCTTCCTCCTGTTCGGTCGGCCAGTCGCCCGTCATGAGTGGGAAAAGACTTCTACCAAAGACGAGCTTATCGCTCCCAGAATCGTCGGAAGTGGAAGTTTTATCACATAAATCTTTGTCGTTAAACGTCATAGTGCCTCCGAAACGCCAAAACTTGGCTTTTCTGTTGTGATTGGTAATTACCTTTTAGGCGGGGTTGAATCTGTTACCTACGCTCACTCACATCAATGTAGCTTGAAACACATTTAGCCCTTGCATCTTGGTTGATTTTTAGTAACATGCGGCAGACAGATATTTAGTTGCCACAAGAGCAACGGTTAGCTGAAATGTCCTTTATGCTTAGGCTTTGTATCTAAGCATCAGCGCAGTAAGAAACAATACAAGCAGTCCTAGCTCTGTAGTCGAGTCTTGCTGAGTATCTTCGTTGCCGTTCTGGATACTCACATTTAGCGTGTTGTTGTGACTCGCTGGATTGTCACACTCGCACCAGTAAGACCCAAAGCCGCCAACTACTGAGTGCCCCGCATACGCGGGGGCAAACGAAAGGAACACCATGAGTACAGCCACAATCAAGCGTTTTCTCATGCTTTTATCCTCCGCTAGAGATTTGGAACGGGAGAGATTGTATCAACTACTACAAAAAGCGGAATCTTGCCATTGCCTTAGAGACAAGCGCGGGCAGTATGAATTTGGGAAAGCCTTAGAACAATTTTCTTATCCCTTTAATCTTATAGGTGGCTATTACCAAGCCTTTTACTTGGGAAAAATCGGGCAAACTCAAACGGCGTATGAAAACCTGGAACGAGCGCGACAGGAGCTAAAAGGAATCTACTCCGACAAGGCCGCGCTCTCGCTTAGTACCGTCAAAGAGATGAATCGTGACTTTGACGCATCTATGAAAATGAGATTAGCTCTTACAAAAAGCGAGTACCTTCCAATAGCCGTTGAGTCAACAATAGGCATAGCTGCGCTTCTAAGCTCACAAGGCGAGCATGACAAAGCTCTTGAGCATCTTGAGCGAGTCTTGCCGCTACTCCCTAAGCTCGGAAACATGCCTTTACCATTTGACGTGTATAACAGCTACGCGACAGAGCTTGCGGAAGTTGGAAAGATTGAATTGGCTTCCGAAGTAATACGGCCCGTCATACTCAGCCCGTACACGCCCTATTATTCTAACTGGCCTGAAACGGCAAGAGAGATTCAAGAGAAGTCTACAAGAAAATCAATGGTCACTTTCAACAGATCAAACGTGATTTACTTCCCCGTTAGGGAAGCCGAGGAACCGGAAGAGGTTGAAGAAATTGAAACGGAAGCGGAGGAACCGCAATTCCCTTATGAGCATTACATCACCGAAAAACTGGACATTCGAGACAAGATAGAAAATTGGATGATTACCTCAGTAGAGCCTGACGATCTCGGCGCACTATTGATTGCGGTAGCGGAGACTAAAGACGATATTGAGCGCAGCATGATTTTAGAAGAGGCTATTGATTCAACTTTCAATCAAACGCCGGAACGCAGAGAAGCAAAGTGGCGATGGAGAGATGATATTCTCGCCAAGATGAAAGACGAGTCCTAACTAATCATGAACAGGGAGAGAGCCTATCATGAACGTCGTTAGCATAAGCGAGCACCTTACAAACCACAACAAAGAGCACGCTGCGGGCCTCGCAGCATATTTCCTCGTCAAAACGCTGGTTGAGTTGCTGGTGAATGAACGCATCATACCTGCGCCGACAGTGAAGGAACTTATCGCTTCCATATCAGAGAGTTTTGCAGACATGGAAGCTAAAGCGGATTCGGACACGCAAAAAGAGGTATATCAAACAGCCAAGTTATTGGTAGAACACATAACAACTCAGCTTTGACTTCGCTTTGAGGACAGTTCCTTTAAGCGTGCGCTCGCGGTATTGCTGGCTTCTTTGATAGTTTCAAGCCAATCGGATTTCTCCTGGGGCTTGCCCCGTTGTAACTCCTGTTCTACCGCTTCAAGGATCACCGGAGAAAACAATTTCGCAAGGGTCCGAACGACCCTGTTTCGTCTTGATTGCATAAACCCCTCCAATGTAGAGAGCGAAGTATGAAAGTGCTTCTCAAGTAATGTACTTTATGAGGGCAAGCAACGGTCTTGTCGGGTTTTGCGCTTGCAAGCTCGTGCGTTTACACCATTTCGTACAACACACATTTCAGGCACTACCAGGCCGCGAAGCGAGTTTCTCATCGTTTCATCAGCGCCGTTCGCGGCCCCGCTGATGCGCAGCGTTAGACGCAACTTTTGCACGGCCACTCAATACTCTTTCAAGAACTCATCAGGCTTCAAGACAGCAATTCCACGGAATGGATTCAAGCCAAGCAGGTCCTTGTCCCCACTAATTATGCAATCGGCCATGCCGCAAACCGCTAGTGCTTTGTAATTGAAGTTTTGATAAATAGCTATAGCCGTTGCTATCATTCTGCTATGGCTCGACAAACGCAGTTCATTCACCTAACCCCTCAAGAACGTCGTTCTTTGAAAACTCTGTTTCGCTCTGGCAACGGCAATAATCGTCAGCAAACTCGCGCTCGCATTCTCGACTTGCTTGATAGAAAAGTTCCGCCTGCCGAGATTGCTCAAACTCTCTCATGCGGTGTGGCTACCGTCTATAACATCAAGCGTCGCTACGAAACTGAAGGCTTGAAGGCAGCTTTGACCGACAAGCCCCGTTCTGGCAGACCCGTTGAAATCGATGGCGCTCAACGAGCCAAGATTACAGCCCTGGCTTGCTCTACCGCACCCACCGGACATGCCCGCTGGAGTTTGCGCCTGCTTGCCGATAAAGCCGTAGAACTCGGATTTGTCGAAAGTATCTCTCATAATGCGGTAAAGGAAATTCTGAAAAAAACAAACTCAAGCCGCACTTGAAAAAGCAGTGGTGCATAGGCGCGATCACTGCCCAATATCTGGCACAGATGGAAGACGTGTTGCACCTCTACAGTTTGGCGTATGACGAAAAGCGCCCCATAATCTGCTTTGATGAAATGCCCGTGCAACTCGTGGGGGAGGTCGTCGCGCCGCTGGAGATGAAGTCGGGCAAGCCCGCTCGCTTCGACTATGAGTATGAGCGCGACGGTACAGCCAATCTGCTGGTGGCCTTTGAGCCATTGACAGGCAAGCGCCTTGTAGAGACAAGTCATCAAAGGAAGAAATTGGATTACTGTCGCTTTCAGCAGAGCGTCGCGGGGATGTGGGGTGATGCGGACAGAATCGTGCTGGTGCAGGATAATCTCAACACGCACAATGCCAGTTCGTTTTACGAGAACTTGGGACCAGAAGAAGCCTTCGCTTTGGCGCAGCGATTCGAGATGCACTACACGCCGAAGAAAGGCTCGTGGCTCAACATAGCAGAATTAGAACAGTCTGTCTTGTCGCGCATTTGTTTAAGTCGGCGGATCAGTTCGATTGAGGAACTGGATCGCCAGATATAAGCAATTGTCAAAGAGCGAAACGAGCTAGAGATTAAAGTCAAGTGGCAATTCTCAATCACGCAAGCGCGAGAGAAGTTGAGCCGCCACTATGAGAAAGTGAAAACCAAAAACTAAAATTACAGAGCACTAGTTCCAGAAACTTGTTGTCCTTTGGATCACGACATTTAGCTATTTCTTCCGTTATCTCTATGAGTTCAGCATCTTTTGCCAACGCTGCCAGAAAACGTTTACGCTTCTCTTCAGGTAAATACTTGTCGAATTTCTTGCGACTTAATACCTCGTTTAACTCAGTCAGGACTGGTATAGAAATCAGTATACTTCCTTGATCTTGTGCCTTATCGAATGCCCATCGGGGTTTGGACTCAGGTAATAGCAGGCCGCTGACAATAGTATTTGTATCGAAAACAAAACGAAGGTTATTCTTCATTCAATATAGATTCCAGTATTTCGGGAGTGAGTCCTCTTTCTTGTGCTGTTCTGCCTATGTCATCCATCACTTCTTTCAAAGTCAGGTTCTCAGTCGTAGCGATCTCCTTGAGCCAGAGGCTAAGCAAGGCTTCCATTTTCTTTTGCTCTTCGGGCCGTGCCGCTTTGAACACTCTTGCAGCTTCGCTATCGAGTTGAATTGTGATTGTTTCAGTTGCCATTCTGTTACCCAAGCTAATTTCCATCTGAATAATACCGCATCTGACGACTTTCTCCTAGTTGCGTCTAACGACACGCATCAGCGGGGCCGCGACGTAACACTCAAAGTACCATACGAAACTCGCTTCGCGGCCTCCGTTGCATGCGCTTGTTCGGCGTCGCTCTTACAACTCTATTTCTTCAATCGTGATCCCTCTTCCCTCTCCCTCCGCAACCCATATTATGTCCTTCGCTCTTCCCTCTGTTAGCTGTTCAGCTTCCACCTCAATGCGCGTTTCTCCCTATAAAGATTCTATGTGCCAAGGCGTCTCTGTATCTATCGTGACTATCTCGCGCCATCCGTTGTCTCGCATTCTGCTTACCTCTAAGCATGCGATTCGACCCGGCTGCGGGTAAAGGCTGTTAGAGGTCGGGTCTAATCTCTAGGGGGTTAGTTCCCCGCAGCTTGCTGCGTCAGTATACTGGATGAGTGAGCCGCTTCATACATAAGAGCCATAACGTTTCGGTACTGCTGTACCACATAGTTTGTCCAGCGAAGTATCGCAGAGTGATATTTAGCTCCGAAGTAGATCAGAAGCTCAAAGAGGTTTGTGTTGAGATTAGTAAGCGGTATGAGATAACGTTTCTGGAGATAGGCACCGACACAGACCACGTCCATTTCCTGGTGCAGTCGGTGCCGATGTACAGCCCGAAGAAGATCGTACAAATCATCAAGAGCATTACGGCCAGGGAGATCTTTGCAGCGTGTCCGGAGGTAAAGAAGAGACTGTGGGGCGGAGAGTTCTGGACGGACGGCTATTACATCAGCACGGTTGGACAGCACGGCAACGAGCAGATGATCAGCAAGTACATAAAGCAGCAGGGCAGGGAAAAAGAGTATAAGCAATTGCATAATCAGCAACTCGAACTATTCTGACGACTCGCGCACGCGCGCGATACCGCGCAGCTTGCTGCGCGGAGCTTCATTTGAAATGATTCCAAGCGGATCTAGAATTGCAGACCGTTATCATCTGTTTGAGGACGACTTGCCGCTTTACAGCGAAACCTTCAAGAAGGTTCAAAAAGAACTTACATTTATCGACTTCAGGAATCTAGTAATTGCCTGGCTGGAAGATAATAGCTGGTAACAGCGACGAGGCATAACAACCGCATGCAGCGGAGGCCGCGAAGCGAGTCTCGCATCAATCTATCAGTGCCGCTCGCGGCCCCGCTGATGCGCGGCGTTAGGCGTGCATAAATCGCTGCTTTTAGAGATTGAAAACCTGTTATTGACTGGATGTAATGAAAGCTATATTATGCGCGGTATACTTTAAAGATTGAGGAGTGGAAATATGAAGAAATCATTGGAACTGCTTGCTCATATGCTTGCTAGTAATTCTATTATCAATAGTCTTGGGCGGCACGACTAAGACCAGGGCGCAATGCAGAGATTCTCCTTGCGGAGGCTTTAGATGCACTCCTTACTCACCTGGCGGCGGTGGGTGTGGTTCCGACGCTTGCATCACTTGTAACAAGTGTTGTCGGACAAAGGAGGGTTCCTGTCAGCAAATCGTTTGTACGGTCAGATACTGTGATCAGGTGTACTGTGAAACCAGGTTGGGTTACTAAGCTTTCATGGAGGCCATATGAAGATACTCAGAATAGTTTCTGCGACACTTGTGTTGCTGCTCAGTTCAATAGTGTTGGCGCCGTATGTGAATTCCCGTGCGGAGAACAAAACCTATCCTGCGCGTGATTTCATTATGCATCGGGTTGAAACCAGATACTCGGCCAACGGTTCGCCAGAGTCATTCGTTTATTCAACTAGCTGGGTTAAAGCATCCGGCGAGGCCAAAACATTGTTTATTCGCCGTAAAAGTGATGGCACTCCGGTGGTAGATTATGGTCTAGCGAATGAAGAGGGACAATTTGAGTATTTGTCAGGCGCATCTTCTATCCGCCTTCTGGATACGAACAACGACCCTGATAGAGATAAGCGGCGGTCTCCTCAGTATCATCTTACTAGCCCACAATATAACAGGATCGAAAAAGTTCTAGGCTTTGATGCCTATGTGTTGAAGGCTGGGGCAAGTGTCAGCACATGCATGACAGTATGACTGGCTGTAAGAATATCTTAAATAAATATCTTACGCGCGCGCGAGGTGTCATGGATGTCCTGGCACTTGTCCAGGCTGAATTAGATGGAAGAGGCGGATACACAGAGGTGTATTTTGCTCCAGAAGTCGACGCAACCCCAATCAAGATTGTTAGGGTCAATGGGGATGGCAGCAAGGTAGTAGATGAAGCAGTAAAAGTGGAGTTTTTGTCCTTACCGAAAGAGATGTTTGTCACGCCGAATCTGCCTATTGATTATAGTGTTATAGAACAGCGAATTGCGAACGCAGAAGCATCAGGGAACCGTGCTGCGGCAGAAGGGTTTAAAGAGCTTGTTGCAAACTTGAAGCGAAAACTCCAAAAGTAAACGCATAGAGGGATGAATCTCTTTCCCCCAGTGTCCCTGGTCAAGAAACCTACGTTTACAGCTCTAGCTTGCCTGAAAGACCGTGGACATGGGTAACAAATCTGTTGGTAGACATGGGTTACACATTTTTCCTTTTCAGCCTTCCTAGATGATCTTCTATTCTCAGGCTTTCTTCAAGTAGCCGTCCTAGTTTCACAGGCCCCAAGTATACATCCCACTGCCCGTGATCCACTTCCTCTAACCCTACGTGCATACCGGCACACGTATGGCTTACGGCCACCCATTTACTGTTCCATCTTATACCGCTGTTCTTACTCACTAGCCTCGTCTCGAAGTGTGACGGGTAGACCAATGCCGGCAGCTCTTTCGGCAGATGCCGGCTTGAAGCTTCATATAATGATGCCGGTGTCTGCAACTCTATTCCCTCGTGCGGTCTGACGTGGTTGTACTCGCGGCAAAAACTATTCAACAGCCTCTGTTGCTGATTGAGGTTGGCTGCCGGTGGCCGAGTCGTCTCGTCTTTCAGTACCCGATGCATCCGTTCGTGTTGCCCGTTCTGTTGAGGCTTTCCGGGTTGAATCAACTCAGGTCTTATGCCTAGCTGGATCCACCAGACTGACAACTCTGAGAGTCTTCCCAAGGCGGTCGAGGCGAACGGCGCGCCGTTGTCGGAGCGGATAGCCTTTGGCAACCCATATTTCTTAAACAGATGTTTGAAGACCTCTTTAGCCCCTAAAGTCTGAGTAGAAAGCAGGCCCTGGCAACCTAAAAGATAGCGCGAGTAGCGATCAGTGACAGTCAACGGGTAGCAGTAGCGACCATCACGAGTCTTGAACTGCCCTTTGAAATCGTCGCACCAAAGCTGATTGGGAGAGGTGATGACGGAAGTCGGCTTGCCGGGATGACCAACCTTGCGGCGGCGAGTTTTCTGTCTTACAAGCCCCTCTCTTTTGAGAATCTCACAGACAGTCCAACCCGAAGGCCAGTGGGCTTGAGGTGAAGAAGCTTGAGCAATTTCTTTGCGCCCCAGGAGGGATGACGACGGCGTGCCTCTAGGATAGCCCGACGCAGGACGTCAGGCGTTTGCTCAGGAGATGAGAGGGGGCGACGAGAGCGATCAACCAATCCGGCAGGACCAAGGGCTTGGTAGCGAGCGATCCATTTATAGCCGGTCTTGCGGGAGATATAGTATCTGAGGCAGAGTTCAGTAATAGAGAGGGAGTCTCTGAGATATTCGGAGATAAACTGTGTTTTCTGATCCATAGGTAACTCATCTTTCCAGGGCATCGAGGCAGCCACCTTTCGGAGGATAATCTTGCCCTAAAAGTGTTACCCATGTCTCCCAACACTTTTGTCACCTATGTCCCCTGTTCATACCATGAATGGTTTGCGTAAAGCTCATAACTTGGTGGAAGGGGGTGCCGCCCGGCCTCCGCTATCTGTCCGTAGCGCCTTGAGCAACCGCTCAAACTGTATTTCGAACGTGTTGTTATCGCACTCCCAGCCAGCGAAATTGGCAGCTAACCGTGATTTGATCTGTGTATCCTTCCCGGTATTGCACGCTCCACCGAACAGGTAGTTATCAAGATTCAGAGGTATAAGAGCAAGTACCTTCTCGCCACGCTCCTTCATCAGCTTCTGTTCTTTTTCAAAAGCCGTGCTTATTTCGTTATCAACCCACCAACTTTTGAGAGAATCTTTCGAGCAGCAGAGTAGCACCTTATCCCAGAGCTGTATTCCTCGGTCTACCTCTTTATAGATATCGTCACCTAGTAAGAGTTGGTGTTCATCCAGCCAGCAGCGTATTCCTCTACCCTGAAGCGAATCATGTAGCCGACGAGCAAAAACTTTATCGGCATGACTATAGCTGATAAAGCAGGAATAAAACTCTATGGCTTGGTTAACAAGTGAATGTGCATAACTGATGAAATCCTCTGGCACGCCACATCCGCGCAAGAATACTTGGGGAATATTTCCTCTAGATAGATATAGTACTACAATTGTAGATAGCTGTAAGTTCTTGTAATTGCAAAGCAGCTTGATACTGCCAATGATCAGAGCGGTGACAATAACTCCTGTGTTTGCAGTGGCAAATTTCCAAATCCGGCAGCTGCCCGGTTTAATTACAACTGTAGTACTAGATGAATGGCACACCAAGATGCCGAGATGTGCCAACGCTGAATGATACAATTACCGGAAATCCGAAATACTAATTTCGTAAGGAGGTCCGGTGCTTTCTATACAAGATCGCCTTGAAGCTATGCGTCGCTTCAAGCATAAGAAGACTAAAGCTCACGAGCGGTTGCGCTACCACGCGCTGCTGCTTGTCACAGATGGCTACTCGTTGCAGCAAACCGCTGCCGTGCTGTTCGTCGATGCCGAGTCGGTTTCGCGCTGGGTCGGCATCTATCAGCGCGAGGGGCTGGATGGCTTGAAGAACAACCCACTGTGGGGCGGGGAGCACGGGCAGCGCTGGCTCAATGATGCGCAACTGACCCGGCTCGGTACGTTGCTCGACCAGGAAGCGATGCCGGGCACGGAGGTGGGCAGTGGGTGGAGTGTCCGCGCTATCATCCATCTGGTTCAGGAACGTTTTTCGGTTAGTTACTCTCAGCGCGGTATGCGCAAGATTCTTCGCCTGCTCAACTTCTCTTTGCAGCGGGGGCGGGCGCTCTACAATCGGCGCACGACGGAAGATCAACTCCGATTCGAGAGAGAAACTCTTGAGATTCTCGAAGAATTTGCCGCCTCGGGCAAGCGTTTGATCCCACTTGCGGGCGACCAGACGCGTGTTTATCTGGAGGGCACAGTCGGCAAGCGCTGGAGCAGGCGCGGCCAGCAGCCTCGTGTGGCAGACGCGGCGCGGCGCAAGTATGCTGAGAACATCTACGGGGCGCTGCATCTGGGAACGGGCGAAGAGGTGGCGCCGTTTTCGATAGACTTCCAGGATGCTGAGGCGACGATCCGCTGGTTTGAGATGGTGAGGGCTGAGCAGCGGCGTGGGAAGATTGTCGTGTGGCTCGACAGTGCCCCGCACCTGGTACATGAGGAGGTCGAAGAGTGGCTTGAGCGGCAAAAGCGGATCAGGGTCATACGGTTCCCACGTTACACGCCTGAGGAAAATCCGAAGGAGCCAACCTGGAAGAGGCTCAAACAGGAGGCAAGCGCGCATCGGTGGCATCCAACGAAGCAGAGCCTGTCGGAAGCGATTGACAAGTTCTATCAGTCGGCCAAGCGGCATACAGTAAACTTTCTACAGCGGTTCGGCTACATCTGGGATAAGGGACGAATCCAGCCGCTGCCCCAACTACTATGAGTCGGCATCTTGGCGTGCCGTCCATCTAGTACTACAGTTGTCTGAAGTTTGGACAATAAAATCAAATAGTGGCAGCCGCCAGTATTGATTTCTCTGTGATTCTCAACTCAAACGGTAACTCGCTTGAGTTGTTGACCACTTCGTTGCGCAATTGTCTTATCATTTCCTGGCACGAAGCCCTACTTTTATCTCGCTGATACTTCGGTAGTGGGCCAAATTCATCTGGCCTGTGTGCTCCATAGACTTTCAAAGCTGCCAACTGCATCGCGCTATAGGTTGCCACTTGCAGGGCTGGTTGTCTACCTACTGATGCTGCTACTCGCACCTGTGCCTCCCCTAATCCGAAACTATCTTTCAGTTCTCTATGTGCCACTTCTATCTGCCAACGGTCGAAATATATCTGCACCAGCTTGCGGGCTTGTGTCTCAAGGTCTGTCGTCAATAGATATGCTGGCTGCCTGTATAGTAGTCGCCCCTTTTTACTCTTTCTGTATGGCGTTGGCCTCACTACCAATAGCCTCAGCCCTCGCCTTGCTCCTGCTGGCCGCCACAGCAGATGATTGACTTCCTTATAGTAGACCCTCCTCATCTTTCCACCGTGAAAGATCGCTGTTTGTTGCCAGGGCCGCAGGTCGTCTTTCAAGACCTGGTCGGGCGTTATGACTTCCTTACTATACAGCCTTCGCCCCTGTGTGAGAGGCCAGCATAACTTCGCATCTTTTCTGCATCTGGCTATGAGTATGGTCCTTTCCAACTCGGCCTTGAAAACTGTCCGGTTACAGAAGCTGCCGTCGAGGGCGAAAGCTAAGCGCTTGGCCTGGCCCCCTAACAGGTCAGCCTTCTGGCGCAACTGCTGCATCATCGCGACGAGAGATTGCGTCGCTTGACGGCCTGGCAATAAAGGCGCTTGTCTTCGAGGGTGGCACGCTTGCCGGGCTTTTTGACCGGGGCGACTTCCTGAAAGAAGACAGGTAAAGCGCGAGCGCTTACGGATTGCTTTTCATGCAGAGGCAACAGGACAGCCGTATGTAAGAAGCGAAGCCCATACATGAGATTGACGTGGAAAGGGGGCGACAGTGGGTCACGAAACCAATGAGCAGACTCGATCTTCTTGCCCGACTTCCTCAAGCGTGTGTCGTCAGTGGCCAGAGGCAAGAGTTTGCCCTCACACATCGCGATAGCTTCTTTGAAGATAGAGTCAAACAGGACTTGAGGTAGCCAAGGGCTGCGCGAAAGAAGTTTGTACTCGCAACTCCAGTCAGAGCCATCCTCTTGAATGAGGTAGGAGCGAGCGATAGAGCGACGGCCAATGACGCAGACACTCGACAAGGCTTGTTTAATGGCGCGGTGAGTAGTTCTTTGTTGAGCGAAGACTTTATTCCACTCAAGCAATATTGTTAAAATGCCAGACAACATAAGCTGCCTCTCCCTTTCGTAAGGTTTTATTTTCAGAGGTAGCTTATATTTTTTGTTTGCCTTTCAACAGTTCTTAAATGTCCAAACTTCAGACAACTGTACTACTAGTGCTCTGTAATTTTAGTTTTTGGTTTTCACTTTCTCATAGTGGCGGCTCAACTTCTCTCGCGCTTGCGTGATTGAGAATTGCCACTTGACTTTAATCTCTAGCTCGTTTCGCTCTTTGACAATTGCTTGTATCTGACGATCCAGTTCCTCAATCGAACTGATCCGCCGACTTAAACAAATGCGCGACAAGACAGACTGTTCTAATTCTGCTATGTTGAGCCACGAGCCTTTCTTCGGCGTGTAGTGCATCTCGAATCGTTGCGCCAATCCAAAGGCTTCTTCTGGTGGCAAGTTCTCGTAAAACGAACTGGCATTGTGCGTGTTGAGATTATCCTGCACCAGCACGATTCTGTCCGCATCACCCCACATCCCCGCGACGCTCTGCTGAAAGCGACAGTAATCCAATTTCTTCCTTTGATGGCTTGTCTCTACAAGGCGCTTGCCTGTCAATGGCTCAAAGGCCACCAGCAGATTGGCTGTGCCTTCGCGCTCATACTCGTAGTCGAAGCGAGCTGACTTGCCCGACTTCATCTCCAGCGGCGCGACGACCTCTCCCAGTAGTTGCACGGGCATTTCATCAAAGCAGATTACAGGGCGTTTTGGGTCATAGGGCAAACTGTAGAGGTGCAACACGTCTTCCATCTGTGCCAGATATTGGGCAGTGATCGCGCCTATGCACCACTGCTTTTTCAAGTGCGGCTTGAGTTTGTTTTTTTCAGAATTTCCTTTACCGCATTATGAGAGATACTTTCGACAAATCCGAGTTCTACGGCTTTATCGGCAAGCAGGCGCAAACTCCAGCGGGCATGTCCGGTGGGTGCGGTAGAGCAAGCCAGGGCAGTGATCTTGGCTCGCTGAGCGCCACCGATTTCAACAGGTCTGCCTGAGCGTGGCTTGTCGGTCAAAGCTGCCTTCAAGCCTTCAGTTTCGTAGCGACGCTTGATGTTATAGACGGTAGCCACACCGCATGAGAGAGTTTGAGCAATCTCGGCAGGCAGAACTTTTCTATCAAGCAAGTCGAGAATGCGAGCGCGAGTTTGCTGACGATTATTGCCGTTGCCGGAGCGAAACAGAGTTTTCAAAGAACGACGTTCTTGACGGGTTAGGTGAATGAGTTGTATTTGTCGAGCCATAGCAGAATGATAGCAACGGCTATAGCTATTTATCAAAACTTCAATTACAAAGCACTAGTATCAATTCCAAGAGTCGAGGGGGCTTCATGTTCAACCGCTTCAAGTCCTCTTACTCTACTTAGGTCAATATTTCCCAATATGGTGTGGGACATTTTTGCACCTACGAGATTCGCATCGTTTAGGTTTGACTGAGTAAGGTTCGCATGTCTAAGATCAGCAAAGCTAAGATTTGCGCTGACAAGATGAGCCTCTTTAAGATTTGCGTCATTAAAGCTAGCATGAGTCAGATTTGCTTTCACAAATCTCGTTCCTCTAATATTTGCGTGTGCGAGATCGGCCCTAACCAAATTAGCGTTATCTAGGTTTGCACCACTAAAGAGATAGCTAATTGCATATTTGTCGTTAGCAAAATGCTGAGTTACTGTAGGATTAAATTTCGCCTGTTTTAACATGCTTCTTGTTATGTAAGTGTCCCCTACATTTGCGAAATGGAGAATAACTTTGCTTAGGTTGATTCCATTAAGATCGGATGCAAAAAGATCTGCGCCACTAAGGTCTGGCCTAGGGCTATTTAATTCTCGCTAAATGGGAGCCTGTATCCCAAGAAGAGCAAGAGCCGACCAGGGTTGTGCTGCAAACCGACGACTCGCTCCTGCTATGCTCATCTCTCCGCTCCACCTCATCAATCCTATGGCTGTGTTCCTTAATGCCGCCATTACCTGCGGTATGCTTCCTTTCCTTACCTGCGACCGATCCTCATCATATATCACATCTCTCACCCAGTGTGATTAGTTCTCTATACACCAATCTCCTCTCACTATCCTCAGCAATATTTCCGCACTGGCCTTCTCCCTGCTTAGACTTGTTATTCCATACTCCTGCTCATATGACTCTTGCTTGCTCTTCTGCTTTATGACTCGTCTCTCTATCTTGAATACCTGATTAAGTCCAGGCCATATTCCTTGATCAGCTAGCACACTGGTCGAGATTATTTTCCTTTCTTCTATTCGCCCGTGTTGGTAATCCAATGTCGAAGCTTGCTGCACAGGCTGAGTGTAAAAGGTGATTCCCTCTATTGCTCCTTTCACCTGCGCAAGTAGCCGAGGCTGATTCTCTTTGACGATCATCACATAATGGCCTCCTCCATCTACAATCGTCTGTGATACTTCTTGCTGTGTAAGTAGCGCATCTACAGTGATTACTCTGTCTTTAAGTATCAACTGGTCGAGCAGCTGTTTGATTGCTGTTATCTCGTTGGTCTTATCCGAGACTGCCACTTGACAAAGCGTCAACCCGAGGCGATGACCGACAGCCGATAGCAAGTGTGCTGCCGGCGCGCCTTGCTTCTTCGAGCCGCGAAGTGATTTACCATCTATGGAAGTCGCCTCATAAATATCTTCTTGTTGAGATTGAAGTTGTAAAGACTCAGCCCAATGACTTAACTTCTGCTCGACGCTCTGTTTATCTAAACGAGAGAGTATGTTGAAGAAGGTGGCGGCGCAAGGAGTCTTCCCATCTTTGAAATCAAGGGCTTGAGCCAAATGTTGCCCATAGATGCGACCCCACTGAGCGATAGCAGAATAGGATTTGAAACCACAAAGCATAGCAGCAACAGCTAAAGATAGAATCGAACCCAGGCTATAGCGCTTGCCGGAAGATTGACGAAAGTCTGTGATTTGGGCTAAGTAATCAACAAGAGCAAGCGATTGACTTGCCATAGTCTCACCTCTTTGTTTGAAATGGATTTAACTTCGAGGTGAGACTATATTTCTTTTTCTTTCTTTTCCAGAGAACTGAATGACCCTACCTTATCTCAGGATTATCTTGCCTCCACTGATTCCATATTCCTACGCCTTGCTTTAGAATTCTAAGATGTTCTTCATCTGCCATTGCTATACCAATTATTCCTGATAACCAAATCGCTATTCCACGTGTGATTGTATTCCCAAGTATAGGGCTAAACGCAAGCGCCTTCTAAGAAACAACCCAGCAAGCGATTGATTCTAGGAAGTGGGGCAGACAGCATTTGAGTCTGCTTTAACCAGTTCGTATCCGAAGCGGCGTGCAGGGCGCTGTAGATTTCTCAGCGCCCTGTCTCGATATTGTTCTTCATATGCTTGCTGCCCCAAGTCTATATACTCTGTCCCTTACTTCAACATTGAGTAGATCATTCTTGCCAGTTTGTAAGCTGTCGCTGTTATCGCTTTTGGCGCTCCCAGCCTCGCACGCATTCTGCGAATGTATGCTCCCAATGCGCTCTGGCTGTGATGTAGCGATTGGGCTGCCTGCCTCAGAGCATTAGCTGCTCGATTGGCTCCCGGCTTGGTCCTGGTTGATAAGACTTTTCCGCCGCTTATTTTCGAGCCCGGCGCAAGACACATCCACGACCCAAAATGTTTTCCAGTTGGCCATCTCGTCATATCACACCCTATCTCGCTGATGACTACCAATGCAGTCGAAGTCTCTATTCCATCTATCTGAGTCAGGTCTACGCCCGTCATCTCATACAGGTACTTGCGTGCATCGAATCCTACCCGCTTGCCTTCAGCCCTGCGAGCGCATCGGGCCGCAGGCATCGGCTTGACGGTTGTGCGGACTACTTTATGCATCGTCTCAAGTTGCTGCTCAAGTTCGCGGTCACATTCCGAAATCTTCTGATGGTAGAAGTCATACAACTCAAGGCCCTGCTTTAGTGAAAACAGATGCTCCCGGCGGTAATTGCCTTGCGGTAATTGCCTTCCAGCGATTTGGCAATGGTTTCGACAGAGTTCTTACACTTTGGATCGCGCAAGGAGGCAAGCCGTTTCGGATCACGTTGACCAGCAAGGATGGCTCGGATGATCTTCAATCCGGTTACTCCAGTAATGTCGCTGATGAGGTTGTGAAGTTGGATGTTCATCTGTGAGAGAGCCTTCTGCATGTGCTGAATATGGGAAGCCGCCGAGCGCACAAGCATTGCACGTTGACGCAAGTAAGAGCGCAACACGACAATCTCGTCGGCAGGCCGAAAAGCGCCTTCGAGCAGGCCATAGGTATGAAGCTCTTGCAGCCACTGACAGTCCAAGACATCACTCTTGCGACCAGGCACATGCTTGACTCTACGAGCATCTACAAGTTTAACTTCAAAGCGAGGACTATCGAGTAGCTCGAAAAGAGGAATCCAGTAGACGCCAGTAGATTCCATGACAATCGTGGAAACTCGACACTGCTCAAGCCAGTCAGCGATCCGATAGAGGTCAGAGGTGAAAGAGGAGAACTCTCTGCCACTTTCAACACAGCGATGAGCAGGAACAGCAACGAAGTGGGAAGCAGAGCCGACATCAATGCCACAAGCAATAGGATGAGTGATTGAAAGCTTCCTACGCCTGAGTGAGGCTTTGCGAGAAGAGGCGGGCTTAGACTTGGCTTTCATGCGAGATAGCTCCATAATGAGTGGGAATAGCGCGACTAGGAGCGGAGGTTGTCAAAGGAAACACTCTTCTAAACAAAGGAAACACTCTTCTAAACGGGAGAGCCGAAGCTTCACCAATGGCGCCGACGCAAACCTCCGGGACCAGCCTAACAGCCAATAGAGGCGGGCGGTCAAGAGAAAACAGTTCTATCTTGGCCCCGAAAGGCTTGTTTTCTTCGCGAGCATCATTTAATCACCTACTGCATGTGCTCTGACTTTTTACTTCTCTGTGCGGTGTCAGATTCTCTGCACCAAACAGCCAAACGGGCTCTCAGTCTTGTTGCTGCTGACTGCGCTCCAGAAGATTAACCGTTCCGCACCGGCCTCACTCAAACGCGACGGGAAGCTTTTGCTCTCCAGTTATCTACGAGATACCGGCGCGGGCAGAGCAATTCCAGAAAGTTGACAATAGCTGGTGGAGGTCGCCTCCCAATCAAACGCGACGGGATCGTCCCAGTTAGGCGTCGGAGATGACGACCTCCATAACTGCATCATTTCCCGAACAGCATCTCTTCTCTATAATCCTCCCCTTGTTTCATTACATAGTAGGCTGCCTGCGCAAGCTTGTGCGCTATGACGTTATAGGCTACTAGCTTTCGCGCGCTGCCCCGATGCCTCGCGAGATGTCCTTGATAGCAGCGACGGATTCTGGGGTAGCTGCGCACTGCCACGACTGCTGCCTGGTTGAATGCTGATTTCAGATAAGCGTTGCCCTGCTTGCTTGAGCGACCCCGGCGGCTGACCGCCCCTGATTGTGCTACTCCGGGCACCAGCCTACAGTATGAACTGAAGTGGCGAACTGTGCTGAAGCGGGAGATCTCTCCCACTTCGTAAAGGATAGTCAGTGCCAGTATCTTTCCTATGCCGGCTACTTTCAGCAATCGCTTGTAATCTGCCTTGTCACGGGTCAGTGAAAGAATCTGCTGCTCAAGCTCCGTTATTTGCTTCGACAGCAAATCAATCCTCTCAAGCTGATGAGCCGCGCTCATCACAAGCAGCGGATGAGAGAACCACTCTCGAAGGTCTTCGTCTTCGGCCAGCTTGATGTGGTTGCGAGAGCTACAGAGTATGCCTTCACGCAATAGCAACTGACGAAGAGAGCCGTACTCCTGCGCCCGCAGTCCAACAACGTGCATACGTCGGCGGAGAAGATCACGGATGGGACGTGTGGAGGCTGGGTAGATGTAAGATTTGGGAATCACGCCAGCTCGCAACAGTTTTGCCAAAGTGAAAGCATCCCTGCGGTCTGTTTTCACTTTAGCTTGAGTAATCATCGCCAGGCCGAGCGTGTGAGCCAGTGAGACATGGAAACCGTTTGCTTGCAAACCATCAACAAGCCAGTACCAGTTGAAGGTGCTTTCGACGACGATCTGCAAGTTGGGCTTGAAAGGTAGAAGCAGGTTCGAGATACGAGGCAACTCGTTAGCAGCTTTCTGCTGAAGATGGATTGATAGGGTTCTCATCAACCACACAGAGGTGAGAGTCTCTTGCGCTGAGATCAATTCCGCAGTAAAACACTTTAGGCGGTCTCCTTTCTTAGAAGAAATATTTTCAACTGTCTGCGGGTGATTATATGTCGCCCGCAAGACCGCCTCTATTGATTATCAAACGCATTCAGCGGAGGCCGCGCGAAGCGAGTCTCGCAGGGTTCCACCAGTGAGGCGCGCGGCCCCAATTATGCAAGTCGTTAGTCGCTCACAGTAGATCCGGGTTTCTTAAAGGAGAGAATAGGATGATCAGATATTTCGTAAAAGCCTGCGTAGTAATTACTCTCGCGTTGTGCTTCTTAAATGATCAGTTCAAAGACACTGGTATAGCCAGGGCTTATATGCAAACACCTGATAGTCAGAAGGCGAAACCATTTGATCAAGCGCAGACCCTCGGTGAATTGAGAAAGAAGATCGCCGCGCAGAAAGACAAACCGGCTGAGGAAGTCTTTAAGAATATCCAACTGCTGAAAGGCGTACCAGCGGGACGGCTGCTGGCGATCATGGAGATAGGCTACAGCAAATCACTAGGAGTGGATTGCACACACTGCCACGAGGTGGATCAGTGGGAGAAAGATGATAAGCCGACGAAGCAGATTGCAAGAGAAATGGCCTTGATGATTCGAACAATAAACAATGAGTACCTGAAGAAGATAAAGAATTTGAAAAGCGAGAACCCTGTAATAAACTGCACAACGTGTCACAGAGGGCAAACAAAGCCGGCACTGAATCTGCCGTAAGTAGACAAGAGTGGAAACCTGTCGCTGGACCACCTCTAACAAGCGCGTGTACCGGAGCGCGGCAAGCGAATTCCGTAAGATTCTACCATTACTATGTTCCGCGCCTGCTGATGCGCTGCCGTTAGACGCTTGCGCCCGTCACAGGCGAGGAATATTGTAGGCTTATGAAAAAGATTTGTTTCTACGCTCTTTCTGCTGTACTCATCTGTCAGGTAGCTATGGCTTACACCTACCCCTTGCAGCTAGACATTTCTCTTAAGAACAACGATCAAAGAGAGCAGCAAACCAAACAACAGTTACAGCGCCTCCTCTCGGCGTATGATCTCTCGAACTGGATCTTTACACAGAAGGTTATTATTGAAAGCGGTTTCAATGTAATACCTCATAGCCACCCGGTCCTGACTTTGAGTACACGCCATCTGAAAGATGACGAGCTACTGTTATCAACGTTCGTGCATGAACAGTTACATTGGTATCTGGGGGAAAAACCTAAAGAGACCGAAGAGGCTTACAAAGAACTCAGGTCGCTATTCCCCAAAGTGCCGGTCGGCTTCCCCGAAGGAGGTAAGGACGAGGAATCGACTTACAAGCACATTCTAGTGTGTTACCTGGAATACCAGGCAATCAAGGGGCTGGTCGGTGAGCTAAAAGCGAAACAAGTGATGGAATTTTGGGCAACGGACCATTACACGTGGATATACAGGACAGTTCTAGAGCGAGAGCGAGAGATAGGCTCATTGATACGTAAACACAAAATGTTTCCTGTACGCCGCGTCTAACTGCGGCATGCGGCGGAGGCCGGGGCCGCAATTCGTACGATTGGATTGCAGGGCCGCTCGCGGCCCCGCTAGTGCGCAGCGTTAGGCAGCTTAATGTAATACCAGGCGGCAAACTGAGATATGGATACAGTCTTACTAGTTGATTGGAGATCTCTCTTCATCCCTTCAATGCACATCGGAGAGATCTTCCTGCGTGGAACTCTTGTTTACCTCTTCCTCTTTTTTTTGCTGCGCATCTTGAGGCGTGAGGCAGGGGCTATTGGCATTTCCGATCTGCTCGTCGTAGTTCTCATCGCCGATGCGGCACAGAACGCAATGGCCAGTGAATATAAGTCTATAACAGAAGGAGCAATATTAGTTGGGACAATAGCCTTCTGGGACTATTCACTAGACTGGATTGGCTATAGATTCCCAGCCGTTCAGCGATTACTTCGTCCAGCGCCGCTATTATTAATCAAAGACGGGCGTATGCAGAGGCGAAACATGAGAAGGGAAATGATCACAGAAGAAGAGCTAATGGGGCAGTTACGCGAGCAGGGAGTAGAAAGTGTGGATGAGGTGAAGAAGTGTTATATTGAAGGGGATGGGCACATCAGTGTAATTAAAATGGAGTCAAAGGGTAATAAAAAAGGGCCCAAGAAGTTAATACCGTAGGAGAATAAACCGGGCTCTAAAGCAGGACATGGAAAGAGTACATGAAGCGGGCGCTGCCTAACAAGCACAGCACCGGAGCTATGCAAGCGAGTTTCTTAAGGTTCCACCAGTGTCATCGCTCGCGCCCGGTGATACGCAGCGTTAGATGCTTTTGCAAAATGCTGAGAAGCTAAAATAAGATGTTGATATGACAACTATCGGATCTGTTGAAAGTTTATGGCGTTATCCGGTTAAAAGTATGCGCGGCGCGGAAATGCCCGAAGTCTTTATGGGGTTTTCGGGCATCTATGGCGACCGTTGCTACGCCTTCAAAAATTCCGCCGCCCGCGAAGGCTTCCCTTATTTGAATGCAAATGTGCAGCAACAGATGCTGCTTTATCAACCACAATTCCGTCATCCGGAACGAGCGTCAAAACCGCCTAATTTGACCGAAGCGGAGAGAATCGCGCCCGGCGTCACCCCCGCAAACGCTGATGCGGAAGATATGGTTTTAGACGTCGTTACGCCGTCAGGCGAAATCGTTTCCGTCGACAATCCGACACTCATAAAACTACTCGGCGAAGGAATCGGCGAAAAGAATCAGCTAAAACTCGTTAGGTCAGACCGCGCTTTAACTGATTGTCGCCCGGTTTCGTTAATCAGCTTGCAGACCATCCGACAGATCGAATCGGAATTGAGCATGCCGGTTGATAAACGGCGTTTTCGAGCAAACATCTATCTCGATTGCGCGTCCGAGGGCAACGGCTTTGCCGAAGATAAGCTTGTCGGTCAACGTCTGCGTATCGGTTCAAAGGCGATAGTTATGGTACTTGAGCGCGACCCGCGCTGTAAGATGATTTCGCTCGACCCGGACACAGGCGAGCACAACCCTGAAGTTTTACGGAAGGTCGTCCGGGCGCACAGTAACTTTGCCGGTGTATATTGTGCGGTATTGGTCGAAGGATTGTTGAAAAAAGATGATTTAATCGAGCTGGTAACCGATTGATTATCCGATTATCGTTTGAAGCCTTCTTTTGACAATATTGAAACATACCCGAAGGCGTATCTAACAAGGGCATTTACCGGAGCGCAGACAGTGGAAGGAGAACACAAGTGGCAGGACAAACAAATAAGTCTATAGTAGAACACTGCCCTCAGGCCGAACCGAACAGGTATAGGGCTCATAATCATCTCAGACTGCTACTGACTATACCCCTCCTCCTGATCTCTTGCGCGCCCTTGCCCCACGTCAATACAAAACGGATTAAAGTTGAAGGCACGGCTATGGCGCCTACCCTCAATGATGGCGACATCATTCCCATAGACGAGAGGGTTGAGAACATAGAGCGTGGCGACATAGTAATCTTCTGGTATCCGGAAGACCCCTCGAAATCCTTTATTAAGCGGATTATAGCTGTGGGAGGAGAGACTATCCGGATGGATAATCGGGGGCGACTCTTCATAGATGGTCGCCCGATGGATGAGCCCTATCTATCTGAAGAGAAAAACCAGAACCCGCGAGTTATACCTGAAACATACGTCAAGCCTCATTATTATTTTGTAATGGGTGATAATCGGGATGCATCCAATGACAGCCGTAGCTGGGGGTTGGTGCCGGAGAAATACGTATGGGGGAAATATATTCGGCGTTAGAAGAGTGTAAGCTGAGTGGCGCGCCTGCGCATAACAAGCGCGCGCAACGTAGGCCGCGAAGCACTGTTCGTCGTTTACGCGCTGAGTGTAATGCGTGGTAGAATCATCGGCGCTGAAAGGCCCGCTTTTATTGCACGGAGAGAAGTCGGAGTTGAATCTGCGAAACGGAAAGAACCAGGTGGTTGTCATCAGAAAAGGCGTCCGCTCTAACGGAGTAAAGCTCAAGCTGTAATTAACTATGAAAACATCACCCACATTTTCCTTACGACTCGCGCAGCTTGTTATTACACTCTCAATTCCGGCAGAGATAGTGGCTGCACAGTCGGGCCGTAGCTGGATGAACGGTTTCGTCTTTGCCGATTCGGATACCAGAGGACTTCCCGGCGCTACGGTAGAATTAATAGGAGATCAGAGCAATGACCGCCTGCGATCCGTAAGGCTTAGCACAAGGACGGAGCAAGATGGCAAGTACTCAATAAAAGATATACCTTACGGAGAGTACACATTCCGGGCATCTGCGGAAGGGTATGGGTCCTACGAGATAAGGCTTTACATAGGGTCTGATATGTTGACTCAAATACACGTAAAGCTAAAGAAGCAGAAATAGAGACCCCTGGCTGAGGTCAACTGAGAATGGGAGAAAGAAGAATCAACGTCTAACAAGCGTGTGAACCGGAGCGCGGCAAGCGAGTTTCGCATGGTTCTTTCGGCATTTTGTAATGCGCCCGTGGACGCGGGTCGTTAGAGAGCTTGATCAGCGGCAAGCTTTTGGGGATTCGCCACAGGGGTAATATCATGAACAGTATCGTTTTATCTGCCGTCTTTCTGCTACTGATTTCCCCCTCGATTAAAACTCATTCCGACGGTATCGTCAAAGAGTCTATCCTGTCTCAAGGAAAGAAGCGCTCTTATTATTTATACGTGCCCGGCTCAATTAACTCGTCCTCTCCCGCTCCTCTGTTAATCACTCTTCATGGATCTGGTCGCAACGGGCTTTCTCTCGTCGAAAAGTGGAAGGACTTCGCAACTCGGCAAGGGATTATTGTTGTTGGCCCTGATTCTTTGAATTCTTTCGGCTGGTTCACCCCCGCAGACGGACCTGATTTCTTGTACGATTTGATAGAGGCGATAAAATCAAAATACTCCATCAATCCTCGCAGGGTTTATCTGTTTGGCCACTCGGCTGGAGCATCCTTCGCCTTGCATATGTCTTTGCTTGAGTCGCAATACTTTGCCGCAACCACTATACATGCGGGCGCACTACAGAAAGAGGCATATATGTTGATTGGTCACGCAAAACGGAAAACGCCCATATTCATACAAGTGGGGACAAAGGATGAGTTCTTTTCAATCAAAGATGTTCGAGCGACACGTGACGAGCTAAAGAAAGCTGGATTTCCTGTTGAGATGTTAGAGATTGCAAATCATGATCACAATTATTATGGCGTTTCTGAAAAGATAAATGAGGCAGCCTGGGAATTTCTAAAGAAGCATGAGCTTGAGGGGGAACCAAAGTACGAGCGGTACAGCTTTAGCAAAAGATAGACTAATGATGATTAACAGACGAGAGTTTTGTTTCGCCTTAGGTTCGGCATTGTTGTCGAGTCAGCCCGTCGCTGGGCAAAAAGCAGCTTTCATACCTAGGTCCTTTGACAATACACGCGGGGAGACGATGCCGTATCGTTTCTATATTCCTGAAAGCTACGACAACCGAAAGAAATATCCGCTTGTGCTCTGGCTGCATGGCGGGGCCGGTCGCGGCGAGGATAATCTTAAACAAATATCTGGCGGTAATACTATTGGTTCTCATGTTTGGACATCACCCAAAAATCAAATGAAGAATCCTTGTTTTGTTGTTGCCCCGCAATGCCCCGCCGGAGAATTATGGGCTACCATCGATAAAGCAGAACCGACGAAGCAATTGCAGGTTGTATTAGAGCTGCTACAGGTCTTAAAAAGAGATTTCAACTTGGACGAGCAAAGATTCTATGTGGCAGGCCAATCAATGGGCGGGTTCGGGGCCTGGGCGATCATCTCACAGAACGCAGATATGTTCGCCGCAGCAATACCTATTTGCGGCGGGGGCAATGAGGCCGATGCGCCAAAGTTGAATAAGATGCCGATTTGGGCGTTTCATGGCGAGAAAGATGAAGCTGTGAGTGTGGAGCGTTCACGAAATATGATCGATGCAATTAGAAAGGCTGGCGGGATTGCAAAGTACACTGAATATAAAGGAGCAGGCCATGTTATCTGGGAGCAGGTGTTCAGCGAGCCCGGCCTGTTAGCCTGGGCCTTCGCACAGACGAACAACCAGAGATAGAAAAACCGGCTACACCAACGCCGCTTGTATAATAATCGGGAGCGGAAGATTTGAATGAAGATTTCCAAGACACTCTATGTGACTAACCGGACGGATTGGCGTGCCTGGCTGCAACGCCATCACAAATCTGAATCGGAAGTGTGGTTAATCTACTACAAAAAGCATACGGGCCGACCTAGAATCCCTTACAATGACGCCGTCGAAGAGGCGTTATGCTTCGGGTGGATTGATAGCATCGTAAAAAGAATCGATGACGAAAAATACGTGCAACGCTTTACTCCACGCAGAGACAACAGCGAGTGGAGCGAGCTGAACAAGGAGAGGGTCAAGAACCTGATAAAAGAAGGCAGGATGACAGAGGCAGGGAGGGCAAAGCTCAATGAAGAGGTATTGAGAGCTAAGAAGAGACCGAGTTTGAAGAAAGCCGGTGATAATGAATTTACTGTACCGGGCTATTTCAAAGAGGCATTGATGAGAAACAATATGGCCTGGGAGAATTTCAAGAACCTTGCGCCGTCATATCGAAGGAATTATATCAGGTGGGTAGGAGATGCAAAGAAGCAGGAGACCCGAGATAGGCGATTAAAAGAGGCTGTCGGTTTATTGGCGTTGAATAAGAAGCTTGGGATTAAGTGAGGGGCGAGTGCGACAGTGTAAGGTATGGTCTGGGAACAGGTCTGCCTGCGTGCTTTGAGCGGGCGCAGTTCAGTATTGTGCATCATCCCTTGATCTGAATGCGTCTATATTCATTAGAGGCAACACCGAATCCCTCTAGTTGGCCTAAAGTTGGTAGATGGGTCATCTCTCACCCCAGCACAAGCCAATTCATTCGGCTGGCACATCAATTGGGCTGGCATTCAGGTATAAGCACACGCACCTAACAAGCGCATTCGGTGTAGCGAGTTTCACATCGCTCCTTCAGTGTTTTGCGCCGCACCCTTTGATGCGAAACTTTAGGCCCTGCGCGGCGTGCAGATGTCTTTTAACCGCTCTCAACTGCCGGACAGGCAATCAGCGGATCTGATTCCGTCAACACAGTTGGGTGCAAATAGGAGCCTCTTGTACCCTGACAACCGTACCTGAGCAGATAATACCGCCCAGGTACGGGCCTAACAACCAGTTGCAGCGGAGCGCGCGAAGCGAATTTCATAACATTCGACCGGTACCGTTCGCGCCCGGTCAGCTTTGTAGTTAGGCGTTGCCGCAATTCAACTAAGGAGAAAAAGTATAGACACGTTTCAAAACACCAAGCTTTAAACAGCTTAATACAAACTATTGAAAGGAGAGATTTAATGAAATTAACAATAAAGTTGCTCTATAGAGTAGTAGTCGTGGGATGTTTCGCCCTCGCCTCGCTTTCAGCACAAGCAGCTTCTTTGTCCTCAGGACAAGCAAGTTCTTGGTCTATCACTATCGAAACTAATCCTATGAGTTTTCCTTGCGGTGGAAAGACGATCTCTGTACCTGCTGCCAACAACTGTGCTGATGCAATCACAGTTGCCCAGGCAGTCTTCAAGTCAATCAGTAGCTGCGCACCCTTGTGCCCCAATAGAATTGTCACTCCAGGAGTCCCGACTTGTAAGGTTAACAATTTTTTCCGTCCAAACGGATCTCCTGCTCAAAACTTCCAGGTCTCTATTCCATACGTATGCGGACGAGTGGTAGGGATAGATCCTACCAGGCCCCCGTGCGACGAAGCCGCAGTGATGAAGGATGGCAAACCGGTTTTCCCGGTGGGCGCGACCGATATCGAAGCGCCCGTGGACGTTGATGAAGATCGCGGTTTGCTTTCGGCACTTTATCCTGGGCTCAACACGACGACCGACGAGTTCTACCCGCTGCCGTGCGAACCATCGATCGGCGGCACGCTACCGGCGGACGTGCCGCCCTCGCAAGACGAACTCGACGCGGAGGCGTATCTCAGTTTGTTCGAGACGAAGAAGGGCAAGGGGATCCTCAAGCATCTCAAACTCAATCCGATGCCGGCCGTCTCGCAACTCGCCGCGTTCACTATCGGCGATTGTTTTATCAAGACGGCGGGTGAGAGGAGGCGGGTGCCCTGCGACAGCCCTTTATTCCTAATGCATGACCAGCCCTTCGAAGGCCGCGACATTATCTACGTGCATGGTCTCGCAACGCAACACCTCATGGACAAGCTCAAAAACCCGTTGCCTTCAGTGCACCCAGCGCACAGGCGCTGGCCACAGGATGCGTCAGAATACCTTGATACTGGCAAATACTTCCGCACATACGCGGAGGACTACTGGCGCGATCACATTCGCGAGAATCTCTTCGACCCGGACAACCCGTCGAGCAGCATAGCAGGCTGGCAGTGGACGTCGGCCGACGCCAGCCCGCGCTATAACCCGAAGTCTAATCGGTATCTGCTGGTAGCCTGGTCGTCGAACCAGACGATCGAGTATGCGCAGCACGCGCTGCTGACGCAAATCTATCTGGCTATAACGACCAACAAGAACGTTGTTACACCACCGACCTATCCGTCAACACACGTGCGGCCCTTCTGCTCGAACGGCTGTATAATCATTGGCCACTCGACCGGCCCGCTCGTCACGAGCAGCGCCATGGGCCTCGCAAAGGTGGGGTTCTTTGGTCCGGGAGGCAAGCAGATTCAGAGCCACATCCGTGCGCACGTGGCGTTCGAGTCGGTGCTCTCAGGAAGCCGGCTCGCCACCGTCGCCATGGCAATCGGTATTGGAGTGACTCCGGTAGTGACCGCCGCGAACGTGTTGTGCCCCATCCTCGACGAGCTGTTCGGCACGACTAATACCTGTAACGCGGACACGAGTTTTGTGGCGAGCAGCATCCTGCGTGATCTGATACCCATGGTCACACAAGGGGTGTGGGGGCCCTGGGTGAATGCCTCACCGGTTCAGACAGTGACGGTTGCGGGTGGGCACCCGATCGGCAATTTCTTCGGAGTCACGAAAACCTTCCTTCCCGGTCTCGACGACGGCGTAACCTCGATGAACTCCGCGTGCGGAAACCCAAACCCAGTATTACCCGGCGTGCTCGCTCCGAGTGGCTTCACGGCCACGAGTCTCGTGAAGGCATTCGACTTCTCGGACAACCCCGGGCGCCTCTCCCGCGGGGTGAAGAACTGGTTCAGCCATAAGAACCTCAAGGCTATTCCCCCGCTCCCCAAATACCTCGCAGGCGCGTGCACGCCGTACCTCTCGCCAACGGGCATGGTGATGCCCGTAGAGAACGCGTTTGTCGGCACGCCATGGTATGCGCGCAAGCGGTACGCAAACCACTACTCCTTCCTCCAGGGGTCGATCGATCACTCGTACGACGGCGGGACTGACGATAAAAATATGTGGCCGAGCGAGTTGCAGCTAGGCTCAGGGGTGACCCGTGTCTATAAACCTTTCTTCGGGATCACTAGTAACACAGAGGAGAGCATAGCGATTACCAACAGCGCCATCTATGGGTACATTGACGGGAATGGAACCCACCTCGTCCACCCCGCGTTCGCCCAGATGCATGAAGTCGTCCGCGGTAAGAAAATCAGTTTCAAGTTGTTTGGCAAGAGGCGCACGTGGTGGATATGGAAGCGTACCTACCACTTGCTCGATAAGTGGGAGACGAAGCAGAGCAGCCACTATGTGTATGAGTTCGTCGGACGGCACTGAACAGAACGTATCGCTTCCGTCAGTGGAAAGGCGTCGCCGCGCAATCGACACAGATAACGCAACGGTGAGTGGTAGGGTATTGCGAACAGCGCGGCGTTGCTGAATAAATGGATAAGGATGCGGTGAAGCTGATATTCTCGATTTGTGAAAAGAAAGAAAAAACAGCATTACCGCATCCGTAACCGGCCTCGGTATAACAAAGACCTTTGCAATCGCAGTAGCATTCCCTTCTGGTTTGATGAAGATGCAATTCAATCCTGGCTTAACTTTTCTCGATCAGGCCTACGCGGCAAGCCTCGTACGTACGGTGATGCATGCATTTGATGAGGGTGAAGACGATCTTCGGGGGCGATCTAAGCTGCGTTTGATCTGCTCACGCACTGATGTATTCTTTACCTGATTTATGCAGCAACGCCGCCCGATGTGACGGTGCCAATACTTACAGCGTTATGAAGAGGATTTTAGTAATTGGCTCAGGCGGGGCCGGCAAATCAACTTTCGCCAAGCGGCTCGGTAAAATCCTAAATATAGAAGTCATCCATTTAGATTCACTATACTGGAACCCAGGCTGGGTTGAGACCCCAAAGCAGGTATGGAAGAAGCGGGTTGAGGACATAATTGCGCGCGACTCATGGATAATGGACGGAAACTACTCAGGCACGCTTGACTTGCGGTTAGAGGCTTGCGACACGGTTATATTCCTTGATATAGCGCGTATGATTTGCTTGTGGCGTTTGATAAAAAGGGTGGCGGCGTACCGAAATAAGAGCAGGCCGGATATGGCAGAAGGGTGCCCTGAGAGGTTAGGTTTAGAGTTTATACTTTGGGTATGGAATTATAAGAAAAGAAGCAGACCGAAGATTGTAAGTAAGTTGGAAGCGAAGAGACACGATAAAAAGGTGATATGGCTGCGGACGGACGCAGAGGTGGAACGGTTTCTGGCTGGAATAAAGGACGCCTGACTCCGGCAACCAGCGGAGTCCGCGCGCGCGAGTCTCATATCAATGGCGAGTGCGGCTCGCGGCCCCGCTGATGCGCAACGTTAGACGCAGCGGATTGCTTCTCTCTGAAATATGTTTAGAAATATCACGAGCCTCTCGTCACCACCCTTTAAATGAGGTATCCTGGTAGCCTATTCAGGAGTGATCGTATGTTTTGCCCGACCTGCAGCCAACAGCTTTCAGATAATCTGCGCTATTGCTCCAGATGTGGAACACGCCTCGACATCATTGCTGATTATCTCTCCAATCCCAATAAGCAGCTACAGCGAGAGAAGCAATCAATAACAGGCATTACGCTGATCCTGGTTACTGCATTCATGCTGCTCATCAATTTCATAATATACGGGGCGACTACCATGCCTCACTTAACAAGCAGGGGGTTCTTCTTTTGGTTATGGATTATCAACATCGTCACCTCAATAGCTATCGGGGGCACCGGGCTGTCTAAGCTAATACGAAGCGGTTTTCTTAGGGAGTTAAAAGAGCGCAATCTTCGGATTCAGATGGCAGAACTTGAGCAGGAGCATAAGAAGGTAGTCGGACGAGAGGGGGAGATGAGAGGAGATACCAACGAAGTGAAAAGGGTGATTGAGCCTGGGAGTGTCACAGAAGCTACAACGATGAGACTGAGGGCTGGACACGAACAAGAAGGCAAGCAAGGTTGAGATAAACTGTGAACATCTGCGCCTAACTTCCGCATGCAGCGGAGGCGGTGAAGCAAATCTCGCATTAATCTATCATTACAGTTCGCGGCCCCGCTGATGCGTGACGTTAGACGACCTGACGGCGGCGTCAGCCATTATGACCAGGTGCAAAGGGTTGCTGGCGGTTACATATGGACGACTGGTTCTGCGAGATAGCTTCGGACTCGGAGTTGACAAGGGATGCTGCACAGGCATTACACGACGTCGGCTTCATCGTTGTCACGGGTCCGGTGGCTCCCACTAATCTTGCGCAGCTCGCGGCAGCCTACGACGCAGCTGTGTCGGGCGCCCCTCCCGCTGACGTGTCGATTGGTTCAACGACGACGCGCGTGCACAACTTCGTCAATAGCGGCCCTGACTTTGATGGGTTATACGTCTATCGGCCAATCCTGGGGGCGTGTTGCAGCATAATCGGTCAACCGTTCAAGCTGAGTTCGATGCTCGCAAGGACTGTGAATCCGAATTCACCCGCGCAAGCGCTTCACGTGGATTTCCCACGCGACGTAGATGGATGGCCGATGGTTGGCTTCATCATCATGGTAGACGAGTTTCGAAGCGACAACGGGGCGACACGTTTTGTGCCGGGCTCGCACAAATGGCCCACAAGTCCTACCGACGTTATGGAGGACCCCACTGCGGACCACGATGACCAGGTAGTGGCATGTGGCCCGGCAGGCTCGGTGATAATCTATAACGGATCTGTCTGGCACGGGCACTCGGCAAACCGGACCGACGAGCGTCGGCGTTCAATTCAAGGTGCCTACATTCGCCGTGACGCGGAGCCGTGGGTTAATCAGGCTGCACGCATTCGTCAGGAGACACTCAGTCGCATCGGCCCCCTTGCGAAATATGTCTTGGCCGTCTAACTTCGGCTTGCAACGGAGGCCGCGCGCGCGAGTCTCGTATGCATCCCTTAATGCGGCTCGCGGCCCCGCTGATGCGAGTCGTTAGACAGCCTCGACTGAATTCTACTGCTTCAATATACTGATCGATCATGACAACCTTGGATATTGCATACAAGCGACTTCATAACCAACACATCGCCAGCCGAACGCTTGAGAAGCCAACCCAGGTCGTCGGGTGGCTGGGTGCTGTTCAGGCTCAGGACTATCTCGGCGCACTTTGGGCGGTCGGGCTTCGCACCAGAAATGCGAATGAAGAAGGTGTTAAAAGGGCGATTGCCGACAAAACAATCGTCCGTACGTGGCCGATGCGCCGCACACTACATTTTGTGGCGGCGGCAGACGTCAGGTGGATGCTCGACCTTCTGACGCCGCGTACAATTGCGGGCAGTGCGTGGCTATACAAACATTTTGAGCTGGACGATCGAATACTTGCGCGCGGTAAAGAATTGTTTGTGAGCGCGCTGCAAGGAGGCAAGCAATTGCCGCGAAATGCGATGTATGGGCTGTTAGAAGCGGCGCGTATTTCTACGACTGGCGGGCGCGGTCTCCATATCTTATCGCGACTTGCGCAGGAAGGGGTCATATGTTTCGGCGTGCGCGAAGGCAAGCAGCAAACCTTTGCATTGCTCGATGAATGGGCGCCAAAGGCCAAGAAGTTGGCCCGCGATGAGGCATTGGCGGAACTCGCCAGGCGCTACTTTACGAGCCATGGGCCAGCAACATTGCAGGATTTTGTCTGGTGGTCGGGGCTTAGGACGGCTGACGCAAGGGCCGGTCTTGAAATGGTTAAGCCGCACTTGGTACAAGATGTTAGCGACGGCCAAACCTACTGGCATGCCTCGTCTATGCCCACGGCAAAAGATGCATCGCCAACCGCTTACTTGTTGCCGTCTTTTGACGAGTACACGGTTGCCTATAAAGACCGCAGCGCTGTACTTAATCCATTGTATGCAAAACAGGTGAATACGGGAAACGGCATCTTCTACCCGACGATTGTTGTAGACGGTAAAATTGTAGGTACCTGGAAGCGAACGCTCAAGAAAGACGCGGTTGTCATTACGCCAAGCCCCTTCGAGAGACTCAACGAAGCTGAAACCCGCGCCCTGGCTGTAGCCGCAAGCCGCTACGGAGAATTTCTTGACCAACCAGTTGTATTGCCATGAAGAGGTGGGCGTAGTGTTTCAGCTGGGTGCTTTCTAATTGCCATGCACTCTTGCATGTGGTTCGAGAGTGGTTAACCCAAGTCTACCATACTTTCGCGCCCCTAATTTGAATAAATCACAGTACGACACAAGTCATATATTCGGCTCAATTGAGTTGGTGAATTATCATAATTATTGTTTTAATAATGAGGCAATCAATCGTTATCTATAAACTTTAACGGGTACTGGATGATTTAGGTGATTATTCAAGAGAAGGCTTGTCAGCAGATGGACGCGGCAAATCATGACGAAGTTCTGGCTAAGAATCATTGCTGTTGCAGAAGTGGTAGGAGGAGTCCTTGCGCTGAGCGCCACGATCTTTGCCGCCAAAGCAGGTGCCAGTAAATCAACCATTGTACCTGGAGCTGTGCTCGACTTGTTGGTATTAGTCGCTGGAGCGGCGCTGTGGTTTAGGTCGGCGACAGGAATCCTGCTGTCGGAGATAGCCATGGCACTGCAATCCGTGCAAGTATTCGCCGACTGGTTCACCTGGCAGTACGTAGCGGGGGCGGCTTTGTTGGTCCAGAGTATCGGCGGCAAAATAGAATGGAGTGGAGGGCTGTTGGTAAGGCACACGTTCTTTCAAGATGAGGGGAGTCAGGGGACAGGGCTAGGAGTCAACGTGATTGCTATTGCTGCGGTGATTTTTCTAATTATGGTCCAGAGGCGAGGCAAGACTTTGGACCCACGAGGCACCGCCTGACTTCATCATGCAGCGGAGGCCGCGCAAGCGAGTTTCGTATGATTACACCTGTTTCGTTCGCGGCCCCGCTGATGCGAATCGTTAGGCGGACAGTTACGTGCTATCCGGTCTCTGCCATTCAGTGCGAACGATAGATAACACTGAGCACGCTGAATCAGGCGTTGTGCGCCGCGAATGGTCATCCGCTATGCCATCCAACTTCGGTCCCATCATCACCGCCGTCTATCCGAGCCGCACGACATAACTCTGCCTGCTCGACGCGCTTGGCTTGCAGTTCGCCTTCCAGTTGACGGATTTTCAAGACCATCGCCGTGGACCGCCAGCAGGGATTGTTCGACCTGCAGAAATATCTGCGCTACTATGTCGAGGATTGAAAGGAAGCAGCGAGCCTCGCACAGATCGGTGTGTGCGTCGCCGACGAAGTGCCTGTGGAGGATATCTTCCGCTACCTTTGAGCATCGGAGTTCGAGCGCACGCGCCGCATTCAGTTACCCGACGCGCCTAAATCAGGCGACTGACGCCTAAGAGACTCGCGGGGGATTTCAACGTGACTGAGCCATTTCTGATCAGCGACGACCGTTTGCGTGCGCTTTCGGCCACACGGCAAGGGCGTGTGAGTATTGCCGGGTACAACTATCAGGCGGCCTATGCGGTGGCCCGGCTGGCGTCAATGTCTGTGCGACAGCCCGTGCTTGGCATTGATGATTGGCCTCTGCGATTGCGTTATGACTTTGGCGAAGATCTTGACGAAGTTTGTGACGGCAACATCGTTCGCTTTACTCAATGCAAACGTGTCAACACGATCGGGCAACCCGCCTCTTTCGCAGAGGTGTTGACCGGATTTGCGCCGAAGTGGCTGTGGGTTCCTGAGTCGGAGCGTGACCGATTGCGGTTTCGCCTGGTATGTTCCGACCCTCGATTCGCTCCCGGCGGCCCCGCGCTTGATTCATCGAAAGCCATAGTCCGTGGGCATTTTCTGACTCGGCTCAAGGAGGCGGCTGGGCCGCACTCGGATCGGGCTGTGTGGATCGCTGAGGCCGGTGCCACTGGACACGATATTCTGTTCGAAGCATTGTGGAGCCGATTCGACTGTGTCTACCTGCCGGAAGATGTGGTGGATTCGGAGCCAGCCGGTCCACGACTGGCCGCTGAGAAAGAAGCGTTGCGGGTGCTGCTTGAACGGGACCAGATTGGTTCTTCCGGACAGGCGCAGGTTCTGGGGCGCCTGCGGCGGCTGATCCACGACAACCTGATAACATTCGACCCAACCAACGACTCTCTGCCTCCATCAATAAACCGCAGCCCGCGACGTCTTGATCGGGCCGACGTTAATGCGGCCATCGAACCGTGGCGACCAGCGGCGTATCGGCAGCCACCGTTCCAGCTTGTGGATCGAACTTTTCTTTCCGAGCAACGTGAACTGGAGCGCCAGCAGTATATTGCACGTCAGCCGGACTGGGGCGATGTCGCACATGGTCATGATCGAGACCATCAAGTTCATCGAACGTGACCAGACGGAGGCGCTGGAAGCTGCGGTGCTTGAGAAAGTGGTGGCTCGCATTGGCCGTGGCGGAAAGCTGCCGACATTGTTCGTGGCCGGAGCGCCGGGAGACGGCAAAACTACGATCGCGCGGCGGGTGGCGGCTCGGCTGGTTGATGCCGGAAAGCTGCTGATCGCCGACACAGGTGTCGGTCTGCACGAGCCGCCGGGCGAACCAGACGAGTATGTCCAGGTGATCGAGAGGCTACAGAGTTTCGGCCGCCCGGTGGTCATGCTGCTGGACGATCCTCTGTATGCGGAATCCCCCTGGCTCGACGTGCTTAAGAAGCTGAACCGTCCAGGACTGCAGGTAGGTATTCTGGCGGCCAGCCCGCAGTTTCTATTGGATGAGCACAAGTCGCAGTTGCGTGCTTGTAACCTATGGACGTTCGAGATGGCCCGCACCTCGCAGACCGAGCGTGAGTCGCTCGCCGCGCTCTATGGACAGTCGGTATCGTCGAAAACCGAAGAGGACTTCCTGATTGTGGCGATGGAGATGGCCGCTGGCGTTCCATTTAGTGAAATCATTGATCGACTGTGGCTGACACTTGCCGATGGCCGCGACTTGTCGTCGGCCAGGAGCCTGTCGGACCTTCCCTGGCAGGTGCGCGCCTACCTCTTCGTCTGTTTCTTCTCCCGAGCCTATGAAGCCTGCCCAGAGCCGCTGCTGCTGAAGCTGCTGGAGATGACCGGCGGAGTGCCCGGCACATCCGACGTGCGAACCGAACTACAGCGTATGAAACACTTCTCTGGCTGGCGAATCTTCCGGATCGGCCAGCGAGCCTGGGCCTTCCTGGAATTTCAGGGAGCACCAATCACCGCCGCCCACACTGTGGTCGCCCGTCAAGCATGGGAGCAGCGACCGCTCGCTTGGTGCGATGTGGGCGGCTTAGTCATCGAGGCGTCTGTCAGGATTTCAGAAACGATCCGCGATGTGTCAAGGCTGGGAGTTCGTCTTAGGTCTCCGTCGCTTGCTGGCTCAATGTCTGGTGTGGACGGTGATGATTTCGCAAGAAAGCTTATCGAGCGATGGCGGCACGAACTGAGCGTTGAGACGCGATACGTGTGCGATCTGGTCACCATTTTCATGGTGTCTGGCAGTGCCGAATTGGTTCGCCCTGTTCAAGAGACACTGGTGCGCCGAACGATACCGGACTCCCAGGGATGGTTGGCAGCCCTAAATCTCTGGTATCTACACTATTACCTTGAGAAGCAACAGGGATTTCCTGACGAGGTCGACCTTCTGTCGCTGATTCAGGTTGCCGATTTTTCGGTCGCCCCGAATCGCGCGACACAATTTGGGCAACGGCTCGAACGAGATACGCCATTTAGGGACGCATTCGTAGCTCGGCTGCTTGATGCGTTCGACGGAAAACTTAGTTGGCAACTCAATAATCTCTTGCTGACCTATCTTCTGACGATCGCGACCTCCGAGCAACTGTCACCACGCGTTTCGCAGATTAGGGCGTGGCTTGAGACGCATCCCGACGTCACGGATGTCAGGGCGCAATACCTCTCGTTCTTGCTCAAGCTTCCAGCCGAATTCTCAAACCTGCGAGCGGATGCCGCTCGGCAAACGGAGAAGTGGCTTGAGACGCATCCCGACGTCACGGATGTCAGGGCGCAATACCTCTCGTTCTTGCTCAAGCTTCCAGCCGAATTCTCAAACCTGCGAGCGGATGCCGCTCGGCAAACGGAGAAGTGGCTGGACGACCACAGCGAAGATACGAGGGTTCGGGCGCAGTACCTCTCGTTCCTGCTTCAGCTTCTGAAGAATTTCCCCGACCTGCGAGCAGATGCTACTCGGCAGACGGCGAGGTGGCTTGAGACGCATCCCGAAGACAAATACTTTCGGAGGCGATACCTCTCGTTACTGCCACGGCTTCTGGACGAGTTCCCCGACCTGCGAGCGGATGCCGCCCGGCAACTGGTGAAATGGCTAGGAGAGAATAGCGAAGAGACAAGCATTCGGACAATGTTCTTGCTCTCCCTTTCGGAAATCCCGTACGGCCAGCCCGGTACTGGAGGAACGATGCCGGTTGTTGAGTGGCAGCAACTTGCCAGCGCTGCTCTAAACGACTCTGTGTACCTAACAATCCAATCAGGCTATTCAAGTCAGCATCAGAAATTGGTCGCATCGTACTTCCACCTCCATCACGAGCTTCTCAGGTCTTTGAACCTGCACGACTCCGAGGCTGTGCGCGAGGTATTGAAGCTCTCGCACGACGTTACCGAAGAATGGTTTGTGAGGTATCCTTTTTCAAGTACGCAGTATGACCTCCCTCTTCCCTAATGATTTTTTGCTTTGAAGCCACTGCCAGGGTCCAGGCACGACATCCACGATCTCATCTGCCACAAGGAGGCTATGGCGAAGCAACAGCGGTTCGCGCCTGAGGTTAATAAGCGTACGGCTTTTTGGAGTTTGATGAAGTAAGGTGTAGATTGCCAACGGAAAGCATGCGCTGAGGCTCCGCTTAACAAGCGCATGCAGTGGAGCGCGGCGTAAGGCTTCGAGAGGCGAGTTGAATGCGTAATCCCACGAGAAGAAATAGAAAGATCGGAGTGACACAGGGAGGCAGAGTAAAGAATGGCCGAGCCGTGGAAAAACTGAGCCACCGACATACTCAAGACCTCCGGTCACGGCTATCAGAAGACAACATTCGCTGGAAGATAATAAGAGAGAATCCATCGCGCCATTACTATCACCCTTGTGACGAGAAAGACTATCATCATGTGCTGTCTCAACTTCCAGCAGAAGTAACAGATTGTGTTAATGCAATCATCCTTCGGCGAGTATCAAAGACTGATGAGAACTTAGGAATTGAAGCGCGAAGGAAATACTTCTGCGTGGTAATGAGCTGCTTCCCTAAAACTCGGACGACCAGTTGGCAGCGAAAACCAGGTGAGGCGGTCTTGCGACACTATGACCCTTGGTGCAACCGTTGGGAACAAGATGGAGATATATGGAATCTGAAATGGGACGAAGAAGAGATCAGGAGGTATTATCTATACCATCTGTTATTGCACGAGATAGGGCATTTGAACCAGCCTGTGTGTGGATCGAGAAGGCAGCACGAGTAGGGCCATTCAGTTCTCTGGAAAAGAAAGAAAAAGAAATATAGTCTCACCTCGAAGTTAAATCCATTTCAAACAAAGAGGTGAGACTATGGCAAGTCAATCGCTTGCTCTTGTTGATTACTTAGCCCAAATCACAGACTTTCGTCAATCTTCCGGCAAACGCTTCGGCTTGGTTTCTATCTTGTCGTTGTCGGTCGCAGCTATGCTTTGCGGCTATAAATCTTATTCCGCTATTGCCCACTGGGGCCGTAACTATGGTCAGCAACTGGCTGAGGCTCTCGGCTTCAAAGATGGCAAGACGCCTTGTGCTTCCACTTTCTATAACATCTTTTCTTGCCTCGACACTCTAGACCTTGAGCGCAACTTAGGGGCTTGGGCCGAGGCTCTACAGGCTCACTCTGGCTCAGAAGATGAGTCTGAAGCCGTATCCGTAGATGGTAAGAGCTTGCGCGGCTCTCGAAAGCTTGGCGCACCAGCCGCTCATCTGCTATCAGCCCTTGGCCATCGCTTAGGGTTGACTCTGTTTCAGGTCGGAGTCTCAGACAAGACCAATGAGATTGGAGCTATGGATGAACTACTTGCCGGGCTGATCTTGAAAGACAAGCTAATCACTATGGATGCATTACTTACACAGCGAGAGATAGCCGAGGCGATAGTCTCTGAAGGAGGCGATTATGTGATGATGGTCAAAGCCAATCAACCCTCTCTGCTAGCCCAGGTAGAGGGAGCGATAGCCGGAGTTGCTTTCTACAGGCAAGCGCCACAAGAGGCAGAAAGCCTGGATTGCCAACACGGACGAATCGAACACAGAAAGATCATTACGACCTCGGCATTGGCCGACTGCTCAGTGTGGCCAGGGTTGGAACAGGTCTTTGAGATAGAGAGGCGAGTCATCCAACAAAAGAGCGAGCAGGAGAGTTACGAACAAGTATATGGGATAACGAGCTTGTCGCGGGAGCGAGCCTGAGCCGAAGAGTTGATGGAGATAGTCAGACAGCATTGGGTAATAGAGAACAAGTCACACTGGGTGAGAGATGTGATATATGAAGAAGACCGGTCACAAGTAAGAAAGGGGAGCGTACTTCAAGTGATGGCAGCGTTGAGAAATACGGCCATCGGATTGATGCGATGTGGAGGAGAAAGCAACATTGCGGGGGCATGTCGGCGGTTTGCGGCTCAACCTTGGGCGGCGCTCGCTCTCATTGGTATTAATGTCTCAACTTGATGGAGAATTAAATGGCCGTCTATGAATGGACCCTGAGGACAAGCAACTCTTGCTTGCGCTCGTTACAGGCGTTTTGTTACTATTCTGCTTCGAGTTGTGATCGGGCGGGCGAATCTCTTATATGTTCGAGCCTGCCATCGTTATTTTACGTCAGCTCCATAAGTCCTTAGGCAATTGTTGATCGGGCGGACACACATATCAATCGAGCCTGCCCGTGCCAAAGGCGCTGACGTAAGATCTGACCAGAGTGATTGGTTATAAACAGTCCATCTGCCAGGCGCAATTGCGATAGCCATTAATCGGCTGTCGCAAAGGCTTTCTTTTTTTTGAAACCGGGCGCAACCGGTTTAGGAGGATAAGCTATTAGCGGCTTTCAAGGACGTAGAGGATTCAGAGACAAGCGTGATCGCGGGCCGTCGGTTCGCATAAATGAGCGTATACGCGTGCGAGAGATACGAGTCATAGACGAAGACGGAACGCAGATAGGCATCATGGCGCCTCAACAGGCGCTTGAAATTGCGCGGGCCAAGGGGCTTGACCTGGTAGAGATCGCCCCCCAGGCTCAGCCGCCCGTCTGCCGCATCATCAATTTTGGGAAGTATCAGTACGAGCAGAAGAAGAAGGCCAAAGAGGCCAAGGCCAAGCAGACCTTTATCACCGTAAAGGAGATAAAGTTCCGTCCCGGCACTGACGAGCACGATTACGCCTTTAAGAAGAATCACGCGGCGCGAATACTTCAGGAGGGCGACAAGGTGAAAGCCACCGTCCATTTCCGTGGCCGCGAGATCACTCATAAAGAGCTGGGCATGCAATTGCTCCAGCGGCTTGAGCAAGACCTGGCGGAAGTCGGCGCGGTCGAAGTCAGACCAAAGCTCGAAGGGATGAATATGTTTATTATGCTCGCGCCGAAGAAGAAATGATTTTTTAGGACAGGGAGGAATTATGCCGAAACTTAAGACTCATAAAGGCGCTCAAAAGCGGTTCCGACTCACCGCCACCGGCAAGGTGAAACGTGGGCATTCGCACGCGCGCCACATCTTGACCAAAAAGACTGCGAAGCGCAAACGCGCGCTTGACATTGACATTATAGCGTCGGAAGCCGATACGCCGGGAGTGAAGCGAATGCTTCCATACGGTAGAGACTGATTTGCAATTATAAGGACAACTGATAGGAGGGACTTATGCCTCGCGCTAAACGTGGAAATAAGCGATTACAGAAACGAAAAGGTATTTTGAAACTGGCTCGCGGCTATCGCGGGACGAAAAGCAAACTCTATCGTCATGCAAAAGAACAGGTCGAGCGGTCGTTGAACTTTGCCTTCACCGGGCGCAAGCTCAAGAAGCGAGACTTTCGCTCGCTGTGGATCGTTCGCATAGGCGCGGCGGCCCGCGCCAACGGGCTCAGCTACAGCCAGTTTATGCATGGGTTGAAGCTCGCAGAGATCAGCCTCGACCGAAAAGTGCTGGCCGACCTGGCGGTCAACGAGCCTGCCACTTTCACCGAAATTTCGGGCAAGGTAAAGCAAGCCATCGAGTCGAATCGCGCGGCGGCTCCCGCTTAGGCGCGCCGATTAACAAACCTGTTCTGTGAAGCTCTTGGTGAGGACGTAGAGACGCGGTCAACCGACCGCGTCTCTACATTTCTATATGGACGAAAAGTTCAGCCGGATTAGGCAACAGTTTCAAGAAGACGCGCAACGGGTCTCGACCACGGATGACCTGACTGCGCTGCGCGACAAATATCTCGGTAGAAAGTCGGGCCTGATCGCTTCGGAGAAGAAGCGCGTCGGAGGGATTGCCGCCGAGGAACGCGCCGAGTTCGGGCGTCAGATAAACGAGCTTTCGGGCGAGGTCGAAGCGGAGATAGCTAGAATAAACGAGCGCTTCGCCGCCGAAGCCGAAGCTCACCAGCTTGAGCGCGAACGGATCGATGTGACTTTGCCCGGCACGCGCTTTAATCAAGGCCACCTGCACCCGATCACGCTCGTCCGGCAAAAGATCGAAGATGTGTTCGTAGCGATGGGCTACTCCGTGGAAGAGGGGCCCGAGATCGAGACCGGGTTTTATAACTTCGACGCGCTCAACATACCGCCGGGCCACCCCGCGCGAGACTCCGCCGACACGTTTTATGTTTCGGAAGAACTGGCCTTGAGAAGCCAGACTTCAAACGTGCAGATACACGCGATGGAGCGCCGTAAGCCGCCGCTCCGCGTCATAGCGCCGGGCCGCGTCTTTCGTCGCGACACGCCCGACGCTACGCACAACCCGATGTTCTTTCAGGTCGAGGGGCTGAACGTAGACCGAAATATAACGCTCGCCGATCTGAAAGGCACTTTGCAGAAGTTCGTGCAGATGTTGTTCGGGGCCGACATACGAACACGCTTTCGGCCATCTTACTTCCCGTTCACCGAGCCGTCGGCTGAAGTTGATTTCAGTTGCTACGTCTGCGCGGGAACGGGCTGCCGCGTCTGCAAAGGGTCAGGCTGGATAGAGCTTGGCGGCAGCGGCATGGTTCATCCGAACGTGCTTATCAACGTCGGCATAGACCCGGAAGAGTTTTCAGGCTTCGCATTCGGGTTAGGGATTGATCGCATGGCCGGGCTGATGTACGACATCGATGACATAAGACTGCTGTTTGAAAACGATGTCCGGTTCTTGAGCCAGTTCGCATAAACGGTTTCGGGTTCTGGAGCCCGAAACCGGAAACCGCCGTGCGCGAAACGCCGGGGAACCTGCTTGCGGGTCGGGCCGTCGAAACTAGAAACTAATAGAATCTAATGCCTGGTAGTTTGCACCCATCCATAGACAGAACGGTCTTGATCCTCGGCGGCGCAGGGCTTGTCGGCACGCAGATAGCTCATCAGGTGGCGCGCGAGCTTAGACCTGAAAAGATCATAATCGCTTCGCTCTACCAGAAGGAGGTGCGCGAGCTTGCGCATCTGCTTCGCAAAGAATTTCCCGCCGTCGAGTTTGTCGAGCTGTGGGGCAATATCTTTGTGCGGGCGGAATTTGCCAAAGAAGATCGCAGCGACCTCATCGCAAGCCCGACCCGCCGCGAGGCTCTTTACGAAGACCTCTTCGGCCCGCTCGACCGGGCGTACGAAAAGTCTATGATCGCTCGCGCCGTTCGCGAGCATCACCCCGATGTGATTATCGATTGCATCAATACGGCTTCCGGCATCAGCTACCAGGATGTCTATACGAACTCAATCGAGGTCCGCAACTCGCTCGATTTTATCGAAGACCGCATAACGGAGCGCGACCTTAAACAGGTCTGGGAAAGTCGCAAGCCGCTCATGCGGACTTTTGAAACGCTGCTGGTCTCGCAATCGATCCCGCAACTGATACGGCACACGCAACTGCTCTATCGCGCTATGGTCGACTGCTCGACGCGCATCTACGTAAAAGTCGGGACTACGGGGACCGGCGGGATGGGGCTTAACATCCCGTACACGCACGGCGAGGACAAGCCCTCGGCCAAGCTGATGTCAAAGACCGCCGTCGGGTTTGCGCACACGGGGCTGATGTTTCTGATGGCGCGCACGCCGGGCGGCCCCATCGTCAAAGAGATCAAGCCCGGCGCGATGATCGGTTATAAGAAAGTCACTTACCAATCGCTTCGCAACCGCCGCGATAATTCACCGGTCTTTATCTACGCCCCGCAAGCGCAAGAGCTGAACGGCGAGCTTGAGCTTTCGATTGCGAAAGAGAGTTTCAAAAAGCTCGGCGAGCTTGAGATGGTCGGAGTTGATACGGGCGAGAACGGATTTTTCGCGCGCGGCGAGTTCGAGGCCGTGACGGCGATGAACCAGATGGAGTTCGTCACCCCCGAAGAGATCGCCCGCAATGTCGTGCTCGAAATAAAGGGGAGCAACACGGGCGTAGATGTAATCGCCGCGATTGATGGAGCGATAATGGTGCCGAGCTATCGCGCGGGCTATTTGAGAGGATCGGCCATCGAAGCTTTGCGCCGCCTTGAGCACGAGACCAATTCGCACTCGATTGCGACGGGCGAGCTTGGCCCGCCCAAGCTTACGAAGCTTCTTTATGAGACTCACCTGCTGAAGATGAAATACAAGACGCTGCAAGCAGTCGTCGAAGCAAGCGCGGAAGAGATTTCCGAATCGCTGTGGCGTTACTTGCAGCGCCATAAAAATCTCAGGAATACGATTATTTCAATCGGCATTCCGATATTGCCGCCCGACGCCTCCCGGCTTGTGCGCGGCCCGCGCATAAGCGTGCCGGAGTATGCCGGGCACGCGCGGCTGCCTGTTGCTGCCGCGATGATCGATGAATGGGCAGAGCGGGGCTGGCTGGATCTGAGGCCGAAAAACATCGCGCGCTGGCAGCAGCGTTTCCGTCGCATGCTGCGCTCGGCGCAGACCATACACCGGCAAGGCTCCGCCGCGATCACTATGGAAGCGTACCGCAGCGAAGAGATTCAAATAGGCGAAGTGGTCGGCTGGATTTTTAACAACGAAGAAGAAGGCTACCGCATAAAATAGGGACACCGATAAAATAGGGACACCGATAAAATAGGGACACCGAATAGATGAAGATCAGCTACAACTGGCTGGGCGAGCTTGTCCAGCTCACGCTAAACCCGAGAGAACTGGCCGAAAAAATGACAATGATCGGCTTTGCGGTCGACTCCGTAGAACGGCTCAGGGACGATCACATACTCGACTTTGACCTGACCTCGAACCGGCCCGACGCGCTCTCGCACTTAGGGCTGGCGCGCGAAGCCGCGCTCGTGTGCGGCACCGCGCTTTCGCGCCCGGAGGTTGCGCTCTCGGAAAGCAGCGAGAGAGCAGACGCGCTCGCTTCAATTGAGATTCACGACCCGGCGCTTTGCGCTCGTTACGCCGCTCGCGTTATACGCGGAGTCAAAGTAGGCCCTTCGCCCCAATGGCTTGTCGACCGGCTTGAATCGATAGGCCAGCGCTCGGTCAATAACATCGCAGACATAACGAACTATGTGATGTTCGAGATGGGCCAGCCTACGCACGCATTCGATTTGAACCTGCTGCACGGGCGGCGGATCATCGTGCGCCGCGCTCGCGCGGGCGAGCAGCTTACGACGCTCGATGGCGTTACGCGCGAGCTTTCGCCCGAAATGTTGATGATCGCCGACGAAGATCGCGTAGTGGCGGTCGCGGGCGTTATGGGCGGCGAAGAGACAGAGATCAACTCCGAGACTACGGACGTGTTGCTGGAAAGCGCGTACTTCAACCCTGCGTCTGTTCGCGCGACGGCGCGCGCGCTGGGACTTGATACCGAGGCGTCATACAGGTTCGCGCGGGGGGCGGACCCGAACGCGCAGGCGAAGGCCGCCGACCGCGTCGCTCAATTGATCGCGGAGATAGCCGGGGGCCAGATCGCTCAAGGTGTAATCAACGTCCATCCGGTTAATATCACGCGCGACCCGGTCGCTTTGCGCGAATCGCGCGTCGAGCGGCTCACAGGGCTTAGCGTCAGCATAGAAGAAGCCGCTCGCATTCTCCGCGCTCTGGAGTTCGCGGTCGAGCCCCTGGCCGAGCGAAAAGAGCTGATCGCGGTCGCCCCTTCATTCCGCGTAGACGTTTCTCGCGAAGAAGACCTTGTAGAAGAGGTCGCGCGCCACGCGGGTTACGACCTTGTAGACACGACGCTGCCCGCGTGGAGCGGGACGGGCAATTATCTTGCGGGCGACAGCCAGCACCGTCGCGTTCGGCGCGTGCTGATGGACGCAGGCTTTAACGAAGCCATAACCTTCAGCTTCGTCAACGGAGAGCGCGACAGGCTGTTTCGCGCCGCCGGGCAAACTGGTATCGCCCTGGCAAATCCGATTGATGTCGATGAAAGCGAGATGCGGGCGACGCTATTGGCGGGGCTGCTCGAATCAATGCAAAGAAACTTCAATCATGGGAACCGCGACGTGAAGCTGTTCGAGATGGGCCGCGTCTTTACCGTGGAGCACGCGGGCGAGCGCCCGGTCGAGCGCGAATTGCTCGGAATTGCAATGAGCGGGGCCGTCGCGCCCGACGACTGGCGAAGCAACCGGCAAGTAGATTTTTACGATCTGAAAGGCGCGATCGAGGCCGTGTTTTCGAGCTTGAACATATCAGGCTTTACAATTGAGCGAGCCGGTGTAGAATACCTCCATCCTGGACAGTCGGCGGTGTTGAGCAGAGAAGGGGAACAGGTAGCCAGGCTTGGTCGCTTGCATCCGCGCGTGGCCTCTCTGTACAAATTCCGCCAGCCGGTTTATGTCGCCGAGATGGAGTTCGAAAGGCTGCTGGCTTTGCCTGTCGACCAGGTGCGTTACAGTGCGCTCCCCAGACTCCCTGCGACCTCCAGGGACGTTTCGGCGCTCGTCCCCGAACAGGTCTTATGGGGCGATATTGAAAAAGCGATTACAGATCTCGGCATCAAAGAGATCTCTTCGGTCAAGGTCTTCGATATGTACAAAGGCAAAGAGATGAGCGAAGGCTTACGCTCGCTCGCCTTTCGAGTAACATACAGAGGCCAGGGTCGCACCCTTACAGATGAAGAGGTCGCTTCCATGCACGACCGCGTGAAGAGTTTGCTGGAACAGCGCTTCGGCGCACAACTTAGATGAGGGATGAAGGATGAAGGATGAAGGATGAAAAAGAAGTGAGTCATACTCCTTTTCATCCTTCATCCTTCATCCTTCCCCCGGGGGGTGTCGGTGAGCGGAATCTACGGTCTGGAAAAATTCTCGCACCTTGAAGATAAGATCTATCGCACCATAGAGCAGTTCAAGCGGGAGCGGCAGGAACGCGAGTCGCTAGAGCGAGATGTGCTGAGCCTCCGCCGCGAGCTGAGTCAACTCGCAGACGAAAAGGAGCGGCTCGAAATACAGGTCGAGCGGCTTCTGAACGAGCGCGACACGATCAAATTAAAGGTCGAGGCGATGCTCGATGCCATCGCAGTTATAGAGCCTGAGGCTGCCGAGGCTAAGAAATAAATTATTTTTATCCACGCGAGCGCGCTAGAGTATGGAAAATTCACCAAGCCAATCATACAAGGTCGTGATCTACAATCAGACCTACAGCCTTCGCAGCGACCACGACCAGGACTACATACACGAGCTTGCCGAGTACGTTGATAAGCGCATGAACGAGATCGCCCGCGCGACAATGACAGTAGACTCGCTGAGGGTCGCGATACTGGCTGCGCTCCAGATAGCCGATGAGCTTTACCAGGCCCGCAGGGATATGCGCGAGACCGAAGAAGAGATAGCCGACCGCAGCGCGAAATATATCGACCTGCTCGATCAGTTCCTGCGAACCGACGTTGTCGAGCCGAGCAAATAATTAATTCAAGTTGCCATCTGAATAGTTGCGCCTCCGGGACTCTTCAACCCGCTTACATTTCGATAATTGAGCGAAGCTCGGCGAGCCTTGCCTGCAACGTCTCCGGGTCTTTGGTCTGGATCGTTATGTGGCCGAGCTTGCGATTCGGTCTCGGCGATTTGCCGTACAGGTGAAGGTGAGTTTCCGGCGGTCCGAGCACGGCTCGCCGGTCCGGGGTCTTACCTATCAGATTAACCATTGCAGAATACCCGCGCGCCTCAGTGGACCCGATCGGCAATCCGGTTATCGCTCGCAGGTGATTTTCAAACTGGCTCGTCTCGGCCCCTTCTATCGTCCAGTGCCCCGAGTTGTGAACGCGCGGCGCCATCTCGTTAGCAAACAATCGGCCTTCGCGCTGGAAAAATTCTATGGCCAGCACGCCTACATAATTGAGCTTATCAAGCACTCGCTTTGCATAATCTTCTGCTTCTGCCTGCATCTTTGGATCGAGTTGCGGGGCGGGCGCGAGCGACAGCCTGAGCATGCCTTCCGCATGATGATTTTCCACCAGGGGATAAAAGGCCATTGCGCCTGCGCGGTCGCGAACGGCAAGCACCGAGACCTCGCGCTCGAAAGGAACGAAGCCTTCGAGTATCAAAGGGACGCCGCCCAGAGATCGCCACGCGGGGGCCGCGTCTTCGGGCCGATTTATGACGAACTGGCCTTTACCGTCATAACCGAACCTGCGCGATTTCAGCACGGCGGGCAGGCCAAGGCGTTCGAGCGCGCTCGAAAAATCTTCCCAGGTGTCTACCGCGATGAACGGCGGCGTGGGTATCGCTAAGGATTGAAAAAAGCTCTTTTCGGTTATGCGGTCCTGCCCCGCTTCTAAAGCTTCGGCGGGCGGGTAGACTGCAACTCTGCGGGCGAGGAATCGCGCCGAAGCGACCGGGACGTTTTCAAACTCGTAAGTGATTATATCGAGTCCGGCTGCGAACCGGCGCAGCGCGTCGAGGTCGTTGAAGTCTGCGACCATCAATTCGGTCAGGTGGCCTGTGGGGGCGTCCGGTGATAGATCGAGCGTGCGAAAGCGGAATCCGAGCGAGTAGCCTGCGAGCGCAAGCATTCTTCCAAGCTGTCCGCCGCCCAGAAGCCCGATCTTCACTGCGCCGCCCTCGGGTCGGGGTTATCCAGCACAGTTTGAGTTTGACGTTCGCGATAACGGCGAAGCGCCTCTCTCACTTCAGCGCGTTTATTCCCGATTATTGCCGCCGCAAGCAGCGCGGCGTTTACGGCCCCCGCCCTTCCTATGGCGAGCGTAGCGACAGGAATTCCCGAGGGCATCTGGACGATTGAGAGAAGCGAATCAATGCCTTTCAACGTCTTCGATTCGACCGGAACGCCGAGCACCGGCAAAACGGTTTTAGCCGAAGTCATGCCGGGAAGGTGCGCCGCGCCGCCCGCCCCGGCGATGATTACTTCAAGGCCGCGCTCTTCAGCCGAACCGGCATACTCGAAAAGCAAATCGGGCGTGCGGTGAGCGGATACGACGCGCACCTCGAAAGGAATGCCGAGATCGTCCAGCGTCCGGGCCGCGTGAGACATCGTCTCCCAATCCGACTTAGAGCCCATAATCAAGCCGACTAGAGGTTGCATCCGTGCTCCCCGTGTTTTATTTATCTTTTTCGAGCGCGCCTAACTGCTGGAACATCGCCATAAAATCGAAGTTGTTCCAGGCTTCCGCGACCTTTCCGTCTTTCACTCGAACGATGACCATCCCCGTGAACTCGACGGGCCGGTCGGTCGCGGCAATGCCTATGCCTTCGCCAGCGTGCGTGCCTCTGACAGTGCAGCGGGCCGCGATCTTGTCGCCTTCGATGACAGTGTCTTCGACTGTGACGTGAATATCGGGAAAGGCTTTGCGAAAACTTTCGAAGAATGGCTTGAAGCCTTCCGGGCCGCATAACTCATTTCCGCTTTCGTCCGTGAGGCCGTGAGCAACGCCATCGCAATCGAACATCTCATCGATGGCTTCGGCGCGACCTTTGTTCCAGACCTCTTCAAACCAGCGGTGTATCAGACTGTTGTATTGATCCGTCATACTGTCACCTCTAGCGAGACTATCGCGCCCAGCGGTGCTCGACCATCAAGCAGCGGTCTTGCACGACCTTGATCCCGGCCTCGGCCAGACGCTTTGCAGCCTCATCGTTTCGTATCCCTGATTGAAACCAGACAGCCCTGGGCTTCTTTGCCAGTATGTCTTCAAGATGCGGGTTAATATCTTCGGCCCTGCGGAAGACATCAACTATGTCTATCTCTCCGGGTATATCGGATAAGTTGCGATAGACTTTTTGCCCCAGTATCTCGGTCACCTCCGGCTCGTAGACGGGAACGGGAATAACTTCCAGCCCCGCTGAGGCCAGGTATTGAGCAACATAAAATGCGGGTCGGTTTCGATGACGCTCGCTTCTTATGCCGAGGACCGCTATGCGGCGGCTATCGGTCAGTAAGTCTTTTACCCCCTTGTCATCTTCTATGAGATTATCTTGCCAATTCATATTGTCCCCTAGTCCGAATTTTAGAAAGCGCTTCCGCCACATTATATCAAAAGAAGTCCTGAGAACCTGAGTTGGCTCAGGTAAAAATTACCTGCTCAATAATGAGACGGATGCTTCCAACCAGCAAAAAACTCGAATCTAGCCGGATAACTCGAATGATAAGGTCTGGAATGCTCTTTGCACACATCTTTATTGTTATCTCTTAAACAACGTTTTTACGTCTTGCTTTAGTACATCCTCCCCCAAACATCCTGTAAGTAGAGGAGCATCTGTGAACAACAAGGAAATCTCGATTCTGGTCGTCGATGACGATATAAAAACGGCCAAGCTGCTTTGCACGCTTCTGGCTACACGCTTGACCATCGATCACAACTGTGCCCCGGTGGCGAGCGCCGAAGAGGCTAAAAAAATGCTCGAAGCCAGTTTCTTTCATCTGGTGCTGACCGACATAAAGATGGGCGGCGCTACGGGGCTGGACCTGTGCGAGCACATTCACAAAACATACTGGCAAACCCCTGTCATAGTGATTTCGGGCATGAGCGAGATACAGTATGCCATTGAGGCCATGCGAAAAGGCGCGTTCGATTATCTTCTCAAGCCGGTCAATGTCGCTCAGCTATTCGATTCGATTGAGCGCGCATTGAGCTATCAGCAAATTCTGATGGCAAGATATTACTGCCAGCAATCGCTTGAAGAAGAGATACAGGATTTGAAATCGCTAAACGAGAAACTGAGGGACGCCTATCATCCGCCGTCAGAAATTAAGACGTTTGCGGCAAACGGGCAGAACGAGTGAGCGCGGGAGATGGAGTTGTTGATCAAGTCAGTCCTAGCTGCCGCCGTTTCCTGCATACTGTAACATTTCTCCGTTATGGCCCGTATGTCTGAGGACTTCCTTTACCGTTTCAACCAGCCTGTCCAAATCTTCCGGTTTATGAAGCGCCGCATTGGCTCCCGCGAGGACTGCGGCAGCAAGGTAAGACGGGTCATAAGCAGACATCGCTATGATCGGTATATCGAGCAACCCCGACGTTCTTCTTATCTGCCGTATGAACTCTAAGCCGGTCATCTCAGGCATCAATAAATCGGTAAGGATTACATCAAGCTGCTCTTCGGCCAGATAGTCAAAAGCAGTTTTGCAATCTTCCGCCTCAAAGACATCGAACCCTTCGTTTCCCAGCAGGATCAATATCGGGACGCGAATGTCTTCGTTGTCTTCGATTACTAGAATTGCTCCCTTTGCCATAAGAACCACTCCTCTAAGGGTTAAGAAATTACATCAAATCGCATGCCAATAATAATGATTTGCTAAAGTTTTTATTTAAAAGATTTAATATCTGCGGGATTATACGAGGTGTACGCTTTTAGTATCAATTTGGGTCTTTGAAGCGTACTCAGTTGAAACGTCTGAGAACCGCGAAGTTGTGAATTCGAGGGCGTTGGAATAGAATGACGGCTCTTCTTTAGGCGGAGGACAACCGTGATAAAGCGAAAAAATTTCATTATCAGTTTTGTTGTGCTGCTCTCGGTTTTTGGGATAAGTCCGGCGCAGCAGTTCGACCAGAAGCACTATCAAAATATTCGCTGGCGTTGTATCGGGCCGTTTCGCGCAGGCCGCACCGTGGGCGCGACGGGCGTGGCGGATCAGCCGAACCTCTTTTACATAGGAGTCAACAACGGCGGCGTGTGGAAGACAAACGATTACGGTCGCACGTGGCGTCCTATCTTCGATGACCAGCCGACAGGCTCAATCGGCGATATCGCGGTCGCCGAGTCAAATCCGAATATCATCTACGTCGGAACCGGCGAAGGATTGCAGCGGCCAGACCTTTCGACTGGAAACGGCATTTATAAATCTACGGACGGCGGCGCGACATGGCGCAACCTTGGGCTTGGCAATGCGCAGCAGATAGGCTCGGTCATCGTCGACCCGAAAGACGCGAACCGAGTATTCGTCGCCGCGCTCGGCCATCCTTACGGGCCGAACGAAGAGCGCGGTGTTTATCGCTCGACCGACGGCGGCGCGACATGGCGGCGCGTTTTGTACAAAGACGAAAACACGGGCGCGATTCAAGTTGAATTCGACCCCACAAATTCGCAGACGATCTACGCCGACCTGTGGGCGGGGCGTCAAGGCCCGTGGGAAAACGGGGCGTGGCAAGGCGCGGGAAGCGGTCTTTATAAATCTACGGACGGCGGCGCAACCTGGCGGCAACTCACAAAGGGGCTTCCGACCTTCGAACAAGGATTGGGACGCATAGGCATAGGCGTTTCGGCAAGCAACCCGAACGTCATTTACGCGACCGTAGACGCCAGTCCGCAAATGGGCGGCGTCTATCGCTCGGACGACGCGGGCGAAAGCTGGCGAAAGCTCTCCGGCGACATCCGGCTGTGGGGACGCGGCTCTGATTTCGCGGAGATCAAAGTTCACCCTAAGAATCCTGAGACGGTTTTTGTCGCCAACATCGCTTCGTATAAATCTACGGACGGAGGAAAGAGTTTCCACGCGTTTAGAGGCGCGCCGGGCGGCGACGATTATCATCGGATATGGATCAACCCGCGCAACCCCGACATCATGCTTTTTGCCACAGACCAGGGTGCTATCATCACGGTCAACGGCGGCGACACCTGGAGCAGTTGGTACAATCAACCTACGGCGCAGTTTTATCACGTCTCTACGGACACGCGCTTTCCTTACTGGGTCTATGGCGGGCAGCAGGAGAGCGGCTCGGCGGCGGTCGCGAGCCGGGGCGATTACGGCGCGATAACGTGGCGGGATTGGCGGACAGTGGGCGTCGAAGAATACGGCTATGTCGCCGCCGACCCGATGAATCCGAATATCATCTACGGCGGCAAGATCACGCGCTACGATTGGGCCACAGGGCAGGCGCAGAACATCGCGCCCGAAGCCGTTCGCTCAGGCAAGTACCGTTTCCTGAGGACCGCGCCCGTCCTCTTCTCACCCGTAGACCGGCGCACGCTCTACTTTGCAGGCAACGTGTTGTTCAAGACTACAGACGGCGGCGCGAGCTGGGATGTGATAAGCCCTGACTTGTCGAGAGAGAAATGGGACGTGCCTGAAAACATCGGCGTCTATCGCACCAATGACATGGCTACGATGCCGCGTCGCGGAGTCATCTACACGGTTGCGCCGTCGTTTAGGAATATGAACACGATCTGGGCGGGCACGGACGACGGCCTCATACAGATCACGCGAGACGGAGGAAAGAACTGGACGAACATAACTCCGCCAGAGTTGAAATCGTGGGCAAAAGTTTCTTTGATTGAAGCTAGCCATTTTGACGACGACACGGCCTATGCTGCTATAAACACTTTCAGGCTCGACGACCTGCGCCCGCACATCTACCGCACGCACGACGGCGGAAAGACGTGGAAGCACATCGCGAAAGGCATTCCCGACGGAGGCATAGTCAACACGGTTCGCGAAGACCCCGTGCGCAAAGGCTTGCTGTACGCGGGGACCGAGCAGGCTGTCTATGTGTCATTCGACGACGGAGAAAACTGGCAGTCGTTGCGTTTGAACATGCCCGCGACTTCGATACGCGATCTGGTGATATACAATGACGACGTGGTGGTGGGCACACACGGGCGAAGCTTCTGGATACTCGACGACATCACGCCGCTGCGCCAGATCAATCGACAGGTGAGTGACGCCGGGGCTCATCTTTTCAAACCGCAGATTGCCTACCGCGTGCGCCGCAGCGTAAACACCGATACGCCGATTCCTCAAGAAGAGCCTATGGGCGAAAACCCGCCGGACGGCGCGATTATCAACTACTATCTCAAGTCGGACGTACGGGAAGTCACGCTTGAAATTTACGACGCCGCAAACAGACTGGTGCGGCGCTTTTCGAGCGCGGATAAGCCTGAGCAATTGGATGAAGAGAGGCTCGCGTATCCGAGTTACTGGTTCCGCCCGCCCCGCCGGCTTTCGACTAAAGCCGGGATGCAGCGTTTCGTTTGGGACTTGCACTACGCGCCGCCCGAAGGTTTTACGCGAGGGTATCCGATTTCTGCAATCTACCGCAACACGCCGACCGTGCCGGAAGGGCCGTCGGTTTTGCCCGGCCAGTACACGGTCAAGCTTACGGCGGACGGGAAAAGCTACACCGAGCCGCTCGCAATCAAGATGGATCCGCGAGTGACGACTCCGGCCGCAGGACTTGCGAAGATGTTTGAAATCTCTTACGGGAGCTACGAGGCTATAAAGAAGATTCGCGCGGCTCAATCCGAGATAGGCAATCTCAGATCGCAGCTTCAAACTGCGAAGGAGCGCGCCGGACAAGGAGCCGTCCGAGACGCGATTGACGCGCTGGATAAAAAAGCGGCCGCGCTTGAAGGCGGGGCAGGCAGCGGCGGAGGAGCGGGCGCAGGCCCCACAGGCGAACCGTCGTTCGCGCGATTGGCTACAGAGATCAACACTATAATGGCAATCGCCGAAAGCGCGGACGTTCAGCCTACGGCGCAAGCCGTGGCCGCTTACAGCCAATCGCTCGAATCGCTTGCCGCCATGCTCGCGCGCTGGAGTGAAATCAAGGGCAGGGAAGCGACCGATCTTAATGGAAAGCTGCGCCAGGCGAAACTGCAACCGTTGAGCTTGCGATGAGTAAGCGCTGGCTTTCAAACATAAAGAAGAATAGAATATCCGTGTGGATCTGTGAGCGTGGACATAGCGCCTGGCCAAGTTGCATTCCTGCCGGCCAGTAATCTTATAATCTTGCCGAACTTGAAGCAGTGATAATGTTTTCTAAATCTATTGGCAACGACACATTTTTTCGCGAAATGATCGAAGACGACCTTGCTCCGCGCATGGATTGGAACCAGATGGGCGAGTCCGATCATTTCGTCCAGTTCTACGAGACGGACGCATTTCTCTTAAATTCGATAAGCGGCTTTCTCGGCGCGGGCCTGGGCGCGGGCGATGCAGGCATCATCGTAGCAACGAAAGCCCGCCGTGACAAAGTTGAGCAACGTTTGCAATCATACGGATTGGATACGGCTGCTGCCAGCGCGCGAGGCCATTACATCTCATTAGACGCGGCTGAGACTCTCTCGAAGTTTATGATCGACGGGTCGCCCGACCCCGTGCGCTTTGCCGATGTTATTGGCGACATAGTCACGCGGGCGGCGACGGGCCGTCAGCGCGTGCGAATTTTCGGCGAGATGGTGGCGCTGCTCTGCGAGGAAGGGAATCACAGCGGCGCGATCCACCTGGAAAAACTCTGGAACGGTCTGCAAGAGCGTCATGCGTTCTCGCTTTTTTGCGCTTACCCGATGACAAACTTTGACGGCCAGGCGCTGGCCGAGTCGCTCGGCGGCGTATGCGCGGAACATTCTCGCGTCATCCCCGCCGAAAGTTACACGGCGCTCGAAGACCCTGACGACCGCTTCCGCGCCATCATCGAATTGCAACAGAAAGCGAAATCGCTCGAAGCCGAGATTGCCGAGCGCAGACAGGCCGAAGATGCTCTGCGCGCGGTGAAAGGCGAGCTGGAGCAGTTGCTCGCGCGCGAGCAGATTGCGAGGGCCGAAGCCGAAAGCGCCAATCGCATGAAGGACGAATTTCTGGCTACGGTCTCGCACGAGCTGCGCACCCCGCTTAACGCGATCATAGGCTGGACTCATCTGCTTCGCAACACGAGGCTGGACAAAGCTACGGCTGCTCGCGCGATAGAGACTATAGAGCGCAATGCAAAGTCGCAGGCTCAACTGGTCGAAGACATTCTCGACGTGTCGCGAGTCATCACGGGCAAGCTCCGTCTGAACATCGGGCCTGTTGACGTGGCGTCGATCATCAACGCGGCAGTCGATTCCGTGCAGTTGGCGGCTGACTCAAAAAATATTCAACTGGAGATAACGCTCGACCCATCAGCCCGCCACATACCAGGCGACTGCATACGCTTGCAGCAGGTTGTGTGGAATCTGCTTTCAAACGCCATAAAGTTTACGCCGTCGGGCGGGCGCGTCGAAGTGCGCCTTGAGCACGCAGGCCCGGACGTGCAAATCAAAGTGAGCGACACGGGACAGGGCGTCAATTCCACTTTTCTTCCCTTCATCTTCGACCGTTTCCGTCAAGCCGACGGCACCAGCACGCGCCGTCACGGAGGGCTTGGCCTGGGGCTGGCGATTGTGCGCCATCTGGTAGAGCTTCACGGCGGCACAGTCTCGGCTGACAGCGCGGGCGAAGGTTGCGGCGCGACATTCACGATCAGGCTTCCTCACACGGTTACTAACAGCCGACCGGCTCAGAAACCAAACACCGGGAGCCTGTTGCCTGCTGAGGAGACCAGAACAGACCTCAAGCGCATCCCTTCGCTTGATGGTTTACAGATTATGCTGGTTGATGACGAACCGGATAACCTCCAGATTCTCAACGTTGTGCTGGCGGAGCACGGGGCCAAGGTGTTTGCGGCCTCTTCTGTCGCCGAAGCGCTCGAAGCCCTGCAATGTTACCAGCCCGACATACTGGTATCCGATCTGGCGATGCCGGGCGAAGACGGCTACTCGCTTATCAGCAAGGTAAGAGCTTCGGAGGCGGAAAGCGGCAAGCAGCTTCTCGCCATCGCATTGACGGCGTATGTGCGGGTTGAGGACCGCGCGCGGGCGCTGGCGGCGGGCTTCAATATGTTTGTGCCGAAGCCTGTCGAGTTGAACGAGTTGATTACGGCTATCGCGAACCTTGCCGAATCGAGCGCGAGCCGCTATAAATCGGCATAATTCAGCCCGGTCTTTTATGAGCTAGGACGATAAAGAGTCCTTAATTACTTCCTTATCCTTGCCTGCCTTGAGCCGATCTCGAAAGATCGAACCTAAATCAATCTCCTGATCCGGATTACTGGAGAGTTCTGAAATCAGCGTGTCTATGAGGCGGCTGTCACCGTCGGCGCTAAGCCAGGCTTTTAGGACTTGAATAACTGCGCCTTCGTTTCTTGAATTCGCGGTTAACCAACCGGAGATGAAATCACGTATGATTTCTCTGTCGCCACCTGATTTCAGCCAGTTACTATAAATGAAGCGAGCCCCAAAGTCAGAGCCATGAAGGCGCAGCCATTCGAGCAATGGCTCCTGTACTAGTTGCTTATTTCCTTCTGCCTCCAACCAACTACAGTAGACGAAACCAGCCACAAGCACAGAGCCATGAAAGCGCAGCCATTTGAGCAATGGTTCTTGCACAAGTTGCTTATCGCCTTTTGCATCAAGCCAACTGCGGTAGACGAAGCCAGCTTCAAACTCGGAGCCGTGAAGGCGAAGCCATTCGAGCAATGGCTCCTGCACAATCTGATAATCGCCTCCCGTATCCAGCCAGCTGCGGTAGAGAAATCGAGCGACAGGCTTAGAGCCGTGAAGGCGAAGCCATTCGAGCAACGGCTCCTGCACAATATGATAATCGCCCGCCGCGTCAAGCCAACTGCGGTAGATAAATTGAGTCATAAGCTCAGAGCCATGAAGGCGCAGCCATTCGAGCAACGGCCCTTGCACCAGTTGCTTATTTCCTTTTGCATCAAGCCAACGGCGGTAGACGAATCGAGCCTCAAACTCGGAACCGTGAAGGCGCAACCATTCGAGCATCGGCTCCTCTACTAGTTGCTTATCGCCTGCTGCGTCGAGCCAGGCATTGTAGACGAAACCAGCCTCAAGCTCAGAGCCGTGCAAGCGCAGCCATTCGAGTAAGGGCTGTTGCACAAGCTGAGAATCGCCTGCTGCATCCAGCCAGCCGCGATAGACGAATCCAGCCACACGATCAGAGCCATGAAGGCGAAACCATTGGAGCAATGGCCCTTGCACCAGTTGCTTATCGCCTGCTGCATCCAGCCAGCCGCGATAGACGAATCCAGCCACACGATCGGAGCCGTGAAGGCGCAGCCATTCGAGCAAGGGCTCCCGCACAAGCTGATAATCGCCTGCTGCATCCAGCCAGCCGCGATAGACGAATCCAGCCACACGATCGGAGCCATGAAGGCGCAGCCATTCGAGCATCGGCTCTTGCACTAGTTGCTTATTTCCTTTTGCATCAAGCCAGCCGCGGTAGACGAAGCTAGCTTCAAGCTCGGAACCGTGAAGGCGCAGCCAAGCTTGTACAGGTCCACTTATTAGCTCTGCTCCACCGCCCGCATCAAACCAAGCGCGGTAAATATAATCCGTTTCAGGCTTGTCTCCATGATGAGTAAACCAGATTAAAATTGACTCCCGTAAAATCTTTATCTGACCACCCGCGCCGAGCCAACCGCGATAGACGAAGTCAGCCACACGCTCAGAGCCATGAAGGCGCAGCCATTCGAGCAATGGCCCTTGCACCAGTTGCTTATCGCCCGCCGCGTCAAGCCAGCCCCGGTAGACGAAGCTAGCTTCAAGCTCGGAGCCATGAAGGCGCAGCCATTCGAGCAATGGCCCTTGCACCAGTTGCTTATCGCCTTCCGCATCCAACCAGCCCCGGTAGACGGATTGAGCCTCAAGCTCGGAGCCGTGAAGGCGCAGCCATTCGAGCAATGGCCCTTGCACCAGTTGCTTATCGCCTTCCGCATCCAACCAGCCCCGGTAGACGGATTGAGCCTCAAGCTCGGAGCCGTGAAGGCGAAACCATTCGAGCATCGCCTCCTGTACGAATTGATAATCTCCTTCCGCATTAAGCCAGCTACTATAAATGAATCGAGCCTCAAGCTCGGAGCCGTGAAGGCGCAGCCATTCGAGCAATGGCCCTTGCACCAGTTGCTTATCGCCTTCCGCATCCAACCAGCCCCGGTAGACGGATTGAGCCTCAAGCTCAGAGCCATGAAGGCGCAGCCATTCTAGAAAGGGCCCCCGCACAAGCTGAGAATCGCCCCCCGCATTAAGCCAACTGCGGCAGACGAAGCTAGCTTCAAACTCGGAGCCGTGAAGGCTCAGCCATTCCTGTATTGGCTCACGCACAATCCGATAATCGCCTCCCATATCCAGCCAGCTGCGGTAGACGAATCGAGCTTCAAGCTCGGAGCCGTGCAGGCGCAGCCATTCGAGCAATGGCCCTTGCACCAGTTGCTTATCGCCTCCTGCATCCATCCAGCCGCGATAGACGAATCGAGCGGCAAGCTCGGAGCCGTGAAGGCGCAGCCATTCGGGCAAGGGCCCTTGCACCAGTTGCTTATCGCCTCCTGCATCCAGCCAGGCCCCCAGCACAAAACTAAAATGAGAATCAAGCTTCCATCTTTGAATCCATTGTGCGGCTGCTAAAGCAACTTTATCCAAGGGCAGTCTCTTATCTAGCCAGGCCACAAGTAAGTAATGAGTCTGAAACATAGTGGGCCGCGTCAGAATCCAGTTTAATGCAGCATCTTGAATGGCCTCGGGCGAGAACCTTAACCCGTATGTGAGAACGAAATTGCTGGTAGTAACATGGGGAGCTACTTTCTTCACCCATAATGCAAGTACGTCTTTATCAGCAGGCTCTAAATTCTCCCCGTCGTCATTGACTGCCCAACGGGCAAGCCAGCCTATCGAGCTTTGAACGCTATTGTCTTTTTCTGCCTCCACCCAAATAGACTCATACCTGCCGAGTAGATGAATCCTCTTCGGCGGTTCGAGCAAAGAGGTGCGAATCAAAATATCCCGCACATCACGCCATGCATCTGGATTCTTCGCAATCTCGGCATCTAAAATCTTGAACCATTCGATTGCCGACAGCACGGGCTGATCTACGAGGCGCTGTAGGGCGATTAGGGCGGGCCTTAAACGGCCTACGGTGCGGGCCAGATTTAGCAGATCGCGAACGAAATGATCAACTCTGTAAGGAATACTGTTGAGATGCGAAACCACCAATTGATCGGATAATACGTCGTGAGCGGCTTCCCAGGTCTCTCCTTCCAGAGGATCATCGGCAGAGATTCTTTCAATCCATCGGTCGGTTGAGAGTTTATCGAGAAGAATCTTTTGGTTTTCAAGTAGGGGATGATCAAAGACATTATCCGGAGTTGGCAGCAGGGCCATTAGCAGAGCTAACTCGCGTGATACCTCGGCGCTGCCAAAGCTGAGTTCCATCCGCTTTGCTACCCATCTGGCAAAGTCTGCCTCTGTTAGCAAATCTTCGAGATCCAGCTCGCGCCCGCTCTTTTTAAGGTATGACATGAAGACCGCGAAGACCGGGACATCGCGGCAAACTGCAAAGTGCTTCTCTGTTACTTCTATCCCACTCTGCTCAAGAATATGCCTGATAACATTCTGCTGATAAGTCGCCAGCCATTCCTTGCCCTGGCTGTCATCAAGAGGAGAGAGATTCACCTGTATGTGGCGCGATGTCCCGGCAACAGTCCGGTAGTAATAGCTGGTGCGACAGTTGGCCACGTAGCGGAAAGGAAGGTATACGCGATCATTGAGGTCATTCAGCGTGTCGACGAGGATCGAAAATTCTTTATAAGTTTCAACATAGTCAACAAGTATTAATACCTTCACATCGGGATTGACTTGTTCGGCAAGGTTTGTGAGAGCATCCTCTTTCAACGTGCTGGTCGTTTTCAACACTAGCCAGCCTTTTTCCCGCGCAAGCCGGCCGATCTCAAGACTGAGGCGGGTTTTCCCAACACCGCCGCCGCCAGTAATTACAAGACCCGTCGTCGTACTATTCTCAATACTACTTAATAGAGCATCTTCATCGGGCATGTCGGTCTTGGCTGACACTACTTTCAAATGCTGGCTGCGACTGTAGTAGGAAAGCGTACTGCTCGATAAATAAGAACGAAACGTACCCAGGTCCGGGCTTTCATCAAGTAATACTAACCCCTGAGGTCTGGTGCGGGGAAACCACCGAAACAACAAGTGTGGGTGTAGGCTCAGCAGCCTGCATAGATCGCTCCAATCGAGAATCTTAACTGATATGTCGGCGAGGTGGGCCAGGTGGGGATAGGTCGCTCCCATATCCTTAAAGAACCTGCTTATCTCGGCAGGCAGGTTATCGAATTGGTTCTGATTTCTCAGGCCGGCGCTAATACAGAAATAATATTCTCTGATTTGCGGATCGGTTTTATACCACGGGCTATATTGCGACTCCTTCGGGCCTGCCGGGTTACTTATATTTTTTCTGAGATTATTGGCAACTTCTCCCCATCTGGTTGTTGTCGTTGTTAATTTACCGTCGCCGATATATTTACATTCAAAGACAATTCTGGAAGTTGCCGTCGTTTGCGAGAGGTCTATGCCGCCGTCTTTGCCGGCAGTTGGAAATATATGCAAGCCGGGATAATCTGGAATCAATAGCTCATAAACAAAATTTTGAAATACATCGCCAATCTCTCCCTGAGCAATCTTAGGGTTCAGGTTCTCTCTCGCGAATTCAGGACAATTCATAATTGGTCTAAGACAATCAGTAACAGAAAAGGGTCCTAAAACTACATATGCAAAACTAATGAACAGGGACAGCGCGCGCTAGAAGCCATTCGGTAGAATTGAGTTTTAGAAATCAGGCGAATGAACCGAAAACATTTGCTCATATCAAACTAAAGAAAAACCAGAGCAGCCTTTGCGCATGTCACTTATACCATAACTTATCTCAAATAATCTCACCCAGGTCCTCATGCCGGCGGCGAGAACTCATCTGCGAAATGGACGCGTCTGGGAATCTTGAAATGCGGCGTGGAATCGAATCAACCCTCCATCATTCGCACCGGCCATTGCAGGCATTTGAGTCTCCAATCCTTACCCTCAGCGGCAACGGCGGCCGCGTACCCGGTGCCGGGAAACAATTCGCGCAACGACCAGCGGTCCGCTTCCAGCGGCTCGCCTCTCGTGCAAAGCAGCGCGACGGGTTCGCCGGGAGCGAGCGATACGTCAAATTTATCCAGAGGCATTGAAAGACCTTCGCCCCTGGCTTTTATATAGGCCTCTTTGCGAGTCCAGCAATTGAAGAAACCAACTTGCTGTATATGGGCCGGCAGCCCGCGCAACTTGTCAACCTCAAGAGTTGAAAAGAATCGGCCCGCAATTGTATCCGTCTCTATATCGGCTCGGGCCCATTCCACATCGATGCCCACTTCGCGGTTTTGAGTCACGGCGAAAAGAGCGAGCCCATGCGAATGCGATACGTTGAACCGCAGGTCATCGCCGCCATGTTCTTTAATTAGATTCGGCTTCCCCTGCTCGCCGTAGCAAAACCGCAGGCGGGCAGGTTCTACGCCGAGGTAGCGGCTGAGAATGGCCCTGAGAATCCCGCGAGCGGCGATGAAGTGCCGGCGATCTTCTAAAAAGTAAAATCGCCCGGCCCTCGCTTGCTCATCCGGCGCGAGAGTCTGTAGCAGAGCGTCCAGGTATAAAGCCGGCAGGTCAAGGCTGCTGCGCCAGACGTGAACCTCATCGCTCTTTAAGCCGTCATCTTCGGTTGGTTCGCGCCACAGATTGTCGGGGGAAAACATAGCAATCAACTCTACGCCGGAGACTCGCCCCGCTCATTGCGATTTGAGCGCGGCCTTTCTGCGGGTCGCTTTCTCTTCTTCGCTCAACCTGAAGTCATAGCCGTAGATGGCGCTTTCCCAATCGCCGTACATCGGGTTAGGCAACATGATGAACTGCGCGCCGAATTTATTGCGTGTTGAGTCAACGGCTGCGGCCCGCGCCTCGGTCGTCTTGCTTTCAAAGAGGTCGCTGAAATCGGCCAGGTTGTCGCCCATCAGCAACACTATACGATAGCGCCGGCTGATCTGCCGGCGGCGCGGTTCTTTGGTCCCGACGTCGGTTCGTACCAGGACGGTCTGTTCGCTGACATCGGGAAAGCCCTTCTGTTTGAGGTTGCGTATCGTTGCTTCTTTCACGTTCTGGCGGCGGTTGGTCACGTAGAAGATGCGTGCCCCGCGCGACGCGGCGTAGCGCAGGAAATCAACCGCGCCGGGAATCGCGCCCGCCTCCGCGCGCTCGCACCAGGCCGTCCAATTTGCTTCCGTATATGGCTGGCCTTTGAGAATCAACTCGACTTGATAAGGGCTATTGTCTAACACCGTTTCGTCGACATCCACGACGATGGCTCGCTTGCGCGGGGGGCGGCGATTCATTTTGAGATCGCGGTCGAAGGCGAGGCGTGCAAACGCAAAAGCCTGGTAACGCAACGCGCGCGTTTCGGCAGCCGATTGCGTCCAGAGCACCGCGCCGATTTGATAATCATTATCGGCATGCGCTTCTTTGGCCGGAGAAACCGTGGCGGTCTGAGCCGCTGCCATCGCCGAGAGAATAATGGCGAGTAATCCGGCGAGTGTGAAGCGGCGAGCGCCGGAAAGCCATATCACCAGGCTCGTATATGTGTGTTTCATAGCTGATCGCGTTCCTTCTAGTTCGGCTACCCGAAACTGAGCGAGGCGGCGGTGATTTCGTGCCGCCACATCTCTTTGCTTGCGGCATCGAGTGTGCGCAAGACGAGCTTGCGATCCTTGCCCGTGCCTTCCGCCTCAATCAAGCCAAAGTTGCGTGTGCCAGTCACCCAGGTGCCCGGCACGCGCGCAGGATTGTTCTCCTCAGGAGGGTTGGGGCGCGCGGGGCTGGAAGTCAGCGGGCTGGAAGTGAAATCGTAGAGCGGATAAAGCCCGGGCTCGACGCGCCGAATCAACTCCGTGTGGTGGCGGTCGCCGGATAAAAACAGCACGCCCGCCACGCGCTCGTCGCGGATGAAATCCAGCAGTTGTTTCTGCTCAAGGGGGAAATGTCCGAAGGCTTCATAAGGCGTCATCGGGTTCATCATCTGGCTGCCACTCACGACGATCTTGAAGGTCGCGTCGCTCGATTTAAGCCCTTCTCGCAGCCAGCGCATCTGCTCCGCGCCGAGCATCAATTTCTCAGGGGCGGGCCGCAGCTTATCCGGCGCGCGGTGATAACGATCATCAAGCAGAAAGAACTCCACGTCGCTCCACTCGAAGCGGCTGAAGATGCCGCGCGCTTCATCCGTTCCGTAATTCGCATTAGCCCAATAATCTTTGAATACCTGCAAGCTCACGTCGCGCCCGCGAAAGCTGCGGTCGGAGTCGTTCGGGCCAAAATCATGATCGTCCCAGATAGCGTAATGCTGAGTGGCGGCAAAAAGTTCGCGCAGCTCCGGCAGCTCGCGGTTCTGCGCGTAGCGATAGCGCATCGCCGCTTCGTCCAGAAAGTCAGCTTCTCGGTAATAGACGTTATCGCCCATCCAGATCATGAAGTCCGGCTTCTGTTTAGCGATGGTATTGAAGATTTCGTATCCGCCGCCGTAAGGATTGCCCGGACGGTCGTACGCCGGATCGTTAATGTAGGCGCACGAGCCGATGGCGCAGCGGAACGGCGGCGGATCGCTGCGGTAACGCCACATCGGTTGCGTATGAAACGACACGCCTTCCGGGAGCGGCACGCGCAGCCCGTCCAGGTACAACTCGTAATCGTAGCGCGTGCCGAATTCAAGCTGCGTCAGGTTGAAGCGGGCGATCAAATCACGGGTTGAGCGTGATTCAACCAGTTCACTGAGCCGCGCGCTGTTGGGCTGCCCACGTTTCCAGAAACGCAATTGGGCCTGGCAGGAGCGCCGGGTTTGCAGCATCACAGAGGTCGCCGTCATTTCACTATGGCCGAGCAGAGGCCCGGAGCGTAGCCATTGTGTCGTATCGGGCTGCGCCTGTTGTAGGATAGCCGGAACAATTTTCGGCGCGAGGATCGTCGAGGCAGCAGCTCCCGCGAGTAACGACACGAAGTTGCGTCTTCTCATAACTCTGCTTCACCCTCCATCTGAAATCTCATTCACCGGTTCTCAAGCGAGGTGCATGAGAATATCACTCCTGTGACGTGCCGAAAAGCGGCTGATGGCGGGCAGCAGGCGAACGTGCAGCGAAAGAATGAGAGGGATCAAAAGTATCATCCGCCAGGACGCGGCGAGCCTTGATAGGCGGGGTTATAGGTCGTAAAAGGGATAATACTCCACTTCTTTTATGATTTATAATATTACTGATCTTTGAATAATTAAAGTCGCACTTGTTGCTCGAAAAATGCCCAGAAAACGAGCGGTTCTATACACATTGTAGCCCCACGTTTGTCAGCAATCACATTCCAATATTACTATTGTTGTAGTGATACGTCAATTATCAAAAAAGAAAAAACCACCACAATTATAGTATACTGAAGCGAGTATGCATTAACATATATCTTATCTCTGTGCTATAAATATAGTAATAGGTAATTAGATGCCTAGCACACCCGATACCAGCTTTGATAGTGTGCGGCGGCATGATTAGACTGGTGGTCAAGGAGATCGCGCAGCGAGAAGGAATTGAGAACCCTAATGCATTGTCACAGATGACGGGGCTGCCTTATGAAACTTGTAGGCGATTGTGGCAAGAAAGGGCAACTATGATTAGCTTAAACACTATAGAAAGACTATGTGACGTGCTCCGGGTTCGACCGTCTCAGCTATTCGATTATGAGTATGAGCCGGGTAATGCCAAACGCTCTCGTGGTACAAGAAAGAAGATATAGATAACTGTATCGAAAAGAAGACCCTGAATTCGAGGCCGCGCCTAACAAAGGGATCGACCGGAGTTGTTCTACGTGCTAGGCACGCACCGAAAGGGATGAAACTTACTGGACATCGGGCGGCTCAGATTGCAAGATGGGCGATGACCGAGCCGGTCGCGAGGACCGTCGCGGCATTGGTGCTAGCAAGCCCGTACCGGAGTTTGGTCTCAGCGGTTCGTGTGCCGATCAGTGGTGACGACGCGGCTTTCATTGCCGTTGCCGATCCCGTTTAAGAGATTACTCTTCAGTTTCTACCGCTGCGCTGGTTCGGTCATCATTCCACCCTGACCGGAGGCCCTCTGCTATGAAGAAGCGCTCCTCATCTCGCCCAACAAAGCGTCTGCGACACACGCCCCGCCCGGGACGTACCATTGAGGCCAACAGAAGCAGCGACCTCCACCAAGTCAACCAACATGCTGCTGGCATTGACATCGGTGCTGAACGCCATTATGTGGCCGTGCCTGCGGCTGCCACTCTCCATCCGGTGCGCGAGTTCTCAGTCTTCACTAAAGACCTGTACGCCATTGCTGACTGGTTGCAAGCTTGCAGCGTAACGACCGTGGCAATGGAGAGTACGGGCGTCTACTGGGTGCCATTGTATGAGGTGCTCGAAGAGCGCGGCTTTCTCGTCAAGCTTGTCGATGCGCGCAAGGTAAAGAATGTCACAGGGCGCAAGAGTGATGTCTTGGATTGCCAGTGGCTACAGCAACTCGAAAGCTATGGGTTGTTGGCTGCCGCCTATCGGCCCACCGATGAGATCGTCGTGCTGCGTGGGTATGTCCGCCAACGTGACATGCTTGTTAAGAGTGCCTCAAGCCACATTCAGCATATGCAGAAGGCACTGCAACAGATGAACCTACGCCTGGATAATGTGGTCAGTGACATCACCGGGCAGACTGGTATGCGAATACTAAAAGCCATTCTGGCAGGCGAGCGCGATACGGGCAAACTCGGCCAGATGCGCGACCCGCGCTGTCACGCCACGGCGGAGGTGATAGCGCAATCCTTAGTGGGCAACTACCGGCAAGAGCATCTGTTCGCATTGAAGCAGGCAGTCGAGTTGTTCGAGTTCTATCAAGAGAAGATCCTGGAGTGCGAATCGGAGATGGAGAAGTATCTACAGAGTTTGTCGGGTAAGCGCGATGATGAGCCACCGCCGCTTGCAGGAGGTGAAAAGCGCCAGCGCTGCAGTTTCAACCTGCGCGATTATGCCTACAAGCTTTTAGGGGTTGATCTGTTTCGAGTGCAAGGGCTGAACTCGCAGACCTTATTGCAGATCATCTCGGAAGTTGGGGTAGACTTGAGTGGCTTTGTCAGCGAGAAGCATTTTGCGAGTTGGTTAAGCTTAAGTCCGAACCGGCGAGTGAGTGGAGGGAAGGTGTTATCGAGCAAGACGAAGGCGAGCAAGAATCGGGCGGCGGCAGCATTCCGGCAAGCGGCGTCGAGCGTAGCGCGCAGCGACAGCGAGTTGGGAGCGTACTATCGAAGGATGCAGGCGCGCAAAGGGCCAGGTGCAGCGATCACAGCGACAGCGCATAAGCTAGCAAGGCTGTACTACAGCTTGGTGAAGCAGGGGCGGGAGTACGAAGAGGGAGGAGCGCGAGCGTATGAAGAGAGGCAACGAGAGCGAGTAGTTGCGAGTTTGCGCAAACGGGCGAAAGGGCTAGGGTATGAGCTAGTGGAGCTGGCCGCATAAAGTGGCCAGCGCGACAGGCTAGACAGCAACAGTGAATTACAACCCGAACCGGATTGGCGACAGCGTGTGTTTGCAGAAGCAGTATTCGAAGAGTTGTTTCTTAAGAGGCCGCGAAGCGAATTCCGTATGGTTTCTTTCAGTTCTACGCGCGGCCCCGGTCAACCTGGCCGTTATGCGTCATATGTTTCAATAATTATGGTGGAGAGATATACAGCATTCGAGCAGTTGGATTCAGCGGATGGAACTCATATGAAAATAACTAAACCACTATGCACTAAAAGTGCATAGGTTGCGTATCCGCAGGCAAGCTGCGGACTGAAAGTGAATGCGAATGAAATTCGTGAGTTTTAACTCCATCCGCACATTCGTGCGGACTGAAAGTAGACTCGAAGAATAAAAATTTTGCTGAATCATTTAATCCTTCTTACAATCTCATCAGTGTAGCGAAATTCTGACAGTTTTTGAGCAGTAACTTCGACAGACGTTTGAATTAAAGACTTAGCGAACTGCAATGGAATAATGACTCCTGCCTTCACAAGATCCCGGAATTCATCCGCTTCGCTAAAATATCCAATATTACTGCTTTTCTTTTTCTTTTGTTCAAATCGTATAGCCTTCAGCGTCTCATCGCCATCGCGACCCATACCTTCGGCCAATCGCCTTATAGGCATTTCCAGTGCAATAGCCATAATGTTAACTGCCTCTTGATCTTCTCCTGAATTCGAGTCTCGTAATGATTCAGCAGCGTTTACAAACGCCAAATCTCCTCCCGGAAGAAAGCCTGAATTAATAACAGCCCTATAAACCTTTAACGCTTGATTAACGGCAGACAGGTTTCTATTTCGTTCAGCTTCTGAGCGACCACCAACTCGGATTATGGCTATACCACGAACTATATTAGCAAGGCGCTCTATGTATTTCTCGCGATCATAATCGCTGTCCGTCTCGTCAATCAGCTTCCTGATTTCTCTCACTCTAGCTTCAATCATTGATGTTTTCCCTTTGGCCCCAATGATTGTTGTATTATCTTCGGTAGTGATTACTTTGTCCGCTTGGCCTAGATCATTAACCGTAACTGTTGCGAGGTTAAGCAATTTATCAGTAATAACTGTGCCGCCCGTTATAATGGCTATATCTTGCAGTATTGCGCTACGTTTATCCCCGAATCCAGGTGGTTTGACAACTATGACATTCATGGAGTTATTGTTTCTATGTTGTAATAAGGCATTTAGAGCTTCGTCTTCTACATCCTGAGCGATGACCAGTAAATTCGGCTTACCAGATTGGATTAGTTTATCAACAACTGGAGCAATATCCCTGGCTAATAGAATTCTCTTATCAGTAATAAAGATATAGGAATCCCTGATAATAATTTCGAGTGTATCATGGTCGGTTACAAACTCCGGTGAAATATAACTGCGATCAAACTGAAGCCCTTCCACAATATGAAGCTCTAGTTCGCGTCTTCCAGATTCTGTTACGATAGCTCCATCTTTCCCTATCTTATCTGTCGCCTCTTTGATCAACGCGGAAATTACTGTGCTGCCAGTGGATACTTTTATCAATTGAGTAATATCCTCCGGTTTCTCTAAAGGAATACTTTTTTCATCGAAATAAGTGGAAACAATACTCGTAATATGCAAAAGATTGCCAGCCAGTCTTTTTGGATGCGTTCTTCGGGCAATTGCTCGCAGTCCTTCCATGAGGATTGTACTTGCTATGAGATATCCAGCCTCTACCAATTCCTTGTCACGCAGCCTTTCTAATAACTGCTTTCTAATATCACCCAATATGTTATTGAATTGAGTGCGGTAAGGTTCAACTAGTTGGGTAAAATTGAACTCCTCAAGGGTGGCTAAAGATTGGAGTTCCAATCCAAATCTCCGCGCCAGTCGCTCCAATCCTGCTATGTAATCATCGCCAAATCCAGCAATCATTTGGTAACTGCGCCAAAGCGCTGGAGGATCAGCAGAAGTAACTTCTAAAGGAATAATTTCTATCTTTTCTTCATGAGCTAATCTGATTGCAGTGTTCACTTCGCTTTGAACCCAACGAGAACTTACGGCGGAGGGCGTAAGAACTATTAACATATGACTGGAAGTGGTGAGGCCGCGATCAATCGCACTGACCCAATCTTCACCAGGTAGTATGCTTTCGGGAGCAATCCAGACATTCAGGCCACTAGCTCGAAGATCTTCTGCAAGGCGACGAGCAAATCCTTTATCCGGTTCGGCATGACTTATAAAAATCTGCATTATACAATTGTCTCTCACATTAAAGAACTCTTCATTACTATTCAACTCCAAACGGATCGAAGTATCAAGGAGAAACCTCAGCGCTTCCATTTTAACTGTTGTATTTCAGCAGTTAGTAGTTATTAGCTATACATGACGCATAACAAGCGCATGCAGCGGAGGCCGCTAAGCGAGTCTCACATCAATCCATCAATGCCGTTCGCGGCCCCGCTGATGCGAATCGTTAGGCGGCCAGAGGAGGAAGCCGGTGCTGTTCCGAATGACAAAACGAGTAAGAGATTGGCTGAAAGTTGCTGATTCGAATCCGCTACCCAACGACGATGTACAGATTCATTCCCACACAGAATGGTACTGCAATCTACTTATAATTCATCGGCGCAAGTGTCTACTGTTCACCCATTCAGTCACTCTTTTCAGCTTCCTCATCGCAGGAGTTCGGCAAGCAGATGTTCGCAACTTTGGAAACCTGTTCCGGTTCTCACGCGGCATCGGCTCTGGCGGCGGAGGGAATCACAAGAAGTCAGATTGGATACCTGTTTGACGCTGGCCCCGATCAGTTTGCCAAGGCTGAGAGCCGTTCAGTACTGGGATCAATGAACGACCATGCTCGCATGTGCAAGTTCCATGCGGACGATATAGGCAGCTTTGAAAGGCTAAACATTGATGAAATAAACCGTGAAATGAATGTAGCACCGATGAGCTACATAGGGATGGAGAGTGCAACTCGGATGCTGAAGAAACAATTGAAATCAGTCAAGTTTGAATGACGAAAGAGGGAAAGGATAAATCCTTCGCCACAAGGCCGCCTAACAAGCGCATGCAACGGAAGCCGCGAAGCAAGTTTCGCATGTTACAATCAATACCGCTCGCGGCCCCGATAATGCGTAGCGTTAGGCGCTCGCTCGTGCTTTCATTAAGGTGCACTGACCGCACGAATCATGTATAATTCTTCCTAGGGATTAAGTCTATAAATAATGGCGCAATATCCAGAGTGTTTTTGCTGCTAAACATAAACTTAGGCGAAGGAGACAGATCATGCGAACATACGTACAGAAACAAAGACCAACTCAGCAGATGAAGTCTATAAACTCTACAACGTATGGGCGGACATTTTTCGGACAAAACCACGCAGAACATTCCATCATGCATTTGCAGCGCACGATTGGAAATCAAGCAGCCCTGCGGTTACTCCAGGCGAATACTGAAGAGCTTGAGACCGATTCTGCTACCACGACATTAAGTCGCTTTGCGTACGACTTCAGTCGAATACCGTTGCATGCAGAACCACATGCAAAGATTCAGCGAAACCCCACGATCAGTACTCCGGGAGACATATACGAGCACGAAGCAGATCGGGTCGCTGAGCAAGTGATGCGCATGCCAGAGCCGAAAATGCAACCTGCTTGCGCCTGTGGCGGAGGGTGCCCAAAGTGCCGAGCAGAGCAGTTGAGCTTAGATCATGGGCTCTTGCAAACCAGCCGTGTCCAGCCCCCCGTAGCTAGGGAAACCACCGCGCCACCCATTGTAGAAGAAGTTTTGCGCTCTCCCGGGCAACCGCTCGACGCATCCACCCGCACCTTCTTCGAGTCGCGCTTCGGGCATAACTTCAGCCAGGTGCGCGTGCACACGGATGTGAGGGCGGCAGAGTCGGCGCGTGCCGTGAGCGCGCTTGCATATACCGTGGGACGTGATGTCGTGCTTGCGGAGGGTCGCTACGCACCGGGGTCTGCGAGTGGTCGTCGTTTGCTCGCGCACGAACTCACCCACGTCATTCAGCAAGGGAATGCGCAGCCGACCGAAGGCGGCTCCGCTCGAGCGTACACAAGCGGAACGGGAGTTGTGAACAGGGCCGAGAGCGACGGTGCTGCCAATTGCCCCGACTGCCGACGAAACTCTCGGTCGCCGTCGTTGCACAAGGCCCGTGCTGAAGAAGGGGTCAAGCCGATCCAATCAGTGCACTCAATCTCCCCAACACATCTCTCGGGAGAAGCGGAAGTGCAGCGTCAGTTGGATCCGAATCAGTTAACCTGTGCAGCGCTCTGTGCTATCTGCGTCGGTACGCTGATCGCGCCGGAGTTAATTTTGCCTGAGATTGCCTGCGCGCTGTGCGTAAGAATGTGCTCGGCGGGGCGGGCTTAGCAAGAGTGCCCGACTATGTATGTATAAGACTTTTAAACACCCTTTTCCTCAGAAGGAAAAGTACAACTGAACCTGTGGGCTGTTAAACACGCGAGATCGCGGTCCAGAATCGGGAGAATCAGGGGATCTTAGACCCACCCATTTAGAGAAAACCGGAGTCGGACTCGAATTACCCACCTTTCCGAATCTCGGTCGTCAACACCGCGCCTAACAAACGCATGCAGCGGAGGCCGCGAAGCAAGTTTCTCATCGTTCTGCCAGTGACGTTCGCGTCCCCGCTGATGCGAATCGTTAGACGGCTGGAACAATTGCGATGCACGTAACTATTACTGGGAGAAGTCACGGCAAAAGGCCACATCGTAAGGAGCGGTCCTTGCCCTCGCATGCTTGTTGATGAACGATGTTCTATGCTTTAGCACTGGTTCAGCTCCTTCTCTCGTCCAATGCATCTCGCCATCTTTCATCCTACGTGCCACTACCAAGTCGTTTGCTTTCTCTGCAAGCCCGCTGCTTACAGTCCCTCCTTCTGCTTTTACCTGCTCATAATTGGGTATCCTATCTTTGTGTCTGTGCAGATAGCTGATCAGTTTCACAGCCCCCTCTCGCTTGTATTCCTTCTTCGGCAGGTGCTTCTTTATATAGCTAATCGCCTCATCAACTAATCCTTTATCCAAACATCCTTGTAGCTTTTCCTCATGATGGTCACGTTTCGGATTCCTCTTGTAGGCTTGATTGATCCTTTCGCCCACTTTGCATTTGCTGTGATATAGATCAAGCCGGGGCTTCGCATAAGGGAAGACTGTCTGTTGCAGATTCCATATACCCTCCGCCCCATCTGCCACGAACTCTACTGCCTCTCTAAAGTTCAAACCTGCTCGCTCGGCTTCTTCACTTACTGGCTGAACAAACTCTTTCCACTCCCGCGAGGCTGCTGCCACAAAGCTCGCATCCAATACTTCTCGCCTGTTTTTGCTTATTTCAGCCACATTCGAGAAAAGCGATGCGACCTTCATTTCCAGCCATTCGTCTTTGTTACGGGAGCGGACTAAAACCCCATCCATTGTGACTACACCGGGAGGGTTGTCGAGCGGGTCAAGCTCAAGCGTAGCAGGAGACAATTGCTCGTCTTTTAATACATTCTCGCAGGTCTTTGCTCAAAGAGTTGCTCCAAACAAGAAGCAGATGAAAGCCGAGGCAACAGCATAAGGCCAGCTTGCCGCATAAAGAGCTACTACCAGAGCAAGCCTTGGGGGAGAGGTCATCTCAAGAACTTGATCGGCTGGCATCTGGTAATTGTCACAACCCGGACAGTAGTATTGGTTGCGACTAAGGATGATGCTTGAGCCAAAGATAGTCTTTGGATGAATAGCCTGGTCTGTTTTATGGACTCTAAGCCGAGAATTACAATCTCGACAAATAATCTGCCCGTTAGTGATGCTTTGCTCAATATGATTTATCCTTGAGGGGAGGATAAAATCTTGCAACAAGGTATTGGCAAGTTGAGAGATGAGCTTCTGAGTATGAAGCTCGATTTGATCAAGGGGTTGCTGTTTCCAGGAAGAAACTTCCATAGCATCGAAGACCGCCTTAGCGATAGAATGCAAGCTGTCCGGCTCCATAAGTCTGCTCCTTTTAGTGTTTATTAGGATTTGAGTAGACTTATGGAGTTTTCTCATTTTTTCAACCAGTAATTCTTACGTGGCTCGGAACAATTGCGCTGACTGGCTAAACAGGGTAAGCTCTCGATATGAGTACAGTAAATGAGATTCAAGATGCGGTGCGCCAACTCTCAACTGAGGATTTAGCAGCATTTCGCGAGTGGTTTGCTGAATTTGATGCTAGATTGTGGGACAGGCAGTTAGAAGCAGATGTTGCTGCTGGCCGACTGGACAAACTCGCTGATGAAGCTTTGCAGGATTTACGAGAAGGGCGCTGCACTGATCTGTGAGACATAGAGCAACGCCTCGCTTCTGGTTTTACTACCGCCAACTCCCTGAGGATGTGCGGCGGCTAGCGGACAAAAGCTATAGGCTGCTGCGAGAGGATTCACAACACCCATCGCTACACCTGAAGAAAGTAGGCCGCTTCTGGTCAGTTCGAGTAGGACTGCATTACCGGGCACTGGCAGTAGAGCATGAGAGTGAGATGGTGTGGTTCTGGATTGGCTCGCATGCAGATTACGATAAGCTTGTAGGTCGCCAATAGCCGTCTAACAACCGCATGCAACGGAGGCCGCGAAGTGAGGTTCGCATGATAGAATCAGCACGGCTCGCGGCCCCGATAATGCGCAGCGTTAGACGCTTGCGCGCACTGGCAGAGCAACTTTTGGTTAACCTGCTTGTGAATACGCCATTATCTGCATACTCTATAATCGTGAACGATGAGCCACACATTAATGGACCTAAAACCAATGCCGAGATACGCCAATGGTATATTCAACGCATCTCAGAAATTCCACAGTTAAACAAGGATTGGGTCAAACAAGGACTACATGCGCGAGCAAGAGCAGAAGCAGCTTGGCGCATTAGACATGAAGCACGAATCGAGGCCCGATCCATGATGGCTGACCCTACTGAGGTAGAACTTCTTCGGGCGAGAGATGTCGCTAAATATGGCAACCCAGATGGGCCAACATTTGAATTTCTTGTAGAACGGCTTAGAGAAGCAAGTCTTGAGGAAGACAGAATCTACGAAGCCATCATTGACAATTCGTATCGAACAGATGCTGAATTAAATAGGAAACTCGGATTGTGAACGAGGTAAGCATATGACTACAAAAGTGCAAAATTATCTCGAAGAGGAAGTGAAATGGAATGAGGGTGGAGACCCTAACTACCCTTATGAGGCGAAGATCAATGGAGACAAGCTTGTGATACGCCTCAACGACTTTCCCGACGAGAGCCTTTACACTCTGATAGTGAATGACAAAGAGGTTTCGAGCTTTGATGACTGGCCGAAACAGTGGAGCCGAGGATAAGACCCTTTTCACAACCGCGTCTAACAAACGGTTCGACCGGAGCGCGGGCAGCGAGTTTCTCATTGTTCCACAAGTGCCGTCGCCCGCGCCCGGTCAACCGGGGTGTTAGACGCTTGCTTTGTTACCACCACTGAAAATAAGCTAATCTACGATGCGAGAGAAACAACTTTACGATTTCCTGACTAAACTCCCTGAGACAGAGTTTGCAAACGAAGTTGCCTTCCTGAGTATTGCTGTGCCTGAGTTTGTTTCGATTCTCGGTTATGACAAATCACAATTATTCTTTGAAGCTGATATAACTTGGGGACAGATACCAAACTATCGAGCAGATGCCTTGATAGCGGCCAGCCAAACAGATCGTCCTTGGCTTCTTATCGAAGTAAAGAATCCCCGCCGCAAGCGGCGGGGCATTTCGCGCGGTTTCACTCGAATAGGTTGAATTGAAACCCGCTTTCTTTCTCACTACGATGATGTTGAATGTATTTGCGTATCACTTCTGCCGTCACCTTGTCGCCAACCGTTCTGGCGAAGTATCCGTCTTCCCACAATTCCCCTCCCCACAACCGCCGCTTTATCTGTGGGTATTCTCGAAATATTGCTCTCGCGCTCAGACTCTTAAATCTACTCACCACCTGAGCAATAGAATATCTCGGCGGGAACGAACAGAAGATATGAACATGATCCGTGCTTACTTCCATCTCTTCTATCGTGATGTCGTACTGCTGTGCTATCTCCTGAAACATCTCTTGGACGCGCTCTGCAATAGCTCCTTGCAGGATGTTCTTGCGGTACTTCGGCGACCACACCAGATGATAGGCGGTGTCATAAGCGGCGTGGGCTGTACGTCTGAAAACCACGCACGCATTGTAGCTAACTCAAGTCATCTTGGCATCGGGCATCGAACCCTCGCCAAGATGGTTCATCCATCCCCGCCGCAAGCAGCGGGGCATTAAGAACCTTTTTCGTAAAGCTGATTCGAGATAAACTCAAACGGCCAATGGCAATGTGGTTAGACCAAATTAAGGAATACAAGATCGTAAGCGACTCAGAATATGCAATTCTTCTTTCACCCCAATTCTTAGTTGTTCTCCAAAACCATACCTCTAGAGATTTCTTATTATCGGAATATACGCTGGAGGAACTAACCTTTGATCAATGCGCCGATCTTTACACGATGCTCTCGCAACCCGACCACTTGCCTGTTGAGCCGAGTGCAAGGTTCACGCCCGCGCCTAATCAAATTATTGACAGCGACACTTTTAAACTTGATATAGGGGCCTACTCTCAACAACTTAAATCGGTTTTCTCAGCCGAAACGAATGATGAAAAAAAGAAATCATTAGAGGCGCTAGCTAACAATCTATTTCGTTCAATACCCTTTCTTGCCTGTAAATACTCAAATCTACGTACAGCAAGTAGCGAGATAGATATCGTCGTACAGTTCCTTGGTTTTGATAAATCTACGATATTCGACGAATTCGGACGTTACTTTTTGGTGGAGTGCAAGAATTGGAACACTTCAGTTGGGGCCGCACAGGTTCGGGACTTCATAGGAAAGATTCAGAAAACCAGGGTAAAGTTAGGAATAGTTTTCGCCAAGAATGGCATTTCAGGTGAGCGAGATGGAGCAGATGCAGTTCGAGAAATCCATACAGCATTTGATAAGGATGGTCTATTTGTCATAGTAAAATCTGAGAAAGATTTAAGAGCAATCGAAATGGGAATGAGCTTTTATGACATTCTCGATCAGAAAATCAACAAGTTACGATTTGACTTATGACGTTAATGCACTCCACGTCTAACAAGCGCATGCAACGGAGGCCGCGAAGCGAGTCTCGTATGGTACTTCGAGTGTTACGTCGCGGCCCCGCTGATGCGGGTCGTTATGCGTCTGCGCGCAACGTTGTTGACGCCTAAGGATTGTTGTAAATTGGAGTTTATTAGGGAGACCACAGTGAAAGCAATATTCAAAACTGCCTGGCCTTATCAAGAAGACAAAATGAACCTGCCCGTCGAGAATTTGGAAGCCACCATCCCCTTCTACGAAACAATAATGGGATTCCAGGTTGTATCACTAAAAGATTCGCCATGTAAGTCTGCCCTACTCTGTAGAGATGGCATCCAGATAGGATTAGCCGAAAATGGAGGCGACCCGACGCAGGAAGGATGTTTCTTTGAGGTTGATAATGCCGAAGCAGCCTTTGCGGAATAGAAGACGAAGGGGTTAGAAAAAGAGAGGGCAGATACCTTCTCAATAGAGAAATATGGAGAGACAAGGTAGAAAGTCTATTACGAAGTGGCACGGGACGGGCTTTGTTACTGTCTGGGTGAACGGCAAACAGAGGGAGGAAGAGAGAAAGAGGAAGTGGGGGGTGGGAACGACGCATAACAATCACATGCACCGGAGTTCCTCTGCCAGCCTTGCAGGCAAAGATATGAATGAAACTTGGTGCGTGCTTCGCTGTTTGACAATATAATCCCTCAGGCAAGCCAGTCGCGATGACCGTTGCCGCACTGGTGCTATGAATGCCCGTACCGGAGTTTGGTCTCGCCGGTCTGTGTCAAGATCATTGGTGACAACCCACAACTCATCTTGTGGTGTTGATCCCGTTTCAGAGATTACTTTTATTTTGTACCGGCGCGCTGGCTTTGCCGATTTTCAACTCGGAGGCTCGCTCATGAAAGGCAAACGTTTTCCGTCGCGCAAGAAGAAATTCGCTTCCGGCAGAATCGTCAAAGTTGCTCGCATAGATACGGAACTTTCGCGCCTCAATGAGCATGCCGCTGGCATTGATATCGGCTCTACCAGTCATTTCGTGGCTGTGGGGCCTGGTTGTTGCCCCGACCCGGTTCGTGAGTTCGGCGTCTTCACTAAAGACCTCTATGCCATTGCTGATTGGCTCAGGCAATGTGGGGTCACGAGCGTGGCGATGGAATCTACGGGCGTCTATTGGGTGCCGCTTTATGAAGTTCTCGAAGAACGCGGCTTCGAGGTGAAGTTGGTTGATGCTCGCAAGGTCAAGAATGTCACAGGGCGCAAGAGTGATCTGCTGGATTGTCAGTGGCTGCAACAACTGGAAAGCTACGGATTGCTTTCGGGAGCCTTTCGTCCACCGGATGAGATCGTCATCCTACGTGGCTATATGCGACAGCGCGAGATGCTGGTCAAGAGTGCCGCCATCCACATCCAGCACATGCAGAAGGCGCTGCAACAGATGAATCTGCGATTGGACAATGTCGTGGCGGACATCACCGGGCAAACCGGCATGCGAATACTGAAAGCGATACTTGGGGGCGAGCGCAATGTCGAGAAACTGGCTCGCCTGCGCGATACTCGGTGTAAGGCTTCGCAAGAAGTCATCGCCCAGAGCCTGGTTGGCAACTATCGCCAAGAGCATCTGTTCTCTTTGAAGCAAGCGGTTGAGTTGTTCGAGTTCTATCAGCAGAAGATTAGAGAATGTGAAGAAGAGATCGAAAACCTATCTCAAGAAGTTGCCGCACAAACGTGACGACGAACCGCCGCGCTTTGAGGGAAGAGAGAAGAAGAGTCGAGTATGTTTCAACGTGCGAGATGAAGCCTACAAGTTGTTGGGGGTAGATTTGTTTCGTATCAAAGGACTGAATGCCGAAACCGTCTTGCGGTTGCTATCGGAAGTTGGGGTGGACTTGGGGCGGTTTGCAAGCGAGAAACAGTTCGCAAGTTGGTTGAGCTTGAGTCCTGAGCGGAAGGTGTCGGGGGTCAAGGTCTTGTCGTCGAAGACGAAAGCGAGCAGCAATCGGGCGGCAGCGGCGTTTCGACAAGCGGCCATCAGTGTGCAAGCAAGTGACAGAGAGTTGGGAGCATACTTCCGCCGGATGAAAGCGCGGCTGGGAGGGGCGAAAGCGGTTACGGCGACGGCACACAAGCTGGCGGGGGTGTATTACCGACTGGTCAAGAATGGCGAAGAGTATGTGGAGGCAGGAGCAGAAGCCTATGAAGAAAAACATCGCCAGAGAGTGGTGAGCAATCTAAAAAGGCGAGCGCGAGGTTTAGGCTTTGAGTTGGTGGCCGTAGCATAGTTGGAAGTGAAAATCTTCGAAGCGATGAGGGAAGTAGGAAACTAGAAATCACCCGTTTGTGGTAGAGGTGTGTTTTCAATAGCAGATTCTACCATGTGGTTTCTTCAGAGCGCGCGAAGTAAACTTCGCTTGCTCCTTGCGGTAAAGCTCGCGCGCCCGGTGATGCGAATCGTTAGGCAGCTTCCAGGGCGTTGCTGCATAATTCGAGTAAAGAATAGACTTCATCTGTAAAGAATCAAACACTGATTAGATCGGATAGCTGTCAGGCATTCCTAGATGGGTCATCTTGTTTAGTGCTGCTCACCTCACGAACATTTCTGTTGCCTGGTTCAGAAATTTCCTCGCACTTAGCCGATCTCCAAAGATGCTCTTCACCCTCATAATGGCTGTCTCCACTAAGCTCCTGCGATGATACTTGCTTCTCTTCTTCCACTTCTTTCTCCCTATCTTTCTTATCTCCCGCAAGTTCTTATCTCTTTGGCGGAATCTTTCGTCTTGTGGATTCAATCGGCCTGTGCGGCGAGGGGGAATGACGGCACGAGCCTTCACACCAGCTATAGCTTCATAACAAGTCGCATAGTCGTACCCTCCGTCTGTTGTCACCTGTTTGATTGGCTCATCAATCTGCTCCAACAGGTCTGGCAGAACTTCCTTATCAGAAACATTGTTGGTTGTTGCTACCTGCGCAATGATCTCTCCTGTCTCGGCATCTATGCCAAGGTGGAGTTTGCGCCAGGTGCGGCGTTTCGCATAGCCGTGAATTCTTACTTTCCATTCACCTTCCCCGTAGACTTTCAGCCCTGTAGAGTCAAACAGGGCGTGCAGAGATTCTGACGAGGTAGTACTACTTCTAGGGTTGCTGCGCGACGGCTTAAAATCGAAGGATGAGGGACGGGCAAGTCTAAGTCCATCAACTCTAAAAGAGAGCAGACCAGACCATAAGTAGCCCGTTGAGGCAGATGGTAAAGACTCTTTAACACGAGCATAACTTGAATGCAGGCATCACTATAGGTGCGAGGCTTGCCGCGATGGCCTGACCGGGAGTGATTGAGCCAGGACTGAATGGCTTCTTCATCAAACCAAAGCGTGAGGCTACCGCGATTGCAAAGAGCTTTGTTATACTCAGACCAGTTACGGATGCGGTATTGCTGCTTCTTCTTTTTTTTCACAGATTGAGAATATCAGCTTCACCGCATCCTTCGCTATTTATGCAGCAACGCCCGGGCAAGGGTCTAACGTTGCGCATCAGCGGGGCCGCGACGTAACACTCAAAATATCATACGAAACTCGCTTCGCGGCCTCCGTTGCATGCGCTTGTTAGGCTTCTTCCTGTGTGCTACCTTTCCTTTAGTTTGTTAAGCGCCTCGGATGCAGCCTGTCTAATTTCTTTATCATTATCCTTCAGCGCCCTACTCAGTGGATTCACTGCACGGGCATCGCCTATATTTCCTAACACAGTGGCTGACAAAGCTCGCATTCTATCATTCTTGTCCTCAAGTATGTGAATCAAATCTGGGACGGCCTCTTTGGCTTCTGAGCCTATCATTGATAACGTTAGTAACGCCACTTCTCGAATATTTGAGTCATTTTGTTTGATTATATGGATAAGGTCTGGAACAGCTTCTTTTGCTTCGGTTCTAATCCTGAGTGCTATGTTCAATAAGGCAGTAGCAGCAGACAAACGAACGCTAACATCATCATCCTTGAGTGCCTGAGCAAGGTATGGAACTGCTAGTTTGTCGGCTTCAGGGCCATGCCAAGAGATATATGATCGGGCGGCGGCCTCACGAATACGGTGGTCTTGATCTTTTAGCTCTTCAATTAGATTAGCGATCCGTTCATTTTCATCGTGTTTATTATGGTTCCAATGACAAGCAAAGTTATTAACAAATAGGACAACGCAAAGACCTGCTAAGAGAACAAAATGTGCTTTTTTCATATAATTCATATCAAATCACTCTCAATGTAGGATTTGCAACATAAAGAAGCCTAACAAGCGCATGCAGCGGAGGCCGCGGAGCGAGTATCGCATCAATCCATCAGAGCCGCTCGCGGCCCCGCTGATGCGACGCGTTAGGCCGCAGCGATCACGATTTTGGCATTGATTCTATCTTCGCTATTAATGCCTGCATTAAGGCTGTTCCTCGCTCAATTGCTAACCTACCCAAAGGATCTTTAGATAGAGCTTTCAATGGGCCCTGTCCATTATGGATGCCGCCATAAGTCAGAATGTTTATGTGGGCATTACCTCGGGTGGGTGGACTGAATCTTGGACCTGCAAGGGGTTGCGTGTGCCGCACAATCTCTTCTCCGGTTTCTAACAGGTCATTTATAAGAGAAGTGATTGCTGGCTCAGGCGAATCCCAAATTATTATATTACCACCTTGATTTATGTAGCGCGCCGAGTGGTCCGAGTATGCAGCTAGTGTATCTAAGCCCTTCTTAAATCCGATTTCTATGATCATGCCCTTTACCTGGCGCGCGATATCATCAGGAGGCTTTTCGCCCAACCTGCGCAGAGCATACCACGCTTGCAGATATACTCGCGATTCCAGATTCTGCATTTCTAAGATGAGTCTAAGATCATCCTTAGCACCCGATTGATTGCCTGCTTTCGCTTTCGCTGCTGCCGTGGCAAAGAAGGACCAGGGAAGAGTGTTCTCAGAGGCTCCTTGCGCATAAGCTGAGACGTTTTCCAACGGTGTATCAGCGAATAGTAATTCTCGGAACTCTGGATGAGGGGACAAAGCATCTTGCTTCCGTCGAAACCAACTCATGGTATACCTCCTCTGCGGCCTAACGCTCCGCATTATCGGGGCCGCGAGCGGCGCTCATTCTATCATTCGAACTGCATTTCGCGGCCTCCGTTGCACGCGCTTGTTAGGCCGCCCTTTCACGGCTATGCTTCCCCTAAGCATCCTTTATACTACTCCTCTTGTCCTACTTCCCTATCTCTATACCCAAGTCGAGCATTTTCCTTCCGAACCCCTCAGCAGTATTCAACGTGTGCAGGTGCGTTCCATCCTCGCGCCTGTATGATATCAATCCGCCTCTGTCAAGGCGAGCCACAAGGACTGTATCCTTGGCTGCCGCCACGTTAAACGTCTGAATCTCGACCCCTGCCCCAAGCAGCTCTCGAGGCGACATTTCGCCGGCCGTTGTGCGGATGACGAATCTGCCAGGGCAGTTGCGGATCGGCCTCATCTCCCATTTTGCAGCGATCTCATCGAAAGTAATCATCTGAAGCCTACTGTACTCGAATCTCAGTCTCTGCCCAAGGAGCGGGCTGCCTGGGCGGTCTAACGATTCGCATCAGCGGGGCCGCGAGCGGCACTGATATTTTATGCGAGACTCGCTTCGCGGCCTCCGTTGCATGCGCTTGTTAGGCCGCGTCCTTAGGATTGAATGACTTTCGTTTCTTATTAGACCAGCCCTTTGAATTATCTCAACAGTGTTACCATTAGGCCTCTCCCGCTTCCCAGTAGACTTCTTCCACTTCGAGCCGCGCTCTCAATTGCGGATTCTTTTCTATCTCGCATTCAAGCAGAATTACAGTGTACGCCTTTAGCCTTCTTAGCGGCGACGGACACAAATCAGCAGCCAGACGAGCCTGCCGATAAGAGTGCGAAATAGCCAGCGCTACCGCGATGTCCTCGAAGGCAAGAGTTCTATACTGGTCATCGTTAATCTCGCTTGCTACGGCGATGGCCTCCGTGCCTTTCCCTGCTTTTGCCAGCCCTTGGGCTACACCAATCAATTCGGCAATAACAACGGGATCGTAAGAGCTTCTCTTAACAATGGCTAATGCTTGTTCTGTTTTACCCACGCGTGCGAGCCCTTCCGCTACAGCAGCAAGGGCGTTCATGCGATTTGTATAAAAGAAGAGCCCTTCGTTGATCAAGCGTGCCACCGCCAAAGCTTCGTCTAGCTTACCATCCTTGACAAGGGCTTTAGTGATGCCCTCAAATGTCCAGGCTCGGGCATTACCATCTGTGAGTTGGTTTGCTATGGCCAGAGCATCACTGGTCCTACCCACATCGGTGAGATCAATGCTTAGGATCGAAAGTGCTTTAAATCGATCATTCTCAACCTTGATCTTGTTTGCTCTGCTCAGAGCCTCATTTAAAGCATTGTCAGCTTCATCACTTCTGCCCTGTTCTATCAGCCCCTTGATGACAGTGCCAAGAGCGATAGAAAAAAGGTGGTCGTCATTGATCTGACGTACAACGGTCATGGCTTCATCAATTTTTCCTACCTGTGTCAGTCCTGCGGCGATTCGGTAGAAGGCTTCATATCGAGAATATTCATCCGTGATCTTATATGCTTCGGCCATAGCCTCATCTGCTTTGCCTGCTCTTGCCAATTCACTTGCAATTTTTTGAATCGCAGAATCCCGATGGTAGTTATCTTTGATCACGCGTGCTAAGGCCAGAGCCTCATCTGCTTTTCCTGCTTTTGCCAGTTCTTCAACAATGGCAGCGAGGGCTACAGAATAATAATACTCATCTTTGATTTCACGTGTGACAGCGATAGCCTGATCCGTTTTGCCTCTTCGGGTTAACGACCCGGCGACGTAGTGCAGTATATCAGAGCGGTAGTGTTCGTCCTCAATTTTGCGTGCTTCTGCTAAAGCTTCGCTGATTCTGTCGGCTGCGGCCAAGATCCTTATCATTGAATCAGAGTTATATTTGCCTTTGCGTGCAAGGGCCAATGCTTCATCGGTTCTGCCCGCTATTGAGAGCCCATCAGCGATGGCGTAAAGAAGGGCGTCAGAGTCAATATTTTTAATCTTGCCTGCTGCGGCAAACGCATCATCGACTCTGCCGGAACAGGATAAAGAGGTGAGCCAGTGCGGGGGTATTATCCAGTCCACACCCTCACCAGCTTCGACAGCAGCTTCGACAACAGGAGCTTTGGATACCAAGATCTGAATCTCATCTGGATCAGTTCGAGACCAACTCGGAGAAGTAACAAGGCAGATAATCAGAGTCAGTGCTGTAAGGGTTAATCTCATACAAACCACCTTGATTCTGATTCAACAAAACGCCCTTAATCATTATATTAGCAAAATCGCTTTACATAACCAATGGGCAGGATAATGGAGAGGATTATGCAAAAACACTGATTGACGTATCTCAGTACAACTCTCGTGTAAGCGGCCTAACGCTCCGCATCACCGGGGCCGCGACATAGCACTCAAAGTACCATACGAAACTCGCTTGGCGGCCTCCGTTGCATGCGCTTGTTAGACGCGGTGTCGCCTGCTCCTGTTCACTTGAAATGTTCTCTTACTTGATCCACCTTCTTTTCTACTCTCTTGAGTATCTTTATCATCTCCATTTCTTCTCTTGCCTCTCCTTCTTCCTCCTCTTCTTCTCTTTGCCTCCCTTTCTCATCCTCTCTTGTCTCACTATTTAGGATGTAGTCCACTGCCTTGTCGAGTCCCTCCATGAAGCTCTCCAAGCTTTCCTCAAACACCATTACACGGTGACGTTCTAGTTCACTTCCTACTTGCGTTACCTCTCCTATGACCAGATATTTTGCCCCCTCCTTTGTCTCCTTCACATCAAAGTAGTAAGTCCTCCTGCTGGTCACCACTTTCTCTGAAAATATCTCGTTCATTGTCCCCTCCAAACAGATAAGTCGAATACAAATACGAGACAGATTTTACAGCTTTAGGGCAATCATGATCGAGTCGTTGAGTAAGCTCTAGGTTTATAGCTAGTAGCTGCTGCGCATGGGAGCGCGAGCGTCTAACGACTCACATCACCGAGCGCGCGAGCGACACTGATGGATACGTGAGAAACTTGCTTCGCGCGCTTCGGTGCATGTGCTTGTTAGACGCAATTTACGGAACGCTGCCCTTTGGTTTATAGTTAACTCGGTCCAATCCATCAAAATCGCCATCTTGTGTCCATAGCACTGCATTATGCAGGTAAGCTGTCGCCAGAATCATACTGTCTGCCAGCGGTAGCTTCTTATACACACTTATCTTTGCGGCTTCTAGGGCAATGGTCGTGTCCAGTTGTATTACACGGCCTTGCAACATTAGCGCAACTACCTGAAGTGCATCGCTCTCATTTCGCTGTTGAAGCACTCGTTTGAATACTTCGAATATGCTTATGGACGGGATTACAAGATTGTCTGTGACTTCAACAGCAGGAGCAAAGAAATCTGCGTTTGGGCCATCTGCAAAGTATTCGAGCCAACCGGAAGAGTCAACGACATTCATATTCGATCTTTATCTCGTTCGATGGTTGTGTTAATTCCTTGTAGGAATCCTCTCATCTGGCTTATAGGCTTTACGGGGATGAACTCAATGCGATTGTCGTAGAGCAAAACCTGAATTCTTTGGCCAGGTTGAATACCTAAAGATTCACGTACTGTGCGTGGAATCTCAATGTGGAAGTCAGAAGAAACAGTAACAATCTCCATAATATGCACCTCCTTGAATCAAAGAATACGATAAGTTTTAATGTACGCCATCCGGTTGCATTGGGCAAGTAGTGATCTTTGCGTCTAACGCTGCGCATCAGCGGGGCCGCGAGCCCCACTCGCTGTTTCATTCGAGACTCGCTTCGCGGCCTCCGCCGGATGCGTTTGTTAGATGCCGTCCCTCAGCCGAGAATCTCATCTATACTTAGCACAAGTTTTGGAATACTTTCAGATGATAAGGACTCACCGCGTTTTAATATCCGGACTTTTTGATAAACTCCGTTAACAGGCTCTGAATGCGCTTCGACTCTATCCTCTGGCAGGTTAACTAGCCATACTTCAGGGATACCCGCTCTTGCATATAGAGGCAGCTTCACTCTCCGATCTACTTCTACAGATGTATCAGCTACTTCTATAATCAGTAGCAGATCCGCAGGGGTAGCTAGTGATTGAGCATAGAAATCGTCACGCGGTTTAACTAGGGCTATGTCAGGTTCCGGCTCTGAATAATCATTGAGACGAAAGGGATTCTGAACACTAACAATTACATCTTGGCCTACCTTGCGATTAAGTAGGCCGTTAAGCCTGTTTACACAAGCAACATGACGACTTCCTATCGGACTCATCTTTACAATTTCACCTTCAATAAGCTCAACGTGATCGTCCTCAGTTAGGATACCTGTCTCCAACATGCGATGGTATTCGTCAACACTAAAAACCCAATGTTCAAGTTGCACCGACATAATCGCTCACCTACCATTGATAACCTTCAAAACATCTTCCCCAACCAACCAGAATAATATCATACTCAAGCGACACTGCGTAGGCATCTAACGCTCCGCATTAGCGGGGCCGCGAGCCGCACTCACTGTTTTATACGAGACTCGCTTCGCGGCCTCCGTTGCATGCGCTTGTTAGATGCCGTTGTCACCCCAAGATGTCATTAACATCGAGCCTGAGATTGGCAATTGTTTGCGAGCTTAACTTCTCGCCTCGTTTCACTATTTGGCATTTCTGATATGATCCATTCAAAGGCTCTGTGTACACTTCGATAATATCTTTAGGTAGGTTTACTAGCCAGGCTTCGGCAATTCCAGCTTGCGCATATAGCGGCATCTTGATACCTCGGTCATACTCCACTGAAGTATCAGCTACTTCTATAACTAAGAGCACATCTTCAGGCGTTGGGTGCGCTTGAGCATAGAAGTCATCTTTGGGTTTAAGCAATGCTATATCTGGCTCTGGCTCCGAATACTGGTTAAGGCGAACTGGGTTCTGTATGCTTACGATAACAATTTGAGCGAGTAGACGAGTTAAGAGACTACCCAGTCTCCTTACGCTCGCAGCATGGCGACTACCAATCGGGCTCATTTCTATGATCTCTCCCTCGATAAGCTCAACATGATCATTTTCTGTAAGTACACCTGCCTCGGCCATCCGGTAATACTCAGTAACATTGAAATAGCGCCTTTGATATTGAACCGACATACTTCATCTCCAAGTCAACATTAAGATCTGAACTGACATTTGAGATCATAGCACAAAGGGTTGAGCATGAGGCAGGCATCTAACGGCCCGCATCAGCGGGGCCGCGAGCCGCATTGATGGATTTATGCGAAAGTTGCTTCGCGGCCTCCGCTGCATGCGTTTGTTAGACGCTGCTCCTTGGCAGATTATGTTCTGGTCTCTGCAAGCTGTACAGGTTCTTTGGGTGACAGCGCTACTACTTCACGATCGCTCTCCTTTTCTTGATTCTTTAAGTCCTCATAGATAGCCTTCAGATCAAAGTTGAATTTCGCTGCGTGCTCCTCTCGAATCTTTCTTGTCTCTTCGACAATTATATCTATCCACATTTGTTCACTCTCCTAAAAGTTCTTCCGGTGTACAAAACACAGGTGGCTCATATCCTCGCCCTCGACATACTATCACAACAGCATTCCGCATTTGAGCGTTTGCAATATGCTTACAGTTCCAAGTAAGCAAGTGATCCATACCGTGAACAGTGGCGACCGCAATGTGTAGAGCATCTTCCAAAGCCTTTTCGGGTAAAGGCCCTTCTTGTACCAAAGCATAAGCCAGATCAAGTGCCTGTGGGGTCAATTCAAGTAGTGGTATTTGTTCGATGAGTTCCAGTCGTTTCTTTGCAACCTGCTCGTCTCCAGCACTCGCCTCGCGCACAACAGGTTGGGAGATAAACAGATCGAAATCTGCTCGACGATTGTCCCACCATTCTTGAGTAATCTGTTGATGTGCAGCGATGATCAAGTCTCGACTCAGCCGTGCGGCAAGATAACTGATGATGGATGTTTCCACATAAACTTTTGATCTTACGCTACTCATATATCAGAGTGTAGCACGAGCAAGGACGCCTTGCAGCGTCTAACGACCCGCATCAGTGGGCGCGGCGCGTAACACTGATGGAACCATGCGAGACTCGCTCGCCGCGCTCCACTGCATGCGTTTGTTAGACGTTTTTTTGTGCCAGTAGGGTATATTTGTTTGAGGATTACTCGCGCCCTGCAGTTACTACCTCGGCATCTTGAGGCGATTCTAAGCCGTCAGATTCTTCCTCAGAATACCTGGAAAACAATTCACTGAGAGCATCTTCTCCATTTATCTCACCGTTGCTGATAAATCGCTCTATCTCGACCGACCCGTCAACAAGGAATTCGATCTCCCATCGTTCTCCAGGCGCAGCAGCAATGACCATCATCGCTTCATCACGATTATGGGCCAAGCTATAGCTTATTCCCCTTTGTTCCAAATCAGTCAAAAAGGAGGTAAATCTCTCAAATATATTACTCATTTATCAAACCTCTTGTCTGTAAGTAGCTTCCGAACAACTTTGAAGCCTTGCCTGTTTGCCTCTGCCCCGTCTTCGATCTCTTCCCAGATCATCTTACTGAACTCGTCCCAGCTTGGAGAGCCTTGAGGCAGTTGAGCTTGTTTAATACCGCCCTTCTTTTGTTTCAATATTTCAAATACGGACTTGCCTGAGAATTTGTGTGCGATTCGTTTGCCTCCTTTCCGACTTAAACTCTCAGATGTGTATTATACATTTAGTTGCGCAATTGCTCCAAAATATCTCCACTACCGAATCGGGTTAGGTATCCGCCACAGTCTGAAACGTCTAACGCTCCGCATTATCGGGGCCGCGAGCCATGCTGATTCTAACATGCGAGACTCGCTTCGCGGCCTCCGTTGCATGCGCTTGTTAGGCTCTGCTCAGATGTTGGCGTGAAGCTGTTGTCATAGACGCTATCGAAGCTTTTTAAGGGGTACAGTGTATTTCTTAACATATTGTTCGGCAGTAAGTCCAAATTGAGCTTGCAGTTCAGCTATCTCTTTCAACTTTAAATTCATTGGTGCCTTACTTATTAATAGTTGGAAGAACCCTTCAATCTTATCTATTAGCTCTTGCATCTTTTCAGGAGTCAGCACCCTCACGCCATCTGGGAAACCCGAATTACGGTCGGCAATAGAAACTTTGGCCACGACGACCGGGATAGCATCATCTAGACTGGGATAGCTTTATTTGAACCATTGTAAACTTAGAAGCAATTGTCCAGCGTCCTTTTTATGCAGTGTTTTTTCATTTTCATTCTTTGCTTCAATCACTAGGCTGACAGAGGGCCACAACCAGAGATCATCAGGGCCTTCACCAAATTCTTTTTCCGGCCTTATACCTTGCGCTCCAAGCAACTGAGCCAATTCTAAAATAGCCTGCTCAAAAGATTCGGGGCTACTACTATAGGATAGGCGGGTACGGAGATCTTGAATTGCAGCGATGGCTCCATTCGGATTCTCAAATTCTTTGAACCAGGCTAGGACTATAGCTTGAGAATCAAATTTACTAGCCATTATGGGTCTGCGTACTACACCAGGCGGGCAGAACATTAAATTGTTTTTTTCATAGGCAGCACGTTGTATTTGAAGAGCTTCACCTGGATTAACTTCAAACATATAGTTTGCGACTCGCTGAAGATACCATGCTTTCTCTTTATCGGTTACCCCACTTTTATTAATGGCCTGCCTGAGATTGTTAGCTGCTTCAATAGGAGCATTACCTATAGCTAACTCAAATGATTTACGCTCTGCCTCTGCCATAATCAAACGAACATCATCTGTTCTACCAAGGGCCATTCTTCTTCGCCTTTCGTACATTTTCATTATAAAACTGCTTCCATCCATCATCACGTCTGAGACATTGTAAGAGCATATCAACTAAGGATTTTCCTGGGTCGTCTTCTGCCCCTTCCATAGCGAGCTTTGCGAGATCAAGGGCCAGTTTTAACTGTGCTCTTGTATCTGGATTCATTGCGTTCAAGACATCGTGTTTCGCAATAAAGTTTGCTAGGTCAGGACCAACCAGTATTACTACCGCATAATCGACATGTGAACGTACGGCTCGCCCCATACCCTGCTCAATACGATAGATCAGTCAATTTCGTACACCACCTGCAACTGACGCTATGCTACTATCATACTTATCTACAATACCTTCACCGTATGGCATCGCATCAATTACCAGTATTCGACATGCATTGTCGGGTAGGTCTACGCCATCATATCGCTGGACAAAAACTACAAACCTTAAGCCTGATGAGGAGTCTTTTAGACTCTCAACAGCCGATGAGACTTCGTCTCCAAGAACAACTTTTGCTCCAAACTGGATCCAATCACGTGCAGTTTCCCTACTAGGTGATAAAACTACAACTCGGTATCTCTTAGAGAGCTGCTTGCAGAGATCCATTATCCAGGCTCGATTAAGATCCTTATGAACGAGCGAGGGAGCGATCACCATCCGCTCACCTAGCCCTCTATCCGCAACCGGCAAGATGGGTTTTCTTGTTGCTGAGATGTCGCAGCCAAACTCACGAACTAGAACAGAATCATCGGCAAGGGTTGCCGACATAAACATCGGCAAGGGTTGCCGACATAAACAAACGATACTTCGACTCGGAAAAGGCAGATATTTTATTAACAGGCAAAATATCTGGTACGATTTCAATACCAACACCTGAAATGACACAGCGGCACCATCGAAGCATATCGCGCAAGAATGGCCACACGAAAATAAGATTGCTGTCTTCTGAATGAGAAGAAAGTAGCTTTTGAATATCACCAACTAGAGGTTGCCATATCCAATAAGGTACTTCGAGCGATGCAACAGGATCTTGCTTCAAAATCACCTGCCAGAGTCCAGGCTTATACTGTTCACAAGGCTCATTCAGGATTTTCAATAAGCCATCACGGAGATCCCCACCTCGGATGCCTAACGTAAATGCATCACGAATTTCTTCAACACCAGCATGCGCATCATCGAGCACAATAGCACAGGGTCTAAGATGTACATCAGACCGATCAAAAGTACTCTTAGCGTTAAAGAGTTTGTCGTATGTACAGATAATCACAGCCTTAGCAGCAGTACCATCTACATGTGGATGAGGTTCACCTTTAGGATAAACTACTGCATTGATACCGAGCTTCATTGCCTCATTCTGGACTTGTTCTACAAGCTGAGTTGTAGGACAAAGATAAACTACTGGCTGCTCTTTCTCTTCCATATGGGACTGTAGATAAAGCAGCGCAACTGTTGTCTTGCCTGCGCCAGTGCTAATCTTCAGAACAATATCTCGCTCACTGCGACGAGTCGTAAGTGTTTGAAGCGCTTGCTGCTGGACAGACCTCAAATCTGTATGTGATGTTTGGCGATCAAGCGCTTCAAACAGTTTTTCCAGATCAGTAACATCTACAGTACGCTTTTTCTTAACCAACTTCTTGAAATCAACCATCGCTTAACTCCACAAATGCGAATCATCTGAGTATAGTTTAGAAGTATTTAGCTTAAACGAAATTCTATGCTGCTTCTTAATTGAGTGCAATATCAATTAGCGGGCCGCCTTTAAGACTAGAAAGGTTTACCGCAGGTCTATATTATGATTTCCACACCAAGCAAAGCAGAGACATATATGTAAATGCGATACGCAACGAAAGCATGATTTGGCAGAGCCTAACGGCTCGCATCAGCGGGGCCGCGAACGGCACTGATGGATTTATGCGAGATTCGCTCCGCGGCCTCCGTTGCATGCGCTTGATAATCAATAGAGGCGGTCTTGCGGGCGACATATAATCACCCGCAGACAGTTGAAAATATTTCTTCTAAGAAAGGAGACCGCCTAAAGTGTTTTACTGCGGAATTGATCTCAGCGCAAGAGACTCTCACCTCTGTGTGGTTGATGAGAACCCTATCAATCCATCTTCAGCAGAAAGCTGCTAACGAGTTGCCTCGTATCTCGAACCTGCTTCTACCTTTCAAGCCCAACTTGCAGATCGTCGTCGAAAGCACCTTCAACTGGTACTGGCTTGTTGATGGTTTGCAAGCAAACGGTTTCCATGTCTCACTGGCTCACACGCTCGGCCTGGCGATGATTACTCAAGCTAAAGTGAAAACAGACCGCAGGGATGCTTTCACTTTGGCAAAACTGTTGCGAGCTGGCGTGATTCCCAAATCTTACATCTACCCAGCCTCCACACGTCCCATCCGTGATCTTCTCCGCCGACGTATGCACGTTGTCGGACTGCGGGCGCAGGAGTACGGCTCTCTTCGTCAGTTGCTATTGCGTGAAGGCATACTCTGTAGCTCTCGCAACCACATCAAGCTGGCCGAAGACGAAGACCTTCGAGAGTGGTTCTCTCATCCGCTGCTTGTGATGAGCGCGGCTCATCAGCTTGAGAGGATTGATTTGCTGTCGAAGCAAATAACGGAGCTTGAGCAGCAGATTCTTTCACTGACCCGTGACAAGGCAGATTACAAGCGATTGCTGAAAGTAGCCGGCATAGGAAAGATACTGGCACTGACTATCCTTTACGAAGTGGGAGAGATCTCCCGCTTCAGCACAGTTCGCCACTTCAGTTCATACTGTAGGCTGGTGCCCGGAGTAGCACAATCAGGGGCGGTCAGCCGCCGGGGTCGCTCAAGCAAGCAGGGCAACGCTTATCTGAAATCAGCATTCAACCAGGCAGCAGTCGTGGCAGTGCGCAGCTACCCCAGAATCCGTCGCTGCTATCAAGGACATCTCGCGAGGCATCGGGGCAGCGCGCGAAAGCTAGTAGCCTATAACGTCATAGCGCACAAGCTTGCGCAGGCAGCCTACTATGTAATGAAACAAGGGGAGGATTATAGAGAAGAGATGCTGTTCGGGAAATGATGCAGTTATGGAGGTCGTCATCTCCGACGCCTAACTGGGACGATCCCGTCGCGTTTGATTGGGAGGCGACCTCCACCAGCTATTGTCAACTTTCTGGAATTGCTCTGCCCGCGCCGGTATCTCGTAGATAACTGGAGAGCAAAAGCTTCCCGTCGCGTTTGAGTGAGGCCGGTGCGGAACGGTTAATCTTCTGGAGCGCAGTCAGCAGCAACAAGACTGAGAGCCCGTTTGGCTGTTTGGTGCAGAGAATCTGACACCGCACAGAGAAGTAAAAAGTCAGAGCACATGCAGTAGGTGATTAAATGATGCTCGCGAAGAAAACAAGCCTTTCGGGGCCAAGATAGAACTGTTTTCTCTTGACCGCCCGCCTCTATTGGCTGTTAGGCGGCCTTGTGGCGAAGGATTTATCCTTTCCCTCTTTCGTCATTCAAACTTGACTGATTTCAATTGTTTCTTCAGCATCCGAGTTGCACTCTCCATCCCTATGTAGCTCATCGGTGCTACATTCATTTCACGGTTTATTTCATCAATGTTTAGCCTTTCAAAGCTGCCTATATCGTCCGCATGGAACTTGCACATGCGAGCATGGTCGTTCATTGATCCCAGTACTGAACGGCTCTCAGCCTTGGCAAACTGATCGGGGCCAGCGTCAAACAGGTATCCAATCTGACTTCTTGTGATTCCCTCCGCCGCCAGAGCCGATGCCGCGTGAGACCGGAACAGGTTTCCAAAGTTGCGAACATCTGCTTGCCGAACTCCTGCGATGAGGAAGCTGAAAAGAGTGACTGAATGGGTGAACAGTAGACACTTGCGCCGATGAATTATAAGTAGATTGCAGTACCATTCTGTGTGGGAATGAATCTGTACATCGTCGTTGGGTAGCGGATTCGAATCAGCAACTTTCAGCCAATCTCTTACTCGTTTTGTCATTCGGAACAGCACCGGCTTCCTCCTCTGACCGCCTAACGGTTCGCATCAGTGGGCGCGCGAGCGGCACTCAAAGAAACTATACGAAACTCGCTTCGCGCGCTCCGGTCGATCCCGTTGTTAGGCGGCCCTTTTCTCACGGCGGATACATTACCTTAATAGATGTTGTAACAACATCATTGACGGTCTGCGCTGATGCGTTTCGGATTATGCAGTAATGCGACAACATCGAAGATGTCTTCATTTATTGCGGTCCTCTTACCCCATAAGTCTTTTCTCATTGCGCCCACTGCTCTGACAAATGAGCGGTAATTGGAATTCTGAATGAAAGCCGCGAGCGATTCAAGAACACCATCGCTAGCAAAGATAAAACCATTCAAAAGTTCTTTAGCAAGTTCGTAATCAATGTCTTCCAGGTTTCTCAAATCTGGGCGCAACTCTTTTAACTTCGGCATATCAACATCCGGGTCTAATTTCGTGAGCATCAGTATTATGATACTAAGAGCCTATCTCTAAACCTCACACTTTCTCCAACAGATGATGGCGCAGGCAAAATACAGCATTGATAGATAATTCGCCTTCTTCTTCTCCCACCGAACTAGCAATCTCCGAAACCTATTAAGCCACGAGTGCGTCACCTCAACTACCCATCGCCGAGCTTTGCGGCGACCTCCTTTGCGCTTGCGCTTCTTCTTGGCGTTTGCTTTCTCCGGCACGTGTACTTCATACCCTCTCTCTTGCGCGACTCGCTGTGATGGCTCCCCAGCATAGCCTTTGTCCAAACATAAGTTCTGTTTTTCTTCCTCGCTTGGCACTGCCCTTTCCACTATCACTGCATCCAGGGTTGCTGCCAACATCTTTACATCGTGTTTGTGTGCTGGACCGACTTCTATTGCCAACGGCACGCCCTTGGCTTCAACCAACAAACTCCGCTTTGTCCCTTGCTTCGCCCTATCTGTTGGGTTTTTGCCGGTAGCCTCACCGCCTAAAGGAGCTTTCGTCATTGCTCCATCTGCCGCTTGCCATTTCCACTCTAGCCCTTTTATTTCATCGTACTCTTGCAGCCCCGCCCGCCACATTCGCTTAAATACACGTGCTAGTGTCCAAAGCTGGAAGTAGCGATGCAAGGTCTTGCCTGAGCCGTACTGCGAGGGCGCGGCATTCCATTGGCAGCCCGTGCGCAGCACATAAAGGATGCCTGCCATCACTTGTCGTCTGTCAGCGGGTGGTCGCCCACCGACATTCTTGCGTTTCTTACCACGCCCTCGAAGCCTTGACTTCGGTTTCGGTAGCAGCGGATTGATTCTATCCCAGAAGCTGTCGGATAATTGCCAAGCAGGCACATCCTTGTAATGTGCCGGATGCTGTACGGACATATTGTTAATCCTAGTTCGTACAGCATCTTATCAAATATTGGGACGCCTAACAAGCGCATGCAGCGGAGGCCGCTAAGCGAGTCTCGTATCAATCCATCAACGCCGCTCGCGGCCCCGCTGATGCGCAGCGTTAGACGCCGTCCCACTTGAGCGCTCATTCTCAAACGTAGGAGATCACTTGGAGGTCTGGATAATTCAGTCCAACGTGATCCCTGTCATGTGTCAATAGAGGTATTTTGTAACGAACTGCCGTCGCCGCTATCCAAGCGTCTCCCGATTCTATACGTCGGCCTATTCTCTTGCAGTGTGTTTCTACCTTCGCCCAAGCCTTGGCTAAATCTGCGTCATAAGGAATTATCAGAAATCTTCGAAGAAAGTCTGTTAGCCCTTCGCGCTGCTTTGCACCCCAATTATTCTCTTCTGCCCACGACCATAGTTCAGCCACGCTCTGAAAACTCAGTGCCAGGATTTGTCCATGCATATGATGCTCGTATTTAGCTCTTAGTGTGTTGTTCTTCTTTTTTGGGTGGAGCAGACTGGCTACGGTAGTATCGAGCAGAACCGTACTCATACTATCTGTTCTCTTTCTGTGTTTAGTTGGCGTCTCTCTATTCGTTCATTCAACACATACTCTAGTAAGAGGTCAGGATCATCGTCAGCAGGCCATAGCCTGGAAATCTCATCCAGATTATCTATTGGAGAGACCTGCTGCTGTTCGATCAAATCATTGAGTAATGAGGTTTCTTCATTTTCTATAGTATCTTGTTTACTCATTCTCTACTCCTATAGCTCACACCTTTATGATTCTCAGTTGATTCTTCCAGTTCTTAGGCTACGAAGCAAGCTCTGTAGGCGACCCGCAGGCGTCTAACGCTTCGCATCAGCGGGCGGCGATGATGTGACTAATGGAATCATGCGAACTCCGCTATCGCCGCTCCGCTGATGCGAAGCGTTAGACGGCCTTGGCTGCGGCTATGAACTCTCTGTGGGAAGGCTGAACTTTTCTATTGCTCGCATGTCAATACCAGAAACAGAGCGTGCCAAGAACTCTATATCCTCGAGTACCGATTTGCCTTCCAACTCTAAACGATCCCCTAGATGAGTTGGGTAATCCGGCAAGCGCGAAAGGAAAAGACGATTGACTATCGCTCGATTGTGGACAATGAGATTTCTTACTTCGATAATGCGCACGGCAAGCTCAAGCTCCTCTGGATTCAAGAATAGCTCAAAGCCAATCCTCTTTGATAGATCTTTCGATACGTCTCGCATGCCCTGATACGCTAAATCAGTAACGCGCCTCTCAACTAAGGCCCCGACAAGGTCTTCCATCGTTTTAAACTGCAGAATCATTTCGAGCCTTGCCGTTTCATTGGACTTCAACATCTCAGGACGGGTTCCAAATATGAGCGACAGAAGTTCCGATATATAAGTTAGAAAATTATCAACTGCTCTACAGAGCATCATTTGCAAAAACAGTTGTAGATGAGTCGCCAGTTCGCCCGCAGTGCCCGTATTAATGTCTGCCATTTGATCACTTGATGTTGCACGAATTGTTTCTGCCAGCGAGATTCTCGCATCTTCGATATCAGCAGCCCTCGTTACGAAAATGGCAAATCTTTGTAATTGGCCGTAATCGTGAAAATACCTCGAGCCAGGGGAGGACAATAGGCTCTGGGCGGTAGTCTCCTCGTAGTTATTATCTTCAGCCACTGTAAGTATACTTATATCGTTTTGGAATCGTCTTCGAACAAGCTTAGCCGTTCACTACATGCCAATCCTTGCTAAGATTAGAAACCCATTTTGCGGGCTATATACTCTTGGCTCGCAGTATTTAACATTTCCTTCCAGCTAGCAAATCGTGAGTGAGCCTTAATGAATACGTCCCATTCATCATCAGGGATTTTCTCAAAATCCCCTTGGGATTCTACTTTGAAGCCACTTGCTTCAAGTAACCGCTCAAAAGAATTATAATTTGTGTATTTGTTCATGAATGCAGGAGGAAAGAGTTCAGCAAACGAGACACTATGTTGTCCATGAAGTCCACTTGCCCTACGCTGCAAATCTTCCAACTTACGTTTTGCTTCGTCTAAACCTTTAATTTCTATTTTCATGGTTACACCTATTTCTTCTTACTAATTCAGGAGCAAGTTACCAGCTTACCACCGTCACTTAATCATTCTAACACAGAGAGAGCAAGTTTCGACCTGCCACCTGGCCGTCTAACGGTTGGGATGACCGGGCGCGGGCGACGGCACTGGTGGAACCATACGAAATTCATTGCCCGCGCTCCGGTCGATCCCGTTGTTAGACCGCGTTGGCGAGGTGATGCTGGGCGTCCCTACCTATTGGCTGGCACCAATTCGTCCTCATCTTCTTTCGGGTGTGACCACAGGTAATCTCTCACTTCTAGATTCATCCGATCTAGCTCAGCCAAATATCCACCTGCTGACAATTGGTAGTTTCTTGGATTCGTCTCCACTTCGCGTAGCTTTGTGACTTGTTCTTGAAAATATCTGATCCGTTGTAAAGTTGCTTGAAGCTCTTGACTGCTTTTAATCATGCTTAATCACCTCTACAATTCCTCGTTTTGAGCCATCACGCTTTATCTGCCAGTGCTCTACAGCAGCTTGTTCACCATCAAAGGCAGCCAGCTTCCTAATCCAGAAGATACTTGCTCCCTCATAATTCTGAGCCGCTAAATGGTCAAAGATAATTGTCGCTTCGCCAGTCACATGGTCTACATCAAAGGTATCCTCCATCAACAGAAAGATGTCAACATCGTTCGGTTTTGGTTTGGATGTGACAAAGGATCCGAAAATGATGAATCGAGCTAAATGGCCTGTATTGATTGCCAGGTTGTAGATACGCACCAGCCGTCGGCCCATTATTTTGCGTTGAATCGTGCTGGTGCCAAAATATTCGATTACTTCATCAAGGGTTGCTTGGTAAATGGCTACAGGGAGATCACCGTTGCTGTTGAATACAGGCCAATGGAGCCACCGTCAATAGGTGTGTAAAAGATCAGGCGGCTTCCTCCTCGACCTCATCCCTTACCCTCAAACCATCCTTATAGATGGCTCCTTCATAGACCTCTTTCAGCAACTTCGGCGCATCAAGTCGCCGGAACTTCTTTTCCCCCACCATCATTACCTTCCATATCAGCGCTGTCGCGTTCTCTACCTTCTTATACCTCCGAGATGCTTCCGTTCTCAATCTTACGGCTGAAAACGGCGACTCCACTATGTTGCTTGTTCGCAAGTGCTTCCAGTGCTCGCGCGGATAACTGTAGAATGTCATCATCCTTTCCCAATCTCTTTCGATTATCTCACGGGCTTGCACGCACTGGTTTCGCTCACACCAACTTTGAAACTTCTGCTTTCGGGTCTCTGCTTCTTTCCTACTATCAGCATACGGTATTTGCTTGAGCAGTTCCCGCGCCTCATCCTGCTTCTTGTTTGGCACACGATCCAGCAGGTTTACTATGCGGTGATTCCAGCATCGCTGCTCCGAGGCTTGCGGATAAATCTCCCGAATCGCTCCCCATATGCCAAGATGTCCATCCCCTACGACAAGGCGTGGGGCGTTCATCCCTCGTCGTTTCAGTTCCCTCAACAACCCGCTCCAGCTTTCTGTTGATTCCCTGAAACCGGCTTCCAGAGCCACTATCGCCTTGCTGCCATCAGATAGCCCGGCTATTGCCACAAGCAGGCAGGCTTTCTGTTTTTCAAGTCCCGCTTTGACATAGACCCCATCCACCCACAAATAGACCACCTCAAGAGTTTCAAGTGATCTGTTTTTCCGCTGCTCATATTCAACTTGCCATCGAGCTTTGAGTCTTGCTACGGTCGCTGCTGATAACGGAGCATCATCACCCATCAGCCCGCGCAGAGCCAAATCGAAATCACCTTGAGAAAGTCCGTGCAGATACAAGTCCGGGATCAACTCTGATACTTGTTTGGTTCTGCGCTCAAACAGCGGCAAGACCCGGCTTTCAAATCGCTCATCAAGGTTACGCACTCGCGGTCTGCGCAAAGTGATAGTTCCACAGCCGGTCGTAAGGCGTCGAGGCTTACCGTATCCATTTCGATAGCCCGCCTCCGAGTCAATAGCTTTGCGTCGTTGACTCTTGCTGCGGCCCAAGAGCTCGGAGACTTCTTCTTCAAGTATCTGTTGAATGAAGCCCTGTAACTTTATCCTGATCCAGGAATCAAGTTCTTGAAAAACAACTTTCGATGACTGAGATGTTGAGTTATCCTCTTTTCGGATCACGGCGGTGTTCTCCTTCCTTTATGGATTGTTTTCGCAATCGGAAGGTTACACCGCCTGCTCTTTATTTACACACCTTTTGATTGTAGCTCAGGCCAATTCATCAGGAGTTCTCTGTAGTCATCCTATCTGCGCGCTGTCAATAGAGCTTGACGTGCAGCGGTCTAACAAGCGCGTGCAGCGGAGCGCGGCAAGCGAGTTTCGCTTGTTTCCATCAGTGCCTCTTGCCGCGCCCGCTGACGCGAAGCGTTATGCCGCGTGTGGTTCAGGACCCCGTTCACTACAGTAGAGAAATAATGATCAAACTGATTAGGTCTGGCACAAGTGCCTATTTGCGTTTGGCAACTCGTCGAAGAAACGACCTTGAAGCATGCGTCCTGCTTTTGTTTTGTTAACGCCACCCCACTGTTTGAAGAAAAACGGGACACCAACAGCACGACACTGACGGTGTATATCAAGCACCCACTCTTCTTCCATTGAACGTGCCCCAAGACCCGACTCTCCGCCCACAATTACCCAGTCAATGCTATTTAAAGGTAAGTCGGGCAAGGGACCTATTAGTGGTTCCAATGATAGAAAATGCACTACAGCTGGTACTTCTACTAGGTGTGCTATACGGTTAATTACCCTTTCATCTTCTACACTTGTTCCCAACCAAACATTTTCGTATCCTTGGCCCCAATCCTCAGGCAAATTACCTGCAATACGGTGTGGTCGCTTAGTTAAGAGTTGCCAATCAAGGTTAGGTGTTTGTCTAATGAGTTGCCATAAACGATCTAATTGCCCGGTCGGTGCTTCCTCCTCAAAGACATCAGCCATAGAAGCACAAAAAACGCGATAACGCACACCTGTGCGCTCTGCTTCAGCATTCCACTTGACAGGCCCCTGCCAATGGTTATCGCTCAATAAGCGACGCTGTTTCCCTGGCCCCCATACTTCATGCCCATAACGATGGGAAAGAAGTTCGGCATAGCAAAACTTGCATCCATCTGAAACTTTAGTGCAACCCCACCAGGGGTTGAATGTATGTGTAGTCCATTCAATTTTGGAATTGAATCCCATATTATATTGCCCTTAGACTTCGCTCTTTGTCGGAAAAGTAACCTTGACCTTAGGACCAAATGTTCCTTTTCTACGACCTTTGCCAATAGGGAGATCGGTCACAACTTTGCCAGCTGTTTCTAAGCTTAGAAGTGCCTCCCTGTAGTTCTTCTTAATGTAAGGAGTGTCTACATTGTGCTGTTCGTAGATTGAATCGAGAGTCATAGTGCGGCCAGCAAATCTTTCAAGCAGCATATCTTGCAGATCGTCCAGCGGCCTTGCTAGCTGAAAGAGAAGTGACTGTCGAATACTTGCCGGACTATACTCGAACGCTGCGACACCTTGGGCAATGATCGAACTTTCCTGCGCCATAACCTCTTTCATGATTTCTTAACCTTTGAACCCCTTGCTGACGAAAATCAAGTGGTGACTAGTTCGCTTACCTGTATGACTCCTGAACCTAAAGGGTAAAACATATTCCTTGCCTGTATCTTTAATTGCTTGACATAACTCTTCAACAATCATCAATTCTCGTTCATTTGGAGGAAGCCCTTTTATCTTTTCGCGGAGGTTACCTGCCCTTTCCTCTCCAAACAAAGCATTCATATGCTCTTCGACCATTTCATTCGGTAGCCCCATGCTGATCCGATTGTAATTGAAGAAGAATACACAATCGCACCCCCAATCCTTAAGGACTGCATTTACCAATTGCAAAGAAAGCCCTTTATATCCCCAAGGGTCTACAAAGAAGAACGTGGGAATTATTCTTTTCTCTTCAAACATTTTTACAATCTCGGTTCCCACTTCTCGATTATGCACTCTTGGTTGGTATCGCAGAGTTTCAATACCTGGCAATTTATCTATCGCCTCTTGCAGGGATCGAGTATTATTCTCGTCCTTATCATTAAATATGGAGACCAAGCGATTACGCAGTTTATCGCTTGCAATAGCCTTTTCAAGAATCATCAACGGAGTGGATTTTGTCCCATCATCATAGCGTCCTGGGCCAGCAAACAAGTCCAAATATAATATCTTGTCGCCATACTTACCTTCTACTCTGTCTTGCACTCCCATCATAACATTGGCCCATGCTTCAAAATATTTGCTTACAATAGTAGCCTTAACACGTGACTGTTCTTTGCTAATTTCGAAAAAACTATTACCGGCCATAATACGCTTCTCCAACTGACAGATACTTAGCCAGTTCTAACAAGTCCTCTATAAACCCCTACCACCTGTACATTTTTTGATGGCGCAATAATATCTTTATAATCTGGATTGCTCGCCTTCAAAGTCACCTTACCTCGTCCAGGCCCAAATTTTACATGCTTGAGAGTAGCTAAGTATTCATCCCCGACGTGTACTGCAGCAATTTCTCCATTCCGCACTTGTACATTAGGGCGAAGCAAAACTTTATCACCTGGTAAAATGCCATCGCCTATCATTGAGTCACCCTGCACTACGAGCAAAAAATCTCCCGGTTTATGTGGAAGTAATTCATGGCAATCGATAACCGTTTCAAATTGTTCAAGTGCCTCTGCCAATGGCCCAGCCGGAATATCGCCGAGAACGCGCAGTCCTCCCAATCCTAAGGCTGCCTTGCCATTTGCAGTTAGAGTTATTGTGCGCCGCCGACCTCGTTCTCCACCTCCATGAATGTTTATGAAACCATTCCGCTGCATAATTTTGAGTGTAGGAGTGAGGCTTGTATCACCAGCTAGACCTAACTCAGCAACTAACTCAGCAATCGAGGCGTGTCCATGATCCTCCAGACAATGAGCGAGAGCATTAAGAATACGTGAATGAGTGGATGTAAGATGCGATGTACGTGGTCTGGCCATAACATCGTTTATTTTCCCGATAATTCACAAAAGTGTCAAGGTTCGATAGCTTTTGTACCAATTTCTCTGAGGGTAGGTAATTGAATAACGGGCGTATCACCCAGCGGCATAACGCTGCGCATTATCGGGGCCGCGAACGGCACTCGCTGGTTGTTATGAAACTCAATTCGCGGCCTCCGTTGCATGCGGTTGTTATGCCCCGCTCATCCTGAGTGTTAGTCCCTCTTTCTGACCGACCACATAAATATCAAAATATAAAGTCTGACAAACGATTGCCTATGTTGAGTCCCTCTACGTACTGAAAGTGACCGTCATAAGTATATACGGCCAAACCATGCTGGAGTGCAGTAGCAGCAATCCACATGTCGTTGGTTGGAATTGGCTGTCCCTTTTGCCTGAGACCGCGATAAATTATCGCATAGTACTCGGCTGTGCCCTCATCTACAGTAACCAGTCTGACACGTTTAGAACTTAGAAACTGTTTAAGTTCCTGCCGGTTGATTGCCTCACGCTTACCAACAGCAAACCCGCCAAGTAGTTCGCCAAGAACAATACTATTGATCCCGATCACCGGAGCATGCCTGATGATTTCGATGGCATCTGGCACATTACGTTTGAAGGCCGAGTATGCGTTTGTATCGAGTAGAATTTCTTTTACTGCCACAGTTTCTCATCCACTTGTTCAAAGTCGGCTATTGCATTCAAGAATTCTGCCTCATGTTCTTCGCTCCAAGTTCCAGCTAACGAATCTAGGTCGTGGTAAGCCTGCAAGTGAGATGTTTCTTGGTCAATATTAATTCCTTTGCGAATAAGTTCCAGAACAAGCGATTCTACACTGATGCCCCGCCGCTCGGATTCCTCGGTTATCCATTTAGCAGTCGCATCATCTAAAACTTGAATCGTAATATTAGTGCTCATTACGCCTCCGTACAATTAATGATTTCAAGTATTATCGTAGCATACTGTAGCAAATACGTCGCTCGTAGCGAGTAGCAGGGCGAGAGCATCTAAATTCCCAACAAAAATGAGGGGTTCAACTTTTCGAGCAATTTTGCCAATTCAAATTACCGTCAAAAGTCGAAGGAATTTGCTCATATTTGTATCTGGTATAGAAGTCTAAGAAACCAAAATCCTTATTCTCCTAGAAAATTAGATGCTCTCGCCCTATAGCGAGTAGGGGCATAACGCTGCGCATTATCGGGGCCGCGAGCCGCACTGATAGATACATACGAACTGCAATTCGCGGCCTCCGTTGCATGCGCTTGTTAGGCCGCGTCTCATGCAACACCTCTGCAGTCAATGTCCTCTCGCTTCCTACTTATTGCTCGAACCACGTCGCGTAGACTTGCTGCGTGTCAAGATACTCCTTGACCTCCTTTATCCTCCCGTCCAGTATTGTTAACAAGAAGTGATACTCCTGATTGTAAACCCGCCCATTCCTCAACTCGCCATAACTTTCGGCCTCCATAGATACCTTATCCCCCTCGGCGACAAGGCTTTTTACAGTCATTTTCAGTCCGTTCGGTAACTGGCTGACCATATTGTACAAGAGCCGGGCAATCCGCTCTTTATTGTACAGGCCCGCTGCTGGTAGCAGGTCAGATTTACCAGCGATCCACCAAGTGGCGTCATCAGTCATCAGGTTTAATGCACCTGCAATATCGTTGGTAGTGAAATGGTCTATGAATTGGTGCGCTAGTAGCTTGTTCTCTTCTATGCTCATACGCGAAACCTCAATTGTCATTCAGATAACAACCCCTTTGAATTCTCATAATACCATCTGCAGCGCGTTTACCAAGCGGCCTAACAAACGCATCCAGCGGAGCGCGGGCAGCGAGTTTCGTATGTATTCCTCAGTGCCATTGCCCGCGCCCGCTGATGCGAGGCGTTAGACCGCTTGGGTCGTGGGATGAATTAAGGCAATAAGTCGGCTACAGCAATATCTAAGTTTGGCTTCGTAAGCGGCGAGACTAACTCGCCTTCCTTTAGAATCGTTACATCCGCATAGCCAAACCCGAAAAGCTGCGATGCATCTGCTACAGGACTACGATGCACTTCTAGCTGTCAATTGACCAGATTTAGAATCCAATAATCAGGAATACCTCTTTTTGCGTAGATACTTGCTTTTTCATTTCGGTCATAGACCAGTGATGTTTCGGCAACTTCCACTATGAGAACCGCTATTGTAGGATGTGCGTCTTTGAATTGTCGGACATCCCCTTGGATTATTGCTAAATCTGGCTCTGGTTCTGAGAATTCTCCTACATCTAAAGGCATCTGCCATCTTGCAAAATAACCTTGTCCAAAAGCATTTTCTAAAGTCCTGCCTGTAAGTGCTACTGCCGTGGCGTGGAGACTTCCCATCGGGCTCATTTCGATTACCTGTCCTTCGATAAGTTCTACGTGCTTGTCTTCGAACAGCCCTACTTCGGCCATTTTGTAGTACTCGCTGCGCGTCCAAAGGTGCACTTGAGGTTCAGCAAGTAATTCCATCGCGGCTTCCTCCTGTAAATCCGTCTGCGTAGATAGCATAGTACATTGATAATAGAATTCCAAATTGGCTATCTCTAACTTTGGGGGGCAGGCTTGGAAAGCGGTCTAACGACTCGCATCAGCGGGGCCGCGAACGGCATTGAGGAATTGATGCGAAACTTGCTTCGCGGCCTCCGTTGCATGCGGTTGTTATGCCTGCCCAACCATCTAGCTGCGCCCTGCCTGTCAGGGCTCTGTCGCGCTCGCGCCGTGCTTATTCTCCCCTCGCCTTGGCTTGCTCTGATTATTCCTGGCGCGAGCGCGACTCAGCGCAGCGTCGGGTATATCAACTCACTTCGCTGTGGCGGCATAACAAACGCATGCAACGGAGGCCGCGAAGCGAGTCTCGCATCAATCTATTAGTACCGCTCGCGGCCCCGCTGATGCGAGTCGTTAGACCACGGTGGGTTGCGTTACATTTGGCATCAAATGATATTTATTGTATTATCCACGTTTATTCTTCTCATTATTTGAGAAATGCCATTTTCAAAATATTCTGCAATGAAGCTCCGCGCAGCAAGCTGCGCGGTATCGCGCGCGTGCGCGAGTCGTCAGAATAGTTCGAGTTGTTGATTATGCAATTGCTTATACTCTTTTTCCCTGCCCTGCTGCTTTATGTACTTGCTGATCATCTGCTCGTTGCCGTGCTGTCCAACCGTGCTGATGTAATAGCCGTCCGTCCAGAACTCTCCGCCCCACAGTCTCTTCTTTACCTCCGGACACGCTGCAAAGATCTCCCTGGCCGTAATGCTCTTGATGATTTGTACGATCTTCTTCGGGCTGTACATCGGCACCGACTGCACCAGGAAATGGACGTGGTCTGTGTCGGTGCCTATCTCCAGAAACGTTATCTCATACCGCTTACTAATCTCAACGCAAACCTCTTTGAGCTTCTGATCTACTTCGGAGCTAAATATCACTCTGCGATACTTCGCTGGACAAACTATGTGGTACAGCAGTACCGAAACGTTATGGCTCTTATGTATGAAGCGGCTCACTCATCCAGTATACTGACGCAGCAAGCTGCGGGGAACTAACCCCCTAGAGATTAGAAAAATCAACATATAATTTTCCTAGAAGAAAGGATGGTAATGTTATGTTCTCTTCAAGAATTAAAGGCAGTACTTTTACCCTTCTATCTTCAATTTGTTGATTCATGGCAATATCCAGTTCATTCTGAACCCATCTTGAATTTACTGAACCACTTGAGATAAGAGCACAAACATATTGGGAGCTATCAATGCCTTCTCGGATTTTTTCAATCAGCGAATCTCCAGGCAATATTTCCTCACTATCAACCCAAACATCAATACTCCTGGTTCTCAGGGCTTGTTCTAATCTATTCGCAAAAACTGAATCTCTGTGACTATAACTAATGAAAACCCTTACTTTCTTTTTCCGTTCAATCACTAAAGACCCATCTCGTAGTTGGCTCATCAAAACATTTGACAATTTAAGATCTTCAAAATGTACTCTTGTTGAATTCAGATCAGCTTCGTATAAATCTACATTAGTGAGATTGGCGTTTCTTAGATCAGCTAAATGCAAATTAGCATTCGTTACTTTTGCACTTTCTAAATCACAATTACAAAGCCTGGAATTCTCTAAATTACATTTGGTGAAATCGCAATTCGAGAAGTTGCTGTTTTCCATATCAGTATTTGATAGGTTTGTATTAATGAGTTTCCCGTTTGAACAATTCACATCATTAAATCGCGTCTCGATGAATTGTGCATTCGTAAAATCTGCCTCGAATAGTTGCGCTCCCTGAAAGGAACAACCGCCTATCTTTATATTTGATAAACTCGAATGATTTAAGCGAGCATCAGTAAAATCAACTTTATTTAGGTCTGCTTCAGAAAAGTCTGCTCTATTCAAGCTTGAAGATTGCGCATTGCAATTTGACAACTTTGCTTTTCTGAAATTCGCTCTTTCTCCTTTTGCGCTAATTAAAATTATTCCTGTCAAGTTTGCCTCTTCAAAAGAGCAAAAAGAAACATCAGCCCCATTTAAAGTAGCATTACTAAGATTTGCAAAGTTGAATATAGAGTTAGATAGAACAGAGCCTGAGAAATTCACATTTGATAAATTCGTGTGATCAAATACTATAAAGTCAAGTTTGCAATTTGATAGATCTGTGTAATGGTCCTGAAAGTCTGGACAGCAGAATTGCAATTTAGAGTATAGACGCCAGTTGCTGCTTGTGCCACTGCGTCTCGTACTCAGTTGGGGTCAAATAACCGAGTGCCGAATGAATTCGCTTGGTCAGATAGACCTCATCAATAAAATGGCCAATCTGATTAAGGGCGTCTTCATAATCGCGGTACTCGCTCAGGTAGACTTCTTCCTCTTTTATGGTTCGGATGACTCGTTCGGCGTAGCCGTTCTGTTCGGCGTGTCCGACCTCGGCCATCGAGATTTGCACTTGCGCCGCCTGTAAGACTTGCACGTAAGCAGTCGCGGCGTATTGCAACCCCTGATCCGAGTGATGGATTTGCGGTTGGCCGTGCTGAAGTGCCCGGTGCAAGGCCCAAAGCGTCAATTCGACTCCGAGACCGTGCGACAGCGACCAGCCGCGAATGGCCCGCGTGAAGACATCCATCACAATGGCCAGGTAAACGAATTGGCCGCTGCCTACTGTGACATAAGTAATGTCACAGACCCAGACCTGATTGGGCCGAGTCACGATCAGATCCTTGACCAGATTGGGATAGCGCGGGAACGAATGCTGCGAGTTCGTCGTCTGTTTACGCGCTTTTTTGCGGCGCCTGGTGAGCCCCATCTCCCGCATGAGTCGCCGCACACGATGGCGACCGACGGCAGGCAGTTCCGGAGCGGCGCGCTTTATCTGCGCGGTGACGCGGCGTGAGCCGTAAGTCGGGAACTGGGCCGCGACCGTTTCAATCGCGGCTTTCACGTCCGCTTCCTCGCGCTCGACTGCACCGTAATAATAGGAACTGCGCGGCAGCCCGACGATTTGACAGATGACTTGCACCGGATAAGCGGTTGACAGCATCGCGATCACTTCCCGTTTTTGCTGGTTTGATAGCTCGCAAGCTGCGAGGCTTTTTTTGCGACCTCCAATTCCATGGTTAGGCGACCGACGAGGCGTTGGAGTTCGGCGATCTGCTCATCTTTTTCCGCGGCTTCACTCTCGCGCTCAAAGACGAGGGCGGCGTGGGTGAGCAGTTGCTGTTTCCAGCGACTCAGGAGGTTCTCATTAATACTCAGGTCGCGACAGACCTGGGCTGCGCTTTTCGTTCCGCTCAAGACTTGCAGAACGGCCTGAGCTTTTTGTTGCGGTTTGTAGCTGCGATTCTTTCTCATTGTGGTCTCCGATTTCTGAACAGTAGTTCTGGCTTAATCCACTGTCCAGTTTTTCGAGACCACTACAGTCCTTTCTACATTTCCTAATCCTAAACCAACCAAACCTAGACCGCCACAACTGCCAACTCCTACTGCGATACCAAGAGAACCTTTAAGAACGGATCCTCGCTATCAACCACAGCTTGGATTACTTGATAGGTTGTTCGCCTCACGGCAAGAACAAAAAACTACTGTAGCAACTCGGTTGTTTGAAGCGGAGCATAGGCAATGGGAACTACAGAAGAACAATATAATTCTTGCAAACGAAGACAAGCTGAAACAACACGAACAGTTAGTTCGGAAGGCCAAAGAAAGCTATCAGAATCAGGTAGAGGACTGGGAGAGCGAACAAGCCAAGTTTCTAAAGAAACAGCAGGAACAGAACGCCTCTGTTGATCAACAGAAAGAGTGGTATTTAAGTGGCTCGCCAGATGCTATAGTTGCCTACTGTGACATGGTACTTTCCAACTCCGAATATCCTGATTTCTTTCCACAGGAGTATGAGATTGACTATAACCCTGAAACCCGTGTTTTGGTCATAGACTACTCGTTACCGACTCCAGAAAATATCCCTACACTTGTAGAAGTAAAGTACATAGCCTCTCGCGATGAATTCACTGAAAAACATATGCCAGAATCGCAGCGCAGTAAACTTTATGATGATTTGTTATACCAAACAACGTTGCGGACGATTCATGAATTATTCGAGGCGGATGTGATAAACGCTCTGGCAACCATAGTTTTTAATGGGTATGTATGCTCGATAGATAAAGGGACTGGGAAAGAAGTGAATGCGTATGTCCTTTCTATTCAGGCGAAACGGGAAGAATTCATATCTGTAAATCTCGCCGCCATTGATCCGAAGGTATGCTTTAAGCAACTCAAAGGTGTTGGCAGTTCCAAGCTACATAGTGTTACTCCTGTTGCTCCGATTATTAAAATGCGCCGAGATGATGGCAGATTTGTTTCATCTTATGACGTGGCACACCACCTTGACGAGGGCTACAACTTAGCGTCAATGGACTGGGAAGATTTCGAGCATCTTATACGTGAGATATTTGCTAAAGAGTTTTCTAGCGCAGGTGGTGAAGTAAAGGTTACCCAAGCAAGTCGTGACGGGGGCGTAGATGCCATTGCATTTGACCCTGATCCCATACGGGGTGGCAAAATAGTAATACAAGCAAAACGCTACACTAATACAGTGGGAATGGCTGCAGTAAGAGATTTGTATGGGACTGTAATGAATGAGGGGGCTACAAAAGGAATCTTAGTAACGACCTCTGATTATGGGCCTGATGCATATGAGTTTGCTAGCAATAAGCCTCTAACACTTCTGAGTGGCGCAAATCTACTCCATCTTTTGGAAAAGCATGGTCATAAGGCACGGATTGATTTGTACGAAGCCAGAAAATTTGCAATGGAGCAGAAGGCAAAAGGCAGTAACTTCCCATAAGCGCCGCCGTGAGGCCACCTAACGACTCGCATCAGCGGGGCCGCGAGTGGTACTTGCAGTAATCATACGAACTGTAATTCGCGGCCTCCGCTGCATGCGTTTGTTATACCTGCCTAGCGAAATGCGCTGATGGACTGGCCGCTGCGCAAAGTCGCGCTCGCACAGCAAAGACTACGCTCAGGCGACTACTCAGGCATTCATCAAGTACGCGAGCGCGACAGTGGCCTAAGGGCCACGGCGCAGCTAACTAGCTGAGCAGGGTATAACAACCGCATGCAACGGAGGCCGCGAAGCAAGCGCCGTATGATAAAATCAGCACGGCTCGCGGCCCCGATAATGCGCAGCGTTAGGTTTCTTTGCCGCAGTCTAGAATTTGTCAGATTCGCAGTTGACGTTACGTCCGATCCGCTATGATAGAATCTGTTTTTCGATCCACCAGGAATTAATGACTACATTGACTATTTTAAGACTTTGTTGTCTGTATCAGGCGTTCTATTTGGCTTGGCTTTTACGGCTTTGATTTTTGTACTTCAAAGTGGATTCGCTTCATTCAAATTCAGTAGGCGAATGTTTCTCGAACTCTATTCTGTATTTGGGCGGAACTTGCTAATCACATTATCATATCTGACACTCATACCTTTGGGCATAATCTACTTGGGCAGCCATAGCCGGTTTCTCTCAGGCGTCTACTATCTGTTTTCAATAATATTCATTAAGTCGCTACTCGACTTCTATAAACATCTTGGATATATCCACACTATCTTTTCCACGAAGTTTGTCCCTAGCCGTTATGGGCGATTCAGAAAATACTTTCGATATATCAAGAATCTCGGTTTCTTTCCTGTGCTGTTTCTACTGATATTCTTATTTATATTCACAGTTTATTCAGTAGTCATATCGTATAGGGAGAACCACTCATTTCTTCTTACGAATAAAGGCTATTTTTACTCGACCTTGATACTTTTGACTTTTTCAATGCTACGAATCGTGAATTTCATACCTCAATTCTTTACCCTTTCGAACAAGGAGATTGAGACTAAGACCGAAGCTCAAAGTGCTTCAGATACTAGCGATTCCAGCATAGACTACACTAAGTACCTAATGCGACATGCATTGTCAGATCAGCCATTGCCATATCGTCTCGGCACTCTAAGGAACAAGACGATGAGCACACCCATCTAAGCAGTAGCCCTCTTTGCCTTTTTGCCTGCCGTGTAGTTATTCCTTCGCGGTCTATTCCAGTAAGGACTTTTGCACTTAGGGCAAAAGCGCGGTTCTTGTTCTGTGTCACGCGGGAGCCATTCATGCTCGCAGCGTTCACACTTCCAAAGCCATATGGTCTTTTTAATCTTTGCCATGCTCGCAGTATATAATCATAGATTATATTATGTCAAGTTATACTTTTTGCTTGACTGAATATGTTATCTAAGCTAATATAGACAAATTGCTATTTGAGAATCGAAAGTGTAAAGGCTTAGATGCTTCCAACACCTAAGCCTTCACTGAAAACCAAACGCGATTGCTCGCTTTGATTCTCCGCTAAAGACATTGTGAGCCATCGCCAGTAGAAAGGCAAGGCTCACGATCATGGTATGTCATAACTGCAAAGCGACCGCTAAAAAGAACGGCAAAGACCGCAAAGGTAATCAACGCTATCGGTGCGAATCTTGCGCTATAAGTTTTGGCGACTATCAAGAAAAGCCTCTTGATGGCATGTATCTCCCGCTTGATAAGGCTCTCCAGTGCATACAACAGCTTATCGAAGGCTCTAGCCTCAGAAGCACCCAACGAATAACCGGAATAGACCTAAACACCATTATGAAGCTGCTAGTCGTAGTCGGCAGCAAGTGTGAAAGGTTCCTAGAAAGTCGCATCAAAGATATTCCCGTTAAAGACGTTGAATGCGATGAGATTTGGTGCTTTGTCGGGATGAAGGAAAAGACAAAGGGCAAAAAGCAACTGCAATGGGAGTCATACGAAGAAGAAAGAAGTTTAGGCGATGCTTATACCTTTGTCGGGTTTGAACGAAATACAAAGTTAATCCTGGCATGGCATCTAGGGCGCAGAACCTTTGATGATACATGGGCATTCACAAAGAAGCTAGATGAGGCTACCGCAGATCATAGTTTTCAAATAACTACGGATGGCTTTGCTCAGTATCGAGACACGATCATTCACGAATTAGGGCATAAGCAGATTGACTTTGCTCAACTCATAAAGGTTTATGCTGCGCCTCAAGGCGATGAGCATAGATACTCGCCACCTGTCGTAGTGGACATGATAACGAATGTGATCTACGGCAATCCCGACCCGAAAAGAGTCTGCACGTCTATTGTCGAGAGACAGAATCTCACAATAAGAATGCAGATGCGTAGATTCACAAGACTAACTAATGTGTTCTCAAAGAAGCGGGCGAACCTTAAAGCTGCGCCGGCTCTTTTCTTCGCTTACTACAACTTTTGTAGACCGCATAGCAGCATCAAGACCGAAACCATCAAGAAACAGACTCCCGCGATGGCGAGCGGATTAACAGACCATGTATGGAGTATTCAAGAGCTTTTAGCTGCATAGGAGAAATCATGAATATAGATCAACTGACAGAAATTGCCTTTGAAGTAGCGAGCGAGTTAGAGCCAGGGCGCAGCTATGATGTTTTTGACGTGAGCGAATCACAGATCATTTTTCAATCTGAGCATGGGTTAAAGAGAGTATGTTTCTCATGCCTGGATAGCGACGGCCCGTTAAAAGAGCAAATCAAGACAGAGCTATGCAAGCCTCACCGCCCCCCGTGTATTGCATACAAGAGGAGGTTGCCAAGAAAAGTCAGATCAAATAAAAACTCCTGAGAGCTTGACTGTCTAAATCTAGTCTCTCAGGAGCGACTTTTATGTCTTGGATTGATTTATACTTCCTCGTTCGCCAAATGACAACTTCTTGGAGAATCGGTGGCCGTACCTGTTTTGCCGCTCTCGTCTCTGCCTTCCTTTATCACGAACGTTTCCACACTTCAAACGCCGTTGATCACTTGGCTCGCACTCGCCGCTTCAAATATCGCAAAGCTTACCGCAAGATTGAGAAATTCCTTCATCGCAAAACACAGAACTTGGATGAGGTCTGGCAATGGCTTTGGGACCATTACACATCTCAACTCAAGGACTGCTTCGTGCTCATTGATTGGACGATGTGGCGTGACGGGCGGCAAGTCTTGATGGCCGCTCTTATGCACTCGGGCCGATGCTTACCCTTCCTGGCTGTAGCTTACCAGGTACGCAAGCTGCTTCGGTCACAAAACCAGGCCGAGCACGCTTTCTTCTTATTGCTGGCTCTGGTGCGCCGCTCAAATCAACAGATAACCTGTATAAATGACCGTGGTTTCGCTCGCATCAGCCTCGTAAAACAATTGCGCCAGCACGGACTGAGATTCATAACCAGGGTTTGTCACAACACCTATTTTTCAAGCTCCAAGTATCAAGGATTACTGCGTGATTATCAGATCAAAGAAGGAGGATTAGACGACCTGGGAGAAGGAGAGTTGGGTAAAGATAAGAAGAATCAAGCGCGGTTGCGGCTGATAGTTTATCGCGGTCGTGGGCACAAGGCACCCTGGTTCATAGCAACAGATCGGTTGGACCTGACAGCGCGAGAGGTGGCAAGTCTATATGCGAGGAGGATGGGAATCGAGAGCGGGTTCCGAGACACGAAGGGGAGTAGGTATGGATGGGGGTTGAAGCAGATCGGGTTAAGAAGTGATGTGAAGTTGACCGTATTGTGGTGTGCGGCGATGGTGGCCTATGCATTAAGGATGGGGGCAGGAGCGAGCGTGTTGAAGAAAGATCGCGAAGCGCAATTCAACTGGACGAAGAAAGGACCGCGACGGAGTTTGCTGTCAGTAGGGAGAAATGCAATCAGTAGCGGGCTGATAAAAGGAGAAGAGATAGTAAAACAACTGCCGAAGTTGGCGTTACGTTTATGTGATGTAAAGTTAGTGGAGGTAGAAAAGCCAGTTAAAAGCCGCGCCCAGGCCGCCGGAGCCAAATCAGGATGACGGGGGGCGGTGAGCTATGCAAGCCTCTTGAACTGCGCTCGGTTTAAGTGTTATACCTTGACCATATAAAACTCAGCTTTAATAGGGCGGGCCGGATATTCACTAAAGAATAACTTGCCCGCTCTTTTTTCGCTTGCATGTACAGTATTTTGCGCTGCAATGCGGCAAACAGATATTTAGTTGCCACAAGAGCAACGGTTAGCTGAGTTTTCCCTTTATGCTTAGGCTTTGTATCTAAGCATCAGCGCAGTAAGAACTAATACAAGCAGTCCTAAATCTGAAACTTGCTGAGTATCTTCTTTGTCGTTCTGGATACTCAAATTGAGCGGGTGATTTGCTGGACTATCACACTCGCACCAAACACCGCCTGCTAACAAATGCCCCGCATAAGCAGGGGCAAACGAAAGGAAAACCATGAGCACAGCAACTATCAAGCGTTTTCTCATGCTGTTATCCTCCGCTAGAAATTTGCAGCGCGAGCAATTGTATCAACTCATACAAAAAGCTGAATCCTGCTATTGCCTTAAAGACAAGCGCGGGCAATATGAATTGGGGAAAGCGTTAGAGCAGTTCTCATACCCTTTCAATCTTCGCGCCGTATTATCCTAACTGGCCTGAAACAGCAAAAGAGATTCAAGAGAAGTCTACAAGAAAATCAATGGTTACTTTCAACAGATCGAACGTAATAGATTTTCCAGTTAGACCGGTAGAGGAACCGGAAGAGATTGAAGAGACAGAAACCGAAGTAGAGGAAACGCGATACCCTTATCAGAATTACATCGTGAAAGAATTTGAACTTGAAGATCAAATAGAAGTATGGATGTATGAGTCTGTGCGACCTGACGATCTTGGAACCCTATTTGTTATGCTCGGAGAAAGCAGGGACGAAAACGAGCGCGACCTGATTATTGAGAAAGCGATAAACTACACGTTCATGCACACCGAAGAAAGCAAACGAGCGAAAGGGCAATGGCGAGATAAGATTCTATCGAAGATCAAAGACAAAGATTAAAAGCACCCCAAATGGAGCACGACACATTTCAGGCATTACCCGCGGCCTCCGCTGCATGCGCTTGTTAGGTTGCGCCGTCAGGGCGCAAACATCTCTCCTAAAACTGATAACACTTTGATTTGTGTCTGTGTATCAATCTTGCCGACCCTCTTGACCAGCCGCGCCTTGTCTACTGTACGTATTTGATCGAGCACTATCTGCCCCTGTTTGCTTTGAAACTTGCAAGCCACTCTTGTCGGATAAGCCCTCCCTTTTGTTGTCATTGGAGCAGCTATTGCCGTATTGATGTAACGATTCATTTCATCTGGTTATATGACTAGGCAAGGCCGAGTCTACTTTATCTCACTACCGATTGTTGGATCGAGATTGACCAGGTAGACATCAAAGCGCTTGACTACCATTGCCACTCAGCCCCATCCCAGCTTGATTGATTCATGGACTTCTCGTCGACTAGCTTATCATCTCCGTTTTCAGCCATTGCTCGGAAGGCTTCGGCCCAGCCCTGTCGAGGATGCTCTGTCGAGCGTATTACTATTTCACTGTCCTGCACTTCAAGCTCCACCTCTTCACGAAGCCCGGTTTGCTGCAAATAGAGCTTTGGGATGCGAATCCCTTGCGAATTGCCAATTCTAATAATTCGAGTCCTCATAGCTACAATGTAATTACGAGACGGCTTGTAGTCAAGCAATGGCAAGCAACCTAACGATTCGCATCAGCGGGGCCGCGAGCCGTGCTGATGGATACATACGAAACTCGCTTCGCGGCCTCCGCTGCATGCGGTTGTTAGGCGGCTGCGTGGCGTACCTCATGTCATGTCTTAGTATTTCTAGAGGTCGCTGCTTTCAGAGCATTTTCCACTCCCCAAAACCTCTATATATTGATTTATGCCAGCCTGTCCTTTGACTGCGACAGATTGGATTAGTCAAAGTGCTCCTGAATTCTGCCTGTTATTTCTCTTGCTTTTGATCGCTCGAAGAAATCTTCTTTGCTTGCATTGTTCGATTGCCCATCTCAAAGACAAAGCCGGTCACTTCACCCCTTTCGTTTCGGACGAAAGTCATCTGCGCGTCCATCGCGCGTAAGAAGAACTTTGTCTCTGATTCAGGAAACGCTTCGGCTTTCATCCAACCAGGTGCGACGAGCAAAAGTTTATCGCCCTCGCGAACGACGGTGCAGGTCCTCGATCCTACCAGGTACTCTCCCAGGTAAGAGTTATAAATTGCCAGATTAATCTTGGCGACAGTGCGCTCCCCTTGAGGCTTTTCAACAATATAATCCACGAAGCCTGCTAGCATCTCATCATTAGTCGAATCGCCGAAGCGCACTACCCGCCCAGCGTCCGGGTTATACTTATTGCGAATCGAATTGTCGAAGTGAGCCGTCACGGCTATGCGTGTACCTTTAGGTATGGCTATCGGCTTCTTGAGTTTGTAAAGCATCTGCCAGTAGAAGCTGTAGCGCGGCACGTTGAGCAGAGTCTCGCGCCGCCCGTCCGTGTAGATTGCTTCGTACCTCATATCCTTCCCGCGAACATGCATATGAGGCATGAAGCTCACTATCTGCGCATCCTTTTTGAAAGTGGAGCAGGCCGTCACTTCATGATTGGCAACTCCGGCAGGAATGCGGAAGTAAAAATTCATAATGTCGAGCGAGACGACCATCTTCTCGACAGGCTTTCGAGCAAATAGAAGAGCGACGCTGGAGCGATCCTTTTTCGGTTTGCCCGTCGCCTTTGAATAATGCATCTGGAAAATGAGGTTCGACCCTGCGGGAATGAGCTTGGCCATGCCTTCAGGCCACACGTCGGCGTTACGACCAGGAGCATAGACCGTGAGGGCGAAACGGGCATTGTTGCCTCCCCCTCCTCCGTTCAGGGTGCTGCATCCATCATCAATAACGGGAGCATCGTCACGAACCTGGCGATTGGTTCCCTGCGTGCGAAATATAGAGTTGCTGCCGCTAGAAGTGGACGCGCTCGCTTGATCTGACCTCATCATCTCAGGGGTTTGGATTAAGACTACAGCATGATGAACGGCCCGCTTATTGCCCGGTAGAAACTCTATGGCCTGAATCCATTTGTCTTCGGTAAATCCGGTCGGTACGCTGAACTCTATATTATCGTCCAGTCCTTCTGCTTCGCCTTGCCATTCCTGCTGCATCGAAAGCACAATGTCGGGCTTGCTTATTTCCCATAGATTAGAAACTCGGGACGCAGGCGGAAGGTCGCGAATGTCTCCCTCTTTCGCCCCCTGATCCACCCACGCCACGATTGTGTCTATCTCGCGTTGAGAAAGGCTCGTATCATTTGAGAACTCGCCGTAACGCGGGTCGGCGGACCAGGGCGGCATCGCACGAGTCAGGACTTTCTCTTTTATCGAGCGAGCCCAGGGTCGAGCCTCTTTGTAAGAGAGCAGCGACATTGGCGCTATGTCATCGGGCCGGTGGCACCCTGTGCAGTTCTTGAACAAGATTGGCGCAACGTCTTTAGCAAAGGTTACGCTCTTTTTTCTATCATTTGCGCTCGTTGAGGCAAGAAAGGAAAATATCGCAACGAGACTGAAGGCGGCGCAACTTAGGGCCGATCTTCTCATTGAAAGCTCCTTTCACCACCGATGAAGACTGATGTTCCTTACTGGTCATGCTCGTGGCTTGATGGCCCCACGAATTATACTTCAGGTTATAGCAGGGCTCCACTGAAACTCTTCCTTGCAAGAGGTACGAATTAGCTTCAAAGCCGCCTAACGATTCGCATCAGCGGGGCCGCGTGCCGCACTCGCCATTGATGCGAAACTCGCTTCGCGGCCTCCGTTGCATGCGCTTGTTAGACGCATCTACCCTACGATCTCCACTCTTACTCTTTTCCCTAGCGCTTTTGCATACCTTTGAATCGTGGATAGCCGTATGTCCTCAGCATGATTCTCAATCCTTGATATTGCTGATTTCTTGGTCTTTAACTTTTCCGCCACTTCGTCCTGCGTCATCCCTGCCCTTTCCCGCGCCTGCCTTAGCAGAATGCCTACTTTGAAGTTGGAATAACCTGCTTCAAAGCCCTCACCAAACTCAGCATCGCGCCGTTTACGTCTGTCTATGTATTTCTGTAAATCACTCATCATTCCTTACTCCTGGTTAAGTATTCACGCTTTCGCTGCTCGCCTAAGGCGATCTCTTTGGGGGGAGTCTTGCGCGTTTTCTTGGCGAAGCCATTTGTCAAAACTACTAAGCGCGACTTGTAAAGAAAGCCGAGCAAGCGAACTATATTACCGCCCATCTGAATCCTTACTTCCCAAATATCATCTGTACCGGACAGCTTCTTGAAGTACTGGACTGGTACTGTATCAAGCTCTTCAATAAGGCGTAAGACCCAAGCCACTTTCTGAGCCTGTTTTCCTGTCAAAGAATCGAGAAACTCTTCGACTGGAGATTTTCCAGACTCTGTTTTGTAAAAGACGATCTCGCGCACAAGAGTAGGTTAGCATAGACGTGAACAGCAAAACAGCGATTGGAGTATGGCAACTGCACCTGATGCGTCTAACGATGTCCATCAGCGGGGCCGCGGACGGCATTGTGGGATTGATGCGAGACTCGCTTCGCGGCCTCCGCTACATGCGCTTGTTAGGCCGACTCCGTCCAATCTGCTCACAGACTCAGTTTTTATTGGCGGCTGCTTCGACCTTAGCCAGCATCTCCTGTAGCTCCGATTTTGCAATTAGTTTACCGCCGACAACCACAGAATTGATCATTCGAGTGTTGCTAATGTCTTGAAGTGGATTTGCATCGAGCAATACCAAGTCAGCGAGTTTCCCTTTCTCGACTGTGCCTTGGTCGTGAAACTTGCCGAGAAACCTTGCTGGATTGACGGTTGCCGCTTGCAGTGCCTCCATCGGTGTGAGCCCTGCTCTGACGAGCAGCATAAGCTCATCGTGGAGGCCAAATCCAGGTATAGCCGTATCAGTCCCAGCCAATATGCTTAGACCTGCCCGATGCATTGCCCTTACCAGTCCCAAGTCTTTTTCATAAACCTTTTTGGCTATAGCCCAATCCTCTTTTGTCCGGTTCTTGAAAAACATATCGCGCCAACTCTGCCCAAGTTCTTTTACTTTCTTCGGAATGTATTTCATTCGCACATCGCTGGAGGGATTGTCTTCATCCATATACGCGAAGCTACGCAAGGTGACTAGCGTGGGGTCCTGCCACGTCCCATTTCGCCTAAAGCGCCCAAGGAGTGCCTGACACTTTTCCTCATTGTACGTGTCCAGGTATTGCCGCAGCCCCCCTTCTCCCTTCCGCAACTCTGCTTCCCTGCTAGAGCAATCGATCAACAACAAACTTTCGTTCAGATGCTCGATGCTCTTTTGTCCTGCATCGGACGCTTCTGCTGCGGTAACCGATAGGGTCACATGACCTGCGAATGACAACCCTGTTTCCCAACTCCTTAAAGCTGGATATGCCGCCGATTAGTTGCTGATAAAATCCGGCATGCCAGTTAAAGGAGGAAACCATGAAAAGATTTCTGGTTGTTTTAACGCTCATTTGCGCTTTGTCTATGCCCGTTTTCGGAGGGCATCACCAGCTAGGCGGTGCGTATTCCCCTGCACGCCCGTAGATGGAGTTTGCCCATGCTACTGCGGCGGTGGTCTGCTTACCGTAGCGAACGATCAACAGAATGATTCAATCAATCAGAACGCCTCGGATTGCACACAGGCAACACTTGAGCTTGGCGTTATCCGGCTGGCGTTTCTGATGTGGCTCAAAATTAGAGCCTAAAAAGGATTAGCTTTACTTTGAACTTGGGACTACTTTGCCGTTCTCGCGGCGGCTCAATAGCTGTCTGCCGCATGGTAGCTGAAAACACTTTGGAAGCAAACGAAAAATGAACGGGTGGGAAGCCTTAGTTTTGATCTATTCTGCTTTGATTCCGATTTGCAGTTCCAGTCCTAAAGCATCTAAGAGCGATCTGAGGCTTGTGTATCGCGGGTTGCCATCTTCTGCCGTAATGCGATAGAGGGCTTCTCTTGTCAGGTCTGTTTTTCGTGCGGTGTCGGTCATCCCATGAGCACTCATCACGTGGCGTAGCGCGAGAAGGAATGTTTCCGGTGGAGTCTCTTCCAATGCGGCGTTCAGATACTCTGCCGCTGTCTCTGGGTCTTTCAGCGATTCGTACATCAGTTCTTTGTAATTTCGGCGTTGCATAATGAGCAATCGGGCAATAGGTTGGAGTGAGATTCGGGGAAAAATGAATCCCCCGAATCTCTATTTAAGTAGGCTGCAAAAAGTTCTTTCACAGAAATATGCCAAAATATACAGAAAAACCGCTGTTTTTCTGTCGTTCTTGTGCAAAGACTTTTTGCAACCTACTTAGGATGGCTGTTTGACCCAAAGAGCAAGCAAGTATATATCTATCGCGCCAACCAACCGGTGGAGTGTCTTGAGAATCCCGATTCAATAAGCGGCAACCCGATATTACCAGGATTTGTGTTTGATCCGAGTGAGATTTGGTAGCCACTTGCTGGGTTTGTGGTCTTGCATTGGAAGTTCGCCGGTGAACTCAAACGGGTCTAACAAACGCATGCAGTGGAGCGCGGCGAGCGAGTCTCGCATGATGCCATCAGTATTACGCGCCGCGCCCACTGATGCGAGGCGTTAGACGTGTGCAACTCGCACCTCCTATCTTGAGAACACAACGGCATTGAGCGATACTATCAACGCAGAGGTGACGCTAATGATTACTAAAGAAGTGCTTCGCCAAAAGCGAGAAGATATTGAACGCATCGCCACTAAACACGGTGTAACAAATATACGAGTGTTCGGTTCGGTGGCGCGCGATCAAGCCCGACAAGATAGTGATATTGATTTGCTGATAGACGTAGGACCAACTATCAGCTCCTGGTTTCCTGCGGGTCTCATCCTGGATCTTGAAAATCTGCTTGGCTGCAGGGTAGAGGTTGTTACTGAGAAGAGCCTGAATCCCCAGATTCGAGAAAGAGTGCTCAGAGAAGCCGTACAAATATGAGAGCAGATAGTGTTTACCTCCAACACATTGCAGAATGTATTCGGCGAATAGAGGAGAATACAAGCCAAGGCCGGAAAGAGTTCTTGCAATCTCATACGCTTCAAGATGCGGTGTTAAGAAATCTTCAGACCCTGAGCGAAGCAACACAACGTCTTTCAGATGCCGCAAAAGTAAAAAACCAAGATATAGAGTGGTCGCGAATAGCAGCATTTCGTAATATACTTGTACATAATTATCTTGGAATTGACCTGGAAATCGTTTGGGAGATAACTCAGCGAGATGTACCCGAATTAAAACGAGCCATAACGATTATACTTGAAGAAGGACAGTAATAATGCACGCTGGGCACTGAAAGACCGTGTGCGCTAGCCCTATTCGCCTCGAACTCGGATTCGATTCTCTTCCACGATCCAAAGTCGGTGTTCGACCTGCTCCTGTTCAAATAATGGCATTATTCGTCTGATTGTCTCCAGTACATATGGCTTGTCCTGTCGGTGCAATCGCAGCACGACCAGACCAAAGTATTCTTGCGGTGGGTATGAGCGCACATCGCTGAAATCTAAATCCAGCGTCATCAATGTGCGCTCTTCCTCTTGGCAAATCTCCAGAATACGGCTGTCATCTTCGCCAATTAGCCTCTGGTCGAAAACAGTTAATGCGTCATGTCCTGCTGAGCCAAGTAAGTCAGCCACGTCAATTGGTAGGTTCTCATCTACTTTGAATCTCACGCGGTTGCTTTCTCTGGCAGCAATATCACCCTTTCGCGTGCCAACTCAGCGGCATACGAGACAGCAGCTTGAATATCTTCCCGGCTAAGGGACGGGTAGCTTTTTAATAGTTCATCTGAGGTAACGCTCGCAGCCAGATTGTCCAGAATAACTGAAACCATGACACGAGTACCTTTTATGCAAGCCTTACCATGACAAATTGAAGGGTCTACAGTAATGCGCTCTTGCCAGTCCATATTCTTATACCTCGGTGGTGATTATAGCACGGTCATTCTCCGCGTCTAACGACCCGCATCAGTGGGCGCGGCGCGTAACACTGATGGAACCATGCGAGACTCGCTCGCCGCGCTCCACTGCATGCGTTTGTTAGACCCCGTCTTATTTGGAGGTGATCTCTTCGCCTATCTTTTCTTGCAGCCACAAATTCAACAGGGTCTCAGGCGATACTCCTCGTTGTTTGGCTATGTTAGATATCTGAGTTGATAGCTTTAGCTCTACTGGATAGTAAATTGCCTCAGATTGTATATCTACATCAAACTCAACTGGCTTTGTTTGATCCCAATAGTCGCCAAGATCATGTGTGTCCCAAAACTCTCCTATTTCTTGGTAAGAGCCTGCCTTTGAAATTGAACTTTTACCTTTTGCCATATCTCTTCCGTTCCGGATCTGACATATCTCGTGCTGAAAGTATCAGAGCACGACTATCCTTCTTCAGTACAAAGAAGGTTATCAAATATCTACCTGCTTCTGTTTGCCCCATCGCAGAATAAACGTCTTCGCCTCGGCGATGGCCTTTTTCGACAAAGCGGAAGCGAGGTGAGTTTTCAAATACCTGCCTGACCTCTTCTTGTTTAACAGCATGCTTTCGCTCAAGTTTGTCTAAAATGTCCTCAAGCCAAATTATACCGCTAATTCTCATTCTCAGTGCAGTATGCTTTGTGAGTGAGCTTGCCTGCAAGCCAATCGCAGGGGTCTAACGACCGGCATAACCGGGCGCGGCACATAACACTGACGAAATCTTACGAAATCCGCTTGCCGCGCTCCGGTTGATGCATTTGTTAGACCCGTTTGGGCGTAATCGGTCAGTTACGTGGGGAAAGTTGAGATGCCCTCTTTGCAAACAAAGGATTTACGGTTTTTGCTCCCCACGTAACTGAGGCATTACGTTTGGGCGGCAGTAGCAATATAAAGAAGATTCGATTTAAGCTACTATTATAGATTATATCATTGGCCTGAATGATTTGCTTTGTTGAGCGATCAAAAGATTAATCTCATGGCTTTAACCGGTAAAAGGAGTTGATGCCCTGATAGACAAGTATCTGGTGAATCTCGTATGGGTGTGTAATACGACCGGTCAGCAAGTTTCCTGGTACGCGAAAAACTTCACCGAAGGCTCCGGCCTCGTCAATGTCGATGTTGGCTAGAGTTTCGCCCTCTTTTGTGAAAAAAGTTAACTGCAAGCCCCCAAACTTCTCCCTGGTTTTAAAGCTCCCTGCCCTTGCAAAGCCGGGAGAGGACTCATCTAGGATGCCCGAAACATCCCCCGTTCTAAACCTTTGGCTTTTGGCCAGGTTGTCAGGCAGTCCATTCTCGACAACCGCGAAGAGATAATCCTTGCGCAACGCAGTCAGCTTTTGAAGGTATGAGAGTATGGTTCTGCCATTTTCGAGGCGAGTGACCCGGCATTTGGCCATGATATTTAGCAAGCCTGCCCTATGAACGTCGTCTAATGCTTCATAGAGGTCTTTTCCTGACTCTACCTCAAAGCCGGGAATATCTGTGCTCCTTTCGAACAACTGACGTATTTCTTCCGGCAGACTTTCATAGTCTTTGAAAATAACACGATCAATCTTATTAGGGTCGAGGGGAACAGTCATCTTAAGGTCAAAGGGCTTGTTGGTACTCAAATTAATAAAGTTACTCACGGACAGGTATGAGGGCGCTGTAATATCAACTTTATAAACTCCCTGAGGCACAGCGATTAAGTCATTAACCTTAATGCTCTTGAAGGACAGGTCTTTCAAGGGATCTTTTTCTTTGGGAGGGATCTGATCGTGTAAATCAACTTTCAGATGAACGTCCAAAGGTCTTTCATAGACATCCGTTAATTTAAGCCTTAACCCGCTAGTAGGTGAAGAAGGCCACAGCGAGCTTACCGCGCTGAGTCCTGACTTCAGTTGTTTTATAAGGTTTAACTGCTCCGTTATCGAAAATGCATTATTTCTGTTGAGCTGCTGCTGCTGTTGCAGATATCTTAGGGCTTCGGCGCGGTCTTCTAGAGCTTTCTGGGATTCATCTCTAGCCTCTTCGGCGAGCCGCTTTTGCTTGAGGGCCTCTGCTGCACTCTCCTCGGCTTTCTTCTTCTGCTCCCTTTCTTGTATTACGGCCTGCTCGGCGATAGATTTTTGCCTGACGGCTTCTGCCGCACTCTCCTCGGCTTTCTTTTTCTGCGCGCTCGCATCTATCGCGGCTTGCTCGGCTATGGCTTTCTGCCTGAGGGCCTCTGCTGCGTTTTCGTCGGCCACTCTCTTTTGTCGTCTCGCTTCAATCTCATTTAATCTGGCAATATCCTCTTGCTGTTTTGCTATTTTCGCGGCGGATAGAGCATTCTCCTTCTGTAGTCTGGCTTCGGCCTCATTTGCCACAGCCTTTTTCTCCTGGCGTTTTGCTTCCATCGCATTGGTTTTTGCAAGCTCGGCCTGCTCGTTTGCTGTTTTTGCCGCCTGCTCGGCCAGACTCCGCTGCTGATTCGCCTCTTCTGCCGCCATCTGCGCGGCTTTCGAGTTATACTCCGCACGCTCGCGTTGTGTCCTGGCGTCACGATATTCAGTGTATCCCCATACCCCTATTCCGGATAACAACAAGAAGGCTATGGCGAGCACCATTGCCAGCTTTCGGAACTCTCTGGCTTTCTGTTCGAGGCGGGCCCGCTCGAGATCATTAGCTATCCTGCGCTCCTCTTTCTCTTTCTCCGTCCGATCCAGTTTTTCCCTCTTTGCTTGGCTGGCATCTATAAACTTCATCGCCATCTCAAAATCTTCTGTGCTGCCATAGCGAGCTGCCCACTCGCGAGTTGACATCGGGTGTTTCTTCCATTCGAGCGCGCGTTCCAGATCAGTCCCGGTCCATGGTTCGGCCTCCCCTTTAGCCCAGAGCGAGGCCCACTGCTTTAGACGCTGGTAGAAGACGACCGATCTTGCCTCCTCGTCTATCCACTTATTTAATAGCTTCCACTGCCGGATTAAACTTTCATGGCCGATGTCCAACATCGTCTCTCGATTCAGGGGTTCACCGAAAGGCGGCATGATAAAGCTGCGATCCGGCTGCCGAAATTCTTCGATCACCTCTTTAATTTCTTCTTCGACCACTGTCTTATTATCTTCCCCATTCGCCATGATCAAATCTACGATTTCGCCTAACCGCGCAGGCCTCCGCGTATCTCGCTTGCCAAGGCCCCGCTCAGTAAGCCGGCAAAACATCACCTTGGCGATGTGCTTCTTTCGTGGCGACAAATGTTTAAACACCTCTTCCGCATGGTTGGACAAAGCATCTGTGATCGTGCCGACGGCAATGTAATCTTCAAGAGAGATCGTTATAGGGCCTTGACGCTTAGCGGCCTCGTCATTACTGCGGCGAGCCTCGCTGGCGCGCCGCCACATGCGCATCAAGGCATGTTGCAGCAGGGGTAGATGGTCGGGGTCAGACCCCATATCGTTGAGCATACGATTGACGAGTAGAGGTTCAGCCTTCCCGCCTGAGACGCACGCTGGGTTTACGATGGCGGCCTCGGTCTGATCGCGCATTAGTCGGGGCGTGAGGAACTGGCTGTCGTTCATCACTTCGGGCAACCCGCTGAAAAGGGCGCAATCACCCAGAAAATCCGAACGCATCGTGATAACTACATACACCGGGAACTCTTCTTGCGCAGCGCTGGCCAGAAGCAAAGCTACAAACGCGTCAGCCTCGTCGGCGTTCCCCTCTCGCCGAAAACGGAATATCTCCTCGAACTGGTCTACCAGGATGAGCAGGTTCGCATCCTTAGGCGGGGCTTTTTCGCGCAACGCCTCGATGATGCCAAGCGGGCCGCGCCGCAGAGTTGCTCGCATGAAGGCGACCGCCTCCCGGTCGCTACCCTGCCTATTACCGAGCACCGTCTGTGATAATAGTGCCTTCGCCAGGCCTTCGAGCGGCGCTTCACTGGGTCGCATATCTGCGATCCACCAACGCGCGCTAAGCCCGGTACGAATCCCTGCTTTCAAATTCGAGATCAATCCCGCACGCACCAGTGAAGACTTACCGCAACCGGATGGCCCTACGACCGCCAAAAAACGAGAACGCTTTAGCCTCTTGATCAACTGATCGATCTGCTCCTCACGCCCGAAAAATATATCGCCCTCTACGTCCAGGAACGGACGTAGACCGGGATATGGAGAAGCAGTCGGAAGAACTTCTAATGCCGTAGCCATGGTGACCTCTTTCAAACTACACACTTCTGCAAACTGTAAGCTCCCGCAAGAACTCTTTCAACGCATTGGAATCTGCGCGGCAATTCAACAGATGGAAGGGAGGAAATTCGATGTAAATCCGAGTCTTTTCCGCCGCGTTCGGCGGCGGCGGGCCATCGTAGATGCCTATGAGCGGGATCGGCGGCTCACGCAGCAAAAGAATCTTGCGACACTGGATAACCTGGTAATAGATTGATGTCGCTTCTGCCCCGCAGTAAATGATTAAGGCCCCATCACAATTGAGCAGATACTCCTCAAAAATTTTCCGAAGCTCTGTCGGGTCGCCTTTATCAGGGAGCATAGCGTGGCCGATGGTGTTCTTATCCCAACACGGGTTGTTAAAAATCTCATCGGCCCGTTTGCGGTCAGTATTGTCCGCCATCACATAAATGAGTTTCCCCATCGTACGTACAGGCGTGCTCGTGCGGGGCCTGGGCTTTAGCTCTGCTTTCACATCACTCTTGAACTCCTCGATGCTTTCGGCTCGAACATGGATGCCTTCAAGCAGGCGGCGCTGGTCTTCATCCACATGGTCACTTACAACTAAGTTCGGATCACGCCATTGCAGAATCCGCTTCTTGGCCGGAACAGCACGGTCATACTGAAGTCTGGGGTATCCGAACGATTGCCTGAATGGCCTTTTACCCACGACATCGCTAAGGAGTTGCACAAAGATAGAGGATTGCGCCAGAGCTTTCTCAATCGCCTCGTTAAAGGCGGTCAAATCGTCGTAGACCCACAAGTTTTCGGGCAGAACCTTGAAACCTGCCTGCTTCAAAGAGTTTCTAACGTCCTCCCGTCGTGAATAGAGATCATCAGTAACTTCGGCGAGAAATACGGTACGCTCAGTGAGAGCGTCAGAATCAGTTGCGTCGAGGGAAGTGCTCGCGCTCAATGACGCCCGCGTAGTTTTTTCAAGCCGCTTAAGCTCTTCGAAAAGATCGTTGCTCAGGCTGATAAGCCGTTCGTAGTATTCCGCTTCTTTGGGATCAGTCAGGCCCAAAGTGCGCGGTGTGCCGCCCTTCTGTTCCGTCCAGAAACGTGTTCTGATAAGGTCTCCGAACTCGTCAGGAAGCTCACTCATCTCCACCTTATCCAACTCAATTAGAAAGATGGGTAGACCCGAGTCAGCGAGATCATTGTCGGTGCGCTCCTTGGCGAGTCGTAAAAACTCTTTCCACTCATTCATGCACCATTCGGAATTGAGATAACCGCGTGAGACGATCATGAGGAAAGTCGCTGCCTGGGGAAGTATTCCCATAATGTGGGGAGTAAGCTGTCCATTGCCGGGCAGGTCATTCTCATCCATCCACAGTGAGACATCTTTCTTACCCAGCCTTTTCATTAGCTGAGTTCTCAAATGCTCAGCAAAGATTGAAACCCATCCCTGTTCACCTTTATTGAGAGGTATGTTATCGATGTGTGCGTAGCTGATGAAGATGTCGTGTTTATAATTTGGAAGGAAAGCCATGAGTCGAGCCTCGATTCCTTAATAATCATTAATGGTTAATCACTCCTCAACTGAAAGCAGCTAGCTCTGATAGGTAAGGTCTCCTACAGGAGAGCAGGTATTTAATAACTCAACTCTTAATCAATGTCAATACCGTCGCGCCCTGAGTCCAGGGCGAGAGCATCTAAATTCCCAACAAAAATGAGGGGTTCAACTTTTCGAGCAATTTTGCCAATTCAAATTACCGTCAAAAGTCGAAGGAATTTGCTCATATTTGTATCTGGTATAGAAGTCTAAGAAACCAAAATCCTTATTCTCCTAGAAAATTAGATGCTCTCGCCCTAGCCCTGAGTCATGCCCAGTGAAAAAGAGAGCCTCCTTGTGATAAGAATGCGTTGACTAAAACCCATTCACAACAAGGAGGCTACTTATGCGTCTGAAACGCATTCACAAGTTTACCAAAGCCGTGACCAAAGGACTATTGCCAACCCAGCAAGCCACCCTCTCGCAGATGGTCTGCGGCGTCCTCTTCTGCCGCTCGCTCATCCTTGCCCAGATTGCTCGCGGCTTTCAAACCGAGGTGGCTTTCCCGCACAACCTCAAACGGGTTGAGCGCTATGTCTCAAATCCACGCATAAACTCGCTACAATGCAAACAAGTCATTGCTCGCCGTCTGCTCCGCCAACTCCATCATCGCTTGCAACTCAACCCCACCCAACCTCTGGAGATCATCATCGACTGGACCAGTGTGTGGCCCTACCAGGTGCTGGCGGCGCTAGTGCCAGTCGCCGGTCGCGCTGTCCCCGTCTTGCAGTGGGCGACCAGCTCAAAGCCCAGCAAAATACCTTTGAAATGCAGTTTATCGCCGCTCTCCGCCGTTGCCTACCGAAGCACTCGAAGGTGGTCATTGTCGCGGATAGAGGTTTTCAACGGGCGGCTTTCTTGCAATACCTTGATGCCCAAGGCTTCGGCTACGTCATCCGTGTCAAAGGTGATGCTTGCGTTGAGACCAGCGGCTACAGCGGCAAGCTGCGGGATTATCCCTTGCAGGTTGGGCAGTGCTTCAAGTTAAGCAAGGTCACTTACCACAAAACGAAACGCTATGAGTTGAAAGTGGTATTAAACTGCGAGCGTCGTGACGAGAAAGTCTGTAGCTGGATGCTGGCGACGAATCTGGGACTGACCGCAAGGCAGACGGTGGCAATCTATGCGCGGAGGTTCTGGTGTGAAGAGAGCTTTCGCGATCAGAAGCAGGAGTTTGAGTTGGAGGGGGTGCGCGTCAAGCAGGCTGCTCGGCTGGAGAACTTGTTGTTGGTGTTGGCAATCGCCTTACTGATGGTGGCGGTCATTGGGATGCGAGGAAATAAGCTAGCGTGCGCGGAGAAATTCAGCCCGCGAAAAAAGCAGCGCGTGTTATTGTCGTGGGCGCAGATTGCCTTGAATTTACTGCGGGAATCGAGCAAGTTTCTAGACTTGTTGTTTGAGAGTCGAGATACCGGCTTCTCTTTCCGCTGGGCATGACTCAGCGTCGCGCCGCCTGAATGCAACTGGTATTACGGATACACACTATTTCCACACGGCGAGCGAGGCTAGAGCGGCGGAGAAACAGCAATAAAGTTCTGCTACAGTTTTTGCTGTACCAGATTATTTCGCAAGCCCTTTTCACCTAAGGGTCTAACGATTCGCATCAGCGGGCGCGGCACGTAACACTGGCAGAAACTATGCGAAATCCGCTTGCCGCGCTCCGTTGCATGCGTTTGTTAGGCGCGGTTCGAGCAACCTTCTTAATAATACTTTCACTTCAACTCTGTCCTCACTACTTCCAGTTCGGCTATTGGAATCCCGATTTCATATAAAAAGTCCGGGGACATATCCGCTCCGTTATCCCAGACGATTGTGTCCAACTCTGAATTCACACTGACGGCCTTGAAATGGTTGATCTCTCTCAAAGGTTCGAAAACCTCTCCATCCAGATGTGGCTCCAAGTCGGCCATCCGTACACTCCCGTCTTCGAATGTCAGCCACAATTTGTATCCCGATACATATTCCACGCTCTTCACGAAGTGCATACCATACCTCCTACTCCAAAGGCTGAATACTCCGCAACGGTTTCTGAGCCATTGCAAGTTCCCAATTCTGCATCAACTCGTCTCGATGTTCAAATGCCCATTCCAAGACCAAGGCTATGACTCGCTTAGGCAGGTTCCCCTCAATGAGTTTCAATTCTGTGATGGAGAAGACGCCTGTCTGACCAGAATACTTGGCGTGGAAGTGGGGCAGCCCGTGTTCCTTGTAGTAGATGGCGATGACGATCCCGAAAAACCTGCTGATTTCTGGCATAATTATAATTCTATCAGTTGGCTTCAGCCTTGGCTACTAGCGCCTAACAAACGCATGCAGCGGAGGCCGCGAAGCGAGTTTCTCATTAATCTATCAGTGCGGCTCGCGGCCCCGCTGATGCGAATCGTTAGGCCGATTTGAACGGCAAGGTCACTCTACATATTCTCTCAAAGACCTATTGAGATTATCATAGCCCTTTGTAGTAGCGGAGTACTTGATCATTTGTCTATGGCGTAAGTCAAATGGCACATCATCGATGGATTGAGTAATAAGAACTGTGTTCTTATGCAAGGCATGAGCATAGCCCAGTTCATAAAACACATTTGGATTTCTGCCCGTCAAATCTGCAATGATCAAGTCCGCTCTTAATATCTGTTCCCAAATCAGCGTCATTATTTCTTGTGGCTTAAATATTCCATCTGCTCTCTTACAAACCCATTTGCGCTTAAATAGGGTCGGTTCAATGCACCTTTTGTACACTGGGTCGAATTCCTTGGCAAAAGGCATGAGAACAAAGCAAGTTCTTCTATCTGCAGCAGAGTCGAGAATCTTATAGATTGCTGCTAGCTGTCCAAGTGTTATGCTTCCTCCCCTTGCAACGACCTTTAGGATCAATGCTTGACATTCATAGCAAAAATCACATTTTGCAAGGCTTAAATTAATATCCTTCTTGTTATCACAGTAATCTCCAATGCATCCTCTAGTATTGTAGTGAACAGGAGTTTCGACGTGGAGAAGAGTCATAAGTGCATCGGCCAAAGTATATGTAATATATCTTTGTACGGGATACAATGAAAACTTAGATCTCCATCCATGTGTAGTGATGACAGCCACCTTGTCGTCGAGGCAGGAAAATAGATCTCCTTCCAAGCTGCATTCACAAAGAACAATGGGGTGTTCTCCAGGGTATTTCTCAGCGATCAGTTGCTTACCGAGATTTTCCAAAGCTTCTACTGGCACCGGGCGTTTGGTATTATTGCCTTTGGGTAGGGCCATAATCTCCTCATGCACCGAGAAATCGAATTCGCTCTGGATAGAGTTCAGATTGTTCGCTAAGTTATATGCAGTAGCATCATTAGAACGACCAACCATTATGAATCGAATTCTTTTCATGTGGGTCACCTCCCAATCGGCCTAACGATTGGGAGGACCGGGCCGCGCACCGAACACTGATGGAACCATACGAAACTCGCTTGCGCGGCTTCGGTCCATCCCGTTGTTAGACCGCCTCCGCCTACTAACTCCAGATGTCGCCGTCACACACCTTGCAGGTTACAATCTATGTCCTTAAACCTGCAACAGGGTTAACTCTTATTCATGGAGGATATCTATGTCGCTAGCAAAACCTATGGTAAAGCCGAGTCTCAAGGAAGTTTTTGTTTCCGTTTGTAGATTCAAGCATCTCAGCTTGGAAACTGAGCGCTCTTACTGGAGCTACATCAAGCGTTTCTATACCTTCCACGACAAGCGATACCTGCGCGATTTGGGCGTGCCCGAAATCAGGCAGTTCCTCACACACTTAGCTGTTAATGGTCGCGTCACCGCTTCAACACAAAATGCTGCTCTGTGCGCTCTCTTGTTTTTATACCGCGAAGTCTACAAAGTAAATTTACCATATATCACTGAAATAGAACGGGCAAAACGCCCTTCGCGCGTACCTGTAGTTTTCAATCGCGATGAAGTGAAAGCAATACTGACGCGGCTTGAGAAGACACCTCACTTGGTAGCAAGTTTACTATACGGTTCCGGGTTGCGGCTAATGGAGGCGTTGCGACTGAGTATCAAAGACGTTGATTTAGGATCAAATCAAATAATCGTGCGCGATGGCAAAGGTCAGAAGGATCGCCGCACTATGCTTCCTCTAACGATCCGTTCATTACTCCAGGCTCAGGTCGAGCGAGCAAGGATCATCCATGAGATTGATAGGCGTGAGGGCCTACCTGGCGTAGAACTACCCTATGCGTTGGAAAGAAAATATCCGAAGGCAAGCAAAGAGTTTGCCTGGTTCTGGCTTTTGCCTGCCCCAAAGCTTTCACGCGATCCGCGTAGCGGCATTATTCGCCGTCATCATATTTATCAGGATACGGTTCAGCGCGCCGTGAAAAGAGCTATTAAGGAAGCAGGCATCCACAAACATGGACATTGCCACACTTTTAGGCATAGCTTTTCAACACATCTTCTAGAAGAGGGAGTTGATATAAGGACACTTCAAGAGTTGTTGGGACATAGCAACATCCGAACCACGCAGATATATCTACACGTGATGAGTAGCCCGGGATTAGGCATTAAGAGTCCACTAGATACTTTGAGCAAACAATGAGGAATCTGACAGGAAAGTAACTCTGCCTTCTTCCTATGTGAATTAGCCAAGGTCTTACTTCCTAGGCGGTCTAACGATTCGCATCAGCGAGCGCGCGAACGGCATTGAAGAATACATGCAGAATTTGCTTCGCGCGCTTCGCTGAATGCGCTTGTTAGGCGCGGCCTCGTGCGTAACTCTTATGACATTTGTTTATCGTTGTATGTTTGGAAGCTACTTATGCCTAGCCTTTCTTTTTGAGCGTTCTGGTAAAGCTGTTACTAAAGCGCGTAGCACGGTATTTACTGATTCTGGCGTTGTGAAAACCTCTGATACCTCTGGGTCGAGGAGCACTACAACGCGCTCTTTACTTATCCGTCCTGCAAATCAATTTGGCTTCGCCTTGCTGTAGTCAAAGCTGTACTCTGATTGCATATCTTCCGATTCTTTACTGCGAGATTTAGAAGTCAACGTTTTCTTCATAATCCTTTCGTTCCTTCGGCGTTGGCAATCGAGCACTGATAATTCGGATTATCTCTTTGGGCCGTTCGGTGAAACAGACCAAGAGTAAACGGTTGTTTATCGAATGCCCAATGATGATCTCACGCCTTTCATCAATGGAATGTAGTTCATCGTCAAAGATGCTGGCCAATGAATCATCAAAGACGGTGCTCGCCTCGTCAAAGCTAACTCCGTGGTCGATTTGATTTGTACTGGCTTTATTGTCATCCCATTCGAACCGATAGCTCATGTAGCTCATCCATTGCCATAATCTTCAATGATTTATGGTTACAAAGAAGTATCCGCCCTGTCAATCACCGTCTTGGCTTGATCTCGAAGGCAAGCGGCGTTGCTGCATAAATAGCGAAGGATGCGGTGAAGCTGATATTCTCAATCTGTGAAAAAAAAGAAGAAGCAGCAATACCGCATCCGTAACTGGTCTGAGTATAACAAAGCTCTTTGCAATCGCGGTAGCCTCACGCTTTGGTTTGATGAAGAAGCCATTCAGTCCTGGCTCAATCACTCCCGGTCAGGCCATCGCGGCAAGCCTCGCACCTATAGTGATGCCTGCATTCAAGTTATGCTCGTGTTAAAGAGTCTTTACCATCTGCCTCAACGGGCTACTTATGGTCTGGTCTGCTCTCTTTTAGAGTTGATGGACTTAGACTTGCCCGTCCCTCATCCTTCGATTTTAAGCCGTCGCGCAGCAACCCTAGAAGTAGTACTACCTCGTCAGAATCTCTGCACGCCCTGTTTGACTCTACAGGGCTGAAAGTCTACGGGGAAGGTGAATGGAAAGTAAGAATTCACGGCTATGCGAAACGCCGCACCTGGCGCAAACTCCACCTTGGCATAGATGCCGAGACAGGAGAGATCATTGCGCAGGTAGCAACAACCAACAATGTTTCTGATAAGGAAGTTCTGCCAGACCTGTTGGAGCAGATTGATGAGCCAATCAAACAGGTGACAACAGACGGAGGGTACGACTATGCGACTTGTTATGAAGCTATAGCTGGTGTGAAGGCTCGTGCCGTCATTCCCCCTCGCCGCACAGGCCGATTGAATCCACAAGACGAAAGATTCCGCCAAAGAGATAAGAACTTGCGGGAGATAAGAAAGATAGGGAGAAAGAAGTGGAAGAAGAGAAGCAAGTATCATCGCAGGAGCTTAGTGGAGACAGCCATTATGAGGGTGAAGAGCATCTTTGGAGATCGGCTAAGTGCGAGGAAATTTCTGAACCAGGCAACAGAAATGTTCGTGAGGTGAGCAGCACTAAACAAGATGACCCATCTAGGAATGCCTGACAGCTATCCGATCTAATCAGTGTTTGATTCTTTACAGATGAAGTCTATTCTTTACTCGAATTATGCAGCAACGCCAAGGCAAGCGCCTAACGTCTGGGATGACCGGGCCGCGCACATAACACTGAGGGAACGATACGAAACTCGCTTGCGCGGCTACGGTCCATCCTGTTGTTAGACCCGTATTGTCAACCTAAGCTTCTTTTCACTTCTTCAAGTGCTCGATCACCCATAAACAGGCCAACTTCGTTGCCCCAAGTTCATTATAGTACCGATGGTATCAAGACATCATCACAGTAGGCTTTTCTCGTCAGCCAACGCCTGCTGGATCACCGAAAACATTTTAGGATCGGTCACATTCTCCGCCGCCTTCTCCGCCTGCTCGAGGTATTGCCGCTGCTGCTTGATATCGCCGAGATGGCGATAAGCAACAGCGATATTGACAAGACAGCAGGTTCTCGGTCACAGTGCGTTTCTCCTTCCGGGCCAACTGGAGTGCCTGATTGAAGTACGAGAGCGCATGCCGCTGATTTTGCGGGTCATTGTGATGGACGACCCCAGCTCTACCCATAAAGGCCTCGACGAATTGATCGTCAGACAATTGGTTTTTGAAAAAGACGGACATTCTTGGTGGATCCTGATAAAGCCTTCCCAGGTTATACAAGATTTCAGCCTCAACCGCGCGGTCACCGATCTGTCGAACGAGGTCGAGAGCCTTTCGATAAAGAATCTCGGCCTCAATAAAGAGTTCGGCTGAAGTTAAGGCAGTTCGTCCTTGCTTCTTAAGGTACGCAATGCATTCATCGTTAGGTACCCCGGTATGGAGGCTTGCAGCCATATCTTCAAGTTTAAGTACTTCTTCCTCTCTGGTGAACATAAGTCACTCCCTTGCTTTTGCAAATTTGTAGGTTATTCTTCAACATCACAGTATCTGGATGCCGGTTGCCAAAGATTGACTCTGCAATGGCCACGGCACGCTGCAAAAGCGCTTCTGCTTCCTCGTACTTACCCTCAGCATGGTAGATGGATGCTAGACCGTCGAGGATCCGCGCGACGGATGGGTGATTTCCCCCATAAGTTGCTTCGGCGATACTAATGGCTTCAAGATAATGAGTACGAGCTTCATCGTTGGCACCCTGCCACTGATGCAAAGTGGCCAGATTATGTAGCACCGTTGTCAAAACCGGATGACGATTACCAAGCAAGGTGCGGTAAATCAACAACGCACTCTGAAATGCTTCTTTGGCAAATTCGTAATCGCCTCTTCCCATATAGGCCATTCCTAGATTTGCATAAACAGTTGCCACGTGGTCCGAGTGTGCCCCGAGGCCGGATTGGATAACGTCTAATGCGCGCAGATGTAGCTCTATAGCCTTCGAGTGTAAGCCGAGAGATGCATAAACCGAAGCAACATTGTCTAATGACATCGCAAACCCCGGATGATTAGGGCCTAGACAATCCTCTCTGATGCTTAGCGAGCGCTCCGCAAGCGGTCGAGCAAGGTCTGGCCTCCTGTTGGCTAAATGCGCCATCGCAAGGTTGTTTAGAACTGTCGCTAGTAGTTCTGGCTCGGGGGGAGTCGATCGCTCCAGCGCATCCAGGGCTTGCTCATAAAGGTGCCGAGCGGTCGCGAAATCCCCCCGCTGCCTGTGCATACCGGCAAGGTTGTTGAGGCTTATGGCAAATGTAGTGCTGCCTGGCCCGCTCCGGCAATAGGCTATATCGAGGCTGATGCCAAAAATATTCGCTGCCCCCTGAAACTTCCCCATTGTTTCCAACAGGCTGCCTATGATACTAGCAAGGAAATCCACTCGCTGGCTGTTTCCAGACCGCAGCCGGACGAGGCGCAGTGACTCTTCGTAAATGCGGTCAGGCTCATAGCGACTATCAAGCATTCTCCAAAGTGTCGCCCATTGGTACCGTCGTTCGTCCAACCAATCCTCTTCATCAGTCAGGCAGATCTCTTGCAAGAAATCGATGTCGGATAGAGTTTTCTTCAATTGCTCCCACTGTTGGGCGTCAGCCTGATGCCATGGAAGCTCGTCTGCTCGTCTAGGACTGTAGGTGCTCTTTTCGAAGTATCGAGATAGGTGCGAGTGAATCAGACGTCTCATTTGTGGCCGGTGCAGATACCTGAGCTCCAAGGCTTGCCGGAGATACAAATGTGACAGTCGGATCAAACCCGAAGGCATGACCAGCGCCTGCTCAGCCGCAAGGTAAAGTGGTGTCCACTTAGCTCTCGGTAGGGGCTGCCCGTTCTCGCCGAGCAGGTCGAGGATCTCGGCTTCGGATAGACCGCGGCGGGCGGCCCATATCAGGCTGAGGCTTTTGCGGACGAGCTTTCGACCGTAGTCGTGCTCCCACCGTTCCAGGATACGTTCATAGAGATCCCTGGGATCTTTAGCGGCCAGGTAGAACTCAATCCGTTCACCCAAGCGATCGTGTTCTCCAAATTGGCGAAGTTCATCAAGTAGCGTACGGAGAAAAAGCGGATTGGCGGCTTGCTCGGCCGAGACAATAAGGTTGGTCCTCGCAAAGCTGAGACTTCTGCCGTACACGGCCAAGAATTCCTCCAGAAGATGTTTCCGTTCCCTCATCGTCAGCGGCTGCACTGTCATCTCTTGCCATTGGCGGCGGCGGATAATATCCAAACTTCGGCATGGCAGTGTGGTGAGGATAACGCGGCAGTTAGGCGGAAATACTATCGGCAGCCAGCCCATATCTGTCGCAGCATCGCGATCCTCAAGCTGGTTCAGGCCGTCCAACACCAGTACGATGCGTGCTGATGCTGCCACCTTTACTAGCCATTGTGGGAATTCCTCTCGAATTTTGTCCGGCTCTGAAGGGACGTCGTTCGGTAAGCCGAAACGACGCTTGAACTCCAGCATGATCCGACGCACCATACGGTAGGCGTCTGCGCTGTCTCGTGTGCCGCCGATAAAGTGGATGAGAGCGAAGTCATTGGGATGCTGCTCGCGATAGCGGAGGAACCAGTTGGCCACCAGCGCCGACTTGCCGATGCCAGATTCACCTAGTACAACCAGTGGCGAATCATGACTGAACACGTGGTCGTCCAGACGGTCGAAGTATTCCTTTCTGCCGACGTAAACCATCGCCCGACTCTGCGCGATGGTTTCATGGTCGGCGAGATCGCGATCGAGCGAATGGGGCTTATCCTCTTCGGGGAATAATTGGTTGAGAAGCCGGGTGAAGTCCTCTAAAATCCATTGCCCAAGCTCTTGCGGATCATTGTAATCCTCGCGTAACCGGCAAATTCCTTCATCCCGGGCGTCACGAATGCGTTGCTTAAGTTGGGTGAGTTTGGTTCTAGTCACCGGGGTTTTGTCTTCGAAATCGGCGCGATAGCTGCTCGGCGGGAGGTGGTCAACATAACCAGGAACGCGAAAGTAGAAGTGGGCGTGTCCTCGCGTCTTGTTTTTCCGAAAAACGCCATAGATGATCTCCAGTTCGGTCACTGATCGGTCAAGAAATCCCCTTCAGCCAAGGCTGACTTTCAACGAGGTCTTCGGGAATGTTATCCTGCACACAGCCATAACGTTCTCCCAGAAGGCCAATGAAGTATGGGCGACAACGATCAATTTCCTCAAAACAGAGCGGTAGTACTTTGCCCTCGGCCTCTTCCTTGTCAGTAATACCCCAGCGTAGGTCCACCTCCCCCCAAGTGACGTGCCGAGCTTCACAGAGCTTGCGCAGGCGTGGAAAGACGAACTTCACCAAGTGGTCTCGCTCCACCATCATGTCACGGAAGGTGGAGGAAATGAAAACACGAAATCGTCGATCTGGACTGTTTCTAGTTTTGCTCATACCTGAACTCTTGTATGTAAGACTAATCGGCTTAGGTCTAATGACCCGTGTCAACGGGCAGGGGAAGTGTAGCATTGAGGGAACAGGACCGCTTCAGGTCAAACCCGCTCCCCGCGCTCCGTTGCACACGCTTGTTAGACCCGCCTCAAGGAAACTGACCCTCCCTGCCTGTGCTCACTTCGAGTAACCGCCTTTTCTTTGATGCCGATCTCTCTGTGAGCAGAGTTGCTTTTTACCACATGCCACTCAGGTTTGTTGGCCTGACTTCTTTGCGCCAGTCCTGAGAGCCGCCTCTGTTATTGCTTCTGCTACTCTGCAAGGAGCGGCGCCTACTCGATGACGCGAGCAGATGAAGCAAGTGCTCATTCAAACAGCCAGCGAGCTAGCCAGAGCATAGCCTTTGGCTCTCGCTTGTTCAACCGCCACCCCCAAGTTTAGGCAGAGAGAGGCGGAGTTGGTGACGGCCTTTGGCCGCAACAGCCACAAGCAGCTAACGCAACACGAAGAGGTCCGGGATGAACAAGTGACAGCGGGAGAGCAGGGGTGAGTGAACCAGCAGGGTAAGTTCAAGGAATTGCCTGTGATTCAGAGCAGTCAAAAACACTGTTCACACCGCGAGGGTCTAACGCTCCGCATTATCGGGGCCGCGCGGAGCACTGAAGGAACGTTACGAAATTCGCTTCGCGGCCTCCGCTGGATGCGTTTGTTGGGCGGCGTACTTAGGAAGGATATTAGAATCTAATCCTTTTTGAATAGATTGGCTATCTGGATCAGGCCCCGGAGTTCTGCCACGGTAATACGTTTATCGGCGGCGGCACGCATCGTAAATAAGCGAAGACTGCGGGCACGAGCGGATTTTGAATTTCGCAGGCCACGGTTTTGGATAGCTAACTTATCGAATGTTGAATACATCATGAACTCCCTTGCAGACAATCCTGCGTGCGCAGCAAGCATCGGAAGTATCTTTTCAACTAACTCGCTCGGGGTGTTATCCGATAAAACATGGCTATATATACGGTGTTGTATTTTTCCCGTAGCACCAAAATTATCTGTGATTGCCGCAGTAGCCGTCAGTTCGTAAACATCGCCCGATGGCTGATCGGGGAAAGTGAACTTAATACTCCCGTTAGGTATCTTGTTTGGGAGAAACTCAACGGATGCTTGTGTTTTACTAATTTTCTTCCCAACTCGCACTCTGACACTTGCCCCGGAAGTCAGGTTAACCGCACTAAACGACCAATTTATCTTGAATGGCTGCTCTGAACCAAAGAGCGCACTAATCCGCGCATCGTCTGCTGACCGAAGAGTGTCATTGAGTGCCTGAGCGAAAGGTGAATCATCATCCGGCGAAACCCTGCCTTCCTTCAGTGATGCATATCTTGGCGCGGCATCAAGTTGCCACTGACCGACCTTCAGAAGCTGGGCAGGCGATACTTGTAATTCAACAAGCTGTTTCAAAGTAAGAGGACTAACACCAGCCGCCTTATACATTGTCTGCCGGTCTTTTTCTGCTAAAGATGAGAGCTTAGGCTCCTCTGCTTTAATGAAAGGTGAAAGTGATATCACAGGCAAAACCAAGCCCTGTACATCGCCGGACTTCAGTTTAATTTCCAGTGCAGTGCCCCTATATCCCGGTACCTTCACTTTATCTGCGCTCCCTTTCGTCTCAACGTTCACGACATGAAGCAGTACGTTTTTTACAACTACTTGACCATCACTTTGATTTCTTTCTTTCCCCACTGATTGAAAGCTCAATGATTGACGTTGCTTTCCGCTAATCATATCAACCTTTTCTATCTCCCAATCGTCAAGTTTGGCATTAGGGTTTATTACAGTTCTGATTTGAACGTCACCAAGCAATTGAGCGCGTTTATTTGACACAACCCGGCGTACCGTGCGCGACAACAATTTCCCGCGAATGATAACTTTCCATGTTGTAGGGAGAGGCTCAAGAATTGGCGGGCGGCCTACATCATCGTCACTTGGCTGGCTAAACTGCTCTACTCTGAGCAAGTGAAATCCTTCTCCTCCATCGTCATCAAATCCCACCTTGCTTGTCAATGTTACGTAACCCCATAACCGATTGCCCGGGGCGCGACAGACACTTTCGAAATTGACCTGCACATTACCGTCTGGATATAACATTTCCCTGACGCTGAGCAAAACCTTGCCATCGTATTCCAACGCGTGTTCTGACCCATCGTCAGCGTCGCCAGTGTCGCCCCAGACGTTACGTACATTCTCTTGGAAAATGTCGAATCTGGCAGGTTCCAAGTCCGGGTTCAAAGAGAAAGCGAGTTTGAATTTGCCAGTGCGTGGGTACTGTGACCACGGATGCCATCCAGAATCAAAATCACCGTCGAAGTCGTCCGCCCTATCGAAGCGATTGGAATCATCCTGTTGCAATAGTAAGTAAGCGGAGCTACCGCTACGCCACCAAAGTAGTTCCGACGGGTGAATCTCTGCCTTTTTGCCATGACCATTGTCGGCAACCCAAGGTCCGTAAGTACACAAGTAGTTGCCTATTAGCGGGGTCTTACCAGGCTTAAAAACAGCCAAATTGTTCTCATCATAATCGAACCAAGGATTGTGTTCGAAGTGATCATCTGGAGTGATTTCGGCTTCCATACAGTTATCTTCGCCACCCTCACAATCTTTATTTTCCGTGAATCTATCACCTAATCCGTTGAGGCTAACGAGTAAGTCGGCATAGTTCGAGCTTGGAATGATCACTAATCCCCAATCCCACTCATCTCCCGAAATATCAAAAACAGAGAATTCAACTAGCTTTCCACATAAGGTTCGTTTAATGACATCGTTCGGACTATATATAGCAGGACCACCCCAAAAGCTGCTTCCTCCCCATGCAGGATAGGGTCCAATCCAGTGACCGACAGGATCTTCACCTGCTATACCGTTGGAGTGGTTCTTAGTTTCTTCCCATTCAACTCTTTGAGCATCTGAGCAAATTGGGGTGGTGGCTGTCGTTAAAATAAAATTAGTCTGTACAGACACTGACCATCCACTAACACATGGAACAAAACATTCCACGAACACAATAAGCAGCGTAAGAAATAGCCGGGATCTCATCATTATTACCTCCGATAGTTTTCACGATGCCTTCATGCGCACCAATCCCGCTAAAAATGAAGTTGACCTAACAGCACCTCATACCTAGAGCATTGCTGGAAACCTCGCAATACGGGAGCAATCATGGCTTATTCCAAGTTTGTTAGCAATTGATAAACTCAGGGAGTAGTAATGCCTCAATTACGTGGGGAAAGTTGAGATGCCCCCTTTGCAAACAAAGGATTTACGGTTTTTGCTCCCCACGTAACTGACCGATTACAGGGAGTATTCTATTACCAAAGTAGTGCTTGTCAAGCTCATTACAATCCTCCTTTCGCCGCCCAACGCTCGGCATCACCGGGCGCGCGAACGGCACTCGCTGTTTCATAAGAGGCTCGCTTCGCGGCCTCCGCTGCATGCGCTTGTTAGACGCCGTGCTGGGCCACACGTCATTCATTCCAAGGGGTCTGCTGTGCCCCGTGAATAACAGCAAGAATATCTATCTTGTCTGGTTTTATGTAGTAGATGATTCGATATGGCCCTTCAATCACTTCTCGTATTTGCGGAGCATTGAATTCTCGCACTACACGGCCAGATAATGGAAAATTTCTTATCTGTTGAGTTCGTCTGGTGAGGCGGTCTACTACTCTTTGAGCATATTCAGGTGAATTTTGAGCCAGGTATTCATGAATCGCCCAAAGTTGCTCCAGAGCAGCGTCTGTCCATTCAACGTTCACTTGTTAAGTCCGAATTTCTCACGAACATCTTCTACGCTAGTAGTTCGTCCGGCTTCGCTGTCAGCCATACCTCTTTCTATTGCTTGGCGGACGTAAATCTCGTGCATCAAATCATCCCAGGTCGAATCCTCTGGGAGCTGATCTACTAAGCGTCGAGCTTCTTCTTTAATGCTAATAGTCTCCATAAACCACTCCGATTAATCTCAAAGTTCCCGATTAATACTATAGAACCTTATGCTGAGATTCAAATTGCCTCGCAGGGGTCACGTATAGGCGTCTAACGCTCGGCATCACCGGGCGCGCGAACGGCACTCGTAGAGCCATGCGAAATCCGCTTCGCGCGCTCCGGTGGATGCCTTTGTTAGACCCGGTGGAAGTACATGGTCACTCTTGTTCTTCACGTTGAATAAGGGCTAGTATCTAGGACTGACCGTATAATTCCAGTTCGGACAAACCTCGTGATATTGTATATTCAATCCTTCCATCTCTGCGTTTGTTACCCTTTGGCCCCGCTTATAGATACTGTTTTGCTTGAATGCTTTAACCTTTAGTCCGGTTCTTGTGCTTGTTCCGCGTATGTACCCTAGCATGATATCTAGTGATATCAATGGCTTGCCTGCCCAATTAATACTGATTTGGCTAAATAACCGACGCTCAACTGGATTATACTTCGAATGTCCTGGAGGATAGTGACAGACTGTGACTGTTAGTCCAAACTGGTCGCTCAGTTTCTCCTGTAGTTGTTGTTTCCAGGCTCGGACACGATAGCCGTTACTCCCTCCACCATCTGCCAAGATCAGCAACTCATACTGTTCTGAGTATTTAATGCGACCCTCCTGCTTCCACCACTTATCGTAGCGCACTAATATTGCACGACACTTTGATAACCAGGCCAGTGTCCGCTCCACTACCCATCGCCGAGCAGGATGCTTCTTTTCACCCTTCTCATCCAACTTCTCTTCGCCTATCTTTCGCACGTGACCCGTATAGTTGTACTCTTCAACTGCTTTGTGTCCAGTCGGATTGTCTGTAGTGGTCTCGAAAAACTGGACAGTGGATTAAGCCAGAACTACTGTTCAGAAATCGGAGACCACAATGAGAAAGAATCGCAGCTACAAACCGCAACAAAAAGCTCAGGCCGTTCTGCAAGTCTTGAGCGGAACGAAAAGCGCAGCCCAGGTCTGTCGCGACCTGAGTATTAATGAGAACCTCCTGAGTCGCTGGAAACAGCAACTGCTCACCCACGCCGCCCTCGTCTTTGAGCACGAGAGTGAAGCCGCGGAAAAAGATGAGCAGATCGCCGAACTCCAACGCCTCGTCGGTCGCCTAACCATGGAATTGGAGGTCGCAAAAAAAGCCTCGCAGCTTGCGAGCTATCAAACCAGCAAAAACGGGAAGTGATCGCGATGCTGTCAACCGCTTATCCGGTGCAAGTCATCTGTCAAATCGTCGGGCTGCCGCGCAGTTCCTATTATTACGGTGCGGTCGAGCGCGAGGAAGCGGACGTGAAAGCCGCGATTGAAACGGTCGCGGCCCAGTTCCCGACTTACGGCTCACGCCGCGTCACCGCGCAGATAAAGCGCGCCGCTCCGGAACTGCCTGCCGTCGGTCGCCATCGTGTGCGGCGACTCATGCGGGAGATGGGGCTCACCAGGCGCCGCAAAAAAGCGCGTAAACAGACGACGAACTCGCAGCATTCGTTCCCGCGCTATCCCAATCTGGTCAAGGATCTGATCGTGACTCGGCCCAATCAGGTCTGGGTCTGTGACATTACTTATGTCACAGTAGGCAGCGGCCAATTCGTTTACCTGGCCATTGTGATGGATGTCTTCACGCGGGCCATTCGCGGCTGGTCGCTGTCGCACGGTCTCGGAGTCGAATTGACGCTTTGGGCCTTGCACCGGGCACTTCAGCACGGCCAACCGCAAATCCATCACTCGGATCAGGGGTTGCAATACGCCGCGACTGCTTACGTGCAAGTCTTACAGGCGGCGCAAGTGCAAATCTCGATGGCCGAGGTCGGACACGCCGAACAGAACGGCTACGCCGAACGAGTCATCCGAACCATAAAAGAGGAAGAAGTCTACCTGAGCGAGTACCGCGATTATGAAGACGCCCTTAATCAGATTGGCCATTTTATTGATGAGGTCTATCTGACCAAGCGAATTCATTCGGCACTCGGTTATTTGACCCCAACTGAGTACGAGGCGCAGTGGCACAAGCAGCAACTGGCGTCTATACTCTAAATCGCAATTCTGCTGTCCAGACTTTCAGGACCATTACAACTGGTGGCCCGCACGCGGTCTAACAACCGGTTCGATGGGAGCGCGGCGAGCGAGTTTCGTATGGTTTCTTCAGTGCTTTGCGCCGCGCCCCCTCAACCGGAGCGTTAGACCTCTTTACGGTTACTCTCCGCGAGATTCATCGCTTGTGCATTGCTAAGATTTGATGCTACGGTAACCCTCAGAGGAACAGACAATGAGTACTTTAGAATCACTTGCCATCGAACCCAACATCTACTACACAGTTGAAGAGGCCGCACAGTTGCTCCGTATCTCGCAGCAGGCGATATTGTCTCTACTTGAATCTGGCCGAGTACGCGGCGTGATGATTGACAAAGACTGGCGTGTACTAGGGGCAGCATTGCTTGATTTGACTGCTCAGGAGCAAGAAACAGAAGCGTCCTTGGTCTCCGATTGGCTTGCTGTATCTTCTCGCTCACTCAAAGAGGTATGGGACAACGAAGAAGACGCTATCTATGACCAACTATAAAACTGGAGATGTCATTCTTGTCAACATTGCCTTCAGCGGGGCAGTAGGTTACAAGCGTCGCCCAGCAGTTGTAATCAGCAAAGACAGATTCAATCGAGCCGGAATTAAACTTATCGTTGCTGCCATTACGGGTAATGTGTCGCCTCCATTCCGACCAGGTGACACGTTACTGAACGATTGGAAAAAGGCTGGCTTACTAAAGCCATCGGCGGTTCGCGGCGTATTGGCAACAGTAGATAATTCGGATATAGCCCGAAAGCTCGGCACGCTTTCAGCGAAAGATTTTTCAAAGGTGGAGCAAGGGATCGCAGATATTCTAGGCTTTCACGTTCTGCCTCCACAACCAATGCCATGATGTTCGCACTTCGGACGAGGTCTAACAAACGCATTCAGCGGGGGCCACGAAGCGAATTTCCTATGGTTTCTTTGAGTGCCGCTCGCGGCCCCGCTGATGCGAGTCGTTAGACCCGCTTATACCGAGTACCTCTTCTTGACGGCACTACACGATGTAACTACAATCAATTAATGAGATTTGAGTGGGATGAAGCTAAACGTGAATCAAACATTCTTAAACACGGGATTGATTTCATTGATGTTGAGAATGTTTTCGAAGGCGAAACAGTGACTATTCTCGATGATCGCTTCGACTATGCAGAAGACCGCTTCATCACGCTTGGCCTACTCGATGGGCGCGTTGTGGTCATAGTGCATACTGAGACCAATGACGAAATCAGAATCATATCAGCGAGAAAGGCAACCAATAATGAAGAGATCAGCTACTTCAAAGAAATCGCGGACTGATTGGGAGCGAGTCGATAGGATGAAAGACGGGGATATAGATTTGTCTGACAGCCCGGAGATATCACCGGAGAAGTTTGCGCGAGCAATAGTGAGGAAAGGATTAAAGCCTATCGCTCGCAAAGAGCAACTTACCTTGCGCATAGACAGTGATGTAGTGGAGTGGTTCAGAAGGCAAGGGCAAGGCTACCAGACAAAGATCAACGCGTTGCTACGAGCATATATGGAAGCTCACAAGAGATAGCGTTGTGCAGGAGCGGGTCTAACAAGCGCATGCAACGGAGGCCGCGAAAAGAGTCTCTCATTTTTCCACGAGCGCGGCTCGCGGCCCCGATAATGCGGAGCGTTAGACCCACTGATGCAAGTCGTGCTGGTTATGTTAAAATGTCGAGGGCACGATAAAGATCGAATCGGAGTTTGGAGATTAATATGGCAAGAAGGTTGAAGGACATTAAAGAGATCAAAATTGAAAGACCTCAGAGAGCTAAACTTTCTGCAAAAGAGGTAATCAAACGTATGGAGGAATTCCCAAAGCGAAGGGAGAAATTCATTGCCACTGTCCGAAAAGGTAAGAATTGAAGTATATGTTCCTGATTTGCCGAAACGCTCTTATCGAGACTTACTTGAGGCTTTCGATCAAGAATTCACCTACACGTTTGGAGGCTGCACGATCATTCGGGGATTAGATGGTAGCTACCTTTCACGAGGCGGGCTAAAGATGCAGGATAAAATAAACATCATCTACACAGACATCCCGCTGCCTTTTGAAGAAAGCTTCGAAAGAGTATCTCGGTATGCAGATAATCTGACAAAAACCGCTAGCGAAGCATTGGAAGAAGAGGCTATTTTGGTGGCAGCATTCAAAGTATATCATTCCGACTAGCAGCCAAATAGAAAAGGACTCGGCACGGTAAAGTGGGTCTAACAAGCGCATGCAACGGAGGCCGCGAAGCAAGTTTCGCATGTTACAATCAATACCGCTCGCGGCCCCGATAATGCGCAGCGTTAGATGCTACGCTTGTGATATATAGGCTCGGATTAGGCTGAGGGTGAATGTCTCCACGCACACTTTTGGACTTCGTTTAGGTTTTGTGATACTGCATAGAGAGTTGAACAAAATAGTTAAAGATTCAAGAGGCTCACCTTTGTTGCATAGCACTCGCGGCGATGTGAAAACGTATCCTCTAAAGGCTTATCAGAGTGAATTGCCCGATTGCGAGCTTTACATCATATTTCCTCTCGCTGTAGATTGAATGCCATGCTTGGATAATACTATAAATTCAGTAGTGTCCAAAATGCATTGAGAAGATAAGTTAAATGCCAAAAAGACCTGTCAAATCAGTATTTCTAAGTTCTACGACGAAAGACCTTGCTAAGTATTGTAGTGCAGTTTATCGCGCCATTAATAACCTGGAAGGTTATAGATGTGTACGAATGGAAAACTTCACATCCCAGCCTTCTCCTCCAGAAACTTACATTAAAGAACTGGTGCTGTCCTCCGATCTGTTTGTAGGCATTATTGGTTTATGTTATGGCTCACGCCCTCCAAATTCAATCAAGTCATACACAGAGCTTGAATATGATAAAGCTCAAGAGGCTAAAATACCTTGTTTAATGTTTCTGACTCCTGAGGATTTCCCGGTCCCTGGAAATATCCTACAGGCTGATCGGGGTTGGAATAAGCAAAAGAAGTTCAGGGGGAAAATTAGTAAGGGCTGTAGTGGTCTCGAAAAACTGGACAGTGGATTAAGCCAGAACTACTGTTCAGAAATCGGAGACCACAATGAGAAAGAATCGCAGCTACAAACCGCAACAAAAAGCTCAGGCCGTTCTGCAAGTCTTGAGCGGAACGAAAAGCGCAGCCCAGGTCTGTCGCGACCTGAGTATTAATGAGAACCTCCTGAGTCGCTGGAAACAGCAACTGCTCACCCACGCCGCCCTCGTCTTTGAGCACGAGAGTGAAGCCGCGGAAAAAGATGAGCAGATCGCCGAACTCCAACGCCTCGTCGGTCGCCTAACCATGGAATTGGAGGTCGCAAAAAAAGCCTCGCAGCTTGCGAGCTATCAAACCAGCAAAAACGGGAAGTGATCGCGATGCTGTCAACCGCTTATCCGGTGCAAGTCATCTGTCAAATCGTCGGGCTGCCGCGCAGTTCCTATTATTACGGTGCGGTCGAGCGCGAGGAAGCGGACGTGAAAGCCGCGATTGAAACGGTCGCGGCCCAGTTCCCGACTTACGGCTCACGCCGCGTCACCGCGCAGATAAAGCGCGCCGCTCCGGAACTGCCTGCCGTCGGTCGCCATCGTGTGCGGCGACTCATGCGGGAGATGGGGCTCACCAGGCGCCGCAAAAAAGCGCGTAAACAGACGACGAACTCGCAGCATTCGTTCCCGCGCTATCCCAATCTGGTCAAGGATCTGATCGTGACTCGGCCCAATCAGGTCTGGGTCTGTGACATTACTTATGTCACAGTAGGCAGCGGCCAATTCGTTTACCTGGCCATTGTGATGGATGTCTTCACGCGGGCCATTCGCGGCTGGTCGCTGTCGCACGGTCTCGGAGTCGAATTGACGCTTTGGGCCTTGCACCGGGCACTTCAGCACGGCCAACCGCAAATCCATCACTCGGATCAGGGGTTGCAATACGCCGCGACTGCTTACGTGCAAGTCTTACAGGCGGCGCAAGTGCAAATCTCGATGGCCGAGGTCGGACACGCCGAACAGAACGGCTACGCCGAACGAGTCATCCGAACCATAAAAGAGGAAGAAGTCTACCTGAGCGAGTACCGCGATTATGAAGACGCCCTTAATCAGATTGGCCATTTTATTGATGAGGTCTATCTGACCAAGCGAATTCATTCGGCACTCGGTTATTTGACCCCAACTGAGTACGAGGCGCAGTGGCACAAGCAGCAACTGGCGTCTATACTCTAAATTGCAATTCTGCTGTCCAGACTTTCAGGACCATTACAGACTTTCAGTCGTTCCCAGTCAATTGCATCATTACGTTCAAGCGTATGATTAAGCGTATTTCGCAGACTTTCTATAAGTTCTTGCGCTTCTTTGGATTGGTCGGCAGCAATTTGTTTCTGTTCATCTTGGATATGCTTCTTCTGTTTGGCTTGTTTAACTCGGTCTTGACCTGCCTTCTTGCGGGACCATTGTTCTTTCCAATCAGCCAGTTGTACTGCGGCTTTCCTTTGAACGAAGTCGGGATCATTGCCTTTAATAATGCGGTGCTTGTGCAAGCCATCGTGCGATAGCTCAATTTGATAACTGGCCACACCCCGAACGCTATAGACCACTGTTAAAGGGCTACGATGGGCTGACATTTGCGTTTACCTCCAAAGATAGTCATTAAAGATCTGATGAGTGGACACTTAGATTACTAACAAAGTGAATCCAAAGCAAATGGAATTAATTTTTCAGAGGAACTGCTATTTTCAGATCAATTTGGCGACGATATTGGCTATTGGCCACCTAACGACTCGCATCAGCGGGGCCGCGAGCGGCGTTGATGGAACCACGAGAAATTTGCTTCGCGGCCTCCGCTGCATGCGCTTGTTCGGCGGCGGCTTTCAGGCTATCCGTCTGCGTCTATAGTTGTCGTTTCGCCTGGTCTACTCTTATCAGCCATTCGCTTTCCGTCTCAATCGTGAAGTAGTTTGCCTTTGAACAAACGCTGTCCGGCAAGCGAAGTGTAAAAGCCGTAAATCGCTAAGCCCATAAGCGCGACAAGGACGAATAAAGTGCTCCCGGCATACCAGCTTGAAAAATCAGAGGTGATCGGATTAGCGCGAATCAAGCTGGAGAAGAGAAAAAACGAGTAAAGCGCAAGCAGTCCGAAACGCGCGGCGGCGATTGTCATCAAGCTCGCGGTCAAAATCGGCGCAACCCAGAAAACCCACGAACCGCCAACCGAATAAAAAGCGAAAAGGATGAGCCACAGCGCCGCGATTGCTAACCATTTTTTTCGTAAGATGGTTAGCAGAAGTAAAAGCAGAAATGTATTGGCAATCGCGTAGAAAATATGTTCGGCAAATATAAATAAAAAATGGGTCGTTTGTCCGCCGACTCCCGAAAGCGGTTCGGTGATGTTGACGCTTCCCAGAAGAGGCGGGGCAACGATGCCTGTCCATTGCGGCAAGAGAACCCCTAAATAAAGAGCAGCCGCGTTGCAAAGCCCCAAAAGCCCGCCGACCAGAATGTCGCGCCCGACCAGCGGGTCGCGGAAATCGCCCGTCATCAGGCGGCTCCACGAAATTATCAGCTCCGACCAACGCCGCCGGACAAACGGTTCGAGCGCGATGTAAAAAATCAACGGGAAAATTGAAAGGACAAACGAAAGACCGACAATTTTGAAGAAAATCGAAAGTTCTCCGCCAAGCTCAAGAACATGGTTGGCATCAATAAGCTGAGCGAGAGACATTGCCGAAAAGATAAAGACGCCGAGTTTGAACGCCCCTTTGATATCGCCGCGCCCCGCTTTCAAATTGTAACGGGCAACTATAATCGCGGCTAAGAAAACGCCGACAAATATAATGGCAGAAATAATGAAGAGGAGATCGAACTGATTGCGCGTCGCTGTTCGCCGTTTGTCCCGAAGGCATATCCCAAGGGAAGACGACGTTGAAATAGAGAGGCTTTCCGTGAAAAGCGGCGGCTTCGATGTGGACGGGAATTTCTGCTTGGTCAATGTGTTTGCCTTCCCAGGCCTTTCTTTCGTCGGCGAAAATGGGCGGGGTCAGTTGCAATTCGGTCTCTTTGTAATTACGGATGTCCAACCCCGCCTCCGCGAAAAGCGTCGACCAATCGGTGTTCACGTTATGCGTAGTCTGTTCATCAACTCGCGGCGGGACGGCTTCGAAATAGATGAGCCGACCGCGCACGTCCAACGCGAGGCGCGTCATTCCCGAAACATCATTCGGCGGGTCAAAAAAACCTACTTCATGACGCCCCTTCGGAACAAGATAACGCGGGCTGGTTCGATACCAAAAATAGAGAGTAACGGGTTGTCCCGTGCGAATTCTTTCAAAACGGTCGGGCGGAGCGTTTTCCCGTGTTGCATAATGAATATAACTATCGTCGTTGTCGAACGAATAAACCTTGTGCTTAGGCGCGTCGGTGTAGCCGAGCTTGTTGATAATTTGATGACCGCGTTCCGCTAAAGCGTCGGGCGATTTATCGAGCGGAATCCATTCGGGAAGCATTACTCTGCCAGAAAAGAAAACGACGAAAGCGAAAAGAGCGACAACTGACGCTAAACAAGCAACGGCGACGACGGGCTTGAGCGCGCCTTTTTTCGGCGCGGCGGCGACCATTTCCGGGCTGGGCGTTTCGCCCGCCGCGATTGCCGCTTCCAGGGGATTCCCGCCCGGCAAAGACATAGCCACTTGCAGCGCGGACGTGGGACGCGCGCGCGGGTCTTTTTCGAGACAGCGAAAAATTATCTGCTCGACGAGCGGGTCAATATCTTTGACATGTTCGGAAGGGTTGGTCGGCGTGGCGGTTTCATGTTTGCGAATCAGCTCATTGATTGTATCGGCTTCAAAGGCTCGCCTGCCCGTGAAGATTTCATAGAGAACAAGACCGAGCGAGTAAATATCACTCTTCGTCGTCATCTCTTTGCCCGTAATCTGTTCGGGCGACATGTATGCGGGCGTGCCTGCAATGCCCGCGCCGTCTTTCAGCTCGCTCTCAAGGCCCGCGATGCCGAAGTCCGTAATTCTCGCCCTCCCGCGCCCGTCAATTATGGCGTTGGCTGGTTTGAGGTCGCGGTGCAAAACGCCCGCTTGATGAATGGCGTGAAGCCCTGCACAGAGCTGTCTTGCGATCTCAACCGCTTTATCGGCAGGAAGTCTGCCGATGCGCCGCAGAAGCGATGACAGGTCGTCGCCGTCGATAAACTCCATCGAGAGGAAGTGCAAGCCATCCACCTCTCCGATGTCGAAAACTCGACAGACGTTCGGGTGCGAGACCTGGCGCGCAGTGCGAACTTCGCCGTAGAACCTTTCGAGCGCCGTTTTGTCTTTGGCGAAATTCTCCGGCAGGAACTTCAGCGCGACGGTCTGGTTCAGTTTAAGGTCTTCGGCTTTATAGACCTCCCCCATTCCGCCTCTGCCTATTAAGCCCGTGATGCGATAACGCCCATCCAGTATCGTACCCGCTACGAAATCGCCTTCGCTGCGCGAGCTTGTAAAGCTCGGATGAGGGCTTTTCGGAGTCCCTTTCGGCGGGGGCTGGCGCACTGTCTGCTGTGTGCCTGTCAACGCTACGCCACACGAAGGGCAGTTGAGATTATTTTCAGCGACAGAGGTTGAGCAAACGGGGCATCTGTTCATCGAACTGGTATTATATAGGGCTTATCTGACACTGACGTCAATACTTTGACGACGTGAGGGCGAAAGTTTTATTTCAGCTTAAGGGTAGCCGCCGAACGGCCCGCATCACCGGGCCGCGCGCGTAGTATTGAAGGTATCATACGAGACTCGCTCGCGCGGCTCCGGTGCATGCGTTTGTTAGGCAGCAGTTTTCAAAACCAACAACTGAGTTTATTGTCTCTTGTATTTATGGTAAAGCTGGTTCATTCAGTTTTGTTGGTTCATTTCTTCGATTTCCTTTTAAGTTTAGAGCTTGTTTTGCTGTCATTGATTTGTGAACCACTTTGTTCGGCAGCTAACGCATGAACACAATTGAGTTTCAGATCAACTCCCAACTCCCCTTTATTTATCGCAATTTGAATCAAGACGACATCTGAAAGTATCATTTGCACTCGGAGATGCACATTAACAAGGTTTTCAAACGTATAGTCGCTGATCTTCAAGTAACTAAACCGCAGCCCACCAAGGTACTGATAGAAGATTGTGATTTGCTCATTGAAATCCAGATCGTCAGGGATGTATCTAGACGTCAGGAGCAGGTCCATTGCAGGAAAAGAATTTGGCAACTCACTGACAGCGGCTTGGAAAAAGGGATTCGGCTTATGCCAGTCTAGATCGCCCTTTATTCTTAATCCACCTTCGACTTCTTCGAAAACATCTGAATGCAGTTGTTTCGTTTGCTTGAGAGCGAAAAGAAGAGGCTCGTAGATCAGATGAAGCTCAGATGCCAGAGCACCGAGGCGTTTTGATGTTTGGCGGAGTTCTTCTTCTCTAAGAGCTAATCGCTTTGTGCCAAGGTGGCTGTGTACGGGCCCAAATCTTACATCTGGATCATTTTCTATCTCTTTGAGAGTTTCTCGAATGTCTTTACTTACCTTCTCTCTGTCGTTCTTGTTCTTCCATGCGTACTCGATGCAGTGGTAGTTCTTTAGATCAAAAGGTAGTTCCGATATATCTTGACTTAGTAGAACTGTTTTCTTTGTAAAGCCATGTCTGATTCCTAATTCGTACATTACATTTGGATTTAATCCCGTAAGATCAGCGACTACTAGATCGCTACGATCAAGATCTAAGATAATGCCAGCCAATATGTCACCTCTACTTGAGGATCTCCTCACCTCGTAACCGAGTCTCTGGATGATACGTTTCAGAAGATCGAAAATCGTATCCAAGTTGTCTCTATTTAGATTTTCGTATTTGCCGTTAACTGAAGCGGCTTGCACGAATGGCATGAGAATAAAGCAGAGCGGTCTAATTGCTTTAGTCATTATTCTTCTCCTTATGCTGCCTAACTATTAATTATACCTGCCCCGCGAAATGAGCAGGTGAGATGGTCGCAGCGCCGAGTCTCGCTCGCCCTTCAACGCCCTTGCTCCTAGCAGGCTACAGCATATATCAACACGCGAGCGCGACGGTGCCCAGACGGGCACGGCGCTGCTAGCTAGCCGAGCAGGGTATAACAAGCGCGTGCAACGGAGGCCGCGAATCGAATATCGTATGTATCAGTCAGTACGGCTTGCGGCCCCGCTGACGCGCGGCCGTTCAACCACACTGTGCGGTATAACATGCCGATTTGTTACCCTTTACCGCAAAATGCGGTAAAACATGCTTCTACGTTGTGTTATGCCGCGCCGCGCAGTATAACATGCTTTCCGTACCCTTATGCCGACACTTGCGGTATAGTCTTCACACATTCCCCAGATATTCCACACCCTTTAGGATTCTTTTAATGTCTCAGCCTAAACTTCTCGATCAGGTACGCGCTGTCGCCCGTCTAAAGCACTTTAGCTTCAGCACCGAGCAGGCTTACGTCCACTGGATCAAGCGATTTATTCTCTTCCACTCAAAACGTCACCCACTAGACATGGGCGAACAGGAAATCCGTCACTTCCTTTCCTATCTTGCTACTAACCTCAACGTCGCCTCATCCACTCAGACTGTAGCTCTAAGCGCCCTGCTTTTTCTCTACAAGGATGTGCTCAAGAAGGACCTTCCCCGTATCTCTGACATCGAAAGGTCCAACCGGCCTAAGAAGCTTCCTGTCGTATTCACTCCAGATGAAGTCAAAGCCGTAATCCAGCGTCTTTCAGGCACCTATTGGATTATGGCAAACCTGCTTTACGGCTCAGGATTGAGACTGATGGAATGCGTGAGGCTTCGCGTCAAGGACCTGGATTTCCATTACAACCAGATCACAGTCCGCTCAGGCAAAGGTGAGAAAGATCGCATAACTATTTTGCCTCAAGCCGTCAAGGAGCCTTTAAGGAGGCATCTGGCAAAAGTAAAGCTATTGCACGAAGAGAACCTGCTCGATGGCTTCGGGGAGGTTTACCTGCCTTACGCGCTGGAGCGGAAGTACCCGAACGCAGCCAAAGAATGGGGCTGGCAGTATGTTTTCCCTTCCTCCAGATGTTCTGTTGATCCTCGGTCAGGTAAACAGAGGCGGCACCATATCTCCGAAGACATGCTGCAACGGGCTGTGAGGAGGGCGATTCGTCAAGCCGGTATAGCCAAGCCAGGAAACTGTCACACATTCCGACATAGCTTTGCTACACACTTGCTTGAGGAAGGATATGACATACGAACGGTGCAGGAGCTGCTTGGGCACAGTGATGTGCGGACTACGATGATCTACACGCATGTGCTGAATAGAGGTGGACGGGCCGTGAAAAGCCCTGTAGACAGGAGATGACATTACGAAACCGCTTAACCCTGGGTAGGATCGCATATCAGTGCCCGAAGTATCTTGGCGGCTCCCGCTTCGAGCGCACGCGCCTGCGTCGTAAGTTCTATGTACATTGTTTCCCATATTTTTGGAAGTACAGCTAATTCATAGCCGGAAGCTTGCCAAAAAACAGATTGCTTTTCCGTCCATTTAAATTATGGCTGTTCAAATAAGATAGCTGTCTCTGCTGAGCTTTGGATATTGCAACGACATTCGCTTTCGTTTTTCCGGCTAACAGGTCAGTAACAACGCGTCTAGCTGCTCTAAGCTTAACACGAATTCCCGGAGGTTAGATCGATGAGAAACTCAGTGTCCCGGATCAGGCGTCCTTATAAATTACCAGACTCATTACGTAAACTTTTAGCGCTGACCCTTGTTGCTTTGCTTTCATGTTGGACCGTTGCCAACCGCTCGCAAGCTGACGCAGGTGATCTTGACCAAACTTTTGGGACGGGCGGCAGGGTCAACACCGATTTCATGAATTCCTTTGATTTTGCTTTTGCGATTGCGGTCCAGCCTGACGGGAAGATCATCGCGGCGGGGGAGAGCGCCTCCGACTTCGCCCTTGCGCGCTACAACAGTGACGGCAGCCTCGACGCCAGTTTCGGCGCGGGCGGCAAGGTCACTACCGATTTCTCTGATACTCCCACTCTGATAAGGGATCTTGCCTTACAGCCCGATAGCAAGATCATCGCGGTCGGAGACGTCAACAATCAAACTTCAACCAGCTTCGACTTTGCCCTTGCGCGCTACAACAGTGACGGCAGTCTCGATACGACATTCGGCAAGGGCGGCAAAGTCACTACAGACTTCGGCAACAACAGTGCGGACATCGGTATTGCGGTTGCTCTACAGTCCGATGGCAAAATCGTCGTTACCGGGCTTGTCTCCCGCAGCGGCGCGCCAACGACCCAACACTTTGGCCTCGCGCGCTATAGCAGCGATGGCAGTCTCGATTTAAGCTTCGCAAACGGCGGCAAGACCACCACCGAGTTTTTCGGCAGCCAAGATGCGCCTTTTGATATCGGCGTCCAGCCGGACGGCAAGATTCTTATCGCAGGGGTCGCCTTTATCCCCGTAGGAGACCCTTTCCCGGAGGGCCAAAACTTCGCGCTTTTGCGCTACAACACTGACGGCAACCTCGACCCTGGCTTTGGCTCCGGCGGTAAGACAAGTACTGAGTTTGATGGCAGTGATGAAGCTATGGCCCTTTCAATCCAGGAAGGCGGCAGGTTTTTCGCCGCCGGTCGCACGGGAAGGGACTTCGCGCTTGCGCACTATAACGCCGACGGCAGTCTCGATACCAGCTTTAGCTCCGACGGTAAGATGACGGCGGATTTCTTCGGCCCCGCGGGTGAAATCAATACGATCGCCTTCCAGCCCGATGGCAAAATCTTAGTGGCCGGGATTCCTGACTTTCGCATAAACAGCGATGACTTCGCGCTTGCGCGCTATAACGCTGATGGCACCCTGGATTCTGATTTCGGCACAAACGGCGAGGTTATTACCGATTTCTTTAACCGCAATGACGGACCTTTCGACATCGCCACGCAGCCTGACGGCAAAATCCTCCTTGCGGGAAGGTCATCTTTCAACTTTGGGTCAGATTTCGCCCTTGCGCGCTATGAAGGCGACGCGATCTTCGACATATGTCTCCAAGATGATAGCAACGGCGACACGCTTATGGTCAACTCAATAACCGGGCTTTATCAGTTTACGAGATGTAGCGATGGAGTTGTGGTCAGTGGAACGGGCAATCTGATCAGCCATAACGGCAGTATCTCTCTTAAACACGTTGCCGATGACCGCAGGGTATTGGCCAAAATTGATCGCACGGGGAACTCAGCCACCGCTTCGCTGGAGTTCTTTCCGCTAATGATAACAGCCGCAATAAAAGACCGAAACACAAGTAACAATAGTTGTGCTTGTCCATGAGCATTGCGCGCTAATAGTCAAACAGCATGCTCATTTTGTCGGCGGGTAGCGCATTCTCTTGCTTTTGTCTTTCTGCTATATTGCTAAGCAAAAGAGTCAAAATGCTTAGTAATTCAGCCCGATTAGCAGTCGGGTTTTCACCTTTTTAGATGTAGTAATTTATCCATAACCTCGTAAGCATCAGCCATGCTGAAATCCAGAGCCAATCCTCAATAGCAATTCACATGCTCTGCGCGCTCGATTGCAGGAAGGCGGCTCATCGGCTCACGGCGGGTAGAATTCTGCTATAGACGTATGTGAAAAGGTGAGGCGCGCTCCGCAGGCTGTATTTGTCAGGTGGTAGCACCAGGAGATTCCTCACTTATAAGAATCCTGTTGCCTTCAGCTTCCCCGGCTATTCTATATCCAAGTTGCAGAATATTTGTAGAGAGCCAATCTTTATCGGGCAGACTTTCTAAAATGAGAATTGGCTTACAACGCCGAATGCTCTTGAGCGCGCCAGCTAAGGCTGGTTTTTCAAAGCCTTCAACGTCAAGCTGAATTATGGAAATCTTCCGTTCCGAAGGGATGACATCGTCTACAGTCACAACTTCAACAGTTATCGAACCCTCTGTACTGCCCTCATCTGTTTCTCGGACCATCCGGCTCGCCCCACCAAGAGAGATACCGTCAGTGTCTGATGTAACCATTTGAAGAAAACCTTGACGCTCTCCCAAGCCGGCGTTGATGAGTTCTACATTTTGAAGCCCGTTGATATATGTGGTAATGAAGGCGCATCTGTAATTCTCAGGGTTTGGTTCAAACGCCCATATCCGGCTACCCTGAGCTAAAGACTGAGATAGTGCAGGTAGAAAATCACCAAAGAAAGTTCCAGCGTGAACTATGTCACCGTCTCCACAACGAGACATAAGGAATTCGATAATCTTCGGTTCCCATATATGTCCAGATAGTATCTCTCGTGCTGCCGGGCGATGTTTAGAAGATAGAGGAACACAATAGCCACCGTATTTGTTGTAAGCAATACAGCATTGCAGTACTGAGTCGAATTTGAAATTGTTCATCAGCCCCTTCTTTCAAATACTACTGACACTTTAAGCAAGCGAAAGTATAGATTTCTTATAATGCTTGACAGACAGGCAACGGGAAAATACCATCCCCGATCCGATGATTAGACTAAAACCATTGTGCTAACCCGAATCACTTCAGTTTGACGGCTTAATGGATTCGAGAGTTTGTATATGATACGAAAGCGAAAATCTATCCGCAAGCGCATACCGATTTTGGTCGTCGGAGATGCGGCAGCGCCAACCGGTTTTGCCAGAGTGCTGCACAGTATTCTCGACCGCGTAAAGCACAAGTACGAGATTCATCATCTTGGCGTCAACTATGCGGGCGATCCTCATGATGCCGATTGGAAGGTATATGTAGCGCGGCTTGGCGGAGATGTCTACGGCGTTAATCGCTTGCAGCAGCTTATCGAAGCGGCGAAGCCCAGGCTGGTCTTTATGGTTAATGACGTATGGATACTGGGTCTTTATGCTCCGATTCTGAAAAAGTATAAAGACAATCTGAAGACTGTGATGTACTTCCCCGTTGACGGGGAGCCTCTCGATTCGGATTTTGTTAAACAGCTAGACGGTGTCGATCAATTAGTTGCCTACAACCAGTTTGGCAAAAGGGTGATGCAGCAAGCAATCGACGAAGTCAGGCGGGAGAGTCCTGACTTCAAGGCATCGGAAATCGAAGTGATTCCGCACGGCGTCGATACTCAACTTTTCTATCCCTATTCTAAGAAGCCTGCGACAGGCGGCATCAATCCCGGCAGGCTGAGAGCCAAAAAAATGCTCCTCCCGAATAAGAAAGATTTCTTAGAGTCTTTCATTGTGCTCAATGCTAATCGAAATCAGCCGAGAAAACGGATAGAGATTACAATGCAGGGGTTCGCCCTTTTTGCGGAAAACAAGCCTGATAACGTAAAGCTTTATCTACACATGGGGGCCGAGGATATGGGGTGGAACCTGATGTCGCTGGCTAGGAGGTATGACATAGAAGGCCGCCTGATCATAAGCAACACAAGCAAAGAGACCCCTACAGATTCCGTCAAGCGATTGAACATGATCTATAACGCCTGCGAAGTAGGGATCAATACTTCGCTGGGCGAAGGCTGGGGGCTGGTCAGCTTTGAGCACGCGGCGACAGGTGCGGCGCAAGTCGTCCCGCGCCATACCGCGTGCGAGGAACTCTGGCAAGGCGCGGCTGAAATGTTAGACCCCGTCTTTACCGTGACCGTGGAGAGGGTCTTGACCGAAGGAAAGTTTGTCTCGCCCAAAGGCGTTGCCGAAGCTCTAGAGCGTCTGTATCGCGACCCTGAGTACTTGCGAGAGATGTCGGAAGCGGCTTACCTGAACACCACCAAGCCCGAATATAAATGGAAAAACATAGCCCGGCAATGGGATGCGCTTTTTCAAAAATTATTAGGCTGATTGGTAAGCTTTATCAACCGGAGGGAGTCGGCCTGGAGATGATCTTATGACTGCCGGCCAGTAGATCATATCCAGGCTTATTACTTGCGTTCCGCTTTGGTCGGCTAAGCAGATTGATCGTCTGAGGCCGCGCCGGGATCGCTGCTCACTATGAATTCGACTTGCGCATCAGCAGCAACAACCGGCCCGTAGAAAACTCCCGAAGCACCAAAGAAGTTGACCTGATACGCGGCGTAGCCGCTGACTACAACTCCGCTCGGTTTGTTCGGAATCAGAGTGCCCGAAGCGACTGGTACCTGGTTCGGCTGTCCATTTTCAGTAACACTGAACGACAGATCCTTTGAAGTGTTGTTTGTAATAGTAATCTTGCCACTAGCCATAACGTTTCTCCTCGTGTCTATCTTGATTGATCGGCAGCGCCGCAACCACAAAGAGGTTTTGACTGCTCTTGCGGTCCGAGAAACTGGACTCACTCTTCATCCGCCGTTTATTTCAACCTGGACAACTGCATTGGGCACGATGTTTGTTGCGGTTACTGCACCGCGGGTTGTGGTCAAAAAATTGACTCGGTATTCGTTATAACCGCTAACCAGAAAACCGCTGCTCTGTGCCGAGGGTAAAACCCCGGAAGCGACGAGGGCGCCGCTGGCGACGGCACCAAAGACGTGTACGAGCATGGGTTGCTCTGAAAAATTCGATACGGTGATCTTCCCCTGTGCCATGATGTGTCTCCTTCGCAAGAGATTTGAGCGAGCTGAATCTAAAATCTTATTCTTGGTTGAGTCCGTACTGCCCAGATGAGCCAAGCAAGAACTGTGTTATTATAATCCAGATGCCGCCCTAGTCAAAACCAATGTGGAAGATTAATACATTATTAATATCTCCGTAAACGTGCTGTATATTGACATTAAGTAACAAACATCACCGCTCGATACTCAAAGAGACTCGGATTGTCTTATCGAGTCTGCCAGCCTTTCGACCTGCTCGCCAGGAAGTTCCCATTCTCGAATAGTGCGGATTGAGACTCATCAATATCGAAGAGGCTTACGCCGCCACCTGGTGATACACTAATAAAGAAAGGGCTTGAGATCATTAGAGTGCGATGCGCTGGCGGCACGATCCGGCCCGGCGAAGTACAGCGCATGAGCGTAGGAGCCGGCGTCCATCATAGTGAGATGAACTCCTCGAAAAAGGAGACGACCCACTTCTTTATTGAATTCAGGAGAAGCAGATGTCCAGACCAACTATTATGACTATAGACGACGACCGCGAAGTGCTGCGAGCAATCGAGCGCGATCTCAGGCGGCGGTATGCGGATCGCTACCGCGTGCTCAAAGCTGATTCAGGCCAGTCGGCGCTCGACGCCTTGCGTGAGTTGAAGGTGAGAAACGACGCGGTGGCTCTCCTGCTGGTAGACCAGCGCATGCCCGGGATGTCCGGTGTCGAGTTCATAAAGCAGGCGGGCGGTCTATTCCCCGACGCTAGGCGCGTCCTGTTGACGGCTTACGCCGACACCGACGCGGCGATTCGCGCCATCAATGAGGCCAACGTCAATCACTACCTTCTCAAGCCCTGGGACCCACCCGAGCAGAATCTATATCCTGTGCTTGATGATCTTCTCGATGATTGGCAGGGTAATTTCCGCCCTCCTTTCGAAGGGATCCGCATCCTAGGCAATCGCTGGTCGCCCAGGTCACACGAGATCAAAGATTTTCTCGCGCGTAATCAGGTGCCCTACCGGTGGCTCGACGTGGAGGCGGCGGAGACCGACCCTGAAGTGCGTCGGCTGACCGAATCGCTCCCGGGGGAGGAATTGAAGCATTTACCCCTCGTCATCCTCTCTGACGGCGAGCGCCTTGAGGAGCCGACAACTGCTGAGATCGCGGAGCGCGTGGGCCTCAGACGCCGCGCTAACGCAGAGTTCTATGACCTGGCGATTGTTGGGGGTGGGCCCGCCGGACTTGCTGCGGCCGTGTACGGCGCGAGCGAGGGCCTGCGCACGGTGATGATTGAGCGGGAAGCTCCGGGCGGTCAGGCCGGGATGAGTTCAAGAATCGAGAACTATCTGGGATTCCCTTCGGGTCTCTCAGGCGCGGACCTGACGCGGCGCGCGGTGGCGCAGGCGCGCCGCTTCGGCGTCGAGATACTCTCGCCGCAGGAAGCTGCGGGCGCACGCGCCGAGGGGGCGTATCGCTTCGTACGGTTCGGCGACGGCACTGAGATCAGTTGCCATTCTCTGCTGATTGCGAGCGGAGTGCAGTGGCGGAAACTTGATGTGCCAGGGGTGGAGCGCCTGACGGGCGCGGGCGTCTATTACGGCGCGGCGATGACAGAGGCTCGCTCCTGTGCGAACGAGGATGTCTACGTCGTGGGGGGCGCGAATTCTGCGGGCCAGGCCGCAATGCATTTTTCGCAGTACGCACGCAGAGTAATAATGATTGTGCGCGGCGATATGCTTGAGAATTCTATGTCGCAATACCTCGTAGATCAGATCAGGAAGACGCCGAACATTCACGTCGAACTCCGCTCGTCGGTCGCGGAGGTTCACGGCCAGAACCATCTTGAAGAGGTTTCTATCTATTGCTCTGAAAGCAGTGAGACGAACAGGGTGCCCGCCAACTATCTTTTCATCTTAATCGGCGCGCAGCCCCATACGCAATGGCTCGCCGGTGTGGTCGAACGCGACGAGAGAGGCTTTATACTGACGGGTCCTGATATCATGCGCGATGGCAAGCGACCGCGCGGGTGGCAGCTTGAGCGCGACCCTTACCTGCTGGAGACGAGCGTGCCCGGCATCTTCGCCGTCGGCGATGTCCGCAAAGGCTCGATCAAGCGTGTCGCCTCGGGAGTGGGCGAAGGCTCCGTCGCCATCTCTTTCGTTCACCAGTATCTAAGCAAGGTGGTGTGACAATGCAGGAATCCGAGAAACAACAAGAATCAAGGGGCGAGCGATCGGAAGATAAACCACTCGCCGAAGAAGAGGTGCGAATGCGAACAGAGGCGCTTCGCCGGGTGGGAATCTTCTCCGACCTGCCGGAGGAGCAACTCAGGTGGTTTACTGAAAACGCTACTGAGCGACGCTTCGCGGCGGGTGAGATCATTTTCGAGAGGGGGGCCAGGGCGGAGTGGATGATCGTCTACCTTGAAGGAGAGGCGCATGTCGTGGGCGACGACAACAGGCTGGACGATTTTGTTTTCATCATACGCGCCGGAGACCCCCTGACAGAAGTTACAGGGATGCTCCCCTACTCGCGTATGACCGAGTTCACTTACGCTATCCGCGCCGTCATCCCTACGCGAGTTCTTCTCTTCCCCACCAGTTTATTTTCTCCGATGCTCGAACGCATGCCGGTGCTCGCGCAGAGATTGGTCGGCGTGATGAGCGACCGAGTGCGCGAGTCGACGAAGATGGACGTTCAGCAGGATAAGCTGATGGCGCTCGGAAAACTCTCGGCGGGACTGGCGCACGAGCTGAACAACCCTGCGTCAGCAGCCCGTCGCGCCGCCGACGAGCTGCTTGACGCGCTGAATGAATTGCGGGCCGCGGACCTGCGGTTGTGCCGTCACGACTTCTCCGCCGATCAGCTTGCCTTCATTACTGAGTTCGAACAGCAGGCCATCGCCCGGCAGGAGACGGCCTCGCCGCTCGGCTCGTTGGAGCAGAGCGATCACGAGGACGCACTCGCGTCCTGGCTCGAAAGTCAGGATCTATGGGAAGGGCGGAATGTGGCTTCGCACCTGGCGGAGGCGGGGATCGAACATCGAGTCTCTTGCGCTGGTCTTATCACGAGTAGGCAAGGAGGCGTTAGGCGATGTGCTCTCGCGAGTGGCGGCTCAACTCCGCACCGGGCGGCTGGTCGAAGACATCAAGGCAGGGACCACGCGGATATCGGAACTGGTCGGCGCGATCAAAGAGTATTCATACATGGATCAGGCTTCGCGACAGGAGATCGATCTGCATAAAGGCATAGAGAACACGCTCCTCATACTCAAGCACAAGCTGAAGAAAAAGAATATAACCGTCGTCAAGGAGTACGCCGAAGAGCTTCCGCTTATCAATGCTTTCGGCAGCGAGTTGAATCAGGTCTGGACGAACCTCATTGTAAACGCTATTGAAGCAATGCCGGAAGGCGGACGCCTCAAAGTGAGGACGAAGCTAGAGCCGGTGGCCGTGATGGTGGAAGTTCGCGACAACGGCCCCGGCATACCATTGGAAGTGCAGGCGCGTATATTCGAGCCTTTCTTCACAACCAAGCCTGTCGGCGAAGGGACGGGACTTGGTCTCGATACTTCGATGAGGATCGTCCGAAAGCACCACGGGGACATAAGATTCGAGACGAAGCCGGGCGACACCTGTTTTCAGGTGCGCCTGCCGCTCAGGCAAATCGGCGAAAGAAATTGAGGGACGAGTCAGAAGACCCTGATAGAGCAACTGAGAGCCTGTGCTCGACCAGGTGCCGGCCTTATTGAGACACTGCTTGCGTAGATGAGGAGCTTCGGGATGGATATAATGACTGCCGAATCGTTCAACACCGCGCTCGCCGTCATCGGCGTCGTCATCATAGTGTCCGCGCTACTGTCGGGGCTGATCGATCGTAGCGGGCTGCCGCAGGTCGCGGTGTTCCTCGCCCTCGGCGCGATGCTCGGCCCCGTCGGCCTTGGCGTGCTCAACATCTCGCTCGATTCGTCCGCGTTGCGCGTCGTCGCTATCCTGAGTCTCGCGCTCGTCCTGTTCACGGACGCCGTCTCGCTCAACATCGCCGAGGTGAAGCGGCGCGGTGCGCTGGCCTTCCGCTTACTCGGACCCGGCACTCTGCTCAACGCCGCACTCATCGCGCTCGCCGGGTGGTGGCTGCTCGGGCTCGGCGCAGCGCAAGCCGCAATTCTTGGCGCGGCGCTCGCCTCCAGCGATCCCGTATTGCTGCGCGGGCTCCTGCGCCGCCGCGACATCCCGGCAGACGCGCGCCACGCACTGCAACTGGAGAGCGGGCTTAACGATGCCGTGCTGCTGCCCGTCGTGCTCGTCGCTATGGTTTTTCTCAATCCGGGCGCTTTACTTGGAAGCGCAGGGTTTGCCAAACTCGGCCTCAACCTGTTTATCTTCGGGCCGGGCGTGGGAATCCTCGTAGGGTTGCTCGGGGTGGCCGCTCTTGACCTGATCCGGAAGCGCCTGGGCGTGCGCCGCGACTATGAATCACTATACTCGCTCGGCATCGCGTTCACTGCTTTTGCCGCCGCCGAGGCGGTGCACGGCAGTGGATTCCTCGCCGCGTTCGCCGCCGGAATGACTATCGCGGCGCTCGACGTAGAACTCTGTGACTGCTTCGTCGAGTACGGCGGGGTGACTGCGGAGATGCTGCTACTGTTCACCTTTGTGCTGCTTGGAAGCTCACTGATTTGGAGCGGGCTCACGGTAATCAGCGGGGCGACTCTGTTGTTCACGGCAATCACTGTTCTGCTCAGAACGCCCATCTACCTGCTGTCACTGTTGGGATCAGGCGTGGAGACGCGCGGGCGCTTGTTGATCGCGTGGTTTGGGCCTCGGGGCCTCAGTTCACTATTGCTGGTCCTGTTGCCGGTATTCGCAGGACTCCCCGGCAGCGAGCAACTGTTCTCCATCTGCTCTCTCGTGGTACTGGTTTCGATAGTGCTGCACGGCGGCTCGCCCATGCTGTTGGCGCGCGCCGCACGGAGGCGGGCACTTAAACAAAGCGCCGAAGCGGCCAGCCAGGAAGTCTCCCGCCAGTTAGGAGCCGAACCGATAACCCCTGAAGCAGACGTCCAGACTGCCGAGAACGGGCGACAGGTCAAATGTACAGTCGGCTCTGACGACCAGTCGGCTTCCTGTCAGCTCGGCGTCAGCACTGACGGGATTCAAGTCGGCTCACAGCAAATCACAATCGAAGAATTACGCCGACTGTGGCAAGCGAATGAGCCAGTCACGGTCCTCGATGTGCGCACAGAGCGCAGCCTCGAAGGAGAGGCCACTCAGGCAAGAGGGGCGGTGCGGATGCCGCCCGACCACGTGGCTGAGCGCGCAAAGGAACTCGGCCTTAAACAGGAGGCCTGGCTGATAGCCTATTGTACTTGAGCGAACGAAGCGACAAGCGCCCGTGTGGCGCAGGAATTAAGACAGGCAGGATGGAAGAAGGCACGCGCCCTAACTGGAGGTTGGCCGTCATGGCAGAAAGCCGGTCTGCCTGTAGAGCAAAAGCCGGGGCCTCAAGTGTCGCAGAAACAGCACACGCCGCAAGTCTTTCGAGGTTCTAAGGCCCAAGACAGCACAACGGATCGTGGTGGAGAATGAAAGTATGATAATTGATGAGTTCTTGCCGGAGTTTGATGTGATCGAGCGGCATCAGATAATCATCAACACTTCTGTTTCACAGGCTTATGCTGCATTGCACTCAACCAATTTCGGACGGCCTGTCCTTGTCAGGGCTTTGCTCGCCCTTCGTGCTTTGCCTTCCTGGCTACTGAGGCGCATCAGAGGACAAACATCAGATGGTCATTCACCGAAGACACTCTCACTCAAAACATTCCTAAGTAATGGGTTCGTATTACTTTCGGAATTTAAGGAGAAGGAGATTGTGCTTGGACTAGTCGGTCAATTCTGGACGCCAACAGGATGTCTGGAAGGAACTGATGGCAAGAGATTTCGTCAAGAGGAGCGACCAGGATTAGCGAAGGCAGCTTGGAATTTCGCATTTGAGCAATTAAGTAATGGGACAAGAGTAACTACAGAGACACGAGTTAAATGTACAGACGGTTCTAGTAGGAGAAGATTTAAGATGTATTGGCTAGTAGTAGGTCCATTTAGTGGATTGTTACGAAGATATATGCTCAGGGAGCTAAGGCGAACAGCAGAACGTGCAAGTGCCGCCCAGGCCTGAAGCAGTCGATCAGCCTCTTCCGGCTTCACGTTTGATCTGCCACTTTTCAGACACCCTTCGGGTTATACACAGTAATTGTGAGTTTCCATTTTGAGGTTGAAATTACAAATACAACTGGCGTAGCATGAATTACAACCCGTGGACGCCAAGGAGGACACGACTATGCGTAAGATGAAAAACTTTCTCAGAAACCGTGCCGTGTTGACCCTTCTGGCTCTCATGCTGGTATGGGGTTCATTTACGGTGATGACTCCCAGAGTACACGCCTGCTCGCCTAATGACGTTGAAACCATCTACTACACTGATGCTACATATACCGTGGAATGTGGGTATAGGTTTCTTTTCTGCAATTGCGGCGGGGCATACTCTTCGGGATGTGTCACGCCGTATCGATCAGTAAACTCTTACCCCTGCTAATAACAAACAGACCTGGCGGGCGGTTATTATAGGCCGCCCGCCATAACACAATCATGCGAACTACTAACCAAGGAATAATTTATCAAACGATGTTAGGGAATGCGGTCACTGTTAAGCTCGCCGTACCTACACTCCCTATGGAGGCAGTTGATCCCCGGCCTGGACGTGGACAGGAGTGACCTCAAGCGCTATAGCGACTTCGTCAACCAGAAAGCCTATGATCTTCCCCTTCGCGGTCAGGCCACGGCGAAGGCGAACGGGTGCGACATCATCGAACCACACGATCTGCCTAATCTTCCCGCCCTTATTGATCTCTAACTATTGCTTGATTAGGTGTACTATCGGGGCATAGACACCAGGCTTGCGCCGGAAGGTGAAGCTGCTGTCATAGACAAATACAAGGCTGTTATAAAGAATGAGTTCTTGCCAGCGCGAGGGTTTGGTAAGGCGAGGCTGTCTGTTGCGAGGAAGGCGGTCTCAGAGTACAGGAAATTGAGTCGCAGTAAGGCATCGCTAGTGGACCTAATGCTTTACTACGTAGAGACAGGCGTCAAGTTTACAAACAAATATGGGGACATAGACGAGGCGTTTTATGAGGGCATGGGGAATATGTACAAGTGGGCTGTGAAATTGATTGTGGAGAATGAGCTTGAAGAGTTATACGAGAGACGGTGTCGAAGGATAGTAGAAGACACGTCAGGGATAGGGTGGGGATTTCACGACTGGCTCAGTGATATCTATAATGAGAACTTCGGGCATTGACCGATACGCCTGACAGTCGCACCAGCGGGGCCGCTAAGCGAATCCTGCGCGCGCCCGGCGGCGTGACAGCCGGCCCGGCTCGTCGTAAACCAGTAGCATCAATTTGACAACAGGTGTATGATTTCTGGTGTGCCAATCAGTGAGAAGTTTTATTACTTCTTGCAGACACAGCGTCATCGGGTCACCCTCATCGGGTAGTGAGAAAAACGTTGCCAGCCCAAACCATTTCACATACGGGAATGCTTTCCTGCCGCTAACCAATTTGCGGCGTACTGTCGCCCGTTCGACACGAATTTGACGTGATTCTCGCCCTAGCCGGTGAAGGCGACAAGGAAGTTTGCTTTTGATCGTCATGCGCAGTGGGAGCAACCGGTTGTTTTCGTTTGCGCGCAAGGAGGTCATATGAGATACAGGTGGTCTAACAGGTTGAAGCGTTACATACTCGCCCTGGCAGTCGCATCAATATTCGCCATCACACTACATGGTTTCGTCTCCGCGGGCCAAACCCCTGTGCCGAGCCCGGCAACTATTAACCGGGGCATGGGTTCTGACCTGCCGGATATCGAGGCCATATGGGCGGAGCAGTTGAGCGAACCCGGCCCGGAAGGCAACGTTCTGCTCGTGGTTCGCTTCGCGAACGGCCCGCATCTGGAACGGCGGCTCGCCCTCCAAATCGGCGGGAGCGATATTGTACTTCGCGACGATGGGATAGGAGGGGATAGGCAAGCGGGGGATGGGATGTTCTCTGCAATCGCCAAGCTCGATCTCGACGAACTGAGGGCAAATCAAAATAGGATTCAAGAACTGCAGAGAAAGCTCGGCCGGCACCTGACGGTTCCGGTCTTCGAGGGGCGTCAGAAGGTGGCAGAACGGCTAATCCTGCTACCAGATTCTAATGGGTCGGATGACGTATTACAGCTCGGGCCGATGGGTATTGTCGAGGCCGTAGACCCGGAGAAGTCGTTGTTGATACGCGACCTGAGAGTGGTCGAGGACCCGACTCGAACATTCAACCCATGCACGGGCAGAGGGACGCCAATGGGTGCGTGGACGTTCGGCCGCCTGTTCCAACAGATGGCCAACCGGTCGGCTACCAAAATCAAGCCTCAGAAATTTTTAAAACAATGGTTAAAGCAATGGGAGAAGGATCAGGTGGTCAATGGGCTGGTCGTGCCGAAACGGTTCTCGGATTAGGAGCCTGATCATTGATCCCTGGCTACAGGCCAGTGGAGGAGCGGGCAAGCAATTCGATCTTGCGAAAGCTCCTTTCCGGCTCCTGGCTATTGTCAACCGTGTTGATCTGCGGGATAACTCGGCTTCCGGTAGCAGCGCGGGTGAAGCGCGATTCGTATTTGGAGCGTTAGGCCCGGGGTGCCAGCCGCTTGAGTTCACCGTTATCTTCGAATTCGGTATTGCGCGCAGCGACTGCCAGGCTGTGAGAGATTGGGCCAAGCAGTGGTTCGATCTCGGGTCGCTCGAATTGGGATCGGGCGAGTACAACGCGGCGCTGGAGGCGATCACTGAGCAGTTCGTGCGAGCCGGCGCAAACCCATCGAAGCCAAATGGCAGTGCGCTCAACCAGCTTCGAACTAATGAGATTGTGCTGTCTAACATATGGGAGTTGCGCGAGTTTAAGCTCTCGGCAGAAGGTGCGCTAAAACAGGTGACGGTAAAGATGACGCCTGACCTGAGTTTTAACCGGACGATGGTACTGGTGAATTTCATCAATGGGAATGAAGCAGACATCCTCGCCGATAAGCACGTAGTACCGGATCAATTCCCTGCCGGCAATTCTTTCTTAGCAGGGTCCGCGATCATGCCAGGTGTCTTCTGGGATAATCCACCGACCGGTCTGCTGATCACGTCACGCGAGGCGAGGCATAAATTCTCGCTACAGACTTGCAACGGGTGCCATCAAGGTGAAACGGCGACCGATTTCACACACATTAAGCCGACGCCCTTCGGTATAGCGGCAAGGTTGTCGGGTTTTATGACGGGAATAAGCGTGGTTGACCCATCTGATGGTTCGCCAATTAGGGAGTTCAACGAATTGCAGCGCCGCGCGGCGGACCTTGATCAACTTGTAAACTCGTCTTGCCTGGTTGAGTCGTTGCATAAGCCATTAAGGATGACTCACTGAAGCCGGGTCTGAAGTGCTTGTGATCGAAGCCGATCTTCCGGCCTGTGAAGCTACGATGCATCAGATGCGGGAAGGTCAAGGATTGGTGGCCATCGGCCAGAGTAAGCGCGGAGAGTGAAGTAGCCCGGCTACCGCGCTCCGATGGACGCGCTTGTTGGTCGGCGGCCATACTTCTGATTTATCCAAGCGTTGTTATATCAACTCACGCTTTAGATGAGCGCCGGATCGACACCAAACATCTCAAGGAACTGACGGTTCGTCCTCGTATGGTAGTGAGGAAATTCCAGTTACTTAATTCCAGCGGCCGCAACCGCAACCCACGCAGTATGCGGGTAGATAATATCACTGTGTGCGCCCGAGGGCAGTCCGCCATTGACGATCAGTCTGTTTCCGTCCAGGTTTATCCACTTCGCGGGTTGAAAGGGGTAAGCCGTTCCCGCCTTTCCTATCTCTACTATAGTCGCATTTACTTCTTGTGCCCCGTCATAGCCCATCCCTTGCCAGCGGTACGTCAGATCGTTCGCATCTGCCGCATCCTGCCCGGCAGCCAGCGACGCCAGCCGATAGGCCTGACTAACAGCCAGGTCCTTTGTCGAGTAAGTCGCAATCAACGGACCGTCAACCCTGCTCGCCATGCCCGCGAGGTCCCCTTTGCGATTCCCATCAAACGGTAAAGCGTCGGCAAACGCGAAGTGGGAGAACGCCCCTTGCAACAGGTAAAGCATCTTCACCGGCGACTTGTCTCCCACGAGAAGTTCGGGTAATCCCTTTAGCGCATAAGAGACTAACCGGGCGCCGAATGAATGCCCTATTAGATGAACCTTGAGTTCCGGGGCGGCCAGGTGTAACTGACCGATCAACGGCCCGAGACCATTCCGACCCACGATACCCGCGCGCTCCTTCATTTCCCAATAAGTCGTAACCCTCAGGGCGGCTTTTGCTCCTCTCCATAGCTTTTCAAACCTGTCAAACAACCCGGCCGCCCCGCCATCTGAAGGTGGCGCGGGTTCGTCCTCTGCCAGTGAATCAAACATCATCTCCGTGTCAATATCCTCTATGGCTATGGCGCTATTGTCTATCGCTGAATCATTCGGCTCGGCTTGTTTAATTAACTGGAAGAGCCTTGCCTTAAATTGCTCTAACGCCGCCATGCTCTGCTCCCCCTGCTCTAACAGGAGCGATAATTCGGCTAGAATCTGCTGCTCTTGATCGGTCCTGAATATTTTTCTTAACTCTTCGAATAGGTCCGCACCATTCATCTCCGCGCCCAGGCTGGCAGCCCCTCCGCTCGAATCATCCGGCTCATCATCGGGCCACTTGATCAAAGGCCATATCACCCCGGCAGTCCCTATCGTTACATCGCGGCGCACTGGTATGCTCGAATCGTCAAGCAGCCTTTGCATCTCTGCGAAAAACCCTTCATAGAGTTTTAGCGCCATCTTGGAATCGTTATTCCAGCCGTGGGAAAAGATAAACAGGTCGCTCAGGTTTTGCTGCCTTACTTCCTCTATAAAATTGTTAACTGTAGTGAGATCCTCAGGCTGTCCGTTTTCATCAAACGTCAGAGCCCAAAACGGAAAGCCGGCTATCGTTTGTGTCACCTCGCCCACTCCTTAAATTGAGTTTTGCTGGCAATCTGTCTCAAGTGCAAAATATCAGACCGCCTGGATCGAACGCATTAAATCGAGCAGGCCGTGCCCTTCGAAATAACGTTCGCGCCCAAGAGGAGTCGCGCTTTGCAAGAATATACGCTTTACTTCATCGGGGCGATTAATAAACTCGCGGCGAATTGAGAGAAATGCCGCAATAGCGCCTGACACGTGGGGCGCTGCCATACTGGTGCCCGTGTCGTCGACATAACCAGGCACTTCGTCAGGCACATTACCGCCATTCTTTACGAGCCATCGACCGGCCGCACAAGAGGTGATACGTTCTCCGGGTGCAACAAGGTCCGGCTTCAATCGCCCATCTCCGGTCGGACCTTTTGAAGAAAAATACGAAACCCCGTAGATGTGGGGCGAGTCTCTGTGTGTAGCTCCAACTGTAATTGCGAGCGCCGCATTACCCGGGTCGTTGATCGTATTCGAGAGGCCGACTTTTGCCTGACGCTGCTGCGCATTCACCCTTCCGTAGCCAGTATTGCCGGCCGCCACTACGACGACCACACCGCTTTTGACGAGCCGGTCAACCTCAACACATAAGGGGCTCTGCCCGCAGGCAAACATCTCCGCATCGAATTCATAGCCGATACTCAGATTTACGCCTTGAACACGAAGCAATTTCGGATCCCCGTTGAGCCCTTCTCTCACATATTGCAGGGGCTCTCATCACATCGCTGGACCTGCCTTTCCCCTTCTCATTCAAAACTTTCAGGCTGATCAACTTGCACTGCGGGGCAACCCCCCGCAGCCGTGCGGAGTTACTTATTTCTCGCCGTTTTATTTTCTCTTCGACTTTTTGCCCGGAAGGGTCTGACTTGAATTCTTTCGCGTAAGCCTGAAAATCTTTCCCGGATTCTAACCCTTCCTGTAGCCCCCCGGCGATGATGCCTGCCACATGGGTCCCATGCCCATAATCGTCCACCAGGGCCGCCCCAATAATGGGTTCACCATCCCCAGTAAAGTCTCTATGTAGACCTGCCACTTCGGCATGAAGAAGAGTATTAAAATGAGGGTTCTTTTCCTTCTGACCAAAGTGCAAATGATTCTTATCTATGCCAGAATCGATTACTGCCCAGATTATGCCCTCTCCCGTAGCATCATAAGAGCGTACAGCCGCATCCGCCTTAACGGTGGCAACCGAGCGATCAATGAGCGGCTTTATCGGATAATCAGGCCATATCCGGTAGATCACCCGTTTTCTGCGGTCTTCATTCATCTCGTCGAGCCTTACCAATTCGCGCCATTCGCTGACGCTCATCATGCACTTAAAGTAAGTTTTCGAGATCAGCGTAGGCTTTCGGTCATCTGTAACAACCTTATTAAACAGAACCTTGAATTTCTTTGCGCCCTTCTCTAATCCGGCATGGTAGAAGAGATTTAACTCAATCATATACGGCCCGACATCAGTATCATTGGTTGGAAGTTCCCATTCGGCCCTCTGTACCGGATCATTCAGCTCAGGCGGAACAGTCGCACGCCCCATACGCGGTCTTCCGTAATCCGGGACCTGCGTCGCTTCCACTACGTCGCTCTTGGAGCGGTCTTTTGTGGAAGTCACACCCTCTTCAGGCTCGTTGAGCTTTCCTCTTTTTTTTCTTGTCTCGGGTTTAACTGGTTTTTCTTTTTTTCTATCAGGTCTCTTTTTACTCATAGTGATTTACCCTTAACTCGTTGTCTCACACAGCAGGCGATCAGTCATTTCAAGCGAACCTTAAACAAAATATTTGTTGTTATTCTACAGACGGAATCTGAGATAAGAATTATGCATTACTAGAGAGGTAGACGACGATCACACGCAGCCTACTTTGACCAGATTCATCCGTAAACCGGGAGCCCCGGCGCTCACGGCTGTACTACACGCCCATATACCGGTCCGGTCGGCGTGCCGCAGTAACAACGTGAGCCTAAGGGAAGCGCCGGCTGGTTATAAAATGGCCCGCATGTGCCTACCGATGTTTGACAGGAACGGCCGTACCTGACTGTAGGTTGAGTATCTTCCTCGTCGTCTGCGTCGTCACTATCGCCGCAGCCTGCTCCGCTGCAACTTATTCGATAGATGCTCTCACGCCACTGTAGACGATTGACGAACGCGCTGTATGAGATACGGTATTGCCCGCTCGATACCTCTTCCCCGCCTGCCGCCTCATACGGATTGCCGGCGAATGTCGCCGCGCGGAATGGGAATGGATCATTTACTATCAAATTGGCACCAACATATCCGACAATTAGAGCCACATGCTCCGATATTCCATTGGCGCGGTAGCCGCTCGGCGAGATGCCTGCGACGACCGGCCGTCCGGCATCTATTTCAGCCGCCAGCGCTTCGAGAGACAATCGGGATCGGCTCACCTGCGTGGTTATCCTCGTTGATCTACCTGAAACACGGCTCGCGAAATCAGGGTACTGGGTCAGCATGTTATTCATTGTCGTAAGGCTGCCGGCAGGGACGATGCAGTTACCGCAGTTCTGGTTACAGGCCGGGTGTAATAGCGCGATGATGCCACACTGAAAGTTGCCGACGGGATTGATATTTGCAACGCCATAATGTCGGAAGACCATTTCGCCGACAGCTACCCAGCACCAGACCGGCGTTTGCTGGTAAACAGGGGTGATGTCGAGAGCTTCCTGCGGGGGTAGGCCAGGCGGTCCCGGGCTTGATTCCGCTTGGGGAATAGGCAAAAAAGATAAGAGAATAAAAGCTAACAGGGAAATGATGAATTGGCGTGATCGTTTCATTGGTCGTCTCCTCATGGTTCATAGATACTCAAGACATACCGCCTAGAGCGAATTTCATATGAATGTAAGGGAATGAAAGAAGATTCACCGCCGCAGACACAGAGGACGCATATGGCCGATGATGTGCTTCGCACGCGGCGGATGCGCAGAGCAGAATATGGTTTTCTCTGCGCCCCCCTGTGCTCTCTGTGTCTCTGCGGTGAGATGTCTTTCTAATCCCGTACATTCAATTGAAAGCTGCTCTAGAGTTCCCATAATGTATATGACCAATATGTGTAAAACATTACCTGTGCTTCCATATATGATGTCCTCTCCATCCTCAACTTTCGACACTATTACATGACCTACCCCCGGAAGTAATGTGCGAACTTGCTTTCGTTATATAGGCTATGTAGAATGCTTGCTAAATAGAATTCTATCTGACGAATATTCTCACGGAGCTACTAATGGGCAAAGGATTTCTCACTTATTCCACGACGGTCATCCTGCAAGCTGTCGCCAACGGGTACCGCTACGGGTTCGACATCATCGACATCTCCGGCATGCCTGGCGGGACAGTCTACCCGGCGCTGCGGCGTCTCGAAGAGTCCGGGTATCTCGCCTCGGAGTGGGAGAAGCAGAGTATCGCTCAGGCCGCGTCGCGCCCCCCGCGCAAGTATTACGTACTGACTCGCGAGGGGCAGGAGGCATTAGCCGAAGCGGTCAAACGCTACCGGCTGTTGGAGCAGACTCAACTGAACAAAGGGCGCGCCCCGAAACCTTCACGCGCCTGAGGTCAAGACCGTGCCACCACTCTCTCGCCGCAGACGACTCTACACCAGGCCGCACCTCCGGCTGATTGCCGTGGTAGGGCTGATCGTGCCGCGCCGCTTGCGCGCCGACTGGCGGCAGGAGTGGGAGGCGGAGTTGCGCTACCGCGAGATGCTTTTGGCCGAGTGGGACCGGCTCGACTGGAGAGCTGCTGGCCGAGGGTACGGGGATGGGCAAGGAGGGTAAGCCGGGCATCTGGTGGCTAAATTTGATGGGCCGACTCAAGCCTGGCGCCACGCTGGAGCAGGCCAGTCAGAGCCTGGGCGGCGTGTTTGAAGCGACGGCGTTGGAGATCATGCCGCCGCCTCGACGGGAAAATGACCCGGCGCAACTCGACGCGAAAGATTACCCGCGATTGCTTGCGCTATCGGGCAGTCGCGGCCTGATGGAGACGCGCAAGATGTATTCGGCCACAATCTACGGGATGTTCGGCGTCGTGGTGATGGTTCTGTTAATCGCGTGCGCTAACGTGGCGAACCTGCTGCTGTCGCGGGCGGCCCTGCGCGGCCCGGAGATCGGCGTGCGGCTGGCGGTCGGCGCGGGGCGCTGGCGCCTGATCCGGCAACTGCTGCCGGAAAGCGTTCTGCTCGCCTCGTTGGGCGGCGCGCTCGGCGTGCTGTTTGCCTTCTGGGGCAAGGGCGTGCTGGTTGCAATGTCCGACCGGGATACGGGCTTTTTGCCCGCCGACGTTGAGCCGAACACCAATTGGCGTGTGCTGGCGTTCACCGCAGCCGTCTCGTTGCTGACGGGCGTGCTATTCGGGCTGGTGCCCGCGTGGCGGGCGACGCGCCTGGACGTGACGACGGCGCTCAAGCAAGGGCGGCGCACTACGGGCGCGGTGTCGCGTTTGAGCAAGGGGCTTATCGTTGTGCAGGTAGCGCTCTCATTGCTGTTGCTCGTAGGTGCGGGACTATTCATTCGCACGCTCTACAACCTGCAACGAGTCAATCTCGGGTTCAATTAGGAGAGCCTGTTGGTGTTCTCTTTGCAGCCCGCGCAAGGCGGGTACAAAGATGAACGGTTGATTCAGTTCTACCAGGAACTTTTCGCACGGCTCGACAACCTGCCGGGCGTGCGCGCGGCCTCGTTCGGCCGCATCCCGCTCATTTCCCATTCCATGTGGAATACGGACTTTCTCCTGCCCGGAGAGACTGAGAAGAGTGTCGGCAGTCATATCACCAACCGGCAGATGGTGCGTGAAAACTATTTCGCGACTATGGAAATCCCGCTGCTGCGCGGGCGCGGCTTCACCGAGCAGGATGACCAGCGCGCGACCAAAGTAGCCATCGTGAATCAGGCATTCGGGCGCAAATTCTTCCCCGATGAAGACGTGGTCGGCAAGCGCATCGTGGACACGGATACAAAGCGCGAAGTGGAAATTGTAGGCGTGGTGGCTGACGCTAAATACGACAGTCAGCGGAACGAAATCGAACCGCTGTTTTTCACGTCCTGGCGGCAAGAGAGCGCTGTGATCGGCGAGATGCACTTCGCCCTCCGCACCCTGGGCGAGCCGGCCGCGCTCGCATCTGCGGTGCGCGAGGTCGTACGCGAGATAGACCCCAATCTGCCCGTGACCGAAGTCAGTACGCAGGAAGAACGCTCGCAGGCCGCACTGGGGCAGGAACGCCTCTATGCCCGCCTGCTGAGCTTTTTCGGTGCGGTGGCCCTGCTGCTGGCAGCCATCGGGTTGTCCGGCGTGTTGGCCTATTCTGTCACACAACGCACCAACGAGATCGGAATACGCATGGCGCTGGGCGCGCAACCGGCTAACATCTTGCGGCTTGTGATCTGGCAGGGAATGCGGCTGGTGATGATCGGCCTGGTAGTGGGCGCGGGTTGCGGCTACGGGTTGAAGCGGTTGTTGGAGAGTCAGTATTTCGCCCCCAGTTCGTGGCAGCGCCAGATGGCTGATAAGCTTTACGGCGTGCAGTGGGCCGACCCGCTGACGCTGGCTGTCATCGCTACGCTGCTGATGCTGGCGGCGTTGGCGGCCTGTTGGCTGCCCGCTCGCAAGGCGGCCCGGGTGGACCCGTTGACTGCGCTGCGCCATGAATAGCAGGGGGCAGGGGAAACATCTCCCACGATGCGTTGCGCGTCAAAAATCGCCCTGCATTAAAGGCAGCGGCACGTGTTGTTACCGATGTTTCTATCGCTCAATGTAAAAGTTCTATCCTGAGAGAATAATTGCACTGATGCTGTGGCCCTATTTGAAGAGACATCAATACTCGCCGATACTCTGCGGTCATTTGCGTCATGCCGCAAAGTAATGCTGCTGCCCTTCCTGTTTAGATTGCCTACTCCACCAACTACCAATCCGATATCGCAGTTGGTAAATAGATATTCGCCGGTAGCTGAGTTGATCCTGAGCGTATCTCCGCTGCTCTCGTCCTGAATGCATAGATCGAAAGGGCTGCCAAGCTGTATGCACTGAGAAAACTCGGACCCGGCGGCCGTTGCGGTAATGAATTGCCCAACGGGAACAGCTACGGGTAAGTTAACGACGAAGGCCGCGTTACCACCGCCGTCAGTAGTTACCATAGTTGAGCCGATGAAAGTTTGGCCCTCACCAAACCCTGAAGGGTCGCAGGTAATGTTAGAAAAAAATTCAATTCGAAAACTACGGTTTGGTCTGCTGTTGAGCGTCCCTTGTAGAGTTATGCCGCCACCGGAGGTGTTGGCCGAAGTTAAAACGGGAAAGTTCTGTAAATCGTTCGGTCCTGTATCGCCATCCCCCGGATCATTGGGCGTCACTCCATCCAGGCCCAGATCAATGCCCGGACCAGCGTTAGAGAATATGGAATTTGATCCAATCGAACAGAGGCCGGACTGAACGCCAATCCCGACGCTCGCGTTTGAGAATATGGAATTGAAGGAAGCCGAACAGGAGCCGGACTCGACGTTAATCCCGGCAATGCCGTTAAAAGCAATTCTATTCCCACGGTCAACTCCGCTTTCGCCAATGATGTTGCTGCGCGAGCCAATGATAGTTATACCATTGCCGGAGTTGCCTAGAGCAGTTGTGCCGGTGATGTCCGTGCCAATGAAGTTGCCTATAATTCTGTTACTTTCGAAAGATGTTGATTCAGACTGGATCAGAATGCCATGCCTGCCGTTGCCGGAGATGATGTTGCGCGTGCTATTCGCCCCTGCTCCTCCAAGTCCAATACGGTTCTCGACGGAGTTATTAATAGTCACACCATCGAGCGAATTGCCGATGGGTAAGGTGCCTGTGATGTCAGTGCCGATGAGATTATTTGACACAAGCGCGCTAAGGCCCAAAAAAGCGAAAAAGTCATTTATGATTATGCCGCTTTGCCCGTTACCCGATATAAGATTGCTCGCAATCCCGGTAAAGTTTGGGATATTGAGCAGGATACCTGCGCCGGAGTTTCCTATGGCAGCAGTACCTGTCGCATTAGTGCCGATGAAATTCCTTCTTATGTTGGGGAAGAAAATTTCGCCCCCTGCTCCTATGTCGTTATTAACTAGCACTCCATTACCATTATTACCAGAAATGATGTTGCGTGCTTCCGGTGTGAAACCGCCAATTAAGTCCTGCTGTCCCCGGCTTACTAACACGCCGTGCGAGCCGTTGCCGAGGCCAGCCATCCCTGTGACATCTGTGCCGATGAGATTTCCCAGCACCTGAGTGGCCGGGGAGATACTGTCGGTTAGCCTGACGCCTTCCAGATTGTTGCCCGATATAAGATTAGCTGCCCCTGCCGTCGCGCCTCCAATAAAGATGTTAAACGTGCCGAATAGCTCCACGCCGCTGAGAACCGTTGGGCAGGCGAGCAGTGCCGAGGGAATTTGTGCCGATGAAGTTGCCTTGAACCAGCTCATCAGTAGTCCCGTTAAACATCACGACGCCATACGTGCCATTGCCGGAAATGATATTCCTGGCAGTAGCTACAGTTCCACCGATTGTACTGTTGAAAGCGCCCGCATGGATACCGACCCCTTCGGCGGTATTGCCGAGGATGGCTTTTCCGCTAATATCTGTGCCGATGAAGTTGCCCTGTATCAAGTTGAATTGAGCGCCGGAAAACAGAACGACGCCCGCTCGGTTGTTTCCAGATATGATATTGCCTGTTCTGGGCGTCGTTCCGCCGATAATCGAGCCAGGCCCCTGGCTCACCACACCGTCCGGGGTGTTGCCCACTGCTAGCTTGCCCGTTATGTCTGTGCCGATAAGATTGCCTTGCACGATGTTTCCTGCTGATGCATTGCCACAACAAATGTAGATGCCACTATCGTTATTCCCGGATATTATGTTGCGGTCTTCAAGCGCAGCGCCGCCGATGGTATTGTTACCGCTGAACAGTCTCACGCCAGTCAAGCCGTTGCCCAGATCAATAGTGCCAGTGACATCTGTTCCAATGAAGTTGCCCTTTATACTATTGCTTCCTGCGCCCTCCGAGAAGATGCCGTTGCCATTGAAGCGGTTTATCACCAGCCCACGAACTAAACTACTGCCTGCTATGATGTGAAGCCCATTCGAAATGCCTGCGCCGGTCCCATTCAATTCGATGATGGGCGTCCCGGCAAAGCCCGGTTGCGTCGTGCCATCTATAGCCACAGGATCGATGATCGCCGGCAGGGCGGATGTGGGAGTAATCGTCTGCGCCCCGTCCCCTATCCGGAAATTAATCGTATCCACACCCGGATTGCTGTTGGCATCAAAGATCGCCTGCCTCAACGAGCCGGGGCCGCTGTCGGCTGTAGTAGTCACGGTGAAGGTCATCGCCGTTTGTGCGGCCGTTGAGAATTGCTGCTCGCCACTCACCTGCCAGGTCGCGCCCTCTGTACTGCCTGCTTTTCCTGCGCGCTTTATCTCATCACGTCGTAACACCGCTACCTTGCCCGCATCCGTTAGCAAGGCCACCTCAGAGCGATAGTCACCCGCGAAGTTGCCGACTGCCATCGCCCTGACGGCAAACGGAAACGATTGTCGGCTGACGTGGGCTTGGGGAACGTCCGCTCGACTCATTTCTTCCAGTGATAGCCTTCGATCTCTACCTCCGACGATTAAGAAGTCGCGCTCTGCTGCTACCGCTATGTCTGCCAGATAATCTTCATCCAATTGCCCCAATGCCAGAGCGGTAATCCGGGCGGGCATAGGAAACTCTTCCGGCTTGCTCTTGAGCGCTCCTGCGGGTCCTTCAAAAACGAGCAGCTTTGGGCCATCTGCTGCAATTATACCTGCTACTAGATCCGTCAAACCATCTGCGCGGTTGACCTCTCCTGTTGCCAGACTGGTGATGCGGCCAGGTAATTCAATTCGTCTCGCCGGGATAAAGCTTCCACGCCCATCACCCGAAGACAAGGAGATCGCTTGATCAGAATCAGCGGTCACTACATCGCAGTGACCATCGGCATCGAAATCACCCGCTCCAATGAACTCAACGACTGCCGGTGGCTTAGATAATCTCGCAGATGGCGAGTCGGCGAATTCTCCATTCTCTTTGAATTGTCGCGCTCCAATCCCGTTAGGATAGATTGTATCAGGGTTGCCGAGGTGAACTACCAGCATGCCGCCATAGGGATGACCGTAAGCGCTTACTACATCAAGTATGCCATCTTCATCAAAATCTGCCACCGCTGATGTCTTAGGCTGGAGATGAGCTTTAGAGTAAGCCTTCGCCCCGGTGAGGGTATCGGACCTGGTTAGTATGAGGCCAAAGATTAACACCAATACCGAATAAGTTATATGTAAGCGTTTCATTTTTCCTCCAAGTTCAAGGGACGAAAACCGCGCCTTGCCCTCACTAATTGATTAAACCAGGGCGTTGGTTTTTTCAAAAAGTTGACTGGTATATGTCTAATCATAGAGACGCTGAATGAAGGCGCTTTTCTGCAAATTCTTAGAGACCTTAATTTTTCTAGTTATGGGGGCTATGTTGTTCATCTTTTCAAACTCAATCCGTTTCACAGTCGATTTGATCCTGGTGTCTGATGCAGTTTACCGGCGTATCTGCGTCAGAAGGGCCGCGAACGCAGTATATAGATTGATGAGAAGGTTGCTTCGCGGCTTCCGGTCGAGCAACTTGTTAGGCAAGACTTCGCGGACGGTAGAAGCTGTCCTTTCTCTCTGCGCTTAACTCTTTCCGAGTTGTTTCTGCATTCCATCCGTAAATTCATCAATATTGATCTCTACTGGCTCTCTCGGTTGCAGAGGCAATATTTGACCACCCCATCTCAACTCTGTATCAGTCATAACAAAGCTTATACCGTTTATTGCGAATTTATGCGGTAAATCCTCTACTGACATACTCTGATCGTGAAATGAGGATGCGTTATTTGAATGGTTGAAGACTATTTCCGGTTTATTTGGGAAAGAGATAACGAACGGATTTCGATGACTTCGGATTTTGATTACAAGTTCATCTTTACAGTGGCTAACGCCATTTATAGGGCTGTCGTACCTACAGGCCAGGACGCTGTATTGATAAGTATACTGCGGAGAGCGATTACTTTCCCGCATTGCAAAGATGGATAAGCAAACGAACAAGACTAGAAGGCAGAGCAAAACAGGCTTGAGCAATGAAATGTGAAAAGCCTTTTTAGGTTCTTTGCTGACGTTCATAACGGCCTCCTTCTGAAGTGATACACATCACTATTGCACATTCTCGTAAATGATTGCTACTCATAAATTCACTGTTGGCCTAGCAATACCAAATGAACGTCAATAATCACTCCCTCATCTACCATGGAAAAGCACTCGTAAGAGTGGTCCCCGCATCGCGCCCGGAATGGCAGGCGCCGGTCAAGGGCCGACCGCAAGGACGCCGAGACATCCTGCGCGCGCTGACAATAAACGATCTCTTTGGGGTGAGTTTGTAAGCGTGCATTCCACTCCTGGGATGCCTGGGCGCAGCCAGATTCATCCGAAGTTATCAAACGGCCGGTGGATGTAAACTCTTCTGTCATTCTGCTTCCTATGTGGGATAAGTCACAACACTGCGTTGGTAAAGGTCGTCATGCTACTCCCTCTAGCCTGTTAGTTTAAGGTGAATGAAATAGGCTACAACTAAGCACCCGGCAGTCTAACGACCTATCTTACGAGGTGGTGTGCAGGGGGAGGCCAGGCCGGGGATTGGCCTTCGCTCCCCGGCTTATCTGTCCCTAACCTTTGCTTGAATAGGTGTGCTATCGGGAATAAAATCAGCGCAGGCCGCGTGCGGCGCTGATGCGAATTGTTAGCGGCAAGGAGAAAGGGTTATGCGAAATATCGGGACAATGATCTGTTGCTGGCTACTGCTTTCAAGTCTCTGCGTCAGTAGCGGTGCCAGCCAGGATAGCGTTCGCTACCCCCAAAATGCAGATGACATCACTGCCTTTGTGAAGCTTTTCAGCCAGGTCGATTTTTCTATCAAGGACGCCATCCGGCGACTAGGTGATGTCAATCCGGCCAATCACGACGATGAAGTCCATCTTCATGACCTGGGCATCTTGCTGACGCCCCCTCCTCCGCAACGGGACAAGGTAAAGAGGGTAGTGCTGAACACCTTCGACGATGCTGGTGAAGTCGGGCGAAAACTCGACTCGGTGAGGATCGATTACATCAAGCCCGCCTCGATCTTATTCGGTGATCTCAAGAAACACTATGGCGTACCTACCCTCCTCTCACCACCGCTGGTTAAGTGCCGTCCTGGAGTTGACTGCCGGCCTAGATTTGTCGGTTACCGCTTCGTATTTACGCCCGACACCCGGAGTTTGGCCGCCGGCAAGAAGCTCGAAGTCTCGATCGCTATAGAGATGGAATGGAGCAAAGTGGTTCCGCGGCATAGCGACAGGGATTTACTGGACGTCAAGGCGATTCGATTCAAAAGGATTTGGAAAGATTGAATGTACGGGATTAGAAAGACATCTCACCGCCGCAGACACAGAGAACACAGGATGGCCGATGATGTGCTTCGCACGCGGCGGGGGCGCAGAGCAGAATACTGTTTTCAATGAACAGACCCTGAAGAAGTGAGCCGTGTTGTTTCCTGGCTGACGCTGTTGTATGTATAATGTTTGAACGCTATTGTGCCCACCTATTAAGCGAGCGGCCTCAACCAGGCAGGAGACCATATGGCATACGAACTACCGGAACCGGAGCCCCATAAATTCCCGCGCCGCCTTTTTTTGCGCGATGCAGCGATGGCAACGACTGTAACTTGTCTTTCTCAGAGCCTGCTGTCGGGCTGTCAGGCCAAGCCGGGCGGCACGGTTTCAGCCTCAGAAAACGCCGATGCAATGGAACAGGCTCTGGAGATGATGGCCCACCTGGCGCCTCTCACAAATCACGGGCCGATGGCCGCCGAAGCATTGGTCGCGCTCGGTCACGCTGGCGCAGTCGTCGCTTTTGTTGAAGCCTACAAGAAACGATTTAGATCAAGCTACCCCGACCCGCGTCAGCCCGTCACGCGCGAGAACTGGCGCCAGGCCTTTGGCGATGGCAATCGCGTCGCCGATTGGACAAGTTTTTTCAACCGCGAGCTGAAAGAAGCCCGATGGCCGGAAGTCTTAGAAAGGTGGATAGCCATTCTCGCGCCGGGCTTGGCCGCCGCCGCCGCGCACGGCTTGATCAGAACCTCGCATGCCGTCCGCAGTCTGTCAGTAAAAGATACGGACTTGCGCCGCCGCGAGCTGGCCGAAGGGCTGGGCTATTGGGCGGCGTATTATCAACCGCTGCCGGAAGCGCAAAATGCGAAAGCCGAAAGATTCAGTCCGGCGCAAGCCATCAGCCAGGTTCCTTTGCTTCCGGTCGAAAAACGCTCTGGCGGCTCGATTATGAATGGGCTGCGAAGCCTTAATGACTTCCAGCCTTTCGCTAGCGTAGCAAATCTCGTCGAGACGACGGGCAAGGCGGATCAATTCCTTTCAGAGGTGACCGCGACGTTTGCCGTCGCCTATTTGAAAAATGTTACGCCACGAAATTTCATCACGCTGATCCATGCGGTCACAGGAACAACTGCCCTGCGTTCGCTGCTGCCGTATGCATCACCGGCAACAATCTCTCGGTTGTTACATTACGGCTGGCAGATGGCCGCTGCACTCTATTCCATTTCCGGCATCGGTTCGACTAACAGTCCGCCCGAAGCAAGAGAGATCAAGCGCGACGAATTGGTTGATCGCGCGGTGGCTTCGCAAGAGGAGCACGCAATTAAATTCACGGAAGCTTGCTTACGAGAATACGCGCTCAATCCCAAACAGGTCTATTTGCAAGCAGCGCGAGATGCCCTTGGACGGTTATAAGGGCAGGCAGTCATTAAAGAAACGATCCCGTGACCCGCTTGCGCCGAACTCAGCAGGCTACTTCTTCATCGCCGTGACCTTGTTTACCACCGTGATCCTAACTTCTGATGGATACTGCTTCGAGTGATGCACCGCGTTGTGCGCGACGACGCCTCGTGATTCGTCATAGTTTTTCCCGCCTGTGTTCAGGTTCCGGTCGAAGCGCGGGAAGTTGCTGCTCGACACCTCCAGTCGAATCCTGTGGCCCGCCTCGAAGTAGTTACTCGTTGTCATCGGCTGTAGTGTCACTTTGTACACCTTCCCCGCCTCCATCCGCACCTCAGGCTTATCGTACCCGTTCCGATATCTCATCCGCTGGATCGTCTCATCCAGATTGTAGGCTCGTCCGTCCGGATACACATCGATCAGCTTCACCGTGAAGTCCGTGTCCCTGGCGTCCGACGATACGTAGAGTGTTACCTCGATTGGTCCGCTCACTTCGATACCTTGCGTCAGAGGCTCAGTGCTGTAGACCAGAATATCCGGTCGCGCCTCCATCTTGCGCTGGTCGAAAGCACCGCCGGCTACCGCATTCCCGGTGCAGCAGACATTACCGCCATAAGACGGCACCGGATTCATCGGGTCGTAGTCGAATTTATCGGGGCTATCCGATGCCGGCGCCGCATCGCCGAGCACGCCGTCACCGTTAAGCGTGTTAGCCTTCCCGCCGCTCGACAGGAAGAAACTTCGCTGCTGCGCGCCTTGCGGCGGCCAGGTATCGGAGGTCTGCCACTTGTTGATCCCCATCGTGAAGTAGCGGACCTTCGGCATCGTCTCAAGGATGCGGTTGTTCTCTCCCTTTAGGAAGTAATCGAACCAGGCGTAAGTCATCTCGTCATAGTTCAGACGCGCATCTCCCATGCTACGCTCACCGACGACCGTATTTTCCGTCGCGCGCTTGTAGGCGCAGTGGAGCGTCGGCGCAATCACTGCGTACTGTTGGTTGGCGATCTCGGGCCTGGCGGTCTTCCGCACATGATTGTATGCTGCCAGGTTTGGTCCCACTGACACGTCGTACCACGACATGAACCAGAACCCCGGCACGTTTATGGTCATGTTGCTGTGCCACAATCCGCCCTTGTACCAAGCCGGGTCGTTCGGAGTTCGCTCAATCATTGCGCCGCCTGTGTCGACGGGCATGGGGTCAGCGAATATGCCATGCGGTCCATCCACTGCCTTGATGATGTCCTTGACCGGCAGGTGCCCGAGCGCCTTCGACCAATCGACCGGCGGCAACTGTTGCGCCAGATCGAACGACTTCGACGCGCGAATCAAATCTTCCTGAGATGTGTTGGGCGGAAACATCGGGCGCACTTGATTCTGCTCCCCGTAAAGCCACGCGATGAATAACATCTGCACGGCGCCGCCGCGATACCAATTCCCCTGCTCGTAGTATGGGCCGACGCGCCCCACGCCCGCGCCGAATCCTTGCGGAATCATAGCCGCAAACGCCGGATTGCCCTGCGCCGCGACCGCCAGTTGCCATTCGGCGGTCGAAGAGCATCCGATTGTGCCGACCTTGCCGTTTGACCAGGGCTGTTTGGCCATCCATGTTAAGGCGTCGTCGCCATCCGTGAGCGGCGGGCCGAGGATGTCGTAGTTCCCCTCGGAGAAAAAGTGACCGCGCTCGTTCATCTCGACTAAGACATAGCCGCGCTTGACCGCATCAAGCTCATTGCTCATGTCGCGCGGCGCACCAAGGCGCACGTCCCAGAAATTGAAGTTATATGGGGTGCGAACAAAGATTGCAGGGTATCTCTTCGACGTGTCTTTCGGGCGATAAACGTCGGCCGCCATGCGTTTGCCGTCGCGCATCGGCACCATGAGCTTGCGTTCGATAATTGCCACTGACTCCAGCTCTTTCTCGATAGAGTTTCGCTGGGCGATCAGTTCGGGGTTTGGCGCGCTGCGCCCCTGCCCGGAGGTGCTCTGCGTGGCAAAGATGAAACCTGATCCAACAAGAATCAGAGTACAGAAAATCTTGATTCGCATAAGTATGCTCCCTGAAAAAAGACGCCAGATGCTCGCGTCGGGTTCGGAGATTAAGAATTATTCACCAGTCTTTCTATACTACTGACAAAACACACGCAAGCGAATTCGCGCGCGATTAATAAAAGGGGGGCGGTGAGGTTGTACGTGCGAGACCATAAACCATTTAGTTTTTTTTCGAATGAGTATGAGAGTTTAGCAAGAATTTACCATCGTTATTAAGATATTGCTATTTATCTGACTTGCTGCAAGAGAATCCTGATCAGCGACGAAGGCTTTGTGCTTTTACAGAATTAAAAGGTTGTGAAGATGAATTCGTTTTTGTATTATGACCTACCGAACCTAAAACTATTTCGCCGCTTCAGTATTTCCTCAGTTTGGACTTATGTGGTTCGCGCTGAGATTGGATTTGAACCGTTATTGATGATAATGAGCTTTCGCGTGTCACCGTGAAAATACTTCGGACACAGGCAACGATTATATGGCAATTTTAAATCTATCCTGAGGAATCAAAGATGACTGAAAAGATAAGAGTGCTTTTTCTCGCTGCAAATCCTGTAGACGGCAAGTACTACACGAGGTTGGATGAAGAGGCCCGCGAGATTGACGAAAAAATTCAACAAGGCACAAGAAGGGATTACCTGGAAGTTATCTCACGATGGGCTGTAAGGCCGAGCGATTTGCAAAAGCATCTACTCAGGCATCAGCCGCACATCGTTCACTTCAGCGGGCATGGCAGCAAAACCGAAGGGATTATTCTGGAAGATAATGAGGGGAAAATGAAGCCTGTCAGTAAAGAGGCGCTGATAGGGCTTTTTCGCACTCTGAAGGATAACATCCGCATAGTGTTCTTGAATGCCTGTCATTCAAAGCGGCAAATAGATGCGTTGCGGACTATTATTGATTTTACGATAGTAATGAAAACGACTATCGGGGACAGGACTGCCGTAGTCTTCTCATCTTACTTCTATCAATCCCTGGCATTCGGGCGTTCAGTGAAAGAGGCATTCGAATTAGCTAAGAACCAACTTGCTCTTGAGGGAATAGCGGAAACAAAAACACCTGACCTGTTGGTGCGAGAAGGCGTAGATGCGTCGAAGACATACCTGTATGAAGCAAACACAAGTTCGCCGAGCCATTACTTCTTTGCTTGTGATCCTGATTAGTGGTGGGGTAATGATCGCTGCCCTTGCGAAAGTCCCCAGGCAATCAGCGCAAGAGGTTAAGCCAGCAAGGACAGCATCGCAGAATGACCAGCAGGTCAGGTTGCTCGAAATCGGGAAGCCCATTGAGCGAGAGATGAAGGGAGGCGCGGCTCACTCATACCTGCTCGCACTTAGCGCGGATCAGTTGCTGTACGCTGTTGTAGATCAGCGTGGAGTAGATGTGGTAGTTACAATTTTTGGCCCTGATGGCAAACAAGTAATCGAAGTTGATAGCCCCAACGGGACTCAAGGGCCGGAGCATGTCCGAGCAATAGCGGAACTGACAGGCAGCTACCGGCTGGAAGTCCGTTCTCTGGAAAAGGATGCGAAGCCGGGACTATACGAAGTAAGAATAGAAGAGTTGCGAGAGGCCACAAAACAGGATAGGGACATAGTTGCCACTGAACGGGCGTTTTCGGAAGCAGAGGCGCTGCGAGCGCAAGGCGATGAAGCATCTTTGCAAAAGGCCATTGCAAAGTACGAACAAGTCTTACAGGTAACCCAATCAATAGGTGATCGCCCAGGTGAGGCCACTATGCTCAATAATATCGGCGCTGTTTATAGCTCACTGGGCGAGAAACAGAAAGCGATTGATTACTACACTAAAGCGTTGCCGATCTTCCGAGCATTAGGTGAGAGGGCCGATGAAGCTGATGTGCTTATTAACATCGGCTATCTCCATAGCGATCTAGGCAAGGTGCAGAAAGCGATTGATTACTACAATCAGGCATTGCCGGTTGTCCGAGCAATAACTGATCGCCCAAGTGAGGCTAATATACTCGGTCAAATTGGCTACAACTATAATTTAATAGGCGAAAAGAAGAAGGCGCTTGAGTACTTTAATCTGGCATTGCTCATATTCCGAGCAATAGGTGATCGCCCAAGTGAGGTCACTACGCTCAATAACATCGGTGCTGTTTATAGCTCACTGGGCAAAAAGCAGAAAGCGTTTGATTACCATAATCAGGCTTTGCTGCTCAGCCGAGCAGCGGGTGATCGCTCAATCGAGGCCAAGTCACTTAATCGCATCGGCTTAGTCTATGAGTCACTAAGCGAGTTACAGAAAGCGCTTGATTACTTCAATCGGGCTTTGCCGCTCAGCCGAGCAGCAGGTGATCGCCTAACTGAAGCCAATACGCTCAGTAATATCGGCGCAGTCAATAATTCACTGGGCGAGAAGCAGAAAGCGCTTGATTACTACAATCAGGCGTTGCCGATCTTCCGAGCATTGGGTAAAAGCTCCGGTGAGGCCACTACACTTAATAACATCGGCACAGTTTATGAATCACTAGGCGAGTGGCAGAAAGCGCTTGATTACGTCAATCAGGCTCGGATAGTCTACCGTGAAGTAGATGATCGCTCAGGTGAAGCCACTTCGCTCAATAACATCGGCGCAATCTATGAATCACTTGACGAGTTACAGAAGGCGCTTGATTACTATAATCAGGCGTTGCTGATTGTCCGAGCACTAAGTGATCGCTTAAATGAAGTTGCTTCGCTCATTAACATCGGCCATATCTATAGCTTGGCAGACGAGTTTCAGAAAGCGCTTGATTACTACAATCGGGCATTGCCGATTGCCCGAGCAATAAGTGACCGCTCAGGTGAGGCATCCGCGCTCAATAATATCGGCGCTGCGTATAGTTCACTGGGCAAGAAGCGGAAAGCACTTCACTACTACAACCAAACATTGCCGATCTACGAGGCAATGGGTGATCGTCAAAGTAAATCTATTTTTCTCAATAACATCGGCGCTGTATACAGCGAACTGGGCAAGAAGCAGAAAGCACTTCACTGTTTAAATCAGGCTTTAGTGCTCAGGCGAGAGGTAGGCGACCGCTCAGGTGAGGCCTTTACACTCAGTAATATCGGCTACACCTATGAATTATTAGGCCAGAAGCAAAAAGCTTTAGGCTTTTATCTGCAATCTGTCGCTATGATTAAGAGTCTCAGGGAATCGGCGACCATCGAAGAGATTAAGACAGGTATATCGGAACGGTCATCCTACACTTATCAGCGGATAGCACCCTTACTGTTACAACTGGGTAGACCGGCTCAAGCATTTGATATGACGGAACTCGCGCGTGCCCGCACATTCCTTGATCAGATGGGCAATGTTCGTATCAGTCAGCTCAAAACACCAGATGTCCAGCTCATCCAGGAGGAGCAAAGACTTGCGTCAGAACTCACCTCACTGGAAAACAGTCTCAGACTGGAGCGCAGCAAGCTTGTTCCCTCTTTGAACGCGGTTGAGTTTTCTTCCATAGAGACTAAGATTGCCGGCAAACAACGCATATACGAAGACCTGCTTGTACGCATCAAACTAACCAACCCGGAATATGCTTCATTGCGAAGCGTCAATACACTCACGTTGCCGGAAATTCAGGGAATCCTCGATAAAGAAACAACTCTTTTATCCTACTTCGTAACTCTTGATAAGACCCTGGCATTCATCATAACGCGAGATTCTTTTCTTGCCGTTGAGATTCCGGTCAAAGAGTTGGAACTGATAAACTCAATCAACTGGTTTCGCCGCTTTGCCAATCTGCGTGATTCGCAACCTGAAAGCCTGAAGAGACTTTACGGCTGGCTGATCGCGCCGCTAAGACAGTACATCAAGACCGCTTCTGTTGGCATCATTCCGCACGGAATATTGAACTATCTACCTTTTGCTGCGCTGACAGACGGTCAGTCCTATTTCGGTGATAATCACACTTTGTTCTATCTAGCGGGCGCAAGCGTGCTGCCGTTTATCCAAAAGAAGAGCAAGCCTGTGGGCAATCAGATGCTTGCTCTGAGCCAGAGCAAGGCCGCGGGGCTGCCAGTATTACATTATGCAGATGAAGAGGCCACGGCTGTAGCCGATTTCTACAATGCGAGGGCGCTTACTACCGGGAATGCGCCAAAATCAGAATTCCTGAAACGAGCCGGGGATTACAGCATCCTTCACATTGCCGCTCATGCCAGGTTGAATACGTCCAACCCGTTGTTCTCTCGCATATGGCTCGGACCAGATAAAGATGATACCGGAGCATTAGAAGTAAGAGAGGTATACAACCTCGATTTGACAAAGGCGAGCCTCGTGGTGCTCAGCGCCTGTAATACACAGCTGGGTTCGCTTAACAGAGGCGACGACATAGTCGGGCTAAATCGCGCTTTCATCTATGCGGGAGCGCCAACCGTGATAGCGAGCCTGTGGACTGTCGAGGATGAATCAACCAGCTACCTGATGAAGAGATTCTACACTCATTTGAAGCAAGGCAGAGGCAAGGCGGAGGCGCTTCAAGCAGCACAAACGGAAACCAGGCAGAAGTATCCTCATCCATACTACTGGGCTGCATTCGTTCTCTCCGGTGACCCCGAGCCAATCAGTTCAAACAGGTCGCGCACAGACAGATGAGTGATGCGCGTTTCAGGCAAAATGAGTAAAAAAATCAAAATACTATTTCTGGCAGCGAATCCGGTGGATTCCCGCCGCCGCTTCCTTTTAGGGGAAGAGTTTCGCGAGATAAGTGAAAAGATTCAAATTGGCACTGACCGGGATTCATTTGAAATTATTTCAGAGTGGGCGGTAAGGTCCAGTGACTTACAAAAGGCGCTGCTCAGACATCGCCCGCACATCGTTCACTTCAGCGGACGTGGGAGTGAAACCGAAGGAATTATTCTGGAAGATAACCTCAGAAAATCCAGGCCGGTCAATAAACAGGCAGTCGCAAACTTATTCAAATTACTCAAGGACAATATTCTCGTAGTTGTGTTGAATGGTTGTTATGCGAAAGACCAGGCCACAGAACTTTCCAAGACAATCAACTGCACGATTGGAATGAATGCAGCAATAGGGCATGAAGCAGCAGTAGTATTTGCCGCGCACTTCTATCAGTCTCTAGCATTTGGCCGCTCGGTGAAAGCCGCCTTTGACCTGGCTGTAAATGAACTTGAGCTTGAGGCAATAAAGGGGGCCGATATTCCTGAACTCTTAGAGCGAGACAGCGTGGATGCCTCGCGGTCTTTTCTTATCACCGGTGGCCGAGCTTCATTCACACCTGAAAGCCAGGACGAGAGCAATATCGGGATTAACGCTAATGATCACATCTCTCCGATGGGAAAACATGACGCTGTCTATTCATTCTCGACCTGGCTTTTCGCCGCTATATCAGCGGGCTTGATCATAGAATGCGTCGCGAGATTTGTGAGCAGCGAAGGCGATTGGCTGCACACCACAAGCACAGCATTACAATTTATTCTGGCTATACTTGCAGCCATATTAGTTGCGGTTGCAGGGACATCGCTTATACAACCCAATCCCCCGCTAGTAGCGAAGGCTGTCCGTCTGGGGACAGTCAAAAGTCATAGGATTAAGAAGGCTGCTATGTTAGCAGGAATTGTTCTGTTTATCGCTTTGGGGTTATGGCTATGGCTTCCGGAATTTGCTCGTTTCTATTACGAAAGAGGACACGAATACCAGACACAAGGCAAGTTATCCCCGGCGCGAGAGTCTTATCAACGTGCTCTGCGCTTAAATCCAAGTTATACAGAGGCGCACTATAACCTGGCGACAATATACGAAGACTTGCATCCACAAGAGGCGGTTAAAGAGTACTTACTTGCAATCAAGTATGATAGCAATCTCTATCCCGCTTACAATAATCTCGCGCGTTTGTACATATTACAGGGAAGTGATAAAGACTACGATAGCGCCTTGCAGATACTAAACCGGGCCCTTGAACTATCGCCTTCAGATGAGAGAGTTCAATACTCACTATATAAGAATCTTGGATGGGTCAACTATCTCTTGAAGAATTACGAGATGGCTGAAAACTGTTTAAGAAGGGCAATCTCGTTGCGAGAGCAAGAGGATGCGGCGGCAGCGCATTGCCTTCTGGTATACGTGCTAAAGGAGCAGAACAAACCCGGAGTACTTGACGCGTGTAAAGATTGTGTCCGTTTCGCACCCGGCGAAACGGATGTAGAAGCAAAATGGGTTAACTATGCAAGGGAGCTATTGATGAAAGGAGCAAGTCGATGATCGGGCAGTCTCTATTGAGAGTCACCTTGCTTGGATGCATTAGCTTATTAGTCGGAGTCTCAATTGTCAGAGCGCAGTCAACCGATACTACCAATCCCACTGTAGGGCGGATAATCCTCATAAAGCCTCCAAAACCTAGAGGGAAACTGCGCGTCGAGTTCGGGAAAGGGGTTGATCCCGTCGATGCTACCGAAGGGAGGCTTATTCGTAGAGGTGACCTGTTAACCTTAGAGGCGTCAGCAGAAGCAACAATTATTTGCGGTAATGGCAATACGTACAATCTTATACCAGGCCCACAAGGATGCCCGTGTACCAGTCCGTGTACAACAAAGGTTTGCGGTATTATGTACGGTAATACTATTATCCGTTCGATGAGGGGAGGTGAGACGAATAACAGTTCGTTCCCAGTCATAATCTCACCGCGCAAAACGCTACTCTTCAGCAGACGTCCAACAATCCGCTGGGCCCCTGTCGCCGGATCAAATGAAAAAACAAAATATAAGGTGACCCTGTACGGAGAGAATAAGAGACTCATATGGAGTAGAGAAACTGTTTCAAAATCAGTGCTTGTCTATCCAGATAACGCGCCCTCGCTAATACCCGGGCAAACCTATTTAGTAGTCGTTTCTACCGATGGCAAGAGTTCCGAACAAGAGGACGTGCCGGACACCGGGTTTGTCCTGCTTAAAGCCGATAAGATATTACCTCTAAGCAAGGAAAAGACAAAAATTCAAAAGCTAAATCTACCCAAAGCTCAAACGCAATTTCTTACGGCAAATCTCTATTCCGATGAAGGTCTATACGCCGAAGCAATAAACGAAGTTGAAAGCGCATCCAAGACTATGAAAGAGCCTGCTGTAATTCGAATGTTAGGTGATCTGTATTTGACAGTGGGCCTTAATCGAGAGGCCGAAAAACGATACTTGGAAGCATTGACTCTTCAGCCGAAAAACGACCTGGAAGAACAAGCAATGACACAGGTGGGGTTGGCACAAGCTTACGAGAATTTGGGTGTTGTTGATCAAGCAGCCATAAGATTGAGCGAAGCGATCAAGATATATGAAAGGTTGGGAAATTCAGCAATGGTTGAGAATCTCAAAAAGCAAGAGCAGAGGTTGAAGAAGTAACAGGTAATTTTCGGATCTGCCTCATCATCTCTGTTCAAAGTCCGTCCCTTCGATTCTTCCAAAGAAGATCACATTGGATGGCTATACGTCGCCGCATACAGCAGTCCTGGAATTGTGCGCGACACTCATTCTCGGAATGTTTTAGCGCGCAAGTTTTAGCACACCGATATCAATCTGGTAAATGTCACGCAGGCTGTTGCGAGGACTGCGAATCCTGGCAAGCAATTCTTCGTAATTTAATGGCTTCCCCAACGGCTGGTCGGCAAAGCTTCGATTACTGGTAAAGAAAAAGTACTTTCCATCAGGCGAAATCTTGGGAGAGAAATCCCACGCCTCGGAATTTATCTTGTCGCCAAGGTTCTCGCCCTTTGTCCACAAGCCATTTTTATAGTAGCTGATATATAAGTCAAAAGCCCCTTTACCATCAGGCCGTCCGGCAGCCGCAAAGATGATAAAACTCTCGTCGGGCGCGATGTAAGGCTCAACTTCGCTGGCCGGGGAGTTAATTGCATCGCCCAGGTTCTCCGGCTCGCTGTACTTTCCATTTATAAGCCTGGAGCGCCAAATATCAGTTCTGCCTTTACCTCCCGGGCGGTCGGAACCAAAGTATAAAGTGCCATCCTTTGTAATCGTCGGAAACCACTCGCTGCTGTTGCTGTTGACGAGAGACCCGAGATGCCTTGGCTCGCTCCACCCGCTCCCCTTTTTTTCGATCACCCAAATATCGGTATCCTCTTTGGGTTTACCATTGACCGGGCGTGTCGAGATGAAAAAGAGGTTTCTACCATCCTGGGTAATAAAAGGGTCCGCATCGCTAAACTGGCCGGAGAATGGCGCAACTTCCGGCACGCCCCATTTGCCATTCCCGTATTGCGAAACTACGATGGTCCAGTGGTTGAATGACGGCGTGTTCTTCAAAAAATAGAGCGTCCCGCCATCCGGCGTGAAGGCCGGGTGTGATTCGTCATCTCCGGTCGAGATAATACCTTCGCCAAAGATTACTGCTTCAGCAAGTATTCGGTCAGAGGCATAGGGGTGACGGCTTTGCGCTGAAGGGCTCACGCTTATGGCAGTAACTGAGAAGAGAATAGAGCACAATATCAGCCTGGTTATCGCAACCCATTTAGTACTCATAATCACCCTCTTAGCCCTTCACTAAGTTCAAGTCCCGAAGCGAGGCAGGTCATTACACCCAAAGTTGACTTATCACTATCGAAGATCAGGCTCATACAGGTCAACCCCGCCTCGGCCTTTTCTAGTTCCGAAATATTTTGCACCCGGACCTGAAAGCCTCGCTCCTCTAAAAGCCTCCGAGTTTCAGGGAACGAACTCGATAGTACGGTAATTCCTCCTATTTCCAATCCGTTCGCCGCCCATGGCTCTTTGCTCGGGACTTCGATTACGTCAACGTCTGTGAGCGGCGTCGCGTCTACCCAGTGTGGATTAACAAGCAGGCTGTTTTTACCGATGTATGTACACCCGGTCGTGAGATGTAAGCAGCCCCTGACTTGCACGGGCCTCACGTCATAATCATAAGGCTCTAGGAGGGCACGCAATTGAGCTATGCCTTCCGAGTTTGTGCGCCTCGAAGAACCGACGTACAGTGTGCGGCCAACGCGAACCACGTCCCCGCCTTCGAGCGTTGCCGGGCCATTCAGAAATTTTAGCGGGCGAAAGTATGAGAGGGTGTTGACCAGGCTCTGAATCTCTTTCCTCCTTTTAACGGCTCCCATCGTTGCGACGACAGCGACTTCATCTACGACGACTGCGGCGTCTTCGATGAAAACGGCGTCCGGGAGTTCCGCTTGAGCAGGAAGAGAAACAACCCGAACACCCAGTTCGGTAAGACATTCCTCATAAGCTGTCTGCTGCCGGATTGCCTTTGAGACATCCACTTGCTGACGCTCGATAAATGTCAACTCGCACTCTTGTATGCTTGGGCTGACCCCACGGGTGATCGCAGTTAACATAATCTCTTCGTCTCCGTATTCTTTCAGACACGCCACCCTTCAAATGCGCCTTATAAGAAAATCTCCTTGTGCCCGTAAAGTCGCTCCGAGACCAGGCCACGCTTCCCGCACTCCGCCACCAGCTTGTTAGATTCAACAATGGGGCGGGACGCTTCGGTGTATTGAATTGACGTGAGATACGTCAACCAGGGTTCCTGGCCCATCGCATACACGTAAACTTGTTTCGGGTTGAAGGCTCTTATAATATCTATCGCTTTTTCAAAGTCTGATCCATCAAATCTCCTCGATTGATCCATCTTCCTTGCCAATGGTTGAGTGAGCAGAGGCCCGTACAGCCAGGACATCGGCGCCCCGTCACACTCCATACCCAAGAAAGCCATATCGAGATCGCCGGTGATTTCACGAACGCGGTCATAGATGCCGGCCAGGAGGTTGTTCGAATCGGCGACACATAACACCGATTTCCCTTTGAGCCGTATGAGGTACGAGGTCTTCGTTCGTATATTTAAGTCCGCGTGCTCACCAAAGAAGGGCAGGCTGGTGACGACCCCATCCTTAAGATTGATAGTCTCCATCTCGTCAATTTCTCTCACATTCTTGAAGCCGATATTTTGCAAAGCGAGCTTCAAAGAAGGGTCCGCCAGCGCCCCGCTATTACTCCTCGGCACAATCACGTTCTCGGTTTTATGCCGCAACTGTAGCAGTGTTTCAAACATACAGTGATCCTGGTGATTGTGAGTTATCAAAATGTAGTTGATCGTTTCCGGAAGGTCGGCAAACGTGTAGCGAGCAATCCCGCCGTCTATCCTGCAGCTCACCACGGGGTCTAACAGAATGCTGGTCGTGTCCGACTCCATTAATACGCAAGCGTGTCCAAAATAGCGTATCCTCAATTTGTCGCCCGTATAATTGCCTCGGGCAGGGGGGGCTTCCTCTGTGAAAAATGATGAGAACAACTCATGATCTTCCTCGCGAATATTCAAGACATCACGCATATGGCCCGGCGATTGAGGAACATCCTTCGCCCTGAATAACTCGTCAAGCCTCTCGTCGCAAAAAGGGAGATTCAAGTTCAAGTGTTCGTCGTCGTCCAATCTGGGAGTGCTGAATACAAATGGCCGATCATCTTTATCAACCAGCGACAACGAGATGCCTTGCGCCGACCGGTTATAGTAGGGGCTGTTATAGAGCAACCCTTCTATGAATCGGATGGAGGGATTATTGTTCAAGTCGTAAACCAGCTCGACATAACCTCTCAAAGCGTCGGGAATCTTTTTATACAAAGGCTCAAGCGAATACCCTTCGGCCTCATTACTCAGGACTCCGTCCAGGGCCTTAATAGCTTCGGCCAACTCCAACAGGTTCGCCTGCTCTTTAATCGTAGTTTCCATCAGCGACTTGATTTCATCGCCTCTGCTCGCGGGGTAGTTAATGAACGGGCCGCCTATCATCGCCGGATTTTTGAGGGCCGAGACGTGCACCTGCGGATTGGAGACAAACGACCTCATAATCTTCAGGTGCGAGTTGGCGATGTACATTGCCGCCGTAGCAGGCGCTACCAGGTATGACCAGGCATACCACCGATTGATTAAAGGCTCGGCCAGTACGTTCTGCTTGAGGTATAGTTTCTCATTCATCATAACCTTGTGCGCGAAAAGCGCCATACCATTCTCTCTGGAAGAGCGAAAGATATTAGCCGGGGGTTTCACCCCCGGCTAATATCCTATTGCCCCTCCGGGGCTATTCTTTATTTGCAGCCTCTAACATGGCCTCATCGATGCAGGACTTCAGCCGTTCAGCCAGGAACCGGACGTGAGGCTCATGAACCATTGTGAAATGATTGCCCGGAACCTCCAGCACCTTCACGCCATTTTCAGTCAATTCATCCCACCCCATTGCCGACTCCTGAGGTAGATCGGATATACGCTCGCATGCTTTCATCAAGGCGATTCGGCAACCGGCCATTTCCGGCGAGTAGCTGCCCACGGCCGTCACGTTTGCTTTAAACACCTCGAAAAGATGGCGGGCCTGAGAAAGGGTTATGTCCGTAGACATCAGGTCTGCATTCCTGGCCTCTTCGATGATATACGCTAACCGCTCATCCGGACTGAGGCCCGAGAAGTGATCGAAGGAAATGTTGATGCGCTCAATTTGAAGGCCTAGATGCTGACCGAAGCTTGCCATAACTGTCACATCATCTTCCTCTATGACATCTTCCTGATGGTCCGGCGCCCGCGCGTCTATTAAAGCCAGTAAAGCAACCTGTTCACCCCGCGCTTCGAGTTGGCGGGCCATCTCGAAAGCCACGACGCCGCCTACGGACCAGCCCCCTAAAAAGTAGGGGCCTTCCGGTCGTACTGTTTGCATCGCTTCGATGTAGAGGGATGCCATCTCTTCAATTCTTGCGCAGACGGGTTGTTCTCCGTTAAGGCCGCGCGATTGAAATGCGTAAAACGGTTGCTTTGGGCCGAGGTGATGCGCCAGGTCAACATAGCATAAGACATTTCCGCTCACCGGATGCACGCAGAAGAAAGCAGGATTAGACCCGCCAGGCTGAATCGCCACAATCGGCGACCAGGGAGTCGACGCCGCTTGCTGCCGCAGAATGCAGGCCAGATGCTCGACGGTGGCTCCTTCAAACAATGTTGACAGCGGAAGCTCTTTGCCAAAACATTGCTGAATCCGAGCCATCAGGCGAACGGCTAAAAGAGAGTGTCCGCCTAGTTCAAAAAAGTTGTCGCGAACTCCTACGCGATCAACCACCATGACCTCTTCCCAAATATGTGCTAGCTGGAATTCTATAAGGTCTCTAGGGGTGACGAACTCCGATACAGAACCAGGGACGGTCTGCCCCAAAGCGAGCAGCGCGCGGCGGTCAACCTTTCCATTGGGCGTCAGCGGCAGAGAGTTAAGCATCACAAAAGCTGACGGCACCATGTAATGCGGCAGCTTATTTTCTAAGAAGCCGCGCAACTTGCCGACCTCCGGCGCGGGCTCTTGCTCCGGCACTATGTAAGCCACCAGGAGCTTGCCGTCAGATTTACCTTCTCTCACCACTACGACCGATTCCTGCACGCCCGTGTGTGTGTTGAGGACCGATTCTATCTCGCCCAATTCTACGCGGAACCCGCGTATCTTCACCTGATGGTCTGCGCGACTGATGAATTCGATATTACCGTCCTCGAAATAGCGGGCAACGTCACCCGTCTTATACATTCGCGCCCCCGGCTCATCGCTGAACGGGTCGGGGATGAACTTCTCGGCAGTCTGATCCGGGCGGTTCAGGTAGCCTCGGGCAAGACCAATCCCCGCTACATGCAATTCCCCCGGTATGCCGATAGGCGCGGGCTGAAGGTCTGAGTTCAGTATATAAGTGCGCACGTTTGCCAAGGGGCGGCCAATAGGCACAATTCCCTGCCCTCCGCCCGGCTCGCACCGCCACCAGGTTGTATCGACAGAGGCTTCCGTAGGTCCATAGAGATTGTAGAGTTCAGCGTCCAGGCGAGCGAAGAAGAGATCTTTAATTTCGCTTTGCAGGGGCTCGCCTCCGGCCACAATCTGCCTCAGGTATCTGCACTCGTCAATTCCTGGCTCATCAAGCAAGACTCGAAGCAGTGAAGGCACGAAGTGAGCAACGGTAACCTTCTGCTCGGCCATCAACTTGACCAGGTAACCAGGCTCTCTGGTGCCGCCCGGTCGGGCGATGACCAATCTTGCACCGGCTACAAGCGGCGTGAAGATCTCTAACACTGAAACGTCAAAGCTGAAAGAGGTCGCTTGCAACACGCTATCCGACTCGGCCAAAGGGTGAGCCTGCTGACCCCACTGTAGGCGGTTGCATATGTCATAATGAGCGATCATTACACCTTTCGGTCGCCCGGTGGACCCTGATGTGTAGATCACATAAGCAAGGTTCTGCACATTCACTTTACTGGCCGGATTCTCGGCCTTCTGCATCGCCATCTCTTCCCACTCACCGTCCAGCCATACGGCTTTTGCGACGTTAAGCTCAAGCTCCGGCGCAACCCCGCGTTTCGTTAGTAATACCGACACCCGCGCATCTTCAATGATGAATGCCAGCCGCTCGCTTGGATAATCAGGATCGAGCGGCACGTATGCCCCGCCTGCTTTGAGGGTGCCAATGACCGCCACGATCATCTCTATAGAACGTTCCAGGCAAATTCCAACAAGCGACTCAGGTCCAACGCCCATATCTTTCAGATTATGCGCTAACTGATTTGCCCGCCGGTTGAGTTCGGCATAAGTCAGACGTTGTTCGTCGAAGACGACCGCAATTGCGTCCGGCGAGCGCTCTGCCTGCGCTTCAAATAGCTCGTGTACGCACCTGTCAGGTGCGTAATCGAACGTGGTGTTGTTCCAATCGAAAATCAACTTCCGGCGCTCCGCCTCTGTCAGCAGTGGCAGGGTTGATACCGGTTGCTCCGGGTTGGCAACAATGCCTTCCAATAAATTACGGAAGTGGCCCAGCATACGCGTAATCGTCCTGGCATCGAATAAGTCCGTATTGTATTCGAGGGAGATAGCCAGGTCTTGTGAATCCGCAACCGACAGGGTCAAGTCAAACTTTGCGACTCTGAGATCGGGTTCAAAAGAATCCAGCGTCAAACCGGGCAGGTTCATAATCTCTCGCGGATCATTCTCTAGCGAGAACATGACTTGAAATAACGGCGTGTAGCTCAAACTCCGAGCGGGCTGGAGTTCGAGCACCAGCTTTTCAAACGGCACGTCCTGATGGGCGAAAGCTTCCAGCACCACCTCCCTCTCTCGCCTCATCACCTCCTTAAAGCTTTCTCCTCCTTTTATCTCGCTCCTCATCACCAATGTGTTGACGAAAAACCCGATCAGCCCTTCTATCTCCGCCCTCGTCCTGCCTGCTACTGGCGTGCCCACCGATATGTCTTGCTGCCCGCTCAACCGATACAGCAGCACCTTGAACGCCGCCAGCATCACCATAAACAGCCGTATACCCTCTTGTTTGCCGATCTGCTTCAGCGAATCGCTCAAAGGCCGCCCGAGTTCTAGCGATTGACTATCTCCGCGATAGGTCTGGATCGCGGGGCGCGGTCGGTCTGTCGGCAGCTCCAGCACCGGAGGAGCGCCTTCTAATTTTTGCTTCCAGTAAGAGAGCTGTTGTGCGAGGACCTCGCCTTGCAACCACTGCCTCTGCCACACCGAATAATCTGCGTATTGAATCGACAGCTCGGGCAGCGGCGAGGCGCCGCCTCTCAAGAATGCTTCATACAATATCGCCATTTCATTAACGAGTATCCCCATTGACCACCCATCACTAATGATGTGATGCAGTACGAGAATCAATACATGCTCTTGCTCGCCGAGCCGCAGCAGATTTATTCTCACGAGCGGCCCTTGCTTGAGGTCAAAGCTGTATTGCGATTCTTCGCCGACAAGCCGCCGTGCTTCCGAGCCTCGCTCGGCTTCTGATAACTCGCTCAGGTCTGCCACGGGGAACGCCAACTGCCTTGCGGGGGAGATGAACTGTAGCGGCTCTCCATCAACCATGGAGAAGCAGGTTCTCAATATCTCATGCCGGCCGACAATCTCGTTCAGAGTTTGCTTTAGCGCCGGGATGCTTAACCGCCCGGTCAGGCGCACCGCCACCGGTACGTTGTAGAAGGGGCTGCCCGGCTCAAGCTGGTTGAGAAACCACAATCGCTCTTGAGCAAAAGATAGAGGGAAGGATTTTGATTCCCTTGCCTTTTTCCGAAGTAGCCGCTCAAGCAGCGCGCGCTTCTCATCCGGTGTCAAGACGACAGCGCGTTTCGAAGTCTGGCTCATCCGTTGTCCTGCGTTTCGGCCAACATATCAACCAGGAGTGCGTCTACCTGCTCGTTCGAAAGCCGGTCCAGGTCCGCCAGCATTTGCTCTGTCTCGGCATCGCCCGCGACCGGCTGTATCGGTGTGATCGCTTTTCGATTCGGACCCGAGGATCGACTATCATTCCTCTCTTCCTTGTAGCCCAGCGACTCTGCTAACTCCAGGGTGATCTCCCCGAGGAAGTCATTCGGATAATATTTTCTCCAACTCCCTGCGGCTTCGGGATCGATGTCCGTGTGCTGATGAAATTTTATGTCTCCCAGCATCCGCGACACCGTGTGTATGCCGTTTGTCATCTTCTTCTCTTTTTCTTCGTAGGGCCGCACCATACCTAGATCGAACTCGATTCCCAGGAAGTGGCATACCCCGCGCATAACAGCTTCAGGCTCATTCACCATCTCTTCGAACTTTATCCGATGTTGACGCTCCTCCGGCACGCGTCTCAGAAAGTGTAAGATGTTCTGGTGACTTATTACCCAGACCAGCTCCGCTACCTCTCGCGCCGAGAACGGGTGTTTGAACCTGGGGAATATCTGATCCAGCTTGGCCTCTTCATACGAGCGGATCATCCCCTGTGGGCTGCGGAGCAGGTGTATGAACAGGGCGCCACTGAAGTCTGTCTCCGCCCGGTTCAATACTTCCAAATCCATAGCGTAGGATGGCGTCTTATCGACCAGCATCCTTTCCCCTAGCCATTCCTCGATCAGCCCGTAGAACTGTCGCGTCGTCAGCTTCCGCGCTTCGCATTCTTCGATGACCTTTTTAGCCTCTTCCGCGTCGCAGCCCTTGATCTCCATAACTGCCCGGATTGCCCCTTCGAGCCAGAAGCTGTCCCTTCCCGAAAACGCCCGGCTGCGTTCTTCAAGCGTGTTGAAAGAGAGGAGTTCGAGTTCCGGTGGGGCGAATAGCAGTGGATGGCCTCCCAGCATTACTCTCAGCAGAGTCAACCCGCTGCGCGGCGAAGAGAGGACAAAAATAGCCGGAGGATTCTTTGATGTTGTGGCTGAGTCGCGCGGCGCTCGCGGCGGTAACGGCGTTATCAATCGGCGTAGCTCGACCACCTTATCCGGATCAATCTTTTTGATGACCGCAGGGACTCTTTCGTGTTGCGGTTCATTACCCAGGAGCCTTGAGACTGCCATCTGGCAATCTTTATTGAGATAGTCGGCGAAAGCGGCAATGTTGGGGGCATCAAATATTGAGACCACCTGAAGCATCTCGCCCAACTCTTGCTGGATCTTATTGACGAGGATAGCGGCCTTGAGCGATTCGCCGCCCATGTCAAAGAAATCATCGTGAACCCCCACTTCCTCTATGCCCAGAACCTCCCGCCATTTGTCCGCTAGGAAGTGTTCCAATTCATTTCGAGGCGCTACGAAAGCTCTATCCAGTTGAGGTCGCGACTGATTCGGTGCCGGCAATGCTCTGCGGTCAACCTTCCCGTTTGGACTCAAAGGCAGACGGTCAAGCGTGACAAACGACTGCGGGATCATATACTCGGGCAAACGCTCTTTCAGGTATGCTCGCAGCTCGCTGATGTTCGGGGCCTGATCGGGCTTACAGACCAGATAGGCCACCAGGCGCTTTTCACCCGGCGTGTCTTCGCGGGCGATTACCATCGCATCTTGCAGGGCCGCGTGTCGGCTTAAAGCCGTCTCAATCTCTCCTAACTCTATGCGGAATCCGCGAACCTTCACCTGATCATCTATGCGGTTCAGAAATTCGATACTTCCATCCGCCGAATAACGAGCCAGGTCACCCGTCCTGTACATGCGCGCGCCCGGCTGATCGCCGAAGGGGTCAGGTAAGAATTTCTCAGCGGTCATTTCAGGCTGGAGCAGATAGCCACGCGCCAAGCTTGAGCCGCCAATGTACAATTCACCCGGCGCGCCATCCGGAACGAGTTGCAAATTGAAATCCAGCAGGTAGACCTGCGTGTTATCAATCGGACGACCTATCGTCGGGGCCGCTTCCTCGTGAGGCCGGATCAATACCGGACCTGACGTCGCAACGACCGTGCTTTCAGACGGGCCGTAATTGTTCACCAGGTCGAACGGTAAGGGCTTCGCCGGGTGATGGTGAAGCTTGTCCCCGCCCGTAAGCAACGCGCGCAACGCCGCGCCGTCCGGCCAGTCAACCGACAAGAGACTCTCGGCCAGCGGCGTGGGCAGGAAACTGATAGTAATCTTCTTAGACACGAGCCAATCCAGAAGTTGCAGAGGCGAGGTGCGTATCTCATCATTCGGGAAATGGATGCTTGCCCCGGCCGTGAGGTAAGGCCATACCTCCCAGACCGAAGCATCGAACGCCACTCCGGCCACCTGCGTCGCCCTGTCAGCGGGCGTCACCGCAAAATTACGGCGATGCCAATAGACCAGGTTAAGTAATGCTCCATGTGTAATCTGCACCCCTTTAGGTTTTCCCGTAGACCCCGACGTGTAGATTACATATGCCAGGTTTTCCGGATCAACATCGGCGGCGGGGTTTTCCTGGCTATGAGCGGCTATCATCTCCCAATCTGAATCCAAAAAAACGATCTGTCCCCAATGAGCGGGCAGTCGTTCTTCCATATCTTCCCGGGTGAGCAGCACCGGCATCATGCTCTCTTCCATAATCTGAGCCAGTCGCCTCTTGGGATAATCAGGGTCGAGTGGCACGAATGCTCCGCCGGCCTTTAAAATCCCAAGCGTCGCAACGACCAGATCCATCGATCCATTCATACAGACTCCGACGAGCGTCTCCGGCCCGACCCCCAAACCGCGAAGATAGTTCGCAATTTGATTCGCTCGCCGGTTCAACTCGCCATAGGATAATTGCTCCGCTTCACAGACCAGCGCATCAGCATCAGGAGTGTGGCTCGCCTGGTGCTCAAACAGGTGATGGGCGCAATTGTGCCTGGGATAAGGTGAGCTTGTGTCGTTGCGCTCGACCAGTAATTGGCGCACCTCGGCCTGTGTCAGCATCGGCAATGCCGATACAGGCCGTAGTGGGTCAGCAACAGCCGCTTCGATCAGATTTTGGAAATGCACCAGCATCCGCTTGATCGTGGATTCATCAAACAGGTCTGTGCTGTAACGCAAGTCTACGAAGAGGCGGCCCTCATCTTCCGTAATCACCAGGACCAGATCGTATTTCGATGTTTCCACCTCTCCCCCTACTGAGTTGAGAGATAATTCGGGCAGCCTTATCTCTGATTGGCTCGCCTCATTCAGAAAGTTAAACGCGACCTGAAAGAGAGGGGTGTGGCTCAAACTTCGCTCAGGCTGCAACTCCTCGACCACCCTCTCAAACGGCACGTCCTGATGGGCGAAAGCTTCCAGCACCACCTCCCTCTCTCGCCTCATCACCTCCTTAAAGCTTTCTCCTCCTTTTATCTCGCTCCTCATCACCAATGTGTTGACGAAAAACCCGATCAGCCCTTCTATCTCCGCCCTCGTCCTGCCTGCTACTGGCGTGCCCACCGATATGTCTTGCTGCCCGCTCAACCGATACAGCAGCACCTTGAACGCCGCCAGCATCACCATAAACAGCGTCATCTCCTCCCGCCGCGCGAGCTGACTCAGCCTGCCGCTCAAGCCATCGCCCAGCTCTATCAATTGGTTGGCGCCTCGGTAGCTCTGTATGGCGGGCCGAGATCGGTCTGTCGGCAACTCCAGCACTCTTGCGGCCCCCTCCAATTGACGCCTCCAGTAGGAGAGTTGTTCGTCGAGCAGCTCGGCTTGCAAGGACTCTCTTTGCCAGATGGCGAAGTCGGCGTACTGGATGGGGAAGTCTGCCAGCGGGGAAGGCTTGCCTTGAGAGAACGCCTCGTAGAGTGCCGCGACTTCGCGCACCAGTACCTCCATCGACCAGGCGTCGCTGATGATGTGATGCATTGTGAATAACACGATGTGGGATTCCTCACCCAAACGCAGCAAAGACGCTCTCAGCAGTGGGCCATGATGAAGGTCAAAAGGTCGTTCAGCCTCTTCGGCGGCTAGACTCTGGGCTTTAGCCTCTCGTTCAGCCTCCGGCAGCACGCTCAAATCTATAACCGGCAATCTCATAGGTTGCGGCGGGGCGATCACCTGTACCGGCATGCCTTCAACCGTCGGGAAGCTTGTCCTCAATACTTCGTGTCTCCTCACAATTTCAGAGAGACTTTCCTCCAGCCTCTTTATGTCGAGCCGCCCGCTCATCCGAATCGCCTCCGGGATGTTGTAAGCGGCATTGCCCGGCGCTAACTGATCTAAAAACCATAGCCTTTGTTGAGCAAACGACAGAGGGACAGGGCCGAGGTTTTTTCTGCGCTGTATTCTCTGAGGCGTTGGCGATTCGACACCTTCCTCACGCAGCAGCGCTTCAAGCAGCGCCTGCTTTTCGGCCGTCAGATTAATCGCGCGTTTAGACGATCTACTCATTTCGCCCCCCCTTTGCTGAGCCTGTAGAGTTTCTCTTCAAGTAATTGTTCCGCTTCTTCGTCCGAGAGCCGGGCTACTTTAAGCAACAGCTCGGCAGTGCGCTCTATTTTCCTCTGGTCGTCTGAATCCAGCAGTACCGTCGCAAGGCCAGCCACCGTCGGCTCCTCAAACATCTTGCGCAAGGGCAATCTTGTCTGGAAGGTTTCGTAGACGCGAGAGACTACTTGAGTGGCGAGTAAGGAGTGGCCGCCCAGCTCAAAAAAGTTATCGTGAGCGCCTACTTGATCAACCCGCAAGACCTCGGCCCAGATCTCGGCAAGCACTTCTTCTACAGGTGAGCGCGGGGCAACGAATTTAGCTTCCCGCTCCCCGCCCGATAGCCCCGTCGCCGGAAGCGCGAGGCGGTCAATCTTGCCGTTAGGCGTTAAGGGCAAGGCTTCAAGCAGCACGAAAGCCGAGGGTAACATATAGGCGGGCAACGCACCTTTCAGGTAGTCGCGCAACTCGCCGCTGTCGTAAGCGTTCGGGTCTTGAGCAATTATGTATGCGACCAGCCGCCTGTCGCCGGGGACGTCTTCTCGCGCCACCACTACAGACTGTTTTACACGGTCATGCTTACCCAGGACCGCTTCTACCTCTCCCAGCTCTACACGGACGCCTCGTATCTTTACCTGATGGTCGGCCCGCCCGATAAACTCTATTTGGCCGTCGGGGAGAAAACGGGCAAGGTCCCCCGTCCGATAGAGCCTCGCCCCCGGCTGATTGCCGAACGGATTGGGGATGAACTTCTCTGCCGTCATTTCCGGTCGGTCGAGGTAGCCACGGGCCAGGCCGACGCCGCCGATGTGTATCTCGCCTGCCACACCAACTGGTACTGGCTGCTGTCGCTCATCCAGCACATATACCTGAGTGTTGGCGATGGGTCTTCCGATGCTCGGCCTGGCCCCTACGTCAATTATCTCGGCTATAGTTGCACATACCGTAGCTTCTGTCGGGCCATAGGCATTCAAGAACTTACGTCCCACCGCCCACCGCCGCACAATATCAGCCGAGCAGGCTTCACCGGCCGCGATCACTGTAGAGAGCGACGGGAAGCTCTCCTTCGGCAGCGCCGACAACACAGTCGGCGGAAGCGTAACAATATTGATTGCCGCTTCGCCCAACAGATCGATCAACTCCGGCCCTGGCATCAAGCTCTCTTGCCTGGCCAGCCACAGCGTTGCTCCTTTAAGCAGAGTCGCGAAGACTTCTGACACTGATGCATCGAAGCTGAAGGCCGCAAATTGTAGCACTCGACTTTCGGGCTGCACGCCAAAGGCCCGCATCTGTGCTTCAGCCAGATTACAAAGCCCCCGGTGCTCGACCATGACCCCCTTGGGCTGCCCTGTAGACCCTGAAGTGAAGATGACGTATGCCAGGTTGGCGGCCGTGGCCCCGCTGATCAAGTTTTGTTCGCTGTGACGTGCAATGGCTTCCCGGTCGGAATCGAGATAAACGACTTTCGCTTCACTTAAAGGCAGCAATCGTGCAATCCGATGCCGGGTCAAAATCACCGGAGCTTTGATGCCACTAAGCATGAAGCTTACCCGCTCAAGCGGATACGCCGGGTCAATCGGCACATATGCTCCGCCAGCCTTGAGGATGCCCAGCAACCCCACAATCATTTCTATTGAGCGTTCCAGGCATACGCCTACCAGACTTTCCGGTCCCACACCCAGCTTTTGCAAGTGGTGCGCCAGTTGATTTGCGCGAGCGTTCAGCTCGCCGTAGGTGAGGTGCGCTTCCCCAAACTGCACGGCTATGGCATACGGCGTTCGCTCGACCTGATCTTGAAATAACTCGTGTATGCACTTATCCGAGGGGTAATCCGCCTGTGTGCGATTCCACTCCTCCAACACCTGCCGTCGCTCTGATTGTGTAAGGAGAGATAAATCGCACAGCCGCTGCTCAGGATTGCCGGCGATGACTTCCAGCAGGCTTCGCAGGTGTTCCAGCATCCGCCTGATTACCGACGCATCAAAGCGATGACAATCATAAAAGATTTGTAGCGACAGCCTATCACCGGGCGTTGCGAAAAGGGTGAGCGGGTAATTTGCCCTCTCGAATAAGTCGGTGATCTCGACTTTCAGGTTCGCGTTGTCATGCTCTAAAGAATCTTCTACGGGATAGTTCTCAAACACCAGCAGGCTCTCAAACAGCGGCCTCCCTCTCGGCACTTCGCTCCAACCCTGAACCTCCATGAGCGGGCTGTATTCGTACTGGCGCAATTCGACCTGCTGCTCCTGTAGCTGCTTCAGCCACGACAGCGCCGATTGGTCGGGCGAAATCCGAACTCGCACGGGCAGGGTGTTAAGGAATAACCCGGTCATCGTCTCGACACCGTCAAGCGATGTCGGGCGACCGGAAACCACACTCCCAAACAGGACGTCCTGCTCGCCGCAATAGCGACCGAGCAGCAATGCCCACGCCCCTTGCACAAGCGTGTTCAGCGTTAAATGATAGCGGTTGGCAAGGAGTTGTAAATCGGTCGTTGCCTCGTGCGACAGGTCGGTTTCCTGTTCGCCATAACTCTCTTTTTCATCCGGCAGGTTCGCGCGCGTGGGACTTACCATCAATGGGGTTGGCTCCCTGAAGCCCTTCAATGCCTGTCGCCAGAAACTCTCTGCTTTCGACATATCTTGCTTGAGCAGCCAGCCGATGTAGTCCCGGTAAGGGTGACTCCTTCCCAGGTCAATCTCCTTGCCCTGGCTGAATGCTCCGTACAGCGCAAAGACTTCATTCATGACCAGGGAAACCGACCAGCCATCCAACAATATGTGATGGTGGCTCCAGACGAGGTAGTGCGTCTCCTCGCTCAGTTGAAAAAGGGCTACGCGCATCAATGGGGCTTTGGAAAGCTCGAAGCCGCAGATTCTGTCTGCTTCCAGATAAGCTTTGAAACGATCTTGCTGTTCAAGAGTTGATAGCCCTCGCCAATCCTGTTGCTGCCAGGGCAAGTTCGCCTTCCGGCGCACAACCTGTAGAGGCTTATCACGCCGCTCCCAGAAGAACCCCGTGCGCAAGATCGTATGTCGATCTATGACACTCTGCCAGGACCGGCGCAAGGCATCAGTGTCGAGGGCGCCGCGCAAGGTGCAGCTCAACTGCTCGAAGTAAACTTCTGACTCCGGGTCGTAGAGGGTGTGGAAAAGCATGCCCTGTTGTAAGGGCGATAGCGGGTATATGTCTTCTATGTTGTCGCTGCGTTTCATTTGAACCTTATCCTCGGAATTGACCGGCTCTTGAAAGGGCGAGCTTCTGGCTTTAGACGGTGTTTGAAGAGATAGTTCAAAAGCCTCGAAGGGGCGAAATTCAATAGCCCGGCTGCCGCGCGCCGGGTGACGCACGCATAAGACAGCAAGCCCTGAAAGGGCGAAATAAATCGTTCTGATTATTTCGCCCTTTCAGGGCTTGTCGTGCTGTTTGGCGCAGACCTGTGGCTAGCGCCCCAGGCTATTGAATTTCGCCTCTTCGAGGCTTTTCAATCATCCTCTAGAGGCTTATCCTTCTATACGCCTGTCGCAGTCTATCCTCCCATAATCGAGTTTGATTATGCGGTCTCCAACGTGGTAGTAGCGGTCGTCGTGGCTGATGACTATCACCAGCTTGCCCCTGGCCTTGAGATTCGGCAAAAGTTCTGAATAGAAAATCTCTTTGAAGACAGGCTCCTGGTCAGCCGCCCATTCGTCGAAAATATATATCGAGCGATCTTCAAGGTATGCGGTAAGCAGCGCGAGGCGCTTGCGCTGCCCTTGCGACAAGTCGATGGTCGACAGCACGCCGTCGTTGATCTCGACTTTTTGGTCCAGTTGAAGCTGAACAAGGTAATCGCGCGCCACCGAGTCTAATTCAGGCTCACGCATACCTAGAAGAGTCTCAAAAAGGTAAAAGTCGGAGAATATCACTGAAAAATGTTGGCGGTAGTATTCCCTGGTCTCATCCGTGATGGGCTTGCCATTTAGCCGAATCTCTCCGGCCTCGGGAGCGTACAGCCCGGCCAGCAACTTAGCCAGGGTGGTCTTGCCGCTGCCATTGCCGCCGGTAACAAAGACTAACTCTCCCTGGTGCAGGCACAAGTCTATGGGGCCGAGCTTGAAGCTGCCGCTCTCTCGTTCTCTGTAATACGCATGAGTCACGCCGATCAATTCCAGGCAGCCCCAGGCAGGCTCCGGCTCAGCCGTATACTCAGCTTCGGTCGAATCGGCTTCCAGCGACAATCCGAGCGCCTCTATCTTTTGGGCGGATACATTGGCCTGTCCGAGTTCGGGAAGCGTGTTAAGGACTATCTCCAGGGGGGTCATCATGTAAAGAATTATTATGGTGTAGCCGGTTAGTATACGCGCGTCAACGGGCCATAATGCGGGCAGGGCGAAGAAGAGCAGCCCGATCAGAACAAAGATCAAGAGATGCCCCCAACTGGAGACGACGGTGAAGATGTTATTGCCTAAAACATTATGCCGGCGGAATGAAGCGGAGATCGTCTGGAGATTCTCGGATAGAAAAGCCTGGCGGCGAGGGTGGTGCAGCTTCAGCTCTTTAACGCCCTCGGTCAGGGCGCGAAACTGTTTGAACATCACGTCGCGGTCTTCGCGTGCAAGCCCCAGGTAGCGCAGCGCACTCAACATAGGCAGTTGGTAGCTGACCACGCCCAGGATCATAAACCCGAGGACCAGGAGCAGGACCTTCCAGGAAAGCCACGCAAGATAGATCAGGCAGCCGCCCAGAATGGCGATCTGCATACAAAGAATGGGAATGACAGCCACAGTGTTGGCAATAATAGGGACATCGCTGGTGAGCGAAGCCAGAAGTCGGGGAGCGCCTAACTCTTCTAACCGGCGCAACGGGGCGTTGAGAATCTTTCGGCTCAGTTTCAGGCACAAGTCAAACATTGCTGCCTGAGAGAGGTTGTTCAATAGAACTCCGGAAACGATCCTGCTCGCCAGCATCACCAGACAAAATAGAATAAAGCTCCACAGCAGTCCCGATGTCGCGCCTTCGGGATTGCTCAACAGGCTGTTAATCAGCGCAAGTAGACTGGCGTTGACGGCCCCGGCTATGAAGCCTGCGGCTATGACTACGCCTATGCTGATTCTTGAATACTTGACGCCGCGAGAAGACCGCAGGAGAAAAAGAATTAGCTTCATGATGGGCTACATTACTTTCGACTCGCGAGCGCAGTCGCGACGCATCATTCGTACCTGAGAGCTATCATCGGGTCCACTTTGGTCGCCCTTCGAGCCGGGACGTAGCAAGCCATGACGGCTACGCCGATCAGGACTATCGTGCCGGTAGCGAAAGTAAACGGGTCAATCGCGCTAACGCCGTAGAGCAGGCTAGACATAACACGTGTCAAGACGAATGCCGCGACCAATCCGATTCCTACACCGACCAGGGCTAGTTTCAATCCGTGCTCTATCACCATCTTGAGTATGTCAACCTGCCGAGCGCCGAGCGCCATCCGTATCCCGATTTCATGCGAGCGGTGGCTCACGGAATAAGAAATGACGCCATAAATACCGACCCCTGCCAGGGCGAGCGCCACGGCGGTGAAGATACTGATCAGCAACATATTAAAACGCTGGCGCGAGACCGAATCGGCGTATACCTGTTCCAATGTCCTGACGTTGTAGAGCGGTTGATCCTTGTCGAGGGCTGAAACCTGTGTTCGGACTGCCGAGATTATTCCCATCGGATCGGAAGCCGTCCGCACCACCAGCGCCGCGCCCCAACCCGGATTCTGCGAGTAGGCTTCGTACATCTGCGGATACGGCTCGGAATCTAAAGTGACTTGATGGACATTGGCGACGACCCCTATCACGGTGAGCCATGGCCCCGTCCGAGCGTCCACCAATGAAATGCGCTTGCCGATAGGGTCTTCGTTCGGCCAGTAGCGGTCCGCCATCACATCGTTTATTACAATGACGCCCGGGGCGTCTTCGACATCCTGATCTGTGAACAATCGGCCTTTCAGCAGCGGAATACCCATCGTGCGAAAATATGAAGGGCTGACCACTTGCGATTCGGCCCCGATGACGTGACCGGCAGGAGGCTGCTGCCGTCCTTCGACTTCAAGGTTGAGGACGCTGACGCCTCCCCCCAGAGGCAGCGCGCTGACGGCGGCGGCGGCTTGCACTCCCGGCAGGCTCTCAACTCTACTGACGACCTCTTTATAAAACGAGAGCACCTGATTATTCTCTTTGTACTTCGACCTCGGCAACGCAAGCTCCACGGTCAGCACGCGCTCCGGGTTGAAGCCCGGGTTCACCTGTTGCAGGCTAAGGAAGCTCTTAATCATCAGGCCCGCGCATATCAGCAGTATCAAGGCCATAGAGACTTCGAATATCATCAGTAAGCTACGGAGGCGCGCCCCCCCTGCGCCCGGCCCCGGATTCTTGCCGCCCTCTTTGAGTGACTCGTTCAAATCGGGATTTGAAGCTTCGAGGGCGGGGGCGAGGCCGAAGATTATTCCGGTCAGCAGCGATAGGCCGAGCGTGAAGCCCAGCACCCCCACGTCCAGACTCGCCTCGCCAATACGCGGGATATCGCCGGGACTGAGCGCTATAAGAAGATTGATACCCAAAACCGCAAGCAGTGTCCCGAGAAGACCGCCCGCTACGGCCAGCAGTAAGCTCTCGGTTAGAAATTGCCGGATAAGCCGTCCTCTTGTCGCCCCGAGGGCTCTGCGGATTGCTATCTCCTTATGCCGCACTGTGGATCTGACCAGCAGCAGATTGGCTACGTTGGCACACGCGATCAGCAGTAAAAAGGCGACCGCCCCAAGCAGGACAAGCATCGCGGGTCGAACATCCCCAACGAAGCGTTCGTGTAGCGGTATTATGGTCACGACCCACCCCGCGTTCGTATCCGGGTATTGCCGGTCAAGCCGGGCGCTTATGGTTTCCATCTCCGCCCGCGCCTGCTCCGTCGAAACCCCGGGCTTGAGGCGCGCTATCACATTGAGAATGTCAAGCCTGCGATGCACACGGCTTGCGTCCATCCCCAGAGGCGTCCATAGCTCAGTCGGTCTGCGCGCGTCGGGCGCGGGATGCCGGAAATCGCCGGGCATTACCCCGACTACGGTGTGGGGATTGCCGTTGAGCGTTATCGTCTTCCCGATCACATCTTTGTCGGAACCGAAGCGTCGCTCCCAAAGCCCGTGGCTGAGGACTACAACATTGTTTTTACCGGGCTGATCTTCTTCGGGGAAAAAAGTCCTGCCCGCAGCCGCTTCGACGCGAAGCACTGAAAAGAGGCTCGCCGAAACCTGTTCGGCCAGAATCCGCTCGGGCTCGCCGTCCGTCGTCAGAACGGGCCGCCATCGAGTGAAAGCAGCCACGTCCTCAAAGACATGATTCTGTTCCCTGTAGTCCGAAAAATTCGGGAAAGAGATTGACTCCTCTTGTATGTCGCTCGCCAGGTTTTGTTCCCAGAGCCAGACGAGGCGTTCCGCCTCATGGTAAGGGAGCGGGCGGAGCAGAATGGCATTGACCGCGCTGAAGATCGCCGTGTTGGCGCCGATGCCCAGGGAAAGGGCGATAACGGCGATCGCAGTGAAGCCCGGCTTCCTGAGCAGTACCCGAATGCCGTAGCGGAGGTCTTGAAATAGATTCTCCATAGATCACTCTTCCCTCGCGTTAACAGGGCGGCCGGATTCGATGAGCCTAAACGAGAACCGTGGAACAATCATGCTCCGCGCGTACGGTGAGGGTCGCACCCGCCCGAACCGGCACGCCCTGCTCAAGGCACTGTAATGCCTGCTCCCAGTGAGTCCGGCTGCCGGGACGGTTCGAAATTGAAATCTCATCATCAAGCTGCATTTCGAACCAGAAGAGAATGGCGTGGCACACCCCTTCACGCTTAATCGGTACGGATATAAGCCTGGAGTCCGAAGCCATCACACACTTTGTGAAGTCGAAGCGGAACACCTCGAAAGGCTCTGCGAGCAGAACGTGATTGAACGCGCCGGATCGCACAGGGAAGTACCCGGCGGTGGCATATTGGTTAATGGGACTCACGTCGAACCCGGCAGCCTTGCTCGCGTAGTTCAGGCCCCGTAGCTGGTTGCTTTCGACAACTGCGGCTACGATGGTCGCCGTCTTAGGGATTATTTGAGCATCTTCTTTAAGCAGATTCTCCCTGGCGTGTGTGACGGAAGGGATTATGCCTTCGCCCAGGAGGCCGCAATCAACCGTCTCGGTGACAAGCAGGTCGGCCCTCTTCATCATATCGACGCCGATCCGCATATCGGTAGACTTCTTGTCGAGAATCACCACCTTATCCGCATAGCCGTTGCAAGCTACCGTGTGTCGAGCAAGTTCGGCAATAGGGTTGACCATCTCACACGATATAGTCTCCTTTGCCCCTGCCCGCGCGGCCATCATGGCCAGCAGACCTGATCCCGAGCCTATGTCGAGGACAGTAGTCAACGGGGTGATTGCTTTCGCCAGGGCTCGTTCAAAGGCCGAGTTGCGCTCCTCGTCGTTGAGCATTTCGAAATGCCAGCGGGGGATGAGCTTGCGATGCACCCGATTTAGCCCGAGGCGTGCCCCGCCGTGTTCAGGGCTCAGGTACAACGCCGACTCAAAACAGTGGCGGGCATCATCGTACTGCTTATTTTCCAGGTGTGCTCTACCTTTGGAAACAAGCGACTCGGCCAGGTCCGCTATGAGATGACCCGGGGAGCGAGGCAAACTCATTATTTTCGACTCGATCAATGCCGATGGGGCAAGACCGGTAAGAGCGATTTCTTCCAAAGAAATTTTCCTTTTCCCTATCATAAATCACCGCCATCCCGGCTCTGCGCATAAGCAAAGCCTCATTTGATCAATCTGAAATTCGGCGCAAAATCGAATTCCGGGTTGCCCCTCGAATGCCGATCGTGCGTTCGGTCTGAATCTGCTTTAACAAGGTTTTACTAGGATCGTTTTCTTGAGAAGGCGAACGGGCACATCAGGCAATTCATCCAGGATGGCCGTCGCCTGACCGTTTCGGCAGACCAGCGGGATCGCGCGTTTTCGCAGAGCCCTTTCCGAATACCTCGTCTGGTGCCAGGGACAGACCAGGCATTTGGTTTCGCTATCCCAGTCGCCCAGGTGAAGCGGGCCCCCGCGATGCAAGCATCGGTCGTGCACCATGATCTTGCTGCCGTCAGCGAGTTGAAGCAGGAAGTATGATTTTTCTCCGGCTATGATGAAGTTGTGTTCGGCTGTATCGAAAGTTATGACAAGCACGATTTGTAATCCTCTATGTCAAAGATGTGATAGACGCAATCTCCCGATGAGGTTTTCGCCCCGTGCATTCGGTGGCGCGGAATGACGATTCCTTCCCCGGCATCAACCCTGATGAACCGGTCGTGATCCGTGACAACGTTCAATTGACCGGCTTCGACGACGCACAGCTTGTCTTCATCATTCACCCGCATGATCGCAAGTGTGTCGTCCCGGCTGACGCTCGTCGTTTTGGAGCAGTTGATCTCTCCGCTGAGAATCTTTTGGTAGATTGGCTGCGCTAATGACTTGTAATTTTCGGCCTCATCAGACCAGGCCATCTGCGCAGTGAAATCCTCGTCCCCTATCGCCGTTAGACATCGAATCTCTTCCAGGCCGCGAATGATTTGCTCGATGACGCCGTCGCCGTACCTGGCGATGGCCGGGGTGACAAGGTTGTCGAATGCCATCCGCCCGTGATGAGCATCTATGTGACCGTGCTCATCGAAGTAGTGCGTGTCAACCCGGCTGCCAAAAATGGCGCGCAACATCTCGGCCACTTGCTTGCAGGTGTGTGCGAACATTGCTTCGGCATAAGCTATGGCGCCAAGGCATCTAAAGAACTTGCTGTGGTCGCGCGAGACGTAATGGTAATAATTGCCCAGAGCAAGCGACGAACTGAGATAGAATTGCCAGTACGTGTGAGCATGAGTTGAGAGGCCGCAACTCGTCAGGGTGTTCTCAAACAGTGTGCTGTGCTTTGCCTGATGTACCCCGTAACCGTAATCATCTATCTCGATCTTAAAAAGCTCCGACTGGATGGATCCGTATTTCCCCAGTATGTTGCGCGCAGTTGCAGACGCCTCGGTCAAGAAATCGCTGGCGACTTGAATCAAGAAGGAGATCGCATTCTTCTCCGGCTCTCTGGAAGACAAGATGGCTGTAACCACTTCCAGTTGCGACTGCTCATGAGCCTCAAGCAGAGAGCGCAAATACAGGCTCAAGCCGTCAACGGTCCACTTCCCTGTAACGGCAATCTCATGTTCAAGGAACCCGAAAACATGAGTCTCCAACGTGGGACGCACCATTTCGCCCAGCAGCTTGTTCTGATTGGAATAGAACGCCCCGAAATCATTCTTCTTCGCGGCAAAGTCGCCGTCAGGCAGAAAGACCAGATCGCTTTCATATATGTTCAGTAGCATGCGGTGCGCTGCCAGCGCGCTCTTGCCTAAGACCCGCCCTTTCGGCAGCGCCTCACTGAAATCGAGCGACTTGACGGCATCAGGATCAATGGGTCGGCGGTATGGATTATCCTGTATCGTCCATTCTTCGCTGTTCTTGAAAAGCGGGTTTTCTGCATAAAGCAGTATAAAGCTCTTAATTTCCTCCGCACTCAATTGGAAGCCCTGGCTTGCAATTGAAGTTTTTCCTTCGGCTGTGGCGAGGCCGTGGTTAAGCGGCTCTGCGGAAAGTAATCTCTTAGTAGGTTCACTCATGTTAGTCTCCTCTATAGCCGGTCCTTAAAATCATCACAGGGAAATAGACAGGCTGATTGATAAGATTCATCAGGCGTGCGCTCGCCAGTGCTGTCAAACCTCCGGGCAAAGCAATACCGAGTCTCCGCGAAGGGAGTCGTTTAACTGCTCCGAATGATCCTCAGTTATTAATTAAAGAAGGCCGAAAAATACGCTAGGACATAACGAAGAAAGTAAGGGCCAAAGCCATAGCCCTGCCCTGACATTCGGGATTCAATCTGCGAACTCGCCGATCTCAGAGATAAAGTCGTCAAGTTCTTTCTGCCCCAGTCCACTGTATGGGAAGTCTGAAGGGGTGTGGCCTCGCGCCTCGCCGGATTGGCAATGCGCTATCAATTCAATCAGCGCTTCTTTAAAGGCTTCTGCAAATGCTTCTATGCTGCTGCTGCGATACATGTTTCGGTTGTACGACCAATCTGCTCGCAGCCGTCCTTCTTCTATTATGGCGTCTACCTCTATCAGGTACTTCTGCTTCCCTGCCGGACTGCTATCTTCTCTCGCTGACTCGTGTGACAATCTGAACCAGCCTCCCTTTTCAACTACCTGATCGGTCTGCCCGAGGTAGTTGAAACTGATCTCCGCCTCCGGCAGCCTCCTCATCTGCTCCTTCACCTCCTCATCCTCCGTCAGATACCTCAACACCCCATACCCTATCCCTCGCTCTGGTATCCCCCTCACCTCCTCCTTCACTCGCTTTATCGTCTCTCCTACTCCCTCCCCATCCTCTACTCTCATTACCACCGGATAAATGGTCGTGAACCATCCCACCGTCCTCGTCAGGTCCACTCCCTCCACCACCTCCTCTCGCCCATGCCCTTCCATATCCACTATCATCTCTCGCTCCCCGCTCCACTTCCCGTATGCACGCACTAGCCCGGTCAGCAGCACCTCGTTTATCTGCGTGTGGTAGGCTTCCCCTACTTCTTGCAGCAAGGCCAGGGTCTGCTCCCGGCTTAGCTCTGCCGACACGACTCCTGTTGACGAGACGGTGTTATCTCCTCCGGGGAAGTCGAGGGGCAGGGGCGGTATATGTCTATCGAGGAGGTTGAGCCAGTAGCCGAGTTGATGTTTGAGCTGGTCGGTCTGAGCGTATTCGTTTAGCAGTTGGGCCCACTGCTTGAATGATGTCGTCTTGGCCGGAAAGACTACCGCCTCTCCCCTCTTCACCTGCCCTATCCCTCTCTCCATGTCCTCCAATATCACCCTCCACGACACCCCATCCACCACCAGATGATGGATCACCATCACCACCTTCTTCCTCTCTCCTACTCTCTCTCCTCCCATCACTCCCACCCTCATCATCGGTCCTCTCTCTATGTCCAATCCCCTCTGCACCCTCTCTACCGCCTCCCTTTTTCGCTCCTCCAACTCCTCTCCCTCTCCTCTCAATTCTATCTCCTCCACCATCTCCTCTCGCTCCTCTTTCTGGCTCGCCTGTACCCATCCTCCTCCTTCCTCTCGCCTATACCTCATCCTCAATGCGTCGTGGTGCTCCACCATCCTCCTCACCACCTCCCTCATCTCCTCCACTCTCACCTCTCCATCCATCTCCAACATCACCGCCTGGTTGTAGTGACTCACCTCCTCCATCTCCTGCTCCATCAGCCACCTCTGTATCGGCGTCTGCTTCACCTCTCCTTCCACCAAACCCTGCTCCACCTCCACCTCCTTCCCTCTCTCTGCTACCCTCACCAATCCCTCTATCGTCGGATTCTCGAACACCTGCTTCGGCGTCACCCTCATCCCCTCTCGCCTCGCTCGCGACACCACCTGCAGACTCATTATCGAATCCCCTCCCAGCTCGAAGAAGTTTTCTCCTACTCCCACCTCTGCCAATCCCAGCACTTCCTTCCACACCTCCTGCATCCTCCTCTCCCTCTCACTGCTCGCCTCCCTCCTCTCTCCTCCTCCATCTCCTCTCTCTTCCTCTCTCCACTCTTCCTCTCCCAGCCGTCGCCTGTCCACCTTCCCGCTCGCCGTCTTCGGCACCTCCTCTATCTCCTTTATCCCTGCCACCTGCATGTACGTCGGCACTCGCTCTCTCAAATACTCTCTCAACTCCCTCACGCTCACTCTCTCTTCCCACATCACCACGTACCCCAATAGCCTCGTCTGCTTCCTCTCATCTTCCCTCGCCACCACCACCGCCTCTCTCACCGACGGGTGCTCGCACAACGCCGCCTCCACCTCTCCCAACTCCACTCGATACCCTCGTACCTTCACCTGCTCATCCTTCCTCCCTATGTACTCTATCTCTCCTCCCTCCAGATACCTCGCCTCGTCTCCTGTCCTGTAGAGCCTCGCTCCCTCCTGCCTGCTGAACGGGTGCGGTATGAAGCTCTCGGCCGTCAAACCTGCTCGCTTCACGTACCCTCGCGCTAGCCCCGCTCCCCCGATGTGCAACTGCCCTACCACTCCCACCGGCACTGGCGTCAATTCCTCATCCAGTATGTAGACCTCCGCGTTCCAGATCGGCCTGCCTATCGGCACCGACTCCGACTTCAACTCTCCCTCCGCTCGATAGATCGTCGTCGTGATCGTTGCCTCCGTTGGCCCGTAGGCATTCTTCCACTCGATGCGTCCTCCCACGGCACTCCTCCACGCCTCGTAGCGCTCCGGCGACACTCGCTCGTTGCCCACTATCACAAGCCTCAGATTATCGGGCAGATCGGCCTCCCCCTCGCTCATCTGCCTCACCCACTCGTGGAAGTAGGCCGACGGCAGGTTCAGCACGCTCACACGCTCGCGCCAGCACCTGGCCATTAGCCCTTCGACGCTGTCTGCCGATTTGTCGTGCCCGACGACTACCGTCGCGCCGCAGATCAGAGGAGCGAATACCTCTTCGGCCGCGACGTCGAAGCCGGGGGAGGCAAACTGCAGGAGGCGCTCGCCCACCTGCAAGTTGTGATGAGAAGCAAAGGCGAGGCACTCGTTTACGAGCGAGCGGTGCTCGACGAGTATGCCTTTGGGAGTGCCGGTCGAGCCCGAGGTGTAGACGACATAGGCGGCGTTCCGGCTTGTGGCGAGGTTATCAAGATTCAGATGGTCCTGCTGATCTATGACGGGCTGGTCCCGGTCGAGGCAGATGGTTGACAGGTGAGGCGGCAGCAGATCGAGGAATCGCTCTAGAGTGATGACGAGATGAGCCGAGGCGTCTTGGATCATGAAGGCGAGGCGGTGAGGAGGGTTGGAAGGGTCGAGGGGAAGGTAGGCTGCGCCAGCCTTTGAGACGGCGAGCATCGAGAGGGCGAGTTCGAGGGAGCTATCCAGGCAGATGGCAACGATGTGTTCGGGTGCAACAGAGAGAGAGCGGAGGAGGCGAGCGAGTTGATTGGCGCGGTAGTTGAGGAGTGCGTATGTGACCTCCAGCTGGCCGGAGATGACGGCGACGGCTTCGGGCGTAAGCTCGACCTGCTGCTCGATTAGCTCTTGTATGCAGCTCTCTGCCGGGTACTCCCTTTGAGTATCGTTGAAGTCTAATAACACCTGCCGCCGCTCGGCATCAGTCATCAGGGGAAGTAGAGAGAGTGGCTGGTGAGGGTCGGCGGCCATCGCGCTCAGCAACACTTCCATGTGCCTCAGCATTCGCCTTATAGTCAACTCATCGAATCGCCGGCAATCGTAGCCAACAGCTAACCGCATCTCTTCTCCCGGTGATGCCTCCAGCGTCAGCCCGTAGTTTGTTGTCTCCTCTGCCCGAATGTCATCTACCTTCAGCCTTTCGCTGCCTCCTCCTAGACTTTTATCAACCGGGTAGTTCTCAAATACAACTATGCTTTCAAACAACGGCACCCCTCGCTCAACCTCACTCCAGCCTTGAATGGCCGCCAGCGGGCTATACTCGTACTGCCGCAGTTCTACTTGCTGCTGCTGTAGCTTCCTCAGCCAGTTTGATAATCGTTCCTTGTCTGTGACCTTAATTCGCACCGGCAGAGTATTGATGAATAGCCCTACCATCGTTTCCGCTTCATCCAACTCCGCCGGCCTTCCAGAAACTACCGCCCCATAAACCACATCGTCCTCGCCGCTGTATTGACTGAGGAGCAAAGCCCAGGTCCCTTGTATTATCGTGCTCAAAGTCAGTTGCTCTTGTCGCGCCAGAGCTTGCAAAGCTGCCGTCATATCTTTCGTGAGTTGAATCCGCTCCTCCCTATACTGCTCGCCTTGTGGTGACACTGCTTTCGCCGAACGATCTACCCCCAGAGGCGTGGGCCCGCCGATGCCTTTAAGCGACTGTCGCCAAAACTCTTCGGCTTTAGGCATATCCTGCTGATGCAGCCAGGCGATGTAATCTCTGTATGGACGTGGCTGCTCGAAGTTCGCTTTCTCGCCACGGCACAAGGCGTCATAGAAAGTGAAGGCTTCCTTCAAAACTACAGAAGTGGACCACCCGTCCAACAATAGATGATGGTGGCTCCAGACAAAGTAATAAGCGTCGTCGGCTACCTGTATTAGCGCCAGCCGCATTAGCGGCGCTTTAGAGAGTACGAACCCGCGACTTCGATCTGCGTCGAGATAATTCTCAAGCCGCCGCTGTTGCTCGGCTGGCGACAGGCCCCGCCAATCCCGCAGATCGCACTGTAGCGGGATCTGCCGCAAGACTATTTGAAGCGGTGTAGATAGCTGTTCCCACACGCAGGCTGTCCGCAATATCGAATGCCTGTTAACTACTTCCTGCCAGGATTGCTTGAATGACTCGATGTCGAGATCACCCTCCAGGCGGCAGCAGAATTGCTCGAAGTATAAGTCGGAGCCGGGGGAGTAGAGGCTGTGGAAGAGCATTCCCTCTTGCATGGGCGAGAGAGGATAGATGTCTTCGATCTGCCGGTAATCTTTCTCTAACTGCATTAGTTCTTCTTGATTCAGCCTTGCCAGTGGAAAATCTGATGGGGTGTAGCCTCCCGCCTCCGGCGATTGACAATGAATTACTATTCGCCGCAGCGCCTGGATGTAATCTTCGGCCAATCTTTCTATCGTCTCTCTTCGATGTACGTTCTCACTGTATGACCAATAAACATTAAGCCTGCCGCCTTCTATTTGCGCATTAATATCGATCAAATATTTTCGCTTTGCCTTCGGACTTACCACGGCCCCTGTCGGCTCGTTTGCCAGGCTCAAATAGGCTTTCCGGTTGAGGACTTGATCCGTCTGACCAAGATAGTTAAAGCTCAACTGCGCCTCGGGCAACTTTCTCAGATCATCCTTGAGCTTTTTATCTTCGGACAGATACCGCAGCACCCCATAGCCTATTCCTTTTCTTGGGATAGTTCGCATCTGCTGTTTGACGCGCTTGATCACTTCACCTGTTTTCCTTATTTCGCTTACGTCCAAAACAACGGGATAGAGTGTCGTGAACCATCCTACAGTTCGTGTCAGGTCTACATCCTCAAAGATTTCCTCTCGCCCGTGGCCTTCCACGTCAACCAGTACTCTTCCTTCCCCGGTCCATGCCCTGAGCGCTTCGACGAGGCCAGCCATTAATACTTCGTCAATCTGCGTGTGGTAAACCTTCGGCACTTCTTGCAGTAACGCTCGCGTCTCTTTTTCGCCTAGACTCACACTCACTAATCGCGCGGACTTCTCGTCATTGACTTCCGATTCATAATCTATCGGGAGCGGCTTCACTGGTTCTCATATTCCTATTTAGCCAGTAGCTGCTCTCTTTCTGTAGTTCGCCTGAGCAAGCATATTCGTTGAGCAGTTGAGCCCACTGCTTGAATGATGTCGTCTTGGCCGGAAAGACTACCGCCTCTCCCCTCTTCACCTGCCCTATCCCTCTCTCCATGTCCTCCAATATCACCCTCCACGACACCCCATCCACCACCAGATGATGGATCACCATCACCACCTTCTTCCTCTCTCCTACTCTCTCTCCTCCCATCACTCCCACCCTCATCATCGGCCCTCTCTCTATGTCCAATCCCCTCTGCACCCTCTCTACCGCCTCCCTTTTTCGCTCCTCCAACTCCTCTCCCTCTCCCTCTCCTCTCAATTCTATCTCCTCCACCATCTCCTCTCGCTCCTCTTTCTGGTTCGCCTGTACCCATCCTCCTCCTTCCTCTCGCCTGTACCTCATCCTCAATGCGTCGTGGTGCTCCACCATCCTCCTCACCACCTCCCTCATCTCCTCCACTCTCACCTCTCCATCCATCTCCAACATCACCGCCTGGTTGTAGTGACTCACCTCCTCCATCTCCTGCTCCATCAGCCACCTCTGTATCGGCGTCTGCTTCACCTCTCCTTCCACCAAACCCTGCTCCACCTCCACCTCCTTCCCTCTCTCTGCTACCCTCACCAATCCCTCTATCGTCGGATTCTCGAACACCTGCTTCGGCGTCACCCTCATCCCCTCTCGCCTCGCTCGCGACACCACCTGCAGACTCATTATCGAATCCCCTCCCAGCTCGAAGAAGTTTTCTCCTACTCCCACCTCTGCCAATCCCAGCACTTCCTTCCACACCTCCTGCATCCTCCTCTCCCTCTCACTGCTCGCCTCCCTCCTCTCTCCTCCTCCATCTCCTCTCTCTTCCTCTCTCCACTCTTCCTCTCCCAGCCGTCGCCTGTCCACCTTCCCGCTCGCCGTCTTCGGCACCTCCTCTATCTCCTTTATCCCTGCCACCTGCATGTACGTCGGCACTCGCTCTCTCAAATACTCTCTCAACTCCCTCACGCTCACTCTCTCTTCCCACATCACCACGTACCCCAATAGCCTCGTCTGCTTCCTCTCATCTTCCCTCGCCACCACCACCGCCTCTCTCACCGACGGGTGCTCGCACAACGCCGCCTCCACCTCTCCCAACTCCACTCGATACCCTCGTACCTTCACCTGCTCATCCTTCCTCCCTATGTACTCTATCTCTCCTCCCTCCAGATACCTCGCCTCGTCTCCTGTCCTGTAGAGCCTCGCTCCCTCCTGCCTGCTGAACGGGTGCGGTATGAAGCTCTCGGCCGTCAAACCTGCTCGCTTCACGTACCCTCGCGCTAGCCCCGCTCCCCCGATGTGCAACTGCCCTACCACTCCCACCGGCACTGGCGTCAATTCCTCATCCAGTATGTAGACCTCCGCGTTCCAGATCGGCCTGCCTATCGGCACCGACTCCGACTTCAACTCTCCCTCCGCTCGATAGATCGTCGTCGTGATCGTTGCCTCCGTTGGCCCGTAGGCATTCTTCCACTCGATGCGTCCTCCCACGGCACTCCTCCACGCCTCGTAGCGCTCCGGCGACACTCGCTCGTTGCCCACTATCACAAGCCTCAGACTATCGGGCAGATCGGCCTCCCCCTCGCTCATCTGCCTCACCCACTCGTGGAAGTAGGCCGACGGCAGGTTCAGCACGCTCACACGCTCGCGCCGGCACCTGGCCATTAGCCCTTCGACGCTGTCTGCCGATTTGTCGTGCCCGACGACTACCGTCGCGCCGCAGATCAGAGGAGCGAATACCTCTTCGGCCGCGACGTCGAAGCCGGGGGAGGCGAACTGCAGGAGGCGCTCGCCCACCTGCAAGTTGTGATGAGAAGCAAAGGCGAGGCACTCGTTTACGAGCGAGCGGTGCTCGACGAGTATGCCTTTGGGAGTGCCGGTCGAGCCCGAGGTGTAGACGACATAGGCGGCGTTCCGGCTTGTGGCGAGGTTATCAAGATTCAGATGGTCCTGCTGATCTATGACGGGCTGGTCCCGGTCGAGGCAGATGGTTGACAGGTGAGGCGGCAGCAGATCGAGGAATCGCTCTAGAGTGATGACGAGATGAGCCGAGGCGTCTTCGATCATGAAGGCGAGGCGGTGAGGAGGGTTGGAGGGGTCGAGAGGGAGGTAGGCTGCGCCAGCCTTTGAGACGGCGAGCATCGAGAGGGCGAGTTCGAGGGAGCTATCCAGGCAGATGGCAACGATGTGTTCGGGTGCAACAGAGAGAGAGCGGAGGAGGCGAGCGAGTTGATTGGCGCGGTAGTTGAGGAGTGCGTATGTGACCTCCAGCTGGCCGGAGATGACGGCGACGGCTTCGGGCGTAAGCTCGACCTGCTGCTGGATGAGATCGTGGACGCATTTATGAGCAGGGAAAGGGGAGGAGGTGTGGTTAAAGCCGACGAGGAGTTGACGGCGCTCGGCGTCAGTCATCAGGGGAAGTAGAGAGAGTGGCTGGTGAGGGTCGGCGGCCATCGCGCTCAGCAACACTTCCATGTGCCTCAGCATTCGCCTTATCACAGCCTCGTCATATCGTTGCCTCTCATATCCTATCTCTATGATTACCTCTCTGCCTGGCAGCACTGCCACTGTCAGTCCGTAATTGGTCTCCTCCACTGACCTCACGTTGCTCACCGCCAGCCTGGTTCCTTCTTCCAACAGCTTCTTCAGCCCCGCTTCCACAGGGTAGTTCTCAAACACCATTATGCTCTCAAACAGTCGCTCTCCCGCTTCTGCTCCGCTCCAACCCTGCACCTGCCAAAGGCTGCTGTATTCGTATTCTCGCTGCTCCACCTGCTTCTGTTGTATGGCTCTCAGCCACTCGCCCACTCGTAGCCCGGCCGGGACTTCAACACGCATCGGCAGCGTGTTTATCATCAACCCTATCATCTGCTCGACTCCTTCGAGCGCCATCCCTCTGCCGGATACTGTGACTCCGAAGATTACCTCCCGCTGCTGACTGTAGCGGCTCATGAGCACTGCCCAGCAGCCTTGCAGGATCGTGTTGAGCGTGACCTGCTGCTGTCGCGCAAACCTGTTTAGCTTCTCGGTCTGCTGCTCCGATAATGTTAACGCCTGCTGCGTATATCCCTGCCGCGAGTGCCTGCGCCCATTCATCTCTGCCCCAAGCTTACCCGCCGCCTTCACTCTTCCAATCTCTCGCTGCCAGTATTGTTGCGCCTTGCTCCGGTCCTGCCTCATCACCCACTCTATGTAGTCCCTGTATGGTCTCCTATAATCCAGCCTCACTTGCTCGCCCCGCACCCTGCCCTCGTAGCAGGTAAACACCTCCTGAATCAGTGCCGCCGTGCTCCACCCGTCCAGCAGCATGTGATGGTGCTCCCACACGAAGTAATGCCTATTATCCGCCACCCTCATTAAACCTACTCTCATCAAAGGAGGCTGCCTGAAGTCGAACCCTTTACTCCTTCCCTCCCGCAAATACTCTCCTAGTCTCTGCCGCTGCTCATCTTCATCTATACCTCTCCAGTCCTGCTGCTCAATGCTCACCTCCGCCCGCCTGACTACCACCTGCAACGGTTCGTCCGCCTGTTCCCACTCGACCGCTGTGCGAAGTATCGTGTGGCGGTCTATAACTTGCTGCCACGCCCAGCCCATCGCCTCAACTTCCAGCTCCCCGATAAGCTCGCAGCTCATCTGCGTGACGTAGATATCAGCCCCTGACTCATACAAGGAGTGAAACAGCATTCCCTGTTGCATGGGCGATAGCGGGTATATGTCCTCTATTTGCGGATAGCTTGCCGCAAGCCTGTTTAGTTTTTCCTGATCCAGGCCGGCAAGCGGGAAGTCTGAAGCCGCGTATGTGGTTGAGGCTTGCGACCGACGCTGTGCTACGAGGCCGTTGAGCGCGTCCGTGAAGCAGCCGGCCAACTGCTCTACTGATTCCCGGCGATGGAGGTTGCGGCTGAAGGTGAACCGGATGTTGAGCTTGCCTTGAACAACCTCGCAGTCAATCTCGATGGCATGGGCGCGACGACCTTTCGGGCTGCGAGATGATGAGTCGGGCTGCTGCCCTAAATTGAACAGGGTTGATCCTGCTATGGATTGATCTAGCTGCCCGAGGTAGTTGAAACTGATCTCCGCCTCCGGCAGCCTCCTCATCTGCTCCTTCACCTCCTCATCCTCCGTCAGATACCTCAACACCCCATACCCTATCCCTCGCTCTGGTATCCCTCTCACCTCCTCCTTCACTCGCTTTATCGTCTCTCCTACTCCCTCCACATCCTCTACTCTCATCACCACCGGATAAATGGTCGTGAACCATCCCACAGTCCTCGTCAGGTCCACTCCCTCCACCACCTCCTCTCGCCCATGCCCTTCCATATCCACTATCATCTCTCGCTCCCCGCTCCACTTCCCGTATGCACGCACTAGCCCGGTCAGCAGCACCTCGTTTATCTGCGTGTGGTAGGCTTCTCCTACTTCTTGCAGCAAGGCCAGGGTCTGCTCCCGGCTTAGCTCTGCCGACACGATCCCTGTTGACGAGACGGTGTTATCTCCTCCGGGGAAGTCGAGGGGCAGGGGCGGTATATGTCTATCGAGGAGGTTGAGCCAGTAGCCGAGTTGATGTTTGAGCAGGTCGGTCTGAGCGTATTCGTTTAGCAGTTGGGCCCACTGCTTGAATGATGTCGTCTTGGCCGGAAGGGCTACGGCTTCGCCTCTGGCGATCTGGTGGTAAGCCGTCTGAAGGTCTTCGAGCAGGATTCTCCAGGAAACCGCATCAACGGCGAGGTGGTGGATGACTATAAGCAGGCGGGTCGGCTTGCCAGTGCCCAGATCGAACAGGGTTGCTCGCACCAGTGGTCCTTCCGCCAGGTTTAGACTCGACTGTAAATCGCTCGCGACTATGTTTATAGCCAGGAGTTGTTCCTCTTCGGTTAAATGTGAGAGACCAAACTGAGTGAGCACCTGACAGCTTTCTGCTTCGGCGTTTGTCTGCTCCCACCTTTCGGCGCGCAGCTCGAAGCGGAGTCGCAAAGCATCATGGTGGTCAATTAATTGCTCTAGCGCCGCCCTCAAAACCGCTTGATCAATTGCTTCCCTGGCTTCAAGCAATACCGACTGATTGAAGTGATGCGGGTCAGCCAAATCCTGTTCGAAGAACCACCTCTGTATGGGCGTGAGCATTACCTCCCCGCTCACTCTCTGCTGATCTGCCTCAACAGCCCCGGTAGTTGTCACCGCCGCCGCCAACTCGGCTATAGTCTGATGCAGAAATATATGCTTCGGTGTCAGTCTCAGTCCCGCCTGGTTAGCTCTCGCTACGACCTGTATGCTGAGTATGGAGTCCCCACCTAGCTCGAAAAAGTTGTCGTGTATCCCCACTTGTTTGAGAACCAAGAAATTCCATCCATATGTCGGCCAACAACTTCTCTTTTCTCTCTGCGGGCGGGACGTATGCTTGAGACAATTCGGGCCGCATAGAGTCCGGCTCAGGGAGCGCGCGACGGTCTACCTTGCCGTTCGCCGTCAGCGGTATTGTCTCCATCATCTCTATTACTGCTGGCACCATATACTCCGGCAACTTCCTCTTCAAATACCCTCTCACCTCGCTCCCGCTAATTTCCTCCCCTTCCCTCGCTACCACATATCCCACCAATCGCCTCTCTCCTCCCTCTACCTCCTGCACTCTCACCACGCTCTCTCTCACTCCCTCGTGCTCCATTATCGCCGCCTCCACCTCTCCCAACTCAATCCTATACCCTCGTACCTTCACCTGCTCGTCGGCTCGCCCTACATACTCTAGCTCTCCGCTCGATAGATACCTCCCCACATCCCCTGTCTTATATAGCCTCGCTCCCTCACATCCACTGTATGGGTTTGCGATGAACCGCTCCGCTGTCAAACCTGGCCGGTTCAAATACCCTCGCGCCAATCCCTCTCCTCCTACGTATATCTCTCCCACCACTCCTATCGGCACCGGCTCCAATTCCTCGTCCAGCACCAGTATCTGCAAATCCCCTATCGCCTCTCCTATCACACTCCCTGCCCAGCTTTTCACGTCCCTCTCTCTTATCCGCCGGTACGTCACGTGCACCGTCGTCTCCGTTATCCCGTACATATTCACTAGCTGCGGCTTCTCATCTCCGTGCCGCTCTATCCATCCCTTCAAGCTCTGTATCTCCAATGCCTCTCCTCCCAATATCACCACCCTTATGCTCAGCTCCTTCTGTCGGTCGAGTCTCTCTTCCACCCGCATCAACTGCCGGAATGCTGACGGCGTCTGGTTCAGCACCGTCACCTTCTCCCTCACCATCAGCTCGTAGAACGCTTCCGGCGTGCGGCTCGTCATATGCTCCACCACTACCAGCCGCCCCCCGTACAGCAGCGCTCCCCATATCTCCCACACCGAAAAGTCGAACCCGTAGGAGTGGAATAGCGTCCAGACGTCCTGCTCATTAAATTCGAACCTGCGCCGGGTAGCTTCCATAAGCCGCGTCACGTTAGAGTGCGTGACGACTACTCCTTTCGGCTTGCCTGTTGACCCAGACGTGTAGATGACGTATGCGGGGCTGTGGGCTGAGGTCGGGCTGTCGAGGTTCGCATCGCTGTGCTGGTCAATTTCCTCCCACGCCGAATCGAGGTTAACTACTGTCGCCGAGTGTTGAGGGAGTCTATCGAGCAGGTGCTGTCGAGTTATGAGGACGGGGGCGCGGGTGTCGTCGAGCAGGTAGGCGAGTCGCTGTCTGGGGTAAGTGGGGTCGAGTGGTACGTAGGCGCCCCCGGCTTTCAAAATCGCGAGAATAGCAACAATCATCTCGGTGGAGCGATCCAGGCAGATGGCGACGCAGAGTTCAGGGGCGACGCCGAGGCGACGCAGGAGATGAGCGAGTTTATTGGCGCGGAGATTCAGCTCACGGTAAGAAAGGCCGAGTTGGTCAAAGGAGAGGGCGGTGGCGAGAGGGGATTGCTCGGCCTGAAACTCGAAAAGTTGGTGAATGCATTCCTCGCGAGAGAAATGGGCGCGGGAGTTATTCCAGCCGATGAGGGTTTGGCGTTCGGCGTCGGTCAACAGCGGCAACGTGGAGATAGGACGATGAGGGTTGGCGACTACGGCTTCGAGCAGATTCCGGAAATGGCCTATCATGCGGTTGATAGTCGCATCACTAAATAAATCCCGGCTGTACTCAAAATATCCGACCAGCCCCGACGCCGTTTCGCTGATCGAGAGCGCGAGGTCCAGTTTCGCCGTGTCGTTATGCACCTCAACGGGCTTTAGGACCAGCCCGGGAAGCTCCATCGCAGGCATCGGAACGTTTTGAAAAACGAGCATCACATTGAACAGCGGGTTGCGGCTCAGGTCACGCTCAGGCTGAAGCTCTTCGACAACCTTCTCGAATGGAAGGTCCTGGTTCGCATAAGCCCCTAGAGCGACCTCCTTCACCCGGCGAAGCAGATCGACGAAAGTCGGGTTGCCTGAAACATCGGTTCGCAGCACCAGCGTATTGATGAAACAGCCTATTAGCCCCTTGATCTCGCTTTGATTGCGATTGGCGATAGGAGAGCCTACGACAATGTCTTGCTGACCCGTGTAGCGGTGGAGCAGAGTCGCAAAGGTCGCCAGCAAAGTCATGAACAGCGTGGCCCCTTGCCTATCGCTAAACTGCCTTAGCGATTCGGTAAGGCCGGAGGATAGCGACAGCCATTGTTTGCCGCCCCGGAAACTCGGCACCGCAGGGCGGTATTGATCAGTAGGAAGATCCAACACCGGAGGGATGCCTCCGAGTTGTTGTCTCCAATACGAAAGTTGCTTTTGAAAACCCTCCCCCTGAAGCCATTTTTGCTGCCAGACGGCGAAGTCCCCATACTGCACAGGCAGCTCAGGCAAGACGGGGCTTCTGCCCGCCGTAAAAGCTTCATAAAGTGCTCCTATCTCCGTCAGCAACACACCGATAGACCATTCGTCGGAGATGATATGGTGCATCATCAGCAGCAGTATGTGCTCTTCTTCGGCCAGGCGCAGGAGTTTTACACGCATCAAAGATTCCTGCCCCAGATCGAATGGCTGCTGCGCTTCGCGCGCGGCGAGCCTCAACGCCTTCGCCTCATTGTCGTCCACTCCCGCCAGGTCTACTACAGAGATCGATAAGGCAAGCGCGGGGGCGATTACCTGAGACGGCTGTCCCTCAATCGTCACAAAACTTGTTCGCAAGGCCTCGTGCCGCGCTACTACCTCGTTGAGGCTTCGCTCCAATGCAGCCACGTCGAGATGGCCCGTCAGTCGAACGACCGCCGGAATGATATAGAAAGGGTTTCCCGGCACTAGCTGGTCGAGAAACCACAGCCTCTGCTGCGAAAAAGAGAGCGGAGCACGGTCCCGTTCCGGACGCGGAGGGATTGAGGGTGCTTCGATACTGCTCGCGGCTTTACCCCGAAGCAGCTTTTCGAGCAACGCTCGTTTCGGTTCTGATAGATTAGACCGCCGTGTAGCAAGATCCTGCTTAGACATTTGAGCCCCTTTAGAGAGAGTCTTTAATTTAGGATGAATCCGGTTTGGAGAATTTAATGAGGACGCTTAGAGTTGTTTTCAGCTGAATTTACTGTATGCGAGAGACATCTCACCGCCGCAGACACAGAGGACGCATATGGCCGACGATGTGCTTCGCACGCGGAGGGGGCGCAGAGAGAAGCGTCTTCTCTGCGCCCCCTCTGTGTTCTTTGTGTCTCTGCGGTGAATCTTCTTTCATTTCCTTACACTCATATGACATTTGCTCTGTCGCAATCTCAAGACAGCGCGTTCAGGGAATTGCGGGCGTCATCATCCGTCAGCCCTTCTATTTTCTCTATCAGCGCCTCCTCGATTTCGAGAGCTAACCCCGCGATGGTCGGCGTCTCGAATAGCTTGTACAAGGGCAAATCCACTTCGAATGCCTCGCACAGTTGGGACAAGAGTTGAGTGGCTAGCAGCGAATGCCCTCCGAGGCTGAAGAAGTCGTCGTACACGCCGACTCGATCCATCCCCAGAAGCTCTTGCCATATTTGAGCAAGGACTTGCTCAACCTCATTGCCCGGCGCTACGTAATCAGTCCCCAGGTCAGGCCGCGGGTGCGTTGCAATTGATAGAGCGACTTTTTCAGGCTCCTCGATCGCGCCCAGGTCGGGCGTTTGTACCTGCGACTCTATCCAGTAACGCTGGCGCTCGAATGCATAGGTCGGCAAAGGCACGCGGCGGCGCTGCTCTCCTGAATGAAACCCCGACCAATCAATCTGCGCCCCCGCCAGCCAGAGCTTGCCGAGCGTCGTAAGCAGGAACGCCTCATCCGAGTGCCTTGCATTCGGGTTGCGTAGCGAGTGCAGCACGATTCGTGCTGAATCGATTCCCCGATTCTGTGAGGCCAATGTGGCTAAGGTGTTGCCCGGACCGACCTCAAGCAGCACACCATCAAACCCCTTCAACAGATGCTGTAGGCCCTCTTGAAAACGGACGGTCTCTCGCAGATGCCTTGCCCAGTAAGTCGGGCTCGTCGCTTCCGCCTCAGTGATCCAGGCGCCCGTGACGTTAGACACGTAAGGGATTCTCGGCGCATTCAGCCTCACCCTTCTGACCTCCTCGGTGAATCGTTCTAGGATAGGTTCCATCATCACGGAATGAAAAGCGTGCGAGGTGCGAAGACGGCGACAGGGCGCGCTTTTTTCGTTAAGCCTGTTTTCGAATTCCACTATGTCATCGGCGGGGCCGGAAACGACACAGCTCGAAGGAGAATTGATCGCAGCCAGGGAGAGATTATTGCCCAGCAGGGCGCGCACATCATTATCCGCGAGCTGGACGGCGAGCATCACACCCGAAGGCAGCTCCTGCATTAATCGCCCTCGCGCGGCCACAAGCCGCAGGGCGTCTTCGAGCGTGAAGACTTGCGCCAAACAGGCGGCGACGTACTCGCCTATGCTGTGGCCGATCATCGCGCGCGGCTGCACTCCCCACCGCATCCACAACCGGGCGAGCGCGTAATCGATCACAAACATGGCCGCTTGAGTTACGAAGGTCTGATCCAATAGCTGCGCGGCGTCTTTGCGCCTCGCTTCATCCGCGTATATGACGTCGCGCAGATCAACCCCGAGCGCCGGGGTGAGCGTTTCCGAGCAGAGATCAACCTGCCTGCGAAATTCGTCCTCGACCAGATAAAGGTCCAGCCCCATATTCACATATTGCGACCCTTGCCCCGAGAACATAAAAACGACGGGGCGCTCGACCCCGTCGTGCGAGGATGTGAATACTCGCTGAGGATCGAGCGTTCGCAAAGTCGCCTGCGCGTCCCCGAGGTCGCGGCAAACGGTTACGCGCCGGTGGTCGAAAGCCCTCCGGCCCACCTGCAATGTGAACGCCACGTCGGCAAGGTTGGCACAGGGGTTTCGCCCCAGATACTCGGAGAGGTTCGAAGTCCCTGCTTCAAGGGCAGAGCCAGTCTTGGCCGACAGCATCAACAGTTGATATGGGCGAGACGATTCAGGCGTCTCAAAGTGGGGGGCCTCTTCAAGAACGACATGGACGTTAGTTCCACCCATCCCGAATGAGCTGACTCCGGCCCGGCGAGGCTTGCCGCGATCACGCCATTCCGCGAGCGTGTTATTGACATAAAACGGGCTGTTGGCGAAATCGACTTTCGGATTTGGCCGCTGGAAATGCAGGCTGGGCGGCAGCTTTTTCTCCTCAAGGGATTTGACCACTTTAATCAATCCCGCAACTCCCGCTGCCGCGTCGAGGTGTCCTATATTTGTCTTCACCGATCCGATCGCGCAAAAACCATTCCTGTCTGTGGTGGTCCGAAAAGCTTCCCTGAGGGCTGCGATCTCGATCGGGTCGCCAAGCGCCGTTCCGGTCCCATGCGCTTCCACATAGCTGATCGCCTCGGCGTTCACTCTAGCCATCGCTTGCGCTTCTGCGATGACTACCGCTTGAGCGTTCACGCTGGGGGCCGTAAACCCGGCTTTCATCGCCCCGTCGTTGTTGATGGCTGAGCCTTTTATTATCGCGCGAATCGAGTCGCCTTCTACGAGCGCGTCTTCCAATCGCTTTAACAGAACTATCCCTACCCCGTCTCCGCCGACAGTCCCATTGGCCCCGGCGTCAAAGGCTCTACAGTGCCCGTCGGGCGAGACGATGCCGCCCGCTTGATAGAGGTAGCCTGACTTTTGCGGAATTCTTATCGAGACTCCGCCGGCCAGAGCCATATCGCACTCGCCGTTGAGGAGGCTCTGGCAAGCAAGATGGACTGCGACCAACGAAGTGGAGCAGGCGGTTTGAACCGTAATGCTCGGACCCGACAGGTTCAGTTTGTAAGAGACCCGCGTGGCCAGGAAGTCTTTGTCGCTTGCGATCAGCAGTTGGAGAGGGCCGAACGATTCTAACAAGTCCCGGTTCGAGTAGAGACTCAGTAAGTAGGTATTCATGCTTGTGCCGGCGTAAACACCTATCCGCCCGCCGTAATTCTCACAGTCATAGCCCGCGCTCTCGATGGCTTGCCAGGCACATTCCAGGAATAAGCGGTGCTGCGGGTCTAGAATCTGCGCCTCCCTGTGATTGAAGCCGAAGAAGGTGGCGTCGAACAAATCCACGTCGGCGACTACGCCTTTTGCCTTGACGTAATTGAGATCGCCGAGCGTGGAGGCCGGCACGCCTGAAGCCCTCAACTCCTCATCAGTAAAAAACGAGATCGATTCTACGCCCCCTTTAAGGTTATTCCAGAACTCGTCAACATCCTTTGCGCCCGGAAAGCGGCAAGCCATCCCGACGATGGCTACTTCTGAAGAGGACAGGTTATCGCTCAAATCCGAGTTGTTCATCAATTCCCTCATCAACGTGTCAGGGTTTATTCATTGTCTTGAATCGCTCTGGAAGGGCGCAGGATGTTGAATTGATCCTGCGCCCTTCCAGGGCGCGCGTGTTTTATCGGCCCTGTCCGGTGGCTTCACCACCGGCTAATATCTGTTTGCCCCTCCGGGGCAATGAATAATTCGCGGCTTCGGAGATTGAATTGACCCTCATTAACGTGTCAAACGCGCTCGACTCTTACTCGTTATTGGTTGGCGTGTGCCCGGCTTTGGATAGCTGCTTCCTTCTCATCAACGCCCGGCGAGTTTCGGCCCGATCTTGCATCTCTTGAAGAGACCTGTTGCCGGTTTGGTCGCTGCTCAAATGCTTTGCCAGAGAGCTTACGGTCATGTACTTGAACATATCCATCATAGCTATTTTTCTGTTCAGAACCGTTTCGAGCTTGCCGTGGACCTCCTCCATCAGTACCGGGTTTCCGCCGAGGTCAAAGAAATTATCATTGATGCCGACCACTGCGACACCGACCGCTTCTTGCCAGATCGAGGCTATAGTTTTTTCCAGCTCAGTCCGGGGGGCTGCGGCTGTCGCTTCCATAAGACGAATACCGGACGGGCTAGTCGAGCCGCCTCTTTTGTTACTCGCTTCTTTTACCAGATCGAGGTAATCGAGACTCGACATGACCGAATCGGCATCGACTCCGAAATCTATCAGGCAAGCGATTTCATCTATGCCCGCCTCTTTAAGCTTATCGATCATCCTGAGACAACTGTCCGGCGTGCCGAACAGCCCGCATGACTCGTAGTACCGATTGAACGCGTGAGTCACCAGCGCATCCACGTTTTGCTCTGTTATCTGTCTCGGGTCTACATCTAAACCGGCGCTTTTCGCGAGGCCGATGAGCAGGTCCAGAGAGCTTTTCAGATAGTTGCAAAAAGGCGCTCGCACCTTTTCACGAACCGCGTCGAAGTCTTCGCCGACGAAAGTGTGAAGCATCAAAGTCACATGGCCTGACCCTTCGTGGCCGTGGTCGCGCCAGGCCTTGCGGTAGATAGCGATCTTTTCTGCCACTAACTCGACGCTCTGGCCCAGCAAGTGAGTAAGCATGTTAGCGCCGATCTCACCGGCCATCTGGAAAGTCTCGACAGTGCCGAAAGCTGTGACCCAGACCGGAAGCTCGCGCTGAACCGGGCGCGGAAGAATCTTTACCTGCACTTCGTTTCCTGCGCCGCCGATGAAGGGCGCTGATTCGCCTCGCCAGAGCCTGCGGACAGTCTCGATATAACGGGCCATCACCTCTCTGCGGTTGGAAAAGTTCTCGGGCGCAAAGACGAAATCGTCTGCGTGCCAACCCGACGCGAACGACAGCCCCACCCTTCCTTTAGACAGGTTGTCGACCACAGACCATTCCTCGGCAACCCTGATCGGGTTATGAAGCGGCAAGACAATGCTGCCGGCCCTGATCTGGATTCGCCTGGTGATCGTCGCGATTGCAGCGCCGGTTACAGAGGGGTTCGGGTATAAGCCGCCGAACGCATGAAAATGCCGTTCGGGAGTCCAGACGGCCGAGAAGCCGTGGAGGTCTGCGTACTTCGCCCCTTCGATGAGCAATCTATACTTGTCTTCGGCGGCCTCGTCATCGTCGCTCGCAAAGTAGAACAGGCTGAAATCGATCTGTTTGTCCGCCGGATCGTCCGGCTGCGCGTAGCGGCCCGGCGATTCATCTTTCGACGGCATTAAATTCGAGATTCGCTGCTCAGGATTTGCGACCGCCGCGCTTATCAAGTTTTTGAAATCATCAGCCATCCGAGCAATCCGGGCGGGGTCGAAAAGATCCGTGTTGTATTGCAGGCCGGCGGCTAGTTGTCCTTCCGAATCGACCATTGTCAGGGTCAGGTCCAGCATAGATGCCTGCTGCTCAAGCTCCAATGATTCAAGCTCAATCCCGCCCAGATCGATCCGCCTTCCCGCCTCGCCCGCCAGAAAAGAGAGCACCGTCGGGTCCCCGCTCTCGTAGAGTACAAACATCATTTGAAAGAGCGGCGAGCGGCCCGGGTCGCGGGCCGGCTGAAGGCGCTCGACCAGTAAGGGGAAAGGATAGTCTTGATGATCGAGAGCATCCAGCACAGTGTGGCGCACGCGGTTGAGCAGCGTTCTAAAGGTCGGTTCACCTGAGAGGTCGCCCCGTATCACGACAGGGTTATGAAAGAAACCGACAACGCTTTGAAAATCCTTCCTGCGGGTTCCGACCGGTGGCGAGCCCAGGAGAATCTCTTCCTGGCCGGTCCAGCGATAAAGCAACACTTGTAGGGCCGCCAGCAGAGCCATGAAAAGGCTAACCCCTTCCGCCTGCGCGAACGATTTGAGTCGTTGGGATAATTCTTCGCTCAGCTTGAAGGTCTGTGTTGCCCCTCGAAAAGTTTGCGATTGCAGGCGAGGCCGGTCAGTCGGAAGATTCAGCACAGGCAGATCACCGGCCAGTTGCTTTCGCCAGTAATCCCAGAGCATCTCGCCTTGCGGTCCCTCCAGCATTTCAGCCTGCCAGTTAGCGTAATCCAGGTATTGTGTGACGAGTTTCGGCAGCCGTGGCTCGACCACTGCTTTTTCCGCCGCATAGAGCGTGCGGAGTTCGTCAAGGATTATGGCGAAGGATAAGAAATCGACTACGATGTGGTGCATCGCGAGCAGAAGCACATGTTCTTCGGCTGACCGGGTGAACAGGCTCACGCGCAGGACGGGTCCGCTCTCCAGATCGAACGCGCGATGAGATTCTTCAACCAGGCGGCCCATCAATGCATGCCGACTCAAGGTTGAAATATCCACCTGTCGGAAATCTACCGCTTGACGTTCGTGTACCTGCTGGACCGGCCTCCCTTTGATTGCCGGGAAAGTAGTCCTTAAAGCAGGATGGCGGTTGATCAATTTTTGAAAGGCGCTGCGGAGAGCCGAAACATCAATGGCAGAGTTTGCCTGCGCCGCGAGCATAACGTTGTAAGCCGCGCTCTCCGGCGTAAGCTTCTGAAGGAACCACAAAGCTCGTTGACCATAAGAGAGAGGGCCTGTGCGGCTTATTAAATCTTGCCCAACAGTTTCGTTCATAACGTTGAAATTCATAAGCCTCGAAGAGGCGAAATTCAATAGCACAGGGCATCGCCCTGTGTAGATAATCGCAAATTAATAAACCCTGAAGGGGCGAAATAAATCGTTCGGATTATTTCGCCCTTTCAGGGCTTCGTGTCGTATGCGTGCATTACCCGGCGCGCGGCAGCCGGGCTATCGAATCTCGCCTCTTCGAGGCTTTTCAAACTCGCTCCAGGTATGGGCTGTCAAGGCTTGCCCTTCATTCGAAGCTGCTTTCGGAGTTGCTCGCGCTGCTTCATTGCTTCTCTTCGGGCCTCGACTTGAGTGCCGCTCCGGCGATGAACGGGGCTTTCGACCTCCGTGCTACTCAAGTATCTGGCTAGAGAGCTTACGCTTGTGTAGGTGAACACTTCTACCATTGATATGTCTCGGTCCAAGGCTTCGCGCAGCTTGCCGCAAGCCTGAGCCATGAGGAACGAATCGCCGCCAAGATCGAAGAAGTTGTCATCGAGGCCCACTTTTTCGACATGAAGCACTTGCCGCCATACATCGGCAATAACTTTTTCCGTCTCGGTATGAGGCTCAACGTAAGGTGATTCTAAGGCCGGACGCTGCCCCTCCGGCTCAGGGAGCGCGCGACGGTCTATCTTCCCATTCGCCGTCAGCGGTAATGTCTCCATCATCTCTATTACTGCTGGCACCATATACTCCGGCAACTTCCTCTTCAAATACCCTCTCACCTCGCTTCCCGTTATCCCCTCCCCTTCCTTCGCTACCACATATCCCACCAATCGCCTCTCTCCTCCCTCTACCTCCTGCACTCTCACCACGCTCTCTCTCACTCCCTCGTGCTCCATTATCGCCGCCTCCACCTCCCCTATCTCGATCCTATATCCCCGAACCTTCACCTGCTCGTCGGCTCGCCCTACATACTCTAGCTCTCCGCTCGATAGATACCTCCCCAGGTCTCCTGTCTTATACAGCCTCCCTCCTCCTCTCTCGCTGTACGGGTTCGGCACGAATCGCTCCGCCGTCAGCTCTGCTCGCTTCAAATACCCTCGCGCCAATCCCTCTCCTCCTACGTATATCTCTCCCGCCACTCCTATCGGCACAGGCTCCAACTCCTCGTCCAGCACCAGTATCTGCAAATCTCCTATCGCCTCTCCTATCACACTCCCTGCCCAGCTTTTCACGTCCCTCTCTCTTATCCGCCGGTACGTCACGTGCACCGTCGTCTCCGTTATCCCGTACATATTCACTAGCTGCGGCTTCTCATCTCCGTGCCGCTCCATCCACCCCTTCAAGCTCTGTATCTCCAATGCCTCTCCTCCCAATATCACCACCCTTATGCTCAGCTCCTTCTGTCGGTCGAGTCTCTCTTCTACTCGCATCAACTGCCGGAATGCTGACGGCGTCTGGTTCAGCACCGTCACCTTCTCCCTCACCATCAGCTCGTAGAACGCTTCCGGCGTGCGGCTCGTCATATGCTCCACCACTACCAGCCGCCCCCCGTACAGCAGCGCTCCCCATATCTCCCACACCGAAAAGTCGAACCCGTAGGAGTGGAATAGCGTCCAGACGTCCTGCTCATTAAATTCGAACCTGCGCCGGGTAGCTTCCATAAGCCGCGTCACGTTAGAGTGCGTGACGACTACTCCTTTCGGCTTGCCTGTTGACCCAGACGTGTAGATGACGTATGCGGGGCTGTGGGCTGAGGTCGGGCTGTCGAGGTTCGCATCGCTGTGCTGGTCAATTTCCTCCCACGCCGAATCGAGGTTAACTACTGTCGCCGAGTGTTGAGGGAGTCTATCGAGCAGGTGCTGTCGAGTTATGAGGACGGGGGCGCGGGTGTCGTCGAGCAGGTAGGCGAGTCGCTGTCTGGGGTAAGTGGGGTCGAGAGGGACGTAGGCGCCCCCGGCTTTCAAAATCGCGAGAATAGCAACAATCATCTCGGTGGAGCGATCCAGGCAGATGGCGACGCAGAGTTCAGGGGCGACGCCGAGGCGACGCAGGAGATGAGCGAGTTTATTGGCGCGGAGATTCAGCTCACGGTAAGAAAGGCCGAGTTGGTCAAAGGAGAGGGCGGTGGCGAGAGGGGATTGCTCGGCCTGAAACTCGAAAAGTTGGTGAATGCATTCCTCGCGAGAGAAATGGGCGCGGGAGTTATTCCAGCCGATGAGGGTTTGGCGTTCGGCGTCGGTCAACAGCGGCAAAGCCGAGATAGGCATATTCGGATTGTCGGCAATGCTCTCAAGCAGAGTAATGAAGTTCCCGATCATACCCTTGATCGTTTGAGCGTCAAACAAGTCCGTGCTGTACTCCAGCCCTCCGATCAAACGCCCCTCCTCTTCCCACACATTCATCAGCAAATCAAACTTTGACGTGCCGTTGTGAATCGGTATTTGACTCAAAGCCAGCCTCGGAATCTCCACATATCGAAGCGGGTCGTCATGAAGGGCTAATACAACCTGAAAGACAGGGGTGTGGCTCAAGCTCCGTTCCGGGTGAAGCTCTTCGACCAATTTCTCTATAGGCAAGTCCTGGTGCGCATATGCGCCGAGCGCCACATCGCGCACACGCTTGAGCACGTCTACGAAATCAGGGTTGCCGCTCATATCCGTGCGCAGGGCCAGCATGTTGGAGAAGAATCCGATTAATGGCTCTACCTCGATCCGGCCCCGGTTCGCTACCGGTACGCCTAAGATGATGTCGTGCTGCCTCGCGTAACGATAAAGCAGCGTATTGAATGCCGCTATCAGCATCATAAAAAGCGTAACGCCATTTGCGCGGCTCAACTCTTTGAGCAGTCTCGACAGGTCGGCCGACAGCTCGAATGGTTCGGCACCGCCTTCGAACGTCTGCACTGCCGAGCGTGGTCTATCCGAGGGCAACTCCAGCACAGGTGGGGCACCGGCGAGCTGTCGCTTCCAGTATGCAAGCTGAGCTTCAAGGGTATCTCCTCTCAACCACTCTTGCTGCCAGCGAGCGAAATCAGTGTACTGAATCGGCAAGTCCGGCAGAGAAGCAGCCCCACCTTCCGAGAAGCACCGATACAAGGTCGCCAGCTCGCGTGCGAAGATTTCAGTTGACCACCCGTCAGAGGCGATGTGGTGGATCGTGATGACGGCCATGTAATCTTCGCCGCCAAGCCTCAGCAGCTTCGCCCTCAGCAGCGGGCCTTGCGTCAGGTCGAACGGCTGGCGGGATTCTACCAGGGCCAGTCGTATCGCCTCGGTTCCACGCTCACTTTCGGGCAAGTGAGTCAAGTCCGTCATCGGGACTGCCAGGTGATACGCCGGAGTAATTATCTGTCTGGGCTGCCCGCCTACCGTGATAAAAGTGGCCCGTAACGCTTCGTGGCGCGTGAAGATTTTGTTAATGCTTTGTTCCAGCGCGCCCGCGTCCACCAGACCTTTCAGCCGGACGATAAATGGAATGTTATAAGCCGGGCTGTCCGGCCCCAATTGATGAAGGAGCCACAAACGCTGCTGCGCAAACGAGAGTTCCAAACTCCCCTCACGCGAAACCCGCTCGATGGGCGGCAACCGCGTCGCTAGACCGCCGCTTATAGCCGCCTCTATCTTTTCAGCCAGCCCGGCCACGGTCGGAGATTCAAACAGACTGCTGAGAGCCAACTCGATGCCGAGAGCGTCTTGAATCCGGGAAATGACTTTCGTCGCTAACAGCGAGTGCCCGCCCAACTCAAAGAAGTTGTCGTGTATGCTGAGTCGCTCGACGCCCAGCACCTCGGACCAGATAGCGGCCAGCATCTCTTCGACGGGAGTGCGCGGGGCAATAAAGCCCTCCGCCAAACCCGGCCCGGACCAGTCCGGCGGCGGGAGCATTCGACGGTCTATCTTGCCGTTGGGAGTCAGGGGCAACGCTTCGAGCAGAATGAAAGCGGCGGGCGCCATATAATCCGGCAGTCTCTGTTTCATAAAGTCCCGCAGTTCACTGGCCGTGATCGGAGCATTGTCATCGGCGACTACGTAGGCCACCAGCCGCTTGTCGCCAGGGTCGTCTTCGCGCGCCTCGACAACACACTCGCGCACGGCGGCGTTCTGGCTAAGCACGGCTTCAACTTCGCCTAACTCAATACGGAAGCCGCGAACTTTCACCTGATAGTCCATGCGACCGAGGAACTCGATGTTTCCGTCAGGAAGATACCGCGCCAGGTCTCCGGTCTTGTACAGCCGCGCGCCCGGTTGATCAGAGAAACGATCCGGTATGAACCGCTCCGCAGTAATGTCAGGGCGATTGAGATACCCTCGCGCGAGAAGAGTGTCTCCGATGTGCAACTCCCCGGCGACGCCGACCGGCACAATGTTTCCTCTCCTGTCGAGGATGTACATAGTCCTGTTTTTGAGAGGGCGGCCTATCGGGATTCTTCTCGTAGACAGCCCCTTGCAGTATTCGTGCGGGACTTCAAAAACTGCCGACGTAATGGTTGCCTCTGTCGGGCCGTAGCCATTAAGCAAGCGGGCAGAACTCATCTCCGATTGTTGCCACAGCCTGACGGACTCCGGCAACATCACATCGCCCCCGGCAATGACGAGCCTGATGCGGTTGTTGAAAACCTTCTCTTCGTTCCGAGCGCAATCGTTAATCAGTTGATGCCAGTAAGCTGTCGCAGGGTTGATGACGGTGAGCCCCAGCTCGGACATTTTCCTGATGAAATCTCTTGTGCTCCAGACTTCCGCGCCGCGAAGGACCACGCTCGCCCCTGTGAAAAGGGCCGGGAGAATCTGTTCGAGTGAAACATCAAAGCTGAACGAAGCAAACTGGAGCACCACGTCGCTCGGGCACAGGCCGTATTCCTTTTGGACTACGTAAAAGTGGTTAACGGCCGCCCGGTGAGAAATGCAAACTCCTTTGGGCCTGCCCGTCGAACCGGACGTGTAAATCACATAAGCCAGGTTATCGGGTTCAGCCAGATTGCGCGGATTCAAATCGCGCGCGCGCGCGAAGGCGTCCCAATCGGAATCAAGACATATGACTTCGCATGGCAGGCTGTAGTCTTGCAGCCGGGTTGCGAGTCGCCGTTCAGTAAGCAGGACTCGCACCTGTGAATCTTCCACCATAAAAGCCAGACGCTCGGTCGGATATTGCGGGTCGAGCGGCACATATGCCCCTCCGGACTTGAGGATGCCGAGTAGTGCCGTCACCCCCTCTAATGATCGCTCGATACAGACGCCAACCCTGACTTCCGGCGCCACACCCAAAGCCCGCAGGCGATGGGCCAGTCGATTCGCGCGCCGGTTCAACTCTCCGTATTTCAGCCGCTCGTCTTCAAAAATAAGAGCAACGGCTTCAGGCATCCTCTCTGCCTGCGTTTCAAAGACCTGATGGATACACTGATCGTACGGGCAGTCAGCGCGCGTCTGATTCCATTCAATCAGCAACCGCCGCTCCGATTCAGTCAACAGCGGGAGCTGTGAAATCTGCCTTCCAGGCTCCGTCACGACAGCGGTGAGCAGGCGTCCGAAGTGTTCGATGATACGGCTGATCGTGGCGGCGTCGAACAAGTCCGTGTTGTATTCGAAAGAGCCTGCCAGGCCGCCCTCCGCCTCGGCCATCGCCAGCGTCAGGTCGAACTGGGCGATCTGCTGCCGTAATGGTATCGATTCAAGGGAGAGGCCTCCCAGTTGGACCTTTGCGCCCCCTTCGCCCAGCGCGAACGATGCCAGCCCCTCCTCGTCGAGCGACGGCGCTTTCTGAAAAACAAACATCACTTGAAAGAGGGGCGGCCTGCTCGGGTCGCGGTCCGGTTGCAGTCGCTCCACGAGGAGGTTGAAAGGGTAATCCTGATTGCTGAGCGCGGATAATACAGTCTGCCGCACATTATCAAGGAAGCTATCGAAGGTGGGGTCGGCAGAAAGGTCCGCCCGCAGAACCACCGGGTTGACGAAGTAACCCACGATGTTTCTGAACTCTGCCCGCGCACGTCCGGCTGTCGGAGAGCCTACGAGAATATCTTCTTCATCGCTGTAGCGGCAGAGCAACACCTGGAAGGCCGCCAGCAATACCGTATAAAGCGTTGCGTTATGCGCTTGCGCAAGGGCACGCAGGTCGCGCGCAATCTCCGGGCTGAGCTTAAAACTCTGAGACGCGCCGCGATATGTTTGCACCGATGGCCGGGGCCGATCCGCAGGCAGGTTCAACATCGGCAAGTCACCCGCAAGTTGCTTTTGCCAGTATGCCCACAGCCGCTCGCCTTCCGGGCTTCTTAGCAGTTCCGCCTGCCAGCGAACGTAATCCGCGTATTGTAACGTGGGGGGAGTTAGGGTCGCCTGAGAGCCGCCCTTTTCCGATTCATACAATACGGACAATTCGCGCAGAAACACTCCCAGAGACCAGAAGTTGACGACGATGTGGTGCACGACTATGAGCAAAATATGTTCTTGCGCGGATCGTCTGAACAGAGTGATTCGCAGCAGCGGACCTTGTTCGAGATCGAACGGGCGGTGAGCTTCTTCAACCAGTCGTTTTTCTATGCTTGCCTCGCTCAAGGTTGAGGCATCTTCTTCTTGAAAGCAATGACGACGCGATCATTTACCCTCTGAACAGGTTCTCCGGCGGGCGCAGAGAAGGTGCTGCGCAACGAAGGGTGACGGGCGACCAGCGATTGAAACGCGCGCCTCAAAGCTTGCCCGTCCAGGTCCGCGAGGATGCGTGCGGCGGCTGAGACATTATAAGCGGCGCTATCAGGCGCGAGTTTGTACAAGAACCATAGTGCTCGCTGCCCGTAAGAGAGCTGATATTCGGAGGCTCTCTTTTCTGGCTGAGCAAGTGCGGGCCGCATGCCGGTGTTGCCCGTCATCAGTTGGGAAAATGCCTGATTAGCAACTTGAGTTATGGTCAAGCTCTGGAGCAGGTCGGACGTCGGCAAAATCACGCCCAGGCCGACTTCGATGTCGTGTATAAGCTCTATAGCCATTAGGGAGTCGAGTCCGTAATGAGATATAGGCTCATCCGCCGATATATTGCCCGCATCGACTCTCAGCTTTGCCGCCAGGTTCGTCACCAGCCACGCTTCGATAGCCTGTTCGCTCTCCGGTTGTATAGCCGCCGCCGCCTGAATTTGAACTTCCGGCGTCAAGCTCTCTTGCCGGAGCGCGACGACCTCCAGGCCGTTCTCTAAGAACGCGACTCGACAGGCCTGCCGCTGGATCTTGCCGCTCGTGGTCTTCGGGATGCTTCCTGACTTAATCAGGGCGATGGAATAGGGCTGCAATTCATGATCTTCTGCCACCTCTCGCCGGATTGCCCCGATGATTTCATCCATGTCCGGGCGCTGTTTGTCGTCCACCTCCTGGACAATGACGAGGCGCTCTTCGCCCGCGGCTTCAACGGAAAAGGCCGCGCCGCAGCCCTGCCTCAGCAACTTGTGGCAGCCTTCAACCGTTCGCTCTATATCTTGCGGATAATGATTGCGGCCACGAATGATGATCAGGTCTTTAAGTTGACCCGTGATGAAGAGTTCGTCATCGCTCACGAAACCCAGATCGCCCGTGCGCAAGAAGGGGCCTGCGCCCGTGTCAGCCAGATAAGCGTTAAAGGTTTGCTCTGTCTCTTCAGGCCTGTTCCAGTATCCGAGCGCGACGCTGGGACCAGAGACCCAAATCTCTCCGACTCTATCCGGCGGAGACTGAGTCAAATCTACTGGGTTGACGACAACGACCTTCTGGCCCGGAAGAGCGCGCCCGCAGCTTACGATTGTTCGCGCCGCCTCTCCTTCGGCCGAGGCTTGAACTACGCGATTACGCTCTAGCTCTGCGGATCGAACCGACAACATAATGGGCGGGTCTTCTCTGAGGCCACCGGATACAATCAAAGTAGATTCGGCAAGCCCGTAGCAGGGGAAGAACGTTTCGCGGCGAAACCCACAACCTGCGAAGGCTGAGGCAAACCGCTCCAGGGTTTCAGGACGGACAGGTTCAGCGCCGTTAAAGGCCGTCGTCCAGCTGGAGAGGTCCAGTGTTGCGCGCTGCTCGTCGCTGATCTTGCGAACGCACAAATCATAAGCGAAATTGGGCCCGCCGCTGGTAGCAGCCTTGTAGCGCGAGATTGCCTGTAGCCATCGGAACGGGTTTTGCAAAAATGCCGTCGGAGGCATGATTATGCCGGGAGCGCCCAGGTAGAGAGGCTGAAGCAGAGTCCCGATCAATCCCATGTCGTGATAGAGCGGCAGCCAGCTTACAAAGGTGCTTTGCTCCGAATGCCCGCACGCTTCCTTGATCACCCGTTCGTTGTGCAGGAGGTTGGCGTGGCTGACCATTACGCCTTTCGGCGCAGAGGTGGACCCCGAAGTATATTGGAGAAAAGCTACTGTGCTGCCGGTCAATGCAGGCTCTTTCCATTCTTGTTCCAGCTCGCCGCCAATGTCGTCAGCCTTAAGCCAGCGAATGGACTGCAAGTCCCGACACTGCGCGCCCAGTTTTTCGACCAACGGAAGAAGGGATGCGGTGGTCAGGGCGACCACAGGCCGAGCATCATTTGCGACGGCCCGGAACCGGGGCAGTGTGCGGTTCAGCCGAGACGGATCGGGCGGGTAGACTGGGACGGCAATAACTCCGGCGTAGAGACAGCCGAAAAACGCGGCTACGAATTCCATCCCTGAAGGAAAGAGTAATAAAGCGCGCTGCTCGCCTGCCGCCACCGATTGAAGCCTGGCGGCAACGGCACGCGCCTGACTGTCTAAACCCTCGTAAGTCAGACTCACACCTTCGGTTTCTCCGTCGGGAAGGAAGGTGTAAGCCAACCGGTCTGGCTGATTGACTGCCCTCCATCGTAGGAGCTGGATCAAAGTAGAGAGCGATTCCACGGGCGCGGAAAAATTGTTGATATCAGCGCTTGTCCTGCTGGCCATCAGTTCGTTCATTGTTTGTCGCTTGAGAGCCGATATGAGCCCTGCGGATCAGATCGCAGGATTCAATTAGCCGCAGACTTAAACTGTGATCTGGGCAGACCTCTCCCCAGACGTGTTAAGCCCGCGAGGGAAGTCGCACGATGCGACGATAGGATGTTTTCAATATTGCTTTGTAGCAGAAGACAATGCCGCCCAAGTGTCTGCGACATTTATAGAGGACTGCTACCTTTGGAGCCTTATGAGACGTATGGGTAAAAACTCGACTTCCAGAGACTCGTCTTTAATGCAAGTTTGGTTTTTGTGGCTGAATTTGAACCTCCGCTGCTAGGACTAGAGTTGTTTTTTTTGTCATAAAAGCCAGAAGCGGCCAGGCTTGACTTAGAAGTCAACCGTCCGGCTAATAGTATTAATTCCGTCCCACTTTGAAAGTGTTTTCCCAGGCAAGGCTGAGGATTGCCCGGATGAGGAGTTTTATAACATAGGTTACGAAAATTCGGGACTGCGATAAATTATACGCGCGCGGCTTTCTTGTCAAGCGCATTTTGAGAAGGGTGATATCCTAATCTTGCGTTGAGGGCCGAAAATAATTTGCTACGCCGCCCGAATAGAAACTGTTTGTACAAGCCTCCACTCAACTTGGATTTGTGATCTTCCCCTCACTATACATAGATGCAATTTCACAAGAGAAGAATGCATAAGAATAGCGGATATTTGAATATGCTCTGCCTCGCGTGGAACGAGCATCAACACCACCCTAAGGTGAAGGGGCAAGCAGAAGCGTCTGCTTCGCGGCTCCTGCAACCGCGTTCCTGGTGAAGGGGAAGATGCGCGGGGTGACGCCTCGCCAATCTGAAAGCTGATCCGCCCAGTGGAAGTTCGAAGGGTCGCCGGATTGACCGAGCGGTATGCCTTGTTGCGCCCTATCCCAGTAGCTCGTGTCTGCTATGAAACGCATGGAGACTGCCGCCCCGACATTCACAGTAGTCAAACTGCTGAAGCTGCCGGTTTGTGGGAACGGGGTAATTTTGAACTGCTGGCCGATAAATGGCGCGGAAGCGAGCGGATGAGGGAACTGCGCTTGCGCGTATGGCGGATGCCCCCATCTCCACTTCGACTCATCCGCGCCGAAAAGTTTTACAAGCTCCTGTCGCGCATCCGTATAACACGCGCGCAATAACTCTGCGTAGTCCTTGAATCCTTCGGGCAGCCATTCTCGTGGCCGTTCGGTGATTATGCGGTCTATAAATGTATTGACGTTGCTCCAGGCGTATAGCTCCAAGCGCTTCGCGCCAATAGCAGCCGCAAGAATACGGCTGCGAAATGCCGCGCGCATCTGTGCCGCCAGCACGGATGGGCGCGACTCCGGTCTTACGTGTCCGTCCCAGGTTTCAAACAGACGTAGCGTCTCTATCCAATCATTGGCGTTTCCTGTCTGTGCAGAACTAAGAGAGATTTTGACGACTTCGCGGGCAAAGATTGCTCCGGCAAAAGAGTACGTATCGCCTTGAATGGTGCGGAAATCCGCCGCCGTCAGCTTTCTCCTGGATTGCAAGAGATCAAAAATACGCCGCGCCCTGTAGGGCGCCGCCCACTCGCGCGTGATAAGGTATGGGTAGTCACGCCCGATGACGCGATTGTTCGCCGTGACTATAAAACCTGATGCCGGATCATAAAGCTGCGGCAGTTTTTCAAACGGAATGAACCCTACCCACTCGCCTGCCCCGGTCGAGCCGTCATAAGGAAGGTCGCCATCGCCCGTTTTCCTTATCGGGATTTTGCCCGCGCCGTAGTAGCCTATGTGACCATCCACGTCCGCATAAACGAAATTCTGCGCCGGCTCCACGTAAGATTGCAGAGCGGTGCGAAACGCGCCCCAATTCTGCGCGTGATTGATCTTATAGAATGTCTCGAATGCGGCGGACTTAGGGTCGAGCGCCGTCCAGCGCAGCGCGTAATGGTTCCCGTCTTGTCGCAATATTATCGGGCCATGCTCGGTCACGGTGACATCGAATTCAACCGTGTCAGTCGCAACGTCTGCCACACCACGGCGGACCTTTATCTGTTCGCGGCGCACTTCGGCCTCGCGCCATCCGCCCGGCGTTTTATAGCGACGCGGATTATCTTTATCAAATCTCTCTATGTATAGGTCCTGGACATCGGCTTGAAGATTGGTGACGCCCCACGCGATTCGCTCGTTATGCCCGATGATGATGCCGGGTGCGCCCGGTATGGTGACGCCCGCAACACGCATATCAGGAGTGCCGAGATGTGACATATACCATATGGACGGGGCAGAAGGAGAGAGGTGCGGGTCATTGGCGAGCAGGGGCTTGCCCGTCGCGGTGCGGCTGCCGCTCACGACCCAGTTGTTACTCACCGCACGGCCCTCAGCGTATAGCCCCACTCTTTCCAGAGATCGCCGCGAGGTCCGCATCACGGACAGAAGCGCGGCAACAGCGTCCTCTTCTACGGCGGCGCGCACCTGTGAGCTTGACTGCGAAGGCACGGCCGAGGTCTTCCTCCTCGCGCGGTCACTCCCTACCATGGGAACGTCTAAAGGGGACGTTTCGGGCAAAAGAGCGTCACGCTTGTCGGCAGGCAGGTCGGCCATGGCTGCGCGCATGATGTCCGATTGCCAGGTGGTGGATAGAGTGACGGAGAAAGTCTTTCCGATTATTATCGAATCGGACGGACTCCAGGCGCGCGGCTTATATCTCAACAGCCGAAACTCCACGGGCAGTGTTTTATCATCGCGGGAATCTATGAAAGCGTTAACTCCGCGAGCGTAAGCTTCGAGCGCCGTGCGCATCCCCGGAGAGCATTGGCTCAACAAACTATCAGACAGTTTTGCGAATCCGTAGGTACGATACTGTTTATCTTCTTCCAGCACGTCGCGACCAAAGATTTCCGAAAGCTCGCCGCGCCCGGTGCGCCGCAGCAAATCCATTTGCCACAAGCGATCACTGGCGGTGACATACCCTTGCGCGAAATATAGGTCCTCTTCCGTAACCGCCTCTATGTATGGGATGGCGCGCTCGTCTCGCCGGACCGTAACGCTATTCTTGAGTCCGGCCAGGCGCAGTTCAGCCGCCTTCTCCTGAATGACGGCTACCGGCTGAGCAGAGGAATATAGCGATTCAGGCAAGCATGCCGGGATACTTAATGAAACGATGAGACAAAAAACGATGCGCTCTGCTTTCATGATCGGGCTTCATATTAGGACAACTAAGACCGGAACGCAAATAGAGCCCCGCCTGGGAATTAATATTACGAATCTTCGTCCTTGTGTAACTACTAGTTTGTCAGCCGTGGATTGAAGGGTAAAGCCGCTTTAGCTTTATCCGTGCATCTTCTGTTGTAAACCGCCAATCCACTTTTCCTTTGCTCTTGTTGCGTGACTGCTCCCAGGCTGCCACTTCGCGTTGTAAAGTCTGCTTATCTGCTATTCGTCTGTTCAAGCATTGGCGGCTCAACACGCTCAACTCTATCTCTGCCATATTCAACCAAGAGCCATGCTTGGGCGTGTAGTGTAATTCCAACTTCTCTGCTATTCGGCGTGCCTCGCCTGGCTCCATCACTTCATACAGCGATGCCAGCTTGTGCGTGTTGAGATTATCCAGCACTACTGTGATTCGCTCTGCCTCTGGATAATGCACATCCACTAACTCTCTCATACACTCGGCCCACTCTTTGTGCGTCCTGCGATCCTTTACCTCAACGTGCCGCCGGGCTGCTAATGGTTCAAAGAACATAAACAGATTCGCCACCCCATTGCGTACGTATTCAAAGTCATAGCGTTTGCTCTGCCCAACTCTAGCTTCAACAGCAGTACGTGTCTCACCTATGAGTTGCACAGGCTTTTCATCCATTGTCACTATCGGATGGTGCTCATCATAAGGACGTGTATAGACTTCCAGCACATCCTCCATTCGGCATACGAACTCCGCATTCTGCTGCGGAGGTATGCACCACTGCTTGACGAGCCACGGCTTAAGTTCGTTTTTTTCAGCACCTGACGTACGGTTTCATACGAGACTGCATCAATCAGATTAAGCTCAATCATCCTGTTGGCGAGCAATCGCAATGTCCAGCGATGCTGTCCTTGAGGTGGGTGGCTACAGACAATCGCAATCAAATGCGCCTCCTGCTGACCATCGAGTTTGCGCTTATAATGCCTTCCAGGGCGACGAGAGTTGAGAGCCACATCGAATCCTTCTTCTACAAAGCGTTGTCGAACTCTGCATATTGTTGAAAGACCAACATCGAGAGCCTCACTAATAGCCTGGTCACTGCATCCTGCTCGCGCGTCGGCAGAGTCAGCCTTCAGCAGTATACGAGCACGAGTAAGTTTTCGGGCTGGGGCAGTGCCTGAATTAACCATCTTCTCAAGGCTCGCACGTTCCTCCTCATTAAGAGTTACGATATACTTCTTGGGCATCAGCCGTATCCTCCGTGGTAGTTGTTGTTATTCATTCCGCAGAGGATACGGCATTCGTTCTACTATTCAAAGCATGGCTGACAGACTAGTGCTTTGTAATTGAAGTTTTGATAAATAGCTATAGCCGTTGCTATCATTCTGCTATGGCTCGACAAACGCAGTTCATTCACCTAACCCGTCAAGAACGTCGTTCTTTGAAAACTCTGTTTCGCTCCGGCAACGGCAATAATCGTCAGCAAACTCGCGCTCGCATTCTCGACTTGCTTGATAGAAAAGTTCCGCCTGCCGAGATTGCTCAAACTCTCTCATGCGGTGTGGCTACCGTCTATAACATCAAGCGTCGCTACGAAACTGAAGGCTTGAAGGCAGCTTTGACCGACAAGCCCCGTTCTGGCAGACCCGTTGAAATCGATGGCGCTCAACGAGCCAAGATTACAGCCCTGGCTTGCTCTACTGCGCCCACGGGACATGCCCGCTGGAGTTTGCGCCTGCTTGCCGATAAAGCCGTAGAACTCGGATTTGTCGAAAGTATCTCTCATAATGCGGTAAAGGAAATTCTGAAAAAAACAAACTCAAGCCGCACTTGAAAAAGCAGTGGTGCATAGGCGCGATCACTGCCCAATATCTGGCACGAATGGAAGACGTGTTGCACCTCTACAGTTTGGCGTATGACGAAAAGCGCCCCATAATCTGCTTTCCCATAATCTGCTTTGATGAAATGCCCGTGCAATTGCTGGGAGAGGTCGTCGCGCCGCTGGAGATGAAGCCGGGCAAGCCCGCTCGCTTCGACTATGAGTATGAGCGAGACGGTACAGCCAATCTGCTGGTGGCCTTTGAGCCATTGACAGGCAAGCGCCTTGTAGAGACAAGTCATCAAAGGAAGAAATTGGATTACTGTCGCTTTCAGCAGAGCGTCGCGGGGATGTGGGGTGATGCGGACAGAATCGTGCTGGTGCAGGATAATCTCAACACGCACAATGCCAGTTCGTTTTACGAGAACTTGGGACCAGAAGAAGCCTTCGCTTTGGCGCAGCGATTCGAGATGCACTACACGCCGAAGAAAGGCTCGTGGCTCAACATAGCAGAATTAGAACAGTCTGTCTTGTCGCGCATTTGTTTAAGTCGGCGGATCAGTTCGATTGAGGAACTGGATCGTCAGATACAAGCAATTGTCAAAGAGCGAAACGAGCTAGAGATTAAAGTCAAGTGGCAATTCTCAATCACGCAAGCGCGAGAGAAGTTGAGCCGCCACTATGAGAAAGTGAAAACCAAAAACTAAAATTACAGAGCACTAGTACTACAGTTGTAGATAGCTGTAAGTTCTTGTAATTGCAAAGCAGCTTGATACTGCCAATGATCAGAGCGGTGACAATAACTCCTGTGTTTGCAGTGGCAAATTTCCAAATCCGGCAGCTGCCCGGTTTAATTACAACTGTAGTACTAAAGTCAAGTTACCACAAATCAATTGAATGGGAATTATATCTGACCGACCAAAGAACTATCCCCACCATTCATCAAGCGTCTTATAGTAGACTGAGCAAATCTTCTCAACTTCTTCATCCGTGATTCGATCTTGGAGTACGGCCTTAAGTATGATGCCAAGCAACCGCAACGGGGTTATTTCAATTGATTTCTGCCCATTCCCCTCTTGGGGTTTGCGAGCTTCTTTCTTTGGCTTGTCTGATGGTTTCATACACGGCAAACATGCTAAACTCACGAATTAAAGGTGAGCAGGTCACGAAACACTTTGGTGTACTCGGCAGACCTGAAAAGCAGCATCGCCCTAGCCGGAATTCCGGCTACAGTCAAGCATGAATTATCCGGCAATCCATCAGAACTCACATCGGAGGTGTTCTGATGGGAAAGACTGCCAGAGAACGCCCTGAGAGACTTGCTGAGAAGTTGAAACAGATTAGAGAATGGTTGGGTCTATCTCAGAATGAAATGCTTGTCACGCTTGGGTTAGAAGACAAGTTATCAAGAACAGCCGTATCAGGTTATGAGCTTGGCACTAGCGAACCCACGTTGCTAACCTTGCTAAAGTATTCGCGGCTTGTAGGTGTTCACATGGAAGTTTTGATTGATGATGAATTGGATTTGCCCAAGCGCATGTCAGCAACGATTAAAAAGCGGCGTTAAGACTTTTGGTTCAACTTGCCGACTTTTGGTTCAAAAGTCACTTTTGGTGCAAAGCCACCTGAACCAAATAAACGCTCCGGTTCAAGTACGCCTTTCTCCGGATACTGATTAGTCCTCTGCCCCATTTCGTACAACACACTTTTCAGACACGACCTCTACATTATTAATGCAGACCTGATGCATTCGGGTGTAAGATTAGATCGCGGACGTTTTGCATTCCTCAATTAAGTTGTTCCTTCCTATTAAGGAGTAGCTATGACCCCCACCAATCATTTAACTCATCAAGGAATACGATCACAAAAAGATTTCGCCATCACCTACAATCAAAGTGACGTTGATACGATCAGGAATCAGGTTGAACAGACTGAAGCCGCTAAGAGACGATGGCTGATGCTCGTTCTGTTTGCCATTACTGCTATGTTCGTTGGGGCAATTATCTTGCTTCTGACGAGCTACGCATTGTATAGCAGCAGTGAAGTGAATAAAAATCGGCTAGCAGAAGAGACTGCGGGACTGAAAACGGAAGCCGACGAGTACCGGCAGAAACTAACTGCCCTTACTGCAATTCAAGAGAAGGCATCTAAAGACAGCTCCGAAGCGCAGGCGAAACTGGAGAGGCTGATTCCTGTAGCTCTTAATCCGAATGCTAGTGGTAGAGAGATCGGTATCTTCGCACAAACAGTATACACCCTGCCGTACAGTAGAATAGAAGTTGAACAGAAGCCTCCTGACAAGCTGTTCCGCAACTGGAAATCAGATGGCAACACGGGAACAGAAATATACACCCTGGTGGGAGGGCAGGTAGATGGCAAATGGGTAATCTATTCAAATCTGGTAGCGCGAAGATAATAGTATCACTGGCCGCCCCACGCGCTAACGCTTGCGAGGCGGGCGCGGGTCAATCTGCAGCTTCAGCGTTGCCTTGCGGCGGACCTCCGAAGCGTCCGGCCGATGGGGTGAGAATTTTTCTTCGAGCCAGGCCATTCCCCGCGCCACAGCCACCACGGGTATCAACAGGAGGCGGGCCAACACCAGCAACACTCGCGGCCACACCGGCGGCTCCTCAACAACCGGACGCGATTCGGTCTCTCCGTGGTCGCCGAGAATCTGACCCGCAGTCTCCAATGCGGCGGAGACAGCACCTTCCATGCACGCCAGATCGATGCCGTTTTTTATGTAGTCTCCCGCCAGGTAGAGGTTTTTGATCTTCGATTTTGGCCGGGGCCTGTTTGGCCAAGCTCCGATGGTGTTGATGAACAGGGGCACGTCAATATTTGAATTCAGCTCCCAATTTTCGACATCATCCGGCCCAATCGGAAGGTACTCGCCGATCTCTTCCAACAGCAGGTTTTTCGCGCCCTCCTCGCTCACCTCATTCAACGGTCCGTAGTTACTCGATATGAATGAAAGCTGGGGTTTGCCATCCAGCCCCTTCCACAAGCGCCCAACATCTATAAGCGAAAGTGCGTAGTGGCTTCCGTGAAAAAACACGTGTTCCCGTGGCAGGTCCGGCAGCTCTCGACGCAGGCGAAGGTGTAAGGCGGCCATGGGTTGAGCTTCGAGAAAATGCATGTTGCCTAGCTCGGGGTCTGCTTCGTAAAGACTGTCATGAAGCCAGCTCCGAGTGACCTCAAAGGGGGTGCAAAGGGCATACACATCGGCAGACACCTCGGTCCCGTCGCGCAGAGCGACGGCAGCGACGCCGCCTTCGTGCATCACGACGCCGCTTACGTCGGAGTCATATCGAATCTCGACTCCCAGCGCTTCCAGCTCACGCACCTGCGGATCGATGAAAACCGTTTGCAGATCTCCCGGTAGTATTGACAATAACGGACTGGGCTGCCGCAACCAGTAGCTGCTTATTCGTTTGGCGGTCATTGCGCTGAGGTCATAAACGGGAATGGCGGACGCCTTGAGAACGTTCTCCTGGCCAAGCTCTGCGACCGACTCGCTCGTGAACCACTTCCCGCGCATCAGGCCGATTTGGCTGACGCGGTCCAGGAAACTCTTCTCGGAGAGCGGACGGCTGATCATATCCAGCACGGAGTAGATATACAGGATGTTGTGGTACCACGGCAGGAGACCGTTAAAGAGGTTCTGCCACATCGCGGAAATGCCGGAAGGCCCGCGCACGGTGATCTTTCTCGGATACGCGCCAGGCAGGAGGAAGTGGTAGCGGTCGAAGTCGATTAGCCGCACGCCGATGCGCTCAACGATGGCTCGGACATTGGTATACCACTTGGGGAAGACATGATAGCCGTGTTCCACCAGGCGACCGTTCTTGATATCGGAGCCGGCCTTCCCTCCCAGGCGTTTGGAACGTTCGAGAAGAATCACCCGCCAGCGGCGAAGCGCCAGCTCACGGGCAACGACCATGCCGGCGAGACCTCCGCCGATGACGATTGCAGAAGGAATAGTCATTTTGGTTGCTCGTTCACACGCGTCCGGGGCCGTGAGTGTGACACGGCCCCGCTCTTATTCAATGCAATTATCTTTTATCGCGCAAACTCGAAGTCGGGGAGCTGTGGGCGGACACGCCCCGCATCCCTTGCTATTTTTGTCTGCGCAAGATCAATTGGAGCGTTCCGCAAGGGGCGCGACACCGGCTGTCGTACTGCCCGAGGCTAGCGGCGAATAAAACCCGAATCAATATTATCTTTCAATGAACCGGCTTTGATTCCAGTCTCCACAATGAAGCTCTCAGGCTCATTATTGCTCTCTGGTTCCTCGTCGTGATTCGGGTTTATGGTCCCAGCCTTGCCGATAGTTTTAGTTTTCACAATATCTCTCTTTCCTTTAATAAACTTTGAATAGTTTAAGGCTACTCACATCAATAGAAGTTGCTAAAAGGAGCGTTAGATTACCATCGCTCGGAAAATATTTCGGTCGGGCCGATCATTAATTCAAGCAACCTTGGGGTTGCTGCTCCGTATAAGTGTTACGTGCGCGGCCCGTTGACCGAGAGCGTCGGGTCTTGCTGCTTTTTAAATTCCGGGATATGTATTTTATAGTTGCTCTATGTCTACGCCTATTTTATCTACGAAACTTTATATCCCCCCATCTCCTCCTAAAGTTGTCTTCCGCCCCCGCCTGATCGAGCGTCTGAACAGGGGTCTGCACTGCAAGCTGACCCTCATCTCTGCCCCCGCCGGCTTTGGTAAAACCACGCTGGTCAGCGAATGGGTCGCCGGTTGCGAACGACCGTCAGCCTGGCTGTCACTGGACGAAGGGGATAACGACCCCACACGTTTTCTGGCTTACCTCGTCGCTGCCTTGCAGACGATGGCGGCGAATATTGGAAAAGGCGTTTTGGGAATGCTCCAATCCCCTCAACCGCCGCCAACCGAATCGATTTTGACGGCCCTGCTCAATGAAATCGCCGCCCTTCCCGACAATTTCGTCCTCATCCTTGACGACTACCACGTTATTGATGCCAAACCGATTGACCAGGCTCTCACCTTTCTGGTGGAGCACCTGCCGCCACAGATGCACCTGGTCATCGCCACACGTGAGGACCCACTGCTACCCCTGGCCCGGTTACGCGTCCGAGGCCAATTGACCGAACTGCGCGTCACCGATTTGCGTTTTACCCCCTCGGAAGCGGCCGAATTTCTAAACCAGAGAATGGGCCTCGACCTCTCGGCAGAAGACATCACCGCTCTGGATGTCCGTACCGAAGGCTGGATTGCCGGACTGCAATTAGCCGCGATTTCATTGCAGGGACATAAAGACGCCACCAGCTTCATCAAATCTTTCACCGGCAGCCACCATTTCGTGCTGGACTATCTGGTTGAAGAAGTCTTGCAACAGCAGTCCGAAAGCGTCCAGACCTTCTTGCTGCGTACATCTATCCTTGACCGACTGTGCGGCCCCCTGTGTGATGCCGTTCTGCTTGATCCATCTGCTTCCAGCCAGGAAACCCTCGGATATCTAGAACACGCCAACCTGTTCATCGTCCCCCTGGACAATGAGCGGCGTTGGTATCGGTATCATCATCTCTTTGCCGATTTGCTGCGGCAGAGACTGCACCAGAGCATTGCCTCATCTAAAGGGGACGAGATGGGGGGCGTGGCCGAATTACACAGACGTGCCAGCGCATGGTATGAAGACAATGGCCTTGAGCTTGAAGCGTTTCACCATGCTACTGCCGCCAATGATGTTGAGCACGCCGAGCGCCTGATTGAAGGAAAGGGAATGCCCCTGCACTTTCGTGGCGCGGTGACCCCTGTACTGAACTGGCTGAAATCACTGCCGACGACAGTACTGGATGACAATCCCTCGTTGTGGACAGCATATGCTTCGGTGTTGCTGGTTACCGGACAATTGACCGGCGTAGAACAGGCACTTCACTCTGCTGAAACAGCCTTGCAAGACGCCGAGAAAGATGACAAAACCCGAGACCTGATAGGGCGTATTGCCGCCATACGAGCCACGACGGCTGTCACGTTGAATCAGGTGGAAACCATGATCGACCAGTCGCGCCGCGCCCTGGAGTACCTGCACCCGAACAACCTGGCTTTTCGCACCTCCACTATCTGGAAACTGGGGTATGCCTATCACCTTCAGGGAGACCGTGCTGCGGCAAGTCAGGCATATACGGACGTCATATCTATCGGCCAGGCGTCTGGGAATATGATCTTCACCTTACTAGCTACAATCGGTCTGGGCGCCTTACAGGAAGGAGAAAACCAGCTCTATCCGGCAGCCCAGACCTACCGGCGTGTCCTCGAATTGTTTGGCGATCAGCCGTTGCCATTTGCCAGCGAAGCCTATCTTGGTCTAGCCCGCTTACACTATGAATGGAATGATCTGGATACTGCCCAACAGCACGCGCAACAGAGCATCGAGCTGGCGCGGCTGATAGAAAACACCGACCGAGTCGTTGCCTGTGAGGTGTTTCTCGCCCGCCTGAAACTTGGCCGGGGAGATACGGCCGGCGCGGCTGCTATTTTAGCTAAGGCCGGTCAGTCCGTGCGCCAGCATAATTACGTGTATCGGATGCCTGAGGTTGCTGCCGCACAAGTGCTCACGCTGCTTCACCAGGGCAATCTGGCGGCAGCCGCTGAGCTGGCCGAGGCGCACGAACTCCCCATCAGCCAGGCCCGGGTACACCTGGCCCGTGGAGACACGTCCACAGCCCTGGCGGTGCTGGCCCCATTGCGCCGACAGGCGGAGGCAAAGGGTTGGGAGGATGAACGGCTCAAGGTGATGGTGCTACAGGCGGTCGCGCACCTCGCGCATGGCGAAAAGGAGAAGGCGGTCGAACTGCTGGGTGACGCGCTGGCGCTGGCAGAGCCGGGCGGCTTCATCCGTCTCTTTGTCAACGAAGGTGTCCCGATGGCTCACCTATTGGCCGAAGCGGCTGCTCATGGGATTATGCCGGACTACCTGGGCAAGCTGCTTGCTGTATTTGAAACTGAGAAGCAGAAGAGCGAAGACGAATCTTCTCTGTCCCCTGCCCCACCTGCCCGGCCCCTTATCGAGCCATTGAGCCAGCGCGAGTTAGAAGTACTACAACTCATTGCCCAGGGACTCTCCAACCGAGAGATCGGAGAGCGGCTTTTCGTCGCCTTGACAACTGTTAAAGGGCACAATCAGAAGATCTTTGGCAAATTACAGGTCCAAAGACGCACCGAAGCTGTGGCCCGTGCCCGCGAGTTGGGTCTGTTATAGCCAAACCTCAAAAACATCTACCCTCTCAGAAACCCCAAAACAATACCCCCAAACAATACTTTGGTATCTATACGTCAATACCGTATTGAAGATATGTTACCTATGCATAAAGCAAGCGGCGCAGACTATTATGACCGGCCGCAAAAGGCGAAAGGTAATGTCAGACACACTTGACCTCAAAACTGATCCGAGTCAGGCAATGGTTTATCAAATCAGGGTCAAGGGCCATCTGGGTTCTCAATGGACAGACTGGTTTGGGGGCCTGACCGTCACGCTGGAAGACAACGGCGAGACTCTCTTAACCGGCCCGGTGATCGATCAGGCCGCGCTGCATGGATTGCTAAAAAAAGTGCGTGATTTAGGAATGCCATTGATCTCGGTCGTTAGTGTAGTTCAATGATACTTGTCAATATCGTTCAAAGAGGAGAAAAAATGCCGGTCACAGTCAACGTCACGGAAGAAGATATAGGGGGTTCATTCGCACATGAAAGCAGCCGTCTACAGCAGATACGGGCCACCGGACGTTCTTCAAGTCAAGGACATTGAAAAGCCTGTTCCCAAGGACGACGAAATCTTGATCGAGGTTCGTGCGGCTTCCGTCAATCCGCTTGACTGGCACTTCATGAGAGGCACGCCGTACTTCGTTCGCATAATGGCCGGGCTGCGCAAACCAAAGGACACACGACTAGGCGTTGATGTGGCCGGCCAGGTCGAAGCAGTTGGCAGTAACGTAACCCGGTTCAAACCAGGCGATCAGGTGTTCGGCTCGTGCCGTGGCGCCTTTGCCGAGTATGCATGTGCCTCCGAATCAGCATTAGTCACGAAGCCCAATAACATGACGTTTGAGCAAGCGGCTTCTGTAAATGTGGCGGCAATCACCGCATTGCAGGGACTTCGCGACAAGGGACAGATTCAGCCGGGGCAGAAGGTCTTGATTGTCGGCGCGGCGGGAGGCGTGGGCACGTTTGCCGTGCAGATCGCCAAGTCGTTCGGCGCAGATGTGACCGGCGTATGTAGCACGAGGAATGTGGACATGGTCCGATCTATCGGCGCAGATCAGGTCATTGATTACACTCGGGAGGATTTCACCAAAAGCGGGCAACGTTATGACCTGTTTTTCGACTGCGTTGGGAACCATTCGTTGTTGGCATGCAGGCGCGTCCTAAATCCCAGGGGAATATACATCATTGTCGGAGGATCGGGCGGGCGGTGGATTGGTCCTCTGCCTCGTGTGTTCAAAGCGCTTCTGTTGTCACGGTTCGTGAGCCAGAATCTCTCCATTTTTCTGGCGAAAACGAGCAAGGAGGATCTGACCATCATGCGCGACCTCATGGAGGCCGGAAAGGTAACGCCGGTCATCGACAAGCATTACAGGTTGAGTGAGGTCCCTGAGGCTATACGGTATATGGAAGAAGGGCACGCTCAAGGAAAAGTAGTCATAACGTTGGAATAGAAAAACAAAACCTACGAAGGGCAGCAAGATCCAGAAGCAATTCTAATAGTCAAAAGGAGAATATAGTGAAGTCACGATTATTAATTACCATTGGAGCGCTTTGTTTGTGTTTCTCAGCCGTGTCCGTCACGGGGTCTGCAAAGATGCCTGCTTCGACTTCCGACTGGCCTCAGTGGCGAGGCCCGCAACGCAACGGCGTATCGCTGGAGACCGGCCTACTTAAACAATGGCCCGCAGAGGGACCGAAACTGCTCTGGCAAGTAGACGACATTGGGGACGGCTATTCAACTCCGGCAGTCGTTGGGACGCGAATCTACCTGATGAGCAACCGCGGCTTTGAGAATGAGTTTGTTCAGGCTCTCTCAACTGAGGATGGAAATCCTATCTGGACTACGCGCGTCGGCAACGTAGGCAACGGCACTGACTTCCTTTATTCGAAGGCCCGGTCCACTCCGACCGTCAACGGAGAGTTCATCTACGCGCTGGGCTCGGACGGTGACCTCGCCTGCCTCGAAGCAAAGAGCGGCAAGATTCGATGGCAGAAGAGCATCCGCAAAGAGTTCGGCGGACAACCGGGCGTATGGGCCTATGCGGAGTCTCCGCTGGTCGATGGTGACGTCGTTGTCGTGACCCCCGGCGGCGCGCAGGCCACGATTGTGGCGCTTAACAAAAAGACGGGCGCGGTCATATGGAAATCTGCGGTGCCGGGTGGCGACCTCGCGGGATATGCGTCGGCGATTGTCGTTCAAGCGGGCGGTAGAAAACAATACGTGCAGTTTTTGAGCAAGGGCATAGTCGGAGTTGATGCGAAGACGGGCCAGTTCCTCTGGCGCTACGCGGAGCCGGTCAAGGGTATGGCACAAATGGTGACTCCGGTTCCGCGTGACGAGTATGTGTACGGCGGGGCGCATGGCGTCGGAGGAGGAGCCGTCCGTCTAAAGTCTGACGGCGGGGGAGTCGCCGCAGAGCAGGTCTACTTTGAGCGCGACCTTCCGAACAGCATAGGTGGATCGGTGCTGGTTGGTGAATATCTTTACGGCACAGCGGGCCCGGGGCTGGTGGCGGTTGAGTTCACTACGGGGAAGATGAAATGGCAGGCCGAGAGTATCGGCAGGGGTTCGGTAGCTTACGCCGATGGGCGTTTATATCTTCACGGCGAGAATGGAGATGTCGCGTTGGTGGAGGCGACGCCGGAGGCATATCGCGAAAAGGGCCGATTCACACCGCCGGCACAGCCCAAGCGAAAACGATTGGGGCCGTATCCAGAGAAGGCGTGGGCGTATCCTGTGATTGCCAATGGGAGGCTTTACATACGGGATAACGGGACATTGTGGGCCTACGACATCAAGGCAAGCCGCTAGACTTTTATATGGATTGGAATCGGACCTCGCTGCCGAGTATGTAATGACGCAGCAAGAAGAAAGTAAGGCAGCTTGCGCCAGAGAATCGGCTCATGATCTTATAAATAAATTGCCACGAAGCAAAATAAAAGAGAAGTTGCAGCACTGGCAGTTTGCCGTTTTGTGCGGTTGCGACAGTAGGCTCGACCTCCTGTACGAGCATCGATCCGATTCCGGCGATTGCCAGCATCTGCGAACGCGAAGGTCTGTGGCTGCATGTTGACGCAGCGCATGGAGGCGCGGCGGCGGTCGTGCCTGAAATGCGTTACGTGCTCAATGGCTGTGATCGTGTCGATTCGATAGTTATCAATCCTCACAAATGGCTCTTCGTGCCCCTGGACTTGAGCGTTCTGTACACGCGCAAGCCTGAAGTTCTGCGGCGTGCCTTCAGCCTGGTGCCCGAATATCTGCGGACGACGAAAGGTGATGAGGTCGTGAATTATATGGATTATGGCATTCCGCTTGGCCGCCGTTTCAGGGCATTAAAGCTGTGGTTCACGCTTCGTTACTTCGGCGTGGAAGGCATCGCAGATAGGATTCGAGAACACATCCGGCTGGCGCGGCAATTTGCAGAATGGGTTGATATGCATTCAGAGTTTGAACGTCTGGCGCCCGTGCCTTTGAGCACGGTCTGCTTTCGCGCTCGTTGGCGGGGAATGGATGACAATGAATGGTTGAACCATTTCAACGAACAGCTTTTGCAAGCTATCAATCACACCGGCGAAGCTTTCCTGTCGCACACGAAGCTGTCGGGGCGTTATGCGCTCAGGCTGGTCGTGAGCCACCTGAGTACGAATGAAACGCATGTGGCTCGCGTTTGGGCAATCGCGCAGGAGCAGTTGCGATTGTTGAAAGAGGGCGGCGTAAATCAATGAGCGAAGCTCTCAATAAGAACGCGCAAACGGCGGCTGACGCCAGATTCACGGCGGTGACGAGAGTGCGAGGCGTTAGGGGTCGGCACATCAACGCGTAGCAGTAGTCCAAGTTTGGAAGGAAACAATCAAAAGCTGCGACTTGTCGCAGCACTCCAAAGGAAGCGGTCACATCCAATTGCATACTGCTATAATAATCTTGTTCACTCACAGCGCAGCGCCACCATCGGGTCTACGCGCGCGGCCCGGCGCGACGGCAGATAACCGGCCACCATCGCCACCCCAAGCATCAACAGCGCCGCCAATAGCAGTGAAACCGGATCAGTCGGCGTCAACCCGAAGAGCAGCGTCGAGGCCAGACGGGTTACAGCGAAGATCATCGGCAACCCCACGGCCACGCCGACGATGACCAGCAACAACGCCTCGCGCAGAATCAACCACAACACGTCGCGACTCCCGGCTCCGAGCGCCATCCGAATCCCGATCTCATTTGTCCGGCTGGCCACGCCGTAGGAGAGAATACCGTACAGACCGATGCATGCGAGCAGCAGCGCAAGCCCGCCGAAGAAACCGGAGAGCGTGGCCATCAATCGCTCGCGCAGGATGGTCGCTTCGATCATAGATTTGAACCCCTGGAAACTAACAGTGACGGCAGGATTGATCTCGTTGAGGACGTACTTGACCGCCGCCACCATCTCGGCCTGGGGCAAGCGCGAGCGGATCAACATCGGTGCGCCGGGCCCGGCGTCTGAGTTTTGCGCGGCGGCGTAGTAGGCAACCGGGACAAACTCTTCGCGCAAGTCTTCGTATTTGGTGTCTCGAACCAGGCCGACGATCTCGTAGACCGTTTCCGGGTCACCGGGCGTCGCCTCGACCCAGAACCGCCGGCCGACCGGACTTGCTCCATTCAAGAACTTTCGCGCGAAGGCTTCGTTCACAATCGCTACCTCCGGCGTACCGACCCTGTCGCGCGCATCGAAATCCCGCCCGGCCAGCAGCGGGATTTCGAGCGTCTTGAAGTAATCGGGGCCGACCCGGCTGAGACTTGTATCCTGCGCTTGCCGCGCTTCGCGGCCGTCTATCCAGATGTTGGCCCCACCCCAGCCTTGGAGCGGGACCTCATGCGCGATGGCAACCGATTCTACTCCTGGAATCGCTCGGATGCGGTCGAGCAACTCATCTTTAAAAGCCGTATAGCGATCGCGCGGGAGATTCAGCCGCCGGAAATTCACTTCCGCCATCAAGACGCCGTCCTGTCGGAAGCCCGTGTCCACCGTCAGCAATTTCCCCAGACTGCGCGAAAACAGGAGCGCGCCCGCCACCAGCACGAGCGAGAGCGCGACCTGCGCGACCACCAGCACCCGCCGCAAACTGAATCGTTCGCGGCTAGCCGTCATCCCGCGCCCGCCGGACTTCATCACCGCACCAGGCTCCATTCGCGTCGCCCGGATCGCCGGCGCCAGACCAAACAGGAGACAGGTCAGGACGGCCAGTCCCGCAGCAAAACCGAGCATACGCCAGTCTGGGGACAGATCCAGAAAAACCGGGTCAGCACTTGTGCTGAGGAATGCGACGAGGAGCCGGCTCAGCGCCTGCGCCAGCCCTACGCCAATCGCCGCACCTACTGCGGCCAGCAACAGACTCTCAGCCAACAACTGGCGGACTAGTCGCCCGCGCGAGGCCCCTAGCGCCTGCCGCACGGCGATCTCACGCTCCCGCGCGCTCGCCCGCGCCAGCAGCAAATTGGCCAGGTTGGCGCAGGCGATTAACAACACCAACCCGGCAATCGCCAACAGCAGCCAGAGTGCCTGCTCGTATTTTTCACGCAACTGGGAAGTGCCTGATCCGGCGGGGACGGCGATCAGTTCGGACCCGAGATAATCTTTCACGCTGACGGGCGGGTAATTCGCGGGCAGCGCCGCTTCAAAGAGGACAGGCGAGATCGCCTGCATTTCAGCATTAGCCTGTTCCAGCGACCAGCCCGGTTTCACACGGCCTGTGACCGTCAACCACCACATTGTGCCGGAGAGAAAGTTGTTATTGCCGCGAACGAGCGCGACAGCGCAGATCGGCAGAGCCAGGTCGAAAGACCGCCCAACCTCCATGCCGAAGAAGTTGGCGGGCGTGACTCCGATGATTTCCAGTGGGTGATCAGCCAGCGTGAGCTTGCGCCCGATGACGTTCGCATCCCCGCCGTATTCGCGCTGCCAGAACTCGTAGCTTATGATCAGTCCCGGCGCGGCGCAGCCCTGCTGATCGTCTGTTGGCGTGAAAACGCGTCCCAGTGCGGGTTGCACGCCTAGCGTATTGAAAAAGTCACCACTAACGTAAAGCATTTGAGCGGAACGCACTTCCCCGCCCGGAGCGAGGTTGACGCTGTCCGTGCCCCAGGCGAAGATGCCGGAAAAGGCTTGTTGCTGCTTTCTGATCTGCTCCCAAATCAGATTGTTGACCGACGGCGAGCGGGCGAACCCGCCCCGTGCCCCTTTCATATTCGTGAGGCGAACTTCGGCCAATTCCTGCGGGGCTTTGACCGGCAGTGTGCGCAGTCGCACCGCATCGATCAACTGAAAGATCGCCGTATTCGCGCCGATGCCGAGCGCCAGGGTGAGCACCGCCGCGCAAGTAAAACCGGGATACTTCACCAGCATCCGCATGCCATACCGCAGGTCTTGCCATATCGCTTCTAATGTCTGCCCCATCCTAACCTCCCTCACGCTCTCTTTGACCTGCTCGACACCACCCATCTCGATTAAGGCCGCGCGGCGAGCATCTTCCGGCTTGAGACCTTCCTTGATTTTCATCTCTGTTACCAACTCTAAGTAGGCCTGCACCTCTTCCGTGAGATCTGCTTCAACCTGATCCTTACGGAAGAGGTTGCGCCAGAGGTTAATGAGGTGAGGCAGTAGCGGCATGATTGCTGCTCCCTATGTAGCCTTGAGCGCGCTGGCGATAGCAAGCGAGATGCGCCGCCAATCCTCAGTTTTGGCCTCAAGTTGGCGCTGGCCCGCTCTGGTCAGGCGATAATACTTAGCTCGGCGGTTGTTCTCTGACTCTCCCCAGGAGGATTGGAGCCAGCCCGCCTCCTCCATCCGGTGTAAGGCAGGGAACAGAGATCCTGGCTTGACCTGGAAAGCTCCCCTTGTGATCTGCTCGATGCGATTAGAGACACCCAGCCCGTGCAGTGGGCCGAGAGCGAGTGCCTTGAGCACCAGAAGGTCGAGCGTCCCCTGTAACAAGTCTGTTCTCTTTTCCTTCACGTCCATTCTCCTATAGGCATTCTGTAGGTTGTAGATACACCTCTTCATATAGAATGTCAATAGGAGGTTGCATTGACAGGAGTATTAGAAGAGCTGATTTATGAATTGGAAGGATAGACTCGGGGCGACAGATTAGACTATTATAGATGCGCTTTCCTTGTTGAGGACATTCCATCTTGCACAGTAAAGGCAGTATTCGCGATAAGTCAATAATGTGAATGTCCATACCGTGAGGAGGTGAAGAATGTTAGGGCGCAGGTTCTTTCTTAGTATGCACGCGGCAGGCTCACCCTTGTGCTTGTTTATGATCCTTTCCATATTTCTCTGTACGGTCAAAGCGCAATCACAGGAGAGCAAAGGAACTCAAAAGGGTCAGGATGAAGTCGTAACCCTGAAAGCGCATCTGGTCACTATAGACATAATGGTGAGGGACAAGAAAGGAAAGAGTATTACGAACCTTGAAGCTGAGGATTTTACCGTATTTGAAAATGGGGTGCGGCAGAGGGTGGAGTTTTTTGAGCCGCCTCTTGAGAGGGTCAGGCAAGCGGTTAAGCCGAGTTCCGGCACACAAGCTACACCGAGTACGGCTGGCGACGCGCCGATGAACATTATTTCTCTGGTGGTGGACGGGACTACGACAGGCCTGGCAGATATGTCGCATGTGCGGAAAGGGTTAATCAAATATATCCAGGAGAAAATTGGCGACACGGATACGGTTGCGATCTTTGCCGTGTCGAACGGGTTACAGCTACTACAGCCATTCACGCAAGACAAGTCAAAGCTCATTTCAGCCGTAGAGAAAGCTTACGCTTCGACCACCTTGTCTAAGAACCTGGAGCGCATCGAAGTCGCGGAAAAGATAGGGCAACTGCAAAACGAGTTGAGCGGCGTTGCGGGGAATCCGGACCCTCAAGCGCAACTCAAAGCTATGATGACCAGGCGGGCACTTGAGCGGTTTACCCTACTTCGAGGGCAACTGAGCCTCCAAATGGCGCGACCCATTCTCGCCGCGCTCGCAGCTATTTGCGATGCCCAGCGCGCGATACCGGGGAAAAAATCTCTAGTGCTATTTTCGCAGGGGGTTGTTACATCCGCGACTCTCGACTGGCAGGTGCAAGGCACCATCGACATAGCCAATCGTGCGAACGTCGCGATCTACATTATAGACTCTGCCGGCCTGACGGCGAGCGCCCCTCAGTCCGGAGCCCTTGTGCCTGCCTCGCCATTGGGTGGGATTACGGCATCAGGGAACAACGAAGACCGTATCAGAACAGTGGGCGGGGAAAACGTCTTTGATAACGCGCGGCACGAAGGGATAGACCGGGAACATGACACTTTGTATCGAATCTCAGCCGATACGGGCGGAGAGTTCATCAAGGGCACTAATGACATTGCGAAAGGGCTGGGTCGAATAGACCAGGAAATCCGGTCCCGCTATACGTTGGCTTATTATACCTCGGACCAAAACTTTGACGGGGGCTTCCGCAAAGTGAAAGTGGAAGTCCGCAGACCCGACGCCCGCGTAACCTCGCGCCCAGGATACTATGCGACTGCAAGTGACGAGATAGTGCCCCTTTCAGTGGAAGAGAAGAAATTGCTGGCGAATTTCGTGACGGCAGAGGCAAGACCTGCATTCCCTTTTTTCTTGGAGCTGAGCCCCTTTAGGATAGAAGAAGGCCGCTATAAAGTACCGATCTCGATTGAGGTGCCGCCCGGCGAGGTGAAGTTCGATCAAAAGGGTAATAAACAACTTTTGCAGCTTGAATTTCTCGGCGTAATCAGAGAAACGCCTACTAAGATCATCAGTCGGCTAGGCGGCAATTTCAATGTAGTGCTGACCGCCGAGCAGTACCAATCGATTCTGACCAACAACATCTTTTACCGTCAGGATGTTGAACTGGCTCCGGGCACCTACGACATCAATTTGATCATAAGAGATAGGCTGTCCGGAAAGATGGCGGCAAGAAAAGAGAAGCTCTTTTTGCCCGCCGCAGACACAGAGTTTTCGACCTCCGGGCTGGTGCTGAGCCGTTACATAGAGCAGGCACAAAAAACGCCTGCGTCAACTGCTATGACAGGGGCAGGCGATGTGTTGAGTCATGCAGGGGTACAAATTCGCCCCCTGCCAAGCCGAGAGTTTCGCGCCAGGGATAACTTAATAATCTTCTTCAAATTGTATAATGTAGCGGCGAGCGCAGAGACTGGTAAGCCGATAGCGAAGGTGACCGTAAGGTTATTGAAAGAGAATAAGGCGGCGATTAAGCCTATAGAATACGTAATCACAGAGGGTCTAGGCGACCCGGTGCCGCATCTGATATTTGCGAAATACATAAGCCTTGCCGGGCTTCCGGCAGGCAAATATGCTGCGGTGGTCGAATCCAAAGATATGACTACTGGCAAGTTCGTGACACAACAGGCGTACTTTGTTATCAGGCAATGAGCCGTCGCCTGAATCCTCATTGATCGGGCCATGGCGTAGCACGAACCTCACCGGGGACTATGGAGGTACCTTCCAAAATCAGATCCCGTGAATAAACACCTACATAACCGTTCGAAACTTCAAGCAGCTTGGTGTTGATGATACTTATGATCGGCACAAGACTTTCAAGTGGAGTCCCCCGAAAGATGCGCGCGAAATAGTTCAGATAGACTTGAGTCGTGATGTGGTTGTGGCGCACAAAGCGATCAACGATGTCGAGACGAATACTGGTCCCGCCCTCCCGATAATCAATGCCAAATAAAGCATGGAAAATATCGGTGGTCAAACGAAACCACTCAGCCATAATGTCAGCCGTTGGGCAATACCGGAACCGCTCGCCATCTTGAGTGAGCATTTCATCCTTCGCCAGCATCATAAGTGAAAAAAAACCTATCTGGCGCAGTGATTGCGGAACTGACGACCTGTTCTCCAGATATTCATCGTGGATGGCACCTACAGGCAAGTTTGCCATGTCTGTACGCACGTGTGTTTCAATGGCTGCAAGCAAAGGGTCGGCATGCATCAGATCAACTACTTCTCCGTCCCGCAGAAGTCCGTTGTTGTGAATAGGGGGTGAGTCAGTAGGAAAACAGATGATCGCCGCCTTATCAATCTGCGGTTCTAGTGGGTGCCCGGTGCCTAAAATACTGTGGTAGTAGACTCCATGCTGGCGCGCAGACCTTAAGACAGGCGGCGGTGGAAGAGACAAAATCATATCGTCTCCGAGGTCGTCGATCGTGAAGCGGAATACACGGGCCATCTTTGTAGGAACGCTTCCGGCTTGCTCATGTGCAAACATGACCGCGACCGAAGGGTCAACTGTTAAATCAATTAGGGGAGAGGACATGCCATGGTGCCTTGCCATCGCCATAGCCGGAAACTCATCTAAATGCCAGCCTTTGGGCATCCACTCGCCCACCCGCCAATCGATTTGCTGAAGCATGAAAAGGAAGAGCATTCCTCCGAATAGTTGTGTTAAGTGTTCGCGCTCTTTGCCCGGCTGGTGCGTTCGGTCTATGCTTGCCTGGATCGTCCATTCAGAATGATCGGCCTGGCCGCGATAGACTGTGGGGCCATTGCCACGCATCAAAGAGATCTCGTGGTCAAGATGAAGAAGCAGAGCCGCCGTAGCCGCGTCGTTTACTACGTACCGATTGCCCGGCTCTAGACCACCGGGTTTGATATCGATTGATAAAAGGTTCTGGATAAACGAGGTCAGCCCATCCGTTAAAGACTGATCAATAGGCGTCTCTGACATTCCTCCAAAGACACGCTGAGGGCCCCAGGAATTCATCCTAATTGATCGATAGGCTTTCCAAAGGTCAAAGGAGGTTAAAGAATCGCGGTTTGTCATCGTATTCTCCTCCGCCTAACGGCTTTATATCAGCGGGCGGCGCTTCTGCTGCATGCTGTAGTTAGACCGCAGCCCGCCTCCTATCAAATGGATGCATAAGGTGAGCGGTCTAACGTCCAGCATCAGCGGGCCTCCGAACGGCGGTGATTCTACCATACAAGTTTTGGTCAGTACCGTCTTCATTTCGCCACCCTCAACCGCCGCGAGCCGGGAGCCACGTTTTGTGGTAGAAACTCCAGGCCGGGGAGCGGCAATGCTTCTCGGCTTATTTGTACCGAACCGGTGCTTGAATCGGTTTGCCGTTGGGAATAAAATCAGTATCGCTCGGTGGCTCGGTTATGTGGGCCGTCGGGCGCTTGCATGTAGACTTTTTGCTGTAAAGCTTAGAAGCGAGGAAAAATGACAGCTGTAGATAAGCTGGAAGAAATTCGATATCCAATTGGTCGTTTGACGATTGACCCTGACGTCACTGAACCAAAGCGCAGGCTGTGGATCGCGCACATGGCCGCGCTGCCTTCAAACTTGCGTGCCACAGTGGCCGGTCTGAGCGATGTGCAGCTTAACCAGCGTTACCGCCCTGAAGGCTGGACAGTGCGTCAGGTAGTCCATCATCTCGCAGACGAACATGTCAACGGATTCACCTATTTCAAAATGGCGTTAACCGAAAATGAGCCGGTAATCAAAACATACAATGAGCCCCATTGGGCAGAAACTAAAGACGCTTGTGAGGCTCCGATTGAATTGTCAGTAAATCTGCTCACCGCCCTGCATGCGCGCTGGGTTATCCTGCTGAATTCTCTTGACGACAAAGATTTTGCCCGCGCTTACATTCACCGACGGGGCAGAGTATCCATCGATGAGGGCATTCAGCTTTATGCCTGGCATAGCCTGCATCACACAGCTCACATCATGGGACTGCGAGAGCGGGAAGGCTGGTGATTTTCAGCGCCAAACAGGCATTCCACCGCAGCCGCTTCTCATGGCCGAGTAACGTGAATCGAAAGGCGCGGCCCTGCTGATGCGAGGCGCTGGGTATTCTATTTAGCATCGCCGGTTGTAATCGCAGTATTCTGCACTGACTGTTTTGATTCTTTATGACCATCTACTTTTCCGTTCATTACTTCATCCAGTTCAGTGACCGTAGACAAATCCAGCCCGGATTTCTCTAAAAGCCCAATTACCAACGGGAGCATGCCGGTATTCTTGAGCGCCTGGAAGGACTGGAAGAGGACATCGGGACCTAGCTTTAACAGGCGCGAAACCGCTCCATCACCGTTACCCCCGTTTGGCGAATCATATACCGTGAGGTTTTGAATCTGCCCCAGTGAAGACGTAATAGCGGTTGCGATAGGTAGCATAATTTGCTGCCCTGCTACCCCTAGCTGATTGATTATGTCGGGTAACCGGTCCAGTATTACTGTCGTCACAAACAGACGGCGCTGCTCTTCATCCATATTCGCATAAGCTTGAACCAGTTTGAGGCGACCTTCGGCCTGTGCGAGCAGTTCGGCCTGGACGCCGGCGGCGCGGGCCAGGGCTTCGGCCTCTGTACCTTTAGACTGCGCTAACAGGCGCGCTTCTATCAATGCGGCTTCGGAAAGACCGGCCTGTTTGGCTACTTCCGCCTCGGCAAGGCCGGTCTGTTTGGTGACCTCAGCCTTGGCCAGACCAATCGCTTTCTCTTTCTCGGCCTGCCCCGCGCCTTCTGCCTCAAGGGCCGTCCGTTCCGCCTCGGCCTTCGTTATGCGAGCCTTGGCCGCGCCCTCGGCGACGATGATCGTTTGTAGCTTTTCGGCCTCGGCCTTCTTGAGAATCGTAGCCTTGTATTCGGCTTCATTCCTCAACCCAACTTTTTCTTGCAATCCTGTTTCGGCCTCAGCCCGCGCGATCTCCACCGCGACTTCGGCTGCAACAACAGCCTTCTGAGCTTCCGCATCCGAAAGCGGTCCCGCCTTAGACGTTATGGCCTTTTGCTTGGCTATTTCGGCATCATATTTCGATGTTTGCAAATCGCGATTGCGCTCCGCCTCGGCTATCTGCGTTTCGTTCTGCGCCTTTGTAGTTGCCCCCTCGCGCTCGGCGTTTGTCGTATCAATGGTCTGGCGGCGAGTTTCTTCAGCCGCTTTGATCGCGGCATTAGCTTTAATCTGAGCAATCTTAGGCGCGCCCAGGGCCTGTATGACGCCGTTAGGATCAGAGACCTCTTGAATGTTGAGCACGACGATTTCAACGCCCAGGTTTTCAAGCTCTGTTGCCGACTCGCTTGAAATGCGCGCATTGAATTCATCGCGCTTTGACAAAATAGTGTCCATATCTATCTGGCCGACTACAACTCGCAGATGGCCTTCAAGTACGTTTGCAATCTTACTGTCTATCACTTCGGATTTTGAGCGGCCGAAATTCTCCGCAGCCTTCAACAACAGTTCGGGCTTTTTGCTGACCTTACACGTTGCCATCGCGAGCAGTGTGATCGGGATGCGGTCCATATTCGGCGTGTCTTTCAAGTTTAATTGGACCTGAAACGCGGTCAGATCGAGAGGGTAAGAATCTTGCAGGAAAGGCCAAACAATTCTTGCCCCGCTTGTTACCACTTCGGTCCTTCCTCCACCGTAGACCACCAGTGCCTGCTCGGGCGGAACTCTTATGTAGCGGCTGGTTATAGTTCTGATTATGACTACCAGTATGATGATCCCAAAGACCACCATGAGTATTGGTATCAGATTATCAGTTATGGCATTCAATCCTCTTCCTGAGTTTGTGGCTTGCAGGATTATTGAAAAGAAAGTCGTCATAATTATCTCCTCCATGTCGGTTGCGTCAGTTCGTTAGGATCAACAATTTCCACAACGGCAGTAGAGCCAATCATGTCGGCTATCCGTACCACCGAATTGATTGGGATGGTGCCGCCGTCAGCGGATCTCGCAAGGAAGGTTTCCCTGTTCGTGCCGGTTTCACATCTAACCTGCCCAACACCACCGGCGCTAATAGAGGTCACGATGATGCCTGTAAATCCGATGTAATGATGAGAATTTATATTGGAAGCGTATTGTCGGCGGTAAAAAAAGTTTATAACGGAATAGCCTATGAACCCTAAGGCTACCCCCGCGCATACAGCCAGGGATATCGTAATAAAAAAGCCGAGTCCGGAGAGCGAAGCGAAATATCCTCCGATGCCAAAACCGCCTATGAACAAAAAGAGCATCTGAAATGACCAGATACTCATATTCTCGGTGACCGTGTGATTCCCTACGCCGTTGGCCTGTATATGCTCATGAGCACCGGCAGGGTTATGGCCCTCGCCATGACCTAAATCATGGCCGGGATCTAATCCCTCACCTAAGCCGTGGTCTACGTGATGACCATGACCAAGAATCAGAGATATGATAAGGAACAGCATGGCCCCTGCTGTCAGATAAAAGAAAAACATTGGATCCATATAGCCCTCTTTGCCCCCTTTGCAGTTAGACTTAATACTAAATGTTAGGTGTCACTGCAAATGGTATACATATATTTCGGCAAACTTTTCTAATATCCGGAATGGAGTTGATATAAGGCAGTTCGCCTTAATCGCGCATCCAGGGCGTAATTTAACTTCGATTACAGGTACGGCTATCTTAGTAATGATATACAGTGCATTTCCGATTACATAGTCGTTGACGAAATCGTGCTCTTTCTCCTGACACATCCTTCTCAGCACTATGAAAAAAATTAGGGAATGAAAGAAGATTCACCGCCGCAGAGACACAGAGGACGCATATGGCCGACGATGTGCTTCGCATGCGGCGGGGGCGCAGAGATAACCATGATCTGCTCTGCGCCCGCTCTGTGTTCTCTGTGTCTGCGGCGGTGAGATGCCTCTCCAGACCCGTATACTCAATTGAAAACGGCGATACGCCTTGAACCGAAACCGTCTATGTGCGTAAAAATTCTTGAAACCCAGAGGGCACAATCACACACATACTATCCGGGGGGCGATATGCCGACAATAATCAAACACCTTCGAGCGCAATATTACGAGACTCCTATGCCAGTGCGGGGCTTGCGTCAATATCACCTGAGCGAACAGGAGATTGCCGGTCTTTGGGGGACGGAAACCTGTCATCCGCCGCTCTTCAATATCCCCAGGCATGCGCACGACCTCGCCTCTTTTTATATCGTGCTCGAAGGCAGCCTAACCGAATTCTATGATCGCAAACAACGCGACCTCGGAACATGCAGCATAGTCTTCACGCCCCCTGGTGAAATTCATAGCAACGCCTTTCACGACGCGGGCGGGCACTGTTTTCTGGTCGAGCTTACTCCGCATTGGACTGATCGTCTAGCGGCCTCGGGCATCAAACTCGATAGCTCACTTGATACAAGCAACGGCGAACTAACACGGCTGGCAACAAAGCTCTACAAAGAATTTCGTTACGTTAACAAGGTGTCGGCGCTTTCGGTTGAAGGTCTCGCCCTCGAAATACTGGCCGCCTTCTGTCGCCAATCAGAGAACGCTCCGGAGGCATATCTACCCGGTTGGCTTCGCGATGCAAAAGACCTCTTGCACGACCGATTTTCCGAGACGATGACGCTCAGCGAAATTGCCGAACAGGTCGGCGTTCATCCCGTACATCTGGCTCGCGCCTTCCGCCAGCGCTATTGCTGTTCGTTGGGCGAATACCAACGGCGTCTGCGCGTGGAACATGCGGCGCGCCAACTCGTGGCGACCAGGTGCTCACTAGCCGACATCGCTCTGGCTGCCGGATTTGCTGACCAGGCCCACTTTTCCAGAGTATTTAAAAAGCGCACCGGGCTGACGCCGGCAAAGTTTAGGGCAACTTTCGCGTTGAGCTAAGTAGGTCCGCAAAAGTTCTTTGACAACTAACTCATTTGGCGAGCCAGAAGTTCTCTGAGAAAACTCCGGCTTTCCGCAGCCGCTCGCGTGGACTCATTTCAAGAACATATTGACACGCGGCGTCGGCTGACTGATCTATTGTTTGCGTTGGCCGATTCCCCAATCCCCATCTCTTGACGTGTCGCCAGAGATGATCCATCGCATTCAATTCCGGCGTGGCCCGTGGCAACAAGCGGATTTCGATCCCCAATTCCTTCGCCACCTCCTGACTCTCTTCAGCGGTATGCGGAGAGCCGCGATCCTCAAACACCACCATGTGCCAGCCACGCCAGTGCCGACGCAGCATCTCCAGAAAAAATTGGTGCGTCACTTCATCCCATTCTTTGGTGATCAACAACACCACATCACCGCTCTTGATGTTGATCGCCCCGTGCAGAATGCGTTTGCCGCGATTGCCCGTGATCGGCACGCTGGCTTGTTTGCCGATTCGGCAGTAACAACTATACAGCGGCGGCGTTTCACAAACGATCGTCTCATCCAGCATCACGATAACGGTTCGCGACTTGGCAAAAAGCCCACGTTTTAGCCCCCTTTGGCTTGTCGCCAAGTCGGTGAGCGCATGGCCAGATGATGACGAGGGCGTTTCCACTTGATGCGCAGGCGTGCCACGGCACGGGCGACGCTGTCGGTTGAAACCTCAATCCGGTGCTGATGGCTGAGATAGCTGACCAGCAGTGGAGCGGTCCATACCGTTGAACGATAGCCGAGTTGGCGCGGGTCAAGGTCAATGATCTGGGCGATGAGCGAATCAATGATTCCCTTAGCTGTGCAGGGTCGGCCCGAGCGTGCGGCATCAGCCAGGCGATTGCTCAGTTCAACATCGGAGCGCTGCTGGAATCGGCTCGCCCAGTTGTAAATGCTCTGGCGGGAGACCTGCAATTGTTGGGCAACCTCATCAACTGAGTAGCCCTCATCAAGCCAGAGTAAAGTGTAGGCCCGCAAAACTTGGCGGGCATCAGAGGATGACGAGATGATCTGTTCCAGGATCATTCGTTCTTTGCCGTTGAGGTCAATGTAAGTCATCGCTCCTTCCAATCTAAGATTGATGGTAGATGACTTGATCATACTGTTGTCAAAGAACTTTTGCGGTTCTACTTAATACATTGGAAATTAAGTTTGTTGATATTTTGCATTATCGCTATTGACTTGCTGATAATGCCGATTCAATTTGCTTCGCGCTGACTCGATAGAGAACTGCCAATCTATCTTGATGGCTTTCTCTTCTCGCTCTTTGACAATCGCCATGACTTCTTGTGCCAGTAGTTCCCGCGTCGCGATCCGACGATTCAGGCATTGCTTCGCAAGCGCCGAAAACTCGATCTCGATCATATTGAGCCAACTCGCTGACTTTGGCGTGTAGTAAAACTCGAACCTCTGCGATAAAGCGAATGCTTCCTCAGCACAGAACGTCTCATAAAACGAACTCGTTGAATGTGTGTTGAGATTATCTTGAATGACCCGAATCTTTTTCGCTTTCGGGTAGCGGGCGGCCAACTCTTTCATAAACAGCGCGTATTCGCGCTTCGTGCGTCGGTCGTGGACTTGCGCCAGCCGCTTGGCACTGTGCGGCTCAATCGCCATCAGCAAGGCGCACGAACCGTTTTTCTCATAAGCATAATGCTGGCGAGCGACTTGGCCGGCTTTCATCTCTAGTCCTCCAACCGTCTCGCCAATCAAGAAACACGGGCGTTCATCGAAACAAACGAGCGGGTAGAGCGCATCCTTGGGCAACGCGTAGAGATGGAGAATCTGTTCCATGCGAGCGATAAAGTTGGAATCCATAACGCCAATACACCAGCTCTTTTTCAGATGCGGTCGCAAGTCATTTTTTTTAGAATCTGCTTGGCCGCCGTATGCGACAGATGATCACAATAACGGAGTTCAACAGCTTTGTCAGCAAGCAGCCGCAGCGTCCATCGAGCGCGTCCTTCGGGAGGCGAAGAGCAAGCTAAGGCGGTGAGCTTGGCGCGCTGTGAGCCATCAATTTCAATGGGCCTGCCGGAACGCGGTTTGTCGTGTAGGGCCGATAAACGGTTGGCGAGATAGTTATCGCGCCAGGTGGCAACAGTGAAGGAAGAAACCTGCAAGGAGTTTGCCACAGCCGATAGCGTCTTACCGCGATGGAGTTCCAGCAGCGCGGTAGCGCGTTTGAAAACTCTGACAGAGGTTTGCCCTTTGGCAAGTAGCGAAGTCAAAAAATCTTGGTCGATTTGGCTCAGTTTCACGTGTTCTTTTTGCATAGGTATAGGAGATGTCCAAAACCCCAGATTATTTAGTTTCCAGTGTACTTAATCCGATTCAAGAATTGTCGTTTCGGTTCAATACCAATCGTCCTCACTCTTGTATACTTCGGAGCTGACGGGATGACGAGAATCGTCGCCAGTGAATCTCTGCCTGTCGAGTCGGAAAGTTCCAGCACCGGAAGGAGAGCACGAATGAGGAGGTTGTCATCAGCGATTAGCCTCGTAACGCTTCTTTGTTGCGGCCTTATTCCTATCCAATGCCACGCGCAAAGAAATGCCCAGACTCCTACACTCAACAAAGAGCAATGGCGCGAAGACCTTCGGTACTTTGCCAAAGAATTACCAAAGCGACACAAGAACCTCTATCACGCTACTTCGCGAGAGCAGTTCGAGCGGGCCGTCGCGGAATTGGACGCCGCCATTCCTTCCCTTCAAGACCATCAGATCATTGTCAGGATGCAACAAATCGCCGCCACTGTCGGAGACGGGCACACCGGCGTGCATTTGCCCCCATACTTCAAGCGGTATCCCATCGGATTATACTTGTTCGGTCGCGAGCTGCGCGTCACTGGCGCCGCCAGGGAATATCAGAACTCCCTCGGCACGCGCCTCGTCAAGATCGGAGCCCTGGGCATCGATGAGGTGCAAACGCGCATTCTCAGTTGTTTCCCGACAGCCGAGAACGAAAACGAGTGGTACGTGATGAGCACCGGTCCCGCCTTCATCATGGTCCCTGAAGTCCTTCACGCGTTGGGTATCGTGCCCGAACTTGCGCACGCGCCGTTTACCTTTGAGGATGAACAAGGCAAGCAGTTCACCCTGGAGGTCAGCCCCGTCGAAGTTCCGATCCTTGGTGGAGCCCCAACACTGAGATTGCTCTCGCTCGCTAAAGAAGAGCCGCTCTACCGCCAGAAGCGTGGTGAGCGGTTTTGGTTTTCGTACCTACCGGACTCGCAAACAGTCTATGTGAGTTTCAGAGGTTACAACTCGCTCGGCGAAAATGCGCGAAAGCTTTTTCAATTCGTCGACAGCAACCCAACGAAACGTCTTGTCATTGATATTCGCCAGAACGGCGGCGGCGATTTTTTTGAAGGCCGCAAGCATTTGATTCGGCCTTTGAAAGAACGTCCGGCGATCAACCAAAAGGGACATCTGTTCGTCATCATCGGACGCCAAACTTTCTCCGCAGCGATGGTCAACGCCATTGATTTCCGAAAGGAGACGAATGCGATCCTCGTCGGCGAACCCATCGGTGAGAGACCCAACAGCTATTCGGAAAACGATGAGATGACGTTGCCGAATTCACGCCTCGTCGTGTCCTACTCAACCAGGTATTACAAGTTCCTGGAGGAAGATGTGCCTGCCGTTATGCCCGACAAGCGTATTGATCCAAATTGGGCAGACTTCCAAGCGGGACGAGACCCCGTGATGGATTGGATTCTCTCCTCTAGCTCCAAGTAATATCGATGGACGCTGACGATCCCAAAAAGAAAATTTGGACGGCTGCCGGCAAGGATGAACGCTTTATTCTGCCTACAGCCGATTGGCTTCTATCAGCGAGAACCTGGCGTTGCGTGACGCGCCTGGACTGATTGGCGGTCTAATAACACCTTGCCACGTTCAAGCTCAATGATCTTAGTCGCATGATCTTCAATCCACTGGCTTGTGAATCCGCGCCAGCCCCATGCCCCTCCTCGGCCCATCCCATCATAGAGGTCTACTTCGTCAGGTAATATAGCCTTGATGCGGTCATCGGGTCCGAACTGCTGACCACAGAGGCGGGTTGCGCGTGATGCTTCTAATTCGAGTTGTTGCATTCGAAAACCTCTTTCCAGTATTTATGATCAGGAATACTTTTTGAGTTTGACCGGAAGCGTCCGGTGACGACCGGGTGAGGAGGGACGTCGGAATGACTTTTTTACACCTGAAAAGAGCGGCTGTCAATCTCGACCGCTAAAATTGTGTAGGGGCCGGAAGGCTTAGACCCGGAACCTACAATCGCGCAGGCTTCCGTTCTATTCGATTGGCGAGGTCTGCTATGGTCGCTATAAGCTCTACAGGCTCTATCGGTTTGGACACAAACATCTGAAACCCCGTTTCCAGTGCTCGCATCCGATCTTCGGCCCGCGCAAATGCGGTGACTGCCACAGCCGGAATTTCGCCCCCCTCCTCCGCCGGCAGCGCCCTCACTTTCCTGATCAGCGAGTAGCCGTCTTCGCCTGGCATCGCGATGTCGCTCACTAGCACATCAGGCTTGTAGCGTTGTAGCGCGCTCAACCCCTCGTCGGCGCTCATCGCTATCTTTACTTCCGCCCCGCACCTCGAGAGCGCCATCGAAAGCAGCTGAAGGGCGTCGGGGTCGTCATCCACCGCGAGGATTCGTACTCCGGTGAGCGGCAGGTCAAGCCCCTCGTATACATCGGGCGCCTTTCGCTGCCCCGCGATCAATGGACCACTTACCCCGGAAGCCCCAGCCTCAGCATTGTCTTTTACAGGGAGCGTGACTGTGAGCGTTGCCCCTTGACCTACGCCGTCGCTTTCGGCCGAGACTGTCCCGCCATGTAATTCAACCAGGTGTCTCACAATCGCGAGTCCAAGACCCACACCGCTGTACGAGCGAGTCATCGAAGAATCAGCCTGGCGGAACCGCTCAAATATATAAGGCAGAAATTGCTTATCAATACCTATACCGCTGTCGCTCACGATTACTTGAAGGTGCGAATCAATTTGTTCTAGCCGCACCTCGACCCACCCATCCTGGGGCGTGAACTTAATCGCATTAGAGATCAGATTCCAGATGATTTGCTGTAAACGGTTGGGGTCCCCGGAGACCAGGCCCGCGTCAGAATCGAGCGAGACTGTGAGGGTGATCCCCTTTGCCGCCGCCGCCGGGCGCACTGTGTCTATGGCAGCCTGAATGACGTGGGCGAGGTTGATCGGTCTGGGATCAATGCGGAGTTTCCCGCTGATGATGTGCGAGACGTCCAAAATATCGTCGATGATGCGCGCCTGCGCCTTCGCGTTGCGCTCGATCACCCCTAACGCATTTCTCAGGGGCTCCTCTTCAAGAGGGCGGCGGTTGAGTATCGAGGCCCATCCGAGTATCGCGTTCAGGGGCGTCCGCAACTCATGTGAAACTGTGGCAAGAAACTCGTCCTTCAACCGGTTGGCGGCTTCGGCTTCGCCACGCGCCGCCTGCTCGCGTTTGAGTAGCTGTTCGCGCTCCTGCTCGGCTCGTCTGCGCCCGCTGACCAACAAAACCAGCGTGACAAGCAGTACCAGCAGGTTGAAATAGGCGAATACGAGTCTTCCCGTCGAGGTTTGCGGCACAGCCGGCGTCAACATGATAGTTGCCACTTCAAGCAGGACAGCCAGCAACAGGCCTGGGCCTCTCCCGCCGTACCAGGTAGTGCCGAGCAGCACGACGACGACCAGGATGGTCAGGTTGACATTGATCGAATAATACCGGAGGACTAGCGCGATAAAGAGAGTGACGGCGAACGACCCCAGGCCGAGTCCATAGCGCATTGCGGTTGATCGTATCTTTTTCACGATGGGGCACCTCTGAACCGTCACTCTACACCAAAGTGTAATTAGTGGGCTAGAGAAAAGTTTGAAGCTGTCGGTAGTAGATGATATGTCCGGTGTAATTAGCAAATGAAATGTCCGCTTTCAACGGCGTAAGGTAGTGCTTTCGTCAGGAGGTCACTATGAAGCACTACTCACAAGCCGCAGTGGAGCGGGCTATGAAAGTTCAAGAGATCATTCTCCGTGCTATCGCTAAGAAGATCACCTGGTTACAGGCGGCTCAGATCATCGGCATCTCACCTCGTCAGATGCGCCGCTGGTTACGCAGGTATGAAGAGTTAGGCTATGATGGGCTGTTTGACCGTCGCAGAGGTAAACCCAGCCCAAAGCGCATTCCGCTTGAGATTGTTGAGCAAGTGCTTATGCTTTACCAACACCAATACTTCGACTTCAACGTCAAACACTTCCACGAGAAGCTCTCGGAAGATCACCAGATAGAGCTGAGCTATAGCTGGGTAAAGACCGCTCTTCAAGAGGCCGGACTGGTCAAAAAGAGCCGCAAGCGTGCTGTTCATCGAAAGCGCCGGCCACGCAGGCCCTTACCCGGAATGCTTCTGCACATTGACGCAAGCAAGCATCGCTGGTTTCAAGACTCTCGCTTCTATGACCTTATAGTCATACTTGATGATGCAACCTCTGAGATTTACTATGCCCAATTGGTTGAGGAGGAATCTACCTTCACGGTTATGAGAGCAATTCGCGAAGTTGTTGAGCAGAAAGGGATATTTTGTTCGCTTTACAGCGACAGGGCCAGTCATTTCTTTGTAAATGTGAAGGCAGGCTCGCGGGTAGATCGAGAGAGGCTGACACAGGTAGGGCGAGCGATGAAAGAGCTTGGCATAGAGATGATCGCTGCCTACTCACCGCAGGCTCGTGGGCGCAGCGAGCGAGGCTTTGCGACATGGCAAGGGAGACTTCCTCAAGAGCTGCGCCTGAGAGGTATAACAACAGTTTCGGGGGCCAATGACTTTCTCACGAACTCCTACATCAAGGAGTTTAACCGAAAGTTTACAGTCGCAGCCGCACAGCCAGGCACTGCGTTTGTCCCAGCCCGTGGGCGAGCTTTAGAGAAGATATTCTGCCTACAGCACGAGCGGGTAGTAGCCAAAGACAATACAGTGAGTTTGGGCAATCGCATCTTGCAGATAGAAAAGAGCAAGTGGCGGACAACGCTAGCAGGGTGCCGAGTTACGGTTTATGAGCATCAGGACCAAACTATAAGCATAGGATATGGACCGAATGAAGTGGGCAGGTACAAGCCAGAGGGTGAGCCTGTGACAACAATCAAAGAGAAACAAAAGAAAGCAAAAAGGAAGGGGACGCATCCCGGATTGAACTCAGCAGCCCATTCAGGAACTGGATGTGGCTATCAATAAGACCGGACATTTCACTTGCTACAAAAAGCGGACATTTTAATTTGCTACGAACAGAGAAAAGTTTGAAGCGCGTCCATTTACGGAGTCATGTATTATCTACCTGACGATGCGCCTAAGTGAGTTTATTCGAAGGCGGCGTTGATGAATGTGGTATAAGTTCAGATTGAGATTCGGTTTTGAGTCATAGGCAGAGACGCTGATTTCGGAATGGATTTTTTTTCATCACTCTTAATTTACATATGATAGACCCAGAGGTAGAAAGCTACTCGGAAGAAGGTAACCGGCGTGAAAGGTTCAAAGAACTTGCCGTATTACTTTCTGAAATAGGGCGTGGTTTTTACGCTCGCGGCTGGGCATTGGGGACAAGCGGAAATTTTAGCTCGGTAGTGAGTTTGAACCCTTTACGGCTCGCCATTACCTCAAGCTCGGTCGATAAGAGCCTGCTCACGTCTGACCAGATTCTACAAATCGATGACACCGGGAAAGTGGTTGAAGGATCGGGGCGTCCTTCAGCCGAAGCCCTACTGCACCTGATGGTTGTGCGTGTGCGCGGAGCAAGAGCGGTGTTGCACACACATTCAATTTGGAGCAATATACTTTCCGACGCTTATGCGCGCGATGGCGGTGTGGTGATCGAAAGTTTCGAGATGCTCAAAGGTCTGGAAGGCGTTGACACGCATGAGCACCGCGAGTGGCTGCCGATCATTGAAAACTCCCAGGATATGGTAGCGCTCGCCGATTCAATCGAACAGAGGCTGACCGACCATCCCGGCGCGCATGGGTTCCTGTTGCGGCGACACGGTCTATATACCTGGGGGCGCGATTTGGCCGAAGCAAAACGCCACGTAGAAATACTGGAGTTTCTGTTAGAAGTTTTGGGGCGAATGCCTCGGTTGTGAGGCGTGGCTTTCACTGAGTCAAAAGTTAGGTAAACATTATGGCTATCGTTACTATTCCCGACGAAAAACGAACTCTACGAGATCCCGAAGCGATTACTGATTATCTTTCCAACATAGGGATAGATTACGAGCGATGGGAGCCTTCGCACTTTCTCACACTAAACGCGACACAAGAGGAGATACTGGCTGCATATCAGGCTGAAATTGACAAACTCAAGGCGCGCGGCGGTTACGTCACCTCGGATGTAATAGATGTCAACTCACGGACGCCAGGGCTTGACGAGATGTTAGCCAGGTTCAATCGCGAACACTGGCACGATGAGGACGAAGTGCGTTTCATTATTCAAGGTCGAGGGCTGTTTCATATACGCCCTCGCGAGGGGGATGTGGTAGCGATTGAGGTGGAGCCAGGAGATTTGATTCGCGTGCCTCGGGGAACATGGCATTGGTTCAACCTCTGCTCTGATCGCGAGGTTCGTGCCATACGTTTGTTCCAGGACCCGGCAGGGTGGGCTCCGCAATATACTGAGAGTCGAGTCGACAGCAATTACCAGCCTGTCTGTCTGGGCGCTTCATACTTTCCCGTGCAGCCGAGCAGCTAAGGGCTGCTTTTTGTGAAATCGCCGCTACTAAAGATGGCTATTACTGGCATCCTGTTGGATATAGAAGGCACCACCACACCCATAGATTTCGTCTACAAAGTACTATTCCCATATGCGCGCGCGCATATGAAGGATTTTCTGGACGAGCATCTGTCGGATGAAGAAATCCGCGCGGGTATAGCCTCCCTGTGCGAAGAACATGCGGCGGACGAGCAACAGGGTGTCAACCCGCCTCCGCTCCGAGACCGGTCCAGGGAAGAACAACTGGAGTCTATCGTTGCTTACATTCACTGGTTGATGGACCGAGATAGAAAGTCCACACCTTTGAAATCGCTTCAAGGGAGGGTGTGGCAATACGGCTATCGAAGCGGCGAACTGCGGAGCGAGGTTTTCGGAGATGTCCCGGTAGCATTTGAGCGGTGGCACAAGCATAAGAAGGAAATACGCATCTACTCTTCAGGTAGTGTATTGGCGCAAAAACTGCTTTTCGCCAATACGGAGGCGGGCGATCTTACGCGGTTCATCAGTGGATACTTTGATACCAAAATAGGGGCGAAAGGGGATGCAGAAAGTTATAAGCGCATCTCAAATGCATTCGGACTTGCGGCATCGGAAATAGTGTTCATCTCGGACGTAACTGAGGAACTCAATGCAGCAAGCTCGACGAATATGCAAACGCTTTTGTGCCTGCGGCCAGGAAACCGCCCACAGCCGATCGAACTCAAGGCATCCGACTATACACAGTTTCGATGAGCTGTTTCCGGAATATCTTTAGATGAAGCGGTCATGAAAGTTCTTCTGCCGTCTAACGACCCGCATCTCCGGGCCGTGCGTAATGTGCCGATGAAATCATACGAGACTCGCGCACGCAGCCTCCGCTGATTGCGCTTGTTAGACGAGGTGTGCGTCCTGAGCGACAGCTTTCAATCCGTTTTGTGCTGACTGACTGCCGGATCTAAAGTGTGCGTCGTATGCTCGGTTACGCCGAACGCTGGTTCTGGAAGCGCACGCGCCTTTGCATCGTGTAGCTCTTTCGCCGATTGCTCTTGAAATGGCTTGGTGTCTCCCGCCTCTTTAGCACTCTTCTTGCGGCCCAACAACATCCAGAAGAATATGCCTTCGACCACACACATTATCAGAAAACTTATCAATGTGAAGAAGATAATCAGCGGTTGGTCGAACACAGATTTCATCACCGCCATCAGGCCAATGATAGCGCCGAGGCCGAAGATGAATACTGCTGCTATCGCTCCCACGAGAGTTTCGGGCTTCAGCTCTGATGAGTTGGTGTCGCCATCGCCCTTTGCCCGACTCAATCTGGCTCCGCAGTGATTGCAATAGTTCAAGCCCGGCGTTACTGCTGTACCACAGGATAAACAGTACATGTTCTTTACCTCTCTGAGGCCATACGACAGGGCGAACTGTCCTGTTCAGCAACTGTACACTTGACAGGTGACGCGCGCCTAACGATACGCATCATCGAGGCCGCAAGCGGCACTAGCTATTCATGCGAGACTCGCGCGCGCGGCCTCCGCTGCATGCGTTTGTTGGGCGGCGCTCCACGGGAACAGTGTCAACTTACCTCAACCGTAGGCCGAAGTCGCGCCATCACGTATGAATCAACATAACGCCCTTCGCGGAATGCATGTTGTCTCAGCCTCCCCTCACGCTCGAATCCGAACCGCTCGTACAGCCCGATAGCTGGCTCGTTATCCGTGTAGACCTCAAGCTCCAGCCGCGTGATATTGAGCCAATTATCCGCCAGGTCTACGCCTGCAGCCATCAGGGCCGTTCCAATCCCCTTCCCCTGCCACTCATCGTGTACGCTCATCCCGATGGCGCCGGCGTGCCGCCGCCGGGGTTTATTTGGGAAAGTGTGCACCCCGAGCATTCCCACCACACGATCGCCGACGACTGCCACCAGGATATATGTGCCTTCGCCGGGGTCCGAGAGCAGTCGCCGCCAATGCTCGCGGGATGGATAAGGCAATTGTAGAGTTCCAGCGAAGGCCTTCGGGCCGCTATAGATTTCGTGTATAGCCGAAGAGTCATCCGGCTCAGCCCGGCGGATGTATAGCCCTTCAATTTGCACTGATTTCACCTCCTTACGACTGCGAAGCCGCCCAACGCCTCGCATCATCCGGCCCACGAGCCGCCTCGTAAAATCGTTCGAAATTCGCTTCGTGGGCTCCGCTGCATGCGGTTGTTCGGCGGCGGCCCTACGACTGGCAATACTTCTCCACGATCTTTCTTACTGTCTTCATGTTCCGCATCGTCGTCTCAACTCCAAGCACATTTCCAAGACGTGCCCCAAATACTTCCGAATCCTTCCTCCGCTCGCGCCTCAGCCAATAGGCTTCGCGCTTTCCAACTCTTACTTCATCGTTGTCGGTGTTCAAAGCCCTCAGTGCCTGACCGACCATGGCCGTGGGCTTATTTCGGAGGAAGATCGCATACACCACCGCATCGGGGGCCAACTCAGCGAGGTCAAAAGGTTGCTGCCGCACGACCGTAGCCAATTCGGGAGCGGTGCGCAGAAACGTCGCCACCTGATAACCAAGCGCTTCTTTTAGGAGCCTCTCAATCTCTTGCTCAAGGCTTCGGCCCCCGACTGCCGGCGATTCGAACACGACGTTTCCACTGGCAATCACGGTCTCGACGTTGCCGAAGCCATGTGATTCAAAGAGTTCGCGGAGCACATGCATTTTGACTACGTGACCGCCGACATTAATTGCTCTAAGAAATGCGATGTAACGTGGCATGCGCAATGATTATCCGGAAGCAAGAGTTACAGGTCAACGGCCAAGCCTGCGAAAGCGGCCGAACGATTCACATCACCGGGCCGCCGAGCCGCACTGGCTGCATCATACGAATCTCTTTATTAGTCGGGAATCCTTCTCCTATAAGCTCGGAGAATCTGAAGCCTTGCTGGATAGACTTCGCGCGGCTCGCCTTGCAATGCGTGGCGGCCAGGAATATGCTCCAAGACGGATAGTTGGACTGACTTATCAGGTTTACCATCTTTAGTTTTTGGAAAAGATTTTGAAGACGACGGTAGCTTAGATTTAATGGAAGGATTGCCCTAACCGGAGAAATACTATGACTATATTCGGTAAAAAAGTTTCTGAGTATCTCGCCTTTCAGAAGTACATCCTCCTGCTCATTCTTGCCGTAGGGCTCGGACGCCTCTTGCTGTCACTTGGCGGTGTTCCGGACTCTACCGCGAAGTGGTTGAGCATCTCCGTTGTGACGTTGATTGGTGTCGTGTACTACTCGATTCGCGTCCACACTGCTGGATTCGGAAGCTACAAACAGCTACTTCCGCTCATGTTTATCCAAAGCGTGGTAGCGCAGGCAATAATCATTGCCGGCATTATTATTGCGATTCTCACGCAAAAGGATAATGTCTTCAGCGCTCCGGAGTACAGCGGCGGTTCGGACGGCAAGACTTGGATTCACGTATTCGCTCACCTGATTGTTGGGCTTATCGTAGGCCCCCTGGTAGGCTGGCTCATCGGATCCATCCTACTCTTCATCGTAAAAAAGGTCGCTCCCCAGAATGCCGCGAAGAGGGCGGGAGCATAAAAGAGATTCTTAACGAACGCTGCCGGATGAGCGTTGACGGCGGTCACAAACTTTCCCGTAATCGGGGCGCAGCTCTGACTCATTACGGATTCGTTTCCGGTTTTGCCATACTTCACTATCTTGCGCATGCCCGCCACGTCTAACGACCCACATCTCCGGGCCGCGCACGTGGTGCTGAAGGAGTAATACGAAACTCGCTTGCGCTGCTCCGGTTGACGCCCCTGTCAGGCTTCATAACTCACCTAGTTTTCGCGCCCATTCTAGCGCAAAATTCTCTGCAAACATCTCGTGCTGGACGGCCATTTAATTCTCCATCAAGTTGAGACATTAATACCAATGAGAGCGAGCGCCGCCCAAGGTTGAGCCGCAAACCGCCGACATGCCCCCGCAATGTTGCTTTCTCCTCCACATCGCATCAATCCGATGGCCGTATTTCTCAACGCTGCCATCACTTGAAGTACGCTCCCCTTTCTTACTTGTGACCGGTCTTCTTCATATATCACATCTCTCACCCAGTGTGACTTGTTCTCTATTACCCAATGCTGTCTGACTATCTCCATCAACTCTTCGGCTCAGGCTCGCTCCCGCGACAAGCTCGTTATCCCATATACTTGTTCGTAACTCTCCTGCTCGCTCTTTTGTTGGATGACTCGCCTCTCTATCTCAAAGACCTGTTCCAACCCTGGCCACACTGAGCAGTCGGCCAATGCCGAGGTCGTAATGATCTTTCTGTGTTCGATTCGTCCGTGTTGGCAATCCAGGCTTTCTGCCTCTTGTGGCGCTTGCCTGTAGAAAGCAACTCCGGCTATCGCTCCCTCTACCTGGGCTAGCAGAGAGGGTTGATTGGCTTTGACCATCATCACATAATCGCCTCCTTCAGAGACTATCGCCTCGGCTATCTCTCGCTGTGTAAGTAATGCATCCATAGTGATTAGCTTGTCTTTCAAGATCAGCCCGGCAAGTAGTTCATCCATAGCTCCAATCTCATTGGTCTTGTCTGAGACTCCGACCTGAAACAGAGTCAACCCTAAGCGATGGCCAAGGGCTGATAGCAGATGAGCGGCTGGTGCGCCAAGCTTTCGAGAGCCGCGCAAGCTCTTACCATCTACGGATACGGCTTCAGACTCATCTTCTGAGCCAGAGTGAGCCTGTAGAGCCTCGGCCCAAGCCCCTAAGTTGCGCTCAAGGTCTAGAGTGTCGAGGCAAGAAAAGATGTTATAGAAAGTGGAAGCACAAGGCGTCTTGCCATCTTTGAAGCCGAGAGCCTCAGCCAGTTGCTGACCATAGTTACGGCCCCAGTGGGCAATAGCGGAATAAGATTTATAGCCGCAAAGCATAGCTGCGACCGACAACGACAAGATAGAAACCAAGCCGAAGCGTTTGCCGGAAGATTGACGAAAGTCTGTGATTTGGGCTAAGTAATCAACAAGAGCAAGCGATTGACTTGCCATAGTCTCACCTCTTTGTTTGAAATGGATTTAACTTCGAGGTGAGACTATATTTCTTTTTCTTTCTTTTCCAGAGAACTGAATGGCCCTACATTCATAGATCAATCCGGTGGTTTCTCCACCGGCTAATGTCCGCTTGCCCCTCCGGGGCAGTTCTTAATTTGCTGCTTCCAAGAATGATTATATCCTGTGCTTGTCATTGCGCGGTCGGGGTTACTGTAAAATCGTCAAAGTAGCTGATGCTGTCTGTCTTTGACCAGACGCCGACCTTGCCCGCGACCGGCTCGGCCAGCGTGTACTCTAACAGCAGCCGGTCGTTCAAGAAACCTTGAAGACTTGTGCCGTGAACCGCTATCTTCAAGCTGTTCCATTGATTCATTGCAAGCGGGACATTTTCCGTGCCTTTCTTAACAAAACTGCGCTTCCCTTTAGTGAAAGTCCACAACACAACGTTGTCCTCTTTGCCGTTGAAGCGGACAGTAAGATAATCGCCGTTCGGTTTTGAGTTGAACAGTATGCCCGCGCACGTCTCTAACTGGCCCGCGACGAGCTTGAACCTGATGCTGATCTCGCCGTTTTGAAAATCCTGTACGTCTTTGGCAATGGCGTAAGGGAAATATGCGAAAGCTTTCACGTTGTCTATGAACTCTTCGTGACGCGACCCGTATATGGCGCGCGCCTTCTGGGCGAGGCCGCCCGCAGGCTGGCCGCGCATCCACTGGCGCCCGTCAACGGCGAGGCGCTTCTTGCCTTCGTCTTCGACTATGATCCAGTTGCCGACGACCGATAGAAACCTACTCGATTCACTCCCAACCTTCTCCTTCGATAGATCGACGTGACGGGCTTTCGGGGCGGCTTCGGTTCTCTTTGTCCTCTGCGCGCCGACCGGCAAAGCGAGGCCCAGGATAATGATTGTCAGCACAAACGAACGAATTTTCATGTCTAGCTCCTTTTATTGCGAATCAGCCACCAGGCCAGCGCAGTAGCCAGGGGGCAGGCAACATAAAAAATCCACGTCGCGCCTCGCGGACGCGCCGCAAGAGGATAGCCGGAGAACCCGTCTTCTTCCCGCTCAGGCGGACGGATTCCGGCAAGTTGATAAATCTGTTCAAGGACTATCGGCTCTGTAGTAGATCGGCTCGACGCTTTTCGTCCGCCCATCTCGTACCAGACCTCGCCGTAGTGGTCTTCCGAGTCTTCGAATAAGCCGGTCATGCTCGTCGCGGCGTAATCGACATCGACGCGCGGCAGAATCCGCCGCAGTTTGCTCAAGATGCTTCGCTCAAGATCGGTCAGGCGAGGGTCTTCGGGCGACAAAAATACCGTGATCTGCAACGGCTCATCGATCTGCCGCAGCACGGCTTCGTCCGCCACCGGAAAAGAGTTGCGCCGGTTTTCGCTCAGGTCCCAGCTCGAACGCAGACTACCGGCAATGATTACTACCGCGACAAGCGTTGCCGCCACACTCGCTACCCCGAGCAACCGAAAGCGCAACTGGCGGCCCGTATGTAGCCAGGCAGCCGCCACTGCAAAACCGCCCAGAGCAAGCGCGAGCATTACGATTGCCGTGCTCGCGCGAAGCAGCCCTTGCTCGAAAAAGCGCAACGCCGATGTCGGAGTGTATGCGGCCAGTTCTTGAAGCAACCCGCCCCGCCCCGCGCCTAAAAAATCGAGCGCCCACGTGCCGACTGTAAAACCTAAAGTCACTATGGCGGCGCTCGCCGCGCTTTCAGCAATCGCCGCGGCGGCGACGGCAACGCCGCCGCTCAACATCATGCGCAGCAGGTGTCCTAACAGCAGATTCAAAGTCTCCGGCCCGTACAGATGCCCGCCGTAAGATTTCCAAAGAATCAGCGCCACAAGTCCCGGCACCCAGGCCAGCACCCATCCGCAAACGAGCGCCAGCCCCTTTGCCGCCAGCATCGAGCTGACACCTGCGGGAAGCTGCAACGAGAGCTTCAACGCGCCGCTCTCTTTTTCCGCCGCCAGTAACCTTATCGCTACAAATGGGAATAACAGCGTCACCGCCAGGTCGTAAGCCCCGAAGGTGGGAACAAGAAAGCCGTCCAGCGGAGTAAGCCCTTGCGCGAGGGCGGCAGGCCCGCCGCCGATCCCGCTCGCTTCCGCGTATAGCTCGACCGCAGTTATAAAGCTATGCCCGACCAGCGGCCCGATCATCAACAGCAGGAGCCAGTAGGCGCGCGATGCCGTCAACTCGCGCCACTCTTTTCCCAATAGCTTTATCAGTCTATGTAAGCGCAAGGAAGATATCCTCAAGACTCCCTTCCGCAAGTCCCGCTTGAGCGCGTAGCTCAGACGGGCTGCCTTCGGCTACGACACGCCCTGCGCTTAACAGCACCAGCCTGTCACAAACTCGCTCGGCATCGACTAGCTGGTGAATCGAGAGCATCAACGCGCGCCCCGACGCGGCGTGATGTTTGAGCAGCGACATCACATCTCGCGTCTGCCTGAGATCGAGGCCGTCGAAAGGCTCATCCAGCAGCAACAAAGGGGTGGGAGTCAGAAGCGCCAGCGCAAGCAGTGTGCGCTTACGCTCCCCTTTTGAAAGCGAGCCTATGCGCGCCACCATTATCTCTTCAAGCCTGAGCGGCCCTATCAGATCAGTCCTTTTTACGCGGGAGTCCGTATAAAACTCTTCAAAGAAACGGAGCGCCCATTTCACGGTCTGGTCCGCCCACGGCAGTATCCCGTCAGGCATATAAAACAGCGCTTCTTTCCTGCGCGTCGGCGGCGCTAATCGATCACGAATCTTGACTGTGCCTTCGGTTGCTGGCAAAAGCCCCGCCAGGCATTCAAGAAGCGTAGTCTTGCCCGCGCCGTTAGGGCCGATTAGCCCCAGCACCTCGCCTTCGCGCGCAGAGAAGCTGACATCCCTAAGCGCCCAGTGCCGGTTGAAACGTTTTGATATGCCTTGAGCCGTTAACACGAATTTTTGCTTAAAGGTGAGGAAGATTCACCGCAGAGACACAGAGAGCACAGAGGGGGCGCAGAGTTTTTTCTCTGTGCATCCTCTGTGTTCTCTGTGTCTGCGGCGGTGAGATGTCTTTCCAGTCCCGCACACTCCTAGAAGATGAACCGCACTTGCATCTGGAACATCCGTGGCGGATCAACGTTTGCGAACGCCGGGAGCGCGTTCGTGATAACCGTGTTGCCGATAGGGATTATCGGCACGGCCACCAGTTGACCGAACGTCGGGTCCGGTACGCCCGTGTCGCCGAAAATCGTCTGCCCACGGCCGAGGTAGTTCCCGTGATTGAAGATATTGAAGCCCTCCAACCTGAGCAGAACGCTCGTGCGTTCTGATGTCCTGATGCGATTCTCGACAAAGATTGCAACGTCGGAGGTCGGGGTGCCTCGGAACGCCGACTTGTTGATGACCCTGCCATCAATGACGGGACGGTCGTTGTTCGCGCCGTCACCGTTGTTGTCAATGCCGGTTGTGGCGTTGAACGGACGCGCCGACGCGAACTGTGCCAGGGTGCCGGCCTTGAAGTTGTACGGGAACCGGTAGTTGAACATGATGACCGCGCGATGACGTTGATCGAGCACGCTCGGTCCGCGTTCTTCCTCGCCGAGCCGCGAGATGATGCTCTGGTTCGGTCCAATGCCGTTGCCGTCCGGCTCGGTGGTGTTGGTCGCCTTGGATAGCGTGTAGCTGACCGACGCATACATGCGCGAGTTGCCTCGGTAGCTGACCTGCGTCTGCAATCCGTCGTAATCGGCCTCACCGAAATTCGTCAACACGTTGACCTGGCGCACGCCGCCCCTGACCGGCAGGATCGGGCGGGTTAGATTGGCCTCGGCCACGGTTCTAACCTGTCCGGGCGCCGTGCGATCGAAAGGGCGACGGGGCGTTCAAATCGACCGTGCGATCTATATCGGACAAGTGCTGATGCACGTAGTCGGCCCCGACGAAAAATCCTCTTATTACTTCGCGCTCCGCGCCTATAGACACCACCTGGCTGCGTGGGTTCACTAACTCGTCGGGGTAATTCGGCAGCAGGTCAAAGTCCAGCCCGAACCGCGCGAACTGAGCTTCATAGAAGGACCGACGGCCAGCCCTGATCGTGATGTCGCGCGCAGGCAATTGCGAAGCCGGCAGCGTCCTCGGATCAAACACCAGCGGAAGGCATGATCCCGTCAGGCAGGTCGGGAAGCCGAGTTGCCCGGGAGTTGCGGTGTAGGTCGTCAATCCGTCCAGCCCGTTCACCAGGTAACCGGCGACCGCATTGGAACGAATCTGCGTGTAATACATACCGTAGCCGCCACGAATCAACAGACGAGAATCGCCACCCGGATGCCAGCCGAAGCCGACGCGCGGCGCGAAGTTATTCTTGTCGTCGGTCAATGTCTGCCGGTCATAGCGGAGCCCCGCCTCGACGGTGAGGTCACTGCGCAAGTGTATGCTGTCTTGCACGAACCCGGTCAAAAGCCACTGCGGCAGCCTGTAGCTGTTGATCCCGAAGTCGATCGGCTGCGTGTACTGCTGCACGTCGGCCAGCGTCAATTGATCGAAGGGCGCCGTCGTCGTGTTCTTGAACGTGAACGTGCCGAGGACCGCTGTGCCCGGCTCGCTGCCCGTCCCGCCTGAGGTGTGACGGATCACACTTCCGCCGAAGCGGAGGTAGTGCTTGCCAATCGACCACGACAGCGTGTCCGCGAACTGCGCTTGGTGACTATAGATGTCGGAAGCTCGCGACTGTCCGATGGTGAACGGCACAGCCCCGCTGCGTGTGTAGGTGGTTGAGAGGGTCTGAGCTTCCCAGAGCGTGACAGGATCGCCATACAGGTAGGCAAATCGCGCCTCGTTGATTAGATTCGTGTTGAGGACCGATGTGTAATTGGCCTGAGCCGTCCAGGACTTGCGCGAGTATTTGCGCGCGACGCTCGGCGCGTTCGTGCCGCCCACGGCGTCCTGGGGGTTGTCGTCAAAAAACCGGTCGAAATTCACTCGAAACATCAAGGCCTGGTCCGGCGTGAACCTGTGATCCAGCCGCCCGTCGAAGAGCGTCTGGCGGTAGTGACCCGTGTAGTCGAGGCGGCCATCCGGAGGCAACAGGAAGGCGGGCAGCGTGCTTGAGAGAAACGTCGTTCGATTCTGCCGCGTGTAATCAGCCGTGGCAAAGAAGAAGGTCTTGTCCTTGATGATCGGCCCGCCGACCGAGCCGGAGATCTGGCCCAGCTCATCCGGAATGTCGACCGGATTGATAGCTCTGAGCGTGTCGGGCGTGACGCAGCTCTCCACGGAGGGTGGGCAGAAGTTCCTGGTCGAGAACCTCTCTGCCTGCCAGCTACCGGGACGGAACATGAACAGTCCTTCGCCGTGCAGGTCGTTCGTGCCGGATTTGGTGACGATGTTCAAGGCGGGGCCAGAGGTCCAGCCGAATTCGGAAGAGAACGCGTTGGAGAGGATCGTTATTTCCTGGATGGCGCCGAGCGGCACGGTGGCGATAGCCGTCTGGCGGCCCCACGCCTCGTCGTTGTTCGCGCCGTCGAGCAAGACCGTGGTCTGACGGCGCCCGCCCACGCCGGTGACGAAGTACGTCGCGTTGACGAAGAGATCTCCAGTGCCCTTCGCCTGCCGGAACGCCGAATTGAGTAGCGGCAGCGTCGTCACCTTGCGGCCGAGGATCGGCGTCTCGTCAATTAGCGGGCTGTCGAGCCGGCGGCCGATCTGCGGATCAGCGCGCACACCTTCGGTCGTGCCGTAGACGGTGACCTCCGCCTTCTGCGAGCCGACCAGGAGTTTCACCTTCAGGGTCGCCGTCTCACCCGACCGCAGCGTGATGTCTTTAAGCTCTTCGTCGCCGAATCCGGCCTTGGACACGTTGATGGTGTAGGTTCCCGTCAACGACAGCGCCTGTATGGTGGCGCTGCCGTCGCTTCCCGAGACGGCCTCGCGCGCGTCGCCGGTCGCTGTGTTCACCACCGAAACTTTGGCGTCCTGCAAGACGGCGCCTGTTTGATCAACCACGACGACAATCATCGTCGCCGTGTTGGGAGACTGCGCGGCGACCGGCGCCGCGCTGTAGGCAAACAGCGAGATCAGAAGCAGATACAAGCACAATCGGTTCCTGGTTGTCATTTTGAGGTCCTCCCTTATTCATCTTTCACAAATCCAATTAAGTCAATTATTTGTTCAATTTAGAACAGTCCCATGACCCTTAATCGGTTCGAATACACTTCGAGCAGGCTATCGGCTAGATTGTAAAGGTGTGCCTATCTTACGCAGTGCTCATTATTAATTAGACACAATTAAAATAATTTTCTTCCGTATATGAATAGACGCACCGTAAGGAAGTAACCTGCTTCGCTCTCAACACTCTGCTGTGCTAAAGTTGCGCTCTGCTCGAACGGGCACTATTATGTTTTTGGCATTTTCGCCGCTCAGAATAAGAAAGATTTTTGTGGGACTTGTTATATGAAGAAGGAAGAGATTACTTTCGGCGTCGTCGGCATTTTGGTGGGGGTTGTGCTCGGTTTTTTCGTTGGGAATATGTCATCCCCCGGCACGGGCGCGCAGGTAGCCACAGACAGCTCGTCGTCGGCATCGAGGACTGTCAATAGCAGCAGCCAGGAGTTGCCGCCCGGCCATCCGCCTGTAACCGGCGACCAGACGGCGCCCGCGCCGCCGCTTCCAGAGGGCGCGGAACCGGCGGGCGAGACGGGAGCCGAGGGCGAGACAAAAGAGCTTCCTTCGCTCGACCCGCTCCCGGCTTCAAGCCGCGAGAAGCGCACCGATCAAGAGTATAAAAATATTCAGGTGCTGAAGGGGCTGCCCGCAGACCGCCTGACCAGTATTATGTTTGCCTTTAAGAATTCGCTGGGCGTTGATTGCACTTACTGTCACATAAAGAACGAATTCGAAAAAGATGATAAGCCGACAAAGCAGATGGCGCGCAAGATGATAGGGATCACTCGGGACGCAAACGCGAAGCTGGGCGGGACGGCGCGCGTCACCTGTAACACCTGTCACCGTGGTCAGCCGCGCCCGCCTGCCTGAGAGATCGTAAACCGTAAAGAGGCATCTAAGTGAATGAAGAAACCGAACAGAGTGACGTCCGCGTGCGGCTGGTCGCGCTTGCGACCGGGATCGGCGATATGCCGTTTGGCGGCGAAGAGTTTCTGACCGAACAACAGGCAGTGGCAAAACAGGGGGCGCTCGATTTTTTCAAATCGGCCTACGAAGCCCAAATGCGGGGCGAGTTGGACGAAGCCGTAGACCTATACAAGCAATCGCTGGAGACTTACCCGACCGCTGAGGCGCACACGTTTCTAGGTTGGACTTATAGCTTCATGGGCCTGCTCGATGATGCCATTGGCGAGTGTTTGCTCGCAATTGAGGTTGACCCGGATTTCGGAAACCCTTATAACGACATCGGCGCTTACCTGATAGAGAAAGGCGATCCGAACGGCGCGATCAAGTGGCTGGCGCGGGCGCAGAAGGCCCCACGTTATGAGTCTTATTTTTACCCGCACTTTAACCTGGGGCGCGTGTATGAAGCAAAGGGCAAGTTGTTTGACGCGCTTCGTGAATACAAAGCGGCAATCGATCTTAATCCCGGCTACACGCTCGCCGTACGGGCTTTTAGAAATTTACAGAGCAAGCTCAACTGAGATTTCAAAGGCGAGGGGAGAACTTATAAATGGACGGTATAAATCCCAGGGGTGGGTGGATAGAAGTGATCACGGGCGGGATGTTCAGCGGCAAAAGCGAAGAGCTGATTCGCCGCATACGCCGCGCCGAGATAGCCCGCCAGCGCACGCAATTATTCAAGCCTGCTATAGACACCCGCTTTGACGGCAAGCGGATCATCTCGCGCGATAATCGCGGGCTGGACGCCATAGCCGTCGCCAACGCCACGGAGCTTCGTTCCAATCTCGTCTTCGGTGTAAAGGTCATAGGCATCGACGAGGCGCAGTTTTTCGACACCGATATAGTCGATATTTGCATGGAGATGGCCGACGCGGGCCTCAGAGTAATTGCCGCCGGGTTGGACCAGGACTATCTGCGCCGCCCCTTCGGCCCGATGCCGCAGTTGCTTGCCGTTGCCGAGTACGTCTCGAAGATGCACGCCGTATGTGTCAGGTGCGGCAGCCCTGCCCACTACACTCAGCGCGTGTCGGGCGGGAACTCGCAGATAGAGATCGGCGACATCAGCTACGAAGCCCGCTGCCGTATGTGCTACGAGCCTTATCGCGCCACGGCCGAGACTGCGGCTACGACCCTGGAAACAGTCCTGAGTGCTGAGTGAAAACCGAGCGATCACCAGTCCGCTTCGTCTTATACTCATCACTCATCACTCGCTTATGGATGTATTCGAGCTGACAAGGCAGTTGATTGCCATACCTTCGACGAGCGGCGGCGAAAAGCGCGTTGTAGAGTTCCTGGCCGATTATTTAACCGCCGCCGGATTTGAGGTGGAGTTACAGGAGGCCGCCCCCGACCGGCCTAACCTGTACGCCCGCATCGGCAACCCTCAAGTAGTGCTTTCCACCCACACCGACACGGTCCCGCCTTACGTCGAGTTCAGAGAAGACGACCGATTCATTTATGGTCGCGGCGCTTGCGACGCCAAGGGAATCATCGCGGCTATGGCGAAAGCCGCCGAGGCTCTCGCACAGTCAGGCGAAACCGATTTCGGGCTGCTGTTTGTCGTAGGCGAAGAGGCAGGAAGCCCCGGCGCTCTTGCGGCGAACCGGATTCCCAACCAGTCGCGCTATCTGATAAACGGCGAGCCTACAGAGTCGCGCCTTGCGCTTGGCTCAAAAGGCGCTCTGAGAGCCGTTTTCAAGGCGACGGGCCGCGCCGCGCATTCGGCCTACCCCGAGATGGGCGAGTCGGCTACGAACAAGCTGCTGGACGTGTTAAATGACCTTCGCAATATTGAGCTTCCGATCGATTCGACGCTCGGAGCAACCACTATGAACATAGGCGTCATCAAAGCGGGCGTCGCGGCCAACGTCATACCGGCAGAAGCCGAAGCGGAGCTTATGTTTCGCGTAGTAACAAACGCCGCTTCGCTCAAACAACTGATCGAGCAGACGGCGCGCGGTCGCGCAGAAATCAGTTACACGTTCTCTTGCGATCCGGTCTTCACCGAGCGGCTCGATGAGTTCGAGACGACGGTCGTTCGGTTTACGACCGACATACCGCTGCTTTCAAACTGGGGAAAGCCTTTGTTGTACGGGCCGGGATCAATACTTGACGCACACACCGAGCATGAGAAAATCTCTAAGCTGGAGCTTGCGCAATCTGTGACGGCTTATGCTCGAATGGTCACGCATCTGAAATCTCAGATTTGATATTTCAAAGGGGGTCATCTGATGCAGAAAAAGATTTCAGTCGGGGTGCTGGGCGCGACCGGTGCGGTCGGTCAGAAATTCATCAAGCTGCTTGAAAACCATCCCTGGTTCGAGCTGACGGAGCTTGCGGCATCCGACCGCTCTGCGGGAAAGGCTTACAAAGACGCGACCGCATGGCGACAGTACACGCCGATACCTGAACAGATTAAGAACCGCGTCGTGAAACCATGCGAGCCGGGGCTTTCGAGCCGCGTAGTATTTTCAGGGCTCGACTCATCGGTCGCGGGCGAGGTCGAAGAGAACTTCGCGCGCGCGGGCTACATCGTCTTGAGCAATTCAAAGAACCATCGCATGGACGCGGACGTGCCGCTGCTTGTGCCGGAGATCAACCCCGATCACCTCGAATTAATAAAGGCCCAGCGAGAGCTGCGCAACTGGACGGGCGCAATCGTGACCAATCCGAATTGCTCTACGATAGGGCTGGTCATGGCGCTCGCGCCTATACATCAAGCCTTCCGTGTCGAGCGAGTGATTGTTACTACGATGCAGGCGCTTTCGGGCGCGGGGTATCCGGGCCACTCTGCGATAGACATGCTCGGCAACGTCACACCGTTCATAGGCGGCGAAGAGGACAAGGTAGAGACCGAGCCGCTAAAGATACTGGGCGCAATCGACGGGGATAAGATTCGCTTTGCGGAAATGAAGATCAGCGCGCACACAAATCGCGTCTTCGTCGAAGACGGTCATATGGAGTGCGTCTCTGTTGAATTGGAAAAGAAAGCCTCGCCCGATGAAGTGGCGCGCGTGCTTGCAGACTTCACGTCTCTACCTCAAGAGCTAAAGCTGCCGTTTGCGCCCGCCCGCCCGGTCATAGTGACGACCGAGCGCGACCGGCCTCAGCCGCGCTATGATCGAGATGCAGGTGACGGCATGAGCGCCGTCGTAGGCCGCATACGCCCCTGCCCCGTATTCGACATTCGCTTCGTAGTCCTCTCGCATAACACGGTGCGCGGCGCGGCAGGCGCGGCCATACTCAACGCCGAAATAATGAAAGCCAGAGGATATCTGGATTAACCGAATTTATGATCGTAATGAAATTCGGCGGCACGTCGGTCGAGGACGCCGCTTCGATAGAGCGCGTGGCGGAGATAATCAAGGCCAGAGAGAAGCTCCGGCCCGCAATCGTAGTCTCGGCGATGGGGAAGACGACAAGCCGCTTGCTACAGGCGGCAGAAGCCTCTGCCGCGGGCGATAACCGGACTAACCTCGCCATAGTCGCCGACCTCAAAACGCGCCACACGAGCGAAGCCCGGCGGCTCGTAAAAAACGGCGCGGAGCCTGTCTTTCCACTGATCGAAAAATATTTCGAAGAGTTAAAGAAGCTGCTCGAAGGGCTGGCAATCCTCGGCGAAGTGCCGCCTCGCGGGCTTGATAAGATTCTCGCTTACGGCGAGCTGCTTTCGTCAGCGATAGTCGCGGGCGCGCTTGCGGAGCGCGGCATCCGGGCGCGTTTGCTCGATTCGCGCGAGCTTATCAAGACGGATGATCGCTACGGCCAGGCGTCGCCGATAATGGAGATCACGAATCGAAAAATCCTGGACACGATCTCGCCCGTGATCGAAAAGGGCGAAGCGCCGGTCATACAGGGCTTCATCGGCTCGACCCGCGAAGGCGCGACCACGACGCTCGGCTTTGAAGGCTCGGATTACACGGCCACGCTCGTCGGCGCGGCGATGGACGCGGAAGACATTCAAATCTGGAAGGATGTTTCAGGGCTGATGACAGCCGACCCCGCCGTCTTCGCGGGCGCGCGCACGGTAAAGGTCTGCACTTTCACCGAGGCGGCGGAGCTTACTTATTTCGGGGCAAAGGTGCTTCACCCGAAAGCCATACACCCGGCAGCGCGCGAAAACATTCCGGTCCACATCTACAACTCGAAGCGCCCTGCGGACGCGGGCACCGCGATCAGCGCAGCCGCGCAGCCGTGCGCCAATCTGATTAAATCGATCGCCTACAAGCGGCCCGTCACACTTATCCGCGCGGCTGCCGCTTACGCCGCCGAGGCCGAGCCTGCCGCAGGCCGCGCGGCGCATGTTTTGCCGGACGATTTTTTGAAAGCGGTGCTCGACCGGCTGGCCCGCAGGCGTGCGCAGCCGCTCATAACGGCGGCCGCAGCCACAAGCGTCGCCGTCGTGATCGATTCGCACACGCTAAAAGAAGGCGACGAGCGAGATTTGATCGAAGAGATTGCGGCGATTGGCCGCGCGAGCGTCGAGAGCAACAGAGCCATCATCACGCTGGTAGGCGAGGAACTGCGCGGCGCGCCGTCGATCAGCAGTCGCATATTCAACGCGATTGACGAGATAGGGCCGGGCCTCATACTGCACGGGTCATCCGCGATCACGATAAACTTTATCGTGGGCTACGACGAAGTCGAAGACGTGATAGCCCGTCTGCACAAAGTATTCTTCGGCCAGCTCGACCCTCAAGTGTTCGAATAAATGCGCGCCTTACATCGGTTCGGATGGCCCTCCCGAAACTGTTCGCGGTATCATAGAAACTTACTTTCGCATGAATGCATGCGACATTCATAATCGAGTTGGAGGATATCAAGTTTGAAGTTTTTTCGCAGTTCTAATAATTCCATGACGCAGCGGCTGACGGTTTGCTTTCGAGTCGCGCCCGTCTTACTAATGCTCATTGCCACGTCACAGACGGCAAAAACGGGCGAAAGGGCTATGAAGAATTCCTGGCGAGGGATTACGCCGCTGCAAACTTCGGCAACCGAAGTTGCGCGCTTGTTAGGAGTCGAGCCCGGTCCCGTTGACGATTCATCGCTCGGCCCGGTCAAAGTTGACGGGGGCGAGGTGACGGTTACCTACCTGACAACGGGTCTGGCAAAGATTTATCGCGCGCCGAAATCGATGATCGGAAAGGTATTCACTATTTATTTCAAACCGAGCCAGCCGGTCCCGCGCTCTGACATAAAACTCTCGGCGGGCTTCAAACGATGCAATGAAGAGGGCGAAAGGTTTTATTACTATTTCGTGAGCGACGTGGGGCTGGCTTATCAGTTGCACCGCGCGAGCGACAGCGTTGAGACAATTATCTATCAACCGTCGCGCGCAGAGATACGCCGCCTCGCGGTCAATACCGAGTGCGTTTTCTAAAGAATGAAAATAGCCTTATTTGGATATGGGAAGATGGGCCGCATGGTCGAAGAGGCGGCCAATCGTGATGGCGCAGAAATCGTTTGCGTCATCGACCCCGTCACAGGCTCGCGCGGGGAACTCACGGACGCGGATGTCGCCGTAGACTTTTCAGAGCCCGGCGCTGTGATCGAGAATGTCAAAGCCGTAGCGGCGGCTCACGTTTCGATGGTGGTGGGCACGACGGGCTGGTATGACCGCACGGATGAAGTCCGCAAGATTGTCGAAGAGAGCGGGATCGGCTTCGTTTACGGATCGAACTTCAGCGTGGGCGTGAATTTGATGTTTAAGATAACCGAGTACGCGGCAGCGCTCTTTAGCCGTTTCTCTTCCTACGACCCGTTTATCGAAGAAGCCCATCACAAGTTCAAAAAAGACGCGCCGTCGGGCACGGCAATCTTTTTGAAGCGCATAGTCGATTCTGAATACTCCGGCGAGACTCCGACCGCAAGCACGCGCGCAGGCTACATTCCGGGCACGCACACTGTCGGGTTTGACTCGGAAGCCGACACGCTCGCCATCACTCACACGGCGCGCAACCGCGCAGGGTTTGCCGATGGCGCTCTGCTTGCTGCCCGATGGATCAAAGATCGAAAAGGCTTTTATGAGTTTTCACAAATCATCAAAGAAGTGATGAGTGAAGAGTGATGAGCACCGGCTTTGACTCATCACTCTTCACTCATCACTATCCCGGAGGAGCGATGCAAGAGATTGAGACTTTGAAGGGGTGCGGGACGGCGCTGGTGACGCCGTTCAAAGAAGACCTGTCAATCAATGAAGCGGCGCTCGCCCGCCTCGTGGAGTTTCAGATTTCCGAGGGCATAGACTTTCTCGTGCCTTGCGGGACGACCGGCGAAAGCGTGACGCTCAGCGACGCCGAACAGCGGCGCGTGGTCGAGATAGTGTTACAGTCGGCGCAGGGGCGCGTGCAGGTAGTTGCGGGCGCGGGCGGGAATAATACTGCTCACGTCATAAAACTTGCGCAGGAGTACGAGCGGCTGGGCGTGCGCGCGTTGCTTTCAGTTTCGCCTTACTACAACAAGCCGACTCAGGAGGGACTGTATCAGCACTTCCGGGCGATAGCCGAATCGACGAGCCTGCCGATCATCGTTTATAACGTGCCGCCGCGAACGTCCGTCAACATACTGCCCGACACCATCGCGCGATTGGCCGAGATTCCTAACATCGTCGGGGTCAAAGAAGCGTCAGGGGATATTTCTCAAATAGCCGAGATCGCAACGCGCGTGCCTGCCCGGTTCAAAATATTATCGGGAGACGACTCGATGACGCTCCCGGTCGTGGCGGTGGGCGGCGTCGGCCTGATCTCCGTGGCGTCGAATGAAGCGCCTCGGCAGATGACCGCGCTCACGCGCGCATGTTTGGAAAACAGTTGGGATGAGGCGCGTCAACTGAACCAACAGCTCTTCCCGTTGATGAAAGCCAACTTCATCGAGTCAAGCCCCGGCCCCGTAAAAGCGGCGCTCGCGATGATGGGCAAGATAAAAGAGGTTTACCGGCTGCCGATGGTGCCCGTAAGCAAGCCGTCCAGAGAGAAGCTGCGCTCGGTGCTGGTAGATTTGAAATTGATTTGATCGCGGAAATCACAGACTGACAAACGCTATGGAACTTGCCGAAAAAATCGAGCAACTTTTCGACGACCCGCCCGAAGAGTTTACCGGCGAGCATTACGAGCTGTTTGTAGAGTTCAAACGACAGCTCAACACGGGACAGGCGCGAGCAGCCGAAAAGATCAACGGCCAGTGGAAGGTCAACACATGGGTCAAGCGCGGCATATTGCTCGGCTTCCGCATGGGCCAGGTCGAAGACTTTTCGATTAACTATCATTTTCGTTTTTTCGATAAGCACACCTATCCGCTCAGACGCATCTCGATGGACGACGGCGTGCGCATAGTTCCCGGCGGCTCTTCGATTCGCGACGGGTGCTTCATCGGTCGCGGCGTGACCTGCATGCCGCCGATGTTTGTCAACGTGGGCGCGTACGTCGATGACAACACGATGATCGATTCGCACGCGCTTGTCGGCTCTTGCGCTCAGGTGGGCAAGCGAGTCCACATCTCTGCGGCGGCACAGATAGGCGGCGTGCTTGAGCCCATAGGCGAGATGCCCGTCATCATCGAAGACGACGTTCTGGTAGGCGGCAATTGCGGCGTGTACGAAGGCACGATAGTGCGCGAGCGCGCGGTGTTGGCATCGGGCACGATATTGACAGGCGGAACGCCTGTTTATGACATCGTGCGCGATCAGGTCTATCGCAAGACGGCGGACGCGGCGCTCGAAATTCCTGCGGGCGCGGTCGTCGTGGCAGGTTCGCGGGCCATCACCAAAGGGCGCGGAGCAGAGCTTGGCCTTTCGCTCTACACGCCTATCATCGTCAAGTACCGAGACGAGAAGACCGATCTTTCAGTTCGACTTGAGGACTATCTTCGTTAGAGGCTAGAGGCCAGGGACTAGAACTGTTTTCAATTATAATGTACGGGATAAGAGAAACATCTCACCGCAGAGACACAGAGAACACAGAGCGGGCGCAGAGAAAACCATATTCTGCTCTGCGCCCGCTCTGCGTCCTCTGTGTCTCTGCGGTGAAGTCCGTTTTTCATTCCTATTCTGACTCCTGACTATCAAAAAATGTTCACACCGGCAGAGCGCATAAGGAATGTTCGCAAGAGCGCGACGCGCCGACTCTATGACAGCGCGCCCGCAGGCTCGATAAATCTCGGATTGGGCGAGCCTGATTTTCGGACGCCGGAGGTTGTGCGCGCGGAAGCCGCCCGTGCCATCGAGCATGAATCTACGGGCTACACGTCGAACGCAGGGCTTCCCGCTTTGCGCGCAGCCGTGGCCGCTTATCACAGCGAAGGCTTGCAATCAGGTTTCTCTGCGGATTCGGTATGCGTAATGAACGGAGCTGAAGAAGCCCTGTTTGCGGTCGTCATGGCCATTGTGGGGCCGGGCGACGAAGTGCTTCTGCCTGATCCGGGATTTCTTGCTTACCCGACGATTGCCGAGATAGCGGGCGCGCGAACGACCTATTACAGTATGCCCGCCGCGCGAGGGTTTGAGTTTGACCGCGCGAGTTTTGACCGCGCGCTATCGGATCATACGAAACTTGCTTTTATAGTCTCGCCGTCGAATCCTACGAGCCGCGTCATCTCGCGCGACGACCTGCGGTTTATCGCCGAGACAGTCCATGGGACAGGTATTTATATTGTCTCTGACGAAATATACCGCGAGCTTTATTTTGACGACCGGCCCGGCTCGATCTCTGAGTTTTACGATCAGACGATAATCATATCGGGTCTGTCGAAGATGATGAGCATGACGGGCTGGCGATTGGGCTGGGCGGTCGGGCCGGAAGAGGTGATCCGTCACGTCACGGTCATGCACCAGTACGTTTCTACCTGCGCTTCGATCATATCTCAACGAGCGGCGATTGCGGCGTTCACCGACGAAGGGCGGCGAGCGACTGCCGCGATGCGCGAAGAGTTGCTGCACAGGCGAGGCGTGATGGCTCGCGCGATTGAGCGCGAACTGCGCCTGCCGTACGTTGCCGGAGAAGGCGCGTTTTACATCATGCTCGACGTGTCGCGATTCGGTGAGTCGGAAGATGTGGCTATAAAACTGCTCGACGAGCGAGTCATTACCGTCCCCGGCTCGGCTTTCGGCGCCGAAGGGCGCGGCTACCTCAGATTGTCATTTTCAATCGAACCCTCATTGATCGAAGAAGGCATACGCCGCATCGCAAAAGGATTAGAGCGCATATAGCCTTGCTCTACTGCTCTTATCAGTTTTTTGTGTTATCTTTATGCCGCCTATGCGGTCCAACAATCGAAACAAGAATTGGATTCAGACTCGCAGCGATCAGGCATGCACTGCGCGTCTCGCCCGCGAGCTTGGCGTGTCGGAAGTCCTGGCAACTCTGCTCGTCAATCGCGGCGTAAGGGATGCCGAGACCGCTTATAAATTTCTAAACCCCACGATCAAAGATCTGCACGACCCGTTTTTGATGCGCGATATGCGCGCGGCGGTTGATCGCATACTGCGGGCGGTCGAGCAGAAAGAAAAAATATTGATCTACGGCGACTATGACGTAGACGGGACGACTTCGACCGTCATCTTGAAAAAGGCGCTCAAGCTCGTAGGCGCGGACGTGTCTTATTACATCCCTGAAAGGTTGAAGGACGGCTACGGGCTGCGCGAAGACGCGATGGAGCAGGCAAAAGCCGACGGCTACCGCCTGATAATCAGCGTCAACACGGGGATACGCGCTCAACAGGTAGTCGAACACGCGCGCAGTCTGGGGCTGGACGTTATCATTACCGACCATCACCTGCCCGAAGAGGGGCTGCCTCCCGCAAACGCCGTTCTGAATCCTAAACGGACGGATTGCCAGTACCCGAATAAAAATCTCGCGGGTTGCGGAGTGGCCTTCAAGCTCGCGCAGGCGCTTTTGAACGAGACGGGCCACGGGCTTCTGGTCGAATCGTTTATCAAGATCGCCGCCATCGGGACTATCGCAGACATTGTGCCTCTGACGGGCGAAAATCGAATCATCGCAAAGTATGGGCTGGCGGGACTCAGGAAGCCGAACAATCACGGGCTTCGCGCGCTGCTGGAAGTCGCGGGGCTTACGAACAAAGCAGTCTCTTGCATAGACGTAGGTTTCCGTTTGGGGCCGCGAATCAACGCGGTCGGGCGGATGGCGGGCGCGAGCGCGGCGGTCGATCTTTTCGACGCGCCTGACCTTGAGTCGGCAATGCGGCTGGCCTTGCAGATGAACGAGCAGAACGCCGCGCGACAACTGGCCGAAGCCGATATACTCGGCCAGGTGCTGGATGAGATCGCGCGCGACCCTTCGATCAGCCAGTCGCACGTCGCCGTCATCGCCGGAGAAGGTTGGCACAGAGGGGTGATCGGCATCGTCGCGTCGAAAGTCGTAGAGCGGTTGCATCGCCCGACGATCATAATCTCTATCGAAAACGGCATAGGCCACGGCAGCGGCCGCTCTATAGCGGCGTTTCATCTTCTCGACGGGTTGACCGGCTGCGCCGACCTGTTCGAGCGTTTCGGAGGCCACTCGCACGCAGCCGGGCTTGCGATCCGCGCAGACCGAATTTCGGAATTAAGGCGGCGGCTCAACGAGCACGCCATCGGGGTTTTGAAAGACGAAGATTTGATCCCGATCATCAATATAGATTGCCAGCTTCCGCTGAAGCTCGCGGCGCACGACACGCTCGAAGAGATTTGCCGCCTTGAGCCGTTCGGGCCCGGCAACCCGCAGCCGGTCTTCGAGACGCACGGCGCGCAAGTGGTTTCCGCTCCGCGCGTGTTGAAAGATAAGCACCTGAAGCTTCGCGTGATGCAGGCGGGCCGGTGGATGGACTGCCTGTGGTGGGGCGCGGCAGAGCGCGCGAGCGATATTTTCCCCGGCGACCGCGTGAGCCTCGCCTTTACGCTTTCAGAAAATACTTATAACAATAACACTCAAGTACAGCTCACCCTCCGCGACCTTAAGATTGAGTAAACAACAAACGGTTTAGAATCCTTGACTAAACCACTATGCACTAAAAGTGCATAGGTTGCGTATCCGCAGGCAAGCTGCGGACTGAAAGTGAATGCGAATGAAATTCGTGAGTTTTAACTCCATCCGCACATTCGTGCGGACTGAAAGTAGACTCGAAGAATAAAGTTGAATACCAGGGATTTGAAAGCCATTTCACCGCAGAGACACAGAGAGCACAGAGCGGGCGCAGAGCAGACGTTGGTTTTCTCTGCGCCCCCGCCGCGTGCGAAGCACATCATCGGCCATATGCGTCCTCTGTGTCTGCGGCGGTGAATCTTCTTGCTTCCCCTTACATTCAATTGAAACTGCTCTAGCAACTGTCTGCCGCTTTGTGCAAGAATCTAACGGTAATGTTTCGGGTCAAATTATTAACAGCTAGCAGACTTCTTACTCTTGGGCTTTTTATCGCCATAGCGGCGGCGCTCGTCGGTTATCTATTCTTGCGCTCAAAGCCGAAAGAACCTCCTTCGGAGCGGCCCAAGCTGCAAGGCCGCGTAGTGGCTGTCTTCAGCAATACTCGCTACGCGCACGAAGTCGAAGGCCGCGTGCGGTTCGCGCTGGCGGCGGGTACGGACAGGACTTACGAAGACGGGACACACGAGCTTGAACAGGTCCGTCTGGAAGCTTACGGGACCGCAGGCGACCGCCGCGATGTCGTGACCTCAGACCGCGCAAAAGTGAGCGACCCTTCCGATCTGACCAAACTCGACGCCGAGTTTTTATCCAACGTCCTGGTAGAGCTGACGGACGGCTTAAAACTCAAGACCAACTACCTTCACTACGATTATACGAAGAACATTGTTGACACAAATGAGCTTGTAGAATTCGAAGGTGATGGTCTCTCAGGCCGCTCGACAGGATTAAATATCGAGGCGGCAGTTGAGCGAGTCCATCTTCTAAAAGACGTTGATATGACCATCAAGCCCGCGAAGGGAGAACCGAGCCATCGCGGGCGAAGCGGGCGGACCCGATGGGCCTCGCGCAGGTAAGAAGCGCGATGAGACTCCGGAGCAGAAGGCTGCGCGCAAGGCCCGCAAACGCGCGCGCAAGCTTGCACGCCGACGAGAGTCGCAGGGCCCCGGCGGCAAATCGTCGGCAAAAGCCAGCGTGAGCCGTCTCGCCGCAAACAAGCCTACGCGCATTCGAAGCAACTCGGCTGTTCTGGATAACCGCGAGCATCAGATCACGCTCACGGGCGGCGTGATCGTCACTCAAGGCGAGAACGAGATGCGCGCCAATAATATGGTCGGCCACGTGAGCGCGGGCAACCGTATCGAACAGCATAGAGGCGCGCGGGGATTCGAACCTGAGACAAGCCAACAGCGCAGAGATAAAGTCCGAGAACATGGATTTCTTCTTTCAAGAAGACCATCAACTTTCGCGCGCTGTGGCGAGCGGCGGAGCTTATACCCGCTCGCTTGGGGATGGTTCTTTGCGCGAGGCGCAGGCCGCAACCATCGAAGCCACTTTTACAAATGCCGAGCAAGGCAATACCCTCAACACGATCAAGGCCACAGAAAACGCGCTCATAAGAGTCCACCCGCCCGCGCCTGCCGCCGATAAAAAGAATCCGGCTACCCGGGAGCTTTCGGCCCGCCAGGTCAATTTGCAGTTTTTTCCCGACGGCCAGAATATTCGATTTGCTCAGGCTACGGACAACGCGGTGATGACGGTAACGCCTGTGAGGGCCGAAAAGGGCGCGGCTAAAAAGACGATTCGCGCCCCGCAAATGAACGCCGTCTTTTATGAAGTGGACAACCGCATGAAGAATTTTTCGGCCGGCGGCGGCGTACGCGTCGAGTCGGAAGCTACGGTGGCGGGCGATCACGAGCCTCGCATTACGACGAGCCGCCAGCTCACGGCAGATTTTGTCGAAGAGACTCAAGACCTGGGGCGCATCACGCAGGAAGGCGAGTTCAAATACAACGAAGGCGACCGCAACGCCACAGCCGAGCGAGCCGTGTATGACGGGCAGACCGAAATCCTGAACCTCCGAGGCAAACGCCCGATGGTGTGGGACTCGAAGGCGCGCACGCAAGCCGACGAGATCGATTACAACCGCCAGAGGGACGAAACGCACGCCGATGGCGATGTGCGCACGACCTATTACAGCCGCGAGACGACGAACGACTCCACTCCGTTTAAGAACACCAAATCGCCCATCTTTATGACCGCCGACCGCGCCGACGCGCGCAACGGCGAAGGCGTGGCTGTCTACACCGGGAACGCTCGCGGATGGCAGGATGATAATTTCGTCAAGGCGGACCGCATCGAGCTGTACCAGAAAGAGAAGCGCATGGTGGCTATAGATAACGTCGAAAGCGCGCTCTACACGGTCAGAAAAGATAAGACCGGAGGCCGTAGCGACCCCTTGCCTGGTTTCGCCTCGGCTCGCCACATGACTTATTCGGACACGGATCGTCTGGTCCACTACGACGGGCAAGTGAAAGCCCGGCAGGGCGAGGACCGGATAGATGCCGAGGCGATAGATGTTTATTTGAAGAAAGAGACGAATGAAGTCGATCACCTCCTGGCCGAAGGCAACGTTGTGATGGTGCAGCCCGGTCGCCGCGGCGCGGGCGATAAACTGGTTTACACGGCTGATGACGAGCGCGCGGTTTTGACCGGAAAAAACGCGCGTGTCGAGGATCGCGAGAAAGGCACTACAATGGGCGCTCAATTGACTTTCTATAATCGCGATGATAAGATTTTCGTCGATAATCAGCAGGGCACAGGGCGTGTTCGATCAACTCATCGATTGCCAAAGAGCGGAAAGTAAAAGCGCCACTGATGGTAGAGCAAGTGTCCGTAATCCAAACTTCACCCGATAGCGCCAGCCAATCCCAACCTGACATCAGCGCGGAAGTTGCACTACAAGAAACGAGCGTGCTCAGCGTCGAAGGGCTGAAGAAGTCTTATCGCAAGCGCGCCGTCGTCAACGACGTGTCGCTGGAGATACACCAGCGCGAAATCGTGGGACTTCTGGGGCCGAACGGCGCGGGCAAAACAACTGTCTTTTATATGATCGTGGGCCTTGAGCGCTCGGATCGCGGAAAGATTTCTCTCGATTCTAAAGAGATTTCGAGGCTTCCGATGTACATCAGGGCGCGACACGGCATAAGCTATCTGCCGCAAGAGCCTTCGGTCTTTCGCAAGCTTACGGTCGAAGAGAATATTCTGCTCGTGCTGCAAAGTTTGCCGATAACGAAACGCGAGCGCGAGCACCGGCTCGAATTATTGTTGGACGAGCTGGACATCGCTTACGTGCGGCACACGAAAGGCTACCAGCTCTCGGGCGGCGAGCGCCGGAGGACAGAGATCGCGCGTTGCCTGGTCATAGAGCCAAGGTTTATTCTGCTCGACGAGCCCTTTGCCGGGATCGACCCGATTGCCGTAATCAATATACAGCGCATACTGCAAAAGCTGCGCGCGCGCGGCATCGGGGTGCTGATTACGGATCATAATGTGCGCGAGACTCTGGCGATTACGGACAGAGCGTATATAATTAACGACGGGCGGATATTCCGCGCGGGCACGCCGGAAGAGCTGACCCGCGATGAAGAAGTTAAACGAGTCTATCTGGGGGAGAATTTCAGGATGTAATCAGTTTTTAAACTTCAGTTTTCAGCAAAGGATATTCACTTATGGAAACTGAAGACTAAAGACTGAAAACTGATCAAGCTATGTCGGTCAAGCCACATCTTACTACGAGCCTTTCACAGCGGTTAGTTTTGACGCCGCAGATGCGGCAGCGCATCGAGCTATTGGCGATGACCAAGCTTGAGCTTGCCGATATGGTAATAACAGAGCTTGCCGCCAACCCCGTGCTTGACGAGCTGGCTCCGGGAGACGTGGCGGACGATCAGCCCTCGGCGAACGAAGACCTCGCTTCGATCAATGCTGCGGCTGCCGATTACATAGTGCCGTCGGAAACGAATTCCAATGAAGCTTCGGCTGATGTCGTGCCTATGGACTCGGTTTCAAACACTTCTTCGACAGAGTCTCTCCCCATAGACGGCGAAGCCGAGCCCGAGCGCGAGCGCGATTCGTTTTCCGAAATAGATTTCGGGTCCACGTTTGAAGAGTACCTCGATCCGGGTTATAAAACGCACGAGTACGAAGCCAGGGATGAGGTCTCATTTGAAAACATGCTGACCAGACGGCAATCGCTTTATGAACAGCTTGTCTGGCAGCTTCACCTGATGGAAGTCTCTGACGATGTGCGAACGGCGGGCGAAGCCATCATCGGCAACCTCGACGAAAACACCGGCTTTCTCGACGCCACGGTCGAAGAGATAGCCGCGATGGGGCCGTGGCCCATCGAGATTGTCGAGCAGGCTTTATGCATAATCCAGCGACTCGACCCCGTCGGCGTCGCAGCCCGCGACGTTCGCGAGTCTTTATTGATACAACTGGATTACCTGGGCTTCGGCGAACGGCTTGCGGTCCCGATGGTGCGCGATCACCTGGAGAGCCTCCAGACTCACAAGCTGCCCGAGCTGGCAAAAACGCTCAGCGTGCCGCTTGAGCAGGTCATCGAAGAGATGGAGATCATCAAGAAGCTCGACCCCAAACCCGGTCGCAAGTACTCCGCCGAAGAGGCGCAGCCGGTCGTGCCCGAAGTTACTATCGAAAAGATGGGCGACGATTACGTGATCAGGTTTGAAGATGACGGCATGCCTCATCTGCGGATCAACAAGACCTACAGGCAGATGATGGAATCGAAAGAGTCATCGAAAGAGACGCGCGATTACATCAAAGAGCGATTCCGCTCCGCAGTCGATCTCCTCAAAAACATCGAGCACCGTCGTCAGACCATCTATCGCGTCTGCCAGTCGATAGTTGAGCGCCAGCGCGATTTCCTCGATCACGGTATTGAGTATCTGAAGCCGATGATGCTCAAAGACGTGGCGGAAGACATCGGCATGCACCTCAGCACGGTCTCGCGCGTGGTGAATCGTAAGTATGTCAACACGCCGCAGGGCGTATACGAGCTGCGCCGTTTCTTTACCGAAGGCATGAAGTCGGACACGGGCGAGGACGTGTCAACGCGCGTGTTAAAGCTCAAGATCAAGAAGATGATCGAAGCCGAGGACCCGCACCGTCCTATCACCGATGACGAAATTGCCAAGCGTCTGGCAAAAGAAGGCGTGAAGATGAGCCGCCGGACGGTCGCAAAGTATCGCGACCAGATGCGAATACCCGGCTCTCGCGAGCGCCGCGCAATAGTCTAATGAAGAATTGAGAATCAACATTTAAGGGTGAAGAAGGTTGTGCTTCCCAACGGCCGTGCTTCATCCTCAACCCTCCATTCAATTTTTGGGAGACCGCTAAATGGAATTCGAGTTCACGGGTCGTCATATTGAAATCACACCTACAATCGAGCGGCTTGTGCGAAAAGAGCTTAGCAAGCTCAATCGCGTGCTCGACTCTGCGCCCATGCGCGCTCACATAACTCTTTCATCCGAAAAGCACCGGCAGCGCGCAGAGATCATCATCTACTGGCGCGACAATGTTTTTACAGGTGCCGCCGAAAACACCGACCTCAATCAGTCGATTGCGGTCGCGGCAAACAAGGTCGAAAAGCAGATATTTAAGCTGAAAGAGAAATTCCAGGCCAAGAAGCGCGGGCGCGCATCGGTCAAAGAGATAGCGCCCGTGCCCGGCGGCGTGATTGAAGCGGCCCCGAATGCGCCGCGCATAGTCACGGCCCGCCGCTACCGCGTAAAGCCGATGACACCCGAAGAAGCGGCCATGATCTTGACCGATTCCGACGATCAATTCATCGTCTTTCGCGATTCCGAAACAAACAAAGTAGGCGTGCTCTACAATCGCACGGACGGCAACTTCGGGTTGATTGAACCCTAAAGGCAGGGGCTAGAGACTAGAGGCTAGGGACTCTAGCCCCTAGCCTCTAGTCTCTAGCCCCGGACTATATGCCAGTTTCGGTCGTCATCATCACGGGGCTGAGCGGCTCAGGAATGTCTTCGGCGCTCAAGGCGTTCGAGGATCTCGGCTACTTCGCGGTAGATAATCTGCCTGCCCAGCTCATTCCCACTTTCGCGCGGCTTTGCGAGGAGTCTAACGAGATAACCAGAACGGCCTTCGTAGTCGATGTGCGGTCGCGCGAGTTCCTGGGCGTTTTTCCGCAGATACATAAAGAGCTTGTCGATAAAGGCATCGATCCGACGGTGGTCTTTCTGGAGGCGGACGACGACGTGTTGATGCGCCGTTTCAGCGAAACACGCCGCCCTCACCCGCTGCCCGACCAGGATGTGGTCGCGGCGATTCGTCGCGAACGCGCGTTGCTTGAGGGGATACGCGATCTGGCCGACGTTATCATAGACACATCGGACCACACGGTTCACTCGCTGCGCGATTTTATAAAAGACAGTTTCGCCGAAAAGAGCAGCACCAATAAAATGAGCGTCGCTATATCCTCGTTCGGATTTCGCCACGGCTTGCCGCGCGGGCTTGATATGCTTTTCGACGTGCGCTTTCTGCCTAACCCGCACTTTATGCCGGAGCTTCGCCCTTTTACGGGTCGCGACGCAAGCGTGATCCAGTACCTGGAATCGGAGAGCGAGGTCGGAGAAACGATCAACCGTTTCACGGATTTGTTGTCCTTCTTGCTGCCTCGATTTCAACGAGAGGCCAAGAGCTATTTGACTATAGGAGTGGGGTGCACGGGCGGGCGTCATCGCTCGGTGATGGTGGCCGAAGCAATTCAGAAACGGCTGGTCGAGATGGGCTATAAGGCCAAAGTCGTCCACCGTGATATTGAAAAAGACGAGCAGCGTTACAAAGTTTAGTGATGAGTGATGAGTACCAGAGTTCACTCATCACTCATCACTCATCATTCGGGACTCTTTATGATTGGCGGGGTGATAGTAACTCACGGGCAGTTGGCTAACGAACTGGTGAGCGCGGCTGAGATGATCGTCGGCGAGATACGCCATATCACAGCGGTCTCTATCGGCTGGCACGACGACGTTGACGTGGCGCGCGAAGAGATAGATCACGCCATAAAACGTGTCGATACGGGCACGGGCGTTCTGGTGCTTACAGATATGTTCGGCGGCACGCCTACTAATATCGCCGCCAGCTTTCTCGGCCAGGTCAACGTGGAGATTGTCACCGGAGTCAATTTGCCTATGGTCATCAAGCTCGCGACCCAGGATCAGGATTATCAGCTTTCAGAGATGGCCGAGCGTGTGCGCGACGAGGGCCGACAACAGATACACCTTGCCAGCGATATACTCACACCTCCCAAGTAATTTTGGATTTTGGATTGAAGTCCTTTGGCGTTTATGTTTCTGAAATCGAAATCATGATGCTGAGAATTCACCATGCTTACTGAATCCAAATTCCAAAATCCAAAATCCAAAATCCTTGAGGTCTCCGACCTGCGCGTTTACTTCCACACCGGCGAAGGCGCTCTCAAGGCAGTCAACGGCGTCAGCTTTAGCATAAATCCGGGTGAGACGCTCGGCGTGGTAGGCGAATCGGGGTGCGGCAAATCGGTCACGGCGTTTTCTATACTTCAGTTGTTGGCCTCGCCGCCCGCGCGCTACGAAGGCGGCGAGATAATATTTCGCGGCGAAAATCTGCTCTCGCTCAGCGATAAACAGATGAGACGGGTTCGCGGCCGTCTGATCTCAATGATCTTTCAAGAGCCTATGTCGTCGCTCAATCCGATAATGACCATAGGCAGCCAGATCACCGAAGCGGTGCTCGCGCATCAAGAGAAATCAAAGAATGAAGCGCGCGAGATCGCTACCCAGATGCTGCGTCGCGTCGGCATCCCTTCGCCTGAGACTCGATTTAACGATTACCCGCACCAGTTGTCCGGCGGGATGAAGCAGAGAGCTATGATCGCGATTGCGCTCGTCTGTCGCCCGCTGCTGTTGATAGCCGACGAGCCGACGACCGCGCTTGACGTGACGATTCAAGCGCAGATACTCGACCTGCTGGGCCAGTTGCAAAGGGAATTCGACATGGCCGTCTTGCTGATAACGCATGACCTGGGCGTTGTGGCGGAAACCTGCGACCGTGTGGCGGTGATGTACGCGGGCAAGATCGTAGAGTATGCCTCGGTCAACGACCTGTTTGCTCGCCCAAAACACCCGTACACTCACGGGCTTTTTCGGTCGCTGCCTATGCTCGGCGAAAAAAAAGAGGTGCTGTCTGTCATCCCCGGTTCGGTGCCAAGCCCGGTAGATTTTCCGTCGGGTTGCCGCTTTCGCACTCGCTGTTCGCTCGCCGAGGAAATATGCAAACAGGAGCCGCCTCTTAGAGAAATTCTTCCCGCTCATTTTGCTGCGTGCCATTTCGCCGAAGAGGTCGGAGAGATGGCTCGCGGTACGGCGTGACACATCAGGCTATGGACGATTTAATTACCGTCGAAAACCTTGTGAAGTATTACCCCATTCGCAAGGGCGTTGTGCCGAGGACGGTCGGGCTGGTGCGAGCAGTCGACGACATCTCGTTTTCCATCCCGAGGGGTAAGACCCTCGGGCTCGTCGGAGAGTCAGGCTGCGGGAAAACGACGGCGGGCCGCACGATACTCAGATTGATCGAGCCTACGAGCGGGCGGGTCACCTTCGATGGCCGCGATGTGTTTAGCCTGAACGCGAAAGAGATGCGCGGGCTTCGCCGCGAAATGCAGATAATTTTTCAAGACCCTTACGGCTCGCTCAACCCGCGAATGATGGTCGGCGCAATGCTTGAAGAGCCGATCCTCGTGCATCGCATCCATTCAATCGGGCCGGGTGACGTGCAGGCTTTAGAAATCGAGGGAGACTCGGACTCGTCGAGCGAGCCGGCGCCGTCACGGCGCGCGGCGGCTCGCGAAGTGGTGGCCGAGCTTTTGCGCCTCGTGGGGCTTCCGGCGGGGTCCGCCAATCGTTACCCGCACGAATTCTCAGGCGGCCAGCGCCAGCGCATAGGCATAGCTCGCGCGCTCGCTTTGCGCCCGAAATTCATCGTGTGCGACGAAGCTGTCTCGGCCCTCGACGTATCGATCCAGGCGCAGATATTGAACCTGCTCAAAGAGCTTCAGCAGCAGTTTAATCTCACTTACCTTTTCATCGCCCACGACCTGGCAGTAGTCAAGCATATCTCAGACCGCGTGGCCGTGATGTATCTTGGCGAGATAGTCGAAGAGGCCGAAACCGAAGAGATATTCGCGCACCCGCTCCACCCTTACACGCAGGCGTTGTTGGCTTCGATCCCCATTCCGATTCCGCGCGCAAGGCGCGAGCGCGTGCGCGTAGAAGGGGACGCCCCCACTCCGATCAATCCCCCGCCGGGGTGCCGTTTCCACACGCGATGCCCGATAGCCGTCCCCGAGTGCAAGATCGATAAGCCGCCGCTCGTAGAGATCCGACCCGACCACCGCGTCGCCTGCATCCGCACGGACGTTTCCGGAGAGAGAATGGTAAAAGCCTGAAGGCAAGGAAAAAAAGTGAGCAGCGCGTGGCTAACTTTGAAGCGGAATAGCGAGCCGATATGCAACGGGCGACTCGAGTTAAACGGTTAAACTGCTCAGGGTCAAGCCTCCCCGCTGATTTCGAACGGCTCTTCTTCGTCTCGCACGCGGGTAAAGCTTCCTGAATTAGTGCGGAACTGGCCCGAATTATACTGTTGGTGGTGACCAGAATTGTGATTTTGGTTGTGATACGCGTGACGCGAGTCGTTTTTGGTGATCTCTTCGATGTGCGCGTCCAGCTCGATAAACTGGTCGGCAACGTCAATTAACCGAGGGCTGGTGTTGCTGCGAAAACCGGCAAGCTCCACGCGCACGCCTTTATAAGCCACAGCGTTTATGGCATAAGCAAAGTCTTCATCGCCCGAAACCAGGACCGCTGTGTCGTATTTGTCGGCAAGCGAGAGCATGTCGACTGCGATCTCAACGTCAAGGTTGGCTTTCTTCGTGCCGTCGGCATAGGTCTTAAGCTCTTTCTCTACCACGCGATAGCCGTTCCTGCGCATCCATAGCAAGAACCCCTGCTGGCGCTCGGCTTTTTCATCTACTCCGGTGTAGAAAAACGCTCTTAGAAGCGGTGAATCCCCCCTGAGAAAGTTTAAAAATTTCGCGTAATCGATCTCGACGCCTACAGATCTTGCCGCATGAAATAGATTATTACCGTCTATGAATATCGTAATCTTGCCTCGCATACCTCTCCTGATCATCATTTTTTTCTGCCTCAACTAAATATGATACACACAATGTCTAACACACACATTTGTGCATGGCAAGGTTGCTAATCAACCGCCGCGTCAGAGGCTGAGCAATTAACAGCCCTGCGCTATGCTTGAAGCGCGGCTGCGAGCGTAGTAGCATACGGAATGTTCTCGCTTCTCTCCCCCGAAAAACTGATAGGCGTGACTCATAGCAAAACCAGCAAAGGGTAACAAATCGTTATGCCAGGCATCGTGTTATCGCTGTTACTCATACTCTCCCCTTCCGGTCCTCAGCAATCCCCGCCCAAAGGGATTGATGCGACGCAGCAAAGCGAGTCGCCCCGGCAAAGTGAGGTAACTCGGCAGAGCGCGCCCGCGCAAAGGCAATTGCTCGCCGTTCGCGGCCAGATCGTCAGTCTAAAAAGCCAGGGCAAGGGTATGTTGATTATCGCAGTAAGGCCGGTCAAGGGGTTCGCCGAAGTGAGCGTGATCGCGCGCGAGAACGATCTGGTCGGGAAAGCCATCGGAGGGGCAAGCGACAAGGATTTGTTCGGATTATTGACGGGCGACGCGCCGGAAGACGAAACCATCACGGCGGCTGAACTCGGCGAAGGCGACACGGTTTCGGTCATTTATGACCCGCAACTCCAAAACCGGGTCGTCGAGATTTACCTGCATTGAGTAGATCAAGACCCGCGATATTGTTTTCTTTGCGTAAGCCGCAGCCAATCGGTATAATCAAGTTTGGCTGCCTCACAGCCATTAACCCAATAAGGAGTAGGCTTAAAACCATGCGTAGGATTGCTGTTCTATTTTTTATTCTGACTATAGGGGCGGCCGCTGCTTTTGCCGCCGTGCCCGATGAGCCAAAGAAACCTGTCACCAACCAGATGTGTCCAGTGATGAATGCCGCCGTCAGCCCGAAGTACCGCGCGGAATATAAACACCAGTATATTTATTTCTGCTGCCAGGGCTGCGTAACCATGTTCGAGAAGGACCCCGAGACTTACGTAGCGAAACTGTCTGAGACAGATCGCGAAGCTATCAAGGCAAACGAGATTTGCCCGGTCACCAATGACAAGATCACCGATCACACTCGCTTCGTCGAGCACGAAGGTCGCAAGGTATATTTCTGCTGTGAAGGTTGCGTAGAAATGTACAAGAAGAAAATTGCGACAAAAACCGACAAGTAGACACATTTCCGGCGCGGGAAGATGCCGGCTTTAATTCCTCATTAAAAAGGTCGAGAGCGGCTATCGCGGGCGCAAACAACCCTGTAAGGTTGGCTGCCAGCGGTCGCCGCTTGTTATTTGGAGAAACCGCGAATGACTAACACCCTCTTTCAAGCAGTCTCGAAGCACAAAGCTTTACTCGTCGTCCTCGGCCTGCTGATGCTTTCGGCGTGCGGGCAGAAAAAACCTCACGTTGCCGTCATTGAAACCGATCTCGGCACGATCAAATTTGAATTACTGGAAGATCTGTCGCCAAAGACCGCAGAGAATTTTCGACTCCTGGCCGAGCGCGGTTTTTACGACGGCCTCATCTTTCATCGAACCGTAAGAGGCTTCATGATTCAGGGAGGCGACCCGAACGGCAACGGCACGGGAGGCGAGACGGCGACGGGCGCTCCGCTCACGAACGAGATTGATCTGGATTCCGATTTTTATAAAGGCGGTTATTATCACCGGGGATTTGTGGCTGTGGCGAACAAGGGAATACCTGAAACGGGTTCGAGCCAGTTCTTTATAATGCATCAGAATTATCCATTGAAGCCGAACTACACCATCTTCGGTCGCGTCATAGAGGGGATGGAAGTGGTAGACAAGATAGCAGCGGCCCCGACCAGCCCGCCGTCAAACCGGCCCGCCTCGCCTGTGGCAATGAAAAAAGTCTACATCCAGTAAAGGATGAGGGATGAAAATAAAGGATGAGGGATGAGGGATGAAAAAGACTTTAAGAGCGGCATCTGAAATCTGAGATTGCAAATCTGGAATTTGCAATCTCGGCGCGCGTAAGCGCCGGGGCACCCGTTCCGACGGGTCGCGACATGCAAATCTTTTTCATCCCTCATCCCTCATCCTTCATCCCTTCGAGGGTGGACACGGTGTATTGATCTCTGGTAAGTTTGCCTTGATTGGTTGACGCGCAGCCAGTTGTTAAACCGAAACGAACCACTACTTGCCTCAACTGCGATGTTGGACCCGAAGGGCAAACTAAAGAAAGCTGCTTTCTTCCAGTAATAAGATGTCCCCCACGCGGATTGATCCCGAAGATCAGTTAAAAGACAGCCACGCGGCTGCTACGCTCGTATCATCTGAACCAGACGATCCGTCTTCGCCTCCTCGCTCGCGCGTCAGGATCACTCGCGCCGTTATTCGCTCGCTCGTCGCCGTGCTGATGGGAAGCCTCATCCTTCGCATAGCGGCTGAGACGATGAACCAGATGCTCCAGTTCTATTTTGAGGAGATAAATCGCACTCATTATCCGCTCTCGTACACGGTGATGGGCTTTATCACCGCCTCCTTCTTTATCAGCGAGCTTTTGGGCGCGCCCATCCTGGGCGCTTTGAGCGACCGCTACGGGCGAAAGCTGTTTATGATACTGGGGCCGCTGTTCGGCGCCGTCGCCGTTCAAATCACTTCGATGACGGTCGTGATATGGCTGCTCGTCCTTACGAGGCTGCTCGAAGGGCTGTCAACGGCAAGCTCGATTCCTGCAACGCTCGGATATATTTCCGAAGCGACGTCGGGCCGTCCCGGACTTCGCGCGCGCATCGTAGGGCTTTTCGAGATCACCCTGGTCGGAGGCATGGCGGCAGGCTCCATAGTAGGCGGATACCTGTGGAAGTATTTTGGGACCCCTATAGAAGGCATACCTTTGGTCAGTCCCGCATTCAGCATCAACGGGCTGATTTATCTGGTCAGCCTCGCCGTCTTTGTCTGGGGGCTTAAAGATCTAAAGCGCAGGATGAGCGAGGCCGATTTTGCACAAGGCGCGTGGGGAAAGGTTAGTCATTACATCTCGATCCTCAAAGCGCCTGCCGTCTGGAAATTTATTCCGGCCTGGCTTGCCGTCTTCGGGATCATCGGGATGTGGAGCAATCTGGGAGTCCGGTTGTTGAAAGAAGAGAGCACTTATAAAGACCAGTTGCTTATGGGCAATTACGCTCCGGATAAGATAGGCATCGCAAAAGCAATTCTTTTTGTAGTCTTTGCTCTGGGAATAGTCGCGTGGAGCTTTCTTTTAGGCCGTTACCGAAAAACGAGCGTGATGATAGTAGCGATGGGCGGGCTTCTGATTACGCTTTTAGCGGCCTACGGGATGAATCACCTGGAATCTTTCTCAAGCTCTTTTTATTATCCTCTGCTCATTGCTTCGGTCGTAGGCGTGCTTGTATTGAGCGGGTTTACTCCCGCCGCGCTCACCTACCTGGCCGACGTCACAGAGTTTCACAAGGAAGATCGCGGCTCGATTATGGGGTTGTATTCGGTCTTTCTAGGCGTAGGCCAGTTGATAGGCACGACGAGCGGAGGATACTTTGCCGATATGGGAGGGATAGACGGGCTGCTGCTTCTGAGCGGGATCTTTGGCGTGATAGCCTGTTTAACTCTTACCGCATTGCGCGCTCAAGAAATTCCCGCGATGAAACCGGCTAAAACCCGGTAATCGCTTTGTATTGTTCAGCTTCCGGCAGGTCGGCCAGTTATCCAAGCTTTATGTAAGTAGACCCACCGGTAAATCTCCATTCTTTTGGAAATTTTCCAAATTTTTGAAGCCGCGAGAGTTAAAAAGCCCGCGCCTGTGATCTCTAACTCCTACAATCAAAGTGCTTATGTTTCGATAATCAATTGTCGCATCCTGGTCCATAACTTGCCTTAAATCTTTTGCTTTAATTGCCTGGCTAAAAAAGCAGGCGTTGGCAGGCAGATGGAATCTAAACTTACCCGTGCTTTCGTCTTGCAAAACAGCCCAAGAGGTATCGAAGTAAGTGACGGAAGCTAAAAACAAAAAACCTCGCTCAATAAATCAGGGCATCTACAATCAGGAGGAATTAAATGAGCAGAAAGTTAAAGAAACTCGCTAGCCTACTAGTGAGCGCCGTGCTGATGCTCGCAATGGTAACGCCGGTCTTCGCACAAGGAACGACCGACGGCACGATTGCAGGCGTCGCCATAGACGCGCAAGGTGCGGTGATTTCTGGCGCAAAAGTGACGGCAAAGAATGCTGCCACCGGCCAGACGCTTACCGCTACGACTGAGGACAACGGCTCGTTCCGTTTCAGCAACCTCCCCGTAGGCACCTACACCGTAACCATCGAAGCGCAAAATTTCAAGACCTACTCGAACCCGGACGTGCAAGTGCAGCTCAACCGCGTGACAGACGTAAACGCGGTCCTTGAGCCCGGGTCCGTATCAGAGATCGTCACTGTAACGGGCGGCGCGGCAGCCGAGCTTGTCGAGACGACCACGTCGCAGCTTGGCAAGAGCTTTGAAGACCGCAAGGTCATAGAGCTGCCCATAGGGCAGGACGCCAACCAGCTTGCGCTGCTTTCGCCCAACGTCGTCACAAACGGATCGGGCGTTTTAGGCGCGGGCGGATCGGTCGGCGGCAACCGCCCTCGCAATAACTCATTCACGCTCGACGGCATCAATAACAACGACGTCAGCGTGACCGGACCTCAGATCTCGCCGATCACGGACGCGATCAAAGAGTTCACGGTTTTAACAAACCAGTTCTCAGCCGAGTTCGGCCACTCTTCGGCAGGTCAGTTCAACACAATCACCAAGAGCGGCACGAACGAGTTTCACGGCGACGCGTGGTGGTACAACATAAACAAGTTCTTCCGCTCGCTCGATCATCGCTTTATCGAAAACGAAGCCGCATCGGGCCGTAACGGCGACGAAGTGAGACGCCCGCGCGACGATTTCAACCGGCTGGGCGGCGATTTCGGCGGCCCTGTTGTCAAGGATAAACTCTTCTTCTTCGGCGCATACCAGTATCAGACGCGCGGCCAGGCGGGCGCGAGCCAGACTTTCGGCGCGCCGACTGCCGAAGGGTTTGCAAGGCTCTCGAATCTGAACGGAGTCAGCCCGTTCGTGCTAAACCTTTTGAGGACGCACGTTCCGCCGGCTCCTGCTGCCGATGGTTCGGTGGAAGTGTTCGGGACGACGATACCGACCGGCCAGATTCTCGTGCTGGTGCCCGACTTCTTGAACCTGCACCAGTTCCACATCAATCTCGACTACAACATGTCGGACAAAGACCGCATGTATGGCCGTTATTTCGATGACCGTTTCCGCTCGCCCCTGACCGGCGTGCCCGGCCCGGAGTTTACAGGCTCGGTCGTTTTGGATAATAACCTCTTCTCGTTCACAGAGATTCACAACTTCAGCTCGACGCTGATCAACGAATTCCGAGTTGGGTATCGCCGCCAGATCTTCGATTTCGCGGTGCCTAATACTTTTGACACCTTCCCTGGCGAGTTCCCCAATATCAGCATTGATGAGTTAGGGCTGTTCATAGGGCCTGACGGGAACTCTCCTCAAAACGCCATCACGAACGTCTACCAGGCGGCAGACACCATGAGCTGGACGAAGGGCCGTCACCAGTTCAAATTCGGCGCGGATTATCGTAATGCAATCGCGCCCGGCAACTTCCTCCCGCGCGGTCGCGGCGAGTACGCCTACGCATCGCTTGAAGACATAGTACAAGACATCAAGCCTACAGGGTCGAACGGCGGTCTGCGCGGCGTGGGTTCAGGATTTTTCGCCGGCAACCAGTGGGCGATCTATCCCTTCTTCCAGGACGACTTCAAGTGGAGGCCGAACGTCACGTTCAACATAGGGCTCCGCTATGAATACACATCAAATGCTCGCGACGCCGCGCTGCAAAACCTTAACGCCTTATCGAGCGTTGATGCCAATGATCCGGCCCTGGAACGTGTTCGCGCGATACGCGGATTCGAAGGCTTCCTGCCGGACGGCATACAGTTCCGCACACCCAAAACCGACAAGAACAACTTCGCACCGCGTTTGGGCTTTGCCTGGGCGCCGGATTACAAAGACGGATGGGGGAACAAGATATTCGGCGGCGCGGGCCAGTCTTCGGTCCGTGGCGGGTTCGCAGTCGCGCACAACGTTCTGTTCCAGAATCTCGTGTTGCTGCAACTGCCTCCGCAACTGCAATCCGAAATCGATGCCACCTCCGGCAGCGGCGGCATATTCGGCAACGACGAAAACTTCCTGCAGAGCGGCGGCATACCTTCGGGCGGTCCCGTAGACCCCGCGCTGTTTACAGACCCGGATCTGGCTCGCGCGCTGACTCAGGCGCTCATAGTAGACACGCAGACGCCTTACACTCTTAGCTGGTCGCTCAGCTACCAGAGAGAGTTTGCGAGGAACTGGTCGGTCGAGCTGCGCTACCTGGGCACCCGTGGAGTCCACCTCTTCGTGCAGTCACGGTTGAACGCGGGTCTTGTGCCTAACTTCAACCTGCCGACCTTCTTCAACGAGTCTGAAATTCCGAGCGCGTCCACGTTGAACGGTTTACCTACGAGACAAAACTTCCTCGACTCCCGCCGACGGTTGTTGAGCGAACTTGGGTTCCAGTCGAACTTCACGGCGTTCAACGCTCAAGGCAACTCGATCTATCACGGGGGATCGATCAACGTGAAGCGCCGATTGACGCAAGGGTTTTCGATAGACGCCTCTTACACGCTGTCGAAGACGATTGACGATTCGACGAACGAGCTGTTTTCGAGCTTCGTCAATCCTCGCCGCCCGGAGGATTTCTTCGACCTCCAGAGCGCGCGAGCGGAATCAGTGCTGAGCCGCCGTCATCGTCTCTCGGTTGGCTGGATATGGGAGCTTCCGTTCTATCGTAACGAACGAGGCTTCCTCGCCCAGGTGCTCGGCAACTGGCAGATCAGCGGCGTCTATCAGGCCGAGAGCGGCCAGCTTGTTGAACGCTTTGAGCTTCAACGACGCGAACGGCAACTTTGACAACGCAGGCGACCGCACGGTGTTAAACGTAAACGGCGACCAGAGGCTGGGGACCGCTGTGAACTGGGTAACCAGGACCGGCGCCATCGTTGAGCCTGGCTCTGTTGCTGCAAACCAGGTGGTCGGCTACATTGCCGTAGACCCGAACGCCGGGTTCGTGTTTGCTGACGTAGGCGCTCTCACCACGGCGGGCCGAAACCTTATAAAGGCTCCGGGCCTGAACAACTGGGACATCTCGTTCTTCAAGCGGTTCCCGATCACCGAGAGCCAGTCGCTTGAGTTCCGCACAGAGATGTTCAACGCCTTCAACCATCCGCAGTTCGTCATCAATGATCCGTTTGCCACGGACTACGTTGACGTAACCAGCCCGAATTTCCAGAACAAGAGGCTGTTCAGCGGTAGCCCGATTGGCCCGGTCACAATAACCGGCGTCAACCCGCTCACCGGCGGAAGCCCTCGCGTTATTCAGATGGTACTCAGATACCGCTTCTAACTTTAAAAGGTTAGACGGCTAACTAAAATAGGGAGAGCGATTAATCGCTCTCCCTATTTTTTGTGCAATAGCGCGTAAAATAGTCAGAGGCCGCCGCTGCGCGCCTCTAACCAGTGGCCTGATTCGCCCGGAAATCTCAGCCCGTTATTAATGCGTTTGATCAACCTGTACGAGCATCTTTTTCGTGTCGCGGCTGAGAACCTATGATATTCGCCAGATCGCTTTCGGCCTTTGCCTTATGGTTGGCGTCTACCAGCTTCGGGTTTTGAAAGAGCGGACTCTGAACAAAGCTCATAATAAAATCGTCAAGCGTCGAAAGCGAAGTTTTGACTTCCGCAACGCTCGCGGCTTTACTGACGCCCTGTTCTTTGGCTTCGAGGTTCTGCATTCGCAGATTCTCCTTCAGCCGCTTGGCCCGCTTGTTTATCTCTTCAAGCGATTCGGAAACGAGCTTGTTGTCGAGCGAGTCGCTTGTCGAGACAACGCGCATCATCTGATTATTGACGACCTGCATGCGCTCGAAGTCCTCTTTAATCTGCGCGAGCGCAAGTTTCTGCTCCTTCTCTGACGGCTGCTTGTTTTGCTCGCCCAGGTTCCTCAGCCTCATCTCACGCTGGTACGCTTCAAAGTCAACGGCTTTGGAATGCGCACGTTCAGCCCTGGCTCGTCCCCGTTGAGCCGTAACCGGCTGGATCATAAGCGCAACTAAAAGCGCCGGAGTCGTTATCGAAACAAGAATCTTGTGGAGCGGCTTTGCGGAATGGTTCATCACGGGATACCTCCTGAATTCTATCCGTGGTTGTTCGTATGCAGGCGAGTATAAACCCGCAGCACTCTGACCACAAGCCGATTGCTTAAAAGAATTTTCGTCTCTTCACAAAGCCGGGGCGGCGGCTGGCGCTGTGCCCGAATGCAATTCGGGCAGGAAATAAAATGCCAGCGCGAATATCAGATAGACAGCTAGAAGCAATATCCCCTCCATCCAGTTCGTCTCCCCATCGACGGCTACGAGGCTTACGATTGCGACGGCCAGACCTACGGTCACGACCTCGAAGCTGGTGAAGAGCAAGTCCATCGGCTGATTTACGGCGTAGCCCAGAAAGACAAGCGTCGGGGCCACAAAAAGAGCTATCTGCATGCTGGACCCGACGGCGATGTGAAATGCCAGGTCCATCTGGTTCTTAAAAGCCACCATAATCGCGGTGCTGTGCTCGGCGGCATTGCCTATGACGGCGACTACTATCACGCCGACAAAGATTTTCGTCATGCCTACGGCTTCGCTAGCAGCCTCAACGGAGTGGACCAGTATTTCGCTCATCCATGCGATCAATCCCGTCGCCCCCACCAGGGTCAATAACGCCATCTTCTGTCCCATGTGAACCGATTCTTCGTGCGACTCGCTCGTGCCGAGGTAGAGGTCTTTGTGAGTCCTGAGCGCGAAGATCAAACTCATGATGTAAGTCACAAACAGCACGATGGCGATCTCCAGGCTGAGTCCGGCCTCTTTCTCCGGCAGCCCGCCCGTGACCCAGTGAAAAACGGCAGGCACAAGCAGCCCTATGGCCGACAGCGTCATCAGCGTCGCGCTCATCGAAGCGGCGGTGCGGTTGAATTTTTGCGATTTGTATTTGGTGCCGCCCACGACGATGCTCAGCCCGAGGACTAACAATATGTTTCCCAGAATCGATCCGGTGATAGAGGCTTTGACGACTTCGATCTGGCCCGCGCGCATCGCCATGAAAGCGATTATCATCTCGGCGGCATTGCCGAAAGTGGCGTTCAAAAGCCCGCCGATGCCTGCGCCCAGACGCTCCGACAAACTTTCAGTCGCGCGGCCCATCCATCCGGCAAGAGGGACAATCGCAAGCCCCGAAGCGATAAAGACCCACAATGCGGGCCTGTGAGTGAGGTTGAAAATAACAGCTATAGGGATAAAAACAAGCAGCAAGTCCAGGCCATGCTCAATCAGAAGTTTCTTCATCGTATCTTCCGTTCCTCTCTTGAAACTTCGTATTCAACAACTCGAATGTCGCTCATTAAAACACAGAGAACCACGATTGCGCATCCGGAAAGCGCGGGCATGCTCAGAAGCTTGATTGAAACGATAGAGCGTGCTCAGCGTTTTGCTTTTTCGATAGCCGCCGCCATCTCGTCGATCAACTGCCGCTCGCTGAGGCCGATCCAGCAGTGCCCTTTGCCCGGACCGTAAGCGATTTTGCCTTTATAAGGCGGCTCCGCTTTCGACGAAAACGCTTCAAGCATGTGAACCGCGTTGTTCAGAAAATAATTGTCCGCTTCGCCGACATAGATGTGTATCTTGCCGCGCAGTCGCGGGCCGAGCGTTTTCCAGTTCTGCTCCATCACCATCCTGAGGTCGTACTTTTTCCAGTGCTCTACGACTTGCCGATTTATCCGACCCATCTTCGGGTCCCACAAAGCGACAGGGCGACCGTCCGCCCCACGAGGGCCGTACGCAGCATTCCAAGCGCCCCATTGCTGGCCCGACATCGTCCAGCTATCTCCCGCCCCAAGGACGTTTTCCATCTGGCACTCATGGCGAATCGTAAAACGCGTGTCGCCGTCGAGGTCTCGCGCGCTAGGTCGCTCGAACCCATGCTCGTTTACATAAGCGTTCTCGTCTTTGTAGATGTCTATGAGCTGAAAAGCGCGAAAGTCTACTCCGTCGGGACAGAACGACCAGGCGCCGTTAAAAAAATCGGGATAAAAGACCTGCAACGCCAGCGAAACCCACCCGCCCGTGGAGCCTCCGTCAAGCACGCGAGCGAAAGGCTCTCCTATCGCTCGAAATTTTTTCTCGACATAAGGAATCAACTCCCGGGTTATCGCATCTCCATACGGTCCGTTGTTGTCAGAGTTGACTTGATAACAGTCGCCGTATGGCCCGTCGCCGTCGAGGCGAAGCAGGATCATCTGCTGCGAGTCAGCCGTCTCCCACGCCTGGCGAAAGTCGTCGCCCCGATTCATCATGCGCCGGACCGAGGTGAAGCGCTCTCCGTACCCTCCGATCAATACGCGCAGGGGATAACGGCGCGACGGTTCACCCGTGTAGCTGCGCGGCAAGATTATGCCTGTGCGCAAGTAGATTGGGCGGCCATGAAATTTCGTAAGCAGTTCCGATTGAATACGTACATACTTGACGAATTCGGTTTCAGCCGGCAATTCTTCCGGCGCGACCTTTTCAGTAAGCTCTATCTTCACGGCGCCGCCCGAAGCCGTATCGAGGTGAACTTTCTGCGGGCTGCTATAAAGATTGCCGGGCGCGTTTACGGATTTCAGATCGCTATTTGTATCGAATACCGCTTGAACGAAATAATCTCCGGCAGCCAATTGCGACAAACTTTCGACGGGGAAGCTCGCCGCACGGTCGTCGATCACGCCCACGCTGCCGGGCGCAAACCCGTTTATGTCGCGGGCAAACACCGGCGCGGCCTTCATGCCCGTGTTGCCTGCGGCCAGGCGCGGCTCAGGAAAGCTGCGAGGGCTGAGCATGACAAACAGGCGACCGTTTTGAGGGCCGGAGATCAGCCCCGTGGCAATCGTGATTTCAAACCTTAGCGGGCGGGCCTGCTCTGTTCGCGCGGCAACCGATGGAAGGATGAGCAGAAGGATTAACGATAAACTTTTTATCATTATTGATTGTCAGTTATCCAACCCGGGAAATCGCCGCCGGGTCCAGCAGCTCAAGCAGGGCGGCGACGGCGCGCTCGACCGAGACTTTTTCTTTCGACTCTACGGTGATCTTTACGCGATAGTCTTCGCGCGTGAAGGTTGGGTACGAGCCTATATCCACATTCGGGTGTTCAGCCGCCACGCGGTCCAATCTGGGCGCTATGTCGAACTCGTCTTCGCGCGTGTAGATGGCCGTAGCGTGAAACGGAGCGGCGCGGAAATGCTCGCGTATAGCTTCAAACTTGCTGCGGAATAACTCGGGCACGCCCGGCAATATGACGACGTTCTCCATGGCAAGCACCGGCCAGCGCATCTCGCCCTCGCGTATCAATCGCGCGCCTTCGGGCGTATCGGCCATTCGCAGACGCTTTTCGTCCGCCTGGTCCCCGAAGTAGCCGCAGATCATGGCAGCAAGCTCCGGGTGACGCACTACTCGGCGATTGAACGCGCGAGCTATGCCCTCTATGGTCACGTCGTCGTGCGTAGGCCCGACCCCGCCCGAAGTAAAAACGTAATCGAACCGTTTGCTGCACTCGCGCACGGTCGCGGCTATATCTTCGAGGTCATCAGGAATGACGGCTATGCGGCGCAGCGACACGCCCAGGTTGTAAAGCTCGCCGATAAGAAAGGTGGCGTTTTGGTCTTCGGACTTGCCGGTAAGAATCTCGTTGCCGATCACTACTATGGCCGCCGTTTTCTGTTGCATAGCTGTCATATTAGCTTTCAAGCGCAAGCGACGGCAATAGCTACAGATTCGTCTGCTTGAAAGAACCGCCCTTATCGAATAGAATCAACGCGCTATCAACCCCTCTTTAATACAGTGGAAGCGAAAGGAGTAGTTAATGCGCCTCAAAGCCTGTCTTATCCTTTGCGCGCTGGCGCTCGCAGTGTCGCTTGCCGCCTCGGCGGCGGGACAGCAACAGAGCAAGAATGCTAAAGCAATCGCCACAAAGAATGGCCGCGAATCTGCCGACTGGCCTATGTATGGGCGCTCGCTTGCGGGCGGTCATTATAATCCGACTGAAAAAATAATCACTCCCGCCACGGTCGCGCGGCTCAAGCCGAAGTGGGTCTTCGAGAACCGGGGGCGACGTTTCCAGCCAGCCCACGGTAGTCAACGGCGTGGTTTATTTCGGCTCGTGGGACGGGCATCAATACGCGGTCGAAGCGCAGACCGGAACTCAAATTTGGGCGTATGATTGCGGCAGCCCGTCGCGCAGCGGCGCGGCTTATGCCGACGGCGTGCTCTACTTTGGCGACATCGCCGGGTTCCTTTACGCGCTCGACGCAAAGACCGGCTCGATGAAGTGGAAGATCAAGATCAACGATCATAAAGACGCGGTCGCAACAAGCTCGCCCATCTATTACAATGGCCGCGTCTACATCGGCGTCTCTTCGCACGAAGAAGGCGCGATCATGAAAAATCCGAAATATGAGTGCTGCACTTTTCGCGGCGGTGTCGCCGCGTTCGACGCGCGTGACGGCAAGCAAGTCTGGCGCTATTACGTGATACCTGAAACGCCTACGGTGCAGGGTAAAAACCGGAAGGAGATTAATATCATAGGGCCTGCCGGTGGGGCGGTCTGGTCTACGGTGGCGATCCACCCGGATGCAAACCGGCTCTACTTGACCACGGGCAATCAATACACCGTACCCGCTTCAAAGTATGCCAACGCAATAATCGCGCTTGAGCTTGGCACGGGCAAGCTCTTGTGGTCACACCAGGCGACGCCGAAAGATATATGGACATTCGGTTGCCGCAACGACCCGGATTGCAGCGACCTCGATGTTGACTTCGGGACCATACCGATCACATTCAAAGGGCCGGGCGGTAAACAGTTGATCGGCGCGGGCCAGAAGAGCGGATGGTTTTACGCACTCGATCCGAAGGACGGGAGCCTGGTGTGGAAGACCGAGGTCGGGCCGGGCGGCAAGCTCGGCGGCATAGAGTTTGGCGGCGCGACCGACGGCGAGCGCATTTATGTCGGCATATCGGCGATTCCGAATATAAAAGACCCCGGCACGGTCTCTGCGCTCGACGGCGCTACGGGCAAGATTTTGTGGCAGACCGTCAACCCTGACCGAGGCGCGGTCTTTGGCCCCGTCACAGTTACCGGAACGGGCAATAACCGGCTTGTCTTTGCGGGCACGAGCCGCAATTTCATACGCGCTTACGACGCGAAAGACGGAAAGATACTCTGGGAGTTCGACACGGGAGGCGCGGTGGGCGGAGGCCCAACCGTCGTTAACGGAGTCCTGTACGTAGGCTCAGGCTATCAGTTCCTCCGCGTCGGCAAGCCTAATAAAAAGCTTTACGCATTCTCGATAGATGGAAAATGATCGAGGCGCTTTTGGAGTGCGGCGGCAAGTGATACTGCTGGCGAATTCGATTCTAAAGAACTTATTGGCTTTACGATTTGAAAGGCTCACTGAGCCTAAAGGACTTAGCAGCCGGTAAATGAATTCGCCAGCAGTATCGCAAGTCGCCGCACTCCAAAGAGTCGTCTCACTTGGTCTTCTTGCCTTGAACGTCCTGGCCGTTGAGTGTGACCATCAGATGAGTCACATTCCCCGTCGCATCTTTTACGAATTTGACCTTGGCATTCACGTTGGTCACATTGAATTCGGTGTCGGACAGAGGCACTAGCTCTTCTTTGCTGTCTCCGGGCGGCTGCCCGAAGAGCTTGTCTCCCTCCCTCGTCACAATGAGCGTAAACATCGGCAGTTCGTATTCGCCTACGTAGGCGTCAAAGAGTTTGGGGTCCACCTTGACCGCCGCGCCCTCATTGGGTTTTGACGCGCTCGATTGCGGCGAAGCCAGGTTGCTCAAATGTGAAGAGACCACTTGCCAGCGGCCTGCTCTTTTCGCCCATACGTCCGTGTACCGAGATTTTTCAACGACCTCTTTACCGTTGTTCTGGTACTTGCCGACGAAAATACCCGTCAAGATGGCCACGTCGTCGCGGATCATTCGCACCTTTGTCTCTTCGGTGTAAAACTGCGGAGGTGGTCCCGTTGGGGCGGCCCCTTTGAGCGAGGCCACCTGCTGCGCTTTGTTGCTCATCTGCCCGTTCGGGAAAGTGATGACAAAATCATCAGCCTCTATGCGCTCCATCGCGGCCACGTCCCGCTTTATGTATGCGTCGAGCCACTCGCGCTCAAGCTTTAACAATTCCTGTTCGACAGGGCTTGCCGCCGTCGACGATGCAGGCGCGGGATTTCCACCCATCTTCGCATCCGTAGACTTGGCAGGCGGAGCGCCGGGCTTATAATCCGCGAGCCATTCGGGATCGACCACGTCTGCCTTGCGCCGTTCTTTTTCATTCACTAGCCACTGGCCGCGCTCATTCCAGGGCGGGCCGCCATCAGGATCGACATGGCAAAAAGTGCAGTCTTTCGCGCCGAATTTTTTCGCCTTTGCCACAAAAGGCGGGTAAGCAAATGTATGACCTGCAAGCGAAGCAACTATGCCGACTAAAAAAATGAGCGCCACCAGAACTTTGATTGTCTTCAATTTGCCTCTCCTCTGATGTGTAAAAATCGCAGCCGGTGAAAATAGTATATAAGCCCGGCGCAGGCGGCAAGCGAAAGCAGCGGTCAGCGTTCTATGAGCAAGAAGTTACCTGCCGGGCGTTCTATCGTCATAAGCCCGGCGCTCGATTGTTTATTCAAGTTCGCAGGATAATACTTATTTACATAATGAAAACGAGTTGGGCCGCATTAGCCTGCACGATCCTTCTCGCCCCTTTATGCTACGGCGGGCAGCAATACCGGCTCGGTCGCGTCCAGTTCTCAGGGAACGCTCACACAGACGAGCTTCTCATCAGGCGCATGATACCGCTTAACGAAGGCGATATCTTCAACACGGTGAAGTGGGAGCAGGGGCTGGAACAGATCAGTCGCTCAGGATTGTTCGAGCCCGTAACTCCGGACGACGTTACGCTCAAGATTGACGATAAGAACGGCGTAGTCAATGCCGAGGTGCGGCTTAAAGAGCGCGATCATCAACGCATAGACGTGAGCGCGGGCGGCGGCACGACGGGCGGGTTCGCGGTCGGGGTCGATTACGCGCATATAAATCTGACGGGCGGCGGCGACAGGTTATCGGGGCGATTGCGCGCAGGCAGCCGCGAGCGCAGTATCGGCGCGGAGTACTCTGCCGCCCTGCTCTGGAAGAAGCCTGTCATCATAGACGCGGCAGGCTTTTATCGAAGACTTGAATACGTTGACGCAAGGACTGCTGGCGAGCAGGAACCTCTTTTTGTCGAGCGCACCGGGGGCGCAAGCCTTGGCATCTCTTTTCCTTTTACAAGCTCTCGCTCTGCGCTAGGGGCGGCCACGCGGGCGGGCTTCACTTATTCGTTCACTGCTACTAATCTGGTGGACACGCCTGCTCGATCAAGCATGAGCATCGGCGAGATCAGCCAGGACATCATACGCATTGCCTCGCTCACTCCCTCTCTCGTTCGTGACACGCTCGACCGCAATTTTGATCCGAGCAAAGGCAGTCGGCTGATTGTAGCAACGGAGTTAAGCGCGCGCGCGCTTGGCGGCAGTCTCAACACCATAATGCCGGCAATCGACTATCGCTGGTTTTATCCGCTGGACCGCGAGCGCAACGAGCCGCGCGTAATCGGAGTGCGAGTGCGCGCTTCGCATATCGCGGCGTTTGGAGAGCGGCTCAGCACACAGGCGCTTGCGGCGGTCGGGGGCGTCCCGATCTTCAGAAGGTTTTTTCTGGGCGGCGAAACCGAAGTGCGCGGCTACGATGTAAACTCCATAGCGCCGCTCGCTCGCGTGGACCGCTTTCTAGTGCCGCCGGGCGAGACGCCGATTCTGCTTTCGAGCGAAATCCGGCCCGTCGGCGGCGACACAAAGCTGGTGGTCAATGCGGAGTATCGCACGCCGCTCATCTGGCAGTTTTCAGGCGCGGCGTTTTTTGACCTTGGCGCCTCTTTTAACGCGCGCGGCTTGAGAGAAGAGCGTTTCGAAGGCACTACTCGCGTCGAGCCCCTAAGGGAGCCCTTACCGCTCCTGACACTGCTCAGGCCGCTTGCCGCAAACGATACTCGCTTTCCTCAATACCGCGTATCGCTTGGCGGCGAGCTGCGCTTTCAGATACCCTTCCTCAACATTCCCGCGCGGTTGATCTTCGCAGTAAATCCCAACGCGCAAAGGAACCTGCCGGAATCGTTGCTGCTCGCGCCCGAAAGAAAAGTGGCTTTCAGATTCGGCATTGGCCGCACGTTGTAATTCCGGTGAGAAGACGTTCATCGCCCTGCCCCGGCCTGAGCGATCTTACAGGCGAGTTTTTATTATTTTGTAACATTCGCGTCACGATTAATTAACATGAAATCCATAAAATCATCGTTTAGTTAAAAACTTGTTACAGAAGCAGTACCTCAGGTAAAAACGATGAGTCTCATCACGATTGCGCAATCGCGCTTTCCACATCGCTCTGTGCATAAGGAGAAAGAAATGTCCAACAAGCAACCAAGCTTAGTCTGCCTTGCATTAACGTTCGCTCTTTTCTTTTGTTATGGAGTAACGGCGGCCAGCGCAATGCAACAGGCTGCAAACAGTCCCGGAGCCACGGACAATCGAACGAATGAACCGAACGCATCAGCGTCCAAGACTGGCGACAAGCGAGAGGGTGCACCTCCACCTGTTACTGTAGAAGATAGATTGAAAGCCCTTGAACAGGTGATTGAACGCCAGCAACGCGAGATTCAAGTCCTCCGCGAGCTGGTCGACAAGCGCGGCGCGGCGACCCCTTCCACGGCAGTTTCAGAATCCGCTGCGGCTGTCGCCAACGGGCGAAGCGGCGATACCGTTTCTCAACAGACGCCCGCGTCGGGCAAGAACGAAGCCGCGCCGCAGGACGCGACACAAAAAAGGGTTGATGATCTTTATAAGAGGTTTGGCGCGATCCGCATTAGCGGCGACATAAGATTTCGGGCAGAGACTTTTCGCAATCAGGGCTTCGACAGTCCCGCCGATACGCCCAGTCGAAACCGGTTGCGCACTCGCGCCCGGCTCGCGGTTGACGGCTCGCTCAATAAGAATTTCGATTGGGGATTTCGTCTCGCAACCAACTTCTTCACCGATCCGATCTCTACTAACCAGACGCTCACGGATTTCTTTGAGCGGAAGCCGTTCGCCCTCGAACGCGTCTTCATCAGGTACGACTCTAAGACCGATGACGTAGGGGTTCAGCTTATTGCAGGGAAGTTCGAGCCCACGTTTCGCCGGACACAGATGATGTGGGATGACGACGTAAACGTAGAAGGCGCATCCGAGGCGATCTACTTCAAGACCTCTTCCAGCTTGAAGCAGATTAAGCTAATCGCTTTCCAGTTACCCTTTGACGAACAATCAGGACTTAAAGACGGCGTCCTTTTCGGCGGGCAGGCGCAAACCGACTGGCAGTTTACTACAACAGTTTCTGCGAACGTCAACGTGGCGTATTACGATTGGAATAGGGCCGACCGCGTAGTGCTCGCGCTGGGCGCGGCGACGACTCAAGTCAATGGCGGTATCGCAAACAGCTCGGGCGTCAGCGGGGGGCAGAACGGGACGCTGGGGACTACGAACCGCATCATCAGAAATGCGTTAGGGATTCCTATAGGGTTCGTCGCCAATTTCCACTTGCTTGATATCCTGGGCAACCTCACCTGGCAAGCAAAATCGCGCGTCCCTGTCTCTTTCGTTTTTGATTACGTTCGCAATATGAGCAACAGGATCAACGACGAGCAAAACGGTTACTGGGCGGGCGTTCAGGTCGGTCAGAATAGAGAGCCGGGCGACTGGCTACTCGGATACACATTCACGCGCATAGAACAGGACGCGGTGCTCGTCCCGTTCAATTACAGCGACATCCTGGCGTCGAACAGCCGGGTGCATATGCCGACTTTCGGCTATCAAGTCGCAAGCGGCGTCACGCTCCAGTGGACGGGTTTGTTTTCGCAGCGCGTGAATAAAGTCGTTCCACTATCGCCCGTCAACCGATGGCTCAATCGCATGCAGTTCGACGTGATATACAAGTTCTGATGCAAGTTTGTTGACACGATGCATTCCAAGAGCATAACGAGATTCGTGCTAAGGAGTGCATAATGAAAGTCATTGCCATCGTTGCCCTGCTAGTAGTGTCTCTGCCCAACGCATACGCACAGTCGCGCGCCATCAAGCGCGCGACAACGGTTAAAGAGGTTTCTACAACTCAAACAACAGCGCCCGGGTTGCCTATTCGCCGCGTGGTGTTGTACAGCAACGGAGTCGCTTACTTCGAGCGGCGCGGAACGGTCACGGGCCAGGCAGAGATCAATCTGCCGTTCAAACAATCGCAGGTTGACGACGTGCTCAAATCCCTGGTAGTGCTCGACCTGGGGCGCGGGCGCATCGGCGCGGTCAGCTATAACTCTTCCGCGCCGCCGTCGGCCCGCTTGAACGAAATTCCCTTCTCTATCGAAGCCGGGACCGAACGCAACGACGCAAACGCGCCTGCGGGCGGGCTTGCGGCAGTGCTTACACAGCTTCAAGGCGCTCGCGTCGTTGTCACAACCTCAACTCGCTCGGCCCGTGGATCGATCCTCACGGTTGAAGAGCGCAAGTCGCAGATAGATGCGAATAAGCCTCCTCTTATCACACACCTTCTGGTCATAGCTTCGGAGACGGGCGAGCTATCGAGCTTCGACCTCTCGGAAGTTCGCTCCGTGCGTCTGCTTGATGAAGGCGCGTGGCAAGATATATCGGAGTTCGCTCGCGCGACGGCTTCGACGCGCCGCCGGGATGCAAAGACCATCGTGGTCACTTCCGCGGGCGAAGGCCCGCGCGAGCTGGCCGTCAGCTACACGGTTGCCGCTCCCATCTGGAAGACAACTTATCGCGTGGTGCTGGACGACACGGGCAAGCCCTTCTTTCAGGGCTGGGCAATAGTCAACAACGTAGGCGATGAAGACTGGACAGCCGTCGCGCTCTCGCTCGTATCCGGCACGCCAGTCTCTTTCATACAGCCGATACAGCAACCGCTTTATCGCCATCGCCCCGTCATACCAATCCCCGAAGACCTCGCGCTTGAGCCGCAAGTTCATGAAGTCGGCAGAAGCTATAATATGGGAGGCGGTGATCCGTCTCTGGGCGCCGGATCAGGCGGCGGCTCGGGTAGCGGGTCGGGCAGCGGCGTCGGCCCCGGCACTGGTTACAACTTAGGCGGAGATGCTCCTGCTTTAGGGAGAGGGCCTGTAACGAGCTTGAGCGATGCGATAACGAGCGAAGAGTCGGGCGTGAAGACGGCGGCCACCGGAAAACAGTTCGGAGACCTGTTCGAGTACCGCATAGACCAGCCCGTTACGCTGCGACGTGACCGGTCTGCATTGATCCCCATTCTACAGACCCGCATGGAAGGCGAGCGCGTCTCTATCTACAACGAGACCGCGCGAAAAGATAGACCGATGAGCGGCATCCGTTTGAAAAACACTTCCCCGCTCACGCTTGAAGACGGGTCGCTCACTGTAATCGACGGCGAAGCTTACGCGGGCGAGGCGTTGATAGAGAGGCTCAAGCCAAACGAAGAGCGGTTCATCTCTTTCGCGCTCGACCTGGAAACGCTCGTGACGGCGCGCTCAAAGCTTGATCGCGAGCCCGCTTTCCTGGTCCGCGCCGTCAACGGAGTCCTACAAGCTCATTATTATCAAACCGACAAAAAGGTCTATACCATAACTAACCAGACCGACAGGCCGCGCGTCGTTTACGTCGAGCACCCGGTCCGCGAGAAATGGGTGCTGGCTGACAAAACGCAGAGGCCCGCAGAAACGACGGCCTCGCTCTATCGCTTCCGCGTCGAGGTTGCCCCCAACGAAACAATCGATTTCCCCGTGACCGAGCGCCTCGCGCTTATGGACAGCTACGCGCTGTCGAACCTTACAACAGACGATATAAAAATCTTTGTCCAGCGCCGCTACGTCAATGAAGAGACGCGCGCCGCGCTCGAACACGTTTTGCAGATCAAAGGAAAGATAGCCGCGCTCGACCGAAGGCTTGCGGCCCTTGATCGCGAGGCGACAGAGATAGCCGCCGACCAGACTCGCCTGCGCGAGAACATAAAGGCGCTTAAAGATACTGCGGAGACAAGGCAGCTAATCGCCCGCTACGTAGCCAAAGCGGGCGAGCAAGAGACGCGCTTCGAGCAGATCGCAACGGAGCGGCGAGAGGTAACAGCCGAGCGCGCGCAGGTTCAGATAGAGCTTGATGGGGCAATTCGCGGGTTAGCCTTAAACCGCAATCTGTGACGGGCATCTTGTTATCAAGAAAAATCGAGTACCTGGAGCGCTTCGTGAATTGCTGTCTTTTCGGCGAGCACCTCTTGCTCGCGCTTCTGCTGCTTCCGAGCAACTTTTTCAGCCTTTTCCCGAAGCTCTTCCTGATACTTTTCATTCGCCTCGCCGACGCCCGCTCTGAGATCGTCGAAAAGCTCTTTTAGCGAATCGAGCGGGCATTCGAGCAAAATATCGCTCTTTTTTACATAAGCGCGAGCCTTCGCCATACAGGAAGATTTTTTGCGTACCGAGTGCCAGGCATCATCAAAGGCTTCTCCCCAGGACCTCGGCGGCTTGCCCGAGAGCGAGAACGGAAATAGATACTGTTTCTTACTGCTCGAAGCCTTTTTTACTCTCTCCTCATCACATCCGGTTATCTTGATAGGCACGAAGCCTGATTCCACCATCCTCGCCGCCTCCAGTTCACAAGGTGTATTTAAAGCCAAAGGGTGCCGCCCATCTTACCACGCGGCCCGGCTTTCGAAAAACGATGCCGGGAATAATTTACATGAATTTAACATGGCCGGGGGCGCGGATATTCGCGCCTCGCAGTAGAATGTTATTAATATTGAGTTCATTTTGGCAACGTGAGGACAGAACTTATGGGCGAGCCAAAGCGCGTGTTATTCGTATGCGTAGAGAATTCAAATCGGAGTCAGATCGCCGAAGCCTTCGCGCGCATGCACGGCGGAGAAAAGATTCAAGCATACAGCGCCGGTTCAAGGCCCTCCGGCAAGATCAACCCCAAAGCGATTGAAGCGATGCGCGAGCTTGGCTATGACCTGAGCGCGCATCATTCAAAGTCGCTTTCAGAGATTCCCGACCTTGATTATGACGTCGCGGTGACGATGGGTTGCGGCGACGAGTGCCCTTATGTCCGAGCGCGCCTGCGCGAAGATTGGAACATTCCTGACCCCAACCAGATGAGCGCGGCCGAGTTTCGCGACGTGCGCGATATGATAGAGACAAGGGTTAAAGAGCTTCTGGGAAGGTTGTAAAGCTCATTCCGGATTTGAGCTTCCGTCCCCGGGAGCATGTCCGTTAAGCGCCAGCCCGTAGCCTACACTTACCATGCTCTCTATCTTGATCTTGAAAGGCGCGAGCTTGTGGCGCAGATGATTGATGTGCACGCGAAGCGTCGCCGGGTTGACAGGGCTGCCCGGACCCCAGGCGTATCTCCATATCTCTTCCGACGCAACTATGCGCTCAGGGTTGCGCGCAAGGCGCGAGATTATCAGAAACTCCTTCAGAGATAAGGCGAGGGGCTGTCCGTCGCATGCGACATAGTAGTTATCGTATTCGATGCGAAAATACCCGTCGTCGAAGACATTCGTGCCCTGACCGCCTGTGACATTCCGGCTTTCGGTGAATGGTGTTGTCGCGTCTGTCGTCATTTTTCCTTCGCCGCTCGCGCCGAAACCTTACACAATCGAAAACTGCGCACATCAATCAATCACAAAACTGAAGAGCTTGAACTGGCCGTTCCTTTCAAGCATCGAGCCAAACAGGCGGAGTTCCTGCTCGACGCCGCGCTCGTCCTTTACCACTAGTTGCGCCTCTTTAAGAACTTTGTAGCTTTGGTGTCTATCAATGCCCTTGAGGAAGCGCACCGATACTAGCTCGTAACGCTTGCCCGCGTGCCGGGGCAAGAGCTTGTAGAGTCCGCCTTCGCTTTTCAAGGTGGCCTGGTCCCAGACCCAATCACACTTAATATTTGGTACGCGGCTCGAAGGCAATTCCGGCCATACGTATTGGCAGAATTCCGTCCCGGTTATGCGGAGTTCTCTAATCCCGTCCAGGTCTCTCTTTGCCAGCGCGTCAAGAAAGCGCCGCGCGAGAGCTTCCGGGCTGGGTTGGGCAGCAACAAGCTGGCCTGATCCGGCCGCGCGCGGAAGTTGAGTTGCTCGCACAGGTTCCGTTGGTTCAACCTCAGGTGATTCAGCCTTCGGTGATTCAACCTCCGCCGCGCCGTTAATCAAGATCGCGCAAAGGGCAGCGACGCAAAGCAGAATAATCGAGAGGAGCGAAGCCGCCCTCCACCTTGCGGGTAATTTTGTGGAGGGCGGCTTGCCCTTCGACGCTTTGCTCTCTACATTCCGAACACGAACTTTGTCCATCCCAATGTCCAATCTGTGTTGCCGTCGAAAGCGCCGACGTAATTTGCAGCGGTGAAGAACGAGTCGTCCGCAGGCGGAGGTTCAACATTCGCCGCGCTGAGCGCAGGCGATCCTGCGTTGGGTCGGAAGTCCGGCGCAGTTTTGCTGAAGGGGGCCTTAAGCAGCGGGTCCGATTGCACTATCTTCACGCCTTTGGCGGCAAGCATAGTGGAGGTAAGCCCGTTGAAGTTCTCAGGGTTCGACAAGGCATTCCCGTTGTTGAAGAATATGAATCCTCTTAGCGAGAGCGCGCCGCTATCCAATTGCGTGAAGGTAGAATCATCCCTGACTTCAAGGCCCAATCCTTTAAAGCCGAGCACGACAAAATTGATCAGCTTTCCGGCGGTCCCCCTGCGCAGCACCAGCCCGAGTTTGCTGCCGGGGCCTGCCTCGGGAGCGCCCACAAGCGTTACGTTCATCAACGTAGGGTTGGCGCGCGGCAAGTTGTCAAAGCCGAATTCGTTGTTGTCCGCTTCGATTGCGTTGTCAGATATGTCGGCGCGCTGCTGAATGACGGCGAACTGTACTTTGCCCGACCAGCCGAAGGTCCAATCCAGACCGTCGTCGTCTTGCGCGATGCCTACCAGGTGTTTGGCATTGACCGTTCCGCCAAACCACTCGAACGCATCATCGCCCGCCGCGAAAGACTCGATGAACTCTATTTGTGTCGCATTCCCTACCCCCTGGAATGCAAGCCCGTTCAACTCGTTATCGGGGCTGAGCGCGAATCCGCCGTATTCGATACGGACAAATCTCATAATGCCGGAGTTATCGGTCGGATCGTTCCCGCCATATGTGCCGGTATTGCCCTCGCCTATAGCGGTGCCGCCCGGAACATTGATAGGCGCGTTTCCTTCAAGCACCACGCCGCCCCAGTCGCCGCGCGTCCTTGATCCTTCTTTGTTGACGCTCGTAAAGACTATAGGCTTTTCGAGCGTGCCCTGCGCGTCTATTGTTGCGCCCGGGATGATGACTAAAAACGACCCTTCGGTCCCCAGGATGGTAGTTCCGGGCGCAATAACGAGCTTTTTAGTAATGAACACCCCACCTCTCAGGAGATAGGTATTTTTCGCCTTTAGCTTCACCTTGCCGCTAAGCGTGCCTTCAAGGACTACGGTTTTTGCTTCTGTTCCATTGCTGAACGCCAACACGATGGCGAGCGCAAAGCCTGCCATTAATGACTTAACAAGCAGCCTGTGAATCATAAATGTCTCCTCCTGTATCAATTTTGCGTTTCGCCATAGAAAGCGAACATCTTAAACTCTTCGCGAGCCGCGTCAGCTCGCGAGTAACTTTCAATCTCAAAAGATCCTGTAAGAGATGCCGAACTCGAACGTCCTGCCCGTGCGATAGACCTGAAACGGCAGATTGCCGAGCCTGAGGTCTATCTGGCGGTTGAGCAGGTTCTCCATCTGAAATTCGGCCCGCCACTTCTTTTCCCCCCCGAAGGTTTTGGCAAAAATCAAATCGAGGTGCGGGTAACCGTGCTCGATTATGTCCGGCAGACCGAGCGCGCCGACATCCGTGAGCCGCTCGCCCGTGTAGTTATAAAGCGCGCGGGTTTCAAATCCCCATTCGGGCTTCTCGTAATCGAGGCTCACGTTCAGGATGTTTTCAGCCTGGCCGACCAGGGGCCGGTTTGCGTTCGTTAGAATCCCGACATTCTCATCGCCTATGTCAACGCGCGAGTGGACCAATGTGTAGTTGGTGTTAAGCGTCACGTGTCGCAGCGCGCTCCACACGGGGCCGAGATTTTTGCGAAGCTCAAGCTCGACGCCGGTGTTTCGCGCTTTGTCCGCATTGCGAAACGACGTGCGCAAGTTTGTCGTAGGCTCTATGACCACTTCAATCGGGTCTTTGAGGTCTTTATGAAAGACGCTGACGGCCAAAACCTCCGAAGGGTTCACAAACCACTCCCACCGCACATCGTAGTTTGTGATAAGAGTTCTTTTAAGGTCGGGGTTGCCTATGACAGACCGCCCGCCCGTCACTTCCGTAAACTCGAACGGGCTCAGCTCGCGGAATTGTGGACGCGCGATGGTGCGGCTGAAGCCCGCGCGCAGATTCATCGAGCCATTCTTGATCGCGTAAACGAGTCCGAGGCTCGGCAACCAATCCGTATTCTCAAGCTCGGCCTGAACAGGCACGGCGTTCGGATTGAACGGCTCAAGCGTGTTGACGCGCTGCACGGATTTTTCTACCCTGGCCCCGCCGATAAAGCGCCATCGCCTGAGCGTCACGTCGCTCATCGCGTACCCGGCAGTTATGTTGTGTAAAGCCGCATACTCATCTGTCGGGCGGGTCTCTTCGCGTATCTCGAATCCGTTTATGGGGTTGATATTCCCACCCGCGAGCAATTGTTCGGGCGGCAGGCTCGTGTCGATTACCTGCGTGGCGTTGCCGCGCGGAAGGAACCTGAAGCGGCGCGAGATGAAGCCGCGATCTCTGTTAATGTAGCTTGCGCCCGCTTTGGCATTAATCGAGACGCTGCCAAGGAACCAGTACTTCGCTATATCAAAGGCAGGCTCGCGTATGTTCTCGCCCATTTTATTGAAGAGATGAAACAGGCTCTGCGTTTGAGGGAAGTAGGCGAAATCCCCGACCGCCGGGACGAACTCGTAAAGCGCCTCGCGCAAGTCAGGCTCGTCGAGCGTCGCCCGCGAATAGGTGTATCGCCAGATGGCAACAGTGTCTCCGAGCCACGAGAGCAGGTGGTTGCCCGAAACCTGTCCCGTGTATATACGCTCTTCGATGTAGCGCAGTCGCGTGTTGCGTATTACGCTCCCACGGTCCAAATAAAAGCCCTCAAAGATGCGCGCTTCATCGGTCGCCTGATTGGTCAGAAAGTTTTTGAAGAAGAGTTTATCGTTGGCCGTGAGCTGATAAGTGAGGTTCAACGTGCCACCGAGCCGGGATACGTACGTGCTGGAATCATAATCATAGGTCGCGTTGGGTACGATCCCCGCTTCTCCGCCCAGGCGATAATAATTCCTCTGTTCGTTAAGGGTTTGCGGCTCGCTCTTAAAGCTCAGACCGCCGACCAGCCCCCATTTCCCCAGCCCCGCGCCGCCCGAAACGTTCCAGCCCATCACAGGCCGCGCTGACTCATCAACGGGCGTAAAGATGTTTGAGAACGATTGCCCGATGGCTTGAAGCTCTTCGGGCGTCTGACCTCCGGGCTCGAAATCATTGGCGCGGCGCAACCGCTCGCCCGAAGGGATGCCCGGCGGCAGGGGACGGTCGCCTCGACCAAAGCCGAAAAAGTTTTTGAATCCCCCGCTGCCGGGGTAGCCAAAAAAGTCCCTGCCGTGAGTCTTGGTGTTGAATCCGGTTGAAAACTTAACCGATAGCGTCGCGGCCTTGGGGAAATCTATCGTTTCAAGTTTTACAAGTCCGCCTGAAAACTCGCCGGGTTGATCGGGCGTGAACGTCTTCAGTATCTTCACACTCTGGAGTAAGTTTGACGGTATCAAATCCATCGGCACAACTTTGCGGTCAGGCTCGGTCGTAGGTATGAGCGCATCGTTGAGCGAGGTGTTGCTGTATCGCTCGCCCAATCCCCGCACGAAAACAAATCGGTCTACGACCGACACGCCCGGCACGCGCTGCAAAACCCCTGCCGCGCTCGAAGCAGTATCTTTGCTGATCTCTCTTGCGGAGATCGTGTCGGAGATGGTTGTGGCCGATTTGCGCTCTTCGATCATCGAGGCGATCTCGCCGCTGTTTCCGGCGCTGACGGTCACGCTCTCGCCGTAGCCGACGGGCGAAAGCACCGCGTTCAACTCTTTCGAAGCGCCCGGCTGTACGACGACATCATCTACGGTCTGCTCGATGAACCCGTCTCGGAAGAATCGCACGCTGTAAGTCCCCGGCTCTACGGTAATAGAGTAAGCGCCATCGACGCCCGTCTCCACGCCCGCCGTCTTGCCTACGACTTCTACGCGGGCCTTGAGCAGCGGGTCGCCGCTGGCGACGTTATAGACCGTGCCTTCGATCTTGCCGTTCTTCGGTTGCGATGTTTGTTGAGCAAGTCCTGTGGCTGGGCCGACGGAGGGTGCAGCAAGCATGCAGATTACAGCTATAATGCGCCTCAGTTTTATGTGCATTTCTTCTCCTTACTAAATCGCCAGGCGGACTGCTCAAGAGTTAGAGCCTGCTTCAACTTTCGCCTGCGGGGTTGAATGGTGCCGAACGAGTGAGCGAAAGATTCGGGACTTTCCGTCATAGCGTGATGTCCTGGGTAAAAGCAGATACACGCTTCCTCAGCAAGCCGAGGCCTTACGCGCATGGGTAAAAATATTTAGTGTTTCGAGCGAGCAATCTAACAGGCGGGAATTAACGACCTGTGAATGCAGCTTTAATTATTTGTTAATTCCCAAAACGCGCGCGCGAGGCAGCCTACCTATACCAAAAGCGCATCTGTTAAACTGTAGGAGTTAAAAGAATATGAACCCTAAAATAAAACGATTAATGGTCTGGTGCCTGGGCTGGTTATTTATCATCCTGGGCATACTCGGGCTTTTTCTGCCGATACTTCAAGGGATACTTTTTTTATTGGTAGGCCTTTACTTGCTTTCGAGCACCTCTCCGTGGGCGGCGAGGCTGCTTGATAAACTGAAGAAGCGCTTTCCAAAAATAAGCAAAACTTTTGACGAGGCGAAAGAGAGAGCCGCCGGCTGGCAGTTGTTTGGCAAAAAAGAGAAATCGTCCGGAGATTGATCTTCGACGCAAGAAAAAAATCTTCTCGCGTTTTATTAACAGGAGGGTATGTGATACGCAATCTCGCGATCTTAACTATCATCTCTTTATTAGCCTCGTCCGCCCTTGCGCAGGCGCTCAACTCAAGCGACGCTCGGGAAAAACTTCACGCGCTTTTTGCCGAAGACTGGCAGTGGTTTCTGGAGCAGTATCCGGAGGCGGCGACCTTGCTCGGCGATAATCGCTATAACGACCGGCTGACGAACCTTTCGCCCGAAGCGATAGAGCGGCGCAAAGCGCACGAGCGCGAGATGCTCGACCGCATTCAGAAGATCAATCGCGCCGAGCTTACGGGGCAAGACACGATCTCTTACGATCTGTTTTTAAAAGACAAAAAGCTCAACGTAGAAGGTCAGCGCTGGCCCACGGAGTTTATGCCTATAAACCAGATGGAAGGCGTGCAATTGACCTTCCCGCAGCTTGCAGCCTCGACCCCTTTCCGCAAGGTGAAAGATTATGAAAACTATCTGGCGCGGCTCGCGGCCTTCCCGCGTCAACTGGATCAGGTGATGGCGCTGATGAAGCGCGGCATCGAGAACCGGGTGGGTGCAGCCCGCCGTGCCTATGCGCACGGCGCCCGCTCAGATAGAAGGGCAGATCGTCACAGACCCTGCGAAAAGCCCGCTCTACAAACCTTTCGAAGAGATGGCGAAAGAAGTGCCGGAAACCGACCGCGTCCGACTCGCCGAGGCCGCGCGCCGCCGGATAGCCGACGAGGTCTTGCCCGCGCTCAAAAAGCTCCACGCGTTTGTCAAAGATACTTATTTGCCCGCCGCGAGAAAAGATATTGCCGCTGTGAAGTTCCCCGACGGCGAAGCCTATTATCAATATTCTGCCCGACGGCAGACGACGACCGAGCTTACGCCGAAAGAGATTCACGAGATAGGCAAGCGCGAAGTGGCGCACATACGCAAAGAGATGGAGGCGATAATTCAGAGGGTCGGGTTCAAAGGGACGTTTCAAGAGTTTCTCACATTCCTGCGCACAGACCCGCGCTTCTATTACACAAAGCCCGAAGAATTGGTCACGGCGTATCGCGACATCTCCAAGCAATTAGACCTGCAGCTTCCGAAATTTTTCGCTGAGCTTCCGCGCACGCCCTACGGGGTGCGCGAGATTCCCGACTACGAAGCGCCTGCGCAAACGACCGCTTACTATCAAGCGGGCGCGGCCGACGGCTCGCGCGCGGGCGTCTACTGGGTGAACACGTATAAGCTTGAGACGCGACCGAAATACGAGATGGAAGCGCTCTCGATACACGAAGCGGTTCCGGGCCACCACCTGCAGATATCGCGCGCGCAAGAGCTGAAAGACCTGCCCGATTTCAGGCGCAACGGAGGCTACACGGCTTATGTCGAAGGATCGGCCCTATACACCGAAAGCCTCGGCGCGGATATGGGCTTCTACACCGACCCGTATTCTAAGTTCGGCCAGTTGACTTACGAGATGTGGAGAGCGGTTCGACTTGTAGTCGATACAGGCATGCACTCGCTCGGAATGACGAGGCAACAAGCAATCGATCTTATGAAAGATAATACGGCGAAGACTGAAAACGACATCGTCGTAGAGATCAACCGTTACATAGTTTGGCCGGGCCAGGCGCTCGCTTACAAACTCGGAGAGCTGAAGATCAAAGAGTTGAGGGCCAGGGCCGAACGCGAGCTTGGGGCGGGTTTCGATCTGCGCCGTTTTCATAATGCCGTGCTCGACGACGGCCCGCTGCCGCTCGACGTGCTGGAAAAACGCGTTGTCGAATGGATAGCCGACGAAAAAAGGAAGAGTTGATATGAGCAGTAAAGGTTTGCGACATACAGTTGTGATCTCAGCCGCGCTCGTCGTTTTAGCCCTGCCGAGCTTGATTGCTTGTTCAAGCGTATCCGAGTTGAGCAGCGCGGCAAACAGCAACTCATCTTCAAACAACAACGGTGCCGCGATGGAAGAACAACAAAACCGCCCGCCCGCAAAAATCGATGCCCGTCTAGTCTCGGCAAACACGAGATTCGGGATAAAGCTTTACGGAGAAGTTCTCAAACAGAACGCGGGCAAGAATGTTTTCATCTCCGGGTCGAGCGTGGCGCTCGCGCTTGCCATGGCTTATAACGGGGCCGAGGCCGAAACGAAACAAGCGATGGCGCGCGCGCTTGAGCTGCAAGCTTTGAGCGAGGGAGAAGTCAATCAGGCTTTCCGTGATTTGAATGCGGCGCTCACAAGCGCCGACCCGCAAGTCCAGTTACAGATCGCAAATTCCTTGTGGGCCAGAAAAGGGATTACATTCAAGCCTGATTTCATCCAGCGCACAAAAGATTTTTACGGCGCAGAAGTCGCGGAGTTGAGCTTTGATGATCCGAGCGCGCCCGAAAAGATCAACGGGTGGGTGAAGGATAAGACTAAAGGAAGGATCAACAAGATCATCGATCAGATCAGCCCCGACGCGATACTGTTTTTGATAAACGCCATCTACTTCAAAGGGAAATGGTCGGCAGAGTTCGACAAGGCGAATACTAAAGAAGAGACCTTTACGCCAGCCGACGGACGCCAGAAAAAACTCCCGATGATGAATCAATCGGGCAATTACAAATATTTTGAAGATAAAAACTTTCAAGCCGTGAGCCTGCCTTACGGCAGCAAGCGCATCGCGATGTACGTTTTTCTTCCCGCAAGTGGTTCGAGCCTGGCAGCGTTTCACAAGAGCCTGACGGCGGAGAACTGGGAAAGCTGGATGACAAAGTTCCAGCAAACCCCCGGCGATGTAGCGCTGCCACGCTTCAAGATGGAGTTTGAAGCTGAGTTGAATGATGCGTTGAAGGCTTTAGGCATGGGAGTGGCATTCGCTCCCTCGCAAGCTAATTTCAGCCGTATGGTGCAGATGGCAAACAACGTGTATATCAACAAGGTCAAGCACAAATCATTTGTGGAAGTGAACGAGGAAGGTACGGAAGCGGCGGCTGTGACTTCGACAGAGATGCGAACGACATCCATCCAGGTGCCGCGCCAGCGGTTCCGCATGGTGGTCGACCGGCCTTTCTTCTTTGCGATCAGAGACAATCAGACAGGCGCAATGGTGTTTATGGGATCAATTCTCGACCCGCAGTAATAACTTTTAGTTGAATGTAAGGCGATGCAAGAGCTGATAGGAACGAGCAGCAAGACATCTCACCGCAGAGACACAGAGGGCACAGAGCGGGCGCAGAGAAAACAGTATTCTGCTCTGCGCCCGCTCTGTGCCCTCTGTGTCTCTGCGGTGAATCTTCTTTTATTCTTCTGCCTACTGGCGCTGTACGGTCATGCACAGGAGCTTGCTGCCGGGCAGATGATCGAGCGCATGGTTTGCAAAGCCGATTCTTCACAAAGCTATGCGCTGTTCTTGCCTTCCAATTACACGTCCGCCAGAAAGTGGCCGATAATCTATTGCTTTGATCCGGGGGCGCGAGGCAGTTTGCCGGTCGAGCGTTTCAAAGAGGCCGCCGAAAAATACGGTTACATCGTTGTGGGGTCGAATAACTCGCGCAACGGCCCGGGCGTGCCGCTTGAAATGATAATCAACCGATTGTGGGAAGACACTCACGCGCGGCTTGCGATTGATGACGCGCGCATATACACGGCGGGGTTTTCCGGCGGGGCGCGCGTTGCTTGCGCCGTCGGGTATATGTTTAACGGAAAAGTCGCAGGCGTCATTGCTTCGGGCGGAGGCTTCCCTCAAAACATCAGCCCTTCGCGCGACACGCCTTTCGCATTATTTGGCGCGGCGGGGATAGAGGATTTCAACCTGATAGAGGTAAATCGCCTGGGCAAAACATTGGCCGAGTATGGAGTGCCGAATCGCGTTGTAACGTTCGAGGGGCGACACGAGTGGCTCCCCGGCGAGGCGTGCGTGGAAGCCGTCGAATGGATGGAAATAGAGGCGATAAGATCGGGCAAACAAAAAAGAGACGATGCGATAATCAATTCGCTGGTCAAGAAACAGCTTGAACGAGCGCGCTCGCACGAATCGGCGGGCCGTGTCTATGCGGCTTATTTGATCTATGCGGCGGCGGCTCGCGATTTCAAATCGTTGATCGATGTTCGAGAGCTTGAAGCAAAAGCGGCGCAGTTGAAGGAATCGAAAGAAGTGCGGGCCGCGATCAAGCAGGAGAAAGAGCAGGAGGAGAAACAGGCGCTACGGTCGAGAGAACTTTTTGGCCTGAAGCAGGCGCTACGGGACCCGGAGACCAGCCTTGAGGCTTTTAGGGATTTAAAAAGAGCCATAGGGGATTTGCGAAAGAGGGCCGAAGAGAAAGAGCGCACTTCAGATCAACTCGTAGCGCGGCGCGTGCTGGATCTTCTGTTCGTTACGGTCTACGAAGAAGCGCGGGCTTTGCACTACGCGAAGAGTTACGGTCTGGAAGCACTGAGTCTTGAGATAGCCGCTTTCGTCAGGCCGGAAAATCCGAGAATACTTTACAACCTCGCAAAGGCTTACTCGCTCAACAAGGAAAAGAGAAAGGCGATTGACGCATTAAAGGTAGCCATCGAGCGGGGATTTAAGGACGCGGCTGAGATTGAGCGTGATAAAGAGTTCGACAGTTTGCGCGAAGAGGCGGAATTCAAGCGGCTCGTAACAGAGATGAAAAAGACCTGAAAAGTGCGTGGCAACTGAAGTCTATGCATAAATCGAAAAAGCATTTGCCGCGTAGCGGCGATTTATACACACGCTTCATTTAAAAATAGTTTAAAAATCGTTAGCAGCCTGGCCCCGACTATGACGGCGCAAAGCCCAAGCCGTTTTCTCAAAAACAGAAACCGCGCGCACTTGCGCGATAAAGCGTTGCCCTATCTGTTGCTTTCGCCCACCGTAGCTGTGCTGGTCGCGCTTTCAATCTATCCTTTGATTTACGCAATCAGAGTCAGTTTCACATCCGGTTCGGATTCAAGCTTTACCCTGGCGAATTTCGCGCGCCTGGCCTCTGACCAATTTTTCATTTCGGCGCTCGCTCACACGTTTATCTACGCAGTTGCGGCGCTCACGCTTGAGTTCCTGCTTGGGTTGGGGCTTGCGCTGCTGCTTGATCGAAGCCTTCGCGGGCGAAGCATATTTCGCGCCCTGCTGTTGATTCCGATGATGCTGCCTCCCGTCGTCGTAGGCGTGGTCTGGCGGCTGATGTTCAACTCGGACTTTGGCGCGATCAACGGGACGTTGAAGACCGCTGGCATAAACACCGAAGCGTTGACGTGGACGGCGTCGCCTAATCTCGCGCTCGCAAGTGTGATAGCCGTCGATGTATGGCAATGGACGCCGTTTATGTTCCTGGTGCTGTTGGCAGGCTTGCAGGCCATACCGCAAGAGCCTTATGAGGCCGCGATGGTCAACGGGTCGAGCTGGTGGCAAACTTTTCGCCACGTGACGCTGCCGCTGCTCAGGCCCGCCATACTGATTGCGCTTCTGCTCAGGACGATGGACTTGCTCAGGGTCTTTGATCAGATATTCATTTTGACGGAGGGCGGGCCGGGCTTCGCCACTGAAACCGTCAGCCTTTATATCTATCGCACGGCGTTCCGCTTCTTTGATTTCGGGTATGCTGCGGCGATGTCATTCATCCTTCTTGCTTTGACGAATGTAATAAGCTTCGGCTACATCAAGCTTTTGCAAAGTCGGGAGGCCGCATGACAGGCGAGACACAACAGGCGAGACATAATCAACCGCGCGCGCGCGGCCCGGCTTTCGCAAAGTTGATAAAATACATCCTGCTCTTGATCGCAGTCGCTTCGGCTCTATTGCCGGTTTACTGGATGATAACGATCTCACTCAAAACCGAAGCCGACCAGTTAGCGGTGCCGCCTCTCTGGTTCAACTTCAATCCGACTTTTGCGCATTACGAAGATGCTTTCTTCACGCGGTCGTTCGGCGGTTATATGGTGACGAGCGCAATAGTGTCCGTCATATCGACCGCTTGCGCACTTGTGCTTGGAACGCTCGCGGCATACGGGCTTGCGCGTTTCAGGCTGCCCGGCTCGCTCGGAAAGCACCTGGGCCTGTGGGTATTATCAACGCGAATGTTTCCGCCTATCGTCACGATCATCCCGCTTTACCTGATGATGCGCGATTGGGGGCTGCTCAACACAATAGCCTCTCTCGTGATTGTCTACACGGGCTTCAACCTGCCGTTCGTCGTCTGGATGATGCGCGGGTTTTTCGAAGAACTGCCGCGCGAGATGGAAGAAGCAGCAATGGTCAACGGGGATTCGCGTATGGGCGCATTGTGGCGCGTCATATTGCCGCTTGTTACCCCGGGGCTTGCGGCCACAGCCGTCTTCTGCCTGATCATCTCGTGGAACGAATTTCTATTTGCCTGGGTGCTGACGCAGACCGACGACGCGATGACACTGCCCGTAGCAATTGCGGGCCGCGTGACTCAATACAAGATAGAGTGGGGCGTGATGAGCGCCGCCGGGGTTGTGGCAATGATACCCATAGTAGTTTTTGCAATGGCAGTCCAGCGTTATCTGGTGCGCGGTCTCTCGCTAGGCGCAGTGAAAGGATAATCAAAGTGATGCGACCCGCAAGCGGGTGCCCCGAATAATGAGTGATGAGTGAAAGGTGGTCACTCATCACTCATTACTCATCACTTAAAAAGATATGGAAGTGAGATTCGAAAATGTGACTAAGATGTACGGGAAGCGCGTGGCGGTCAACCATTTGAATCTCGCGACGGGCGACGGCGAGTTCGTCGTCCTGCTTGGGCCTTCCGGGTGCGGCAAGACGACAACGCTCAGGATGCTGGCCGGGCTGGAAGAGGCGAGCGCGGGAGACATCTTTATTGGCGCGGAACGTGTGAATGACGTTCCGACGCGCTCGCGTGACATCGCTATGGTTTTCCAAAGCTACGCGCTTTATCCGCATATGACCGTAGCCGAAAACATCGCTTACCCATTGCGCGTGCGACATATGGCGAGCGATGAAAGAGGCCGGCAAGTGGCGCGAGTTGCAGAGATGCTGGACATCACCGCGCTGCTCGCGCAAAAGCCCAGACAGTTGTCAGGCGGCGAGCGCCAGCGGGTCGCGCTTGCGCGGGCGATAGTGCGCTCGCCGCGCATCTACCTTATGGACGAGCCTCTATCGAATCTCGATGCCAAGCTTCGGGTTTACATGCGCGGAGAACTGAAGCGGCTTCAACACGAGCTTGGCACTACGACTATTTACGTCACGCACGATCAAGCCGAGGCGATGACGCTGGCGCACAGGGTGGCAGTGATGCGCGGCGGCGTGTTACAACAATTCGACACGCCAATGAACATCTATAACCGGCCTGTGAACCAGTTTGTCGCGGAGTTTGTCGGCAGCCCGAGCATGAATTTTATAAAGGGGCGGTTGGACGCTCCGGCTCGCGCTTTTACAAGCGAAGGGGTGACGCTTCGATTAACCGATACGCAGCTTCACCGTCTGAACGGGCGCGAGCGGGTGACGCTCGGCATAAGGCCTGAGCACGTTCAGGTAGCCACTTCCGCGCGTGAAGGCTGGCTCGAAGCCACCGCCTATGTGACGGAATTAATGGGAAGCGAGACGCTGGTCTTTCTGCGTCTGGGCGGTGAGAAGATCGTTGCGCGCGCGCCGGCTGATTTTCGCGCGGAAATAGAAACACCGCTCTGGGTGCGACTGGAGATGGAAAAGATAGATTTCTTTGACACGGCGACAGGCGAAACAATAGGGTGAGGAGGTTTCAAATGAAGCTGGCATTAAACGGTGCGACCACTATGAAAGCCGATCTGGTCACGGACATCCGTGTGGCCGCGCTCGCCGGATTTGATTACATCGAAATCTGGTCGGCAAAGTTAAGAGAATTTCTGGAATCGCAAACAACAGCCGAACTCAAAACGCTTCTGGAATCCAGCGGCGTCAGGCCATACAGCATCAACTCTATCGAGCGCATTACCTTCAGGGACGATAAAGCGCACGATGAGCTTTTATCGGAATGCGAACGGCTTTGCGCAATTGCGTCCGAGATCGAATGCCCTTACATAGTCGTCGTTCCTTCTCCGCTGCCCGAAGGCGTAAGCCTGCCCGAAACAGTTAAAGAGACCGTCAGAACGCTCGACGAGCTTGGCCGCATAGCAGAGCGGCACGGCGTAGGGCTTGCCTTCGAGTTTCTAGGCCAGACCGATTGCAGCGTGCAGACGTTGGAGTTTGCCAGTGAGATAGTCGGCCAGGTCAACCGGGCCAATGTGGGACTTGTGATCGATAGCTTTCACTTTTACGCGGGCGGCTCAAAGATGGAGTCAATAGAGGCTCTCGACCCGGAGCGATTGTTCATCTTTCACATCAATGACGCGGAGGATTTGCCGCGTCGTCAACTCGAAGACCGCCACCGCTTGTTGCCGGGATTGGGCATACTGCCGCTCAATCAAATCATTAATGCGCTCAAGCGCGCGGGCTATGACCGCGTTGCAAGCGTGGAGATATTCCGGCCAGAGTATTGGGAGCGCGACCCTCTAGAGCTTGCTCGCGACGCCCGCGCGGCCGCCGCTTCAATCATTGAGAGGGGATAGGCGAGGCGAAAAAGCAATGAACAAGTTAAAGATCGGCATAATTGGCGCAGGTTATATCGGCGGGGTACATGCCGGACTGCTCGCGCGAGATGAGCGCGTCAGCCTCATTGCAATTCACGATATTGACGGAGAGCGGGCGCTCCGTTTGGCAGGATCGGTCGGCGCTGCGGTGACCGACAGCGCCGCAGAATTAATCGATAAAGTTGACGCGGTCTACATTGCAACGCCGAACACAAAGCACACCTCGCTTGCGCTCGCGGCTCTCGGCGCGGATAAGCACGTCTTTTGCGAAAAGCCAATGGCGACAAGCCTCGCCGACGCGCGAGCGGTCTTTGACAAGGCAGTCCAGAGCAAAGCGGTGTTTCAGGTGGGCCACAACCGCCGCTTTGCGCCTGTTTATGCGCTGCTCAAGCAGATGATAACCGAAGGAAGTGCGCCGCATTCGGCCCACGTTAAGATGAATAGAGGCGAGTTGATTAAGCCTGAATGGGTAGCTGACCCTCGGATAACGGGTGGCTTTCTCTACGAGACGACTATACATATGTTCGATATGGTGCGATTTCTTTTTGGCGAGGTGACAAAGATGTCCGCGCTAGGGTCATCGCACGAGTACCCGGAGGTGGATGATTTCTCGGTCTTGCTCGGCTTTGCGAACGGTTTGCACGCGACGCTGGGGTCGTCGGCTGACGCAAGCTGGCTATTTCCGTTCGAGCGCGTCGAAGTTTTTTTCCATCACCAGACGATTACGATTCGCGAAATGGAAAGCATTACCCGAAGCGAAGGTTTGGAAGGCGGGCACGTGACAAAGAGCATGCATCAGCTATCGAAGGAAGAAAAATGGGGATATGCGCAGGAAGACAGGGCATTCGTAGATTCGATACTTGAGGGACGCGCCGCAGTTGTGACGGCGCTAGACGGCTACAAGTCGGTTGAGCTTGTCGATGCTTGCTACAGGGCCGTCAGCACGGGCGAGCGCATACACTTCACCGCAAGCCCTTCTTGAAAGGGAGCCCTTCTTGAAAGGGCTGTTTATATCTGTTTGCTATTCTAGAATGAAAGAAGATTCACCGCCGCAGACACAGAGAACACAGAGCGGGCGCAGAGAAACGTATAATCTCTGCGCCCCCGCCGCGTGCGAAGCACATCATCGGCCATATGCGTCCTCTGTGTCTGCGGCGGTGAGATGTCTTTCCAGACCCGTACATTCAATTGAAAACCGCTCTAAACAAGCGATAAAAAGAGACGCTTGAGGCGGGCGACCGTATCTGACCACTTGAACTGTTGCGCGCGAACTTTCCCGCGATGACTAAGCTCTTCTCGCTGGCTATCGTTCTGTAGAAGGGTATCAATAGCTTCAACGTGTTCCGTCACCGATTTAGGCGAAACCAGCATCGCCGAGTTATCGGCAACTTCCGGTATCGAAGTCGTGTTGCTTGCTATTACGGGCGTGCCGCACGCCATCGCTTCCAGGAGCGGCAACCCGAAACCTTCATAAAACGACGGGAACCACACAAGCTGCGCCGCGTGGTGAAGCGAGCACAATATCTCATCGCTGACAAAACCCGTCATTTTAACCGATTCGCCTAAGCCTCGCGCGATGTCCGCATAATGAGAGTCGCAATGGCTCGCCACCACCAGCTTGAGGTCGGGATGGAGCTGATGAATCAGCGGCCAGGCTTTTAACACAAGGGCGGCGTTCTTTCTATAATGCAAACCGCAAGGTAAGAGTATAAAAGGTCTATCTCGTAACTCTTGCTGCTCAAGATAACCTTCGCCTTCCGCCGAGACGGGTAAGAAGAAGCGCGGGGTAACCGCATAATGCACCACGCGCAGGCGCGACCGAAGATCAGGGAAATAATGCGCGATTCGCTCGGCTGAAAAATGAGAACCTGTATGGACTATGTCTGCTTTGCGTGAAAGCATGTTGTATAGGTATCTCGATTTGAATCGTTGTTTATACGACGTCCACTTTCGCGGAACCGCTTCGTCCTCAAATACGGCTGCGTCGTGAACAGTTATAACCAGGCGCGCGCGCCTGGTTGGTACGTAAGATACATTCGTGCAATAGACGATCTCTACTTCCGGCCAGTAATGCTCCGCCGTTGGCATCCCGGCAAAAATCCATCTGGCCTGCTGTTTGGATGTTTCGTGCCTGAAGAAATGATAATCGAACCGGGTCCAGGGCATGCCTGCTTTGTGAATCACCTTCTTATGATCTGTAGGATCGGCAAGTATGCGAATGTTATTCACCGGCTCGCGGGCCAGGTGCTCGGTGATCTGTCGGGCCACCCTGCCGGCTCCTGTAGACTCATAAATATTGCGGAGTTGTACATATGTAAGAATATTCATGACGGGGAGAATGTCTTTCACAAATTTATATTGTCCGGTTTTTGTATGAAGGAAAACGTTAGTCTTCTCCAGTTGCTCCCGTATCCGATTCTCTTTTTTGAAGTGCGGATCGCGCACAGGCAAATAGGCTTAAAGGACGAACCAAACAGCTGTTTAAGGCCTTATAGGCACCCAGAGGAGTTTAGAGGGTTTATAGCCACAACAGCAAGCAAATAAAGAGTTGTTTCAGATTTACTGAATACCTTTCGCAGAATCCTCCGATGAAAAGCAAGGGCATTCCTGTGTAAGGTATTTGGCAGTGAAAAAGAGACGATACAGTTTAAAGAGCGGGAAGAAGGCCAGGCCATAAGGATAGTAGCGCAATAAGTGGAGCAGGTATCGCAGCGATGTTAGGCCCCTGCCTTTTGCGGCGCTGATGAAAACCATTTTTGCGATCTCGTAGCCGTAGCCCCTCCTCCAGGATTTCAATCCGCTCTTGAAAGCCTGCTCGTACTCACTTTTTCCTTTGACATATTCCGATTGTGAACCGAGCGTCGCCATTACAGACTTGAACATCAAGACGGGGTCGCGCGACATCTGACCTGCGTGCTGGCGGTACTCCGCTACTAATTCGTGATGGCACGCTATCTTATGCTCCCGCGCTATGCGGAGATAAATATCATAATCCGCAGTCGCATCCACAGAGCTGTTAAACCCCTTGACCGTGTCAAACAGGCTCCGGCGGTACATAGCAACGGCAGGCATATTGATACAGTTATACCGGAGCAACGTCAGGTAGAAATCGTCTTCTATAAAGCCGCCGCGTTGAGTCGCAAGGGGTGATCCGTCAGGGGCAATTAATTGACAATGACCGAAAACGAGTGCGCAATCGGCATACTCCCTCATCGCCTTCACCCCAGCCTCCAACCCTCTCCTCTTCAAACGATCATCCGCATCAACAAACACCAGCAACTCTCCCCGGCTCTCCTCTATCCCTCGGTTTCGCGCACCCGACAGCCCTCGGTTCTCCTGCCTCACTACCCGCACCCGCTCGTACCTGCCTGCCACCTCCGCCGTGTCGTCCGTCAACCCGTCGTCTACTACTATTATCTCGAACTGCTGATAGGTCTGTTCCAGTATGCTCTCTATCGCTTCGCCCAGGTATCCTCCCTGGTTGTAGCACGGGATTATTACCGATACCAATTCGCGATCCATGCTCACTTCGTCTTTTCCTCGCGACATATTAATTGTTCAACTAAGAAACCACCTCGACAGCCGCCTGGCAAACTCGTTCCCATCGCAATCATCAACCTGAATGCGCGGCAGTTGAAAAATATCGCCGCCACGGTTGATCGAGCCAGGGAATGCTGCGCAGGCATAGTCGAATCCGGTCTGCTTTACGATGGAGACTGTGTGGGCAGAGTAATCACACTTTCTCCCGTAAGGATAAGCGAAACTCTTTACTCGCCGGCCGAGTAAGTCTTCCAGAAAAGCTTTGCTCTGCCCGATCTCGGCTCGTTGTAAATCAGGAGAAAGTGATGAAAGAGGTGTATGTGTGACCGTGTGGCAGCCTATCTCTACCATGCGCCCATTTGCCAGCGCAATAGCCTCTTCAACCGACAGTGGCCGGTGAGTTGGCCGCACCTCTTTTCGCGCGCCAGCCCAGGCTAGCACGTCATCGAGCGCCACTCGCCGCTCGCTTTCTGCCAGTGGGTGCAATACGTGGTAAAGCGATTGATAGAGGGAATATCGCGAGCCGCTCTGTACCTCTTGCCAGGCTCGCCACTTGTTAAGCTGATTGTCAAAGCCGGCTGTCTCATCGAGCTTCCACCGGTGCGCGGCCCCGCTTACGCCTAGCGTAAACTCTTGAGGAAGAGTTACAGGCTCAAACAATAATCTCTCTAGTTCGTCCCACCAGAATTCGCGCTGATCTGTCATGTGGCCTGTCGTCAAAAAGACTGTTGCCGGAACCTGGAAACGCTCCAACAGTGGTTTGGCATTATAGAGATTGTTGGCGTAACCGTCATCAAAGGTAACGGCGACAGCCCGCCGAGGAAGGCTGGCGGAACTCAGGGATCTAACGATATCTTCGAGTCGCATCACCCGGACTGACCGGCTCAATACGTCCAGGTGCTCGGCGAAGTGATGTGGCGAAACAGACAACGACCAGGGGTCGGCTTTGGTTTCGGCTACCGAGTGATAAAGCAGAATGAGCGCCCTCGACGAAAGATGGCCGAGGAGCCGCTTCGCATAGTGTCTTATTCTTCTGATTCCGCGCACTCTCATGATGTCGGGGGTTTGACGGCTCTCACAGCGAGTAGAACCTGGTAGTCGGGATCGTGATGGTCAAGCTCTGCGGATTCCAATTCTTCCGCTGCCAACCCGTGAAGAAAACTGAGCGCCGCAAGGACATTGCCATGCGAGCGGACCTCAACGTTAGCCCCGGAGAAGACCTCCTCAAACAGCCGCCTTGCCGATAGCTCGGTGAAGCTCCAATACCAGGAGCCGCCCCACTCGTGATGATCTATCTGGCTGATACCGGGAAAAGTGGCAAGCAAGACACCGCCCGGTTTCAAAATGCGGTAAATCGTCCTGATCGCCGAGCGGACATCGTAGATGAGGTGCAGCGTTTGAGTAAGTATTATGCAATCGAACGCCTCTGAATCTATGTGATCTGCGCATGACAGGTCTGCGATGATCGTTGCATCAGGGTTGCCGTCTTTTACGTGGAGCACGTCACTGTGTGTGACACGAGCGGCCCCAAACCTTTTTGTGTACGAGTTGTCGCCGACCTCAAGCACGCGGCCTCGTATGTCCAGGGCAAAGCGTGCAAGGAAGCCTTCGATGTAGTAGCGGTCTACGGGCAGGCCGCGATCAAAACCCCAGGACCTGCTTATCGGCGTCACGCGCCTCAGGCTACCGAAATGCACGCCGTTTGCGGGGGTAAGATTGCCGTCAGCCGACCTTTTGCGAAGCCAGCGTCTAACCTTGAGGGGGAGCGCGCGGCGGGCAATTGAGCTGAACAGCTTCTTCATACAAGCTTCTCCGCGTTGATAGAAGTGAATCAGGCTGCTTGCTACTTCTTGATCACGCAAACGACCCAGTCGCTCCACTCGAACGCTCCATGACTGGCAGAGTCTTCATACCAGCAGTCGATCTTGAATCCATCTCCAATTATCTCGCTTAGCTTATACTCGCATTCTTTATTCCATATGATCAGATCGTTCCGCTTTATATCGAAGTTCCACTGGTGCATGCCGTCATAGTTGCCTGTCTTCGCTTCGTTCTTGTAATGCCTGAGCACAACATAGCCATCCTTTTTTGCGAGGGCGAGCATGTTTCGTATGACAAGCAGGGGGTCATAGCTATGGTCCAGCGAATTGCAGGCGTAAACGAAATCAAAGCTGTTCGCAGCATATCGATCAAGCAACTGCTCGCCGTGGCACGGCGCTGTCTTGACTGGAGCGTTAATCATTGCGCTTTCAAGCATGCGACGATACTGCTTTGCTAGCGGGTCGCTTGCGGTTATTGCGATGGACTTTCCAGGATATGTATAACCGAGGCTCGTCACAGGCCCCGCGCCCACATCAAGTATTGAGATCGAATCTTGAGAGAGTTGCTTTATGCGGTCGGTGATTAGCCGGTCCCGTAAAACGCTGCGAGGGTTTTGCACTTCTCGCTTCCACTGTGCGCCTTCTTCGGTCGAGAGCCACTGCCGCCACCATTTCAGTTCGTCATTAATACCTCTGGCCCACATCTCTTTGTGAAGTAACCTCTCCTTGAGCGCAGCGTCACGTGTCGTCTGTCTTCTCAACCTGTACAGCGACGCCCGCGCCTTGACCCGAAGAATCTCTATTTGCTGTCTGGCCTGTTTAGTCAGGGCCAATCCGAATCTGCGAGGGCTACAGAGCAACAGGACAATCATACCCTGTGCCACAGACCTCCACTCGCGCGCGGATATGTTGTGGGCTATCCTTGTAATCAAATTCTCTTGCCAGTAGATCATCCCTCTCCTGGAAGCCTCTTCGTACAGCCTGTTTCCTTTTATGAACCTCTTCTGTGAATCGAGAACTGCTTTTACAGACTTGAGCATCAAGACGGGGTCGCGAGACATCTGGTCTTCGTGCCGGCGGTATTCTGCTACCAATTCGTGATGGCAACGGATCGCATACTTCCTCGCTACACGAAGGTACAAATCGTAGTCCTCACACGCCGCTAAAGAAGTGTCAAACCCACCAACCGTTTCAAATACGCTGCGGCGGTACGTCACTGTCGCATGCATGCCTATGTAGTTACCGCGCAGCAGCCCCGTGTAGTGATCATTATCAACGCACGGATTTAACGAGGGCGAGAGCGGCTTGTTGTCGGCTGTAATATAGATATAGTGCCCGGAAACGAATGCGTTATCCGGATTGGCGCTCAAGGCGTCAACTCCTATCGCAAGCGCTTTTCTCATCAGGCGATCATCCGCGTCCAGAAAGATCAGATAATCGCCCTTGCTCTCTTTTATGCCCCGATTTCGCGCTCCTGATAGCCCTTTATTCTCTTGCCTTATGTAAATTAGATTTTCATACCGCTGCGCTACTTCTGGCGTGTTGTCGCTTGAGCCATCGTCTATAACTATCAGTTCAAAGTGAGTATACGTTTGCGCAAGCACGCTCTCTATGGCTTCAGCGAGGTAACGCGCCTGGTTGTAGCACGTTATTACCACTGAAACCAGCTTTCGATTCCCGCCGGCGGCTTCAAACTCAGACCGGGCCGCGCAATCGAGAGGTTCGTTTTGCAGGCTACTTCTCACCGCTGATTTCCCACCGGGTTGGGAAAAAGATCAAACCATAATCTTTTTCCATTGGCATCCCCGTGCCGAAAACGTCCGCAGGAATGACATCGAAATATGTGGCGGAATTTACTTCATCATAGATAGTATTAGACATATCAGCCAGCGTAAGGTCTACAAAATAACGTCCGGGCAACAGATTCAACTCCTGGATATGGCACGCGATCACACAACTGCCCTGAATTGGCTCAAGGTCATAACCGGCTTCTCTGTTGGCAATATAAAAGAGCAATTGATTGAGCGGCGTGCGAATCTGAATGCCAATCCACGGCTTCCTGATGGGGCTACCGGATTCTATCTTTATTCTCACGGTCATCTGCCCGCCCATCTTCACTTCCCGGCAATCGCCCCCCGAAGCCGTCCCTATCTCTACGCTTGAAAACCTGGCCGGCGCATTTAAATTGCGGCGCGGATAATCTAAAAGGTTTCCTGACTCCAATGCGGGAGACATGGCCAGGTAGTCGGCGACGACATCCTGCGTCCGCCCGTGCGATTGCACTTTACCGTCGCCGAGCCAGATGGCGCTTCCGCACAGAGTTTCAATCAGCGCCATGTTGTGCGATACCACAAGAACTGTCCGACCGCTATTTGCCACGGACTGCATTGACCCAATGCATCTCTTTTGAAAATCGATATCGCCAACTGCCAGGACTTCATCTATCAAAAGGATATCGGGGTCGAGGTGAGCAGCTACGGCGAAAGCGAGTCTCATATACATGCCGCTCGAATAATGCTTGACCGGGGTATGGATAAATTTTTCGACTTCAGCGAATTCAACTATAGCGTCAAACTTCCGGTCTATCTCTTTTTTCCTCATGCCGAGGATAGCGCCGTTCAGGTAGATATTTTCACGCCCGGTCAATTCAGAATGAAAACCTGTGCCGACTTCAAGCAGAGAGGCAACGCGCCCTTGAATCCGTCCGTGCCCCGAAGTCGGTTTTGTGATGCGAGAAAGAATCTTGAGTAGCGTGCTTTTGCCGGCGCCGTTGCGGCCTATGACGCCCAGGACCTCGCCGCGTTTCACTTCCAATGAGACATCTTTCAGCGCCCATATAGTCGAATCATGGTCTTGCTCACTCCGCCGGAAGGGCGCTCGCGCCGCAGCGGCCAGCGTATCTCGCAGAGTTTTATAGCCTGGCTTTTGACCTATTTTATAAAGCTTGCTAAGCCGCTCGCAGCTTATTGCAACATTATTCATACGTCAGACCACGTCGGCAAAAGTATCTTCCATGCGCCTGAAATAGAGGAGGCCGCTTACAACCAGCAGCACGACGACCAGGGCCGAAACGGCCAGCAACATCCCCGGACTTTCGGTCTTGCCCAGCAGCGCCCACCGGAAGCCCTCTGCTACTCCGGCCATAGGATTTAATCCGTAAACTGTTCGCCAGGGCTCAGGCACGAGCGTGCTGGGATACGCGACTGGAGTGGCAAACAGCCAGAGCTGAGTTAGGAAGAAAAGGAGATAGCGCACATCTCTGTACCGCACATTTAAAGCCGACAGCCACAAGCCCGCGCCGAGCGCCGTCATTACAGCGAGTAGCACAAATAGAGGCAATGTTAATGCCGCAAGGCCCGGCCTTACGCCATAATAGAACATCATTGCAACCAGCACGCTAAAGGCTACCAGGAAATCTACAAGCCCGGTCAGCACGGCTGAGAGCGGGATTATAAGTCGAGGGAAGTACACTTTGGTTATCAACCGCTCGCTTGCCACAAGGCTACTGCTCGATTCCGTCAGGCTGTGAGCAAAAAGATTCCACGGGACCAGGGCGCAGTATACGAATAGAGGATAAGCAATGCCATCGGAAGGGATTTTAGCCAGATGACCGAAAAAAATGCTGAAGACCAGCATTATAAAGAAAGGCTGAATTATTGCCCAGAGGACGCCGAGAGCGGTCTGCTTATAACGCACCTTGATGTCGCGCCAAGCAAGAAAATAGAGCAGTTCTCTATACTGCCATAACTCTTTTAGGCCGAGCGACGGCAAGCCTTGCGACGGGCGTATAAATACAGACGGAGCGGTTCTCAAAATCGGCTGCTCGCTCGGCCGCAGAATCATCTGCATGTCGCCTGCTAACGGGATTCATGGGATTGAGTCAATCAGAAATGATGCTTTATAGCAAACTACTGCCCTGCCTTGCCGGCATCGCCTGTTGAAGAGGTAAAGCGGATGATTTGATTATAGGTGGGAAGTTTTTCCTTCACCGCTTCCGTCGCGGTCTGCTTTTCCGGCTGGGCAGGCTCAAGCGCAGGGCCACCGCGCATACGGCTGTAGCGGGTGTATATCGTTCGCACGTAGTTCTGCGTCTCTAAGAACGGAGGTATGCGATAGCCATAAAACTCGACCGCGCCTTCGCCAGCATTGTAGCCCGCAAGCGCCAGCCGAACGTCACCGCTGAAACGGTCCAGCAGCCAACGCAAATATTTTGCGCCGCCGAAGACGTTCTCGCGCGGGTCGAATATGTTCTTGACGCCGAAGCGCGTGGCCGTCGCGGGCATCAACTGCATCAAACCCGACGCCCCTTTTGGCGAGATCGCCATGCGGTTGAAGGCCGATTCCGCTCTCATCACCGAAAAGATCAAACACGGGTCCAGCCCGTGGCGCGAGGCTGCTTCGTTCACCAGCCCGTCTATAGCCTGATTGCCCGACGAGATGGTGCAAGCGGCAGAAGGCACTTTAACCAGTGCGGCGGTCGGCGAAGGCTGGCTTTGCGGGTTTTTCTTCTTCAATTCTTCGGCCCGCGCCCGTTCCTGATCGGCATCCGTGAGCGGCACGGGCGAACGCTCAGGAGGCGTGAGTGGCTGCTGTTGGGCCGCAGCCAATAAAGGCATTGCAAGCAATATAAAAAGCGGTGCTAACTTCTTAAACATAACTACTGAATATTTACTCGCGCAATCTCTGTGCTATCTTCGCCGCGAACGTAGAGGCGAAGCTTGTCTTTAGCTGTAACGCGCTCCGCATCAAAGACAATAACGCCTGCCAACGACTCGCCCGGCTCAAGCTTGTTTTCGGCCTTGCTCTGGACTATCTGTATGGTGATCGGCTGCGAATCAGTTTCGCTTACGGTCTCAAGCGAAATTGCGCTGAATAAGAACTCCTTATCGCCCGCGTTTTGAATCGTGTAACGCAGGTAAGATTTATCGTCGAGCGTGAGCACGCGCGGGTCGAGCGTGATAATTATCTTCCTCGCTTGAACGCGCGGGTTATTTATCTTTGCTTCGCGAAGCCCCAGCATCAACGCTTTCACAAACCTCCGCTCGACTTCATCCGCACCCCGCCTGGCGCTCGCGTTCTCGGCGTCGGTCAGCTTGGTCTGGGCTTCCGCCAGTATGCGGTCGGCCTGCTGACGGGTGCTGCGAAGATACTCATCGGCATCTTTACGCGATTGCTGTAGCTCGGCCCTCTGTTTTTCCAGGTCGCGCGCGATCTTCTCCTGATCGGCAGTCATTTGATTGGGGGATGAAGCCGGCTGAGTACCGTTTGACGTGGCAGGCGAAGAAGGCTGCGTTTCGCGCGGCCCGGCTTCGCTTCCCTGTGTCGGCGCAGGCGCCGGCAGTGTGACGTTGACGACTCGCTGCGCTTGCGCAACCGGGACTACCTCAAGGTCGAAATTATAGGTATGTTGTCCATTCTCTCCTGTTTTGACGAACAGGTTGCTCATTCCTCTGGCCGCAATGGGCTTGATGAAAACATCGTTACTGGGCCGCTCGGCACTGCCGCCTCGTTGAGCAACGAAAGTGCCCTTCCCAGTGCCGGGATCATAAAGATCGCCGCATATTATTTCTTGAACGGGTTCAGGGAATGTGATCCTGGTGGTAATCCCCTGAGCAGTCCTGATCTTTCCAATCTGGTCGGGGCCGAGCGCCATGGATGAGATCGGCGATTGCGCAAGCGCTGCGGGTATAAATCCAAGCAACGACAGTATGAGAAATGAAATCTTGAATCCGACTCTCAATCTCGCCTCCTCAGCTTGATACGGGCCAGGCAGTTTAGGCCGCTCTCTCGAAAACCGTCTTGATGTCACATTATTGTGACAAACAAGAACCAAGTAAGCAAGACCTAATCGCCCGCCCGCCGAAAATAGAGTCAGGCTGGTTCAGAACACGTTGGCAAGGTAAAGTACAAGGAACGTGAGTATAATCGTAGCCAGCAAACTTATAGTGCTTTGAATGATCGTCCTGCGCGTTTCGGGTTTTAGAATGGTATGGCTTTTGGTGAGCCAGCCGCGCCACCCGCACTCGTGGCAACGGAAGGTCCGGTAGGGGGTGAACGTCTTTACCAGCTTTTCGTTGAGGCCGCGCGCGTGAGATCTATGAATACGCCCGCCGCAGTCGGGACACGCCACATTAACCACAACTTCGACCCTTTTAGCCAGAATGCACAACGCCTCGGTCGTCAATGATGACCGAGGCGTTGATCAAATCAGCCTTATAGTTTTACCGGTGGTGAGACGATTTTAGCGCATACCGCTGGGACCACCGCCGTCGTCGCCGCCGGTGTCGACCGAGTCTTCATCCCCTATAGCGATGCCGGTGGCAACCGCCGCTCCGACCCCGATCAGCGCCAGGATGCCGATCAAGCCCGGCCCGAGGAAAGCGCCGCCGCCCCCGCCTTTGAGGGGTTCGCAATCGACTTTGAAGTCTGCGCCGCCGCTCCCCGAAGCATTTACGCCGCCGCTGTACGTCTCCTTCTTACCGGCTTCCAGAGTTTCGGTCTTGGGCGACGTTATCTGGACCGTGCCTTTAGTAACCTCGACCTCCGTGCGGCAACTGGTCTGAACCTGGACCGAATCTCCCGTAAACGTGATCGTCGCGGTTGTGTCGTCCCCGACTTCAACTCGGCCCGCAGACCCCAGGTCAACTATAGCGTGACCATCACCGCCCGTCGTGATACTGGATCCGCTCGTAAAAGTAGCACCGCTCTGCACCGCGTTACCGTTGACCGTGACGCTTCCTCTTACGGTAATCGTGCCGGTTTGAACCAGCATGTTCGGCGCGGCAAATATGCTTAATGAGAAAACGGTAGTAAGTGCGATTGCTGCAAGCAAAGTGACTGAAGCTCTGAGCATTTTCGACGCCATTCTTATTTCCTCCATTCAACGGAGCTTCGCGGGATTTCGGTTTGCTGCGCGCCCCCACGCGCTCCCCAACAGGGTGACCCCAGAATATTCAATAAGTGTTCAAAAGTCAATAGCTTTTTAGACATTCTGGAAAGCTCATTAAAGTCCGGTCCGAATCGCTTAAATAAAGTCAGGCCGAAGCTTCCGCAGGCTGCAACTTCACCTGATCATCCTTGATGTCCGACTCGCCGTCGGGACGCGCCGGACGGGTTTCGGGCGCAAGCGTTGCTTCGGGCAGCAGCTCGCTTAAGAACGAGCGCAGCTCACGCTCCTGACCGTCGTGCGACAGCGCCGTGAGACGGGCTAGCGCCTCACGCACAGTCTTTTCGGGATAAGCGGCGATCTTGCCTATGAATATCTTGGGGTGGCGCGTCTGGGCCATTTGCTCTTCGGTGATCTCCAGTTCCTCGAAGAGTTTTTCTCCGGCCCGGACTCCCGTAAAGACTATCTCTATATCGTCATAGGGCGTTAGCCCCGATAAAGTGATGGTGTCTTTGGCAAGATCGAGTATCCTGACAGGCTCGCCCATATCGAGTATAAATATCTCGCCGCCCTCTCCCAAAGCGCCCGCTTGCAGCACTAGCTGGGCCGCTTCGGGGATCGTCATGAAATAGCGGACCATGTCGGGGTGAGTCACTGTGACGGGGCCGCCTTTGCGTATCTGCTCGCGGAAGATTGGGATTACAGAGCCTGCCGATCCCATTACATTTCCGAAGCGGACCGCGACATAGCGCGTCCGGTAGCGGCGGTCCAGGTCTTGCACGACCAATTCTGCGACTCGCTTTGAAGCTCCCATGACCGAAGTGGGGCGCACGGCCTTGTCGGTCGAGATCAGCACAAACGCATCCACACCGTACTCCCCGGCAAGCTCTCCGATCATCCCCGTGGCGACCACGTTGTTTTTCACGGCTTCCGTTTCGTTGAATTCCATCATAGGCACGTGCTTGTGCGCCGCCGCATGAAGCACGACCTGAGGGCGGTAGGCGTCAAAGATCAAACGCATGCGCTGCTCGTCACAGATGTCTGCGACCAGGGGGACCAGAGACAACTCTGAGAACTCATCGCGCAACAATCGGTCCGCATTAAAGAGCGCAAATTCCGCGCGCTCTACGAGCAGTAGCTTTGACGGATGAAACCGCGCAGCCTGTCGGGCCAGTTCCGAGCCTATCGACCCGCCCGCCCCTGTCACCATCACTACGCGGCCGGCAAGAAACTCTTTCATGCCCCCTTCGTCCAATTGGACAGGCTCGCGCCCCAACAAATCTTCGACCTGAATATCCCGTATGCGGCTCACCTCGACATGCCCCTGCAAGATTTCGTACAGGCCGGGGATGATGCGGATCTTGATAGGGATTTTCTCGCATATACTGACGATCCGGCGTATCTCGTCTCGGGAGGCTTCCGCGATTGTTATAACGACATGATCGATTTCCAGCTTCTCGACTATCTCGGCGAGGTCTGCGGTCTTGCCCAGCACTTTCACGCCGTAAATCACAGCCCCCTGCTTTTCCGTATCGTCATCGATAAACCCTTTTATGTCGAGATCTGTGTCGCCCCGGCCGCGAATCTCGCGGGCTGCAAGCACCCCTGCGCGGCCGGCGCCGATCAATAACACAGACTGCCTATGGCCGTTCGTCGTGCGTGCCTTCACCTGTTTTTCGTAACGTTCATAAAGCGCCCGCCTGACCACCCGCAGCCCCAGCACTCCGCCAAAGGCCAGGCCCGTGTTTATAAATATTATCGAGAGCGGCACGCGCCAGTGATGCAAAGTCACGGGCATCCCCAGGCGAAGCAAGAGTATCGGCAACAGAGACCAGTAAGCAGCGTTGATGAACGAGCGGACTTCAGCCATCCCTATGTAACGCCAGATGAATGTGTAGACCCCGGCCATAATCAAGGCGGCGAACTCGATCAATACAACATAGGGAAGCTGCTTCAACATCGGGGTTCTATTATCTAACGGGATGTCGAAGTCGAATCGCAAAAGGTAGGCAAGAATGAATGCCGCTATGAGAACGAGTAAATCCAGCGCAAACTGGGTCTTGCGTGTGAGCAGTTGTGCCCACCAGACTCCTGGCTTGAGTCGCTGTTCATGCTTTGTATTTCCCATAATCTATTTCAAGCCTTTGTTCGTATTAAGCGGGGTGATTGAACAGTCTCTCCTGCGCGTCCGCGTGATCGTAATTTTAACTGCCCAGGTCTTCGGCAGGCTCCGAGCATATCATGTGTTCGTTTGAAATACCACCATCTGTTTTTAGAGTGCTGAGTCCTGAGTATCGGCGCTTGGTTTTTCACTCAGCACTCATTTAGAGTGAGCCTACAACCTCTCGGAGCGCGGCCACGACCTGATCGATCTGCGCCTCGGTGAGGTTGTTATGAAAGGGCAGCGCGATAGTTCGTTTCGCCACTCCTTCTGTAATCGGCAGATCGCCTTCTCGGCCGCCGAAGCTCTCGCGTATGTATGGCTGCAAGTGAGCTGGCGAGAAGTACCCGCGAACCGGTATCCCGCGCGCTTCCATAGCCTCCATCACGCGGTCGCGCTCCAATCCCTCGGCCAGCGTTACGACATAGACGAACCAGCTCATGCGAACGTCGGGCTTCACTGCCTGGCACCGCACCCAATCGAACCGGCTTAACCTTTCGGTGTAGCTGCGCGCCACCCGCTCGCGCTTATCGATAAAATCTTCGATGCGCCTGAGTTGAGATGCGCCCAGCGCGGCGGACATCTCGTCGAGGCGGTAGTTGTAGCCGAGCCTCGGGTGTTCAAGCCACGCGCCCATTTCGCCGCGTCCCTGATTGCGAAGGCTGCGCGAGAGCTGCGCGATTCCATCGTCATCGGTGACGATGATGCCGCCTTCGCCCGTGGTCATCTGCTTGTTCGGGTAAAAAGCAAAAGCAGAGGCATTGCCAAAGCTGCCGGTCTTACGTCCCCTGTAAACGGCTCCCAGAGCCTCACACGAGTCATCGATCACTTTCAGGCCGTGAAGGTCCGCTATGCGTAAAATCTCGTCCCATTCAGCCGGATGGCCGAAGACGTCAACCGCCATGACGGCTTCGGTGCGGGGGGTAATCTTGCGCTCGAAATCTTTTGTGTCGAGATTATAAGTTTCAGGCTCTATGTCTACAAAGACGGGGCTTGCCCCTTCGTAGAGAAAAGCGTTGACGCTTGCGGCAAAGGTGAACGAGGGGACAAGCACTTCCGCATCCCGCCCGATATCCAAAGACTTTACGATGAGATGCAAAGCCGCGGTGCCAGAGCTTACAACGATGGCATGTTTTACTCCGATATAATCGGCCATCAATTGCTCGAACTCGATTGATTTCGGGCCTAGAGCAAGCCGGCCTGATCTCAGCACGTCGAGGACGGCTTCGACATCCGACTCGTCAAGATCAGCCGAAGACATTGGGATTTTTTTCGATCATAAGTTTCTCTTGATAACTCTTGCCGGGACGCCGACCGCTGTGACTTTATCCTCTATGTCACTGACCACAACTCCACCTGCGCCGATTGTAGCCCAATCGCCTATTCGGCGATACGGTATAACCACTGCGCCTATGCCGAGAAAAGTGCCGCGCCCCACCTGCACTCCACCCGCCAGATGTATGCCGGGCGCCAGGTGCACGTAATCGCCAAGCACGCAGTCGTGATCTATGGTAGCGCCTGTGTTGACGATCACGTGAGAGCCGATAATCACATCCGGTTGGATCACCGCTCCGGCAAACACGACGGTCCCTTCTGCGATCTGCACGGACGGGTGAACGTAAGCTTTTGGATGAATGACGGTGATCCATTCCAGATTCTTTATCTGCGCAGAAAGTTTTTCCCGCACGCTGTTATTTCCTATCGTGATAACGGCCTCGCGATAAACAGTAGCGGCTAGCTCCGAGATGGGGCCACGCACCGGAACGCCCAGCAACGTCGTTTCCCACTTTCGAGGATCATCGTCAAAAACGGCGACGACCTCGCGCCCGGCCTCCAGCAAAGTGGAGATCACAACTTTGGCGTGTCCGCCTGCGCCTATCACGGCTACCGAGTCAGCTTTCTTCCGCGTCATCTCTCTTTGCCACGCGACCCCATGAAGACAGGCATAGTCGGATGGCCCTCGGCGCTGATGCCTTCCCGCTTCAGGATTTTAACGAGCGTCATAATAATTATCTTCAGGTCGAGCAAAAAGCCGACCCGATCTACGTACCACACGTCGAGACGGAATCTCTCTTCCCAGGTGATCGCGTTGCGACCGTTGATTTGCGCCCAGCCGGTTATCCCGGGCTTTGCTTCGTGCCGCCGCGCCTGTTCCGGCGAGTAACGCACAAGGTATTCCATCAGCAGCGGGCGCGGCCCGACCAGGCTCATCTCCCCTTTAAGCACGTTAAACAGCTCAGGCAATTCATCCAGGCTCGCGGCGCGCAAGAAATTGCCGAACCGCGTCAACCGTTGAGCGTCCGGGAGCAGTTGCCCGCGCCTGTCTCGCGCATCAGTCATCGTGCGAAACTTGTGCAAGACGAACGCGCGACCTCCGAGGCCGGGGCGCTTCTGGCTGAAGAAGACCGGGGAACCAAGCCTGAATCTGACTAAAAGCGCGAGCACGCCGATCAACGGCATCAACAAAACCAGCGCGCCGAGCGCGAGGATAAAATCGAGCGTCCGTTTGCCGAACTTGCGATACATATTCTTGTCAGCGAATCATTTGCCGACCACCCGCTCGAATATCGCGAGCAACTGGGCCGCCAGCTTATTCCGGTCGAACGATTCTTCGGCCAATCGGCGGGCATTTCGCCCATAGGACTTGACGACTTCCGGGTGGTCGCGCAAAAAGACCACCGTATCCGCCAGGTGCGCCGCGTCGTCGGGTCGCACGTACAGACCTGCTTCGTGACTTTCCACCAGCTCTTTCAACCAGCCGGGCGAGTTGACTATCGCCGTGCGGCCCGCCGCGAAAGTATCGAACAGCTTGTTAGGCGAGCAGGTGTAAAGTATCGGCACGTTTTTGTAGATCGTCATGCAGGCGTCGGATGCGGCTGCAAGCCGCGCGATGGCTTGCTTGTCGGGAATAGGATCAGAGAAGACTACGTTCTCAAGATTGAGGCTGCGGCAGAATTCTTCAAGCCCCGCACGCTGCTTTCCTTTCCCGTGTAGCACAAAAACGATTCCCTTCTCTCCGCGCTCTTTTAACAGGCGGGCCGCTTCGACTACGGGCATAAGGTCATTGGCCGCGCCCATAGTTCCGAAATAGGTGCATACAAACTGGCCGTTCAACTTTAAACGCGAGCGAAACTCCGACCCGTCAACTTCGGGGGAGAAAAGCTCCAGGTCCGATGCATTCGGAATCATCGAGATCGATTCCCCTGCTACGCCAGCCGCGAGAACCCCATCTCGCATGCCGGGCGAGAGCGCCACAACGTGAGACGAGTTGCGATAGATTGTCCGCTCAAGCCAGCGGGCTAACTTGACGAGTAACGGGTTTCGCAGCGCGCCCATTTGAATAGGGGCTTCGGGCCACAAATCGCGCACCTCGAAAACGAGCGGCGCTTTATGATACTTGCTCGCCACCACGGCCGAGATGCCTATGGTGAGCGGAGGCGAAGTGGAAAAGATTATGTCGGGCCGCGCCAGCCGCGTTACGGCCCAGCTACTCGCGAGAGCGAATTTAAAAAATGCGAAGATGCGCGCGAGATACCCCTTCGCCGTGCCGCTCACATAATCGGAATAGCCCGCGCGAATTTCAACGACCTCGATGCCTTCTAACTGTCGCCGGCTCACAAGCCCCGTCCCGCGCGGCGAGTCCTGTCCCGCTGCCGTCACCATAGTCACTTCGTGCCCCTGCTTGCTCAAGTAGCGAGCGAACTCGTATGAGCGCGTGCCGCCTATGCCCGCGCGAGTTATGAAAAACTGGTGCAGATAGAGAATGCGCATACCGATTACCAGTATAAACCGTCGTAGCAGGGGTGCGGCGCGCGAGCTTGTTTGCCTATGAGGTCAAGCACCTTCTTTCCCTCTTCAAGCCAGCGGTCTATCAATGAATCTTCTGTTATCGGGTGGCCGATGACTATGACATCCGATTCGCCAACCTCTTCAAGCGAGGAGACCATCGACCTTGAGAGGTGCGGCAGATGGCGTTCGACGTAAGCCAGGTTGCCGCCCACGAGGAGCGCGGTTTCAATCTCAGGATCGTATATTCGCAAACCGTATCCACGTCCCAGCAACCGCTCGGCAAGCGTCACGAGCGGGCTTTCTCTAAGGTCGTCCGTGCCCGGCTTGAAGGCAAGCCCGATAAGTCCCACGCGCGAGGGGCGGCACATCTCTATGCGCTGAAAGACGCGCTCAACCTGTTCCATATTGCTGGGCAACACTGATTCGAGCAGAGGCAGGTGAAGATCGCTGTGCCGCGCTTGATAAACAAGCGCGCGCACATCTTTGGGCAAACACGAGCCGCCGAAAGCGAATCCGGGCCGAAAATATACGGGCGAGATATTCAGTAGCGTGTCGGCGCAAAATATCTTCATCACGTCGCGGCTGTCTATGCCGAGCGCGCGACACATGCGGCCTATCTCGTTTGCGAAGGTGATCTTTACCGCGTGAAAAGCATTATCGGTGTATTTGATCATCTCGGCCACTTCGAGCGCGGTGACGAACACGGGCGCTTGAATATCTTTGTAGAGATTTGCAAGCCCTCCGCTCGCGCCGCTCGCTCGCTCGCCCACGACGATCTTTGGCGGGTGATAGAAGTCTTCGACCGACGAGCCTTCCCTCAAGAACTCAGGGTAAAAGGCAACGTCGTAGCCGTCGCCCACGGTCCGGCCCGAAGCCTGCTCAAGCGCAGGGATGACCAGATTCCTGGTCGTGCCCGGGATCACTGTGCTGCGCAATACGAAAAGGAAATCTCTCTTTTGATTTTTTGAGAGCGCCTCTCCGATTTGAGTAGAGACGCGCTCCACGTATTGAGTGTCAAGGCTGCTGTTTTCAGAAGACGGCGTTCCCACACAAACTATCGCAAGCTCGGAATCTCTGACAGCGCGATCCGTATCGGTCGTGGCTCGCAAACGACCGCCTCTGGCGGCGCGAGCGATTATCTCGTCTAAACCGCGCTCGACAATCGGAGACCGTCCCGCATTTATGCGCTCGACTTTATCTTCCGCGATGTCGACTCCGACGACATCGTGTCCATCGTCCGCGAGGCAAGCTGCGGTCACAGTGCCCACGTAGCCCAATCCGAAAACGCCTATGCGCATATCGCCATCCTTAGGACGCTCTGAGTGTAAGGGAATGCCGGAAGATTCACCGCAGAGACACAGAGGACACATATGGCCGATGATGTGCTTCGCACGCGGCGGATGCGCAGAGAAAACCAACGTCTACTCTGCGCAACCTCCGTGTTCTCTGTGTCTCTGCGGTGAGATGTCTCTCCAGACCCGTACATTAGCATGTAATCGGCCCTAATTTCTCGACTCGCCCGTCTGCGATCAATCTGGCTTCGATTATCGTTAAGCTGTCGGGCTGTTCGAGCGAAGACAAAAAGACTTCTAACCTTTTTCCATCGCCGCTCCGGACCGAAATCTTTTCTCGCTCGAAGCGGACCTGCGCCTCGCGGTCGCCTAGAGTAAAAACGGTTGCGATACGGCAAGGCATACGGCCAGTCCCGGCAAGTTGAAATGACAGGGCAGGTTCTCGCACGCCGTAGTAGCGAGAGCGCCAGCCGCGCGGCGCTCTCGCTTCATCCCCGCACGTGATGTCAACGCGCGCCTGTTCGATGTTCGTGACCTCCCAGTGAAGTTGCAAATCCCCGACAGGCAACTTCAAGCTGAGCAGGTTCGCGCTTTCGTCAACCTCGTGATGGCCTTCGGCCAGAAGCCATTGGCAGGCGACCTCGTTTGCGCCTTGACCTAAAAGATCGTCTACGACTAGCCACACATCATCGCCCGCGCGCAGCACCGCTCGCCGGTGAAGCGCGGGCGTATCCAATCGCAAGTAGCCGTCGTGCTGCCCTTGGAAAGACTCCAATCGACCTTCGTTTGATCGAGCGAAGCTCAACCGCTTTGCCTTTGTCCATTCAAACCACATGAAGCGAGGCCCGTTTATCATCTGGTCCTCGCCCGCCACGCTCACCGTGTTATGCACGCCCGTCCCTATAAAATTATTGTTCCAGGGCGGGTCGGCATAATAGAGATAGCTGCCCGCGTCACAAGCGATGTTTTGGCCACGCCACCACAAATCGAGGTGCAGCATATCGGCCTGTGACGGGCGGTAGCGATAAGTCGTGCAGCGTGTGAGAGCAAAGCTGCGCTCTCCCCTGAGCGTGTAATAACCGCCTTCATCCGCCGACAGGCTGACAGGTTGAACCGGTTTGATAGGCGCTTCAAGCGCTTCTCGTCCGAATAACCAGAGCAAATCTTCTTCCCACGGCCCTGAGTCGTATATGCGATTACGATTCACCAGATAATTTCCCGCCGCAATCACCGGGCGAAAATCGGTGTAGTCGCACGCATTGAGCGGGAGAATCAACGCGCCGTCATTGGCCCCGTAACACGGCACCCGCCCGCTTTCCTGGTCCTGCGTCTGGTAGAGGAATTCGACCGCGCGCTCAAAGCGATGAAGCAAAGAAGCGGGCAATTGGTCGCCACACATCTCTCCGAGCCGCACGGCCCAGATGTAATCTTGCAGCATCAGGCGATGATAGTTCAGCGAGTTCTGTATGTACGATCCATCGTCTGCTATTTGCCGGTCTGCCTCTTCGACTAAAATCTTTCGACCCTGATCGCGCCACTCTTTTGCGTTGCGCAGTTCAGGAAACAAAAGCCCGACGGTCCACAACCCGACGCCTTCGCTTATCGCATGATTATTGCGTTGCAAGTGAGCATAGAGGTGATCGCGCGACACGCGATCTGCCTGCGCGGCGATCATGCCTACGATCTGAAAAATCCGTTCGGGCGTAGCCGACGGCGAATCGGCCACGGCATAAAGCGCGAAGCACCACGCCATAAGCCGCAGCGATGTCTCCTGCCCGCACTTCCAGTGCGCGCCCTGATTGGGCGGATTGGCCGAGGCCCAGCTTTCAATCAATTGCCAGAAGGTTTCGGCATACGATTCATCTTCCGTAGCCCAGTACGCGCGCGCGAGCGTGTAGCCGGACGCGAAGCGGCCCGGCTCCCAGATGAATTTCAGATCGCCCGTCTCGCGCGAAAACATCGGCGTGCGACTCCAGTGGGCCGCAGGCGAAGATTTCTGGCCGGTGAACGGGTTAGAGTGCCAATCGGGCGGAAAGCCCAGGCTGGCTGATTGAGAGAAGAAATAGCGAAACGTGCCTTTTTGTATCTGCCTCGCTTCGTGGGTAAGAGATTCCAGTTCCGGCTCGCTTAGAAGCTCTCGCAGCGCTTTCCCGTAGCCGGGGCGGTCCGCCGGTTGAAAGAAGAAAGGCTGACGGCGCTCGCGCCAGTAATCTTTGTATTCATCAGGCTCGGTCGGCATGCCGGGGGCGAGCCACCTTACCGACTCGTTATGATCCCAGGAGCGTTGAGCAAAACGCAGGGTTTGAAAGCCGCTGCGCACTTGCAGTTCATAAACGAGCCGCGCCGCCACCCAGCCAAACCCGTATTCATTAATCGCCTGCCGCACGAGTACTTGACGATCCATTTTTAAGTGCCAAAGCCCCAAAGGGGCGAGATTCAATAGCCCGGCTGCCGCGCGCCGGGTTACACACGCATATAATAACAAGCCCTGAAAGGGCGAAATAAATCGAATCTTATTTCGCCCTTTCAGGGCTTGTATAACCTAACGATCACGACCTGGGGTGATGCCCCAGGCTTTTGAATTGCGCCCTTTCAGGGCTTCTCAATCAGACTCTAGACGGCCTCTTCCCTGTCCGAAGGGTTGTCTTTCTTGAATACGATGTGCGGGCCTATCGCCAACACATCCATCTTTGTACGGCGGAAGCAATCTATAGCCTCTTCGGGAGTGCAGACGATAGGCTCGTTTTCGTTGAAGCTCGTGTTTAAGATGACTGGCAGTCCGGTCCTCTGCTCGAACGCCTTTATCAAATCGTAGTACAAAGCGTTCTCGTTGCGCGCCACGGTTTGCAACCGCCCGGTGTCGTCCACGTGATTGACCGCGCAAAGCTTCTCGCGCTTATCGGGCCTTATCGAATAGACGTGAAGCATGAAAGGCGAAGGATGATCGTGCTCGAAATATTCGTTCTGGCGCTCGGCTAATATCGCCGGAGCGAACGGGCGGAACCATTCGCGGTGCTTGATGCGCGCGTTGAGCGTGTCTTTCATGTTCGGCAAACCGGGATGAGCCAGTATCGAGCGATTGCCCAGGGCGCGCGGCCCCCATTCCATACGGCCTTGAAACCAGCCCACGACGTTTCCTGCTGCGATCTGGTCTGCGACCTCTTCAAGCAACGGCTCGCGGTCAAGGCGGCGGTATTCCAGGCCCGCCGCTTCGAGCGCCGAGCCTATGCGCGTTTCTGAAAACTCGGAGCCAAGGTAAGCGTTTTTCATCTCGCTTCGGCGCGGCTGCTTCAAGATCGAATGATACGCATAAAGAGCAGCGCCCACGGCAAGCCCCTCGTCACCGGCTGCGGGCTGAATCCAGGTGTTGCGAAACGGCGTCTCGGTGAATAGCTTTCCATTGGCGACGCTGTTGAGCGCGCAACCTCCGGCCATCGCCAGGTTGTCGGACGGAACCTGTTTGTGAAGCTGGTTCAGCAAGTGAAAAAAGATTTCTTCAAACCGGCGCTGCATCGCGTAGGCCAGATCTTTTTCGCGTTTGGTGATCTCGCCGAGCGGCTTGCGAGGCTCGCCGAAAATCTCGGTCATCTTGTTGCCGTAATGGCGCGCGAGCTTAACCGTCCCGTCTTCTTCAATCGCCATGCCGCTGTTGCTGCCGAGCGGCATGAAATAGTCCAGGTTCAGTTTAAAAGTATTTCCCGCAGGCACGACTATGTCGCGCACCTGTTTGTAATAAGTGTCGTCGCCATACGCCGCCAGTCCCATCACTTTGCCTTCATCGCCGAACTTCCGGTAACCCATAAAACCGCACAGCATCGTGTAGAAGCTGCCGAGCGAGTGAGGCAGAAAGACTCGCTCAAGCACGTTCGATCTCCGTGCCTTCACACCGCGCGTACATGGCGGAGACGAAATCGCCCGACCCGTCGTAACTGAACCCGGCGGCGCTCGACCAGCCGGAGCAGTAAAAAGCGCTGGCTATGTGGGCGATGTGATGCTCTACATTATGCTCGCGAAAACGCATACGCTCCGGCTCCACGTCCAGCGCGCGAGCCAGCAGCGATTTCAGATCGTTCATCGCCTCGCGGCGCTTGCGTATCTGAATAAAGTTAAGCAGCTTTGCGGGGTTGGAGAGAGCGTATTGAACTTTCTTGGAAAGGTTCGCATCCTTGTCTCGACCTACGGCTACGTGATCGATATCGCTTATGTCTGCGCCGATCCACTCCAGGCAGGCTTTGATTGAAAGCGCGGGGATGCCGCCGTAATGTTTGACGCGATTCAGCCGCTCTTCGGCAATGGCAAATACGACTTCGCCATCCTGTATCAACGCAGCCGACGCATCTCCGTGAAACATATTCAGACCGAGTACCAGCATCTGTTCGATTCTCCTAAAGCTTTAATCCTTTTCGATGATAACAGGCTCGCCGGTTTGAAGACTGCGGCGTGCCGCAAGCGTAAGCCGCGTAGAATGGACTATCTCGTCAAAAGAGATCGGGGCGGCAGCAGTTGACGAGCCTGTGATGTGAGCGGCGAAAGCCGCCCACTCGGCTTTATGGCCTTTATCCTGGCGCAAACGGGCCGTTTGCTGAACAGTTTTTGCGCCGTCCCGTATGAGCAGCGTGCGGTAATCATCCAGGCGAGCCGATAAACCGCCGCCGAAGACTTCCAAAAACTCTTTGCCGAATCCCTTATCGCCGTTCGCCACGTAAGTCAGTGTTCCTATCGATCCGTCGGCGCACTCAAGGGTGACAAGAAGGTTATCTTGCGAGTACCGCCCGCTGTCGGGAAGCGCCCGCGTAGTAACCCTTCGCGCGCGGCTGCCGGTCAAATGAGTCAACAGATCGATAAAGTGGCAGCCCTCGCCTATCAACCGCCCGCCGCTGAGCGCGGCGTCTTGCGTCCAGTGGTCGAGCGGGATGAAACCTGCGTTCACGCGATAGTTGAGCATCAAAGGCTCCTTGACGCACTCAAGTTTGCGTTTCAACTCGACTACGAAAGGAGCGAAACGGCGATTGAAGCCGACCATTAGCGCCGGGCGAGGGCCTCCCTCTTTTTGATAAACTGAAATGATCTGCTGCAACTCTTCTTCGGTCATGCAGAGCGGCTTTTCGACAAATACATGCTTTCCGGCTTCGAGAGCCGCTATCACCTGACGCGCATGCAGGTTGTGGCGCGTCAGTATAGCAACCGTATTTATCCTTGGATCATTCAAAATCTCTTCGGAATCGGTGGTGCAATAGTTGAAACCGAATCGGTCGGCGGCGGCCCTGGAGCTTAACCCGCTCGAAGCCGAAACGCCGATCATCTTAATACTCTTCAAATCTTTTACGGCAGGCAGCAGCGTTGCCGTGGCGAAATTGCCCGCGCCCAAAACGCCAAGCCCGACCTGTTCGACCCCGCTGACGCGATGATCTTCGACGGAGCGCAGCTTTACGGTGCGGCGCAAATCGATTGAGTCGGGATAGGTCAGCACGACTCCCAAAAACGGCTCGTTGGTTTTGCCCGTGATCAACTCGTAAGCCTTCGGCGCATCATCTATCGCAAAGCGATGAGTGATGAGCGGTCGAACGTTAACTTTTGCTTCGGCCAGCAGTTGAACGAAAGCTTCCATATTGCGCTGCTCCGTCCAGCGCACGTACCCGTAAGGATAATCGTGCCCCTCTTCTTCATATTTGTGATCGTAGCGACCGGGGCCATACGACCGGGAGATGCGAAAATCAAGCTCCTTCTCATAATAGATCTTTCGCGGGATGTTCAGACCTACGGAACCGACCGCCACTACAATTCCTTTATCGCGGGCCACGTGTCCGGCCATCTCTATGGGCTGGTTGCTTTTCGTGTCTGCCGTGATCAAGACAACGTCCGCGCCGTGCCCTGCCGACAGTTGCTCGCACAAGGCGGTCAGTTGATCCGCGTTGTCGGCTACGGCGTCTGCGCCCAGCTTTCGGGCAAGCTCTGCGCGCGCGGGTTGTATGTCCATGCCTATGACTACAACACCCGCCGCCTTGAGCATCTGCACCGTGAGCTGGCCCAGCAACCCGAGGCCGATGACCGCCGCAACGTCGCGCAGTTTCACCTCGCTCAGGCGTATGCCTTGCAGCGCGATGGCTCCGAGCGTGGTAAAAGCCGCCGATTCAAAATCTACCTGTTCGGGCAGAGCGACCATCAAATTTTTCGGGACCCACACGGCTTCCGCGTGAACGGCGTAACCCGCGCCCGCGCAAGCCACGCGGTCATTGATTTGAAACTGCGACACCTGCGCGCCTACTTCAAGCACTCTGCCCGCAGACGAGTAACCTAGCGACATAGGCTTATCAAGCCTGTTCTGCACGGCGTCAAACGTCGTCAGTATCCCTTCACGTTTGGCCTTGTCGAGAGTCTGTCGCACCAGGTCGGGCCGCGAGCGAGCTTTTTCGAGCAAGTTCTTCTCGGCGAAATCGACCACCATGCGCTCCGTGCCTGCGGAAACCAGGCTCGCGCCAGTTTGAACAAGAACTCCTCCGCTTCTGAGTGACGGCGCGGGCACGTCGCTTACGGCAAGCTCTCCGGTTTTGAAAGATTGTGTGACCTGTTTCATTATGTGTTAGCGGGTTTGTTGGCGGTCAGCAACAAGCTTAAGCCCCATCGGTCGCCAAGCAGGCGCACGAGCCAGCGAGGGTAGACTCGCCAGATCACCTTAAAGAATGCAGACGAATATTTCTCGCTCGGCTTTATCATTAGCAGATCGCCCGGACTCAACCGGGTCCGGGCTTCGATATTTGCAAAACCGATCTCGCCTAATATCCGCCGCGCTTCCTCAATCGAATAAACTTTTGTGCCTGGGCTTTCCAGGTGTTGAAAGACAGCTTCTTTCATACTCATCTTGAACCTGCCGCGCGCGAGCGCGTGTTGAGCGTAAAGCATAAGGCCGGTCCACGACGGGTGATGGTAAATCATGGTTCTTATAACTCCGCCCGGCCTTAAAACGCGAAAGACTTCGCCGTAGGCGCGCGGCGTGTCGGGAGTGTGATGAAGCACTCCCCACGAATAGACAATATCAAAACTGTTATCATCAAACGGCAGGTTTTCGGCATCAGCGTTGAGCAGCCTGTATTTTTCTCGCGGGACCGAATTGAGCGCCAGCCGCTCGCCGGTAAGCTGTATTGCTCTTTCTGTTAAATCAACGCCCGTTGCGTGCGCCGCGTGCTTACACCAGTTTTGAAAGTCTGCGCCTGCGCCCACGCCGATCTCTAAAACGGTTTTGCCCGCCGCGCCCGGAAAATCCGCAAAAGATTTTATGTATGGCTCAAGAACGTACCGGGTAGATGAAATCTCTTCAAAATATAGCTTGCGGTCCGACTCGTCGCCGTAGCGGGTTCCGCAAGTCTCGTTCTCCCAATGCTGTTTGACTTCGGATTTCAGATTTATAATCGTGCCCATAATCGTTTTCGGCCGGCTTACGGTTTTTCAGCTTCGACGTGAAGCGAATCCTCCGGGCGGTTATCGAGAATATCGCAATCCGGCACGCGCCCCTTTTTGTACCCACACACCGTGACGTTTATAAAACCGCTTTCTGCGAGTATAGAGCTTAAAGAGGGCGCATCATACATCCACAGATGCGGGTCGCGAACGCCCGGCCTGCCCAGTTGCATCCAGTCCAGAAATTCACGCGCAGCTTTTGAATCTCCCGGTTCCATTTGAAGCGCGTCCAGATAGCGCCGCGCGCCTAAAGCCAGATCGGGCACGACGACTCGCAGCACGCCCCCCGGCTTTAAAACTCTGAACACATCCACGAGGAGTTTCCGCGCGTCATCCGGCAAATTGTGCTCCAGAAAATGGGACGTGTAGGCGTAATTGACGGATGAATCAACAAAAGGAAGAGGTTTCCTCACGTCGTGAATCAAAATAGAATCGGGCCAGGCGACTCTGTAGTGATGGTCAGACAGCATTCCAAATTTCCACAACGCCCATCTGAGCAACGGATACTTTGCCAGCCGCGCGTTCGGCGAATTGTCTAGATTGATCCAACCGGGCGCGATTGAAAGACCGCTGCCGATGTTGATAGCCTTGACTCCTGTTCGAAGCGCCATAGATTATTTCGAGAGCCAGCGGCTTCTTTCAATCGATGAATGCCTGCATCCACAGTTCCAGGGTCAGGAACTGCCAGATCTGTAACGACCAGTCTTCGCGACCGCTGCGCTGCTCCTCGATCAAGCGGCGCACATTCGCGGGGCGGAAAAGCCCGCGCTCTTCGAGCCTGCGCTCGCCCAGCAGATCATCAACCATCTCGCGCAAATCCTCAGCCAGCCAGTAATCCGCCGGAGCGCCGAACCCCGCTTTCTTTTGCTCTAACACCTCGGGCGGGAGCAGCGGGCGCATGGCTTCGCGCAAAATGTGTTTTGTCGTTCCTTTATGCAGCTTCATCGCGGGAGGCACGTTGCAGGCAACCCACTCGGCCAACTCCCAGTCGAGGAAAGGCACACGCACTTCGACCGAAGAAGCCATGCTCATCTTGTCGTTGTAGGTCAGGTTCAGGCTGACCATAAAAGCCTTCGTGTCGAGATAAAGCATCTGGTTTAGAAAATCGGCTTGCTCGACTCGATTGAAATATTCGAGGTGGCGCGACCAGGCATGAACGCCGTTTACGCGCGCTCGCGCGGCCGGGCTGTAAAGAAGCTCCAACTGCTCTCCGGTCAGGTAAGTGCTGTCCATAAGAAAGCGGTCACGCGACGCGAGCGACCCGCTTCGCGCCATCTTTTTCGCAAGCCTGACGTAGCCCTTCACGGGCGTTCCGCGCATCGCGGGTAAAGCCAGGACCGCAGGCTCGACGAGCTTTCGTCTCACGATGGCGGGCATCTTTCGGTACTGCTCGGCCAGCGCGTGCGCCCTGTGCTTGCGGTAGCCCGCAAACAGCTCGTCGCCGCCCACGCCTGAAAGCAGAACGGTCACAGTCTTGCGAGCTTCGCGGTTCACCAGATATGCCGTGATGATCGCGGGATCGGCCACAGGCTCGTCCATGTGCCAGACCAGTTTCGGGAGCAAATCCACAACGTCAGGCTCGACCGTGATCTCTGTATGGACGCAGCCGAAATGCTCGGCTGTGCGCCGCGCGACTCGCGTGTCATCGAGCGTAAGCTCGCCCCTGCGGTACTTGTCCGGGAAAGCAATCGTGTACGTGCGCACGGGGTCGGGCGAGCTTTGGGCCATCGCGGCCACGATGCTGGATGAATCCAGACCCGCGCTTAAAAAAGCGCCCAGAGGCACGTCGCTCAACATCTGCGATTTAACAGAGGCGATGAATCGCTCTCTCAATTCTGCCGCAAGCTCGGCTTCGCTCGCGTGGAATTGATGCGCACGCGAAGGGAATTTCAAGTCCCAGTATTCGCTTATCTCCAGACGACGGTTCTTGTAAATCGCGTAGTGACCGGCGGGGAGTTTAAAAATCCCATCAAACATAGTCGCCGGGTCGGGCACCCATAAAAAGGTCAGGTATTGATTGAGCGCTTCAAAGTTGATCTCGCGCCGGAGGCCGGGCAGCTCAAGCAGCGCTTTCACTTCAGACGCGAAAGCCAGGCGACCCGCTTCGTGACAGTAGTAAAGCGGTTTTATCCCGAAATGGTCGCGGGCCAGGAAAAGCTCTTCCTCGCGGCGGTCCCAGATGGCAAATGCAAATATCCCGTTAAGACGACGAACGCTTTCTGCGCCATATTCTTGATAAAGCTTGAGCACCGTTTCCGTATCGCCGTTGGATCGGAAGCTGTGGCCGAGCGTTTCCAGCTCTCGGCGCAGTTGCAGGTGGTTATAGACTTCGCCGTTGTAGGCTATCGTCAGCCGCCCATCTTCGGTAGTCATGGGCATATGGCCCGCCGATGATAGGTCGAGTATTGCGAGCCTCCGCGAGCCAAGCCCAACCCAGATCCCGCCGGGCGAACTGCTCTCCCACGTGCCGTGATCGTCAGGCCCGCGATGGGCCTGAACACGGGTCATGCGGGCAAGCGTCGTGCTATCGCCCCAGTTGATAACGCCGTTGATTCCGCACATCGCTCAAACTTTCATAATCCGCTCGGATTGCTGTATCACCTGTTGATAAAATTTTTCGGCTTCGCGCATGACTTTTTCATACTCTGCGCGCTCGGCTACCATACTAACATTCGGCCCTCTCGCCCGGTCGCGCAAGCCGCCGTCATCCAGCGCGCGCGCGATCGCGTCGGCAAGTGAGCGCCGATTCGTCGGGTCGCAAAGCAACCCGTTTTCTTTGTCAGCGATCCACTCGCGAACCGATTCAATATTGCCCGCGACAGGGAAACAGCCGCAAGCCATCGCTTCGAGCAGCGAGTTGGGCGTGCCGTCGTGCAGGCTCGGCGAAACCGTGATCTCGGCGAGCCGGAACAACCGGGCCATCTCCTTGTGCGGCATAACGGGCAGCAACCGCACGCTTGTAGTGATCGCCAGTCGATTTACCCATTTCTCCGCCACAGGATTCCCTTGCATGCCGACGCATAAAAATATTGACTCGGGGTGTTTTTCCAGAACGAGCGGGATCGATTGAAAAAAGATGTCGTTGCGTACGTACTTGCGAAACCCGCGCGGGTTGATAATCACGCGGGCGCCGGTAGGAATCCGAAGCTGCTCGCCAGGCTCCGGGCTATCTCCTTCCGGGTTGAAGACGGATGTTTCGACGCCTCCCGCGCCGGGCAATAAGGCCGCGGGTTTTTCCCCGCTAAAGCCCCACTCGCTCACCGCAAGCCGCAGGTCGCGCCGGCAATCGCAAAGCAGGGCGTCAGCTCGCCGAAGCGCCCCGAGCGTCTGCCGCGCTATCAACGGATTGCGATTCCCAAACAGAGTAAAGTCATTGCCCCAGACTGAGATCACCAGGGGGAATTGAGCGGGCGTCGCCTTTGCCGCAAGGATTCCTTCAAACGGGATTCGCATGGCGTGTACGATGTCCGGGCTTATACGCTCAATCAGGCCGCGCGCGCGCGCGACGTAGCGATGCACATCGAGCGGGCCTAGCCAGAATCGCGCAGCTATAGAGAGATTCGACAGCGCGCCTATGCGCAGACCGGCAAGCCCTCGCGCAAACGGGGAGGGCTGTCTCTTAGAAGTAATAGTTCCGTTGTGGCTTATGCGAGAAAAAGCCGCAAAGGCTATCGGCAACTCGTAGATTCGCGCTCCGCGAATTATGTCCGGCGGGCAAGGATAAGTAGAAATCACGTGAACATCATCGCCCCGGTTGACAAAGTGGCTGATCCAGCTTTGCGAGATTGCGCTGCGAGCATCGGCTACGAAAACGATTCTCATCGAGCAACATCCTCGACCAGTCCCAACTTCGCCCACGGGGGCCTCGGGCGCTCGCTCGAAGCGTCGACCATGTGCTTTAAGCACTTGATTAAATATGGCGTTATTCGCTCGATTGAAACCCGCCGGCCCGTCAGCGCGGCGGCTGACTTCAGGCGCGGCCAGTCTGATCGCTTCTCTATGAAGCGGTCTAAGCACGCGCGTAAATCACCTACGTCCTCGCTGCGAAAGACATACCCGTTCACTCCGCTCTCTACGAGGTCGGCAACCCCGCACCGGTCCGAGACTATTACCGGCACTCCCACAGAGAAGGCCTCGTTTACGACCAGGCCCCAGCCATCCCACCGCGATGGCAAAACCAGAAGGTCTGCGGAGGCCATTCGCGCGGGCGTCTCAGACGAACCAAGTACGCCTTCGAACCTGACTCGCTCGCAGAGGCCCAGCGATTTCACAAGGTCCTCAAGCGAGGGCCTCATCTCGCCGCCGCCTATGATTGTTAAGAACAGATTCGGGTGCTGATTGAAAAGCGGTTTAAGCGCTTCGATCAGCAAGTCTATACCTTTGCGATTTATGATCTGCCCGACGAACACTATCTCTATCTTATCCCCATTATTTTTAAGCGAAGAATTATCGCCAATCCCATCATGTGAACGAAAATACCCGAAGGGGTAGATAGCCTGCTCGCGCGCGCCCAGGCCTTTAAAAAAATCGTCTGCGAGGTGAGATACAGATAGCAGCCCGGCAGCATTACGAGTAAGCGCCTTGCCGAACCCTGCCCTCAATAGCTTCTTGGCCGTCGAGCGCGGTCGCTCAGGCTCGCTTGCTTCGGAGTAGATCGCATAGGTGCTTCGAGCGCTCGCGAGTGTAACAAGCCCTGCCGCAAATGACGGCTCGAGCCAAAACCCATTCAGGATATGAAGTCGGGCGCGCTGCGACCAGGCCAGACTCACAGCGTCAGCTATTGCGTTACGCTCGTCCAAAAAATGATGCGGGTAGCCCGCCAGATCGACCTGCCATCCGAGACAAACCCTATCCGGCGGCAAGCGTTTTGCAAAGACGACCTGCAAGTCAACCTCCCCTGAAGCAATTAATGCTCTGAAGAGGTCGCCTTGATAGAACGCCGGGTAATTCATCCAGATTGTAAGTTCTATCATGTGCGTGGGCTAAAACTAGAGAAGCTGTGATTATATTTATTCGTTTGCCGCGAGGGCAGAACGACGGCGAAAACGACTCTAGTCAAACAACATCTTCTATAATGTCTATCTGTGTCCAGGGCGGTACAGGTTTCTCGGCCAAAGCCCCCGTCATATGCTTCAAACACTGAACAAGATAAGGCGCAGCTTGCTCGGTAGAGACTCTCTGACCTGTAGCTTTAGCGGCGGCTTGAAAGCAAGGCCAGTCCGCCCTCTTTTCGATGAAACTGCTCAGACACCTGCGCAAGTCGGCCACATCTTCGTTGCGGAATATGTACCCGTTGACGCCATCCCGAACGAGGTCGGCAGCCCCGCACCGATCCGAGACTATCACCGGCACTCCCACAGAGAAGGCTTCGTTTACGACCAGGCCCCAGCCATCTCCACGCGACGGCGTTACCAGAAGATCAGCCTTCGCCAAGCACTCTTGAACCTTGTTTGTGGGCAACACTCCTTCGAAACTGACACGCTCTCTCATTCCAAAAGCCTTGAGCTGCTCTTGAAGAGGGTTCATCAGCTCACCATCTCCTATCACAGTCATAAACAGGTTATTATGCTTCTTAAAGAGCGGGAGCATCGCTTCGATTAAGAGGTCGATTCCCTTGAGGCGTATAAGACGGCCCACAAAAAAAACTTCGATTCTACTATCTTTTGAACCCGCCGGGAGGTCTTTATTTGGAGCCTCGGAGCGAAAATATCCAAATGGGTATATGGCCTGATCGCAGACTCCAAGGCGTTTAAAGAAATCGGTTGCAAAATGAGAGACGGCCAGGACGCCCGCGGCTTTTGGAGCCAGAGTCCGTCCGAAGGGGGTCTTCAACATCTCCTTGAAGATCGACCGTTTGGCTAAATATGGATCGGGGTGCGGCGATTTGAACCGATCAGGGACTTCGGAGTAAATGGCATAGGCGCTGCCCGTCAGCGCCAGCACAACGAGCGCGGCGGCGAACGATGGTTCGGCCCAAAGACCGTTGACCACATGAATTCGGTCGCGTTGCTCCCAAGCCAGGCTCATGGCGCTCCACAGCCGTTTGTTTACAAAGCGGTAAGGGTATCCTGCCAAATCATCCCGCCATCCGGTTTGAAGTCTATCCGGAGTCAGCCTTTTTGCGAACACCACCTGTAGGTCGACCTCTCCTGAAGCCATTAAAGCTCGGAAAAGATCTCCTTGATGGAAAGAGGGGACGTTCATCCAAACTGTGAGTCGGAGCATAGCATGTGTCTCTGCCCGGCAGGCAAAAAAGGCGCCCTTTTATAGCGCGTTAAGGCAATCGTGTCTTTTGATATTCGGCAGGCATATACGCTCGCAGTTTTCCGGCTCGGCGATTCACAGGGAGAATGTAGTGTAAAGCCACAATCACCATCAAAGGCATCATATTAACCCAGGTGAAGACTACGATCGATGTCAGGCCATCTCTGTAAACCTGTATCAAGTTACAGGCGACGAGCAAGTAGGAAAGCCTTATGACGGAGAAATAGTTGTTGCGATAAGCGCGGAAATAGGCGCGGGCCAGCAGATAAGCAAGCAATCCCGGCACGAATACGATTCCCAGGTAGCCGAAATTGACGTAGGATTCGCCTAGAAACGTGACGATCATTCCCATCTCTGCCATAGGACGCGAGGGGATGGAGATGTCTATAAGGAAATCGGCCAGACCGGGCTTTTCGGGCCACCACTGGCGGGGGATCGGCAGCGTCAACAAGGCCAGGTACGTGGTGCCGTAATAGCGTCTTCCCGAAGCGTCCATCAGCGTCACCGCACAGGCGAACTGATCGAGGAACTGCTGGTCCGGCGCCTGGACCGCGAGGGCGTTATTAACAGATTGCCTCGACATGTCTACGATCTGCACCATCCCTTCGCCCTCCTGGGTCAGCTTGCCGATATCTTTCAAGGGGAAGAAGATCAGCATCAAAAACATCATCACGCCCAGCACATAGATCGGCGGCCATTTGAGCTTGCGCCTGTCGAGGTATATTTGAATCAGCAGGATTGCAGGAATGATAACTCGAAATCGATGATAACCCTGAATGGCCATGACGAACAGGTAGAGCGACATGGGCGCCAGCAGCCACCACCGAAATCCATACCAGTAAATCAAGGCGAGAAGCGCCAGCCCCGCCCATACCTGTGTGATGAAAAACCAGCTCGATGTTTGCCATTCACCTAATTCAACCCGCTCGCCTTGGACCCCAGGCAAATTCGTAAAAGCCCACATCCCAAAAAGGCCCAGGGGGAACGCGATTGCCACGACACTCCATATGTGCCTCAAAGAGAGATTGGGCAGGTTCTTTGACGATTGCCCTGGATGCGCGCGCACGTTGGCGAGATCGTCCCTCGACGCTTTAATCCAGGCGATGGTCATTACGACAAGAGCGACGTCGCCCATAAGCGCAGCCTTCACTATTTCACTGTGCGCCACAGGCTCAAAGAAGAGCATGTACTGGCTGAGCAACGTCGGCGCTCCCAGCGTCAGGGCAATCAACCTCAGCGTGAAGGTGTATATATGAAAGAAAAGATAGATCGTCGCCGGATGCGAATGCGAAAGGCGACCGTAGCGCAGCAGCACCACTGTGCAGACTGAGACGACTAACAGGTCGAAAAATAGAACGACTGGAATATCGATTGGGAAAGTTTCAAGCAACGGTATTAACCTCTCTAAGCCATATTATTCGGTTGCAGGCGAAGCCATAGCAAAAATCTGTCGTCGCTTTAAAAGCATTGCAACAGCGTACGCAGCAGAATGAAACAACGATTTATTTATTCTCCAGAGCCTCTCGCTGATAGCGAGGGGCGGAAACGCATGTGTGAGAATCGAAACCTCTTCGGGTATATACCCCGCCGTAGCGAGCAGGTTTCCGATCAACATTGGCGTCCACGCGTACAGGTGCATATCAGGGTCACCCGGTTTCCATCGCCTGTTGCTCTTGTGACGCCAGTCGTCCATTGGCGAAAGCCATAGCAACTTGCCATCAGGTTTGAGAAACGATTTCAACTGGACGAGCGCCCCATACGGATTCGGCACATGCTCTAGCGCATGGCTGGTTATAATCTTACTGAAGGACCTGCCCTCTATTTCATCAAGCATGCTGTAGGTAGTTATTCCGAGTCGCTTGGCCTGTGCTCTGGCTGCCGGGTTTATGTCAACACCGACTTTCGACCTGGCGTCGAGAGTGTAAAGCATGTATCCGCCGCCGCATCCGAATTCAAGTATGTCGTCCTGTTCGTTTATGTGAGGCGCAAATACAAACTTGTTGAACTCGGCGGCCATAATGCCCGCCGAGTTTTGCCGTTGAAAGTATAATTCCCCCTCGTCGCCCAAATACTTCTTCGCCGCCCCGTAAGCAGGCGTCGCTGGCGTCTCATCGAATGAGGGCTTATCTTTCATTTAATCCGCCGCGTCCTTAAGCAGAGCCTCTGCCTTTGCGCCGTCTCTCAAAAACATCTGCACGGTCTCTTTGGTATAAGGGTGAACGAGCATACCCTCCAACAGATCGGGCAGCACGGTAACTATGTGTGCGCCTGCTTCAAGCCATTCGATGACGTTCAGCACTTCGCGGGTCGAGCCGACTATTATTTGGGATTTGAGATCGAATTGGTCGAGCAGCTTTCGCAGCCTTGCAATCTCGCCGCACGCATTATACCCCATGTTGTTGACTCGCCCGCCGAAAATCGAAACATAGGTCGCGCCCGCAAGCCCCGCCAGGAAGCACTGCTGCGCGCTCATCATGGCCGTGACGTTGACCTTTATGTTGCGGCTCGTTTCCAGCTCGTGAATAACTTCGAGGTTCTCGGTCTCACCTTCGGGGCCGTGAATAGTTATCTTGACCACCACGTTTTCGGCCCAGCCCGCAAAGGTCGCGGCCTGTTCGAGCATCTCGGCGGGGTCATTGGTCGTAACTTCGACCGACAGCGGAAGCGGGGCTATGAGGCTTGCGATCTCCTTTGAATGGGCCTCGATACCTTCGAGGCCGCCCCTCACGCCATGCTTAAAGAGTATCGTGGGATTGGTCGTGACCCCCCTGATGATCCCCATTCGATGATACCGCTTTATCTGTTTCAAGTCGGCAGTATCGAGAAAAATTGCCATAAGGACTGCTCCTTCCGTTACGGGCTAGTCGGTTGACTCCCACTTCATTTCAGAATACTTGAGCCGGGGGTGCGACACCAGCAGGTGCCAGATGACGGCCTGGAACGCCTCTGTGTGCGGCGTTATGGTGGCCGCATTGACGACCGGAATAAGTATGCACTCGTCTGCAACCTGCGCGGTATAACCTCCGTCGCGGCCTACCACTCCGCAAACGGCGGCCCCGACTCTTTTGGCTTCTTGTAACGCGCGCACGATGTTGGCGCTGATGTTTCGGTCAACATCGCCTCCGCCGACGGAAAAAACAAAGACCAGGTCGGCGGGCGTCAGGCGGCTGCCGCGCAGCCAGTTGGCGAAAGAGGTTTCCCATCCGTCGTCGTTTATTCGCGCCGTAAGCTCGGAGACGTTGTCCGTAGGGGCGTAAGATTCTATGCCGCATATCTTCCGAAAATCATTTACGGCGTGCGAGGCATGGCCCGCGCCTCCACCCACTCCGAGGATGAAAAGGCGACCCGCCCTCTCTCGCACCTTGACCAGCAGGTCAATTGTGCGCTCGACGGCTTGAAGGTCTATCTGCCGAAGAATCTTTTGGGCCTCTTCGATGTACTGAGCAACGTAATCCACATCTGTCTCCGCAGTCCTCATGAAATCACACACACTTGAGCACATATCGCATGGAGGCTTGTGTGTCTCCCTTCTCAAGAGCTTTTATTAAGCTTGCGGCTTCGGTTAAATTGCCTACAAGGTAGTCCGGCCATACGTCGTTCTCGACAAGGCTGTCGCAATTATAGCACTTGCGGCTGTTGACAAACACAGTGATCGTTCCGGCCGCGCGGCCCGCCGAAACGTCCGTCACGCCATCGCCCAGCATGTAAGAGCGCCGAAGATCGATATTCCACTCTTCGGCGGCGCTCAATATCAAGCCGGGTTTGGGCTTGCGGCAATCGCAAATCACGCGATACTGTGCCAGGGCCGCTTCCGGGTGATGAAGACAATTGTAAACCCCGTCCAGATGCCCGCCTCCGGCCTCGATGTCCCGGCGCATTTTATCCTCTATCGCTTCTAGTAATTCAGGCGTGAACTTCCCCTTGGCAATCCCGGGCTGATTCGACACGACCAGGGCGAGCAGACCAAGACGATTAATTTTGGCAATCGCTTCGCCTACGCCGGGCAGCAGAGAGAATTGATCGGGGTTTGCGGGCGAATCGATCAGGCCAAACTCCGCATTGTAGAACATGCGGTTAATCACGCCGTCTCTATCAATGAATACAGCCCTGCGAGGCGGTTCGTTCATATTGAAGGCCACTCGGTAGCTGACAAAGAGAGATTATGAAAAGCAAGAACCATCTCACCGCAGAGACACAGAGAGCACAGAGGGGGCGCAGAGAAAACCATACTCTGCTCTGCGCAACCGCCGCGTGCGAAGCACATCATCGGCCATCCTGTGTTCTCTGTGTCTCTGCGGTGAATCTTCTTTCATTACCGAAAACTTTCTAGAAATTCACAAGCACCTTTGCGCCGTCAAAGTCGAAATCGTATAACAGCTCGCGCAGCCCTTGTTCAGTCAACGCTTTTCGCATCCCGGCCTTCGAGCGGCTGGGGCAATAGAACATAAAGAAGCCGCCTCCGCCCGCTCCCATCACTTTCCCCCCGAGACCGCCGCACTTCTTTGCCGTCTCGTACCAGCCGTCTATACGCGCGTCGCTGATCTTGGCCGACCGTCGCTTTTTGGTCTGCCAGTGCTCGTCCAGCAGCAGGCCGAACTGCTCGACATCGCCTTGCTCCAAACTCTCTTTGATGCGATAGCCAAGCTCTTTCGTTCTGTGCAGGCTATCGATCACTTCCGCATCTCCGCCCTGTGTGCTTCTCTTTTGTGCTTCGAGAATATCCGAGCTTGATCGCGTGATTCCGGTGTAGAACAACAAGACCGAGTTGCGAAAATCTTCGACAGTGCTGATAGAGATATTGAGCGGATACACTTTCACACGCCCCTCGGTGTCTATATCGAGACACGTGATGCCGCCGAACGCGGCAAGGTAATGATCGTGCTTGCCTACGGGGTGGCCCGCGAGATCCATTTCGATGTGACAGGCCTGTTCGGCCAGCGCCTGGGTCGGCACTTTTTCTCGTTTCAATTCATACAGGGCCGTGAGCAGCGCCACCAGGTAAGTGCCCGAAGACCCAAGGCCCGTTCCGGCGGGAATGTCGGCCATCGAAGCGATCTCAAGACTGCCGCCGAGCTTAAGCTCTTTAAGCGTGTGCCGAACCAGATCGTGCTCTATCTCGTCAGGCGTAGCCACCTGTTCGTAGCGAGAGTACTTCAACCGTATAAAATCATCGGCAGCCGGGCGATTCAGATAGACGTAAAGAAATTTATTGACGGCTGCGCTTAAAATGAATCCGCCGTGCTCGGAGTAATAAGACGGCAAATCTGTCCCGCCGCCGCCGAGCGATATGCGATAAGGCGCTCGCGCCAGTATCATAACGCCTCCGTTTTTTCGATCATCTCCGTTTGCACTCTTTCCAGATCGCCCGCCGTATCAACCCACCAGAGCCCTTCTTCCGCAGACATCTTATAACCGTAGATGGCCGCGCCTGCTTCGAGCAATCGGGGGAATACGTCTCGCCCAAAGTCAGACGCGACGCCGTCGGGTATCGAGTCGAGGACCTGCGGGTCGAGCGCGATTACGCCGGCGCTTACCCAGTGCGAGAAGACCTGATCGGGTCGCGGCTTTTCGAGGAATCGCGTGACGCGGTCGTTTTCGTCCAGTCCGACGATTCCGCTCTCGGTAGGGTCTTCGCGCTCGTGCAATGCAATCGTTGCGACGCCGCCCCTCGACGCGTGCATCGCCCAGAGCCTGTCCAGGCGGCAGGTGCTCAGGTTATCTCCGTACCAGACAAAAAAAGGACCGTCAAAAAAGTCCGCGACATTTTTGACCGCGCCCGCCGTGCCTAACAGTTCGGGTTCGCGCGAGTAAGTTATGCGCACGCCCCAGCGGCTCCCGTCGCCAAAGTGACCGGCCACCGATTCCGGCAGGTAGTGCAGGTTGATTACCAGATCGGTGACTCCATATTTTTTCAGCCACGCGACGTTGCGCTCAAGCAGAGGCTTTCCGGCTATCTCCACCATGCATTTCGGAACGGTTTCGGTAAGCGGGCGAAGCCGCGCGCCCCGGCCGGCTGCCAGAAGGATCGCTTTTTCGGGCATAGCCGTGTGCGCGTATATCATTTTTGTTCCACGCTCTGGACGACGCCCTGCTCCCGCATTATGCGCTCGGCCTCTTCCAGATACTCTGCCGTGCCTTTTTGCTCGCGCATCCACGCCACGTATTCGCGCACGTTCTGCTCGACAGGAATAACAGGCTCCCACCCGAGGCCGCTGAGCTTCGCATTATCTGAAATAGTGTGGCGCGTATCGCCCAGGCGGAACTCGCCCGGCACCCGTGGCTCAAGGTCGATTGCGAACTCTCTAATCATGATCTCGGCGAATTCAAGCACTGTGACGGCTCGCCCGCCCCCGGCGTTAAAGACCTGAAAGCTCGATCTCTCGTCTTCCATCACCGCCACGTTAGCGCGGGCCACGTCTTTGACGTTCACGTAATCGCGCAGTTGTTTGCCGTCTTCATAACAGATCGGGGGCAACCCGTTGAGCAATCTCAAGGCGAACCGGCGCGCGATGCCCGAATAAGCGTTGTAAAAAGAGTTGCGCGTCCCCTGAACGTATGTGTAGCGCATGCAGGCCGTAGGAATCTGGTAACGCTGGCCGAGGCTTTTAGCGAGCAACTCGATGGCGTACTTAGATATGGCGTAAGCCGTATGCGGGTGAATGGTCTTTTCATCGATGAGCAGCGGCTTCATCTCCGCGCCGCAGGAAGGGCATTTGACTTCCCAGTCTCCGCGCCGTAGCTGCTCAATCGAGCGAGACTCAGGGTAGATAACTCCATGCTCTTCGCAACTGTAGCGGCCTTCGCCGGAGACGGATTGCGAAGACGCAAAAACAATCTTTTCGATCTGCAAGTTATTTTCGACGATCAACTCGAACAGCAACGCGCTCGACTCGGTGTTCGTGTGAATAAAAGTGCTGAAGTCGGGCAAGTAATCCTGATAAGCCGCCAGGTGTATCACGCGGTCTACTCCCCGCAATGCTTTACCGAGATCGGTGCGATTTGCAACATCGCCTTCGATGAACTCTGCTTCGGCAGGCAGGTAATCGGGCTTGCCTCGCGGGTGAACGCGAGGCTGGAGGTTGTCGAGTATGCGGACCCCGTAGCCTCGCTCTAAAAGTAGATCGACGGTGTGGGAGCCGATGAAGCCGGCCCCTCCGGTAACAAGCACTTTTTTCATTCTTTTATTACGAATTATTCCCGGCTTCCTGGTCAACCCTGCCAGACTTTATAAATGCGCTCGGCAAATCTCCGACGATAGTCTGGTTCGGTCAAAGCGGCAACTCTTTCGCGGGCGCGAAGGCCCATCTCTATTGCTTCTTGCGGATTATCATGGACCCAGGCCAGCTTCTCGCAGATCGCATCAACATCACGTATAGGGACGATAAAACCAGTGACCCCGTCTTCGATCAAGTCAGGCCCGGCGCAGTTGGGCGTTGTAATCACGGGCAACCCCGACGACATGGCTTCGATTATGTTGCGACCAAACCCGTCGAGCAGCGTCGGGTAGACGTGAACATGACAGCGGCGCATTACCCGGCCAAGCTCTTCGCGGCTGATGTGGCCCAGCCGCCGGGCACGCACCCGGTCTTCATAAAGCGATACGGCATCCAGGCCGTATGGATGACCGGCCAGCACAAGCTCCATGCCCGGCACAGGCTGGCGGGCCAGGGCTTCGAGCAGGTAGCCTATCCCCTTGGTCTGCGTGTGAGAGCTGGCCCAGATGACCGAGAATTGCGAGAACTTGTCTGTAGAAGGAGAGAAGACTTCCTGATTGACTCCGTACGGCTCTACAAATACCCTGTCGGCCTCGACGCCCATTTTCACAAGAGAATTTCTGGTGAACTCGCTTGCGCAGATAACTGCATCGGCAAGCTCACGTTCCTCGCGCCTTCGGTCCAACTCCCCTTCGGGGAACCAGCTATAACGCAGCGTGGAGGCCAGCTTAGGAAAGAGTTCTTTCTCTGCTTCCAGCAGCTTTTCCGCATGCTCGGCGCAGGCGACAGGTTGATAAAGCACACAGGGAAGGCCAAGCTCTTTCGCGCGCCGGAATGTAAACAGGCTTGAGCTTTCATAACCAAAAGCCAGGTTCCCAAACTCCGGCAAACGCGACGCGACCCATCCGTCGAACTGCTCGTTAGACCAGAGCACCCAGCGATACAGGCTTGTAGAACTCTGCGGAAAGCGTATCGCGAGTTGCATGAGCGCGCCGGGCAAGGGATGTATGCGCACCTGCCGCGCATCCAGATGCTTGAAGTAGCGCCTGCCTAGAAACTTTTTAATACGACCCTCGGGCATCCACCTGTACGGGGCTCCGGACATGTTGCAGTAAATATCAATTGCCATCGTGCCCAGCCATCCGCGCTCTTGTAGCGCCATGCTTTGCTGAAAAATCCCCATAGGGCCGGGGCAGAACACAACGGCGCGAAGCCCTGAGTCGTCATCTGCTTTCCTGCTCACCATTATCTTCTTTCTCGCCTTCTCTCAAGCCCTTATTCCGGATTCAATCGTGTCATAGATCTCAACCGCTCGCTGCTCAAGCTCGCCCCATGTCCTTTTCTTAGCCGTTTGACTTGCGGCGTCTCCCATCTGCCGGCAAACATCGCGGTTCTCATAAAGGAAGAGTATCTTTTCCTTTAAGGCATCAACGTCTCTGATGGGCACAATAAAACCTTCTACGCCTTCCGTCAGAACCTCCTTCGAGCCTGTATTCTCGGTGACAATCACCGGCACGCCGCAGGCCATCGCCTCTAAGACGGCCAGGGCGAAGGAGTCGGCCAGCGAGGGGAGAACAAAGACCGAGCTGTCATTGTAGTATTTCAACAACTCGACCTTCGGCAATGTAGGGATATGTTTATAGACCCCTTCATAACGCCTCAAGATAGGCGCCATATCCGGGTCGAGCTTGCCGATAAACAGCAACTCGGCTTCGGGCAGCTTAAGCTCTTCAAACGCCTGGAGCAGATACTGAACCCCTTTTCGCAATGTCACCTGGCCGACATAAAGGATGCGGAATACGGTATTCTTACGCTCGACTTTATAAAAGTGGCTCAGGTCAGTCCCGTAACGAAGCACGAAGATTTTATCTTCAGGAAAGCCTTCGGCAATAAAACTCTTTTTGGCGTGCTCTGACGGCACAATAAAATAATCGGCTATCGAAAACTCTTCAAGCAGTTTTTCTTCGTAAAGCCGTCCTCTTATTTCGCTCTTCACCCCGAACCTCTCCTGCTCTTCGAGCAGGAGTCTGACTTGAAACCTCGGATGTTCCTGCGGCACGTCGCACACTATCGTGGCCCCCGCAGACTTTGCTTTGCGCGCCGAGTACAGACCAATGCTGCTGACGAAATGAAGCACGTCACAAGCATCAACCCAGCGTTTCGCCATCAAATCAAAGGAATAGTTTTGCACCCAGTTTGATTGATCAATAGAGGCGACTTTCGTCCTTATTAATGCTTGAGCCAGCAATTCCGGCATCTTAATCTGTCTGACCTTTTCGCCGGGAATGCCTAGAAGCCGTCTCCCTTCGAGCTTCTTCCTCAGATATGCAGGCAGCCTCGCGGGCGCCTGTTCATGCTCAAGCAGGATGAAAGTAGTAACGTACCTCTTAAGATGACCGGAATTATAAAGCGCGCGCGCCAGATAATGGTAATACGGCAAGTTCGCCAGGAGAATCGTTCGCAACAGTCGTTCTTACCCTTTTCCCTTTACAGCCACCTCATGCAGAAGGTGTCTTTCTCGCCTTCAGCAACTCGCCAAATTGGATCAGAGTTCTTTCAGAAAGCATGTCTTTCCCATGATCTTCTATGGCCTTGATGAGAGCAAATTTTATGTCGTCAAACGATATCTCTAGATCTTTGTCATATCCGTATTTAGTTACCAATCTCTTCCAGATATTAAATGCTATATACTTTTCGTAATAAAAGAATACCCACAACCAGATCGGGAACAATCCTTTGGGGAGGTACTTCTCTTGTAATATGAATCTGCTTCGATATCCGATATAGGAATACCTGGGATCGAATGTCCGATGACTGCCATCGCTTCCATGGTAGGCTACAAATTCGGGCACATAATATAGCTTATACCCGGCTCGCCGAATCTTTAACGCATAGTCAACGTCTTCGACCCCGAAAAAGTATTCCTCCGGAAGAAGACCTAATTCTTCCAGAGTCTTCCTTTTAATTAGCATGAGCGCCCCGGAGACGAAGCCGGTCTTCCCAGGCCTATCGTATTGGCCCTCATCAAGCTCAAGCGAACCGCGGATCATGCACCCGGCGCGCAGCCGGTCAACGTACCCTCCGGCATACGATATCTTATTCGATTCGGGCGAATAGATAAGCTTGCCGCCGATAACCGCGATCCTCTCGTCGCCGCCCGCCGTATCTACAGCCTTCTCCAAAAACTGAGGCGTTACCGTAGCGTCGTTGTTCAGCAAGAGCACATAAGCGCAATCCTCGTTACTCAACGCGTCTCTTATGCCGACATTGCACCCCCTGGCAAACCCTAAATTCTCATCATTAAAAATGAACCTGTAATCGGGAAACTCGCTTTGTAAGCGTTTGCCCGATTTATCCGTTGATCCATTATCTACTACGATTATCTCCAGGTTGGGATAAGTGGCCTTCTGTAAAGACTCTAAACACTTCACGCTACAAGCGTAGTTATTCCAGTTAAGCACTATCACATAGACTTTCGGCTTGATCAATTCTCCCATCTTATACCCTTTTTTTAAGATCGCGACTCAGCCGGTTGTGCGACTGAGTCCTCTTTCATATTCTTAATGATGATTGTTCTGTCGGATTGTGAGATTCAGGCTTTCTTTAGCCGTATCAACCACTCTGCACAGAGCAATCCGGTCAAAAGGCCGAACGTGAAGCGATGCGGTATAGAGTAGCGGCGGCCGTTAAATAAAGGCTGAATAGTCTGCACAGAGTAGCCAGTCTCGGCAAAGGCTCTGATAATGCTCCTGCGCGTGAAGAACCGCAAATGAGTAATATCCAGTACGCCGGATTGCGTGTACTGCCAATCACCGTGTAACAATAAGTTTGATATTATGGGCCAATGTCTCACATTCGGGACGCTGGCCACAACGATACCATCATCGGCAAGAAACGGTTCTCAGCCGCCTGAGCAGATTCCAGGGGTCAATCACATGCTCAAGTACGTCTCCCAATACAAAGCAATCAAATTGCCCGGCAGGCCAATAAAATGACATCTCTTCTATATTACCGACATGAATCTCATTGAGGACAGATCGAGCAATTTCGCCTTGTTCAGGAACCAGTTCTATGCCGGTTACCCACTTCGCTTTACCCGTTTCCAGCAATCTCTTGCCGACAACCCCGGCTGCGCATCCGACATCCAGCACTCTCAAGCCGGTCCGATCAATTAAATCGAGCAGAGGCTCACGAGTATCAGAAAAGTAGGTTGCGTCTTTTTCGTCATAGAGAGTTACGAGATCGGGCATGCTCCCCTACCTAATCAAATATCCCTGGCCGCGACTCGCCGCGCTTAAAGACCTTTTCTCATTAACCACCCCATGCGCCGAGCCATTATTGATGACGCCCATGCTCGCTCTTCATCGGTGACCACCCGCATCCAGACCACGCCGGTGTAAAACACCAGCGAAACGAGCGTGACACATAAAAGCAACGATTGAGAAGCCATCCCTTTGACGATCAGCGGAACAGGCGCTAAGAGCGCTGCGACAGCGACCACATAAATACCTTTATTAGCACGAATCGGCGCGAAAGAGAAACCTGATATGCGGCGCACGGCCAGGAAGAAGATTATCGCATCTGCGGCAACCCGCAGGCTCCACGCCAGCGCGGCGCCGACTGCGCCGAATAGATATATCAATGCGGCAGCGCACACCACGTACGGCAGCAATTCCGCCACGTGTATGCGCGCAACAAGGCCGCTCTTGCCGAGCGAGATCAATAAGGCGTATGGAACGTAGGCCAATATGTTAAGCATCAACCCGCCTACTAGAATGTAGAACGGTAAGGCGCTCTCACGACCGTATTCAGGCCCGGCCCAAAAGGTGAATAATGGCTCTGCGGCAGCACACAGGAGTAAAGCTACGGGAGTAACCAGAAGCAAGTTGGCGCGCAACACGCGCGTATAAAGTCGCTCAAGCGATCCGCCATCGGGTTCAGCTTGTAACCTGCTAAATGCGGGCATCAGGGATTGCCCCATCGCCGCAGGCGCCAGGGCTAGCAACCCTGCCGCCGCATAGGCTACCGAATAGTGCGCCAGTGCCGTAATAGAAGCTAAACGAGTCAGCAACAGCTTTTCGGCATGTACTAAGACTACCGAGGCAAGGGTTGAAAAGACCAGGCCGCTGCCGAAGCTCATTAACGGCTTGATGAGCGATGGGCTGATTCTTGGTTTAAATAGACGCGGCAGCAATCGCCCGGAAACAACCAGATGGCTCAGGGCTGTTACAACAGCAACGCCTGCGGTCACGGCTACAGCCGCCACCAGACCGCCGCCCCAAAACAGCACGAGGGGAATTAAGCAGATTTGCGCAATGCCCGCCCCGGTCGTAATCAGTGTGTTTAAATCCATGCGCAGGCGCACAATTTGCGGCGTATTCAACACGCCTGAAACGCTTCGCGCCACAAAACCAATGACTGCCACTCGCAACGCAACGACCGCTACGCCTTGCAATTGTTCGGGCAGGCGCAGCACGTTCACCACAAGCGGCTCGGCAAATAATGCAAGCGCCAGGGCGCTTGACGCGGCAAGTCCAAATGAGATTAGAAGTGCCGTCCATACCACGGCTATCTCATCCTTCTCATCCTGGCGGGCGTAGGACTGCGCGCCAAACCGCGTCGAGGCTGTTCCCATTCCGAAGTCAGCAAATCCCAGGTATCCGATCAATACGTTGATCAAGGCAAGCACACCATAAGCTTCAGACCCTAGCAGGCGTATAACAAATGGTATTGTCACCAGAGAAGCAAGGAGCGTGACGCATTGGCCGCTCAAAGTCCACAGGCCGCCTCGGATAACCCGCGTGGTCATCCCGACAACAGGGGTCGAGAGAGGGGCGTCGGCGGCTTTGGCGACTACAGAGCCATCAATCATATTACTCGCCCTTGCTCAGCACAAAGGCAGGCTCCTCCACTGCCCGTACAGTTTGAAAGACATGAGCCTCCGCTTCGACCTGTATTTCCGCACGTCCCCAATCCCGGCAATCTGCCCATGCAGATGCGCCAGCCGCCTTGTCCTGATCAGAAGCAAAGCCCGGCTCGCAAGCGTGCGGCCCTGTTTAACGAGCCTCAGCCCGCGCGGCATGAACCAGTCGTTTATCAACACATTATTCCGCGCCCCGTAGAAATCCATGCTCTTCCAGTTCCGCCCCGCCTCGGATTGCAGGTGATGTATCTTCAGCCCCGGAAAATGGTAGCAGCTTAACCCGCGCTGAAATGCCCGCGTCGCAAGCTCCTGCTCTTCCCCAAAATGCACAAGCTCTTCGCAGTACCCGCCAAGCTTAAGGAACCGCTCGCGATGCATCAGATGGCCGCACCCTATAAAAGTTTTGACGCGGTATGGCTCGGCTCTCAGCGACTTCACCTGGTGCCACTCGTTAACCGGGTTATAGACCGGGAAGGTTAAACAGAGCAGGTCTTCGCGAGCTTCCGCAAACCTGACGACCTTGTCCAGCGACCCCGCCGCCGGATACGAATCGTCATCGAGGCTGAAGTAGTACTTTGATCTCATCTCACGCGCAAGCTGGTTGCGCCGTACGATCAAGCCCTTCGATACGGCAAACCGTTTCAACTTTGCGCCGGCGCAAATCGAGGCGACATCAAACGGACAGGCGCGGTCTGACCCGTCATCGAATATCAATATCCGCATATTGCTCGGCCTGAATGCCGCAAGCTTCATAAGCGTGTTTCGCAGATCGTCCCAGCGGTTTTTGGTCGTAATACCTATCTCGACGAGCGACAGAGAAGAACCTTTTATTTTCATAGTGCACAAGGTCAGTCCGCGTCAAAGTTAAAGTGTGTGCGCTAAACCCAATCCCTTAGAGCGCTGATGTAATACTGGATCGATCTGGTGAATTCGACAGGAAACTTCAGAAGGAACTTTACTAGCGCTTTGCCCGTGATGACCTTAAACCTCAATCTTTTCAGCACCAGTCTGTTCATCACCTGACGGTCAAAGCCCACCTGTTTGAGCCGCAGCATGACCTCGGGCGCGTCTTTATAAAAAACGCATGTCGAGCGGTCGTACCACGCGCTAAGGTTATAGACACAGTCGAGGGCCGGGTTTGAAATTACACGCACGGCGGCGTCTTTACCGGCGTAGGAGTAGATGTAAATAGGCGTTGCTAAATTTTTATAGCCTTCGGGCCAACTCTCGATTGACTCTATCGCCAGCTTCCTATTCACAATATTGGCGGTCATAAATTGAATCCCGCCTTCATCATATGTCAGGCACTTTTCGATCAACTCTTGCCCGGGATTTGCGTGCTGGTCTTCCGTCCAGGGATAAAAGCTCTCGCGCATCAGATTCCCGTTCAACCCGTTGACTATCCGGTGATTGAGGTGCAATAGCCCCAGCCTTTTGTCTTCCTGTAAAGCATCCAGGACTGTCGTCACCGCGTCCTCTCTAATGAAATCATCATCGCTGACCGTCCAGACGTATTCGCCTGCCGCTTGTTCTATCGAGAAGTATATTCCGGCCACAATCCCATTATTTACGGGCAGGCGCAGGCTGGTAATATTATCGCCCAGCTCTGATTTCCATTTATTACAGACGACCGGCGTTTGGTCGGTGGACGCGCCGTCGGCAACCAGCAACTGGCACTCGTCCCAGCGCCCATTTATGCTGCCTACGGCCCATCGAATCTGCGCGTCGAGTTTTGCGGCGCGGTTGTAGCTGGAGATTGCTATAGTCAGAATCGGTCTGTTATTCATATATACTGAAGCGCCATTCGTTTGCGATACATATTATAAATACTGAGCGCCATCGGCAAAATGGCCAGTTGCGAAATAAGGTAGGCCAAAGCAGCGCCCGTAGTCCCGAGCAGAATCGTGCCCGCAGGCAACAATACCACCATAAGCACGGCTACCAGCCAGGCCAGCTTTACGAAAGGCTCCTCCTTGAAGCTTCTGACGAAGTAGGTAATAAAGAATGTCGCGAGATTAACCCCTCCGCCCATGATTAATATCGCCGTAGCTAACGGATCAAGGAACCTGACCGCGAGCCAGGGCAGATTGATACGTATTACGTAAAGCGCCGCGAGCGCCGCCGATGCCCCCAGCAGGTAGGCGATAGCGCCATACAGGGCGCTGCGCTCGAACAGGTGCTTAAGTTCGCCCCACCGCGTCCCCGCATTCAGCTTCGCAAAGACCGCCGTGCGAGAAGATGTCCATACCTGCGAGTAAGACAGCACGATGCCAACCACCGACATCGTAAACCCGAACTGCCCGGCGGCCTCCGCTCCTGCTATCGAGAAGATCAAAGGGTTGAACAGGCCGTAGGTGAAAAGCCCCGTCGCCCACGTCATCGCGTAGCGCCACTGCAAAGGCCACACCTCTTTTCGCCAGGAAACCTCTCTGTTATGCCGGAAACCTGCAAGCATGCGTATGAGAAACTTGCCGTGCGCAATCGCGATCCACAGAAACCCTGCCGCAAAGCTCGCCAACAATCCTGCGCCAAGCGACCACAGCTTCCCGCCCAGGCTGAAAACAAGCAATGTAACTCCGACCTGCGCGATAGCCTGAAGCGCCCTTCGGAGATTAGCCGGTACGATAAACTGGCAGCCTTCGAGAAAGCCGTTGATAAAGACCAGGGTCAGGTTGAGCGGGGCGACGCAACATAGAAAAACCCAGGGGCCGAGCCATTCGATTTGCTGGTTGGCCTCCTCATGCCTGGACAAAATGAGATACCCGAGCGGCAGAGCAATCACCAACTGCAAAAGGGCAGACATGCCGCCGAATATCAAGGATATCCTCAAAATGCTCTTCAGCCTGTTGTTATCGTGCGAGGTTTGCTTTTCGATTCCGCCCGTCACTCCGCCGGTTCCGTGAGCGGCGAATTGCAGTATGACCTGCGCCATTCCCATCTCGGCGTAATTCGCCATAAGTACAATGCCCTGGAACGTGAACCAGTACCCCTGTTCTGCGAGCGTCAAGAAATGGATTACCAGAAGGGCGGCTATCGGGCTCGTGATTGTGGAGACGAGGCGCGCAACTCCCGAAGAGAGGACTATGGGGTCGGCCACGCCGCTCGATTTTTTCACCTCTGCCGCAGGCGCGATCATTTCGTCGATCCTTCTATCGCTGATGAATCTTTGCGTTCAGGCGATTCATGTAGCCGAGATAAAGCCTGGGGAAAAAGAAGGTCATTACCCACCTGGCAATTCTTCTCAACCGCGTGCCGCGCCGCACCGCGCGACCGATGATGCCTACGCGCTTAAAAAACTTCGACTCCGTCAGCAAAGCTTTCTCGTCTTCCATCTCCCTGCACACGCGCTGAGTGATTCTCTTAAGCAAGAGGCATTCATCGCCCCTTTCGGGAAATAGCCTTTCCAGAGTCTCAAGGTCTTGCAAGCGATTTTTGTAGATGGCGATTTTGCTGTCGGCAGGTTTTAACAGGATCGCGTGCAAATCCCGCCCGCCTTCCCTGCCCTTCAGCGCCTTAAAGTGCGTGTTGTTGTCATGCAGCCGATACAGCACGAGCGGCTCGTCTATATATTCGATCTCACCTATGAGCGCCGCGCGGAAAGGGATCACCATGTCCTCGTTGAACACCTCTTTTAGAATCGGCCCGAACAGATCGAATAGCCGTCTGTCCCATGCCTGGGCGCAACCGAGCGTGGCGCTGAATCGCTCCGCCATCCACCGCGCCGAGAGTCGATCCGGGCCGCGCCCGGCAAGGTATGGTCCCGCCCGCTCCCCCTCCCCGTTTATGACGGTGGCGTTTGAATACAGCGACAGAGCTTTTCCGTTCGAGGAATCATAAGCAGCGAATAGCTTCTCGACGCGGCCGGGGAGCGATATATCGTCGCCTGCCGCGGCGACTATCAGTTGCCCCTCCGCCATCTCCATCACCAGATTTATGTGCGCGCCGAAGCCTATGTTCTGAGGATTGCGGTTCAAACGTATTTTATGCGGGCCTCGGTAACCTGAAACTTCCTGCTTAATGAACTCAAAAGTGCGGTCCGCAGAGCAGTCGTCAGACAGTATGATCTCAAGCGGGGAATAAGTCTGAGCGAGCGCGCCGCGCACGGCTTCTCGGATGAATTGCTCCTGGTTGTAGGCAAAGAGCGCAAACGTGACGAGGTTGCTGTTCATGTGTTAAGACCGCCGGGCGCGGCCTCACTGGTCCGCCCGGAAAATGTCCGCGCGGACTGAATGACTCTTGAAACATTCGATTCAGGCATGTGAGGCCCGATTGGAAGGCTGAGGACTTCGCCGTGTATCCTTTCGGTCAGGGGGAAAGCGCCCCTGGGCAAAGCCATCTCGCCGTAGGCCTCTTGCAAGTGCGGCGGAACGGGATAATGAATCAACGTTTGGACGCCTGCGCTCTTCAGATGTTCTTGCAGCTCGTCCCTGCGACGGGAGCGAATCACAAACTGGTGCCAGACCGGCTCCGCGCCTTCGGCAACTATCGGAAGCACCAGACCGGCGCCTTCCAACCGCTCAAGATAAGTCGCGGCTATTTTCAAACGGCGCGCGTTCCACTCTTCCAGATGCTTTAGCTTGACGCGCAGCAAAGCCGCCTGTACCTCGTCCAGGCGGCTGTTGAACCCTTTGCTGGAATTGTAGTATTTCAACTTCGACCCGTAGTTGCGAAGCTCGCGCACACGGTCGGCCAGCGCGTCGTCGTCGGTCGTAATCGCCCCCGCATCCCCGTACGCCCCGAGGTTTTTGCCCGGATAAAAACTCCACCCTGCGGCGTCGCCGAGCGCCCCGGCGCGTCGCCCCTTGTAGCGCGCCCCGTGCGCTTGCGCCGCGTCTTCGATCACCTTCAAACCATGACGCGCCGCGACCTCGCGTATCGGCTCCATGTCTGCGGGCTGGCCGTAAAGATGGACTGCGATAATGGCTTTCGTACTCGCCGTGATCGCAGCTTCTATTCGGCGCGGGTCGAGGTTATAAGTCCGCTCGATCGGCTCGACAGGTTTCACCGTAGCCCCGGCGTAAGTGACGGCGAGCCAGGTCGCGACGTAGGTGTTTGCAGGGACTATGACCTCGTCGCCTTCCCCGATCTCATACGCGCGAAGGATCAGGTGCAGCGCGTCGAGGCCGTTGCCTACCCCTACCGAGTGCCTGGTTCCGCAGTATGAGGCGAACTCTCGCTCGAACGCGCTCGTTTCGCTTCCCAGGATATACCACCCTGAGTTCATCACGCGGAAGTAGGCTTCATCCAGCTCGTCTTTGATCTCAAGGTAGGCCTCTTTGAGGTCGAGAAAAGGGATTTCCTGTATCGTCACTGCTTCACAGCCTGCAAGAAGTCATCATAATTTCTGATGTAATCGTCGGGGTCGTAAGCGTCCGACGCGAGGGCAAGCAACACGGCGTCTTGAGAGTACTTGTACTGTGTCGTCCAGGTCATCGGCGGAACGTAGAGACCCACATCCGCTCTGTCGAGCAAAAACTCGTCGCGCGTGTGGCCGTCATCCACGACGACCGAGCAAGATCCTTTAACGCAAATCAAGAACTGATGCAGACGGCGGTGGGCGTGCTCGCCTCGCACCTCTTTGCTCGGCACGTTAAAGATTATGAAATACCTCTGAACGATAAAGGGCAGATGCTGGTCATACTGGCCGAAAGACAAACAGCCGCGCAAATCCGTGACCAGGGGCATCTGATGGATGCGCGCTCCGGCGACGCGCGGCGCTTCCGCAACCTGGAAAGCGCGTGTCGATTCTGTGTGCCCCGGGTCTATCTGCCCCATCGAGCTTGAAGAGACATAGCCGGTTATGCGCGCAGGATTGCCTTTGACAATCGCGTGCGGCGGAATGTCTTTGGTGACGACCGCCCCCGCGCCGATCATCGAGTCGGCCCCTATGACTACCCCGGCCAGTATGGTCGCGTTGGACCCTATCAACGCTCCTTTGCGGACTAAAGTTTTCATGAAATGTTCGGGGTATCGTTTGCTGCGCGGAAAATTATCGTTCGCGAAAGTCGCGTTCGGGCCTACGAACACGTCGCTTTCCAGCGTGACGCCGTCCCATATCTGCACGCCCGATTTTATCGTCACGCGGTCGCCTATGATCACTTCGTTTTCGATAAAGACCTGATCGCAGACGTTGCAGTCTTCTCCGATGACGGCTCCGGGCAGAATGTGAGCGAAGGCCCAGACGCGCGTGCGAGCGCCGATGGTTGCGCCCGGCTCGACCATCGCCTTTTCGTGAATGAATACCGATTTGTCCATTGAGTCAGTCTGGAGAAGCAAAAAAGATTCACCACAGAGACACAGAGGACACATATGGCCGATGATGTGCTTCGCACGCGGCGGTTGCACAGAGCAGAATAAAACTCTGCGCCCCCTCTGTGTCCTCTGTGTCTCTGCGGTGAGATGTCTCTCGAATACAGTACATCCGCTTGAAATTCGCTCTAAATAATTTTACCGGCTATTCTCATTACCGACGTATTTCGGCAGACTCTCCGGCTCGACTTTTGATAAAGACAAATGAAGGCGATCTCTTGTGGAGAGGATAGGGTCTTTTATACCCCAATCGATGCCTATCTCCGGGTCATTCCAGGCTATGCCGTGCTCATCCTCGGAATAATAAAACTCGTTGCACTTATACAAAAACTCGGCCTTCTCTGACAGAACCAGATAACCGTGCGCGAAGCCTTCGGGGATATAAATCTGTCGCCTGTTTTCGGCCGAAAGGGGTATCGCCACGTGCGAGCCGAAATAAGGCGAGCCGCGACGGATGTCTACTACTACGTCGAGCACCTCGCCGTAAACGACGCGGCACAGCTTAGCCTGTGGGTGAGCTAGCTGATAATGGAGCCCCCTGAGCGTGTTCTTAACAGATTTGGAATGGTTGTCTTGAACGAAACGGGCGGTTATTCCAAGCTCGGCAAACTTCTTTTCGTGATAGCTCTCAAAAAACAGCCCCCTATCGTCGCCGTGCACTACAGGTTCTATCACGCAAAGGCCGGGGATAGAGGTCTCAATCCGCTTCATAGATAGAAATCAAGCCACTGCGATAGCCCATACCAGAATCGGATAAGGAATCATGCCATCGGCGTTCGGCTGCGGCTTGTCTTATGCGCTAATCGCTCCCGGTGTTTTCCTGACCGTAACCCGAATAGTAGCGATAGTAGTAATAATTGTCGTAGCCTTCGCGTTTGAGGTCTACGTTGTTTAACACGACGCCGAATATCTTCGCCCCGACGCTTGAGAGTTCTTGCCTCGCCCGGCGAACGACATCGCGCGTGCTCTTGCCCCCGTGCACCACCAGTATCACGCCGTTGACCATGGTCGATAGTATCACAGGGTCTGTGACGTTTATCAGCGGCGGCGAATCGATCAATATATGATCGTAACGCTCGCTGAGCATGTCGAGCATTGCCTTCATTCGATCCGAGGCAATCAACTCGGCGGGGTTCGGCGGTATCGGGCCGCAGGGCAACAACGACAGGTTGGCGATCTGTAATTTCTGAATCACCTCGTCTATGTCAATGTCGCGCGACAGGTAAGTCGAAAGCCCCTGGTGATGTTCGACGCCCAGCACTTTGTGAGTGGTCGGGCGGCGCAAGTCGCAATCGATCACCAGCACCGACGCCCCGAGCTGTGCCAGACTTATCGCCGTGTTGATGACGGTAGTTGTCTTGCCTTCGCCCGGCTGTCCGCTGGTGATCAGGATGCGCTTGGGCGCCTGTCCGGCTGCCGACAGCAGAACTGATGTCCTCAGCACGCGATACGCCTCGGCGGCGCTGGAGCGCGTGTCGAGCGCCGCAAGCTGAGAGGTAGCGGGCGAAATCGATTCTTTCGTGCGGCCCGTGACTGCCTTTTTGCTCTTCCCTGAAAGGCGGCGCGGCATGTTGAGCGCGCCCGCCGGTATGACGCTGAGCGCGGGCAGTTGTGTGTAGCGGCTCACGTCTTCGACGGTCTTTATCGTGTTATCCAGGTAGTCGAGGAAGAAGGCAAGGCCTACGCCCGCTGCAAGGCTCAACATGAATGCGGCAACTATGGTGAACATTCTTCGCGGCCCGACCATCGGCGCTTTGTCCGGCGCAGGCTCGATCACGCGCAAATTGTTCGACTGCTCTTTGACCTGGACTTCGGCCTGATTGGACTTCTGCAAAAAGTCCTGGTAGAGCGCTTTGGCCGTCTCGACCTCTTGCTTGAGTATGTTTAGCTGGATGGCGGCCTGGTTCTGATTTATGGCCTCTCCCCTGGCCTGCCCGAGCCTTGTTTTTATCATCTGCTCGTCGCGCTCGGCCCGTTCGTAATCGGTCCTGATCTTCTCTTCAAGCGCTTTTGTCGCCGCGGCGAGCTGGTCGCTGACCTTTTTTACTTTCCTTCGATTCTCAGTAATTTTCGGGTAGTCGGGCCCGTACTTGTCACTCAACCCCGCATATTCCGTCTCAAGCACTTCAAGCTCGCGCTGTAGCGCGCCGACCTTGGGAGCAGTCTTATAGACCAGATCGGCAAACTCTCCGGGCAGGTCTTTGACGTTGCCCTTCTTGACCTCTTCGTAAAGATTCTGTTTTGTCCTCCGGTCCGCTTCGGCGCGCATCAACTGGTTGTGCATGTCGGAGAGCTGGGCCGTGGTCAAGGTGGTTCTCTTTGCCGTCGGTCGAGAAGAAATTATGGTCGCGCGTATAGTCGGCCAGGTCTTTTTCCGCCTTCTGAAGCCTCGCTTTAAGCTTGGTAGTCGAATCCTCAAGGAAGTCTTTGGTATCCGTGAACTTCTGCACTTTGTTTTCAAAATTGCGCTTCAAGAAAGCATCCGCAATCGCATTGCAGATTTCCGAGGCCAGTTTCGGGTCGGTGTGCGTGTAGGATACTCTCAGCGCCTTGGTTTCTCGTATCGGCTCGACGCTCAGGTTGGTTTGCAACATTCTTATGCAGCCTTCGCGCAATTCGCGCTCCTTTTCAGGGTCCAGGCTCGTCTCAACGATCGCCAGCTCATCGCCGTTTTCGGCCCTGTCGGAGCTGCTCGGTCCGAACTTCCCGCCTATGGTCTTCAACGCCTCCCAGATAGATTTTTTCTCGCCGATCTCAAGAAACTTCGGGTTGCGCTCCAACCTCTTTTCGACGACTACATCTTCGAGCAGCGAGCGGCTCTGAATCATGAGCATCTTGGTCTTTATCGTGACCATGTAGAAAGGGTCGTAGTCATCAATGTAGAGAGCGCCGCTGCGAGCGACCGACGTATTATCTTTCCCGACCTCTATCATCGTCGTCGCCTGATAAGTGTTCTTGGTCCGGTACATCTCGATGGTGACGAGGACAGATATGACAAAGACTATCGTCACTATCAGCCACTTGCGCTTGCGGACCGTGCGCCACAGCTCGCGCAGGTGTATCTTGCCTTCTTCCTTGCCGTAGCTGTCGCCGTAGCCGTAGCCGGGATAACGGGGACGCAGCCCCGACGTCTCTCTTGCGGTTATCTCTATAGCCGGCGATTTTTCTAATTCAAATCTTTCGTCTGCCATCTGAATTCTCCGGTGTGAGCGTCCGGCCGTAAGCGTATTAACACACGAACGGCCGAGCGTTTACGAATTGCCTCGCACTTAATATTCGCAACTAATATCTGTAAGGACCGCGCTGAGCCGCGCCCATGCCGAAAGCCTTCAATATAGCGTTGCCGATCAATTTGGCCTTGCTGTTGGGGACGATGATTATGTCGTTAGGCAGTATGGCAACATCTTCCTTCTTGCCCTTCATCACCTGGCCGACGTCAACTTTTATCTCCTGGCGCTTGCCCGTGATCAGGTCGTCGCGGAATATGATGCCGTCGCCTGCCGCAGCATTATAGGTAGTGCCTTGCGCGAGCGATATCGCCTGCCTTAGCGTCGTCCCCTCTTTCAACTGGAACGAGCCGGGCGCGTTGACCTCTCCGGCCACGTAAAAGACATCCAGGGGAGGTATGTTGACTATGTCTCCGGGCTCAAGAAACATATTCTTTTCGGGCTGGCCCTTGAGCATGCCTGTGATGTTGACGGTTATGAATTCGTATTCAGGCACGTCCTCATCTTGCGAGCCGGTCGCTTGCGTTCGATCAGCAACCTGCGCCATCTGGTCGGAGCTGGCTGGCGAGCCGTTCTTAGACGAATCGTCTTTTTTCGACGAATTGTCTTTTTTCGGCTTGGCCTCTCGAATGACGTAGGCGCTTGAGCCGTAATTATCGGCGAACCCGCCCGCCACGGTTATGAGCTTTAAGAGCGACGGCCTTCCTTCGATCTGGTATACGCCGGGGCGGCGGACCGAGCCTTGAATAAAGAAGGTGCGGCTGTGATATTGCTTGACCGACACCAGCACCTGCGGGTTTTTCAGGTAACGTCCGCGCAACCCGTCCTCTATCACAGTAGCCAGTTCTTCCGTAGTCTTCCCTTCTGCCTTTATGCGTCTCAGATACTTCATCATAAAAGTGCCGTCCGCATTAATGGCATACGTGTTTGATAACTCCTCCGCATCTTCGACGCGGACCTCTATAACGTCGCGCGGGCCGATGCGATAGTCCTCGTCGGGCGAGACCAGTATGTTAGGCGTTGTGGTGGGCTCGCCCGAAGGCGCGCCCTGCGGCTTCGGCTGTTGCGGCTGCTGGCGTTGTTGCGCGACAGTTTGCGAGATTGCCGCAAGGGCCATAATGAAAGCCAGTGAAATAGTCAGCGCGTATCTGTTAAGGACTCTGATTCTCATAGCTATACTCCTGTTGCCGAATCTCCTTTGCCACTTCTGGCAGCATGCTTTAAAGCGCCTTCGCCCGTCTGCCGGTCCGCGCTTGCTCCCGCATAAGAGGCCACTGCCGAAAGTAACAGGAAGAGTAAAGAATTAGATGGTATTTGGAGGTTGAAGTCAAACAAACTGTGTACAAGAAGAGAGAAAATTCCCGCTCCCGAGGCAAGCGCCATCGCCGCGATCAAGGGGTCGGAAGCCTTTATGCCCCGCAGCACCGCCCGCGCGACCAGGACGATGAAGCACAGGGCCAGCAGTCCGCCTACTATCCCGGCGTCGGCCAGTATCTGCAAATAGTCATTGTGAGCAAAGTCTGTTCTAAAATACGGATCGTCGCCGGTCGCATACGTAGGATAAACCGTTTCGTATGCGCCGATGCCAACCCCGAGCAATGGGTTTGCCCGCACCATCTTCCAGGTGTCCTTCCATATCCATTCGCGACTCGTATAGACCTCTTGCTGGTTAGCGCCTCTCACCAGGTCTATGGTTTCGCCGGCGCGGCGGACGACCTCTTCGGCCCCGATCCATATCACGCCTATAAAGATTGCGGCGCCGATGGCGGCAACGGCCCCAACTCTTTTAAGGACCGAAGCCGTGCTGCCCTGTCTTCTCTCTTTGTTCCTGCGCAACTGCGAGCTGGCTACGGCCATAAAAATCAACCCTGCCATCAGGCTGATCATTCCTCCCCGCGAGTTCGACATCACCAGCGCAAGGCCCATAACAGCGGCGGCAAACCCGTAAAACATCCAGGACTGTCTGTGGACGACGCGCGCCAGGATCAGCGAAACGGGTACGGGTATCAACATCTCCATGTAACCGGCAAAGTGGTTGCGATTGATAAATGGACCGAAAGCCAGGCCAGCTTTCGTCACCCTGAAGCCGTACACGCGGCCTTCCCAGGTGAAGTTCTGTATTAGCCCGAACAGCGCCAAAGCGACTCCGTAAATAATCAGGAATCTTACCAGAGTGCCGAACCGTTCCCGGCTGGCAAAAAAGTTCGCAGCGATTATAAACGAAACCAGCAAGAATATCAGCATCATTACGGTCGAGCGCGTCGCGTCTACATCCTTCGACAAAGAGACCCGCTGCCCGTCGCTCGCCGTATAAGAGATGCACTCGACCAGTGCCAGCGCCACAAAAAACATTAACGGCAGCGCGGTCGCGGGCACGCTCACGGCCAGGCGTTTATCGATCACCGCTTTTACCGCCCACAGCAGCAAAATCAGTGTCGCGCCTAATTCGAAGAGAGCTATCAACCACGGCTCGACCGTGCCAAAGGCAAGCGCCGTGAAGGCGACCAGGACGAGCAACCCGCCTGCGATTGTATTATCTAATATCTTGCTCATATCAATCGGGGGTCAGGGCTATCTGTAATTTCAAATTTGAGATTTGAAATTACAGATCCCCGGCTCCCGGCTTCTGTTCTTCTATCTTGAAGTCATCGAACCAGACAGCGCCTCTCGTCGGCTCGTCGTAGCTGAATTGCGGGATTCGTTTTATAGCGATGTGAACGGATGACTGGCCCGCGATCTTGCTTTGAGGGGCGATGAAATCAATTGTTAACCGTTGCCAGTCGTTTGACCCGGCTCGGACAGCCTCGCTTGCAGGCTCCTTCGATGGCTCGGTCGCAGACTGGCCGCCGATCACAACGACGCGTGGCCCTTCGGGCGTGATAAGACCTTCGCTTTTAACATAACATTCAAGGCGGTAGCGCGCGCCGGGCTTGAGCGCGATTAACTGTTTGACCTCGCCGTCGAGCCGAGTCGTATTCTCTCCGGCAAACTCTATCTTCAAAGACCGCGCGCCCGTGTGAGCCGTCGTGCGATCTATGCCCAACCGCGCATATCTTGTCTCTCTATTATTACTTTTACTGACTGCCCATTCAGGTATCGCCCAGTCGAACTGACCAAGGGTCTTAAGTATGTCGGTTTCAAAACCGCCGTTCCATACCAGCGGGGCCTCCGTCTCCGCGTTGCTCGACGCCAACCCTACCCACAAGTATCTCGCAAGCCCCGGATACCCCGTGTCGATGAACGACCTCAAAACTAAAGGCGTTTCAAGAGAGGTCAGTCGCGCTCTGCGGTCGATGCCGACAAAGATGCGGGCCGCGTCTTCGGTGCGCGCCTGTTTTAATAGGAACTGCGCTAGCGTTATTTGAGCTTTGGGATTATCTCCGACGACGCGCTCTATCATACTCACGTCTTTGTTCGAAACCTGCCATACCAGGTTGATTGCGCCGGCCAGGAGCCTGGGGTCGTAAGACGTAGCTTTTCGAAATTCCTCAATCAATTCTTCGACGCGGCCTTCTCTCACGAGCAGATTAGCCAGTTGATACCGCACGCTGATGCTGGTCGGCGCGAGAACGAGCGCCTTTCGCAATTGCTCTTCCGCCGCCTGCCGGTCTCCGCTCGCCTCTTTAATCGAGGCGAGTATAAGCGGGTTTCGATAATCATAAGGCGACAAGCGGACCGCCGTAAGCGCGTGCGCTTCCGCGTTCGCCAGGTCGCGATTGCGAGCGGTCATCTCGGCCTCGGCTAATCGGGCATGCATTCGGGCCGAGCTTGGGAAATGGTAGACGGGAGATGCCAGCTCGTCTCGATTAAAACTTTTCCGGTAATCGACCATCGTGCCGATAATGAAATTGAAAAGGACTATGACGACAAGCAGCGCCGCGAGCCCTAGGGCTGCCAGAAGCACTGCGATTCTGGCAATTGGATTCTTTAAGCTTAAGCTAACGACCATATCATTACTTTGCCGGGCCACACGCGGGCGCACTTCACCCTGCTATGTTAAACCCGTGAGGGAAGCCGCGCCGAGCGACAAGCGAATTTTTCAACCGAACACAACGGGACACCCGAATCTTATGGATGCTGATCGCAGAACTTGGGGGATGAGCGCCTCTCGACCTTCAAAAAAGCTTTTCGAAACCGGAGACAATCGAAGCCGCGCAAACACGAAAAGCCAGAGTTCCTGCTTTACGATTCGTAGCTTTAATTCGTATGTCCGGGCCTTCGCGGTGAGATTTGGAAAATACTCCAGACAACCGGTTTACTACATCCACGCAATTTCCCATTGTATCCCTAAACGAAGAAAACGAAAGCACATTGAATGCGGCAGAAAGCATAATGTGGGTTCTAACTATTTGTCAACATAAGCATAAAAGGGTGGCGTCGGTTTTATACGCGGGGCTGCCCGTATTAATGTATCTGCTCTTGGCGGAGCCCCACAATTGTCGCAAAAAATCCGGTGACGCGCGCGAGGCAGTTGCCTAGCTGAAACGGCAACCTCGGCATCTCGTTAAACGGGCCTCTCATTCTTATAGTCGCTTCAATCGGGTCGGGCCAGCGGCGGCGCAAAGCCTTGAGCATGCCGGCGGGGTGACGCAGATAAGTGATCATCGGCGGCACGTAGGACAAAGGCGGGTAGAGGTGTGGGTCCGGCCTGTCCCAGTTTCTTAAAACGCTTGGGATGAACCAGCCCGGTAGGGTTTCGGCCCTCCCGGCCACGGGAGTGTCGTCTATTTTTGCTCCCAACAATCGGTTCGCGAGGCCGACCGTGCAGGCGACCCAATCTGCCTGCCTCGGGTTTCGGCCCAGACAGCGATCCCAATCAAAGCTCGGAGGGCGAGACTCCAGTGTCGCGGCTATGTCGCACAGCCACAGAGGACGCCACGCGCTGTGGCGCAACAAATGGACGCAGAGTATGCGAAAATGGTCTTCCGGCCCAAGTATTCTCACTTCCACATCGCCGAGCGCGACCACCTCGGAGCGAGCGAATAACTCTTCGAAGCTCGAATCGTCCAGCTTCCGAAACCCTTTGTGGAGGTCAACGTTAAACTTTTTTCCTTCCTCTGTCTGTAAGAGGGATTCGGCCTTATCGAATTGATCGGGCCGAAATGCGAGGTCGATATCGCCGTACGGCCTGAGCCCTCGCTCCGGGTAAAGCCGCGCAACGGCCCAGCCCTTTACGAGCACCGGCTCGATGGCGGCGCGCTTGAAAAACGTTATGACTCCCTTGATGTTGCGTTCGTGTATGCCGGCCTGAAGTGTGTGCAGGCGATAGGATTGCTGAAGCTCCAGGGCCTCAGCCGTTGTGCTTGAAGGGGAGTTACGAACTTGACGCCAGCCGAGCGCGCCCGCGCCCGATTCTAAAAGAAGCGGTGCGACAAGGGCTAACTCTTCTGCGGAAATATCGAGCGGTGAAGATTGAACGCGCCATGATCCGGCGAGCACTTTTGCAACCAGGCTGCCCGCCGAATCATTCGCAAGCGGCTTGACCATGGCTAAACTTACATGGCCGACTTATACGCATACATTGACGTTGCAGACGCCTGAGCAGCACTGCGCGCTTGCCGTGCAGGCTTGCCCGGACGGACGGCAATTCGCGGGCATGACTTGCCTTGGGAGCTACTATCAATGTCACCACCGGCACTCCTATGGCCGCCGCCACGGCAAGCCTCTTCACGACGTCTCGTCGGCTGAGGCCCGTCGAGGGTCGCTTAATCTTCTCTTCGAGCAGACCTGCGCGGCTCAACTGCTCCAGGGCAGTCCATACGACCTCTTCGGCTGCGGCAGGCTCAAACTTTCCGTCAAGTTGCGTGGCTATCTTTGCAGGAGAAGTTTTTCCATCGCAAAGCTTCCATACATTTGCCGCCGTCTGGTTCAGACAGTGCGCGCGATCACGCCCCAGGTCATAGACCAGCACTTCATCTGCCAGCTCTTCCATCACTATCCCACGGCTTCGCGCCTGAGGTGCTACGTGCTTGCTTAGGTTTTTCATGAAAGCTCCCAATCTATATTAGTGGCCTATCCACTCTCCACAGGGTTTTACAACTTAATCTCAACGATGTCAACAACAAAGAGAACATTTCTCACTCGCCCAAGTGCTCGAAAATAAAATCTATCACTTGCTTGGCTTCGCCGCGCGTGCCTTTAAAGACCGGCGCGCGCGCAACCACCTTTCTCAACGTGGCAAGCGTGGTTTCAGGTTGCCGCCGGACCGATACCGTGTTGGCCATCAGGGCCAGCGCACCCTCCCCGGCTGAAACTTGTTGAGGTCGCCATTTGGCGCCGGGCTTGTACTTGCTCACTATGACAAGCCCCACCTGCAAGGGCTTAATACCAGAACGGCCGCCGAGCGATTCGACGGCATATTTTATTGGTTTTTCAAGATGGCCGTTTTCCCTGACCGAAAGCCGTCGCCGGTAAGGATGGACGCGCCCCTGCCCATCCAAGACGGCATACTCGTCCGAGTAGTAAGTCGCGCCCGCTTTGACAAGCTCTGCCGTAAGCGTCGTCTTGCCGCTGAAGCTGCGGCCGGGAATCACTATAGCCTTGCCGCGCCATCGCACCACGCCCGCGTGGACAAAGACCCTGCGCGGCGCCGTCTCGGCGACATAGAGCTGCAAGTCGGATTCAAAGGCATCAAGCGCCTGAGACAGTTCCGGCGTGCGGGCTATCCTGCTGGCGTTCGCATAAACCAGACTGTAACGGCGAAGGCCCGGTCGCGCGCCTTCGCCCCCCGCTATGATCGAGTATACGCGGTCAACGACGGGTGAAGTCGCCGGTTTCCAGTCAGGCGGCAACTGCTCGATGACCTTGTCAATGATCGCGGGGTCGTTTACACGCACCCCTATCCGCAACCCGTATGATATGAAATTAATGCCGGCCGCCCAGCCTAGGCGGTCAATCTTCTCCATTCAGGTGGACTCCATTTTGAGCCGGGGTAAATTTGTATCCTGCACCGCTTTGCTCGCAAGGTAGATTTACAAACGTTGAATTATACAGATTGTGAAGGTAGCCGCAACCGGCAATCCGTTTTATCTGGCCGCACAGACCGGCGTGGGCCTGTGCGGCCAGATTCACATTCATCTTTATTTGAGCCGCGTCGTCGGGTCGCCAAACAGTATATAGGTCCGGCGAGTGTCGAGCGCGGGAACAACCGATTTAGCGCGGAGCGCGGCTTCGCCCAGCGTGAGCTGATCGGCCCCCGGATTGGCGAACAACAATCGGAACATTTCCACGTTGATTACCCCTTGCGATGCCGCGTCGCACATCCCCGACGAGGCCCAGACTGCGGCGGCCCCGCCCCGCTCGGCCATTAACAACGACTCGGCCAGGCTCTTGGCCGCCGGGTCTTGAAAATACCCGTTCAGGCATGTCACGCTCAAAAACAGCGTGAGGCTGTCTCGGTTCGTAAGCCCCAGCGCATCAGACGAGGTAAGATAATCTCCGTTCCATTGCTCCACTGTGCCGTGCCCGAAGTAATTGACTATCTTCGGGCCACGGTTTAAGGATTCGAGCAGGAAGCTCTTTGCCACCGCGCCATCCCGCTGTATTTCCTGAACCCTCAACCGGTCGGGAATCAACGCCTTCATCTGCGGGTTTATCGCCTGGAAGTTATAATCGGCGTCCGTATCGGTCACAAGCAACACGCCATCAGCCGGTCCCGCCTGGTCGTAGCTTATGATCTTGCCGATAACGATGTTTGCTTCTTGCAGCGTGCGGACAGGGAGCCGCCCCATAGCAAGATTTGCCAGCTCGTCTCCATCAAAATCGGCGAGCCAATCATCCGAGGCGGTCTCCATCACCAGGGTGTCTACGATCTTCGTCGGCACGAAATCAAAATTCCCCTGCCCCAGATAATTCTTAGGGTCGAGACTGGCATCGCCGACCAGCAGCACGAAGCGCGGCGCTCGTCGCCAGCTGGATGTTGCGTACGAGAGAAAATCTTTTAACGCCTGCGGCGTCTTCTGCCCGTAGCTGAACTCGTTATAAATGTTCTCCACGTCAACGACCGCAACCCCCAGCCCCTGGCTTTCTCTGAGCGCTTTAAGCGGCGCGACGGATTCAAGAAAATCACGATGAGAGATGATTACAAGATCGGCCTCGCGGTCTGTCCGACGCAAATCCGATTGATGATAAGAGACGATGGCATCAACCTGTTGGTGTCTCGCATCGGTTATGGCAAGCAACGTCCGCTCTCCCGACCCCGGCGCAATAAATGTGACGCCGTAGCCGCCCGCTTGCTCGACGGTCTGCGCCTTTATTGCGGTCACTGCATTCGGGTCGGTGACATCCAGCACGTGAATCTGATTGCCGGTGAAACCGTCGACCGTCAACCGCGATTTGCCCTTAGCAGTAAAACGGAGCGAGTCGTTTTCGGCGCGATAGCGGCGCTGGTAGGTCAGACGAACACTGTTGACAAGGCTCACATCGCTCTCGCCTCCCTGAGCTACAAGTACGACCGCATTATCCCCTTCGCGAAGCGCGGCGACGGGAACCGAAAATCTGGCGCTTCCCTGCGCGCGATCATAAAAACTGATCTCTCCCAGGTCCGAGTCGTTGAAAAAGACGCGAACTTTGTGCTCGGATTGAGTCACGCCTTGCAGAGACACTTCAAGCAGGGCATCCGTCCGCGCAGCGCGGTCAATGTCGCGAAGAGCAAGCGATTGCGTGACAGGCTCTTTTGCAATGACAGGCCCAAAGAAATTCTCAACATCCTTGTTTCGCAACGAAGAAAAATATACCGTGCGATCTTTTCGCTCGACCGTGCAGGCGAAACTCGTGGCCACGGTTTTGCCTTTGCGCCCCTTCACCGCTTCGATACGCTTGCCCGGCGCGTCGCCCGCCGTGATCCAGTAAGCGCGAGCATCTGTCACCGGCGAATCGAGCGCAAACCCGTAGAACTCTATCGAGTCAGCCGCGTCAAATTTACCGTCCGCTTCGCCCGTCACATTGATCGCTTGCTCCTGGCCGTCAACCAGTAGCTGCAAGAAGCGCGGATCGGTATTTGGATCAAGCCCCGCCCGGACCAGTTCCGGTTGAGTGACTCTGTACAAGCCTTCCTGCTTGACCATGAGCTTGACGGAGCTTCGCGCGGTTGCCGCAGCTTGCAAGCTGAGTCCTGCCGCAGTCGGTTTTGAAACCAGGGCCGCGCGCTCGATTGTCGCAGAGGCCGAGGCTCCGCCAGCAGACTCTTTCGCCCCCACTCGGCTCAACATCAATGATTGCTCTCTTGATCTGGCCGGGTTGTCAGCCCCGGCATTTGCGTGTTCCGCCGCGATGGGGCCGTGCCAGACTCTTTCCCCGTTGAGGTCTATTGCTTCAAGCCAATACTGAGCGCCGTCGCCGTTTTGCGATTTATCAAGCCATGCGTAAGAACGACCCGCCCTTAAACTGGCGGCGGCCATTAGCGCCGACCCCGCGATCATCTGAGGATTGACGCGCGTGCGCCGCCCGTCTCGTTCGCGGTAAAGATTGAAACCGAGGTTATCGGCTTCAAATCCGGTCTTCCAGTGAAGCAGGACTCCGTCATCCGAAACATTCGCATTGAATGAATTGAGCTTTGCTGCGGATGGAACGAAAACGAGGATGTTATCGATGCCCACCCACTCATCGTTACCGACCGCGTTCGTCGTCATGATGCGAACAAAGACCTGTGGCTGGTTGTTCGCGGCGGCTGGAAGCAGGGCGCTGACATTTGTCACAAGCGTTGCGAGGCTCGGCCCCGTAGTGGCGTCCGCAATAAACCCGGCAGGGATGTCTGTGTAGTTGCCGCTCGCGCCTACGCGGAATTGCAGCGCGACCGGCTGCACCGCATTATCAGTCGAGCCGTCAATGTCTCGGAGCTGATAGGCGACAACTATATTTGAAAGCCCTGTGGTATTGAGGTGAATGACTATATGCGGCGCGTCGGCTGTGCCTGACCCTTGAAGCGCCACGGTCGGATTTGCGATGCCATCAAATTCTGCGACGCCGCCTGTTGCCTGTGTGTTCGGGTTAGCCTGGTTGGCTATCACATCAACGGGCGTACCAGAGCCGTCGGCGAGTATGGTCTGCGGGTTCGTGCCGGTAGCCGTGGTCAAATCGTCTCCGCGAAAACCGATAATACCCGGCACACCAGCCCAGTTATCGTCCGCCGTAATGAGTCCCGTACTGGACCAGTCCTGGCTGAAGGGTAGGGTTTGGAAAGTGCCGTCCGCGCTCACGAGGGGCGATTTAAGCAGGCCACCCCCTGAGCATAGAAAGCCTGACAGAAAAATAAAAACCAGAGCTATGACGCGCGCCTGCTTAGAGAAAGAACCCTGTGTTCGCATAATCGCCTCCTCTTCCTTCCGCCTGTTATGGCCGCAGCAGATTGTCAATTTTATTTATGTCAAATGCGATCCCGCCCGGTCGCACCATCAAGGTAAAGCTATTGAGACAGCGATGGAATGATCTAGTTTGTCTTTAGTTTTTCAGGATCGCTGATTTGCTGCCACGAATAGCGCCCTAAAACGTGGCGGTAACATGCTATGAAGAACCCTGCGGACTGTCAAACAAAATGATTGGAAACTTCTCCCATACATACGGGCTGGGTTATCTCAGGCTCAATATGTATAATCGAAAACTTTATTAGCGAGGAGTGAATTATTTATGACAAAGAAGGATCATCCCGAGCCGGACCACTACGTACACATACAACACATATTCAAAGGTCAGGCCCCGTTAATCAACGACCTCAAAAGAAACCGCGCGTTTTATAGCGCGCTCAAACACCACGTCAAACCCGGTTCGAGCGTCGTCAATATAGGCGCGGGCACAGGACTCTGGTCGATTGCCGCCGCGCGTCTCGGCGCAAAACGAGTCCTGGCCATAGAAAGGGATGAGCTTCTCATACCTGTGATTAGAAATCTCGTCAAAGAGAACCGCGTCGAAGATCGCGTCGAAGTAGTTCACGGGGTTTCTAACGAGGTCGCGCCCTCCGGCAAATTCGACATCGTTATAAGCGAGACTATAGGCAATCAGGTCTTCGACGAGCTGATAGTCCCTAACATGATCAACGCCCGAAAGAGATTTCTGAAGAAAGGCGGGGTGTTGATTCCTTCATCGGTCGCTCTAGTAGTGGCCCCGGCAATCTTAAAGAAAAACAAGCGCGCGCCCGCAGGGGTGCCCATAGAGTGCGGTTATTTCGAATCGCTCAACGTGAATATGCCCGTGATCCTGGGCGACAAATCCAGGTTGAAGTTTCTCGCGGAAGCCTGCGAGCTGATCCGAGTCGATCTCACAAAAGTAAAAAAACCGCCGGAGCTTAACGACCTGACCGCGAGGTGGCAGGTCAAAGACGCGACCGGAATGAACTGTTTTGCCGTCTGGGGCAACATGACTTTGTCCGAAGGAATTACTTTGACGACGTACGAGACTTCATCCTGGTCGCCTGTCATTTACATGATCAAGCCTTTTAAAGAGCGAGCGGGCGAGCTTGAATTAAAGTTCAGCCTTTCAAGCAAAAACCATTACTGGACGGCGACGCTTTCAAACAATCAGAGCAGAGAGACGCAGTCGCACTCTCCGATCTTCACCTACACTTCCATTCTCGCGCACGCCAAAATGATCGGGAAAACAAAATAGAATTGAAATGAAAGAGCCCGGCGATATTCGAGATTGATTCGTGGTCTCGAATATCGCCGGGCTCGAATTGTCAGGCCGTTGCCTGCGGACTTCTACAAGCAGGTGCCGTTGCAAAGACCGGAGCAACACTGCACGGCTGTTGTGCAAGGCTGTCCGGCGGGACGACAGGTGGCGGCATGGATCGCCGTAGGCGCGACTATGCTCGTCACCACAGGCACTCCTATCGCCGCCGCTACCGCTATCCTCTTTATCACCTCTCGCCTGTTCATCCCCTTCTCTGCTGCTCGCTTCACCTTTCCTTCCATCAACCCTGCTCGGCTCAACTGCTCCACAGCCAGCCACACCACCTCTTCGCTTGCCTGGCTTTCTGTTTCCGTCCCTACTTCCCTGGCTATCTGTGTGACGCTCTTTTGCCCATCACACAGCTCCCACACCCGCGCGGCCGTCGTGTTGAGGCAGTGCGCGCGGTCGCGCTCCAGGTCATAGACCAGCACTTCATCTGCAAGATGTTCTACTACTATACCCTTTGTTCTAGCTTGAGGAGTCTCGCTCGTTCTGCTTTTCATGTACCCTCCTAAGATTCAGGTTAGCCTATAGCTCATGCAAATGAATTTTGCCGATCTATCTGAGTCTGGTTGTCGGATCGCCCAGCAGCACCCAGGTCTTTCGAACGTCTGTATCCGGCGAGGCAGCCTTCGATCTCATCGCCGCTTCGCCAAGCGTAAGCCGCCTGCCATTCACGGTGCTGAACATCTGCCGGTACATCTCCTGGTTCATCAAAGACTGGCCGTCCGGCAAGCACATTCCGGTTGAAGCCCAGACCGCGACTGCTCCCCCGTTCTGCCTCATCAATACTTCGCTGAGGCTGTCGATTACAGCATCATTGAAGTAGCCGTTCAGACACGTCATCATGATAAAGACTGACAGGCGGTCTGAGTTCTCCAGTCCCTGAGCATTAGCGTTGTTAAGCCAATCGTTCTTCCACTGATCAACCGAACCGTGGCCCGAGTAGTTGACCACCTTCATCCCGCGATTGATGGCATCAAACAGTTTCGCTCTCGCCGTATTTATGTCGGTCTCGCCCCGGTTGAGCTGTACGACACGGACTTCTCGCGGCGGTACAAGCGGCTTCAACGCCTCGGCCATGGCCACGAAATTGTAGTCGACAGGATCATCGGCCGCCAGCAACAGCTCGTCTGACGGGGCGGACTGGTCGTAGCGAATAACTTTCGCCACCATAGCCACAGCATCCTGGGCCGTGCGAACGGGCAAGCGGCCCATGGCGAACTCAGGTATTCCATCCTCGTTTGCATCTCCGAGCCAGTCATCACTGGACGTTTCCATAAAGAACGAGTCGAAGAGCTTGGTCTGGACAAAATCAAAATTCCCAAACCCAAGATAATTCTTCGCGTCGACGCTCGCGTCGCCCAGGAAGAGGACAAAGCGCGGCGCTCGCTTCCAGGTGGTTCCAGCGTAGGTCAGGAAATCCCTGATTGCGTAGGGCGTGATGTTGCCGTGGCTATACTCGTCAAAGATGTCTTTGACGTTGATGACGTTTACGGCAATGCCCTGGCTTTGCCTGTGTACGCGGAGCGTGTTGGCTGCGGCGAGGAAGTTGCTATGCGTGATTATAAGCAGATCAGCCCCATTCGACGATTTACGTAACGAGGACGGCTGATTGGCAACCATCTCTACGGGCTGCCTGGCTTGGCTGTCCGTAAAGGCGATCAGGTTCTTTGCGCCCCCGCCGGGGATTGAAACGCTAACGGCGTAGGTTCCATCCTTGAACGCCTGCACGGACCCCGACAACTCTTGCACGCTCGCCAGGTTAGTCACATCAATCACATGGATCAGGTTGCTGGTAAAGCCCCCGATGGTGACTGCTTCATTGCCATCCGAAGTGAATGGCAACTCGTTGTTGTCGGCCTTGTAGGTGTGCTCGTAAGTCACCCGCAGGGAGTCTATAAGGCTCACGTCAGACCCGCCGTTGAGCGAAACAAGCGTCACATCATTTGCCCCTTCCTTGAGCAACGAGTGAGCAATCGAGAATGTCCCCGAACCTGTCTGCTGGCTTACAAATGCTATTTCGCCGAGCGGCGCGCCGTTCATCGCCACGCCGACTCTGTGGCCTACCGTGGTCACGCCCTGCACATCAACTACGAGAATAGCCTCATCGGTCGAGGCAAGGTTGACGTTATTGAGGTTAATCTCCTTGCTGACAGGGCTGCTTCCCACGACAGATCCAAAGAAGTTCTCCGTCTCGCCGTTTCTAAGCGCCGAGAAGTAGATCGTTCTGTCTTTGCGCTCCACCGTGAAGCGGAAGCTGCTGTCGGCAGGTGAGCCGCCCGCTCCCGACGCCTGCTGTATGCGCTGGCCTGCCGTCTGGCCCGCGACTACCCAGTAGGTGTGAATGTTGGTCACGGCAGTGTCTAATCCGACTCCGTAAAATTCCAACGAGTCGCCCGCATCAAGCACGCCGTCTTCTTGTCCTTTCACTGTCATAGCCACTTCCACCCCGTCAACATAAAGCTGCAACAGGCGAGGATCAACATTCGGATTAAGCCCTGCGGCAACCAGCTGAGGCTGGGTTATGCGGTGCCATCCTCTATCGCGAACGGCCAGTTTGACGGCGGCCATTCCCGACGGGTCGAGGACGTTGATCTGTTTGCCCGCAGACGCAAGGCCCGAAGTATTGAAGCGGCCCGAAGCCTGCTCCGGCAAGGCGGCCATAGGATAACTGATGATCGGCTCGCCTTTGCCCAACTGGCTCAATAAATCGGGACGGCTGTGCGGAGGCGGGTTGCCGCCTACCGACATAGGCGCTACAGGCCCGTGCAAGGTGTGCGTGCCGTTTATATCAATATCTTCGATATAGTAAAGCGCGCCGCGTTTGCTTGCGGGAGTGTCATCCCACCAGCCGTAAGATTTACCGGCGGTGAGAGGCGCGGCGCCCGTTACCAACGCGGAACCGGCCAGCACATCAGGATTGATACGCGTCAGCCCGCGTTTTTCGGCGCGGTAGATGTTAAAGCCGAGGTTAGAGGCTTCAGATCCAGTCTTCCACTGCAAGTAGACTCCGCCGTCATAGCTTGTGGCGGCAAGGCCCGACAGCCTAACGGCTGTTGGCACCTGAGCTACGGTGAAGACCCCATTATCCGGCACCGCAGCTGGGTCGCCTTCGTTGAAGATAAACCCTCCAGGAGGAAACGGATTAGGACCAGATGGCTGTGTCCAATTCAGAGGAGAAGTTTGTCCCGGGGTTCCAACGACTGTAAAGTTGATTCTCAGGAGCACTCCTGCGCCGGAAAGTGGGGACGTGCCAAAGGCCGAAACGCTTAAAACACCATTTGTGTTATCAGGATTTGGCGTTATGGTCCATCCGGGGACGTCACTCAACGTGCCTGTTTGAGTGACCGGCGTGCCTTGCAATTGCAAAACCGCCGGATTGAATGTCATCCTGAAATCATAAGAGAACACACCTGACGGCTGTGTCAACTGGCTCACAATAATGGGGATCGATATAGTTTCGCCAGGATCCTGGGCAGCATCTGGTAGTGAAACCGTGATACTACCTCCAGATGGCCTTAGCACCGCTTGTGTACCTCGCAAAGCCGGTGGTGTCCAGTTGCCGGAAACATCTCCAAGTAGTATTGCTTCATAATGCTGATTCGTCTGGTCTGAGGTCAAATCAGAATAGCTTCGGCTTGTGGGAATAAATTCCCAGGTGCCTGTACCACCTGCATTCCCCGTCCCGGCCACAAATCGCGCGATCTGCGAAGCATCAAAGGATGTCACCTGCCCGTTGTTACTCGTGTCACCTGCTTGCAGTTGGCAGGTTGTCAACGGGGGAGGTATACCTGCTGCTGAGCGTGCGACCAGCGAGGCGTCAAACGAGGTGATGCCGTTCACATCGCCAGTCTTTGACGGAATGACGATGTATTGGGCATCGGGGCTGTTATCTGTGGCCAAATTCGTTAGCGAGTAATTGCCGCTGCTTGCGGTTGTAGTCGATTTCGACACAGGTCCAACAGAGGTCAAGACAACGCCTGGCACAGGCTTTGCGCCTTCGACATTCGCCGGGTCACAATCGGGTATGCCGAAATCAACGTTGCCGGAAATCGTAAGCCCTCCTGCGGCCCCTACAGTGCAATTCTTGGAGATCGATAGCAGGTAATTGCCCGTGCCCGTCGTCCCGGTTGAGATCGTGCCTATCGTGACTCTCACAAAGTAGGTCCCGGTAGTCCTCGCCTTCCAGACCATCCCCTCGGCGGGCGCAGAAGGCGTCGTGCCGCTAAGCGTGCCGGGGCTCGGCGTGTTATTTGAAGATGAGCCGGAGTCGTTGATTGCAACAAGAACGGCACCTGCCGAGTTCAGCAAATCCAGCGCGGGGTTGATCGGCGTGTTGTTGCGATCAGGGTCCCCGTCAATGCTGACAAAGATCGTATCCCCGGCGGAAGCCGTGAAGCTGAATATATCAACGTCCGTCGAAGGCGCGGGGGCGGCGAGTGTGCCGCTGAAGTAATTGTTCGCAGCCGAATTGGCTGTGCCCGTCGTGCCGTTCGGCTCCGTCTCGGCTGTTGCGCTGGCGCTCGACGGCTGTATCGCCGCGAAGACGCGATAAGGCTCTGCCAGAGAATTGCTAAACTGGTTTATGCGCAGGAACAGCGGCGAGCCGTTGGCAATCGTGCCGGCAATGTTCGGCCCGAGCGACCCGAACTGGTCGAAGTTGTTGAAGTCGTCGTACTCAAGCGTGTCCGTAGTAGTCGTAACCCGCATGTCGATGTCGGTCGTGCTGGCTGCGACCGTGTTGACTAGCGCAAAGACGCGGGAGCCCGCCGCAGGCGTACCAAGCGCATAAAAGTCCAAATCCGTGCCCGGGCTGATCGTGCCTTCTATGCCGCAGATGTACGTGTCGGCTGTGCCGGGCGTGTCGTTAGCCTCGCTCTCCTGGACGCATAGATTAGCTTCTATGATATAGGGGCTGCCTCCAATGTCCGGGTCCGAAAGCACGTCTTCGTCAACAAAGACGAATGCCGTCTGGTTGGCTGTCAGGGCAACGCATTTGACCTCTTCAGCCGTTCCGTCATTATGGTGATTCGACGCGGCCGCGCAGGTTCCCACGACAACGGGTGTTCCAGGCGTAGCTGCCGGACAGGAAGTCGCCACGTAAACAACAAGGTCGCTTGCTGTGCTGTGATCGGTCACGGTGAAAGAATAGTTGCCGGCCACAGGAGCCGTGAAACTGTAGACCGAGTCCCGGCCCGACGCGGCTGACGCCGTCTGATCAACCCCTGTAAAGCACGCACCGCCCGAAAGCTGATAATCATTAAATGCGCCTATGGTAGTACCCGCAATCGGAGTATCGAGCGAAAGCGCGGTCGCGGTCGCGCAAGTGTCGTTTGTAGGAGGCAACAGTTGGCTGACTCTGAGTTGGACGGCGGTGTTCCCGGCAAGCGGGGGCGTGGCGTCGAACTCCCACACGAGTATGAAATATGTTGTGCCGCCAGTCAACGAGGTCAGTATGCTGGCTTGCAGCGTTTCGCTCACGCACTCGTCATCGCCGCAGCCGTCCGAGGTCCCGATGGTCGGTATCTCGGTGAACGTCCCTCCGCATGCGCCAGTCGACGACGTATAGATTGCCATTATAGTGTCGTCTACGGTGGTGGCTGTCCCGTCAAAGGAGCAACTGCTTATCGTGTAGGTCGCCGTAGCATTGGGAGTAAACCTGTACCAGATGCTGCGCGAAGGCGTCGTCTGGCACGAAGGAGCAGGCGGGTCGCCGGCGGTCGTGGCGTCGGTCACGTCCGCCGTCACTGCGGTGAGATAAGGGAACGGCCCCGCGTTGGGAATCACCTCTGCGCCCGCGCACGCGTCGTTTGGCGGGGCCACAAGCGGGGTCGAGCGCGGCGGCGCGTTTGCGGCGGCGGCCTTGCGCTTATTGACCAATTGAGTCTTGAGATCGGCAATATCAACCGAGCGCCGCGATACAAACTGCGAATAGCGGGTAAGCAATAATTGCTGCTCGCGCGTCAATTCTTTGCTTAGAATAAAATTGTCATATAAGGCGCGAGAGATCACCACATCGGCTTCAAGCGCCGTGAGTTCGCCACCTGCTTCAAACTTGCGCAGCACGAGCGTCTCTTCTTGTGAAAACGGAGCGCCTGCTTTTAGCTCCGCGAGCAACTTCTGAAGCGCCGCCTGTCGCTGCGGGTCTAATGCGGCAGGTGAAACGGTCTTCCCTTGAAACGAGGGCGAGCCGGCGATGTGAGCAGAGGTTGTTTTATAAAAAAGTGTCTCTGGCAGAATTAGCCAAGCAATTAGGCCAACAAGCAACAACGTCAAACCGGCAAGATGCTTCGTGCGCTTTTTCGGTGCTCTCATAATTATCCTTCTCCTCAACTTTTGTGATGTCCCCTTACCCGTTCAGACAGCCTGCGGCTGAGCCTTAGCTGCCCTGGGCGGCTGGTGAAAGAAGTGGATTGCCCACATGCTTGCGTACTTCTTCACACCCAACTACCCTGGCTCGACATAAAGATAAATGATCAGTACCCTCCCGGAAGCTAGAATAGAGGGTGGTCCTGGTTGCCTGTAAAACTGAAAGCAGAAACGAATTGTTCAGCCCCCTTCGCGCTCTCGCAAGATGCTTTATCCCCCGCGAGTTGCCACAAAGAAGAAATCAAAACTTCTACGACAAATAACGATCTTGATGGGGATTTATCGTATGCCTCTTAAGACCGTCTAGTCAAGTGTAATATCGGAATCGGTGTGAGGATTGCCGATTCGGCGGTGTGCAGGCAAAAGCTTAAGTCTAAAAGGACAATTTAGCGATCAAGCTCGGCTCTGTCTTTGATATTTTCTTGCGTCATTAAACTGCCGCGCAAGTATTAAAGATGGGGGCGATCGGACTGATTCTATCATCCAGGTCGGATAATGAACCGGTCTCGTCGCCCCCCCCCATTCCAATAACGTGATCCGTACTACACGCACCTGCCGGCGTTGCAAACGCCTGAGCAGCAATTTGGACCGGTTGTGCAACCTCCTCCGGCCGGGATACAGTTGGCTGCGTGACTTGCCGTAGGCGCGACTATGCTCGTCACCACAGGCACTCCTATCGCCGCCGCTACCGCTATCCTCTTTATCACCTCTCGCCTGTTCATCCCCTTCTCTGCTGCTCGCTTCACCTTTCCTTCCATCAACCCTGCTCGGCTCAACTGCTCCACAGCCAGCCACACCACCTCTTCGCTTGCCTGGCTTTCTGTTTCCGTCCCTACTTCCCTGGCTATCTGTGTGACGTTCTTTTGCCCATCACACATCTCCCACACTCGCGCCGCCGTCGTGTTGAGGCAGTGCGCGCGGTCGCGCTCCAGGTCATAGACCAGCACTTCATCTGCAAGATGTTCTACTATTACCCCTCGTGTTCTAGCTTGAGGTGTGATGTTCGTTCTGCTTTTCATGTACCCTCCTAAGATTCAGGTTAGCCTATAGCTCATGCAAATGAATTTTGCCGATCTATCTGAGTCTGGTTGTCGGATCGCCCAGCAGCACCCACGTGCGTTGCACGTTCAAGTCCGCTATGACAGATTTTGCTCTCATCGTTGCTTCGCCAAGCGTCGGCCCGCGCTTGCTCTTGTCAAAGAGCGCGCGCAACAACTCTTGGTTTATGCTTGACTGAGAAGTCGGCATAGTCATGCCTGTTGAAGCCCAGACCGCGACTGCTCCGCCTCGCTCGCTCGTAAGAAGCGCCTCTCCGAGGCTCCTGGTTGAACGAGTCATGGAAGTAGCCGTTCAGACAGGTCATCAATACAAACAGCGAGAGGCTGTCCCGGTTCGTCAACGCAGCCGCATCATCGGTTGTCAGAAGGTTGTCTTTCCACTGATCGGTGTTGCCGTGCCCCGCGTAGTTGACTATCTTCTGTCCCTGGTTGATGGCTTCAAGCACCCGACTCTTGGCCGTCACGTCATCCAGCGAGCTTCTGCCTATCTGTTCTACCTTCAACGATGAAGGTATCAATCCGCGCAATTTGTCGTTTGAAGCGTCGAAATCATACCCGACGTTTCTGTCAGCGACAAGCAATATCCCGTCTGACGGTTTGGATGCGTCATACGAAACAATTTTTTCAACCACCATTGCCGCCTCTTCCGACGTGCGCACGGGCAAACGGCCCATCGCAAGCTCGGCCAACCCGTCTGAATTGAGGTCAGCGAACCAGTTATCCGAAGCCGTCTCCATAAAGTCCGTATCTATCAGTCTGGTCGGCACAAGATCGTTGTCACCGCCCCCCAGATAATTCTTCGGGTCGAAGGTCGCGTCGCCCGCCAGCATCACAAAGCCCGGCGCTCGCTTCCAGTTGGACACCGCATAGCTGAGGAAGTCTTTGATGGCCTGGGGTGACTTGTTGCCGTAGCTGAACTCGTTATAGATAGCTACCACATCCACGACCTCCACTTTGTAGCCCTGACTCTGTCTCAGCTTCTGGAGCGGCTTTAATGCGTCGAAGAACGCTTGCCGCGAGATAATGACAAAGTCAACCTTCCAGCCCTTTTGCCGCAAGCCTGACGGCTTAGAGGCTGCCACGGATGCTGGCGTTTTGATATGGTCGGCTGTTAAGGCGATCAGCCTTCTCGTGCCCGGACCTGCTGCCGAAAACGACACGCTGCCGCCCTGTACCGCGCACTCAAGCTCTGTGACTCTGCCGCTCGCGGCCTCGGTCACATCCAGAACGCGTACGGAAGAACTGGTGAAACCGTCAACAGTCACCTGCTCGTTGGTTCCGGCAGTCAACGCCAGATAGTTGTCAACTGCGCTGTAGTCGCGCCAGTAAGTCACGCTTATAAAATCTACGAGGCTTACACTCCCGTCGCCGCTTCGCGTCTGAAGCGTCACGGTGTTCTCGCCTTCTTTGAGGAGAGACTGGCGGACAGAGAACGTAGCAATCCCTTGCCCTTGAGCGTTGAAGTTGATCTCGCCTACATCTTCGCCGTTGAGCCTGACGCCCACCTGATGCGCGACAGCCGTCACGCCTTGAAGCCCAATTTGAAGCTTTGCGTCCGCTTGCGGACGGGCAGAAACGCCCGTAAGCCTCAAAGCTTGATCTACAGGATCTCTAGCTATAACGGCCCCAAAGAAGTTCTCCTTATCGCCGTTCCTGAGCGCCGAGAAATAGACCGTGCGGTCTTTTCGCTCCACCGTGTAAGCGAAGCTTGGGCCGGACATCGGGCCGCGCGCGCCCGTTTCGGTATTGATGCGCTTCCCTGGCTCCGACCCTGCCGACAGCCAGTAAGCCTGCGCGTCGGTCCAGGGCGAATCCAGTCCCACGCCATAAAACTCTACGGAATCGCCCGCATCGAATCTCCCGTCCTTGCCTCCTACGACCGTGATGGGTTGCTCAATGCCTGCGGCCGTAACCTTTATGAAACGAGGATTGACCCCCGCATCAAACCCTAAGGCGACCAGGTCTTGCTGCGCGACTCTATACAAGCCTTCTTGTCGCACCATCATCTTTATGCCGGCCTGCGCGCCGGGCGATTGGCCTACTTTAGACGCCGCCATCAATCCGGGCATCATCGCTCTAGACTCCACGGCGACGGATGCGGTTTGCGCCGCGCCTGAATTTCCCATATCGCCGAGCGTTGCCGATTGCGCCAAGTCGAAGTCCGAATCTTTGATCGTCCCCATTAAATCGCCGGGGATTATAGGCCCGTGCCAGCGACTATCGCCGTTGAGGCTTATCTCTTCTATCCAGTACCTCGCATCGCGTTTACTTAAAGGTAAGTTGTCGCGCCATCTGTAAGTCCGGCCCGCCGTCAACGCGGCCTCTGAAATAAAGGTCGATCCCGCTATTAGATTGTCGTTGAGGCGCGTGCGCGAACCGCCCAACTCGCGGTAGACGTTGAAGCCGAGGTTGTCAACTTCGTAGCCCGTACTCCATTTGATGACCGATTGCCCGTCCTCGCGGGTTCGGGCCGCACTCGCATTCATCTCTGCAAGCGTCGGGGCCGTGATCGTTATGCTCCAGCCCATAGCGATAGTGTTATTACCAGGAGTTATGTCGTTTGTATCGTCAACTGTATACAGGCTCCAGATGCCGTTTTGTGCCGTCCCATTCAGCACCGATAAGGTTGTACTATGTGGGCTCGCCGGGGCTGGGGCCGGAAATTCAAGATCTGCTCCCCCACCATTATTGGTCGGCTTAAATGTACCCGACGCAAGCCCGCTGCCGTCAGGCAGCGAGTTTACCGCCGTATCATCGAATGTGATGGTCAAATTGACGGCATCAGTGGTCCCGCCGGAATCTGACATAAGAATTATGTGCTGCCCCCCCGGCGATACTAAAAGGACATCTATGTCGTCGGGAGAGATGTGGTTTATGCCGGTGAGCGTGACAGTCACCTTCGTTATGCCGCCCTGGCCTGTGACATTGATGGTCGAGGGATAAGGCGTGCTAGGTGAAGGGTTAGGAGCAGTGTTAGCAAATGTAATCGTCGCCGGGTTAGAAAACGTGCCGCTATTCGGCGCGTTCGCATCAGACGGAGCACGGTCGGCTTGCGCCAACACCGTCGGATCGAACAGAAGGACTCAGATAAATGCCCCCGCCTGTCATCATGAAAGTAATAAAGAGAGCAAAAGCTACAAACAGCATTCTCGAAAGCTTGCTTGACTTGTTAAAGAACCTTCTTTTCATCACGCCTCCTTTTAATCAAACCCCTTGAAGCTCGCGGCAGCGTCTCAAGCCGGCGAATGGTTTTTTATTGAACTGATCGCAGTTACGCTCTTGCGCTTGAGCGATGTCCGTTTTTTTCTGTCGTTCACAAGCGATTCATTTTTCCGAGTACATCGGCATTTTCTGAGCGGATGCGCGCCGTTGATACCGAACGCGGTCTTAATGCGAACCTTGATGGGTGCGGGCAATCAAAATCACAAAGATGTTTCTCGATTCCCCGGCCACTGCTAACGACAACGATCTATGCGCCTCCTTTGCGTGCTACGAAACCGAGGCGCCCGGGTCTGCTTCTTCAATCTTAAGGCTCGAAGCCTTTATGATTCCTGCCTCTGCGCTTTGCCAAGGTAATGTTAGCCATCTTGCAATAGCGCAAAGATATTTTCGAGGACTAAGATGAAAAAACAACTTTTTCCTTATGGCTCGGCATGGTAAGTCCATTACATCATCAAGTCAAGTGAAATAGCCTCTTGTAATAAAAACGCCAAAGCCATTGTGATAAAACCGCCAGAGCCTCGTCGTGGCTTTTCAACACGGCGAAAAGGGAATCGAGAGTGTAAGGCTCGATTCCCTTTTATTGAGGTTTAGAAGCAGCTTCTAAACGGTGATTACTTGAATCTGGTCGTCGGGTCGCCAAACAGCACCCAGGTCCGGCGCAAGTTGGGGTCCTTCATCTGAGACTTGGCGCCCAGCGCTGCATCTCCGAGACGGACTCCCGTGGTGAAGAGTTGGCGATACATCTCCTGACTCATCACCGACTGGCTGCCAGGGTCCGTCATGCCTGTTGACGCCCAGACGGCCACTGCCCCGCCCCGCTCCGCTTTCAACAGCGATTCGGCCAGGCTCACGGTGACAGGGTCGTGGAAATAACCGTTCAGACAGGTCATCATCATGAAGAACGACAGATGGTCGCTGTTGATCAAGCTCGCTCCGTCCGGCGAGACGAGCAGATTGCCTCTCCATTGTTCGACCGAGCCGTGGCCGGTGTAATTGACCACCTTCGGCCCTCGATTGATTATCTCAAGCAATTCGTTTCGCGCGGTGGAATCGCCCAGTTCCTCCCGGTTTATCTCATTGACTCTCAAACCGCTCGGAACCAGCTCTCGCAGGCGGAAGGATGCCGCGCGGAAGTTAAAGCCGTCCGTGCTGTCGGCAACGTGAAGCATTTCCGGTGACGGGGTTGACCGGTCATAGCTGATCAGCTTCGCCACGACAGCAGTGAGTTCTTGAGTCGTGCGGACGGGCAGGCGGCCTACGGCCATCTCTTCCAGCCCGTCGTTGTTGAAATCGGCAAACCAGCCATCGCTTACCGTCTCCATATTATCCGTGTCGATCAGACGCGTGCCGACAATGTCGAAATCGCCATGACCGAGGTAGTTCTTCGGGTCAAAGCTTGAGTCCCCGGCAAACAGAACGTAGCGCGGGGCCTTCTTCCAGGTCGTCTTGGCCAACGACAGGAAGTCCTTCACCGCATGGGGCGATTTCTGGCCGAATTTGAACTCATCGAAAAGGTCTACCTCTTCGACCAGGGCCACGCTCAACCCCTGGCTCTGGCGGTGATTCTTCAGCGCGTTGAGAGCGGGAAGGAAGTCTCCGCGTGTGATGATAAGAAGGTCGGCCCCCTGCGACGCCTTGCGCCAGGACGAAGGCTGGTTGGCGGCAACCCCAAGCGGCGCGCGCGCTTGACTGGCCGCAAAAGCCATCAAGGTACGGGTGCCCGCGCCCGGCGCCGTCACGGTCAGCGTGTGGCTGCCGTCGTTCTGCTGTTTGACGAGCCCCGCTATCTCCTGCGGCCCGTTCGGATCGGTTATATCAACGACGCGCAACTGAGCGTCCGTAAAGCCGGGGATGCTGATCTGTTGACCCGCTTGAGCAGTAAACCTCAAAGCATTGTTCTCGGCTTTGTACGCGCGCTGGTAAGTCACGCGAATGGAATTGACGAGGCTCACGTCGTTCTGCCCCCCGATGCCTATCAACGTGACCTGATTTGCGTCCTCTCGCAGCGTCAATTGTGATACCGTAAGCCGCGCCACGCCTGCATCCTGGCCGACAAATTCTACTTCGCCTATTGCCGTGCCGTTCAATATCACGCGGACGCGGTGAGGCGTTCGCGTTACGCCTTGAAGCGCGATTTCAACCTCCGACGGTTGCGCGGACGGCTGGCTTACGTTACGAAGCGTGATTGTCTGGTCGAGCGGGGTGCTTGAAACGACCGCCCCAAAGAAATTCTCCTGGTCGCCGTTGCGCAAGGCCGAGAAATAGATCGTGCGGTCACGTCTTTCCGCAGTGTACGGGAAAGTCATGGCCCCTGCCTGCCCCTGCCCGCTCGGCGTTTTCTGTATTCGCTGGCCGGGTTGAGAGCCTGCCGCAATCCAGTAAGTGCGGGTGTCGGTCCACGCAACGTCAAGACCGAGGCCGTAAAACTCTACCGAATCGGTCGCGTCAAACCTGCCGTCCAGCTCACCGTTGACTATCATCGGCTGCTCCACGCCATCAACGTAAAGTTGCAGCAACCGCGGATTGACACTCGGGCTGATGCCCGCGGCTATCATATCGGCTTGAGAGACTTTGTACCAGCCTTCGCTCTTGACCCATAACTTCGCCGCAGCCTGGGCCGACAGGTCTACCTGGGGCGCGGCTGCTCGTCCCTGTGCTGCGAGGGGCATCTGCGCGCTGCGCCCGACCTGTCTGGTCGTACCGGTCTGCGCCAGAGCATTTCCAGTGCGGCTCAACAGTTGTGCAGAGCTTTGCTCCGGCGGCGCTCCGCCTACGGTCTTTGCCACGATTGGGCCGTGGAAAGTGCTCTGCCCGTCGAGGTCCACCGCTTCGAGCCAGTACTCGGAGCCCCGTTTGCCGGCGGGCGTGCCGTCCCAATAGCCGTATTTCTTGCCTGCCGTCAGCGCATTGCTCTCGCCCGCTACGAGGGCCGACCCGGCCAGCAGTTGTTGGTTCAAGCGGACTCGCTTGCCTCCTTCATCTCGATAGATGTTAAAGCCGAGGTTGTCAACTTCGTGACCGGTCGTCCACTCTAAGTATTGTCCCTGGTCGTAGCCGGTCGCCGCCAAGTCCTGGAGCTTGATCGCCGTAGGCTGTAGCGAGATTTCCCACATGCCTCGACCGTGAGTAGCAATGCGTATGAAGCGATTAGTTTGCTGCAAGGCCATACCGAAGACGGCCACTACCGGCAGACCCGTTCCGAACGGATTCCAGGTCGCGCCGCCGTCCAAAGAGCTGTAAACGCCTATGTCGGTGCCCGCGTAGACGTTCGACGAGTTCAGCGGATCGATGACCATCGCATTGACGGGAACATCGGGAATGCCGTTGCCGCTTGGCGTCCAGGTCGGGGTCGCGGCGTTGAGGTTGGTCGTCTTATAGATGTGCTGGCCAGCCGGAATGCCAAATCCCGTGAAAGCCACATAAGCGATGTTCGGGTTGTTCGGATCAATGACTGCGCGCCCGACGCCCCTCGCCGGGAAAGCAGGCGTGCCCGTCTGTTGCACGAGAGGGTTGGTCCCGGTCGCCGTGGCGAAGACCGTCCCGTTGGTCAATCCGACTATCCGAACGTTGTCGTTCGATGGCGCTACGCCTACGGCAGATATGGCGACCGTGAATAGCTGGCTCACGGTCCCGACGGTCGTGCCGCTATCGCTTGAGCGATAGAGTCGATCCGCGCCGAAATAGAGAGTATTCGGATTGCCGGGACCTAAAGTCATCGGCGCGTAAAACAGGGTCGGCCCCGAACAGACCATCCCGTTTGGAATCGAGCCCCCGAAGCCGCATCCGAAAAAGCTCCAGCCGTTGTCCGTCGCCGCCGCCGGCGTCAGCACGCGGGCGTAGCCTTTCGCGTTCGACTGGTTGAAATAGGTGTGATACATCGTCACGGTGGTGGTGTTGGCGGCGTTCTGATCGATCAGCGCGAAGCCGCCGTCGCCAAAGTCTGCGCGCCTCCACGTATTGTCGGGTTGCAAGAACTCTGTCCCGTTGTCCTGCGTGCCGCCTATCGTGAAGAAGAAGTCAGTCGGGTGAATGGCGATGCTCTGGAACTGCGTCGCGTTATACCCCGCCACGCTGCGGCTCGTCCATGAGCTGCCGTTATCCGTGGTCTTGTATATACCGCCGTCAGTGCCCATGTAGGCGACCTGATTGTTCGAGGGCGCGAACGTAAGCGCGTGGTTGTCGGCATGAACTCCGGTGGCGACGTTTACAAACGTCGCGCCGCCGTCGGTCGATTTCGCAATCAGCTTAGTCGCGGCTCCCGTCACGTTGCCGCCCAGCATAATCGTCAGAGGATTTGTCGGGTCAATCGCGATGACGATGTCATAAAAACACTGGCCGCCGCAGAACCCGTTTGCCGACGCGAGCATGGCAGACCACGTGCTTCCGCCATCGGTCGATCTTCTGAGCCTTCCGTTACTCTCACCAGACGCCGCGTAAATATTGACGGTGCCTGCCGCGCTATGAAGCGCCAGCTCTATTCTGACGCTCTCAAGCGAGAGCGTGCGCGTGAAGGTAGGAGTTGCGGCAAGCGCGTCGGTAGAGACGTAGATGCCACCGCCCGTGCCGCCGCCCGCCGGGTTTATAGGAGCATTGACCGAGACGGCGACGCGGTTCGGATTGGCCGGGTCCATCACCATTTCGTTGTGGACGAAATTGCCTACGAGGATATTCGTCGCGGTCGCCGTCGTCATCTTCGTGAAGGAGGTGCCGCCATCGGTCGAGCGGAACATGCCGCGTCCGGGCAGTGGCGGAACCGTGCCGCCGCCGAACGCTTCGCAATTGAGTCCGCCGATGCCCGATGCCGTGGTGACAAATATTATGTTAGGGTTCGTCGGGTGAACGATCACATCGCCTATGGCGCGACCCGTGAAGATGCCGCCGGGGTTTAACGGACCCGTCAGCGTCGGCGTGGCGTTCTCGGCATTCGTGATTTTGTAGAGGCCGACGCCAAAGAAACTGTCGCAAGAGCCGCCCGGCTCGCCCGTGCCGACGTAAACGGTCGTGGGCTGCGAGGGCGCTATGGCTATCGAGCCTGCGGCCAGCGACAGCGCGCTGTCAAAGATCGCCTTCCAGGTGTTGCCGCCGTCGGTCGTCCTGTAGACGCCGCCCTGGGCCGCGCCTACATAAGCTATGTTGGGGTTGGTCGGGTGGACATCTATGGCGACAGTGCGCCCGCTCACGGGCGTTTGCACACCTTCCGTCTGGCCGTTGGGCAGAGGCGCAGGGCCTATCTCGGTCCACGTGCCGTTGTTGATGTTTGGCGCGTTCGTTTCCCTCTGACGCTGCATCTCTTGAATGGCTTTAATACGGGGGTCGGTGCCGGGCGGGTAAGGGAGGCCGCGCAGAAAGCTTATGTTCTCTTCACGCCTGATCAGATAATCCGTTTTATCGATTATGCCGCGCGCGAAGGGCGGCATGTCCGCGTCGTTTTCTCCTTCATCCGGAATCTGACCGCCGGTCGTTTTTTGCGCGGCAGCCTTTGGAACGATTGCAGCAGGCTGGGTGGAAGCTTTTATGTTTTTGGCCGCGCCGCCCTTTGCAGGCTTGCGAGCCGCGCTCGCCTTCGACATGGTATCGGGCAAAAGCGAGAACGCTAAAGCAAAAACCGCCAGGCTGGTTATGATCAGCGAGGCGCGCATGCGTTTAGATCTCTTGTTACTTCTCATGGTAATGTGGTCCTCCCTTAAACTTTTAACTATACAGAGATGTTAGGTGATGGAACGCAGCAGGATTGAGCAATACGACAAATAGTCACATTCGCCCAAAATCCGAAAGGAGCTTCAGCAGAATAGTCTTTATCACCCATTGTACGTCTTCCCTGGCTCGGTTCTTACTGCTGGATTACGTGAAGTCTGATGCTGCTTGACGGCTACGTTTGATAATTAAATCTTCCGCTCAGGTAAAAGGGGAGCTAGTTTCCGATCCGTCAAGCGCCTGAAATCTTATTTCTGCTTAAGACTCAAGTCAAGCGCAAAAGCTATATAATTAAGAGATAAAGAGTCGACATGCGGCGGCGCACCGAGTTGACCGTGTCGGTCATCGAATGTATAACGTCAACGAAAAAGATTTGGAGTGATAGGATTATGAAAAAATTTATTGCAATCGGGCCACAGATTTTTCTCTTCTTGAGCCTGCTCGTCCCGGCTCAGAATCGTTTCCTGGCCTGTCTTCCGCCCGACGTTAAAGCTGATGAAGTTATCTCGACTCAAACGGTCGCGTCTAAGTCGGGGGGCGAGGAAGTCAAGAAGATTACCGTCAGGCAAAAATTGATTGAGATAAAAGCGCGGTGCAAAAAAGGCAAGCTCGTTGACGCATCGGGCAAAGAGATTCGTTTTTACAGGCTGGCAGGTTGCTGGGGCAATCCCCCGGCGGATTACCAGGAGATTTTGGCCGGGCAACGCAGCGAGATAGAAGAGCTAAAGAAGAGATACAGGGTTGTCGAGATAGAGTGCAATCCATCGCGACAAATCCAATGAGGCTCAAGTACCGAAAGGGCTAGATGAAGACGAAGCGATCCGAGAGCAGAAAATTTATTACCGAGCAGATAGCAATCGCGGCCAGATTTGCCACGTATGCGTTCAGCCCGGCTTTGCCAACGAAGATGAACATCAAGGCCAGATTGGCCGTCAAGCACAAGGCCCCGTTGGTCAGATTGAAGCGCAGCAACATCTGAGCGAGGTTTGCTCGCGGGCGGTCGGACCAGGTCCACTTCCTGTGCCAGACAAAGTTATGCAGCACGCTTGCTTCGACTGCGAGCGCCGTTGCCGCCAGGTAGTGCAGCCCCAGTATGCGCAGCAGGAAATAGAGCGTGATGGTCTGCACGGCAATGCCGGTGGCGCCGACAGCCGAGAATTTCGCCCAGCGAAGCATTAGCCGATTCGTTTTGTTCACCTGTTTACCTCAGCCTGGCGAGCCTTGTATAAATCTCTTTTTTTAGGTGAGAGGGATTGTCACAATCAGAATTCCCTTGATATAGACTTTGCCGCCACATAAGCATCGACCGGCGACAGCAGCACGATCATCAACCATATCGGGAACGATACGAGCGCTTGAACTACGGCTCGCACCACGCGGCCCCTAGGCTCGGATGAGCGATCGCGCGACATGCCTGCGGCGAGCGCGTGGAGAAGCGGGCCGGATACTCTACGATACGGGCGGGCATCGACGCCCGCGCGGTCCAGCGCAGAGGTTGTGTAGGGCGAAAGCGAAGCGCTTGATACTCGCTCCTGGGGAACGGCTGCCGGGATTAATGAATGAGTTTGAGGAGCGCCGCACCAGCGGCAGAATTTGTCGCAATCGAGCAGCCCGCCGCAACAAGCGCTACACGCTTTGACCGGTATTGTTACTGCCATATCCGGGGTGCTCATGATGAACCTCTCAGCTTAATACTTCTTCGATGCACTATAGGCAATTGCAAGGCCAGTGCCAGAGAGCAGGGGTCAAAAAAACTTCAAAAAATGACAAAAAACAGCGAAGTTGGCCGGAGTGTAGGATTTAGGGGCGCAGTAAAAATATGACAGATAAAACCTCTGATTGCGGGTTACGGATTGCGGGTCGCGGATTACTATTCTCAGATTACTTATATAGTATGCAACCAACCGATTTCGGATTGCGGATTGAATGACGAAAGGTGGCTTATTAATTCCGAAATCCGAAATTAAGCTTTATTGGTCAGTCGGGCGTAAACCGCTGCCACGCGCTCGCGGTGCTCTTCGGAGTTGAGACACTTTTTAAAAGTCTCGCCCATCTCTTTTAACGCCGCACCGGTGTCGAGGTCTATCAACTCGCGCGTCAGCCGCTTGGTTTCAAACAAAGCCAGTCGCGGTTTGCTCGCAAGCAGACGGGCCAGTTCCATCGTGCGCACTTCGAGTTCTTCGCGAGGATAAACGTGATTCACCAGCCCTATGCGATAGGCTTCTTCTGCGGTGATGTTCTGCCCGGTCATCGCAAGCTCCTTGGCACGCGCAAGCCCTATCGTTTTATAGAGAGGATGTATGATCTGCGTCAGACCTATATTTATCTCCGCCTGACCAAAGACGGCTTCGGGCGCGGCCAGCCGTATGTCGCAGAAGGCCGCAAGGTCGAACCCGCCGGCAATCGCAGGCCCGTTGACTGCTGCGATCACGGGCTGCGGCAGTCTCCATACGCTCATAAATAGAGGCGTCACTGTGCCCAGATAAGCAAGCTTCTCTTCGGCGGTCCATTTCACCATCAGGCTCAGGTCTAATCCCGCGCAAAAGCTCCGGCCCGCTCCCGTGAGTATGACTACGCTCAGCCCGCTATCGCTTTCTGCTTCGCTTAAGCTATCGGCCAACTGCTTGACCATTCCTGGGTGGAGCGAGTTGCTCTTTTCCGCCCGGTTGAGTGTAAGCTTCAATATCGCGCCGCTACGCTCTTTGAGCACCATCGGCTCTGCTTCGTTGCTCGTCATCGATCTCGCTCCTTAGTTTTAGAGATTTGATCGACATAATCTAAACGTATAATCGCAGATTGGCGAGCGTTAGTTGACACTCGCGCCGGTAGCGTCCTAGCATTCTCATCTATCGACCAAGTGCCGATGCCGTCATTGGCAGGCACAGGTCGTTGATAAGCCCGAAAGACTGGAGATTGAAAAAAGATGGCAACCATTCGCGCATTCCAGGCTCTGCGACCGGCGAAAGAGAAAGCTAACCTGGTGGCAGCCGTGCCTTATGACGTAGTCAACACCGAAGAGGCACGCGAGATGGCCGCAAACAACCCGCTAAGTTTTTTGCACGTCTCGCGGCCTGAAATAGACCTGCCCGACGGCACCAACATTTACTCGGATGAAGTTTACGAAAAGGCTAAAGAGAATTTCGACAGGCTGAAAGCCGAAGCGCCCTTGTCTATGGAAGACGCCCCCAGCCTTTACGTTTACAGGTTGCAGATGGGAGAGCACTCGCAAACGGGCATAGCCGCCAACTGCTCGGTTGATGAGTACGATTCCGACATTGTTCGCAAGCACGAGCGCACGCGCAAAGACAAAGAGGACGATCGCACACGTCACATCGTGACGATTCGCGCACAGACCGGCCCGGTCTTTTCAACCTATCGTGGCCGCGACGAAATCGATCAGATAGTCGCAAGAACTCAAAACGAAGAACCGCTTTATGACATTCGAGCCTCAGACGCGGTCACTCATACTATATGGCGCGTCGCAGAAGAAGACCGAAAACTGCTGGAAGAAGAGTTCCGCCAGGTGCCGCTCATTTACATAGCCGACGGGCATCATCGCGCGGCGAGCGCGAGCCGCGCCCGCGACGAGCTTAAATCACAAAACCCCGGTCACACGGGCGAAGAGGAGTACAACTTTTTTCTCTCCGTGTTGTTTCCAGCCGATCAGCTTCAGATACTGGCATACAACCGCGTGGTGAAAGATTTGAACGGGCTGTCTGCCGATGAATTCATTGACGCGCTCTCCGAGCAGTTCGAAGTGAGCCAGTCGGATTCGCCCGTGCCTCATAAAAAAGGCGAGATATGCGCGTACGTCAACGGCCGCTGGTATTTGCTAAAGCTGCCCGAAGGCACTACGAACCCTTTGAACCCGATCTCATCTTTAGACGTGAGCGTGCTGGAAGAGCGCGTGTTAAATCCTATACTGGGGATCAAAGACGTGCGCACGGACAAACGGATCGATTTCGTAGGAGGATTGCGCGGGACTGAAGCGCTGGAACGGGCAGTCGCGGAAGGCCGCGCCGAAGTCGCTTTCTCTATGTACCCGGTTACGGTCGACGATTTGATGTCGATTGCCGACGCTAATGAAATCATGCCGCCCAAGTCTACGTGGTTCGAGCCGAAGCTCCGCGACGGATTGTTGAGCCATGTGATCTAGTGTAGATTCAACTCTTGTTATAAATCACAGGAGCAATGCCATGAAGGTGCTGATCGCGGACAAGTTTCCTGAAACCGGACAGGAGCAGTTGCGACAAATAGGCTGCGAGATTGTTTACGACCCCGAGCTGAACGACGAGGCGCTCAAGGAGGCCATAAGCTCGACGGCGGCGGACGTGCTGGTCGTCAGAGGCAGAAAGGTCACCGCTGTAATGCTCGAAGCGGGGCGGTTGAGTCTAGTCGTTCGCGCGGGAGCGGGCTACAACACGATCGATGTAAAGCGCGCGTCCGAGCGCGGCATATACGTGGCGAACTGTCCGGGCAAAAACTCCATCGCCGTAGCCGAGCTTGCTTTCGGTTTGATACTCGCGCTCGACCGGCGCATAACCGACAACGCGAACGATCTGAAGCAGGGCCGCTGGAACAAAAAAGAGTACAGCAAAGCGCGCGGCGTGTTCGGTCGCACTCTCGGGTTGATAGGCGTCGGGCGAATAGGCCAGGAGATGATCCCGCGAGCGCGGGCCTTCGGCATGTCCGTAGTCGCCTGGAGCCGAAGCCTCACAATCGATCGAGCCGCAGAGCTTGGCATTGATATGAAGCAATCGCCGCTCGAAGTAGCCGCATCGGCGGACATCATAAGCGTCCACGTCGCGCTCAAAGACGACACGCGCAATCTGGTAGACGAGAAGTTTTTTCAAGCCCTTCGACCGGGCTCGTTTTTTATCAACACGTCGCGCGCCGAAGTGATAGATCAGTCGGCATTGGAGCGCGCCGTGCGAGAGCGCGGCGTACGAGCCGGGCTTGACGTTTTCGCGGGCGAGCCGACGGGCGGAACAGGCGCGGTCGAAGACCCGATATTCAAGCTTGACGGCGTGATCGGCACGCATCACATAGGGGCTTCTACCGATCAAGCCCAACAGGCCATCTCGGACGAGACAGTGCGAATAGTGCGCGAGTACAAAGAGAATGGCCGCGCGCCCAATGTCGTGAACCTGGCGAAGAAGTCGCCCGCGACTCACCTTTTAGTCGTGCGTCACTTCGACCGCGTAGGCGTGCTGGCAGAAGTCTTCGATCAGATCAAGTCGGCGGGGATCAACGTGCAAGAGAACCGAAAACATAGTCTTCGAAGGCGCGTGCGCCGCCGTAGCTCGCATACACCTGGATCAAGCTCCGCCGGACGAAACGCTTCAAGCGATAAGATCGCACTCGAATGACATAATCGAATTGAACTTGCTAAAACTCTAACGAAAAAGTGATGAGTGATGAGTATAAGCAGGTTTTAACTCATTACTCATCACTCAGGAGAAATATGACCCACAGAATCTATAACTTCTCCGCAGGCCCGGCGGTGCTTCCGCTGCCGGTGCTTGAAGAGGCCCAGAGCAATCTGCTCTCTCTACCCGGCGTAGGCATGTCCGTGCTTGAAATCAGCCATCGCTCAAAAGCGTTTGATGAAATAATACTGGGCGCTGAAGCAGACATGCGAAAACTCGCTGCCATCCCCGACAATTACCGCGTGCTGTTTCTACAGGGCGGCGCGTCGCTACAGTTTTCGATGATCCCGATGAATCTTCTGCCCGAAGGCGGGCGCGCAGATTACATCGTTACTGGAGTATGGAGCAAGAAAGCCGTCAAGGAAGCGAAGCGCGCCGGCCAGATAAACATCGCCGCTACGACGGAAGCCAAAAACTTCTCGCGTATACCTCGCCAGGAGGAACTGAAGCTGGACCCTGAGGCTGCTTATGTTCACTTCACTACGAACAACACTATATATGGGACCGAGTGGAAGCAAGAGCCTGAGGTGGGCGACGTGCCGCTCGTAGGCGATGCGTCGTCGGACATTTTCAGCCATCCGATTGATGTGTCGAAATACGGGTTGATTTACGCGGGGGCGCAAAAGAACCTCGCGCCCGCGGGCGTTACGCTGGTCATCATACGAGACGACCTGCTCTCTCGCAGCCCCGAAAGCCTCCCGACGATGCTCAATTACAACACCCACGTCGCGGAGAGATCGCTCTACAACACGCCGCCCGTCTTTGCGATTTATGTCATGCGATTAGTTCTGAAATGGCTGCTCGATCAGGGCGGGCTTGAAGCGATGGAACGCCTCAACCAGGAGAAAGCCGGATTGTTGTACGATGCGATAGACTCGTCAGATTTTTATCGCGCTCACGCCGCGCCCGACAGCCGCTCGCTTATGAACGTCGCGTTCCGCTTGCCGAGCGAAGAACTCGAAAAGCAATTCATAAGCGAAGCGACAAAAGCGGGCCTCGACGGGTTGAAAGGCCATCGCCTGGTAGGCGGGTGCCGCGCATCAATCTATAACGCCTTCTCGCGCGAAGGCGTCGAAGCGCTCGTCTCGTTTATGAAAGAGTTCGAGCGAACGCACGGATAGCGGCAGAAGGCTTTAAAGAGATAGTTCATAAGCCTCGAAGAGGCGAAATCCAATAGCACAGGGCAACGCCCTGTGAATGCCGGCGCAAAATCATTCAAGCCCTGAAAGGGCGAAATAAAGTTGATCAATCAAACTTATTTCGCCCTTTCAGGGCTTGTTGTCTTCGACGTGTGTAACCCGGCGCGGTGCGCAGGGCTATTGGATTTCGCCTCTTCGAGGCTTTTCAAAATTGTTCTAGCTCCTACTCTACAACTACTCGATCAGTGCCGCCGCGCCCGAATGTTTCCGGGTGGTACATCTCTTCGGCCTTCGGGGGAGGCACGACGAACGCGCCCGGAGTAGTCGCGCGCGCCACGTACGTATAATTGTAAACACCTTCCCACAGCAAAGACGCGAACGCTTCCACGCGCTCGTCGCGCATGTTCTGGTGCTCGAACCAGGGTCGTCGCCACCACCACCAGCGGTCTTTCATCAAATTATCATTCGGGTCTTGCGGGATGCTGCCCGTCACCGCTAGCGCCGGGTTGAGCGCTTCAAGCCCCGCAGGTATCGGGTCCACAAGCGCGACGTGATAGCGGCGCGACTGGGCTATCATCGTTAACTTCACGCGGACCTTCGCGCCCGCCTTTATGCGCCACGTGCCGTCCGCATCGCGGCGCACGTCGTCGGCTTTATCGATAGCTTCGTAGGCGCGCTCGACCGTGAAGCCGTGATCCGACGGGTCAAGTTTCAAGCTCGCGGGCGCATACTGCATCCCCACGCGGTAGTAGAGACGGCCCGGCCCTTCTTTGCTCAAAATCAGGTTTTGCGCGCCGCTCGTTTCCGCAAGGTAGCGCATCGGAACGTTTACGTGATGGCGCTCGGTCGTGCGCCCGCGAAACTCGTGACCGCCCGCGTACGCATTGCCCAGCCAGGCGCGGGCGACAAAATCGGGGGTGATCTTTTCGTAAACGGCGAAATACTTGTCGAGCGCAAGCAGCACGAATGCGTTCTCTTGAGTATTCTCCCACCGCCCGGCTTTGCGATGCGCCAGAAGCCCTCGGACCACTTTCGGTATCAACTCATTTGCGGGCTGATCCTGAATCAGGGCCTCCAAAATGACTCCGTCGGCGCGGCGCGATGAGTGCAACAACAGGTGCTCGCCGTCGCTGTAGGAAGTCGCAAAGTGCGCCGTCGCCGCAGTCTCGTCAGCGCGATTGTTCAGGTGCTTGCGTATAGCCGTCAACTCCCCTTGCGAACCTGCGTCGCCTGTGAGCACCGCCAACAGCCAGCCGACCGTTTCAAGCGAGAGCTTGTCGAGTCCCGCTTCGGCAATCAACCTCCGCGCTTTCGCGGTGTCTTTATCGCCCATGCGATTGCGAACGTAGAGCGCATAAGCGATGACGGCGCGGCGCGCTTCCACGCTGTAGTAGGCGGGTATGTGCGACTCGATTTCGCGCAGGTAGGATTTAGACCGTTCGAGCATCTCCGAGGGGACTTCGAACTTCTTCTCCTTCGCGCGCTGGAGCGCGTGCGCTACGTGTATGCTCACATAAGGCCACGACTCGTCGCCCCGCCGCCAGAAACCGAAACCGCCGTCGTCGTTCTGCAAGCTTTGAAGCCGCTTGATGTCTCGCGACACGGCTGAAACCATCTCTTCCGGTTTCGGCAGTCCCTTGGCTTCAAAAGCTGTCAGCACGTCGCGCAGCGCGGCAACGGCAATCACTCTGGATGACAACTGCTCCGCGCATTCGAACGGGTAAGCGACAAGGTAAAGCACGGCATCGGTCAAAGCTTGAAGCTGCGTCGATGAAGTAGTGATCTCAAGCCCGCCGAATTGCTTCACCGCGTCCGACGGCGCGCTCACGGGTTGCACGAGGGCACCCTGGTCTATCTCGCCGTACGTGGCAAAGGCTTCGGTAGTGGCGGGAGTCCATACGGGCAATTCGATCTCTGCGGCGTCGGCCCACTCGCCTGACGTTGCGGCGATTTGAAACCTCGCTATCCCGGCGCGAGCCGCCGAAGTCGGGAAGCGCACTTCGACTCGATCATTAGCCGGAACCGTGACGCGACGGCCAGTGCCGTTTGTGATCTCCGCGTTCGTAGCGCGCACGGCGACGTTGACTTCCATAGGCAGGTCAGTCTGATTTTGAACTACGACGGGCAGTTCAAACTTATCGCCAAAATTCAGGAATCGCGGGGCCGAAGGCCGCACCATCAAAGGCAGCCGCGCGGTAATGGCAGATTCGTTCGAGCCGAACTGGCGACCGCCCGCGACCGCTACGGCCATCACGCGATAGCGCGTCAGGTTGTCGGGCAGCTTCACCTTGACCGTCGCGCGCCCGTCGGAATCCGTAGGCACGGCGGGCGCAAACGTCGCGAGCGCGTTAAAGTTCTCGCGCATGCGTATCGGCACGGCGTCTTGCTTTCCTGCCGTTCCGGCATCCCCATTTTTCATTCTTGCCATTGCCCCAGGCGCTGCCATAGGCATGGGCGGCCCACTCTCTCGCGCCATCGTATCAAGCGCCACAGTCTGCTGAAAGTTCCTGCCGTTAATGGGCAGGTCTTGAAGGTTCGCGAGCAACATATTACTGCGCAAGTGGTAATCAGTAGCGTCGGGGCTGCGGGGCGAATAAAACGTGGCCGCCGGGTCGCCGAGCCGGTATCCCGTCAAACCGAGTATCGCTTCATCGACGACTACGACGGCGATCTCGCTTCCGGCCACTGCGCGGCCCTCCGCGTCGCGCACCTCGACGGCGACGGTAGTCTCTCCGCCCGGCTCAAGCGCCTTGTCGCGCGGGACGGCTTGCACCGCGAGCTTTCGCGCGAGCGGCGGGATTTGCAGGTTCAGCGTTCCCGAAGCAAACGCGGGCCGCTTCGGCAAACTGTTATTGACGTTTCCTTCGTCATCCGTCCGCGCAGCCGCCCCCACCAGATCGACCTGCACGTAAAGGTTCGGAGTGTAAAACTCTTTTATAGGGACTCGGAGCGTGTGCGAAGGGCCGTCCATTTTGAATCGCTCGGTCGCGAGTATCCCCGACCGGCGGAGCGTCATCACGCCTTCGGCAGGATAAAAAGGCGATTGAACAAGTATCTCAGCCGTATCATTCGGTTGATACTCTTTGCGGTCGGGCACAAGGCCCGCGTCTTCCTGCTCGACGTTTCGTTTGGGGACGACCTTGCCGCCCGCTACCCACAGCGTAAGCTCGCTTTCGTTCTTTCGCTCGCGGTCGTCATAGATCGTGGCCGTTACGCGATACATCCCGCCTTCTTTGGTCTCGAACCGGCATTCGCCCGGCTCGGCAGTTGATTTGATCACGCACTCTTGCGGGTTGGCTTCCTTCTGCTTCCATTCGCCTCGCTCAAAGACCCAGTCCATCAATACCGCGCGCAAGCGGACCTCGCGGCCCGCAATCGCTTTGCCGTCAAGGTCGGTGACGATTGATTGGACAACGAGCGGCTCGCCTTTTTGAACGAAAGTTCGCGGGCTGCGAAGTCCTATATAAAGATCAGCCGGATGAACCAGGAGTGTTGTCGAAGAGTTCCACGCCTGACGATTCACATCCATCACGCTCGCTTCCGCCGTGACCGAAGTGGGTCGCGCCGGATCGACCGAGATAAAATCCATGCGAAGCCTGTGTTTGCCAGCAGGGTCGGTTCGACCCGTAAAAGTCTCGACTCGGCTTTCGCTCGATTCGCTATACGCGATCCACCAGGGTATCCATTTGCCGAAAGTGAAATCGCCGCGATTGGGCGGAGTGAAATGGCCGGGCGTCGAAGTGACTGCCCAGTTGACTGCGGCGTTCGCGAGTCCGCCGCCCGCGTAATAAGCGGCTGTCACGGTAGCGTCCGCGCTTCCGCCCACGAAGTGCGGCCCCTCGCTGGCCGAAGCCGTGACCTCGAATTCGGGCCGCCGGAATTCCTGTACCTGTAGCTGGTGGCCGTACTCGCTGCCCGCGCCCGCGCCCTTCCCTCCTTGAGCCACTAACTCTAAAGATGCGTAGCCGAGATTCATAGTGGGCGGGAGCTTGAACGCAGTGTCGAACCCGCCGAGCGCGTTGATAGCTGCATTGCCTTTGAGAATCTCGTTGCCGCGCGAATCCTTCAGCGCATAAGCCACACTCGAAGCCGCACCATTCAGCGGCCCGACGTCGCCTTCTTTGCCGCCGCCTATCAGGCGGACCCAGCCTTTGATGTGCACCTCTTCGCCGGGGCGGTACATCTTGCGATCATCAAAAACATACCAGCGGAGCGAGTCCGTAGCTTCGCGACGGACCCAGCCGCCTCGTTCGTTCCACCAGTGAGTGTTTTCAGGAAGAATGGCGACGTCGTTTCCTTTGCGAGCAACCAGAAGGTTCTGCCCTGCGGGCGCGCTTTTTGGCAGCGCAAGGTGCGCGAGTCCGTCAGCGCGCGTCACGCCGCCCGCTTGCTGTAGCAAACGCGTGGTCCCTGCTACTGCGAGCGACATCTCGACGGCGTCGAGCGGCTTGCCGTCTTTCAAAGAGGTCGCCCAGCCGATCAATTCCGACCCGTCCACAAAAGCGTCAAGCCCTATGCCCGTGACCTGCGCCCATGCCACTACGCGCCGCCGCTCCCAACGGTTTTGCGGCTGAACCGTTGGCTCGACGATAATGACAACCTGTCCGAACCCGCCTTCGAGCGCCCCCGAGAGGTCTATGCGTGTTTCGGCCATCTCGTCGGGTTGAGCTTCAACGGCAATCGTGTTTGAGGCAATGAGGCGGCCCGGCGGCGTGCGCTCTGTGTTCTCATCGTTAGAGCGCATGTAGGTAAGAAATTGATACCAGTGCTCGGGGCCCACGCGGTATATGCGAGCTTTCAAGCTCGCGTGATTGATGCTGAAGACGGAGAATCGCGGTTTGCCCGCAGGATCGATCACTATGAACTGGTTGCCCGCCGAAGCGAGCGCCGCAGGCGCAGATTTAACGGCGAAAGAGAGGGCGGCGGTCTGGCCTAGTGTCTGGCCGAACTGATCGCGAATCTCGGCGGCAAGCTGGAGGCGATAAGTCGTGCGGCCTTTTTTGACTCCGGTTATGGCCAGCGTGTTGCCATAGATGGCCGTCTTCATTCCAGCAATCTCAGGCTCTACTTTCACCATCGCGGTTCTCAAAAGACTCGGCGTCGAGCGGGTTTGTGAATTGTACGGTCCACTGGTCGAACGGCGAGCAGCTAAAATTATAGCCGCATTCGTGACGGACCACGCGAAGCGGGCCGTAGGTATTAAAAGAAAACTCCTGCGGCGCGACAGTTTTGAGCGGCCCTTCGGCTGACGGCGTGCCGGGGCCTATGGCGACGCTGACCGTGGTCGCCGCCGGAAGCTGCGCGGGCGAATTTGAGTTCTTTGAATCAAAGACTCGAAACGCAAGCCATCGCCCTTTTTCAGCAGCCTCAGCCATACGGCTCACGACCGGGTCGGCGGCGATCTCTTCGCCGGTCGCAAGCCTCGTCGGCCATTCGGTGTTTGCGGCGCGCACGCGGATGGTCTTTAACACGGCGGCGGCATCTATCGCCTGATCGAACCCCACGAAGATCAACGGGTCGCGCCGGTGCGGGCCTTCGGTCGGGTAAGAGGATTGCAAAGTCGGCGGAGGCGTCTTGAAATTCCACCGCTTTGCCGCCGTGAGAACGGCTCCGGTAGCCGATTTCGTGGCGGCGGGCACTTCTATGCGATAGTCGGTCGCCATAGCAAATCGCCCTGTGGGTTCAAACAACAGCGTCTTTGTTCCGATCCAACGCCAATGGCCTTCGGGCTGCGGCGTAAGGCGGACGGGGACGCCTGCGGCAATTGTGTCCGCGTGGGAAGTGACGGCGACCATAGGCTGAGAAAAAGTCACGCTCAGGTGTGGAGCGAGTGGGACATCGCCTTCGGGCGAATACCTCAGCACTTCGAGCGGGCCGGCAGGCTTGGTGTCGGGCGCTTGAACTGTTTCAAGCGGCGGAAACGCCGACCCGACAGTCTTGCCCGTACGCGGAGGCGGAAGCGAGCGGTCGCGAATTTGAAAATCCTTCTCGTCTTCCGCGCCGGTCTCTATCGGCTGGAGGCGCTTCAAAACATTTTGCGCCTCTGCCTCCGTAAGGGCCGCCGCCGAAGCTACGTTGAGCGGCTGCGGGCGGGCAGCGGATTCCGCTCCCTCGCTCAATCTGATCTGTAAACCTTTTGTCATATCGGCACCGGCCCCGGCTCTCGGCGCGGGGCGTCGTCTCGTTTGACTGCGCGCAGACTGCCCGGAGCCGGCCGAAGGCAGAACACCGAGCAATTGTACGCACAGCAGTATAGTTGAAAGAATACTCTTATTGAGCACGATCATCTATCCTCGATTCAGTTCTGAAATCAAGTACAAACCTACATCCTGTTGGGGACGAGTAGCAATCCTATTAATTGAATCCGCGATGGCCTGCTGACTTGCAATAAATCTTAAAGAACGAACCTGAGAAGAAGGATTAAGAGAACCAGAATAATAACAGCGGCGATTGTTACAAACATCGGATTAAAACTGCCGGGTTGCGCTCCGCCCGACATCTTAAAGAACTCGCCCGTCTGCTTATAAAATCCGCCGGAGATGGGGATGTCAGGCTGGCTGGCGCTTTGGGCTCCCTCGTAACTGGCCCCCTCGTAACTGGCCGGGGGTTGGCTGTAGGGCGTAGAGGGAGGCGAGCTGCTAAGGGTCGGAACAGGCGCGGGCGGGCGACCTGAGGTCGAGGGGGTGCCTGCAAGGCTGGTGCCGCACACGGTACAGAAATTGAGACCAATCTGGTTGTAGCTGCCGCAAACCCGGCACCTGGCGTCCTGCGCCGCCTCGACTGTCGGGCGAGGGTATGGCGCGGGCGGCAGAGGATAATATTGACCCGGCCTTTCCAGAGGCTCGGTAGCTTCAGGCATGGAAGAGACGGCCTTCTTCATTTCGCTCCGTCTTTCCCCCCGATACTTTTCAGGCTCCGCAGCGGGAACGGGTCTTCCGGTCAGCGGCTTGTTAGGTGTAGCGGACTGCGCCGGAACGGCGGGCGCTTCTGCGGCTTTAACCTCTCCGATTTTTGTATCGGCGCTCTTAGCTCCGCAAAAAGGACAGAAACGGGTAGTAACGGGTTTCGATCTCCCGCAATCGCCGCAAAGGTTCTCGCGCGCCGTCGGGTGTGTCGGAAAAGCCGGCGGGCCGGGCGGACCGATTCGATCGGTATCGGCTTCGTCGGGAGGGACGGTAGCCGCCGGAGCACCCACTCCGCTAATCAATCGGTGGAACTGTAGCCGCCTGAGCGATTCGGGCGGCAGTCCCATCCGAGGATCTTCGGGGAAAGGGTCTTCCCAATAAACGGGGCGGATGAAATTCGGGCGATTTAGCGACAGCGCGTATTCCCACTCCTGCCTCACGAATCGAGATTGCATGGAGTTGTTTGACCAGAAGAGTTGAAAGATAGTCGCGTCCTTAATCATCTGCATCAAGTGATCGCTCCAGCTCTCGCCCGCGCAAAGGCGCGTCCAATCGCGTATGAACTCGTCGCCCGAAGCCTGACAGACGTGCTCGAACTGCTCCGCGATCTTTACGTCTTTATGAGAGTAGGCTGCAAAAATCTTTTTGAAGGCGCGAGCCTGCGCCACGTCGTGGGAGAGCACTTTAGCCACGGGCGTGTAGCTGCTGTCAACCTTAATGCTCAACCCGACCTCGGCCAACAGTATGCTGCCAAGATAGACACTCAATCGCCCCCAGACCATCTTTCCGTTCGCAGCCTGTGAGGCACGCATTCGAAACTCCTGGCGGTGTACAGTCTCCTGCCAGACAAAGCTGCTAAAAGGCGGATTGAATTCAATCCCCGGCATACGGGGCACAATCGTCAGCGCGCCTTCGCGTGGAACCCCATACTGGCTGTCGGCATTAATGGTGCGATAGTCTCTTCCGGCGTCGGCGAGGATTTGCTGCGCCTGCTTTTTCACTTCCGCAATCGGATTCGGCCCGGGCGGCGCGCCCGCAGGGAGTTCGGACAGGTGCGCGAATGCGAGCATCGTGTACCATTCGTCGGGTCGCACGCGGTTGGGCCTGTAGACGGTGAATTGAATATTATCATCCAGTAAGTTAGGCAAGCTCTTTTTGACATCCGGCAGGGCGGGCGCGGAAGCTGGGGCCTCTGCCTTCGGAGGCGCAGCAACCAATTCTTCGGGCCCACGGCGTATCGCCTCTTCGAAATCCCGAGCAAGCGCCGAGGCTGAGGCTTGACGCTGCTCCGGCCATTTATTTAGCGCGCACATGACTACGGCCTCGATGCGCTTAGAAACGTCCGGCCGAGCCTTGCGAAGCGGCACGGGCAGCTCATAAATATGCTTGCGAACAGCCTCCAACGGCGAAGAAGCCTTGAACGGAAGCTGCCCGGCCAGCATCTCGTAGAGCACTACACCAAGGCTGTAAACGTCCGCGCGAGCGTCCAGGTTTCCGGTCTGAATCTGTTCCGGCGACATGTAATTGGTCGCACCGGCCAGTGTTCCGATCTTCATGCTCTGAGAATGCTCTCTGATCGTGCCCAGGCTGTCGAAGTCGACGAACTGCACTTTAAGCCGACGGGCATCGTCGCCGTACAGGTGTATGTCTTCGGGGTCCAGATTGCCGTGCGTCATGCCTTTCGCATGGAGGGGTTCGAGGGCCGAGCATATCTGTTCGAGGACAAGCAGTATCTCGTCATAGCTGAGCCGCCCGCGCTTTAGTTTCTCTTTCAGACTGATCCCCTCTATAAACTCGAAGACCAGGTAAGCCGTCTGGTTGTCCGGGGTCACTCCGAAATCGAAGACCGTGACTACGTTCGGGTGATAGATGGATGAAGTCGTGCTCAGTTTGACATAGAGCCGGTTCAACGTCTCTTGATCGAAAGCCCGCCGAAGCTGAAAGAGCTTAACTGCTACCTCCCTGCCCAATCGAACGTCGGTCGCCTTATAATCTTTATCGATCTCTGATTCAATGATCTTCTCTTCCAGCCGATATCTGCCGTCAAGCAGCGTGCCGATAAACTCGTCTTGAAGGAGTAGAGCCTGCCCGTCAAATGGACAGAAACGCATTGTGTCACGCATCTTCTCTTTGCAAGAAGGACACTGCTTCATTTTTCAGGCTCCTGTGAGGAGTAGTGAAGTTAGAGGGAAGCCATCGTACAAAAAGAAGTGACAAGTGACAAGGGCTAGGGACCATCTGTAATTTCAAATCTCAAATTTGAAATTATAAACCCCTGGCTCCTGTTAATTATTTCCGAAGCGGGCGCGCATCATCTCGGTGGCGCGGGCGCGCGAAACTGTCAACTCGGCGTCAACGCGGTTATTGTCGCTTCGGATTTTTACGCCCGACAGCAACTCTCCGGTGTCGGTATTCTTTTGAGTCATCCGCAGGGCGAAGAAAAGAAAGTTCAACTCGCTGGCTTTTGCTTTTGCAATGTCTGCGCTCGGCGCGAACCCGGTTATCGTAAGCTTGGCGACACGGTCTGTCAGGTCGAGCCGTATCGAATTTGAAGAGAGCATAGAGATCGGGCCGAGCGCGTGCGATTCGCCGATGTTCCATAAAATCTCGATTGCTTTCTCATCGATGATCTTCGAGCCTGAAGACTTGAGTATCTTGATGCTCGATTTTGGTATCGAGCCGTTCTTGGCAATGCTGAATCCGGCCATGACGGAAAATTCCAGGTTCTCGCCTTTTAAATCCAGCCCGCCCGCCTGGTACAGAGCATAGACCTTGCCGACTATGTCTTTTATCGGCGCGTCGTTGATCTCGCCAAACTTCGTAGAGTCCGCGGCCTTCTCTTCTTCCTTTTCCTTCTCGGCCTCTTTGGCGGCGCGTTCTTCGGCCTCTTTTTCTGCCTTTTCTCGCTCAGCCCTCTCGCGCTCTTCCCTCTCGCGTTCTTCCCGCTCACGCTCCAGGCGCTTGCGCTCGCGCTCGCGTATCTGTTCGGGCGTCAGCTCCGGCCTTGCCACCGGCCCGGGATTTTTCTTTCCCGCATACTTCAGCCTCGCGACTATAGTAGTCGCGTCTATCTGGCGGTATTCCTTGCTGACTACGTTAATGCCGAAAAAGGGCGCGAGTATGCCCTGATAAGCCATGTAAGATAGCGCGCCCAGATAGATCATCCCGAATATGGCTAGTATCGGCCGAAACAGACGGCGCGGGCCGGCGCCCAGCGGCTCGGTTTCGCCTGAAAGCTTGAAGAATTTTATCGGGTGCAAAAAGATTGCAGGAAGCGTATAGACAAGCTCACGCAAAAATCTGACCGGCAGCCAGTGCTTGACCCGGTCGAGCGAAAAAGCTACTCGCAAATAACCGGCTGGCCCGCCCGCAAGCTCGCGCGCGGTATCGCGGAGCACGCGCACCAGTCGCCCGAAAAGCGTGCCGCCGCTTATAAAAGAGAATCGTGGTGCGTCCCCGTCTGCCGCCATGTCTGTTTTGCGCTCCAGTAAGCCCTAACAGCTCTATTGTACATTACGCACGACCAGAATAGAAAAGCGCAAAAGTTTTATTGGCGGGGCGGAGGGTTGGAGCTATTCGGTCCCGGAAAAGCCTTCGTGCATCATCTTGGCGGCCACAGCGCGCGGGATTGTGACGCGCGCGCTCACGCGCGCCAGGTCGTTGCGCACAGAAGTATTCGCGAGCAGTTGTTTTGCCTGGCTGTTTGATACGAAGAGCCGGGCGGCTGAAATCATAGTCTGGTACTGGCCCGCCATATCGGAAGCGACCGCCGAATTTGGCGCGAACCCGACGAGCGAAAAACTGGCCGCGCCCGCGCTGACGTCAAGCTTTACGCTCACCGAAGCCAGTCGCGATAGCGGCGCGAAAGCTCGCTGGCTGCTGATCTCGAAAAGGATAGCGAGCGCGGCGCGATCAAATTCGGCAGAGCCGGAAGATTCGACTATGCGGATGTCGGAAAATGATCCGTCCGTGTTCACCTTGCAAGCGGCGGTGATGCTGAACGGGTCGGGCACGTCGAGGCGGCCCGCTTCGTGAGCCTGCCACAACACGGCCACGTGTTGCTTGATAGGGTGTGTGTCCAGGCGACCGAACTTCAGCTCGTTTTGAGCGTTCTCGGAAGCAATCTGTTCGGTCGAGGGTTGCTTCTCGTCGGCGGCCTGTTTTTGATATTCCGCTTTTTTGTCTTCTGCCGTCTGCTCCTGCTCGGCCTTTTTATCAATATTCTCTTTGCGTTTTATATCTTCAAGCTTTCGCACGCGGCGAGGCGGAGCGGCAATAGGTTTTGGCTTTTTGCCGTAGCCGTAATCGGCAGGATTGATTATGCGCACGGTTGTTTGCCCGCCGTAGTCGCCTACTTCGAAGCCCTCGACAGAGCGGTAAAACTTGAATGCGTCATAGAAAGTAGCCGCCCCAAGCAGCAAGGCGTGCAGTGCCAGCGAGATTGTGACGGCTATAATCTTTTTTCGCTTACCCATAACCTCAGTTCGCTCTTTAGAAGCGCCTCTTTGGGAACGTCTGCTTAGACGCAGCCATCGCGGCGCAGGTTGTATAAAACCGCCACTTTTATTTTACCACTCCGGGCGCAGGGATTCCATTTTTTTGGAGTGCGGCGAGTAATGCCTCAGTTACGTGGGGAGCAAAAACCGTAAATCCTTTGTTTGCAAAGAGGGCATCTCAACTTTCCCCACGTAACTGACCGATTACTGCGGCGACTCGTGATACTGCTGGCGAATTCATTTACCGGCTGCTAAGTCCTTTAGGCTCAGTGAGCCTTTCAAATCGTAAAGCCAATAAGTTCTTTAGAATCGAATTCGCCAGCAGTATCACGAGTCGCCGCACTCCAAAGGAAATCTAGATCGTGTCTTGAGGCTCACTGTTCGGGGTTAGAGAATATCTGTAAAAACTCTTCAACCGGAGCGGGCGGGATTTTCGCAGCCATTAAGTTCTCTTCGACGTGCGACCGCTGGCTCATGCCGACGAGCGCCGTCGCGACTCCGGGGGCCGAGCGCACGAATTGAATGGCGCGCTGCGCGTCGGTGCTCAAGCCTTTGAGCGATTCTCCTACGAACGGAGGGAGGTTTTGCGCGAGCTTCGCCTGATACATAGAGGCGCTGCACATCACGGTGACATCGAGCCGCCCCGCTGCTTCAAGCACGGACAGAGGATCGCCGTCAACCTGCTGATTTGCCGAAGTGAGCGCTTGCGGCATGGCGAGATTGAAAGGTACCTGGATTACTCGGAAACGATGATTGTCGCCGCCGACTTCGCGGGCAGTCTCAAACAGCTCGGCAAGCGAAAGGTATCCGCGTGAGTCCGGCGATTGGCGGTAACCGTTCCAGGTAGCCGTCCCGTAAAACTGTATGCGCCCGTCATCGGCTGCGCTTTCAAGAACCTCGAACGCCGCGCGCACACGCTTCATAAATTCGTCGCGCGCGACTCCTTCCAACTGAGTCTCCGGGTTATGTATGTAATATATATCTATGGTGTCGAGCCCCAGATTTTTCAAGCTGCGCGATAGCTGGTCTTCGAGATAGCCCGGCGACATGCAATGGCTATCAACTATGTCGCCTGGGCTGGCGAGGCCGTTGTCGATAAAGTTTTCCATAATCCAGCCGCGCACGTCGCGGGGCGGTTCTTCGTCAAAAGCGAAGAAGCCGCCTTTTGTGGCGATGATGATCTCGTCGCGCGAGGCTTTGCCCGAATCAAAAACCTGTTTTAGCGCCGCGCCTATAGCTCGCTCGCTGCGCTGAAAGCGATAATTGATGGCGGAATCCAGGACGTTCGAGCCAAGCTCGATTGCGCGTTTGACCGCCTCCTGGTACATCTTGTCCGTGCGGTCATCCTCGCGGCCCAGGTATGTGCCCAACCCTATGGTAGACATGCAGAGTTCTTGCTGTTTGCGGAAATGCCCCAGAGCCGTCACCGCGCTCATGCGCTCGGCGTATCTCTTCGTCCCTTCTGACGTCGCGCCATTAGCCTTGCTCATCGCTTACTCCTCCTGATGAATTTACTTTTCTTCTGCTGCAAGAAGCGAGGCTACTTCCAGCATGCCAGGCAGCGTGTTGCGCCAGGCGGATTCCACCTCGGCCACAGGCCGGTTGATGATCGGTTCGCCGTTCACGCTTATCGCAATGCGGTCGCCGCCCGTCCTGCCGATCACCGTTGCGCGGACATCTGATTCGCCCGCGAGCTTCTTAATCTGATCTACTTTATCATCGCCCGCTGAAAGAATCATTCGAGAGGGCGTTTCGGCAAACAACAACGCCGCTTGTGAAAGCTCGCCTTCCAGATTGACCTCGCATCCAATCGCGCTCCTGCGGTAGCTCGAAAAACAGCTTTCGGCAAGCGCGACCGCAAGCCCGCCGTCAGACGGATCGTGCGCAGATTCAATCAGCCCCGCCTGGATTATTTTCAAGCAAGCCTCTTGTACGCGCCGCTCCAGTTGCAAATCCAGTTGGGGCACGCGGCCCTCGATACGCCCACGAGCGGCGAGCGCGTATTCGCTCGCGCCGAGGTCGTCAGCAGTATCGCCCAACACTATGATGGCGCTATCTTCCTGCTTGAACCATTGAGTAGTCGCGTGGCGCATGTCCTCGATAATTCCGACCATCCCTATGACGGGCGTGGGATGTATGCCGACGCCGTCGGTCTCATTATAAAAGCTCACATTCCCGCCGGTGACGGGCGTTTGAAACACGGCGCAGGCTTCGCTCATCCCATCCACCACTTCGCTGAATTGCCACATCACCTCGGCCCGTTCGGGCGAGCCGAAGTTGAGGCAGTTCGTAAGCGCGAGCGGACGCGCCCCGGCAGCCACAAGGTTGCGACAGGCTTCGGCCACTACGAGCCGCGCCCCTGCGCGCGGGTCTACCAGACAGTAGCGCGCGTTCGAATCCAGCGTCATCGCAAGCGCTCGCCGCGTCTCTTTTATTCGTATGACCGCCGCGTCAGATCCCGGAAGGACGACCGTGTTTGTGCGAACCATGTGATCGTACTGGCGATAGACCCATTCTTTCGACGCGATGGTGGGACAGGCGATCAGCCGCATGAAAGTCGTCTCAAGCTCTGCGGGTGAAGATTCCGTCTGGCTCACTTCTATTGTCGAAGCCGCCCGCTCCGGCTCTTTCATTGGACGGTTGTAGACAGGGGCCGAATCCGTAAGCCCCGCATTCGGAATATCGGCGACAACCTGGCCGCCTTTTTTGACGCGCAACCGGCCATCATCGGTCACGCGCCCTATGACTACCGCGTCAAGCTCCCACTTCTTAAAGATATCTACGACCTGGCGCGCGCGCGCCTTGTCGGCCACGATCAGCATACGCTCCTGGGATTCCGAGAGCATTATCTCGTAAGGCGTCATGCCGGTTTCGCGTTGCGGGACCAGATCGAACGTCGATCTCTATGCCGTTGCCGGCGCGCGCGCCCATCTCGCTCGTAGAACTTGTCAGCCCCGCCGCGCCCATGTCCTGTATGCCGACTATCGCCCCGGCGCGCATGGCTTCGAGACAGGCTTCGAGCAAGAGCTTTTCAAGAAACGGGTCGCCTACCTGAACCGTGGGCCGCTTTGATTGAGCCTCCTCGCCGAACTCTTCGGAAGCCATCGTCGCGCCGTGTATGCCGTCGCGCCCTGTCTTTGCCCCGACATAGATCACGGGATTGCCTACGCCTGCGGCCCGCCCGTAAAAGATCTGATCCTGGCGCACGATGCCGAGCGTGTATGCGTTCACCAACGGGTTGCGCGAATAACAATCCGCGAATCGGACTTCGCCGCCGATCGTGGGCACGCCGAAAGCGTTGCCGTAATCGCCAATCCCTTTGACGACGCCCGCCATAATCGAGCGATTGCGCGCCACTATGGCTCGCTCTTCCGGCGTCGCATCCTTCGGAGCCGTGAGCGGCCCGAAGTGAAGCGAGTTCATCGCGGCAAGTGGCCGCGCGCCCATCGTGAACACGTCGCGCAGTATTCCGCCCACGCCCGTAGCCGCGCCCTGATAAGGCTCTATGAACGACGGGTGGTTGTGCGATTCGATCTTGAAAGCAGCAGCAAGCCCTCCGCCTATGTCGACAACGCCGGCATTTTCGCCCGGCCCTTGCAGCACCGCCGGGCCTTTTGTCGGCAGCCTCCGCAAGTGTACTTTTGACGATTTGTATGAACAGTGCTCGGACCACATCACAGAGAAGATGCCAAGCTCCGTGAAGGTCGGCTCGCGGCCAAGCAGCTCGATTATTCGATCACACTCTTCGCTCGTGAGTCCGTGACTTTGAATCAATTCGGGGGTGATAACAGGTTCACTCATATTTGGAATGCTCGTTCAATCAAGCGGTCGGAAAGATTGACTAATATGCTAACCGACGGCCCGACCTTTATCAAGATGGACACGCGTGGGGAAGCCGATTATTCTCAGACATGACGGCGGCGATTATGGTTTTTAGCCCGAAACAACATCTGACCGCAGAGCCTGAAATGGTCGTGATCCCGGAAGGCGAGTTCTTGATGGGTTCGGACTGCGGGGCTAAAAACGAGCGGCCCGCCCGTCGCGTGTGGGTAGACCGTTTCGCTCTCGCGCGCCACGCCGTCACCAATCGCCTTTATCGCCAGTTTGTCGAAATGACCGGGCGCGCTGCCCCGCCCGCGTGGAGCGACAAACGGTTCGATCATCCCGATCAGCCTGTGACGAGCGTAAGCTGGTTTGACGCGACCGCGTATTGCGAGTGGCTCGGGTCGCTCACGGACAAGGCTTACCGCCTGCCCACCGAAGCCGAATGGGAGCGGGCCGCGCGAGGCGGGTTTGAAGGTAAGCTTTACACCTGGGGCGACTCGTCGCCGCAAGCCGAGCCGCGCTATAACGAACTCTGGCTCGCCGGGCCAGAGCAGGTGGGACAGCGCCCGCCGAACGGGTTCGGTTTATATGACATTTCCGAGAACATTCACGAATGGTGCGCGGATTGGTACGACGAGCATTATTACGAGCATTCACCTGCGCGCAACCCGCAAGGGCCGCTCACGGGGACGCGAAGGTCATCGCGCGGCGGGTCGTGGCGTCACCAGATAAAGATCACGCGCGTGTCGGCGCGAAGCAGCATCCCGCCCGAATATCAATACAGTGATTATGGATTTCGCTGTGCGATGAGTCTATGAGCATTGGCTGTAAGGGAATACAAGAAGATTCACCGCCGCAGACACAGAGAACACAGAGCGGGCGCAGAGAAAATGTAGCTCTCTGCGCCCGCTCTGTGTTCTCTGTGTCTGCGGCGGTGAGATATTTTGAACTTTTATGAAGCTTTGGCTAGCTCTGCGAGCGTGTCGGCAAGCGAGCGGAAAATGATTCGCCCGTCGCTGCTGCCGAGTATCTCTTCGCTAGCGCGCTCGGGGTGTGGCATCAATCCAACCACGTTACGCTCGCGGTTGCAAATTCCCGCGATGTTGTCGAGCGAGCCGTTAGGGTTCGCTTCCGAGTTGACTGCGCCATTGGCGTCCGAATAGCGGAAGATTATTCGGTTCTCGCGCTGAAGCTCGGCCAGTGTCGCCGCGTCGCAAAAATAGTTGCCGTCGCCGTGCGCTATGGGGACTGACAGAACTTGCCCGCGCTGGCACCGAACGGTAAAAGCCGTATCGGTGGCTTCGACACGCATGTTGACGTGGCCGCAGATGAACTTCAGATTGCTGTTTCGCATCAACGCGCCCGGCAAGAGTCCCGCTTCGCAAAGTATCTGGAACCCGTTGCATATCCCCATGACTATGCCGCCGCGCGAGGCGAACTCTTTGACCGCGCCCATCACGGGGCTGAACCGCGCGATTGCGCCTGTCCTTAAATAATCGCCGTAAGAGAATCCGCCCGGCAGTATCACCGCATCACAGTCGCCCACGGTCGCTTCGCGGTGCCAGATAAAATCTACGGGCTGGCCTATGACTTTGCTGACCACATGATAAGTGTCGTGATCGCAGTTTGACCCCGGAAACACAACTACTCCGAATTTCATCCCTATTCCTTTCTAGATACGGGTCTGGCTGCCACTCAAGGGGCTTCGGTAATCAGTAAGCGTTATTATCTCACGCTTCCGTTTCGGAATCTAGTTCTATTAAATAATCTTCGATGATGGGATTGGCGAGCACGTCCCTGGCTATGCGCTCTATAACTGCGCGGGCCGAGTCCGTCGAGGCGCGGTCCGAGAGCGTGATCTCAAAATACTTTCCCTGTCGCACGTCAACAATGTCGGTGTAACCGATTGTTTCAAGCGCGTGGTGTATGGCTTTGCCCTGCGGGTCGAGCACCGACGGTTTCAGCGTTACGTAGATTTTGGCTTTCATATATCAGGGGTCAGGGGCATCTGAAATTTCAGACGCCCCGGCCGCTATCCTCCAAAGACTCTCTCAAATATCTTGTCAACGTTGCGGAGCTGTTTAGTTACGTCGAACAGCGCATCGAGTTCCGCGCGCGAAAGATGTTCGTTTATTCGCTCGTCGCTCATCACAAGCTCGCGGAAATTCGCTCCCTCATCCCAGACGCGCATAGCCAGCGGCTGCACCATCTGGTAAGCATCCTCGCGCGTCACCCCTTTGCGGGTCAGCTCTAACAACAACTGCCCGCTCACGGTCACGCCGCCTAAAGATTCGAGGTTGGCCTTCATGCGCGACGGGTGTACGACAAGCCCGTCGACGAGCCATTCGGTCTTTCTCACAAGATAGTCTGCGAGGATGAATGAGTCGGGCAGTATCACGCGCTCGACCGACGAATGCGATATGTCTCTCTCGTGCCACAGCGCGATGTTTTCAAAGCCCGCTTGAGCATTCGATCTCACCACCCGCGCGAGCCCGCAAATCTGTTCGGAAGTGACTGGGTTGCGCTTGTGCGGCATGGCAGACGATCCCTTCTGGCCTGCCGAGAAAGGCTCTTCTGCTTCGCGCACTTCGGTGCGCTGGAGGTGACGGACTTCCAGCGCGATCTTCTCCATCGAAGAGGCGATGATCGCAAGCACGGCGAGCATCTCGGCGTGGCGGTCGCGCTGGATCACTTGAGTAGAGATGGGCGCGGGATGCAAGGCCAGCTTCTCACACACGCGCTGTTCGACTTCGGGGTCGAGGTGTGCGAACGTGCCGACCGCCCCCGAAATCTTGCCGTAGCTTACAGAGTCGCGCGCGGCGATCAATCTCTGTTTGTTGCGCTCGTTGTCCGCATAGTAGAGCGCAAGCACGAGGCCGAAGGTAGTCGGCTCCGCATGAACGCCGTGCGTCCGGCCTATCATCTGCGCGTGTTTGAACTCCACGGCGCGGCGGCGGAGCGCGAGGCCCAGCCGGTCCAGGTCTTCGAGCACAAGCGTAGCCGCGTCGCGCATCAAAAGCGCGTTTGCGGTATCTACGACATCCGAAGATGTGAGGCCGAAATGTACGAAGCGCGATTCGGGCCCTATGTTTTCGGCCAGCGCGGTTGTGAAAGCGATAACGTCGTGGCGTGTGGTGCGCTCGATCTCCTGGATTCTATCAACAGAGAACCGCGCCGTGCGTTTGATCTTCTCAACCGCGTCGCGCGGGATCGTGCCCATATCGGCGTGGACTTCGCAGACGGCTATCTCCACGTCGAGCCACTTCTGAAACCTATTCTCTTCTGTCCATATCGCGCCCATTTCGGGCAGCGTGTAACGTTCGATCATAATCGGGTCAAAGTTCGAACCACTCGGTCGCGCGGTCTTGCTGGGCTATCTTCACGCGGCGCTCGGCGTCGGGGAAGAATAAGCTTCCGTGCGTAGCCAGAGCCTGAAGCGCGGAGAGTCGCGCAAGCTCCGGGTGATTGCACTGTCTAGACAGGTGCGCAAGCACAAGGTACTCGGCGCGCCCGTCGAAATCTTCGCGCAGCCATCGCGCCGTTTCGTCGTTCGACAGGTGCCCCGAGTTGCTGGCGATTCTCTGCTTGAGCGGCCAGGGATAAGGCCCGACCTTCAGCATGTCTTTATCGTGGTTGGATTCGATTACGATAAAATTGCACCCCCGCAGCCGCTCGGCCACCAGTTGCGTTATGTAGCCCAGGTCCGTGACTATGCCGACTTTCACGCCCTCGCTTTCGACCGTGAAGGCGAACGTGTCTATTCCGTCGTGAGGTATGGTGAAGGGGTGAAAGTCGAGCGAGCCTATTTGAAAAGCGTGGCTGGACGAGATCCTCTCGCCCCACTGCATACCCAGGCCGCCGCCCGCGAATCGGCACTCGTCGCGCGTGGCGTCAGAGATAAAGACGGGGACATCGGCCGTCTTTGACATAACGCGCACGCCTTTGACGTGATCGGCGTGTTCGTGTGTGACGACGAGGGCGGTCAATTTCGCGGAATCGATTCCCGCTTCCGACAACCGGCGGGCGGTCTCTTTAGCCGAGAGCCCGACATCGACAAGAACGCTGGTCGCGCCCGACTCAATGTAAAGCGCATTGCCGGAGCTGCCGCTTCCTAGGACGATCAATCTCATTTAAAACAGGGGTCAGACTGCGAGTCGCGCATTATCGAGGTTCACTCCCTCCAGTTGGCCGACGGCGGTGATGGCAAGCTCGCCCGCGCCAAAGATTTCGCCCGCTATTCGCTGCACGTCTTCGGTCGTCACGCGTTCTATGCGGTCGAGTATCTCGTCGAGAGTGAATTGACGCCCGAAGAATATCTCCTGCCGCGCGACATTGCTCATACGGGCCGAAGTCGATTCAAGGCTTAACATGATCGAGACCTTGAGCTGGTCTTTAGCGCGCTGAAGCTCGGCCTGTGCGACCGGCTCGTCCTTCATCTTGGAGAACTGCTCTATGCTCAGGTCTATCACTTCAACGATCTGATCGGGCGACGTCGCGGCATACATGGACATATAACCCGCATCCGTGTAGGCGCTCACACCCGAATAGACGGCATAAGCCAACCCGTGCTCTTCCCTAATCGTCTGAAACAGCCGCGAACTCATGCCGCCGCCCAGTATCACGTTGAGCAGGTGGACGCTGTAACGGTCTTCGGAAACCATCGATGGGCAGCGCGTTCCTAAAACCAGGTGTGCCTGCTCCAGCTCTTTATTCAAGATTATTCGCCGAGAAGCGGGCTGCGGGACCGAGACAGAAAGTCGGGCAGGTCGGTCGCTCAGGTCGGAGAGGTATCGCCGGACCATATCGACAAAGCTCTTATGATCCACGTTGCCGGCGGCTGCCACGACCAGGTTGCGCGGGGTATAGACGTTCGTGAAAAAATCGACCACGCGGTTGTGATCGAATGTTGATAGAGTGCCTGCGGTGCCCAGTATCGAGCGACCGAGCGGATGGTCGGGCCAGAAGTTTGATACGAAGACTTCGTGAACCAGATCGTCCGGCGTGTCTTCGACCATCTTGATCTCTTCGAGCACGACGTTGCGCTCGCGGTCCAACTCGTCGTCGGTGAACAGAGGCGCCGTCACCAGGTCTGCGAGCAGATCGAATGCGCGATGCATGTGCTGGTCGAGCACCTTCACGTAATAGCTGGCCACTTCGCGGCTGGTGAAAGCATCAACGTGGCCGCCGATGGCGTCGCTTTCGACGGCGATCTCGCGCGACGTGCGGTTGCGAGTGCCTTTAAAAAGCGTGTGCTCGATGAAATGAGAAATGCCGTTCAGTTCGGCAGGCTCGTGGCGCGAGCCTGAGCGAACCCAGATGCCTACGGAGGCAGAGCGAACGTGGCTCATCTGCTCTGTGATTACTGTGAAACCGTTGTCGAGGACTGTCTTCTCAATAGGACTGGCTTGTTCGATCATATTGCACCCAGATGCCGATGCTAGCACGATGCCAAGAGGGCGCGCAAACCACCGGAGACACAATTGAGAAATTGTCGTAACTGAAACACGCTCGGGATAACGAAATAGCTTGCCGTCATCCCGAATAAGATTGTGAATTGAAGTGATTGCCGCTTGAGCAAAAGAAAGTTTTGACCTGTCGTCGTAAGCCCCTGTAGAATGAACCTACATTTATCGGGGCGTGGCGCAGTGGTAGCGCACTCGGTTTGGGACCGAGGGGTCGAAGGTTCGAATCCTTTCGCCCCGACTTTTTATCGAGCAACTTAGGGAGGGCAACGGCTCTCCTTTTGCTTTACTTATACTTCCCTTTTGTAACTGTTCAGAGTGTCGGATTGTTTGCTGTAAGTAAATCCAGACAGGATTGATAGAAATTGACCTGTCGCAGTCTCCATGTGCCGAACAGTGATGCCAGTATACTCTTGGTTTCACTTCCTTTCTCCGACCTCGTCCCTCCGCTGATCTTGCGACTCACCACTAGATGTCTCACACTCCGCTCTGCTGCATTATTGTCTGAGGGCACTCTTGCGTCTGCCACAAACATAAACAATTCTGGTAGGAACCGCTCTATTCTTTCGCAAAGCCTGCTCTGTAGTCTCTTCTTCTTTAGGTGCGGTCGGCACACTCTCATCAACTCTTGCTCATACTCTCGCTGCCGCTTTACTCGCTGCTGTTTCTGCTCTACCGCATCGAGCCTCGCGCTTGGCCCCTTATACTGCTTTGCTCCCTCATAGATTGCTTTGACTGCTTGTGCCCACTTCTTCAACTTCCTGTCATCGGCATGCTTTTCCTTCAGTTCGTGTATATCTCTCAGCAGGTGTATCCAGCATCGCTGATGTAGCCCCAAATGCGCGTTGTACCCGCCATAGAAATCACTCACTAAAACACCATCGAACTCCTCGCCCAAGACTTCTTTCACTACTGTTGCCGAACGACTCTTGCGGTAAATGTAGTACCTAATCTTGTCGGTCGAGAAACTCCACACATACCCGTTTAGCCCATCTTCTCGCCAACTCGTTTCATCCCCATTTACTACGGGAGAACCCCGAATCTGCTGCTTGAAACCTTCCACTATCGCTTTGCCACTTCGGGCCACCCCCTCAACTAAAGCTACCAACTTGCCGACACTTATTCTGAGGCCGAATCTGTGGCGGAGATAGTCTTGTATAACTCTAAAAGGAAGCCTGCATTGCTCACGCAGTAGCGTCACCTCAGCTTGCACACTGATACCGAAACGCTGAGAGCCTACAGCTACTGTTGATAAATCCATCGGTGGTGCCCACCGCTTGTGGCAGTTCGGGCAACCACGCTCTATAAGGATGTGCTCTACGACCTGGGCTTGAACTGGTGGAAGCTCAATAACCTGGCGAGACTTGATCACTCGTCGCCCCCTGAGCGATACCTGACACTGTGGGCATTGCTCAAGGGAGTGCTCGACACGCGCAGTAGCAGCATCAAGCTTGCGTGCGAAGCCGTGCGCACGTTTCTTGCGCTTCTTTTTCTTACTACGAACAGGGCGGTTTGCCTTAACGAAGCTTGGAGGATTGCTTTTGGAGCCACCGCCGCGCAAAGACTCTAATTCTGCTTCCAATTGCTTGACGCGCTCTTGTAAGAGTTGAAGTTGAGCGACCAACTGCAAGTTGAGATGGATCAGTTCTTCGCGGGTGGCCTGTTGGAGGTCGAGCATCACGCACGAAGTTTACACCCGTTGTCAACTAGCCCAAGCCTCATCCCCGCATCAGAGTCTGAACAGTTACTCCCTTTTCTCCTGATTGTAACCTGCCAGCGCAATCCGATATACTACACAGGATGTTTTCGAGGTGTTGTTTCCCGATAAGAGTGCTGGCCGCGTTTATGCCACTGTACCTCATTGGCTTATTCGTGGCCTGTGTCGCGCTGTGCTCATCTCACAGCGGTGAAAGCCGAGAGACGCACGCGGCAGATTCGGGTATAGCACTGCAATCCTCCCACGCGCAGGAATGCTGTCCAATGACAGGCGTTCCGGCAAGTGTCTTACCTGATCGCTCGGTATTCACGCCTCTTCAAACTAGCAGTCAGCCCGCCGTGCTTTTTACTATAGAGCCGATGGCTGCGGGCCTGATCTCTCACGTCTGTACCGGGCGCTTTCACTATTCTACCGGCCCACCGTTCGAGCGGTTTTGCATCTGGCGCGTTTAATACCTTCTTCTGCCTGTCGCAATCAACCTGCTCGCTTTAACGAGAGAGGCGAGAACTGTTTTTGTGTATTTGGAATAGGAGCGTATTGAATGAAACGATTGGTGTTTGGCTTCTTCATTTTGATAGCGGCGTTCACGGTCACCCCTGCACTATCGGCGACTGAAAACATCACAAAGCTACAGGGGCACGTCGTATGCTGCGCTGACTGCTGGGCCGAATCAGACAGGAAAACCGTGCCGTATGGTACGGAAGAAGATATAGAGAAGGCCGCGCAATGTATTGCTAATGGTGATCCCACATTGCTCGCGGTTGAAAATAAAGAGGGCGGTTGGACGCTTTATCAGCTCGGACAGGGCAAGTTTAAGCGGCCGGGCAAAAACTGGCTCGACTACGTCGGTAAACAAGTCGAGGTCACCGGCTCAACCCGCATCAAGAAGGATCAGCACTTCATCAAAGTTGATACCTTGACCGTGCTGAGAGACCGGCCCGTTTCTGATACAACACCGGCAGCTTCGGTGGTAGGGGCTGAGGTTGAGCTTGCCCTGAAGGATTTGTTTGGCGCAGAGCAGCGGTTAAGCTCATACAAGGGCCGAATCGTGATCCTGAATTTTTGGGCAACCTACTGTGTTCCATGCCGCAAAGAGATGCCTGATTTAGCGCGAGTCCAGAATGAATATGCGGCACTCGGCGTACAGGTGATCGGCGCGGCGGCAGACCCCCTTACCGATCAAGCAAAGGTGCGGCAGTTCATCAAAGACACGAAGGTCAACTTCCCTATCTGGCTCGGGGCCTCAGCCGATGATATGAGGCGGTTCGGGCTTGGCTCGGCATTACCGGGGACTGTCATCATCGGACGCGATGGAAAAGTCATTGCCCGGATCAGAGGAATCATCAAAGAAGCAGATCTGAAAAAGCATCTTGAGACGCTGATTGCCAGGGATCAATCAGGAGTTAAAGGCCAGATTGCTAAAGCCGAAAAAGCGAGCAAGTCATCAAGCGTTCCCAGTTGACCGCTCTGACCGGGCGAAGGCCGCGCCGTGAGCGGGGCAGAAAACAGAGACCCAGATAAATGGACGTTCGGCATAAGGGCTTTGAGTAACCAGATCCCGCGCGCGAGCCTCCGCACGACATTAACCTACCGGCTGCTGCCAAGGCTTTCGGTAGGTGTCGAGTACAACCCGCGAGCAGATGACGTGGGGCTGCTGGCAAACTTTGTTGCAATCACCGAGACGGAACGCAGGCCCGCGCTGATCTTGGGCACAAGCTCAGACCGCATCGGTACGCCTTCGGGCCGTTCTTTCTATGCGACGGTGAGTAAGAATCTTTCGAGTGAGTTGAATCTGCCAATCGCGCCTTATGTCGGTGTCGCTTACAGTACCTTTGAAGACAGGTTCTTGCCGGTCGGCGGCCTGAGCATAAACTTCCGAGACGACTTCTCGTCGCAGATTATTTTTGACGGTGTAAAGATACACCCCACTTTGAGCTATACCAGGGGTCGGCATGTCTTCACTTTCCTGCTGGCGCAAGGGAAAAACCCTGGCGTGAGCTACAGCATTTCGTTTTAAGGATAGGGGTCAAAATATTGCGCAACGGTCTGGGACCGGAGAGGGGCGAAGGTTCGAATCCTTTCGCCCCCTCTCATTATTCACCACAACAACTAGTGTTCTGTCAGCCGTGGATTGAAGGGTTGGAAACGCAGTTTTTGCTTGAATAATCGCCCTTTCAACTATTCAAAGCATGGCTGACAGACTACTAGAGCAGTTTTCGATTGAATGTACGGGATTAGAAAGACATCTCACCGCAGAGACACAGAGGGCGCATATGGCCGATGATGTGCTTCGCACGCGGCGGTTGCGCAGAGCAGAATACTGTTTTCTCTGCGCCCGCTCTGTGCTCTCTGTGTCTCTGCGGTGAATCTTCTTTCATTCCCTTACACTCATATGTAATTTGATCTAAGCAGGAAATAATTCAACCTTATTTCTTTGGATGGACGAACGTGAAGGGCGGCGACAACCTGCCGCTTTCATCGCGAACCTCGATCAAGACGCTATCTTTGCGGGCAGCCTTTTTAGCCGCCTTTCGGTTCAGCAGCGTGGGCATATCCTCTCGCTCGACCTGCTGAGTCTCCAGGTCCTGGCCGTCGAGCACTATCACCGACTCCTCGCCGAATTGACAGCCCGAAACGAAAAGCTTCTTTCCTTTCACAGACGCGGATTTTACCACCGGCCCGAAATAGTCGACTACAAACGCGCCGAAGCGGAGCGAATAATGCGCATCGCCCGGTCCGCAATTGGTCAAGGCTATATAGTAAGTCCCGCCGGGATGAGGAGGCTCAAGGACTATCAGCTTGAACGGCTCTGATGACTCCACCCTGTAATCGGCAATGACCTTGCCCCCTTCCATCGTAACCGGCTGGCCGAATCGAACATAAAGGTTAACGCCGGGAGTCGAGCTGACGCCGATCTCCGTGAATGTAGTATCACACGGGCCTTGAGCGCCGACCTCGATAGTGTGTTGCCTCTCTCCGAGTATGCAGGTGTTCGGCGGCGGGGCCGGTATCACCCCCTCCGTCGGCTCGCTTTGTACGGCCAAAGCGCTTGGAGCGGTCGGTACAACAAGACAACAGATCAAGAATAGAATTGTTAGAGCTATCTTTAACATATCGCTTCGTACCCCAGATAGATTCTCTCAAGCGTCCCGCCCGTACCGGCTACCACTCCGGCCCGCAAAAGCCTCCTTGCTGTAGTCAAACCCTGTGCCAGTTTGACGAGAAAGAGTTAAATGAAATGATTGCGCAATTTAAGCGACAGGCCGGTAAAAATTGCCTTTGACATTATCCAGACAGACTGTCGGGTTATAGAACGATGCTATCGAATATTTTCTCGATAGTGCGGGCGCGGCTTGATATCGCGGGCGATAAATCCGCACGGCTTGTCGAGCGCAGCCTGAGAACCGGCACCCGAGTATTTCAAATCACTTTCGCATTGACAATCGGACCACTTCTTCATAAAATGAGGCCGCTTCGATTTAGAAACCACCGTTTGGTTTTGTTTATCCCTTGAAGCACAGCTTCTGCAATATAAGTCATCCGGGTAGATCGAGAAAAGACGCTTTCCTTAGAGGCTGTTTCAGACATTGAACTAATCCCAAGAGGCCGACCCTCTACTTGTCATAAACTCGAGCAAATATTGACTTTCGGTAGCTCGGCCAGTCTATTTGCCCGGTTCTAAGAACCTCTTCCCCGCATAACAGGGATTAACGCAAGGAGAAGTTAATCATGAAAAAAACAGACATACTCAAAGGAACCAATTTACCAGCTCAATCACCCACAAAGAGAGACAACACAGTTCGCCGCCTGCTGCTGTTGTTGGCCCTGATGGCCCTTACATTGGGAATCATTCTGCTGCCAGGCGCGATAGCGAAGGTGGGCGCCGCCAATACAACGCAAAAAGATGGGCGGACGACCAGCGATAACAGCGAACAAAAAATCACGAGCGAGCCAGGGATTGTTACTAACGCGGGGACAGTGAATCTTTCAGAGCTTGCTGCGAAGGAAGCTTTAAGACCTGCGCCTCCCAGTAAGCCGGTCGCCGTTCCGTATCTGCCAATTCCATCCAATCTGCCTCTCCCAAGCGATCTGGCAATTCCAAAAGCACCGCCTGCGGGTGTGCCCGCTGCTGCTCCTGGAATCGGGCCGAGCATTCCCTCACCCGCGCCGCTAGCAAGCTTTCAGGCGCTTGACGACAACAACACTTCTATTCCCCCGGACACTAACGGGGCTGTCGGGCCAAACCATCTGACGACTACGCTCAACAGCCAGATACGCATACAAAACAGGGCGGGCGGCATCATCAGCACTGTAAGCCTGCTCAGTTTCTGGACGGGGTTAGGTCACACAGACGTATTCGATCCTAAAGTGCTTTATGACCCGTTCGCCAATCGTTGGATGTTCACAACCGTAGCTTCGAGAAATTCGGCTACGTCTGCGATCCTCATCGCCGTATCGCAGACTAATGACCCGACAGGTGTATGGAACCGCTTCAGCATCGATGCCGATTCAATGAACACGAAATGGGCTGATTTCCCGAGCATCGGGTTCAACAAGGACTGGATCGTCATCAATGTCAACATGTTCAATAACGTCGGCAATGCTTTTGCCCAGACGAATAATCTTGTATGCGTGAAAGCAAATATTTATGCGAACATCACCCCCGCCGGCACATTCAAGTTCTTCAACTTTGTAGGCTTCGGTGGCACGATAGGGCCAGCTATAACCTACGACAATACGCTCGCTACAGAGTATTTCTTACAGGACTGGAACGGCAATTCCGGCGGTAATGGTTTTTTGCGCATCTACACGCTGACAGGTCCGGTCGGTGCTGAAGTTATGACCGCCGGAGGATTCCCCACTGCAACGGGCGCTACCTGGGATTTCGTGCCGCCAGGAAGCGCGGACTTTGCGCCGCAAATGGGCTCAGCCGTGAAGATTCAGAACAATGATTCCCGGATGCGCAACGTCGTTTATCGCAATGGCTCGCTATGGACTACGCATACCGTATTCCTTCCGGCTGGCGGCGCTGCCACGCGCAGCGCTGTTCAGTGGTGGCAAATAAATCCGGGAACTCTCGCCGTACAGCAGCGGGCGCGGATCAATGATGTCACCGGCACGAACTTCTTTGCCTTCCCCAGCATTGCCGTCAACAGCGTTGAGGATGTCTTTATCGGATATTCGCGATTCTCTGCCACTCAATTCGCCAGCGCCAACTACTCCGGACGCCGCGCAAGCGATCCCATAAATACGCTCCGAGACGACGCGGTGCTTAAAGCGGGCGAGGACTGTTACTTCAAGATATTCTCCGGCATACGCAATCGCTGGGGCGATTACAGCAACACGGTAGTCAACCCGGCAAACGACTTCGATATGTGGACCATACAAGAGTACGCGGCGACTTCTTCGCCCCCGGGCGCATGCGCTGTTGACACCGGACGATGGGGCACCTGGTGGGGGCGATTATCCTTCATTCCGACCGAAGCTGAATTCGCATCCTTTACCGTTAAAGGCTACGATGGCGGACAGTACCTGCGATGGCAAACAGCGCGCGAAGTTGAACAACCTTGGCTTCAATGTCTATCGAGATGAATTCGGCAAGCGTGTGCGCTTGAACCCGGAGCTTCTGGCCGGATCGGCGCTCGTAGCAGGGCCAGGGACCACTATGGCGACGGGCCTGTCTTACGCATGGTGGGATGCAGCCCCGGCAGGCAGACAAATGATGTATTGGGTCGAGCAGGTAGACCTCAAAGGAGAGAGCAAGTGGCACGGGCCTGTTGCGGTTGAACGAGTAGCAGGCGCGCCGCCTGAAAGAAGTCAGGCTGCGTTGCTAAGCAAGACGGGTAATCCTGATCTTCGAGCAGCCGCTACATTCGCAGTTGAAGAGAGAGCCGTCTCGCCTGTTCTCGCCAGGCAGCCTGGAATTCAGATGACTCCGGCTTCGCAAACGGCTGCCAAACTCCTCGTCAAGCACGAAGGATTCTATAGAGTGACTCAATCGGAGCTTGCAGCAGCAGGTGTGCCGTTGGAAGGCGACCCTCGCATGTTGCAACTATACGTCGATGGCGAAGAGCAAGCCTGCAATGTCATCGCCGATAACCAGGGCAATCTGTCTGCCGTTGAGTTCTACGGTATAGGAACTGATAGCGCCTTTACGCTCGGGCGTGTCTACTGGTTGGTCGCCGGTACACAGCCCGGCCTTCGCATTCAGCAAGTGCCTGCATCAGGAACCGCGCCGGTACACGGCAGCTTCTCTTATACGGTTGAGCGAAAAGACAGGCTTGTTTATTTCTCGTCACTGAGGAATGGAGAGAAGGAAAATTTTTTCGGCGCTGTCGTCGGGACAAATCCCGTAGACCAGATTGTCTCTCTTCCGCATTTGAATGCTTCGTGGTCCGGACAGGCGACGCTGAAGGTGGCTCTACAGGGAGTGACTCACCTGCCGCATAGGGTGAAGGTGCAGTTGAACTCAGTCGATGTGGGCGAAGTCAGCTTTAAGGGTCAGATTGAGGAGACGGCGAGTTTCGCCGTTCCGCACTCGATCTTGCTTGAAGGAGCGAACACGGTGAAGGTGGCAGCTCAAAACGGCGAGAGCGACATCAACCTCGTCAATTACATAAGCATCTCTTACCAGCACACATTCGTCGCAGATAACGACGCGCTCAAATTAATTGCGACCGCTGGCCAGGCGGTGAGCGTCGACGGTTTCAGCAACCCTCTTGTGCGAGTATTTGATGTGACGATTCGCGGCAGCGTACAAGAATTGATCGGGAGTATCAGCCGGGGCAAAGCCGGTCACGTCGTGACAGTGACGGCGCAGGGCGCAGGGCAACGAACGCTGCTCGCAGTATCGGACGGCCAGATCAGACCGGCGGCAAACGTCGCGCGTAATCAGCCCTCAACCTGGAGACAGCCAGGTCGCGGGGCCGATTTGTTAGTCATCACTCACAGCGATTTCGCGAGCAGAATCGCACCGCTCGTGGCGCTGAGGCAAGGCCAGGGCCTGTCTGTCTCGGTTGTGGACATCGAAGATGTTTATGACGAATTCAGACACGGACAGAAGACCCCACACGCGTTGAAAGATTTCCTGACTTACGCCGGCACGAGTTGGAAGAAGGCTCCCCGCTTTGCATTGCTTGTAGGAGATGCCAGCCTTGACCCCAAAAACTATCTTGGGATGGGGAACTTCGATTTCGTTCCAACCAGGTTGATAGACACGTCCCTGATGGAGACGGCTTCAGATGACTGGTTCGCTGACTTTAACGAAGACGGACTGGCAGAGCTTGCGATGGGACGTTTGCCCGCACGCTTAGCGCAAGAGGCGACGGCGATGATAGCGAAGATCTTCGCTTATGAGAGTACAGCTCCGGCTGATGGGGTGTTGCTTGTGGCCGATTCCGGAGATACGTATAACTTCGGGTCTGTCAGCACGCAGTTGCGATCATTGATACCGCGCGAGATGAGGGTAGAAGAGATCGAACCGAGGGCGCATGGGTGACGCGACGGCGAGAGCTTTGCTGATGGACGCGATAACTCGACGGCAGAAGATCATAAACTATAACGGCCATGGAAACGTCGAGCAGTGGCGAGGGGATCTTCTGACTTCCGCCGATGCAATCGCTTTCACCAACGATCAGAATAGAGCGTTCTATGTGATGATGACTTGTCTGAATGGTTATTTCCAGGATGTCGCAACCGAAAGCCTTGCCGAAGCCTTAATAAAAACAGAGGGCGGCGGGGCCGTAGCCGTATGGGCTTCATCAGGGATGTGCGAGCCGGGCGGGCAGGCATTATTGAACCAGAATCTCTACAGGCTTTTGTTCAATGCCGCCGCCACCGGCTCCGGACCATTCACACTGGGCGAAGCGGTTACGAAAGCAAAAGCCGGCGTGGGCGACGGCGACATCCGGCGGACGTGGATACTGTTCGCCGACCCCACGATGAGACTCAGGTAGCGGGCGACATTGAGGCTCAATCGAGAAGAAGGAGGATCGGGAACTCTGTTGTCCCGGTCCTCCTCTTTTTTATTGGAGTTTACCGGCAGCAGAAAATCCTGCGCCAAAAAATCCGGCGCTCTGAAGAATTACAATTTTAGGGGTCAATTGAGCAATCGTATTATTGCTGATATAATCTCCGACTGTCGGAGCTGTTTAGATTTTGTATTATAGATTTTTGAATGCGCCCGTAGCTCAGCCGGATAGAGCACCTGCCTTCAACTATAGGAGCCTTTACAGGGAATAATAACCTGTAAAGTGGACGATGCCGTATCGGTGAAACCTAAACCGTAAAAGGCATGGCAACACCGAGGAAACCAGGTAAAATCATCATACCAGGGTTCCGTAGAGACTAATACGCATCGCACCTGGAATGGTGAAGATAGAGTCCAGACCACAAACGCATATTTGCGGCGGGGAAACCCGTAGTTGGTAAGCTAAGCAGGGGGTCGCAGGTTCGAGTCCTGCCGGGCGTACCAGTTATTTTTATCGAGCTAGCCTGAGAGTTCCCCACCGACATGGATCTGTCCACATTTAATATCATTGCCATAATCGCCATTGCTTTCTTGAGCTTGATACTATTTTTGGCATTGTTCGAGCCGGGCCTGCCTTACAAAATAACCCGCACATCTTCCGTCCCCATAGACTCCGAAGAGTTCCTTCGCATCATCGAAGCTCTTTCGGATGCGCAGGTTCACCCCCGCACCCGCGTCGAGGTCTTAACAAACGGCGAGGTCTATTACGAAGCCGAACTCGACGCCATAAGCAAGGCGCGTCACAGCATCAACATCGAAGCTTACATATTTCAGAAAGGCGTAGTCGCCAGCCGCTTCGTCAATGCGCTGGCCGAGCGCGCGCGCGCCGGAGTGCGGGTCAACATCGTGCTTGATGCCATAGGCAGCTTCGCCACCTGGAACAGCTACTTTAAAGAACTGCGTGACGCGGGCGGCAGAGTCTGCTGGTATCACCCTCTCAAGTGGTACACCCTGCCGCGCATAAACAACCGCACGCACCGCGAGCTGTTTATCATCGACGGCGAAATCGGTTTTATAGGCGGCGCGGGCGTGGCCGATCACTGGCTCATCTCAAAGCCCGACCGCCCCCGCTGGCGAGACACTATGTTTCGGGTCGAAGGCGGCGCGGTCGCGCGACTGCAAGCGACCTTTGCCGAAAACTGGCTCGAAGCTTCGGGCGAGATTCTGATCGATAAAGATTATTTCCCGTTCTGCGAAGCCGACGGCACGGCCTCGGCCCTGGTCGTCGATAGCTCGCCCACCGCAGGCATGTCTACGCGGGCGCGAATGCTTTATCAAACGCTTCTGGCATCGGCGCAAGAAAGCATCTACATCACGACGCCGTACTTTCTCCCCGACCGGAGCGCGCGCCAGGAGATGGCGCGCGCAATCCGCGAGCGCGGCGTCGAAGTCAAGATAATAACGCCCGGCAAGAATAACGATCACTTGCTGACTCGCCGCTCAAGCCGTCGCCTGTACGGCGAGTTGTTGAGGGCCGGGGCAGTGATTTACGAATACGAGCCCGCGATGCTTCATGCGAAATCGATGATCGTTGATCGCTTGTGGAGCGTAGTCGGCTCGACAAACTTTGACAACCGATCATTCGGCCTGAACGACGAGGTCAACCTCGCCGCGTTCGACCGTCAACTGGCGGAACGGCTGGAACAGGATTTTCGCCAAGACGTGGCCGCAAGCCGCGCCGTCTCTTATGACGAATGGCGCAGACGCTCTATCTTTGAGCGAGCGCACGAATGGCTGGGCTGGATACTTGAACGTCAGCAGTAAATCTATTCATAGTTATCGTCCATGCAAAAGTTAAAGATAGTCACATACAACATACATCGGTGCCGGGGAATGGACCGGCGCGTGCGCCCGGAACGCATAGTCGATGTTCTTCGCGAGATAGACGCCGACATCGTCGCGCTTCAGGAAGTGTGGAGCATCACGAATGTGTCGCGTGAAGCAGATCAAGCTCGCTTCATAGCCGACGAGCTTGAGATGGACCATTACCTGGGTGAGAACCGCAAGCACAAAGGCGGCTCGTACGGGAACGTGTTGCTGACACGCTTTCCGGTTCGCGAGGCCCGCAATTACGATGTCAGCGTGCGCGGGCGAGAGCAGCGCGGGTGTCTGCGGGCGGACGTGGAGATCGCGCCTTTCAACCTGATACACGTCTTCAACGTGCATCTCGGCACGGCCTTTCTTGAGCGTCGTTACCAGGCGCGCAAGCTCATCGATTCGGCAATACTCAACAATGAAGAGTTGACCGGCCCGCGAATTATGCTGGGGGACTTCAACGAGTGGACGCGCGGGCTTACAACCCGGCTGCTCGCGTCGCATTTGAAAAGCGCGGATATCAAGCTTCACTTACAGCGGTCAAAAACGTACCCGGGGCTGTTGCCCTTCCTGCATCTCGATCACGTCTATTTCGATACGCAGTTTGACCTGCACTCTTTGACGTTGCACAAAAGCCGTACCGCGTTGATCGCTTCCGATCACCTGCCGCTGGTCGCCGATTTTCGCATGACGAGCGTCAAGCGCCCAGCCCCTTGACCGTTCTTCCCGCAAGCCCCGCGATCACTATGGCGAGTTCCACGGACTCGACAGGCTTCGTCATGTGAATCTGAAATCCGGCCTCAAGCGCCTGCTTCCTATCTTCCGCTCTTGCGTAAGCCGTGAGCGCGATGGCCGGGACCAGCCCCCCACGCTCCGGCTCCAGCTCGCGCACCTTTCGGATCAAATCGTATCCGTCCTCGTCGGGCAGCCCCAGATCAGACACGAGCACGTGCGGGCAAGATTCGTTTATGAGCTTCAAGGCCTGGCCGGCTGTCGCAGCAAGGCTCACGCGGGCGCCCCACGCGGTAAGCGAAGCCTCTAACATCTCAAGCGTGTCGGGCTGGTCATCGACTATGAGTATCCGCAAGCCTTCGAGCATCGCCGGTCGCCGGAAACGTTCGGCCTCGTTCTCCTGTTCGGCGCTGGTCTTGATCTCCTCCTGTTGCAGGCCGGCCATGGGAAGCGTGACGGTGAGGGTCGCGCCCCGGCCTTCGCCGTCGCTCGCGGCGTGGATCGCGCCGTTATGCAATTCCACCAGATGGCGCACTACGGCAAGCCCAAGCCCCAACCCGCTGTGCTTGCGCGTAGAAGTGCTGTCGGCCTGGCGGAACCGATCAAAGACGTATGGCAAGAATGCCTTGCTTATCCCCTGCCCCGTGTCGCTCACCGTAAGCCGCGCATTAAGTCCGTGTCGGTCAAGTTTCACCTCGACGCTTCCGCCGTTGGGCGTGAATTTAATGGCGTTAGACAACAGGTTCCACACCACCTGCTGCAAGCGATTCGCGTCGCCCGATACCACGAAAGTCACAGGGTCAAACTTCGTTTCAATGCGAATATTTTTCACATCCGCAGCCGGGCGCATCGCTTCGACGACCGCTTCGACGACAGAGTCCAGGCTGACCGGGCGAGCGTCCAGGCGAAGCTTTCCGGTTATGATCCGTGATATGTCCAGAATATCTTCGATCAGCTGCGCCTGCGCCTTAGCATTGCGCTCGATGATCGCGAGCGCGTTAGCCGCCCCCGCCTCATCGAGCTTGCTTGAGCGAAGAATGTGAGACCAGCCGAGGATGGCATTGAGCGGAGTGCGAAGCTCGTGCGAGACCGTAGCCAGGAACTCGCCCTTCGCCCGGTTGGCCCGCTGGACCTCTCCATACAGCCGCGCGTTATCGATTGCTAAAGCGGCGCGGCGGGCCAGGTCTTCGGCAAGCTCAAGACTCCGGGCGTCATAACGCGCGCCCGTCTCGTCGGACACAAACGAGATTACTCCGAGCGAGTGCCCGCGCGCGACGAGCGGCACGATCATGTAAGATTTGGGGTTAAGCTCGCGGACGATCTTGAGATATTTCTCATCCGTTGAATACGAGCTTATAAGCGAATCGGGGATCTCAGAAGATAATTCCGACTCGCCGGTTCGCAAAACCTTAATCACGCCGTAAGGCAGAGAATCATTATAAGGGTTGAGCCGCCGTAACTCTCTTACCAGTTCTTCTTTATCCGGGTCTTTATGCGCGACCGCCACCTGGCGGAGCCTGTTGTCTTCGTCAACCAGGTTGATGGCGCAGTCAGTTGCCAGCCTCGGGATCGTCAGCCGCGCGAGGCTCGTGAGCGTGGTCTCGTAATCCAGAGAGCTGGCCAGTATGCTGCTCGCTTCGGCCAGAAAGCTTTGGGCCTCTTCGGCGCGTTTGCGCTCGCTGATGTCGACGGATATTCCCACGATTCCTATCAGATTGCCCTGCGCATCGTGAATGGGCGAATCCGTAATCAGCGTCCAGAAAGTAGAGCCGTCTCGCCGCTGGACAAGGAACTCTCCCGACCAGCTCTTGCCCTCGGTCAGATGAGACATGATCTCTGCGGCCTGCTCTTTTGTCGTTTCAGATGGAGTAATCTCCACGATGTTGCGGTCAAGGGCTTCCGACGTCCGCCAGCCGTAAAGTTGTTCCGCGAATCGATTCCAGTAAATTATCCTCCCCTCGAGATCGGTCGCGATGATAGCTTGCTCCACCATATCGAGAAGAAGCGCCTGGAATCTTATCGCATCTTCCGGGCGGTCTAGCGCCCCGGTCTTTTTATTGCCCTTCTTAATTTTGTTCATCTTGATACATATAGTCCTTGCTTAAGTCCTGAGTGACTAAGAAGGACTTTAGATTCATGCGCCGGAGCCCCTTCCGGTTCTTTCCACAAGGCTCGCAATGACAACAGCCAGTTCAGCCGGCTCGACGGGTTTTGAGACGTGCATCTGAAACCCCGCAGCCAGCGCCCGCATTCTATCCTCGACTCTCGCGTAAGCCGTGAGCGCGACGGCGGGCGTATTACTTGCCCGCTCCGCGTCCAGTTTTCGGACCTGCTTTATAAATGTATAGCCATCCTCGCCGGGCATCTCTATGTCTGAGATGAGCACGTCGGGCTTCATCCGTTCGAGCATTTCGAGCGCTTCGGCGGCCGTCCCACAACTCTCAACTTCTGCGCCAAACCCTGAGAGCATCAGCACGAGCAGTTCTTGCGTGTCGCGCTCGTCATCGACTACGAGCAGTCGCAGCCCGTAGAGCATCGAGGATTGATCGAATCTCGCGCCGGTTGCCGGAGCCGGATGCATGCGCGCTTCGAGTCGCCGGTCATTGTGAACGAGCATCAAAGGAAGCTTTACAGTGAACGTAGCCCCAAGCCCTTCTCCGGCGCTAAAGGCTTCGACCGTCCCGCCGTGCATCTCAACCAGGTGGCGAACTATCGCAAGCCCAAGCCCAAGCCCTCCGTGCTGTCGCGTCGAAGTACTGTCGGCCTGGCGGAAGCGGTCGAACACATGCGGTAAGAATTCTCTCTTTATGCCTCGGCCCGTGTCGCTCACCGTTACCGCTACTTGGGAGTTCGCGCGTTCGAGCCTGATCTGCACGCGCCCGCCCCTATCCGTGAACTTGACGGCGTTCGACAATAGATTCCACACGACCTGTTGCAGGCGGGAGGAGTCGCCCGGGACCGGGCCTGCTTGCGGGTCAAGAACGGATTCGAGCCTTATTCCTTTCGCCTCTATGGCCGGGCGGACGGAATCCATTGCCGTTTCGATAATTAGCTGTAGCTCTACCGGGCGCACATCCAAGCGCAGGTTGCCGGTGATTATCCTCGACACGTCGAGTATATCTTCTACCAGTTGCGCCTGTGATTTCGCGTTGCGCTCGATGGTCTCAAGCGCGCGCGCGGCAGTAGCTTCGTCGAGCTTCGTATTTCGCAGCATGTGGAACCAGCCGAGGATGGCGTTGAGCGGGGTGCGAAGCTCGTGCGAGACCGTAGCCAGGAACTCGTCCTTCGCCCGGTTGGCCGCCTCGGCTTCGCCCCTGGCCGATTTCTCGCGCTTGAGCATTTCGTCGCGCAGCAATAGCGCTTCTTCGCGGGCAAGCACGGCTTCGCGCGCCTCGTTGTATAGCCGCGCGCGCTCCTCTTCGGCCCGCTTGCGCTCCGTGATGTCGCGCGCCATTCCCTGCACACCTGCGGGCTGGCCGTCCCGCAAGACGAGACGGCTGCTGACTTCAAACGTAAGGCGGCGACCGTCTTTTGCGATTATCTCAAGCTCGTAAGCCGTCAAGCTCTCGCCTTCGACTTTGCGATCGAACATCCGAATCATCGTCTCCATATACTCAGGCGCTACGATGGCGGCTATGGGGGTGTTGAGAATATCCTCGCGGCGGTAGCCGGTGATGCGCTCGCCGGCTTTATTGAGCGACGTGAGGTTCCCTTCGAGGTCGAGCGTGTAGATTATGTCGGTAGCATTTTCAAACAGCTCGCGGTAACGCTCCTCGCTCTCTATGAGCGCGGCTTCGGCCCGTTTGCGCTCCGTGATGTCGCGGGCGATGGTTGAAGCGCCGACGACCGCGTCCGATGCGTCCCTGATCGGGGAGATGCTGATGGCGACGTTAATGCGCGCGCCGTCTTTACGAATCCGCACCGTATCCAGGTGCTCGATGCGCTCGCCGCGCTTGAGCTTCTCCAGAATCTGCTTTACTTCGTCCAGCCGATCCGGCGGAACGATGAACGAGACGTGACGACCGACGGCTTCGTCTCCGTTGTAGCCGTACATCCTTTCCGCGCTCGCGTTCCAGCTAATGATCTGTCCTTCGAGCGTTTTCGAGAAGATCGCGTCGTCGGACGATTCAATGATGGCCGCGAGCCGCTCGCGCGCCTCTTCGCCCAGCTTGCGCTCGGTGATGTCCTGGAGGTTGGCGGCGCGATAAAGAATCCTTCCCTCCTCATCTTTAATGACCACAATATCCATCAGCACGGGAAAGCGCGTGCCATCCTTGCGGACGTGCAGGGATTCGTAAATGTTGTGCCCTTGCTCGTGCGTCACGCGGACGTTTTCGTCCCAATCACCGCGCGCTTCGGGAGCTATGGCATCGATGAGCGGCATGCCTTTCATCTCTTCTGCCGTGTAGCCGTGCATACGCGCGTAAGCCGGGTTGACCGCTTCGAGCCTGCCTTCGGTGGGGTTGGCGATGACGACTCCCCAGGTGGCGTGATTGAAGACCTGCTGCCAGACCTGAACGGCCCGCTCCGCGCGGCGGCGTTTTGTGGTGTCGTGAAAGACCAGCACGACGCCTTCGACCTCGCCCCGATCATTCTTTATCGGCGCGCCGCTTTCATCGATAGAGATTTCGTCGCCGTTTTTTGCAATCAGGAGCGAATAGTTTGCCAGCCCTACTATTGCGCCTTCCTTGAGCGCCCTGGTCACGAGGCTCTCGACCGGCTCGCGGGTGTTTTCATTTATGACATTGAAGACTTGCAATAATTGCGCGCCTTTGGCTTCGTCCTGGCTCCACCCGGTGAGCCGCTCGGCGACAGGGTTCATAAACGTGACGCGGCCTTCGGTGTCGGTAGTAATAACCCCGTCGCCTATGCTCGAAAGCGTGACGCGCAACAACTCGCGCTGTTCTCGGAGCGCGCGGGCGGAATCCCTGGCCCTCCTCGTCGCACGATGGAGGACTTCGCTAAGAACGGCAATCGCCACCCCTACCAAAATGAATAGAGTAATCGATAAGAGATCGCCCGGTTCGGATACACGCAGGGAGTAGTGTGGCGGGATAAAGAAGTAAGCTGTGATGAGCGCGCCCAGGACGATCGCAACAAGCGCGGGCAACAGCCCGCCGTACCATGCTGTAATAATAACCGCGAGAGTGAAGGTAATAAATGTCGTGCGGGAATGTAGCAAAGGGTTAAGCGCCACGCGCGCAACCGCCGCCAGTGCCGCGCTCAGGACGGCGACACCATAATGCTTCAAGTTCCAGATAGTTCTTTCCTGCATAGAGCTAACACCTGCGGTGTGCCGGTTGAAACGGGGAAATTTTAGTGGACATCATCAAGCGCGCGTATACCCTTAGCAAGCTCGGACAGAAGTCAGAAAATATTGGCGTCCACGGCCGGCGTGTTTATCGCCGGCGAGACATACTTTTTCATATTTGACCGGCCCCGCGCAACCCGCGTCTGACTTCTAAAGTAGCGGCACGACATAGTGGTTAATCATCAGAAGTATTTCCCACGTGAAACTCGTCCTCGGGATCGATCTCCACATCGGGCATCGGCTCGTATTTTGATTCATCGAAAGGCGGCAACTGAGGCTCTCCCGCGCCAAGTTCCTGTAGATGTTTCCGCGCCTTTTCCAACCCCCAGTGATAGGCGAACGGCGGCCCGTCGCACCACGCAAGCTGATAGGCTTGAGTCGCAGCTTCGACTGCCGCTGCGTGATTGCCCTCATCGCGCTCGACTTGCGCCAGCACGTTGCACGCATCCGCGTGATGGAGTGGATACGGCTCGCGCTCGGCATACTCCCATACATCGTCGAGCAATTCTCGCGCAGCTTTCAAATCATTCTGTCGCCGCCGCAACTCCGCGAGCGCGATAAGCGCGGGCAATTCTTCTTCAACGTAATTCACTGCGCGCGCGCGCGTCAGCGCGTAATGCAAGCGCTCGTCGGCTTTGGCGAAACCGTTTAGAGCTAACGCCGCTGCTCCTTGTAAACGCGCTGCAAGAATAAAACCACGCTCAAACTTCCCATACTGAATTGCTGAATTCCATGCGCGATTGGCCAGGTTATTTGCAACATTATGTTTGCCTAACCAGAGCGCATGTTCCGCAAGGTAGGAGAGTTCAAATATAGCCTCATCGGTCAATGAGGCTAGCAGTAAGGACCGCTGCAAGGATAATTCAGAATCGCTCACAACACCTCGCGCTGCTAACGTCCACCCAAGCAAAGACAAACTAACTCCTTCATCAAAACGATTGTTCTGCTTGCGCGTTATTCCCAAAGCGTGGCGCGCAGCAGCTTCAGACTCGTACAGTAGTCCCATCAGCCGCAGTACAGCTGACAGATTATCCAAGCCGATGGCGAGGTTATCATCATCCTCCATCTCGGAACGAATTATGTTATTCCGGCGATACAATGGCGCGGCTCGGTTCGGTTGCCCACTATACTGATAAGCCAACGCCAGAGCCTCAAGCGTAAAGGCTTGCCCCGATGGACTACTCAAGCGCGGTAATTTATCTAACCCGTCGGGAAAGAGCATCTCCAAGAGTTCAGCGCGCTGGCGGCTGGCATTTAGACGGTAGAGCGTAGCTTTGTTGATTTGCTCGCAAAATAATATCTCGGCATCGTCATATCGTCCCAAGCCGATCAGTGTGTTGTAGAGTTCAATGGCAGGCATGAGGTCTTCAAGGCTATTGACATCTTCCCAATCATCTATTTTGGGAAGCGAATCAAAATGAATTTGAAGCGTTGTGTAAACGGCTCGCCGCGTGTTGTCAGCCAATCCGCTCCACACAACACCGCGAACAATCGGGTGCAGGTCGTAACGGTTGGCGCGCTTGTCCCAGCCTATCAAGCCGCGATCTTCCAGTTCCGTCAGCAACGCATCCAATTCGCGCTCGGCGGCGCACGGCTTGCCTTCGCCTATCAACAGCGCGGTTAACGTGTCGTAACTCGCGGGCATGCGAAATGCCGCGATGATGTGCAGAACCTGACGATCTTTATCTGAAAGATTTTGCAGCGCAAATTCAAGCACGTGCCCCATAGCTTCTTGTAGTCGCGGAAATTGAGCAGGATCAAAGTGAGGATGGGCTTTGCGCCACTCTTGAAAATTTCCTGACGCGGGGCGATAACGTTTAATCTCTCCCGCAAGGGCTTGAATCAGTAACGGGTGTTTATCGAATGTTGTAAAGACCGGCAGCAATTCGTCACGCGAACCGGAAACTTCAAACGCGCGCCAAAGCTCGATGGCATCATCATCCGTCAAGCCTTCAATGTCCAGGCGAAAAGTTCCAGGCAGCGGATCGCCTCCGGCCATCTCGAGATCAGCCGGGTAGAGGCGCGAACTGGCAAGTATGCGCGAGCTTTTGACCTGCGCCAGTTTTTTCAAGAATCGTCCTGCTCTTGGGTCAGCAGTCTTTCTTAAATTTATCTTGGCCTTATCTTGATTGTCTATCAGGCGTGAGGCGTCCATTCGCGCGTATCCGACCAAAATCCGCTCTATACCATCGAGCGCGAGCAGGAACGGCTCGCGGTCAAGCGCAGCAAGCAGTTGCGCTTCACGTTCCGTCGGCGGTAGTTTCTGCGCTTCATCAAGTGGCCGCCCTGTCACATAAGCCAGCGCGCGAGTGACGAAATTCTCAAACGTCGCATCCGATTCGTAAAAACTCCACCACATGCGGCCCGCGAGCGGATTCATCTCTTGCGGAGCAATCTCAGTAAACCATTTCCACGTCAGCGCGCTCTTGCCCATCCCGCCAATTGCAATAATGCTCAGAATGCGCGCCCCGTAGATTTGCTCCCGCCGTTTCGTCACCCAATCGGTCAGCAGGCGAAGCTCCATCTGCCGCCCGATCAGCCTGTGCGTTTGCAACAGCGTGTACGGGTGCGCGATATACACTTCCGGCGCTGTGGGAATCTCGCTGACATAATGAAATTTAGTGGGGTCGGATTCGCGATACGACACCAAAGCCTGTATCACCTGCCCGCGCAGATCGTCCGCAGATGTGAAGAAACCTACGACACGTTCCGTCAGGAGTCGATCTTTAAGCTCTTTTAGTTTCTTTGCGCCTTCACCTGTTTCTACATCCGAAGGCTTAACGTGGTGGTCATCACTCATCAGGAAAATCAAACACGGAATACCACGTGCGACAGCGTGGTTATACTCCATCTCCGTGACGGAAATCGTTTCGTTCGGCGGAACGTAGCCATAGCGAAACCCGAAGACACCCAGATAAATGTCCGCCTCGCTAACCATCCTGAGCGAAACTTCCATCGCGTTTGCGTCTGTGGCGGTTAGATTCTCCATCATCTCCGGATAGAACATACCGAGACGCTGGCAAGCATCCATTACCTGTTGGCGGTGTTCGGGCAAATCACGCATTGTGCTACTTATAGCTATTTTTTTAATCTGACCTATGCGACTAAGCGGCTCTTCTTTGCTTGTGAGTTCAGCGGAGTCGAAGTTATACCAGGAAGATTCTAAGGTGGTCAGCATATCAGAAAAGGTCTTATATGCTCGGTGAAGTGTGAGGGATTCATTGCGCTCATTTAATACAGCCAACGTCTCGCCATAAGCGTAATAGCTTTTGTACGGTAGTTTAACTTCATCGAAATAACCTGTTAGATCACAACTCTCCAGGTCATAGCTCATTTGGAATACCCGCTCGAATGCATTTTGGTATTCCGTTCGCCATTGTTTTCGAAGACTCTCCTCAGCATCATCTATTCTGCTCGGAAGAGGAAAAATTGAGAGAGGCCGGAGATCGGCGGAAGACCTTCGGTACTTAATAGCACGCTCCGCAAGTTCAACAGCTCCCTGAGAACTTTGCTTATTAGGGGTAAAAACTATTACAAGCTTTTCAGGCAACAACATTGTGCAGATACCACTTGTGTCTGTAAATCCAGTCCGTGAATCAATCAAACAGTAGGAGTACTTGTTGGTAAGTAGCTTGCGGAATGCCATGAGAGAGCTGCCGAATCGTTCGTAGAAAGAAACCCAGTTGAATGATGCTACCTTTTCGGCGTATCGAGAATTGAGACGACCGGCTTTGATTAGATCGATGCCGGTTTGAACATCGAGAATCAAGTAGTCTTCGATGGGATGTACGCGGTTTAATGTTTCCCAGCCGTCTTCTCGTTCAAGCTCATTATAAAGACTCGGTGTTTCTTCAAGTAGCTCGCTAAGCTGGAAGAAATAATTGATTATTCCGGGCCTGTCCACATTCTCAGGACGCTCACATATCTTAGAAAAGAATTTATGTAGTCCCGGTGCTTCTAAGTCCCAATCTATTACCAGTACTCTTCCAGAAATTAATATCTGTTGTTCGGCTAGCAGACAGGCAACGTTAGCCAAAGCCATAGATCGCCCTGTGCCACCCTTATAGGAATAGAAAGTAATCAGGAATCCCGGCTCTTTATCATCAAAAGCCATTTCAATTATCTCGGAACGGAAATGGATTGGCCTTCACGCGGTGTTTGGCAAAGGCTGATTTTGGAGGAATCTTAACTTGCTCGCAGTTTGTTATAGAGTTGTTATGCTGCAAAGTTTGAGCGATCCGTTCTATATGAGCAACTATTTGCGCGATTTTGTGTCGAAACTCATTGGTCAAATGATATTGCCGACTGCTCGCCATTAAACCTGAAATATTTATACACTGAATCTGTGAAATGGTCTTAGGCATAGCATCGTCTTCTTTTACAAGAATCGGTATGATGGTGTTGAAGCCGGCGCGTGGAATCCGTTTTCGGCTCAGTCCATGCATTGCTGCCCATTCCAACCCACACCAAGGGTGCGAAGGGTCATAATAAATCGGCGCGCATATTGATACCATGGCAACACTCTTACAGAGTGACCTTAGAAGAGTCTCTTGCCAGTTTGCCCCGCCATATATTTCACTCTCATCCCAAAAGACTTTCGGCCTTGCAATAGAAAGTGCCAGAGATTCTTCGATAGCCTCTTTTACTTTTCTCGCACACTGAGTCAATTCTCTGCTTTTAGTATGCGGCCAACTGATAAAACAATGGTACTCATATCCCGAATCTTCCAACCATTGATTTAACATATATGTGATTGACATGACCCTGTATTGTAAGTGATAGATTCTAAAAATCAATCTTTCGTTAGAATTGTTCGCGACAGTCAGATTTGCGAACAAGCCGACATAAATATATGCTTCATCTATCAGCTGAAACAATTTCAGCATTGCTTGTTCTATACGTAGTTAGCACATCACGCGCGGTGCTGCTTATCATTACTTTTTTTAATTCCTGAGGCATGCCTTCATATAGTAATGCTTTTGACCGTAAGTTCAATCACTCGCCGCAGGGTTGATCTCGCTTCGATTCGCATCAAGCAGCCGCGCCGTCTCTCGCGCCCGGTGGTCGAATATTTTTTTTAGCGAATACCTGACGAATAAACTGTGAGCCAATCGGCCTAACAGTCCATAAGGGAGGGCGTATTCAACACGGTCGCGCATCAACGTGCGCCGCTCATCTATCACTTCAAAAGTGTGTGTGTGCCGCCAGAGGGCATAAGGCCCTTTGAGCTGAACATCAACAAAGTACTCCTCCGGCTGCCACTCTTCGATGCGGGTCTGCCAGTAAAACCCGACCCCGAATAAAGAGAGCTTGTATTCCAACAACGTTCCCGCGCGCATACGAACGGGCCGCTCGGTCAATATGCGAAAGCTGAGAAACCTCGGCGTTATGCGCTCAAGGTTGAACGCATCGCCGAAGAACGCAAAGACCTCGCTGCGTGGCCGATCAAGTCGCTGCTCGCGCTCAAGGACGTAGGTTCTCATAAGCTCACTACTTTCGCCTTTTGTTCCTGATCGGTTTGCCCGGACCCTTTGCCGACCAGGTCTTCAAGCGCCGCAGCAAGCTGCGAGTATTGAAATTCGTAGCCTGACTCTAACAGCCGACGCGGGACGACTCGCTGGCTTCCCAACAACACGTCGGCCATCTCGCCAAACAACATGCGCAAAGCGAATTTGGGTACGGGGAAAAGAGCAGGCCGGTGCAAAACATGCGCAAGCTGTTCGGTAAACTCTTTATTGGTGACTACGACGGGCGCTGCGCCGTTGACCACGCCGCTCAGAGAAGGCGAGAAAATCGCATAACGAAATATCTCCACGATGTCGTCCAGGTGAATCCAGGGAAACCACTGGCGCCCGCTTGCGATCTTTCCTCCGACTCCGAGCTTGAACGGCGGAAGCATCTTTTCAAGCGCGCCTCCGCGACGGGCCAGCACAACGCCGGTTCGCACCAGTACGACGCGAATACCGGCTTCGCTCGCGCGAGCCGACTCGGCCTCCCACTCCCGGCATACGTCGACCATGAAACCTTCGCCCGGCGCTGAATCTTCATCAAGCTGTTCGTCTCCGCGATCGCCGTAAAAGCCTACGGCAGAGCTGCTGATGAAGGCGGCAGGGCGAGGCGTGGCCGCGCTGATTCCGTTTACCAGGTGGCGTGTGCTCATCACGCGCGAATCGCGTATTCGCCGCTTCTGCTCGTCGCTCCACCGCCGCGCGGCTATCGGCTCGCCCGCCAGGTGAACGACCGCGTCGATTGCTTCGAGGGCCTCGGCGGGCGGCGGGCCTGATTGCGATTGCCACTCGTAAACTTTAGCCGCCGCCAGGTCGCCCGCCTTCTGAGGGCTGCGCGATAACGCGATGACGGTGTGCCCTTCATCCGAAAGCTTTCGACACAGCGGGCGGCCAATTAGCCCCGTCGCTCCGGTGATTAATATCTTCATCAGATCAACCTCCGTTCAATCTCGCTTGTATGCTTTCTTAAATTCTAGCCGCGCTCATAATCTAAGCAAATCACACGCATGGAATCTTTTTCATTCAAAGTGGCACATGCGTTGCTGACGTAACTGCGTTTGATTGGACGAGCTATTTCAGGCGCAAGCGACCGGGTAAAGGAATGTCGAGCAATAACGGGACGAACGATCAAAAGCCTGCGAAAAACGTGATCGAAATAGTCGAGCGCGGCCCGCGCGCCCGCTGGTGGCGCAGGCTCGGGTCAAAGCGGCGCGGCTTCCGGTACGAAAACTTTGGAGGGAAACCCGTCACAGATGAACCGGCGCTGGAGCGTATTCGTGCACTGGTTATTCCGCCCGCCTGGACTCACGTCCGCATCGCACCGTCACCGCGCTCGCGGCTTCAAGCCATAGGCGTAGACACCGCCGGGCGCGTGCAGTACAAATACCACGCAAATTTTATCGCTCGCCGCCAACAGAAAAAATATGAAAAGCTGCTCAGATTCGGCGAGCAACTCCCCACGCTCAGAAGATTGACCAACGAGCACATAGAGCTTGAAGGATTCCCGCGCGACCGCGTCCTGGCAATAGTCATTCGCTTGATTAACGATCTTTACTTGCGGGTGGGTTCGGAAACGAGCGTCAAGCGTTACCGCACTTATGGAGTGACCACGCTGCGCAACCGCCACCTTGAGATCAAACGCGGCGGGCGGCTCATCTTCAGTTTCGTGGGTAAGCATCACATACGCCACCGCCTCGTCATAGTCGATGAAGAGTTGGCCGGGGTCCTCGGCGATCTGAAATCCCTGGGCGGCGCGCGTCTGTTCGAGTATGTTGGCGAGGATGGCCGCATACGCGCCGTCACCCCGCGCGACGTGAATGAGTATATCAAGGCGGCGGCGGGGCCTGAGTTTTCGGCCAAGGATTTTCGCACCTGGGGCGGAACACTTCTGGCCGCCGTCAACCTGGCAGAAATCGGACGGGCCGAAGATGAAAAACTGGCCCGCCGAAATATCGCCCAGGTGGTCAGGCACGTGGCCGAGCATTTAGGGAACACTCCGGCCGTATGTCGGAACTGTTATATTCACCCGGCTGTATTTGATCGTTATCTGGCGGGCTTGACGCTCGAAGAGTTTCGGCGTAAGACTGAGCGTCGAATAAGCCGCCTCCAGCCCGAATACGAGATCGAGGAGCAGGCTTTGTTAAACCTGTTCCGTGCTCGAAAGCCTTCAAACGGAAACGGCTCCGAGACGGCGAAGGCCGCCGCCGCATCAGCGCGACGTTAGCCCTCGCTTTCCCGTCCCCTTCTAGGCCGCCTTGGCCGTATCCGCCTTGGTCATAAGCGCTCCGACCAGGAAGAGCACGCCGAGCAATATGTGAATGATATGGTCCATCCTGCCCAGTGAAAGTCCTTCAAAGACTTTGAACATGCGATCATTGTCGGGGTCTCCGACAAGGTAGCCGACCACGCCCAGCAAGCCGTAAACGATTCCGAAGATCAGGCAGAACAGTTTCGCCTGAGCAAGCGTGGCTTTCAGACCGAAGTAGAGCGCAAGCGCGCCCGACACCAGGTGAATAACATTGTGAATCGTGCTTAAATGAGCACCAAGAAGGTCGTGACTGAAAAATCCCACGATCCCAACCAGTATAAACACAGCGCCAAGTAACGTAGCGATTCGTTTTGCCATATTCTCTCCTTTATCAAGTGAGGAAGTTGTGCAGCCGCGCGCGCGACTACAAGACATTACTTACGAACTGACTACACGACATAGATGGCGGATCATTTCTTTTCTTCTTCGATCTCTTTTATCTCTACGCGCTCGCGTTTTATGTCTAACCGCAACCGGCCATAGATGCTCATATACTGGTTTGCGATCCAGACGAGCGAAAAGCCCGCGATCAAATACCCGCGCCAGCCGTCGTACAGCAGCTTGTAACGGGTGATCAGCAGAAAAAAGGCCGTCACGTAATGGCTAAAGCAATACTCACAGATAAAGAGATAAAAAAACTTCCGCTCGTACCACCTCCGACAGTTCTGGCTTCGCTTTATGCAATAGTCTCTAGGCTCGCGGAATACCTCTTCGTGAGTCACAGTCCAGGCAATGCAGGCGATTGGAACGGCCAAGATAAAAAGCCAGATTATCTGTAAGCCGAGATCCATCATCATCAACTAGAGCGACCCGTTTTACCGGTTTCCGGCCTTTCACCCGGAGCCAAAGCCTTGATTGATGCCAGCTTACTTTCTGACGGAGCAGCGGGAGAGTATCACTTGCCACCGACAATTTCCACTAAAATCTGTAGGGATTGAGATCATAGGTTACAAATCATATTCTGCCCCGGAGGGGCAAGCGGATACCAGCAGGTGGTGAAGCCACCGGATTGATACGCCACCCGACCTCGCGCCCTGGAAGGGCGCAGGATCAAATCAACCTCCTGCACGCGTGTTTTATCTGCCATTGTCCGGCGGCTTCACCGCCGGCTAATATCCTGCTGCTCCTCCGGAGCGATCTGACGATTATGAATAGAACCTTTCGCCGGTACTTGTTTTATTTGACTAGAGTGCCAATTTAATGTTTCATGCTTGCTTATCAATAGATCGATCAACGCTTTCGTCGTTAGGACGTGCGGAGAGCATTGCCTAAATTAATCAAAGAGATCAAAGCCGAATCTTCCGTGCCCGTAGAGATTTTCTGGCGCGTTGAAGGCAGTCTGCTTAATCTCAGCGCCGTCCGGCCAGTCGGCTTTTTCACATGGAATGCTCAGAGGTTTTCAGAGCGGTGGGCGCGGCGCGGCGGCCTTGCGCTGCTGGCGCTCATCCGTCCCGCCCTTTATGCGACTAACCGCGTCTTTGCCACGCGCGTCCTTCACATGCTGCTTCGCGGCGTTAGCCAGGATCGGCTCGACCTGTTAGGCGAAGAGTATTTTCATTACCTGCTCAAGCCCTGGCTCAATCAGCCGAGCGTCGATAAGCTCAAAGAACTGCTCGACGAAGGCCAGCCCGTAGTCCTCGTAAGCCAGGGGCTTGACCACGTCATGCGCCCGCTGGCGGAGTTTTTGGGCGTTGATCGTCTGGTAGCTAACCGTCTTGAATTTCGCGACGGACTTGCTACGGGCCGCCTGCTCGATCCCGTCATACGGCCTCGCGGCGGCTACGCCCGATTGATACGGCTAAAGACTGACGGGCGCATCGAGCAAGAAAAACTGGCGCGCGACCTCGGCTTTCCGAGCCGCCCGGAAAGTCTCAACAAGGCCATAATATCTACGCGAAGGGCCGCGCCCAAAAAAGTCCGCCCGCTCGTCCTGTTTGAACCGCGCAAAAAAGTCTCCGGGCTAAACGTGCGCGAGCGGCTCGCGGGCAAGCACATACTGCTGATCGGCTCTACCGGGTTCATCGGAAAAGTGTGGCTGGCAAAGTTGCTCAATGATGTTCCGGATATTGGGAAGATATACCTGTTGATACGGCGCGCGCGGTCAACGACAGCCGAAGGCCGATTTCAAAAAATACTTGAGCAGTCTCCCGTCTTCGCAAACATACACGAGCGCTACGGGAGCGGGTTTGCAAAATTCATAGACGACCGCGTCGAAGTGATCGAAGGCGATGTTAGCCGCGAAGGGCTGGGCATCGCGCCCGAAGTGCAGACCTGCCTGGCGGCGACGCTCGATCTGGTCATCAACTGTTCCGGCCTTACGGATTTCAACCCCGACCTCCGCGAAGCGCTGACTATCAACGTCAACGCCACGGTCAACCTGCTCGATTTCATACGCCGGTCGGACCACGCGGCGCTCCTGCATCTTTCGACCTGTTACGTCGTCGGGAGCCGCGACGGCAGAATTAAAGAAGAGCTTTCGCCGGATTACACCCCTAAGGGCATCGCGGATTTTGACGCCGAGCGCGAACGCCAGGCGCTCCACGCGCTGGTCAAAGACGTAGAGGAAAGAAGCGAGAGCCCGGAAGTTTTTGAAGCCCTCCTCGGGCAGGCCCGCGCGAAAGCGAACGGGACGAAACCGCTCACGGAGCATGAGCTTGAAGCGCGCGCGCGCAAATATCGCAGCCGCTGGGTTCGCAACGAGATGGTCGCGGTCGGCGTCAAACGGGCCAAGGAGTTTGGCTGGCCCAACATATACACCTATACAAAGAGCCTGGCCGAATCGCTCATCGCACGACTGGGCGACGGCCTGCCCGTGGCCGTCGTGCGACCTTCAATCGTCGAGACGAGTGTGCAAGACCCTTTCTGCGGGTGGAACGAAGGCGTGAACACATCGGCTCCGATCTCTTACCTGCTCGGCACCTATTTCCGGCAGTTGCCGTCGAACGAGCGCAAGTGCCTCGACATCATTCCGGTCGATCTGGTCTGTCGCGGCATGACGTTGATCTCTGCGGCGCTAATTGAGCGCGCGAACGAGCGGGTTTATCAACTGGCTACGTCTGTCGTGAACCCTTGCGACATGCGGCGCTCGGTCGAGCTGACGGGACTTGCTCACCGCAAGCATTATCGCGCTCAAGACTCGCTTGAGCCGCGACTCCGCGCGAGGTTCGATTCGATCACCGTTTCAAAAGAGCGTTATCAAAATCTCTCCGCGCCCCGCCAGAAAGCGGTCGTTCAGGCCATCCAGCGGATGAGCGCGCCGTTGCCGCTCAAGCGGCCTCCGCTCGTTCAGATCGAGCGGGGACTGGACCGCGTCGAAAAGCTCATAGAGTTGTACGAGCCGTTCATACTTCATAACGAGCAAGTCTTTGAGGCCGAACACGTCGAGATATTGAGCGCGGCGCTCTCGCCCGAAGAGCGAGAGGCGTTTGGCTACGACGCCGTGTCGATAGACTGGTGGGAGTACTGGATCAACATACACATTCCCGCGCTGCGCAGGTGGTCCTACCCGCTGATCGAGGGGCGACCCGTAGAATCATCTCCCCGACGCGCGCTCGGCTCACCTCTGCTTTCAAACAACGGCGACACACTTGAGAACGCCGCCCGTCGCGCCGACGAAAAGAGCCGCACCGATGAAAAGATAGGAGCTGAAGTAAAATGGCGGTCTTCCTAACCGGCTCCACCGGCTATCTAGGCGCTCACGTAGCTTCAAACCTGCTCGCCGGTACGACCGAACAGCTAAACCTGCTTGTCCGCGCCAAAGACCAGCGGGAAGCCGAAGGGCGGATGTGGCGCGCGCTACAATTGCACATGGACTTCCCGCGTTTTTACGCCTTTTTAAAATCTCGAATCAATATCTTCCGAGGCGATTTGACCAACGCGCAGTTCGGCTTATCGGACGACGACTACCGCAAGATGATAAGCAGCACGGATTCGGTCATCCATTGCGCCGCTTCGCTTAACCGTAAGAGCGAGAAAAGCTGCCTGAACGTAAACCTGCGCGGGACGCTTGAGGTCATTAAGCTTGCGGCGGCAATCCGCGATTCGCGCGGGCTTCGCCGCTTCAGCCACGTCAGCACCGTGGCCGTGGCAGGACACCGCACGAATGAAGTCGTCCTCGAAGATGACGCGATAGATTGGGACCGGAGTGATTATGATCCTTACGCTCGCACGAAAAAATTCTGCGAGCATATGGTCGCGGAGTTTCTGCCCGACGTTTCGCACATAGTCTTTCGACCGAGCATAATTCTGGGCGACAGCCGCCACGCCGAAACGACTCAGTTCGACATGGTGCGCTCGTTCGTCTTTCTCGCCGGCCTGCCCGTCTTGCCTTTCCGGCCCGATGACAAGATCAACATCGTCAACGTCGATTTCGTCGCCGACACGATTGCGGCCATACATCAAAAAGAGAAACCCGATCACGATATTTATCACCTCTCTTCGGGCGTCGAGTCGCAGACTTTTCGCGAGCTGACCGACGCGCTCGCGCGCGCGCAAGGGAATCGACGCCCCGTGTTTATGCCCGCTCTTGAGCGACCTTTCACGCGAATGGTCAATCGCCTGGCTGCCCGGCGCGGGAGCGCGCTCAGTTTGGGCGCTTCGCTGCTCAAAGTCTTTATTCCTTACCTAGTGTGGAACACGGTTTTCGACAACACGCGGGCGGTCACTGAGATGGGCCGCGCGCCCGCCAGGTTCTCAGAGTATTGTTACCCGCTGCTGCGCTTCGCTAAAGAAGGCCGATTCGCCTACGGCTATCAGGAGTGGCCCGCGCGCGTCGAGGAGGTGGCCGGATGAGCATGGACGTAGGCTTACAGCTCTGGGTTAGCAGTCTTATCGAGCTGACGAAGTTTAAATGGATGCTGGGCGCGGGCAAAAGGTGGACGCCGGGCGAGCGGCTCAAGCTGCTTTTTACGGGCTATAACGGGACACGCAACACGGGCGCGGACGTGCGCGTCGAAGAGATGCTTCGCCAGGTCCGTCACATACTCGGCGCACAGAACGTGGAGTTGAGCGTCATTTCGCATAACCTGGATATGACGCGCGGATATTTCGAAGGGACTAAACAGGTCAAGCTGCCCGACATATTCCCGCCGTTTCTTTACCGCGAGGTGCCAAAATACGACGGCGTCGTGGCGTGCGAAGGCTCTATGTTCAAGAGCAAATTCGCAAACGCGCTCACGACGATGATGATAGGCTCGCTCGCCATCGCTTCGTCGCAAAATAAATTGAGCGTGGGCTACGGCGCGGAAGCGGGCCATATGGACCCGTCGCTCGAAAACATGTGCCGCCGCTATTGCGGCGACTCGTTTGTCATCACGCGCAACGAGGAATCGTCGGTCGTGCTCGGCAAGCTCGGAGTCTCTACGGAGCTTGGGACCGACACGGCCTGGACGTTCGAGCCGCACCCGAACGAGTATGGCGAAAAGGTTTTGCGCGAAGCCGGATGGGACGGCTCCGCGCCGGTGCTCGCCGTCTGCCCGATCAATCCTTTCTGGTGGCCCGTGAAAGCGTCCGTCGTGAAAGCGGCCTTGCGCGCCGTGACCGGGGCTTACAAAGAGAGCCATTACCGCTCGATCTATTTTCACAACTCGGGGCGAAAAGTCATAGCGGCTTACAACCGTTATCTGACGGCCCTTTCAAACGCCGTCGATGCGTTTCGCAAAAGCCGCCGCGTCTTCACGGTCCTTGTGGCTATGGAAGCGCTCGACACGCGGGCCTGTCACAAGATGTCGGACACTTTGGGCGGCGTGCCGGTCTTCACTTCTTACGATTACGATATGTATCAGCTTGTGAGCATTCTCCGCTGCTCGCACATGATGGTTCTCGTCCAGGTATCACGGGATAGTCACCTGCATGCCCGCGATGGTGGCTTCTGCCGGTGTGACGATGGACGAGCGCATAAGAAACTTGATGCACGAACGCGGGCACGAGCATTTATTGTTGACCGTAGATGAGCCCGATCTTGAAGAGAAACTGATTGCGGTGATGGAGACTCTCGAACGCGAGCACGAATCAATACGCGACGGGATAGGGCGCACGGTGGCAAAGAACCTGAAAGTGATGGCGCGCATGGGAGTCTATTTCGAGGAGCATTTCCAGCGGCGCTATCCCGAATTTCCCATACGAAGCGGGATACTGAGCTGGGAAGATTACCTGCCGCCTCTCAGCCCGCGACTCGCCAGGCTGGTCGAAGAATATAGTTAATAATGAATTTCGTTGAAAACATAATTCATCGGTTGAGTCAGACTCCCGACCGACAGGTCTTGCAAGAAGTGCGAGACGGTCAGATTATCGCCGCGACGTGCGCCGAGTTGTTGGCGCGAGTCCGAACGGCGCGCAGCTTCTTGCGCACTGCGGGCGTAAAGCGCGGCGACCGCGTCGCGCTGCTCGGCCATAACAGTATTAACTGGGCAGCTATCGATCTCGCCCTGATGGCCGAAGGCGTGATCGTCGTTCCGCTTTATGCGCGGCAGGCCCCATCAGAGCTTGTCGGTATGATGAAAGACGCGGGCGTCTCTTTGATCTGCGCGGGCGATGAAGCTCTGGCCGAAGGCGTCGCCGAAAACTGGACAGACGCGCCGCCCGCGAAACTGTTTGATGAAATCCTCGCTCATAATTCAAATCCGATAGACCCGGCTGACGCGCCAATCGCGCGCGCAGGCGACGACCCGACGACGATCATTTACACTTCCGGCACTTCGGGCGAACCCAAAGGCGTCATCCTCAACACGGCAAACATTACTTATATGATCGGCTGCACGAATGCGCGGCTGGACCTGTTGATGGGGCGGCGCGAGCAGCCGGATCAGGTCTTTCATTATCTGCCTTTCTGTTTCGCGGGGTCGTGGATACTGCTGCTGACCTGTCTTTCGCGTGTCAGCTTGCTCACGATGTCTACGGACTTGAACAAACTCGTAGACGAGATGAAGCTGGCCGCCCCCGACTATTTTTTGAACGTGCCCGCGCTGCTTGAGCGCGTACGCACAGGCATCGAAGATCAGTTGAACAAGAAAGGCGGCCTTGCGCGCTCGCTTTATCAGAAAGGCAAGGCCGCATGGTTTCGCGAGCAAAACAGTGAAGCGCGCGGAGCGGACTCTGTGTGGATGGCGCTGGCTGACAAAGTAGTTTTCAAAGCAATCAAGAAAAAGCTCGGCCCGAATCTGAAAGCGCTTATCTGCGGATCGGCCCCGCTCTTAAAAGAGACGCAGCTTTTCTTTTCGATGATAGGAATTCCGGTATTGCAAGTTTACGGGCTGACGGAAACAACCGCCATCTGCACTATGGATCACCCGCATCAGGTGAAGCCGGGGCGAGTGGGGCCGGCCATACCCGGCATCGAAATGAAGCTCGGCGAAGGCGACGAAGTGCTGGTGCGCGGGCCGAACATCTTTTCGGGCTACTGGAACCGCCCGCAGGAAACGGCGCGCGTGATAAGAAACGGCTGGTTCCACACGGGCGACCAGGGCGAGGTCAATTCATCAGGCAACTGGGCGATCATCGGGCGTATAAAAAATCTCATCATCCTCAGCTCGGGTCACAACATCGCGCCTGAACCGCTAGAAGAAAAGGTGATGAAGAATCTCCCGAATGCGGCGCAGGTTGTTCTGGTAGGCAACGGGCGGAGCTTTCTTTCGGCCATCGTTACGGGCGATGTAACCAGCGATCAAACTGAAAAGGCCATTGATGCCGCAAACACAGAGATGCCTCATTACAAATGCATACGCGCTTTTCACATCGCTAAAGAACCGTTCAGCATCGAAAACGGGTTGCTCACAGCTAACGGAAAGCTGAAGCGGGACCAGATTGCCGCGCGCTTCTTAACCGATATCGAGAGCCTCTACCGCACGAAGAAAGCATGAAAAGTTTCAAAGGCGACACTCTATCCTGGGAGCTGACGGAAGGCCGCTTCGAGCTTGCGCTTCACCACCCGCCGTGCAATGAAATCGGGTCGAAAACGCTTGAAGAGCTTGAGCGATTTGTAGAGGCGCTCGAAGCGGTAAAGGACGAAGCGAGCGCGCTTATAATCTACAGCGAGTTGAAATGCGGATTTTCGGCGGGCGCAGACCTCAGAGAGCTTTATCATCGCTCGCAAGAGATGGAACCGGGCGAGCGAGTAACGGGCGTGCGCGATTTTCTTGAGCGCATACACGGCGTGATGAATCGAATAGACGCATCAATGCTGACTACGATTGCCGCGACAAACGGAGTTGTGTTTGGCGGCGGGTTCGAGCTTGCGCTCACGTGCGATTTGATTATCGCGGACAAGATGGCGCGGTTCTGTTTTCCAGAACTCAGGCTCGGGTTGATTCCGGGTTTTGGCGGCATCCCGCGATTGAAGCGCGACCTGGGAAACGCAGTCGTTCGAGACTTGCTTTTGACGGGCCGCAGCATAAACGCGGCGAAGGCGCTCTCCGCAGGTCTTGTCAGCCAGATCGCAGCCGAAGGCGACGCGCTCAAGGTGGCCCGGTTTACCGCAGCCCAGGTCGCGAAGTTTGATCGAGCGACATCCGCTACGGCAAAGCAATTCATCAAGCCGATTCCTTACGAAGAACTCCGCCGCGAAATCAATATCTTTTGCGACCTGTTCACGCGCCCGGCGGTCGAAGCGGGGTTGCGCAAGTTCGTCGAAAGCACCGACGCCCAGCCATATCTGCCCTAGCGAAAGGCCCGGCGCGGCCTTTAAGAATCTATCCGCACCTATTTCTGTTTCAATAAAATTTGCCTGTTATCTTCCTTGACGACGCTCTCGTAAAAACCCTTGAATTCGGCATATTCATTGGGGGCAACAACCCATTTTTTATTAATCAACTGCCTCTTGCCTTTGATCACGCCATTGGAAAAAGTGAAGCCGATAGAGTAGTCCGCTATCGAAGAGGTAAGCTTTGTTTCCTTTACAAAGTCCACAGGCTCATAGCCGTCAGGCACGCGTATTTCGATCTCTTCAACAACCTTGTCCGTCCAGGGCCAATAATTATAAGGAAATGCTCTTTTGTCCGAAGAGAGCGTGGCGCCTACCGAAAAGCGCTCGGACCAGGGAATTCTGAGGATTTTAAACTGGCCCGCTTCGGTGATGTAATTCGGCGCTTCAAATGTACAAGTGCAATTAAGCTCCGGCCTAAGATCGTCCAGGTTATCGATTTCAAATTTGATTAATTTTGCGCCGGGGAAATCTCTACTCAACATTCCAACTACGGCTTTGTCCCGATCTTCCTGCCCCTTATGCCTGAAAGCCGCCCTTATCGTTGCGCTCAATGTGCCCGTCACGTTCATTTTATTCTGTACGGAGATGCTATTGTCTTTCGATATCTCGACGGTGATCTGATGGCTAACGTTGCGCGGAGCGAAGCGATCACCAGGTATGTAACCGGTTGTCTTAACGCCGGGTTTTATCAGTAACGAGAATGCGTCAATATCGCCTTCCGGCACAGAGTTCACCGGGTAGTTGTAGGCAGTCAGATCGAGATACTTCAATCCGGTTTTAGTCTCGACCGCAACTATGCAGTGATTGAATGGAATCGAGGGTAAAACATTTCGGTTTTGACCCGCGTCTTTTGTGTTCAACAGCACGTAGTAAGCTTTGATGCCGATCTCGCTTAACATCGCGATGCATAGCGTCAACACGTCTTTGCAGTCGCCGATCTTATTGACCAGGACGTTTCGCGCTTTTTGAGGGATTAATTCCGATTGGCGAAAAGAGACGCTGCTGTAGCGTATGTTCTCTGTTATGAAATTGTAGACCGTTTCAATTCTCTGTTCCTCTGTAAGGTTCTCTTTGCCCTTAAAGAGTGTTTCCACCTGCTCTTTTATCTCGTAAGAACTTCTGGTTTTCGTTCGAGCGACATCGGAGTACCAGTTAACAATCGCCTCCCAATCGCCTATGCTGGAGATGTATAAGCTCTTGGCAACATCTCCCATGTTCGGCATGCTCGGTTCATATTCAATAGCGGGCTGGTCGGTTAAAGCCCATTGATAAATAATGCCGTCCTCGGTCTGTTTCTTAGAAGGTTCGTTTGGGGTGTTCTGCGTGTTCGAGCCAAACTTGAAATCCTTGGGAACGAACAGAGAATAACGAGAACTCTTGACCGGGTAAAAACTGTTGAAATAATGCGCGTCCCAAAAATGGTTGGAGAGTCGGCCGGTGTAGTAGTTCTTTATATTCCATTTCAAATATATGATGTCGTCCTCTTCCAGGGTCTTAAACACGACCTGGTTTTCGGCTACGTCACTCTTCACCTCGGAGCCATTTTTCTTAATCACAACGGCCTTTTCCACAAGCAATACTTCCGTATGAGAGTTATAACTTATCGAATACTCCTTAAAACTATCTATCCCTCTCTTGTTAAACACTTTGACGAGAAGCTCTATGGAAGTCTCAGACGCCCCGCGATCATGAACCACTCGCTTGACATCTTGTAATAAAACGACTCCTCCGGCGTTGGGGTAAGCTTTCGCGTCAGGAGAATTCTTGATCAAGCTCTCGATGTTTGCCGTTTCAAAAAGCGAAAAGATCGATTTCTTGCCTTCGAGCTCTCTTAACACTCCTCTCGCCTCGTAATAAGTCGGGTCGTACTTCAAAGCCTCGCGGTAGGCCTGCTTTGAAAACGGAATCTCATTCTTGATCCTGTGAATCTCTCCGAGTCTCGCCCAGTAAACCGCGCTGTTAGGGCAGAGGGCAATTGCTTTTCTGATACTTTTTTCGGCGCTGGCGTAATCCTGCTGGGTGAAATAGACATTCGAAATCTGGTAATAAGCATCCGAATTGGAAGGATCGATCTGGAGCATCTTATCGTAGGCGCTCTGCCATTTCTTCACATCCGATGATTGAAGGTAGAAATAGGCCAGAGTCTTTAAAGCCGTCTCGGTGTACTTCCGGGTAAGAAAGTTTTCTATCAGGCTGATTGCGCGGTCAAATTTGTGTGTCGTTTCCGTGGCGATGGAAGCTTCGATATAAACAAAGGTCCAATTCGCAGGATATTGATTGAACGCCTTTTTGTTGATCTCGACCACTTTATCGAATTGCTCTTTCCGCCCGTACAGACCGAGGTAGAATTCATAAACCGTCTCAGACCCGGGCATCAACTTTTCCAGGCTCCTTATCGATTCTTCGGCCTTGTCATACTCTTCATTATTCAGTTGCTCCGAGATCTTATACTCAAGCGCGTCCGGAATATTCTTATCGATTGAATATATCTTTTCGATGGTCGTGACCGATTCGTCATGCTTTTGGCCCCTGTTATAGGCTTCCAGAATCTGCTTGTAAAGCAGCGCACACGTGGGCGACAGTCTTATCGCCTCTCTTAAGGCCAGCTCGGCCTCGGTCGCCTTATCGTTTCTCAAGTAACAATCGGCGAGCAGTATATAATTCTCTAAATCGGCAGAATTCTCTTTGACCTTCGCCTTAAAGAAAGCTTCGGCAAAGTTATCGACAATCTTGATTTGCGCGCCGGGGCGGCGTTTATAAGGCTTTGCTTCGGTCAATAATTGTAACCCGCCGATCGGCTCGCCGGACGCGTCGGTTATGCGCGCCAGGAAATTGCACATGGTGATTTCAGAATAGCCGCATTTGATGAGCACCCTGTTCCAACCTTCTTGCAACTCGGTTTCCACTATATAAGTATCGAGGTCGTTGTCGTTCTCATCGAAGTATTCGAAGATTTGCTCATCATTCAAGAACGCTTTTAAAGAGCCCGATGTGCCAATCCTGATTTGCGCGGTCTGCTTCTTGGGGGAGTAGACAAAATTGTTGGCATAGAATACGGATTCATTCTGGGCAAAAAAGCTTAGAAAATTTATCCAGTAACTATTTCTGACGGCTTCGATTTTAAACCATTTGGCCGGGATGCCGTTTTTCGCCTCGTACGTCTTTGAGAAATCATACTCCTGTTCCGGCAGATACGCCTTATCGAAGCCGGAGGCCGAGACGTTTTCAAACGGGCCGATCAGCATCCAATCTTTTATAGCGTTCAGTTTCTGGTAGTAAAGGTTCGATTTCGCAATGTCCCCTTTTAGCTGGTAGTACTCCCCTAATTGTTCATTAGCCATCGCCTTGAGGACGCCGCCGGAATCGGCCTTTTCGCTGAGCTTCTCTAAGAGCGAAATAATGCCCGAACTCTGGTTGTCGTAATTAAGGCGCATTTTCGACGTCGTCCAGGCCGAGTAAAGGTAAGGATAAAAGTTGGCCTCCGTTTGCAGGATATTCTTGAATGCGTCCCAGGACTCTTTATCCCTCCTCTGGAGCGCGTAAAGATAAGAGAGTCCCAGATATGCCTTGGTATTATTACGGTCTTCCTTTATTGCGGATAAGAATTTTGCTTCGACCTGCTGATGGTTATTCTCGGCCCAGGCCCTCCAGGCGTCGGCGACCAGCGAATTACTCCTTTCCGTGTTTGCAAATGCTCCAGTTGCCGTAAATAGAATTACCAATATGCTTATAACAGCCGTTTTAGATTTCATGCTCGAATCATGCTCCTAAAATAAATTATCGCAGGGCTCCAAATATATAGACGCATTTTGACAAGCAAATATCATTTCAGTCAAAATCTTTTCAGACAATATGAACTTTATCAGCACGATTGCCATCGCGATGGGGGCGGCCTGGGTTTCCGGCATAAAACTCTATGCCGCCGTCGCGACGCTCGGTCTGCTCGGCCGGTTTGCAAACCTCCGCCTGCCCGGCGAGCTTGAAGTCTTAACAAACTGGTGGGTCATCGGGGTGGCGTTGGCCCTTTTTGTGATCGAGTTTGTCGCCGATAAAATACCAATCGTAGACAGCACGTGGGATGTCATACACACATTCATACGTATTCCCGCCGGGGCCGTGATGGCCGCCGCAGCTTTTGGCGATTTCGACCGAGGCGTTCAGGTGATCGCATTTCTGATCGGAGGCGGGCTGGCCCTCAGCTCTCACGGCACCAAAACGACTACGCGCGCTGTGGTCAATACAAGCCCCGAGCCTTTTTCAAACATTGGCGTGAGCCTCGCGGAAGATGTCTTATCAATAGGCTCTATGTTTCTCGCGGCGTTTTTTCCGATACTGTTGTTTATCGTCGTGGCAATCGGTTTACTGGTTTCGATAATCGTATTGCCGAAAATAATCAGGTACATTCGCGGCGTCATCAGGAAAGCGCGAAAACTGATGGGAGGCGATTCGACGCCCGCCTGACCTGCCAGACGTGGCATTTCTCATTCGGTTCTAATATTTAATGGTAGATTGTGAAACGACACCGGACTTCACCGCAGAGACACAGAGGACACAGAGCGGGCGCGGAGAAGACGCTTCTCTCTGCGCCCGCTTTGCGTCCTCTGTGTCTCTGCGGTGAGATGGCTCTTGCTTTTCATCGTACTTTAGTTTCCAAAAGCGGTGCGAGCGAACCTGTGATAATTTGACGATGCGGCCCGTAAACCTGTACCCTTACAACTTTCCCGGCACCTCGATTGTTTAACGAATTGGAGTAAAACTGTATGCGAACCATCGAACAAACGACGGATGAAATACTCGGTCTGGCGGCCACGCACTTCAAAATTTCCCGCAGTGAGATCGCGCCCGACGACGACTTTTTTAAGAAGCTCGGCATCAACAGCCTCCAGGCGCTTGAGCTGCTCACCCGGCTCGAAAACCATTTCAACGTCGAGCTGCCCGATTACGAGATTCAAGGCGTGACCGACTTTCGCACCCTTGCCGAAAGAATTCAGTCGAGGCTGTAGATGCTTGATCTCACGAAATACAATTCGCTCGGCGAGGCGCTCCGTGAAGCGATAGACCGCTGGCCGGAAGAAATCTGCCTGATCGAAGCCGACCGCGAGCGCGAAAATTGCCGCCTCACTTATCGCGAGTTCAAACAGGCCGCCCTGCCCCTGGCCCGCTTTCTACAGGAGAGAGGTTTTACGAAGGGCAGCCGCGCGGCCGTCATAATGACCAACCAGTCGAAGTGGCTCATCTCTGCTTACGCGATCTTTCACGCGGGCGGAGTGCTGGTCCCGCTCGACTACAAGTTGAACGCGGCAGAACAGGTTCAACTGCTCGTTCATTCAAAAGCCGAAGCCTTAGTTGTCGAATACCACCTCTGGCGCGCCATCACCGCAACTGATGGGTTTGACGGTTCGCAGATCAAAACAATCCTTGTCACGGAAGCGGCTCCGGGAGCCGATTTGAAGGGGGCAGTGCGCTGGGAAGAGGCGAGCGGCGACGGCGAGCCTGAGTTCGTCGCGCGCGCGCGCAGAGACGCCGCGTGCATAGTCTATTCGTCGGGCACGGGCGGACGCCCCAAGGGGTGCGTGCTCACGCACGAGAATTATCTCGAACAGTGCGTGGCGCTCACTTCGCTTTACCCGTTCTGGCCCGGCGTCAGGTATCTGAGCATCTTGCCCACCAATCACGCGATCGATTTCATGGTAGGCTTTATAGGCCCGTTCACCTGCGGCGCCACGGTCGTCCACCTTCGCACGCTCAGGCCCGAGTTCGTGCGCGAGGCATTTCCGCGCTACAAGATCACCTACATGGCCCTGGTGCCTATGGTGCTCAAGAATCTGGAAAAGGGATTGAAGGCCCGATTTGACGAGCTGCCCGCGCACAAGCGTTTCGTCTTTAATCAACTGGTCGCGCTTAACCGAAGGCTGACGCGCAAGCGGCCCAATTTGAATTTGAGCCGCCGCTTGCTCAAGCAAGTGCACGAGGCGTTCGGCGGAGAGTTGCGCGCCTTGTTCGTAGGCGGCGCGTTTATGGACCCGTCGACGCTCCAATTTTTTTATGACCTCGGCATACAGGTGGGCAACGGTTACGGTCTGACGGAAGCGGGAACTGCCGTGACGCTTAACGACTTTAAGCCTTTTCGCGCCGACACCGTAGGCAAGCCGCTTCCCGGCATGGAAGTTAAGATCGTAAACCCTGACGCGGAAGGCGTCGGCCAGGTGGCCGTCCGAAGCAAGACCGTGATGTCTTATTATCTCGATGATCCTGATATGACTGCTGAGACGATAGTCAACGGGTGGCTTATGACGGGCGACCTGGGCCGCATAGACGAGATGGGACACTTGCAACTGCTGGGTCGCGTCAAGAACATGATCGTCACGGAAGAGGGAAAAAATGTTTACCCCGAAGACATCGAATCCGCGTTCGAGGGGCTTGCGGTCAAAGAGTTATGCGTCTTTGCGGCGAACTACGTCTGGCCGGAGCGCTCGATGATGGGCGAAAAATTGATTCTGGTGCTGCGCCTGGAAGAAGGGCAGCAGTTTAACGAAGTTTTGCGCGACGAGATCATCAACCGCAATCGCCGCCTCTTGAATTTCAAGCGCATCAGCGGCTACGTTATATGGGACGAGGATTTCCCTCGCACTGCCTCGCTCAAGATCAAGCGTAACGTGCTTGCCGAGCAGATACGCAATCGCTCGGAGCGACAGTCAGCATTGATAGAGATATGACGAAAAAGTTTTTGGCCGTCGTCAACCCGGCAGCGGGCAACGGACGATGCGGCAAAATGGTCGGCCCGACGCTTGAGCGCCTGCGAGCTGCGGGCGTAGAGATGGACGTGGTTGAAACCCTGCGGGCGGGCCACGCGACCGAGCTTGCCAGAGAGGCTTACAAAAACGGGTATAGCCGGTTTCTCGCCGTAGGCGGCGACGGCACTTCATTCGAGATAGTCAACGGGCTTTTTCCCAAAGCCGAAGCGGGCGAGCGACCCACGCTCGGTTTCCTTCCTTTGGGCACGGGCAACTCTTTCTTGCGCGACTTTACCGAAGAAGGCGAACGCCACGCCATCCAGTGTATAATCGAAGACCGCTCGCGCCCTTGCGATGTGATTCGCCTGACTCACAAAGAAGGCGTCATCTATTACATCAACATCCTGAGCCTCGGATTCGTCGCAGACGTTTGCACGCTCGCAAACCGCAGGTTCAAGCGGATGGGAGCGGCGGGCTATCCCCTCGCGGTCGTTCTGTGTTTGGCCCGCTTCAAACAGGGCGTCTTCCCCATGCGGCTGGACCGCTCGGCGGAAACCTACCAGCACCGCACGGCGCTTTTGATCTTCAACAACAGCAAGTACACCGGCGGCAAGATGATGCTTGCGCCCGGAGCGGACACTAATGACGGATTGATCAACATAGTCCGGTGGTCTGCCGGTCGTTTTGATTTCATCTCCAATTTTTCAAAAGTCTATGACGGCTCGCACGTCACTCACCCGCTGCTGTGGCAGGCAAAAGCCGGGCGCATCGATTTCGATTTAGACGCGCCGGTTGACATAATGGTAGACGGAGAGGTGCTAACGATTCACTGCGAGTCGTTAGAGGTTCTCCCATCGGCGTTGAATGTTTTGGCATGAAGAATTTCTACCTAGCTCTGCGCAGCATCGTTTTATGGATCATAAGCGGAATCCATTTTTTCGTGATATGCACTTTTCTGGTTTTGCTCGGAGCCTTTATCGATCCGAGAAAGAACGACCGGCCGCAGCGCTGGTTTTTTCGAAACATACTCAGGCTGGCCGGTGCCAGGTTTGAGGTGAAGTACGCGCCCGGGTTTGACCGCACACGGACGAGCATTTTTATCTGCAATCACATAAATATCTTTGACGCCTTCGTCATCTATTCGGCCATCCCCCAATTCGTGCGCGGTCTTGAATTGGAGTCCCATTTCAAGATTCCCGCCTACGGGTGGATGATGAAGCGGTTCGGCAACGTCCCGGTCCCGAAAGATAACAGTCCCTCGGCATTCAAGACCATGATGCGTCGGGCAAAGGCCGCGCTCGATGACGGCGTGAGCCTGATCGCTTTTGCCGAGGGGAGTCGCACGCGCACAGGGAGGGTCGGGCCTTTCAAGCAGGGCGCGTTCATCATGGCTCAGCGGTTCGGCTACCCCATCGCCCCGATGACGATAGTCGGCGCGTACGAATTTAATCACGTGGGCGATTGGAAGCTCTACCCGTCAAAGATCACGGTTTACATGCACGACACGATAGAGACCGCAGAGCTTGGCAAAGAAGATGTCGCCGCGCTGATGGAGCGGGTTCACCAGATCGTTAGAGCGCCGATAGAGGAGCACGAAGAAGTAGTGCTGAGCGCTAAGTAACTGCCTTCACTCAGAGGCTTTTGAACTCCCTTTTCAGACATCCTCTCATCACACAGCACTGCCTTACGAGTCGGGTCGGGTCGGCCCCAGATTCTCATCAAGCCAACCGTTTATCATAGGCACGGCGACTTCGGACGGCGGAGTGTGGCTGCCGTCGTAAAGCACCTGGCGCTTAGGCTCGCGAAGCAATTTGAACATCGGCTCGGCATAGGTCTTAAAAGGTGAAGCCTCATCGTAACGGCCATTCAGCGCCAGTTTTGACGCCCTAATGTGGGGAGCGAAGTTGAGAGGGCTGGCTTCGGCTATCCGTGTGAGACTTGATTCCGGCAGTCCGACGCCGATCATTATCAAGAAGCGGCAGCGGTTTTCTATGGCCGCATAGATGAGACTATATTCTCCCCCTTGACTGTACCCGTAGACGGCTATGCGACCAGTATCTATGTCATCTCTAGTTTCCAGATAGTCGAGTCCGCGCCGGAGGTCGATCATATTGTTGACTATCTCTTCCCGATGTTTGACGGTTTTGTAACTCGGACGTACGTACTCTGCGGGATACTCTCTTTCCTTAAACCCCTTTAAGACGACCGCGAAGACGGCGCGTCCCGATTTAATGTGTGGCGTAAGTATCATCTCTACGGACTCGGCGATAGTGATATAACCGCCGTAAACATCCCCCGCCGGGAGGAATTGAATCACCTGAAATGGCCGCTGATAGTTCTTTGGCAGGTAGAGGTAAGCCGTCACGCGGTCGTCGTTAGCGCCCAGATAAGTTATCTTTTCGCGTCGCCACTCGGCTGTCTCTACGGTTTCGACGATCTCGGCTTTTAGCGGCGTTTTGTCGTAAAGGAAGTGGCCGGCCATCGAGCGAAAAGCCTGGTCGGTCGTTGGGACATACGTGGGGATTTCACTCATGGTGTCGAACCGCATCGCTCCCTGATCGCCTCCGTCCGGGTTAAGCGCGCAACGGAACCCGACTTTGCTTGAGCTGTAGAATCCGGGAAGCGCGCCGGTGTAGCCGAACAGGTAGCTCAAATCGTCCCACGAGCCGCCGCCCGTGACAAAGCCTTCCGTGACTTCGTTCAGACACCACTCCGAGACGTTGCCGGCCATGTTGTAGCACCCGTAAGGACTCATCCCGAACTCGAAGCTATCAACCGGGGCAGTGCCGCCGCTCTTGAAGTTGGCGTGATGCTCGACAGCGCCGCCGGCTTCAATAGGCCCCCAGGGCATGATTGTAGAAGTGTAGTGCGTGAATATGCCGTCGCGCGCGGCCTTCTCCCATTGAAAAACTGTCGGGAGATGTTTGCCTCTGAACTCGGCGTACGCAGCCGCTTCATACCACGTGACATCGGTGACGGGATGCTCGGCCTTGCCTTCGGGGTAATCCTGGTTCTTCCAACTGCGCGGGCCTTGAAGCCCTGTCTGATCTTTGAACTTTTTTATGGCCTCTTCCCACCCGAGCGGCTTGCCGTCTTTGACAAAAGGGTATTTCCAGAACTGCTTTTTCAGATACCCGCCCGCGTTGATGAACTCCTTATACTCGCGGTTCGTGACTTCATACTTATCCATGAAATGATCGGAAAGCTGCGCGGTCGCCTCGGTCGGCCTTCTCCAATTCACCAGCTTGTATCTGCCTCCTGGGACTCGGACCATGCGTTCCGGGACTTTGTCCGTCTCCAACAATTTGTGCTCGAATACGTTCGGCTCGTCAGGCGGCAGCATAGCGTTGCCGACGCGCGTAAGCAGACTGGAAACGGTTCTCTCAATCGTCGCGTAACCATCCTTTTCTATGTAGAGGATGTATTCGCCGCGCGCGACTCGCAGGCCGTTGATGGGGGTTGTCCCGACCTTTTCGCGCGGGGGCGACTTGCCCGCAGCGTCCGGCTTGAAACGTCTTAGAAAGACGGTTGCGCCCGAGGGCTCTGTCGTCACCGAGATCGCGTCCGAGATCGCGGGCATCAAGCGGGTTATCGCAGGGTCGTCGGGCAGGTATTCCTGCGCTCTTGTCGCCAGATCGTAGGCCTCGAAGTATTTCTGCAACTTCGCCAGCCCTTCTACGCGGGGGACTTGCTCTCTTGCCCACGCGAGGTTCGCGCTGCGCTGGTAAAACCAGACGGCCGTCGCCGCGATAATCAGAAATCCAACCGTGAGCGGGACAATAATTATGTAATTGCGCCTGACGGGGCGAGGCTCAACGCCGGGGATTACGGTTTGGGCGACCGGCGGCGTTACAGGTTCTGATAGTGTTACAGGTTCTGCGGGCTTTACGGGTTCCGACTCTTTCACTTCGGCTATGAAGCGATAGCCGCGCTTGGGAACCGTCTCTATGTAACGCGGCGCAGAGGCGTCGTCGCCGATTGCGCGGCGTATCTCTTTGATGGCCCTTGTGAGCGCGTTGTCGGTGACGTAAGCGTCCTTCCAGACCTGCTCGAAAATCTCTTGCTTCTCCAGCACCCGCCCGCGTCTTTCGATCAAAAAGACGAGAAGGTCAAAGACTCGCGGCTCAAGCTCGCGGGCCTGGCCCGCTTTCAGTATGCGAAAGTTCTCGCGCTCGACCGTCACGTCGTCAAAAAAATACCGGGAAGTGATTTGATTGTCGGGCGTAGTCATCGCTCTAACTATTCAGTAATCAGCCGCTTACAACCCAACAGGAAAAGATCACGGTTTCAACAGGGTTCCATCATTACCTGAAAAGCGAGGTTGATTATAGTCCCGGCCCGTGGATTGGGAAAGTCCACCGAACAGATAAAAAACTCTATATCGAATGAAAGGAAGCGTGATGAGTATGAAAAGAATTATGTTGGCTATGATGTTGATCGGCACCATCGCAGTGACGTTTAATCAGGCATTTGCCCAATCGAACCAGAGGAGCGCTGGATGGGGAGCGCGGGGGCACGTGCAGAGTTCGGACGCCTGGAAACAGGCGGCGCACCCTGAATCGAGCGCGATTAAAGAGGCTGAATTTCCAAAGACGTCCCTGGTCGGCACGTGGATAATCAACGTGCCCGCCTCGCCCGGCAGCGCCGAGTTCAACGCTTTGCAGACTTTCCACACGGAAGGGACGATGACAGAGACATCGGATCTGCTCGCGAAATTAGGCGAGGGCCCGGCGCACGGCGTGTGGACAGGCAAGAAGCGCGATTACCAGATCACGTTCGAGCTGTTTGTGTTCGACCCGGAAGGCAACCCCGCAGGCAGGGTCAGGGTGCGCGCGACAATACGGCTCTCGGACGAAGACAATTTCACAGCCGATTCGGCGGTTGATTTTATAGAGCCGAACGGCAATGTGATCCCGGACATCGGCAGCGGCCCGTTCACCGGAACTCGCCTGAAAGTGATGTCGCGCTAAAAACGCTTTGAAGCCTGGCGATTAAAGTAACTGCCTGGCAGTGTAACGCCCCTGTCAGGCAGTCGCGCGCGGGCGAGCGAAGGAGAGCTTTATGAGAAGACTATTCGGCATTTGCCTGCTGTTTCTCGTGCCGGCTTCGGCGTTCGCGCAGACGCCCCGGCATGAAATTGAAGCGAAGAACAAAGCTCTGATGCTGCGCTTCTATGAAGAGGTTTGGGATCAGGGCAATGTTGCAGTCGTTGACGAGGTGTTCGCTCCCATTTACCTGGCGCATGACAGCAGCGCAGGCGCGCCCGGAGTGGCGGAATCAGCCGAGGAGCAAAAGAAGATTGCCGAAGGTATTCGCTCTTTGCTCTCCGAGTATAGCTTCACGCCTGAGTATCTTGTTGCCGAAGGAGATAAAGTAGTAGCCCAATGGACAATCAAAGGCAAACCTAGAGGATGGATCAATCTCATCTCTACTGACCGGGTTGAAGTCTCCGGAGCAAACATCTTTCGATTTGCGGACGGCAAGGTGGTAGAGACATGGAATCACCGAAATGACCTGGGCGTGCAGAAACAGATTGGGATCAACAAGCTTCCCTATGCGACAGGCTTTCTTGCGGGGATGGGGCTATGGGCAATCATCTGCCTATGCCGGAAGCTTCTGAGACAGCGCCGTTAATACATCTTGTAGTTTTCTACACTTTGTATAATAATCCAACCGCCCTGCTCAGAGATTTACGTCACAGGTACACAAGCGACAGCACAGAACAAGTATTGGGGAATGCGGAGATATCTTATGCAAGAAATCCTGCCTACAATCGCCACAAGAGTTGTAGCAAGGCTAAAACGGCTCAAGAAATTAATCGTATTGTCTTTAATAGCCACTTTCTTGTTCTCTATACCCGCCGGCCCGCTCCAGGCCGCAGCCGGAGAGCTTGACCCGCAATTTGGGAAGAATGGAAAGCTTACTACGGACTTCACCGGCAACGGCGGCGAAGCCTCTGGGGTAGCCGTCCAACAGGATGGCAAAATCGTTGCAGCCGGGACCGCTGATGACAGTGTTACGCGAGGCGATTTCGTCGTATCTCGCTACAACACGGATGGCAGTCTTGATACCGGCTTCGGCACAAACGGCAAAGTTAGGACGGACATATTAGGCACCAACAGCAGCGATCTGGCGACCGCATTAGCCATTCAGAATGATGGCAAGATCGTAGTAGGCGGGGATACTATATTTATCGGTTTAAGATTCGTCCTCGTACGGTACAACGGTGACGGGAGTCTCGACTCAAGCTTTGGCACAGGTGGTAAAGTCGTCACCGATATTGGCGCGTTTGATGATTCTATAAATGCGCTTGTTCTACAGCCGGACGGGAAGATAATCGCGGTCGGCGTCGCAAACACAACGTTCTCTCCTTCAGGGCCTTTTAATTTTGCGCTCGCGCGCTACAACCCGGACGGGAGCCTTGATACTACATTCGGCACCGGGGGAAAAGTAATAACCGATTTCAACGGGCTGGCCGACAGGGCATACGCCGCCGCGCTTCAACAGGACGGCAGAATAGTTGTCGCGGGAAGCGTTGAGGTCTTCAGTCAGTTCCCCGAGCTGCGCAACTTCGCTCTTGCGCGTTATAACCCGGATGGCAGCCTCGATACCGGCTTCGGCAGCGGCGGTAAGGTTACGACAGACTTTTTCGGAAGTACGGACGAGGCATTCGGAGTAACAATTCAACAGGACGGGAAGATCATTGCGGGCGGAGGCGCTAGTGACCCCTCTATTCCCAGCGGCGCCGATTTCGGACTCGCTCGTTATAACCCGAACGGCAGTCTTGATCCCAGCTTCGGCACAAACGGTAAGGTGATGACCGATTTCTTATCGGAGGGTGACGGGATCAGGGCAATCGCCCTTCTGGCTGACGGCAAAATCCTGGCGGCGGGGCATGCTGATGACGCCGAGGGCAACGGCATCACGGATTTTGCCCTCGCACAGTACAATGCGGACGGAAGCCTTGATTCTACGTTTGGCGCCGGGGGCAGGGTGAGGACAGACTTTTTTGTCGAATCAACTGATTGGATTAATGCCATAGCCATTCAGGCGGACGGAAAGATCGTCGTAGCCGGGCGCGCGGAGAATGATTTCGCCCTTGCGCGCTACCTGGGTTGTACAGCCCTGCTTTCCTCCGCCAGCGCCTTTTTCCCCGCTACCGGCGGGGAAGAGAGTGTGACGATGATTATACCATCCGATTGTACATGGGCGGCTTCGAGCGGTGAGAACTGGATAAACATCACATCAACCGAAAGTGGTAATGGAACTGTCATAATCAATTACCTTGTAAGAGACAATCCGGCTCCAGGGGGCCGCCAGGGTACATTAACGATTGCGGGACAGGTCTTCCATATAACTCAGGCCGGGAGGTCGGGCGGGAATTGCTCATTTGTGATCGCTCCTAAATTTGAATCTTTTTCTATCGGAGGGGGATCGGGCGCAATAAGCGTGACGAGTAATGTGGCTTGCGCCTGGCAGGCGAAAAGCAATGTTAAATGGATAGTTATTAGCTCGGGCTGCTGTGGTATAGGCAATGGAACTGTCACATATCTTGTGTCGCCGAACACAACCGGAGGGCCGCGTAAAGGAATAATCACTATTGCCGGCAAAACGTTTTCAATAAAACAACTGGGGGCTTAATCCATTGCTGATCTTTCTTTGATACGGCCAATTATTTAACCCGGTTTTTACTCATTCAGCCGCGATTCGATACGTTTGTCCGGGATCAGCCACATCAGCACCACCAGGACGTAAATCCCGTCAGCTATCCACTGATGGACGAAGGCCGACGGGATTGCCACAAGGTACAAAACCAGCGAAATCTTCCCCTTCACATCCTTACCCACAGCCTCCGCGAGCTTCGAGCCTGCGCCTTGTTGAGCAACGATCAGGTTTTGAAGGATCGTATAAGCGATTGCCGCCAACAGCAGCACCAGGCCGTAGACAGCCGTCGGTAACGGAGCAAAGTGGTTTTCCCCCATCCAGCCCGTGACGAACGGCACCAATGACAGCCAGAACAAGAGATGTAGATTCGCCCAGAGTATCTTGCCGTTGATGCGCTGCGCGGCATGGAGCATGTGGTGGTGGTTGTTCCAGTAGATGCCCAGAAAAACAAAGCTCAACACGTAGGTCAGGAAGACCGGCAACAGCGGGCGCAGAGCTTCCAGGTCTGTGCCGTGGGGAACTTTCAGCTCCAGCACCATGATCGTGATCAGGATAGCAAGCACGCCATCGCTGAACGCCTCGAGACGTCCTTTGTTCATAGGCTTCATTTTACCTACTTGAACGGTCTATACAACCCTTTGCGCTCCGAGGCAAAATCGCTACCGGCAATCTGGATTAAGTAACTTTCTTGTTTCTTTTTTTAGAAGCCGCTCTTTTCTTGCCACCTTGAATTTGCTCTATTTCTCGCTCAAGCAATTTCATCACCGACTGTAAAACATCCAGCCGGGGTTCTTCAAGTTGCTCTGCCCGCGCATCGAAAAGTGCTTCCATGGCAACCAGGATATTCAACACTCGTATCAACGGCGACCGGGGCGGCACTTTTATGATCTTACCGCCGACGATGATAAACCCTCCTCCATCGCTCGCCACGCCGCCGAATACCTCCGCCACCAGTTCGGGCAAATGCCGGCAGCTAACTTTCTTTGTGTTGACCACGTCGCTGAAAAGTTCTTGCACGCCCGTCCTGGTGTCGGTCCACAACAGGGCAAACTCTTCTTCACCGGCGTCCAGCCCAAAATACTCCCCGATGAAGTGTATGTTGGGATTACCATGCACGGCGGGCGCATTGACCAGGGGGTCCCAGGATTGCTCTGTGACGGTGATGAATTGCGAGAAAGTTTCTCCGTCGTCCCAGGAGGCGGCCAGCTGCACCCGTATTAGATGTTTTTGAAACTCCTTCCCAAAGGTGTAGAAAGCGCAACCGATGACGCCCGTTTGCGTGGCGATGATTTGAGGGTGAAAACAGTGCGTATCGCCGTAGGAGACATTGGGCAATAGAGTTTGACCCGAAGGCGGCCCTTCCCAGGTAACGCCATTGTCTAACGACCTGCGATAATAGATACGGCTGCGCCCCTCGCGCATGTCGGCCCATGCTGCAATCACTACTTTGTTGGCAGCCACACAATCTGTGACGAGCGTAATCACACGGAATTTCCCGTCATCGAAATGAGGCCAGTTCCCCGTTTCCTGCAAGTTGCCCCGAAGGCTTTCCATGCCGCTCACCACCACTTTCATCGGCTCGAACGTGTTTCCGCCATCGGTTGAGCGAATGTACCTTATCTCGCTCGAACTGTCGTTGTGCCATAAGATGTGTAACGTCCCGTCCGGCGAGACGGACAATTCCGGCGCGAAAGTGGAGGAGAAAAGGCTGCTGCCGGAAGGCTCGTTTCCTTTCCCTTTCCAGGTGTCACCGTGGTCGGTCGAGCGGGCAAACCTGAGCGGAGATGAGGCGCCCCACGCCGCGTAGATGTTACCGTAGAAAGGGCTGGACGGCGTGTTGTCGCAAACCACCCATTGCTTGTCGTCGTGTGAGTCGGTGCTGAGTTGGATCGGATTCTCCCAGGTCTTGCCGCCATCTTTCGATCTATAGGCGACCATGCCCAGTCCTGTCAGGTCCTCAGAGGTGCCGACCTTGTTGGGGTTGAATTTCAACGGCTCGCCGATTAAAAAAGCGGTGCCGAAATTATCAAAAGCCACGGCGGGGTCCGTCATGCAGTCCCAGCCCGGCTTCAACGGCAGTTCAGATTCCTTCCAGGTGTTGCCCGCGTCAAAGGTGTAGATGACGCCGAGCTTAAACTTATAAACAGCCGGGTCAATGAACTTTTTGGAAGTCCCGATCATGTTATTTGAGTTTTTCGGGTTGATGGTAATTACAGACTCGCTCCTGGATTGCGAGGCGTTGGAGAAGGTCGCTCGCTTGTTCCCCGTGGGAAAGAGTCCGTACTGGACATTGCAAAGGCTGAACTTGTTAATACCGGTGAGAATCTCCGTGGTAATCTTAGTGACGGGGGTGGACATAATTTCCTCCTGTTTTACGCGGCCGATTAGTTACAAAAGCTTGTGGAAAGGGCTTGAATTCTCCCTAAGCTCATGGACGCATTTGTCAGAGTGAATTATGCAGAGCAATCAAAGCGAGGCAACACGCGACTCCAAATCTTTTGTAATCTCTGACGGGTCCGTGCCGGGAGCGAAGCTGACGGGCTCTCCGAAAGTTATTGTGACTGTGCCGGGGCGCGAGAAATATTTCTTCTTCTGCTTTAGCTCAAAAAGACCATCGATCTTTATCGGCACTACGGGCAAGCTCAGGTCCGACGCCAGCAAGCCTATGCCGCCCATAAAGCGGCGCATCAGTCCGTCATCCGTAGTGCGCCCTTCGGGGAAGACAAGCAAGCTGTAACCGCGATCTGCGCTCTCGCCCGCGTAAGCAAAAGCGCGACGGAACCCGCTCTTTTGCGGCAGGGGAAAGACGTTGTACAGGGCGACTACCAGCACATATTGCACCTGCATATAGAGCCGCATAAACCAGTTTGCGTCCGCAGGCGGGTGGCGATAGCTGCGCAATCGCTCGCCTTCCATCGCTATGGCGAGCCTGCGCCTATACCTGCCAGGCAGCGCCGACAAAATCAATGCGTGGTCTACCATCGAAACGTGATTCGAAATAAACAACGCGGGGCCGCGCAAATCATCCAGCCTGTGCTTCCCTTCCCTGCGCGGCCAGCTCATCAATCTAGTGATTGGCAAAATCACCAGGTAATAAACGATCACGCGAATCCACGTCGCGGGGAACCGCTCGGCCCACGCAGGGTAGCTGTACACGGAGTCTGCGCGCGGCGCGCCTTCGCCGATCATTCGCTCGATGTCGCCGAGCGTAGTCGCTGCGGTGAAAGCGGCCTCGTCTATGTCTACTTGATAACGGTCTTCAATCGCGCTCAACAACTCGACGCGGCCAAGCGAATCGAGCTTCAAATCCGTAGTCAAGTTCGCAGACGATGAAAGCTTGCCCGCCGCGTCGCCGCTCACGCGAGCCACAAGCTCTGCGAGTGTGTTCGCTCGACCGGGCGAGCTTGATCCATTCGCCTGCCATGATTTAACGGCTTCGATCACGATGGGCTTGCGAACTTTTTGCGTAGGCGTTCGCGGAAAATCGTTTTCGGGCCAGACCATCCAGCGGCGTATCTGTTGGTGCTGGGCGAGCGTTTCGTTAGCCCTATGAATTGCCTGAGCGGCGTCCGCCGTTTCATCGCGCATTATCAAGACGGCGACCGCTTCCGGCCCGCGCGCGCCTTCGACGCCGACGACGCAGCTTGAGCGAATTTCAGGCTGGCGGTCGAGCGCCGCTTCCAGATCGTCAGGGTAAATGTTCAGCCCCGCAGCCGTGACGATCACATCTTTTTTTCGGCTCTTGAAATAGAGGTTCCCTGCGCTGTCAACTTCGCCTATATCGCCCGTCCGCAACCAGCCTTCTTCGTTTATCAAACCGCGCCCGCTGCCGCTCCAGTATCCGGGCGATACGTTGTCGCCGCGAACGAGTATCTCTCCCGATTCGTCAAGCTTCACTTCCTGGCCGGGCATGGTCTTGCCTATCGATCCGCGACTGAGCTTGAAAGGATGATTCACGCTGATGAGCGCAGCCGTCTCCGTCATGCCGTAGCCCTGTATGACGGCGTAGCCCAGGCGCTGCCAGAATTCCTCGGTCTCTGACGCGAGCGCCGCGCCGCCCGACACCATCGCCCAGAACTTCCATCCGAACCTTTGATGAATGTCGCGAAACATCCACCACCGCTTCAAAAAATGAAGGCCCGAGGCGGCGGCAAATTTCTCGCGGAATTTTTCCAGCCGCCCGCGCGACTGGTAATCGCGCTCTATCTTGTCGCGCAGCGAATCAAGCAGGCGCGGAACGGCTACGATGACCGAGATGCGATTCTTCTTTACCGTCTCTATAATCTCTGAAGGATTCAAAGAGTCTTGAAAAAAGACCTCGCCGCCCAACAACTGGGGGACGAAGATGCCCATGAACTGACCGAAGACGTGGCTGAGCGGGACGAGGTTCAAGAAGCGCACGGGATGAAACGGTCGCTCCCACTTTATGTATTTTTGAATCTCCCGCTCAAGCGGCTCTAGGTTCGCAAGCAGATTTCTGTGTGTGAGAACCACTCCCTTGGGATCAGCCGTGGTGCCTGAGGTGAAGATGATCTCGGCAATTTCGTCGGCATCCGTCGCGTCCGTCGGAAAAGCGACGGCCTTGTGGCGGGCGACCGTTTGGCTCAGCTCTTCGAAGCGGAGTCCCGGCAGATCCAGGCCCGCGTCTTCAGGCTTAACGGCGCTATAAAGGATCAACCTGGCCTCGACCTGTTTTTGAACCTGGCGGACGAATGCTCCCGCGCTTTCGACATCCAGCGGCACGACGATGACGCCGCGCGCCACGCATCCGAAAAATGCCGCGACCCATTCGGCGCTGTTTTCGCCCCAGAACAACACGCGGTCGCCTCTGCCTATCTGTCGGCTTTCAAGCTCGCGGGCAAATTGTAAAGCGGTTTCTCGCAATCGGCGGTAAGACCAGCGTGTAGTCCTCAGCCCGCGACGGTTCGCAAAAGCAATCGAGTCCCCACGCTCGGCATAGTCGTCTAAGAAAGTAAGCAGGTTGTTACGCATCATAATTATTTTATCAAATTCGCAGAGGTACAAATGCAGAGGGGTTTGGTCTGTCTAAGAAAGTTTTTACGCTTGGCGAGCGAAACGAATCAGGCTCCGAAGCTTCCGAGATTGTACGGCCAACCGGGCCTCTGATATATTCGTTCCGCTTGAAATTGTAACGGCAGCGGAGACTTTGAGCAATGCTCACACAGACCGTCTTCGTCATAATCGCATACTTGCTCGGCTCTATCCCGTTCGGTTACCTGCTGGTCAAATACGTCTTCACCGAAGGCGAAGACGTTCGCCGCATAGGCTCGGGCGGGACGGGCGCAACCAATGTCACGCGCCGCGCGGGGCGGCTGGCCGGGTTGTTGACATACATCTTCGACGTCGCAAAAGGCGCGGCAGCGGTCTTTTTGATGAAACAGGCGACGGACGATTATTTGTGGGTCGGGGCAGCCGCGATTGCGGTAGTCGTGGGACATATCTTTCCCGTCTTTTTGCGATTTCGCGGCGGCAAAGGGGTGGCCGCAGGCATGGGCGCGTACCTGCTCATAGCGCCTTACGCCGTGTTAGCGGCGCTCGCGCTGTTTGTCGTTATTGTATATTTCACTCGTTACATGTCGCTCGGCTCGATCATCGGGGCCGTGTCGCTTCCCGTCTGGACGCTGATCCTTTACGGCTGGCTGGCGAGCGCCCCCTCGCCTCACCTCAAAGCGATGATCGTCACCGCGATTGTGATCGGCGCGCTGGTCGTCGCCAAGCATCACGAGAACATTGCCCGGTTGATTCGCGGGACCGAGAGTAAATTCGGCGAGCGCGTGAGCGCAGCCAAGCCCGTAAGCGAGGGCCAGAGATGACAGACCGGGCGGGCGGCGTCGAAAGAAAGCGCGTGACGGTGGTAGGCGCGGGAAGCTGGGGCACGGCGCTGGCCCTGGTAGCCGCGCGCAACCAGCACGACGTGCGCGTGTGGGCGCGCGAGCCGGAAGTCGCGCATTCAATCCGGAGCAGCCACAAAAATCCGTTTTACCTTTCGGACTTCATACTCCCTGAAAACATCTCCTCTTCGACTTCGATTGAAGAGGCTCTCGCGGATACGGATTTCGTGCTGATGGTCGTGCCTTCGCACGCCATGCGCGACGTGGTCTTTAAGATGCGAGATTATTTGAAGCCCGAAACGGTGATCGTCAGCGCGACGAAGGGCGTCGAGAACGGCACGCTGATGAGAATGACGGAGATAATCAGAGACGTTTTAAGAGAACGGTTCGAGCCGCGAGTTGTCTCGCTTTCGGGGCCGAGCTTTGCCCGCGAAGTTGCGCAGAAAGACCCGACCGCAATCGTCGTGGCGGGTTCGGATCAAGCGGCGTGCGAGACGGTCCAGCAAGACCTCTCGTCCAGCGTGTTTCGCGTTTACACAAACAGCGATGTTGTCGGCGTCGAGCTTGGAGGGGCCGTCAAAAATGTAGTAGCCATTGCGGCGGGCGTTGTGCGCGGGCTGGGGATGGGCACAAACACGGTCGCGGCCATCATCACGCGGGGGCTTGCCGAGATAACCCGGCTTGCCGTGGCCGAAGGCGCGAAGGGCGAGACGATGGCGGGGCTGGCCGGGCTTGGCGATCTGGTGCTCACCTGCACGGGCGAGCTTTCGCGCAACCGGCGCGTTGGATTTGAGCTTGGTCGCGGGCGGCGGCTAGCCGATATACTCGCGGATATGCGCGAAGTGGCCGAAGGCGTGAAGACGACCAAATCCATTCATGAGCTTAGCCGGACAAGGGGAATTGATATGCCGATTACTGCGAGCATCTACGCGCTGCTTTATGAAGATAAGCCCGCGATTGACGCCGCACACGAGCTGATGGGAAGACCGCTCAGGCGAGAGTGAATCGGCGTCATGTTTTTTTCAAAAGCCCCGAAGGGGCGAAATTCAACAGCCTGGGGGAAATGCGTGTTGGTTAAAATAAGCCCTGAAAGGGCGAAATAATCCGAACGATTTATTTCGCCCTTTCAGGGCTTGTCTGTTGTGTCGCTCATGACCCGGCGCGCGGCAGCCGGGCTATCGAATCGCGCCCCTTGGGGGATTTTGAACTATCTTTTCAAACACCCGCTCAGGACTTTAACCGTCGCTGCACATCAGAATTATTTAGCGGCTATGACGACGTAGTTTCGACCGCTGTAGAGCCTCAGCCCGTCGCTTGCTTTGACCATCGCGAGCGGGCGCGGGCGGCGCATAGCGCTATCTTTAGCCGCATCGACCGTAAGTAAACGGTTGCCTGCTATGTCGAAGAGATTGAATTTGCCATCATTGGAAAAGCCGAATCCGTATGCGCCGACTCCGAGGTCTGTGCCGCCAATCGCAACCGCCGAATCGGTAATAAAAAAGCCTTCATACTTGGCCCGCACCTCAGACGAATAGCCGGTTGTGTCTACGAGAACCGGCGATGACCAGACGCTTTGGACCGAACCGCGCGGCTGCCGCATTGCGCATCTGCGTGGGCGCGCTCTGTCCCTCGAAGTAAAAGCTCGACGGCACAACTCGCGTAAGCTCGCCCCCCGCCAGCACGACCGGTTGATCTTGCGCCATTGCGCTCGCGCTCGCGCAGGCGATAAAGAGAATTGCAAAGAGCTTCTTCGAAAAGCAACGAGTGAAACGATTCATAAACCCTCCTATTCAATCGCGCCCGACGCCCAGCGCGTCGGCGACGCGGTTGATGTAGTTAAACCAGGACGCAATCAGTGTTATCTGTAAGATCGATTTATCATCGAATCCAACGCCGCGCAATAGCGTGTGATCGTCGGGCGAGATTTGCGTGGCGTCCCTGGTCAGCTTCACCACATAATCCAGCATAACCCGCTCCTGCTCGCTTATGGGCGCAGCAGTATAATCCTCTCTCAGCGCATTGACCAGATCTTCGTCTAACGTGACTCGACGCAGAAACTCTGCGTGCGACTCAATTCAGTAATGGCACCGGTTGGTAACTGATACCATTGTCGTAATCATTTCGTGCTGGCGGCGGGTGAGCGGCAAGTCCGGCGACATCAGCACGCCAAACGTAGAGAAGGCGTGATAAAGAGCTTCCGGTATCAGGCTGTGAGATTGCACTATGCCGGATGATTCGCCATCAGGCGTAGGATGAACGGGCGTGGCGTACTCAATCGGGTATACTTCGCGCTGACTCTCGACGGCGCGGCGCAATTCTTCATTTCCTTCCGACAGCGGTATGGTCTTAATCCAGGTCATCAGGCTCTTCCTTCCCTTCTAAGCTAACGGCTGAAAAATTATGGATACTCGCCCGCACTGAGTATCACATTCGGCGATAAGGTTTCAATCTATTACGGAATCGGCGTCACTCAAACGGCGTTTCGATTCTTCGATCAACTCGTTGTTGTGCTCGAATGATATGGCGGATTTGTCGCCTTCAATCTCAGGCGGGTAACGATGAGTTGAGTAAACCGGATAAGCTTCTGTGCGCAAGTGGGCGAGCATGTGATGGCCTCGGCGCGAGGCTCGTTCATGCCGCAGGGCTGAAATATCAACCGGCGCGACGACTATGCGCTCGCCCGGGCCGGGCGATGCTTGAGCCAAAAGCCGCCCGTCGAAGTCCACGACCTGGCTTCCGCCGGGCCACGAGTAGGGCGGATAAAGTTTCAGGCTCGCGCCCTGATTCGCCGCTACCACATACGCGATGTTCTCAATCGCGCGCGCGCGGTTTATGACCGTCCACCAATCCATAGGCTCGGTCGCGCCCCACGGGTCCATATAAGCCGAAATGCGAACTAAGACCTCCGCACCGTTTGCTGCGAGCTGGCGCATCGCTTCGGGGAACAGCCAGTCGTAACAGATCGCGCAGCCTATGCGCCCGATTGGCGTGTCGGCAACGGGAAACAGCGGCTCGTCGTATCCTTCAAGATCGTGCGGGCTGGCGTGAACTTCATAAGGAATCCAGGTGTTGACTTTGCGGTATTTGTAGAGAATGCCTTCCGGCCCTATGAGACAGGTTGTGTTAAAGACGACTCCGGGCCACTTTTTATCTACTTCCAACATCGAGCCGCTTTGAATATAGATGCTGTGCTCGCGCGCCTTTTGCTCAAGCCGCTCGGTGTGCTCGTTGGGTATTTCGATTGCGAGTTTTTCAATCAACTCGGCAGCGGTTGGAAACACCGGCGCGGCGTGTGCGAACTCCGGAAAGACCACGAGCCGGACGGGCAAAAACGGGAGGCTCCCCGAAACAGCCGAATCTACCATCTGAAGCATGCGGTCGGTGTTTGCGCGCATACGGCGGCGGTCAACAGGATTAGCAAGATCGGTCTGGCATGCGGCAACTGAATATCTGATGTGCTCCATAATGCCTTTCTAAGTGATGAGTGAGAAACCAAAACAACACGCTGATATTTTTTTACTCATCACTCATCACTCATTATTTGCCGGGCGCAATGATCTGTTCGGCAAACGCGGCTTCGACCGATGGCAATGGTGCGCTAACGACTCTCGTGTTGTAACGCTCAAGATAGTCGCGGTGCGCGCGAGTCATCGGATAGCTTTCGCCTCTCGCGGCGTACGGATAGCTGGTCATTGCGTGAAACGGCAGCGGGTCAACAACATCGGGGCTGGCCGAATTGATGTCCATCTCTTTGCTGAACCCGTCGGCGTAAAACAGAAACGTGCGTTTCCAGCCTGCCGGAAGCGGTTTCAGCAGCCTTGCGTCAAATGACACAGCTATCGCGTCGCCGGGCATCGAGATGACAAACATATCGTCAGTGCGGGCAAGCAAGCTCGTCACATCGCCCTCACGCGTGTAACGACCCGGCATCACTTTCCACGGCGAAGCATAAGACACGCGCTCGTAATCATACCCATACGGCTCACGACCGTCAGGCGAAACCTCTGCGGAAAAACCTCGCCAGCGAAGCTGTGCCTCGACTGCATCGAGCCGCTCGATACGGGTCGGAGATTTGCCGTTTGATGTGTTGACCAGAATCTGGTCCCAGTAGATACGCATGTTTGTTACTATGCGCACTTCGCGGCTCGTCGAAAGAAATTTACCCGTCAGGTCTACAGCCAGGGTTTGAGGCCGCCCTACAGGAATGCCTATGTCAGCGATGATCGTCTTCCATTGCCCGCGCGCGTCTTTCACCTGGAGCGCGGGCGGCATCATGCTCAAGCCTGCCTGATGAGCGGCAACGTTGTCGCTCGAAAAAGCGTAATCGGTCCAGCCCGTGAGCAGCAGCAAAGTTCGCCCGCCCGTCGAGCTGCCGAGGTCGAGCGTCAACGTGTGCTCGTCGGCGTAACCGCGAATGCGATGCAAGCCAAAGCCTTCGACGTATTGCCGGTCCATCTCTGTTATGCGCGACAAAACGTCGCGCCCCTGATCGTCGAGAGCCTCGACAGGTGGCCGCGCATTGCTCGTCACATAGAGCTTGAAAGGCGGGCGCGGCGGATCGATCAGTCCTTCATTAGGAAAAACTTCTGCACCATCAGGGTGCGCCACCGCGACCAGTTGCAAGCGGTTAACGTAAAGAGCTTCTTCAAGCTCATTCGTCACACGAATCTCGAAACGCCCGTTCCGCTCGCGCAACTGGTCTTCGCGTATGCGCACATACTCGTCCGGGTCCGGATGGTTGCGCGCGCCCGGCGCGACCCAGTAGCCCATCTCGCCGCCGCCCATGAAATCTGTTATGAACTCGAAACGCGCGCCGTTCCATGTGTAGAGATAAGGGCAGGAAGAAGGCTTGCGATCGACTTCGTTTATCGTCAAGCTGCGAGCGGGCGATTGGGCTTTCGCAAAATCGATTTCGGATTGAACATTGCCTGACGGCCACAGCATTCGAATGGCGTCAGCCGAAGCGCGCTTGCCCAGCCCAAATAGAATATCGGCGGGTGCTGGCGCGGGGCTTGCCGCATAAGTCTCAAGCTTCTGTTTCAAACTTCCCGCGCGCACTTCGAGCTTTGTCCCGACGCCGCTGCGGTTGCTGACCTTCCCGGCGAGTTGCACTCGAAGCGAAGAGTTCCGATTGCCGCCTTCGTTGCGCGCAATCTTCAGACCGCCCGTCGCTGATCGAGCGATCAAGTCCGTGTCGCCGTCGCCGTCAACGTCTCCTGATGCAAACGAGCGAGCCGCGCTTCCCTCCGGATTTGAGAAAGCATTAATCAGATTGCGGGCCACGGCGCGGTCGCTCACATCCGCCCAGCCGGTCCCGACATTGCGCAACACGCGAATCCCTTTTTTTGTGAACGCTGCGAGGTCAATCAAGCCGTCGTTATCGTAATCGAGAAATTGAGCGGCGTGCGCGGCCTCGGTTGACTGAGGCGCGGGCGCTGTAACAAACCGGCCTTTGCCGTCGCTAGTCGCAAGCAACCCCGGCCCATCGGCTGCGCCCAAGAAAAAATCGGTGTAGCCGTCTTTGTTGTAATCGCCCGCCGCAGCGCAGACGAATCGCCCGCCTGCGCTCAGTCCCATATTTGCAGCTACATTGCGGAACGACCCGTCGCGAAGATTGCTAAACAGGACGGGCGGCTCGCCGTAATTCACCACGAGCAGATCGACATCGCGGCGGTTATCATAATCCGTAGGCACGACCGCAACAGCGCGGCTCGTCGGGCCACCAGTGCGCGACGTGGCGCTCGCGTCCGTGAATTTCCCGTTGCCGTTGTTCCTGAGCAGCATGTTCGGCGCCGGAGCGAAATCATCAGGAAACGTGAGCGGGCGAGCTGCATCGCTTGATATTTTGGTTGGATCGATAAAGCCCGCGATGAAGATGTCCAGGTCTCCGTCGTGGTCTACATTAACAAAGGCCGTTGCGAGAGATAAGAATGAATAACCCGGTATTCCCGCCGCCGCTGTCACGTCGGTGAATTTTCCGCTCCCGTCATTGTGATAAAGCGCGTTGCCGCCGTATCTCAGCACGAAAAGATCAACCTTGCCGTCATTATCATAATCGCCGGCAACCGCGCCGATACCTATGGATGCGAGATTTGATTTCGACAATCCCGACTGCTCCGTAACGTCAACAAGCTTGCCGCCGTCGTTGCGATACATCTTTTGAGATGAAGCCGCGACTTCGAATAAATCAAGGTCGCCATCATTATCCAAATCAAACAGCGTTACGTTACCGGCGAGCTTTGCTCGCGCGGCTTCGATCAATTCCGCCGTGTCTCTGAATCTGCTGCCGAAGATCGAGCCTGAAAGCGCGCCACCAGCAGCCTGTGTACTGGCAGCCGGTGTTAACAGGTCGCTCGTAGCATCGGTAAATGAAACGTCAGGCGTGGCGGCGTCTATTAGCTCAGGCTCTGCGCCGGTCGAAGCAATCGCTTCGGCGTACTGACCCTCTTCAAGATAATTAGTGCCGATGACCGTCCCGTAGTTGCTGTCGCGCAAGACTTGAAATCGCTGCATCACGGCCTGGCCCTCTTCGCGTTGTCCCGACCTGAGCAATGCGAGCGCCAGGTTGTATGTCCCCGTCACGTTGTAAGGCTCGGCTTCGACGGCTGTGCGAAAGACCGCTATCGCTTCGGCATATTTCCGCTGTTGCATGTAGACCTGGCCCAGGTTGACGTTTGCGCCTATATCGCGCGGATCGAACTGAAGAACTTTTTGAAAAGCGGCGACTGCATCATCCGTGCGATTCTGCCCACGGGCAATCAGGCCGAGCATGTAATGAGCTTGAGGAGAGTTCGGCAACGCTTCGGCAGCCGCTTTTGCTTCGCGCAAAGCGGCCACGACATCGGGAACGTTATAAAGCGCGATGCTCAGGTTGACGCGAGCTATGCTCAAACGCGGGTCGAGCTTCAGAGCGCGACGGAAGCTTTCCGCGCCCTCTTTGTATTTGAACTGCTCAAGCAGGGCAACGCCGATATTGTTAGCGCGATACGCTTCTTCGCGCGCGGCAATGTCCGTCTTTGAACTGTCCTGCGTCGCGGCGGGCAACGACGCGGCTATGATAACAATTGAAAAAACGGTGATGAGGGCAAACAAGCGCCTAGCGATTCTCATAAGAAAGTTATACTTGTTTGGGGGTAAAGGCTCAAGGTAGGCAGTCTTTGATCGCCGCCTGCAACGCTTCGATAGCAAGCGCGGCGCAGTGTTTTTTTGTTGCGGGAAGGTGGCCGAGCGCGTCAACTATATCTTTTCGGCCAAGCGATTCAAGCTCGCGAATGGTGCGATCCAGGATCAATTCGGTCAAGACCGACGCTGCGGCAATAGTCGGCGGGCATCCATTGGCTCGTACTTTCGCGGCCACAAGCCTGCCGTCTTCGACGCGAATCGTCAGGCGAATACGATCCATGCAGACTTCGTTGGTCACATCGCCCGTGCCCGACGGGTCGTCAAGCTCGCCCACGTTGCGCGGGTTTGCAATATGCTCGGCTACTTGCTTGCTGTACATTCCGATAAATTTGAGATTTGAAATTTCAAATCTGAGATTCTAGAACGGGCTGCATCTGTCTGAGGCGCATGACGATCTCTTCCAGCGCGTCGACCGCGTAATCTATCTCTTCTCGCGTAGTGTACGCGCTCAAGCTGAATCGCAGGCTGCCGCGCACTTCTTCACGCGAGAGTCCCATCGCCGTCAACACGTGGCTCGGCTCAAGCGAGCCTGACGCGCAAGCCGAACCGGTCAACACGGCTATGCCTTTCAAGTCGAGCGCGATCAATAGGCTTTCGCCGTCCATGCCTTGAAGGCTGAGGTTCGAGATGTTGGGAACGCGACGATTGGCATCACCGTTGACGCGCACGTTTTGAATGCGAGTTGTTATCTGGCGCTCTAAGTAATCTCTGAGATCACGCAGGCGCGACGTTCGCTCGTCAAACTCGTTTCGCGCAAGCTCTGCCGCGCGGCCCAATCCCACGATGCCCGGGACGTTTTCGGTCCCACCTCTGCGGTCGCGCTCGTGGTGTCCGCCATGAAGCAGTTTCCCGAGGCGTGTCCCTTTTTTTGCGTAAAGCGCGCCCGTGCCTTTCGGGCCATGAATTTTATGCGAGGATAGCGAAAGCAAATCGACGCCCAACAGCTTAACATCTACCGCGACCTTTCCCACAGACTGCACAGCGTCGGTATGGAAATAAATGTGTGTGTGCCCGTTTGATCGAGCGTCGGCGATTAGATTTGCAATCTCTTCAATCGGCTGAATCGCGCCCGTCTCGTTATTGGCGTGCATTATTGAAATGAGAATCGTTTCAGCAGTAATGGCGTCGCGCACGTCCGCGACGCTGACCCGCCCCTGGGCTGAGACGGGCAGGTAAGTCACTTGAAAGCCCGCGCGCTCAAGCGACTCACAGGTAGCGAGCACGGCGGGGTGCTCGATTTTTGTAGTGATGATGTGACGCCCTTTCTGCTGATGGGCTTCGGCTATGCCGCGAATGGCGAAGTTGTCGGCTTCGGTCCCGCCTGAAACAAAAACTATTTCGGTCGGCGCGGCATTGATTAAAGCGGCCACCTGACGGCGGGCGCGTTCGAGGGCAGTCTTTGCGCGCTGTCCGAACGAGTGAACAGATTGCGCATTGCCCATCTCTTCGGAAAAGTACGGCAGCATAGCGGAGATGACTTCCGGAGCCACCGCAGTTGTCGCGCTATTGTCTAGATAGACTTTCATTTTAGAGACTAGAAGATAGAGCGGGTTTCATATAAATGTGCGGGATTGGAGACACATCTCACCGCCGCAGACACAGAGAACACAGAGCGGGCGCACAGTTTTATTCTTTCTCTGCGCATCCGCCGCGTGCGAAGCACATCATCGGCCATCCTGTGCTCTCTGTGTCTGCGGCGGTGAATCTTCTTGTATTCCCTTACGCTCATATGAAAATCGATCTAGCTGTTCTCTTCTTGCCACTCTTCGTACCAGGCCATCTGAATGGCTTCGAGCTTCTTCTCGTTTGAATCTTTCGGGTCGCCTGTGAAGCCTTCAAGCTGCGTGACCCATTTATGAAGATCGGTAAAGCGCACGCTCAGAGGATCAACGTCTGGGTGCGCTTCTAAAAGTCTTATGCCAATCTCTTCGACATCGGTCCAGCCTATTTCCGCCATCGGCCCTCCTTGTTGTTACTCGGCTATCTCGACTTTAACGTCGCCTTTGACCACTGCCTGACAGCCCAGGCGCGAGCGCAGCGTGACGCTGTCGGCCATATAAATCCGGTCCTCTTCATCCTCTTCCATCTCTGAAAGGTTCTCTTCGCCTTCTTTTACTATGACGTGGCAGGTCGTGCAGGCGCAGTTGCCCCCGCACGCGTGTTCGAGATCGATTCCGCAATTCAGCGCGATGTCGAGCAACGATCCTTCCTTGCCATGCTCGTGATAAGGCGTCACGCCCGGCTCGTAATCAACCGTCACGTTCTCGCCGTCCGGTTTGATAAAGGTGATGTGATAAACCTTCTTTTTATCCTCTGCGCGCTCACGATCAATCACCGCGCTTCCTGCTGACTTTGTGACTTCCATAGTTACCCTTCCGCTACTTCGGATGCTTTGCGGTCTTTGATCGCCGCAACCAACGCGTTATCCATCATCAATTCGGCGAGGTGATGCGATGCCGCGTCCAACTGTTTGATCTTTTCGCGTATCAAAAGGTGATCCTCGCTCGCGACCGCCTGGCGTAGCTCATCAAGCGCGCTTCGTATTGCCGCGCGCTCCGATTCGCCCACGAGCTTTTCAGCATGTTCGGCCAGCGCCTTTTCGGCTGCGCGCATAACAATATCGGCTTCGTTGCGGGCTTCGATCAGTTGCCGCTTGCGAATGTCTTCTTCAGCAAATTCCAGAGACTCCATCAGCATGCGCTCGATCTGCTCGTCGCTCAGCCCGTAAGAAGGCTTGACCTCAATCGATTGCTCCTGACCGGTCCTCACATCACGCGCGCTCACGGTCAATATTCCATTCGCATCGATCAAATATCTCACTTCTATTCTGGGCAATCCCGCCGGTTGCGGAGGAATGCCTTTCAAGGTGAAGCGCGCGAGGCTGCGGCAATCTTCAACCATTTCGCGCTCGCCCTGCACGACGTGAATGTCTATCCCTGTTTGATTATCGACCCAGGTCGTGAACATCTCTGACGCCGAAGCAGGTATGGTCGAGTTGCGGTTGATTATCTTTGCGACCACGCCGCCCATCGTCTCAATACCGAGACTGAGCGGAGTTACGTCGAGCAGCAGCAAGTCGCGGCTCCCGCCCGCCAGTATATCGGCTTGAATTGCCGCGCCGAGCGCGACCACTTCATCAGGATTCAATTCCGTGTGCGCCTTGCGCTTGAACAACTCTTCGACCCTGCGACGAACATAAGGTATGCGCGTCGAACCGCCTACCAGAACGACTTCATCTATCTGCTCAGGGTCAAGGTCCGCATCCTTGAGCGCCTGCTTGCAGGGAGCGAGCGTGCGCTCGACCAGATCGGCAATCAAGTTTTCGAATTCATCGCGCGTTATCCCTCGGCGATACTCTTCGCCGAAATCGACGCCAAGGTCAATTGCGATTATGCTGCTCTCGGACTCGGATAATTCGTGCTTAGCTTCGATAACGGCTTTGCGAACGGCCTGGAACAGGATGGGCTCGTCGGCCAGCTTTTTGCCGCTGTGGCTTTCGATCTCTTCGAGCACGAGGGCGATCAAGAGGTTATCAATATCGTCGCCGCCCAGGTGCGTGTCGCCGTTGGTCGAAAGCACTTCGAATATGCCTTCTTTCAATTTGAGTATCGAGATGTCGAACGTTCCGCCCCCGAGATCATAAACGGCGACAAGCCCATCGCGGCGCTCATCGATTCCGTAAGCAAGCGAGGCGGCGGTCGGCTCGTTGACTATGCGCAGCACATCAAGCCCGGCCAGATGGCCCGCGTCTTTAGTCGCCTGTCGCTGGGCGTCATTGAAATAAGCCGGGACCGTGATGACGGCCTGTGTGACTTCTTCGCCAAAGAATCGAGAGGCGCGCTCTTTAAGCTCGCGCAGTATGAATGCAGAAATTTCGGGCGGCGTAAATACGCGGTCGCCCATCTGAAAACGAATAACCTGTTCGCTGCCGGGAGCGATTCGAAACGGGACCGAACGAAGGTCTTCCTGAACATCGGCTGCGCCTTTGCCCATAAAACGCTTCACCGAATAAACGGCTTTGCGCGGCTCTGTGATAAGCCGCTCGCGCGCCTGTTCTCCTATCAGCAATCGCTTCTGTTCCTCGTCGTAATAGACTATCGAAGGCACGAGCGCACCCGCCGCTTCATCGCGAATTACTGCGGGGCCATCGCCGCTCATATAGGCAACCAGGCTGTTTGTAGTGCCCAGGTCTATGCCTACGACGCGGCCCGATTTCGGGCGACCGCTCATGCTCAACTCAATCACGGGCATCTGTTAAATCTCCTCCTTTATGTCGCGCACCAGATTGCGGATGTATGATCTGTGCGAAAGCAACTCGCTCATGCGATCGAGCGTCGCTTTTTTATCTTCCGCCGCGTCGCGATCAAGCGCAGCATCCCACTCGTCAAACAGACTGAAAAGCCGCCGGTCAATCCCTCCGAGTTTTTCATTCAAACCGTCGAGCGCTTCCGTGAGCGAGTGCCGAGCCTCGGCCAGTTCCTCCTCGTCGCCCATTTTCTTTGCGGCTTTCAACTCCTCAATCTGCATGTTCAGCTCAAAGACTTCTTCGAGCAGTTCGGGCGGGGCTTTCTTTTCGGCCTCCTTGTACCCTTCGAGCCGCAGCAGATACCCGGCGCGAGCGACCGCATTGCGCAGAGTGCGATAAGCGTCGTTGAGCATGGATGATCGCTCCATACTCGACTGCCGCTCTTCCGGGCTTGCGCTCATAAAATAATCGGGGTGCAGCCGTCGACTGAGCGCATAAAAAGATTTTTCAAGCTCCGCTTCGTCCAGCCGCAGCCGTCTCGGCAGGCTGAAAAACGAAAAGAAGTCGGTGCCCGCCGCGACGGGCAATACCTTTTCGCACTCACGGCAAAAATGCGCGCCCGTGGTTTGAGCGCCGCAATACTGACACGCGACCGAAGTATTATCTTTGCTGCTCGCTCGGGCATCCGCTGTTTTGGAATCGGTCATCTTAAGCCTGCTAAAAAAATGATGGTTGAGCGGCTGCTACACTCAACCATCAAGCTTTAATGAAATCGTTTCGGGGCATACCCGACTGGTAATCTTAATAAGCGCGCCTTCAACCGGATTCATCAGACGGCAGATTCATCAGACGGCGAATGATTCGCCGCAACCGCAATCGCCGGCAGAGTTCGGATTGACGAAGGTGAATCCCCTTTGCATCAGCCCTTCAGTCTTGTAATCGAGCGTGCTGCCGTTGAGGTACAGAAAGCTTTTCATATCGACAAAGACCTTCACCCCATCGTGCTCGAACACTTGATCGCCGGGGTGCTGTTCGGTGTCTATGGCGAGCGTGTAGCCGAGGCCCGAACAGCCTCCGCCCTTGACGCCGACCCTCAATCCGCCTTCGGTGATACCCTGATCGCGCATGATCTCGCGCACTTTCTCAGCCGCTTTTGGTGTTATTTGAATAGCCATCTCTCACTTCATCCTGCTCGCCTTACTAGGCTTGAGCGGCAACCTCCTCGGCCACCTCTTCGGGCTGTCCCTGCTTCGCTTGATAGTCGCGCACAGCCGCTTTGATCGCGTCTTCGGCCAGGACCGAACAGTGGATCTTGACCGGAGGCAGATTCAACTCCTTGACGATCTCGATATTCTTGATCGTAAGCGCCTCTTCGACGGTTCTCCCCTTGACCCACTCTGTAGCGAGGCTTGAGCTTGCGATGGCCGAACCGCAGCCGAACGTCTTGAACTTAGCGTCCTCGATGACGTTCGTCTCAGGGTTGATCTTGATCTGAAGCTTCATCACGTCGCCGCATTCGGGCGCGCCGACAAGCCCGGTGCCGACGTTGGGGTCTTTCTTGTCGAGATTTCCGACGTTGCGCGGGTTGTTGTAGTGATCAATTACTTTATCCGAGTATGCCATTTCTTTTCCTTTCCTCTTCTGCTCCTGATTTTGTTGCGCGCTTCTAATCCTACTCGCCTGCCCACTGGACTTTGCTCAGGTCGATGCCTTCCTGCACCATCTCCCACAGCGGAGATAATTCGCGCAGCCGGTTGACGGCTTCGTTCACACGGCCAATCGTGTAGTCAACCTCTTCTTCAGTGTTGAAGCGCCCCAGCCCGAAGCGTATAGAGCTATGCGCAAGCTCTTCGCCGACGCCCAGCGCCTTGAGCACGTAGCTGGGCTCCAGGCTCGCCGAAGTGCATGCCGACCCCGAAGAGACCGCTATGTCGTTTATACCCATCAACAGCGATTCGCCTTCGACATAAGCGAAAGAGACGTTGAGATTGCCCGCCAGTCGCTGCTCCGCGTGACCGTTGATGTAAACGTCGGGTATCTCGTCCATAATTCCTTTGCGCAGTTTCTCGCGCAGCTCAAACACGCGGCGGCTGTCGCTCTCCATATCGGTCCTCGCAATCTCAGCCGCTTTGCCGAGCCCCACTATCCCCGTGACGTTCAAAGTGCCGCTTCGCATGCCGCGTTCGTGCCCGCCGCCGTCAACCATAGGCACCAGCATCACGCGCGGGTTCTTGCGCCGAACGTAGAGAGCGCCTACGCCCTTGGGCCCGTACATCTTGTGCGCAGAGATCGAAACAAGATCAACGTTAAGAGCATTGATGTCGAACGGCACCTTGCCTACGGCCTGAGTCGCGTCCGTGTGGAACAAAACGCCGCGCTCTTTGCAAACTCTTCCGATCTCTCCAATCGGCTGCAACACGCCTATCTCGTTATTCGCGTGCATCACCGACACCAGAATGGTCTTATCGGTGATAGCGTTTTTCACATCATCAGGCGAAATCAACCCGTCGCTTCCGACCGGGAGATATGTGACCTTGAAGCCGCGCTTCTCAAGCTTCTTGCAGGTGTCGAGCACCGCTTTGTGCTCTGTGACGACGGTGATGATGTGGTCGCCCTTCTCATAATACATATCGGCGACGCCTTTGATCGCGAGGTTGTCAGACTCGGTCGCGCCGCTCGTAAAGACGATCTCTTTCGCAGTAGCGCCGATCAGGTCTGCAACCTGTTTGCGCGCATTCTCTACGGCCTCTTCCGCCTGCCATCCGAATTGATGATTGCGGCTGGCCGCATTGCCGAAAATTTCAGTAAAGTACGGGGCCATCGCTTCAAAGACGCGCGGGTCGCACGGCGTCGTCGCGTGGTAGTCCATATAAATTGGGAACTTCAACGCCATTTCTTTCTCCTTAAACTCTAAAACCTCTCTCGGTCTTCCGCACGCGCCTTAAACAACTTCAACTGTGTCCGGCGCGTGTGCCGTCTCTTCTCTCTTTGCTCTGTCGGTCAGTACCTTGTTCGATTTCATTCTCAAGCCGTAAACCACTTCCGGTTTCGTCTTGTTCGACAGATCGGCGACCGTTATCGAATCCAAAAAATTATCGATGTGCTCGGCCAGTTGTTTCCATATCGCCCCGCCGATGCACGTGTCAGACAGATGACAATTATCAACCGACTCGCCCTTGCTGAAACAAGAGCTTGTGTAAAGCGGAGGCTCGATCAAGCGAACGATCTCGCCTATGGTGATCTCCGCAGGATCGCGCGCAAGCACGTAACCGCCGTGCGGCCCGCGAATGCTTCTGACGACGTTCCCTTTGCGCAATTGTTGAAAGAGCTGTTCAAGAAACAATAGCGATATGCCTTCTCGCTTCGAGATGGCCGCAAGCGACACAGGCGAGCCGTTCGAATACTGGGCTATGTCTAACACCGCTCGCACCGAATACTTGCCTTTAGTCGAAATCTGCATAATTCCTCAAAAGCCGCTCGCCTTAACCTGCCTCTTATATTTTATATACCCGACCAATAAAGTCAAGTTTATTCCGACTAAAACAGTCGGGTTTTATCGAGATAATTAAACTAAGAAATAATAGAGGTTAGCTCGGAGCAGGCGGCTGGCCGGAGCGGTAATTCAGCGCATTCGGGACGCTAGTTTTTGAAGGCGTTCCTGAGCTGCCGCGAGCGTCTCGTCTCTCTTGCAGAAGGTGAAGCGCACTTGTGAGCGGCCAAGCTGAGGCTCGTGATAGAAGCTGCTGCCGGGGACTACGGCCACGCCGATCTCTTTCACCAGAAAGCGAGCAAACTCTACGTCATCCGCGTACCCGAACGATGAGATGTCCGTCATAACGTAGTAAGCGCCGTCAGGGTCGAAGCAACGAAAGCCCGCTTCTTTCAGCACTCCGAGTATTCGGTCTCGCCGTATTGCGTAATCGGCTTGCAGGTGATCGTAGTAAGAGCGCGGCAACCGCAGCGCCCGCGCGCCCGCTTCTTGTAGCGGGGCCGCAGCGCCCACGGTCAAAAAGTCATGCACCTTGCGAATCGCAAGCGTGATTTCAGGCGGCGCGATGGTGTAGCCCACGCGCCACCCGGTCACCGAATAAGTCTTCGACAGCCCGTTGATCGTTATGGTGCGGTCGCGCATTCCGTCAAGCTGGGCCATCGCCACATGCTTTTTGTCGTTGAAAAGAATGTGCTCGTAAATCTCGTCCGTGATGGCGATGACGTTCCACTTGTGACAGAGCGCGGCGATCTCTTCAAGCTCCGCGCGGCTGAAGACTTTTCCGGTCGGATTATTCGGCGTGTTGATTATGATCGCTTTCGTGTTGTCGTTGAATGCGGCTCGCAGCTCGTCCGCATCATAAGTCCAGTCGGGCGCGTGCAGCGTCACATAGCGCGGCGTCGCGCCTGAAAGAATAGCGTCCGGCCCATAGTTTTCATAAAAAGGCTCAAAGATTATGACCTCGTCGCCGGGGTTCACGATAGCCATCAATGAGGCGATCATCGCTTCGGTCGAGCCGCAGGTGACGGTGATCTCGCGCTCCGGGTCGACTTCCAATCCGAGATACCACGAACTCTTTTCCACAATCGCGTCGCGAAAATTCTTAGCGCCCCACGTGATCGCGTACTGGTTGATGTCGGCCATTATCGCGTCACAGGCCGCGAGCTTTATCTCTTCGGGCGCGGGGAAATCCGGGAAGCCCTGCGAAAGGTTTATCGCGCCGTAGAGATGTGCCTGGCGCGTCATTTCTCTGATAACCGATTCGGTGAACTGCTCCGCTTTGTGCGAGATTATTCTTTTGGACATTATCTGTTGTCGGTTTCTTCTTTCAATCTTTCTATTATCAATTCAACGGCAGAAGCATATTCTCCTTCGGGGTCGAGCCGCAAATAATTTTGGTAAGCTTCTATCGCCTCTTTGTTGCGCCCGGCTTTCTCCAGTATCTCCGCGAGCTGGTAATAGAGTATCGGCTCGGTGTCCATATCCTGAGCTATGCCGGCCCGGTACTCTTTGACTGCCCCGTCCACATCATTTTCTTCGATCAGCGCGAGCGCCAATCCGATATGCGCTTCAAATGAATTGCCGCGCGCGAGCCTCAGCGCTTTGCGGTATTCGACAATCGCCTCTTCGACAAGCCCCTGATTGCGGCGGAGGTTGGCAAGCGCCGTCTGAGCTTCGACGAGCGTGCGCCCCCCGGCCTTAATCGCCGCTTGCGCATAACGTTCGGCTCCTTGATAATCCTGCGCCGCCGTCAGGCTGCGAGCTATGCCTATGCTCGCTTCGGCAAAGCCGGGCCTCACTTCAAGAGCCTTTTTATACTCTTCGACAGCATCTTTCCCCTTGCCGGTGTAGCGCAATTGCTCACCTTTTTGAAAGTGAATTGACGCGGCATCTGTAGTCGGTCGCTGAGTTACTTTGAGCACTCGGCTCGCGCCCGCAGCGATCACAACCGCTCCTGTCCAGTCAGTAAATCCGGCCGTCCTGACAAGCACAGGGTATGAGCCCGCCCACGCGCGCGCCAGGTCAAGCTCGCCGTTTTCTCCCGTAGCGCCGTGCAGAACATGGTTGATGTAAACGTAAGACCGCGGCTGGCCCGTGATGACTTTCAACGCGCCCGTAGGGCGAGCGGCTGGCGCTTTAGCGGGCGCGGCTTTGCCGGATTTTTGCGCTTGCGCATCAACTGCAACCAACAACAACAGACCGAGCGCAACCGCTTTAACGAATGCGAAGCCGCGTTTGCGCGCCTCAATAAAACTTCTTGATGACATCTAGACACCCCTGGTCATTCTTTGTACAGCCTTCTGTAGTTTGCCGCGTAGCGCAGCACTCCCTGAACATATCCGCGCGTTTCCGTGAACGGGATCGATTCAACCCAATCTTCGATGTCGAGCGATCCGCGTTGAGCGATCCACTGACGCGCTCTCCCCGGCCCCGCGTTGTACGCCGCAGCCGCGTATTCTATGCGACCGAACTGTCCCATCATCTGCGCCAGGTAATGCATGCCGAGCTTGATATTGATCGAAGGGTTATAAAGATCGGCTGCCGTTATGCGGCCTATGCCCTGCTGACGCGACACCACTTGCCCGGTCGCGGGCATCACCTGCATCAACCCGCGCGCGCCGACGCGCGAGATGGCGTTCGGGTTAAACACGCTCTCTTGACGAATCAATCCGGCGGCAATGTACGGATCGATGCCGTATCGTTTCGCCTCCTGCTTGATTGTCTCCCAACTGATGAGCGGGAAAAATATCTCCCACGCATCGCGCGGCACTTCCGCCTCGTCGTAGGAGTAGATGTCCGGGTAGCCTTTGCGCAAGATCAGCGTCGCCTGGAAATTTTCTCCGCGCCGCGAATAAAGCTGCGCGAGTCGCAGGTTGAGTCGAGGCGAGGACGGCGCGTTTGAAAGAGCATGATTCAACTCTTTGACGGCCATCTCGCCCAGTCCTATCAACTCCAGGTCGTCCGCCCTTCGAACGCGATGAGTCTCCGAGCCGTCGTCGGTTTCTTCGACCTTTTCAACGTAAAGGACATTTTTGCGCATGCGCTCGATGTCACCCGATTGCTCAGGCCGAATGCGCGCATCCGCCGAGCGCAGCCGCGCGGCCCGCTGCGCGCCGACGTGGCCGTGATAACCGTATCGATAACGCTCGGCCACCAGATCATAAAGCGCCAGCGCGCGCGCTTTGTTGCCGAGCCGCTCTTCGGACTTCGCCGCCCAGAACCCGGCTTCGCCTATGAATTTCGTGTCGGGGTAACGATAACTCGAAAGGTGTTGCTCAAGCATGCGGGCAGCTTCCGCGTAGTTGCTCGATTGATAAGCCTGCCAGCCGATCTTGTAAGACGCTTCCGGCGCGTAGCTGCTCTTAGGATAAACCGCGAGCAATTGACGGTAACGCGAAACGGCTCCGGCATCCTGATCCTGTTTGTCAAAATAACTTGCAAGATTATAAAGCGCTTCCTCGGCCCGGCGCGTCTTCTGGTGCTGGCTCACGAGGCGGTCTACCAAGACTGCGGATTCCGCCGCGCGATTCGATCTGCGAAGCGCTTCGGCCTGATGAAAGAGCGCTTCGGCTTGCATATCTGAGTTGCGGCCGGAAACTTTTGATAAAGGTAAAACGGCTTGAGCCGGCTGCTTTCCATAAAGCAAGCTCGCGCCGCGCCGCAACTGGATTTCGTCCATGCGCTCTGCGTCCGGGAAGCGAACGAGCAACTCTTCATAAGCGCGCGCGGCTTCCCCGTACTGCTTAGACTCGTAAAGCGCATCGGCGCGCGCGCGCAGTTCGTCAAATGAGCCGGGATTATCTTTGACCGAAACGCCGAGCGCGGCGAGCCTCGCTTCGGCTTGCGGCCCTGCCGTCGTGGCGGGCACTTCATAATAGATCGTTCGATATAAAGCGATGGCTTTATCGTTTTTTCCGCTCGCCTCGTACGCCTGGGCCGTCATGTAGATCGCCTCGGCGTCTTTAGCTTCGACCATACCGGCGAGCTTTTTGATGGCGTCGTCAGGGTCTCCGGCGGCAATCGCCGTCTCCGCTTCCGACAGCCGGGCGTCGCGCGCTCTCAACGAGTCCGAGTATTTTTCATAAACGCTCTCGTAATCACGCCGCGCCTGGCTTTTAGAATCAAGCTTCGCATGACTTTCGGCGCGGTAGAAAAACGCGTAATCTCCGAGCGCCGAATGCGAGCTGATCAATTTAGCGTCAAAAGCCTCGACAGCCGCCTGGTAGTTTTGCGACGAAAAATAGAGATAGCCCATCAGGAATCGCGCGAGCGCCGCCGCGCGCGTGTTCGAATATTTGGCTTCGATGGCCGTCAAATCCGAAGCCGCAGGTCTGCCGGACGAGTTAACGACCAGCGCGCGAAGCTCGTTGATTCCGTTTTCCGAACCTGCCTGTCTTCGCTGACACGAGGCCGTCATAGGCATGCTCAAGGTGAGAAAGAGCAACGCTATTTGAAAAGTCGCGACGCGCGCGCGTAATTGTCCGGTCATCGGTCGGCTATGATTGCGAATAGATTTCAGCATGGGGAAGCTCCCTTACCGCGTGAAGATATGAACGGGGCTTGCGGAGATTATAAACCACAGACGGACACAGATAAAAGACGCCACGGATAAACACCGAATTATTATCGGTGTTTATCCGTGACATGGTTATCGGTGTTTATTTTTGATCTGTGGCTTACACGCTCACGGAAGGACCGGGGTGGTCCGAGCCGAGCTTGGCCGGGTCGCCCTCGGCCAGAGTGTTTACCAGCTCATCATAAAAGTAATCGAAGCGGGCAGCGACCGTAGGCGTAACACGCTTCTCGTACATCTGGCGGCTGCGGTCTATATCTTCTTTGAGCCGGTCGTACAGATCGTTGTTGCGTCGTCCTTCGGTAACCTTCTGTTCGTTGTAAAGCTTTATCTCGCTCACAAGCAACCGGGCGAATCGCCGCGCATCGTTGTGCTGCTTCTCTTCTTCGTCCATAGGCGCGTTGCGCGGCACGGCGGCGGGCGCGGACTCTGCCTGCCGAGATGCCGGAGCTTCCGTGTAGGTTTCAGCCGGTGTGTAAGGCTCCGGGGCGGCGGGTTGTTCGGCCTGCGGCGGCGGCGGCTCAACTGTCGGAGTAAAAGGCGCGGGAGGTGCGGTCACAGGCCGACTGAGTTCCCCCGAAGCGGCAGGCTGGTAAAGCGGCGCGCTTGGAGGCGGCGCTGGTTCTGCTACAGGCTGAGCCGTCATCTGCTCAGGCGGCGCGGGTGTTTGTGGCGTTGGGGCCGTGCTGGCCGCAGGCGGCGCGGGTTGCGGAGCCTGAGCCGGTGCAGGAGCAGACGGACGCGCGGTCGCTTGCGCTCCTTCCCCCATTCGCGCGCGCAGCGAGACAAGCTCGACGACGAGAACCCGACGCTTGAACCAGCAACTCAATAGCTTCAACGTTAGTTGCCCCCTCGCCACGATCCGCAGAGTCTGCGTAGAGGACTGCGGCGGATTTGCCTCTCACTTTAAGCGGGACGGCGAGCGCGCGTTGAGGTTGAATGTTGCCGAGACGGCTGAAGATGGCATGGTTGTCGGACTGCTCGTCGGGCGAGCCGTAAAAAGTCTGTTGAGAGTTGAGCGCGGCGCGCAATAAGGTGTCCGATTGCAGAGGCACGGACAGCCCACGGACGCTGTTGTTGCCCAGGTGCTCTTCAAATCCGCGAGCCGCCCAGGCAAGCGCGTTCCCGCTTTTGACTACGAACAGCACAACGCGCGGAGCGAAGTTGGCGGCGCGTGCGACCAGCGCATTAAGCACTTCGGCCTGTGTCGTTTGCTGATCCAGCTCGACGACAGAATCTCTGAGCAGAGCAATATCAGCGCTCAACCTGACGCTTTCCGCGCCCGCCTGATCAATTTGAGCGTTCACCTCCGCCTCTATCTGCGTCAGCATCTCATCGGAGTCGGGCATATTGGCTGCCGCGTCCGTCCGCTCAAGAAGTCTTGTAAACGACTCGTTGACCTCTCGTTGCAGGTGGCTGATGTCTTGCTCAAGCAGTCCGAGACGCGACCGCACAATGTCCTCAATTTGGCGTCGCAGCCGAACTTCACGCTCCTTTTCCACAGGGGTTCCTCCCAATCATTAGAAGATCAAATCCGCGGGGACTAAAAAACTAAGGGTCTTTTTCGGAGGAACAGATTATCCCGCAGCGTTTATTGGTTGTCAACAATAGCCTAAGTCTGGGGCATATTGAAAAATTTCTAAAGCTGCGGCGGGCCGTCGCCTGGAGGTAAATTTGGGCAAGTGCGCTCGTACGGAATGCCGGGGCCGATGAACCGAGAACCACTCACTTGCGGATAAATTACGCCAAATTTTACCGCATACGGCATTAGCTGCGGCATCAAGCGATATATACCACGTTCGGACTTCTTCAAAGTTATTGACAGCAGTAACGGTTTCATCGTCAGGACCGAACGCCACGGATATTATCTTAGAAAATGGTCTCTTCGGAGACTGGGTCCCCACGAAATAAGGAGCGGGGCTCTTTTGGCGCAAGTCCCAAAGCCATATTTTGCCTGCCAAGCTGCCGCCAACCAGAAGTGTTCCTTTCTCATTAAAGGCCAGGGAATTTATCGGATCTGTACCGTCTGCGATGCCGCCATATGAAAGTTCGATGACTTTACCGTGATGCTCTAAGTCCAATAGCCACACTTCAGCTTGCAGCAGAGGCGGTGCCGTATCGTCAGCAGTGCTTAAGGCCAGCAGCTTCCCATCCGGGCTAAATTCCAGAGCCTGTACCTTCGAGAAATACGGCGTCAGATTTAGCGGCACGGAAGCGAAAGGAAGGTCACGCCAATTATAAAGCTTGAAAGTCGAGCTTTTACTCCGCCTCAAAGCCAGAGTTTGACCGTCAGGGCTGAACTTTGGCATTGCAGAACAATCAGACTCGAATCTTTTCACTATAGAAATGCACTCGGCAATACCAGCCATGTCCAACTCCCCACGCAGACTTTGACCGAGAATAACAGGTTCAGATTCAGGCTGGCGAAGATCCCATAATATGACTGGCGCATTGTTATCAACTATTCCGGCAAGCTCATGATCAGAGACGAATTCGATCATTTTAATACTGATTTTTTCTACAGGCTTCTTCAATACCCGATCCGGTGAAACTACATCAATGTACTTAATGCCTTCACTTTCGGTCGTCGCTGCGATTGCGGCAATTCTGTTCCAATCCCACAACCTGACTTTATTATCTTCACCAACCGTGCCAATCATACTTCCGTCCGGTTTGATAGCAGCGGAGATATGTCCAACGGGATGACCAGAGAGATTCAAAGCTATACGCTCCTGCGTATCAAAAACTGTTACGGTGCCTCCGTATGACATACTCTCTGCCATTCTTTTTCCATCTCGGCTGATAACTGAATAACACCCCGACTTTTTTATAGAATCACTAGCTATTGAACGTATTAGCTCTTCTGTTTGAAAGGGGATTTCCTCATGAATTCGCTTTAGAAACAAGTAAGATTGAAGGGTCAACAATTCCGTAAGATCTTTTCTGTCTGTTGATACTCCTTGCGCTACTTGCTCTCTCAAAGATTGGGCGGAGGAGAGATAAAGCAGCCTTTCGGCTTCGTTTTTCTGATACCATGCTATTCCGGCAGATGCCGCTATAGCTAATACCGCAATAACTCCTGCGGCTCGCAAGATTTTGCTTCTGCGTTTCTTCTGGTTGCGTTCGTTTTGGCTCGCTTTTACTAATAGCTCCTCTTCCGGCCTACGCACACGCATGCCTGATGCGCCCCTCTCCACTGCCATTAAGTCTGGATCATCGAGCGATGTGCCTTTCTTTTCGTCCCGCCACTCGACGCTCCTGTTTTCTAGTATCCTTCTAGCCCTCTGACCCGGCATGACCGACTTGTCAAACTCAAGGCGAACCAGAGGTGCGAGCGTATCATGAGCCAATCGCGTTGATTCATCGGCTGTGCCGACAGCCTTATCTTGTGAAGAATCGGCCAACAGATAAAGGTCTTTGCACTGCTGGATAAGCAGAGGCAGCACATCTTTTTTCTGGTGCGCGTACTCGCAGTCGAGTTCTTCTGCCTTGCGTTGCTCGGCAGTCCCGAGCGGCGTCGTGTGAAATGCCAGCACGTCAATTGCCAGCCCGGAATTCACAACCTCCGGCTGCGCATCTCTGAGCTTGGCTATCTGCTGGTCTAAGAAATCCTTGAGCAGTATTCCTTTGCTCTTGAGTCCCTGATACAAATTCCTGCCGAACACAGGACGGCCCTGATCAACCCTCTTAGCCTCAGCCCACATCTTCGTGAGTAGTATCTGTAGAGTCGGAGCGATGGGCGATCCGGGGTCTTCCAGCAAATTGTCCGCTATGATTTCGGCAAGCCCCTCTTCAACCGTCAAGCCATAGTGGGTTTGCAGCCGCGACGACCGCGCGGTACCTGTTATGGCTTCAATAATCCCGTCACGGCTGAGGCGGTCGAGAAACACCTTAGCCCGCGCGAGCTTGGCGTCCTTCAAACGCTGCTCGACTTCGGGCAGCCACTCTTTGCGGAAGACGAGAATCAATTTCCCCCCTGGCCGCGCAGCCGGAACCGCAAATGCTTCTTTGAGACAGTTCGCAAAATCTTCCAGCTCACCGGGTAATTCTGCATTAGGTCGCGTGAAAACCTCTTCTACCTGATCCAGCACTATCAGCACGGGCTTCCGTAGCCGGGCCTCTGCTTCAACCCACGCGAGGCTAAGCCCTGTCTCGCAGCCATCCAGGATTGGCGCACGCTTGAGCGTTTCAGTTAAGCCGACGGATTGATCTCTGCGGAGGTAGTGAACCTCTTGACCAGCCCCAAGCCTGGGCAGCAAGCCTGCCGAGAGGATTGATGACCTGCCTACTCCCGACTGGCCGTAGAGCAGGATAATAGGCGGTGTGTCAGGGCTGATCAGGTCATAAAGTTTACGGATTTCCTGGTTACGCCCAAAGAATATCTCGCTGTCTTCTTTTGTGAACCAATTGAGATGTCGGAAGGGAGATTCAGGTAAATCACCGCGAGGAATGTGAGGAAGTCCAAAAAGCGGATTCCTCACGGCCTGCGGAAGATTCCACAGCCCTACCTCTTCGGCGCCATCCTTAACATAAAGAGACCATGGCCAGCGGTCACGCTGCGGGCCGGGATAATATAGATTTCTAAAGCTGTCTCCTCTATCAATCCGTAATCCTGCCTCGGCCTCCTTATACGCGCGATTGATACTGGTTCCGCCTGCTAACCCCGTGTAGAAGCGGCTTGCGAATATCATAGCCGTCCGATCTTCGATAGCCTGCGAGGTCGCAATCACTGCAGAGACGCCCGCTTCAAGTAAACCCTGGACTTGCTTTTCGGTTGAACAGCCATTTAGAAATACTAATTGTAAGCCGCGCTGTTGCCCGAAAAAAGCGGCGAGCCCTCCGGCGTCGGCTGCCCGCGCTTCTCCTTTCGAGGATTCCAACAGAAGGTTATAACTGTTTGCGTGCCCCCCGAAATGAAATACTGCTATTCGGTCACGGTAAATAGGATTCTGAAATACATCCAGAATATCTGCTATTGTTGCGTTCGCCCGCTCTACGTATTCGCACAGGCCTTGAGCTTTTGCCCTCTCCAAAGCCTCCCGTAAAAGGCGCAGTTCTTCGGGCAAGTCGCGCAGATATTTCACTCCATCCGCACGATCATTTGCGAAGGCCAGGAAGAAAACCGGCTTATTGTTTTGAGAACTCATACGACCTATAAAGGAGCAGGTTGACCAACAGGCGGTGCATCATACACAGGTGGTTGTTCGCGTTGCAAGATTATACGGCAAATCGCCTATCAGATGCGGCTCGGATACTTGCTTTTTCGGGCTTCAAAGCGGTATCATTAAAGGCTTGCTAAAAAAGTGGGCTTGGCCCACTTTTTTTCTTAGCGAGAATGATCGATTTGGACAAGGATGCCATAGGCGAAATCATAGAGCGCGTAGCCGCGCGCGAGGGGTTGGAACTGGTCCACTGGGAGACGGTCGGGCCGCGCAACCATTTTGTGTTGCGCATCTTCATAGATAAACCCGGCGGCGTCAATCACGGCGATTGCGAGGCGGTGAGCAATCAGGTAGGCACGCTTTTGGATGTCGAAGACCTGATTCCTTATAAGTACACGCTGGAGGTTTCGTCGCCAGGCATCGAGCGCGGCCTCTATAAGCGCAAGGATTACGAGCGATTCGCGGGCAATCGAATAAAGCTCAAGACCTCCGAGCCTATTAACGGCCAACGCAATTTCCGGGGCCGCCTGATCGGTATAGATCAGGATACGGTCAAGTTCGAGGCCGACGGCGCGGGCCTGATTGAGATACCTTACGAGTCAATCGTTAAGGCCAATATTGAATATGAATTTTAGCAGTTCACAGCCATTTGCTAAAAATGACTGACTGTGAACGACCGAAGGTTAAACATTTATGTCAACCAGTCCGATCCCACAAACAATAGACATTTTGAGCCGCGAGAAAGGCATAGACCCGCAGGTCATAATCTCGGCCATCGAAGATGCCGTCGTCACTGCCGCCCGCAAGCAGTTCAAGACGGGCGAAGACCTGCGCGCCCGTTACAACCCCGAAAACGGCGACGTGGAGTTGTTTGCTCTGATGACCGTGGTCGAAGAGGTCCAGGACCCTGCTACGGAGATAAGTCTCGCAGAGGTCGAAGAGATGGGAGTCGAGGGCGCAGAAGTAGGCGACCAGCTTGAATTTCCCAAACCGCGCGAAGAATTGGGCCGCATCGCCGCGCAGACCGCAAAGCAGATCATCTTTCAAAAAGTACGCGAAGCCGAGCGCAATAATGTTTACGATGAATATATCAACCGCATAGGAGAGCTTGTTCACGGATTCGTGAAACGGTTCGAAGGCGGACGCATAATAACCGACCTGGGCAAAGTAGAAGCCGTTTTGCCAAAGACTCAGCAGTCGCGCGCGGAATCTTTCAGCCAGGGCGAGCGCTTGCGCATCGTCATCAATTCCGTCTCGAAAGATTCCAAAGGGCCGCAGGTCGAAGTGTCGCGCACGTCGCCTGAATTGCTCAAGCGGCTGTTTGAAATGGAAGTGCCTGAGATATACGACGGCACCGTTCAGATAAAGGCCGCAGTCCGCGAGCCTGGCGACCGCGCCAAGATAGCCGTCATCTCTACGGAGCGCGACGTCGATCCCGTGGGCGCGTGCGTCGGTATGAAAGGCTCGCGCGTGCAGGCCATAATCCGCGAGCTGCGCGGAGAGCGAATAGACATTATTGAGTGGAGCGAAGACCCTGCGGTCTTTGCCGCCAATGCCCTGTCGCCCGCCAAGGTTTCCAAAGTCGAGATCAACAGCTTTGAAGAAAAGAAGCTGACCGTGACGGTCCCCGAAGACCAGTTGTCGCTTGCCATAGGCAAGAAGGGGCAAAACGTCAGGCTTGCGGCCAAGCTCGTGGGCTGGCACATAGACATCAGGAGCGCAGAAGAAGCGGCCCGCGCTGCCGCCGCGCAGCTTGAAGCCGTTATGGCAGGCGGCGAAGCCTCGCTCACAGACATTCGCGAAAGCCTCGCGCTCGACCAGATAACGGCCGAACGACTCAAGGATCGCGGAATAGAAAATATCGAGCAGCTTGCTACCATTACGGTAGACGAACTGGTCGATGCAATTGACGTGAGCTTCGATCAGGCGACCGAGATACTCGAACGCGCGCACCGACTCCTCGCGCAAAAACACGCGAGAGAAGCCCGTCAGGCGCGCGAGTCCGAAGAGACGGAAGAGACGCCGACACTCGGCGGCGAGGCCTTGCCCGTCACCGAAGAAGAGGTCGAAGAGGCTGCTGTCGCTCCGGTCGAAGTATCAGAGGAAGCCCTGGAGGAGGAGCCTGTCGAAGCGGCCGAGGCAAGTGACGAGATGGTCGCGGATGAATCTATAGAGGCGCACGAGGGGCCTTCGGCTGCTCCGGATGAAGGAACGGTCGAAGAGAACCGAAGGCGTGATGAGCCAGGAGACCGTCGAAGCTACGGAAGAGGCGGTTGCTTCTCAAGACGCAACTCCGGAAGCCGTTGCCGTAGCCGAAGCGGTCACGGAAGGCGAAGAGGTGGCGCCGCCCGAAAGCGCATTCGAGCCTGAACCTCCGCGCCCGGTGGCATCGGCCATCCCTGACTTTGACGCGATGAGCCCGACTGAGGTGCAGATTCAAGAAGTGCTGGCCGATGAGCCTCCGGGCATCGATGTGGCTCGCGGCCCTATGCCTGCGGCGGGGCTTGAAGCCATGGCCCCGGGCGGGCAGGTGATCGCCGAGAGCCGAAAGGAATGGGCCGAAGAAGCGGGGTTCGAAACATCAGATCTAGATGCAATCGAAGAGGAAGTTCGACGCGACCTCGCCGCTCTTGAATTGGATGAAGAGCCAACAGAGGCCGGGCCGTCCGAAGAGCAGAGTCCGTCTGAAGCGGCCGAGGCCGAGACGGGCGAAGACCGAACCGATGAGCTATCGCCTGAAATATTCGAAGAGACAGGCGCAGATACGCGGGAAGACGTGGCAGAAGGAGATGAGAAAAGTGATGAGTAATGAGTAATGAGTGATGAGTGGATGTCTTTCACTCATCACTCGGGGCACCCGCTTGCGGGTCGCATCACTCATCACTGCCGTTAAAATATGGCTGTACAACAAAAGATAAGAATTTACGACCTGGCGAAGGAATTGAAGCTCGACAACAAGCGCGTCATCGAAGATGCGCGGCGTGAGGGCATAGATGTCAGTGTGCCTTCAAACACCGTCCCGACGGAGGTGGCCGAGCGGATTCGCACAAAATACTTCCCCAAGAAAACCGCGCCGGTGGCCGGTCCGCGATTGGTAAAGCATGCCAGAGTCGCCGAGCCGGTCGCGCAGCCTGAAGCGGAAGCGCAGCTCGCCGACTATAACGAATCCGAAGCAGAAGCGGCCTCGCCGCAACCACCTTCGCCGGCTATGACCGAGCCTGCCAGGGCTGAGCCGCCAAGGCCGAGCATCAAGATACTCAAGAAAGCTCCGCCTCAGCCTCAGCCCGCGTCCGCAGCGCCCGTTGTGCAGCCCACTCAAGAAGCGATTCAACCAGAAGCACCCGTCCCCGCTCCTGAGCCGGAAGCGCCCGCAAGCCAGCCCACGGCACCCCCTCTGGCTGCGCGGCCCCCCGTCGCCCCGCCGGTCGAGCGATCGCGCACACAAGTGCGAGTGCTCAGACCGCAGCCCGGTATGACGATGCCGCCGCCGCAAGCCAGAGTAGCAGCGCCCGCCGGGGGCGCGGCAGGCGCAGGTATGCGCGCCACGGCAACGGAAACAGCAACGCCTACTGAGCCTACAGCTCCTAAGCCGAGGACTACTTATGTCCCGCAAGACACGGGTCGCCCGCGCAAGCGCACACGCCGAGGCAAGCGCGGGTTTGGCGACGCCGGCCCCGAAGAGGGGAAACACGTAGAAGTTCCGCGTCATATGCGCGGCCCCGGCACGATAGTGCAGCCCAAGCCCAAACCCGTGTTCACAGAGCTTCGGCCTATAAAGCTTGTCGAAGGGACCACGCTCAAGGACTTCGCCGAACGGCTCGAAGTCAAAGCCAAAGATGTAGTGCAGATGCTCTTGCAGCGCGGCGTGATGGCTACTATAAACCAGACGCTCAACCAGGACCTCGCCAAAGAGATAGGCAAGGAGTTCGGATACGACATAAGCTTCGTCCCCTTCGAGGAGATGATCAGCGAGACCGAAGAGGAAAAGATAATAGAGGCGGGCGAGGAAGGGCTGCTGGCCCGCGCGCCGGTCGTGACCGTCATGGGGCACGTCGATCACGGGAAGACTTCTCTGCTCGACGCCATCCGTAAGACACATGTGGCCGAAGGCGAAGCTGGCGGTATCACTCAGCACATAGGCGCTTATTCGGTCGATGTGTCGGATCCCGACAACGCTGAGATATCGCGGCGCATAGTCTTTTTGGATACGCCCGGCCACGAGGCGTTCACGATGATGCGCGCGCGCGGCGCGCGCGTGACAGACATCGTAGTCCTGGTCGTCGCGGCGGATGACGGCGTGATGCCTCAGACCCTTGAAGCCATAGACCACGCGCGAGCGGCAGAGGTGCCGATTGTCGTCGCCATAAACAAAGTCGATAAGCCTGACGCGAACCCTGACCGCGTCAAGCAAGAATTGAGTGACCGGGGGCTGCTGTGGGAAGGCTGGGGCGGCGACACCGTTATGGTCGAAGTCTCGGCAAAGAAACAACAGAACCTCGACTCGCTGCTTGAGATGATCATACTCAACGCCGACCTGCTGGAGCTGAAAGCAAAGCCGGATCGTCTGGCGTCGGGCGTGGTGCTTGAAGCCAAGCTCGACCGGGGGCGCGGTCCCGTCGCTACGGTACTAGTGCAGCAAGGCACGCTAAAGGTCGGCGATCCGTTTATCGTCGGCCAGGTCTTTGGCCGCGTTCGCGCGATGTTTGATGACCGAGGCCGCTCAGTCGAGCAGACAGGCCCGTCGACTCCCGTCGAGATTTTAGGGATGCAGGGCGTTCCGCACGCAGGCGACCAGTATCAGGTAGTACAGGACGCCACCCAGGCGCAGCACATCGCCAACCAGCGACAGATGCAGGCCCGGCTGGCCGCCATCGCCCGCACGTCCGCGCGCGGGCTTGAGCACCTGTTGTCGGATAAGAACCAGGTGAAAGAATTGCTGGTCATCCTCAAGGGCGACGTGCAGGGTTCGGTCGAAGCCGTGCGCGACGCTCTGAATAAACTCTCGACCGAGCGGGTAAAGATTCGCATCATCCGTTCGGGCGTCGGCGCTATCACCGAGTCTGACGTGATGCTTGCCTCCGCCTCGTCTAAGGACATGAATCGCGCGGCTGTCATCATCGGTTTCAACGTGCGCCCCGAAACCCGCGCGAGAGAGATAGCCGAGATCGAACAGGTTGACATACGCCTTCACACGATCATCTACAAGGTCGAAGAAGAGATAAGAAACGCCATGCTTGGGCTTCTCGAAGCTACGAAGCGCGAAGTCATAACGGGCCATGCCGAAGTGCGACAGGTCTTCCGCGTGCCCCGCGTGGGTCAGATCGCCGGCAGCTACGTGACGGACGGGGCGCTCAAGCGCACGACCGCCCGACTCCTGCGCGACAACATGGTCGTTTACGAAGGCCGCATCGAAACGCTCCGCCGTTTCAAGGATGACGTGAGCGAAGTGCAAAAAGGGTTCGAGTGCGGAATCCTCCTTGAGCGATTCCAGGACGTGAAGGTCGGCGATGTGATCGAAGCGTATACGACAGAAGAAGTGGCCCCAACCCAGTTATAACTTTAGGCCCTTGGGTAAACCGTCTAGCTTCCCCTCCCCCTTGCCCTCAGTCATGCGAGGCGCAACCGGGCAAGCTTTAGCTCGGTATTGCAAGTTCGGCGATTTGTGGTTAGCATGTCTAGTTTGATTCTATCCGCAGACCGTGACAGAGGAACGCATGACGGGAAGAAGGCCACAGCGGCTGACAGAACAGATTAAGGAAGAGGTCAGCTTGATCATCACGGGCGAGCTAGAAGATCCGAGAATCGGATTCGTCACCGTCACCGACGCCAAGCTCAGCGCAGATTTGCGACACGCGAAGATATTCGTGAGCGTGCTTGGGACCGAAGACGAGATAGCGGCATCGCTCGCGGCGCTTAATCACGCCTCCGGCTTCGTACGTCATCAACTCGGTGCTGCTTTGCGGATACGGTACACACCCGAGTTACATTTTGCTTACGACGACACTATCAGGACTGCCGCGCGAATCGAAGAGTTACTCAGCGAGGAGGTAGGGAAGGCGCAAGAGCGAGAACGCACCGAGCTTGCGGATTCTGAGGATAAAGCTGATAGCGAGTGATCCTCTCTCAATCCGCAATTGCGCGGAACCCGCGCAGTGGGTCGCGCCCTCGATAGCGCCTCTTATTTTTATATGCTTAGTCAGGTTGTAGAACTTATTGAACAGAAGTACCGTTTTATGATCACCTCTCACATCCGGCCCGACGGCGACGGGCTGGGTTCGGGGCTCGCTCTTTACTGGATGCTCCGCAGCCTCGGCAAAGAGCCGACCGTCGTTCTGCGCGACCGCGTTCCGCCCGCTTACAATGTGCTGCCGGGCGCCGATCTCGTTGTCGTGCAGCCGGACGTATATGAAGATTATGATGCGGCTTTTATCATAGAGTGCAGCGATGTCGACCGTCCCGGACTCCCCTCGCTCAGAAATCAATTCGTGGTCAACATCGATCATCACTCGACCACAATGCCTTTCGGCGATATTAACTGGATAGACTCGACGGCTGCGGCCGTGGGCGAGATGATCTATAACCTTTCAAAAGCGCTCGGCGTCGAAGTGACAAAAGAGATAGCCGAGTGCATTTACACGGCGCTCTTAACCGACACGGGCAGTTTTCATTTTTCCAACACGACAGAGCGCACGCTTAAGATCGCTTCCGAGCTTGTCCGCCGGGGCGTGGAGCCCGCGCGCATTTCGCAGGCGTTGTTTTACTCCTATCCGTTCTCAAAAGTCCGGCTGCTAGGGCTTGTGCTTTCGACAATCGAGCGCGACGAATCTGGCCGCATCGCGTGGGTCACGATGGACCGCGAGACCATGTACCAAGCCGACGCGAGCGAAGAAGATTCCGACGGCATAGTCAATCACGCGCTTTCGGTCGGCGAGGTCGAAGCCGTGGCCTTTTTTAAAGAGCTTGAGCCGGGCGTCTATAGAGTCAGCCTCCGCTCGAAGGGCAGGAACAACGTCGCAAAGGTGGCCGAGCTGTTTGGCGGCGGCGGGCACCGCAACGCGGCGGGCTGTCGAGTCGAAGGCGATTTCGAAGACGTTAAACGGCGAGTCATCGAAGGGCTTCAGAACGCAATCGGCGTGGCGCCCGTTTCCGCCTAGAAAGCTCCCTCCCCTGTTCATAAAAGGCGACAAGCCGTAGCGGCTTGTCGCCCCGATCAATTAAAGTGCGCGGCACTTGCAGATTTGTTGCGCACTCATTGGAATTCCCCCGGCAGGTCTTCGGCATACTTACCGGCAACCTCGTCTTAACCAATATAAATAACATTCAGCCTTCTCTGGTTCCCTTCTTCTCCGGTTCCCTTATGTATCCGCACACAAACTTTCGGCGGCGGGTTTGGGGGCTCGCTGCACCTCATCCTTATCATCTGTGAGCTACAAAAACGCTATCAAACACCAGCAAGCCGAGAGCAATTTATTTAAGAAGGCGGTCTGCCTCGACCACCCTGATCGCGACTTCTGTAAACCGAATAAATAAAAGCGCGACATCATGCCGGTTTTTCGTCTCAGTTCACGCTTAAATAATTAGAGCAATGCCGATCACATAAGGAGCGTCTGCGCAAAGGCTTTGATGAAACAGACCCGATGCCTTTCACGCGGGTGGAACGGCTTTGCGCCACCCTTCATCAAGCATCCGCTTCATCTCCGCCACGGTCTTTCGGTAGGCCGGGTCAGTGGCTAAGTTTTTCAACTCCGCCGGGTCCGTCTGGTGGTCGTATAACTCAGCCGGGTCCGTGCCCGCGCCTTCGATGTAAGCGTAGCGCTCTGTCCGCACGCTGCGATACAGCGGGCTTTTTTTCGACTTTATAGTTAAAGTGAACGCCGCTTTCTTCCACGCGCGAGCAGGGTCTGTGAGCAAAGGGACAAAACTCGTTCCTTCCATCCCGTCGGGAGTCGGCAACCCGCACAACTCTGCGAGCGTTGGAAAGAGGTCTACAAGCTCGACTATGCGCGCAGAGCTTGCGCCGCCCTGTTTGCCCGGCGCAAACACGATGAGCGGGACGCGCGCCGATTCTTCATAAAGCGACCTCTTATCCCATATCCCATGCTCGCCCAGGTGAAACCCGTGGTCGCTTGTAAATACTATTATCGTGTTGTCGGCAAGCGACTGCCTCTCAAGCTCGTCGATTATCAGCCCGATCTGCGCGTCTACGAACGACACGCAAGCGAAATAAGAGGCCCGCGATTGTCGCTTGTTCTCTTCCGTATTTTGATTATCGGTGTCGGCTTCGGGCAACGGGATGGTTTCAAGCGGGTATAAGTCGAAATACTTCCTGGGCGCGTACCAGGGCGAATGCGGCAGGCTGAACCCAGCCGCGATAAAAAATGGCTTGTCTTTGTTCTGCTCTATCAGTTTAATGATTCGCCGCGCAACCCGGCCATCTCTTTCCTCTTCGTCCTTGTTGTCCGTGGCGCACCACCAGTGCCCCCCGCAATGTTTCTGAGCAGGCAAGTCGCCCACCTGCGCCGGCCCTTCGAACACGTCCCACTTCACGGCGTTTTCAACTCTATCGTGCATGACTTTTCCTACGCCGGCGGTGAAATACCCATTCCGGCTGAAATACTCCGGCAGAAAAGCCTCGTCTTTCAATTTCACGCGCGGCGGGTCGGCGTTTCTCAACACGCCGGTAGTCTCTGGCCGGCGGCCGCTCATAAACGACGCGCGCGAGGGATTACAAAGCGAGAACTGACAATACGCCCGATCAAAGCGCATGCCTTGGCTTGCGAGCCGGTCGATGTTCGGCGACTTTACCAGGGTGTGCCCGTAAGTGCCCAGGTTCATGTTCATGTCGTCGAGCACGATCAGCAAGACGTTCGGCTTTGACGATTCGCGCCTGGCGGGACCTTTACTTTCGCCGCAGCCGGATGCTGCGATAAGCGCGGAGATCAAAAAGAGGGTCAATAGCCTGCTTTGCGTCCTAGCCATTTCGCGCAGTCTCCGCATTTCGCGCGCTCCGAACGCAACGAAAGCCCAGGTTGTTCATAGCCGATTCGGCGCTGCTGTGGCTGCGCGCGGCGACGCGATAGCCCTGGCAATAATTCTCGCTGCACATCCAGGAGCCTCCGCGTATGACTCGCTCCCTTCCGCTCTGCGGGCCTGAAGGGTTCGACCTCGGACTTGCGCGGTAGTAGTCTTCGTCAAACCAATCCGAGCACCACTCCCAGACATTGCCCGCCATGTCATAAAGTCCATACCCGTTTGGCGCGAATCGGCCCACGGGCGCGCGACCGACATAACCGTCATCTGCGGTGTTTGCCTGCGGGAAAACGCCCTGCCACCAGTTCGCAAGGCAAAGGTCATCGGGGCGCAATTGATCGCTCCAGGCGTACTTTTTGCCCGCAAGCCCGCCGCGCGCCGCGTACTCCCATTCGGCCTCGGTAGGCAGGCGTTTACCGGCCCACTTTGCATAAGCACACGCGTCGTTATATGAGATCTGCGTGACGGGCTCCGATTCAGTGGCCTTAGACCCTGGCCCTTCGGGGTGTCGCCAATCCGCTCCATCGACGGGCTTCCACTCTCCCGTCTCGATGTCGAAGATGACGGACCAGCCGAATCGCTCGGCTTCCGTCACGTAACCACCGGCTTGGACAAACTCGGCGAACTGGCGGACTGTTACTTCGTGTTTATCGATCCAGAACGGCTCTACCGCTACGGGGTGAACAGGCCCTTCAAATGCGAAGCCATCATCGGTGCCCATCTTGAAACTGCCGCCCTGGATAAAGACCATCTCGTCGGAATTCTTTTCAGATTCGACGGCGGGCTTTGAATCGAGTTCCGCTTTGTGTTGATGGCCGGTGGTTTTGGTGTTGCAGGCTGACGACGCGAAAAGGATTGGCAACCATAGCAGCCAGAGAACTGTTTTCTTAAACGCTTGTGTCCATCTTGAGTACACCATACGGAAGTTAGTTGCAAAAACCCCGGCTCGCTATTTGAGTGAATAGTTATTTGGCTGGCTCGTTGAGTTGCTCCCATTTCGTCTTGAGTTTCTCAAGAATCGCCTTGTAGCGCGGGTCTTCGCGCATGCTGTCCCAGTTCGGGTCTTTCAAAAACCAGGGATAGTTTTCGTTCCCTATAGAGATCGCCCGCTCAAGCCATTCTATTGCGTCGTCGGGCATCTCTGCGAGCGCGTACACGGAAGCGAGCCAGTAAGCGCCGTCCTGATCGGCGCGGCAAGTCTCTATCACCCGATCATCTATCAAATCGAACGCGCGCTCCCGCTCGCCGCGCGCCAGATAGCAGTAGGCGAGATAGGTTTTGAACGCATGAAGTCCCGGATGCTTCGCCAGGGTCTCTTCCAGTATCATCGTCGCTTTTTTCGATCTCGCCCTGGTAATAAGGCAGCATCGAGCCCCAGGTGTGCAGCAGCGGGTGATTCGGCTCAAAAGCAAGCCCCTTTGCGATCTCCGCCTCTGCTTTCGCGAATTCGCCCTGATACTTGTAGATGCGCGAGCGATTGTAAGCGGCGACGACTACGTCCGTAGGGTTGATCTTGAGAAGGCGTTCCCACGCTTCGAGCGCGCGGTCGTACCGCCCGGACAGGCGGTAGACATACTGAGCGGCGAAGTGGACCGACGGCTCATTAGGGGCGAGGCGAAGGAGGCGTCTTATCTCCTTTTGCGCAACGTCGCTTCTCCCGTCGAACAGGTCGATGAACACGAGGCTGACTCGCGGCTCCACAAGCTTCGAATCCAACTCAAGCGCGCGGTCGAATGCCTTCTTTGCTTTCGCGTAGCACTCGGTGCCGCCCATGCCCTTGAGCAAGTAGTTGAGATAGCATATGCCGAGCCCGCTGTGCGCGAGCGCGAAGTTCGGGTCGAGGTCGGTGGCCTGGTCGAACAGGTCTATGGCCGCTTCCAGATCGGCGGCGTCGAGCGTCTGCGTGATGAATTTATAGAGCAGCGTGCGGCCTTTCAGATAATTCTCGTAAGCCTCGGCGTTTTCGGTCGGGGCCTTCTTAACGAGCCGCTCCTGCTCGGCGCTGCTGGTGCGCACGCGCAGCCCTTCGACAATCTTGTGCGAGATCGTATCCTGAACGGTAATTATGTCGCGCGAATTGACATCGATCTTTTCGCTCCACACGATCTCGCCCGACCCCGTGTCTACGAGCTGCGGCGTGACACGGAAGCGGTCACCACCTTTTATGTAGCCTCCTATGAGCACGTGGTCCACGGCCAGTTGATTGCCGACCGCGCGCGGGTCGACGTCTTTATTCTGGTACTGGGCTATATAGGATGAAGGGCGGACGACGAGGTCGTGGAGCTGCGCAAGCTCTGTGATGACGCTGTCGGCGAGGCTGAACCCATAAAAATCATCCGCGGGGTTGCCCGAAAGATTTTTGAACGGGAGGATGGCAATCGCCTTCTTATCCCGCGACTGCCACATCGAAGGCGTCACATCGGGCGTAACAGAATTGCTCCCCCCGCTTGTATCTTCCTTCGGGGCTGACCCCGGTTGGGTCGGCCCGGTGTTGAAAGTGCGCTGTACCCAGATCGCCATGCGGTCTAAAAGGTTGCGCCCCTTTTCGGGCCGTTTCGAGGCGTGCATCGAAGCGGGTCGCTCGGCAGGCACGACGCCCTGCTGCGCGTAATGCGCGCGAACAAGCGCGCGTAAATCTTCAAGCAGCATATCGGCAGATTGATAACGCGCTTCGCGGTCCTTGGCCAGCATCTTTAAGATTACCTGCTGGAGCTTTGCCGGGAAGCCTTCGCCGAGCGGCGGCGGGTCGTCGTGCATAACCGAGTGCATTACGTCTACGGACGATTTGCCGCGGAACGGCAGCCGGCCGGTGAGCATCTCGTACATCACGACGCCGAGCGAGAATATGTCTGCCCGCGCGTCGGCGCGCTCGCCCTTGGCCTGCTCGGGCGACATATAGCTGGCCGTCCCGAAAGGAGACCCCACTTGCGTAAGCTCGATCGTATGATGTGCCTCGGAGTCGGAGTGCGCTTCTACGGATTTGAGGAGCTTTGCCAGGCCGAAGTCTAAAATCTTCAACTGGCTCCGCTCGTTGAGCATGATGTTGGAAGACTTGATGTCGCGGTGCAACACGTTGCGGCGGTGCGCCTCGGCGAGCGCGTCAACAAGCTGGAGGCAGAATTCGAGCGCCTGATCGAGCGGCAGCGGGCGAGAGCTTATAAATTTTTTAAGCGTCTTCCCTTCGACGTACTGCATGACGAAGAAGAGAACGTCTTCGGCCTCGTTGATCTCATAAACGGTGCAGATATTCGGGTGATCGATGGCCGAGGCGGCGCGGGCCTCACGCAGAAAGCGCGTGCGGGCCTTCTCATCGCCCACCAGGTCCGCAGCTAAGACTTTGACGGCAACGGTACGGTGTAGCTTGGTGTCTTCGGCCTTGTAGACTACACCCATACCGCCTTTGCCTATCTCTTTCAGTATGCGGTAATGAAGTATGGTTCTTCCGACCATGTATTTAGACCTGAGCTTAACGCTTGATTATGATTATACACTCGTTAAGTTCCTGGTCAAAACAACATTAACTGAGAATCGAGAATTGAGGATAAAGAGATTGCAGGTCTGGCCGGTTGTCAGTTCTGGTCAAACTTTGGCTTTGCCCTACTTATTTTTCGATATGTCCCATCCGCCGTGACGTTGTGGCCGAAGCCGCAATTGAAGTCGCCGCCTTCCTGCGTGACGACCAGCTTCCCCGGCAAGAACTTCAGCGTGATCTTGCAGCCTTCGGTGTCGGGCGGCACGAACGTCGCGACATCGAATTCGATCCGCGCTTCGCCCTGCGCGGTGCCGACGTTGGGGCCGCCCGCGCGGGTGAGGTAGACGCCGTCGAATTGTACTTTCAGCTTGTTATTGCCAAGCGCGAGAATCTTGAAGGTGTTTTTACCTGAGCGATAGGTGCCGTTGGCCTGGGCCGCCGTGACGACTTTGCCGCTCTGTGCCGCCGCTGTCGCGCACAGAGTCAAAACTGCTAGAATTGGGAATAAGTTCTTTTTCATGATGACAACAAGCATACTAAGTTTATTATATTTTTCAACGCGCTTTTCTGTAAACCTGTACGGCCCGCCTCAGCTTGATGCTACGGTTGCCCCCGCGTGCGCCCGTCCTGTAAAATTAATCCTTTAGCCGGACGCGCAGATTCGCGTCTGTGCGGACCCAGAGGTTAATGGCGATAGATAAGATAACAATTCGCGGGGCCAGGCAGCACAACCTGAAAGACCTCAGTCTGGAAATACCCCGAAACCGCCTGACCGTAGTCACGGGCCTTTCGGGGTCCGGTAAATCCAGCCTCGCGTTCGACACCATTTACGCCGAAGGCCAACGCCGCTACGTCGAATCTCTCTCGGCCTACGCCCGGCAGTTTCTAGACCAGCTTGAAAAACCCGACGTAGACGCGATAGACGGCCTCTCGCCTGCCATTTCAATCGAGCAGAAAACGACTATGCGCAGCCCGCGCTCGACCGTCGGCACTGTGACGGAAATCTATGATTACCTGCGGCTGCTTTTCTCCTCGATAGGCCTGCCGCACTGTCACAAATGCGGGCGGCCCATCTCGCGCCAGAGCGTCGATCAGATCGTCCAGCAACTGGCGCACCTGCCTGAGGGCGAGCGCGTGATGATACTCGCGCCCATCGTGCGCGGCCGAAAAGGCGAGTTCAAAAAAGAGCTTGAAAAGCTTACGCGCTCGGGCTTCACGCGCGCCCGCATAGACGGCGAGCTTCGACAGCTTGACGAAGACATACGACTGGATAAGCGGCGCAACCACACTATCGAAGTCGTAGTTGACCGGCTGCTCATCAAGCAAGGGGTCAACAAGCGATTAGAAGAGTCCGTTCATCTCGCCGCAAAATTAACGGACGGGCTGGTGCTGATCTCGATAGTCGACGGCGAGGAGCGGCTTTACTCGGAGCGTATGGCCTGCCCCGAATGCGGCATATCCGTGCCCACGCTTGAGCCGCGCTCGTTTTCATTCAACTCGGTCTACGGCGCCTGCGCGGCCTGTCACGGGCTTGGCACGCGCGCGGAGATAGACCCGGCAAAGATCGTCATCGACCCGAGCATTCCGATAAGCGATCAAGACCCCTTCCCCGCCGATACCGCTATCAGCAACTACTTGCGCGACGTGATGAAAGCCCTGGCCCGAGTCTCCGGCATCTCTTCGGACAAGCCGTTCGCGGAGCTTCCGCAAAAAGCGCAGGAGTCGTTCTTCTACGGGTCGAAAGAGCGGCTCGCGCTGCGCTACGGCGCTTACGAATACAAAGCCGAGTGGAAAGGCGCTGTCAATTATCTGAGCAGCCGCGCCGAAGAGATGAAATCGGAAAACGCCATCTCTGCTTTCGAGGCGCTCATCTCGCCGGTCGTCTGTCCCGCGTGCAACGGGCAACGGCTTCAACCGGCCTCGCTCGCGGTCAAAGTCGGCGGGCGCACAATAGCCGATTACACGGCGCTGTCGATACAGGACGCCGTTCGCGTCTTTAACGAAGTGAAGCTCAACGACCGAGAAGAGAAGATAGCCGGATTGATTCTCAGAGAGATTCGCCAGCGGCTCGGTTTTCTTGAAACCGTCGGCCTCGGCTACATAACCATGGACCGCGCGTCGTCTACGCTGTCGGGCGGCGAAGGCCAGCGCATACGGCTCGCCACGCAGATCGGCTCGCAATTGCGCGGCGTCCTCTATGTTCTGGATGAGCCGTCAATCGGGCTTCACCCGCGAGATAATCTGAAACTGCTTGATACGCTGGAACACCTGCGCGACCTGGGAAACACGGTGCTGGTAGTCGAGCACGACGAAGAGACCATTCGCCGCGCGGATCACGTCGTCAACCTCGGCCCCGGCGCGGGAGCGCACGGGGGCGAGATCGTAGCGCAGGGGACGCCGGATGAGGTTGCACGTGCGGCGCGCTCGCTCACGGGGCGGTACATTTCGGGCGAGCTTCGGATTTCCGTCCCGCCCGAACGCCGCCAGTCGAACGGCAAATCGATCCGAGTGCTCGGGGCGCGGGCCAACAACCTGAAGAATATCGATGTCACTTTTCCGCTCGGTCTTTTCGTAGTCGTTACGGGCGTATCAGGCTCAGGCAAATCGACTCTGGTCGATGACATTCTCTATCGCAGCCTTGCGCGCAAGCTCTACCGGAGCCTGTTCGAGCCGGGCGAACACCGGGCCGTTCAGGGGCTTGAGTACATAGACAAAGTGATCGAAATCGATCAATCGCCCATCGGTCGCACGCCCCGGTCGAACCCGGCGACATACACGGGCGTCTTCACCCCCATACGCGAGCTATACGCGATGCTGCCGGAATCGCGCGAGCGCGGTTATAAGCCGGGCCGCTTCTCGTTCAACGTGAAAGGCGGGAGGTGCGAAGCCTGCCAGGGCGAAGGCATGAAGTGCATAGAGATGAACTTTTTGCCTGATGTCTACGTGCTGTGCGACGTCTGTCGCGGCGCGCGGTACAATCGCGAAACCCTTTCGGTCAGATACAAAGGAAAATCTATTGCGGATCTTCTGGACACCACGGTCGAGGAAGCGTTGCCGATCTTAGAGAACATTCCGCAGATCAAGACCAAGCTTCAGACCTTGATCGACGTGGGGCTGAGCTACATCAAGCTGGGACAGTCGGCCACGACGCTGTCGGGCGGAGAGGCGCAGCGAATCAAGCTCGCGAAAGAGCTTTCAAAGCGGGCCACGGGGCGCACGCTTTACATACTGGACGAGCCTACGACGGGGCTTCATTTTGAAGACGTGCGCAAGCTGCTGGAAGTCCTCCACCAGCTTGTCTCGCTCGGAAACACCGTTCTTGTCGTCGAGCACAATTTGGATGTGATGAAGAGCGCCGACTGGATAATCAACCTCGGCCCCGAAGGCGGCGAAGAAGGGGGCCGCGTGGTTGCCGAAGGCTCGCCCGAAACCGTAGCGCGCTGTCGCCGGTCTTACACGGGCCAAGCGCTTCGCGCCGCGCTAAACGGCCACCGCCAGCGCAAACCGGCTTGAGCGAAACTTACTTAAGCTAACCGGCCTTGCCTTGTCTTTTGGAAATCGAGCCAATAAACTAGCCGCTTGTAATGATAGAACGTATTCGCCAGCTTGCACGCCAGAGCATAGAAACCAAGCGCGCATTCTTTGATTCGCACTCGGACGATGTAGCCCGCGCCGCCCATATGATTGTCGCCACGATCCTGGCGGGCGGTAAAATATTGATATTCGGCAACGGCGGCTCGGCTGCCGACGCTCAGCACATTGCCGCCGAGCTTGTGAACCGGCTCAATCACGACCGCCCGCCCATCCCCGCCATCGCGCTGACTACGGACACATCGATACTCACATCAATCGGGAATGACTCTTCGTTTGATCAGCTTTTCGAGCGACAGTTGCGGGCGCTGGGACGCCCTGGCGACGTGGCGATTGCGATATCGACCAGCGGTAATTCGCCGAACGTACTGCGCGCGGTTGCGGCTGCGCGAGAGCTTGGCATAGTTACTATCGGGCTTGCGGGGCGAAACGGCGGAAAGCTTGCCGACGAAGTCGATCTGGCCTTGACCGTTGAAGCCGAATCGACCCAGCACATTCAAGAAACGCATATCACGATAGGCCACATACTGTGCGAGATAATCGAAGATAGTCTCTTTAAGACCGAAGCTTGAAACTGAAGATGTCGCGCTACAACGTTAAGCCATTAGACCTTTCACGCATCGCTACCTACCCGCTCGCGTCGCGTCCAAGCAAGGTGACGACAGCAGATTTTGCGCGCCCTGTGGACGCCGACTCCGCGATAAAAGATTTTTTAAACTCGTTGCCGAACATACTTGCCGCCCGCGACCTGGACGAACTCTCCGGTTTGATCCGCAAAGCGCGACGCGAAGGCCGCGCGATCATAGTCGGCCTCGGCGGCCACGTGATTAAGACGGGTTGCAGCCCTGTGCTGATCGATCTGATGCGGCGCGGTTTTGTAACCGCGTTCGTGATGAACGGGTCGGCCATGATTCACGACTTCGAGATAGCCCTCGCGGGCGCGACGAGCGAAGACGTGGATTCGTCTTTAGGCAGCGGCAGCTTCGGCATGGCCGAAGAGACCGGGCGCATAATCAACAACGCGGTGATAGTCGGCGCGGCAGAAAAACTTGGCATGGGCCAGGCCGTGGGCCGAGAGCTTCACCTGCTCCAGCCCCCGCACGCCGACGTGTCGTTGCTCTACACGGCTTACGACCAGCGAATTCCTGTCACGGTTCATGTCGCGGTCGGCACGGACATAGTCCACATACACCCTAACGCCGATGGCGCGGCCATCGGGCAGACGACGCATGACGATTTCCGCCTGCTCTGCTCAATAGTGCGCGAGCTTGACGGCGGCGGCGTGTACCTGAATATAGGCTCTGCGGTCGTGCTGCCCGAAGTCTTTTTGAAGTGCGTGACGGTCGTTCGCAACCTGGGCTATCGTCTGCAAGATTTTGCCACGGCGAATTTCGATTTCATCCAGCAGTACCGCCCTTTGACAAACGTCGTGCGGCGGCCCGTGGCGGGAAGCGGGCGCGGGTTTTCATTCACGGGCCATCACGAATTGATGATCCCGCTCCTTGCGGCTTCGATACTGGCCGGCGAGTAATAAATCTCAGATAGACTTTTTCACACTCTTAAAAAACGAGCCGAGCACGTCCGATATGGTGTGACTCGACGCGCCGACCCACAATCCGGCGAACGCTGCTATCAGGTAGCCGCGCTTTATAGGCGAGAGGATCTCCCACACGCGGGCAATCGCTTCGGTGAAGGCCGCCGCGCTCACCGAAGAGCGATTGACGTATACATCGCGAATGCATAACGACACTACGAGCACGAGCGTAATAACGATCAGAAAATAGATGACGCGGATCAGCGTCCCAAGCATTATGCTGTGAGACCATCGCGAGCGGTGGCGCAGCGCGACTTTGTACGGCCACCAGAGAAACCTCAGCGGCCCCCATCGGGTGTACTGCCTGCTTTGAATATCGAGGTCCGGGCCGAACATCAGTCCGCCAAATAACATTGCCACTGTCGCCACCGCCGCGAGCGCCCAGTCACGCGTGAAATAGTAAGTGACGGCCGCCGTCGGCGCGGCTATGAGGAAAGTTATAAAATCGTGTGTTTTTCCAGATGGCACAATTAAAATTTGAGATTTGAAATTTCAAATTTGAGATCACATATCTGCACCTGTTACGCGGCGGCGGTCTTTGAGTTCCGCCAAACGTCCGGCGTCCCAGGATGAAGTGTGACCGTAGCGGTCTCCTGCGTAGGCAAGGCCGTCAACACGCTCGGAGCCGCACGAGGGGCAGGCCGTGTGCAAACCGCGAGCGCTCGCGCCGCAGCTTGAGCAGGTTGTGAATTCAGGGCAAAAGATCAGTCCCGCGCAACTCGATTGGTAGAAAGCCAGGGAGATCAACCGGCCAAGATCGTCCGCCTGCGGCGTCGATTCGCCCATCCATATTTCGGTCGCCGCATTAGTAAAACCGAATTCGTGAAAGACTCCTTCGGTGCGAACACGGTCGAGCACAGGGACTTCGCTTGTGGCCGAAAGCCTCACGCTGTCCGTGTAGTAAGCCGCATCAGAATTCGAATCGCCGCAGACAACGCTCGCGGCAGTCTCGCCAAAAAAGCGCAAATCCAGCCGCGCAAGCCTGTGCGCCGTCACCTCGGTAGATTGCCCGCTCAACAAGAAGCGCACTTTGTGCTTGTTAGACAATCGCTCGGCTTCGCGCTTCAAATGTGTCAGCACCCTGAGCGCAAACTCCATCGTCGCTTCCGAATCGTGTAGATCAGATTGGAGCACGGCGCGGCATAGCTCGTTCAACCCGACCAGGCTGATCGCGTGAGTTCCCCAGTTTAGCCTCACAAACGGCGAGCCGCTCGCGCGGGTGGTCAGCGCCGCAAGCGGCCCGCGTTCTCCGAGCGCCAAAAGTTTTTCTAAGAAGACACGTTTTTCAAGATGCGCCTGCGCCGCCGTCTCCATCAACCGCGTCAGCTCTTCAAAGACCTGCACGTGCTTTCCTCCGGCCAGGTATCCGACGCGCGGCAAGTTTAAAGAGACTATTTGAAACTGGAACGAGCGCAGCGCATGGCTTTCGGCGCGCGCAACCGCCTTCTCTTCATTGATCCCGAAACGACGAAAGAAAGTTCCCTCGTCATCACGGTCAAAAGCGATCGTAAGCCCGCCGCGCTCTACCGCAAGACGGCTTGCCATCTCAAGCACGGACCTGTAGCCGGGAATTTCGTTGAAGTGACGATTGATGTGCAGTATGAGACGGGGGGTCAAAAACGCTCGGCCCGACCCGTCGCCTTCGATGTAGACTTCGAGCAATGCTTGTAAAAATTTATGAGCTTCGCTCATGTGCTCGCCATAAGTCTTATCGCTCGGCTCACCGTTTGCGCCTATGGCCGGTCTTGATTTCATGTACGACGGCGCATCCCAATCCAGGTGAAGATCGGAAAAGACTATCTGCCCGCCGCGCGCGACTGCCGGGGCCGAGAACTCGAAGACCAGCGTTTGAGCCAGTTGTTTTATCGCGCGGTCATCGAGCCCCGCCAGGAAGGGCGCTATCGCAAAATTGAGCGAGTCCCAAACGACAGGCCCGGCCAGGTATCCTTGCAGCGCCGCCGAAAGCTTCACTATGTGGGCCACTAAAACTTCGACGCGGCGCGCGGGGCGCGAGCTTGCGAAGCCTTGCGGCAGAGTTATGCCGAATTGCTTTACGTAATCAACGGCGGAGATGAGAGAGTGGGGCCGGTCGATTGCCCCTATGCCGTGGATATGTATGTCGCCAACCAGGTGAGCGTTAGCAATCTGCTCCGAGAAAACATTCAATATCGCGTACTCGCGCTTTATCGATTCGGCGAGCAGCAGACTGGTGCCTTCCGGCCCATATGGCTGCGAGCTGGTTTCGCGCAGCGAGCTGTGTATCATCCGGTCTACGTCATAGAAAGGGACTCCCAATCGCGTGTGCGACCGGTGCGCGTCTTCAAGCCCCAGCTCAAGGAGTTTCGCGTCGACGAGGCCGCGAATGAGCGAGGAACTGAGCGTGCGGAATCCTAGCTTTTGAATAAACTCGCGCACTTCGACGCCGATCTGGGCCGCCAGGTCGGCGTCGATGTTGGCTTCGCGAATGAGCGCCTCGATGATCCGCTGGGTGTCGAAAAGGGCTATGTCTTCATCCGAGCGGCGGACGAGCACTTCAGGCTCACCGCCCTCATCGGGTGAGATATTAGCTTGATCATTCGGGGGAAACTGGTCAGGCTCCATCGCGGAGTTAAAGATACTTGTTTTATCTGCCGGAAGCAAGCATCGCGTATTTCGCGATTCTGAGTTTAGATTCGATTTAAAAATGCCGCAACGCGCCCGGCCGTGTCGCCGGTCGAGTAAAGATCAGAGATTACGGCGAGGCTGTCGGCTCCGGCTTCGATCACCGACGCGGCGCGCTCAAGCGTTATGCCGCCGATTGCAACGAGCGGCTTTGACACACGGCTTTTGATCTCGGCTATGGATTGAAGCCCAACAACAGGGTCGGGGTTCTCTTTGGTAGAAGTCACGAACACCGGCCCGAAGGCGATGTAGTCCGCGGACGTAGAATCGCCTTCCAGAGCCTGTTTCAGGTTATGCGTAGAAAACCCTATCAGCGCCTGTGGCCCTAACAGCTTGCGCGCGCGGTCGGGCGGCAGGTCATCTTGTCCGAGGTGGACTCCGTCCGCCGCGATTGCGGCGGCGATGTCGAGGCGGTCATTGATTATGATCCGAACGCCGAGCGCCCGCGCCACTTTCATCGCCGCGAGACTTGCTTCATAAAATTCGCGCGGCGACGCCCATTTTTCGCGCAATTGAATCAAGGTTGCCCCGCCCGCCGCCAGTCGCTCGACTTGCTCGGCGTGGGAAAGCCCTGTTAATCGCGTGTCGGTTATCGGGTAGAGCTTTGGAAGCGATGTGCTTCGTGGATTCATTTACTTTATAGAGCCGCCCGCGCTTTCAGCTTCCGAGCGCTGCACGCGCTTGCCCGCAGGCTTACTTGAGGCAAACCGGTCCATGAATTTCGTAGAGAGATTTCCCTTGATGAAATCCTGCTCGGCCAGTATTTGCTGATGAACGGGAACGCTGGTTTCGATCCCTTCAACTATCATTGCATCGAGCGCGCGCTGCATGCGGGCTATGGCCATCTCGCGCGTGCGGTGGTGGACTATCAGCTTTGCGATGAGGGAATCGTAATGCGGCGGCACAACCCAGCCGGGGTAAGCCGCCGTGTCAACGCGCACGCCGGGGCCGCCGGGGATGTTCAAGGCGGTTATCAAGCCGGGCGAGGGAGCGAATGTCTTAGGCGATTCGGCGTTGATGCGGCACTCGATTGCGTGGCCGCTGAATACTATGTCGTCCTGGCCGAACTCAAGAGGTTCGCCCGCCGCTACCAGTATTTGCTCGCGCACGAGATCCGTGTTTGTAACCATCTCGGTGACGGGGTGCTCGACTTGTATGCGCGTGTTCATCTCCATGAAATAAAATTCCCTGTTCTCGTCTAACAGGAATTCCATAGTGCCTGCGTTGACGTAGCCTATCTCTCGACACGCGCGCACGGCTAACTCGCCCATCCGCTGGCGCAGCTCAGGCGTGAGCGCGGGCGAAGGCGATTCTTCTATCAGCTTCTGGTGGCGGCGCTGTATAGAGCATTCGCGCTCGCCCAGATGAACGACGTTGCCGTGATGATCGCCCAGGACTTGAATCTCTATGTGACGCGCCGTCTCGATATACTTCTCCATGTAGACGGCGGGGTTGTTGAAGGCCATTTGAGCTTCGTGCATGGCCGCAGGCAGCGCCGTGACAAGCTCTTCGCCGTTTCGGACTATGCGCATCCCGCGCCCGCCGCCGCCCGCCGCCGCTTTGATAATCACGGGGTACCCGATTTGATTGGCGATGCGCAGGGCTTCATCTTCATCCTCGATGATGCCTTCAAAACCGGGCGTGATGGGAACGCCCGCGGCCTTCATCGCGGCGCGCGCGGCGGCTTTGTCGCCCATCAAACGTATGCTGGCCGGGCTCGGGCCTATGAAATTTATATTGCAAGCCTGGCAGACTTCGGCGAAATAAGCGTTCTCGGCCAGAAAGCCGTAGCCGGGATGTATCGCATTCAACATTCGTGATTTCAGCAGCCGAAATCACCGCAGGAATATTCAGGTAGCTTTTCGAAGACGGCGCAGGCCCGATGCAGATCGCTTCGTCGGCAAAGCGCACGTGAAGCGAGTCGCGGTCGGCTTCGGAGTGAATCGCCACGGTGCGGATTCCAAGCTCCCTGCAAGCCCATATAATTCGCGTGGCAATCTCGCCGCGATTTGCAATGAGAATCTTTTTAAACATGATCAGTATGCAGCAGGCTGTGTGCAATGTGCAGACTGCACACAGCCTGCTGCTCACTATACTTTGATTCCGAACAGCGGCTGGCCGTACTCGACGGGCTGGCCGTTTTCGACAAATATTTTCACGATCTCGCCGGTCATTTCCGCTTGAATCTCGTTCATCAGCTTCATTGCTTCAATGATACAGACTACGGAGTCCTGTTCTACGTGATCCCCGATTCTCACGAAAGGCTCGGAGTTCGGCGAAGGCGCGCGGTAAAAAGTGCCCACGATCGGCGATTTGATTATTTGCACCTGAGCGTCCTCAGCGGCCGGTTCAGCCCGCTCAGCCGCCCCGGCTCCCGATGAAGCGGGCGAGGAAGATTGCGCAGTCTCGACCGGCATCTCACGCGCGGCGGACAGATCGATAGGTACGGACATAGGCGCGGGGGCGGTCGCGGGAGTTGCGGCGGACGGAAGGAGCTGGGCTGCCGGCTCTTTCGAGCGACAGATACGCATACGAAAGCCCTGGCGCTCGATCTCGAACTCGGTGAAGCCTTTTTCGCTCACAAGCTCGATCAACTCTTTGAGTTCTTTCAAGTTCATGTTTGCCCCTCCCTGTCTCAAATTCTCGCCCGTCTCTGGCAGAGCGGCGAAGAATCCGAGATAACAGAAAGCCTCAACCACGTGCGGTTGAGGCTTACAGCAAAACTGGCGAAGCGGGCAGACTACTCTTCGTCTGCTTTATTCTTGCGTTGCGCCTTCGGCTTAGCCTCTGCGTCCGATTTTTTATCCGACTTTTCAGACTTCGCAGAGGCTTTCGATTTGGCCGATTTTTTCACGGGCTGTTCTTTCGGCACTCCCTCGCTTATCTCGGCTTTCTTCTTGCGACCGAAAAAGCGGCGACGGGCCTTTTTCTCTTCCGGCTTATCCTCTTTGTGCGTGGCCTTCGATTCCGAGCCTATCAACTCGATCAAAGCCATCTCAGCGCCATCGCCCCGGCGCGCGCCCAGCTTGAGTATGCGAGTATACCCCCCGGGGCGTTCCGTGTAACGCCCGGCGATTTCGTCAAAGAGCTTTTCCAGCGCGAGAATGCCGGCCGTGCGCGGGGCCTGTTTCCGTTTGTAGCCGCCATCAGGCACGCGGTTAGTATTGCCGGAATAAAAATATCCGGCTGCCTGACGGCGCGCGTGAACGACCGCCTCAGGCGCTTCCGACAGCAACGCGCGCTTGCCGAGAGTAATCACGCGCTCGGCGAACGGGCGCAGCTCTTTCGCCTTCGGCAAGGTCGTTATCAATCGCTCGTGAACAATGAGAGAGGTACACATATTGCGGAGCAACGCCAGGCGGTGATCCGATTTGCGCCCCAGTTTTCGGTGAGCCACTTTATGTCGCATGCTAAACCCCTAATACGATTTTGGATTCAAGGGTTGAGTCAATCACGACTCAATCCGCAATCGCGCCGCGCGAAGCTTCGACCCGTTCCGACGGGTCGCGCCAAGGCAATCCCAAATCCGCAATCGGTTTACGCGCCGGAATCTTCGATCAGCCGGCCTTGCTCGTCAAAGCTCATACCCAGGCGCAAACCCATCGAGTGCAGAATCTCTTTGATCTCGTTGAGCGATTTACGTCCGAAGTTTTTCGTCTTCAGCATCTCAGGCTCTGATTTCTGAACAAGCTCGCGAATCGTGCGAATGTCTGCGTTCTTGAGACAGTTGTAAGAGCGGACCGATAGCTCCAGCTCGTCCACCGAGCGATCAAGGTTCTCGTTAAACATCTTGGCGCTCGACTCTTCGCTGTCGGCTTCGGCAAGCTCCGGCTCTTCCTCAAAGTTGATGAAAATCTGCATGTGATCTTTGATCAGCTTCGAGGCAAGCCCTATGGCGTTTTCCGGCTTGACCGAGCCGTTCGTCCAGACCTCTATGGTGAGCTTGTCATAATCCGTGTCTTGACCGAGTCGCGCGGACTCGACCGTGTAGTTGACCTTCTTGACCGGCGAGTGGACCGAATCTATCGGTATGTAGCCGACGGCCAGGTCTTCGTCAAAATTGCGCTCTGCCGACACGTAACCGCGCCCGCGTTTCAGCCGCATCTCAATCGTAAGCGACCCGCCCTCCGAGACGGTCGCGATATGAACGTTAGGATCGAGAATCTCGACCTCCCCGTCGGCCTCGATCTCGCCCGAAAGCATCTCGCCGGGCGTTGTGCGCTCGACCCTGAGCAGCTTCGGCCCCGAGCCGTGCAGCTTGAACGGGATGCGCTTGAGGTTGAGTATGATGTCGGTCGCGTCTTCGACCACGCCGGGTATCGAAGAGAACTCGTGCAGCACCCCTTCGATCTTTACGGCCGTGATCGCGGCGCCTTCGATAGAAGACAACAGCGCGCGACGCAGGCAATTGCCTATCGTTGTGCCGAAGCCTCGCTCGAACGGCTGGGCGTAAAACTTGCCGTAGCGGTTTGTGAGCGTTTCCGTCTCGCATGCCAGACGTTTCGGTCTTTGGAATCCGATCATGAATTGAGTTTCAGTTCCGTCCATTGCTTCCTCTCAGATAAGCTTGTCAGTTGCCCGCAGTCAGTTGTCCGTGGCTTATGTGAACTGGACAACTGATTGCGGACAACTGACAAATGACCATTACTTAGAATAGAGCTCGACTATAAGTTGTTCGTTAATATTCTGACCTATGTCTTCGCGGCGCGGGAGAGCGGTGACGCGTCCGCGCATATCGTCTGCGGATGCGATCTCCAGCCAGCCGGGTCGACCTCGCCCCGAAGCGGTTTGAAATGCGCTCTGGATGTGGATGTTCGAGCGGCTACCCTCGTGGACTGTAACCTCATCGCCGACCTTGACCTGGAAGCTGGGGATATCGACTTTGCGTCCATTGACCTGTATGTGGCCGTGACTGACGAGCTGACGCGCTTGCGGCCGGCTGGTCGCGTAGCCGAGGCGGTAGACGACGTTGTCGAGGCGGCGTTCAAGCAGCGCGAGCAGGTTCTCGCCCGTCACGCCCTTCATACGCACGGCGCGCTCGAAGTAGAGCCGGAACTGGCGCTCCAACATGCCGTAAATGCGTTTTACCTTCTGTTTTTCGCGCAACTGCTCGCCGTACCCTATGAGCTTCGCCCGGCGGACGTTGCGGCCATGTTGACCTGGCGGCTGGGTGCCGCGTTTTTCAATCGGGCAGCTAGGCTTATAGCATCGCTCGCCCTTCAAAAACAACTTCAGTCCTTCCCGGCGGCACAGACGGCACACCGGACCACGGTATCTTGCCAATTCTCTTCCTCCATCTAACGGCCCGCCTCATATGCGGGACCGGAAAAAGTTTACAAGCAATTCGATTTTGGATTTTGGATTAAGTCTCGATTGATACAAACCTTGAATCCAAAATCGGCAATCTAAGATCCAAAATCGAATTGCCCTTCGTCCTTTAAAACTCTTGTCGTCGCTACACGCGGCGATGACAGATGTTTGAGTGTTATTAAACCCTGCGCCGTTTAGGCGGACGGCATCCGTTGTGCGGAATCGGGGTCACGTCGCGAATCATACGGACCTCTATACCCGCGGATTGAATGGCTCTGACAGCCGACTCGCGGCCTGAACCCGGCCCTTTAACCCTGACCTCACACGAATGCATCCCGACATCGCGCGCGGCCTGAGCGGCGCGGCTCGCGGCCTGCTGCGCCGCAAACGGCGTCCCCTTGCGCGACCCGTGAAAACCGAGCGCGCCGGCGGACGATTGACTGATCAGGTTTCCTTCAAGGTCGGTGATCGAGACCAGCGTGTTATTGAAGCTCGCTTGAATATGAACGATCCCTTGCGGCACCATGCGCCGTTCCTTGCGCTTGAAGGTCTTCTTCTTGCCGCCTTTTGCTTGTGCTTTTGCCATAATCTCTATAGTCCTGAGTCCCGAATCCTGAGTCCTGAGTAATTGTTTTTAACTCAGGGCTCTGAACCCAGGACTTTTAACTTACTTCTTGCCTGGCGCTTTCTTCTTGGCCACGGTCATGCGGCGAGGCCCTTTGCGCGTGCGCGCGTTGGTGTGAGTGCGCTGGCCGCGAACCGGCAGACCGCGACGGTGGCGAAGTCCGCGATAGCTGCCTATGTCCATCAAGCGCTTGATGTCCATCTGCACCTGCTTGCGGAGGTCGCCTTCGACCATGCCTTGCTGGTCTATTATGGTGCGGATGCGGTTGACCTCTTCTTCGCTCAACTCGCGTATGCGACGGTCGATGCTGATTCCGGCTTGTCCTAAAATCTTGTTGGCGCGCGCGCGCCCGATGCCGTAGATGTATGTGAGACCTATTTCAGCCCTCTTGTTGGCCGGTAGGTCTACACCTGCTATACGTGCCATTATTCCTCCAACGTAGGCGTACTATCCCTGTCTCTGCTTGTGTTTCGGGTTGGTGCAGATCACCCGCACGACGCCTTTGCGGTGAATGATCTTGCAGTTGTCACACATTTTTTTGACTGATGCCCTGACTTTCATTTCCAGCTCTTCCCTTCACGACGGCGCTCTATATGGAAAATCTTGTGCGCAAGAAACTCACATTTTAACACCCTGATTAGTATCTTGCAACCTTGCTACTGTGGCGCGCCGTCGAGCGTGGTCAGCACTTGCGGGCCATCGGCGGTTATTGCGACCGTGTGCTCGAAGTGAGCCGACGGCTTTCCGTCCATGGTGATTACCGTCCAGCCATCCGACAATACCTTAACGTCTTCTCCGCCCAGGTTGATCATCGGCTCGATTGCAATAACCCAGCCTTCGCGCAAGACGGGCCCCGTTCCCGGCCGCCCGTAATTAGGCACCTGCGGCTCTTCGTGCATGGCGCGGCCTATCCCGTGGCCGCAATAATTTTTGACTATAGAGTAGCCCAGAGGTTCCACGTACGCCTGCACGGCGTTGCAAACGTCGCCGAGCCGGTTGCCCACCCGGCATTTATCTATAGCTTCGTAAAGCGACTTCCGCGTCACATCAAGAAGCTTCTTTATGTCATCGCTTATCTTGCCTACGGGGACGGTCCTCGCCGAATCGCCCACATAACCCAGGTAGGTTGCGCCGCAATCTATCCCGATAATGTCGCCGTCGCGCAAGCGCCGGTGGCTCGGTATTCCGTGAACGACTTCGTCGTTGATCGAAGTGCAAATCGAAGCCGGATAGCCGTGATACCCCTTAAAGGTCGGGAGGGCCCCGGCGCCGCGAATCAAACGCTCGGCCTCGCGGTCCAGCTCGCGCGTAGAAACGCCCGGCTGCACCATATCCGCGAGTTGGTCAAGCACTTCGGCCACTATTCGCCCGGCGGCTCTCATCTTTTCGATTTCCGATTTGGACTTACGAATTATCATAAAACTGCCCTCACGAACGGCGGCTAGTTCGTATCGATACTACTACCGGAATCCTGGACGGAGGTGGGAGCCGCGCCCTGTGCTTGCTCGCTTGTGACCGCCGATTGCTGACCGCTCTTTTCGACCACGTCGTAGATTCGGTCAAAGACTTCTTCGGGCGTGCCCGTGCCGTCAATCTTGATAAGCCTCCCCGACTCCCCGTAGTAATCCAGTAGCGGGCGGGTCTTTTCATCATAAAGCGCGAGTCGCTGCCGTATGGCCTCTTCGTTATCGTCGGAGCGGGTAAACAGCGCCTGCCCGTCAAGGTCGCAAACGCCTTCCTGCTTGCTCGGCAAAAAATCCATGTCATAGATCGCGCCGCACGCGCTGCAGGTGCGACGCCCGGCCAGCCGCTTGTACAGTTGATCGCGGTCCACATCGATCTTTATCACGAGAATCGGATAGCCCTGCGATTGGGCTACCTGCTCTAGCATCCGCGCCTGGGGGAGCGTTCGCGGGAACCCGTCGAGGATGTAACCGCCGCAGCAATTGATCTGGCCCGTTCGATTTTTCACCACTTCCGCAAGTATCTCGTCCGGGACCAACTGCCCTGCCTCCTGCATCTCGCGCACCCGGTGGCCCAGGTCCGTCTCGGTGCGGGCAACGTCGCGCAGCATATCCCCCGTGGCGACGATGGGCACGCCTAATCGTTCGGCCAGCATATTCGCCTGTGTGCCCTTGCCCGCCCCTTGCGGTCCCATCAAGACTATGATGTGAGACATAATTATTAGTAGCTGCGGCGGCCGCGCAACCGGCGGCCGCGCGGGCCGAGGAATCCGTCGTAATGTCTCATGATAAGCTGGGACTCGATCTGGTTCATCGTGTCCATCGCCACGCCGATCACGATCAGAAGACTTGTTCCGCCAAATGCGAATTGAATGCCTACGCCGGTGACAAGCCACGAAGTCAACACGGTCGAATTCAGCATGCTGTCGAGCCATTGCCCGATCCAGGGGATCCTGCCCACTTGAATGCCGTTTAACATGACCTGCGGCAGCAGCGCCACTAACGCCAGGTAAACCGCGCCCACAGTAGTCAGCCGCGTCAGTATGTCATTGAAATAATCTGACGTGCGCTTGCCGGGACGGATGCCCGGTATGAACGCGCCGTTCTTGCGCAGGTTGTTCGCCACCTCGTCCGTGTTGAAGATGATTGAGACGTAAAAGAATGTGAAGAAGATTATCGCCGCCGCGTAAAGCAGCAGGTGCAGCGGGTGGCTCGATTGGCCGAGGTCGTTGGCAAACTGTGCAAGCCAGCCTTTCCAGCCCTCCTGTGCCGGATCGGTCGCCCCCAAAAAGCCGAGTATAGTCGAGGGGAATACCAGTATCGAAGAGGCGAATATGACCGGTATGACGCCGCCCATATTGACTTTCAAAGGCATGTGCGTCTGCTGCTGAGGTATTGACTGGCGGCCGACCATTCGCCGCGCGTGATTGATAGGAATCTTGCGGAATCCTCGTTCGACAAAGACTATGCCGGCGATCACCAATATCATCGCTATGAGGATCACTATTACGCCGAGCGCCTGGCCCGTGCCCCCGCTCGTCAAGCGAGAGTAAACCTCGGCGACGGCAAGCGGCAGGCGCAGCACGATTCCGGCAAAGATAATCAAGCTTATGCCGTTGCCGACGCCGCGCTCGGTTATCTGCTCGCCGAGCCACATAATAAAAGTCGTGCCCGTGGCGAGCGTGAGCATCGTCATCGCGATAAAGCCCGGTCCCGGATCTGACACAAGCCCCGGCTGGTTCTGCAACCAGTAAGCGATGCCGAAGGATTGGACCGCGCACAGCACGACGGTCAAATATCTTGTGTACTGAGTGATCTTGCGACGGCCAAGCTCGCCCTCTTCCTGTAGCGCCTTTAGCCGAGGGCTTACGACGGTCATCAATTGGAGGATGATCGAAGCGGTGATATAAGGCGTGATTCCGAGCGCGAAGATCGAGACGACTTTGAAGTTCCCGCCCGAAAACAGATCCAGAACGCCGTAAAGGCTGCGCTGTAGCTCTCCCGTGTCCCAGAGCCTTTCAAGCGCTTCCTTATCGATCCCCGGCGTGCGCACGTGCGAGCCTATGCGATAGACCGCCAGCATCGCCAGTGTGAAAAAGACTCGCTTGCGCAGGTCGGGCACAGCAAAAATGTTACGTATGCTGTTTACAAAATTCTCGATCATGACTAACCCCCGGTTTCCTTGGCCGATGACGGCGGCGGTTTCTGGCTTCTAGTTTGCGGTTCATTTGATCGAGAACCGGAAACTAGAAGCTGCCGTGCGCGAAGCGCATCACCGGCCAAGGAAACTAGAAACCCATCTATTACTCCGCGGTTTCGCTTTCGCTCTGAGCGGCCGCGACCAGGTTGGCCTTGCCGCCGGCAGCTTCAATCTTCTCTTTAGCGCCGCGCGTAAAGCGATGCGCAGTTATGTCGAGCGCTTTCGTAAGCTCGCCGCCTCCCAGAATCACGACGCCCTCGAAGCGGCGCAGATGGCTCTTTTTGATGATACCACGATCCACCATCAGCTCAGGCGTTATCTGGTCGCCGGCCTCAAACCGCTTCTCAAGATCAATGAGGCTGACCTCTATCCACTCTTTCTTGAAGATGTTTGTAAAGCCGCGCTTCGGCAGTCTTCGCTGGAGCGGCATCTGGCCGCCCTCAAATCCTGGGCGACCCGAATAGCCCGAACGCGACTTCTGACCTTTATGGCCGCGCGTCGAAGTCTTGCCGTGACCTGAGCCGGGGCCTCTGCCCACTCGCTTCTTATTTTTATTCGCGCCCTTCGGCGCTCCGATATTGTGTATGCCTAGTGCCATTTTTTACTCCAGGGATCAGGGGTCATCTGAAATCGCGGCGCGTAAGCGCCGGGGTATCGGTTCCGACGGATCGCGCCATGCAAATTTGAAATCTCAAATAACTGTCCTCTGACCGCTATTCAATAATTCTCAGCAGGTGCGGAACCTTCTTCACCATGCCGCGCATTGACGGCGTGTCGGGCCGCTCTACTACCTGGTTGAGCTTGGTAAGCCCAAGGCTGCGCACTAACGCTTTGTGGCCTTTGTTAGTGCCGATAGTCGAACGATACCACTGAATTTTGATCGTTTGGCCGCTTGATTGATCTCGGCCCGTCTCTTTATTGGCCTGTGCCATCGCTAAAACTCCCCCTTCGAAGGGATGAAGGATGAGGGATGAAGGATGAAAAAGATCCGCGATCTCAAAAGTCGCTTAAAATCCTTTTCATCCTTCATCCCTCATCCTTCACCCTTTATATGTCACGCGGTCTGAAGCTCTTCCGCTATCTGCCTGCGGAGCCGCGCCACCAGAGCGGGGTCTTTCAAGCTCCGCAGTCCTTCGAACGTCGCTCGAACGACATTATGAGGATTTGACGAGCCGATGGATTTGGTAACGACATCGCGCACGCCGACCGATTGCATGATCGCGCGAACAGGCCCGCCCGCTATCACGCCCGTCCCTTCGGGCGCGGGCTTTAGCAGCACGCGGCCAGAGCCGAATACGCCGATCACTTGATGCGGGACCGTGGAGCCTGAAAGCGGCACGCGTATAAGGTTCTTTTTGGCGGCTTCAATGCCCTTCTTTATCGCCAGCGGGACCTCGCGCGCTTTGCCCGATCCGAAACCGACAACGCCGTTCTCGTTGCCCACGACTACCAGCGCCGAAAATGACAGATTCTTTCCGCCCTTGACCACCTTGGTCACGCGGTTGATTGAGATGACTTGATCCTTCAGATCAAGGCCCGATGCGTCTATTCGATCCATATTAAAACTCCAACCCAGCTTCGCGCGCTGCTTCGGCCAGGTTCCTCACCCGGCCATGATAGATGTAGCCGCCGCGGTCGAACACTACACGGTTAATGCCCTTCTCTTTGGCGCGCTCGGCTATGAGCTTGCCGACCTCTTTAGCCGCAACGACATTTTTGCCCGACCGGCTGCGCAAATCCGTCTCCGTAGTCGATGCGGAGGCCAGCGTCACGCCCTTCGCGTCATCGATTACCTGGGCATAGATGTGATTCTCGCTGCGGAAGATTGCCAGTCGCGGGCGCTCGGTCGTGCCCGCGATCTTTTTCCGAATCCTTTTATGAACTGCGCGTCTGATCTCTTGACTATCTTTTTTCGCCATCTTTATTTTACCTCAATCGCTGATTGGGCTGCGCCTCACTTCAGCGGGTACGATTGCTTACTGCTTGTGCCTACTACTTGCCGGTCTTGCCGGGCTTGAGCTTCAACTGCTCACCGGTATAGCGCACGCCCTTGCCTTTGTAAGGATCGGGACGGCGAAGGCTTCGCATGTCGGCCGCAACCTGTCCTACCTGCTGGCGGTCGATGCCCATGATTGTGAGCGTCGTCTGGTATTGCTGAATAGGCTTGTTGACGCGCTCGACCTTCACATCAATTCCATTTGGGATGGGAAACTCAATCGGGTGAGAATAACCCAGGTTGAATATAATGCGGCTCTTTTGCAACTCGACCTTGTAGCCGACGCCGACTATGTCCAACTGCCGGGTGAAGCCTTCGGTCACGCCCGTCACGGCGTTCTGCATCAGCGCGCGGGCCAGCCCGTGCAGCGCGGCTTTGTCATCGCTCTCGCGCTCGGCGATCAACTGGTCGCCGTCAACCTTGAAACTGATCCCCTCCGGCACGCTCGTCGTGAGTGTCCCCTTCGGGCCGGTCACTTCAATAACGCCGTCGTTGATATTGACTTTGACGCCTTTCGGTATCGTTATCGGTTTTTTACCTATTCTAGACATAAGACTCCAGTCCTGAGTCCTGAGTCCTGAATGCTGAGTGCCAGTTATCACTCAGCACTCAGTATTCAGGACTCAGGACTTATTAATAGACTCGGCAAAGGATCTCGCCGCCGACGCGCTCGCGCCGCGCCTGACGGTCGGTCATCAATCCGCGCGAGGTCGATAGAATGTTTATTCCCATCCCGCCGAGCACGTTAGGTATGCTGGTGCCGTTCACATATACGCGGCAGCCCGGCTTCGACACGCGCTCAAGCTTTGACACCACTTGCTCGCCCCTCGGGCCGTAGCGCAGGTAGACCCTTATGTTGCGGCGCACGCCTTCGCCGATAACCTTGTAGTTATTTATAAAACCTTCTTCTTTCAGTATGCGCGCGATCTCAATTTTTATCTTCGAGAGCGGCACGTCAACTTTCTGATGTTTTGCTGCATACGCATTGCGAACGCGAGTCAGCATGTCTGCTATTGGATCCGTCATCTTTCCTCCAGTGCTGCGACCCGCTTGCGCGGGTGCCCCGGAGTCCTGAGTCCTGAGTAATTATTTTAATTCAGCACTCAGCACTCAGGACTACTATTACCAGCTCGACTTTGTCACGCCCGGTATATGACCTTCCAACGAGAGGTCGCGGAAGCAGATTCGGCACAGCGCGAATTTGCGCAGATAGGCCCGCCCGCGCCCGCATCGGCGGCACCGGTTATGCACGCGCGAAGTGAACACGTTCAGGTTCATCCCCTCCGCCTTCGCGCGCTTGAGCTGTTTTTTGCCGCTCGCTCCGTACTTATCTTTAACTCTTTGCCTGGCGTTCTCAAGTGCCCGCTTAAGCTCGTTCGCCTTATACATTGAAGATGTTCTTGCCATCGTTCCTCGTAATCGGTGGTCCGGCGGACCACTACTTCATAAACGGCATGCCAAACTGGCGGAGCAGGGCGCGTCCCTCCTCGTCAGTGCGGGCCGTTGTGACTATAGAGATATTCATTCCCCGCGTTCTATCGACCTTGTTGAAGTCGATTTCGGGGAATATCAGTTGGTCTTTAATTCCAAGCGTGTAATTGCCGCGCCCGTCGAACGCGCGAGGGCTTAAGCCGCGAAAGTCGCGCACGCGAGGCAGCACGGCGTTCAAGAGCCGGTCAAGAAATTCATACATGCGCTCGCCGCGCAATGTCACCAAAACGCCTACCGGCATCCCCGCGCGCAGCTTGAATGCCGCGATAGACTTTTTGGCCTTTGTAATAACAGGCTTCTGCCCGGTCACCGTCGATAACTCCATAGCGGCCTGGTCGAAAACTTTCGGGTTGTTCTGCGCCTCGCGGCCCACGCCCATGTTTACGACTATCTTTTCCAGCTTCGGCACGGCCATGGTATTCGTATAGCCGAATTCCTTCATCAAGGCCGGCACGACATCACTTTTGTAACGCTCTTTGAGTCTTGTTGCCATTTCATCCAACCTTTTTGCTGATGCGCTTCTTCGGGAAGCTCGCCTTCAGCAGATTGCTTACTGTTTCTCAATAGCCGCGCCGCACCTCTTGCAAGCCCGCGTGCGCTGGCCGTCGCTTAAGACCTGGTGCCCGGCGCGGGTCGGTTCGCCGCAGTGCGGGCAGATCACCATCACGTTAGACACATCAATCGGCGACTCGCGCTCGATGATCCCGCCCTGCACGCCGCGCCGCGAGTTAGCCTTGTTGTGGCGCTTTACGACGTTGACGCCCTCGATTATCACTTTGCGCTTGCGCGGCAAAACCTCGATCACGCGCCCCTTTTTCCCTCTATCTTTGCCCGCGATAACGAGCACGCGGTCGTTTTTGCGAATGTTTATCTCTACGTTCATATTTCCTCAAATCACTTCCGGCGCAAGGCTCACTATCTTCATGAAACGCCTGTCGCGCAGCTCGCGGGCGACCGGGCCAAAAACGCGCGTCCCCACCGGCTCGTTATCGGGCTTGATTATCACCGCCGCATTCTGATCGAAGCGGATATAAGTGCCGTCTTTGCGGCGCGTCTCCTTGCGAGTGCGGACCACGACTGCGCGAACGACCTGGCCTTTTTTGACCGCGCCATCCGGCGCGGCTTCTTTGACCGACGCCGTGATGATGTCGCCCAGCCCCGCGCGCAATCCCGTGTGGCCTCCCAGAGGCAGTATCATCGATATGCGCTTCGCCCCGGAATTATCCGCGACTTCAAGGATTGATCTCATCTGAACCATAACTCACCCCTCTCGATTGCGGATTTAAGAACATGATTTTTCCGATTCAATCCGCAATCCGCAATCGTCATCTTGCCTTTTGCAAAATCTCTACAACGCGCCAGCGTTTGCGCGCCGACAATGGCCGCGTCTCGATTATTCTCACCGTATCGCCTATGTGCGCCCCCATCTCATCGTGCGCCATGAACTTGGAGCGCTTACGGATATAACGCTTGTACTTCGGGTGGCGCACCTGGCGCTCGACGCGCACCACTACGGTCTTCTCCATCTTGTCGCTAGTGACCAGGCCGACCTTCTCCTGGCGGCGGCGCTTCCGCTCCGCCGGCGGCTCCGCCTCGCCTGCCCCGCCTACGGCGACGGCTACTTTGCCGAGCGCAGACCCGACGATTTGCGCCGCCTCGACGAGAAAGCCTTCGCCCTGGTTTTCATCTCCCTGTTCGGACGCGCCGCCCTGTCCGCCCGATTCAACTGAAGTCTCTTCTTTGTTCTCTTCCATATCTACCTTTTGAGAGCGGGGCAAGTCGAATAACCTGCTCCACGACTAATCTACTTTTGCGCTGCCGCAGCCATTTCGCGCTGGCGCAGCAATGTCTTTACCCGCGCGAGGTCTCTTCGCTGCACACGCAGTTGTTTCACCACGTCCGTGTTGCCGAGCGACAGCTTGAACCGCATGCGAAAGATCGACTCTCTAAGCTCGTCGAGCTTGCCTGCCAGATCCTCATCGTCCAGCCCTCTAAGATCATCAGCCTTCATACCAGCCCGCCCCCTTCCTGATCTTTGCGCGAGATGAATTTGGTCTTGATCGGCAGCTTCTGCGCCGCAAGCCTTATGGCCTCGCGCGCCGTCTTTTCGTCAACGCCTTCCATCTCGAACAGCACACGTCCGGGCTTTACGACCGCGACCCAGCCTTCGGGCGCGCCCTTGCCTTTGCCCATACGAGTCTCAGCCGGTTTCTTAGTGATCGGCTTATCGGGGAAGACGCGAATCCAGATTTTGCCGCCGCGCTTGATGAAACGAGTCATCGCCACGCGCGACGCTTCGATCTGTTTGCCGGTGATCCACGCAGGCTCAAGCGCCTTCAGCCCGTACTCGCCGAAAGATATTTCAGCCCCTCGCGTAGCAACGCCGCTCATGCGCCCGCGCTGCTGTTTGCGGTACTTCATTCGCTTAGGAATTTTATATTCAGCCATAACCTTACCATTGCGGATTGCGGAATTCGGATTGCGGCTTGAAGAATTTGGATGCTAATTAAATCCGCAATCCGCAATCCGAATTCTGCAATTGTTATTGTCTTCTCGCCTGCACTGCCCGTCTTAAGGTCAGCTCATCGCCGCGATAAATCCACACCTTGACGCCGATGACGCCGAACGTCGTGTGCGCTTCGGCAAAGCCGTAATCTATATCGGCCCTCAGCGTGTGAAGCGGCAACCGGCCTTGCAAATACCATTCGGAGCGCGCTATCTCGGCCCCGTTCAATCGGCCCGACACGCGAACCTTGATCCCCTGAGCGCCAAAGCGTTGAGCATTTTCTACCGCGCGACGCATCGCCCGGCGGAAAGCGATTCGCTTCTCTAACTGCTGGGCGATCTGCTCGGCCTGCAATTGCGCGTTCAGCTCAGGCTTATGAATCTCTTGAATGTTGACGTAAACTTCGCGTCCCGTCCGCTCTTTGATCTCGCCTTTGAGCTTATCGATTTCGGCCCCCTTGCGACCGATGATGATGCCGGGCCGCGAGGTGTGTATGATGATCTTGAGCTTGTTGGCCGCGCGCTCAACGTCGATGTTAGAGACGCCCGCGCCGGCAAAGCGCGATTTCAACTCTCTCTTGAGCTTCAGATCTTCGTGAAGCAGGTCTGCATAATCGCGTTTGGCAATCCAGTTTGAATGCCAGCCGCGATTAAATCCTAGCCTGAAACCATACGGATGAACTTTCTGACCCACGATTCCTCCCAATCAGCGGCGGGGATCATTTGAAATCTCAAATTTGAGATTTCAAATGGCTCCTGACACCTACTCTTTTCCTGAATCTACCTCAATAGTGATGTGGCTCTGCCATCGGCGCTCGCGGTATGCCCGGCCCATCGGAGCGGGGCGAACGCGGCGGCGAAATTTGGTCGGGCCTAAATCGACCTTAGCCGCAGAAACAACCAGCGCATCAACGTCTATCGAGACGTTGAGTTGCTCGGCCTTCTGCGTGGCATTAGCTATCGCCGAGCGCAGCGTTATCTCAATCGGTTTAGCCGCTCTCTTGTTGGTCGCCTTGAGCATGGCCAGCGCCTCAGGCGCGCGGCGGCCGCGTATCAGGTCGATGACGAGGCGAGCTTTTTGAGGCGAGCCTTTTATGTACTTTGCTACTGCGCGTGCCTTCATGATTTACTTGCCTCCCTTCTTAACGGTCTTGTCGCTCTTTTCAGGATGGCCCTTGAACGCGCGCGTGGGCGAGAACTCGCCGAGCTTGTGGCCGACCATGTTCTCCTGGATGTAAACCGGGACGAACTTCTTGCCATTGTGCACGGCTATCGTGTGGCCCACCATTTCAGGCAGTATGGTCGAGCGGCGAGACCAGGTCTTGTGGACCCGCTTCTCGTTCGCCTGGTTCATCTTCAAGATCACCTTTACCAGGTGATCGTCTACGAACGGCCCTTTTTTAATTGATCTTGCCATAACTCATCCAAGTGATGAGTGATGAGGAATGAGTGGAGAGCCGCGTGACTCATCCCTCATCACTCATCATTCATCACTTATTTTTTCCCTCTGCGCACGATGAACTTATCCGTGCGCTTGTTGTTTCGAGTCTTGTAGCCGCGCGTCGGCTGGCCCCAGGGCGTTACGGGATGGCGACCGCCTGAAGTTTTGCCCTCGCCTCCGCCGTGCGGATGGTCAACCGGGTTCATCGCAACGCCGCGAACTTTAGGTCGGCGACCGATCCAGCGCGTGCGCCCGGCTTTGCCCAGCGAAACGTTGCTGTGCTCTATGTTGCCTATCTGGCCTACGGTCGCGTAGCACTCTATGTTGACGCGGCGAATCTCGCCCGAAGGCAATCGAAGCTGCGCCCAATCGCCTTCTTTCGCGACCAGCTGAGCCGCGCCGCCTGCCGCGCGAACCATCTGCGCCCCTTTGCCCGGTCGAAGCTCGACGTTATGAATAGTCGTGCCGAGCGGGATGAAGCGAAGCGGCAATGCGTTACCCGCTATGATGTCGGCTTCCGGCCCTGATACCACGGTCTGCCCGACCTTGAGCCCCGAAGGCGCGATTATGTAGCGCTTCTCGCCGTCAACGTAGTGGAGAAGAGCTATTAGCGCCGAGCGGTTCGGGTCGTATTCGATGGTGGCGACTTTTGCCGGGATGCCCGCCTTGTCGCGTTTGAAATCGATGACGCGATACTGTCGCTTTGCCCCGCCGCCGCGACGACGCATGGTTATGTGCCCGTCGTTGTTGCGCCCGCTGATGCGCTTTTTAGGCGAGAGCAGCGGCTTGTGCGGCTCGTCGGTCGTAACCTCTTCGAACGTGAGGTACGTCTGATACCTTCGCGCCGGTGATGTCGGTGTTAGCTTCTTAATTCCCATCCCCACTCCATTTTGGATTTCGGATTTCGGATTTCGGATTAAAGGTCGCGCTCGATTTTCTCCGCAATCTAAAATCTAAAATCGAAAATCCAAAATTAGATAACGTCTTCGTACATAATCGGCTTTTCGCCGCTCTTGAGCGTGACGTATGCCTTTTTCCAGTCGCTGCGCCTGCCCATCTCGCGCCTGGTCGGTATGCGTTTTTGCTTGCCGTGATAGTTGGCAACGCGCACCTCTTCGACCTTCACGCCGAGTATTTGCTCGACGGCGCGTTTGATTTCCGGCTTGTTCGCGCGGCGATCAACTTTGAGCGTCAGTATCTGACGGTCATTGCCGCTGCGCCCCATCGATTCCGGCTCGTCCTTCATCGTGAGCGCTTTTTCAGTGATGACCGGCCCTTTGATTACGTCCCAAATACTTTTCATACGAAAGCTCCTCCCGGCCTACTTGCTCAACCGGTTACTTGCTCAACCGGTTACTTGCTCAACTGGCGTTCCAGCTCCGCCGCCGCATCTTTTGTCAAAGCCAGTTGCTCGTGCGTGAGAAGGTCATAAACATTCACGCCGCTCGGCGAGATAAAAGTGACGTTGCGGAGGTTGCGCGACGAGAGCGTCAGGTTGGCATTCTCGCCCGAATCGACGATGAGCGTGCGCCGCTCAAGCCCGAGCTTCGACAGGGTCGCGACAAAATCTTTTGTCTTGTACGACTGAAGCTCGAAGTTCTCGACAATCACAAGCCCGCCCTCGCGCAGCCGCTCCGACAGCACCGAGCGGATCGCGCCGCGCCGCATCTTTTTCGGGATGCGGTAAGACCAGTCGCGCGGCTGCGGCCCGTGAACGTTCCCGCCGCCTTTCCACAGAGGCGACCGCAGGCTGGCTATGCGCGCGCGGCCCGTCCCCTTCTGCCGCCAGAGCTTCTTGCCCGACCCCGATACGTCGCCGCGCGTCTTGGTGGCCGACGTTCCGGCCCTCTGGTTAGACAGATAGCTTTTGACCGCAGAGTAGATGAGCGACTTGTTAAGCTTCGCGTCGAACACGGCGTCCGACAGCTCCAGCTCGCCCACCTCTTCGTTATTCAGGTTCATTACCTTCACAACAGGCATCTTTATGCTCCACAAAAATCGAGAGTCCGAAATCGAAGATCGAAATCGGACTCTGGATTAATATCATTGCTTTTTCTTGATCAAAACGTACGCGCCGTTCGGGCCGGGCACCGCGCCGCGTATCATCAGCAAATTGTTTTCCGTATCGACGGCCACGACGCGAAGGTTTTTAAGCGTCTTGCGCTCGTCGCCCATGTGTCCTGCCATGCGAGTTCCCTTGAAGACGCGCGAAGGATAAGCCGATTGCCCGATGCTGCCCGGCGCGCGATGAAACATCGAGCCGTGCGTAGCGCGACCGCCGCCGAACCCGTGTCGCTTGATGAATCCGGCAAACCCGCGCCCCTTCGACTTGCCTATGACATCGACAAGGTCGTTCTCGTTAAAAATATCGACGAGAACCTTATCGCCGACGCTGGCCGCTTCGTCGCCACCATCAATTCGCACCTCGCGCAACACGCGAGTAGGCGGGACGCCTGCGCGTTTGAAGTGCCCTTCGGTCGGCTTATTGACGCGGCGGGGCGGCTTCTCTTCTACAAACCCAAGCTGAACGGCATTATAACCATCAGTATTCACGGTCTTCTTCTGCACAACGATGCACGGGCCGGCCTTTATCACCGTCACAGGCGTCACTGTGCCGTCTTCCGCAAACAACTGGGTCATCCCAAGCTTCTTACCAATTATTCCGTTGACCATAGCAACTCCGAAAGGATGAGGGATAAGGGATGAAGGATGAAAAGGACATAGTCATCCTTCTCTCTTTTCATCCTTCATCCTTCCGCCTTCATCCTTTATTTGTGGTCCTTGCCGAAGGCTTTGATCTCGACATCAACGCCCGCCGGGAGGTCTAGCTTCATTAGCGCGTCAACCGTCTGCGGTGTCGGGTCGAGAATATCCATAAGCCGCTTGTGGGTGCGAATCTCGAACTGCTCGCGAGATTTCTTGTCCACGTGCGGGCTGCGCAAGACTGTGTACTTGTTCTTCACAGTCGGCAGCGGGATAGGCCCCGCCACTCGCGCGCCCGTTCGCTTTGCCGTGTCAACTATCTCAGCAGTCGACTGGTCGAGCACGCGGTAGTCATACGCCTTCAGCCTGATTCTTATCTTCTCATTCAACATAATCTATCTCTCTCGTATCGCTGTTCGAGCGCGCGGGCCTATTCTATGACTTCAGAGACAGTGCCTGCCCCTACTGTCCTTCCACCTTCCCTGATCGCGAACCTCAGCCCCTTCTCCATCGCTATCGGGTTTATCAACTCTATCGTCAACTGCGAGTTGTCTCCGGGCATCACCATCTCCACTCCCTCGGCCAACTCCGCTATCCCTGTCACATCCGTCGTCCGAAAGTAAAACTGCGGCCGGTATCCGCTGAAAAACGGCGTGTGCCGGCCCCCTTCCTCCTTCGTCAACACGTATACCTCTGCCTTGAACTTCGTGTGCGGCGTGATGCTGCCGGGCTTCGCTATCACCTGCCCTCGCTCTATCTCCCTCCGCTCCACTCCCCTCAACAACAGCCCCACATTGTCCCCTGCCATTCCACTGTCCAACAGCTTCTTGAACATCTCCACGCCCGTCACCACCGTCTTGCGCGTAGGACGTATCCCTATGATCTCCACCTCTTCTCCCACCTTCACCTGCCCTCGCTCTATCCTGCCCGTCGCCACCGTCCCTCTACCAGATATCGAGAATATGTCCTCTACCGGCATCAGAAACGGCTTGTCCACCTCGCGGGTTGGCTGAGGTATGTAGCTGTCTACGGCCTCCATCAACTCGTCTATGCTCTTCTCGCCGTCTCCCTCCCCGTTCAACGCCTGCAACGCCGAGCCTCGTATGATCGGTATCTCGTCGCCGGGGAACTGGTAGCTCGATAGCAGGTCGCGGACCTCAAGCTCCACCAGGTCCAGAAGCTCGGGGTCGTCAACGGCGTCCACCTTGTTCATAAAGACGACCATCGCAGGCACGCCCACCTGGCGGGCAAGCAGTATGTGCTCGCGGGTCTGAGGCATGGGGCCGTCCGTGGCTGCGACGACAAGGATAGCGCCGTCCATCTGGGCGGCGCCCGTGATCATGTTCTTGATGTAGTCGGCGTGGCCTGGACAATCCACGTGAGCGTAGTGGCGGTTTGCGGTCTCATACTCGACGTGAGCAGTGGCGATCGTGATGCCGCGGGCCTTCTCTTCCGGCGCGTTATCGATAGAGTCGAAGGAGCGGAACTGGATTTTGGGGTTATGTTTGGCCAGGACTTTAGTGATGGCGGCAGTGAGAGTAGTTTTGCCGTGATCGATGTGGCCGATAGTTCCGACGTTGACGTGTGGTTTCGAGCGATCAAACTTCTCTTTTCCCATGATATTCTTAGCTCCTTTTTCCGCGAGCGTTTTCAGGCGCTCGCCCGAGATGGAAAAATATGATTACCTCGAGGTGCCCTGCACCTTCGCTATTATCTCTTCGCGCACGCTGCGCGGCGCCTCTTCATAACGATGAAAATGCATCGTGTATGTCGCGCGACCCTGTGTCATCGAGCGCAGGATCGTCGAGTAACCGAACATTTCGGACAGAGGCACAAATGCAGTTATGACCTGCGTGCCCGGTCGCGAATCGATTCTCTCAATCCGGCCACGACGCGAATTCACGTCGCCGGTAATCGATCCCATGTACTCTTCGGGAGCCACGACCTCGACTTTCATTATCGGCTCAAGCAAAACCGGGTTGGCTTTCTTTGCCGCGTCCTTGAAGGCCATAGAGCCTGCAATCTTGAACGCCATTTCCGAAGAGTCTACTTCGTGATAGCTGCCGTAGTGCAGAGTCGCCTTGATGTCGACCAGCTCATACCCGGCGAGCACGCCGCCTTCCATCGCTTCTTTTATGCCCGCTTCGACAGGCTTGATATATTCGCGGGGAACGACGCCGCCGACGATAGCGTTGACGAACTCGAACCCTGTGCCCGGCTCAAGCGGCGCGATTCTGACCTCGGCGTGCCCGTATTGGCCGCGACCGCCCGTCTGCCGAACGAACTTGCCGACGCCTTCCGCTTCTTTGCGAATCGTCTCGCGATAAGCGACCTGTGGTCGGCCGACGTTAGCGTCGACGCTGAATTCGCGCTTGAGGCGATCAACGATTATTTCAAGGTGAAGCTCGCCCATGCCGCTGATAATCGTCTGTCCCGTCTCCTGATCGGTAGCGACCTTGAAGCTCGGGTCTTCGGCGGCAAGGCGCTGTAAGCCGAGGCTCAGCTTTTCTTGATCCTGGCGAGTCTTAGGCTCGATGGCTTGCGAGATGACGGGCGCGGGGAATTCGAGCGCTTCAAGAATTACCGGGCGCGATTCCTCGCATATCGTGTCGCCTGTCGTTACCTGTTTGAGTCCGGCGACCGCGACTATCTCGCCTGCCGACGCCTGCTCAATATCTTCACGCTTGTTAGCGTGCATACGCATGATGCGGCCCACGCGCTCTTTCGACCCGCGAGTCGAGTTCAGCGTGTAAGAGCCGCTCTTGAGCGTGCCCGAATAGATGCGAACGAACGAAAGCTGACCTATGTGCTTATCGGCCATGATCTTAAAGACGAGTCCCGAAAACGGCGCTTTCTCATCAGCCGGTCGTTCTTCTTCTTCGCTCTTCTTAGGGTTGAAGCCCATGACCGCAGGAACGTCGAGCGGGCTGGGCAGGTAATCGATCACGGCATCAAGCAGAGGCTGCACGCCCTTGTTTTTGAAGGCCGTGCCCGCAAGTACCGGGACCAGCTTCAAAGCAATGGTCTCGCGCCTGAGGGCCGCGCGAATCTCGTCTTCCGAAACCTCTTCGCCGCCCAGGTACTTCTCTGCGATCTGGTCGTCGGCATCCGCAAGCGATTCGATCATCTTCTCGCGGGCCGCCTCGGCTGCGGCTTTAAGATCTTCCGGTATCTCTATAATGTCAGGCTCTGCGCCTTTGTCTTCCACGTTGTAGACGATGGCCCGCATCGTGACCAGATCGATAATGCCGCGAAACTGGTCTTCGGCTCCTATCGGCATCTGAACAGGCACGGGGTTAGCGCCCAGGCGAGCTTTGATAGTCTGGACCGCGTGATCGAAGTCCGCGCCGGGGCGATCCATCTTATTCATGAAAGCTATGCGCGGCACGTTATATTTATCGGCCTGACGCCAGACGGTTTCCGACTGCGGCTGCACGCCCGCCACTGCGTCAAAGACCGCGACCGCGCCGTCAAGCACCCGCAGACTTCGCTCGACCTCTATCGTGAAATCGACGTGGCCGGGAGTGTCTATAATATTGACGCGATAGTCCTCATTGTTGCGCTGCCAGAAACAGGTCGTCGCGGCAGACGTAATAGTGATCCCCCGCTCCTGCTCCTGCTCCATCCAATCCATGACGGCAGTCCCTTCGTGGACCTCGCCGATCTTGTACGAGACGCCTGTGTAATAGAGTATGCGCTCGGTCGTCGTCGTCTTGCCCGCGTCGATGTGAGCCATGATTCCTATGTTGCGGAATCGCTGTAATGGTGCTTGCTTCGACATAACTTCCTAAGTCCTGAGTCTTGAGTGCTGAGTCCCGAGCATTTGATTCACACTCAGGACGCAGCGCTCAGGACTCAGGACTCTTTTTCACCACCTGTAATGAGCGAACGCCTTGTTGGCGTCGGCCATACGGTGCGTATCATCCTTCTTTTTGACCGCGTTGCCGCGATTATTGGCGGCGTCCAAAATCTCGCCCGCCAACCGGTCAGTCATGTTCTTTTCACCGCGCCCGCGCGAATACGAAATCAGCCAGCGGATGGCAAGGCTATTGCCGCGCGATTTCTGATCAACTTCGATAGGCACTTGATAAGTAGACCCGCCAACGCGGCGCGATTTGACTTCAACGCGCGGCTTGACGTTGTCTATAGCCTTTTTGAATACCTTCAACGGGTCTTCCTGAGTCTTTTCTTGAATCTGACTCATCGCGCCGTAGAAAATATTCTCGGCCACGGCCTTTTTGCCGTCCCACATCAACGAGTTGATGAACTTTGTCACCATCGTCGAGTTATAAAGCGGGTCCGGTAGAACTTCGCGCTTCGCTGCTACTCTTCTTCTTGGCATATCCCTTCCGATTGCCGATTGCCGATTGCGGATTGCGGATTGAATCTCTGTTGTTCAAATCCGCAATCCGAAGTCCGCAATCCGAAATTTATTTCTTGGCCTTGGCCGGTGCGGCCTCTTTAGGCCGTTTGGCTCCATACTTAGAGCGGCCCTGCTTGCGACCCTGAACGCCGACCGCATCGAGAGTGCCTCGCACGACGTGATAACGAACGCCCGGCAGGTCCTTCACACGACCGCCGCGGATAAGCACTATCGAGTGCTCCTGGAGGTTGTGGCCTATGCCCGGTATATATGTCGTGACTTCGATGCTGTTGGTAAGTCGGACGCGCGCCACTTTGCGCAAAGCCGAGTTCGGCTTTTTAGGGGTCTGCGTGTACACGCGTGTACAGACGCCGCGTTTTTGCGGGCTTGAATTCAAGGCCGGGCTTGACGTCTTATACTTAACCTGTTGTCGTCCTTTACGAACTAACTGACTCAATGTCGGCACGCTCTAGCTCCTCTCAGCTTGGCAAGGCCCACGGGCCCGCCACTATCTTTGAAGTCAAATCAAGAGCGCACGAGGGCAAATCGGCCTTTGCCATCGCGCCTGGCTTTTATATAAAACTAGTTATGGGGATGTTCTGAAAAGTTGCTGCGGATCCGGCCTCCCCAGGCCTAACTTTTCTGTGGCGTGAGTTCAGAATCAGTAATATCAGGATTCGGGATCGCGGGTCGAGCCGCGTCCTTTTACGCCACAATAACGTTTATTCCGCGTCCGGTTCAACCACAACAGCGCCTCCGCATGTCCAGAACCAAAAAGCGCCGCTGCACCAAACGACAAACTATAGCGATGGGATCAATTTTTGTCAACCCGCGATGAGAAAAGTGAGGGTCAAGCCAGTCTATGGCGGCGGGGCGCAGCTATTTGTAAAATGCTCTGGCCCGCTGTCTGAGAGAGGGATTAAAAAAAGAATTGGTAAAATCGCTCACAAAAAAGCGCAGAAGGACTGCTTACCTGAACGAGGATTTTTTCGCGCAGGAGACCGTCACTGTTGCTTGCGACCTTGTTGGGGCGATCCTCGTGGTGGGAGAGTGCGAAGGGCGCATAGTCGAAACCGAAGCCTATACCACGGACGCTGCGTCGCACGCCGTATTGCGACAAAAGCAGGCTGCCGGCATGCGCGACTCTTTCGGGCACGTCTATATTTATCTTATTTACGGCATGTATTATTGCCTGAACTTTACGACCGAGCGCTCGGGCGTAGGCGCCGTGCTGATTCGGGCAGTCGAGCCTGCGGCCGGCATCGAAGAGATGATCGGAAGGCGCGGCACTACGGATTTGAAAAAGCTTGCGAGCGGGCCGGGCCGATTGTGTCAGGCTTTCGGAATCGATGCCCGATTTAACGGCGCAGCCATAGGGCGCGAGATCAAAGTTATCGAGCGGGCCGGGGTGCCTCGAATATCGAGCGGCCCTCGCATCGGAATAACCCGCGCGACGGAGCTTGAGTGGCGGTTTTATGAAACGGGTAACCCGTTTGTAAGCCGTCAATCCTGATCCGCAGGAAGTAGCAGTGCCTTGAGTGCGATGTTAGTGATTGCTACAATTGACTCGCAATTCGAAGCACCAGCGAGCAAGGACCGTAGTCCTTCCGTTCAATGAAAAGCTGTGGCTAAAACTTAGAGAGTTGATTTGATGAAAAACGATTTATTGATCCGCGCGGCCCGAGGCGAGCCGGTCGAAAGAACTCCGGTCTGGATGATGCGGCAAGCGGGGCGCTACCTGCCCGAATACCGCGAGATTCGCGCCGACACAGATTTCTTGACGCTGTGCAAGACGCCTGAACTGGCCGTCGAAGTTTCGCTACAGCCTTACCGCATACTCGATGTCGATGCGGTAATAATGTTCAGCGACATTCTGATCCCGGTCGAAGCGATGGGACAGGAGGTCCGGTTGACCGAACAGAAAGGGCCGGAGTTGCCTGAGCCGATTCGCACGCGCGAGCAAGTTGAACAGGCTTGTTGTGCCGGACCCTGTCGAGAAGACCGGCTTCGTGATGGAGATCATCCGGCGCTTGAGGCGCGAGCTTGACGGCGGCGTCCCGCTGATCGGATTTGCGGGCGCGCCCTGGACGCTTGCGGCTTATATGATCGAAGGCGGCGGGTCTAAAAACTATGCCCACGTCAAGCGCATGATGTTCGGCGACCCCGCGACGTTTGAGGCTTTGTTAGATAAGATCGCCGACACGGTCATTCTCTACTTGAATGCTCAGATCGAAGCAGGCGCTCAGGTCGTTCAATTGTTTGACTCCTGGGCGGGCGAGCTTTCGCCATCGGATTACGAGCGATTCGCCCTCCCTTATCAGCAAAAGATTTTTGAATCTCTCAACCGGCAATCCGCGCCCGCGATTTTGTACATCAACGGCTGCGGAAATTTTCTGGAAAAGATGGCGACGAGCGGGGCCGACGCGTTGAGCATAGACTGGCGCATAGACTTGCAGGATGCGCGCCGTCGAATAGGCGACCGTCTGACGATTCAAGGCAATCTCGACCCGTGCATTCTTTTATCAACGCCTGAAATCATCACGGCCAGGGCGAAAGAATTGATAAAGGCGGGCGGGGGCACGCGCCACATACTCAACCTCGGACACGGCATACTTCCGATGACTCCCGTAGAAAACGCGCGCGCGTTCATCCAGGCGGCAAAATTACCAATCGCTTAAATGGCTAAAGAAGATCAAAACCAGGACAGAATCGGAGTGTTGCTGTTCAACCTCGGAGGGCCGGACACGCTCGACGATGTAAAACCGTTTCTCTATAACCTTTTTTCTGATCCCGACATCATCCGCCTGCCCTGGCGGGCTATGCAAAAGCCGCTCGCGTGGATCATCTCGACCGGGCGTTATAAAAAGTCGCGCGGCTATTATGAGCAGATAGGCGGCGGGTCGCCGCTTCGCAAGATAACCGAGCAGCAGGCCCGCGCGCTCGAAGAGGCGCTCGGACGGCGCGGCATCCGCGCAAAGGCTTATGTGGGCATGCGCTACTGGAAGCCGTTCACCGAAGAGGCGATTGCCCGGATTCGCGCTGATCGCATAACGCACCTCGTAGTCCTGCCGCTCTATCCGCAATTCTCGATCTCGACCACCGGGTCGAGCCTCAATCGCATGAAGGCCATATTCGCTCAAAACGGCGGCCAAGCGCCGCGCCTCTCCGTCATCGAAAGCTGGCAAGACGACCCCGATTACATCACCGCGCTTGCAAGCATGGTTAGCGAAGAACTGGCTCAATTCCCCGATCAAACGCCTTCCGGCACTCACATAGTCTTTAGCGCACACAGCGTCCCGGTCAGCTACATCGAAGAAGGCGACCCCTATCTGGATCACACACAGCAAACGGTCGCGCGCGTCATGAAAGAACTGGGCGAGGACCGGCCTCATTCGCTCTCGTTTCAAAGCAAAGTGGGGCCGGTTAAATGGTTGCGGCCTTCGACCGACGAGACTGTGCGACGGCTCGCCGCAGAAGGCGTTTCTCAAGTCCTGCTGGTCCCCGTCAGCTTCGTCTCCGAGCACATCGAGACCCTCTACGAATTAGACATACTCTACCGCCACGTCGCCGAAGAGGTCGGGCTTGCTCACTACAGGCGAGTCCCGGCGCTCAACTGCCGCCCCGATTTCATAGACGCGCTCGCAAACCTGGTAGAGAAAAAAGTGACGAGTGATGAGTGATGAGGCGAGAGAAGTAGTCGTTATAGGCGCGGGCATATCGGGTCTGGTATGCGCCTACCGGCTGAAACGCCTGGGCGTCGATGTGGTATTGCTTGAAAAATCGGAGCGGGTGGGCGGCGTGATGCGGACCGACCGCGTTGATGGATTTCTGATCGAGCGCGGGCCGAACAGCTCTCAGGGGACGGAAGAGCTGCTCGCGCTTGTCGAAGAGCTTGGCATCACGGGCGATCTGGTCGAAGGCGACCCGAAAGCCCCGGCTTACGTTTACTTCAACAAGCGGCTTCACGCGGTCCCCTCCGGCCCGGGAGCATTCATCAAAAGCAACCTGCTCAGCACGCGCGGCAAGCTGCGAATACTTATGGAGCCGATGATCGGCGCTCGTCGCTCAGACACGGAAGAGAGCGTCGCGGCTTTTGCAAGGCGGCGCATAGGCCGCGAAGCCGCCGAACGAATGGTCGCGCCGTTCGTGTCGGGCGTGTACGCGGGCGACCCCGAAGCCTTGAGCGTGCAGGCCGCGTTTCCTCGGCTGGCAAACCTTGAAACGGGCTATGGCGGCCTGTTTCGCGGCATGATTGCCAAAGCCCGCGAAGCGAAGCGCGCCAAAAAATCTGCGGGCGCCGTGCTGGATAAAGCCGCGCCGACTCGCAGGCGGCTCGTTTCATTTCGCCAGGGGATGGGTTTTTTGCCCGGGACGCTCGCCGCGCGGCTCGGAGAAGACTTGCTAACGGGGATTGAGGGTTGCGAGATTCGAAATCGAGCGAGCGAAGGTTTTGCCGTCGAGTTTACCCGTTCAGGCGATCACACGCGAATCAACTGCGGGCAAGTTATTATCGCCACGCCTTCGTCCGTAGCCTCGTCGCTCATCGCGCCGGTGTCCGAAGAGTTGAGCCGCTTGCTTGACGAGATACGATACCCGCCGCTCGCCATCGTTTATCTCGCTTACGACATAGAGTCAATCCGCACGCCGCTTGACGGCTTTGGCTTTCTGGTCGCGCCCGTCGAAGGACTGAACATCCTGGGATGCGTATGGAACTCAAGCCTGTTTGAAGGGCGCGCGCCCGCGCGGACTGCGCTCGTTACGGTCTTCATCGGCGGCGCGCGCAATCCACAGGCGGCGCGACTCGAAGACGCGGAACTAGTTTCCACCGCTCATTCAGAGCTTCAGCAAGCTCTCGGCATCGCTGGCGAGCCGCGCGTCGTCGCAATAACGCGATGGGAGCGCGCGATACCTCAGTACAACCTCGGCCACCGGGCGCGGGTGCAAAAAATCGAAAGCCTGATCGAAGAGTCTCCCGGCCTGCGCCTGATCGGCAATTATCTTCACGGTGTTTCAACTGGTGATTGCGTCAAAGAGGCTGATCGCGTGGCTAAAGAGGCGGCTGAATCATTGCGAACAGATCGTTCCGGTAAGGCATAATCGAATTCCTGGATCAAAAGACATAAAAGTGTTGGGGAATAAAATAAGATTCACCGCCGCAGACACAGAGAACACTGAGGGGGCGCAGAGAAAACAAGCAAAACTCTGCGCCCCCGCCGCGTGCGAAGCACATCATCGGCCATATGTGTTCTCTGTGTCTCTGCGGTGAGGAGTCTCTCCAGTCCCGTACATTCAATTGAAAACGGCTTTAGTCAATCGGCGCGGAACGCTTCTCTTCCCTTTACAAACGTGGCGATGACTTTGCCGCGCAGTCGCCTTCCCGCAAACGGCGTGTTGCGGCTCTTCGATTTGAAGGTGAGCGGATCGACTACCCATTCTCTATCAGGATCAAAGACGGTTATGTTGGCGACCGCGCCCACTTCAAGCGTGCCGCGAGCGAGCGAGAAAGCCCGCCGAGGCCCGGCGGTCAACATCTCAACTATGCGCGTGAGCGAAATCGAGTTCGCGCGATATAGCTCTGTGAGGGCTACGCCGAGCGCCGTCTCTAGCCCGACGACGCCGAAAGGCGCGCGGTCGTATTCGAGCATCTTTTCGTCCGTGTGATGCGGCGCGTGATCGGTAGCTATCGCGTCGATGACGCCGTCGCGCGCCGCTTCTATGAGCGCGACGCGATCTTCTTCGCTCCTGAGCGGCGGGGTCATCTTCGTGTTTGTATCAAAGCTCGTGACCGCATTATCGGTGAGCGCCAGATGGTGCGGCGTGACTTCACAGGTTACAGGCAACCCTCGCCGCTTCGCCTCGCGCACCAGTTCAACCGCGCCCGCAGTCGAGATGTGAGCGATATGAGCGCGCGCGCCCGTAAGCTCCGCGAGCATGATGTCGCGCGCGACGTGGCTCTCTTCGGCGGCGCGGCTCATGCCTTTCAATCCGAGCAGGCTCGAATAACGCCCCTCATTCATCACGCCGCCCGCCGCAAGATGCAAATCCTGGCAATGGTCTACGACTACCAGGCCGTGGTCGCGCGCGTACTCCATCGCGTGCCGCATCACCTGGGCGTTCATAACGGGCCGCCCGTCATCCGAGACCGCAACCGCGCCCGCCTCCTTCATCTCGGCCATCTCTGCAAGCTCTTCGCCCTTTGAGCCGCGCGTGATTGCGCCTACCGGATAGACTTCGCTCAATCCGGCTTCGCGCGCTTTCTCAACGATGTAGCGTGTGACCGAAGCATTATCGTTAACGGGGATCGTATTTGGCATCGCGCAGATGGAAGTGAACCCGCCCGCAACAGCCGCCGCCGCGCCCGTCGCAATCGTCTCTTTGTACTCTTCGCCCGGCTCGCGCAGATGAACGTGCAGATCGATAAAGCCCGGCGCTACGACCAGCCCCGACGCGTCGAAAATTTCCGCCTCTTTGCTCGCCGCGCCGTCTCCCGGGGCTTTGACGCGGCCCTCTTCAATCAACAGATCGCCCGCTTCATCTATGTTCCGGGAAGGATCGATAATTCTCCCGCCTTTGATTAAAAGCTTCACTATGTTTCCCTCTCGACCAGCAGAAACAGTATTGCCATCCGCACGGCCACGCCGTTGGTCACTTGATCCAGTATGAGCGAGCGCGACCCGTCGGCGACTTCCGAACTGATCTCCACTCCGCGATTCACCGGCCCCGGATGCATCACTATCGCGTCGGGTGCGGCAAGCTCAAGGCGGCGAAGCGTAAGCCCGTATTGAATCGAATACTCTTTGAGCGAAGGGAAAAAAGCGTCATTCATTCGCTCGCGCTGTATGCGGAGCATCATAACAACGTCGCTGCCGGCTATGGCATCTTCCAGGCGACCGCACACGACGAGCGAGCCTTCAGAATCCGTGATGAGCTTATCGTAATCCTTCGGCACCAGCGTGCGCGGCCCCGCCACGCGAACATGCGCGCCGAGCTTTGTCAGCAGGTGCACGTTTGAGCGGGCCACGCGGCTGTGCATTATGTCTCCGATTATTGCTATTTGAAGACCGCCTATTCGCCCTTTATGTTCTTGGATAGTGAAGCCGTCCAGAAGCGCCTGGGTCGGGTGCTCGTGCGCGCCGTCGCCTCCATTGATAATCGAAGCCGAGATCATCTTTGCCAGTTGATGCGGCGCGCCCGGTGAAGGGTGGCGTATGACTATGGCGTCGGGCGCCATCGCTTCGAGGCTGAGCGCCGTGTCGAGCAGTGTTTCGCCCTTCGTAACCGAAGAGGTCGAAGCAGAGATATTGATGGAATCGGCTGACAATCGCTTTGCGGCTATCTCGAATGACGTGCGGGTGCGCGTCGAAGACTCGAAAAAGAGATTGATGACGGTTTTGCCGCGCAGGGTCGGGACTTTTTTAATCGAGCGGGTCGATACTTCTTTGAAAGACCGGGCTGTTTCGAGGATGGTATTGATTTCCTCGGCTGAAAGCTCACGGATGCCTAGCAGGTCTTTGCGGTTAAATGCCATTCTATGAGTGATGCGACCCGCAAGCGGGTTCCCCGAGTGATGAGTGATGAGTGATGAGTGAGCAGCCACTACTCGGGGAACCCGCTTGCGGGTCGCATCACTCATCACTCGTCACTTACTCTTGTTCGACTACGATCACCTGTTCTTCTTCGTCATAATCAGCGAGCATCACTTTGACGATCTCCGAATCCGTCGTCTGAACATATTTGCCTACGTAATCGGCCTGTATGGGCAACTCGCGATGGCCACGGTCGATCAAGACGGCGAGTTCTACTCTGCGGGGCCGACCGAAATCTACAAGCTCGTCTAATGCGGCGCGCACGGTCCGGCCCGTATAAAGCACGTCGTCTACAAGCACTATCGCAGAGTCTGTAACGTCGCCGGGAATATCCGTGCGGTTGACTACCGGGCGCGGCCCCACCGTTAACAGATCGTCGCGGTAAAGCGTGATGTCGAGCTGGCCCGTAGGCGGGCGCGTGCCTTCAAACTGCGCTATCTTGTCGGCCAGACGTTCGGCAAGAGGGACTCCGCGCCGTCTTATCCCGACCAGCAACAGATCGGCGGTGCCCACATTGCGCTCGACTATCTGCGAGGCCAGCCGCGAAAGAGCGCGGCTGATTCCCGCCTCATCCATTATGTGTGATTTCAGCTTGAAGTCCATCTCGGAACTCCTCCCAGAATACGGGTCGCGCCGAATATAACAGGCAACCGATCCAGCCGCCCGGTCGATCACGGCCCTTTCTGTTTCACCGGGAAGCTCTGCCCTCCTATGCTTATCGTCCCGTTACGCCCGGCAGGGCCGGGGTTCGCAGTGACCGTGTAATTTACCGTCGCCGGGCCGATGCCGCAGCAGTTCGAATTGATGATGATCCAGTTTGTGTTGCTCACGGCTTTCCATGCGCAATTAGGACCAACCTGTATGGCGAAGCTGCCGGAGCCGCCGGCGGAATTAAAGGTGATGAAAGCGGGGTTGAAGCTGTATTTACATCCGCTGGACGTCTGGCCGTTTTGAGTCACCGTGAAAATCTTTCCCGCGACTGTGAGCGTTCCCTGTCGTGGGTCTGCGCTAAAATTATCCCTCACCAGGTAAGCGATCTGGCCGTTGCCTGTGCCGCTCGCGTCAGATGTAATGGTGATCCATGCATCATTGCTCGCAGCCGTCCAGTTCGTGCCGCTCGTGGCAGTCACATTAATCATGCCCTCGCCGCCGTTGCTTGGGAAAAACTGGCCGGTCGGCGAGATAGTCACGGCTTGCGAATCAACGGCTGCTTTTATGTCCAATCGCCCGTGACCAAAAACATTATTGGGCGAGCCGCCGCCTGCGTCACACGAAGCCGAATTGATGTGAACGGCGCTGGTATTAAGAACCGTCTCTGTCGCGGCGATCTGGCCGCGCAACGAAGGTATGGCAGACCAGAGAAGCGCCACGGCCCCTGCTACGTGGGGGCCTGCCATTGAATGTGCCGCTGGCGCTCCGGTAATCATTATCGTTATCTCGATCAGTTGATCGGGTGCTTGTGCCGGGCGCGGCGATGTCTGGCTTCATGCGAAGGCTGCCGTCGATCACTACAGGCCCACGACTGCTGAATCCGGCAATCGTGTCGGTGCCAGTGTTCAATGCGCCGACAGAGTACACAGCGTCATAGATAGCGGGAGGGTCGCTCACTGTAGAGCAGGCCGAGCCGGAATTGCCCGCCGAAACTACCGTCATTATGCCTGCGGCGCGTTGCGCCTCTACAGCCGCTTGCAGAGTGTTTGCAGAGCAACCTTCGGAAGGCGGACACCCCCAGGAATTGTTGGTCACATGGGGGGCTTTGCTGGGATCGCCTTGCGCGGGCGTGCCGCTTACAGGATATGGCGCGAGAAAGAATTCAAAGCACTCAATATAGGTAGCAGGCGTCCCGACTCCTTGATTCATATTGCGACAGCCTATCCATCTTGCGCCCGGAGCCATCCCGACCTGATTACCTGCGCCGTCGTCCCCTACGACTGTGCCAATTGTGTGAGTACCGTGGAAGTTGTCGTCGCACGGCACAAGCGAGTTGGCTCCGCAAGACCCGCCGCCTGAGTGTATGCTGTCGTGCCAGTTAAAATCGTGATTGGCCGTCGTGCCGTCCCATCCGCGATATTTGCCTTTGAGAGCATTGTGCGTCCAGCGAATACCCGTGTCGGCCCCGGCGACCACTATGCCCTGGCCTGTAAAACCCATCGCCCAGACCTGTGGCGCGCGCGTGTGGTTGATGCCCGGCTCAATAGCGTTGATCTCATCGGGTTGCGAAGGCGTTTCCTCGATAGGCCGGTCCGGTACGTTGCGAATCTGCGGGTTGCCTTCTACGCTCGCGACATCCGCGCGCGCTGCCAGCGCCATCGCAATACTGCGGTCGCCTTTGACCCAGATCATGTTGACTATGTAATAAGCGCGGTGCTCGATTTTGCGCTCCTGGAGCCAGGTCAGTATCGGCCCCTGTGTCGCTTTAGCCTTGTTATACAGAGTCTCGTAGACAAAGCGGCCCTTCTCTTCTTTCGTCATAAGCGTGGCTGCGCCGCTCAGGTCCGCCTGGTCCGCCAGCACGACAAGGAACTCGGCTACTTTTCCGTCGCCGGTGTTGTCCATCACCCACGGAGCTATTTTGCTCTGGGCGGCCTGTTGCCCTTTGCCGAGCCTGGAATCCTGTGACTCAACCGAGCCGATCATTGCAAGCACAAAGACCATTAAGGTGAGCAAGCGAATCTTCATAACCGTTGTTCTCCACGAAGGCTGCAAATTAATGGGGGAAGTCAGTTCCACAAACCGGATCAATATACTATATTCCGTAAGCGAATCAGTCAAAGGATATACGTCGGCCTGCTTGACTTATTCAACCTGATTGGATAAATCTCGAATAAAGAAATGCTGCGGAGAAGTTATGGGCACTGATTTACAGGCTTCGGTTCAGGCCGAGCAAACCGTGAGGCAGATAAATAAAGAGTGGGTTGCCGCGTTAGAACACGGCGATACGGTTACACTCAATCGGTTGATGGCCGATGATTGCATCTTCAGTTACGCCCTGGACGGCGACGACAAAGCGCAGTTCATATCAGACATCGACTCCGGCAATCTTCGGGTAGAGTCCCTCAAGCGGGATAATGTCGAAGTGCGCATTTATGGGCCGACGGGCGTTTTGCTCGCTTATGACACCTCTGACTGGCGGTACAAAGGCCAGCACATTCAAGGCTATTATCGAACGATTCACGTCTACTCGTTTCACGACGGGCGATGGCGGATCGTAGCGATCCAGGCCAGCCCCATCTCCGCAGACTGATCACAATCCAAGACCCGGCCATATCTTATCAATGCGGCGGCGCACCTCTTCACTCATCTCAAGCTCTTTAGGCCAGGGGCGGTCAAACCCTTCCGTCTTCCACTTGCGCGTTCCGTCTATCCCCATCTTCGAGCCGAAATTCGGCAGCCGCGACGAATGATCGAGTTGATCTACCGGGCCGAGCATGAATTGTATGTCGCGTTCAGGGTCGATGTTATTTAGCACGCGCCAGGTGACCGCGTTCAAATCGCGCACGTCCGTGTCGTCGTCTACGACCACTATGCACTTTGTGAACATCGCCTGCGGCAGCGACCAGATGCCGTTCATTATCTTGCGCGCGTGGCCGGGATAATTCTTTTTGATCGCTATGACCATCAGGTTATGAAAGACCCCCGCGAACGGCATGTGATAATCGACCACTTCGGGGAACTGGCGCTGCATCAAAGGGAGAAAGATGCGCTCGATGGCTTCTCCCATCCAGCAGTCTTCCATCGGCGGCTTGCCTACGATGGTCGTTTGATAGACGGGCTTTTTGCGGTGCGTGACGCAGGTGACGTGAAAGACGGGGAACTCGTCTTCGAGCGAGTAGTAGCCCGTGTGGTCTCCGAACGGGCCTTCCGTGCGGCGCTCGCTCGTATCAACGTAGCCCTCAAGGACTATTTCAGCGTTCGCCGGAACTTCTACGTCTACGGTTTCGCACTTGACCATCTCGACAGGTTTCCGGCGCAGGAAGCCCGCTATCATCATCTCGTCCAGGTCTTCGGGCAGCGGCAGTATCGCACAGAAGACAGTCACAGGATCGGCTCCTATAGCCACTCCTACGTCGAGACGCCCGCCGCCGCCGCGTCGCAGGTTGCGAAAATGCTGCGCGCCGTGTTTATGTATCTGCCAGTGCATTCCCGTGGTCGTCTCGTCATAAACCTGCATGCGATACATCCCGCAATTGCGCTTTCCGGTCTCAGGTTTTTTTGTGAAGACGAGCGGCATAGTGATGTAGCGACCGCCGTCTTCGGGCCAGCACTTGATGATGGGAAAATCAAAGAGCGAGAACTGTCCCTGTTTTAGAATCTTTTCCTTACACGGGCCGTCGCGGACGACTTTCGGAAACATCTTTCCCACTTCGGCAAGCCTGGGGACCATCTTTATCTTTTCGATAAGCCCCTGCGGCGACTTTACGTCGGTCAGCTCGATTATTCGCTCGGTGATTTCGCCGTAATCTTTTATGCCGAGCGCCGTCAGCATCCGCTCGCGGCTGCCCAGCGCGTTTATCAGCACGGGGATCGAATGGCCGCGCACGTTTTCAAACATCAGCGCGGGGCCGCCCATCTTCGAGACGCGGTCGGTGATCTCCGCAATTTCAAGCTCCGGGTCCACCTCCGCGCGTATGCGCTTGAGCTGGCCCGCCTTTTCAAGCGCGCGTATGAACTCTCTCAGGTCTTCAAAAGCCATCGTCGTTTATCCTCGGTGAGGGTCAGAATTGAGAGGGTAACACGCGCAGTTGTCGCTGACAAATTCAGGCCGGATAAAGCGGGCGTGTTGACGCGCCATCCGGTCAATAGGAGAATGGTGTCTATGCATAAAAGCGTGATTATCCCGCTCATCGCTGTGTGCATGTTTGTCACGATTGCCTGCCGGCAAAATGGGCCCGTCGAAGCGGCGCGGCGCGCTTCGGCCTCTTCAATCGAATCGCCCCAGTTGACGCACATAGATTCGCCGTTGCTCAAAAAAGTCATCGACTCGGCTATCGAGCAGACTGCCCAGACGGTCGGCTATGATCCCGCTTACGTGAAGCTCGATTATCCGGGCGGCGATGTCCCGATTCGTACAGGGGTCTGCTCGGACGTTGTTGTGAGGTCGCTCAGACGGGCGGGCGTCGATTTGCAAAAAGAGGTTCACGAAGATATGAAGCGCAACTTCGCCGCCTACCCGAAGATGTGGGGGCTTGCGCGCCCCGATTCCAACATAGACCATCGCCGTGTTCCTAACCTGATGACCTACTTCAAGCGCGCGGGGAAAGCGCGGGAGATCACCGCCGACTCAAAAGATTATTTGCCCGGAGACCTGGTCGCCTGGGAGCTGGACAACGGTCTTTTGCACATAGGAATTGTTTCTAATGTCAGGCCGAACGGCGGCGAGCGTCACGCGGTCGTTCATAACATCGGCGCGGGGGCGCGGCTTGAAGACGTGCTATTCTCCTGGCGGATCATAGGCCATTATCGCTATTTTTAGATCATCGGGCGAAAGGGACTGCAATGATAATTGAGTTCAAAGAAATAAAGCATCTCATCCCCGGCTACATATTTAACGAGTACGGCCAGCTTACCGGGAATTACGTTCACGCGGGCGAGATCGTATGCGAGGCGGAAGACGGGCGTATCCGAGTCTGGTTGAACCGGGATGCTTATGAAGCGAAGGATGCTGAAAGATTGATCTGCGATTACGACGAGAACACCCTGCGCTGCGCGGGTGGTTTTATATAATCAAAAGGGGAGATCATGAGCGAGACGAGAAGAATCAAAAGCCAGGTCCGCCGCGCTTTCGAAGGCGAAGCGTGGCACGGCCCGTCGGTAAAAGAGTTGCTCTCAAACGTCACGGCTGAACAGGCCGCAGCGCACCCGATACCCGGGGGGCATAGCATCTGGGAGCTGGTCCTGCACATAGGCGCGTGGGAGAACATCGCTCGCCTGCGCGTCAAAGGCGAAGGCCGGGACACGCCTACCACGGAACAAGACTGGCCGCCTGTTACGGACACAGGCGAGCAGGCGTGGAAAGACGCGCTCGAAGAGCTTGAGCGAGGCAACCAGGCTTTGCGCGCGGAAGTGGCGCTGTTGGACGACGGGCAGCTCGACGATATTATTCCCGTCCATAATTACTCGATCTATTTCCTGCTGCACGGCGTCATACAGCACAGCTTGTATCATGCGGGCCAGATCGCCCTGTTGAAAAAGGCGCAAAGCTGACATCTTGATTAACGGTTTGAGCGCGGGCGGCAGATGCTGCTAAAATGTCGGTTTTCAATCCATCAAGAAATCTCAACAGAGGGAATTATGGGCGCAAGCAACGAAGCTCTTTTCGAAGCATTTTTAAAACAGCACGACGAACCTTCGTGGGCGGCAGTCATACGCGATCTGCTGCCTTTTATCCACGACGTAGACAAAAACGCGACCGAGATATGGTTCTATTTTTACCCGTTGCGCCTGGCCCGCGCGCTCGACCGTGCCGAAGACGCCGAGCAGTTGGCGAAGAAGCTTTTGATGCAGGGCAATTATTATTTGAAAGACCAGATAGACTCTTCGCACCGTTTTCTTTACGGTCATCGCTACTGGGCCGAGGTCAAACAGTCGGTTGCCAATTACGCCGTCACGGATAAAGCGCCCGCAAGCCTTCAGCTTGCGACTCAGATACGCGAGGTCGCAAGCGAGGTGGCAGGGCGCGTCAAAGCCGAGCCGTCTCTGCTGGTAGGCATCACGGCTGTCGCTTTCATGACTTTGCAGCAAACGGGCATCGCGGCCTTCAAATCTTCTCCCGGCGTGGTGAGCGCGAGCAGGCAGGCCAAGAAAAAGACGCCGGAGCAAATACTAAAAGAGCGCGCCAGGGACGACGGCCAGGGGTTGTTCGGGTTTCTTCGCGGAGAAGAAAAAGTTTACACAATCACTTTTGACGAGACGGATGAAAGCGCGCGCTTCAAGTTAATCAACTCGCAGCACCTTACTACGGCGGCGGCGGCAGACAAGCGCGATCACTCGCGACGCGACGCGCGCTGCAAGGCGGACGAAGGCCCGATTCCGGTCGAATGCCGGTCGGCATCTTGCGGGACGTGCTGGGTTGGGGTTCTGGGCGGCGCAGAGAAACTCTCGGAGGTCGCCGCGCTTGAAGAGCGCAGGATTAAAGAGTTCGGCTACATTGATACAGCCGAGCCGAAGCCGATCATACGGCTGGCCTGTCAGGCGCAAGCTTACGGCGCGGTATTGATCGTCATACCTCCCTGGAACGGCGTGTTCGGCAAACACCTCGGCGGGCAGAAAGAGTCAGAGCAGCGAGCGAAAGCGTAGAAGCCGGTAAATATAAACTTTGATATAACCCAATTGCTCACCGCTCTCGTCATGGCACGCGGGGAGCAAAAGGCTTAAATCATTTGTTCGCAAAGTAGGCACCCCAATTCCCCCACTTAACCGACCGGCCATTCCATAATGTAATGAAAGCCATACTTAATTGACTTCCTTCACTTCTCTAATGTATATATGGCTCGATTGCTAACGAAAAGCCGAGTTTAGAAATAAAGAATAGGAGGAAGCATACAAATGCGAAGCAAGAGATTGATCTTCGCCACGTTGCTCATCGTTCTTGGTGCGGTGGGCCTTTTTATGGCCCCTAGCTCTGCCAAGGCCCTTCCTATTCTACGGACAGCTCACATTAATTACGTCAATCATGCAGAGGGGACAACCCGCGCCTACTCCAATCACAAGGCAGCTCAGAATTCACCGTTTTGCGTCAGATGTAACAGGCCCACAGGCAGTTGTGTTGGAGGGTCGTCTGGTGGGTTTACCTGCCGTACACTTAGTTGTAGCAGGTGCCAGATATACGCCAGGTGCGGCGACCGACCTAGGCCCGGATTCGAGGGCTTTACTAGCGCCGCCCCGGTGGGGTTTACCATAAACACCGATACGATCCGCCAGATTGCCCAAACTCATCCGCGATTCGCCTCAATCCTTGCAGACGTAAATCGAGCGAACTGGTTGGGCATAGAGTGGGGAATAACCCATACTATGGTAGGGATCTCGCTATCCGCCACCGATATAGAATATTGGCTGGCAGACCCGGAGGCACCCGGAGTCGCAGAGTGGTTTAAGAGTAAGGATGTTGAATCACTCTCGATCAGTAGCGTTGGAGAATATGAAGTAGGACTTAAGGCCTCTGAGGGTGGCTTTACGGTCTTCGTTAAAGCGACGCAAACTGTTCCGGGAGACCCGCCGTATAACATCTTGCTTGTCACGTTGCAGCAAGCGGGCAACAGCTATTCGGCGACGAGCATTCAATTTTTTAACCAATAGCAATTGCATTGCAAAACAGGCAGTAATGCCTCAGTTACGTGGGGAGCAAAAACCGTAAATCCTTTGTTTGCAAAGTAGGCATCTCAATTTTCCACGCTTAACTGACCGATTACTGCTACGTCTCCGAACGGCCCATAAATTCAGAGCGCACCCATTAATGCACTGATATATCAATGCGACCGCTTATTTTGGAGTGCGGCCCGTTGCTAAATCAAACCACGCTAGATTAAAGTAAGAACCTTAGCTTGTGCGGTATTCACTGTTGCTGATTTTAATGATTATGTGAACACCCTTTGTTGAAGGGAAGACAGAGTATGTCAGGGACTCCACACAAAAATCAGGTAATCTACTCGATGATCGGAGTAGGAAAGTATTACGACAAAAAACCTGTCCTCAAAGACATCTACCTTTCTTATTTTTACGGCGCGAAGATCGGCGTCATCGGCTTGAACGGGTCGGGCAAAAGCTCGCTGCTAAGGATACTGGCGGGCGTAGATACCGAGTTCGCAGGCCAGACCGTTCTTTCGCCCGGTCACACCACGGGCTTTCTCGAACAGGAGCCGAGGCTGGACGAGTCAAAGACCGTCCGCGAGATCGTGGAAGAAGGCGTGCAGGAAACCGTAGACCTGTTGAAAGAGTTTGACAAGATAAACGAGCGATTCGGCGAAGCGCTGTCTGACGACGAGATGACAAAGCTGCTCGACGAGCAAGGCACCGTGCAAGAAAAGCTCGACGCCCTCGGCGCGTGGGACCTCGACAGCCGCTTAGAGATGGCTATGGACGCTTTGAGATGCCCTCCCGGCGACACGCCCGTAAAAGTGCTTTCGGGCGGCGAACTCAGACGGGTGGCGTTGTGTCGCTTGCTGCTTAAACAACCCGACATACTATTGCTTGACGAGCCTACGAATCACCTGGACGCCGAATCCGTCGCGTGGCTTGAACAGCATCTCCAAAAATATCCGGGCACCGTTATAGCCGTCACACACGATCGTTATTTTCTCGACAACGTCGCGGGCTGGATTTTAGAGCTTGACCAGGGGCGCGGAATCCCCTGGGAAGGCAATTACTCTTCGTGGCTTGAGCAGAAGCAGATGCGGCTGGCTCAAGAGGAGAAGACCGAATCCGAACGTCAAAGGACGCTCCAGCGCGAGCTTGAATGGATTCGCATGTCGCCAAAGGGGCGGCACGCAAAATCGAAAGCGCGCATCAACTCTTATGAAGCGATGTTGTCGGAAGAGAGCGAAAAGCGCGGGCGCGAGCTTGAGATTTACATCCCTGCGGGGCCGCGCCTGGGCAACGTCGTGATCGAAGCCGAAGGCGTGGCGAAAGCTTACGGCGACCGCATACTGGTCGAAGGCATGACGTTTCGGTTGCCGCCGGGCGGCATAATCGGCGTCATAGGCCCGAACGGCGCAGGCAAGACCACGCTCTTTAAAATGATAACGAGCCAGGAACAACCGGACAGCGGGACTATACGGACGGGCGAGACGGTTAAGCTGGCTTATGTCGATCAAAGCCGGGACGTGCTTGACGGGAACAAGACTATCTGGGAACAGATCAGCGAAGGGCAAGACGTTATTCAGCTCGGAGCCCGTCAGGTGAATTCGCGTGCCTACGTCGCGCGGTTCAATTTTTCGGGGACGGACCAGCAGAAAAAAGTCGGGATGCTGTCGGGCGGCGAGCGCAACCGCGTTCACCTGGCTCGAATGTTGAAAGAGGGCGCGAACGTTCTTTTGTTGGACGAGCCTACGAACGATCTGGACGTAAACACGATGCGCGCGCTCGAAGAGGCGCTCGAAAACTTTGCAGGCTGCGCCGTCATCATCAGCCACGACCGGTGGTTCCTCGACCGCGTTGCCACGCACATCCTCGCCTTTGAAGGCGAAAGTCGCGTGGTCTGGTTTGAAGGCAATTACAGCGATTACGAAGCTGACCGCAAAGCTCGTCTCGGCGCTGCCGCAGACCAGCCTCACCGAATCAAGTACCGGCACCTGACTCGGAGCTAAAATGCTGATGTATCAACGGAGCTTTCTAAGTAATGAGTGATGAGTGATGAGTAGAAGTCGGTTACTCATCACTCATCACTCATTACTTTTAATCACACGGGGGTTATTGAATGGCTAATTCATATGTTTATATTTTCGCGAACGGGCAGGCAGACGGGCGCGGCGACATGAAAGACCTGCTCGGAGGCAAGGGCGCGGGGCTTGCCGAGATGACTAACGCGGGGCTGCCGGTCCCGCCCGGGTTTACCATCACGACCGAGGCCTGTAACACCTACTATTCGGCGGGCGAGCTATTCCCCCAGGGCTTGTGGGAGCAGACGCTCGCGGCGCTTAAAGAAATCGAGCGCGCTAGTGGCAAGAAGTTCGGCGATGCTCGAAATCCGCTTCTTGTCTCCGTGCGGTCGGGCGCGAAATTCTCCATGCCTGGAATGATGGACACGGTGCTGAACCTCGGGTTCAACGAAGATACTCTCAAAGGACTCGCCAAGCTGACTTCAAACGACCGGTTCGCTTATGACGCTTACCGCCGCTTCATACAGATGTTCGGCAAGATCGTGCTGGGCGTGGACGGAGAGTTGTTCGAACACGCGCTTGATGAAGCAAAGCGCAAAGCGAAAGCAAAGCTCGACACAGACCTTACGGCAAAAGACCTCAAGCGCATCTCAGAAGAATTCAAGAAAATCGTCAAGCGCGAAACCGGCAAGTCGTTCCCTTCCGACCCTTACCGCCAGCTTGAAGAAGCCGTCAAGGCAGTCTTCCGCTCGTGGAACGGCGAGCGCGCAAAAGCATACCGGCGAAGAGAGAAGATACCCGACGACCTGGGCACAGCCGTCAACGTCGTGACGATGGTCTTTGGCAACATGGGGACCGATTCAGGCACGGGCGTCGCGTTCACTCGCAACCCTGCCACGGGCGAGAAAAAACTTTTCGGCGATTACCTGACAAACGCGCAGGGAGAAGACGTCGTAGCGGGCATTCGCACTCCGAAGCACATCGACGAGTTGAAAAATGATATGCCGGAAATTTACGACCAATTCGTGGAGGTCGCGGAAAAGCTTGAGCGCCATTATCGCGACATGCAAGACCTGGAATTTACAATCGAGCGCGGGCGGTTGTGGATGCTTCAAACCAGAAACGGCAAGCGCACCGGCCCGGCTGCGGTCAGGGTCGCGGTCGAAATGGCGCGCGAAGGATTGATCGATGAGCGCGAAGCTGTGCTGCGCGTCCCGGCGGGCGACCTGGATCAACTGCTGCACAAGATGATAGACCCGAAGGCCAAAGTAAACGTGTTGACGCGCGGCATCAACGCAAGCCCCGGCGCCGCCGCCGGGCGCGTAGTCTTCACCCCGCAGGAGGCCGAAAGCTGGGCCGCAAAAGGCGAGAAGGTGATACTCGTCCGCCGCGAGACTTCGCCCGAAGACGTAAAGGGGATGGACGCGGCGCAGGCGATATTGACATCAACGGGTGGCCCGACCTCGCATGCTGCTGTTGTAGCGCGCGGGTGGGGCAAGCCTTGCGTCGTCGGCGCGGGCGAGGTCAACATCAATTACGGCAAGAACGAATTTTCAGCCAACGGCACGCGCATTCGCCAGGGAGACTGGATCACGGTTGACGGCACTTCGGGTCAGGTCATAGAAGGCCAGGCTCCGCTTATTGACCCTGAGCTTGGCGAAGATTTTCACCAGTTGATGGAGTGGGCGGACGGCCATCGGAAGATGCGCGTTCGCGCGAACGCCGACACGCCCGACGACGCGGAGGTGGCGCGAGGTTTCGGCGCGGAAGGCATAGGGCTTTGCCGCACCGAGCACATGTTTTTTGAAGGCGACCGGATAGATTATGTGAGACAGATGATTCTCGGCTCGCTCGAATACAAACAGCTTGAGCGCGAGCTTTTGGGGGTCGAATCCGAGCTTAAGCGCACTACTGCGCCAAAGAAGCGCGAAGAGATGGGCCGCGCCCGCCGCCGTTTGAAGACCGAGATCGAAGAGCCGAAGCGGCTTTATAAAGGCGGGCTCGCGCAACTGCTCAAGCTCCAGCGAAAAGATTTTGAAGGCATATTCCGCGCCATGGACGGGCTGCCGGTTACGATACGCACGCTCGACCCGCCGCTTCACGAATTTCTGCCGCACGACGAAGAGGGCACGCGAAAGCTTGCGCGCAAGCTCAAGGTCAAGCCGCAGTATCTGTGGGAGCGCGTGCAACTGCTGCACGAAGCCAACCCGATGCTCGGCCATCGCGGGTGCCGTTTAGGAATAGTCTTCCCGGAGATAACCGAGATGCAGGCGCGCGCGATATTCGAAGCCGCCGCACGCGTTCAAAGGAAAGGCATACGGGTGCTGCCTGAAATCATGATTCCGTTAGTCAGCGACACAATCGAGTTGCGTTTGCAGGCGGAAGTCGTTCGCCGAGTGGCCGAAGAGGTGATGGACGAAACGCAGCAAAAGATCGATTATCTTGTCGGCACTATGATAGAGCTTCCGCGCGCGGCCCTGACGGCAGATAAAATAGCCGAAGTGGCGGAGTTCTTCTCATTCGGGACGAACGATCTGACGCAAACTACGTTCGGAATATCGCGCGATGATTCGGGCAAGTTTCTCCCCTTTTACGTCGAGAATCGGGTATTCAAAAACGATCCTTTTCAAGTGCTCGATCAGGAAGGCGTCGGCCAACTGATTCGAGTGGGGACCGAGCGCGGGCGAGCCACGCGACCGGACTTGAAGGTGGGAATCTGCGGCGAGCACGGCGGCGAGCCGTCTTCCGTGGAGTTCTGCCATAGAGTCGGCTTGAGCTACGTATCCTGCTCGCCCTATCGAGTGCCGATAGCGCGACTGGCCGCAGCGCAGGCCGCGCTCGGCTCGGAGCAAACAGTCTCGCGCACAGCATAGTGAAGGCAAGAGGCAATGATGAAAAAGAGGCTTTCCGCTAAGCGAAAATCCGAGCTGTGTCTTGAATGCGGCAAGTGCTGCATGTCGATGACTTTCTTCGGCGGAGAGGTCGACGACGAGGCGCGCGACGAGATTCACTGGATGGAGTTGCACGGGATGAAGATAGATTACGTCCAGAAGTATGGGCGAACCGAGTATTACTTCACGCTCCCGCAACGGTGCAACGCACTCACAGAGATCAAGTCCCCGACCGGCGCTACGAATTATGTTTGCGGCGTCTACGAGACTCGCCCGCAGATGTGCCGCGATTACGACGGGCGAATGGACGGCCCGTTCGGAGTGGCCGATTGTCTGTGGCGTTTGGAATCCAACGAACCGGCCAGGGCGAGCAGTCTCGTCCAGTTGAATCGGGCGCGTTGAAAGCGGAAGTCGCGCCGTCTAATCAGTGCCGCGACTTCCGGCAACAATCAGCGCACACAATGGGTCGGATGTCAGTTCGGACCAGCGCACTTGCTTTGGCGGGTTGTTAGGGTTGTTCTGATTATCTTCTGAGTTATCAAAATAAACCGTGACCTCGACCCGCGCACCTTTAGGGAGCGCGATGGGCCGCTTGAAATAATATGCCGACTGCCAATCATAACGATTACCGCGCGTCCATATCATCACCTCTTGAGTCCCATCCGGCCTGTAAACAGTAGCCTGAAACGAGGCTACGAGCGGGTGCGCGCGCGGGCGTATAGCTATCGCTTCCAGATCATCCTCTGCGGCAAAGTTTAGCTTCACGCGATGAAGCTCTGCGCCGGCAGGCACAACGGCAGCGGGGTCGGTTATCGCCACTTCGCGCGCCTGTTTGCGCGGCGGTGATTTGGCAAAGTAAAGCCCGACCTGACTTCGATCTTTGGCCGCCTCGCTGGAGTTTACATAATGAATATTTGCAACTATGCGCGAGCCGGCTGGCAACTGCCAGCCAACACCATCAGGTAACGCGATGCTCTTTTGTCCAGGCACCCAGGTGCCGAATAGAACGGCTGAGCCGGCAGTCTTTTTTCCCTTTTCGCCTTTTATATTTCCGGCCACGTCTTTCTCAACATAAAACGTCGCGCAATGGACTATCGAGCCGTTTCCGGGTATCAGGTCAAGCGCCGTTATCCAACGATCCTCTTTCAGATTCACCGCCAACATCGAACTCACCCGCTCATCCGCACCGGCCGCGATTCTACTCTCTTTTGCGGGTTTCAAAATCAAATCGGGTTTGCCCAACTGCCAGTGATCCGCGTAAAGCGGCGACCGGGGCAAATCCTTTTCATCGCCTTTAGGCGCGCCGCCTTCGACCCAGTTCACTAACAGGTCGATTTCGTGTTGGGTGAGCGCCGGAGCGTTCGAAAATTCGCCGTAACCTTTGACCGGATGCCAGGGCGGCATGCGCTTCTCTAATATCTCTTCCTTGATCGCCTTCGCCCAGGGCCGCGCCTCTTCATAAGTCGCAAGCGACATCGGAGCAGAGCCGCCTTCGCGGTGACACGAGAGGCAGTTGCGCTGGAGTATGCGAACTACTTCTTTGTTGAACCGCACCTTCGTCGTTATCGGCTCGTGCGCCGACGCGAAGGCAAAAGGCAAAAGGCAAAACGCAAGAAGCGAAAGAGAGAGTTTTACAGATCGCTTGCCGGCGCTTTTCACTTTTGCTTTTTGCCTTTTCATTTTTCTTTTTATGATAAAAGAAGGGCCGATCCAGCGGCAACGCGATAGTTGGATCGGCCCTTCGGTTTCGGTTCAAAAAACTGCTACTTGTTCTGGCCGACTGCCGCGTCAGGCTGACGCGCGGCTGCGTTCTTGTCCAGCGTGTAGCTCATCCAGCCGATCATCATCTCTTCCCAGGTCTGATCGCCCCAACGCACTTCTTTCTTCGGGTCAGGGTTGTATTTGTTCTTTTCGGAGTTGTCGAAATGCGCAACACAGTCAACGCGGGTCCCTTTGACCGCACGGATAGGCTCTTTCAAAATGTAATAAGCCTGCCACGCGAAGTCGTACCTGGGTACAGAGAGTATCACCTTTGACGTGCCGTCCGGGAAGGTCACGCGGAACTCAAAATCTTTTCCGCGAAAATGCATGTGCGGCATCAGCGAATAAATGTACCCATCTTCGGTAAAGGTGTAGGTCGAATCGACTTTATGATTCGCATCGCCCGGCGGGATGACGAACCTCATATTCATGATCGGGCGAGTCATCACTTCGTTCTTTGGCGGCTCTTTGGCAAAGACCAGCCCGACGTACGAACGGTCTTTTACTTCATTGCCGTCCGGCGTGTAGTGGACCTGAAACATGAGCGTCGATCCGGCGGGAATCTTGCGAGCCAGCCCTTTTGAAATGACGGCGGGCTGCTCGCCCGGAGCGTAGCCTACCAGAAGGCGGCGTTCACTGCCGCTCTGGACGAATACGATTATGTGATGCACGACCGAACGTTTGTCGGGTCGAATCTCCGCCGCCTGGACCCACATATCTTCTTTAAAGTTGGTCGGCACGCTGAAGTATTTGTAATCGACGACTCCCGTAGCAGGGACCGTGAACTCCTGCGGCATGTGAAAGACCGCGTCTGGTTTGCCGATGTTCCACCCGTCGGGGAAGGCGGGCGGGCGCGGCAGGTCTTTCGGGTCGCCTTCTTTCGTCCCTTGATCGACCCAGGCGACGACCGTATCGATATCCTTCTGGCTCAGCCGGCGGTCGTTGAGGAATTCGCCGTGACGCGGGTCGGCGTGCCAGGGCGGCATCACGCCGGTCGCGACTTTCTCTTTGATCGATCTGGCCCAGGGCCGCGCTTCTTTATAGCTCATCAGCGACATCGGCGCGATCTCGCCGGGCCTGTGGCACTCGGCGCAGTTCTTATAAAAGATCAACGCGACATCTTTGTTGAACGTTACGACCTTCGTCTCCTTCTTCACATCGCTTGCGCTCGCGCTCCAAAACGCGAGCGAGCAGAACGCCGCAAGGAAAGCGGCCGCAAACAACGTCGTCAGCGTTTTTTTCATTATTTTCAGCACCTCGCTCTCAAGGGTTCAAGCTACTTGTCCGTACTATCCGCCGCAGGCTTGATCGTTTTTTTGGCCCGGTAGCTCCGGCCATTCTGCTCGATGACAACCTCCGTCACTTCGCCTTTGTCATTCTTCACAAAAGTGACCTGCGCATCAACTACTTTGAAGAAAAATTTTGTCTCCGATTCGGGAAATATCTCGAAGCTCGGCTGGCCCGTAGCTCCCGCCATGAGCTTATCGCCCTCTCTCGTTATCTTGACGAAGGCGCCAGGCATGAGCTGGTAATCGCCCACATACGCGTCGTAGATTTTGGGGTCCACTGTTGTGGTGGGTCGCTTCGGAGCCGGCGAGACGAAATCGAAATAGCCGATCATCATCTCGTCATAGGTCGGGTCGCCGAACCGCACATCTTTCTTCGGATCGGGGTTGTGCTTGTTCTTTTCGGAGTTGTCGAAGTGCGCCGTCACGATCATCCGCGTTCCCTTCGGCAGCACGACGGGCTTCTCCAATCGGTACATCGTCTGCCAGTTGAAATCGTAGCGCGGCACGTTGAGCAATGTCTCGCGGCGGCCATCGGGATAGATGACTTCGTACTTCATGTCTTTGCCGCGCACGTGCATGTGCGGCAAGTAGGTCAGCAACTCCGTGTCGCGCGAGAACGTGTAGCAGCCTTTGACTTCGTGATTGTCGGCACCGGGCGGAATCTTGAAATAATGGTTGATGACGCCGAACGACATCATCATCTTTTCGGGCGGCTTCTTTGCGACGATCAGCCCGACGCTCGTTCTGTCTTTTTCCGCCTTGCCCGTCGTCTTCGAGTAGTGCATCTGTATGACTATATTCGACCCCGCGGGGATAAGCTTTGCCGTGCCTTCGGGCCACACGTCCACGTCTTTGCCCGGGGTGTAAAAACAGAGCGGCAACCCAAGGCCCTCCTGCCCACTCCCGCGAGCGAACCCTCCGTTAGGCGCGCTACAGCCGTCGTCATGAACGGGCGCTTCCATCTTCGCGCGTATGAGCGTGCCGTCTTTATAAAAAATGGATTGAGCGTTGGGGCGAAGCTGCGAAGCTTTTGCCATAGCCGCCATCTGCGGAGACTGCACAAATCCTATGACGTGATGCACGACGCGCTTGTTGCCGGGGTTGATCTCAGCCGCCTGGATCCAGGTGTCTTCTTTGAAGTTGGTCGGTATGGCGAAGTTTATATATTCGTCCGGCCCTGTGGCTTCGACCGTGTACTCTTCCGGCATCGTCAGAATGATGTCGGGCTTTCCGAGCTTCCATCCGGTCGTGAACTCAGGCAGGCGCGGCAAATCTTTAGCATTGCCTTCCTTCGCCCCAGTGTCTACCCACGCCGTTATCGTGTCGATCTCTTGCCGGCTCAATCGCGTGTCGTTTGAAAAATGGCCGTAGGCCCCGTCGGCGTGCCAGGGCGGCATCTGGCGCGTGACGACTTTCTCTTTAATCGATTTCGCCCAGGGCCGCGCATCTTTAAACGTCAGCAGCGACATGGGCGCAAGCTCGCCGGGCCGATGGCACTCGGCACAGTGCTTATAAATAATCGGCGCGACGTGTCGAGTGAACGTCACAGTGTTTGCGCCTTTGCCCGGACCGTTTGCGCTGCCGACCGGCAAAACGATAAGGCAGGCGGCCATAAAGAAAGCGATGAGTAGGGAGGTTCTTAAAGCTTTCGTCATATCAATCACTCCACTGATACGCAATGCGCCGGACGCTCGCGGAAGACCGAAGCGCCCGGCGCTAAGTTACAAGCCTTTCGCAAAGCTTACTTGCCCGATGCTTTTGCGGCATCAGGTTTGACCGTCTTGGAAGGATTATCAATAACCAGATCCATCCAGCCAATCATCATCTCGTCATAGGTCGGGTCGCCCCAGCGCACGTCTTTTTTGGCGTCAGGATTATACTTGTTCTTCTCAGAGTTATCGAAGTGCGCCGTGACTATAAGCTTTGACCCCTTGGGAACCGTGATCGGGTTCTTCAGATAATATTGAATCTGCCAGTTGAAGTTGAACTTCGGCACCCACAGCAAAGTCTCCTGGCGGCCGTCCGGGTATACCACTTCATACTTCATGGACTTGCCGCGCACGTGCATGTGCGGCATGTAGCTTATTATCTCAAGGTCGCGTGGAGCCACCTGGCAGGCCTTGACTTCGTGATTGTCGGCCCCCGCCGGAATCTTAAACATGGTGTTTGCGACGCCGAACGTCATAACGGTCTTGTCAGGCGGCTCTTTGGCAAAGGTCACGCCGACGCTCGTGCGGTCTTTCTCAGGCTTTTCAAGCGAGCCGCGGAAAGCCGAATAGTGCATCTGGAACATCAAGACCGCGCCCGCCGGAATTTTCTTAGCCACGTCCGGCGCAAATACGGTCGGCCCCATGCCCGGAGCAAAGCCCACCAGCAGCGCGCCGTTGCCTTCCTCGCCGCCGCTTCCGGCGCGGCGACCGCCCGCAGGCTGCTCGCAACTGTTATCGATGACCGCCGCGTCCATCTTCGTGCGGCGCAGCGTGCCGTCCCAATACATTACCGAATTGGGATTGGTAGTTCGCGGGCCTTGCGCGGCCTGCTGCCGTTTGGCCGCCTGCTCCGCCGTCATCATGAAAGCGATCACGTGATGAACGATTTTGCGGTTGCCCGGACGAACTTCCGCAGCCTTGATCCACACGTCTTCTTTAAAGTTGGTAGGGATGAAAAAGTTTATGTAGTTGTCGGGCGCGCCCGGCTCCACGGTCCACTCTTCGGCCATAGAAAAGACTTGATCCGGTTTGCCGATCTGCCATCCGTCTTTAATAAAAGCGGGCTGAGGCGGCAGGTCTTTCGGGTTCCCTTCTTTCGCGCCCTGATCTACCCACGCGACTACGGTATCAATATCTTTCTGGGCCAGGCGATGATCGTTTACAAACTGGCCGTACTTCGGATCGGGACTCCAGGGCGGCATATCGCGGTTGGCGACCTTCTCTTTTATCGAACGCGCCCACGGCCGCGCTTCTTTATAGCTCAACAGCGACATCGGCGCTATATCATTCGGGCGATGGCATTCGGCACAGTTCTTATAAAATATCGGAGCTACATCTTTGCTGAAAGTGACTGCCCCCTTTGTGTTGGCGCTCGTCTCTGTCAAAGCGAAAAAGCAAGCGGCCAGGAGGGCTACTGCGGTCAGGGAAATGAGCGAAATCTTTTTCATCGTAAAAACTCTCCTAAAAATCGAATAGGGCCGGGCACGCGCCCGGCCCTACACACACGGTAATTACTTTTGAGCCGAGGCGCTGCTGCCCGCCGTCTCCGTCTTCAAATGCTCGCTGTCCAACGTGAAGCTGAGCCAGCCGATCATCATATCGTCATAAGTCGGCTCGCCGAACCTTACAGTCGCTTTCGGGTCCGGGTTGTACTTGTTTTTCGTCGAGTTGTCGAAGTGCGAGGTCACAACAAATCTCGTCCCCTTCGGAATGGCCTTCGGCTCGTTCAAGTAGTAGACCGTCTGCCACGAGAAGCTGTAGTTCGGCACGTCCAACAACACCTCAGAGCGCCCGTCGGGATAATAGGCCTCGATCTTCTGGGCGACCCCGCGCAAATGCATGTGCGGCATCAGCGTGATGAGGTGTATGTCGTCTTTCGTCGTCCAGCAAGCCGTGACTTTGTGGTGCTCGGCTCCGGGCGGAACGCTGAAATAGTTATTCGAAACCGGGCGTGTGTAGACATGCTTATCGGGCGGCGTCTTCGCAAAGATTAGCCCGATGCTGCTGCGATCTTTTTCGACTTTGCCTGTCGCCTTCGAATAATGCATCTGGAGGACGAGCTTCGAGCCCGCCGGTATGCGCTTCACCTGGCCGGGTTCCATCACGCCGGGGTTCATGCCAGGAGCAAAGCCCACAAGCAGATCGAGGTTTCTATCGCCCGCGCCACTGCCGTCGCGCTTCTCTCCGCTCCCGCCGCTCGCCAGCGCGCAGCCGTCATCATAGACGGGAACGTCGGGCTTCATCCTCATCAAAAAGCCCTCTTTGCGGAATATCGAATCCTTCTCCCACTGGGCGCGCATCTTTTCGATCTCTTCTTTGCTCATCTTGTGCGAATGTTGATTGCCGTCTTTTGAAGGAGGCTGAACGAAGGCGATGATGTGATGCACGATTGCGCGATTGCCCGGACGCGCTTCGGCCAGCTGCACATAGCGGTCTTCTTTGAAATTGGTCTGTATCTCGAAATACTGATATTCGTCAGGCCCACTCGCTTCGAGAGTAAACTCTTCGGGCATCGAAAGCACCACGTCGGGCTTGCCTATGACCCACCCTTCGGTATATTTCGGCGCGGGCGGCAAATCCTTCGGGTTGCCTTCAACGGCTCCCCCGTCAACCCAGGCGGCAATTGCGTTAATATCTGCCTGTGACAACCGACGATCATTCGAGAACTTCCCTACGTGCGGGTCGGCGTGCCAGGGCGGCATCTGCTTGGAGACTACTTTCTCTTTAATCAATTTCGCCCAGGGCCGCGCTTCTTTGTAGCTGAGCAAAGACATCGGCGCGGCTTCGCCTGCCCTGTGGCACTCGGCGCAGTTCTTGAAAAATATCGGGGCTATGTCCTTATTGAATGTGACTACTTTTTTAGATTTGGTATCGGCAGTGCCGATTCCCGTGCTGAATGCCAGGCTGATTGCGCCTATCACCGCGATCACGGTCGCGAAACCGAGCTTTCTTCTCGTCATGGGCCTTCTCCTTAGTGGTTGGCGTAAAGGTCGTAAAACTGAAATTTGACCGCTACTATGCTATGTCTAGCCGCTTTTGGTGTCAAGCATTTTCCTGAGTATCTTTACATGTTTTTTGAGTAAAAGCTGAGTCGAACTTCAGTTATGTTCGCTTTTATTATGTTCCAACGGCTATTATCCGGCCTCTCAGCAATAAATACGGATAAAAACGACTGCCGCTACGCGAAATCGAGACAGAAATATTAAGAATTCATTGCGACGGGTCAGCCCTTTGATTCAGGCGCTCTGTTTAATCATGTCTGCGGCTTTTTCTGCGATCATAATTACGGCGGCGTTTGTGTGGCCGGTGATATGCGTTGGTATGACGGAAGCGTCGGCGACGCGCAAGCCTTCAAGCCCGCGCACGCGCAGGCGGGAGTCGACCACGGCCAGAGGGTCTCGGCCCATTTTACAGGTGCCGATCGGGTGATAGATGGTTTCGAGAGTGCCGCGCAAAAATTCGCGTATGCCTTCATCGTTTTTGGCTTCGGGGCCGGGCCATTTTTCAGCGCCCTTAAAAGGCGCGAGCGCACGGGTCTCGACCAGATGACGGGCGATCTTGACGCCTTCGACTATGACTTCCAGGTCGGACTCGCTGGCTAAATAGTCAGGCTCAATGGCGGGCGGCTCAAAAGCATCGGCAGACCGCAGCCGTATGCGCCCCCTGCTTTCGGGGTGCATCAAGGCTATGCCTATAGCAAAGCCATGACCTTCGGGGTTCGAAAATCCATGATTCATGTAATAGGTAGGGGCTATGAGAAATTCGAGGTCAGGGGCCGCAAGCTCCGATCTGGTTTTTAAGAACGCGCCCGCTTCGGCTATGTTCGAGCTGAGCGGCCCTTTTTTGAAAAGCAGGTATCCGGCAAAATTCCTGAGCGTTTCAGCCGAAGCCATAGTTATAGGCTGCTTGCATTCGTACTGCGCGCCCGCCAACAAGTGGTCTTGAAGGTTTTCGCCCACGCCCGGCAAGTCAGAGACAACCGGGATGCCTAAAGCCTTCAGTTGGTCGGCAGGCCCGACGCCCGAAAGCATCAGGACTTGAGGCGAATTGATCGCGCCGCCCGACAGTATGATCTCTCTTGCGACACCGGCCTGCCCGGTTTTTTTGTTCCTCACGTACTCGACGCCTTTGACGCGCGAGTTGTCAAACAGCAGGCGGGTCACCTGCGCGCCGGTCAGCACTGTGAGGTTGGGCCGTTTCAAAACCGGTTTAAGATAAGCGACTGCCGCGCTATGTCGCTTGCCGCCTTTTTGAGTCACTTGAAAAAAACCTGCTCCCTCTTGTTGTGCTCCATTGAAATCATCGTTGAGCGGCATCCCCGCTTCCGCGCACGCATCGAGGAAGGCGCGCGAGATGGGATTTACCGTGCGGAGGTCCGATACGTTTAGAGGGCCGCCCGCGTTACGACGCTCGCGGTTCTCGGACTTCATGAAATAAGGAAGCACGTCTTCAAAGCCCCACCCTTCATTGCCCAGATCGCGCCACTGATCGAAGTCTGCGCGGTTGCCGCGCGTGTAGATCATGGCGTTCATAGAGCTTGAGCCGCCCAGCATCTTCCCGCGAGGCCAGTAGAGGCGGCGGTTATTGAGCCGGGGCTGTTCTTCTGTAAAGTAGGCCCAGTCGCATTCGCTTTTCAAAAGCTTCGGCCACGCCGCCGGGATATGTACCTCCTGCCTTTTATCCGGCCCTCCGGCTTCAAGCAACAAGACAGTAGTTTTCGGGTCCGTCGTAAGCCGGTTCGCCAGCACACAGCCCGCAGACCCCGCGCCGATGATGATGTAATCGAATATGTTCGTCATTAATATAATCCCCTGGTTATCCGAGACATCTCACCGCCGCAGACGCAGAGAACACAGGATGGCCGATGATGTGCTTCGCACGCGGCGGCTGCGCAGAGAATACTGTTTTCTCTGCGCCCGCTCTGTTTTCTCTGCGCCCGCTCTGTGTTCTCTGCGTCTGCGGCGGTGAATCTTTTTCCATAGCCTTAATTGAAGCCGCGTTGCAGCCAGTTATCGGCAGGATAATAACTACCCGCTTCGATGACATGTAAAGAATACGCCTGGCGCGAGCGGGGAGATTTATTTGCCTTGCTCAGGTGCGGCAACAACCCGTCGAGAATTATTAAAGCCCCTTCGCTCACTTCGAGCGGAACGAGTTCATCTTCAGGCCATTCGCTTTTGTCGTAATACTCAAATCGCGTGCCTCCCTCCGCTGCGCGAACAAACTTAGTTTTGAGGCCGAGTTTATGTCCCCCGCGAACGGCCCACAGGCAACCGTTTTCACACGTCGCCGGTTCGAGCGCAAACCACAAGCCCGTTACGCTGAATGGTTCGGTATAAAGAAAAGTCGCGTCTTGATGACACGTCACCTCGCCGCCTATGCCCGGCTGTTTGAAGATGTACATCGATTGCAAAAGCAGCGGCTCGCTGTATCCCAGGCTTCGGATCAGCTCTTCTATATCGCAAGACCGGGAGAAGCGATTAAAGACAGGGTCGAGGTCGTGCAGGGCGTGGCCGATCTTATTGATGGCCTGCTCTTTGTTTTTCAAAAGCTGCCCGCGCTCGTCAAAAGCATCCTCTTCAAAAAAGAATCGAACCTTATCGCCCGACTCTAGAAAGTAATCATCCGAAGCGCGCGCCTGCTCCCGCGTAGAAAATACGGAGACAACGTCAGGCTCAAACGCTCGGACCAACTCGCCCGCGCGGCTGCGCAGCAGGTCGCACACGTCGGGACCGGCGAAGTTTTCTACGACAAGAAACCCATCGCGACGGAAGCTTTCGAGTTGTTCGGCAGAGAGTATCATCAGACGCTTCGGCCTCGCTCAAGCATTTGCGGCCATCCACGCTTTGAGTCGGTCGAGACTCTGTATAAAAGGCTTGAGCCCGGCCCACAACAACAATGCGGCTACAAGGTGCGCGACTGTTCCTACGATGGCGAGCGAGTAATTCACCTTGTAATCATCGCGAAAAATATAATCCGTAGTCAGCGCGACGGCGGTCGGCCCAAGGCCAAGCCCGATCAGATTGACGATAAACAGATAGACCGCCGACGCCTGGCCGCGCATCGCGTTTGGCATCATCTGTTGAATCGCCGCAGGCGCGACGCCGAAAGGCGCGCTCGCCAAAAAGACTGACGGGATCATCAAAGCGATTGCCAAATTGTCGCTCGGCACTAATGGATAGAGCATTCCGGTCGGCAGCCACGCGAGCGACACTATCAACCCTACGCGCAGGTTCGCATCGCGATAGCCGCGCGCGGCCATACGGTCGGCCAGCCACCCTCCCGCGACTATGCCCAGCGTGCCGAAGACCGCGACCAGGGCGCCAAAAACTAACCCCGGCTTCGCCCCCGTCCATCCGTGGGTGCGCGTCAAAAAAGTGGGCACCCACGAAGTACTTCCGTAAGATGAAAAAGAGAGCAGCGCAAAGCCTACGTTATGGCAGATAAAGGTCAGCTTGTTTTCATGGATGTAATTGAAGACCTGTTTGAGCGGGACCTGCGCAACTCTCATACGCCCGTCGGCGGCTTTGAATAATTTAATTCCCCGGCGCACAGGCTCGCGAATGGTGTAGACCAGCATCGCGAGCAAAACTCCGGGCAGCCCCACTATAAAAAAGATGACCTGCCAGGGCCGCGTTTCTCTCACAACGGGCAAGTCCCAGGATTCTTCTGCCGACGCCCATTTGATGACCAGGCCGCCGAGCATGTAAGCCAGCCCCGAGCCTATGTAGATTCCCATCGAATATACGCTGATTGCTGTGGCCCTGCGCTCTTTGGGAAAGTAATCCGTGATCAAAGAGTAGGCCGCAGGCGACAGCGCCGCTTCGCCCACGCCCACGCCTATGCGCATCAATAGCATCTGGACAAAGTTTCGAGCCACGCCGCACCCGGCAGTAAATATGCTCCACATTACAAAGCCTACGGCGATAAGCGACCGCCTGCTCCTTGAATCGGCCAGCCGCCCGAGGATGATGCCAAAGAATGTGTAGAAGACCGCGAAGCTGGGCCCCATCAAAAGACTCATTTCGGTGTCGCTTATCCCCAGGTCTTTTCTGATGGGCGCTACCAGCAGGTTGAGTATCTGGCGGTCGATGAATGAAAAGACGTAGACGAGCGTAAGCACGCCGACGACGTACCACGCATAGATGGTTGGGGGGTAAGGCTCTTGCTCTGTGGAAGCGACCGGCGCCGGAGTTGGGCTAGCTTTCGTAGTCAAGATGATCTCCTTTGAAAAAACGGATAAGAAGCCCCACCGCATTGATTCGTAATCAATGCCAGTAATCAAAGGACGCGCATGACGAGCAGCGTCATGTCGTCGTGTTGTTTTGCTCCGGCGGCGAACCGGTCGGCGGCTTCCACGAGTCGCGGGAGCATGTCGGAAGCCGTCATTCCGTCGCAGCCTTTGACCGCTTCAATCAAGTTCTCTTCCCCCCACTCTTCCTCGTTCGGGTTCATCGCCTCGCTTATTCCATCGGTGAATGCGACAAGCACGTCGCCCACCTCCATCGTCACCTGTGCCTGGCTGTAGGGGAAATTGCGCAACAGCCCGACCACCGCGCCGCCTTCTTCAAGCCGCATCAATTGCCAGTCGTCGCCCATTTTGCGAAAGATTATCGGCGGGTTATGCCCCGCGTTGACGTAGGTGAGATGTCGCGTAGCCGTTTCGTACTGCGCGTAGAAAAATGTCGCATAACGGTTCTCTGCCGAAGCGTCGTAGACGAGTTGGTTGACATTGCTTATCATCTCGGCCAGACCGCTTGCGCGTTGAACCGCCTGCCCGCGCAGACTCGCTTGAAGGCTCGCCATCAGCAAGGCTGCGGCGATGCCTTTGCCCGACACGTCGCCTATCGCTATTCCGAGTGTGTCACCGGGCAGGAGCAGGAAATCGTAGTAGTCGCCTCCGACTCCGAGCGCGGGGCGGCAGGCTCCGCAATAATCCAGCCCTGTAATTGACGGGAGCTTTTGCGGGAAGAGTCGCTCCTGCACTTCGCGCGCTATTTCCAGTTCGCGGTTGAGCCGCTCGCGCTGGGCGACTTCCGAAGCGATGCGCTCGGTCAACCGGCTGTTTTCAAGCGCGAGCGCGGTTTGCGTGGCTACGGATTGCAAAAGGTTCAGGTCGGTCCCGGAAAAAGGCTCTTCCGATTGCTTCGGCCCCAGGCTGATAAAGCCGGGCAAACCGTCTTTGCTCGTGAGCGGCAGCAGCAGTTGCGTGTCGAGCGTCTTGAGCATACTCCGCTCGCCTTCCGCCCCCGGAGTCTTGTAAACCCACGACTCCTCGTCGTCCAGATAGATGCGAACGGGCTCAGGGTTCTGCTTGAGATGTTCGACTACGACGTCCTGCTCTTTGAAAGTGACATCCGAAACATCAACGCCGTCATCGTAGCCGAGCGCGTGCGCCGGGCGGTAGTGCCCGTTCTGTTTTAGCAGCAGCGCCACGCGCGGAACGTGCAGCGATTGGCTGATCTGGCTCGCGACCGTTTCAAGCAGCGGGCGGGTTTCGACCATCGTGCGAACTTTGCGGCTCAGGTCGCCCAGGATCTGTTCGGCGTTATAGGCTTCGCGGAAAAATCTTTTATCTGTCCAGCCGATGAGCCATTCGCCCAGGCGGCGCATAACAAATATCAGCGCCACGCCCACGAGTATGATCGTCAGGTTTTCACCGATGTGGCTTTCGGGCCTGTCGATCAGCCGCACCATTGCAAATACCAGCGCGGCGACAATCGCGAAGCGTAATACTTGGACGCCGCCGCGAGCGAATGCATAACGCACGCCCTGGCGTATGACTACGCGTATGTCCAACGCGCGATGCACGACGATCACGTAGGCGAACGTGAGCGGGAAGAATAGAACCATCAGCAGCGCAGGTATAACTATCCAGGGTGCTGCGGCCCGGTTGGGCGTGGTCCCGCGCACCAGGCTCAGCACGAATATTATTAATGCCGGAACAAGGCTGATAGTCGTACCGATGTAGAGTAGGAGGAGGCGGCGGCGCGCATCAGGATCAGTGGTCGTGCCTCTTTTGTAGCCGAGCAGGGCAAAGAAGACGCCTACCGATGTCATCGTGAAGGCTATCTCTATAGACTGAAGAGACCGGGATAATTGTTGAAGCTCTACGACGGCGGGGAAATTATTCATCCAGACGGTTTCGATGATTACGTTTTTGATCGCAAATAAAAAAGTAGGGATTATAAGAAACCATTTCAACCAGGGCCAGCGCCGGTCAATATCCCAGCGTTCGGGAAAGTATATTCCGACCAGCACCATCCACAGCCCCCAGGCCGATTGAACGAACGTCTTGTAGGCGACCATCAGATCGCGCGTCCAGCCTTTCCAGACCAGGTAATCGATGCCCGGTATGACTTGAGCAAAGCTCAACATCAAACCAAGCAGCAGCCACGCGAGGCGGTCTCGCGGGCGGAGCGCGGTCACGCCGAAGCCAAGCACTAAACAGAAGACCGGCACCGCCATAGCCAGCACAAGCATAAACAACAGCCCCCAGACATCGAACGTCCCAAACGTGCCGCGCGTCAGTTGGACCTGTTTGACTTCTTCTACAGTTGACGACTCACTCTCCGGGTGGCTGATGGTAAGGGTCATTGAATCGCTGGGCTGCGCATCGTAAACCCGATCCCAGATATAGGCAGGGCCGATGTAGGGCTGTCCGTTCAACTGCTAATAATAGATCGCCTTTATGTATGCCGACCTGTTCGGCTTCCGGGTTGATATAGCTTATAGTCTGACTAAATCTATAAGTGACTACAGGCGGGCGGAACCTATCGTCTACGCCTCTAATATCATCTATGCGGCCTTGAATAAAGCGCGCCTGGTAGGTGCCCGCGATTGCCAGCAGTAGGGCCAGCGGTACGTAATAGACATATCGGTTTTTCATGGGTCTTGCTTTTATAATCCAGACCTGCGAAAAAGGAAAGCCGTCAGTTCATCGCAAAGGACGCAAAGAGGCGCAAAAAACGCAAAAAATTTTGCGATCTTTGCGGTACTTGGCGGTTTTTGCGACGAACTGACGGCTTATTCTTTAAGCCCATTCACCATTCTGACTACGCCTTCTTTGAACGACACCGTATTGAAATTTATAAGCAGCCCCAGTCGTTTATCAGCAAATCTCAAATAAGTCAAAAGTTGTTTCCTATGAACGGGCGAAATACCATCAGTTGATTTGACTTCAACTATGACTTTATTTTCTACAATCAAATCAGCGCGAAACCCGGCCTGCAAATGAATATCTTCATAAACAAGAGGTATGGGCTGTTGTCGGACCACGTGAAGCCCGCGCTTCTCAAGCTCAGAGGCAAGGATAGTTTCATATACGGATTCCAGCAAGCCGGGTCCGAGGTGAATATGTAGCTTATATGCTGCGTTGACTATGTGTTTCGCAATATCGTTTTCAGTCATTACAAGAAATAAGTGACGAACAGCTTTATCGGGCTGCTCGTCACTTAACGACCTTCCGCACGACTAGAAGGCTATCTTCAATCCAAATTGAATCTGACGTCCCGCGGCCGCGCTCGTGAATCCTAGAGGCGAAGTCCTGGGAATTGATGAACTCCCTTCCTGATCGAACGGCCCGAGCAGAAGCGGCGATGTTCTGCCGATCACGTCGTTGACCGAAGTGAAGTTGGTTCTGTTTAACAGGTTCGCCCCTTCGACGATGAACTCGACCCTCGTCGCGTTATCGCGGTTGATGAAGAACTGTTTGTTCAACCGCATATTGAGGCTCACGAATTTCGCCCCCCGCCCCGTGTTTCGCGCCGCCCGGAACGGGCGATCATAAAGCGCGTGCGTATCGGCGTTGACGTCCGAGCCGATGCGGAGCGTAAAGGGTATGCCGCTGCGGGCGGTAAAGATCGGGCTGAGCGTGATGTCTGCAAAAATCTTCTCAAACAGGTTGCTGTCCGAATCGGTCTTGAACGGCGTCCTCCAGACCCCGTTGGCGACGAAGATGTGAGGCACATCGAAGGCCGATATGCCGCGCTCAAGATCGAGCCGCGTCGGGATGAAGGCCGCGAAGGCCGAGTTGAAGTCCGTCTGGTCGTCTATAGCTTTGCTCCAGGTGTAGTTGGCTTCAAACTGGAAGTTATGGCTGTAGCGCTTTTTCAAAGAAGCCGTCATCCCGTGATAGATCGAGTTGCCTATCGATTTGTAGAGATTGAACTGCGCTATGGTCGGGTCTATGCGCGCAAACTGCGGCCCGAAGGCCGGGTCCACGACGCCCGTCTCGCGGTAATTGACTTCGTGCGAGACCTGTATGTGGACACCTCTGTAAAACTGGTACGCAAGATCAAGCGAGAGGTTGTTTGCGATCTCGCGCGATATGCCGAAGCTGCCTTGAATCGAATAAGGGTTCTCGTAATCCGGATCGACGTCAAAGACGACACGGCCCACGCTCCCAGGCCCCGTCGCTATGCCAATCCCCTGGAAGAACGATTCGGGCAATTGCTTGAAGGGCAAGAATCCTGCCGCCACGCCTGCCCCCCAGATGGCTGCGGGCGTTTGCGTCCCGTCGAGCGGCGTTCTAAAGACCTGATTGATAAACTGGCCGCTGTCGTTTAGCAGGTTCGTTACGTAAGCCACCTGATAATAGACGGGCGAGTAGAATATGCCGCCGCCGCCGCGTATGACGGTCTTTTGATCGCCCCACGGGTCCCAGGCGAACCCTACGCGAGGCGAGACGTAGCCTTTCTTGTTGAGAGGCTCCGGCTCCGCGTCATAATCGAATCGCATGCCGAAATCCAAAGTGAAACGCGGCGTGACCTTCCACGAATCCTGTGCGAACGTGCCGAGGTAATGCGCCCAGTCTTTCCATTCCGGGTTTCCGAAGCCTTGCCTGAACAAGAACGGAAGGCCGAAATTGAATGCTTGTATAGAGCTGAAGTTCGACAGCACCGGCCCGTTGTCCGGAGCGACGCGCGTGCCGTCGGGATTGTTGCCCAGCCCTCTATTGAAGACTACGAACGCCACGCGGTCCGCCGCAGGCACGGCCAGTATCAGAGGGAATACGCCCGAAGAGAAGTTCCACTCGCCGGAAAACCACAGCTCGTTTATAACGCGGTAGTTGACCGGGCGATAAGACGCGCCGAATTTCACGTTGTGCGCGCCCTTGGCCCACGCCACTGTGTCTTCAAACTGGTAGCGATCCTGGAACGTGTTAAACGGCGCGGCGAAATCGCGCCCGAAATTGCCAAAGCCCTGTATCAGCAGCGACGTGGTTTCCGGAGCTTTCGGAATGGTCTGGGCAGAGTTGTTCGGGACGAACTGCATTCGCAACTGGTTTACGACGTTCGAGCCGAAAGTGTGGCTCCAGGTTCCGACCGCCGTGTAGTCGCGGAAGAGCAACACGGTGCTTGCGCTCGGCGCGCCGGTGTTGCCTTCAAGCAGGTTGTCCGTGTCGTTGTGCGTGAGCGAGAAGCGACCCGTGATCGAGTCATTATTGTCTACCTGATAATCGAGCCGGGTGGTCCAGCTATGCAGGCGGTCGGGCGCGTTGATATTGCCCTGGTTTTCTGTAAGCAGCTTCATCGTGTTCGGGAAATTTGTGGTCGTGAGCGCGGCCCGCAAATTTGCCCCGATGCGCCGTATGTTCGCGCTCGCCGAGCTGTCCAACAGCGCTAGGTAGCCTAACTGCGCAGGGGTCGGCCCCTGTACGAGCGGGCTGTCGGTGTAGGAGCGGAAGCGAGCCGAATCGCTTTTCAGATGCTCGTAAGAGGTAAAGAAGAAGGCCTTGTTCTTCTTTATAGGCCCGCCGAACGTTCCGCCCGGAAAGACGCGCTGGTCGAAGGCTTCTTTCGCGCCTACGTTGAAGAAGTTCCGCGCCGAAGTCTTTTGCGAGCGGTAGAAGAGAAAGGCGCTGCCGTGAAAGTCGTTTGTGCCGCCTTTGCTCACGACGTTGATGGCCGTCCCGGCGGTGAACCCGTACTCGGCGGCAAACGCGTTGCGATTGACCTGGAACTCTTGAATCGCTTCGACGCTGATGTTGGTGCGCAACTGTCCTGACCCGTACTCGTTTTCTCCGCCGTCTATGGTGACCAGGTTGCTGCGCCCGTTGCTCCCGCCTATCGAGAAGCCGGATGAGCCGAACGTAAAGCCGGGGTTTTGCACTCGCGGCGCGTCAGAGCTTGACACGCCCGGCAGCGTGAATACGTAGGCGGTAAAGCCCCGCCCGATGTTAGGCAGATTCTCTACCTGAACCTTGTTTATGGTATTGGCCTGCTGAGAGCGTTCCACTTCGATGACAGGCGCGTCGGACGTGATGACGACCTCGCTCGCCACCGAGCCTACGCGCAACTGCACGTCGTAGACGACCACCTGCCCGACCGTAAGCTCGACGTTGTTGACTACCTTTGTCTCAAACCCGGTGGCCTCGATGCGAATCTCATATGGGCCGGGCTGTAGAAGCGGGATTTGATAGGCCCCGTTCGAATTGGTCTTGTCGACCCGGGTTATGCCCTTTTCCACGCTCTTGACAGTCACGGCAGCGCCGACCACCACAGCGTTGTTCTGGTCGGTGATGGTTCCCTTCAAAGTGGCGGTGGCGACATCGGCTTGAGCAAAAGCTGGTACCATCTGCGCCATGATGAGAGCCACAGCGCAAAGAATGTGAAAGATTTTCTTTTTCATATTCGTCCTCCGGTGAAGGCTAGCAACTGTTAGCGGAATGGCGACAGAGGCGAGCATCGAAGGGAAACCGCTCCGCGCCCGTTTCATCCCGCCATGCTAATCCTCTGTTAGCGCGGCAGGACAGATTTATACCCACAGATTAAAGCGATTAGAACCGGATTAACGCCAGAGCATGAAACAAGAACTCTTCGGGCTTTGCTCGGCTTTTATGTGCGCCCGTTATAAAGCCTGTATAAGCTTATCAAAAAACCTACCGCTCGGTAGGTAAACAATGATGGCGACGTTATACAACCCTTAATGCCCAGTGTCAAGGCTGTTGGGTGATATTATTGAGGGAATCTGTTATTAAGGACACTTCGGCGGGTAGCACTCTCTTATTGCGCAATCATTAAAGCCCTCGGTCTGCTTTTTAGGGTCTTTCATGCCTTCGCACCAGGCGGTGATAAAGCCGTCTCTTCGCTGGCCTGTTTCATTGTATGCGGGCCCCAGTAACCCGAGCTTATAGGGCCGACGAAAGGGAGGCTACGGCCGGGGCTTCCCCAAAGACCGGCATATTGAATAAAGACCATCCCGCGCATCGGCGCGGTCTTTTCGCCCAGGTTGCGCAACGGGGTTACATGGTTTTCGGTAAGCTGGCCGGGATAATGGCTTTGATTTAAGGGCCAGCGAACTTTCCCGCCCGTCCAGGTCTCCTGTCGTATGTAATCGGCTTCTTTATCCGAGGTGAAGGGGCTGGAGGCGTGCCCGCCGTTTTCCGATTTGATCTTTGCGTGTGCGCCCTCCCATCTTAGAGCGTCCCACCTTTGATTTTCGGCCCAGAATTGATTCCGAGGGCGGCGGTAATAAGATATCCCTCGGTGACCCAAAAGCCGCGCTTCGACCGGTTCGAGTTTGTCGTTCAGAACTATGTGAACGCCTTCCCAATCGCCGCCGTGGCTGCCCAGCCCGCCCGGGATAGGCCCCGTGTTGTAAGCGTAAAACCGCCAGTACTGAATCGTCACGCCGCACCGTTCAACGCCTTCCGTAAACGCGCACCTGTCGTTTCGGTATGCGTGATAGTAAGTGATCCATCGGGTAGTGTCGGGATCGCCTTTGCGGTCTTTGATGGATACGTCAGAGAGATAAAACGTCAATTCCTTATCCCGGTCAAAACACGTGTCGGCGTAGTAAGTTTTCTGCCTGCAAGAGTCGTAGCGATTCCAATGATTGCTCGCCCTCGATTGCAGGTCGGGGTGATTTTCAATAAGACAGTTCAGGCCCGAAAGATTTGAAGGAGGCTTGCCGCAGCCGGGCGAGGTTTTTGAGTTCGCATCTGCTGAACAAGCTTGGTCGAAAAAGAAGAGCGAAGTCTTTTGAAAAAAATCTCCGACGTTTGTCGGAAAATTTCTCTCGTTTTTCTCATGATAGATTACGGGCGCGTACTTTTCGGCAAGCGTTTGCTCAAGCGCGTCTGCCAGCCCGTCTCGGTCGGCGTCTTCGGAGGCTTGCGAAACGAAAGACTCGGGTCGCTCGCGGAAGGTGACCTGCCGATTGCTTGAAAACGAAGAGAGGGCCGGTAAACAGACCGGCAGAATAATCAATGCGGCGTATCTCAATCCCGATAGCAGCATTGAGGCCGTTTTTGATTTGAATCGAATGTAACGACGCATTCGCTTTTAAGATGAATTCACCTTAACGTCTTTGCCCGGCCAGCGTCTCTTTATCCGAGGCGGCGCGCCACAGCCTCACCGTTTTATCCTTGCTCCCGCTCGCCAGTATCTTTCCGTCGGGCGAGAATGCCAGACACCGGACTGAGTAATCGTGCCCTTTCAAAGTTGCCAGCTCTTGCGCCGTCTCAACATGCCACAGTTTTATTGTGTCGTCCGCGCTTCCCGTGGCCAGCCGCTTTCCGTCAGGCGAAAACGCGACGGCCCAGACATCGCTCGCATGGCCGTCAAGGTTGAGCAGCTCCTTGCCCGTCGCCACGTCCCACAATTTAGCAGTGTCGTCCATGCTTCCCGTGGCCAGCCGCTTTCCGTCAGGCGAAAAGGCGACGGAACCGACTATACCCTTATGCCCTTTCAATACAAATATCTCTTTTCCCGTGGCCGCATCCCACAGCCTTGCCGTAGCGTCAAGCCCAACGGTAGCCACGCTCTTCCCGTCGGGCGCAAAGGCTACGGATTGGATTAACCCTAAATGCCCTTTCAGTCTCGCCAATACTTTGCCTGACGATGTCTCCCATAGAATCGCTGTGCCGTCCAGACCCGCCGAAACTATCTGCTTGCCGTCGGGTGAGAAGGCTATAGACCATATCGAGCCTGTCTGTCCGGCGAATTTAGCGATCTCCCGCCCGGTCGCGGCGTCCCAGAGTCTTACCGTTCTGTCAGCACTTCCCGTAGCCACCGTCCTACCATCGCTCGAAAAGGCAGCGCAGATGACTGTGCCGTTATGGCCTTTGAAAGTAACCGCCAATTGTCCGGTCGACATATCCCATAGCTTCGCCGTCTCATCATTGCTTGCAGTGACGAGCCGACTGCTGTCGGGGGAAAAGGCGACTGACGTCACATCGCCCTCGTGCCCCCTGAATACAGTCTGCTGTTGCCCCAACCCTACGTCCCAGATTTTCGCCGTATTGTCTTTGGCCCCTGTGATCAGTCGAACACCATCGGGCGAAAAGGCAACAGAGCGCACCGCGTCTTCGTGCGATTTCACAGTCAGTTCCTGCCCCGTCACGGCGTCCCACAACCTTGCCGTACGGTCATCGCCTCCTGCGACGATAATTTTCCCGTCAGGCGAAAACGCTATAGAATTGACAGTCCCTCTGTGTCCTCTGAGATTAAGAATTTCTTCCCCCGACGAGACGTCCCATACTCTCACGGTCTTATCAATGCCCCCGGAGACTATCGTTTTCCCGTCAGGCGAAAAAGCGGCAGATAAAACCGTGCCTTTGTGACGATTGAATATCTTCAATTCCCGTCCGGTCGCGGCGTCCCATACTCTCACGGTCTTATCGTCGCCCCCCGTAACTATTGTCTTGCCGTCGGGGGAGAATGCGGCGGATTGTACGTTGCCAGCGTGCCCGGTAAAAGTCATTAGCTGTCTTCCCGACAGCGCGTCCCAGAGTTTTACTGTCTTATCGCTGCTTGCGGTGGCTATAGTCTTATCGTCAGGGGAAAAGTCAGCAGACCAGACGGGGCCGTCATGCCCCTTCAGAGTTAGCAGCGCTCGCCCGGTCGCGACATCCCACACCATCGCAGAGCCGTCGAAACTGGTTGTGGCCAGCCGCTTGCCATCGCGAGAAAACGCCGAGAAATAGACCGGGCCGGTGTGCCCTTTGAACTCGAACAGTTTTTGCCTGGTTGTCGCATCCCATAGCTTTACAACCGGGTCGCCGCCGGGAGTGCCGCCGGCAGTAACCAGCTTGCTCCCATCCCTGGAAAACGCCACTGACAAAACAGAGCTGTCCTCTTTCAAAGTGAATAGATCGCTGTGAATAAGCCGCCACAGATAATGCCATTCGAATCCACGCAAATCTTCGTGGTTAGATTCAGGATGCTGGGATTCAACAAGCTTTCGAGCCTTCGCGAAATTTGTCGATTCCCAAGCCTGTTGAGCGCGATTCATTTCATCGGCGTATAACACGCGGGCGCGCTGCTGCTCGGCCTCAGCCCGTTGTCCTTCAGCGATCTTTTGTTGTTCGACGGCTCGCTCGGCTTCTATTGTGCGCTGCTCGGCAACCTTCTGTTGTTTTAATGCCTGCTGGCGCTGCTCGTCGGCTTCCATTTTTTGCTGCTCGGCGATCTCTTGCTGAGAGACTGCCTTTTGTCGCTGGTCGCGCGCATCGGCCAGAGCGTCTTCGGCGCGCTGCCGCTCCTGCTCGGCTTCCGCTTGAGCGCGCCGCGCCGCTTGAGCATTCTGCACGCTGCTCAGCACAAGCGCAGTCATCACCGCCAGCACCACCGCCGCAACGGCAGTGGCGCGAAAGATGCCCCGGCGGTACGCCGCGCGCTGGCGGCGCAGCTCGGCGTCGGGCATGTTTGCCACGACCCAGTTGCGGTCAAAGACTCTTTGATAAATTCGATTGCGCACCTGTAGGAAACCATCGACGATCTTAGTGATTCCCGACAAACGCAGTATGCTCACCAGCGGGTCCGTATCGTCATCGCGAACGGGGCGGCGCGCGCGCACTTTAGAGTAGAGATCGAGCAGGCTTGCCTGATCGGCTTCGCTGCGGAGAATACGCTCGCGCACAAACAGCAAATTGTCATCGCGCTCTCTGGACCGCGTAGATAAAAAGAGTTCGTTGCAGAGCCGGTCAACGCCCGTCTGATCCGTGACCTCTCCATCTTCGGCCACGGCCTGGCAGAGCCGCTGCGTCAGGTAAGGGTGGCCGCCGGTCCAGTACAAAATTCGATTCAAAAGCGCGCGGGCACCTTCTTCCGCCTTCAGCCCTTGCGCGAGCGGGACGGCCTCGCTTTCGGTGAAGTCATTCAATTCTATTCGCTGGCCTATGTTGAATGGGGTCGTGCGCGTGTCGCGAATCAGGTCCGAAGGCGTGGCCACGCCGAGCAGGCAAAATGTCAGCCGATTCAACTCCACGTCTTCCGTGCGGCGGTTATAAAACTCTCTTATGCCCGCGAAAAACTCGTCGGTCGAAAACGGGAGGCTGCGAACGGCGTCGATCTCATCTACGAATATGATGATGCGACCACGGAAGCGTTCCAAAACGACTTCGCGTATCGCACTCATCCACCGTTGAAGCGGGCCTATTCGCTTATGATCGAGCCAGAAATCTTCAAGCTCGTCTTCGAGGTCAAGCTGTTGCCCTATGCGACCGAGCAAGCCGTCATACCATTGTTCAGCGGTTACGTTTTGCCCTATCGCCGTCAGGTCGAGCACCGCAACCGCCGCGCCTTCTTCTCTGAGCCGCACAGCGGTCCTCACCATCAAAGACGATTTGCCCATCTGCCGCGAGGTCAGCACGTAACAGAACTTACCCTGCGCCAGGCCGTTGTAAAGGTCCGTGTCGGCCACACGCTTGACGTAGCTCGGCGCATCGCGCTGAAGCGTTCCGCCAATCACATAAAAGCTTGTTTGATAGTCGTAGCTCGTTGTGGAAGACATTTGTTCAATCCTCAGAAAGACAAGTTATAGATCAAACCTACAACTCACCATTCACCACGCGTCATTTATAGAAGTTGTCGTTCGAGGTAGGTCGCGTAAAGCTGGCAGCGCGGTCTGACGTCGCGCGCGCTCTCTCCGGACATCACGCCCGCGCTCCGCAAACGATAGAAGCTCTCCATAGTGGGGCATGGATTTCCCCGGAGCACTCCGCGCACCACTTCGCACAACTCCACGTCCTGCGCCAGCAGGACAAGGATGCGGCGCAAGTGGTCGCCGAATGGGCCTTCGTCGCGATCCGCAACCGCTTCGAAATCCGCGAGCGCCATCCCGCTTGTCGACAGTTCGTGCAACCCCCTGCGCACCAGATAGGGATGCCCGCCCACAAGCCGGAAAAAGCGCGCCACTTCTTCCTCGCCTTCAAGCGGCGACCCATACCGACGATTGAGTTCCGTCACCAGCGCTTCGGTGAAATCTTCCAGGGCCAGCCTTGTGCCGACATTGAAAGGCGATTGATTGAGATCCGTGATAAACAGATGCGCCTCGGTCGCGTAAACAATCGCTAGCGTCAGCCGCCGCCAGGGGCCTGCGGGGTCGAGCGAGCGCTCGTTGTGCCACGAGCGAAAAAGGCCAAAGACTTCGCTTGCGAAATCACACGTAAAGAGGCGATCAACCTCATCCATCCCCCAGACCAGAGGCTCGGAAACGTGGCCCAGCACTTCGCGCCTTATATAGCGCTCAAAATTCATGCTCGGGCCGCGACGAGGGTTCCACACCTGGTCCGGCATAACGTCCAGATCGAGCTGGTCGGCAATCAGCTCTGCGAGCGTTAAGAAAAGCGTCTCGACCGATTCCAGATGGCTCGCGTTGAGCTTCTGAAAATCTGTCAGCACAACTTTCGCCCCCGACTCGCGCGACTGTTGCAGCCCGCGAGCCAGCAGCGAAGTCTTTCCCATCTGCCTCGCCCCTTTTATCAAGACGATGCTGTCGCCGCGCGTGAGCGCGCGGTGGAGTTCGAGGTCGGTCGGTCGAACGATATAAAACTTTGATTCGAGCGGCACAGCGCCGCCAACTGCTTCAAGCTTCTGTTGAGCGAGCGCGGGCCTTGCCTGCCCGGGGTTCCACAAAGAGGCGAAAAGATCTTCAACGAGCCGGTCATCATCTTCGGGAGTGCTCCAGAACGCATACTGTATTGGGTTGAGGATCGCGGCCAGAGGTTCCGGGAGCGGGCCGTCATAATTGATGCGGATGGGCAGCAAGGCGGGCTTGCCTTTCTGTTTCTGAGCCGACTCGCTGGCTATCTGGATTTCGTAGGCGAGCATCTCGCTTGTGACCGAAGCGGCGGACAAAAGCGGCACGACGGCATCGGCTTCGCGCACCTGGCGCTCGATCTCGCGCGCCCATTCAACCCCTATCGTAAGGTGGCGGTCTATAAAGACGCTGTGGCCGTGAGCGGCCAATTGCGATTCAAGCAAGTTGAGCACATGATTGTCAGGCTCTGCATTGCGCTTGTAAAGCAGCGCGACTCGCAACGAGGCCAAAGGCACTGTCGTCTGGTCGGTAGGCGTGGCTGCAACTTCCCCGGTCGGCCAATTGTGGCTGGCGCTATGCGTCTCTCCGGTTAAGGCGCGGGCCAATGCCTCGCCAAAGTCTCTCGCCTGCGCGTAGCGGTCCCCAGGGTAGAAAGAGAGCGCTTTCAACATGATCGGCTCGGCCGTCTGGGGCAAGCTGTAGCGCAACGTCGTAGGTTTTTCCATCCTCGATTGTTGTTGCTTCTCGTATAGCTCCACAGCCGTCTTCGCGTAGAAAGGCACGTGTCCGGTCGCCATCTCGTAAGCGATGACGCCGAAAGTGAAGATGTCGCTTGCCGCCGTGGGCTTGCCCTTTAACTGTTCCGGGGCCATATAAGAGATGGTCCCGAATACCTTGGTCATCTCTTCATTCGCGGCGATCTGAGAGTCTTTCACGGTGGCGATGCCGAAATCGATCAGCTTGACGTACTCTTCGCCCTCGCCCATAGTTTGAATCATTATATTTTCGGGCTTGAGATCGCGGTGGTAGACGCCCTTATCGTGGGCGGCAGCGAGCGCCTGCCCGATCTGGCGGACGATGCGCGCGACGCGCGCCAGGTCCATGCCTTCGATCTTCATTATCGAGCGCAGCGTCACGCCTTCGACATACTGCATTACGAGATAAGGCTTGCCGTCAGGCATTATTCCGGCGTCGAGCACGCCGACGACTCCGGGGTGGTCTATCAGTGCGAGGGCTTCAATCTCCTGTTGAAACTTTTTTTCAACCCACCGGTCCATCACCAGATCGTCGCGCAGGACTTTTATGACCACACGCTTGGAAAGCAGTTGCCGGTCGCGAGCAAGGTAGACGACGCCGAAGCCGCCGCGCCCCAACTCTTTTTCAATCAAGTAGCGCCCGCCTACGGTTATACCCACGGGCGGGGACTGATTGAGAAGCTTTTGCTTATTAGCAAGAGTTGGGTCTGAATCTACGCGCGTAGTCGGAACATCATTTTTATCTTCTACTGCCATCAAGACCTCAAGGGCATTATGCGTTGAGATGAAATCTAATTGACCGACTGGGCGAGATTCTAACACCGCGAACAGTGAAAGCAAATCTGATTTAATCCCCCCATAAGGTATGGTCATTGCTTATAAAATATGACTCATAAAATCGGCGGCAGACCCCGAGCCGATTTGTATTTGATCGGCATAGACAATCCCGACCGGCTCGGCATCACGCGCGAGTGAGATGTAAGCAGACTTCAGCGTAGAAATCTCAGTTGCTTCTGCGCTTCCTCGGTTTTATCGGGATTTGACTTGGCTCCGTAAGCAACATAGGCCGGATAGTCATATTTATCTGAGTTGTCTGAGAAAGACGGACTGCAAAACTAATGACTTTTTGATCTATGTAGCCCTTCTTTGATGCGATAACTGTGTAGAGGTTAGGTGGCAGGAATTCAATCGAAAAGTATCCCCTTGCATCAGTATTAGCCGAGCGGGCAAGTCCGGTCTCTTTGTTTATCAAAGTAACCGTGGCACCGGGCACAGCTTTACCTGATGTATTGTCAATGAAGCCCTCAACTGCGCCTGTGGTTGTTGTTCCACCACTACGAGAGAAAACCCTGGACTGGAGTTTCAATGTTAGAGTAGCCGTTGTACTGGGAGTAATGCCTATTCCCGCTTTACTTCCATTATTGAAGCCCGTCTTAGAAGCTATAACCGTATATACCCCAGGCATAATACCTGATACGCGAAATGCACCATTTGCATTTGTCAATACTTCGCGCTGATTTCCATTTTGGGCGTTAACCGCTGTCACAGTGACGTCAGACAGTGGGTTGCCTGATTCATCATAGACTTGACCACTTATCATACCCAAAGTCTTATTTATATTTTGTGATCCTGAATTTACGTTTTTGCTTGTCGTCATCCCGCTGAGGGGCGAGTTATTATTCTGCGCTGTGGCCGTGACTGTGGGTGCGCTTTCGGGCGAACCTATCTTCGGCATATCTTTGGCACAACGGAATCCGATGTCCGGGTATTCGCCGTCTCCCAGTACGACTGTCCTCGTCGTGGTCATAGTATAAACCTTGCTCGCGCGAAAACTCCCACCGCGTACTATCTTGCCAGGCTTCGGCGTCGCTTGACTGCTGGGATATCTAAAAGCATCCGAGTCAGTCCATTCGGCTACGTTGCCCGCCATGTCCAACACCGCGAACGGACTCTTTCCGGCTGTATAACTGCCTACGGCGACGGGCGCGTTCTTTTGCGAGTCCGCGACGTTAGTGAGGGTGGCGTCAAAGTCATTGCCCCATGGATAAAGCCGCTTATCTGTTCCTCGCGCAGCATACTCCCATTCCTGCTCAGTGAGCAGCCTCTTGCCTGCCCACCGAGCATACGCTTGCGCATCAAACCAGGAGACATAAACAACTGGTAGCCTGCCGCTGCCCGGCAAGAATTGTCCACTCTTCCAGTGAGGCGGCGGCGCGTAACCCGCCGCTTTAACAAATTGATAATACTCCTCGTTTGTAACCTCTTTTTGATCAATAAAGAAAGGGCTTACTCTCCTTTCATGCTCAGGCTTTTCACTAGGCTCATCGCTGCCGTTGTATCCCATTATGAACTTGCCGCCAGGAATGAAGACCATTCCCTCTGGGACATTAAATGAGACATCTGTGATAGGCGGTTTATCGGGCGGCGTCTGCGTTACCTGCTCCGGCGAAGTGGGCGGCCTGATAATCACCCACGCGAGGGCGACTAGAATTAATGTCGCGAGCAAACGCGCACTGGTTCTCATTCCGAATGCGGGCACGCCGCTTCGATAAAAAACTTTTCGTAACCTTTGAGGCAACAGAAAACGCAGAGGCGATGCGCCCGATGATTCCAAAAAACGCAACAGCGTGTAGTCGCGCGTTGCCTGGCTCTGCGGCAGCGACTTCATCACTTGAAGCATCTCGCGCCGCCGCTTGCGATTGCGGCGAAAGAGCCATCGCTGCACCGCGAGATTCAGTTGATAAACATTCTCCGCAAAAGTCTCTTTCGGCGGCGGGTTCTTCTCAAGCAACTCGATAATCGCCGACCGGATGACTTTCTCTTTGTCGCGGTCAAGCTCGCGGATCAAAAGCCAGCGCAGATCGTCGGGCATCGCGCCGCTTCTAAACCAGGGCAAGCGGATCAAACGCAGCAAGTTTTTCTCTTTAACCAGCTCCTTGTCCATGCAAGGGAGCGAGGCCAGATACATCGTCAAATCCCAATGCAACTCCGGATAGACGGCACAGGCGCACAGCCATTGAAATGTCTCTTCGCCGAGATAATTTCTGAGCGCCTCGATTATGCCCGCTTGCTCAAGCTCGCGGGGCGGCGCTTCAATCGCATCCTGTCGCCAACTGCGCAGCTCACGTGATACGGTTGATTCGAAATGATCGACTACTGCCAGAAGCCCCTCGATGGTTGCGGGCAACAGGATGAATTGATCGGCCAGAGTTATTTCTCTCAATCCCCATCCCGCCGCCGATTCAGGAGTCAGCACGGCGTGATCTTGCCATTCCAATAAAGCCGCCGCCCAGGACTCCAATTTTCCCGTGACCGGGTCGATCATCTTTTCGCCGTTGCCAAAGATGAGGAGCCTGTCGCCAGGGTATTTGTCGCGCAATTCTACGAGGTGAAAACAATCGCCCGCTTCGTTACAACAAACTCGCGGGTCGCCGTCGTAAAAATAGCGCGCGACAAAAAGTCCTTCTTGCTCCAGCGCAGAGGTCAGGTTGCCAAAGAGTTGAGCTTGATGATCGCGGAACGACGCGCGGTCGATGAGCGCGAGGTATTCCGGGGGCTTGCTATCCGGCCTGTAGCGGAATTTCGGATAGCCCAGCGATTCGACCGTCGCGGCAATAGTCGCATTGACATCGAGGCGGTGAAACTCGCCAACCTGTCGGCGGCGCATCAACCGCGCGGCAGTATAAAAATCTTCCGAGTCATAAAATCTTGGCGTGGCCGCTTCGACTCTTATCGGCCAGATGTAAGGTGGCTTCTTGCCGCGCTGTCTTTGAAGCGCAAGCCTCCGCCGGTTGTAGCGATACCACTCGTAAAACAGAAAGAAGACAACGGGAACGATAAGCACCGTCAGACGAATCACCGTTCCATAACGTTGATAAAAACTCAGCCCAGTTTCAGCTTCTGGCTGTGGCGCAGGCTCTGTCTGCTCAATTTGAATATCAGGCTGATTTGCGGTTTGCGGCTGCTCGACTTCATTAGGCTGCGCTTGGGGCTGCCCGGCGTCCGGTTGCTGAGGATCGTTCGCGGGTGCTTGCTGTTCAACATTTTGATTGGGCGCGCTCGCTATTTCTTGCTGTTTCGGCACAAACAAGAGAGCCACCACGACTGCCAGTATCACCACTAGCGCCGCGCCCAGAGCGTAAGGCCACCTTCGCGCAGCAACAGGCTCCGACTGTGCGAAGCTTGCCGCGAGAATTTCATTGTCTGCTTCGACGGCTTTGATCTCCACAACGGGAGGGGAAAAATCGAAGTAAGAATCAAACGCGGCGTAAAACTGAGATTGTTGTCGCTCGTTTGAGGCGAATATAGGGCATATAATCGTTTTCAAATCAGAAGGCGCGCAATGGCCGCTCACTTTGTTTAGCAACTCCTGCAAACGCAGATAATGGTCTACGCCGATTGTGAGCCCCTGACGGCGCAAATGATCGAGGAAATCGCCGAATACAAGCCGGCTGCCGTTTGGCGGGGAGTTGCTCATTTACACGTTACGCTTCTCGATAAAGTTCCGGTAGAGTAGCTCTCTGTCTTCTTTGCTTTTTGCCAGGATCGAATAAGTGAATGCCAGCGCTTCCGTCTCACCCGACTTCAGGTTGTTGACATCAATTCGCATCTTTTCCAGTATGCGCATCCAGGCCAGAAACTCTGCCGTCGCGGGTCTCTTTTTAAGCGCCAGATCGCGAATCTCTTCAAAGTGGCGGATCGCGTTATCGAGCATCTGCGGAGTGAAATCCGGGCTCATACTTAAACGCCCCTGCACGATCTCCTTCAAACGCTCACGGTCAGGGAAAGAGATGTGATAGAAAACGCAGCGGCGCAAAAAAGCGTCAGGCAAGTTCTTTTCCGAATTGCTGGTTAAAATTAGAATAGGTCTGTAGCTCTGGGCTGCCGAAAAGCTCCGGCCTGTCTCTCTAACATTAAACGACATATTCTCTATCTCGTTCAGCACATCGTTTGGAAGATCGCGCGGCGCTTTATCGATTTCATCTATCAGCACGACCGAGCGGATCGGGCCTTTGTCGCGCAGCGGCTCAGGCAGGTGGGGGTTCGCCACAGCCGCGTCCATCGACAGCAAGATCGCCAGGCCCAGGGCTTCATACGCAATATAGTTTTCTATGTCAGGCTCTTCTTTTCGAAATTGCGCGTCGTGGAAATGGGCGAGCGCGTCGTAGCGGTAGAAAAGGTCTTTCGCCGTCGAAGTGGTCTTTGTGTGAAAGACGAGCGGGGCGGGCAATTCAAGCTCGTAGGCGATGCTTGCGGCCAGTTGCGTTTTGCCCGTCCCAGGCTCGCCCGTGACAAGAAGAGGCTGGCCGAGTGTCAGCGAGACGTTAACCGCATCGCGCAATCCTTTTTCGGCTACATAATTGGCCGGGTCATCAAGCCCGGCGATCTTTTCAAACGTCGGAAGCCGCAATTCCCTTTTGCCGATTGTGACGCCATCTCCACGATAAAGCTGAAAGACGTTTTCTTCCGTCATGCAAGCCCTCTCGCCCTTATGAATGTCTGCTGAATGGATTCGACCAAGCGTTGAAGCTCGTGCTCGACATCGGCCATGCTTTTATGCTCGGCGATTCGCCCATCCTCGGTCGCGAATATTTTTTCCAACAATTCATAGCGGGCCTTTTCAGAATGGATATTATTGAGGCTGAACCAGTCTTTCACTTCTTCCTGTTTGACCGGCAGAAGCTCTCTGAGCATAAGACAGGGCAGCCCCGCGCTTCGATGAGCGCAAATATCGAGCAACTCTCGTTCGATGCGAGTCTTATCGAACCGCTTAGGCTTCAGCATCGCTTTCCACCAGGAGGCCGCGCTTTCCTGCGGATAAATAATATTGAGGAAGATAAGAAACTGCGGCGCGGACGCTTTGCTTACAACGGCTGACCAGAATTTTAAGTACCACTCGATCAAGTCTGCGGTCAGTCTGTCCCAGCGCGCAGCGTGGATTCTATGCTGGGTCACTATTAACGGGCTTCGCGATAAAGCATTAAGATTTGAGAGCGAGACAGCCGACAAATCATCTTCCATATACGCGGGATCAAATTCCGCAAAGAGCATGCGCTTTAATTCTTGTTGAAGCTCTTCCGATTCACCTTCGTATGCCCATCCTAATCTCTTAGCAACGACGACGCCTCTCTGTTCTCCCCACCGCTTTTCCGCGAAGCGCTTGAGTTGCGTGTTGACGAGCCGCTCGACGAAACTGTCGTGACATTCCCTCTCTTCGCCGCGAACAAAATAGACCTGTGGCCGCCCGTGTTGGCGCTTCAAATTATCCGCAAAAAAATTTGCGAACTCGCTGATCTGTCGGCTGCGGTCACACAGCTTGAAGACGAACGGGCCAAGATTCGGCTCAACATCGTCGGTTAATATCGGCGCTGTTGGATGATGGGATTGCCGGGACGAAACCGGGGCGCGTGTATCAAGGGTTAGAGCTTGCACCAGCGCTTCGCCGAAATCACGCGCTCGCGGGTATCTGTCGGCTTGATGGAATGACAGGGCTTTTAATATAACCTCCTGGGCCGCCTCCGGCAGGCTGTAGCGATGCTGTTTAGGCTTAACTCGCGCGCCCGCTTTCTGCATCTCGTACAATTCAACTACCGTTTTGGGATTAAACGGCAATTGCCCGGTCACCATCTCATAAGCAATCACGCCCATTGAGTAGATGTCGCTTGAGGCCGTGGGTCTTCCTCTTAACTGCTCGGGCGCCATGTAAGCAAAAGTTCCTGCGACCTGCGTCTCCGTATCACTCGGCGCTACCTGCGAGTCTTTGACCAGGGCGATGCCAAAATCTATGAGCTTGACCAGCTCATCGCCTTCATCCAACGATTGAAGCATTATGTTTTCAGGTTTCAAGTCGCGATGATATATACCTTTGTTATGGGCGACGCCGAGCGCCTGGCAAGCCTGTCTTAGGATGCCTGCCGCCCGCTCCAACTGCATGCCTTCAACGTTCATTACCGAGCGCAAAGTGATGCCTTCGACATACTGCATCACAAAAAAGAGCTGTCCGTCGGGCATTTCGCCCGCGTCCAACACGCCGATGACGCCGGGATGGTCTATGCGCGTGAGAGCTTCGATCTCTTGTCGAAATTTCTTCTTGAACCACTGGTTCTGGTTTCGTCCTTCGAGCAGGACCTTAATCACCACGGGCCTGGAAAGCAGTTGTTTATCCCGCGCAAGGTAGACCACGCCCACGCCGCCACGGCCAAGCTCTCTCTCAATCGAGTAGCGCCCGCCAACCGTCATTCCCAGATATAGAGATTGATTATCAGGCTTTCGCTCGTCAGAAGAAGTAGAAGCCGATCCTACGCTTAGGGTCGGAGCGTCTTGTTTGTCTTCTACTGCCATCAAGACCTCAAGGGGTTACACTATGAAATAAAACTTACTTAATCAACCGGGCGAGATTCTATCAAAGCGACTTCGATTTATAAACCTGCGACTGGCACTGTTATCAAAAACAGAGTTGGCGCGATGTCGCGCCAACTCTCAAAAACGAGAAGAGAGTTAAACGCTCGATGAGATAATCATGGCCTTTTGCCGTTAGACGCGGGCACTATGGGCAGCAATGCGCGCGACGGGTGCGCGCGGTCGTGATGTATCACGTTTGTAGCGACGCGCGTCTCCGTGCCTGCGCGCAACGGTTTCCCGGTATTCGGGTTCGGGTCATAGCGCGGGTCGTTCGAGCTTGTCACGTGAATCGCTATGCGATGGCCTTTATTGAAAATGATGCTCGTCAACCAAAGGTCTATCGCCACCTTGTAGACCTCGCCCTTTTTCATAAAAACTTCTTTGTTAAATCCTTCGCGGAATCGCGCTCGAAACGCGCCGTCAAGCACCAATCGCTCCGTGCCGTCCGGGTATACGTCTATCAACTTCGCCATAAAATCGGTGTCGGGCGCATCGCTTTCAACCCATAACTCTACCGTCACGCGGCCCGTCACTTCTATGGGCGAGACGAGCGCCGCGCTCGCGAATTTCAATATATCTTTTCGCTCGCCTACGGCGCGCTGGTCCATAGGCCCTTTCTTTATATTAAGGTTGCCCCCGCCGATTGTGGGCACGGGATTTTTTGGATCATACGCATAAGAAGATGCGCTCTCGCGTTCTGACGGCAGGCTTTCGCTGATGCCGAAGCCATCTGTTAGAAAATAAGAAACGGTCTTTGCAGGAACGGGCCAGGCCGCTGCCGTGCGCCATTCATTGCCCGGAGCTTTCGCGTCCGCGACATCGCCCATAACGTAATACCTTACGGACGGCTCGTCCATAATGCCGTTGTCTTTCCCCAGCAGCCAGTAATCGAACCAGCGCAACGCCTCGTCCAACGGGTTGACCGTAGAGTTAGCCGGGTATTTCACTTCTTCGATCTGGCCGTGCCCCCACGGCCCCATTATCAGTTTCTGATTGCCCGCGGCCTGTCCGCCGCCCACCGCCTGTAACCCGGCAAAATTATCTATGTTGCCCTGAGAGAAAATGTCGTACCAGCCGCCGTAGTTGTAAGTCGGCACGCGGACCTTCTCCCAGTGTTTCGGCATTTCGGCCAGGTCATAATAGCCGTCATAGATGTGATGCTTGAACATCTCTTCCAACATCCAGTCGGCCTTTTGCCGCTTGAGCCATAGCTCGTTCAGCTCTTTCCTAAACACGCCCCCGGGAAAAGTCGATTGATGATAGATGCTCGACCGGGCCACCATAACGAAGGTTGCCATGAGGTGCGGGGGGTTCATCATCGAAGCCATGTTTGCTGTTATTCCCATAGCCGATGCGCCGAACATTCCCACGCGACCGTTCGACCACGCCTGTTTCGCAACCCATTCGACCGTGTCATAGCCGTCCGTGTGATCCGTCAGAAAAGGGCGATACTCGCCTTCGCTTTTGCCAGTCCCGCGACAATCCTGCACGACGAGCGCAAAGCCGCGCCCGGTCCAGCGCGCGTTCGCTCCAGCTTGCGTCTGCTTTCCGTAAGGCGTGCGTATCAACACTACGGGCCACGGGCCGTTGCCTTCCGGCAAGTAGACGGCAGTCGACAGCTTCACGCCGTCGCGCGCCGAAACCATCTGCTCGATGGGCTTTGCCGTTTGCGGGGCGGTAGCTTGAGCGGCCGGTGTTTGCTGCGCAAAGGTCGAGGGGAACGCGATCAGGCAAAGGATGATGATCGAGAGGGCTATTCTTATGCGTTGCATGGCTATCTCCATAATGGTCCGTTGTCAGTGGTCAGTTGCAAACAAGTAACAACTGACTACCGACAACGGACGACGGGCCATTTCAGTTACACCCACACCCAGCCGAATTGCGTGTTTGAAGGCTGCGGGTTTTGACGATACTCTTCGCGCATACGAGCGATCTGGTCGGTCTTGATCGCGTTGCGCTTTGCCTTGACGTTCAGCTTATAGATCCGCGCGGCGTTCAGCCCGAAGACCTTGGCCTTGATTTCGGGAGTCAGTTTCTTGTAGCCGTATTTTTCGGCTATGTCGTCGCGAATCTCGAAGCGGCGGAACCGCTCTATCTGATTTTGCGGGCTGCCGCCCCAGATAGAGTCCGTGCCCCAGATGATCTGGTCTTCGCCGCCCGGCAGATTAATAATCTGACCCAGCAGGTGCATCGCCACTTCGGGCCGAGCCGCAGACGTGCCGTTCCACGTTGAGCCAAGCTCGAAATAGACGTTCTTCAATCGGTTGCGCTTCACTATGTCTATCAGCTCTGAAACCCATGGGATGTACTGCGGGTTTTCTCTCAGTCCTTCTTTCACTTTCGCCGTGGGGTGCCAGGCCGAGTGATAGATGATAAAGTTCAGGTCGGGAAAATCCTTGGCCGCTTTCTCTACGTCTTTCGGGTGGCAATGCTCTTCGTTGAAAAGGCCGAGCGGCAGCCCTTTGTGTATGCAGATGTTTTTGATGCCGAGCTTGCGCGTGCGCTCCCAGAATGGATAGGTCATCTTTTCATCGTCCAGCCAGTAAGCGGTCTTGTTCAACTCCGCGCCCGGATACATCTTCCACGAGTTGATCTTCAGCACCTTGGCCTGTCGCTCCATCTCTTCCATCTCGGCTGATCCGAGGTTCGGGCGCAGCAGCCCGTGCGAGAGCATGCGCTCGGAGGCGGCCCACTTGTTCACCTCGTTTCGCGTCTTCACCATCTTGTCGGGCGGCAGAATGTTTTCGCGCCATTCGGAAGTCGGGACGCCCGAGATGATCGCCATAGTCGTGTCGGAATCGAAAAAGAGTTCCTTTACATAATGACCCTGGTTGAGAGCTTCGAGCGCGGCTGTGGTGGTCTGCTCGCGCGGGCGGAACCGGCGCAAGAATGCAGCGGCCTCTTTTCCCGCCTCGGTCTTTTCAAACCAGCCCGATTCCACATCGATGTGGTGAGTCTGGTTATCAAAGATGAAATCGTTTTTCGGCCACTTCTCTTCAAAGGCCGCCGGGTCGAGCGCCTCTATGGGGTCGACATCGTAGGTACGGCCAAAGACTTCATTGAAGCAGATCATCGCCGCAGCCATCCCGCAAGAGGACTGCAAAAACCTCCGGCGCGTGACGCCCAGCCGCCTGGCGTTGCGCGAGGCCATCTCGCGCAGGCGGTTTTCGACCTCAAGCTCTTTAGCCGATTGGGGCGGCGGGATGAACTCTTCGTTTGACGAGATGCGGTTCGGTATCGGCGATTGAATATCAGAATCCGCATCCAGGTAGCACTTTCTTATCCACATGCTTGCTCCTTTCAAAAAGAGGGGCCAGGGGTCATCTGAAATATCAAATTTGAAATTTGAAATCTCAAATGGCCCCTGACCCCTAATCTTTAATCACTTATCACGATTAGAAGATGAACCGTGCGCCGATCTGGATCGCTCGCGGCCCGCCGGTCCCGAAAGCCTGCCCCACCCTGAGCGTCGGCTGCCCGAAATTGAAGTTCGTGGGCGCTGTCAAAGTGGTCGTCGTGCCGGAGGTCACGAACCTGCCCTGGTCGAGCCTCGTGCTGTAGCCGCCAAGGTTCGAGATGTTGAATACGTTAAAGACTTCGACCAACCCTTCGATGGCTTTGCTCTCTCCGAATTTTACTCTCTTCGAGAGGCGTACGTCGTGGGATTGGAAGTTGTCGCCAAAGTCGAAATTGGTCGGCAGAACGAGAGGCCGAATCAATCCGCCGCTCGGTCGCGCTATCTGATCGTTATACTCGGTGACGAGCTGGAAGAGATCTTCCTTGCTCACGCTGCGGCCGAGTTCGTTTATATCGAGACCCGGCAGCGTGTCGCCGAACGTGCCGTCGCCGTTAAGGTTGACCGTGGTCGGGATGCGCGCGTTAAACGGCGGGCGGCTCGCGTAGACGGCTATCAGCGATGCCTGGAAGCTCCAAGGCAGGTCAACGACGCCGCTGAATGTAAAGCGGTGACGAACGTCTGCGTCGAGCGGCCCTGAGTTGCCGAACCAGTCGTTCAGATCTTCGCTGATAAAGAAGCCCCTATAGCTCGACAGCGCGTAAGAGGCCGTGAACTGATAGCGGCTTGAGAAACGCTTGTCCAACTTCACAAGCATGGCCTTGTAGGAGTTGCGGTCTATGCTCTGGAATACGAGTATCGGCCCGTTCGAGCATATGGCGTTCGGGTCCACAGCCTGCCCAGCCGAGCAGCGCGGAAGGACCGGGCCGCCCTGATCCGCGCGCCTGTTGAACTGGTTCAGGTCGAGCACGTTGTCAAACCCGCTCGTCACGTGCACGCGGTTGCGCAGCACGAAGTCTACAGACAGGGCCATGTTCTTCGGCAGCTGGTGCTGGAAGCCTATGGTGAACTGCTCGGTGTAGGGCGATTCCAGGTTCGGGTCTAACAATGTGGCCGGCAACTGAGCCGACTTGACGAACTGTATGCTGCTGAAGCCCTGAGAGGCGCCTGCATCCAGTATGCCCTGGAGGACAGGGACCTGAGCGCCCAACGCGTCAAGCAGGTTCTGGCCCGTGAACTTGGTCGGCAATGTCGTGGCTGGTCCGGCATTATTTAAGAAATTGAGGCTGGCGCCGATCGCAGGGTTGATCGCGTTGAACGGCGCGAGCGGCCCTTGCAGGAACGGGGTGAGGTTCGGGAACTGCACGTTGTTGCGGAAGAACGCCGTCGGGATCGACAGGCGTCCGTTTCCGGCCGGGCCCGTCAGAGGTCGCTCAAGCAAGCGAGTCACGAACAGGACCGTGTCGTAATACATCCCGGCCCCGCCGCGTACTACTGTCTTGCCGTTGCCCCTCACGTCCCAGGTGAACCCGACCGAGGGCGCTATGTTGTTTTTGTCCTTGCCCGGCTGGCCGAGGCTGTCGCCGACGATTGCGCGCAGCAACTCGGGCTTGTCCAGGTCGTGATTGAGCAAGTTGGTTTCGTACTGGTAGGAGGCCCCGAACAACAGGCTGAAGCTCGGGTTGATCTGCCACTGATCCTGCGCGTAGATGCGGTAACGATTCGATTGCCGCGCGATTTCAGTCTGGAACGGGGGCGGCTGCGACGGGTCGCCCACGCCCGCGACGCCCGCGATCAGCGGGAGTTGCAGTATGTCCTGCAAGGTCGGCTGGCCTATCGCTCCCGGCAAAAATACCGCGGGTAGGGGGATCGTTAGCGCGGCTATTAACTGCGCTTTGATCGGTGCGGGTATAACCGCGTTGGGTATCCCGTTGATCGTGGCCGAGGTAAAGGCGTTCGTCGCGATGACGTCGCGCGGGTCGTGCAGCACGATCAGCGCGGGGTTGAAGAAGTCCCATTTCCCCTTGCCGTAGTTGTGCTCCCACTCGCCGCCGAAGCGTATGCGGTGCGAGCCCTTCTGCCAGTTCACGTCGCCCCTCGTCTGGTAACGGTCGAGTATGCGCGCCTGCGGCGCGTTCGTCTCGTTGCCGATGAGGATGTTGCTGTTGTTGACCTGCACCTGAACGCCGCGCACCCCTATGCAGGCGGGGTCTGCGGTCGCGCAGTCGTCTTCGCCAGGGATGTCGCTGACGTTGTTTATGCGTTGATAGTTGAAGCGAACATCGGTGACGAAGTTCTGACGTAATATGCTCGTCACGCCGACTTGAAAGTTGTTGTCTTTGTTTCGATTGTCGCGCCAGTTCGAAGGCAGCCGGTTGTTGCCGTTCGGCGCAAAGGCATTATTATCGTCGCGGCTGAAGCGCGAGAACATATTGTGCTTGTCCGTTATCTTGAAATCGCCGCGCACGTTGGCGAGGTAGCCCTCATAAGGACTGGTGAAAGTCTGGTTGAGGGTCGAGAACGCGGGCGCGCCCGTGTGGACTATCAATATGGCCGCGTCCTGGTCGAGAAACTCTATGTTGCCGAAAAACCAGGCGCGGTCTTTTTTGATCGGGCCGCCGATGGAGCCGCCCCACTGAGAGCGCTGGAACTCAGGGTCGCCAAACCCGCTGCGGAAGAATCCCGGAGCCGCCGCCAGTTGGTCGTCGCGGTAGAAAATGAAAGCATTGCCGTGGAAGTCATTCGTCCCCGTGCGGGAGACGATGTTGACCGCGCCTACGCTTGTCACGCCCGTCAACAGGTCGAACTGGAAGGTCGAGATTTGGAATTCCTGAATCGTGTCGGTCGAGAAGTTCTGTGCCGCGCCGCCTGTGACGGGGTCGAGAATCGACCCGCCGTCAACCGTGAGGCGCGTGAGCGCGGATGACGCGCCGCCGATTGAAACGTTAAAGAGGTTGTTGGCGTTGCCGACGTTGCCGACCGAAACGCCCACGCCCGGCTCAAGCAGGGCGAGTTGCAAGAAGTTGCGCCCGTTCAACGGCAGGGCGTCTATCTTCTGGCGCGTGATGACGCCGTCAATCTTATAATTGGTCTTATCGATGACCGGCGCTTCGCTCACGACATCGACGACCTCGCTGGCCGCGCCGACGCGCATGCTAGCGTCGCCCGTGCTGGTGTTGCCCACCTGCACAAGGACACTGAGAAGCTGAGTGCTGAAGCCTTGAGCTTCGATCTTTACTTCATACTCGCCTGGCAAGAGCGCGCTCACCAGATAGATGCCGTCATCGCCGCTGTTGGCTTTTCTCACATCGCCGGTCGCCTTATTGGTGACGGTGATGTTAGCGTTCTGAATCACAGCGCCCTGCTGGTCGGTGACTATTCCGCGAATTGCACCGACAGGGTTTTGCGCCAGAACCGGGAGGGTCATCCTTGCCATAAGCGTCAGTGCTGTGACTGCCAGCAGCAAGGCTCTAATTTTATAACGCATACCTTCTTCTCCTTTCGACTCCTGTGAGCGGGTAGGTTTGCCTCGCATTGATCGGACCTGACTCCTAAGCCTCCTCAGCATCCTGTAGTCGCGATTGACCGATAAGGGAGACGCTGACGCCAATCGCCTAGAATCAGCCGGTGTTTATAAGGCCAGATACAACTGAATCCTTCTAGGGCGAATACTCTAAACATCCAGCAAATCGATTAAAAAATTTACACTAGAGAATTAATCCGCTTGAGAGCCTATGAACGGCATATCATTATTTTTTTCAGGCAAGATTGTCAAGCCGTTTTTGACTTAAAACCGACCGCTCGGAAGGTGGCGGCTGAAAGAGTCCTGAGCGCTGAGTCCTGAGTGCTGAGTAAAACCAGGAACCCGCCCGATTCGACTCAGCACTATGAAAGCTTGCCACAGCTAAAGGCCGGTTGTAGAATCTGCGGATATAAGGCGCGATTCATATTTGTTTACGAACCGACCGGTCAAAAGCGCGTTTAATCAATATCGGCGAAGTAGCTGATAATTACACACATTGACCGGCCTCAAAAGAGCAAGCGTTCCCTGGACGCTTTAACCGAGAGGATCGTCATGCATAAATACGCACAGGCCTCGGTCGCATCTCTATTGATGCTTCTGGTCACGGTTTTCGCTTCGGGGCAGTCCTCAACTAAGGGCGAAAAAGATATCACGTCCACCATCACAGGTCGCGTGACTCTGGGCAGCAAGCCGGCCGTTGGCGTCGTCGTTGCGCTGTTGCCGGCAGATCCCACTTTTAAGCGCGCGCCTTCGGCGAGGACTACAACAGATGAAGATGGCCGTTATCGCTTGACCGGCGTCGTGACCGGCCGTTACAGCGTTGCCCCGCTAGCGCCTGCGCTGGTTGTGCCGCAGGACTCCGGTTACTGGCAGCCGGGCAAGCTCGTCACAGTCTCTGAGGGAGAGGATGTCGAAGGCTTAAACTTCGCGCTCACGCGCGGGGGTGTCATAACGGGCCGCATCACGGACAGCCAGGGCCGACCGGTAATCGATGAGGAGGTCAACTATCTTCCGGTAGACGAGCGCGGGCAGAAGCTCGGTTCTTCGAGGAACGCTCCCTTTTACGGCTTTCGAACAGATGATCGCGGCATATACAGAATCTACGGGCTGCCACAGGGGCGCTACATCGTAAGCGCGGGAGAAGAAACCGACAGCGGCTCGGTCAGAATAGGCTTTGGCGGCGGCTTCTACGCCCGAACTTTTCATCCCAACGCCACCGAGCAGTCCCGCGCCGCGATAGTCGAAGTTGCAGCCGGAGGAGAAGCGACCGGTATAGATATAGTGCTCGGCGTCGCTTCGAAGTCCTACACCGCAAGCGGGCGCATAGTCGACGCCGACACGGGCAAGCCCATCGCCAACGTTCAATTCGGTCACGGCTCGTTGAGCGGAAACGACGTAGGGCCATTCGGCTGGTCCGGCAATCGCACAAACGCCAACGGCGAGTTCCGCATCCAGGGGCTTACGCCCGGTCGCTACGCGGCCTTCGTGATCACGGAGACCGAAAGCGACAGCTACAGCGAGCCTGCGCGGTTTGAAGTGACCAACGAAGATGTCAAAGGGCTTGAGATAAAAGCCCGGCGCGGGTCGAGCATAAGCGGGGTCGCGGTCGTTGAAGGCACAAACGACGCGGACGTGCTTGCTCGGCTCTCTGCATTACAGCTTTACCCCATGCTCGCGAATCAGGGCATATCTTCGCCTCGAATTATGATGAGCAAGATAAACGCGGACGGGAGCTTTCGCCTGTCGGGCCTCGAGCCCGGCAAGGTAAAGCTGCGGCTCACCGGCATGCCTAATGATAGAAAAGGATTTTCTGTTCTGCGCGTCGAGCGCGATGGCCAGGTGATGAGCGACGGGATAGAGGTCGAGGCCGGGGAGCAGATAACCGGCGTAAGGCTGGTACTCGCCTACGGCACGAGCGTCATACGCGGGCTGGTGAAGATCGAAGGGGGCGAGTTGCCCAACGACCTGCTCTTGAGAGTCCACGCCCGTCGCCCGGGCGACGACGCCTTTGCAGGAATTCCTGTCCTAGTCGATGCGCGTCGTCGCTTTGCGCTTGAAGGCTTGAGCGCGGGAGATTACGAGGTAGAGCTTATAGTGATGTCCGCCGATTATAGGAGCACTCCGCCGCCGATAGCGCCGGTCAAGCAGATTGTTACGGTGCCGCAGACGGGCGCGGTAGATATAACGCTCACGCTCAACCTGGCCGCGCGCGATAAAGACAACTAAGAGGTGATCGGGATGAAAAAACTTTTATTCGCATTTATCGTCGTGGTTCTAATTGCGGCGACCGCGACCGCCGTACAACAATCGGAACAACCATCGGGATCAATTAAAGGGCGCGTCACAGTAGACGGCAAAGCCCAGCCGGGCGTTCTGGTCTCGTTGTCTAAGGCGGACAATATGGACTATGACCGCCGCCTGCTCGCCAAGACCTTCACGGACGCCGGCGGCAATTACCGCTTCACGGAAATTGCGGCGGGCCGTTACTCCGTCTCCGCTTACTCGCCTCTTCTTGTAAACCCCGAGATAGATCGCAACGGTTTTTCGGGCAGAGGTATCAATGTCGATGCGGGCGAAGCCGTTGAAGAGATCAATTTCGCGCTCTCGCGCGGCGGCGTAATCACCGGGCGCGTTACCGACACCGAAGGGCGCCCGGTCATCTCTCAGGGCGTGGCGTTGTTTAAGATGGAGGGCGGCAGAATAACTCACTTGTTCCACGCTCTCGACCCGCAAGTCATGTTGACGGACGACCGTGGCGTCTATCGCATTTACGGGGTGCTCCCGGGCAGCTATCTGATAAGAGTCGGTTCCTCAGGTGTCAACAGAGCTACGCCGGGCGGTAGAAGGTCGAACTATTTGCAGACCTATTACCCCGGTGTATCCGATCAAGTTAAGGCGACCCTCGTGGAGGTGACGGCGGGCGGCGAAGCTACCGGCATAGACATAAAAGTTGGGTTGCTCAAGAAAACATACACCGCCAGGGGGCGAATGGTGGATGCCGAAACCGGCAGGCCCGTCGCCAATCTCTGGTACGGCATCACGCTGGGAGAGGATACCAGGCCCAGCCCATCGGGCGGCTACCGCACGAACGCCAACGGCGAATTCCAGATTGAGCTTAGCGTGCCCGGCCGCGTCACGATTCACCCGTCCGCCGACAGCGAGAGCAACACGGTGGGCGACCCTTTCTCTTTCGATTTAACGAGCGAGCGCGTCACAGGGCTTGAGATTAAGCTCCGCCGCGCGCAGACCATGAGCGGCATTATCGTATTTGAAGGAGCAACGAGCATTGCCCCTGCGCCGAAACTCTCAGACCTCAGGCTGATTGTGCGCTGTATAGCTCCGGGGGACAAACCTTACCACGGTGTGAGGGCAAAGATTCGGGAAGACGGCAGCTTCAGTGCCGGGGGGATCATCCCGGGCAAAGCTATCATCTTTCTCGAAACCTCTGATGGGACCAAGCAGCGGCCCTGGGTTATGCAGATCGAGCGCAACGGCGTGAGCCAGAATCGGGGAATCGAGATCGCCGAGGGAGAAATTATCTCTGACCTTCGCGTCGTCGTCGCTTACGGCAACGGCATCGTGCGGGGACAGGTGCAGACCGAAGGGCGCACGTTTGATACGAGAAAGATATACGTCTCTTTCCGCCATACGAGCGTGCCAAGGTTAGCCGGGGGCATAGAGATAGATGCGCGTGGCCGGTTCATGATCAACGGCTTGCCGGACGGCGTATACGAGATTATGCCGGAGACAGACTTCACCGATGACGACGCGGGCCGCGATCTCAGGTCACGATTCGCGGCGGCCAAACAAACGATTACGATCATGAACGGGGCGGAAACGCCGGTCACGCTTCTGGTCAACTTGAGCGAAAAAAAGTAAATATGGAATCGCGAGATCGTCTTTTGAATTATTGAGGTGCCGGAATGAAAAATTTTGTCTTTCTTACCATCACTGTCGCGCTCGTCTTTGCAAACGTCTCGACCGCGCAGCAACAGGACCGGCGCGCGCGCGCGATCACGGGCCGCGTGGTGAACGACGGCGGCCAGCCAATTGCCAACGCGGCGGTCTACTATAATAAAGTCGGGATCAGAGGGGGGGCAGGCAACTCGACGGGCACAGACGAACAGGGCAACTTTCGCGCGGAGGATCTGGCAAACGGCGCTTATGTCGTCAGCGCGTTGGTGCCGGGTTTCGTTTCTGCTTACGAGGAGACCGAGCCGCAATATTACAGGGTGGGAGATTCCGTCATGCTGACGATGACGAAAGGCGGCGTCATCACAGGCACCGTTACAAACACTTCAGGCGAGCCGGTCGTGGCCGTCCGCGTTCGCGCCATACGAGTGCGCGAGAGCGATGGCCGCCCCGTTCGCACTCTCATCTTCCCTAACGAACGAGCCACTGATGACCGGGGCGTCTATCGTATCTACGGCCTGCGGTCGGGCGCGTACGTCGTCGCCGTCACGGGCCAATCCATGTTCAGCTTCGGCGGCCCGCCCAGCCTTTATGAAGGCAATGCCCCGACTTATTACCCCTCTTCGACCAGGGACACTGCGGCCGAGGTCACGGTGCAGGCGGGCGGCGAAGCAACCAGCATCGATATACGCTATCGCGGCGAGCGCGGCCACGCAGTAAGCGGGACATTGACCGGCGCGACCGAAGGCGGCGCTCAGGTAGGCGGCATCAGCGTCTCGCTCACCCACGCATCGAGCGGCGCGATTGAAGCTCAGGAGTTCGTGCAGTTTAACGACAAGAGTCGCTCGTTCGCTTTTTACGGCGTGCCGGACGGCGAGTATGATTTGACGGCCCGTCGCGGGATTGACGCCGACAGCGCGGCTTCGCTTCCGCGCCGCATCACGGTCAAGGGCGGGGATATCACAGGCATCGAGCTTGTGCTCGCGCCGGTCGGCTCAATCGCGGGCAACGTGATTATAGAGACCCTGAAAGAGAGCGAGCGCAAACCGGAATGCAATGATAAGCATCAGACGTCTATTGAAGAGATCGTCATAGCGGCTCGGCGCGACGATAAGGGCGGCAAAACCGATGAGCGCTCAATGTCGCGCGCTTACAACTCGCCGAATGATAAGGGAGAGTTCACGGTGTTCAACCTGAGAGCGGGCCTCTTCCGCATACAGCCGCGACTGCCCGGCGAAAGCTGGTACATTCGCTCAATGAATTTGATCGCACCCGCTACAGACAAATCGAAAGCCACAACGCGTGATGCGGCGCGAAGCGGCTTGCAGTTGAAACAGGGAGAGCGATTGACCGGGCTTACGATCACCGTAGCCGAAGGGGCCGCTTTTATCACCGGCAAGGTTCTGCCCGCAAAAGAAGGCCAGCCGATTCCCTCCCAGGTTCGCGTTTATCTCGTGCCGGCCGAGGCGGAGATGGCCGAAGTCGCGCTCAGATACCGCGAGACTCTCGTAGCGAGCGATGCGACGTTTACGCTCGCGAACCTCGCGCCGGGCCGTTACTACATCCTTGCTAAAGAGGTGAGCGAGACAAGCGCAAGCGAAGATGGACAGCGACCGGTAGCGTGGGACCAGGCGGCGAGAGCGGCGATACGCCGCGAGGCCGAGGCGGCTAATCAAACAGTCGAGTTGCAGCCGTGCCGCCGCATCACAGACCACTCGCTGCGACTGGCAACTGCCAGGCCCGCGACGAAAAAACTATAGCGAGGAGAATTTTCATGCGCGTAGTTGCACGGATCAGTCTCATCGTTTTGATGCTTGTAGCCCTGGCGGCAAACGGCCTGGGGCAAGAAACGAAAGAGGGGACGGCGACGATAGCGGGCCGCGTGACGGTCGACGGCAAACCGGCAGTGGGCTTTGTGGTGACAGTCACGCGCATAGACCTTCGCCGCGAGCCGACAATCGAGATGCTGCTTAAGCGCGCGCAGCAATTTAAGGCTTCGACCGATTACGAGGGCCGCTATCGCCTGACAGGGTTGCAAGCGGGCCGTTACCGCGTCAAACCATTCGCGCCGTCTCATACGGCAACGACCCTGGCCGACCTGGACCAGGAGCACGCGCTGAGTCTCGCGGACGGAGAGACAATGGAAAACATAGACTTCGCGCTCGCGCGCGGCGGCGTAATCACCGGGCGCGTATTGAAAGCCGATGGGCGTCCCCTGATAGGCGAGACAGTTGTATTCACTCTAATGGAGGATGCTAAAAAACCGGAATTGAACGATGAGGATGAGGACGGGAATGAAGATGCAATTTCGTTAACCATTTTCGGCGGGTCCGATTTCAAGACCGATGACCGAGGCGTTTATCGCATCTACGGCTTGATGCCCGGGCGTTACATGTTGAGAGTGGGAGGGTCCGGCAGGAGGGTTGACGACAGGCAGCGATATAACGCCGCGACTTATTATCCCGGCGTCGCGGATATGGCGAAAGCCACGCTCGTAGAAGTCCCGCCGGGCGGCGAAGTCGCGGGCATTGATATAAAGCTCGGATTGCCTTCTCAGACCTTTCGCGCGCTCGGGCGAGTGATCGATGCCGAAACTAACAAGCCCGTTCCAAACACCATTGTCGCGTCCGGCCCGATGCCCGGAAACAGGGATTCGGTGTCATACACCTCGGCCACCGGGCTATCGAACGAGAAAGGCGAGTTCCGCATAGACGGCGTTATACCGGGCCAGCACATGGCTTACGCTTCGTTTGGGTCCGAAGGTCAAAGCGAGTTTTATAGCGAGAGGGTCGTCTTTGAAATAAAGAACGCGGACGTGACGGGCCTGGTCATCAAGTTGCACCGAGGGTTGAGCATGTCAGGAATCGCCGTCGTCGAAGGGACGGGTAACGAGAGCATTTCGCAACTCGAATTGATGGCAATCAACTCTGCGGAAAACGGGCAGCCCGGTTTTTCCAGGTCAAAGATCAACCCTGACGGAAGCTTTCAGTTTCGAGGGCTAAGCCCGGGCAAGGCACAGGTAATGATCAGCTATTATTCGAGCGAATCGAAATTTGCCATCGCTCGTGTAGAACGCAGCGGCGTGGAGCAGAAAGGAGACATAGAGCTTGAGACGGGCGAGCAGGTGACGGACCTGCGCATTGTGCTTTATTACGCAAGCGCCTCGCTACGCGGGCAGGTGAAGATCGAGGGCGGCGCGCTTTCAAAGGACGCATATATGACCGTCTCCGCTTTCCGCAGGGGCCAACACGAACAAGAAAGGGCGGGCACGATGACCATACCTGTGGACCGGAGCGGACGATTCGAGTTTGAAGAGATGATCCCAGGCGAGTACGAAATCACATTGGAGGTTTACGTGAAAAGCAATAGGAATGCGCCGCCTCAAACAGTCATGCAGATTGTGACACTGGCCCCTGACGCAGAGACGCAGGTGACGCTTGTGTTTGATCCGAGTCGAAAAGAGAAAGACAAATAAACGACTGATCTCATGAAAAAGACAGCGTACCTTTTCATAATAGCCCTTCTTTCACTGGCCGGAAGCGTGACGATGGCAACGGCCTGGCAGATTGCCCAGCGCGAGCAAAAATCTTCTGCCGCCCGGCCCACTCAAAGGCGATCCGACAAAGAGACGCGCACAGCTTCGGAAACTGCGCGCTCGATCAAAGGCCGCGTGACGGATGAAGGAGGACAGCCGGTTGATGAAGCTACAGTCTACGTGATACCGGCAGGCACTTTCAGCGCGCAAAGCCCGCTCGAAGCTTTGAAGATTCGCCCGACCTCGACCGATGCCAACGGCAAGTTCGAATTAGACGGCGTCAGCCCCGGCGTCTACAGCTTGATGGCTTTAGCGCCGGGCTATGTCACGGTCGCGGGATCATCTATGGATGGGGGCGTGCAGAGGTATTACCGCCCGGGCGAATATGTCTCGGTCAGGCTTGTAAAGGGCGGAGTCATTACCGGCACGGTCACAAACGATGCGGGTGATCCGATGGTAGCCACGCGCGTGAGGGCCATCCGCGTGCGCGATGTCGAGGGGCGACCGGCGCGACCGCGAAACCTCGACCCGATGCAGTTTCTCCAGGATTGGAAAACGGATGATCGCGGCCTCTATCGCATATATGGGCTTGAGCCGGGCTCGTATGTCGTCAGCGCAGGCGGCGGGGCGTTTATCTCCTTTCAAGAAAATATCCAGGTGAGTGACATTACGACTTACTATCCTTCGTCAACGCGCGACACCGCGACAGAGGTAAAGGTAGCGGGCGGCCAGGAATCGATTGGCGTCGACATACGTTACCGGGGCGGCCAGGGCTACGCAGTAAGCGGCACAATCGCGGGCGCAGCCGAGACTCCAAAGGGGGAAGCGTCCATCGTAACCCTGTCGCATGCATCGAGCGGCGCGATCGAAGCGATGACCTTCGTTCTGATGGCGATGCCCAACCGCGCTTTCTCTTTCAACGGCATAGCAGACGGCGAATACTATCTGTCAGCGATCTGCTCCGGTGAGAAAGCGACGGCGGCGGTCTCTGCTCCGCGACGGATAAAAGTTAGCGGCGGGGACGTGACCGGCATAGAGCTGACGCTCGCGCCTTTAAGCTCGATGGCCGGGCGCGTGGTCATCGAAGCGCTCGGCCAGACGCGCCCGCCTGAGTGCAAGCCTGCTCGCAAGACGGCAATGGAAGAGATTATCGTGCTCGCTCGACCCGACGCGAAAGGCGCAAAGCCGCGCGTCTTTTCTCCTTTTGAATTTGCGCGTTTCAGCATAGACAGCGTGCCCAACAATAAAGGCGAATTCACGATTTCCAACCTGGAAGCGGACCGCTATCACCTGGAGACGCGCTTGCCGAACGACGCGCTTTACCTGCGCGCAATCACTCTATCGAACGCCGCACAAAATCAGCTCTCGGCGGCAACGCGGCACGGCATACAGCTAAAACAGGGACAGCGATTGACCGGGCTTACGGTCACGATTGCCGAAGGCGCGGCGGGCCTCAGCGGTAAAATCACGACCGCTAATAAAGATCAACAACTGCCCGCCCGCGTGCGCGCGCATCTGGTTCCGGCGGAGCCCGAGTCGGCAGGCGACGCCCTGCGCTACCGTGAAGCGATGGCCGATAGCGACGGCGCATTCGCGTTTTCAAACGTCGCGCCGGGTCGTTATCTGATACTAGCTCGCGAGGTGCCGGATTCCGAGACGAGCGAAGACGGCCCAAGACCCGTTGCCTGGGACGAGCGCGCGCGCGAAGCGCTCAGGCGCGAAGCCGAAACATCAGGCGTGATCGTCGGATTGCAGCCGTGCCGCCGCGTAGCGGATTACGCGCTCAGGTTTTCTCCCGCGACAAAACAGCCCGCGAAGTAATGGAAGCGACTTCTTTGGAATGCGACGATTCGTCACCGCTTTTGGGTTAGCTATCCTTGCTTTAGCCTAACTCAAAAGCGGTGACGAATCGTCGCATTCCAAAGGCAGGATCTATTTATTCTATCAAATCGCTCTGGAAGAGCGAAAGATATTAGCCGGTGGTGAAGCCACCGGAACCCATTGCCAACCACCTCCCGCGCCCTGGAGGGGCGCAGGACATTGATCTGATCCTGCGCCCCTCCGGGGCAGTGCTTACATCTGCTTGCTCTCGGCTAAGGCGACGGATAATATCTTTCGGTGTAGGTCCAATACGTATTTTAATTGGAGGGTTCGTTACAATGAGGTTTAGAAACATAGTTCCGATCATAATGGTGCTTTGCCTGACCGTTTCCGTGCTGGCTCAAGACCCTAATCGAGGCACAGCCGAGGCGACCATCAACGGCAAAAAAGTCACCATCGATTATGGCCGCCCGAATTGGGGAAATACGGACAGGCTTGCGAAGGCTCCGGTAGGCATGGTCTGGCGGCTGGGGATGAACAAGCCGACCGTTATAGAAACGGCTGGCGACCTGGTAGTCGCAGGAAAAGAGCTGAAGGCAGGCAAATACTCGCTGTGGGCAAAACGAACGGGCGAGGATAGCTGGATACTGGCATTTCATCCCGAAATTCCAGGCTGGGGAGTTCCTGTAAAGACATCGGGCTTTGTCGCAGAGCTTCCGCTCAAGCCCGGGAAAGCGACCGACACAGCCGAGCAACTGACAATCTCTCTGGCCGATGCAAAAGGCAAGGGGGCGGTCAAGATTCATTGGGGCACCGCGCTCCTGGTGGGATCATTTGATGTGAAGTAAGAGAATAATCTCTTAATCAAAAAATAAGGGCTGCCACGACGGCAGCCCTTATTTTTTGTCTACACTTTTTTGAGTTTACTTACCTTTCGCGCCCACCTGCGCAGGATCGGCTTTAGCTTTAGGGTCGACTATGTAGTCGAAGAAGCCGTTCATCATCTCGTCCCAGGTCTGCTCGCCGAAACGAACTGCCTGGTTCGGGTCCGGGTTAAGAGCATTCTTGGTCGAGTTATCGAAATGGGCTACGGCTTCGATTCGCGTTCCCTTCGGCATAGGCAGAGGTTTGTTCGGGTAATAGTAAACCTGCCAGTTGAAATCGTAGCGCGGGATGGCGAGCAGAATCTCGGAACGGCCATCGGGATAAATCGCGCGGTAGACTATATCTTTGCCGCGCAGGTGCATATGCGGGCTGAAACTCACGATCTGCGAATCCTGCTCGAATTCATACTCGCCCCTTACTTCGTGGTTCGACGCATTCGGCGGAATCACAAATCGCACATCGAAAGCTGCCGTAGTCGTCACTACTTTATCAACCGGCGCTTTAGAGAATTTCAACCCCACGTATGAGCGGTCCTTCTGCTCTGTGCCGTTGGGCGTGTAGTGCATTTGAAAGATGAGCTTCGACCCGGCCTTTATAAGCTTTGCCGTGCCGGGTTGAGCCCCTAAACGGCGTCTGCCCCGGCGATAAAGCGCCCAGCAATCCTTCGCCCAGATCGAGCTTCTTCGAGCGGCCCTGTCTTGGGTCGCGGACATAAATAACTATGTGATGGACGACCGAGAGATTGCCCGCGCGCGCTTCCATAGCTTGAATGTAGCGGTCTTCTTTAAAGCCCGGGTCGATAGTGAAGTATTGATAAGAGACTGCGCCCTCAGCCGGGACGGTGAACTCTTCGGGCATGTGGAAGACTACGTCAGGCTCGCCGATCTGCCAACCGCTGGCAAATTTCGGGGCGGGCGGCAGGTCTTTGGGGTTGCCTTCGCGAGCGCCGCCGTCTATCCAGGCGATCACGGTGTCGATATCTTTTTGCGACATGCGGCGGTCATTAGACCAGTCGCCGTGTTGCGGGTCGGCGTGCCAGGGAGGCATCTGTCGAGTGGCCACCTTTTCGCGGATCGCCTTTGCCCACGGGCGTATCTCTTTATAAGTGATGAGCGACATGGGCGCTATCTCGCCCGTGCGGTGACAGCTCGCGCAGTTCTTATAAAAGATCGGCGCGACATCTTTGCTGAAGGTCAGGCCCGCCTGTTTATCACCGCTCGCGCCCGCAGGCAAAGCGAGCGTTGCCGCTATCAATAATCCCGCGCATAGAAAAAAGAAACGAAGTGACTTCATCAAGCGCCTCCACATTAAACTAAGGATGAAGGATGAGGGATGAAGGATGAAATGGTTTTCAGGTATCACAGTTGATCTCTGGATTTGAGATTCGAGATTATAAATCTTTTTCATCCCTTATCCCTCATCCTTCATCCTTTTCCACTGGCGATCTGATTTTATGGGCGGTTTGTGCGCAAGTCAATTGAATACGCGCAAAATAAAACAGGGGTTGCGGCCACCTGGCCGTAGATTTCAGCCACCCGCGTCGAGCAATAGCTTGCCCTGTGGTTTGAAATCATGAATAATTTAATCTTCTATCTTTCGTGCCATTATGAGCATACTTCGTTTGATTTTTTTCCTGGCGGTCATATTCGCGGTCGGGTGCGAGCTTTCACCAAAAGTCCCTAACAGCGCGAAGCAAAACTACCCGGTTGTCATAGAGGACTCGCCTACTCGGCGCGAAAAAGCGGAGCGCGAGTGGCGGCGAATGCTCGATTTCTACAAGGTGGCCGAGACGAAGCCCGAACTCTACCCCGTGACCTACACGCCGCGCTCGCTCGTAGGCGTGCCGGGGGGCATAAAGATACTGGCGGCCCCGCCCGAGCCGGGGAGCGAAGAGCTGGCCTTGCGCGAGGCCGTCAAGCGGTTTATAGACCAGTGGCGCGACCTCATAGGCGCGGACCCTTTGACCGTCTCGCTCGTCGCGGCAACCGGCGCGGGCGACGCGCAGCGTCTGACTTACAGGCAAGCCAGTTATGCTTATCCCCTTGCAGGTATTTTCGGAGAGATGACGGTGATCATCAGCCGCGACGGGCGGCTGATGCAGCTCGATGACAGGTTTATTCCCATAGTCGAGCTTCCGCAGCGACCGGCTATAGACAGAGAAGAGGCTGTGCGGCGAGTCGTCGGCCGCACCTTTACCTATTCGGACATAGCGGGCCGCCCGCAACAGGCGAAGATAAATTCTCCCGCAGAGATAAAGGTGAAGCGAGTAGTGGTCGCGCCGGTAGAAAAATCTGACACCATCGAGGTACATCTGGCGTGGGAGATAGTAGCGGGCACAAGCTTGAGCTGGACAGTTTATATAGACGCGATGACAGGCGAAGAAATTAAAGTCGTGCAGAATTTTCAAACATAGAGGCCAGAGGCTAGAGACAGTGGACCAGGGACTAGATTCAATCACTAGCCTCTGGCCCCGGTCCCTAGCCCGATTGAATATGGAAACAGCGATAACCAGGGACACAGATATTATCAGGGAATACCTGACGGCGCTTGATGCGAGCGAGCGCGGGCTTTCGCCTTTTGCAAGGCTTGCCGCGACCGTGAAGATGGCGCGGCTCAGGCGTGAAATCGACGGCGCGCATCTTGAGACGACTGACGACGACATAATCACGCTGCGCCGCGAAATAGATGAGCGGCTCAACAGAAATTTCGTGCGCCGGTTCGAGTCGAAGCCCTGGGGCGCGAGAGTGTCTATCTTTCTGATGCTCGTGCTCGGCCAACAGCTCATACTGGCGCTCGTGCTGCTGGCGACGAAAATGTTTGTCGAGCTTTCGCCCGTGCCAAAGCAATGGCACCCTAACCTGCCGCACGAAGAGCCGGTCTTTTTATTCATCTTCATCTTCTTTTTCTTCTTTGCCACGCCGATGCTTGCGCTCGCAGTTTTATTCGGGGGCCGTTATTTCCGCTCCTGGCGCAGGAGCGTGCCCGCGACGCTGCTCATATTTGCGCTCTCGGTCTTAGGCACTTACCTGGTCGCGCGAAACCGCGAACTGCCTTACAACCCGCTCAGGCATGAAGCCTCGCTCACCAAGCTGGCCAAACTCCGGGGGCTTGAGAACGCCCAGTCCTATCACAAGTGGGTTGACGCGAACTGGCTGATGAAAGACCCCAAGTTCCAGCGCGATTACGAGAACTATTTTCGCAACGGGCCGGGCCGCCAGATCACCTCTTCTTTCAAAGATGATGCGGCGTGGCGCGAGGCGATGCCCGTCATAAACGAATACCTCAATACGCAGGACCCCAACGGATTCAGGAACTGGCTGGAATATTATCTCGACCGCAATCGCATCTTTTCCGAAGACCGGGTATCGATGCAAGCGGACGCGATAATAAGCGAGGAGAATCAGCCTTCCCTGGGCATCTGGCAGGTCGCGCCTATATTGAAAGAGCGCGACGAGCGGCTTTATCGCGCCTACCTCGGCTCAATCAACAAAGCAATGAAGGGGTGGGGCCTCGCGTTTATGGCCCTCTACATACTGGTCTTTTTAATTATGTACCTGACGGGCCCTGCGCTTTCGTTTTGGGAGCGTATGGCGGGCAATATGCGCGGTCGCGGCAGGCGCAGCCCGCCGGATACATTTGAAGTAGCCGAGCCTGCCGCCGCCGGGCGCGCTTCGAGATTGAGAGAGCAGTATTACTCTTTTCCTGAACGACGCGACATAACGACGCCGCCTTTCTTCGATACGCCGTTCCGCCTGCTTGCGGGCGTCCACCGCTCATTTCTCCGTATCGCGGTCTTTACAAGCATCTTCGTATTTCTGTTCTGGGTGGCCGTTTATGCCATCCGCCTCAGCACGGGCAACGAGAATCAGCCGTCGCAGATTGCGCTCATGCGCTCGCACCTGTTGTTGGGCGGATCGACCGAGCAAGAAGAAAATCCGGCGGTTGCATACTACGCGGACCAGGGCTTCACCGGCCCGTCCTCCAGCTCGCAGCTCGCCGGTCAGCCTTTTTATGGTCAGACTTTTTACGGTCAACCGCTCTTTGGGCAGAGCGTCGTATCTGACGCGACCGCAGCGGCAAATGGTCAGGGGCCGCTTATGACCGCCAGTCCCGCAACCCGCGAAGGTTTGATGGCTGCGCTCGTGACCGAGCTTGGTCAGAGGCTCGATGAAGGCGAGTATCAAAATTCGAAAAGATTCCGAGAGCAACTGGCCATCATCGCAAGCCAGCGAACAAGGATCGATGAATTGAACAACTCGCTCGCGCAAATCCAGCAACCGCCCGGTTCGACCTTGCCCGCGCAGGTAACGGCTTTGCCCGACCCGCGTCTTGATCAGGCCATAACCGAGGCGGGCGCGGCCCGAAAGCGCGCCGAAGAGCTGGCTACAGAGATTAATAAACAGCTTCAAGAGATCAAAGACCGCGCGGCGAGCGCGGCCACGCAGGCGGGCCAGGTTGATCAACAGGCGTCGAGCCTCAATGAGCGGCTGATTGCGCTCGCGAAAGAATTCGATAACTACGTGCGCCAGACCAACGCCCAGACCGAAGAGCTGGGCCGCCGCACGGCCGATCTCAACGAGCGCGAGGAGCGCATCACGCGGCTCCAGCAAATCGCTTTGACTGCGGTCGTGTCCAACATCAAAGCAGACATAGACGATTTTGAGCGGCGCGTCGGCTCAAAATTTTACCGCCTCTTCAATAAAGGCGAAGCCCAGCGCGATGCCGACGCGATACGCCAGCGCATCGCGCGGCTCGTGGCGGAGATGCGCGAGTTGAACACCGACATCGCAAAGAAGACCGTCGAGCAACTCAACGATTTAGACAAGCGCGTCACAGAGGTCGCCTCTCGCGTGAAATAGCGACGCGGCGACGCCTTAGCCGATGATGCGCTTCGCGCGCGGCGGACGCGGCGACGCTGCTGTAGCAATCAATAACGCAATTGCACAAACCAGGCGGAATCCCCACTGATCAATTATCTGCTCCTGCGGACGATACGCCCCACGGCTCTGCGTCTCCGCGTCTGCGCGTCTTTCTCCGCCAACTGGCAGATTCAAAGTTCGCGCAGATCGCAGTCGGGTTTTCGCTGATACTCGCCGTGATGGGGTGGATAGAGTTTTCGGCCCGGCCATACTCGATAACGACGGGTATTACCACATACGATGGGCACAGATGCTCAAAGAGAGCGCGCCCCGGCTCCCGAAGTTCGAGCAACTCCCGCTCACTACCCTTAACGAGCGCGATTACGTAGACCATCATTACCTGTTTCATGTTCTGCTCGTCCCGTTCACTTACGGCGACTCGCGGATCGGCGCGAAGCTCGCGGCCACGCTTTTTTCCGCAGCAGGCATAACGACGCTCTTTGCCCTGCTTGTTGTTTATCGCGTGCCTTACAGATGGCTCTGGCTTGCCCCGCTCGTCCTAAGCTCGGAGCCTTTTCTGTACCGCATGTCAATGACGCGAGCGCCCGCGCTGTCGCTCGTGCTCTTAGGCATAGGCTCATACTTGATCTTAAAGCGAAGGCTCGCGTGGTTGTCCGTGCTGGCGTTCGCTTTCGTGTGGACGTACAGCCTCTTTCCGTTAATCGTCGTCTTTGCCGTCGCGCACATGGTCACGGTCTATCTTTCCGAGCGGCGCATAGATCCGGGCGCCGTCGTGGCGTCCGCGTCCGGCGTGGCAGTCGGCCTGGTCATCAATCCTTACTTCCCAAAAAACCTGATACTGTTCTGGCAACACCTGGGAATGAAGCTTACGGCTCAATACTCCGTAGACGTCGGAGTGGAATGGTACCCGTACGAGACGTGGGCCATACTTGAGGGGAGCGCGCTGGCTTTCGCGATCTACTTCGCGGCGCTCGTCGCGTTTGATTTCCGAAAGCGCGCGCGCGACCCGAAAGCGCTCTTTTTTCTTATCATCTCGCTGGTGCTGTTGTTGATGGCATTCAAATCGCGCCGCTTCATCGAATACTGGCCGCCGTTCGCCGTGTTGTTCGGGGCATTCACGCTCTCGGGAATGCTCAAACGATTTAACCGCGCGGTCTTTGCTCGACCGCTTGACGCGACGGTAGCAGCCGTCGCGTCGGCCTTAGTCATAATAGTGACGATTGTGGCGATGGCTATGACTTTGTGGCAGGCGGGCAGAAATGTTAAAGGCGAGGCCGACCCGCTTGCTTACAAAGGCGCGAGCGAATGGCTTGCGGCAAACACTACGGCAGGCTCGATGGTGTTCAACACGGATTGGGACGATTTCCCTATGCTCTATTATTACAACCCGAACAACACATACATAGTAGGGTTGGACCCGACCTATCTTTACGACCGTGACCGGCAGTTATGGAAGTTCTACGAGCGCATCACGCTCGGCGATGAGTACGACCCGGCTCCGATCATACGCGACAGATTCGGGGCGGAGTACGTTTTTACGGACAACTATCACACAGATTTTCTGGAGGTCGCCAATAGGAGCGGGGATTTTGAGACGGTTTATAAGGACAGCTACACGACCGTTCTCAGAATCGTCGAGCCGCAAAATCGTCAGAAGTAAAACGGGCAGGTCTTCTCTTTAATCGTTCGCGCCGATCTCGGTGAACTTCCATTCGCCGTCAATCAGATTGAACAAAAATATGCGCTCGCCGCAGAAGATCATGTAAGATTCCTGATCCTTAACCGGCTTTTCCCGCGCAAAGCATCGGCGCTCGCGTTTGAGTTCGACGTACCAATTGTCGAGGAACTCTTTATCGGTCAAGTACGTTGAATTGTCTCCGAGAAATTTAGTCATCGCGGCGACGGCCTGCCGATCATCTTTTGCCAGCGCAGCCTTGAAGCGCGTCCAGAACGCTGTGAAGGATTCCTTTTTTTTCGCCGTCTGCCCGGCGGCATCCTGTACGATCAACATCGTGACGATGGCTATCAAAATAATCGCGGCCAGTCGCGCCGCCCTCGTTTTGTAAACCAGGTAATTCATAATCTCTCCTATTGTGAATAAGGCGGTATATTATAATCTCGAAAGTGAAAAGCTTGAAGGGTGCAGTAGTTTAGGGTAAGAATACGGGCGCTCCTTTTGAGAGCGCCCTGATGAAGCTACATACAATTGTCGTTTACGGCTGGCAGTAACAGATGACGACGCCTTCCAACGTCCCAAAAACCTGTCCCTCTCCGCCTTTGTCCGAAGGGTCAAACTTTATGCGATATGCGGCTACGATATGGCACCCCTTCAGCTCTGGAGTGTGAGTTGAAACTACTTGTCCGCAGAGCCTGCCTTCCATAACTCCGCCATCATCGCATCGTTGGCACTCCCGAAAGGCCGGTTCCCTATGCGTGCCGACGTTCGTCACGCCTGAGATTCGGCCCCTTATGGTAGTGCCGCTGCCAGAGGCGTCCCATTCAAAATCGCCTGCATGAAATCCTCTACGATTTCCGTCTTCATTGAAAGCTGTTATAAGCCGGCCTACTACTATTGTGCCGTCAAGCAGGCGACCGAGCTTAGAATCACACGGATCGTGGCTAACTGCTTCGACCTTCAAAGTGTGGCCGGTCTTTAGCGTCCGGCATTCCGGTACGGAGCACTTATGCAAGTCACTGACGTTGAGCGTGAGTTCTCCGCGCAGGTCCTTCGACAACTCGTTCAGACACATATCCTGTTTTAATATGGTTGGGGGATCGTCTAAACATATTATCTGTTGCGACATCAGTTGTTCCTCCTTTAGGGACAAGATAAATTGATAGTCTCTCAAAGGGGTTTTGGCCCTCTATTTATCAATGACGAAAAAATTCACTTCTGTAATGCATGTTCCGGTTGAGGCTGCTGCGCTCGCAACTTGAAGAAGGGGGAACCCGAGTTGTGCGGCAAGGAGTTGCTAGAGAGTCTCGACGAATTATTAGAGCCGTAAAGTTCGGGGGCTTTAACCCGTGCGGATTATAGCCTTGAAACCATGTCTATGACCCGCACGAATAAATATCTCGTTATCCTTCGAGAGTAAATTCAATAAAAAGTGGCTCCGCTTCCGATGAGGCTCTTATATCTCTAACAAAAGAGCCGAGATATTTAACATTACTCAGGAATTTATTGTCCTGGCATCTGGCTTTCAGTTCCGCGTCGTTGCCCTCGTCGGCCAGGATGACCCGTCCGCGAGTCTTTTCTATTAACCGGGCAAAAAGTTCCTTTTCCGGCATTTTCCAACCATTGGGAGGTCTGGTTTTGGCTTTCTCACGGTCAACCGGAATCATCGCCATGAGGTCAGGATTACTCATCATTTCCAAACCGTGCTTTTTCAAAGTCGCGTTATGGCTCCCATGATGCCCAACTTTATAAAAGACCGTTTGTTTCAGCAAATCTTCTGTTTTCACCTGCTGCTTTGCGCCATTGGCGTCAGGGATTTCCCAGGACAACTTTTGCCAGGAAATCCAGTTGGCAAACTGGGCATCACCCGGAAACAGCAAGACCTTTTTACTGCGAACGAACTCAACAGCAAATGCCAGACAGGTATTATTAGTGTAACTGTCCAGGTGCAAAGCCAGGCCGCCGGCCATCGTCAGCCAGTCGTCATTTATCCGCCGCCAATTATTTTTGTCATCCGGCGCAAAGCCATAGTGTGTTTTAAAAAAATCGGTTTGAGGCGCTTCTTTTTCGGCATCAATTCGCAGATAGCTTTCGAAAGGCTGATATAGCTCGGCATCGAAAAGGTCGCTATCACCGGCGACGGCGGCAAAAAAACTTTCTGCCAGGGCAAACCCGCTTCCTTCATCTCTATAGGTCTCGTCTTTTGGCGGATCAACTTTTGAAAAAGTTTTAAACTCCTCAGAGGGACCTAGAATATAAATTCGCACGTCGTCAAATTCGCCGAGCAAAAATGATTGGCCCGGGGTGCAATATTTAGGGTTATTAACCGATTTCTTCAGCGCATAATCCCAGGCCGCCGCCCGCCCGCCCGTGCTCGCATCCGCGCCTAACACGTCTTCCTCAAAAAAATCGAGGACCAGGGCGTTAATGGTTTTGCTCAAACCTTTCAGTTCCTCTGAGTTCATTTTGTTCAAAGCGGCCTTCAATCCGGCCACCTGTTTATGAAAGTGCTCGCGCACCGCTTTGTATTTCGGGTGGCGTTCGTCATCCATCCAACCGACCCACACTTCGCCGAAATGGATTCGGTCAAAAATCTCTTGAGCTTGATCTTTCGAAAAACCGGAAATGTGGTCAGCGTGTTCGTGCGTCAATACGACCACATCGAGCCATTTTTTCTTATCGCCGCCGATCGTTTTTTCGACCGTAAGAGTTTGTTCGATGTTTTCGGCAACATTTCGCATGATCTCCTTGCCGTTAGCCGTGCCATGCAACAGACCGCAATCGATCAACATATTGAATTCGTCTTTGCCGTCCTGCATGAAGGTCAGCAGAAAACAGTCGCCCAACCCGTGGCGATACATTCGGATTCGCACGGAAACTTTATTTTCTGACATATAGATTCCCTCCGCAAAATTATAAATCGCTGTGTAAGAAAGCAAACGGCTCGCCGTTTTCGGTTTGCTCAGGGTTGCCGAAATAAGTGGCGCGGAGCGACGCTGTGGCTTCGCCCGTGCGGTAGGCGCGCTGGCGCGTCAAGCGTCCGTCCGTATTGTCGATCAATTTTTTTACGACATACTTTAATTTCAAAGTTTGCAAATCAAGTATCATCGTACAGCCGCCGCGGAAATCAAAACTGTCCGCATCATCCCCTTCTTCAAGGGCCACTTTGCGCCCTTGAGTCAGAGAGATGATGACCTCGTTGAGAGTATTACCGTCGGGGCCGACTCGCTGTGCTCCGCGAAAAGCATGGACCTCAAATGTGTATTTTCCATTTACATTCTCCAGACCTTCAACCTTTTGATCCTTTTCAGGTGATTGCAAGAAATAGAGTCCGGTAAGCGCCTCAAATTTTTTCACGCCTTCGGAATTTGCGTCGGCTTTGTACTTTGCCAGCCATTCATGCAAGGCTATTCGAGCAATGCGCGACAGGCTGAAAATCCTTTCCCTGTCTGACAGGGTTTGCCATAAAACGACCTTGGCTTTATCCTTTTCAGTTTTCGATAAAGATCCCCACTTCTTTTCGGGAAATTGTTCAGGCTTAAACAATTTTTCCCATATCTTATTCTTTTGTGAATTGTCGAGATTATTCCAGCTCTGTTCCTTGTTGGCTATCAAGGAACCTTTCATTGTTTCTGATAATCCTTCAACACCAGCCAACTCAGGGAATTCATCCAGATAGGTAAGGTGATGAACAAAAAATCGCAACCTGGAAGAAATCATTCTAAAAACTCCCTGTTGCTCTTCCTCCCGAATACTATTCCAGCACAAACTTTTTTCCGACAATATGCGAATATCTCGCGGATAGATGCCGCGTCGTCGAAAGGCCTCGATAAAAGCGATGCGATAACCCAGATCATCGTAAGGGACTAAATCCGTATCGGCCGTGATGATCGCGCGCAAATAATCGCCGAAGTTGATGTCAACCGGCGGACAGTAATCTAAAGCGCGTATGCACATATTCAATATTTGCTGCGCGGTTTTGGCGGCTTCGTTAGCTAAACGATTGACCAGGTCCGGGTGCAGTTCGCCGGGGGTCAAAATGCCTGTCCCATTCGAGGCGATTCGCAGCAGATCGGCAATCCGTCGTTTATAAATGGAAAGAAATGCTTCGAACACGGCCGCGACCAGGATTGCGCCGCGCGCGTGAGGCTCTAACTCTGTTTGGTAATCATTCGGATCGGGTTGGCGTGGCTTCCACTTATTCTCCTTCTTATCAAACTCTCCTATCGCATCGCGTAACGCGCCGTACTGTCCGATGGCTTTGCCGAATTGCTGAGCGAGTTGGCCGAGCAGGCTTTGCGAAGCTAAATCACCGCGCGTCTTGGCAATCTGTTGGCGCAGGACTTCGGGAAAGGAGAAGTGTTGAAAAAGAGCCACGATGTCGGCAAAGGCTTCGTGAAAAGCGAGCGTGTCTTGATGGCTGTCCTCGATAAAGCGGCGATGCATGCCGTCCAACAAAGCGTGAGTCGTTTCGTGGGCCACAATGTCATGCGAGAGGCAAGTAAAGACTATGCCGTTAGGGATATGATCGCCGGGGGCATCACTGGAAGCCGGGAAATAACCGAACAATAAAGCTTTTTTCAACGGGCTGTAATAAGCGTTAGCCTGCCGCAAAGCGTGCGGGTAGATTCTCAGGTGTTGAAGATAATTCCCTTCTTTGCCATCGCGAAAACATGACCAGAGGGCTTTGCGTCCGAGCGCTTTTTCAAAATTTTGGATCGTTGTCATTGCCACGGCATAGACCATTTGCTGGTGAAACTGCGGATTACTTTCCGACGGCATCAGCCCGTCCTGCGCTAAAATAAACGGATTATTTAAATCAACCGGCTCATAAAAACAGTTGCTCGCCGGATCGAAATCGACGACCTCAAGATATTCACCTACGGGGCCTATTTTCAATTCTTCTTCCCATCGAATCTTAAAGACCGCTTCATTAACCAAAGCCGTGTCGAGTTGCACGGACAGGCTCGGGTCGAAACTGTAGCCTCGCAACCGCCTGAAATTTGGAGTGGGCACGTTGTTATTCGCCATGAAGACATCCTCCGATAAAATCAAACATTTTCTCGGCGCCGTTTAGTAATCAAAACTATACCGATTCATTACATAGTTTGCCCAGGCAAGTGTACGCCAGGATCAGCGCGCTGACCCCGAGTCACCTTTTGCAGGAGATCCGGTGACAGCTCCGCACATTTAGCATAATAGCTTTAAAGATCGACAAATTTCATCATCGCTTCGGGGTAGCGCGTCCCGGCGGCTACGCCCTGTGGAGCGACTTCGTTAATACGCTTCAGGTCTTCTTCCGATAAAGTCACGTCTGCCGCCACGGCATTCTCTTCGAGGTACTTGCGCCGCTTCGTTCCGGGTATCGGAACTATATCGTCACCCTGCGCGAGCACCCAGGCGAGGGCCAACTGGCCGGCGGTGATTCCCTTCTCTTTCGCAAGCTCGGCTATGCGGTCTACGAGATCGAGGTTCTTTTTGAAGTTGTCGCCCTGGAATCGCGGAGAGAACCGGCGATAATCATCCGCAGCCAGATCGTCGAAACTCTTAAACTGGCCGGTCAAAAATCCGCGCCCCAGCGGGCTGTAAGACACGAATCCTATGTCCAGCTCGCGCACCGTCGGAAGAATCTCGTCTTCGGGGTCGCGGCTCCACAAAGAATATTCTGTTTGCAGCGCGCTGATAGGATGGACTGCGTGAGCGCGACGGATTGTTTGCGGGCTTGCTTCGCTGAGGCCGAGGTAAAGCACTTTCCCGGCCTTCACCAGATCGGCCATGGCTCCGACAGTCTCTTCAATCGGAATATTTTTGTCGACCCGATGTTGATAGTAAAGGTCTATGTAATCTATGCCCAAACGCATGAGCGAGCCGTCGCAGGCTTCGCGAACATATTCTGGCCGCCCGTCGATCCAGCGTTGCGTATGGTCTTCACCCCGTCGTATGCCGAACTTGGTGGCGATAATAAATTGATCGCGCCGTCCGCTAATGGTTTTCCCAATCAGCAGCTCGTTCGTATAAGGCCCGTACATATCAGACGTATCAAGAAAATTGATGCCCAGTTCCAAAGCTCGATTGATAGTTGCGACGGATTCACTCTCGTCGGCCGTGCCGTAAAATTCAGACATGCCCATACAGCCAAGGCCAATGGCAGATACCTCAAGTCCTTGACTGCCTAATTTGCGATTTTGCATCTTGCCTCCTGATCTTGCTCTTGCTACACAGGCGTCATTATTTTGCCGGCGTCAGTATCATATTGCGAAACTCTACCGGCCCGTGATCGCCTTGCAGAAACAGAGGGCCGGGCGAGCCTTCGTCGCTGTCGAGCGCGCCGCCGGTGATTCCGGGTATCTCTTGATTACAGATGATCGTCCGTCCGTTGAGGACTACAGTTACTAAACGCCCGACCAGAGTCACATCGAACGTCTGCCACTCGCCCGCTTTGCGCGCGGCGTCTTCATTCGGAACAAGAAATCCGTAAACCCCGCCCAGATGAACGCTCGCAGGCTCAAGGCCCGCGCTGTCTTCGATCTGCACTTCGTAACGCCCGCGCAGATAGACCCCACTGTTCCCGCCCTTGGGGTAGCGAAATTCGGCGTGGAGTTTGAAATCGGAAAACTTCTGAATCGTAGCTAGATTCCCTCCGGCTTTGGCATTGGTCAACACGCCTCCCACTGCGCGCCACTGGTTGTCGCCGGCTATGGCCTGCCAGCCCGTCAGGTCGGTGCCGTTAAAAAGTTTTATGGGAGCGCCCCATTTCGGTTCGGCCTCGCGGCGCAAGCGGGGCGCGCGGACGGCGGTCCAGTTCAAACGGTTTCCGGCGTTGTCCGTAGTCCAGCCCGTCAACCGGTCGCCTTCTAATTTGCCTTCGAAGGAAATATCGCTGTCGCGCCGCTCCCATTGCGGGGGGATGGAGAAGCGCAGTTGGCCGTCTGCAAATTCCACTTTAGCGATGGGCCGCGCGCTCCCCGACTGGCCTACGAAAGTTCCTACGAGCGTGCGATAACCGGATCGCTTCACTTCGAGCCACGACGGGTAATTTCCTGCGGGCGCTTGAACGGTAATATCCCAGCGCCCGATTATGGCCGGCGGCTCCGTTTGTTGGGAGGCGCGGATGGTTGTCGCGACTGCGCAGAAGCTTAGAGCTAGGATGGCTAAAACAAGTTTGTATCCGAGGGGCATACTTGCTCCTTTATATCTCTCGCAAAAAATATCTATTTGATCCTATCGAAGATCACTTGCCGCTTTCATCGATCATCTTCATGGTTTCGGGATTCCAGTTCATGATGCGGCTCTCGTAGTAGCTCTGATTTGTGAGCAGCGCGGGGCCGGCGGCGCGAACGCCGAACGTAGCGTCCTCGACAGGTTTATTGCCGGAGCGAATCGCGTTGAAGAAGTTGCGAAAGTGATCAAGCGAATCGCTGTAGCCCGGCGGCGCAGAATAGATTTCGTCAGACGATTGGCTCGTAGCAGGCTGCGCAAGCGGATACTTTGCGCGATACTCTTTCACGAACTCGTCTTGAACCGTCTTCGGGAAAGTATCGATCCCGTAACCGGGCTCTTTCGATCTCTGCTTGCGCGTCAAAGTGACCGCGCGCCCGCCCAAAGCGATAACGCCTTCGGAGCCGACCAGTTGATAGCCCGAATCTTCAAAGGCATTAGGATCGACCGCGCCGTTGACGAAGTTGACTCTGAGCGAGACGTTGAAGCCGGGACGCGCGGCGGTCTGCGAATAATCGCATAAGCCCAGCAAAACATCGGGCACGTCGCGCCCGTCTTTCCAATATCTGAGTCCGCCTGTGCCGTAAACGCGCGACGGGCCGTTTGATCCGACCATAAAGTGCAAGCCCGAGAAGAGGTGTATAAAAAGGTCGCCGCCTATTCCTGTGCCGTAATCGCGGTAGTTGCGCCAGCGGAAAAGTCTGACCGGCTCGAATGGGACTTTCGGCGCGTTGCCCAGGAAACGTTCCCAGTCGATTCGTTCCGGTGTAGCGTCGGGCGGGATGGAGTACTGCCAGGCGGCTTGCGGCGAGCGGCGATTGAGCCAGATATTGACTATGACGAGATCGCCGATTGCGCCCGATGCTATAAGCTCTTTGGCTTTCGCATAAAGGATAGAGCTGACGCGCTGGCTGCCGACCTGAAAGATTTTGCCGGTCTCTTTCTCTGCTTTTATTATCTTATGGCCGTCGGGCAGCTTTTGCACTACGGGCTTTTCGCAATAGACGTGTTTGCCCGCTTTCATGGCCTCGATGCAGATCTGCGAGTGCCAGTGATCGGGCGTGGCGACGATAACCGCGTCAACGTCCGAGCGCGCCAGTACCTCGCGATAATCGCGCGTGGTGAAAATCTGTTTCCCCCAGACCTCCTGCGCGCGCTCTCTGCGCCCGTCGTAAACGTCGGCGACGGCGACAAGCTCTGCCGCTCCTGTCTGCAATGCGGTGCGCGTGTCGGCTGACCCTTGGCCGCCGATGCCTATAGTCGCCAGGCGAATCTTATCGCTAGTCTTTTGCGGCTCTTGCTCGGCCTCAAGGATATATTCGTTTGCAGACACTTTGCGCGCGCCGATAAAGAGAGAGCCCGCCGCGCCCATCTTGATGAAGTCTCTACGCGATTTTTTGCTCATAATGCCCCCGCTTGAGTTCGGTTTTAATTGTGGATGGATGATTCTACTCCTAAACGAAGGGAAATGCACAAGGCGAATTTATCAATACAGGCCTTCTCGGCTTTGTAGCCCGCGCACTATTTGATACAGTTGCTCGCGGTCGTTTAGCAACACCGGCTTTGATACAGGTTGATTCAGCTATGGAAGCCTACGATCTTATCGTTATCGGCTCAGGCCCGGCGGGGCAGCGCGCCGCCATTCAAGCGGCGAAGCTCGGAAAAAGAGTGGCCTTGATTGAGAAGCGCGAGGTGGTCGGCGGCACCAGCATAAACACAGGCACCATCCCAAGCAAGACGATGCGCGAAGCTGTGATGCACCTCTCCGGTTATCGGTATCAAGGCATCTACGGGATGAATTATCGCGTTAAAGAAAAGATCACGATGGCCGACCTTTCATTCCGCGTGCAGCACGTCATCAAGACCGAGATCGATGTGACGCAGGCCCAGCTATCGCGCAACGAAGTCGAGATGCTGACGGGGACGGCCAGTTTTTTGGACGCCAATCACTTGCGGATTGTGAATTCTCGCGGGCAGTCGGATTACGAGACCGGCATCGTCGTCATTGCGACCGGGACAAAGCCCGCCGAATCGGCAACGGTCCCGATAAACAATCGCACGATAATAAACAGCGACCAGATACTGGAGATGCCCGCTATCCCCAAGTCCATGATAGTAGTGGGCGGGGGCGTCATCGGCGTTGAGTACGCCTCGATGTTTGCGGCCCTCGGCGTGCGAGTAATACTGGTCGAGCGTCAGAATAAACTGCTCGGCTTTGCCGATTCGGAGATGGTCGAGGCGCTCTGCTATCACCTGCGCGATACGCGCGTAACACTTCGGCTCAACGAAGAAGTGGAAAGCGTCGAAGAGACCGCAGACGGCGCGGTCGTGGCGAATCTGAAGAGCAATAAAAAGATTTCAGGCGACACTTTGCTTTACGCCGTGGGCCGTCAAGGGAATGTAGAGGAGTTGAATCTGGCGGCGGCGGGCCTTGAGGCCGACGCGCGGGGCCGCATCGCCGTTGACAGCAACTACCGCACCGGCCGGCCAAATATATTTGCCGTCGGAGACGTAATAGGTTTTCCGTCGCTCGCCTCGGTCTCGATGGAGCAAGGCCGTATGGCCGCAGGCCATGCTTTCGGTTCTCTCTTAAAATCCGATCCTGCAAATTACCCTTACGGCATCTACACGATTCCCGAGATCTCATTCATCGGCAAGACGGAAGAACAACTCACCGACGAGGACGTGCCCTACGAGGTCGGCATCGCTTATTACCGCGAGATAGCGCGCGGGCAGATTCGCGGCGATACGACCGGGCGATTAAAGATAATCTTCCATCGAGAGACCCGACAGATTCTGGGCGTGCACATCATAGGTGAAGGCGCTTCGGAGCTATTGCACATCGGGCAGGCGGTTTTGATTCTCGGAGGGACGGTCGATTATTTCGTAAACACCGTTTTCAATTACCCGACGCTGGCCGAGTGTTACAAAGCCGCGGCATTCAACGGGCTGAACAAGCTGGCGAGGCTCGGCTAGATGAGGTGTCTATGCCACTGACAATCGGTATCCTTGCTGCGGAGCATATTGCCGTGGGCGTAGTTGACCAGAACAAGCTGGTAGGCTCGATTCGAGTGTTTCCGGAAAACGGGGGCGGGTCCGGCTACCTGGCCGATATGCATGCGGACGAGATAGTGGAACGGATTTATGAACAGATCGCGCTCGCAGCCGAAGGGGCAGAGGTTGAGGCCGTAGGCATAGGCTTCCCCGGAATTATACGTAACGGGTTCATCGAGGAATCTCCGAATCTGCATCAGGTGAAAGGGCTGGATATGAGATCGGCGCTGGCGGCCCTGGTCAACCGGGACGGGTCTGGTGCGAGAGTTCACGTTCTCAATGACGCTGACGCGCTGGCCGCAGGGATTGCTGCCACGCGGGGGCATCTCGACAAGCTGGTGCGAGTCTGGTTTCTGGGAACCGGGATCGGTTACGGGCGCTATCCGCAGGCGTACGCAGCCGGCGAAGGCGGGCACACTGTTGTCACGCTTGACCCCAAAGAGACTTTCTGTCGTTGCGGCGGCGTGGGGCACCTGGAAGGGATAATGGGGCAGCGAGCAATGAGGTTTCGCTTTTTAGATTTGGAGCCGGAAGAAGTATTCGAGCACGCAGAGAAAGGCGATGCGCGTTGCGCGGCATTTGTAGAGCTTTGGCACAGGGCTTTGTCGGCGGCGACGGCGACCAGTATACATTTAGAAGGACCGGGAAAATTCTTTATTTCAGGCCCGAATGCAAGGTTCATACAGGTTAATTTATTACAGTTACACCTGCACGAAATGGTCAAGATGAGCCCGCTGCAAGGCAGCGCTATAGAGGTTGTTTCAACCACCGATGAGATCGCAATCGTTGGGGCAGGAATTAGCGCGCAACAGGCGAGTATAATTGCTTGAAAAGAGCTTTTATAGCGTGTTGCACATGAATGCGACCGCTTATTTTGGAGTGCGGCGACAAGTGATACTGCTGGCGAATTCATTTACCGGCTGCTAAGTTCTTTAGGCTCAGTGAGCCTTTCAAATCGTAAAGCCAATAAGTTCTTTAGAATCGAATTCGCCAGCAGTATCACAAGTCGCCGCTTTTAGTTAGCAATCGCCGTTTGGCCTGACTAAAAGCGGCGCGGGGTCCCGCACTCCATAAGAATGAATAGACCATGCGGGCATCCGAGCGTCACTTGAATAGGTATTCCATTAGACATAGAATCAGCCATCATTTAATAGATCTATTTCATTGTTAGCCAGACAGAGAGGTGTCATGGAATGGATGGCAAGCATTACTGCGGTGATTCTCGACATGGACGGCCTGATGCTCGATACAGAATCTATCTACAAAAAATCATGGCAGCAAGCGGCGGCAGACTGCGGCTATATCCTCGACGATCATTTCTACCTCACGCTTGTCGGCCAGCCCAACTTCGCTTGTGAAGCCGCCCTCCTCAACCGCTTCGGCATGGATTTTCCTGTTGCTGATTTTCGCGCTCGCTGGTCCGGCCTCTGGCGGACAGAGGTAGAGACTTCGGGTATTGCGACCAAGGCAGGGCTGAATGAGTTGCTATCATTCTTACGCGAACACCAGGTTTCTGTGGCTGTGGCAACATCGAGCGACCGGGATTACGCGAGTCTTAGTTTGCGCGCGGCTGGATTAGCAGCGCTGTTCGATCACATCGTAACGGGGGATCAGGTGGTGAGGGGGAAACCGGCCCCTGACATTTATCTCGAAACAGCGAAGCGTCTCGGTGTCGCGCCCACGCACTGTATCGCCATAGAAGATTCGGACGCCGGAGTGCTCGCAGCAAGCGCTGCAGGAATGACTACGGTTATGGTGCCTGATCTAAAGGCACCATCTCCAGAGGCCCGCAATGCGGCGTATTGCGTAGTTGCTTCGTTGCTCGAAGCCAGAGCAGAGATCGCATCCCTGATGAGAAACAGAGGTGAGTCCGGGTAACAAGTCGTTGGACCGGAGGACACGAAGCGACTCTCGTATCGTTAGACCAGTACCGCTCGCGGCCCCGCTGAATCGTGGCGTTAGAGAGCACTGTAAAGATGGGAGAATCCTCGCCAATGTAGTTCGCCTCGGGAAGGGTCACACCGCAGGACACGACGGAACATCTCATGAAACTGATCGTATCAGCGAAGAGAGGCCATATCCAGAAGCAGTTACAATAGTCAGAAGGAGAATATAGTGAAGTTACGATTGCTAACCACCATGGCAGCGCTTTGTTTGTGTTTCTCAGCCGTGTCCGTCACGGGGTCTGCAAAGATGCCTGCTTCGACTTCCGACTGGCCTCAGTGGCGAGGCCCGCAACGCAACGGCGTATCGCTGGAGACCGGCCTACTTAAACAATGGCCCGCAGAGGGACCGAAACTGCTCTGGCAAGTAGACGACATTGGGGACGGCTATTCAACTCCGGCAGTCGTTGGGACGCGAATCTACCTGATGAGCAACCGCGGCTTTGAGAATGAGTTTGTTCAGGCTCTCTCAACTGAGGATGGAAAACCTTTCTGGACTACGCGCGTCGGCAACGTAGGCAACGGCACTGACTTCCTTTATTCGAAGGCCCGATCCACTCCGACCGTTAACGGAGAGTTCATCTACGCGCTGGGCTCGGACGGTGACCTCGCCTGTCTCGAAGCAAAGAGCGGCAAGATTCGATGGCAGAAGAGCATCCGCAAAGAGTTCGGCGGACAACCGGGCGTATGGGCCTATGCGGAGTCTCCGCTGGTTGATGGTGATGTCGTTGTCGTGACCCCCGGCGGCGCGCAGGCCACGATTGTGGCGCTTAACAAAAAGACGGGCGCGGTCATATGGAAATCTGCGGTGCCGGGTGGCGAACCTGCGGGATATGCGTCCGCGATTGTCGTTCAAGCGGGCGGCAGAAAACAATACGTGCAGTTTTTGAGCAAGGGCATAGTCGGAGTTGATGCGAAGACGGGCCAGTTCCTCTGGCGCTACGCGGAGCCGGTCAAGGGTATGGCACAAATGGTGACTCCGGTTCCGCGTGACGAGTATGTGTACGGCGGGGCGCATGGCGTCGGAGGAGGAGCCGTCCGTCTAAAGTCTGACGGCGGGGGAGTCGCCGCAGAGCAGGTCTACTTTGAGCGCGACCTTCCGAACAGCATAGGTGGATCGGTGCTGGTTGGTGAATATCTTTACGGCACAGCGGGCCCGGGGCTGGTGGCGGTTGAGTTCACTACGGGGAAGATGAAATGGCAGGCCGAGAGTATCGGCAGGGGTTCGGTAGCTTACGCCGATGGGCGTTTATATCTTCACGGCGAGAATGGAGATGTCGCGTTGGTGGAGGCGACGCCGGAGGCATATCGCGAAAAGGGCCGATTCACACCGCCGGCACAGCCCAAGCGAAAACGATTGGGGCCGTATCCAGAGAAGGCGTGGGCGTATCCTGTGATTGCCAATGGGAGGCTTTACATACGGGATAACGGGACATTGTGGGCCTACGAGATCAAGGCAAATCGTTAGGCACTGATACCGATTGGACTCGAAGATATTTACTACCATAGGAGAGCCGTCAGGGCTTTCTTCGCCCGGGCGGCGGCATATGGCCAGGCGGCGGCGGGAAAGGATGCGGAGGCGGCGGCGGTCGATGTAGATGGTTCGGAGGTGGCATCGGGCGCATGGGGTCATCTCTAACTACTTCTTCAGGTCTAGGGGGAGGTTGGTTCTGCGTTGCCTCTGCCGCTTCAGGCTCGCGCATGCTATTAGCCCGCTCTCTATTAGCCCGCTCTATTTCCAGCCTGGATTCTCCCGGCTGAGCCCCTTGCCCGACTTCTACGCCTTTTGCCCGCTCCTTCTCATCCGGGTCCGGAGGTTGTTCCCCTTTAGATAGTTGCTCAATCGGAGCGAATGGCTCGATCCGTTGATTTGCTCCCCCGGTAACTTCAACGGCCGTCTTCGGATTCGTGTCTGATTGTTCGGAGCCTGCCGATTGCCCGGTCTTCTGGGTATTGATCGGGGTAACATTCGTGGTCCCATTTTTCAAGCTCGGTTTAAAAGCATAAAGGATGATGACGACCGTAACGGCCAGTGCGACACCTGCGACAATCATCTTAGATAAGCTCGATGCTTCACCGCCGCTTCGGATTTCAACCGTAGCTGATCCCCTCTGGGCTGCGGTGGCCGGCCTTGCTCGATTTAGGTTCTTTTCGGCACCCTGAGCCCCCGTTGGGCGTCGCGCTCCCGTCAATGAGACCGGGGTCGCAAACGAACTGATCACGGTCGGCTCCTCGGCCGCAGGATTCGTCGGCAACGAAGCAAATACTTGAGTGGAAGAACCCTTGGCCGGGTTGCTGCTTCTATTTATTTCTGCGTGCGGAGGAGGAGACTTTGCGCTTGCCGCCGGATTATCTTTGATTGGTAGCGCAGAGTCGCGAAGCATACGGCGCATTTCGGCGGCGCTCAATGGCCGTTGGTCCTTCTTAAGAGCCATGCTTCTCATGATCACATCGTTCAGACCGGCGGGTATGCGCGGGTCAATATCAATGGCAGAGGCAAGAGGGTCTGGCTTACCATTCAAAATGCAAGTTGCGCGAGCTACCGCGTCGGCGGGCTTCCTGCCGGTGAGAAGATGATAAAGTGTCGCCGCGAGCGAATATATATCGCTTTGTGGGTCGGTGCCGGCACCCTGTGCCTGTTCGAGCGGAGCATAGCTCGGTGTATAGCCGAATATGCTTGAATTCGATCCGGTATGTGTCAATTCAAGGGCTGTGCCTTTTGCCAGCCCGAAGTCAAGCAGCACGATCTGGTTCCTTGATGTCAGCTTCAAATTCTGAGGTTTTATGTCCCGGTGAATTATAGGCGGCTGCTGCGAGTGCAGGTAATCGAGTGCGTCGAGTAACTGATCTGCCCACTGAAGCACTTCATCAACTGGAGGCGGGCTATTACCCTCCTGAAGTAATTCTTCTAAATCATCGCCCGGGATGTACTCCATAACAAGAAACTGTCCGTTGGTATCGGCAAAATGATCGATCACCTTCGGCAGCGCGGCGTGCCTGAGCCCCGCCAATAGCTTTGCCTCGCGCTCGAATGCTGCGAGCAGAATCGTGTCCAAGAAGAAGGTTCTCTTTTAAGGCGACTGTATTACCGAGCCTCTGATCTCGCGCCAAATAAACGGCACCCATGCCGCCTTGGCCTATAGGCTTGATGACCTCATAGCGGTTCTGAAGTATGGTGCCGGTTGCTAACATCTCTACTCCTTAAGATTAAAGCAGCAGATCGAGAGCGAGTTTAAACTAACGCCTGCACATAGGGAATACAAATCTTCTGTGCCATGTAGGTTATATGCCATAAGCAGAGATGAGCTATCGGCCACAAGTTGAGACCATAAAGCATTCGGCGATGTCAAAGAGATGAGGATCCTCCGTCTTTACATCGAAGGCAACAGCTTTCGTCGCATAGCCCTCTTGCTTGCAGTCAACCACCAGTCAGTCATTAACTGGATAAATACTTTTCATAAGCAACTGCCGAAGAAGAAAGCCGCAGCTAAGGTGGACGTGGCTGAGCTAGGTGAGATGTTCACCTTCGTAGGCAATAAAAAAAAGAGGCATACATCCTGACGGCAATAGATAGGTCCACGCGCCGCGTATTGATTTGGGATGTTGTTTGGCATAGAACGCCTCGTGTAATGCAGAGAGTCGTAGTAAGGAAGAGCCGCTGCTTTTCGCGCTGCATAAAAGCATTAAAGCGGGCAGTAGATTTGTTTGTGCATTTCTACAACGAGCGATAGGTAAGAAAGCGCAAGCACTCAAACTATCCGGCACATTTGATTGATTTTATACCTTGTCTGATTTAGACATTCCTGCTGTTTGAAGTCTATGTAAACTGTGGTAGGATTACGGGTAATCTGACTGCGCCCGCGTAGCTCAGTGGATTAGAGCGTTGGTTTCCGGAACCAAAGGCCGCTGGTTCGAATCCAGCCGCGGGTACTTTCCTATCAAGCATTTACAGCCACCCTCACCCGGTGGCTGTTTTCTTGTGTGGCAGATGTGAGGCAATACTTTCAACCTTGCTCACTCTTGCCGCTGCCTCGACCGCCCGGCGCTTGCCGGGGTCAGTCGCATGGATATACCGCATCGTGGTGTTTATGTCGGAATGATCCATGATTTCTTGAATGTCCTTGAGATTGGCTCCTCCCTCTGCTGCTCGTGTGCCGAACGTGTGACGGCCCGCGCAATGAAAGGGGATATGAGGTATCCCCGCATCGCTTAGAGCAGCCCGCCACGCGGTCTTGATGTCTTTTAGTGGCCCACCTGTCTTCGGGTTCTTGAACAGGTAGCCCGACGGTCCAGCATCTTCACAGAGCCGCTGTAGAATGGGTCTTATCTCAGAGTGAATGGGCACGGTGCGAGGCTTGCCATTCTTGGTGTGCGTCAACACTATCCAGTTACGCAGGAAGTCTATCTGCCCTTTGTGGAGCGAGAGCAATTCAGACTTGCGCATCCCCGTATACAGATCGATTATAAGAATATCCAGCAGGTGCTTGCGGCGACCGACCAGAAATGGTTTTAGTTGAGCCTCTTCCTCTACCGTCAGAAACCTAGGGATAATGTTATCCTCCTTTTCTATTATCCCCTTGCAAGGATTCTTTTGAAGCTTTCCATCCTCCATAGCCATGTTGAAGATACGTCTTAGAAGCTGAAGCTCGCGATTGACGGACGCGGGGGATAAGAGTTTATCCCGCACGGTCAATGATGCGAGCCGATTCTTCTTAAACGCCACCACGTTGATTTCGCAAATCTCACGCATCTTCTTATTCTTGAAAAACGCAATGAGCGCCTTTACTCTCGATTCATCACTGCGCCAGGATCGCTTTTCACTCTTGGCCCAAGGCAAGTAGTGTTTCTCGATGAAGTCCTTCAATGTGATATTGCTAGGCTCTTTACCATACTTGCCCTGGCGAATTTCCTCGCGCGCCTGTGACTCAGCATCCTTAGCTTGGGCCTTTGTTCTAGCTTCAGGGACCGATTTACGATACCGGATGCCCCGAATTGAGAATGCGTAGTACCAAACCTCGCGGTGATTACAACGGTTCTTACAGCGTTGACACGTTCTCTTGAAAACCGGCATCAGCTTTTCCTTTCCCGCATTGCAACCAGCCGGTTCGTAGCCATTTTACAACTAGCAGACGCCGATAGTCTATGGGCTGAATGCTTATCATCAGGTGGTAAAGTCCATTCAAGAAGTTCTGATAAAAGAAAGATTGGCCTGCCACCGGCATAGCGCACAGGTATCTTACCTTGACTGATCCAGGTCGAAATTGTCTTGGGTTTTACTCGTAGCAATTCGGCAGCCTCTTCGACTTCGAGAAAGACCACCTGTAGCAGTTTGAGAGTATCTTTAGCATCAAGCCGCCGTTTGAGAATCAGGGCAACTTCCGCCGCTATTTCATCTATGGACGGCTGCGCCGGAAAAGCTAATTCCGTTGTCACATCATTGTTGCTCATCGTTCAACCTCATCTACCTTTCAGACCACATTACTACGCAGAGCCTCAACTGCTTTCTTCGATTGCTCGACCTATATTGAAAGACAACAAATCAGAGGGTGTAGGGTGTAGGGTGATGTAGCTTTTTCCAGGTTTTCTCTCAATGAGGAGGATTCCTTATGATTTTCTTGGAAAACCCTACACCTCCCTACACCCTACACCCATCAGTCTTCCTCTCCTTCATCCTCAGTCTCAGCATTCAACCCGATACCGAGAAACCAGCTCCCAGCCTTGCGGCGCTTATTCTTAAAGCCTTTTTCCTCAAGCCTCAGGCTGAAGGATTTATTAGTCCCCTTAAACTCTCCATTAGCTTCACACCACTGCGACCAGGCATTGAAAAGGACACTTGATTGCACAGCTAGTCCTTCGAGAACCCTGCACCGTTCCTCAATGAACTGTCCCAGCACATCCATTTCATCTCGATAATTCCCCGTAGCCTTTGTGACCTCATCCGGCACACCTAGCCCGTTCTTCTGCCATTCGAGGCAACCGGCAACCGCCCAGGCAAGCAGCCCTGGCAATTCCTCGCGCAGCTTCGCAGGTAGTGTCTTGTCTTGCTCGTCCTCTAAGAAAACAACCGTGAAGGGAATAAGCCGAATGCGCCGCCATATTCCTACATCAGTGCCGCGTATCACTGGCTTATGGTTGACCGCCATCCAGATTTTGAATGTGGGCTTGAACGTAAACGGATTGCAGTGCAGATACCGCGCTGTAATCACATCGCCGCCTGTTAATTGCTTGACGAGCGATTCGGCAAACCGCTGGCCTGCTTCCGCTTCAGCAGCAGCGACAAATCGGGCTCCCTTTAACATCGCGACATCACAAGGAATGCTCTCATTGCGTTTCACCATCAAAGTACTCGTGCTGGTTGCTGTCGCGTAATCGCCGAGCATCTCTTGAAGGAGCCCAAGAAAGGTAGATTTACCATTCGCGCCAATGCCAAAGCATATAAGCAGGATTTGCTCTCTTGTATCCCCTGTCAGGGAGTAGCCGAGTGCCCGCTGTAGAAATGAAACCATGTCCTGATTGCCATCCATGATTTCGAGCAGCCATTCTTTCATGAGCGGCATTTCCGCATCAGGGTCATAATCAACAGGTGCAAGTTTCGTAATTAGGTCTGTTGGATCGTGCGGTTTCAAAATGCCACTTCTAAGATCAATAGTGCCGTTGTTCACATTCAATAAGTAAGGGTCTTTATCTAAAGTATCCGGTATTATGGCGACCGCTTCTTGCTTCGACGCAAGACGGATCATTGCGTCTATTCGCTGTAATCGTTCTGACATGACGGCCCATTTGCCTAACTCTCTGCGCTTTTCTTCTTCAAGAGTTCGGCCTGCCTCTTTATAGATACTTCTGACTGTTTCCTGCCCAAGTCGGTAGACTGCGCCGGTTTCGTCTTTCTTGAATCTGCGTCCATCCCAAACGAACCAGCCGCCGAGTACTTCGCAGAAGCGAACCGTTCGGCTGTGCTGACGAATAAACCTTTCAGCGTTGCCCAGGTCAGTTGCGTTGAAAGTAGGCTCTGTCGAATCTGGGTTATCATCGTTCGGTATCTCATCGGCAGCGTATTTCAGCAACTCGGCCCTGATTTCGTCATCTGTCAGACCCCGCGCCTTGCAATCTCCTATAAAGTCATCAAGGCCACATTTTGAGCCATCAGCCTTCGGGGGTAGCCAGATATACTTGACGGTTGAGCCCCTATAGGCGAGCCAGTTGCGATGACGCTTGATAGCTCGCCTCACTCTCTTGTTCTCAAGGCTGTCACTGTCATGCGCGAAGTAGACATCGCGTTTGAGATTGATTTCTTCCCAGGCCGGATGTGTTGTTACCCCATCATAGATGTTCTTCGCTCGCCAGCCATCCACGCCGAGAATTCCGACTGTGAGCAAGCCAATGCTCAATCCGGCATCTGCTTTCAATGCGCTTTCTGTGATGAATAATGGAGCGTCAGATGCTTTAAGCGACTCTCGCTGGCGCTCAGTCGGGGGGCATACTATGCAAAGAGTTGTATTCGCAGGTAGCTCATACTTAAACACATGCTTTTTGCCGTTGCGGTCTATCACACGGGGACGATTTGGCCTTATCTGGTAATTTTCAATTTCACCATTCGGACCATGCAGTGGGATCACCAGAACGGGTTTATGGCTTGCTGCCGTCGCCGCTTGCGATCTGTTTAATCCGAGCGATTCGAGGTGCTGCTTTTCAGTTGTCGTATAATAACCGCGCGCTTCTGCCTGTTGCTCGCTTATGCCGCGCTCAATTAACACTACGGCGTGGTCAGGATGGAGGTCGGAAAAGAAACCATTATGTATCTGTCTATAATCTACATTTTGCTGCTCTTGAATCATTGATTGCCTCTCTCGCAAACAAAAAAAACCAGAGCTGGGCTTGTCGCCCTCACTCTGGTTGCAGCCTTTAATTACTAAGCGAACTAAATCAACGCGAGTCTAGCACGAAAATAGCATTGAAAAAGTTTTACCTCATAAACTTCAGATTGACTTTCAACCTAAAAAAAATAAGAATCGTACACGCTTACTGCGGCATTCTTTGATACCGTCTTTTTTCAGTTTTGATGGACTCGCATTCATAAGTTTCACTCTGCGGTTAAAGGCTGCAAGGTGAAGGCTGGCCCGTTGACGATCTCGATTCCGCCAAGTTTCTTGAATCGTCGCGGGCCTTCATTCTATCTCCGGCCCAATTTGGCTTTACTCCTCTAGTCAAACATCACCGAGCAGCCTAATTCTGCCAGCAACAAGATGTGGTTACAACGATATTCCATGTAGCTATCCCTTGTATGGACGATTAAAGACGGTTTACGACGGTTTAAGACGATTAAGGGCGTCATCAAGTGTCGTTTGCGGTTCATTTTTCATTATCTCAAACAAGGCGGAAAGGTGTTTCCATAGTCCAGTATCTTCTTTTATAACGTCGTACACGGTCTGTTTCGCGTATCCCATTTTTGCCGCTAGTGGCTCAACAGATAGGACCCGTCGCGCGCGCCGCTTCCCTTTTGGGCCTTTTCTCTGAGATTGCCGCGCCAGAATCTCGATGGCTTGATAAGCATCTTGCTTGAACTGTTCGAGCGTGAAGGTTCTCCCCCTCCGGGGCTTGGCCTCTTCAAGTACGAGGTTCAATAGAGGCAAGCCATCTGCTAACTTCTTGAGAGTTACAATGTCGCTTTGAATATCTGGCCCATGCCCGCTATTCATATTGAACACATTACGCAAGAATCTATCACTGGGCGCATGGTAGATTTCCTCGACGTACATGTACGCATTGCGTAAAAACAGCCTTGTTCGCCAGATATGAACTGAAAGGGTTACAATCCTGCCATCGAATGTATTCTGTACGAATACGCCGTAAGCGCCTGAAATTAACTGTAAGGAATCGGGCGCATCAAACAAGCCCGGAGGCTGGTCTGCCAAACCTCCCTCTCGCAATTGCCCCAGGATACCGAATATTTCAACACGAAAGTTCGAGAATCGAGGATGGTATTCTCCGCCCCAACGCGTAGCGACAACATTAGTCAGGCCCGGTGGCATTCCGCACCGCGCAAGCAAGGACGTGCTAGGATCACGGTAAGTGGGATGGACTTCCATAATTCGTTCTTCCCATTGGCCCGGTACGGGCGGGAACTCCATGTCTGCTGTATCTAATTCCCATTCTTGTATAATCCGCTTTGCTTCATCGTCCAGGCCAAATTTCTCATCGTCTATCATGTACGCACCCCTCCTGCTTGAGTGCTTTCCTGACCGAATCAGCCCGCTCAACATGGTCAGGATGCCATGCTGTCCGCCGTCGCGTTAGAGCGAGCTATTCCTATATTGATTATATCCTAGAAGGCAATTAGAGGCTCTGTGAGCGATTGGAGGTCTAATGACTTGGATTAATGCTGCTCGCTTGCAGGAAGGTGGCAAAGCGGCTCACGGCGGGGAGGATTTTGATATGGGCCTGCATACAAGGGTGAGGCAGGTGCTTCGCTCGATGCCTTTCTTAGACGCGGATTTAAATCTTGAGATATGCAGCATCCTTTGTTCAGAAGCACGGCTGTAACAAAGTCGATTTTGTTGGGCTGAACTGGATTCGAAGATCAAAGCTCGAAAAAGCAATGTGCGATTTCCCTCAGCTTTTCTCAACTTGCATATCGCGGCGACTGCGCCAAGTCCTTTGTTTTCATTTCTCAAGCTACTTTGTTACAGCCCTGGTTCAGAAGAAACAATGTTGATTTATTACATATAACTATTTACGCTGTTTCTTCCGATGCTTCCGACGCTTCCGAGATCCAGTCTTGTCATTGGCATCGCTTAAAGAGCCAAGAATGTTAGCGCGCTCGTTATCTTCTTTAGCTCTTATTTGCGAAAGCCCCGCCGGATTTCTAATAAAGCTTACAACGGCTTCCTCAATCTCTTCGTTAATTTGTTGTATAGAATTTGATCCATCTAGGAGTATGGTCTTTTCTTTTGGGAGGATTTTTAGGTATCGTTTGCGGCACTGCTCTTGAAAAGAAATAAAACTCAATCGCTTTAGCATTGGATCAATGGGCATTTCACCTCCGCATTCGTAATAACTTACCGATCCATTATTCTCTATTCTTCTTCGGTATGCTATCGCCGGTTCTAAATCTATATATATTATCAAATCAGGCTCTGGGGCAAATTTATAGAGATGCCTAACATAATTCTCTTCGACCCCAATAAGCACATCCCTTACTAATGGTGAATAGATATATCTGTCTGCGATCAGTATATATCCTGCTTGTATAGCCTTGCGGATAGCGTTCTCCCATTGAGCCGCCAAATCCGCAGCTCGATATAAACATAATGCCAAAGGGCCGAGTAAATTAGAGCGCCGAAGGTCGTTCAAGTCTTTGATCTCCGGTATTAGAGTAGCAGTTTCGTTATAATACTGGAGCGATTGCGAGCCGCTTAGCACGTTAGAGATTCCGCGCTTAGACAATGCTACACTCAATGATAGGCAAGCAGTGCTTTTCCCCGCCCCGTCAATGCCTTCAAATGTTATTATCATTCACGTGACCTCAATAATGTACACTTATTTTTGAGCGGCCTATTTTATTCTAAGACGGTCAATCGCTGTGTTCACAGCTTTTGCAAATTCTTCCGCGTAGTGTTGCTTACGGCCCTCCGCTAAAGCAGATACCACCTCTTTTATATTGAACCATTGTGGTGTGCGAAATAATTGAAAAAGCGGCACGGACCCTTCGGCCTGTAAAAGGAACGCTGTCATAGGTATATCTACACCAGTAGAGTTTTTCAGGTGCTTGATAGTAACAAGTGGCACTGGATCAACGATTCCCACAATTCCAGCTTTCGCTCTAGCATGACGGTGGGCAGCTTCAACTTGTGTTTCTCCAGGAGATACCTTTCCTTTCGGAAGCATCCATCTCCCACCGGTCGTACGTACAAGAGCAACCTCACAGCTTGGCTCACGCTTACGATAACATAATACTGAAACACAATGCGTATATAGATCATTTGGTGGAGGTTCATTTCTGATATTCTTTCTGTTTTGGAAGAGATTAAGTATTTGTTTTCTTATGATATTGCAGGCTGGTCCTAAAGCTGCTCGCAAATTATCATCTGACCGTGTTGCTTTGAAATTAGCAGTTGTGAGTCCAGCAAAGTCTGTTGGAAGATGTAACTCGTCAGTACCAATTGGCCGTATTATAAAACACCTATCTCTGCCATGTCGCCCAAGAAATAGACCTAACTCAAAAACTATATTGTCCCTCGAAATCAACACTTTGTCGTCTCTAATTACTGCTATATCGTCCGGGGTGAAAATGAAAATGGCGAAACTGAAATTGTCCAAAGTATCGAACAGACATTCTAAAGTATACCGAGATAACTGAAACACACCCTGGTTCCAGACAGTAACTTCTGCATAGTCCTGAAGATTCTCTTGCACAGCGTATGCAATATCTAATTGCTCTCCCGATGAAGCTATAAAAACTTTAGGTTGTTCAATCATTATTTACTGTCTCCTTGGTTTGATAACGCGCGATGTATATCACAAATAAATAGACGGTTCAATGAGGCAGGTGCAACGGTTTGATAGAACACTCCGACTTACCTGCTTAGTTCCCTCTTTGTTTGGGTCAAGGGTTTCTCTTTACCTGTCCGCACCTCACATCACCAGCTCGCATGAATCCATTGTAGCGAAGTCAAGCAAAGCCCCGCAGCGACACTGCATAAACGGAACGATCCTAGCATCAACAAACTGAGCATTCATCTGAGAAGCTCTATCACGCGCCGCCTCACATGCTGTCTGGTCAAAGTCACTGCCGCCCGTGAAAACCACATAGCGCAGCCCGCAGACACAGCGAATGCTCTGCTCAATAGGTGCGACGAGTGGCGGCAGGCCGGTTATCATCGCTCACCCCGTAGTGACCGCCGCATGGTTTCGCGTCTTAGTTGTCTGCTTTTCCTTTGCGCGTTCCCGCTTCCGCTTTGAAGTGGCCGCACGGCTCGCCACTTTTTCGGAGCGTTCGGCCTGCCCTGCTTCCGGCGTTGATTGCTGCGCTTCGCCCGGCATGTGCTGAATGAGCAGCCCCGCAGGGACCTGTAAGAACTCACAGAGGCGGTCTATCGTTTGCCGTGACCATAGCTGCGCCGTGTCATCCCATAAAGGGTAGATCGTAGAGAAAGAAATCTTCACTCCGAAATGCTCAGACAAAGCGTGCGTCAATTGTTTGGCGTTTTTGTAGCCTTTCGCCTGGGCTACCTCTTTGACGTTTAGTTTCATCATGCCCCCGAATGTTAGCATTTCTGCCGTTTATTTAGTACGGCCTTTTTAGAAGCCGTACCATTCAAGCCGCCATCTGATTTATCATCGGTACGGCCTATCATTATAATAGAGCAAGAAAATTCGCAAAATCAATATAAAAAGTACGGTCTATAGTAATTATCTTTTTGACAATTGGTACGGCCTATAGTAATATCTCTCTTGTCAGATGGTTGTTTGAAAAGCGAGCGCGAAGCGAAATAGGGCCGAAGTCGAAGGGCCAGAGTAGTGACGGGCGCAAGGCGGGAACGAGTAAGACACTCACCTGCCGACAACATCGCAATCAAACGAAAGCCTAAAAAGATTAAAGGCCCGATGGCTGGAACCACCGAGCCTTACTAACCGCCCGCTGTGAACGGGCAGAAAGCGAATCTACGATGGAAAGCATAAACAACTTTGATGTGAATGTCTATAGTGAAGAACTTCATCAAGTGAGCGAAACCGAATACGACGAAGTTATGAGCCTGATGGCCGAAGATGACTTCGACGGTTACTCGCAATGGTCTGCCGATCTTGAGTCGGCAGCCTGGAACGGCGCGCAGGTATTCAACGGCGTGATGGTCAAGAAAGCTTGCGAGCATAGCAACTGCTCGCACTTTCGTTGTGAGAGATCAACAAGGTTAGGAGGCATAGAAATATGAAATGCTTCCTATGCTCTCAGCCTATCACCGCGCAGGATGAGATCGAATATCATCACCCCATCTATAAGAGCAAGGGCGGCAAGCACACCGCTCCAACTCACAAGCGATGTCACCGAGCACACCACAGCTAACAAGGTGACTTTAGAGCTTGGGGGAAGATGAGCGCGATAACACGCGCATGGGCATTCAATCTACTGAATGTTCGCAATCATCCCGCCTATGACTTTGACCGCGCTTATTACCTGATGAACTACGCGCACTGACAGAAGCAAGGGCCGCGAGCGTGCGGCCCGCTTCACTTGATGAGGGAATAGACATGATCACAGCAACAGCAACCGAACAGACGAAAGCCAAAGACACTCAGCGCGGTCAATCACTACTCGCGCAAATCAAAGTTAACATCGAGTGGGATGGCCGAACGCTTCAAGACGCCGAAGCGATATGCTCTCAGATTTACGGCTGCGCACTCGAAGAAATCACAATCGAACAAGCCTACGGGATGCTAAGAGAGATTCACCGAACCAGCAAGCCTGTCGAAATAGAGCCGCATGACGGTTACTGCATGACGTGCGGGCGATATAGCAGCCTGCGCCAATGTATACGATGCCGAGACGGTCAAGAGGACGGCTACAGGCCGCGCTTCCATTCGATAGTTTAAGAGCAATGCCAGGGGCGCGAGGCTGGCGAAAAAACGCGCAGAAAGGATTCATACTTTTCGGTAGCTTTTGCCTTCCCTCAAAACAGGAAATAGTTGCACTTTATAATGTAAGATGTAGTACAATGCGCTGGATTTAAGATACACAATTATTAAGCCGCCGTGAGAGCGGCAAAAGATGTCCAAAGTTTTAGAAACTTCCAGGCTTTAGGCTCTTAATTTAAGCCAAGCCGTCAGCAGCAGTAACGCAAACGCAACATCAGTTACATTTTGCTGAGTACTATCGTCTTGCGGCGTCGAGTCGCTAGTTCTTACACTTAGACCGGCGGTGCAAGTTTCAGGGTTGTCACAAGGACAATACCCAAAGCCACCAACTGGAACGTGTCCTGCAAAAGCAGGAAAGGATAAACACACGATGAGCACTAAGCTTGCCACTAATCGTTTCATTGTTTCCTCCTTGCGGGCCGGATTTTATCAGCAATTACTCAAGGATATTTCTGGATTTCACGAATTAGGACAAAAGCTTATAAGGGACATCGAGATTGCTCAGGCATATCGGCAAATCAGTAGGGTAGATGAAATAGGTTCGATTTTATGCGGCCTTCCCATTAAAGAGCATCAGCTTATAGGGCAGTACTACAAAGGAATGTGTGTCCAGCATATTGGGGGAAACGCAAAGGATATTTTTGAAAGGGTGGTGGAAGAATCAAGAACCTACAAAACCAAAGCTTTGATGTCACTTGCTATGTCCGAGGCCAGGAAGGGTAATTATGATGAGGAGCTTAGGTATTTTACAGAAGCCTCGAAAAGTACAAACACCCCTACCTTAATTGTGGAAGCATCCAGAGGTACAGCGATAGTAAGAGCTAAAGAGGGAGATCACAAACAAGCCGTCAAAGAGTTCGAGAGAATTTTTCCTCTAATCAAGCACGCTGCACCCATTTCCTATTACCAGTACCTTAATTCGTTCGCCGTCGAATTGGCAGAAGTCGGACGACTGGAAGAAGCACGTAAGATATGTGACGTTCTGCTTGCATCCCCTTATGCGTTTGCGTATCCTGAGTGGCGCGAGACGAGAGAAGATATTGAGCGGAAGGGATACCATTCGTCTCGGTCATTCACAGCTTTACCCGAAAGAGTAGCACCACAAAACATTGTGCGCTTGCCTGAACGCGAATATATCCCTGTTTCTCAGGATAAACCAGGGCGGGTACTTCACTACGACTGGAAAAACAAAATGGTCAAAGAGCCAAACGGCGATACCCATATAGACGACTTGGAAGGAATGGATGAAAAAGATTTAATGGTAAAACTTTTATTCCTGGCGACTCACGAGGGGGTAACTGAGAAAAAGTTACGCAAAGTTGTAGCCTATGCCTTGAAAGTAATCTCAGAACCCGAGGATTAGTGTTTTGTCTTGCGCGGCTTCTTTTTGCGTTTCGCTCCCGATCCTCTCACGGCATGTACAATGGTTTCCTGAATTTTCTTTGGCAGCCTATCCCAGCCTTCAATTACCTCTAAAAGCTCTGGATGCAAAAATATCTTTTGAAGTACCTCAAGCAGCAGAAGCGGGTCTATGGTGTCGCGGGGCGACTGGCCCGAAGCAGCTTTGAATATTTGGTATAAGTCCTCGTCTAGACCTTTTGCCAGGGCAACCATTGTTTCAAGTGTAGGATTATCCACCTTGCCTTTGGTAATTCTGGCAACATAGCTGTGCGTCAATTCGTTATCGCAATTCTTTTCAACGTCTCTTATGGTCAAGCCTTTCTGGCGCATTATGCGTTTGACGTACTGGCCTAAAGTTTCTCTCATAATTCCTTTGGGTAATAAAAGTCAAAAATAGACTTAAATTTCTTGACTGAGAATCTCGTAATAACGTAATATACGCCTCACTTATGGAACCGAGGAACTTCGAGTGTATCTCATTCCTCCTTTTACGTTAAGTGGCTACAGGGGAGGCAAGGGCAACGTGGAAACTGGGGACCCACAATGTCTTTGCGTTCCCCTGACTTTTTGATATGAGCAGGCACCTAGACCAACCAGGGCGAAGAAGGCACCTCTTGACTGACCGGAGGAAAGACCTTGCTGCCTCCTCCCTGGCTCAAAAGATAGGCTACTTGAAAACTGAGGACTTCCCAGGTTCAAGAATATTCGTATCACTTCCTGTCCAATCATTCGAGCGTGGAAGAATCATAAACTGCAAAAATAGTCTTTGTCTTGTCAGGCGAGGGATGGTTGAAATACGCCACGCTACCCATAACTATTTCATCAAACGATTACCAATGGGGACTCTTTTTGGCGATCTGCCTTTACTTGGACAATCAATGCTTATTACCAAAGCCCTGGCAGGCGAGGGAGGCGCAGAGATTGGGTTTATGGACGAGGATACTGCCAAGCGGTGGGCCAGAACAAACCCTTTAGGACTCTTGGAGAAAATAGGCTGTAGGCTGGCTGCGATTGAAGAGGAACACTATAGCTCTCACTTTCAACTGGCTGACTCAAGAATAGCAGGGCTTCTTTTGAACTTGGCCGGGAAAGGTTCAGTCGTAGAAGGATACAGCCACGAAGATTTAGGGGAACGTCTTGGGCTATACAGAGAAACGGTCACGGTCATACTTGACGCTTGGAAGCTGGATAAGCTTATTGATGTGGGCCGGATGAAGATAACACTACTAGAGAAACGAGCATTAAAAGAATTGAGTGAGTTGTAAAATGCCCAAATTCCCGAAACAATCCGAGGCGACCAAGTATATAAGAAATCTGCTTGCCAGTCGTCATATCGAGCTAGAGCCGGGCATTGTTGTTCTGGGAGAAGCTGAAGAGTGCCAGGTTTTCGAATACCGCAAAAAATGTCTAGCTATAGATACAAAGGGTGGGTTGTGGATAGGGCACAAAGGCCAAGAGTGGCGCTGTATAGACCAAACCTGCACCGTAGGCTCTGCGCTTCAAGCTATTGAGTTCTTATTGAAGGATTAGGTTTGCCCGCCAATAGCGTGGTAGCCCGTTGGCTTTTCACATCTAAGGACAAGCAACTCTTCTCGACCACGATCTGCCTTTAGGCAGAAATCAATTAAAACTTGACAGTCATTCGTCCTGAATGCAGAATCACCCTGCTTTTCTGCCGCCTTTGAAACAGTTTATTTGTTTGGTTCGGCGGTACTGATTCGTAATTGCAGGATTCAGATTTCTGTGCATAATACCGTGCCGCAATCGGATCAACTAGTGCTTTGTAATTGAAGTTTTGATAAATAGCTATAGCCGTTGCTATCATTCTGCTATGGCTCGACAAACGCAGTTCATTCACCTATCCCGTCAAGAACGTAGTTCTTTGAAAACTCTGTTTCGCTCCGGCAACGGCAATAATCGTCAGCAAACTCGCGCTCGCATTCTCGACTTGCTTGATAGAAAAGTTCTGCCTGCCGAGATTGCTCAAACTCTCTCATGCGGTGTGGCTACCGTCTATAACATCAAGCGTCGCTACGAAACTGAAGGCTTGAAGGCAGCTTTGACCGACAAGCCCCGTTCTGGCAGACCCGTTGAAATCGATGGCGCTCAACGAGCCAAGATTACAGCCCTGGCTTGCTCTACTGCGCCCACGGGACATGCCCGCTGGAGTTTGCGCCTGCTTGCCGATAAAGCCGTAGAACTCGGATTTGTCGAAAGTATCTCTCATAATGCGGTAAAGGAAATTCTGAAAAAAACAAACTCAAGCCGCACTTGAAAAAGCAGTGGTGCATAGGCGCGATCACTGCCCAATATCTGGCACGAATGGAAGACGTGTTGCACCTCTACAGTTTGGCGTATGACCCAAAACGCCCTGTAATCTGCTTTGATGAAATGCCCGTGCAACTCGTGGGGGAGGTCGTCGCGCCGCTGGAGATGAAGCCGGGCAAGCCCGCTCGCTTCGACTATGAGTATGAGCGCGACGGTACAGCCAATCTGCTGGTGGCCTTTGAGCCATTGACAGGCAAGCGCCTTGTAGAGACAAGTCATCAAAGGAAGAAATTGGATTACTGTCGCTTTCAGCAGAGCGTCGCGGGGATGTGGGGTGATGCGGACAGAATCGTGCTGGTGCAGGATAATCTCAACACGCACAATGCCAGTTCGTTTTACGAGAACTTGGGACCAGAAGAAGCCTTCGCTTTGGCGCAGCGATTCGAGATGCACTACACGCCGAAGAAAGGCTCGTGGCTCAACATAGCAGAATTAGAACAGTCTGTCTTGTCGCGCATTTGTTTAAGTCGGCGGATCAGTTCGATTGAGGAACTGGATCGCCAGATACAAGCAATTGTCAAAGAGCGAAACGAGCTAGAGATTAAAGTCAAGTGGCAATTCTCAATCACGCAAGCGCGAGAGAAGTTGAGCCGCCACTATGAGAAAGTGAAAACCAAAAACTAAAATTACAGAGCACTAGTGTTCAGTTTTAAAGTCCGAATATAATGCGATAATGGTTACATCTTCATATCATAGTTTTGTCTAAAATAAAGAGGGTTGTAGTTTCGTTTATAGGATTACCTTAGATTATGACATTCAAAAAAAAGATATTCTCGCTAATCAATGTAAGATTGCCTTTAATTGTCCTTCTGTTATTGGCTTTAGCTACAGGCATAAGTGGCTATTACTATATTCAAGGAGAGGCTAATACTAAAGCTACAGCCTTTTTTGGTGGCTTGTTGACTGGACTTATCTTGGTAATTATTCAGTTTTTGTTTGGTTATGCAGAGTATGCTGCCATGGCAAGAATTCAGAGATTAGGAGTTAAGGATATTCTAATCACTCGCGATAACAAGGATTTCTATCGAAAACTAATTAATAGGGCTGAAAAAAGAATTGATGTAATGGGAGTGACAGCTGTTAGATTTATGGAGGATTTCGCTGATTCTACTAGTGGCAGGCCAGAAACTACAGCATTACTTCAAGCATTGTCTCGCGGTAGTGAAGTTAGAATTCTCGTTCCTAACCGCGAGTACTTGACGCAAGGGAACGACCAAAGTAAGGCAGAAACAGCTGCTAAGCATTTTGAAGCAGTGGGGGGGAAATTCTCAAATTTTCAATACCGTTATTTTGAGCATGAGCCTGCACATAGTATCGTTGTTATAGACGATGAATGCCTAATTGGTCCTGTTCTGCCTAGTGTTGCAAGTAAATATACTCCTGCCATTTATATTGAAAGGAGCAGCGAATATGCTAGAAAATATCTTGAGTATTTTGATAGAGAATGGGATAAGGCCCGCTCTGAGCTAAAGCAATGATAATTACTGCTTATCCTCGACTGCACATCACCTTAATTGGCATGAATCAGGGAGGGTATAGAATAAACGGTGGAATTGGATTTGCAATAGAACAGCCCAACCTAAAATTGACAATCACTCGGTCTCGCGATTTTCAAATAGTAGATACAAGAGAGCGGCCACTCAGTGCAGAGGGCATCTATAGGTTACAGGGTACAATTGAGGATGTGATCAGACTTTATAGGTTTAGAAGTAACATTAGAATAGAGATATCAGGAAATGCAAAAACTCACTTTGGATTCGGTACAGGGACGGCTATACGTTTAGCTTCTTTAGAAGGACTGTTCATAATTAATGATCATGAGTATACACCTACGATTCTAAGACAATTGTCCGGTCGAGGAGGAACATCAGGTATTGGTGTTCACACGTATTTTCAGGGGGGAATGATCTTTGATCTAGGTCACAGAAGACAACATCAAGAATTTAAGCCATCAAGTTTCGCAGAAGATTTGAAAGAAATACCGTTGTTACTTCAAAAATTTGAAATGCCACAATGGGATGTAGGCATATGTATACCACAGGACATTAACCCGAAAAATGAACTTGAGGAAAAACTGCTATTTGAAAGTTCCTGCCCGATCCCTTCAGAAGAAGCATATAGAACTCTCTATCACGTAACTTTTGGTTTGTGCTCTTCTATTCTCGAAAGTGACTTAGATACCTTCAGTAAAGCGTTAGCCTCAATCCAAAGTTGTGCTTGGAAATCGGCTGAGCGAGAATTATATGGAAACGAGCTTCTTGAGATTGAGAAAGCGCTTTATGAAAGCGGGGCATCAGCAGTTGGTCTATCTAGTATTGGGCCTTGCCTTTTCTATTTTGGGAAGGAGTTAGAGAGAATAAAGGACAACATGCAAAAAAAGAGAATGAAATGTGAATTGCTAATAACTCGACCAATCAATAATGGGCGCTTAATTGAAAATGCTTGAAGTGATTTTCTTAACTAGTAGTCGTATAAAGCTGGCACATGCTCGATATTTGTGTAGAAACTATTCTATTCATATTTCAAAGCAAAAGAATTACGGTATTGGTTATATTGAGCCCAGAATATATGACAGAGAAGAATTACTGTCAGCAAGTATTAAAGACGCTTACGACCGTCTGAAGAATAGGGATGAGAAGTTCTTTTTTATTGAAGACACTTCAGTAATCATCAATGCTTTAAGCAAAGAGCGAGAAGTTCCAGGAGTAGACATCAAATACTGGATGCAAGAACACAGTTTTGCATCCATCGATCAGCAATTAAAGGCAGTTGGGAACGATAGGAGTGTAACAGTTAGGTCTGATCTGGTCTTAATGATTCCCCAAAATCTCGGAAAACTAGCAGGCGAACGAATTAAGAGGTTTACAAGCTTTTCTACGGGAAAACTGACTGATAAAGAATTTCAGATTAGCACTCAACCTCTTTATCCGTGGTTAGATAATAAAAGTTTCAATAAGTGGTTTATTCCCGATGGATATGACACGGTATTCAGTCTACTTCCTGTTGAGCAAGCCGAAGAATGTGATTTTCGAAAGGTTGCGTTTAATGAAATGCTCTCCTTTCTTGAGAAATACGGGTATATAAGAAAGCTATCGCCCACAAGCAGCTACTTATCTAATGATGATCGAAAGTTGGCACAACAGCGTAACCTCTTCAGGCCTGATCCCCTAGTTTTCCTTGTTTGTGGTCCAACCTGCGCTGGTAAAACTACTCTTGCTAATTATATGAGTAAACAATATTCATATTATCATATCGAAGCTAGTGATTATATGTATCTGAGTTATTACCGTAGCCATGGTCTAGGCTCAACTGTTCCTATTGCAGATTTTGCCGAGAAAGCATTGTTAGACGATCCGAGTATTGTTGTCGATCAGATTATTAATGATATAAACGAGCTACACAACATTCCTCTAGTTATTACTGGATTCCGTTCTCTTAAAGAGATCGAAAGTTTTATTAAGCAATATAGAGGTGGCGCTCAAATTGAAGTTAATTTTGTAAACGCTGACCCGGTTATTCGGTTTGAGCGTTGCAAAAGACGTAGGCGTTCAGACACTAAGAATGAAAGACCAGATTTTGATATTGCTGATGATCAGCAACTAAAGATGGGGCTGAGTGATATTCAGGCTGAGTATCCGAAGGGTGTTATTCTCAACAATGGTACTTTTGAGGAATATTATCTAAACTTTGATAAACGATACAAAGAATATCTTATTAACTTCGAAAGTCCTACAGAATTAGATAATCATTCCTATGAGGAAACGTATAAACTAGAGGACCAAATAATACTTTCATTGTTTAAAGAAGTTGATACAGAAAAATATTTTACGACAACACAAATTGCAAAATTAATAAATGAAGAGTTTAAGCCTAGAGAAAACGAAAAAAGCAAAAACAATGTAAGCAGATACTTTAATCAGGATTTCCATCCATACTTCGATGTACAATTAATGGGGACCAAAAAAAGATACCGCTTATCTCAAACAGGAATTGGGCGCGCAAGATGGTTACTGAGGCAGAGAGGTAAATGATCAAGATAGTAAAAGCAATAAAGGTTGATTAAACCTATATATAAGTGAATAGCGATAGGATGAATTGTCTAAGAATTGATACTGGAAATAATCCTTTTCATACCATCATATTGCCACGAACAAAAGCTCTTTCTTTTTCTGAGGACTTAATACATATCGGTGGTCTTTTTCAAATACCTTGACCTTCTTACCAACACCTTTCAAAAGGCTAACTATCTCCTGTCTAGAGGGAATCCCTTCGCTATAATAAGACAAGACGATAATGTTGTTCTGAAAACGATCCGCTAGTGTCGAAAAAGATCTCGATACTTCGCTTGCCTTGTTGAAATAAAGGAGTGCTTCGACATCCTTAGGCTTTTTTATTCTCCCGCTGGAATTCTCAATCACCAGGGGCCAATTCTTGTAGTCTGCTAACCCTTCCAAGAAATGGTACAGGGTTAGGTAATTGGTCCCAATAGATGCTTTGGATGAAAAGTATGGAGGGTCAAGATACACTAGGTCTACCCCATTCGGCGCTGAAAGCGCATCGAATCCACCTATAACTTTATTCTTCTTCCCATTGCTGAAAACTGCTTTGTTATATTCGAGAGCATACCTTTTGAGAAGTTCGGGAAAAGGTCGCTCCCATGTAGTTTTATTTCCAAATGTTCTTTCAACGGAGGCTGTTCGCATATAGAGGTTTGCTCGATGGAAGAGATTGAAGGGCCTTTTCGCCAAGCAAGCTTGAAAAAGGCTTGCCATTAGAATTGATCGCTTATAAATGTCCTGCACTTTAGAGAGATTTACAACAGCTTTATCCAGCCAAGCATTTTCCTCATCAAGAAAAAATACTCCTCTAAATTCCCTTTGAATCAAATCTTGATATCGCTTGTTTGGGAATTCTAGGATCTTATCAATATCTTCTTCTGTGACTGTAACGCTGTCGTTTTCAATTAGAGCAGTGGCAATGATCTGATTAAACTTGAGCAGATCATTATAGGATACACGCTTACCGTGTTTCTTAAACATAAGGCTGACACTCGCTGTGCCACCAAAAACGTCTAGAACGCTACTGAATTTTAGATGCTTTACATTTTCCCATATCCAGTCTAAGAGACGGCGCTTGCTTCCAGAATACCTTGTGGAAGGGTAACTGAAATTTTGCGGTGTATAATCCATTTTAGATTGTTTCTTCTCTCCGCTAGTCGCTCTATGAAATGCACAGAGGTTCTTTGAAAACTTTTCTTTGCTTAATCGGACCCCTATACACCCCACCTTATATTACTGATTAGGCCGGCGAGAAACATATCACATATTACAAATTGGATAAACGGCTCTTAGATCTTGAGCACGGCTGTAACAAAGTCTGATTCAGCGGCGCAGGATGAGCTTTAGCCCCTCAAGTGGTTGCGCACTATACTTCCTCCTAGCATCCGGCAGGTACTTGAAGCCCTGCCTCAATGCCAGCCCCACTATCAGATTGTTGATTATCGCCATGGCTTGTGCCGCATCTCCTATTCGTAACCTGCAATAATCCTCTCTCAGTGTCCAATCCTTTCTATAGTGCAGCCCGTTTTCTATCTGCCAGTGCTTTCTGACTGTCTCCAACAGCTTCTCTGCATTTGCCCGTTTGTTGCTCAGGCTTGTTACCCCATAGCTGACCTCGCTGCGCTTCTTGCCGCTCACGAGCTCTTCCACTTCTCTTTCTATCTTGAAGACCTGGCAAAGCCCTGGCCAATCGAGGCGTCCTGCCAACATACTGCTTGTTGTAATCCGCCGCTGCTCAAGCCGCCCGTGCTCTTTATCTGTTGTCTGAGCTCTCTGCAAGTCATTGCCGATTACCTTGAGATTGGTCTTGCCTTCTTCTATCTCAAACAGAGCTTCTATTTCTGAGCGAAGGCCGGGTTGATTATCTTTCACTGCCCAGACGTAGTCCGCGCCTGCTTCTACGACCTGTCGAGAGAGTTCACGCTGAGCAAACATCGCATCGCCCGTAACTACTTTTCCCTTTAAATCTATCGTTTTGAGCAGGCGGGGAGCAGCCACTATCTCATTCTCTTTCGAGCCTACCTCCATCTGCCAAAGCACTATTCCTTCATCGGGCAAGTAGGCGGCAAGCAAGTGCAATCCTTGTCTTTGGCCTGCCGGGATAGTCCCTCTCACAGCCTTCCCATCCAGATTTATCTCTGACGATTGCCCCGCGTTAGGAGCAGAAAGCAGAAACAGACTCACGGCCTGTTGAAGCTCTGCTAGATCAACGGCGCGGCCAAGTATTCTAGAATAAGTAATCGGGTGCGGCACTGTGTCGCGGTCAAAGTGGAGAGCTTCTTTTAGAAGTTCTTTTCGCAAATCAACCCACTGAGCAATGCCGCGAGGCTCCTGCTCGCCAGCAAGTTTAGCCAGGATAACGAAAACCAAAGCTATAGCAAGCGGATAGCGAATCCCATGCGGGTCACGGCGATCATTGAGGCTCTCCAGATGCTCATAGAGGCTGCCAACGTCAAAGAAGAAAGCTTCGTTTAAATCGTCAAGCTCCAGGCCAGCAGTGTTATACTTCATAGAGACCTTCCTCCGGTTCTGTTTAGTCTTCCAACTTACAGATTAACCGGGTTAGGTCCTTATTTTTAGTTGTCAAGCTACTTTGTTACAGCCCTGAGATCTTGAGTAAGGGTTGTTAGACAACCGATTACGTACAATAGCGGTATAATGACTGAGATTACTGGTACCTCCGAACGGCATTGATTGCATTACCTGACACTTGTTGACCGTCGCCTTAATTCCGCCACCCCCAACCGCCGCGAGCCGGGAGCCACGTTTTGTGGAAGGAATTCCAGGCAAGGGGGTGGCATGAGCCTCCCGAACTTATTTGTTTGCCCCCTAACTATTGCTGTTCGTAGCAAATTAAAATGTCCGCTTTTTGTAGCAAGTGAAATGTCCGGTCTTATTGATAGCCACATCCAGTTCCTGAATGGGCTGCTGAGTTCAATCCGGGATGCGTCCCCTTCCTTTTTGCTTTCTTTTGTTTCTCTTTGATTGTTGTCACAGGCTCACCCTCTGGCTTGTACCTGCCCACTTCATTCGGTCCATATCCTATGCTTATAGTTTGGTCCTGATGCTCATAAACCGTAACTCGGCACCCTGCTAGCGTTGTCCGCCACTTGCTCTTTTCTATCTGCAAGATGCGATTGCCCAAACTCACTGTATTGTCTTTGGCTACTACCCGCTCGTGCTGTAGGCAGAATATCTTCTCTAAAGCTCGCCCACGGGCTGGGACAAACGCAGTGCCTGGCTGTGCGGCTGCGACTGTAAACTTTCGGTTAAACTCCTTGATGTAGGAGTTCGTGAGAAAGTCATTGGCCCCCGAAACTGTTGTTATACCTCTCAGGCGCAGCTCTTGAGGAAGTCTCCCTTGCCATGTCGCAAAGCCTCGCTCGCTGCGCCCACGAGCCTGCGGTGAGTAGGCAGCGATCATCTCTATGCCAAGCTCTTTCATCGCTCGCCCTACCTGTGTCAGCCTCTCTCGATCTACCCGCGAGCCTGCCTTCACATTTACAAAGAAATGACTGGCCCTGTCGCTGTAAAGCGAACAAAATATCCCTTTCTGCTCAACAACTTCGCGAATTGCTCTCATAACCGTGAAGGTAGATTCCTCCTCAACCAATTGGGCATAGTAAATCTCAGAGGTTGCATCATCAAGTATGACTATAAGGTCATAGAAGCGAGAGTCTTGAAACCAGCGATGCTTGCTTGCGTCAATGTGCAGAAGCATTCCGGGTAAGGGCCTGCGTGGCCGGCGCTTTCGATGAACAGCACGCTTGCGGCTCTTTTTGACCAGTCCGGCCTCTTGAAGAGCGGTCTTTACCCAGCTATAGCTCAGCTCTATCTGGTGATCTTCCGAGAGCTTCTCGTGGAAGTGTTTGACGTTGAAGTCGAAGTATTGGTGTTGGTAAAGCATAAGCACTTGCTCAACAATCTCAAGCGGAATGCGCTTTGGGCTGGGTTTACCTCTGCGACGGTCAAACAGCCCATCATAGCCAAACTCTTCATACCTGCGTAACCAGCGGCGCATCTGACGAGGTGAGATGCCGATGATCTGAGCCGCCTGTAACCAGGTGATCTTCTTAGCGATAGCACGGAGAATGATCTCTTGAACTTTCATAGCCCGCTCCACTGCGGCTTGTGAGTAGTGCTTCATAGTGACCTCCTGACGAAAGCACTACCTTACGCCGTTGAAAGCGGACATTTCATTTGCTAATTACACCGGACATATCATCTACTACCGACAGCCCCCTAACTATTGCTTGTATAGGTGTAAAGTTGGGCATAGAATCAGCACGGCTCGCGGCCACTGTCGCCATGAGCCTTGGGCGGCTTCGTTGCGAATTGAAAACACGACAATCTTAAAGGAGGCAGTTATGGCCTCGAAAGGGCAAGCTCGTACTGATAAAGCAAGTTCAAAACAAAGCTCACTCAAGCCCAATGTCAAAAAGGTGAATATACCGGCGCGGCAGCAAACTCACCCCGCCATCCTCATCCAACGAGCTGCGCTTGACCCGCGCTCACTTAACTCAAGTGATGTACTACAACTCCAACGCACGATTGGCAATCACGCAGTTGATAAGCTTTTGGCTCGACCGGAGCAACATCAACCGATTCGAAAAGAGGAAAACAATACTGGCCTCCCCAATAGCCTCAAGTCCGGAATCGAGGGCCTCTCCGGCCTTGCGATGGATGATGTGAAGGTCCACTACAACTCGTCAAAACCTGCCGAGGTGCAGGCATTGGCACATACACAAGGCAGCAATATCTACTTAGGGCCGGGTCAAGAAAAGCACCTGCCGCATGAAGCGTGGCACGTCGTACAGCAAAAGCAAGGCAGAGTGACGGCATCTACTCCCCATTCCAAAGGCGCTTCAATCAACGATGATCCCTGCCTGGAAAGGGAAGCCGATCAGATGGGGGCAACGACTTCAAAGGGCGATTTCTCCAGAGATATTAAGACAAACAATTGATTGCCTGGTTCTCAACCGGTTCAACGAGAAGTCATTCAGCGCAATGCAACAGTTGAAACCGACTATGGGAAATTTGAAACTACAACATTTAAAGAACTGGACAAAGCATTAGGAGTCGAAATAATCTTGAAGTTTCATCCTGATGACAAGGAAGTGGATGCGAAGAAAATAGCGCTTTCTCAGAGCGTTAGAACTAAGCATAAAAGTGGAGATTTCTCTGCCAACGACCCGAATCTAGACACTAAGATGATTAAAAGCGGGAAATCCGCAGGATATGTCATTGATGTATTGTCAGACACCAATAATCCACTCTACGGGGGAGATAACTTTCTTAGTAAAGACAAGGATTTAAAGGATACTCCAGAAACGCCTGTTGGTGCTATTAAGGATGAGAAAAGCACTTATGAATTAGGGTATTGCTACAAAGAAAAGGCGACTGATAAGTATAAGAAAAAATACCCTGCGATACTATTGGATAAGCCTAGCGGCGAGAACCTCCATAGGCGATAGCGTAATGTTCGAAACGACTGCACTTGCAATCGAGGGAAATGACAAGGGCTATTATTATGGCTCCGTAATGTGGGGATACGAAATTGAGGCCGCCACTCCCAAAGATATCCCGGCTCCCACAACAGCCGACCCTCTAGAAGCTGCCAATCCCGACCCTATTTCAGTTTTAGAAGCTGGGATTGGCGAAGAACCTGTTGTTAAAAAAATGGATATAGAATTGGCTTCGAAAGGAACGCCGACAGAGAACTTTATGGAAGCGGCCAGGATGTGGAATGCTGGAAAGATTAGGGGAATACTTCAGGTCACCGCTGACCCGGCTATCGTCTGGAAAACTGATGTATCCGGCAGGAAGGCGGGTGACCAAGTCAGTCTGGAAAAACACAAAAAGTTAAAACAGATTGATCCTATGACGAATCACTCTGGCCCCGTGATTCATGCAGAAGTGCTGGATGATAATGCTATAGGCACAAGTGAATACGTCCAGATCAAACCCTCAGATGTTAAAGATATGGGAGATGGCTCGGACACCAAGAAACTGCCTATACAAATCAGGTCCAAAACCGACGACAACGCGTTGCTCAAGATGTACGAGTTTTTTAAGGCAATGGAATCTCCGATATGGTTCTGCTAGCAAAGCCATCTCTCGGTCCTTGTCATAGAGTTCTTTAAAGCGGTAGAACAAGTACTCTCACGTCTTCCTTGACCACCCCGCGCCGGGGTCGGACGGAGGCGCGTTGATGCGGGATGTGATGGGATTTAGGTGCATTGTTAGAGACCCTTCCCTAGAAATGTATAAGCGGGGGTGCTCGTATAGTGCTGATGGGTAGAGTAGGAGCAGAGCGCGTTGCTAGCTTACGCCACGATTCTCTCGTAGCTCTCGCACGTTTCTCCACTCCCCTCTCCGAACCGGACTTGCGGTAGGGTAGGCCGCTAGCGAGTTACCTGTTGAGCACTTTTCCAACGGCCCCCCTCAGAACCGCTCGTGAGTCTTTCGATCTCAAGCGGCTCGCCAGTGATCTTCGCTATGAACTTTCTGCCCCTTGGCTCTCCTTTGTGAATCGCTTCGTGGCATTTTCGACATACGACCAGTGTTTTACGTCGGCGTGCTGCCATCCGCCTTGCCCAAGCCGGTCTTTCCCCTTGCCCCGGTCGATTTAGATCAGCGAGTTTACGGATATGATGAACTTCGCAGTTATCCGTCTCCCCGCATAATTCGCACTCGTCGGCTAAGAGTCGCTGCACCACTTCACTTCTACAGCTAAATACCATCTTGGGATGGTCGTTAAGGGTTGTCTGTTTCTTCCACCGTAGCTCAATGCCTCCGAATCGTGCTACCAGTGGTTTCTTCTCCACACCTCTGTTGACAACCACTTCCAGCACCTTCTGTGTGCCGTGAGTGGTAGCAACGGTTTTGTGGTACTTTCGATAGACCTTGTTGATGCTAGTTTTGTGTTTATTGGCTAGCGTCATCACTAGCGAAAGTTCCATCACCCGATGCAGTCGCCAGAGGCGATGGACGTTGAATGCCAGCAGGTAGTATTGCACGTATCCCCGGTACTCCGACTGATACTGTGTCACGATACTAAAATCTGTATCGTTGAGTCTGGCAGCCAGATGGATCGGTTTTCCGTGCCGCATGTAGGAAGTGCATTTAGCTCGGATGACATCTTCGGGAACCTTCAGCCCTGGCCCACCGTTGATACAGCGTTGTTTGCGCTGATCGTGTTTGCTATCGGCAGCTAGACTGACGATTTCATAGTTGAGGAATCGTGCGGCCTCGGTCCTTGCGTTGGTGATTAGCGTCTTTTGCTGTGAGAGTTCGAGCTTGAGGTTATCTTGCAAGAACTCGCGCAGTCGCCGCTTAATCTCTTCTGCTTCTGATCGAGGCCCTATGAAACCGAGCAGAAAATCATCCGCATACCTGACATACCTCAGCCGCCGAAAGTCAGGGTCACTAGGGTCACGCGAAGGCATATGCTGCGCCTGTTGCCGTAGCGCCTTCGCCTGTGCGTGCTCACCAACATCCCTCTTCCTTCGTGCAGCATTCAGTAATGCCCTGTAAGGTAGATAGCCTTTTCTGCGGTCTCCGTAGTTGTAAGCTGGAACGAGCATTGTTTCAACAAACTGATCTAACCTGTAGAGATAAATGTTGGCTAGCAGGGGACTCAACACGCCGCCTTGCGGTGCTCCACTTAGCGTCGCGTTGTAACGCCAGTCCTCTAGATAACCAGCCCTGAGCAGGTTCCCAATCAGCCGCAAGAAGCGGTTGTCTCGTAGCTTCTCACCTAAGATCGACAGCAGGATACCGTGGTCAAGACTATCGAAACATTGAGTGATATCGCCCTCGATAAACCACTTCACCCCTTTCCACTGTCTGGTAATCTCTTCAAGAGCAGTGTGGCAACCAAGACCGGGGCGGAATCCGTGAGAGTGTTGGCTAAACTGCGGCTCATAGTATGCCTCTAACAGTGAGCGCATCACTTCTTGCAGCAGTTTATCCGTCCAAGTCGGTATACCCAGTGGGCGCATCTTTCCTGATTTCTTAGGAATGTAAGTTCGCCTTACTGGTGTCCATCGGTAACGCTCATATCGTAGGGTTTCTATGAGCGCATCGATTTTTGCTATCGACATGGCATCTACGGTGTCCGTCGTTGAGCCTGTGGTCATCGCACCGTCATTGCGGTAGAGACGCCCATAAGCACGTAGATAGAGATCGCGGTTGAACAGTTGCCGATAAATGTCTTCCAGTGGCAGCCCTCGTTTGCCGCGCTCATAGATGACACTCAGGATAGTTTCGGCGTTCCGCATCTCGCGTACCTCATATACCTGGTTGTCAGATCACCTGTTCTCCTTCGCCCTGTGAACGGCTTTCCCGTTCTCCCTGGATGGTCGTTACTCCATCGACTACTACTAGAACTCCGTCACCCTGGGGCTCGCGCCCTGTAGGCGATCCCACGTTCCGTCAGCGCTGGACGTATCTAGCGCGACTTAGGTGTCCCACTCATCTCCTTAAATAGAGTCGCTCTCTATCGCTCATCAAGCGAAGGATACGAACCGCGAAAGGTGTACGACTCGTTCCTGATGACACCGCGCAGACGTTGTAGCGGTGGGTGTGCGGTTACACCGCTGGAGATTGAGATTCAGGCAGTCTAGCTTTCACCATATCGCGCGGGTCTCGCAGGACAACAACTTAAACGTCTTCAGTTGTCTCCCGCTTTTCTGACATGCTCTTGTCCCCTTCGGCTTTCGCTTCTAGGTAAGTCAATGACCCAGAAGTATTCCTCCGAACTTCTCTTGGCTCTGCCAAGAATCCAGCACCGCGTTTCGCGGCGCACCCTTTCAATGCACCCGGCTCTCCATCTGTCGGTCTAACTCAGTTTTAAGCTGAGTCTCCTTTGCATTTCATCGGCCTTCGTGATTACGATTCCGTCACGTTAGCATCCGATTACATTTGCGCCGAAGTTCCGACAGACTGCGGCCCTTCGCCCTGTGGCTGGCTTTCCCAACCTCTGACTACTATGGCCGCTCCGACTCTCACAACACTCATCGCTGGACTGCTCAGCTTTGCATTCTGTTGTGAGTCTCCCACGTTCACAAAGACAGACTCTGCAAGATAGTTTAGGTGGCACTTACCTTCACAACCAATCCCGCTCTTTGCGGTATCCCGACCCGATGCAGGGTTAATCAGGTGGTCTGCATCATCCTTTGGACTGGCAATGGTTCCTAACCAATCTCGGTAACTCATCACTTCAGAGTTGGGTCGCTGTCGCATAAGCCGTTTTTGGGCCTTATGCAGGATTTGCGACAGGGGGTTTCTTTCCCGTAGGTTGAAACGTGCTTCGTTTGGACTCACCGTGCTATCTCTGAGTCAAGCACCGCTTCTTGGTGGCCTGCATCGCACCTCACGGTTACCTTTTAGGGCCAGCTATTTCACATCGGACTTGCATCCATCTGATGCTACGGCCCAAAGACTCATCGCCTGCCTGTACAGGCTATGGAGTTTTCCACTCATTCCATCTTCGCGCTTCGTGACGCACAAACATACGAAACTCGCTCGCCTTAGCTCCGGTACACGCAATTGTTAAGCCGGACTATCAGCACCAATACAAATCTGCTGATCAAAACTTAATAGTAAATCTATAGGGTTGTGATCGTATTCCCCCCACTTCAACTACAACTTCATTTAAGCCACTTTTTAAATTCAGCGCATCTTTATGGCCCTCAAGTTTGAGATGATAATCGTCTTGAGTAACGATTTGTGCGCTCACATCTTTCCCATTTACGAGTACTTTTGCGCCAGAGGCTCCCAATCCGTCACCAGCAATACGACTGATTATAATGAATGATTTTGAGGCGAGTGCTCCTTTTGGAAATACATTCGCGGCTGCCATAATAGTGATACCCGTAGCGGGATGAGAAGAAGCTTCTTTAGCGGCTGCTTCTACAAAAGCGAGGTGCTCTTTTGCTTGTCCCGCAAATCTACCATTTGGGAATTCCTTTAAGAAAGCTCTGTAATCTTCCGGGTTAGTGCTGTCCTTAATACTGTTCCATCTGGCCGCTTCATTCGCTTGTGGGACTTGTGACTTGACCTCTACAGTTTTATCTTCGCTGGAAGAATGTCTGGATACCGAGATAACTAATTCTTCTGCCTTGTAGCCTTCAATTATGGCAAAGGGGCGCTGATCCTTACCCAAGTCGAGTCCAACACGCTTGGGGACCTGATTCTGTAGGTATTTTAGAAGACTTGCCAGCGTTACTTCGCCCCTACTATCTGCTGCGCCCCCTTTAAGTGCCTCAACCAAAGCCCAAGTAAAGTACCCTTGCCCCTTTTCCGTGTACTCATATGCCCGGTGCCCGACAGCTGTCGCATAGAGGGTCACAAAGGCTTGGACCTCTTTATTTCTTAGATCAAAATTCAAGCTCCGCGTATAAGACTCAGTTAGGACGTTATCGGCGTTGGCACGACCTGCGGGGTCATTACGACAAGCGTCCAGGATAATTATCACCTGACCCACGTTTGTCTCTTTTATGGTTTCTTTAATACGAGTCGCATTTATAGCGGTTCTCTTCCAGTAATCGAATGTCGCCGTTAACTTGCGCATCCGATGGCAGCAGAAAAGCATGTCCTCCACGCTCCATCCCATGCCCGGCAAAGGCGAATAACAACAAACCATCATGGGGGACAATTCCACGCAGGTTTGATAGTCTGCGTAGAATATTCCCGCGTGTGGGCTGACGCTCGGCGGGCTGATCAGATGCAAGTACGGTCACTTGGTCTTGAGGAAAGCCTCCATAGCTAATCAAAGTATTGGCCAGTGACCTGGCATCATTAGATGCTCCGGCAAGTGAAGTCATTTGTGTATCTTGGTACTGGTCAACCCCGACAATAAGAGCATACCTCTTAGCTCGGCCAGGCAAAGACGTGACTTGCTCAGAGGGTTTAACTCCGAGACCTCTTTGCTCTTTTGGTTTTAATTGGCTGTGAGCTGCTGGATACCCATAGATCGCTAGACAGAAGAATATTACGTGAAGATAGAGACAAGTTGATGATAATCTTTTCATTCTCTGAAACCTCCTGACTTTATCGATAGGACCCTTCCATAATCCTCAGGATAAACCTATCGGCCAACCATACAGACCTATGGCTGGGATAACCGGCACGGGTGGATTCCTTATGCTACTGGAGGTGGCCCTCCGAGTTGTCAACGCCGGGGCTTGCACACCCCACACGTCCCGCCATTCTTCGCGCAGTGCTTACAACGCGAGCAGTTCTTAAACGCCCGGCAGTTCCTTGCCCCTGTGCATCTGGCAAAGGCTAGGGCTGAGTCTCTGTGAGCGTTATATGTTGTCAGGCAGTGAAAACAATCCGAAAGCCAGCACTGTCACTAATGCTATTCGTCTTAATACAGGAGCCTCCTGCTATAAGAATCAGTTCTTTTTCTTAGAACCAGGCGCGCTACGTGTATGTGGCCGAACATACGTTCCGTCTTTGCGGTAGTAGCCTTTAACATGTACCTCGCCGCCCGTCAACGCGCTGGGGGATGGGCTTACAGTAGTCCCAGTAGGAGAAGATGATGGGTCGTCCGTCGCTACATTATTGTTTCCCTCACCAAGCACGGGCGGGCGGCATACCGGGCAGGGCTGATAATAAGGGGCCGTTGTAGCCAGCATGACTTCTACCCTTCGCGCTTCCAGCGAGCTACAGCCGGCTCGGTGGTAATGATCCTTGCCATGCACGATGTAAACCTTCAACATCCGGTTCGCAATCGTGTCTTCCACGCGGTGAGGGGCTGCGGGATTCAGCGGCGCGTCGGTCCATTCTTTGTTCTGGGCAAAAGCCAGTCCGGCTTGGACTAGTCTGGCGTTCAAGCTGGGGCCTTCCTTCTGCGCGTACAAGTAGCCCCACCCACAATCCGAATCCTGGCACCTGACGTAGGCCGTGCCGCCGACCAACTCTTTCTTTAAGAAGGCGACCGCACCAGCGTCATTAGCCGGCAGGACAGATAGATTAAACATCCGGAACTTCTTCTCTCTGCCATGCATGAGTAGGGTCACGCTTGTCGCGTCATCAACACGCACGACCACATGACCCCAGCTGTTTCTGAATTCCAGTTCGGCTTCGTCGCGGGCGATAGCCTGTAGGAGGCGTGACCTTTCATCTTCAAGAGCTTTCTTCTGGCCCTTGATCTCTTCCAATCTCTTATCAACCTCTTGAATGAACGCGTTCAGTTCAGAGAGTTTCTTCCTCTGTTGTTCGGTCGAGGACTGTTCCTGCTGTCCGCCAGCGTTGCCCTGGCCTGCTGTCCTTCCTTCTATGACCATCAAAACCAACGCAAGGCCTGTTATTAAGAATGCTATAAAAGTCCTTTTCATGACCTGCTCCTTTAGAGAAGTGAAATGATGCCGAAGGCGGCACAAATTGCCCACATTAGACGAGAAAGACCATCTAAGCGATTCAAGACTGGCTGAGAAATGACCAAGCAGTGAAATGAACCTACAAGGGCAGGTGCTATATATCACAAACAAGGTGGGAATACAACTTACAGAGGTAACTGTTCAGACTCTGATGCGGGGATGAGGCTTGGGCTAGTTGACAACGGGTGTAAACTTCGTGCGTGATGCTCGACCTCCAACAGGCCACCCGCGAAGAACTGATCCATCTCAACTTGCAGTTGGTCGCTCAACTTCAACTCTTACAAGAGCGCGTCAAGCAATTGGAAGCAGAATTAGAGTCTTTGCGCGGCGGTGGCTCCAAAAGCAATCCTCCAAGCTTCGTTAAGGCAAACCGCCCTGTTCGTGGTAAGAAAAAGAAGCGCAAGAAACGTGCGCACGGCTTCGCACGCAAGCTTGATGCTGCTACTGCGCGTGTCGAGCACTCCCTTGAGCAATGCCCACAGTGTCAGGTATCGCTCAGGGGGCGACGAGTGATCAAGTCTCGCCAGGTTATTGAGCTTCCACCAGTTCAAGCCCAGGTCGTAGAGCACATCCTTATAGAGCGTGGTTGCCCGAACTGCCACAAGCGGTGGGCACCACCGATGGATTTATCAACAGTAGCTGTAGGCTCTCAGCGTTTCGGTATCAGTGTGCAAGCTGAGGTGACGCTACTGCGTGAGCAATGCAGGCTTCCTTTTAGAGTTATACAAGACTATCTCCGCCACAGATTCGGCCTCAGAATAAGTGTCGGCAAGTTGGTAGCTTTAGTTGAGGGGGTGGCCCGAAGTGGCAAAGCGATAGTGGAAGGTTTCAAGCAGCAGATTCGGGGTTCTCCCGTAGTAAATGGGGATGAAACGAGTTGGCGAGAAGATGGGCTAAACGGGTATGTGTGGAGTTTCTCGACCGACAAGATTAGGTACTACATTTACCGCAAGAGTCGTTCGGCAACAGTAGTGAAAGAAGTCTTGGGCGAGGAGTTCGATGGTGTTTTAGTGAGTGATTTCTATGGCGGGTACAACGCGCATTTGGGGCTACATCAGCGATGCTGGATACACCTGCTGAGAGATATACACGAACTGAAGGAAAAGCATGCCGATGACAGGAAGTTGAAGAAGTGGGCACAAGCAGTCAAAGCAATCTATGAGGGAGCAAAGCAGTATAAGGGGCCAAGCGCGAGGCTCGATGCGGTAGAGCAGAAACAGCAGCGAGTAAAGCGGCAGCGAGAGTATGAGCAAGAGTTGATGAGAGTGTGCCGACCGCACCTAAAGAAGAAGAGACTACAGAGCAGGCTTTGCGAAAGAATAGAGCGGTTCCTACCAGAATTGTTTATGTTTGTGGCAGACGCAAGAGTGCCCTCAGACAATAATGCAGCAGAGCGGAGTGTGAGACATCTAGTGGTGAGTCGCAAGATCAGCGGAGGGACGAGGTCGGAGAAAGGAAGTGAGACCAAGAGTATACTGGCATCACTGTTCGGCACATGGAGACTGCGACAGGTCAATTTCTATCAATCCTGTCTGGATTTACTTACAGCAAACAATCCGACACTCTGAACAGTTACTTACAGAGGATCAGCGCCGCTACCCCGCTACCCCTACCACGAGCGCACTTGCTCTGTAGTGATCCTTTCCGCTTCATAGCAATCAATAGACTGCTGCTCTCGTTGCGCGAGCAGTTAAGATTCCGTTGCGGATACATGCTTCATCATTTATCTTGCTCATTCCCCAAAGGGCTCGATTATGGCGTTCCAAGATGCTCAATTCTGGGGCTTGGTTTGTAATTATGCTTTCCTCCAGCGATCTTTGACCAAGTTGCTTTGGCTTTGCTTTCCTAACCCTTTTCCGCTTGAGCCTGGTGGCACTAACAGATGCTTTCTTCGCTCGTTTCTTGCTTCGCCCCTGCTTCTGCAAATTAACCTGCTGGCCTCCATCTGCTGCTATGTTCACCTGTCCAGCTTTCTGCACGATCACCGGATACCGCCGCCAATCCCTCAGAGCACGAATTGATGCATGATAGGCCCGCCTGAACCTATCTGCTAACTCTGCCGCCTGCTGCACTCCATCAGCCTCACTCTGATACGGCATCTCCCAAGCTCCTGCTATCCATTGCCCCTCTATCGGCCTCTTCTGTCCATTGTATCTGCACCAAGTCTCTTTCTGCTTCTCCCTCCACTCCTTGTAGTCGTAGCTCTCGCGGCTCGGCTCAGTCGTCGCCCTCTGCATATGCTCCCCTGTCCAATGCCTCCATAGAAAATATTCGACCGCCGCCATCTCTACCATCTGATGCTCGATTGCATCTCGCGGCTTGTACGACTCTATCATCATCTGAAACACCGCCACGAAATGCGCCCGCTTCCATACATTCTTCTGCCAATCGGTTCTCTCAAACAGTTCTGCCGCAAAGTGACCACTCGTGAAATCCTGCGCCGCCGCCTCTTTCACTTCATCCCATACCTGCTCTGCCAAGTCAGGGTCAGCCCTGAACAGCCGATCCAGCCCGTACCAGGATAGATTATCAACATCCCACGAGAGACTATGTGACAACTCTTTATCAACTGTTTCTTCCTGAGAGCTGGTTTTAGGAACCAGCGTCAACTCCCCATCTTCCGAGCGATCATCTGAGAAGGTGTATTCACCGGAAGTGATTCGTTGAGCATCTTCCAGGCTGAGTTTGCCGCCGTTTGGTGACATATAGAAGTCAATCATACGGACATGCTCGCGCCAAAGCTCTCGCAGAACAGACCATCTTTCAGAAGACCATCTACCGATGAGTGATTTGGAACGGACGTGCAGAGACTTATCCTCTTGCTCATCTGGTAACTGTTCCACTTCATCTGTCATATCTTGAAACCTCTCAATCGCAGAATTGCATAGATGTTGCGGCTCGCCTCTTTTATCTCTTGCAGCATAGTTCTTAGCTCTGCGTCTGCTTGCTGCTGCTCACGCCTCTGAGCACGAAACGCCTCGATGCCAGCTTGGATTCGATCAAAATCAGCCTTTTTGACATAAGATTTGTATCGAATTCCTTGAACGTACCAGACGTGGTAGAAAAACGGCCCATGCTTGAAACCCTTAGCGCATCGGCAATTAACACGCCCGCAACGTTTATATTGAGCCATCAGCGAGCCTCTGACTGGCTGAATCTTGGGTGATATTTCCACGGATTTTTTTTCGCGGCGCATGGGCGAGGCTCCTCAACAAGCTAGTATCTTTTTTTTCGTGGCGATAATGAACGATCTGTCTATCTCGCCCCTGAGTGGATGCCTGCATACTGAGCAAGTGTTAGCCATTTCTTACACCTATCGGTGGAACCGCTAAGACTCCTAGCGAGAGAAACATTATCTAATGTGAGGGAATTTCGCCTGATTCGCCTGTGAGGGGATTATAGCAGATACTATCTCAATATAATAAAATAGTTGTTTAACTGAATTAAAGCTGAATACTCTCGCTTTTGTTTAACAAAAGCAAAAGAGGTATGAGGAGCTAATGGAATCGCCAAAGCCCCAAAAATGTTGGGCTGAAACCTTACAGCCATACTATATAAAATCGTTTGATCTACTGGAGCAGAGGTGTATTCTTTAGCCGAAGTCCTAATGACACAAATATTTTCTTGTCCTCTTGATGTTGAACGAAATTGAGGAGGTAACTACTATGCAAGAAAAGAATACTGAGGAACAGAAAAAAGACCTTGATATACCTACCTCACGCAAAATAAGCGATGAGGTTCTCAGGTATCATATTAGGAAATTAATTGATGAGCCTAAGCCCGAATCAAGGTTAAGCTTTTTGAAACACCCATTAGCCTCTATAATAGTCGCGTTCCTATTGACTGGCCTATTAGGTCAATATCTGACTAATCTTTATAGTAGTAATCAGAAAGAGCTAGAACGTAAGCGAAGTTTTGCTGATGAAATAAACAAAACCAGAGTCAGTAAGATTGGGGAGGTATGGGAGAAAGTTGACGTGTATGAAGCAGAAGTGAAACTGGTAATGGAAAGATTTGAAATGGTCCCGAATACGAGCCAGGGGGTTGTAAAAGGTCCTGTTGAGAAAGTTATAGAAAAGTTCGAACAAACCGAACGTTTACATACAGAATTATCAGGACTATTAGATAAGAATCGGTTTTGGCTTGGAGATCGTCTCTACGATGAAATCAAACAGTATACTGATACTACGTACGAACACTTCCTCGCTTGGAAGTCTAAGAAGACTCCTAAAGAATTAGAAGAACTAGAGGTGAAAAGACGTAATTCAAGGTCCGATATTAATCAGACACGCGACAAGATGTTGAAAGGAGAAATCTAGTGATTAGAATGAGAAACATGGCCTAACTAGGGCATGCACTAGGTTACCTGGAGACACAGCCGACTAGAATTTTCCAGAAAAGCGTTAGGATTTTAATATTCCACTTGACATTCATTGAAAAACTTGGTACTGTCGCGCGTCGTAGCCCGTGTGATTTATAATACAGGTTACACAATTTGCTCTGGAATCTAAAGAACCGTACATAGTTCCTCGGTCATGCCAACGGTTCGAGGCTCAAATTGCTGTGGGCTTATCAAGTAATACTGCTAAGACAGCAAAAGCAATACTGAGTAAAACCTAAAGCCCCTTGAAGTCCTCATTAGGGTGACGTACTAGAAATGAATTTGCCTCCAGTTACAACCTCCGCCTCAATCTCGCCTTGCAAAGGAGTCTTGCCATGAAGAAAACCATTCTATTTTCCTTTCTCGGCCTAGTTTTCATAGTCGGGTTAGTTGCACTGAATGCCAGGTCCACTGCGAGTAATAATGAAAAACAGAAAAGCAGAATAATTAAACAGATCGAATCATCCAGTCTTATTCCCATCCACGCAGACAACTCTCAAGGTAGCGAGCTTTATATTCAAGAAGCGGGTGTTAAAGAAATATCAGGGGACGATTTTAGGATATTGTCCGGTGAAGCTACCGAATACTTCAATCAGACAACCTATCCAGAAGTTGCTATATTAAACAATTCCGCAAAAACAGTCGTGTCTTTTATATTTTTGCTTGAGGGAGCTGCTGATAAGCCTGAAGGTGGACGTGGGTTGTTTAAGAAGAACGTCTTGATACCTCCCGGTTCAACTTTTAAAGTAACCTCAAGTGAGTGGCCTATGGCCGAACTAGTTTCTATGAAAAAAGAAGGTGAATTCACAAATGGTTTTCGACAACCTCCGATGGACTCAGCAAAGGCTTGGATACCTGGGAGGGCATCTGAGTTGAAGATAACTGTCGGCTTAGTTGAATTCGCTGACGGCACAAGATGGATAATCCCGTCAAAAGCAACCTGGTAAGAAGAAAATACAATTTTGGAGAGATTCCCTGAGAGATTTCTACATTTTGATCCTCAGCTAATCAGTGATGTCGCGGCGATATTAGCATAACCATCTTTTCATCGTTAAGCGGCCCGGAATTCAGTCTACATAACCTTGGAGAGGTTTGCATAATGAAAACCTTAGTCATTACTTTGGTTACAATTTGCTTATTGGGGTTAACAACAATTGCAACCAGTGCCGTAAGTAAATCGGCTCCGACAAGATTGATCCCTTACGCCTGCGTTTGTTCTTGTGGAAGGACTTGTGGGGGAGACTGCGCGTTCGATTATGGAGGTTGTGGAGGTATGGAAGCAGTTGTCTGTATAATGAGCTGTTGTGGTAGCGCCCCGCCTGCCGGGGATTGTTTGTATTAATTATTTCTATAGCTAACCCGGCTTTGTACCAAAAGTCGCGTTTGTCTCAAAAGTAAGCGAGTTGTACCAAAAGTCTGACACTTGAGTTTGGCATTACTCCGGCTTTTGGTACAAAATCGCCGCTTGTATCAAAAGTCAGTTGATTTCGGGACTATTGGTACAAAGCCAGCTAACCCAGATATTCACAAACATATAAGGGCTAAGTTGTGTCCCGGTGTGCCAAACCGAAGGTAAGCTCAATTCTCAGTTCATAGCTCTGTGATAGAAATGGAAAGGGGCAGCCGTCACAGGCGATTGGACAAGCTGCCCCGCTTTGCCCCGTCTGGTAAGCTTCCCTCGAAACAATCACCATAAGGGACAAACTCAAGTATGATTGCTAGAATCTCCTCCTAAGCTGTGAGGCATATGTGAGGCAGATTTTCATAGTAATCCATCAACATTCATCGAAATTGGTAGCGAAACCGCTGGCTGCAATGCGTATTAAATCGAAGTTTATAGAACTAGATAGGACTGGACGGCGCGGTTAATAGTGGGTTCTCCGGAACCAAAGGCCGCTGGTTCGAATCCAGCCGCGGGTATTCATTCAGCCACCGTAAGGTGGCTTTTTTTATTGATCTTACCCGCTGCCGTTGGTTTCATCAGTGGACTCTCTCACTCGTCTGGGTCACAAATAGGTCACAATTGAGTTCACGCGCTACGAGTTCTGTTGCTTCACCTGCTATCTCGTCAGGCATCTCGACGTAGGTGTCCGCCGTGGTAGAAATCTGGCTGTGAGCCAGGTACTCTTGCACGGCTTTCAAGTCCCGCGTGGCTTCGTACAACATCCTGCCGCCGCTGTGCCGGAATAGATGAAACCCATGTGTGCGGTGGCCCTTCTCTATACCGGCAGCGTCGAGAGCAGGATATAAAACGAATCGCCTCAGATAGTCAGGATCGCAAGGCGTCCCATCCGCCCGACAGAAAATGAAATCATCAGGCGCAGTGAAAGTTGAATTCATTTTATGTTCCTTGAGCGCAACAACAAGAACGCTCGGCAAATGAATCTTCTTGATGCTGGCCTGGGTCTTGGGTGTTAGTCTTTGCCCGCGCCACAGGCTATGCCGTACCCACAGCTTTGCATTGACTTCATCGAAATCTTCCCACTGTAACGCTAGAACCTCTCCCACCCGTCTCGATGTTATCGCAACCACAAGAAGCAGCACCTTTTGCCACGGTTCAGTCAGACACTCAAACACGCGGCGGATTTCTTCGGCTTTCAGTCGCGGCTTGTGCGTGCGCTCACAAGATGGCTTGTGTAAGGTCGGACGCAAGGGTGATTTCTCGATCAGGTCGAGGTCTGCTGCCGTATTGAAGATGCTTTTCGCTAGGTGATACAGATTGCGCAGGGTACGGGGCGCGTACTTTCCATATCTGTCTGCGAAGAACTTCGTCATATCACTCGGACTGATCGAGTCCAACCGCTTGCTGCCAAATTCCGGCAACAGGTGTTGGTTTAACAAGGATTCATAGCCATACATGGTTGAAGGTTTCAGCGGCTTCTTTCTGGTGTTAATGATCGTGAGCCAATGTCCAGACACGAACTCTGCGAACGTGAAAGCAGATGATGCTTGTGGCTTATTGTTTTGCTCATTGATTCTCGCCATGAAAGCATCGGCGGCTTCGCGTGCAGCTTTCTTGTTGTTTTTATCATCACAACCGTCAAGCTTGGCGCGCCTCTGCTTCCACTCGCCGGTCTGATGATTCAGTTCCCAATACCGAATCGTCCAATGACTGTTATGCCATTTAGGGCTTACTTTCTGGTAACTCTTACGTCGAGCCATCACAATCTCCTTTCGTGAGGCTCGCGTCTTGTTTTCCATAGATCTTATATCTGGTCATTTTCCGCATTGTCAATGCAGTAGGTATTTCCAATCTGCCGCATCAGCCATTCCAAGAATTTCTCAGAGTGAGTGTCAAAGCGCAGTCTTCTTAGGCCGGGGCATCGCGGCGGTGGATCTTCCGCACCTGTTCTGGTCCGTTTGTAGACCCAATGAACAGAAAACCCAAGAAACTTAGCCAAATCACGAGGGCCCCATATACGTGGGCCGGGTAGCTGCAAGTATGTGCTCATTTAATTACCTGAGTTCCTATATGAGATTAAAGCTCAGCAACAGGTACAAACCCATAAAGGATACCCGTGCAACTCAATCGGCATAGTTGCAAGCATTGGACCAAGGCCCGACGACCATTGGGATAAAAGGAAAGGACTGTCGTTGGAAATATTGACTGAAGATCCAACATAAATGAGTCTTGTGTTTTTTAGCTATGCAGAGCTGAATAGTACCCAGTTAGAGTAGTAGAACTATTTTATCGAAAAGAATAGATAATGTAGCTGCGACTGAAGTATGTAGGAATCAGGTGCGCATATTTGGCCAGGGCCGCCCAGGGGTGGGCGCTTTTGGCACACTGTTAATGGTTGTAGATGGATTGTGCTTAGCTTTCCCGACCCATATCCGCGTTCTCGATCCTCTACCCTTATAGAAATAAACATCGAGAATAGGTTCTGTCTTCAAGCTTGACGTTTCGACTCTCGACAACACGGCACAGAGATTGCCGACACATAAGACGAGATATGTAGTTGCAGGCTTCTTAGGGCGCGTAGCCGAGTAAGAGAAGAGGTGTTAAGTAATGGGCAATGTTCAAAGATCACGGACAAATAGAAATCAGCTTGCATTATTCTCCTCACAAACCCAATCTGAACCAAAAGTTGGCTCACTCAGAATCGGACGGGAATCGAAACACAGGTCTATCGTTTGGCTGTCTCCTGAATTACTTGTCGATCACTATCTCAATAACGAGCTGTTTGGGGCTGAGAGATCTTCGGATATAGATGAACTCGCCATATCAATGCGAGCAGGGTATGACGTGCACCGCCCTATTAAGGCTGTGAAGCGCGCGGATGGAACTGTTGTAATTATAGACGGGCATAGGCGAAAACGCGCTGCGATCGCAATCAAAATCAAGGTTCCTGTCATAGTTCAATCCTTTAAAAGCGAAACTGAAGAACGCGAAGAAATGATTCTTTGCAACTTGGTAAGAAACCGAAGCTACAAATCATTTGGTATTGGAACTGCTGTTCGCCTAATTCAGTTGTTGCAGCCTAGCTCAGTGAAGCGAGGTCGCCCAAGTAAGAAAAATATGGCCCCGAGGGCCAGCATTTCTAATAACGCTTCTAAGAGTAAGAGCATAGAGCAAGCTGATTACCAAGAAGGCGACGAAGGGCAGGAAGATGTGAATTCAGGGCTGACTCGACGCGCCTACTATGCTCGGTTGTTGGGCATTAAAGAAAAAACATTCCGAATGGCAGATTATGTTTTGCGTAATGGGACCGACGATGAAAAGCGCGAACTCGACACGGGGCCGAGGAAACTATCAGCAGTATATAACGGAGTACTATCACGCAGGATCGGTGAAAAGAGAGTGGCCGACGACCCGCGAGAGATTGCTCGCGCCGCACGCGTAGCTCTAAGAGCTACCAAGTCTCTTTTTGTCATTCTAAATAAACTCGATCAGAACAGTGAAGAGGAAATAGAAACAAATCTGAAGTTACTGGCTCAATTAGCAAAAAAAGAGATTGCAGGAACAGTTTCAAGGAATTCAACAGCAACAAGAGCCTGTGAGTTATTGCGCGAGCTTTTAGCCTCGGGCCTCAGGTAAGAATATGGTCGATAGTTTTGTGATCTACACCTTGGCCTATATAAACAAGTGGGAAACAATGCGCGGCACGATTTTTATTAGAGATACTGCCGTATGAAGAAGTTCTACAAACATTGGGCAGAAAGCCTTAGTGATGGTGTAGGTGTAACAAAACGGCAGTACAGGCTGATTAAGTGGTATTGCAGTAACGAACATTTGCTACGCGCTGAATCAGTCGCGCGACAAGTCACAGGTAAAGATTTAGAGGAGTTAGATCAGGTAGAAGCTCATGAGCTAATTACGTACTTGGCCGATTACGACTGGAGAAACGAGAAAATAGATGAAGAGGAACTTGAAAAAGAATTTGGCGGGGCTCTAGTTTATGCCTCACCGGAGAATTCTATTGTCGATTTAAGAACCCGCGCGCTGGCTCTCCTCGCTACCAATCGCGTGGCGACCCCCGGTCAGCTTGGCCGCTATATCTTCGGTATAGCCCCAGAGACGTATGAAACCATTCGCTCGCGCACTCAGCCTATCATCGAGCAGATGCTCAAAGAGAGGCTGATTGGTTGCGAGCGCGATTTCAACCACCCTCTCCTCGGTAAATCTGCTAAGACTGAAATATACTATTTGACAGAAGAAGGCAGCGATCTTTTACACAGTATCGCGCCTCAGGCCAACTATCATGCCCGCCCTGGCTTACCTCAGAGGAGTCGTATTTATCACGAGCTCTGTGTTACCTCAGTTCGGCTTGATTTACAATCCACCAATAACGTCTTCTCATACGAGCCAGAGACAGAAATACGATCTCGACAACTAAAAGAATTAAATAGGATCGGCAAAGAACAAACAAACCTGAAAATAATCGAAAACCAGAATTGGGGGTGTGGTGATTTTCGAGCTTTGGTTGTTGACCCTCATAGTGGTAAACGGAGTCAGGTTGAGGTTGAGATTACGATTCGGGCCAGGCAGAAAGAGATTACTGCAAAGCCGAGCCGGATTACAGATTATCATGCGGCTACGCTCCATCGCTGCTTCCTTATAGAGGCAAGCCAGGGAAAGTTCGCAAAGATTATCCCCGATGTGAGAATTCCTTTAACCGAGGACGAGCTTGCGACTGGAAGGTCAAAGCCTTCTTCAATCCGAGCTACGATTAGTCAAAATCGTATTGATAGGGTATCTGCAGCGTTCAAGAAAATGGGCGGGATAGGAACACCGGGAGCCATCGCTAAAATAGCCGGACTAAAGCCTTCAACCGTGAGTGAAGTACTCTTCATGCTTGCAGAGAAAGGTGAGACGACTTATTGCGACGGTTTTCCTCCTACCGGGAAAGATATCGGAAGAAACCTGAGGCTATATCTTTCTAACGGCTACACAATTCATTCTGTATTTGACTTCTGGCGCTTGCTCACCGCATGTGAGGTCATCAGCGCAGGAAGCATGAATCTAATGAATGACCGTCCACTTGAGCTTATCTGTTCCGACGTGTTAAGCGGGATGATGGTATTTGATACTTTGCAGAAAGATTGGCCTGTAATTGTAATTATTGATGATCCGAGTGAGTTGCCGGAACGAGTCGCTATCTGGGCGGAAAGAGCTTACAAAGGGGTGAGAGATAAAAGGGCGGGTGACTTCACAAGGGAACAGATCATCGTAGCAGTTTATGGCAGGCAGCGTGCCGAGCGACTCCGTAGTGTTGGCAGCTTTAGTACCGTTAATGTAGAAAAACAAAGAATAATGAGCGATATTCCCATCCGTAGTAAGAAGCGTAAAAGGAGCAAGAAACGATGCCAAAGTAATTTGTCTGAGAGGCGAGAGGCGAGTAAGAATTAGAGGCTTATACACGAATATGAAACGCCAAAAGGTAGCGACAATAATATTAAGCTTAAAATGCATAGCTGCTGATCTGAGACATTGAAGGCAAGTTGGTCTGCAGGAATTCGGCCCCAGGTCGTTACCAGAAACTGATAAGAGCAGCTTTATCGGCCGCGTTGGTTTTCTCATATAAGATTATTATCGCGTGCGCCTTTTCTCATTCTAGGCCTGCAAGATTTCTCATTAAGGCTTTTTTGAGCGAATAAGAAAAGGGCGGAGAAGATTGTGACCTTTCGGGGCAAGGCTTTAGATTGAACGGATGAAAGGTAAAGAAATAACTATGTGCAGCGTGATACCGGGTGGCAGGACGTGAGCGATGAGTTCCGTAGATGGGAGCATGAAGTGTCAATTCCGAGTGCGAGTACGAATTAACCAATCGATAGAAAGGGGTAAGTAGCGTGAGCAATCTATTGGATAGTATTCTGGGAAAAAGCCGGGAAGAGTTAAAGAAGCTGAATTCATTAATAGAGGTATTGGCGGCGACAGGAGTAAGATTACGACGAGATATAGAGGGGGTTGCCGCCGCAAACTGCCCCTTCCCTACTCATTTATTTCGTAGCCCTTCGTTCAGAATCAAGTTGTCCGAGCCCGAGCATTTTTGGTGTGAAGATTGCGGCGCGAGAGGTAATAAGGAGGATTACATAACAGCGCTCTATGCCCCGCCATTAACGGCCGAACAATCCGGGATATATCTTGGACCAAACCTTGAATCCGAGATACTAATTGAGAAGATTGCCGATAATGACCCTGTCTCTATAGAACTAGAGAGAAAGAAGGCTAATGAGCAGTGGCTAACAGCAACCTACTCACTCCACGACGTGTATCAAGGGCTATTAAATGAATTGGAGCTACTAGATTCGCATCGCGACTACTTGGTAGGACGTGAGCTTTCAGCCTCTATTTGTAATTTAAACGATTATCGGAGTCTTCCTGTCAGCAGAGAAAGACGCATTGCCATCTGTGAAAAGCTTTCCGCCAGTGGTCACTGCCTGGATAAAGTTTCTGGTTTTTTCCGTATACCGAGCGAAGCACCAGACTCAAACGTCCGTGGTCGATGGTGTATTGGTGGAGATACATATGGCCGGCGCACATTCAGAGGCAATATTGAGGGTAAGGAGGTTCGGTATGAAATTGGCGGTATGCTGGTTCCCGTGCGTGATCTTAATTGGAATATAGTAGGACTTGAAATCTTGAACGACTCATTTCCTTTAGACGCACCTCAAAGATTAAAACATCTATGGCCCCCTCGATTTTGCTTGCTCACGTCAAATATGCAGCTTGATGGTTCTGATTATAGCTCTCTTTATATCACACCTTTGCATTACGCGGGATATGAATGTCCAGAAAACATATGGGTAACTGATGGTGCACTGAGAGCTGATTTGCTATCGAACATTTATAATGCGCGTGTCCTTGGTATGTTAAGACTTGGGGAGGCTTGGGAAGAAGTTTTGACGACTATATCTTCTTACTCCGAGCTAATAGTTGCTTTTGATTCTAATGAACTATTATGGGCCGCTCGTCTCTGCCGTGAAGCAGAGAGAATAGGCATTAAAGCATTTGTCGCAAGCTGGGATCATGCCGAGAGCATAATTGGTGATGAATTTTGGTCGCCCATCGATGACTTTGGGTGGGGGATCTCATCATATGATGAGTGGTGGTCAAATCGATCTGCTGAACAACAAAAGGAGGTTGAATCTCGCTTGCTGTTATTGAAATAGATAAGTCCATAGTCTTATTGATATAAAAGTGGAAAGCTAGAAAGACTGTTGGGTTCCTCGCGACGGCTTAAACGAAGTAAGCCTATATTGAGGTACAGCCTTTCTGAATTGCTGATTTGTTATAACCTTGACGGCTGCGCAGAATGTGTCGATTTGAATCCAGCACCACTTGCCCGCTTGGGAAGCCTTCAATCACCATCGGTCGCCCTGAACTACCTAAAGCGAGCAGCCTGCCTGCCACCATAAATGAGAACTTCCCGCTCAGCCTTGGGTCCGGAAGGGTCCGGTAAATTTCAAAAGCATTATCCCCTTCCAGAGAGCGGATGTTATCTACATCTGCCCCTATGCCTAGTCCTACTCCATATATTCGGAAGTGTAGATTACGTAAGATGTCCTTCTGTATCTCAGTTGTCGTCTGGGTGATGAAAAGAAATCCGCACCGCATCTTGCGCATCTCCTTTACGCTGAACACAAGCTTCTTACAAACCTCCCGCAGCATCACATCATTGCCGGTATCTTGCGCGATGTAACGCCCCGCCTCGTCTATCACAATCAAACAATTTCCGGTCTGATTTAAACGGTAGTAGATATGCGATAGCTGACGCAGCTTCTTGAATACAAAATCAATAAGGTATAGCTTGAATCCCTCACTCATATCTATCGTTTCAGGGTTAAGGTCTAGTATCCGAATATGGCCATGCAGCACCGCATCCTCCAACACTCGGCCAAGTCTCAAACGGGCCTGTCCCTGTGACCCTTGTGCACTGAATAATTCGACCGTCTCCTGCCACAGTCGTTCTAGGTGACTCTGTTTATGCCAGGCATCCCGAAATTTCTTTGCATATGATGCGCGGCTCGAAACCGCGTATGCATTTGCGGCTTCGCTAGTGAATAAATCCGCAAAGCTCAGTTGACTCTGCCACTGTTGCTGCGATGTGGTTTGGCCATCTGACTGGCCGCTGATAGTAACCCGCAAATTATTGATTGCATTCCAATCCATCGAAGTATTCCACAGTTTGCGACTCTTCAGGTCTTCCAGAAATCGCGTTACATAATCAATAGCTTCGGCGGCCTTCTGACCGGATAAGCCGAGCAGTCTGAAAAAGCCTTTCTCAACGAGAACCTGGACAAACATCTCTGAGCCTTCTAATTGCAACTGGTCGAGCTTTATACAATCCCGCCTGCGGTCAAATCTCCCTCCACTCGTTTGCTCTAGAATCTCGTGGAAATCGAAGTCAAAGCTGGAGCCTCGCGCCAGAGCGTTTTCTGTGAACTCGCTCTGTGGATCAAGGATCAAAATTCCCATCTGAGGATTGTGCGCAAAAAGGGCCACCAGGGTTGCAGCGATAATGCTCTTGCCACTGCCTGCCGGACCGAAGCACCCTCCCATGTACGCTTCCCCGAAACCTTGCTGTGATGTGTCTCCGAAATGATGAACAAAAACAGGGGCGGGGACGTCAATTGTGCCGTAAAAGTGACCGAGATAGGCATAGCCTGTCTCACTCCGCATAATGGACTGAATCAACTCTCTATCTACTTTGTGGATTCCCAGACCGCTTCCCGGCGGTACTGCCAGGACTGTCTTTTTATATGTCCACCCTGCTGACAATTCCTGCGCTCGATATGCCCCAAGGATTTGCAAAACTCCATTCACAGTGTCTCCCACTCCAGTCAGGTGAGGTAATCTGCCATTGACTTTCAAATAATTCTTCAAGGCTAGCTCTTCATGCCAGCGATTCTGCATTTTGATATTGACGACCTGTCCCAATACCAGCAGTTCTTCGATTCCCTGTTGCTCTTTAATCGGCACCTTCAAGGCCAGCAGCGATCCCAGAAGCGGACTGTGCAAGTGCCCTGACCGTACGTCGAAATGAACATTCATCACCGTGTTCGGGGAGCCGGTGACCGCCACCTCCGTGACCGGCTTACTTTGCCCCCTCTCGGCAGACACGACTGCAAACTTATTATTTTGCTCATTCATATTGCTTCGCTCGCTTGTGGGCTCTCTTCTGACAGTGGCCTCTCGGTAGTCGCGTTTCATGTCTTCTCCTCGCGGTCAATTTGTTCTATACGGTTGAGTCAGAAACCAAGTCCAAGGAGTATCGGTTCTCTGCCCGGCGTGAGATTTCTTTGAGAGCCTCTTTCGCCAGGCTGACGGCCTCGCTGGCAAAACGGTCCGCAATATAAACGCTATATGGTTCCTCTATATCGGGGGCTGCGATCTCTCTATGCCACCATGCTAATAAGGCATCAACAAGTTCAGGCTGACTCATAAAAGATTTGTTCATCTCTATTTTGTAGACACCATGAGATGCGCTTGGACGGTAATAGATATGAAAGATTTGGACCGGGCAGTCCGCCGAAGTAAGAGAATCACCTATCACATTCACCTGCTCCCAATAAGGGTATGAGCAATGAATGTGGTAAGGCTCTTTAGGGGCATTCAGAGCTACCGGGCGCAGGGCTTCTCCAGCTTCGAGAACTAGAGCGGCAAAGGTCTTATCATCAAACCTGCCTATCCACTCCGGAGCGTAACGGCTGACGAGAGATATTGTGGTCACAAGCTTTGCATTACCAATAATCCTATCGCTCGAAAGGAAGATTGATAACCAGTCGCGGCTTTCGAACAGACTCAAGGTCCTTCCAGGCTCGCGGTCCGGCTGCTTCCTCGTGAGGCGTCGCCAATGTTCGAGTTGATACGGAAGATCCTGGTCAAGATTGGAGTAGAACTGGTTTATTTGCCTGAGCGCGCTGACCTTGCTCCCATCGATGAGACACCAGGTATCAGGAAAGCGCTCAACCCCATCTGCTGTAGTCATGATTTCTTGCATAATCATCAGACCTGTTGAGAGAGCATTATGGCAGGGCAAATGTGGGAGTATGCTCAGACAGGAGCTATGATCGTAAGCGCCGGCGGTTTGCCCGATTCGTAACGAACATGACGCTGAGTAAGCGCTCGCTCGATCATTCTCTGGCAGGTGAGCGCCGTCAACGGCACAGACCTGTTTGAGTGGCTCAGTTTCAGATCTAACCTCAATGATCTTTCCTTCAGTAAGCAGCCTATCTCGAAGTTCGTCTCTCCTTGAGGCCACTTCATTTAAATCGTCCTGCAGATATCTGCTCAGTGTCGCCGCATCTGTTATAAGTTGTGCGACGAGTTCTCCGCTAAGTACATACTGCTGACTGGTAGACATAATTGTTCCTTAATTGATTAGTATATCTTGTTCTACTGTCTGCATACAAGCCAACAGCATAATAAACACAGTCGCTAGACCTGTCCACTGCAGAATACCTCGCCGGGTTGCAGGGTAATAAGATGGCGTCTGCTAAATCATGTTAAAGAAGTGTAAGTTACGAACGCTCGGCATTGTCGTGTAACACTCTATTGGAAAGGACCTATCTTCAATTTACTCCCTCAAGATAAACGCTGGCTTTTGCACGAAGATTTAATTCGCTACCTCTTCTTTTTCACTTGAATACTATTCTTTGCGTCCTCTTTCTTCCGGCAAAGACGCGCCGCTGTCTGTAATAGCTTCTTGAGATCTTCTTCTAGCAGATCGGCGCTTGAAATTAATCGCAGGATTGCACCTGCCGTAGGATGCTTTATCAAATAATCTTCTGCATCTTTGCCCAGTCTCCCCCCCTGAGCCATCAATTGATCAAAGTCAAGATTAAGCAGGACCGATATATTATGAAGCACTTCCTCTGATGGGACTCTCTTATCGTTTTCTATATCGCTTAGATAAGAAGGGTGTTTCGATAGCTTGCTGGCAAGACCCCTTAAACTAAGACCTGCTTCGGACCTGGCATTTCGGATTACCTGCCCAAGCGTGTGTTGATCAACTTTATCGGTCATGTGCGTTGTAAAGAGTATGCAGCGCGATAAGCTGAGTCAAGTATGAGGAGCGGCAAAGCTTCTTGGCTCCGGGAGTGATAAGCGTTTGCCTTAGTTCAAAGCGGATTATGTTGTTTGCGGTCACGCTCAGGATTCGAGCGCTCCTTGGTCATAGCCGCTCCCTTTCTTTTGAACATTAGGGATCGCCTTCGTTCGTTAATCAGAATGCAGTTTGTTCTTTTTCTTTCGACGCGAGGATCTTAACCTAAGAATCCCTTGCATGGAGCGCGGTAACTTGTAGTACAATCCTGCCGTTAAAGGTTGTGTAACTTTGCATAAGTAGTTAGATACAACATTTTTAGATGGCGTGTCAGCGATTTTTTCCTCACGGTTAAGCTGACAATCGCCCCGCGGCCACACTTTTTCTGAGCCGCCAATGTCCAACGGCGGATGTACGAAATAGATATTTAGAGATTCAGTAAAGCGGCGTTTAGAACCGCAACCTGAATCCGAAAAGAAGCGCGAGTGTAAGCAATATCACGCCAGCACTAGGATCAACGCCGTTCGCAACATCATTGTCCGAAGCAGTAGTATCCGTAGAGTGTTGATCCGAAGCGCGCTGAAGACCCAGTGGCCCCGGGCCAGAGTTGCAGCTACCGTCGCAGGGACAGTAGGCGCCAGAAGCTGTTACGTGTCCGGCCAGTGCAACACTGGCGAACGGAGCCGAGTTCAAATGTTTATCACCCGTAGAAGGTGACAAGATAATCGGGAGTGCCAAGATGCAGACAGCCGCTAAAAGTAATCTTACTCTCATCTCCCTTTCCTCCTTCAATCGTAAGGCCGGTAGGATATCAACCATTGAAAAACCTGAACTTAATCAGCAAATTTCTCAAGCACTTATCTTTTGCATAAACAGACGACAGTCACTCAACCTCCTGGCAGAAAGACTCATAGCCATCGCGGATCGAGCCTATCCGTTTCGTCAGATGGATATTGTCAAACAGGCAAGCGACTTATTGCTTGGCTTGCCACTACCCCGTGAATTTAAGAGTATTGCCCATTACTATAAAGGTTTTTGTATAAAGCGAAGAGGTCAATTTGATGAGGCACGCGCCCTGTTCGAGATGGTCGCTGATGAAGCGCCTATCAGGTATAGGGCAAGAGCGATCATAGCACTTGGCTCAATAGCCTTCGACAGCGGCGACTATCAATCCGCAACGCCTCTATACATCGAGGGAAGCCGCACTGCGCTGCTAGCTCGTGAGTTCGACCCGTTGGCGGCTTATTACACACAGTTCATGCTCGCTGTACTAAGAAGCGTAGACGGAGATCATAGGGGTGCCCTTACCGAACTAGAAAAAATATTTACGCTCGTCCGCGCTATCGGATTACACCATCCGCCGATCTATTACAATTACCTTAACAGCCTTGCGGTCGAATTGCTGGAGGTAGGGCAAATTACCGAAGCCCAAAAGGTGAGCAAGATCGTCCTTGCTTCACCTTATGTGGCTGCGTATCCTGAGTATCGCGAAACCGGCATTGACATAGCGTTGAGGGCACGCAGGGCTTCTCGGTCGGTTGTATCTTTAGCTCAGCTTGGCTTAAACGCAAAAAATGTTCTGCGCTTGCCTTCGGCAGAACACGTAAGCGACGATACCTCGACAGGTACTGCATCAGTCAGCCAGGAGCCGGCGCGGGTACTTTACATGCAGAAGTAGAAGGAGCAGATGGGCAAAGAACCTAACGGCAACGAAAGACTGGATAAGGCTCCCGAGGAAATGACCGAGAGGGAGCTGATCTACAGGATCGTCAATATCGTCACGCAACCCGGAATCAGCGAAGAGAAGCGGCTTGCCATGCTCAGGTCAGTTGAAAGAATCGCGGCCATGCCAGACGAAAAATCAGATGAAGATTCTCACAAAGATTAACGCCCCTTTTTCTTACGGGGCTTGATTGGTTTAGCCGTTTGTTTCTCCCCAACTGGTAAACTCATCAGCCGCAAATGCACGGCCCGCTCATCGGGCGTAAGGCGCAGCAAACCTCGTAACGCTTCAATCAATTCGGCGTCGGTAGCGAGTTTCTCGATTACGCTCAGCAACTCCAACACATCCAGGGCGGACGGCTGACTGTCATCAGGCGGGCAGCCTGTCGCGGCGGTAAGTATCTCATGCGGGTTCACACCTAACCCGCTGGCCAGAGCCTTCATCGCATTCGCCGACGGATTCGTCTCAATGCCTTTCATCAGCTTACTGACGTGGCTGTTGTTGATCTTATTGCCGGAGTTGCGTTCTACGTCTCGCGCATTCAGGTTCTTCAGCTTCATCACGCGGCAGATATATTCGCTGAGGTTTTCGCCCTTCATATCTTGCTCCCCTTATAGTTATTTTATTATAAGCCAAATATTCCGCAATGCGGAATATTTGGCTTGACACGGATTATACACCACAGTTAATATGATTCGCGTCCTGGAATTGTAGTTCCCTTGTCAACTTAGAGTTTATGACGGTATGTGTTAAAGCCAAATATTTCGATGTGTCGTCCCTGGCTCGCCTACCAATAGTAGATGAAGCTCAACTGCTTAGGAACAACACGCGCAACCGGCTGGGCGATACCTGTTGCATCCCCGCCGGGTATCACGGGAGCGAGGCACTCCCGGCTCAGCCAGTGCCCACTAGCCACATTCCGAGCCTGCGGCGTCATATATTCGGTTGCGCGTGCTTTTATCCGCTCGGGTAGGTTTTATCACAGGGCTTGTTGAGGCTCAACCAGAAGGTGATTTTTTAGGGATGCTTCAGACTTTAGTTTTCTCCTTTGATCTTCGCAGTACACACCCTTTGGATAGGGGGCGCGAGTTGCAGGAGCACGGACGTGGGGACCCCGCGATTCAGAGTGCCGCGTCCTCTCCTTTTTGAGATGGGCGCAGTCATATACGTAATGAACGACGCTTGATTTTCGATTCAGCCGGGTGAAGGTGCAATGAGACAGGCGATGCTTGTGATCGAGGGTGACGACAGCGTGGCTAAGTTGTTCGCCACTATATTCTCACAGCGCGACTGGGAAGTGGACGCACCGCGCGACGGTCGCGGCGTGACCAAAGCCTTACTCTCAAGCAAGCGCTACGACATGATCCTCGTAAGCTACAGTTTCCCCTCCACAAACGGCGTCGAGATCATTCGGATGATTCGTGAGCTTGAGCACCGCAGAGCTACACCCGTGCTGATGGTGACAGACGGAGGTGAGGTGGCCGATGAAGCTATCGGCGCGGGGGCGGATGGTGTTCTCCACAAACCCATCGAGCTAGACGGTTTTGTCGCAACTGTCATGAATCACTTAGCCTCCTCTAGTTGCACCATAGCTCGTGGGAATGTTGGAGCTACGACTGAGGAGGGGCGCGATTATTCGGAGAGGTGAAGTGGCTTACACTAGCGACTTCAGACCTCATTGGGAAGCCGATTAACTCCCGCTACCCCTGTCTAAAACTATGCCTGCGGTTCTTATATCTGTCTGGCTTCGGAAGTCAGAGGTGGCTTAACCATGAGCGAGAGAGCCAAAGCGCGGACAAAGGGACGAAGAAAGCACACCCTCACCGACCATATGAAGACACTCGCCGCTTCCGCTCTATCGCAAAAGGTCGGATACCTTCGGGTAGAAGACTTCCCCGATGCGAAGCTGTTTGACACGCTACCGACTAGATCATACAGCCCTAACAGAATTATCCGTTGCGAGAACGAATTGCTGCTAGTCAAACGCGGGCTGGTTGAGGTTTGGCACACGCACCACGACCTGCTAGTGAAGAAGCTCGTGGTCGGCGCTCTATTCGGGAACATGCCGCTTCTGGGTCAGACGATGGTCGCTACTCAGGCCGTGTCCGGCCCGGCGGGAGCCGTGGTTGCGGTATTGGACACAGACAGGGTGACGAAGCTGATAAAGGCTAACGCGCTCGCGATGGCCGAGAAGCTCTATCCGAGGCTGGCCAAGGCTGAGGCCGAGCATTATCGGGCGGTCTTCCAGAAGGCTGACTCAAGGGTGGCGGCATTGATTTTGGAACTGGTAGGCGAAGGCTCGACCGTCGAAGGGGTTAGTCAGGCACAGCTAGGGATGAAGCTCTGCATGATGAGAGAGACGGTCGCGGTCGTGCTCGGGTCTTTGAAGGCGGATAAGGTCATCAGCACGGATAGAAGGAAGATGACCATACTCGACAGGGAGGAGCTCGAGCGGTTGAGTATGTTGTGAATTTTAACGGGGGAATGCAGGGGGTGGATGAATCAGACTAAAGCGGCTGGTCACATTCGAGAGGTGCTGATCGAGAGGTGGTTTAACATCCCCACCCTCCGTATAACTGTAGGTGACAACCAGCAGTGGCTGGTGTTCGAGCGCAGAGGAAGGCAGGTCGGGATTGATCCAAACTCCGGCATCTGGCTGAGAGAGTCCAAAAGCAGTGAGTGGCGGTGTGCGGGGGAGCATACGACGAGCGGCGCTTTCATGGCCGTAGATTTCCTCATTAAAGGTTAGTGAAGCCAGATTACTATGAGCAGAAAACTGACACTAAAGCAAGGTGTGCGGAAGCACGCCCGCACGGAGAGGATGAAGGCGCTTGCCGCTTCCGCCCTCGCGCAGAAGGTCGGTTATTTGCGGATCGAGGACCTCCCTCACACGGATATCTTTGATACGCTCCCGACTAAATCATTCGACGCGCGGCACGTCATCGGCTGCAAAGATGAGTTATTCGTGATTAAACACGGCCTGGTTGAGATCTGGCACAAACGCGACGCCAAATTAGTGAAGAATTTGACGGCGGGCGCGTTGTTCGGGGAGATGTCGCTCGTCGGCCAGACGATGCTAAGTACTAGGGCCATAGCCGGCGCTCCTGGGGCCACGGTCGCGGTGATGGATGAGATCGCGGCGCTACGGTGGGTGGAAGCAGACCCGGCCCGCATGATGCGCGTGATAGGCTCTCGACTCGCAAAGGTCGAGGACGAACATTACCGCTCCCGGTTCCAGTTGGCGGATTCCAGGATAGCGGCGCTGCTACTGGAGCTCGCGGGCAAGAGGTCGACGGTTACGGGAGTGACGCACGAAGAGATCGGCGAGCGACTCGGACTATACCGCGAGACGGTGACAATCCTGCTCGACAGCATGAAGTTGGAGAAGCTCATCGAGACCGGGCGCAAAAGGGTGACGATACTCGACCGGAGGGCGCTGCGCGAACTGAGCGAGATGTGAAGCGAGTGATGGCAAAATTAGTTACGATTAAGCTCACGGATGAGCAGCGAAAAGAGGTGTGGGAAAAATTAGACAAAGAGGTGACGTATGTAATACTCCGTCTTGTTGGCGGCAGCGTGATACTGGCGGAGGTGTCTGACGCCTCTGACGAATTCGATGGCCGGTGGTAGGCTTTCTCTCGGTAAGAAAGCTTTACGGCCATAACTAGGAATTCGCCTTGACAGAACTGGCCGCCCCGTTAACATGGAGGTGTTTGATTTCCCAGTAATAGGAGTTACAAGGAGACTGCTACCTCATTCCCGTGTGACAGTCGGCAGTCGCTTTCTCTTTCAGTTCTTTTCTCCCGTGCCGTAAAGATCAAGCTAATAACTTCTTCCAGCGGATTCCAATACATTGGAAATTAAGTTATTTGATTAGCTGGCTTCCTTGTCGTACCCTTTGTGTATGGCAAGAAAAGCACAACCCGTAACCCTGAGCAGCAACGAAACCAGATATTTGAAAAACATTTTAACTCGCGGCACGACTTCGGCTCGCACTCTTAGTCGCGCTCGCATTCTCGACCTTTTGCATCGTCAAAAGCAGCCCGCCGATATCGCTGCTCTATTGCAAGTTTCGCCACAGACCGTCTACAACGTGAAGCGGCGTTATCTTGCAGGTGGGTTGCAACTGGCACTGTTTGATCAACCGCGCCCTGGACGGCCCATTGAACTCGATGGCAAGCAACGGGCTAGGATCACTGCCCTGGCTTGTAGCACGCCCCCAGAAGGTCGAGCACGCTGGACTCTTCGCTTGCTCGCTGACAAAGCTGTTGAACTCGGCCACTGCCCTAGCTTGTCGCACACTGCCGCAAGAAAGATTCTGAAAAATCTAAAAAAAACGAACTTCGACCACATCTGAAAAAGACCTGGTGCATAGGCGTTATGGATTCAGCTTTCATAGCGCGCCTGGAGCAGATACTTCATCTTTATGCTCTCGAATACGATGAGCACTACCATCGTTGTTGGCGTAGTCGAGAAGTATCAATACAGTAATCCGTAGGGATAAAATGGCAAGTGCCGTAAAACCGCTTCCCGATGGAAAGAAGATTTTTGAGGAAACGAACCCCGATAATTGTGTCGTCGGACACTTCGTCCGTCTAAGTGTCCAGGACACACTAAAGAATGATGGGAGGGTGAAATCAGGAGGCATTGTCAGCATTTATGTATCTGGATCTGTCCCTTTGGATGGGATGCCGTCATTTGTAGAAAAGCAGAGATATTCGGTTTTTCTGTCTCCTCTCAAGGCAGATCGCCAAAGCTTTGCCGGAACTACGATCTTTCAATCGCCTGAATCTTCTAAAGAGCCCGCATTCAATCCGTCATCGAAATATGCCGTTGTAGGGGAGGATAGCGGCTCGGTCAACCTGACTTCGCACAATAGTAACGTAATCAACGAAGTTAAGATGGCTCTAACCAAATCGTCTTGATAAAAGGCGCTGGATTAATCCATAGAAAACCTTTAATACGACTATGCACCGGGGAGTCCTATTGTCTTGTCCTTGATCTATCATAGATACGGAAATCTTCACATCTTTCCTGGGCCCGGTCATACTGCTTAGCGAAACGCCCTATTACTCGTGCAGCTTATGTTGCGCCAACCGGCACAAGCTGAGACTGAGTCCTTCTCGCTTTGATTCTGGCGTTAATATAGTTGACTCAGTAGAAGGAGACCCAGATGAATCAGAGTTCTTTAAAGTAATACTCAAGCGCGTTTCTCAGGTAAAAGAGTTTAATTTTTCACTCGGGTGAATCAAGTATATCAACTCCCAATTATGGGGCTGCGCTGATGCGCAAATCTTTGCCCGCAAGCAGAAGATCAACGGCGAGATATCACGCTTCATCTTCTTCATTGAGTGGTAATGACTATACTACGCTATGAGAGTAAAATATTCTTGCAGGTAATAAGAGGGTTCCGTTAAAGGAGATACTAAACTCAGCTAGCCGCAACATGTCTGAATGGTTAATCAATTGGGAGAAGCTGAAACCCTACGCCCGCGATCAATACCGTAGCTTTGAGGAATTGTGCTACCAGATCGCCACGACTCTTTATGAGCACGAAGGGCGATTCACATCTGTTGACGATTCCGGAGGCGGCGACGGGGTTGAGTTTTACCTCACCTTCCCGAACGGTGATCAGTGGGGGTGGCAAGCCAAGTTTTACTATCCCGAAGTACGCCTCACAAGTAGTCGCCGGACGAACATCAAGGACTCCCTTCAGCGCGCGTGCGAATTACACCCAAACCTGAAACGCTGGTTCCTATGCACACCGGCAAGCTGACCACAGATGAGCAGGACTGGTTTGACAATAAACTGTTTACTGCGAAACATAATCGGCGGACGGTCGTCCCCGACGGGCATCCGGTGCAACTAGACAATTGGACCGAGAGTGATTTCATCGGCTGGATGAGCGAAGAGCGTTTCGCCGGAACCAGGTTGAATTTCTTCGGCGAGTTGGAGTTGACAAGGGAATGGTTCAGGAGGCAGTTCGAAAAGCAGCTCGAAGGCGCCGGTGACAAGTTCATCCAGTCTTTGCACACGGAAACCGACGAGGAGAAACGGGTCCACCAACTTCTGGGCGATTATCGCTTCGCGGATTGGCTCGGCGAATTGCTGGGCGGTCTCACCGAGTCGTATGAAGAACACCGCAAACAGGTAACGGCCCTGCGTAAGTTTGAGTCGAGGTTGCTGGACTGGGAGAAGTATAGGAGCAAGCTTCTTACGCTGGCGGAGGATCTGCAGAATGCGCTTGGTGAGGTGCTAGCCAAGCTTAATTCTAACCGCATCCATCTTGAGCAACAGCATTGGGAGATGGTGAGGGATTTTGATTGGGGGCCGTTATTGGACGGTATGGAACGCGCGCATGAGGAGTACCGCCGTGCTGCGACGGATATGGAAGTCAACGGGCTAACTTATCTGGGGAGTGAGAGTCATCCAGAAGGCGAAAGCAACGTGCGCCGCAGTGTCGATCGTATTATACGAGGCCCCGACAGGTCGGCGGCAAATTTCATGGACCAAGCGCGTGATATGAGCCAGCGCTTTCGCCTCCTGAAGGAGGCCGACCTCCACATCTTCGGTAACGCCGGTTTCGGCAAGACCCACCTATGCTGCCATGTCTGCCAAGAACGCCTTGATCGCGGACTTCCAGCTTTGCTCATCCTCGGAGCCCATTTCACGACGGGCGAGCCTCTGGAGAAGCAACTGCTCTCGATCCTGGATATCCCATCGGCCTATAGCTGGCACGACTTTCTACAGGCGCTGGATTCTGTTGCACGTGTCCACCGCACACGCATACCGATAATGATCAACGGGCTCAACGAGGCGATAGTCGGCGGCACATTCACAAGTTCCTGGCGCCTGGGTTTGCCGGGTTTAACCCACGAGATTTCGGAGAGCAGATTCGTCGTGCTCGTCACAACTTGTCGGAGCTCATATCAAACTCAGATTTGGGGAGACAAACAGCCTGGAAACCTCACTTATGCGGAAGGCTTTGCGCCAGGTGAGACGCGGGACGCCGTTGAGCGGTATTTCTCTGCTTACAAGATCGCAGCCGACCTGACGGCAGCCCCGCTCGACCATTTTCGGCATCCTATTTATCTAAGAATCTTCTGTGAGATCACAAATCCGAAGGCCGAGATGCCCCGGCGCATCTACGTCGGCGAGTGGTCATTATTCGAGACGTTCGAGAAGTACCTGGAGCGGTGTAACGAGGCTGTGTGCGTACGCCTCGGGCTACGACGTGGCACGCCGGTCGTGACCACGGCGTTAGATCGATTGGCTATGCATCTGTGGGCAAATCGCACGCGCCGAGTCCCGATCAGCCTGGCAACGGTACTCATTGATGGGAAAGCAATTGACGAATTGCATTGGGAAGCATCCAAGACGCGGGCTCTTGAGTGTGAAGGTCTACTCGTTTGTAGGGATTGGGGTACATCCGGCGAAGAGCTTTTCTTTACATACGATCTTCTCGGCGGGTACCTGATAGCGAGGTCTCTGATCGGACAACACGGCAACGACCTTATCGGCTTCTTCCAAGCCGAATCAACCGTCGAAACTCTCTATGCAAAGAATCATTCCAAACTCCACCCGATGCACGAGGATATAGGTCGTGCGATTGCCGCGCTGCTCCCTTCGCTCACAGGACAATACCTGCATGAGTTGACGGATAATAAACTTGCTTTCAACTACGCTGCCCATGCGCTGTTCGAGATCGCGCCGCAGGATGTCAACGAGAAATGTGTGGGGCTGGTCACACAGTTGTTCGGGAAGCAAGAAAACCGCAATCGCCTCTTCAAACTCGCCGAATCAACGGTCGCTCATGTCAATCACCCGCTGAATGCAAAGTTTTGGCACGAACGACTGCAAGAATTGCCGATGGCCGAGCGCGACGTGAGTTGGACTGAGTACGTGCGCCAATACGCCGAGGACTTCGAGGGACTGGTCAGCGAGTTCGAAGAGCGTTTCCGCAGTACGGCGAAGATTAGCCCCGAAGAAGACACAAGGCTCTTGCTGCTCGCGCGCCACCTGATGTGGCTTCTAACCTCGACAGTGCGCACTTTGCGTGACAAGGCCACAAGAGCCCTGTACTGGTACGGCCGCCGTAAGCCTCGGGAATTCTTCGATCTCCTCAAAGAGTCTTTAGCGTTAAACGACCCTTACGTGTCTGAGCGAATGTTGGCGGCGGCGTACGGCGTCGCGATGGCGCGCCAGCATGATCTTACTGATAAAAGTTTTAGCGAAGGCAAGCTTCCAAGGTGGGCACGCGCGCTTTTCGACCTGATATTCGCGTCCCCCGCCCCACACGCGACGACCCACATGCTCGCGCGCGATTACGCCCGGCGCACGATCGAGATTGCGCTGATTCACCACTCAGAACTGCTAAACGATGAAGAGCGTAGTCGAATCGTTCCGCCTTACGAGATGGAATGGGTACGCGAATGGCGTGAGAGTGAGGACCGCGACAAAGGCAAGTATAAAGAGGGTAATGCTCCGTTGGGAATGGATTTTGAGAACTACACGTTGGGCCGGCTGGTCGAGGATCGACGCAACTATAATTATGAACACGAAGGATTCAAGCGGGTGCGGGCGAACGTACTATGGCGCATCTACGACCTTGGCTATTCGTTGGAGCGGTTCGGCGAAATAGATCAATGGATTGCCCGCGGTAACTCGTTCAGGGATTATAACCCCGATAAGACAGACCGCTACGGGAAAAAGTATTCGTGGATAGCTTTCTTTGAATTGGCAGGGCACCTTGAAGATCAAGGTCTCCTTACCAGAAGTTACGACGCAGAGCGCATCTCTGACGCAGATATTGACCCGAGTTTTCCCGAAAAGATGCCAGGCCATAAACAAGTTTACGACAACTTTTTGGGGACTGATGAGACATCTACCCAGGAGTGGATAGTGGACGGTGGGGTGCCGGACGTGTCGCCTTATCTTATTGTTCATAATTTAATGGACGATCCTGGGGATTGGGTATTGATCGACGCGCACATTGACCAAGAAAGCAAAGAACTTGATCGCAACAGATTCATATTCATCCGCGGTCTCATAATAAAGGCAGATGGCGCTGAGGAAATCATAGAACTGCTAAGAAAGCAGGACATGAAAAACCGCTGGCTGCCGGAAGTGCCTGAGAGCCACTACCTTTACGCAGGTGAGATACCCTGGTGCGACACATTCCCAGAAAACGAATGGGAAGATCTGGATTTTACCTCGGAAGCTGAGGAAGAGGATAAAGCCAGTGACATCAATCACAGCTACATCGAGTCTGAAGGTAATGCTTCAGACTCGATGGGTGAGTTAGCTGATGAGAATGAGGCTTTTGAAGAAGATGATTATGAATATGGAGCGGAAGAGAAGCGTCGAGCTAGATTCGTGGGCGTGTCGGCCCGCACACAGGACGATACTGCGGAGGAGCGAGTAATAATTATTATTTATGATCAACCGGGTGCTGATGAGGCCGAGTTGCAAGCGACGCTTAGTAGGGCCGAGGAGATCATAGCAGAGGGAGGTAGAGAAGCTTTCGAGACGATCATCAGAAGATACAGCCCCGACGCAAAACTGATCTGGTCTACCAATAGATTAGACCAACAGGGTAGCTCGAAATACCAGGCGCTCGTTCCTCTCAGGGAATATAGTTGGGAGCTATACCACAGCGCACTAAACCAAGCGGGCGGCGCAGAGGTTCTTGCCAAGCAGGTGGCAGAGGCCATCTGTTTGCATAGCCAGCCACAAACATTTGATCTTTTCAGCGCGGACGGATCTCGCGCATCCATCGCTTGGCAATCCGGCGATACCGGCAGAAATTCCGAGCGGTTCCTTTACCTCCGTCGAGATCTGCTTGAGCAGTTCCTCGCGAAGCAAAACTACAAATTAGTGTGGGTAACTTGGGGAGAGCGGCAGCATTCAATTGATATGATGTCAAACCTCTCACCGGCGTATCGGCCTGGTCGGGGCGAACCGCCGTGGAGGGTATTCCAACAGGTCATTACTTATGATGATTTCAAGGGGACTCATGACCTATAGCAGTTTTCAATATGTCTGCCACTATTTTAGAGAAGCTTCCGACCGCTTGCCGGAGCTATCAAACAGCGCGTTTAAACCCGGACGATAAATCTAATAGAAATACAACTCCTAATAGCCTTAGAAGTTCCCAGGCGTTATCACTTCTATGGCCTTGCCCAGATGCTGGCTGATTTCGCGTACGCTGCTGCTAATAAATTCAAGAAGCTTTAGATAGTCCTTCCGGTGCCAGTTCTTATCTGGTAAGCCCAGTTGTATGGCTGCCTTTGCGACCCTGCTCCTATTTGGAGCATGAGCGAGTCCGCCATAGGATCGCAGATCGTATAGAAACGCTAGTGGGGAAAACTCTTCATGAACCTGTTTGGCGTACCCCTCAAGTTCCTCCTGTAGGTCAAACTGTTCAGCATTCTTAGCCTTCCCTTCTGTGTGCTTTATTAGCATCGGCAGTTCAGCCGTCTTTGGGCCAAATTTTTCAATCAGCACAGTAATCAGAGTTAATCGCTGTAAAAGGTTACGTGAACCGAGTGATCGCGGTGGATTCTCATAGCTCAGATCAAGATTACTATCTATAGTTCTGAGGAATCTTCGCAGAGCCGCTGGCTCGATTGCCTCAATTACTAAAGTCGAAGCGAGTGTCGCTCGCTTCAGGAACTCGTCGTCATCTGCTGTGACGGGATAGACCCATTTAAGTTGGCGACCCGACAGACTGTCGAGAGAGCCACTCCACAGTGGCTTGTCAATCGTTGTAGAGAGCGAAGCAGCTAACTCCGCAAAAAGGACGTTAAGAGTGTGAAGCGCGTTCACCAGTGAATTCACTGCATCGGGCACCGTCTCTTCTTGTCTGAGCGCCTGTAGGGTTCTAGGCTAGGCGGTTCGACCGCATACTGCTTCCAGTGCGGCCATTCTTCAAATGGGACACCTTCTGCAAAATCGCCGATCGCGGTAGAAAGTAGTTCATTGCCAAGCCTGGACGTGCTGCGGACTAGCCCCCAATGGTAACAGGAAACTGAACCATCATCCTTCACATCGAATCCGGATGCCCCTTCATACTTTGTTAACACCTCCTGACGAAAGTAGATGCGATCCATAAAATCGCAGATATTGCTTTCGTATGTGTGTCCTTCGTTGTCCTGGTGAGATCTCCAACGAGCAGGCGCGACCGGACCCGAGCGTGTCGGCAGAGTGAATGTATAGAGATCGAAAGATGGTTGCTCACTCCAGGGATCGTCGATATTGATTTCAGGTGGCTTGATCTCAAACCACAAGTGGAGCCTTCGTTGTAAGAATCTTCTAGATGGAACATCTTGGCGCAGGCCCCAATTCTGCAATATTGCCTTTATACCCTGCTCCGGTGAACCTAGCGTTAAATCTTCCTTCACGAAGGCTTCTACACTCTCTTGCGTAGGATCAAAGAAGAGAAGCTGGCGATAATGGCCTACGACCAATGACATCTGCCGCGCCCTAAGATATTTGAGTAAATAGTCGGTTCGGATCTCTACAACTTTGAGATTCCCTTGGTCAATTACCCGCCGTTGTAAAGCATCAACTCCACGTTTCGGATCCCACCAAATGCCGCTTCCTGGTGCTTTCTCCTCTAATTCAAGAAACAACCATAGATCTGGGTTGATAAACAAATGGATATTGGAAGTGTCAGAATGGACAAACACTAACGGTTCGCCCACCACCCGCGTGAACGGAAACTCAAATTGGTGGAATGGTGAGTAATGGTATTCCTCGTTCCCATCCCTATTAAATACTGATCCCCCGGGCTCACCTAAATGGCCGATCACATTTCCAATAGACTCCAACTTGGCGAAGACTTCTGCGAACCCCTGGGGGGAAAGCAGGAGGCTCTGCCTGAAGACTTCCTCCTCAACATTCCGCTCATCGCGGGGGTGCGCGACGGTCCAAACGCCGAGCCTAAACCATGGGCCCGCTAAGCGCTCGGCGAAGAGATCGTTAGAGAAGTCCAACTGAGGTACATTAAACAAGTGGGCCGGAGCATCATATCGGTTGAAAATTGCGGTCACGTCTGGACCTCCTTAACTGTCTCACAATCTATAATACCGTGGTTTCATACCGGCCAGGGTGAGGCGCTTATGTGCAGCGATAATTATTTCAGAATTGTAATTAGGTTGTGAACGTTAAACTACTTGGACGTGTCTTGCCTCCAAGTCCTAATGAGCACACAGCGCACCGATGACTCCATACTGCGGCTAAAGCTCCTATGCTACCTTTAGCAAATTTGGATAGCATCCCAAATGTCTATCTCTTATATTTTCCTTACAGCTATGTCTGATTACAATTATAAGGAAAGAATTAGAACGCTAAGGAACTATCTAGGAGATTTGGCAAGCGCCGGCGGGTCTATTGGGGAGTTCGTGAATGGCAAGCAATGTAACGATAAGTGATGACTATTGGCCGCATTCGCTTCGACAAATTGCTGAAGAGAAGCCGTTGGAGTCGAACCTGGTTGTGGTGGCTGAAATCTCGCAGCCTTTGGGAAAGGAGAGCTATTGACATCTTTACACTGCTTTGGCACCGCCTGAAGCACTGGAGCAGCTTCTGAATCATCCTGGCGGAATCGGGCACAAGGTAACTACAACAGGGCCGCATCCGGCTAGGTTTGATGATTCATTTCACTACGAACCAAGGTTCTGGATTTCGGGCAACCGCGTTGTTTCCGAAGAATTAGAACCGCTCGTTGTTAGCTGGGAAGCAGGTGGTCGGACGGTGTTGTTACCTGATCAGGGCTTCCTCATGACTTACGGTTTAGTTCCGCGGTTGGTGCAGTCTAAAGAAGGCGATGTAATTCACTGGGATGACCCAACAACAGGACACCACGATATAGTTGTTGCCAAGATGGTTTCGAAGTTTCACTACGAACTTCAATCAGAGGCCAGAGTCTCGATAGATCGTGACTATCTTCGAGATTACGCCACAGTTAGAAACCGCTCCTTGGTCCAGGTCTTCTACGCGTCCAATCTGGGCCCCCTCCAGGCTGAGGAGGAGCGCCTCTTATGCGGCAGCTCTATGCAGGAGTTTAAACTAAAGGGCCGTCTGGTTGATATCCGAATTGACCTTCGAGATAAGACACAACTTCTCGCCCAAGTGTGGGGAGTAAGGCATCTCTTAGATCCTGCCGAGTCGCCAATAATTGATGGACGATGGGATTATGGGGAACTGGTGTGGCCCGGAATAGAGGGTGTCGTTACGGACAGCCGCGCATCTGGAATGTGGGACCCAGTTTATGTTAGAGATGATGTCCTTCGGCCCTATGAGGAGTACCCCGATCGTTACTCTATCCATCCAGAAAGCGGGGCGGTAAGTTTCGGAGGCCAGTGGAGCGTCGGGAATTGCCGGCGGGTGCTTAGAGATCTGATACAGGTGAACCTCAAGAAGCTTTACGAAGGGTGCCCGCCTGAGGTAGTGCGACACTGGCATGATTACGCAGTTGAACCTCCAGCTGACCGGCTTTGGGAATTTGACAGCGTGCCAAACGTAGCATCCCGATCCAGGCGGATTGTTTACGCGTTGGTCGCGGTTGGAGAGGCGCTTGCTGCATTAGCAGCGAGGCTGACGAAGGAGAGTGTAAGTTCGGAGGATTTTGTAAAGCTGAGTAGGCGTGAGCTGGACTATAACGGTTGGTGGAAGGGTCCTTGCGTGCCTCCGATTACTCGGCATGTGCCCTTAACGATGGGGCAAAGCGCATTTGGCGAGCGATGTAAAGACTTAAACACACTGATAGTTGAAGGTCTGAGCGAGAGTAAGCTTCGGAAACTACTGGCAGAAATGCATGTAGACAGCAAACTAATTAAGGACCTGGGGTCATTGAAGCTCTTAGACACATTAGTCCAGCTCGCGATTATCAGCCGGCAATCCGGGCTCGGCCTTTCAGATTGTGATGAGCTCGAGAGACGGCGAAAGGAAGCGGTTGCAGAGCTCCCAAAAGGAAAGTTTCTAGAGACGCCGACGGCGACCTTGTTCGCATTGTATGACCTCCGCATCAATGCTTCGCATCGGTCAACAGATATCAGTGAACTGATGCGGAAGCTCGGAATCGATCCCATGACGACTGAGGTGGGGTGGGGCGAGGCATTGGATCACCTCTACGATGCAATAGGGGCAGCATTGGAGGATATAAGCGATCTCCTATGCGACCTATCTAGATAAGGCAGAAGATTCTCTGTTATTAAGCTGTTTTCGCTGCACATGCTACACCAAATCGCGATCATCGGATGCGAATCACGTCGCGGGTAATTATTCATGTAATCGCCGGTCACAGCCGGATTTGAAAAGCGGAACCTCGGTTGACAGGAAATCTCCATCGGAGAAACTTTCTGTCCAGGAGGTCCGCTATGACTCAAGCTCAACACGATATTGCTAGAAAGCTCCGCATACTCAATTACGCTAAGCAAATCGGCAATGTCTCTCAAACCTGCCGATACTTCGGCATCTCCAGAGAAATCTTTTACCAGTGGAAACGCGCTTATCAACAGAAAGGCGAGGCCGCCCTCATTAACAGCAAGCCTTGCCCGCAAAACCCAAAGCTGCGAATGCCGACTCACATCGAAGAGAAGATTCTTCACCTCCGACGCACCTACCACCTCGGCCCCGTGCGAATAGTCTGGTATATGAAACGCTACCACGACATCAAAGTATCTTCAGGTGGTGTTTACTCCGTGCTCAAGCGCAACGGCCTCAACCGCCTGCCTCGCAACGCCAGGAGGCGAACTGTTCTGACTCACCGATACGAGAAGCAGGTGCCAGGCCATCACGTCCAGGTGGATGTGAAGTTCCTAGACTTCAAAGATGCCTCGTGTGGGAAGGTGCGCCGCTTCCAGTACACGGCCATAGATGATGCTACGCGCATACGCGCGTTGAAGATTTACGAGCGTCACTCACAACAAAACGCGATTGTTTTCATAGATCATGTGGTAGAGAGATTCCCGTTCCGCATCCACACGATTCGCACAGACAACGGCCATGAATTCCAGGCCCAGTTCCACTGGCACGTAGAGGACCTCGGTATGACGCACCGGTACATCAAGCCCCGCACGCCGAGGCTGAATGGTAAAGTGGAGCGGTCGCATCTGACGGATAAAGAGGAGTTCTATCAGCTACTGACATATACGGATGATGTAGATCTCAACGAGAAGCTGAAGGAGTGGGAGAGTTTCTACAACTACCATCGCCCACACGGCGCGCATAAAGGGAAGACACCATACGAGGTGCTAAAGGAGAGAATGCAAGTGGGTGGTCAGAGCCCGGGTGATCAGGGAAGCTCAATAGAAGCCGCGCCAGCCGTTAAAACGGTGGCGCGACGATTTCCTCCCTCGGGTTGCCGGGTTAGAGGCAAATAGATTTGCGGGGAAGGGGCTGATGGCCTATGATAGCGATTCTTGTCAGCCGAGGTTTAGCACATCACACAGGAGGACACTCGCCATAGGATGCCTTTTAAGATAGCGTTCAGCGCGGGACCCCAAGCGTCCCGCTAAAGACATGGTCTCATCGAAGTCTAGATTGAGTACATTTGCTATATCACGAATAACTTCCTCTGACGGAATCCTTCGATCATTCTCTATATCGCTGATATATGAAGGGGTTTTGTTTATTCTTTTAGCGAGGTCTCTAAGACTGATCTTCGCAGAATTGCGAGCCTCCTTTATAATATCACCAAGCGTCAGGGTGTCATTTTCATTGACCATGCGCGTTTAAGGGTATTCATCGGTTGAATGTCACGTCAAGTCATAGTGGAATTATTCACGATAGCTTTCTCCTCCCATCGTTGTATTTCTAAAACGAATGCTTCACTCTTGCTTCTTCATCTGCTTATGGTCAATTGACTATCTTGCGTAGGCGAAGGATTAGTCAATTGATTATTTATGGCAGATTTTCGGATTGTCAATTTACATTGGCATCGCGGAAGTAATGTTGAGAATGTTAATTGGTAAGTATTGATTTGTTATCACTTAGTCTGAGGGACTATACCATAAGATTTATTGGGCCGGCGCACCGACAGCTAATTCCGGCGAGCGCGCTCACCGGCGCTGTATTTTTGATACTCGCTGACTTATTAGCTCGCACACTAATTCGCCCTGAGGAAATAAGACTCGGCATCATTACAGCCGTTTTCGGCGCTCCTTTCTTTCTTTACCTGTTGGTGCGCCGTCGGCGTGAGATTGGTTATCTATGAATGGCCTGGAGCTGCGTGGAGCAGGAATAGAAATAGAGGGCCGATGGCTCGTGCGCGGGGCCTCGCTTACATTACAGCGGGGCTGCTTGACAGTCCTGGTCGGACCGAACGGGTCGGGAAAGACTACTCTGCTGAGACTGCTCGCCGGGTTGTGGACGCCAAGTGAAGGGGAAGTAGTTCTCGGTGAGCGCAAGATAAGCTCGATCCCGCACCGAGAGTTGGCGCGTCATGTCGCATTCGTGCCGCAGGACACCAATCTCGACTTCGCCTTCACGGTGCGCGACGTGGTGATGATGGGGAGGCATCCGCACTTAGGTCGCTTCGAGCGCGAGCGCGAGTATGATCGTCGCTGCACTGATGAAGCGATGGCGCGTGCTGATGTCATTCACCTTAAAGACCGGCTCGTCACGGAGATTTCCGGCTGCGAGCGCCAGCGCATCATAATCGCTCGCAGCCTTGCGACCGAAGCCGACACGATCTTGCTCGACGAGCCTACGGCTAACCTTGATATAGCACACGCGCTAGACGTTCTTAATCTTTGTCGGCGGCTCGCCGATGAGGGAAAGACGATAGCCCTGGCCATTCATGACTTGAATGCGGCTATGCGTTACGCGACCCAGGTAGTGCTTCTACACTCAGGGGGCGTTGTCGCCAGCGGCACGCCAGCCAATGTGATAACCGACTCTGCGGTGCGAACAATATTCAACGTTTACATCGAGCGCGCCGTCACCGCGAACGGTGAGCAAACATTTGTATTTCATCGAAGCGGCAATGAGAACTATCGGACGTGAGTACTATTTATGACCTTAATCAAATCCGGGCCTAACTACCCGCAACGGATAGTTTGCTTGACTGAAGAAACGACTGAGACACTTTACCTGCTCGGCGAAGGCGACCGGGTGGTGGGCGTTTCCGGTTACACAGTGCGACTGCCGGAAGCCCGCTCGAAGCCAAAGGTGTCGGCCTTCATCAGTGCTAAGTTCGATAAGATATATGCCCTAAACCCCGATCTGGTTATCGCCTTCTCAGACCTCCAGGCAGATATTGTGAGCGAGCTGATACGAAATGGAATTCCAGTGATGACATTCAATCAGCGAAGCGTCTCTGAGATTCTGCAAATGATCCTTGTGCTCGGTGGGATCGTCGGTTGTTCCGAGAAGGCTGAGCGCCTGGTTAGTAATTTTCGTGCTTCTCTTGAAGCCACTGCGCGCGAAGCCGAGCCTTTGCCATACCGACCGAAGGTTTATTTCGAAGAGTGGAGGGACCAATTAATTTCCGGAATCCGTTGGGTTGAAGAGTTGATTGAGATCGCGGGCGGCGAGCCTGTCTTTCCACAGCTACGTGAACATGCTTTAGCAAAAGAACGCATAGTCGATCCGGCTGACGTAGTGCGCGCAAATCCTGATGTGATTATCGCATCCTGGTGTGGTAAGAGGGTTAACGCCGAAACCATTCGTCAGCGGCCCGGTTGGCATCAGATCGAGGCAGTAAAGCACAACCGGATATACGAGATCAAATCAGCTTATATTTTACAGCCAGGTCCAGCCGCTTTGACTGAAGGCGTAGCCCAACTGCGCCACTTCATCAATGAAACTGCGAAGGCGATGAGATTGGGCGCGCACAAGTGATGAGTAGGCAAAGGTCTATTTTACTCACAAATGTACAAACGCCTATTCGCTACGAATAGCGATAGCAGGGTTGACGCTCGCGGCGCGCAGGGCGGGGCCGAAACTGCCGACCAAAGTCATCACGAAGGCTAACAAGGACGCGCCCGCATATATCAGTGGATCACCCGGCTCGACACCGAACAGCAGTGCTCCCATGCCGCGCGCCGCCACGTATGCAAGGGGCACTCCGAGCGCTATGCCCATCGCGCCGAGCGCCAGCCCTCGGCGCAGGAACATGCTCAGAATACTACGGGGGTTCGCACCGAGCGCTAGTCTAACGCCAATCTCTTGCGTGCGCGTCGATACGGCGAACGATAGCAGCCCGTAAATGCCTACGGCGGCCAGCAGGATTGCGATCACTACGAACGCGCCAAGGACCCGCAACTGGGTACGCCGGGACTCGGTTTCAGATACGGTGATGTCTTCGAGCAGTCGAACGTCCGAAACCGGTTGCTCCGGGTCCACTCCATGAACTATGCGACGAAGTTCGGGCGCAAGCGCCGTCGGATTGCCCGTCGTGCGGACTACGAGGTCTTTTGGCGTGAAGAATATCATGCCACCGTCCGGCACCTGTTGTGCGGACATGTATATCTGCGGCTCGCTGGCCCGTTCGGGGCCGCGCACAGAGATGTCGCCCACTACTCCCACCACCGTCCGGTCGAAGAAGACCGCATTCAACTGGCGGCCGATCGGATCCTGCCCAGGCCATAAGCGCTCGGCCAGCGACTCGCTTATCACAGCGACGTATGGTGCTGTAGAGGTATCCCGGTCGCTAATGTCCCGGCCGCGTTTCACAGGAATTTGAAGCGTGTTGAAGAAATCGGGTGTCACATAGCGGATGCTCGCTTGAGCGGATAGCGATTCATCCGCCGCAGCTCCCGGCACGGTGACAGGGAAGATGCCGCCACGAAATACCATGGGAAGAAAGCTGATGTAGGCCGCGGAAGTGACCCCCGGCAAAGCCCGCGTTTGCGTGAGTACGCGGGAATAGAACTGCGTGCGCGGGGCCACATCGCCGTACTTTTGTACGGGGAGCGCCGTCCGCAATGTCAACACGTTGTCATCACGAAACCCCAGGTCCACGGACTGGACGCGCCACAGCGCCTTGACGAGCAATCCCACTCCAACCAGCAGCGTGACGGTGCAGACGACCTCCGCAACCACCAGCACCGTGCGCAGCTTATCTGACCGGCTACCGAGCGCGGATCTGGCCCGCAAGGCATTCAGATCGACCTGACGGGAGGCGCGGAGGGCTGGTCCCACGCCGAATGCGATGCACGTCGCAACAGTAAGTATCGTGGCGAAAGCAAAGACTCGCAGATTCATCTGCGGCATGCCGCTGATGGGCAACGCATCTGGAACCAGACGCGCCAGCGTCGGCGTCGCAATCGCTCCCAGGAACAGGCCGAGCGCGCCCCCGGCGATCGCCAGAACGAGGTTCTCCGTGAGCAACTGACTGAGGATACGCTCGCGCCCGGCCCCAAGCGCGATCCGGATCGCGATCTCCTGCTTTCGCGCCACGGAGCGCGCGAATAGCAGGTTCGCCAGATTCGTACACGTGATCAGAATCATGAAAAACGCTGCCCCGAATACCACAAGCACCAGCATCCGCGACTGCGGGGAGATCACGTCCTGCATACCCACCACGGTGGCGCCTACCCCGCTGTTCTCATTCGGGTAGGTGCGCTCAAGCTGGTTGGCAATACTGCTGAGGTCGGTTCGCGCTTGTTCGACTGAGACTCCTTGGCGGAGCCGGGCAACTATGCTCACGAAAAGGTTAGCCCGGTCCGACGGATTAGTGAAAAGGGTTGGGGGGAAGTAAAGAGGTATCCACAGTTGAGAGTCGCGCGAGGGGAATGCGAATTCAGCAGGCATGACGCCGATGACCGTGTAAGGCTCCTGGTCAAGCCGGATGGTGCGGTTGAGCGCGTCCGCGGCGCTGCCAAACAGAGCGGTTGCAAGGTTGTTGCTGAGCAGCACTACAGAAGGCGCGCCTTCGCGGTCATCATCGGCACTGAAGCCGCGTCCGATCGCGGGCCGCACGTCGAGCACCTTGAAGACATCGGAAGTGATCCTTGTGCCATTGACCCGTTGCGGCTCACCCTGGCCGGACAGGTTGACCGAGGTCGCGACATAGCCGCCCATGGAGTCGAAGCTTTTGCTCATTTCCTGCCAGTCTCGAAAGTTTGCCGGTGACGTAGCGATGCGTGCGTACCCCTTTGCCAGCTCCGTCTGATAGACCATTACGAGTTGTTCAGGATTGGTGAAGGGCAGCGGCCGCAGCAGCACGTGATCTAGCAACGTGAAGGCAGCGGTGTTGGCGCCAATGCCCAAGGCGGCTACGACGACGGCAGTGATCGTAAAGACGGGTGACCGGCGCAACGAGCGCTTGGCCCAGTTTAAATCTTGCCCCAGTACCTTGATGCGAAAGCGGATTGCACCCGCGAGCTTGTGAGCTAATCCCATTGTGTCTTCCCCCTCCCCATTTTCTCGTATCTATTATGACAGAGCAATGACTCTACAATAACCGATGCGGCGAGCCTGACCTTCACTTACCGGCGAGAGCCGCGGGCAGCACACGCTTAGGCTCCCTAACCTGATCGATCAGGATCTCCTTTTCTCCGAATAGCCTTTCAGCAATCACGCCGCGCTCGTGGCACGCCTTGATGAGGCGATTAGATTCGACAATGGGGCGCGATTCATCAGTGTACTTTAGACTTACAATGTAGTTGAGCCACGGTTCTTGGCCCATCGCGTAAACATAGACCTCTTCGCAGTTAAAGATTTCCGCAATGCTGTTGCCTTGCTCATAACCAGAGCCAGCCAATCGGCGGGACTCGTCCATAGATCGCTCAAGGTGCTGCGTCAGCAAGGGACCATATATCCAACTGAGCGGCGCGCCATCGCATTCCATCCCAAGGAACAGCACGTCTACGTCTCCTATTTCCCTATGGAGATGCTCGTAAAGCCGCGGTTCAATATTGCACGAATCGGCGGCGAATAGCAGGGAGACTTTGCCTATGCTCACCAACCAGGACATCTTACTGCTGATGTCCAGATCCGCGTGTTCTCCGAAAAAAGGCAAGCCTGTAATACGTATGTCGCCATCGCGGATTTCCTGCATTTCCGCTAGTTCCGTAACATTTTTAAAGCCGCAATTTTCCAGAACCAGTTTAAGTGAAGGGTCCTGGAGGTGTCCACCCCCATTTCGCGGAACGATTATGTTCTTGACCTTATAGCGAATCTGAAGCAGGGTTTCGAAAAGTAAATGATCCTGATGACCATGAGTAATCAATACGTAGTCAATGCAATCGGGCAGATCGTTGTACGTATACCTTGGGACCTGGCTCTCATACTCATAGCTCAGCACAGGGTCGAACAGCATGCTGACCCCTTGGGTTTCGACCAGTATGCATGCGTGCCCAAAGTAACGCCACCGCACCCCTGATCCCGAATACGGCACGTATGCCGGCGGGGGGTCAGCGGTGAAGAATGAGCTTGCAAGGTCTTCCTGCGAGGACGTTACATTTAGGATATCTCTGATCTCAGGCCACGGCCTGGCTGTGGTCTTGAGCCGGAACAGGTCATCAACGGCTTCGTGATCGAAGGGGTATTGCAAATGGAGGCTGTCATCGGAAGGGAGTCGCGGGGTGCTTAGTATAAAGCGTTGATCATCATCCGTAATAGCCGAGAGCATCAAACTCTGTTGGAGCCGGTCGTAATACTTACTTCTATACAGTAGCGGTTCAACCAGCCGGAATGATGGCTGATTGTTGAGATCATACACAAGTTCGACATACCCTCGCAGGGCATCGGGCACATTGGCATACAAAGGCTGGAGGCTATATCCTTTGGCGCTTTCTCTCAACATAGAGTTAAGGCCGGCGATCGCCGACGATAGCTCGATAAGATCAGAGCGTTCCTTTCTGGTGCGATCTCGCAGGGACCTGATCTCGTCCACCCTCTTCCCGCCGTAATCAATGAAAGGCCCCCCAATCATCTTGGGGTTCTTCACAGCATTCGCATGGATTTGCGGGGCATTGATGTAGGAATCCATGATCTTCAAATGACGTTCCGTTATATTTCGTGCTGCGGTGGCCGGCTGAACGAGATGAGTCCAGGCGTACCAATAATCAATCAGCGGTTCAACCTTAACATTCGGCTTAAAATACTGACCGTTCTTTGACATCGTTTCCCCTTCCCTATAAATACCCTTCGCTCACTATCACCGAGCTGCTCATTTTCTCTTCTATGCGCTGTAGCATCGTTCCGGTGTCGATCCTTTCGGCCAGATCTCTAAGGTCCATAACATCAAAGAGCGTGCGCACAGGAAGATTGACCCCTAGTTCGGCGCGGACGCTATTAGCTAATCTGACTAAAAGCAAAGAGTGTCCCCCAAGATCGAACAAGCGGGTGGTGAGGCCAACCTGATCACGCTCAACGCCGAGGAGGCTCGCCCACAAATCCACTACCTTGATTTCGGTGCTTGTCCTCGGCGGTACATAATCGAACGATCTGACCCCGCTTGGAATAGCTCGCAATATTTTTTTGTCCACTTTCCCATTCGGGGTCAGCGGCATTTCGTCCAGTACGGTGATTGATACCGGCACCATATAATCTGGCAGACAAGTTCGTAGCGCACGCCGCAGGCTCTCCGCCCAGGCCTCATTGGTAAGGCGTGCGCCATCGCCCATGGTTTTCTGCTCCCGCTCTACATAAGCGGTCAGATACTTATCCGACGAGCTATCTTCACGCGCCAACACAACGGCTGTTTTAACGCCATCAAGTTGCTCAAGTTGTTTCTGAATTTCTCCGAGTTCCACGCGAAACCCACGAATCTTCAACTGATCGTCGGCGCGGCCGACATATTCCAGGTCGCCCCCCTCTCTATAACGGACAAGGTCGCCGGTCCTGTACATGCGGCTCCCCTCGGTTGAGGAGAACGGATCGCTAATAAATCTTTCCGCTGTCAAGTCAGGGCTGTTCAAATAACCTCGCGCCAGTCCACTCCCGGCTATATGGAGTTCACCTATATCGCCGGTCGGGGTCAGTCTTCCATCCGGAGAGAGAACGTAGAGGCGCGTGCCCGCTATGGCTCTCCCAATGCTCGGCGCTTCCGCTGTCACCTCACTCATCAAGGCGTAGGTCGAATACGTCGTATCTTCGGACGGCCCATATAGATTGAATACCTTTTCGCATTTATGTGCCGACAGAAGATCATTGACGACTTGCCTCGGCAAAGCCTCGCCAGCAAGGTTTATCACACTCACCCCTGGCGGGATCGCGTCCTGATCGATCAACGCTCTCATTGCTGACGGGACAGTATTAATAAGAGAGACATCGATTTGAGTGTGTAGGAGATCAAGAGCATTCTCCACAATATGGCATTGCCCGCCAACACTGAGCGGCGCGAACATCTCGAAGACCGAAAGGTCAAAGCTCAACGACGTGCTGGCGAGCACCTTCCCCAATTCTTCCCGTGTGTATACAGTCTTAGCCCAATCGAGAAATGCTACGGCGCTTGAATGGCATATCTGTACCCCTTTGGGCTTACCTGTCGAACCGGAGGTATAGATAACATAAGCCAGGTTCGAAGGTGTCAGCCCCGGCACAACCGGATTTGGATTATCACGCTCCTGACGAGCACCGCCCAGTGTTTCCTCTATGAGGACCGACGGAACCGTCGGCGGGGTGATAAAGTCTGATAGGTGTGTGTGAGTCAGAACGAGCTGAACGCAGCCATCCTCTAGCATGATCCGAATGCGTTGCGGCGGGTGGGATGGGTCCAATGGGACATAAGCGCCGCCGGCTTTCAATATCCCAAGCACTCCCACCAAAATATCCTCCGTCCGCTTCATACAGATTCCCACCAGCGACTCCGGCTCGATGCCACGGCGAATCAGGTAATGCGCGACGCGATTGGCCTTCTCGTTTAGCTCACTATAGGTGAGAGCCTCCCCTCCCGACGCGACGGCTATGGCGTCGGGAGTACGCTTCACCTGTTCTTCGAATAGATGATGGATGCACCCATTCGGCGTATTGCATAACGGGCCATCACCGAATCCTTCGAGCAGTCGGCGTCGCTCATGCTCTGGAAGAATCTCTAGTTGGCCTACGCCGGTATGGAAGGCGCTGCGCAGCGACCGCAGCAAGAAGGAGAATCTGTCGGCCATCTGCGAAATATCCGAATCGCTGAAATAAGCGAGGTTGTAGTCGAGTTGCAATTCGACAGGCTCGGACTCGCCGCTTTCACAAAGCGTCACCATCAAGGGGGTTCTTTCATGATTATGACTCAAATAGACCAGGCTAGCATCTTGCCCCGCGAATGACACCCCCCCGCTGAGTTTGAGATAGTTGAAGCCGATGTCGTACAAGAACCGATGACCACCGGGTTCCGCCAGATCACGAATAAGATGGCCGAGCGGGTAACGTTGATGGCGGAAATTCGCCTTTTGCTGCTTGCGTATATTCTCGACCAGTTCGCTAAACGTGCAATCGCCGTCGCCCATGTCAATGCAGAGCGGGCTGATGCTCGTAAACACGCCCAGCGTCCGTTTCTGATTACGATCTCTTCGATTATGATACGGAAGCCCGAATACCAATCTATCCTGCCCCGAGCTATTCGCGAAATAGACGGCCAGCATCGCCAGGAAATAATGTGAAACTCCGGCGTCAACGCTGTCGGCGAGGAGTTTCAATTCATTGAACTCGACTCGGGGGATCTCAATTATTCTGCGTCGGCTAGGGACCCTCCCTGCCGTCAGGAACGCATGTTGGTAACGTGGATTTAAACTGGGAGGGGCGATTGTCTTTACGTGTTCGGCCCAGTAGCTCTTGTCCTTTGTGTACCTCTCGCTCGCGATATACTTTTCATCCTCACCCGCTATTTCCCGCCAGGGCGCGCCGGAGTCAATCATGCTGGATGGGTCGTTGTAGAGTTGACACAGCAGCTTCGCCCAATTGGAAAACCCCCAGCCGTCCATCATGATGTGATGGGTCAATCCCATATATCTATAGTGGTCGTCGGCAATCTTTATGAGGTACGCACGGAATAGCTCCGCATCAGCAATGTCAAACGCGGTCTCGAACAGAGAAGTCTGCCATTCATCAGCCGCCTCTTCGGGGTTCGCCTCGCTTGAGAAATCCCAGATCGTGAGAGAGGTCGTCCGAGCATGACTTATGCTTTGAAAGACGCCTTTGTTAGTCGATAGGATACGAAGCCCAAAAACGTCGCACTCGCACACAAGCCTTCGATGCGCATTAGCCAGCCTGACCGGATCGATTTCGCCCAAACGGATATAGCCGCCTACGTTGTACAATGGGCTGTCACTGTGCCGGAGCTGATCGATATAAATATCATTCTGTGTGAGCGTCAGCGGGAATAGCATATTTGTCATAATCAATAACCTCTTTTTCTTACAGCTTTTTCGCATAGCCACCGTCCCGCGCTTCAAACGACTGTGTCGGATGCCGTCATCAGGGGTTCGGGCAGCTTCAAGCTCGGCCTTTCAATTCGGATCAGCTTCCCGTCTTCCATGATCAATATCTGATCGGCAACAGAAAAATATCGGTCATCGTGGCTGATGACAATCACTGCTTTGCCTCGCGCCTTCAGCTCCGGCAATATGTTGTGGTAGAAGACCTGCTTAAATACAGGGTCTTGATCCGCCGCCCACTCATCGAAAAGATAGATGTCTCGATCCTCAAGAAATGCAACGAGCAATGCCAGGCGCTTCCTCTGCCCGTCGGAAAGGGCGAGAGTCGAAAATCGGCCATTTTGAACACTAACCTTCCTTTCGATCTCCAGTTCGCTCAGATATCGGTTCACCAACTCCTCATCGGCCTCACTCAGGCTACCGAGCAAACGATCGAACAAGTAATAGTCGCTGAAAATAGCCGAGATATACTGCCTGCCGCTATTCAAGGAGTCATAATCTATTTTCACATCGCCGAAATGAATTTCACCCCCGGTCGGAGCGTAGTGAAGCGCCATGAGCTTACACAAAGTTGATTTCCCGGAGCCATTGCCTCCGACGATGAAAGTGATTTCACCTTTGAATAACTCCAGGTCAACAGGGCCTAGCTCGAAGCTACCATCCGAATCATCGTATCAATATGAAATGCGAGAGAATCTGACTGAATCCCAATTCGCTATAGGCTTAATGTCCTCGCTTGCCACTTCTTTCGACAGCGTGTCAAATATTTGCCTTATGTTTCGATATGACACCTTCGCATTGGCAAGCTGAGGCATGGAGAACAGGATACCCGCAACTGGCCCTGAGATGTAGAGCAAGGCCATGATCGCACCTATAAGAGCCTCGGTACTGATCGAGTGATAGCTGATAAATATGTAAGCAACTACACCGATGACAAAAAAGCTCAACAGGTCGCCATAATTAGCCGCGACCGAAACGATCGTATTCGCCACCTTGGAGTTATGCAGGACGTCATATTCGCTGGCCAGAAGGATCTCGTCAAAATAGCGATCCTGCTTGACCTTACTCAATTTAAGCTCTTTGGTCCCATGTATCAGACCTCGAATAGCTTCTTGAAGAACATCCATCTTGGCTCTGCCGCGCTGGAAGTATCTGGTCCCGATAAACATTGGAATCTGGTAAGTAATGACGCCGAATACAATCGCCCAGACAGTAAACCAGAATACATCAGGGCTGAGCAAGAGCAAATAAGCCAACATACCTGTCACTGTAACCAAATTGACGAGGATGTTGGGCACCAGAGTCGCTCCCATGATGATCCGTGTAACATCGGTCGTTATTGCAACCAGAAGCTTTGAAGAGCCCATTTTCTCAAGCTCAGCGATAGTCGCATTCATTATCTGGCGATACGCCTTGACCCTGAGTTCGGTAGTCGCATCCAACGCGACGCGGGTAAGCAGTATGTGCGACACAGACCGGCAGGCTAGAATGAACAAGCAGATGGATGCAAACAGCAGGGCGAATTTGTAGTTCGACACCTCGAAGGACAGAATGTTACGTGTCATCTCGCCACTTGAGGCGCTTTCACCGGTTCTCGGGCCAATGCTGACAAGCACGACGGGAATCAACAGCGAATAGCTAATACCTGCCAGAGCGCCCAGTAACAGTGAAATAAAAACCTTATTAGGAGACTTGCTGGTGAATAATCCGAACAGATTCATAGTGTAGTCCTTACTCCGGCGCAATGGTTAAATGGGCTTTACTCTCGGCCATTGAAGACTCATTCAAAACATAGTACTGGACATCCCGGAACGGTTTAATCATGTCATCGTAATGCTTGCCTAAAACGTTCCCGGACTGGCCCGCGGAGTTCATATAGATATGGCGCACTGACGCATCTTTTATCTGAATGATCTGCCTGAATCCAGCGCCGAAAGTTTGCTCATAGCCAACGGACTCGACGTAGACGGCATTCGCTACATTTATCGTGTCAGGAGAGCCGCCGCTTGGAATCCTGCGTTCGAATATAGGGGCCAGGGAATCAATGCCACTGAACGGTGTGTGCTCATAGAGGGTCTGATGTATGTCCCCCCAGCGCCAGGAATCCATGTCGGAGCCGCGAAGTTTTTTCAATTCCTTGATAGCCATGTTCAACGAATGGCTTAACAAGGAGGCACAGGGTCTGCCATCAGCGCCAGTTTCACTGCCGCACCAGTTTGACGAACGTGCGGTCAGTGCATTGAGAAGCTGATCATACGATGTGGATGATACGATCTTTTTTATCTCGTCACCCTGCCTCTGCTTGTTCCAGTAGTCTTCCAACGCCGGCGAGAACAACTCTTCGCGCAGATGCCTAGCCCACACAAAGAAAATTGCGGCGGCCTGGCTATCTCGCGCCATATCGCCTTCCCAGGCAGAGAGGTAATTGAGCGCCCTCTGCTGTTCCGATCCGTCCGGTGTGACCTGCTTCAGGTATTCGAGAAGTCCCTGGACGCCCAAGTTGACCGTGTCACCCTGCATTCGCCCGACGTAGTCGATTGAAATCAACTCGCCGTTGGAGATCTTATCTTGCAGTAGTTGCTCTATTCGTCGCGCCCGGTTTGGGGGAGCCCAATTGGCAGAGATAAAGTAAGGATAGTCGGAGTCAACCAACTTGTCGTTCGCCGAAACGATGTATCCTTTATCGGGGTTGAAGCGTTGCGGCCAGTCTTTGAATGGGATATATCCGCTCCATGCGTATTCGTTTGTCCACCCCGCAACGGGAAAGCGCCCTTGCCCTTTCGCCCTGATCGGTATTCGGCCTACGCCGATTGATCCGATATTATTGGACTTATCCGCATATAGCATATTCAGAGCCGGCGCTACATACGTTTTGAACGCGTCTTTGAATGAGGACCAGTCATGCGCATAGTTGACACGGAAAAAGGATTCGTAGGATGTGTCGTCCGGGTCAAGCCCAGCCCATCTCAGCGCCACAGGTTGATCGAATGCGCCGATGACATCACTGACAATAGGTCCGTGGAGAGTCTTTCTGACCTGGATTTTCAAAGGCTCGACTCCAGCCCTCAGAGAGGCAGGAAAGTCGGCCTTTATGTTGATCGTCTCCGAATGAGTCTGAAAGCCAACCCAGCCGCCCTCTTGCTTGTATTGCGTAGGGTCTTCGGGATTCGGCTGTTCGATGTAGAGGTCTTGAACATCCGCAGTCATGCTGGTTCCGCCCCAGGCGATCTCACCGTTCTGGCCGAAGATCACTACCGGCAGGCCGACGAGTGTCATACCTGAGACATCCAACCTGTCACCCTTCAGGTGCGCCACATACCACTGCGATGGGATACGAAGCCCCAGGTGAGTATCATTTGCCAGCGTGGCCCGCCCATCCTGCATGAACTTGCCGGACACTACCCAGGCATTGCTTCCAACGTATCGACCATCGGTGTTCATTTCGCTCCCCAAGTTCTTCTGGAATGCGAACAAGTCCGTGAGCGCCGCCCCGATTGCCAGGTCGGTTGGTTTAGCCGTCGGCGAGAGATCGCTTTGAGTGTAGCCCAGCAGGTCGATCATTTGTTCCTTACCGAGGTACTGGCTCGCAACCAGGTTTGATATCTCATTCCACATGTTGCTACCAAGGTTCAGCGCAAACACCTTCGCCCAGGCTAGCGAATCGACTTCGCGCCACGGGGAGGGCCGCACACCCAGCGCGATAAATTCCGGCGGCAGTACGTAGTTCTGATCGAGCCAGGCATTAATGCCTGCCGCATACGCAGTCAAAGAAGCTTGCGCGTCCAGGCTCAATTTCGACCAAGCCAATTCCGCTGAATCGTAGAGTCCTAAAGACCTCATCCACACATCCTGGGGAAGGGTGGTTCGTCCGAAGACCTCGCTCAGCCGACCTCCTGCGATTCGGCGCTCCAACTCCAATTGCCACATGCGGTCTTGCGCGTGCGCGAAGCCTAGCGCGAAAAAAGCATCACGGTCCGTCTTAGCGTTGATTATAAGCATGCCGTTGTCATCGCGCGTGATCTCCGCACCCTGTAGAACACCCGCCTTGATCGACCTCCCGTCAGCGGCGGGAAGACTACTTCGCAGGTAGAGAAGGCAGCCTATAGCGGCCGCCAATAGCGGGAACAACACGAATGATAGAAAACGGGACGTCATGGGGTAAGACTTGAACATATCTGATTTCTCACATCTCTCAGAGGGACGCAGGCGTAGTGTCAAAGCGGCAGCGCCCATTCCGCGCTTGCCAGAGTTACAAACGCATCAACGATTCGGACACGCCATACCCGTCAGCACTTTTCGCGCGCCAGTATACGATTCCCTGCCATGGGTAAAAAGCATGTTGTCCAACAGCAGGAGATCGTTTTTCTGCCAGGTGAACTTGAACTTAGTCTGTTCATAGATAGTTCGGATAAGCTCAAGCGTCTCCGGCTCGATGCGTGAGCCATCGCCATAGTAAGAATTTCGCGGTAGGTTTTCCTCGCCGAGTGAGTCGAGCAGTGTGTCAGCGATCTCTTTGCCCAAGCTTGAGGCATGAAAAAGGTGGGCCTGGTTAAACCATACTTTTTCGCCCGTGCGCGGGTGCACGGCCGTGGCGGGATTAACCTGTCTGGTTCTCAGGTCATTATTTTCCAGCCATTCATAGCTCAGTTCGTTAGCCTCGCAATAGGCCTCCACCTGAGACTTGTCTTCGGTCTGGAACACCACTGACCACGGCAAATCGAGGTTCGAATAATTGCGAACGTACATCACGCCCTTTTCTTCGAACTTGTCGCGGACCGACTCCGGCAGCATGTTATATACGATCCGGCTGTCGCCTATCGGCGTCTCGCCCCCGGTTTCGGCCGGCAGCAGGCACATGAAGCCGATTCTATTCGGCCAATTCCGCGAATAGGAATTCTCGTTGTGTTGTGGGATCACCTGGCTCGCAGGGTATTCGGTCGCCGTGTAAACGTTCCCACGCAACTCGGTCCGCGGCGTCGAGCGATAAACATATTCGAGCAGTTCGGAGCCGAATAGTGTCGATAGAATCTTGCCGAACTGTGTGCTGCCGATCACTTTCAATCCGCGAATTAGCACGGCGCCGTTGGTTTCGATCAAACTCCGAATATCGTGTTGATATTCATCGGCCCAGCTCACCGCGCTCAACCCATTCGTTTCGACATCCAACAGGATTGGCAGCCCGCCAATTGACTTCAAATCACTCGCCGTTATTCTTTGATGACTCCGAGCTACTTCGTTCATACATACCTCCCCGGCTAAAAAGTGTATACAATGCTTGTGCAGTCCGAGACATGCTTATCTACCTGTTTGCATATCAACGGAACAGACACTTACCTACCGTGTGCTTGGATTAGTGCACTCAGCGTCTTCGTCAAGGTTGAGACATGTGGGCGACGCATCATTGAAAAGTGATCACCACTCTGCTCGGCCACCGATACTTTCGCGGCCACCGAACTCCACCCCAGAGAACCGGTCCACGTGATTGTTCGCTTCAGCCCGAATTAGTTGAATCTCGCAATCCAGAGGCAAAGCGCGGTAGGCGCGTAACGCCAGGCTGTTTTTCATCGCTACGGCGTATCTCTCCTTAAGCTCTTCCAGGCTGAAGTGCGAAGGCAGGCGGTTCTGCTCTTTGCCCAGGCGAAGAATTAGGACGAGTAGTTCATCCAGTCCCATCCCATCGAGATCATCTTTCTCCGACGAACTCAAGCTTCGACCTGTAATTCCCAGCTCCGACGCCATAGATTGCAACACCCTTTCGTTAGCGTCTGACATAGGACGAAGAGCATCAATTTCACCAATGTTGGGACAAAATGAGTCGATCATTAATAACAAGTCGACATTCTCCCGAGCCGAGTTCAACTGCCGAGCCATTTCATAGGCTACAACACCGCCCATTGACCAGCCGCCGAGTAGGTAAGAACCTTCGGGCTGCACGAGCTTGATAGCTTCAATGTACTTCTTTGCCATCGCTTCGATCGTCTCAGGCACGATGCCATTGACCTGCAAACCAAACACCGGCCCCTGATAATCCAAATTAATGGCGAGTTCGCTGTAACAATTAGCGTAGCCGCTGCTTGGGTGAACTAAGAATAGCGGCTTGGCTGGTGGCTGGCCGAGTTTGAGTTCCAACAGGTTCGATTGACTTATAACTCTCTCCCTATTTCTAAGATGTGGGTTGGCGTCGATATACCCTGCCATATCACGAAGGGTCTGCAATTGGAAAACATCCCTGACCTCCAAGGCATTACCAAAGTGTTTGTTTATCAAGGTAATCAAGTGAATTGCTAAGATTGAGTTCCCGCCCAATTCAAAGAAATTAGCTGTCACGCTCAATGATTTGAGGGCCAAGACGGATAGCCAGATATCCCGCAAAGCCGCTTCCGTGGGACTATTTGGCTCTACATACTCACCGACCAAGAAGGTATCTTCGGCTACCGGCAGCGCCTTGCGGTCTACCTTCCCATTCGCAGTCAGCGGCATCTGCTCCAGTAGCACGAAGTGCGCTGGCACCATGTAGTCAGGCAGCACCCTCCTCAATCCTTCCCGTAGCTCGCCGACCATCTCTGCTTCGCTCTCTGCTCGCTTCGCCTCCTCCTCTATCACCACGTACCCCACTAGCTGCTTCTGCCCTCCTTCTACCTCTCTCGCCACCACCACTGCCCCACTCACTATCTCTATCTTCGCCAACTCATGCTCTATCTCCCCTAGCTCTATGCGGTATCCTCTCACCTTCACCTGTGCATCTTTTCGCCCTACGTACTCCAGCTCTCCTTCCTCTGTCCACCTCGCCAGGTCTCCTGTCCTGTACACCCTCTCTCCTTCCTCATACCGGTCTTCTATAAACCTCTCCCTCGTCAGCTCCTCTCTGTTCAAATACCCTCGCGCTACTCCTCCTCCTCCCACATACATCTCTCCCACTGCTCCCTCAGGCATCAACTCCTCATCCTCTCCCAACACGTACACCCTCAGGTCCCCTAGCGGCTCCCCTATCACGCTCCCTCTTTCGCCTGCCACGTCCTCTCTCCTCAACCTCCTGTACGTCACGTGCACAGTCGTCTCCGTTATCCCGTACATGTTGACCAACTCTGGCTTCTCTTCCCCGTGCCTCTCTACCCATCCTCTCAGCTCGCTCAGCTTCAACGCCTCTCCTCCAAACACCACCACTCGCAACGCCAACTCCTCTTGCCGTTCGGCGTCCACTCGCGCCAACTGCCTGAATGCCGTCGGCGTCTGGTTCAACACCGTTACACCCTCACTGACCAGTACCCCGTAGAAATCCTCTGGCGAGCGCGACACCCACTTTGGCACCACCACCAGCCGTCCTCCGTAGGCCAGTGCGCCCCACATCTCCCACACCGAGAAGTCGAACGCGTAGGAGTGGAACAGCGTCCAGACGTCCTGCGCCCCGAACCCGAAGTCCGCCTCGGTCACCGACAGCAGCCGCCCCACGTTGCGGTGCTCTACCATCACTCCCTTGGGCTTGCCTGTTGACCCGGACGTGTAGATCACATAGGCCAGGTGGTCGGGCCTCAGCCCTACCTCTTCCAGTCCGGCGTTGTCACTCGAATACTCCCTTAGCTCCTCTAGCTCCGTGTCCAGCCTCAGCACCGGCACGCTGACGAGCGGCAACCGTTCCTCCAGCCAACTCTGCGTCAGAACGACTGCCGGGCGGCTGTCTTCTATCATGTAGTCGAGCCGCTCCTGCGGATAGCTCGCATCCAGCGGCAGGTATGCTCCTCCTGCCTTCAATATCCCGATGATGCCCACCACCATCTCCACTGACCTCTCGACGCACAGCCCCACCACCACGTCTGGCCCGACCCCCTCTGCTCGCAGGTAATGCGCCAACTGGTTGGCCTGCTCGTTCAGCTCTCGGTAGCTGAGCCGCTGGCCTTCAAACACCACTGCCACCGCCTCTGGGCTGCGCTCGACCTGCTGCTCGAACAGTTCGTGCAGGCAGACGGTGCGAGGGTAATCGGCCTTGGTGGAGTTCAGCTCGTAGAGCAGGTGGTTGCGCTCTGCCTCAGTCAGCAGCGAGCGGTGCGGCTCGTCGAGCCCCTCAAGCATCTGCTCGAACGCGTTGACGTAGTACTGGCCGAGCCGCTCGATCATCTCTCGGTCGAACACCTGCTTGTCGTAGACCAGTGACAGCCTCAGCGCATCGTCCATTCCTCGCGCCACGTCCACTACCAGATCGAAATTTGTCCACTCGAACGCGCTACCGCCTAATGCTTCCAATTCCTGCTCAGCATTCCTGGCCAGTTCGTTGTAGATGTGGAAGTGCGTGTAGTTGAACAGCACCTCAGAGAACGTCCAATCAAGCTCCTGCTGTATCCTCGACAGCGGGTAGCCTCGGTACTGCATCCCGGCCGTCCCGACTTCTGCTCCCCGCTCGATCAACTCCCGCCATGTGCACGGCGCAACTTCGACGCTTACAGGTAGTGAGTTCAGGAACATTCCCAGGCTCCAGTCCGCTCCGGCTGCCTCCGGACGCCCGTTGTGCATGACACAGCTCACCGCCTGCGTCTGCCCACTCATTGTGGATAGCACCTTGAAGTGTATGGCCAACAGCACTGCCTGCACTGGCACTCCTAGCTGCTTACCTAACTCTATCAATTGACTCGACAAAGCACTGAACGGCTCTATTATTATCCCCCCCTGCTTCCGTTCTGACCCCGTCGCTTTCATCCGCGGCAGTTGCTCGGCCGGAGCGTCTTCCAGCATAGCCGCGAAGTACTCCCTCGCTCCGTCATCGGCCAGCACTCGCTGCTCTTGCGCTATGAACTCCCGATAGGTCCAGTTCTCCTCGACAGCATCCAGCTCCTGTTCCCTCAGCAGTCGCTCGTACCTGTTATATAGCCTTGTCGACAGCGTGGCTCGGCTCCACCCATCCATCACCGAGTGATGGAAGCTCAGCAAGAACACGAAGCTATCGTCGGTCCTTAGGAATATATTGGCCTGGAACAGCGGCCCCCTCTCCCAGTCGAATTCGTGTCGCTTCCGCTCCTCGATCCAATCACTCAGGTACGACTCCTGCTCTTGCTGCGTCTGCCCGCGCAAGTCTTCGACCTCAAGCGGCAACTCTACTGTCCTATAGACGACCTGTAGCGGCTGCCTCCTGTCCAATAGGAATCCTGTTCGAAGGATTGGCTGTTCCTCTATACACGCGGCTAGCGCCTGCTCGAAGCAGGGATGGTCCCAGGCGCACCTGACGTGCTCGGCCATGATCTCGTGAAAAATCCCGCTGAACTGTTCGAGCTGGGTGTGGAAGACCATACCAGCTTGCAGCGCTGACATCGGGTAGGCATCCTCGTAGCGCCCATCCCCCAATTCGCTCCGCTCCTGCTCGGTCAGCAGGGCGAATGGCTCCAGCGGCTCGGCCTGCTCATCGGCTGATGCCTGCCCGGCCTGCATAGCCAACTGCTCGACAGTCTGGTGCTGGAATATGTCCTTGATGTCGAGCTTCACCCCTCGGCTCTTGAGCATAGAGACCACTCGTATGGCCAGGATCGAATCGCCTCCCAGGCTGAAGAAGTTGTCGTGAATGCCGACCTGTTCTACCTTCAGCACCTCCTGCCATACCTCGCACAGCGCCTCCTCCGTCTCATCGCGCGGCTCCACATAGCCGTACTTCTCACGCTCGACTTCCTCTGGCACAGGCAGCGCTTTGCGATCAACCTTCCCGTTGGGGGTTAGAGGCAACTGCTCCAGCACCACTATCCTTGTCGGCACCATGTAGTCAGGCAGCACCCTCCTCAATCCTTCCCGTAGCTCGCCGACCATCTCTGCTTCGCTCTTTGCTCGCTTCGCCTCCTCCTCTATCACCACGTACCCCACTAGCTGCTTCTGCCCTCCTTCTCCCTCTCTCGCCACCACCACTGCCCCACTCACTATCTCTATCTTCGCCAACTCATGCTCTATCTCCCCCAGCTCTATGCGGTATCCTCTCACCTTCACCTGTGCATCTTTTCGCCCTACGTACTCCAGCTCTCCTTCCTCTGTCCACCTCGCCAGGTCTCCTGTCCTGTACACCCTCTCTCCTTCCTCATACCGGTCTTCTATAAACCTCTCCCTCGTCAGCTCCTCTCTGTTCAAATACCCTCGCGCTACTCCTCCTCCTCCTACATACATCTCTCCCACTGCTCCCTCAGGCATCAACTCCTCATCCTCTCCCAACACGTACACCCTCAGGTCCCCTAGCGGCTCCCCTATCACGCTCCCTCTTTCGCCTGCCACGTCCTCTCTCCTCAACCTCCTGTACGTCACGTGCACAGTCGTCTCCGTTATCCCGTACATGTTGACCAACTCTGGCTTCTCTTCCCCGTGCCTCTCTACCCATCCTCTCAGCTCGCTCAGCTTCAACGCCTCTCCTCCAAACACCACCACTCGCAACGCCAACTCCTCTTGCCGTTCGGCGTCCACTCGCGCCAACTGCCTGAATGCCGTCGGCGTCTGGTTCAACACCGTTACACCCTCACTGACCAGTACCCCGTAGAAATCCTCTGGCGAGCGCGACACCCACTTTGGCACCACCACCAGCCGTCCTCCGTAGGCCAGTGCGCCCCACATCTCCCACACCGAGAAGTCGAACGCGTAGGAGTGGAACAGCGTCCAGACGTCCTGCGCCCCGAACCCGAAGTCCGCCTCGGTCACCGACAGCAGCCGCCCCACGTTGCGGTGCTCTACCATCACTCCCTTGGGCTTGCCTGTTGACCCGGACGTGTAGATCACATAGGCCAGGTGGTCGGGCCTCAGCCCTACCTCTTCCAGTCCGGCGTTGTCACTCGAATACTCCCTTAGCTCCTCTAGCTCCGTGTCCAGCCTCAGCACCGGCACGCTGACGAGCGGCAACCGTTCCTCCAGCCAACTCTGCGTCAGAACGACTGCCGGGCGGCTGTCTTCTATCATGTAGTCGAGCCGCTCCTGCGGATAGCTCGCATCCAGCGGCAGGTATGCTCCTCCTGCCTTCAATATCCCGATGATGCCCACCACCATCTCCACTGACCTCTCGACGCACAGCCCCACCACCACGTCTGGCCCGACCCCCTCTGCTCGCAGGTAATGCGCCAACTGGTTGGCCTGCTCGTTCAGCTCTCGGTAGCTGAGCCGCTGGCCTTCAAACACCACTGCCACCGCCTCTGGGCTGCGCTCGACCTGCTGCTCGAACAGTTCGTGCAGGCAGACGGTGCGAGGGTAATCGGCCTTGGTGGAGTTCAGCTCGTAGAGCAGGTGGTTGCGCTCTGCCTCAGTCAGCAGCGAGCGGTGCGGCTCGTCGAGCCCCTCAAGCATCTGCTCGAACGCGTTGACGTAGTACTGGCCGAGCCGCTCGATCATCTCTCGGTCGAACACCTGCTTGTCGTAGACCAGTGACAGCCTCAGCGCATCGTCCATTCCTCGCGCCACGTCCACCAGCAGGTCGAAATTCGTCTGCTCGAACCCGCTGCTGCCTAGTGATTCCAGCTCGTTGCCGCCACCTTTCGTCAGTTCGTTGTAGATGTGGAAGTGCGTGTAGTTGAACAGCACCTCAGAGAACGTCCAATCAAGCTCCTGCTGTATCCTCGACAGCGGGTAGCCTCGGTACTGCATCCCGGCCCCATTCATCTCCACTACCGCCTCTATCAGCTTGCGCCAACTGCACCTCCTCACCTCCAGCCCCTGCGGCAGAGAGTTCAGATATAGCCCCAGGCTCCGCTCTGCCCCTTGTGTCTCTGGTCGCCCGTTGTGCGTCACGCAAGTCACCGCCCTGCTCTGCCCGCTCATCACACTCAGCACCTTCAAGTGCCCAGCCATCAGCACCGACTGCACTGGCACTCCCAGCTCTCGCGCCAGCCCGATCAACCTCTCCGACATCCCGATCAACGCCTCTACTACTATCAGGCCTTGCGCACGCTGGCCTCCCTTCGACCTCAAGCGCGGCAGTTGCTCGCCAGGCGCTTCCTCAAGCATCCCCGCAAAGTACTGCTTGGCTCCGCCATCTGCCAGCACTCGCTGCTCCTGGGCTATGAACTCTCGGTAGGTCCAGTTCTCCTCGACTGCCTCCAACTCCTGCCCGCTGAGCAACCGCTCGTATCGGTTGTACAAGACTGTCGTCAGCACGGCCCTGCTCCACCCGTCCAGCACCGAGTGATGGAAGCTCAGCACGAACTGGAAGCTATCGTCGGTCCTCAGGAATATGTTGACCTGCAACAGCGGCCCCCTCTCCCAGTCGAACTCGTGTCGCTTCCGCTGCTCGATCCAATCAGCCAGGTACGACTCCTGCTCCTGCTGCGTCTGCCCGCGCAAGTCCTCCACCTCAAGCGGCAACTCTACTGTCCTATAGACGACCTGTAACGGCCTCCTCCTGTCCAACAGGAATCCCGTCCGTAGCAGCGGCTGTTCCTGTATGCACGCGGCTAAGGCTCGCTCGAAGCACTCACGGTCCCAGGCGCACCTGACGTGCTCGGCTATGATGTCGTGGTAGATGCCGCTGAACTGCTCCATCTGTGTGTGGAAGACCATCCCGGCTTGCAGCGCTGACATCGGGTAGGCATCCTCGTAGCGCCCATCCCCCAACTCGCTCCGCTCCTGCTCGGTCAGCAGCGCGAATGGCTCCAGCGGCTCGGCCTGCTCACCCGCTGCTGCCTGTCCGGCCTGCATAGCCAACTGCTCGACAGTCTGGTGCTGGAATATGTCCTTGATGTCGAGCTTCACCCCTCGGCTCTTGAGCATAGAGACCACTCGTATGGCAAAGATCGAATCGCCTCCCAGGCTGAAGAAGTTGTCGTGAATACCTATACGATCTACCTTCAGCACCTCCTGCCATACCTCGCACAGCGCCTCCTCCGTCTCATCGCGCGCCGCAACGTAGACCCTCTCCACTTCACCTGCTTCCGGCGCTGGCAGCGCTTTGCGATCTACCTTCCCATTGGCAGTCAGCGGCATCTGCTCCAGCACCACTATCCTTGTCGGCACCATGTAGTCAGGCAACACCTTCCTCAATGAGTCACGTAGCTCGCCCACCATCTCCGCCTCGCTCGCTCTTCGCTTCGCTTCCTCCTCTATCACCACGTACCCCACTAGCTGCTTCTGCCCTCCTTCTACCTCTCTCGCCACCACCACTGCCCCACTCACCATCTCTATCTTCGCCAACTCATGCTCTATCTCTCCTAGCTCTATGCGGTATCCTCTCACCTTCACCTGTGCATCTTTTCGCCCTACGTACTCCAGCTCTCCTTCTTCCCTCCACCTCACAAGGTCTCCTGTCCTGTACACCCTCTCTCCTTCCTCATACGGGTCTTCTATAAACATCTCCCTCGTCTTCTCCTCATCCTTCACATATCCCCTCGCTACTCCTGCCCCTCCTATGTACAACTCTCCTACACTTCCTATCGGCTGTAGCTGACATCCTTCCCCCATCACATACATCTGCGTGTTAGCTATCGGCCTGCCTATCGGCGCTCCCACCATCCCCTCCAACTTCCTCATCCCTTCATCATCTCTCAGCTCCCACACGCTGCATCCCACCACTGCCTCCGTCGGCCCGTACTCGTTGACGAACACTGCCTCCCTCAGCATCTCTCCTTTCCACCTCCTCACCAACTCCGCTCTCAACTGCTCGCCTCCTACCACTACGACGTGCCTTGCATCGCTCTCTCGCCTCGACCTATCTACATACTCCAATGCCTCAAGGTGCGAGGGCGTCACCTTGAACAGCAGCCCCTCTTCTGTCCCGAACATCCTGTCGGCTAGCCTCTCTATCAATCCCTCGTCCTCCTCCAGCAACTCCACGCTCCCGCCTGCTACCAGCGGCGTCATCAGCGTCGTCAGCGTGGCGTCGAACGACAACGGAGAACTCACTACCGACCCCTTGATGCCTTCCTTGAGATAGCTCTTCGCGGCGTGGCTCAGGTAGTTAGACAAGCCTTGGTGCTCTACCATCACTCCCTTCGGCTTGCCCGTCGACCCCGACGTGTACAGGATGTAGGCCAGGTCATCTGCTCTCACCCTCCTTACCGCCTCCGTCGCCTCGCCTGCCATCTCCTCAAGCCATGCTGGGTCTGTCGCCGCCCCGTCCATCATCACCACGTCCACTCCGCTCAGCCTCATCCCTTCCATCAGCCCGCTCTCTACCAGCACACACTCCACGCCCGCATCCCTCATCATGTACTCTACTCGCTGGCTGGGCAGCCCCGCCTCCAAAGGCACATATGCAGCCCCGGCCTTCATCACCCCAAGCACTGCTATCATCATCTCGGCTGACCGCCTCAGGTGTATGCCCACCCTCGATCCTATGCCCACTCCAGCCTCGGCCAGGTAGCGAGCGAGCCTGTCGGCCTTCTGGTTTAGCTGTAGGTAGCTGAGGCTCTGCTGCGAGCAGACTACCGCCACGGCATGGGGGGTCTTGTCGGCCTGCCGCTCGATCAACTCGTGTACGCACTCGCGCGGATATGCCTCCTCTCTACCTTTCCCTTTCGTCCGCAACCATCTCTCCTGTTCCTCATTCACTATCGCGTACTTGTATATCCCCAGCCCCGGCTCCTTCACCACACCTCGTAGCAATCGTTCATAGCTCTCAGCCAGTTCCCTAACTCTCTTCTCACTAAACAGTCCCGTCCGATACGTCCAGCTCACCGATATCTGCCCGCTCCTCTCGGCCGCCACCACTTCCAGATCAACTTTCGCCAGCACCTTTTCGTGCACTATCGGCTCTAATCTCAACCCGGGCAGCGTCAGCTCTCCGCCCTCGTTGTTGTTCAGGCTGAACACTATCTGGAATATCGGATCGTGCCCCAGACTCCTTTCAGGGTTCAGGTGCTCCACCACCATCTCGAAGGGCACCTGCTGGTGGGCGTAGGCCTCCAGTATCCTTTGCTTCTGTTCTCCCAATACCTCGCGGAATCCCGCGTTGCTATCAAACTGACTTCGCAGCGCCAGGTTGTTTACGAAAAACCCGATCAGCGATTCGACTTCCTGGTGCAGCCGCCCCGCAACCGGCGTCCCAATGACCACGTCCGGTTCATAGCTGTAACGGCTCACCAGCAGCGCGAAAACTGTCTCCAGCAGCATGAATAATGTGACGTTCTCACGCTGGCACAATTCTTCGAGGCCGCGCGCCAGTTCTCCGTCTAGCACATGCCAGTGCGTCGCCCCGGCAAAATCCTGCACCGGCGGGCGCTCCTTATCCAGCGGCAATGAGTGTACAGGCGCTATCCCCGCCAACTCCTCCTTCCAGTAGTCCAACTGCCGTCCCAGCACCTCACCCTGTAGCCAATCGCGCTGCCACTGCGCATAGTCAGCGTACTGAATGGGCAGCCGCCCCAGGGGGCTTTCCCGCTCCTGGCTGTAAGCCTCATACAGCACGCTGAATTCTCGCACCAATATGCCCACCGACCAGCCGTCGGAGGCGATGTGATGCTGCGTGAACAGCACCGCGTGCTCGTCATCAGACAAGGCGATGAGAGTCACCCGCAACATCAGATCATGTGTCAAGTCGAAGGGCCTGACCACCTCGGCCTCTGCAAGCCGCCTCACCTCGGCCTCCCGTTGTGACGGCGGCATTGCCGAAAGGTCTATGTGCGCAATGTTGACCGCGCCCGACGGGTGGACCTTCTGCACGGGCGTGCCGGCGGCGTCGGCGAAGGTCGTGCGCAATACCTCGTGGCGCTCTACGATCCCATCGAGCGCCCTTTGTAGTGCGTCCAGGTTGAGTCTGCCCGTCAGGCGCAGAGCCACCGGCAGGTTGTACTGGGCGCTTCCACCATCTATCTGATCGATGACCCAGAGCCGCTGCTGGGCGAACGACAAGGGTAGCGGCTGAGTGCGATCGGCCTGGCCGAGCTTTGGGATTGACGACTGACCGGCGTCAGTAATCCGCTGTGCGAACCCGGACAGGGTCGGCGTGAGAAACAGCTCGCGCAAAGCCAACTCGACGCCGAATGTGGAGCGCACGCGGGTCATCAGTCGCATCGCCAGCAGGGAATTGCCTCCCTGGTCGAAGAAGTTCGCGTCGGCGCTGATGGAGTTGGGGTCAAGCTTGAGCACGTCGCCCCAGACATAGGCCAGGGCGATTTCGGTCGGCGTCGTCGGCGCGATATACTCACCGAAGACGGGCGCGCTATCCGGGACGGGCAGCGCTTTGCGGTCGAACTTGCCATTGAGAGTCAGGGGGAACGCATCGAGGATTACAAAGCGAGCCGGCACCATGTAATCGGGCAAGCGGGACTGCAATTCCTTGCGTAACTGGCCGATCAGTTCGGCCTCGCCCGCTCCTGGCTGCACTTCAGGGCTGATCGTGACATAAGCCACGAGTTGCTTAAACCCACGCTCGTCCTCGCGAGCCATCACCACAGCGGCATTGATCCCCTCAATAGCGGCAAGCTGATGCTCGATCTCTCCCAGCTCTATCCTGAAGCCACGAACCTTTACCTGGAAGTCCCTGCGTCCCAAGTACTCTATGTTCCCGTCCGGCATACATCTCGCCAGGTCCCCGGTCCGGTACAATCGCGCTCCCGGCGTTCCGCTCAATCCATCTGCTATGAACCTTTCCGCTGTCAACTCTGGATGATGCAAATAGCCTCGGGTCACACCCGCCCCGCCGATGTATAACTCTCCGGGCACCCCGACCGGCACTGGCTCCAGCCAACCATCCAGCACGTAAGTCTGCGTGTTTGCAATGGGCTTACCTATCGGGACATTTTGTCCACTTTCCATGCATACAGTAAACGTCGATTGCACAGTCGCTTCAGTAGGCCCATAGGTGTTCCAAAGCACACCTGACATTGATTGATAAAAAGCCCTGACCAATTCTGGCCTGAGGATATCGGCCCCACTGCTCATCACACGGAGAGAGGTCCATTCCTTGACCATCGGGTACTCAACTATTTGCTCTAGCAGACCGGGCGCTAGGTCAACATAAGTGACTAGCTTTTCGATGGCCAGTTGAACAAGGTAATCAACAGCGTGTTCCCCTCCCGGCTTAGCTACTATGATCTGAGCGCCTCGCGCCAGGGGAAGGAATAGCTCCAATATAGAAGCGTCAAAACTGTATGATGTTTTTTGCAACACCCGGTCCGTCGGACCCAAAGAAAGAGCGTCCCCCGCCCAGAATATTTGGTTGCACACCTGGCGGTGTTCTATGGCCACGCCCTTGGGCGTTCCTGTGGACCCGGACGTATAGATAACATAGGCCAGGTTCTCCGCGACGGCTCGAGAGGCAAGGTCAGAACTGCTCTCCCTTGCGATGAGTTCCCACTCGCCATCTAACTCAATGGTCCGACCTGTATAGTTCGGCAGACGCGTCTTGAGTTCTGACTGGGTCAGCAGTACTTTTATCTCAGCATCCTGCATCATGTAGGCCAGCCGATCGAAGGGATAGGCCGGGTCCAACGGTACATAGGCCGCGCTGGCTTTCAGCACACCAAGCAAAGCAACTAACAAATCCATGCTGCGCTGCATGCAAATCCCTACCCTTGCTTCCGGCCCAACTCCTAGCTTCACCAGATAATTCGCCAACTGATTCGCCCGCTGATTCAACTCACCGTAGTTTAGCTGGCTGTCGCCAAACACCACCGCCACCGCATCGGGGTTCTGCTCAACCTGAGTTTCGAACAATTCGTGCAGACAGACCTGGCGTGGGTAATCCGCCATCGTATCGTTCAGGTCATACACCAAATGCTTACGCTCGGCCTCCGTCAGCAACGACTGCTGGTAGTGCGGCGCGTCCACGTCTTTCAGCATCAGCTCGTAGGCATTCGAATAGTACTGCACCATCCGCGCGATAAAATCCTCGTCGAATGCCTGCTTGTTGTAGACCAGATCCATCATTATCGAGTTGTCGTATGTACCTCTCGACGAATCGATCAACAAGTCGAAATTCGTCAGCGCGAAGCCGCTGTTGCCCAGTAATGCCAACTCCCGCTCATCGCTCTTCGTCAAATCGTGGTAAATGTGAAAATGCGTGTAGTCGAACAACACCTCCGAGAAGGGCCAGTCGAGATCCCGCTGGATGGAGGCCAGCGGGTAATGGCGGTACTCTAAGCTCTCAGCCGCAACCTTGGCGATCTGCTCGATCAACTCCCGCCATGTACCTTTCGATAAATCCAGATATATCGGCACGGCGTTGAGGAACAAACCTATGCTTAGCTCTGCCCCGGCTTTTTCCGGACGCCCGTTGTTCGTAATACAACTCACGACCCGTGTCTGGCCGCTCATGGTCGCCAGAGCTTTGAAATGCCCTGCCAATAACACTGCCTGTGCCGGTACTCCCAGTTCCTTTGCTAACCCGATCAAGCTATCTGACATTACTAGTACCGGCTCAATTAAGACGATACCTTGCGACCGCTCGGCTGCGCCTGATTTCAGCCGCGGCAGTTGCACTACCGGGGCGTCCTCCAGCATCGCCGCGAAGTATGCCTTTGCCCCTGGATCATCCAATACTCGCTGCTCTTGCGCTATGAACTCCCGGTACGTCCAATCCACCTTCACCGGGTCCGGCTCCCGCCCGGACAGCAACCTCTCATATTTGTTATAGAGTAGAGTGTTCAAGGTCGCTCGGCTCCATCCATCCAGCACCGTATGGTGAAAGCTGAGGACATAGTGAAAGCTCTCATCAGTCCGCCGGAAAATATGGATGTGGAACAGCGGGCCTGTCTCCCAGTTGAAGACCGTCCGCTTGTACGCTTCCGTCCACTCTTTTATGTGCTGTTCCTGCTCCTGCGCCGACAGGTCGCGCAGGTCTTGCACTTCAAGCGGCAACTCAATTGTCCTATGCACAACTTGCAGCGGGCGCCCGCCTCCTAACTTAAAGCCCGTGCGAAGGATCGGGTTTTCATGGATACAGGCGGCCAGCGCCTGCTCGAAGCAAGCACGATCCCACGGACACTTGACATGCTCAGCCATGATGTCGTGGTAGACGCCGTTGAATTGCTCAAGCTGCGTGTGGAAGACCATCCCGGCTTGCAACGCCGACATCGGGTAGGCGTCCTCGTAGTCTCCCCCCAACGTCATACGCTCTTCTTCCGTCAACAAAGCAAACGGCGCCATATCAGTGCGCAAGGATGATTCTTGCGTCGATAATAAAGTAATTATCTCCCTCTTATGTTTACTGATCTTAGCCTTTAATTCCTTCGGGAAGCGGTCCTGCCTGGCAATAAATGCTAGCTGGTCGTTATTAACGTAGAGGACTACGTCGTTGTCCTTTGCTTCATTGATTATTTGCTGTATAAAGTTCATCAGAAAATGCCCTCCTCGATGGTTTCTCCCTCAGCAGCTAACCTCGCTCTGAAATCAGCCACATCATCGTTCACCTTGCTTGTTGCCAAATGCGCATGATATGTAGCCTGCACCGCCAGCCGTTCAACGGTCTGGTATTGGAATATGTCCTTGACGTCGAGCTTCACCCCTCGGCTCTTGAGCATAGAGACCACTCGTATGGCAAAGATCGAATCGCCTCCCAGGCTGAAGAAGTTGTCGTGAATACCTATACGATCTACCTTCAGCACCTCCTGCCATACCTCGCACAGCGCCTCCTCCGTCTCATCGCGCGCCGCAACGTAGACCCTCTCCACTTCACCTGCTTCCGGCGCTGGCAGCGCCTTGCGATCTACCTTCCCGTTGGGGGTTAGTGGCAACTGCTCCAGCACCACTATCCTTGTCGGCACCATGTAGTCAGGCAACACCCTCCTCAATCCTTCCCGTAGCTCGCCGACCATCTCTGCTTCGCTCTCTGCTCGCTTCGCCTCCTCCTCTATCACCACGTACCCCACTAGCTGCTTCTGCCCTCCTTCTACCTCTCTCGCCACCACCACTGCCCCACTCACCATCTCTATCTTCGCCAACTCATGCTCTATCTCCCCCAGCTCTATGCGGTATCCTCTCACCTTTACCTGCTCGTCTCTCCTTCCTACATACTCTAGCTCTCCTTCTTCCCTCCACCTCACAAGGTCTCCTGTCCGATACACTCGCCTTCCCTCTTCCTTTCTAAACGGATCTCTTATGAACCTCTCCCTCGTCTTCTCCTCATCCTTCACATATCCCCTCGCTACTCCTGCCCCTCCTATGTACAACTCTCCTACACTTCCTATCGGCTGTAGCTGACATCCTTCCCCCATCACATACATCTGCGTGTTAGCTATCGGCCTGCCTATCGGCGCTCCCACCATCCCCTCCAACTTCCTCATCCCTTCATCATCTCTCAGCTCCCACACGCTGCATCCCACCACTGCCTCCGTCGGCCCGTACTCGTTGACGAACACTGCCTCCCTCAGCATCTCTCCTTTCCACCTCCTCACCAACTCCGCTCTCAACTGCTCGCCTCCTACCACTACGACGTGCCTTGCATCGCTCTCTCGCCTCGACCTATCTACATACTCCAATGCCTCAAGGTGCGAGGGCGTCACCTTGAACAGCAGCCCCTCTTCTGTCCCGAACATCCTGTCGGCTAGCCTCTCTATCAATCCCTCGTCCTCCTCCAGCAACTCCACGCTCCCGCCTGCTACCAGCGGCGTCATCAGCGTCGTCAGCGTGGCGTCGAACGACAACGGAGAACTCACTACCGACCCCTTGATGCCTTCCTTGAGATAGCTCTTCGCGGCGTGGCTCAGGTAGTTAGACAAGCCTTGGTGCTCTACCATCACCCCTTTTGGCTTGCCCGTCGACCCCGACGTGTACAGGATGTAGGCCAGGTCATCTGCTCTCACCCTCCTTACCGCCTCCGTCGCCTCGCCTGCCATCTCCTCAAGCCATGCTGGGTCTGTCGCCGCCCCGTCCATCATCACCACGTCCACTCCGCTCAGCCTCATCCCTTCCATCAGTACGCTCTCTACCAGTACACACTCCACGCCCGCATCCCTCATCATGTACTCTACTCGCTGGCTGGGCAGCCCCGCCTCCAAAGGCACATATGCAGCCCCGGCCTTCATCACCCCAAGCACTGCTATCATCATCTCGGCTGACCGCCTCAGGTGTATGCCCACCCTCGATCCTACCTCCACTCCGGCCTCCAACAGGTAGCGAGCGAGCCTGTCGGCCTTCTGGTTTAGCTGTAGGTAGCTGAGCCTCTGCTGCGAGCAGACTACCGCCACGGCATGGGGGGTCTTGTCGGCCTGCCGCTCAAACAACTCGTGCACGCACAGAGGGCTCGTCTCCACCTCAGCGCCGGCTCCCCACTCGATCACCTGCCTCTCTTCCTCTTCGCTCAACAACCTGATTTCCGCCGCCCTCTCCCTGCTCCCAATCTGCCTCAACACTTCTATGAACTGCCCCAGCAACCTCCTGATTGTTGATGCGCTGAACCGATTCCCGAAATAGTTGCACGTCACCTCCAGCCTCTCGCCCTGGAACACTCCCAGCGCTATCGGGTACGTGTCCTCTATATCCGTCCCAACCTCATCTATCCTCACAGAGGCTCCCCTGGTCCTCTCCCCCATAGCCGAGTCCAGCGGGTAGTTCTCGAACACCAGGATGCTGTCGAACAGCCCCCTCCCCCGGCTCAGCCCGCTCTGCTTCTGGATCTCGGTCAGCGACAGGTGCCCATACGTCTGGCTCCGCTGGAACTCCTTGTGCAGCCGATTTATCACCCCCGCTATCGTCCCCTCCTCGTCGAACCTCACCACCACCGGTATAGTGTTGATGAACAGCCCCACCATCGTCTCGATCCCCTCCACCTCGGCTGATCGCCCCGATATCACCGCCCCGAACATCACCTCCCTGTCCCCGCTGTAGCGCTGTAGCAGTATCGCCCACGCCAACTGCACCAGCGTGTTGACCGTCGTCTGATACCTTTTCGCCAATGCCTTCAACTCCGCCGTATCACTCGCGCTCAGGCTCACTACCTGGCTGTCATGCCTCGGCCTCTCTTCCCCGACTAACTTGTCGTAGGGCAGCCGCGTCACCGCATCCACCCCCGTCAGGTACGAGCGCCAATACCGCCGCGCCTCCTCCTCATCTTGCGCCAGCAACCACTCTACGTAGCTGGCGTACCCAGGCCCCGCCGCCCGTACCGCTGGCCGCCCCTGCACCAGCCCCGCGTAGACCTCCATCACCTCCCCGTACACCAGCGGCACACTCCACCCGTCCAGCAGGCTATGGTGATGACTCCACAGCAGCCTGTACCTCCTATCGCCCAGCCGAAACAGACTTATCCTCATCAACGGCGCTTGTGTCTCCTCGAATCCCTTCGCCTTGTCCGCTCGCCGATACTCCTCGAACCGCGCCTCCTGCTCACCTTCCGTCAGATTCCGCCAGTCCTCCTCCACCCACGGCAGCCTTGCCCGCTTCATCACCAGTTGTTGCTGTAACTCCCCTTCCCCTACAAAGATCGTCCGGAAGATCGCCTGCTGCTCCATCACCTTCTCCCACGCCTGCCTCAGCAGCTCTGCCCGCAAATCCCCCTCAAGCGTCGGGTACAACTGCGTCACGTAGGCCTCCCGCTCCAGAAGGCTGTGGAACAGCATCCCCCTCTGCATCGCTGTCAACGGATAGAGGTCCTCGATCTCGTACTCCCTCTGCCACTCGTCCAACACCTCCTGGCCGACTGCCACCAGCGGGAAATCGCTCGGCGTGTAATCCCCCTCCCCGACTTCCAGGCAGTGCGCGATCACCTCACGCAGCCCCTGCTCGATATGCCCCGCCAACTCCGCCACCGTTGCCTCGGCGTACTGCGCCTCGCTGTAATCGAGTTGGAATCGCAGCACACCGCCTGCCACCAGCCCGTTGAGGCTCAGCGCATGCGTCCGCATCCGCCGCGGGTCTATCGCCTCGCCGGTCGATTCGGGCGCGATGGCGAACCACGAGTTGGCCGCCATAGTCTGGTCGAACTGCCCCAGGTAGTTGAACAGCAGCGCCGGCGGGCTAGCCTGCTCGGCGGCCATCAACAACTCGTCACCGGCCAGATGCCGCAGCAGCCCGTACCCTATCCCGTGATGCGGCACCGCGCGGTACTGCTCCTTGACCGCCTTGATGACCGCTCCCATCTGGCCATCCTCACTGCCCAACACCACCGGGTAGGTCGTCGTGAAACAGCCCACCGTCTCAGTCGTATCCAGCTCGTCGAACAGTTGCTCTCGGCCGTGCGCTTCCAGCGTCAGCCGCAGCCGGGTCTGCCCGGACCACTGCCGCACGCCCAGGTAGACGCCCGACAGCAGCAGCTCGTTGATCCCCGTGCGGTAGGTCCGCCCGCACTCTGTCAGCAGCGCCGCCGTCTCCTCGCGGCTGAGTTCCACAGCCACGCTGCGGGTGGTCGCATACGCAGCCGGTGCGGTTGAAATCGGCTCCACCGGCCAGTTGTCGGCCGCCTCAGCCCAGGTGTCGCGCCAGTAGGCCCGCTCGCGCTGTAAAGCGGGCGAGGCCGAGTAGCGGGCCAGGGCCTGCGCCCACTGCTGATAGGAGGAACTCTTCGGGGCCAGCTCGATCTGCTTGCCCTGGCACGCCTGCCGGTAAGCCTGCTGGAGGTCGGCGAGCAGTATCCGCCAGGAGACGCCGTCAACGACCAGGTGATGGATGACCAGCAGCAGCCGCCCCTCATCGTCGCCTCGCAGGTAGACGGCGCGCAGCAGCGGGCCTTGGCTGACATCGAGAGTGCGCTGGTAATGCTGGCACCGGGCGGTGATGAAGTCAGGCCGTAAGCCTAGGTCATCGGGGAGGGGTTCGAGTATACAACTCTGTGACACCATTGCCGGCGTCAGTGGAGCATGCGAGGCGAGCCAGAGGCCGTCGAGGGAAGTGAATCGGAGGCGCAGGGCGTCGTGGCGGCGGTAGAGGGCCTCTACGACAAGCCGCAGCAGCGAGAAGTCGAAAGCCGATGGCACGACCAGCAGAACGGCCTGATTGTTATGGTGGTAGGATGAATCGCCGGCTGCTAAGAACTGCTGCTGGATTGGCAGCAGTGGCATCTCACCCTCAACGGCGCCCTGCGGTTGTTGGTGCCTCACTGTCTGATCGATCTGCGTGGCTAGTTCCGCGACGGTCTGATAAGCATAGAGCTGTTGCATGGTGATAGCGATTCCGGCGCGATTCGCACGCGACACCATCTGAATCGATAGTATCGAGTCGCCTCCCAGGCTGAAGAAGTTGTCGTGAATGCCGACCTGTTCTACCTTCAGCACCTCCTGCCACACCTTGCATAGCGCCTCCTCCGTCTCATCGCGCGCCGCAACGTAGACCCTCTCCACTTCACCTGCTTCCGGCGCTGGCAGCGCTTTGCGATCAACCTTCCCGTTGGGGGTTAGAGGCAACTGCTCCAGCACCACTATCCTTGTCGGCACCATGTAGTCAGGCAACACCCTCCTCAATCCATCGCGCAGATGGCTGTTTACCTCCAACTCGCTCACTGCTCGCTTCGCCTCCTCCTCTATCACCACGTACCCCACTAGCTGCTTCTGCCCTCCTTCTACCTCTCTCGCCACAACCGCTGCTCCTACTATCCCTTCTATTCCTCTCAGCTCTTGCTCTATCTCCCCCAGCTCTATGCGGTATCCTCTCACCTTTACCTGCTCGTCTCTCCTTCCTACATACTCTAGCTCTCCTTCTTCCCTCCACCTCACAAGGTCTCCTGTCCGATACACTCGCCTTCCCTCTTCCTTTCTAAACGGATCTCTTATGAACCTCTCCCTCGTCTTCTCCTCATCCTTCACATATCCCCTCGCTACTCCTGCCCCTCCTATGTACAACTCTCCTACACTTCCTATCGGCTGTAGCTGACATCCTTCCCCCATCACATACATCTGCGTGTTAGCTATCGGCCTGCCTATCGGCGCTCCCACCATCCCCTCCAACTTCCTCATCCCTTCATCATCTCTCAGCTCCCACACGCTGCATCCCACCACTGCCTCCGTCGGCCCGTACTCGTTGACGAACACTGCCTCCCTCAGCATCTCTCCTTTCCACCTCCTCACCAACTCCGCTCTCAACTGCTCGCCTCCTACCACTACGACGTGCCTTGCATCGCTCTCTCGCCTCGACCTATCTACATACTCCAATGCCTCAAGGTGCGAGGGCGTCACCTTGAACAGCAGCCCCTCTTCTGTCCCGAACATCCTGTCGGCTAGCCTCTCTATCAATCCCTCGTCCTCCTCCAGCAACTCCACGCTCCCGCCTGCTACCAGCGGCGTCATCAGCGTCGTCAGCGTGGCGTCGAACGACAACGGAGAACTCACTACCGACCCCTTGATGCCTTCCTTGAGATAGCTCTTCGCGGCGTGGCTCAGGTAGTTAGACAAGCCTTGGTGCTCTACCATCACCCCTTTTGGCTTGCCCGTTGAACCGGACGTGTACAGCACATAGGCCAGACTCTCGGAGTTGAGTCCTACTTCATGCTGCGCCGGATTGTGGGTCGGATAGTCCTTTAGCAAGTCAAGATTGGCGTCCAAACACATTACCGACACATTAATAGCAGACAGGTGTTCCTTTAATCCCGATTGCGTTAACACTATTGCTGGCGCGCTGTCTTCTACCATGTACTCAAGCCGCTGTCGCGGATAACTCGGATCCAACGGCACATACGCGCCACCGGCCTTCAGAACACCCAACAATGCCACCATCATCTCAAGCCCGCGCTTCATGCAGATGGCCACCCGTACTTCCGGGCCTACACCATGCTCCATCAAATAATGGCCCAACTGGTTGGCTTCGCGGTTCAATTCCCGATAGGTTAGTCGTCTGTTGTCAAACAGCAGCGCAACAGACTCCGGGCTGCGCTCCACCTGCGCCTCAAACAATTCGTGCAAACAGATGTCGCGCGGGTAATCGGCTACGGTGTTGTTCAATTCATACAACAGGTATTCACGCTCGGCCTCCGTCAGCAGCGATTCTGCGCAGTGCAGCTTGTCCAGGTTTTCCAACATTAATTTGAATGCCTTCACATAGTACCGCCCCATCCTTTCTATAAGGCTCCCGTTCAATACCTCCGCGTTGTAGATCAGCGCCATCACCATCGTGTCGTCGTTCGCATCCCGCGATACATCTACCACTAGATCGAAATTCGTCTGCTCGAATCCGCTGCTGCCCAATGTCTCTAACTCTTGCTCAGCACTCTTCAGCAGGTCGTTGTAAATGTGATAATGCGTGTAGTTGAACAGCACCTCGGAGAATGTCCAACCTATGCTCTGCTGGATGCTGGCTAAGGGATATCCTCGATACGGCATGCTGGCCGCATTCATTCCCGCTACCTTTTGAATAAAGCTGCGCCAACTGCCGTCTTTTACCTCCAGCGCCTGTGGTAGCGAGTTGAGGAACAGTCCCAAGCTCCGCTCTGCCTCCGCCGTTTCAGGGCGGTTGTTGTGGGTAATACAGCTCACCACCCTAGTCTGTCCGCTCATCAGCGACAACACCTTGAAATGGCCCGCCAATAATACCGACTGCACCGGCACTCCTATCTGTCTGGCCAGCCCGATCAATCTCCCCGATAATGTGCTGAAGCCCTCAACCATCATCCGGCCCTGAGATCGTCCAACTGCGCTCGTCTTTAAGCGTGGCAGTTGCTCGGCCGGGGCATCCTCCAGCATCCTCGCGAAGTACTGCTTCGCTCCGTCATCGGCCAGCACTCGCTGCTCCTGGGCTATGAACTCTCGGTAGGTCCAGTTCTCCTCGACTGCCTCCAACTCCTGCCCGCTCAGCAGTCGCTCGTATCGGTTGTACAAGACTGTCGTCAGCACAGCCCTGCTCCACCCGTCTAGCACCGAGTGGTGGAAGCTCAGCACGAACTGGAAGCTCTCATCCGTTCTCAGAAAGACGTGGATGTGCAACAGCGGCCCTCTCTCCCAGTCGAATTCGTGTCGCTTGCGGGCTTCGGTCCATTGCTCAAGATACTGCTCCTGTTCTTCGGCTGATTGCCCTCGCAAGTCCTCCACCTCAAGCGGCAGCTCTACTGTCCTATAGACGACCTGTAGCGGGCGCTCCCCCTCCAGCCTGAACCCCGTCCGTAGCACCGGGTGCTCCTCTATGCACGCGGCTAACGCCTGCTCGAAGCACTCACGGTCCCACGGGCATTTCACGTCCTCAGCCACAATGTCGTGGTAGATGCCGCTGAAGTGTTCGAGCTGTGTGTGGAAGACCATCCCGGCTTGCAGCGCTGACATCGGATAGGCGTCCTCGTAGTCATCACCTAGCCGCGTTCGCTCGGCCTCTGTCAGTAAGGCAAAAGGAGTCGCGGCTATTAACGCCGCGATCAGATGTTCTTTATATTTCCTAATGTCCTCAATCAACCAATCATCCAGATGCTTCTTATCACCCCTGATGCGGAGATTTCCGTCGCGATTGAGGCCAAGCCTGACTCCATTCCTGTGCAAATCATTCAGCAGATCATTAATTAGGTTCATAGAATTATCTCGCTAACATTTTTTATCGAACTCAGTTCGCGCCCGCTTACCAGCATTTGCGCGAATTGATATCGATGAAACATTACTTGTTCCAGCCAACCTCGTCCTGCCTGCACTGCCAACACTTCAATCGTCCCAAAGTAATTAAAACCTTGGGGGGCGATCTGGCATTCAGTGGTTTGCCCGATCCCGAATAGCTTCTTGGGTCAAACTGTTTTGGTTGTGTGGCTCCGTCTATGGTATCGATCTCAAGAATGGACCCATGGAAGTAGTTAGCCGCAACCGGAGATCATTCACCGTAGCAAAGTTACGTGAGATGGACAGCGAATCGAGTACCTGACCCATCGGCAGACCGCTTCCCGCCGCCTCTACGATCTTGCGCATATCGGGCTTTACAGGCATGCCCGGATACGGTAGCGGCGAGTTGACCTGTGAGTATTTATTGTCCTTTGTGAGAATGTAAGAGCGGCGAGCCACCGCGTTATGTCTAAAACGGGTCCGCAGAAACGAATCACAGATTTGGTGTTCCGTCTTACTTTCCACTGGACTGTCCGTGCGCTTCAGATAGAACCAGAGAAGGGGCGAATTCTCACATAACAGGAGATTCGTGATTTGCCATCGGCGCGAGTCAGGGAGTTTATCGTAAGACTGCTGGATCTCTGACTGCGAGAAGCGCAGGTTCCATGTAGGATTGCCAGCTCCTTTGTCCCAGGCATTGGGCGATGGCGTTATAAACTCGGAACCACAGCGGCTGGCCATCTCTTCCAACACATCAACTGTGTAGCTGTTTTCCACCGGTTGCATAAGCGTATCTGCAATCTGCGATTCCGGCGCTTGCTTGAGGTCGCCCACGAATTGCCGCATGAGTCCTACTCCCGGAAAGCTATCAATGAGCGATCGTGTGAAGGAGAGTTCTTTCTGAAAATCCGGCGTTGATTCGGTGCCTGCCAGAAGTCGAACTCCCTTCTGAAAAGCGGAGGTCAGAATCCGATGGTAGCGGTTGTAGACCATCAGCTCCAGCACCCCTGTCGGCTTGAGGGCTCCCGCCAGTTTCTTGAGGGTAGCCTCTGGATCAGCGTTGTGGTGTATAACGCCAGTGCAGATTATGTAGTCGAACTGCTGATCGTAGTCGGTTTGGTTGATGCTCTCCTTACGGAGTTCAAGATTAGTGCAGCCAAGATCGCGTGCGGTCGAAGCGCAAAGCTCCAATGACGAAGTGGAAATATCTGATCCGCGCACTACGGCATTGGCGAAATGCAGCGCCGTGATTGCAGCTTGATTAGTTCCACAACCCGCTACCCAAATATGAGGATTTGGCGGCACCGACTGATGCGTCCAGTCCCCCAGGTTCTGGTTAAGCATGACTCGTGCGAAATCCGGATCGGCCGTGCAGTCCAACGATTTCGGACGCCACGGGAAAGGAAAGCGACTGTAGAAGTCACTGTTGATTTGATCGACCGCCTCCGGTGCGCCGGTCAACGACAAATTGTCGTCTATTCGGTCTGTTGTCATGGATATCTCGTTAACTGGTTTCATAAGATTATCTCGCTAACGTTTTCATCGAATTCATCGCGCTCGCTTATAAGCATTTGTGCGATTTGATTGGGATCGATGAAAGTTTCTTGATTCAGCCGACCCTGGCTTGCTGCCACGGCCAACTGCTCGACAGTCTGGTGCTGGAATATGTCCTTGATGTCTAGCCCTATGCCAAGGCTCTTGAGCATAGAGACCACTCGTATGGCAAAGATCGAATCGCCTCCCAGGCTGAAGAAGTTGTCGTGAATGCCGACCTGTTCTACCTTCAGCACCTCCTGCCATACCTCGCACAGCGCCTCCTCCGTCTCATCGCGCGCCGCAACGTAGACCCTCTCCACTTCACCTGCTTCCGGCGCTGGCAGCGCCTTGCGGTCTACCTTCCCGTTGGGGGTTAGTGGCAACTGCTCCAGCACCACTATCCTTGTCGGCACCATGTAGTCAGGCAACACCCTCCTCAATCCTTCCCGTAGCTCGCCGACCATCTCTGCTTCGCTCTCTGCTCGCTTCGCCTCCTCCTCTATCACCACATACCCCACTAGCTGCTTCTGCCCTCCTTCTACCTCTCTCGCCACCACCACTGCTCCCTCTACACCTTCTACCCCTCTCAGCTCTTGCTCTATCTCTCCCAGCTCTATCCGGTATCCCCTCACCTTTACCTGCTCATCTCTCCTCCCCACGAACTCCAACTCCCCTTCCTCCCTCCACCTCACAAGGTCTCCTGTCCTGTACACCCTCTCTCCTTCCTCATACGGGTCTTCTATAAACATCTCCCTCGTCTTCTCCTCATCCTTCACATATCCCCTCGCTACTCCTGCCCCTCCTATGTACAACTCTCCTACACTTCCTATCGGCTGTAGCTGACATCCTTCCCCCATCACATACATCTGCGTGTTAGCTATCGGCCTGCCTATCGGCGCTCCCACCATCCCCTCCAACTTCCTCATCCCTTCATCATCTCTCAGCTCCCACACGCTGCATCCCACCACTGCCTCCGTCGGCCCGTACTCGTTGACGAACACTGCCTCCCTCAGCATCTCTCCTTTCCACCTCCTCACCAACTCCGCTCTCAACTGCTCGCCTCCTACCACTACGACGTGCCTTGCATCGCTCTCTCGCCTCGACCTATCTACATACTCCAATGCCTCAAGGTGCGAGGGCGTCACCTTGAACAGCAGCCCCTCTTCTGTCCCGAACATCCTGTCGGCTAGCCTCTCTATCAATCCCTCGTCCTCCTCCAGCAACTCCACGCTCCCGCCTGCTACCAGCGGCGTCATCAGCGTCGTCAGCGTGGCGTCGAACGACAACGGAGAACTCACTACCGACCCCTTGATGCCTTCCTTGAGATAGCTCTTCGCGGCGTGGCTCAGGTAGTTAGACAAGCCTTGGTGCTCTACCATCACCCCTTTTGGCTTGCCCGTCAACCCCGACGTGTACAGGATGTAGGCCAGGTCATCTGCTCTCACCCTCCTTACCGCCTCCGTCGCCTCGCCTGCCATCTCCTCAAGCCATGCTGGGTCTGTCGCCGCCCCGTCCATCATCACCACGTCCACTCCGCTCAGCCTCATCCCTTCCATCAGCCCGCTCTCTACCAGTACACACTCCACGCCCGCATCCCTCATCATGTACTCTACTCGCTGGCTGGGCAGCCCCGCCTCCAAAGGCACATATGCAGCCCCGGCCTTCATCACCCCAAGCACTGCTATCATCATCTCGGCTGACCGCCTCAGGTGTATGCCCACCCTCGATCCTATGCCCACTCCGGCCTCCAACAGGTAGCGAGCGAGCCTGTCGGCCTTCTGGTTTAGCTGTAGGTAGCTGAGCCTCTGCTGCGAGCAGACTACTGCCACGGCATGGGGGGTCTTGTCGGCCTGCCGCTCGATCAACTCGTGCACGCACAGAGGGCTCGTCTCCACCTCAGCGCCGGCTCCCCACTCGATCACCTGCCTCTCTTCCTCTTCGCTCAACAACCTGATTTCCGCCGCCCTCTCCCTGCTCCCAATCTGCCTCAACACTTCTATGAACTGCCCCAGCAACCTCCTGATTGTTGATGCGCTGAACCGATTCCCGAAATAGTTGCACGTCACCTCCAGCCTCTCGCCCTGGAACACTCCCAGCGCTATCGGGTACGTGTCCTCTATGTCCGTCCCAACCTCATCTATCCTCACAGAGGCTCCCCTGGTCCTCTCCCCCATAGCCGAGTCCAGCGGGTAGTTCTCGAACACCAGGATGCTGTCGAACAGCCCCCTCCCCCGGCTCAGCCCGCTCTGCTTCTGGATCTCGGTCAGCGACAGGTGCCCATACGTCTGGCTCCGCTGGAACTCCTTGTGCAGCCGATTTATCACCCCCGCTATCGTCCCCTCCTCGTCGAACCTCACCACCACCGGTATAGTGTTGATGAACAGCCCCACCATCGTCTCGATCCCCTCCACCTCGGCTGATCGCCCCGATATCACCGCCCCGAACATCACCTCCCTGTCCCCGCTGTAGCGCTGTAGCAGTATCGCCCACGCCAACTGCACCAGCGTGTTGACCGTCGTCTGATACCTTTTCGCCAATGCCTTCAACTCCGCCGTATCACTCGCGCTCAGGCTCACTACCTGGCTGTCATGCCTCGGCCTCTCTTCCCCGACTAACTTGTCGTAGGGCAGCCGCGTCACCGCATCCACCCCCGTCAGGTACGAGCGCCAATACCGCCGCGCCTCCTCCTCATCTTGCGCCAGCAACCACTCTACGTAGCTGGCGTACCCAGGCCCCGCCGCCCGTACCGCTGGCCGCCCCTGCACCAGCCCCGCGTAGACCTCCATCACCTCCCCGTACACCAGCGGCACACTCCACCCGTCCAGCAGGCTATGGTGATGACTCCACAGCAGCCTGTACCTCCTATCGCCCAGCCGAAACAGACTTATCCTCATCAACGGCGCTTGTGTCTCCTCGAATCCCTTCGCCTTGTCCGCTCGCCGATACTCCTCGAACCGCGCCTCCTGCTCACCTTCCGTCAGATTCCGCCAGTCCTCCTCCACCCACGGCAGCCTTGCCCGCTTCATCACCAGTTGTTGCTGTAACTCCCCTTCCCCTACAAAGATCGTCCGGAAGATCGCCTGCTGCTCCATCACCTTCTCCCACGCCTGCCTCAGCAGCTCTGCCCGCAAATCCCCCTCAAGCGTCGGGTACAACTGCGTCACGTAGGCCTCCCGCTCCAGAAGGCTGTGGAACAGCATCCCCCTCTGCATCGCTGTCAACGGATAGAGGTCCTCGATCTCGTACTCCCTCTGCCACTCGTCCAACACCTCCTGGCCGACTGCCACCAGCGGGAAATCGCTCGGCGTGTAATCCCCCTCCCCGACTTCCAGGCAGTGCGCGATCACCTCACGCAGCCCCTGCTCGATATGCCCCGCCAACTCCGCCACCGTTGCCTCGGCGTACTGCGCCTCGCTGTAATCGAGTTGGAATCGCAGCACACCGCCTGCCACCAGCCCGTTGAGGCTCAGCGCATGCGTCCGCATCCGCCGCGGGTCTATCGCCTCGCCGGTCAATTCGGGCGCGATGGCGAACCACGAGTTGGCCGCCATAGTCTGGTCGAACTGCCCCAGGTAGTTGAACAGCAGCGCCGGCGGGCTAGCCTGCTCGGCGGCCATCAACAACTCGTCACCGGCCAGATGCCGCAGCAGCCCGTACCCTATCCCGTGATGCGGCACCGCGCGGTACTGCTCCTTGACCGCCTTGATGACCGCTCCCATCTGGCCATCCTCACTGCCCAACACCACCGGGTAGGTCGTCGTGAAACAGCCCACCGTCTCAGTCGTATCCAGCTCGTCGAACAGTTGCTCTCGGCCGTGCGCTTCCAGCGTCAGCCGCAGCCGGGTCTGCCCGGACCACTGCCGCACGCCCAGGTAGACGCCCGACAGCAGCAGCTCGTTGATCCCCGTGCGGTAGGTCCGCCCGCACTCTGTCAGCAGCGCCGCCGTCTCCTCGCGGCTGAGTTCCACAGCCACGCTGCGGGTGGTCGCATACGCAGCCGGTGCGGTTGAAATCGGCTCCACCGGCCAGTTGTCGGCCGCCTCAGCCCAGGTGTCGCGCCAGTAGGCCCGCTCGCGCTGTAAAGCGGGCGAGGCCGAGTAGCGGGCCAGGGCCTGCGCCCACTGCTGGTAGGAGGAACTCTTCGGGGCCAGCTTCGATCTGCTTGCCCTGGCACGCCTGCCGGTAAGCCTGCTGGAGGTCGGCGAGCAGTATCCGCCAGGAGACGCCGTCAACGACCAGGTGATGGATGACCAGCAGCAGCCGCCCCTCATCGTCGCCTCGCAGGTAGACGGCGCGCAGCAGCGGGCCTTGGCTGACATCGAGAGTGCGCTGGTAATGCTGGCACCGGGCGGTGATGAAGTCAGGCCGCAGGCTCTTATCATCGGGCAGCGGCTCTATGACACAACTGTCTGAGACCAAGGCCGGCGTCAGTGGAGCATGCGAGGCGAGCCAGAGGCCGTCGAGGGAAGTGAATCGGAGGCGCAGGGCGTCGTGGCGGCGGTAGAGGGCCTCTACGACAAGCCGCAGCAGCGAGAAGTCGAAAGCCGATGGCACGACCAGCAGAACGGCCTGATTGTTATGGTGGTAGGATGAATCGCCGGCTGCTAAGAACTGCTGCTGGATTGGCAGCAGTGGCATCTCACCCTCAACGGCGCCCTGCGGTTGTTGGTGCCTCACTGTCTGATCGATCTGCGTGGCTAGTTCCGCGACGGTCTGGTGCGCAAACATCTGTCGTATGGTGATGGCAATACCCTTGCGTTTGGCAAGCGACACGACGCGGATAGAGAGGATCGAATCGCCTCCCAGGCTGAAGAAGTTGTCATGAATACCTATACGATCTCGATTCAGCACCTCCTGCCACACCTCGCACAGCGCCTGCTCGGTTCGATTACGCGGCCCCACATAGCCGTACTTCTCACGCTCGACTTCCTCTGGCACAGGCAGCGCCTTGCGGTCTACCTTCCCATTCGCAGTCAGCGGCAACTGCTCCAGCACCACTATCCTTGTCGGCACCATGTAGTCAGGCAGCACTCTTCTCAATCCGTCCCGCAGATGGCTGTTTACCTCCAACTCGCTCATCCCTGGCCAGCCATCCGCCTTCAGCGTCACGTATCCCACTAGCTGCTTCTGCCCTCCTTCGCCTTCTCTCGCCACAACCGCTGCTGCCCCTATGCCTGCTACACTTCCCAGGTGATGCTCTATCTCACCTAGCTCGATGCGAAATCCTTTTATTTTCACCTGGAAGTCATTGCGCCCCACGTACTCGATCGCTCCATCTGACAGCCACCTCCCTAAATCTCCCGTCCTGTACATTCGCGCCCTCGCGCCGTTCCTGAACGGGTCTTTCGTAAACCGCTGCTCAGTCAGCTCCGCGCGATTCAAATACCCCCTTGCCACTCCAGCTCCACCGATGTACAGCTCACCCGTCACCCCCATCGGTACCGGCTGCATCTGCGCGTCGAGGATGTATATCTGCGTGTTGGCTATCGGCCTGCCTATCGGCACCATCCCCTGATGCACATTCGACTGACACCGCCACGCCGTCACATCTATCGCCGCCTCCGTCGGCCCATACAGGTTATGCAACTCCACCCCCGGCAGCCTCACCTCAAAGCGCTGTTGCAACCCATAACTAAGCGCCTCGCCGCTGCACAGCACTCGCCTCAGTCGCTTGCACCCTGCCGTCACTCCGTGCTCTAGAAACACCTGCAACATCGAGGGCACAAAATGCATCATCGTAATCTGCCGGGACTCGATTATCTCGGCCAGATACTCCGGCTCCATATGCCCACCCGGCCGCGCCATCACCAGTTGCGCACCTGTCAACAGCGGCAACAGTAACTCCCACACCGAGACATCGAAGCTAAACGGTGTCTTTTGCAGGATGCGATCTTCACTGCTAACGTCGTAGGCGTCTCGCGCCCACAGCAGGCGATTGACGACGCCAGCATGTTCGTTCATCACACCCTTGGGCTTGCCTGTTGACCCGGACGTGTAAATGACATAGGCCAGGTGTTCGGGCCTCAGCCCTACCTCTTCCAGTCCGGCGTTGTCACTCGAATACTCCCTTAGCTCCTCTAGCTCCGTGTCCAGCCTCAGCACCGGCACGCTGACGAGCGGCAACCGTTCCTCCAGCCAACTCTGCGTCAGAACGACTGCCGGGCGGCTGTCTTCTATCATGTAGTCGAGCCGCTCCTGCGGATAGCTCGGATCCAACGGCAAGTACGCTCCTCCTGCCTTCAATATCCCGATGATGCCCACCACCATCTCCACTGACCTCTCGACGCACAGCCCCACCACCACGTCTGGCCTGACGCCCTGTGCTCGCAGGTAATGCGCCAACTGGTTGGCCTGCTCGTTCAGCTCTCGGTAGCTGAGCCGCTGGCCTTCAAACACCACTGCCACCGCCTCTGGGCTGCGCTCGACCTGCTGCTCGAACAGATCAGTCAGGCACACCTCACGAGGGTAATCGGCCTGCGTAGAGTTCAACTCGTAGAGCAGATGGTTGCGCTCTGACTCACTCAGCAGCGAATGGTGCGGCTGGTCTAGCCCCTCAAGCATCTGCTCGAATGCCCGCAGGTAGTACTGGCCAAGCCGCTCGATCATCTCTCGGTCGAACACCTGCTTGTCGTAGACCAGTGACAGCCTCAGCGAGTCGTCCATTCCTCGCGCCACGTCCACCAGCAGGTCGAAATTCGTCTGCTCGAACCCGCTGCTGCCTAGTGATTCCAGCTCGTTGCCGCCACCTTTCGTCAGTTCGTTGTAGATGTGGAAGTGCGTGTAGTTGAACAGCACCTCAGAGAACGTCCAATCAAGCTCCTGCTGTATCCTCGACAGCGGGTAGCCTCGGTACTGCATCCCGCACGCATTCATCTCCACGACTGCCTCTATCAGCCTGCGCCAACTGCACCTCCTCACCTCCAGCCCCTGCGGCAGAGAGTTCAGATATAGCCCCAGGCTCCGCTCTGCCCCCTGTGTCTCTGGTCGCCCGTTGTGCGTCACGCAAGTCACCGCCCTGCTCTGCCCGCTCATCACACTCAGCACCTTCAAGTGTCCGGCCATCAGCACCGACTGCACTGGCACCCCCAGCTCTCGCGCCAGCCCGATCAACCTCTCTGACAAACCCACGAACTGCTCTACTACTATCAGGCCTTGCGCACGCTGGCCTCCCTTCGACCTCAAGCGCGGCAGTTGCTCGCCAGGCGCTTCCTCAAGCATCCCCGCAAAGTACTGCTTGGCTCCGCCATCTGCCAGCACTCGCTGCTCCTGGGCTATGAACTCTCGGTAGGTCCAGTTCTCCTCGACTGCCTCCAACTCCTGCCCGCTGAGCAACCGCTCGTATCGGTTGTACAAGACTGTCGTCAGCACAGCCCTGCTCCACCCGTCCAGCACCGAGTGATGGAAGCTCAGCACGAACTGGAAGCTATCGTCGGTCCTCAGGAATATGTTGACCTGCAACAGCGGCCCCCTCTCCCAGTCGAACTCGTGTCGCTTCCGCTGCTCGATCCAATCAGCCAGGTACGACTCCTGCTCCTGCTGCGTCTGCCCGCGCAAGTCTTCGACCTCAAGCGGCAACTCTACTGTCCTATAGACGACCTGTAACGGCCTCCTCCTGTCCAACAGGAATCCCGTCCGTAGCAGCGGCTGTTCCTGTATGCACGCGGCTAAGGCTCGCTCGAAGCACTCACGGTCCCAGGCGCACCTGACGTGCTCGGCTATGATGTCGTGATAGATGCCGCTGAACTGCTCCATCTGTGTGTGGAAGACCATCCCGGCTTGCAGCGCTGACATCGGATAGGCGTCCTCGTAGCGCCCATCCCCCAACTCGCTCCGCTCCTGCTCGGTCAGCAGCGCGAATGGCTCCAGCGGCTCGGCCTGCTCACCCGCTGCTGCCTGCCCGGCCTGCATAGCCAACTGCTCGACAGTCTGGTGCTGGAATATGTCCTTGATGTCGAGCTTCACCCCTCGGCTCTTGAGCATAGAGACCACTCGTATGGCAAAGATCGAATCGCCTCCCAGGCTGAAGAAGTTGTCGTGAATACCTATACGATCTACCTTCAGCACCTCCTGCCATACCTCGCACAGCGCCTCCTCCGTCTCATCGCGCGCCGCAACGTAGACCCTCTCCACTTCACCTGCTTCCGGCGCTGGCAGCGCTTTGCGATCTACCTTCCCATTGGCAGTCAGCGGCATCTGCTCCAGCACCACTATCCTTGTCGGCACCATGTAGTCAGGCAACACCTTCCTCAATGAGTCACGTAGCTCGCCCACCATCTCCGCCTCGCTCGCTCTTCGCTTCGCTTCCTCCTCTATCACCACGTACCCCACTAGCTGCTTCTGCCCTCCTTCTACCTCTCTCGCCACCACCGCTGCTCCTACTATCCCTTCTATTCCTCTCAGCTCTTGCTCTATCTCCCCTAGCTCTATGCGGTATCCTCTCACCTTCACCTGTGCATCTTTTCGCCCTACGTACTCCAGCTCTCCTTCTTCCCTCCACCTCACCAGATCTCCTGTCCTGTACACCCTCTCTCCTTCCTCATACGGGTCTTCTATAAACATCTCCCTCGTCTTCTCCTCATCCTTCACATATCCCCTCGCTACTCCTGCCCCTCCTATGTACAACTCTCCTACACTTCCTATCGGCTGTAGCTGACATCCTTCCCCCATCACATACATCTGCGTGTTAGCTATCGGCCTGCCTATCGGCGCTCCCACCATCCCCTCCAACTTCCTCATCCCTTCATCATCTCTCAGCTCCCACACGCTGCATCCCACCACTGCCTCCGTCGGCCCGTACTCGTTGACGAACACTGCCTCCCTCAGCATCTCTCCTTTCCACCTCCTCACCAACTCCGCTCTCAACTGCTCGCCTCCTACCACTACGACGTGCCTTGCATCGCTCTCTCGCCTCGACCTATCTACATACTCCAATGCCTCAAGGTGCGAGGGCGTCACCTTGAACAGCAGCCCCTCTTCTGTCCCGAACATCCTGTCGGCTAGCCTCTCTATCAATCCCTCGTCCTCCTCCAGCAACTCCACGCTCCCGCCTGCTACCAGCGGCGTCATCAGCGTCGTCAGCGTGGCGTCGAACGACAACGGAGAACTCACTACCGACCCCTTGATGCCTTCCTTGAGATAGCTCTTCGCGGCGTGGCTCAGGTAGTTAGACAAGCCTTGGTGCTCTACCATCACTCCCTTCGGCTTGCCCGTCAACCCCGACGTGTACAGGATGTAGGCCAGGTCATCTGCTCTCACCCTCCTTACCGCCTCCGTCGCCTCGCCTGCCATCTCCTCAAGCCATGCTGGGTCTGTCGCCGCCCCGTCCATCATCACCACGTCCACTCCGCTCAGCCTCATCCCTTCCATCAGCCCGCTCTCTACCAGTACACACTCCACGCCCGCATCCCTCATCATGTACTCTACTCGCTGGCTGGGCAGCCCCGCCTCCAAAGGCACATATGCAGCCCCGGCCTTCATCACCCCAAGCACTGCTATCATCATCTCGGCTGACCGCCTCAGGTGTATGCCCACCCTCGATCCTATGCCCACTCCAGCCTCGGCCAGGTAGCGAGCGAGCCTGTCGGCCTTCTGGTTTAGCTGTAGGTAGCTGAGGCTCTGCTGCGAGCAGACTACCGCCACGGCATGGGGGGTCTTGTCGGCCTGCCGCTCGATCAACTCGTGCACGCACAGAGGGGCTCGTCTCCACCTCAGCGCCGGCTCCCCACTCGATCACCTGCCTCTCTTCCTCCTCGCTCAGCAGCGTTCGCACCTGGTGCCGCCCGTCCAGCCCCTCAAGCATCTGCTCGAACGCCCGCACGTAGTACTGCCCCAGCCGCTCCATGATCTCGCGCCCGAACTGGCCCCCCTTGTAGATCAACTCCATCCGCAGCACGTCGTCCAGCCCACGGCCCACATTCACCAGAAAGTCAAAGTTCGTTTGCTCGAATCCCGACGAACCCAGCACCTCTAATTTGTGTTCAGTCTCAGTCGTCAAATCCCTGTAGACATGGAAGTGCGTGTAGTTGAACGTCACCTCATCCAGGCTGATGCCCACATCCTGCTGTATCCTTGACAGCGGGTAGCCCCGGTACTGCATCCCGGCAGCCCCGACTTGTCTGACTCGCTCGATCAACTCTCGCCACGTGCACGGCCCAACCTCGACGCTGACCGGCACCGAGTTGAGGAACAGGCCCAGGCTCCGCTCTGCCCCTTGTGTCTCTGGTCGCCCGTTGTGCGTCACGCAAGTCACCGCCCTGCTTTGCCCGCTCATCGTCGTCAGCACCTTCAAGTGACCGGCCATCAGCACCGACTGCACTGGCACCCCCAGCTCTCGCGCCAGCCCGATCAACCTCTCTGACAAACCCACGAACTGCTCTACTACTATCAGGCCTTGCGCACGCTGGCCTCCCTTCGACCTCAAGCGCGGCAGTTGCTCGCCAGGCGCTTCCTCAAGCATCCTCGCGAAGTACTGCTTGGCTCCGCCATCTGCCAGCACTCGCTGCTCCTGGGCTATGAACTCTCGGTAGGTCCAGTTCTCCTCGACTGCCTCCAACTCCTGCCCGCTGAGCAACCGCTCGTATCGGTTGTACAAGACTGTCGTCAGCACAGCCCTGCTCCACCCGTCCAGCACCGAGTGATGGAAGCTCAGCACGAACTGGAAGCTATCGTCGGTCCTCAGGAATATGTTGACCTGCAACAGCGGCCCCCTCTCCCAGTCGAACTCGTGTCGCTTGCGGGCTTCGGTCCATTGCTCAAGATACCGCTCCTGTTGTTCGGCTGATTGCCCTCGCAGGTCTTCGACCTCAAGCGGCGGCTCCACCTCTCCCAACACCACCTGTAGCGGGCGCTCCCCCTCCAGCTTGAACACAGTCCGTAGCAGCGGCTGCTCCTGCATGCACACCGACAGCGCGTACTCGAAGCAGGCGCGATCCCAAGGGCACCTGACGTGCTCGGCTATGATGTCGTGGTAGATGCCGCTGAACTGCTCCATCTGTGTGTGGAAGACCATCCCGGCTTGCAGCGCTGACATCGGATAGGCGTCCTCGTAGCGACCATCCCCCAACTCGCTCCGCTCCTGCTCGGTCAGCAGCGCGAATGGCTCCAGCGGCTCGGCCTGCTCACCCGCTGCTGCCTGCCCGGCCTGCATAGCCAACTGCTCGACAGTCTGGTGCTGGAATATGTCCTTGACGTCGAGCGGTATGCCACGGCTCTTGAGTAGTGACACGACGCGGATAGAGAGGATCGAGTCGCCTCCAAGGCTGAAGAAGTTGTCCTGCACACCTACGCGATCTACTTTCAGCACCTCCTGCCACACCTCGCACAGCGCCTGCTCGGTCTCATTACGCGGCGCAAGGTAGGCCGCCTCCACATCACCTGCATCCGGCGCAGGCAGCGCCTTGCGATCTACCTTCCCATTGGCAGTCAACGGCAACTGATCCAGTAGCACGAAGTGCGCCGGCACCATGTAGTCGGGCAGCCGTCTTTGCAGTGCATCGCGTAGCTCGCCCACCATCTCCGCCTCGCTCTCTGCTCGCTTCGCTTCCTCCTCTATCACCACGTATCCTACCAATCGCTTCTGCCCTCCTTCTCCCTGTCTAGCTACTACTACCGCCCCGCTCACCATCTCCATCCTTCCCAACTCATGCTCTATCTCTCCTAGCTCTATGCGGTATCCTCTCACCTTCACCTGTGCATCTTTTCGCCCTACGTACTCCAGCTCTCCTTCCTCTGTCCACCTCGCCAGGTCTCCTGTCCTGTACACCCTCTCTCCTTCCTCATACCGGTCTTCTATAAACCTCTCCCTCGTCAGCTCCTCTCTGTTCAAATACCCTCGCGCTACTCCTCCTCCTCCTACATACATCTCTCCTACTGCTCCCTCTGGCATCAGCTCCTCATCCTCTCCCAACACGTACACCCTTAAATCTCCTAGCGCTCGCCCTATCACGCTCCCTCTATCTCCTGCTACGTCCTCTCTCCTCAACCTCCTGTACGTCACGTGCACAGTCGTCTCCGTTATCCCGTACATGTTGACCAACTCTGGCTTCTCTTCCCCGTGCCTCTCTACCCATCCTCTCAGCTCGCTCAGCTTCAACGCCTCACCTCCGAACACCACTACCCTCAGCTTCAACTCCTCTTGCCGTTCGGCGTCCACTCGCGCCAACTGCGTGAAGGCTGTCGGCGTCTGGTTCAACACCGTCACCCCCTCGCTGACCACCAGCCTATAGAAATCCTCTGGCGAGCGCGACACCCACTTTGGCACCACCACCAGCCGTCCCCCGTAGGCCAGTGCGCCCCACATCTCCCACACCGAGAAGTCGAACGCGTAGGAGTGGAACAGCGTCCAGACGTCCTGCGCCCCGAACCCGAAGTCCGCCTCGGTCACCGACAGCAGCCGCCCCACGTTGCGGTGCTCTACCATCACACCCTTGGGCTTGCCTGTTGACCCGGACGTGTAAATGACATAGGCCAGGTGTTCGGGCCTCAGCCCTACCTCTTCCAGTCCGGCGTTGTCACTCGAATACTCCCTTAGCTCCTCTAGCTCCGTGTCCAGCCTCAGCACCGGCACGCTGACGAGCGGCAACCGTTCCTCCAGCCAACTCTGCGTCAGAACGACTGCCGGGCGGCTGTCTTCTATCATGTAGTCGAGCCGCTCCTGCGGATAGCTCGGATCCAACGGCAAGTACGCTCCTCCTGCCTTCAATATCCCGATGATGCCCACCACCATCTCCACTGACCTCTCGACGCACAGCCCCACCAGCGAGTCTGGCCTGACGCCCTGTGCTCGCAGGTAATGCGCCAACTGGTTGGCCTGCTCGTTCAGCTCTCGGTAGCTGAGCCGCTGGCCTTCAAACACCACTGCCACCGCCTCTGGGCTGCGCTCGACCTGCTGCTCGAACAGATCAGTCAGGCACACCTCGCGAGGGTAATCGGCCTGCGTAGAGTTCAACTCGTAGAGCAGATGGTTGCGCTCTGACTCACTCAGCAGCGAATGGTGCGGCTGGTCTAGCCCCTCAAGCATCTGCTCGAATGCCCGCAGGTAGTACTGGCCAAGCCGCTGGATCATCTCTCGGTCGAACACCTGCTTGTCGTAGACCAGTGACAGCCTCAGCGCATCGTCCATTCCTCGCGCCACGTCCACCAGCAGGTCGAAATTCGTCTGCTCGAACCCGCTGCTGCCTAGTGATTCCAGCTCGTTGCCGCCACCTTTCGTCAGTTCGTTGTAGATGTGGAAGTGCGTGTAGTTGAACAGCACCTCAGAGAACGTCCAATCAAGCTCCTGCTGTATCCTCGACAGCGGGTAGCCTCGGTACTGCATCCCGCACGCATTCATCTCCACGACTGCCTCTATCAGCCTGCGCCAACTGCACCTCCTCACCTCCAGCCCCTGCGGCAGAGAGTTCAGATATAGCCCCAGGCTCCGCTCTGCCCCCTGTGTCTCTGGTCGCCCGTTGTGCGTCACGCAAGTCACCGCCCTGCTTTGCCCGCTCATCACACTCAGCACCTTCAAGTGTCCGGCCATCAGCACCGACTGCACTGGCACTCCCAGCTCTCGCGCCAGCCCGATCAACCTCTCTGACAAACCCACGAACTGCTCTACTACTATCAGGCCTTGCGCACGCTGGCCTCCCTTCGATCTCAAGCGCGGCAGTTGCTCGCCAGGCGCTTCCTCAAGCATCCCCGCAAAGTACTGCTTGGCTCCGCCATCTGCCAGCACTCGCTGCTCCTGGGCTATGAACTCTCGGTAGGTCCAGTTCTCCTCGACTGCCTCCAACTCCTGCCCGCTGAGCAACCGCTCGTATCGGTTGTACAAGACTGTCGTCAGCACGGCCCTGCTCCACCCGTCCAGCACCGAGTGATGGAAGCTCAGCACGAACTGGAAGCTATCGTCGGTCCTCAGGAATATGTTGACCTGCAACAGCGGCCCCCTCTCCCAGTCGAACTCGTGTCGCTTCCGCTGCTCGATCCAATCAGCCAGGTACGACTCCTGCTCCTGCTGCGTCTGCCCGCGCAAGTCTTCGACCTCAAGCGGCAACTCTACTGTCCTATAGACGACCTGTAGCGGCTGCCTCCTGTCCAATAGGAATCCTGTTCGAAGGATTGGCTGTTCCTCTATACACGCGGCTAAGGCTCGCTCGAAGCACTCACGGTCCCAGGCGCACCTGACGTGCTCGGCCATGATGTCGTGGTAGATGCCGCTGAACTGCTCCATCTGTGTGTGGAAGACCATCCCGGCTTGCAGCGCTGACATCGGATAGGCGTCCTCGTAGCGCCCATCCCCCAACTCGCTCCGCTCCTGCTCGGTCAGCAGCGCGAATGGCTCCAGCGGCTCGGCCTGCTCACCCGCTGCTGCCTGTCCGGCCTGCATAGCCAACTGCTCGACAGTCTGGTGCTGGAATATGTCCTTGACGTCGAGCGGTATGCCACGGCTCTTGAGCAGCGATATGACGCGAATCGAGAGGATCGAATCGCCTCCCAGGCTGAAGAAGTTGTCATGAATACCTATTTGATCTCGATTCAGCACCTCCTGCCACACCTCGCACAGCGCCTGCTCGGTCCCATTACGCGGCCCCACATAGCCGTACTTCTCACGCTCGACTTCCTCTGGCGCAGGCAGCGCCTTGCGATCTACCTTCCCGTTGGGGGTTAGTGGCAACTGCTCCAGCACCACTATCCTTGTCGGCACCATGTAGTCAGGCAACACCTTCCTCAATGAGTCACGTAGCTCGCCCACCATCTCCGCCTCGCTCGCTCTTCGCTTCGCTTCCTCCTCTATCACCACGTACCCCACTAGCTGCTTCTGCCCTCCTTCTACCTCTCTCGCCACCACCACTGCTCCCTCTACACCTTCTACCCCTCTCAGCTCTTGCTCTATCTCTCCTAGCTCTATCCGGTATCCCCTCACCTTTACCTGCTCATCTCTCCTCCCCACGAACTCCAACTCCCCTTCCTCCCTCCACCTCACAAGGTCTCCTGTCCTGTACACCCTCTCTCCTTCCTCATACGGGTCTTCTATAAACCTCTCCCTCGTCTTCTCCTCATCCTTCACATATCCCCTCGCTACTCCTGCCCCTCCTATGTACAACTCTCCTACACTTCCTATCGGCTGTAGCTGACATCCTTCCCCCATCACATACATCTGCGTGTTAGCTATCGGCCTGCCTATCGGCGCTCCCACCATCCCCTCCAACTTCCTCATCCCTTCATCATCTCTCAGCTCCCACACGCTGCATCCCACCACTGCCTCCGTCGGCCCGTACTCGTTGACGAACACTGCCTCCCTCAGCATCTCTCCTTTCCACCTCCTCACCAACTCCGCTCTCAACTGCTCGCCTCCTACCACTACGACGTGCCTTGCATCGCTCTCTCGCCTCGACCTATCTACATACTCCAATGCCTCAAGGTGCGAGGGCGTCACCTTGAACAGCAGCCCCTCTTCTGTCCCGAACATCCTGTCGGCTAGCCTCTCTATCAATCCCTCGTCCTCCTCCAGCAACTCCACGCTCCCGCCTGCTACCAGCGGCGTCATCAGCGTCGTCAGCGTGGCGTCGAACGACAACGGAGAACTCACTACCGACCCCTTGATGCCTTCCTTGAGATAGCTCTTCGCGGCGTGGCTCAGGTAGTTAGACAAGCCTTGGTGCTCTACCATCACCCCTTTTGGCTTGCCCGTCAACCCCGACGTGTACAGGATGTAGGCCAGGTCATCTGCTCTCACCCTCCTTACCGCCTCCGTCGCCTCGCCTGCCATCTCCTCAAGCCATGCTGGGTCTGTCGCCGCCCCGTCCATCATCACCACGTCCACTCCGCTCAGCCTCATCCCTTCCATCAGCCCGCTCTCTACCAGTACACACTCCACGCCCGCATCCCTCATCATGTACTCTACTCGCTGGCTGGGCAGCCCCGCCTCCAAAGGCACATATGCAGCCCCGGCCTTCATCACCCCAAGCACTGCTATCATCATCTCGGCTGACCGCCTCAGGTGTATGCCCACCCTCGATCCTATGCCCACTCCAGCCTCGGCCAGGTAGCGAGCGAGCCTGTCGGCCTTCTGGTTTAGCTGTAGGTAGCTGAGGCTCTGCTGCGAGCAGACTACCGCCACGGCATGGGGGGTCTTGTCGGCCTGCCGCTCAAACAACTCGTGCACGCACAGAGGGCTCGTCTCCACCTCAGCGCCGGCTCCCCACCTGATCACCTGCCTCTCTTCCTCCTCGCTCAGCAGCGTTCGCACCTGGTGCCGCCCGTCCAGCCCCTCAAGCATCTGCTCGTACACTCGCTCGTAGTACCCACTCACCCGCTCCATCATCTCGCGCCCGAACTGGCCCCCCTTGTAGATCAACTCCATCCGCAGCACGTCGTCCAGCCCACGGCCCACATTCACCAGAAAGTCAAAGTTCGTTTGCTCGAATCCCGACGAACCCAGCACCTCTAATTTGTGTTCAGTCTCAGTCGTCAAATCCCTGTAGACATGGAAGTGCGTGTAGTTGAACGTCACCTCATCCAGGCTGATGCCCACATCCTGCTGTATCCTTGACAGCGGGTAGCCCCGGTACTGCATCCCGGCAGCCCCGACTTGTCTGACTCGCTCGATCAACTCTCGCCACGTGCACGGCCCGACCTCGACGCTGACCGGCACCGAGTTGAGGAACAGGCCCAGGCTCCGCTCTGCCCCTTGTGTCTCTGGTCGCCCGTTGTGCGTCACACAACTCACCGCCCTGCTTTGCCCGCTCATCACACTCAGCACCTTCAAGTGTCCGGCCATCAGCACCGACTGCACTGGCACTCCCAGCTCTCGCGCCAGCCCGATCAACCTCTCCGACATCCCGATCAACGCCTCTACTACTAACAGCCCTTGCGCTCGCTCTCCTCGCTTCGACCTCAAGCGCGGCAGTTGCTCGCCAGGCGCTTCCTCAAGCATCCTCGCGAAGTACTGCTTGGCTCCGCCATCTGCCAGCACTCGCTGCTCCTGGGCTATGAACTCTCGGTAGGTCCAGTTCTCCTCGACTGCCTCCAACTCCTGCCCGCTGAGCAACCGCTCGTATCGGTTGTACAAGACTGTCGTCAGCACAGCCCTGCTCCACCCGTCCAGCACCGAGTGATGGAAGCTCAGCACGAACTGGAAGCTATCGTCGGTCCTCAGGAATATGTTGACCTGCAACAGCGGCCCCCTCTCCCAGTCGAACTCGTGTCGCTTGCGGGCTTCGGTCCATTGCTCAAGATACCGCTCCTGTTGTTCGGCTGATTGCCCTCGCAGGTCTTCGACCTCAAGCGGCGGCTCCACCTCTCCCAACACCACCTGTAGCGGGCGCTCCCCCTCCAGCTTGAACACAGTCCGTAGCAGCGGCTGCTCCTGCATGCACACCGACAGCGCGTACTCGAAGCAGGCGCGATCCCAAGGGCACCTGACGTGCTCGGCTATGATGTCGTGGTAGATGCCGCTGAACTGCTCCATCTGTGTGTGGAAGACCATCCCGGCTTGCAGCGCTGACATCGGATAGGCGTCCTCGTAGCGACCATCCCCCAACTCGCTCCGCTCCTGCTCGGTCAGCAGCGCGAATGGCTCCAGCGGCTCGGCCTGCTCACCCGCTGCTGCCTGCCCGGCCTGCATAGCCAACTGCTCGACAGTCTGGTGCTGGAATATGTCCTTGACGTCGAGCGGTATGCCACGGCTCTTGAGTAGTGACACGACGCGGATAGAGAGGATCGAGTCGCCTCCAAGGCTGAAGAAGTTGTCCTGCACACCTACGCGATCTACTTTCAGCACCTCCTGCCACACCTCGCACAGCGCCTGCTCGGTTCATTACGCGGCGCAAGGTAGACCGTCTCTACATCACCTGCTTCTGGCGCAGGCAGCGCCTTGCGATCTACCTTCCCATTGGCAGTCAACGGCAACTGATCCAGTAGCACGAAGTGCGCCGGCACCATGTAGTCGGGCAGCTTCTGTTGCAACTGGATGCGCAGGCTTGATACATCTTCCCAGGTCTGCGACGAAGGCACGATGTAGGCCACCAGCCGCTTATCTCCTGACTCATCCTCGCGCAGCAGCACGCACGCATCCTGCACCGCCGAGTTGTCGCGCAGGTTAGATTCGATCTCGCCCAACTCGATGCGGAACCCCCTCAGCTTTACCTGATGGTCGATCCGCCCCATATACTCAACAATCCCATCCGCCATCCATCTGGCCAAGTCTCCGCTTCTGTACATCCGCCCGCCCGCCTCTTGGCTGAATGGGTCGGGAACGAACATCTCGGCTGTCGCTGCCGCCCCGTTCAAGTAGATTCGGGCCAGCCCATCGCCTGCGATGAACAACTCCCCGACGACCCCGACCGGCACAGGGTCATACTCCGAATCGAGGATGTACACTCGCGTGTTGGAGATGGGGGAGCCGATCGGTATGCTGCGGCCGCCGGTCAGGGCGTCGGTATGGGCGGGAATCCGATAGCAGCAGGTGAAGGTAGTGCCTTCTGTAGGCCCATACCCGTTGATCAGGCTGGTCGAACCCAGCATCTGCACCGCCTTCTTAACGTGAGTGACCGACAACGCCTCGCCCCCGATGAGCAACTGCCGCAGCGGGGCTAAGGCCGATGGCATCTCATCAATGATGGTATTGAAGAGCGAAGAAGTCAGCCAAGCCGAGTTGACCCCATGATCAATGATAAACTTCCCTAGACGGTCGGGGGTAGGGATGCGCTCCGGGTACAGGACGCAGCGACCGCCGTGCAGCAGCGGCGCCCAGATCTCCAGGGTAGAAGCGTCGAACGAGACAGGGGAAATCTGTAGGAATGCCAGAGACGGTCCGAATTGCGCGTAGTCGGCTGACATTAGCAGGCGCACGATGCTCCTGTGCGTGACCTCCACCCCTTTGGGCGTGCCGGTCGAGCCTGATGTGTACACAACGTAAGCAAGGTTATCAGAGTCGATCGAGGTCTCCGGGTTGGAAGTTGATAAAGAACTGACTTCCTCCCATCCTGAATCCACACACAAGATGTGAGCCCAGATAGCAGGCAAAGAGTCTTGCAGCACCTCTTGAGTGAGTATGACAGGGGATTGAGAATCGTCCAGCAGCCAGCCGATCCGTTCCACAGGGTAGTCAGGGTCTATTGGGAGGTAAGCCGCGCCCGACTTGAGGACCCCTAGCAGGGCCACGATCATCTCAATTGACCGATTCATGCAGACTGCCACACGGATCTCAGGGCCTACGCCTATGCTCAGCAGGTAGTGAGCCAGTTGATTGGCCCGTTCATTGAGTTGACGATACGAGAGCGTGTGTTCCCCACAGACCAGGGCTACGGACTCAGGAGAAGCATCAGCCTGAGATTGGAACAAATGATGAACACAATTCGAGCGCGGGAAATCACGAGAGGTATCATTAAAGTCAAACAGCAGATGATTCCGCTCCTCGGGCGTCAGCACGGACAAATGACGGATTCGCTGAAGAGGGTTATCTGCGATGGCCTCAAGCAGCGTGCGGAAATGAGAGATCAAGCGACGGGCTGTCGCTGAAGTGAATAAATCTGTCGCGAATTCGAGAGACCCTTTGATAAACGAAGAACTCTCTTCGAGAATGAAAGTGAGGTCGAACTTGGCAATCTGAGGCAGCTCTTCGAAAGTGGATACCTTCACGCCAGGCAGTTGCAGCTCTGGCTTGGCCGCATTCTGAAGCACGAGCTTCACCTGGAACAGGGGGGCGCGGCTGAGGTCGCGTTCGGGCTGAAATTCGTCTACGAGCTTCTCGAAGGGGAGATCCTGATGGACGTAGGCGTCCAGCGTTGTGCGACGCACTTGCTGTAGCAGCTCGACGAAGGAGAGGTCGGCAGAAAGATCGGCCCTGAGAACCAACTGGTTGACAAAGAACCCGATGAGAGATTCGCTCTCCAGGTGGTTGCGGTTGGCGATGTCGGTGCCGACGGCTATGTCCGTCTGGTTGGAATATTTCATCAGCAGCACATCAAAAGCCGCCATCAGCGTCATGAACAAGGTAGCGCCATACTGCTGGCTCACCTGCTTCAGCTTTTGAGTCAATTCCTCGGTGAGCCAGAAGTCCACCACATCTCCGCTGTGAGAGGCCACGGCAGGACGCGGGAAGTCTGTCGGCAGCTCCAGTGTTGCTACAGAGCTCAACTGCTTGCGCCAGTAATCTAACTGGCGTTCGAGCACTTCCCCTTGCATCCAGCTCTTCTGCCATACGGCAAAGTCAGCATACTGGATAGACAGATCGGCCAGGCCGGCAGGCCGGTCAAGCATGAAAGCCTCATACAGCGCAGAGAACTCATTGATGAGGATGCCCAGCGACCAGCCGTCGCTTATGATGTGGTGCATGGTGATGAGCAGCACGTGTCGGTCATCGGCGATGCGGATGAGCTTGGCCCGGAACAGGGGGCTCTGGCTGAGGTCGAATGGCTGCTGCGCTTCTTGCCGTGCGAGAAGCCGGATTTGCGAGTCGCCCCGCTCGGATTCGGGTTCGACAGATAGATCTACCACTTCGAGACGGAATGGCCGGTAGTCGGCAATGATCTGCTCCGGCTCTCCGTCCCTTGAGGCGAAGCTGGTGCGTAGCGCCTCGTGACGGCGAACGATCTCGCCGAGGCTGTTCTCAACCGCTGTAATGTCGAGTTGGCCGGTGAGCCTGAGGGCGAAGGCGATGTTGTAGAGCGGAGTGCCGGGCTCAAGCTGATCGAGGAACCATAATCTTTGCTGCGCGAACGATAGGGGCAGAGGCTTGGATCGATCCGCCAGCGCCATCGGCGGAGGCGTAAAGTCGGGTTCGGTATGCGCGCCAGTCGTAGCCTGGAGCAAAAATGATAGGATCTCCGACTTCCGCTCGACAAGCACTGCGCGCAGAGACGGCGTCAACGCGCCTTCCGGAGCACTGTAGCGCAGACGGTCGCCGTCAGTCCACAGCTTGATATCCAAATTCTGGAGATGAGACATCAACTCTGAAGTGGTCATAGTTCCCCTTTCTCTCGGCCAGGCTCCATCGCCATGGAGAATGCTGATAATGCTTGCGACGCCCAATGAATCTTATTGATGCTTTCGGCCAAGCCGAACACAGTTGGGGTTTCGAAGACCTTCGCCACCGATAGGCTTACGTGAAAGGTCTGGCACAGCCGGGACGTAAGCTGTGTGGCCAGTAACGAGTGTCCGCCCAACTCGAAGAAATCGTCATGCACGCCTACTGAATCAATGCCCAGAAGCTCTTGCCAGATGTCGGCTATCGTTGCCTCAAGCTCATTGTTAGGAGCCACATAAGTCGTTGCTATATTAGATCTGGCGTGGCGGGGGGAAGGCTCAGACGATTTTGCCTGCTCGCTCTTTCGTAATGGGTCTAGATTGATCCATTGATCGATGCGGGTCTGCAAGTCTCCGGTAGAGACGACCATCTGCGGGCCTGCCACGAGCGAGACGATACGTTGAAAGCACCTGATCCCCTCTTGCGACGTTAACGCCAATTCGGCTGAGGTGGCCTCAAGCCCTTGAGCCGATTCTGCTGCGCCGCTTCGTTTCCACCCGTCCCAATTTACGCTGATCCAGGGAATGTAACTGCTGCGGCTCTGCTGATGAGCAAAGGCATCCATGAACAGGTTGGCCGCGCTATAGGCGGCGAAGCCCAACCCGCCCAGGATTGAAGACAGGGAAGAATACAACAGGCAGAAATCGAGGTCTTTGCCTCGCAGCGCTTTCTCTAGAACCACGAGGCCGTGCAGCTTTGGTCGAAAGTGCCGCGCGCATTCGATAGGGCCTGTGTCCGCAATCGCGCGCATTGACTCGGCCCCCGTCATTCCTGCGGCGTGAATGACACCGTCTATCCGGCCAAATCGCTCGTCTATCCTATCGACGACCGATTTCACCTGGTCCTGCATACTAAGGTCTGCGCTTAAGACTAGGACCTCAGCTCCCGTTTCCTCCATCGCCTGCAACTTTTGTATCTTGCGGCTGACTTCATCCTGATCGCCATATTCAGCCAGCCACTGCGACCACTCTCGCCTTTCCGGGAATGAAGAACGCCCGGTGAGGACCAAGCGAGCCTGCAAGGTATGCGCCAGGTATTCAGCAAGCGACAACCCGATATTACCCAATCCGCCAGTTATCCAGTAAACGCCGCGTTCTCGCAAGCGTGGCTCAGGTTTGAAATTCCCATCCGGCCCGGCCGCCTCATAACTCTGCACCCATCTTTGACCGCCGCGCAGGGCGACCAGCGTATCCGACACTGTTGCCGTAAGCTCGTCCAGGATTTGGTCTATTAGCCTGTTCCGGTGAGGAGTTCCTGAATCGGCGATTGCAACGTCAATAGCCCGGCAGGCGATATGCGGGTATTCCTGCGGTATAACTTTGCATGGACCGAGGGCTGTGGCTTTGTCCGGGCGCAGTTCCTCATAACCCTGCGCGGCCACCAGATGATTTGATATGAAATTGAGGACGATCTTATCCGGCATGCCCTGTTCGGCAAGCGCCTGCGCCAGGAAGAGCAAGCTGTACAGACCGAGATACTGGGTCTCTTCAAAAAGCTCAGACCCATACTCAGACCAGTATTCAAGCTCGCCCTTCGGCGTCACGCTCCATAAGTGGACGATTCGCTCAGGAATCTTATCGAGGGCGCGGAGCTCATTGAGCAAAGCCGCGTAACCGCCACGTTGACGCGGATCGAGGCTATAGGCCCCCGAGTCGAGCCTCGCAAATTGCTCACCAATGCTTATGGTGATTACTTCCTGTTCTTCTTGCATTAACCGTTCGGCGATCTGCGCGCCTAACCCGCATGAATCCAAAAACACCAGCCAGCATGAATTCTCCTGCGCAAGGATTTCCGTCGCAGAGCGGACAGGTGTTACAGATGGTTTCCAGAAAGGCACATAGAGCCAGTCGGCAGGATCAGGCTTCTTAAAGAGAGGGCCTGTGTGCGCGCTAACGCGATCCGCCGTCCTCGGCGGTTCCACCCAAAAACGTTGGCGCTCAAATGGGTAAGTAGGCAACAACACGCGATGCCGCCGCTCATCTCGATACAGCCGTGTCCAATCAACCTGCGCGCCCGCTAACCACAACCGCCCAAGAGTCTCCATCAGAAATGCCCCATCCGGCTGCCGATCTTCCGGGTGACGCAAAGAACTGGCGGCGACCGGCGCATTGGTCTGACCTGCTTGCTTCCGAGCTAAAGTGGTCAAGGTTCGCCCCGGTCCGACTTCCAGCAGAATCGTGTCTTCGTCCTCCAGTATTCGGCTGATCCCTTCAGCAAATCGCACAGTCTCTCTGGCGTGCCGCACCCAGTACTGCGGATCACGCGCTTGCGATGATTCGACCCAGGTTCCCGTCAGGTTGGAGATGTACGGTATCCGAGGCACATTTAACTGCGCCCGACTTATCTCGTTTGCGAAGTCGGCCAGCATCGGCTCCAGCATCTTTGAATGGAATGCATGAGACGTGTGCAAGCGGCGGCAATCCAATCCGCGTTCGGTGAGTTGTCGCTGTAGAAGTTCGACCGCTTCGGTCGAGCCCGACACCACACATAGCGACGGCGCGTTGATGGCTGCCAGCGAAAGCTCATCATTCAGCCACGCGCCGATCTCTTCCGGAGGCAGAACCACGCTCAGCATTGCTCCACCGGGCAGTTCTTGCATCAATCGTCCGCGAGCGGCGACTACCGCTAGAGCATCTTCCAGAGTAAAGACCCCTGCCAGGCATGCCGCAACGTACTCCCCTATGCTATGTCCGATCATCGCTCTCGGTTGCACACCCCACTCCAACCAGAGCTGCGCCAAGGCATACTCCACGACAAACAGCGCCGGTTGCGTTACTGAGGTTTGTCGAATTTCCTGCGCTGCCTCGCCCTCCCGCTCGTTTGTTGGATAGAGCAAGGTTCGCAGGTCGAAGCCGAGATGTGGTTTCAGCAATTCGCAGCAATGATCCACCTGTTGGCGGAAGGTCGGCTCCGTCTCGTACAAATCCCGCCCCATGTTGATGTACTGTGTCCCCTGCCCGGGAAACATGAAGACGATGGAACGGTCCTCGAATGGCTTCCGGCTCGTCAGCACGCGCCGAGGGTCTCTGTAGCGCAGGCCGGTGACGGCGTCTTCCAGAGTTTGGCAGACCAGCATGCGACGATGGTCGAACCCTTTTCGTCCCACCTGTAATGTATAGGCTACATCTGCCAGATTGAGGTCGGGATGTTCGATCAAGTGGTCGGCGAGGTTGGTTGTGGCAGTCTCCAGAGCTGATGGCGTCCTGGCAGAGAGGGTCAGCAACTGCCAGGGCCGGGATTTGCTCGACGCCTGAGGCGGCGGCGCTTCTTCGAGAATTATATGCGCATTAGTGCCGCCGATCCCAAATGAACTGACCCCTGCGCGGCGGGGGAGGCCGTTGGCCTTCCACTCTGAGAGTTCAGTATTGACATAGAAAGGACTGTTGGCGAAATCAATATGAGGATTAGGATGCTCGAAGTGTAAGATGGGAGGGATCAGCTTGTTTTGCATGGCTAGCACAGTCTTGATCAACCCGGTCGCGCCTGCCGCCGCGTCCAGATGGCCGACATTGGTTTTAACCGAGCCGATAGCGCAATAACCTTTCTTTTGGGTCCCGGCGCGGTAGGCTTGCGTCAAGGCCATGATCTCTATGGGATCGCCGAGGGCCGTGCCAGTTCCATGAGTCTCAACATAGTGTGTAGTTTCAGGTTCAATGCCCGCTGCCGTTAGCGCCTCGGAAATCACGGCCGCCTGCCCGTTCACGCTCGGGGCTGTGTAGCCCGCTTTCAGCGAGCCGTCATTGTTTACAGCCGTCCCTTTAATGACCGCCAGGATGTTATCTCCGTCGGCCACGGCTTCGGCCAGCCGTTTCAGCACCACTATGGCTACGCCGCTCCCCCCGACAGTTCCCTGAGCCTTAGAGTCAAAGGCGCGGCAATGTCCATCAGGCGATAGGATTCCGCCTTCCTGATAAAGGTATCCGCCCGGCGTAGCCTGAACGGATGCGCCGCCAGCCAGAGCCATGTCACATTCTCCGTTGAGAATGCTCTGGCACGCCTGGTGAATTGCAACCAGCGAGGTGGAGCAGGCGGTTTGCACGGCTACGCTTGGCCCTCTCAGATTCAGTTGGTATGAGACGCGGGTGGGCAGGAAATCCTTATCGTTGACAAGCAGCGTCTGGTATGAACCGATCGCTTTTACAAGCTCGCGATTCGGGATGAGGTTGAACAGCAAATAAGAGTTCAAGCCGACTCCGGCATACACTCCGATTGCGCCACTGTATGTTCCCGGATTGTAGCCTGCCCGTTCGAGAGCTGCCCAAGCCACCTCCAAGAATTGGCGGTGCTGCGGGTCCATGAGATCGGCCTCCCTCGGATTGAAACCGAAGAACGCAGCATCAAACCACTGGGCATCTTTCAACACGCCGGCGGCTTTGACGTAATCGGGGTCATGCAGCAAAGCCGGATCGATTCCTGATGATTGCAACTCCTCGTCCGTGAAAGCTGAAATGGATTCGACGCCGTCGCGTAAATTCCGCCAAAACTCTTCGATGTCATTAGCGCCGGGAAAGCGTCCGGCCATGCCTATGATGGCAATATCGCTCGCTGAGCGTTGCGCGAACTGCTGGCGGAGGGCTGCGCGATTATGGGTTGGGCTAACAGATTCTTGCTCTTGCGGCTCTCGACCCAGGTGGGCCGCAAGAGAGCGAATGGTGGGATATTTGAAAAGGTCGATGAGCGAAAAACTCTCATCAATCATCGCTCGCAACCTGCCGTGCACCTGAGTCAGAAGTAAAGAATGGCCGCCCAGATCAAAGAAATTATCATCCGCGCCCACCTTGTCGACCCGCAGCACTTCTCGCCAGACCGCGGCAATCGCTCGCTCCAGTTCATTGCGCGGGGCTACGTAGACAGCTTCCAAATCGGGGCGCAGGCCCTCTGGCGCAGGCAAAGCTCGGCGGTCCACCTTGCCGTTGGGCGTCAGCGGCAGTTTATCTAATACCACAAGCGCCGACGGCAGCATATATTCCGGCAACCACTGTTTCAGGTATCCGCGTAACTCTCCCCAATTAAGAGTCCGGTCTTGATTTGAAACCGCATATACCACCAACCGCTTGTCTCCGGGCGTGTCCTCGCGCGCTACAACCAGGGCTTGCTGCACGGCCGGGTGTTGAATCAATATCAATTGAATCTCTTCCAGTTCTATTCGGGAGCCGCGAATCTTCACCTGATGGTCTAGCCGACCCAGATACTCGATGTTGCCATCCGGTAAGTAACGCGCCAGGTCTCCGGTCCTGTAGAGACGCGCACCCGCCCGGTTGCTATACGGGTCCGGTACGAATCTCTCAGCAGTCAATTCGGGTTGGTTCAGATAGTGGCGAGCCAGGCCCTCGCCTCCAAGATATATCTCGCCAGGCGCACCAAAAGGAGTAAGGCGCTGATTACCATCCAGCAGGTAGAGCTGCGTATTGGCAATTGGTCTGCCGATCGTGGCAGGGCCTTCACTGCTTCTGAGCGCATATGTCGAGTAGGTCGTATCTTCCGATGGCCCGTAGAGATCAAAGACTCGTCTGATAGTCTTTTGCTGATAAGCCGCCTTTACCAGTTCTGTCCGCAAAGGTTCGCCAGCCAGATTGACCGTGCGCACCGATTCAGGAACGCCTCCCGTTTTTATCAACTCGGCCATCGCCGAGGGGACCGTATTAACCAGCGTCACCTCATTACGGGCGAACAGGTTTGGCAACTGCAATGCGTTCTCAGCGAGTATGAGCTTGCCGCCAAAGCTTAAAGGAAGAAATATCTCGAAAACAGAAAGATCAAAGCAGATCGAGGTCGAACCTAATACTCCCTGTAGCTCCTCATCCGAGAAGACTTCGCGCGACCAATGCATCAGCACACCCGCGCTCCGGTGCTCGATAGCCACCCCTTTAGGTTTTCCTGTCGAACCTGATGTGTAAATCACATAAGCCAAGTTCTGGGAGGTCACCCCACTGTCAACTGCCGTGTCATCGGCGCTGGCAATCTCTGTCTCTTTCTCTTCCAGACAGATCAATCTTGCGTGGCAGTTCGACAACTGCTCGGCAAACCGCCTGTCGGTCAGCAGCATCGTCGCCTGCGAATCTTCGACCATAAATTCGAGCCGTTGCTGTGGGTACTGCGGGTCAAGCGGCACGTATGCGCTACCTGCCTTCAGAACACCCAACAAGGCCACCACCATCTCAAGCCCGCGCCCCATGCAGATGGCTACCCGTACTTCTGGCCCTGCGCCCTGGCCCATTAAATAGTGTGCTAACTGATTTGCGCGCCGGTTCAACTCCCCGTAGCTGAGCATAGCGTGCCCATACACCACCGCTACAGACTCCGGGCTTCTTTCTGCCTGCGCTTCAAACAGTTCATGCAAGCATCTGCTGGGCGGGTAATCCGCCGCAGTCTCGTTCAGCTCATACAACAGATGGCGGCGCTCACTTTCCGTTAGCAGCGGCAGTTCCTGAATCTTCCCATTCGGATTGGCTACGATGGCTCGCGCAAGATTCTTGAAGTGGTCTCCCATTCGCGCTATCGTCAATGCGTCAAACAAATCGGTGTTGTATGTAAGACTCAACCCCAGGCGGTCATCCCTCTCAACAGCATCCAACGAGATATCGAACTTCGCCGCTGTTCGATCACTACTCAGCGGCGTCAACGTCAGTCCCTTCACGCGCAATTCCATCAACTCGTCGGTGTTCAGCCTGAGCATGATCTGGAACAACGCCTCATGGCTCGCGCTTCGGCACGGCTTCAACCGCTCCACCAGGTGCTCGAACGGCACATCCTGATTCGCCTGCGCATCCAGATTGACGCTCTTGATGTGCCTCAGGTATTCCCGGAAGTTCCGCCCCCCGGAACAGTCAGCCCGCAACACCAGCATGTTGACGAGAAACCCCACGAGCGGCTCTAGCTCCTTTTGCAGTCGATTCGCCACCGGCGTCCCGATAACGATGTCCTCGCTATTGGCATAGCGGGAGAGCAGCAATGCGAACACTCCGTGCAGCACCATAAACAGCGTCGCCCGCTCATTGAAAGCCAACTGCTTTAGCCCATAAAGGATTTCCGGCTCCAACTCGAAGCTATGGACCGCCCCGTTGAAGCTCTGCACCGCCGGCCTCGGCCTGTCCAGCGGCAGGCCATGCACTTGTGGGAGATCACTCAACTGCTTCTCCCAATACGACAACTGTCGTTCTAGCACCTCGCCTGTGACCCAGTCTCGTTGCCATTCCGCATAGTCCGCGTATTGGATCAACAACGGCATTAACGGGTACGGCTTGCCTTCTGAGAAGGCTTCATACAACTGACCAAACTCCTTCACCAAAATACCCGCCGACCACCCGTCGGAGGCGATGTGGTGCATATTGAACAGCAGTACGCCTTCATCCTCGGAGAGACGTATAAACGAAGCCCGCAGCATCAAGTCTGCGCTCAAATCGAATGGCCTCATTGCATCGCTGTCTGCTAGCCTCATCACCTCCCGCTCTTGCGACTCGCGTGGGATTGCATGCAGATCGATGCGGCCGAGTTGGAAATCGAACTTATCTCGAACATGCTGCACAGGGCCTTCTTCCGTACTGAGAAATACTGTTCGCAAGACTCCATGCCGTTGGATTATGCGAATGAAAGCCTGTTCGGCGATACTCTCATCAAACCGTCCCCGGACCCACATCGCGCCGGGCATGTTGTACTGCGCGCTGCCACCCCCCATCTGATCGATGAACCAGATACGTTGTTGCGCAAACGATAAGCTGGCGGTTTTGGCTTTCCCATTGGAGGGACGGATAGTAGGAGGACTCAAAGTGCTTTCATCGTCAAACTGCCTTCGCTTCAAGAATGCGATCAACGCCGCTTTGTTTGCGGCTATTTCGTTCTTCAAAGCTTCTGGAAAGACAGCAACGGAAAGCTTGAAATGTAGTCTCCCTTGCCTATGCGACAGAAAAACACCCGCCTCTGCCGCTCTCTTCAGGAGTTCGGAAATATTGGCACAGATGTATTGATCCATTCTCCCCGCTCCATGTTCTTTTATCGAGGTAAGCCTTAGACCTAACTGTTTATCAACCCGTCACCCCACGATTCGTTCGCACTTGAAGATTCCCCGATGATTGGACAGATTGCTCCGTATCCTTTTTGGGCAGGCTACGCCCCATAAAGATTTAGCCCCGAAGGGAAGCTACTTCGTAGCTGAATAATTGTCACTTAGGCTGAATTACTGCCAAGATACAAACGAACCCTTAAATCGAATTGAATTAGTGCCCCCCATTTTTAAGTTGCTAAAAGTCATGGTCCGCTACCAATCTGGCAGCTAAGGTCACGGATTTGGTCTGGCACACTAAACCCAAGTGAGGCGACGCAGTTAAATGGGTATTATGGATAAAGGCAAAGAGTGCTTTAGACAGACCTTATAGATTGTATAGCGACTGCTTAAGCATACTTTTCTAAAGTTGGAGGGGGCCGCCCATTGGGACCGGATGCTGTGCAAAAGTATTGCGCACCGGCACAATAATCGTGTAGATTTACCATAGTATCGCTCCTGATTTAGGGGTGTTATAGGGGATAAGGTAGGTTCCGATCCTCCAAGACTGAAGCTGCCTTACCCCACTTACCTTCCGCTAATCAAAAATCCACCTTATGATCTCCCTTTGAAATCAACTCATCAGCGCTAATAGATTCTCGAAAATGGCTAAAGCCGTCGGAACCAAACGTCATTGAGGCAATTGATAGGTTTTCTCTGAGTTTTCTAAGCAGCCAGACTAGCAGGGGGCAACCTTATACCTTTAAGCTATAGCTTCAGCATCAATACAGCATGCCCGGCCAAGTCATTTCAGGAAAACCATCAACGTGACACTGCCTAAGGAGTTTCTATGTTTGAAGAAACCCGGCTTATTAATTTTTCAAGTGTGAGTTTTTTCTGCTATAGAATCCTCAAAATAATTGAGAATTCATCAATGCTTGGGCTTAAGAACGTTATGAGGATTTCAGTGCATCAGCAACGCCCATTACATTAGCCTTAGAAAGCTTCCAAAGCGAGAGGGACAAGGACACTGCTGACAGGGAATAGGTTATCTTAAAGCTAGGTCTGGATTTATAGTGGCCACCCAATTCCCAATTACTCGCATTAAAGGCTTCCTACTGTGTTATTACCCTTACACATTTTACCTCAGGAAGAGGATATGTCAAGCTGTTTTCCTCCTGAGTCATGCCCAGCGAAAATAAAAGCTTGTAGCAGCACCATCAAACAGTAGATTTAGAAACTTGGCTGATTCTCTCAGCAAATTCAATGCGACCTGTACCCACGATAGAACTTTCTGCTTCTTTTTCTTTGTTGAAAATTTGTCTGCGTAGCCGAGCTTATTTCCTCTTATACCTATTACAGCTAATATCAATAGCACTATTGCTAAAGCCAGAAGCAAGTTCTCCAGTCTCGCTGCTTTTGTGACTCGAACCCCCTCCAATTCGAACTCCTGCTTCTGATCTCGGAAGCTCTCTTCACACCAGAACCTTCGCTCATAAATCCTTACTACTTGGCCTGCTGATAACCCCAAGTCTGTCGCCAACATCCAGCTACACTCTTTATCCTTGATCTTCTCGCAGTTGAGCACCAACTTCAACGCATAGCGTTTACTCTTGTGATAGACAACATTCCTTAGCTTAAATCGTTGCCCAATAGAGAGCGGGTAGTCTCGAAGTTTGCCCTCGAACCGCCCGCTCTTTATCCACGCATCACCTTTCACACGGATTAGGAAGCTGAAGCCAAGCCCTTTGATATATCGCAACAATTCAGTGCGTTGAAATCCTCGATCAGCCACTATGACGACCTTCCACTGCTTCGGCAGGCATCGGCGGAGTGAAGCTAAAAAGTCCATTTCAAAGGTGTTTTGCCGACACGACATACTACCTCTTCGGGCTGCCCAGCTAAGTACGGGCACGGCACGGCCATCCAAAGGTATGAGAGCCTCAAGCACTTGATAAGGCCAGACCGTAGTCCAGTCGATGATAATCTCAAGGTGCTGGGTGGGCTCGATTTTGAGCCTGTGGTAAAGCTGTCGTATGAGACGGCGAGCGACTACTTCTTTGCTTGTGCGGTCATTGATACGATCATTGGAGACGAATCGCCAGACGCGCTTGAGATTGTGACGGAAATCAGTAGTGGATAGAAAGCAACGAGCCAGATCAGCCAGGCACAGCGAGCGGCAGATGAGCATAGCGTGAACAACTTGGCAGGCGGTAGCTTGTTGGGATGTGAGTAGTCCTTTGGTCACGGCTTTGCTAAACTTCTCAACGCGTCTAAAGCGCATAACAGACCTCCTTTGCGGAAATTGGTTTTAAGCACCCAAATTTCTATCACAAAGGAGGTCTGTTTTTTCACTGGGCATGACTCAGGTTTTCCTCAGGGCGAGCGCATCTTAACCGTTGAGTACCTTGAGCAAATAACGGTCGTTCCATCCCGCGTTCTTGCGCTTTGACTTTATCCCTACCTTTATCAACTTATCTTGCTTCAGCAGATTCAACGCGATATGCCGCAATGTCGTCATATTCTCTGGCCCGTGATCCTTATCCGGCTATCATCTTCTCGGAATGCTATATCCAACACCCAGTGCAGTGAGTTCTCTATCAACCAGTGACCTCGTATCACTCGGTTCAACTCCTTCGCGTCTGCAGAAAGACTGCTGATGTAATATCGTCGCTCTCGACTCGGCTCTTCTCCCGCCACACTTCTTTCGCTTTCGATCATCGCCACACTGCTTATTCCTTTCCATTCCGCCTTCTTCCTAAGCCAATCTATGTCGTCGCTGGCATAGCATCGCCTCACTTCTATCCGCCCGTGGTCGCCTGAAACCGTCTCATCTGTTGTGTAGCTGGTCTGCTTAAACTTGTCACCAAGCGCCCAATCAAAGTAGCCGACTGGCTTTGTACCAAAAGTCGCGTTTGTCTCAAAAGTAAGCGAGTTGTACCAAAAGTCTGACACTTGAGTTTGGCATTACTCCGGCTTTTGGTACAAAATCGCCGCTTGTATCAAAAGTCAGTTGATTTCGGGACTATTGGTACAAAGCCACTATTGGTACAAAGCCGGGCGGGGGTAAGCCTTATGTAAATCAAACTCCCGCCCGCTACTTTGAAGGTAATCAATATGTATTGTCTGAGTTGTAAGAATCGTAATGTGCGCCGCTCCCATAGAAGAAATTCCCTGGAAACTCTGCTATCCAGGATGAAGATACTTCCCTTCCAGTGCATCGACTGCAAACGCAGGTTTTATGGCGTAACCAATTTCATTAACATATGACCTTGCAAAACAAGGCGTTGATATAAAGTAAGTCAACACCAACTCTGACGCTTCAAGAGTTCATCTCGATTTAAATGTGACTCAATCTCTTGACACCACAAATGCTGTGGCTTTTTCTTAAACTCGAAGTCTTCGGCGGCTGCGCTTTAAATTCTCTAGAGTAATCTGGCTCTTAGTATCGGCCCCGTCCGTGATCACCACGATTGCCGATATGCGGTCGCTTTTCGGATTTTCGAGCAGGTATCGATAAGCTTCACCTATCGAATCGTTAAGCGCAGTCTCTCCCCCAGGAATGAACGATTCGAGAGTCCCTGTTGCCGAACTCCTGTCATTGCTCATCAGCATATCTTTTCCGGCCCAGGCAGGCTGAGTATCAAAAGGGAGAAGCGATAGATAATCTTTGCCATCGAGCATAGCGACGAGCTGTTTTGCGCCGTCCTGTGCGTTCGGCATCTTTCGATTGTCCTTCATGCTGCCGGACGTATCGAAGTCCAAAATGATGTTCGAGCGCTTCTTATGATCATGCCAGAGCTTGATAACAGCGTCCATCACTTCGACAGACGTCACTTCCAAAGTAGTCTTAGACTCTTGCGGGTCTATGCCGTGGTCTGTATCCAGGGGAGAGGCGAGTTGTATGCCAACGTCACCGGGATGAAATCCATAAGAGAGTGTCTTCTCTTGCTGCGGGCGATCAATAGCATGCTCATGCTCGCGCGGACAAAGTTTGTAAAGAGCCTGATGCATTTGCGAAGAGGGATCATGCCCAGCACGACTATTGTGAGGAGTAAAAGAGTAGTCCTGATTGCATTGAAAATTAACAAAATACAATCTGGTAGTTGCTCTCCAATGGCCTGAGGTCTATCTAATATCCTTCACCAGTATAGGATTTTGCTTCTAACAGAATTTCAGCAAAAGTCTTCCAATTGACCTGCTCAGGCATTGACTCTCCTCGATTCTCGTAGAACAAGTGTAGGTATGCTATAACTGAAACAAGAGCATCGAGGAACGCTTCCAAACTCGAGTTTTCCCAATCGGAAGGATTCTCCAAGTAATCTTCCAAGAAATTGTGGGCGAAATCTATAAGATCGTTCTGAGTTTTAATCTTCTCAACTTGGTCATCTAAAGTTATCGTCATACCTTCTCTTCTTTCTCCTGTGGTGTTAAATGCACAGCCCTCATTTGGCCAAGCCGTTGATTCATGTTTTGCTAAGCAACTGGCTACACGTCCGTGATGATTTATGTCAGCATAAGTGCTTGACCTATATTGGTATCAGGTCACAATTCAGGTCACAAAATCGTACTAAACGGTCCCAAATCAGCCTAAATCGGGCAACCTAAACTCAAGAAAACAAGACGCGAGCAAAGTAAAAGTTATTCTCCGGAACCAAAGGCCGCTGGTTCGAATCCAGCCGCGGGTACTAACAATAACAACAATTAGAGTTGCCTTATCGGTGACTCTAATTGTTTATGGACACTTTTATGGACACATTGAATTGATTAATTCTTTCTCGAAACGTTTAGCTTCTTGCCAGATTTTGGTGGTCGGCCCCTCTTGATTTCTTTAACAAGTGCCAAATCCTGCTCACGGATAATGTGTAGATGGCCAAACTTTTGAGCGGGGAGTCTACCCTCTAGCACTAACTGCCGAACACGCGAATCAGTAAGGCCCAATCTCTCCGCCGCTTGTTGAGTCGTTAGCAACACCTCTTTATTCATAAGCCTGTTTTATCATAAGTAAAATTCTAACGCAAGCGTGAATTTTACCTTTGACAAATTCTAACAAATACGTTAATATTTAATCATCGTAATTGATTGATATTTGAAAACGAAGCGCGAAGCGAAATAGGGCCGAAGCGGAAGGGCCAAAGTAGCGACGGGCGCAAAGCGGGATTGAGTAAGACAATCACTCGCCGACAACAGAGCAATCAAACGAGAGGCTAAAAACGGTAAAGGCCCAAGATGCTACGAACATCCTGAGCCTTGATTATCCCCCTGTTTGAGCAGGGAGAAAGTGAATTAATCACAATGTCAGAATACAACAAATTCCTTGAGAATGTCTATTCAGATGAACTCATCTCTGTTGATCCTGATGAGTTTGATGAAGTCCAACAAATGATGGCCGATGAAGGCTATCACGATTTCTCTATCGAGCTTGAGCAACAGCTTGACGAGCAAGAGGCTTGAAAAGACTCTGAGCAGTTTGCAGGAATCCTCATCAAGAAAGCTTGTGAGCATACGCACTGCCCGCACACACAATGCGCTAAGGCTGTACGAATAGGAGGTATAGAGATATGACTTGCTTCCTATGCAACCAGCCTATTGACCCTCAAGCAGCTATCAACTGGCATCACCCTGAATATAAATCCAATGGTGGTACTGAGACTGAACCTACACACCAACACTGCCATGTCAGGTTTCACTCCACTAACGGAGATTTCAAGAGGTGGGGCCATGAAGGTGGGTTGATAGCTGCACAGTCTAAACGGTGGGCATTCAATCTTCTCAATGTCAAAGATCATCCAGCATACGACGACGCTAGAAGCTACTACCTGATGAATTACGGCTATGCAGGAATGACAGAAGGATTGAGATAGCGCAAGGCCGGGGAGGGACTGACAATCTCTCCCTTTTTCTTGATGGAGGAATCATGGACAACACGAAATGGACAGAACTACTACAGCAAGCCGTGAGCGAACCCGGCTTGATTCTCAAAGCATACAGCGCATTTCATGGCTATTCGCTAGGAAATCGAATCGCGGCGATGATGCAATGCGCAATTCGCGGAATAGAACCTGGACCAATCAACACCTACCCAGGATGGCAGGCATTAGGCCGACAGGTTAAGAAAGGCGCAAAGGCGATTGAGCTTTGTATGCCCTTAACTCGCAAAGTCACAGACGAGGCGACCGGAGAAAGCGCCCCCGTGGCAACGAACTTTGTGTGGAAGCCGCGATGGTTTGTCCTCGCCCAAACGGAAGGAGAACCAGTCGAACCGATCACAACGCCAGCTTGGAACAAAGAGCTTGCCCTGGCCGCACTCAGCATCACTGAAATACCATTCACTCACACAGACGGTAATGTCCAAGGCTATGCTAAAGGGCGAGAGGTATCAATATCTCCCATCGCCGCGATGCCACACAAGACCTTATTCCATGAGCTTGCTCATTTATGTTGTCTTCGCAATTATGTAGTGCTGAGTCTGTAAGCCGTTTGGTTGTCGCAAGCTTCACGCGTCAGCCACAACATAATCTTTTAGTGTTATCCTCAATCCGCGTTGAGCAGTGAGCGGCTCAGAGCGCCGTTTGATCGTCTACAAGTTATGTAGAACATCCCTCAGGGGCGCATTCTGCCGCCTATGCTTAACTCCTGTTGACTGTCCCGGAGTTTGGGTAGGGAAATGCAAAATCAGTAAAGACGACTACCGAGTGAATGCAGAGAAAAATTATGTGAGGTTCAAAACCAATCGCTCCTTCATTCCAAAGGGCTTGAGCTGGCAACAGCACATAACTGCGAAGCCAACATAAGTGCGCTTATGTTGTGCACAACATAAGCGCACATCGAATTAGGCCACACAGCAGAATCAAACTTCACCGACTCAGACACAGCGCCCCGCAGTCTAAGAGAGGCAGAAGCCGAGGCCGTCGCAATGCTGTTGTGTGAGTCTCTACAACTGCCAGGAGCTGAGTATTCACGCGGCTACATTCAATCGTGGTTGCGCGGCGATGTGATACCGGAAAAGTCAGCGATGAAGATATTCGGGGCTGCTGATAGGATACTTAAAGCAGGACAAGCGACGTAGGTTCAAGAGCAGGGGCGCGGCTGCTTGCAATTACAAAAAACGCGCAACTCCAACTTGCTTTGCGGCATCCGGTTCAACGGCTTTTTGGGCCTGATTTAGCGAACGTTTGCATTCTGTCTGTAAATTTATCAATATTGACTTCTACTGGCTCTCTTGAATGCAGAGGCCATATTTCATCACCGCCTCTCAACTCTGTATTAGTCATGACAAAGCCTATACCGTTTATTGCGAATTCATATGGCAATTCATTTACTGACATATGATGTGCGCGAGATGCGGATGCGTTATGTGAATAGTTGTAGACTACTTCTGGTTTATCTGGGGAAGAGATAACGAAAGGATTTCGATGACTTTGGATGTTGACTACAAGTTCATCATTACAGTGTCTAACGCCATCTATAAGGCTGTAGTACCTACAGGCCGTGACTTTATATACATAATTATACTGCCGAGAGCGTGTACTTTCCCAAATTGCAACGAAGCATAAGTAAGCGAATAAGAGTGAAAGGGGAACCAATCAGACTGGAGCAACGAGATGTGAAAAGTCTTTTTATGTTCTTTGATGATGCTCATAACGGTCTCCTTCAGGGGTAATTTATAACACTATCGCACGATCCCATAAATGAAGGTATAACTATCTTCCAACTTCCCGAATTCGTCTTGGTCGCCTCACAAAGAAATAGATTGGAGCCCCTACGCATCCCCCTAACAGGAGGATCAGCACCCATACTATTTTCTCTGTACCGCTCGGCTCATTAGTAGCGCAGTCAACCAGCATCCAGACCCAAAAAGCAAAAGTTGGTACACCAATGAGTATTGTAATAATTTCAGCATAGCCAATCGATCCCAATGTTGTATCTCCATTCTATCTACCGTTATTTACACTACACAACCATATAGACGGAAATCGGGCAAGAAAGCTTACAATAAGTTGATTATATTTCACTCGGCTTACATTCACGACGAGCATCTAAGACTGAAATAGACCGACTAAATGATGGCTGATTCTATGTCTAATAACATACCTATTCAAGCGGCCAGACGCCCACAGATAACCCCCGATTCAGCAGGGCTCGGCTGCATAAAACGCGAAACATCAACTCGATAGGTGGCCTCCGCTGGAACGTGTTGTTAGGCGGCATCTGTGCGTCTAACGTCAGAGTTGACCGGGCGGCACGTATCAACGCAACCTTCGCCGGACCAGCCAAGTTACAAAACATGCTTCCGCCGCTCCGGTCCAACGAGTTGTTGGGCCGCTGGCTGAAAGAGGCTTTTTAGAGCGCCTACGGCAAAGTCATCCCATCTTCAGCGAAGTCGCCTGTGTGACATCTAAGCCAAGGTCAATTCGGGCTTGGTCACAGAAGTCCGAGAATTCACGTGCCCATTCAGTCACATCTTTGTCCGTTTTGGTACGCGGGTCCGAGACTTACTGGGACACCGGGATGTCAGGATGACGATGATCTACACTCACGTTCTCAATCGCGGTGGCAGAGGCGTTCGTAGCCCGCTCGATATGCGATGAATCGCCGGGCAGTAAGGCGGTCATGCCCCCCATAACTTCCCGGCAGTCTGTTCAGGAACTCATGAGTTTTGTAGCTGAGGCATTTGAATGTGTGAGTCCAATTACTGAGCATAATATGCACTTAGAGTGCGTTCAGGATCTGCACACGGGATTTGGATTGCCGAAGCGCGACGAACCTGTGATGTCGCAGTCGGATCGAAAAGAATGAGGTCCTATTGGAAGAAGGATCATTTCAGTTTCTTGTTTGGGGTGGCATCAAGAGGCCGGACCGTTATTCTTGAATTTCATTGGTTACTTGCATGGGAGTAATGTTCCAGCCCGCAACCCACAACTCAGGCTCGCTTGAGCCAGCATCCATCTGAGCACAACGAATGGTCACGGACTTCTGTTCGCCCGGCAGAAGCGAGAAATAGTTGTCTTCATAGAAGGCCGGGAGGATTCGATTATCCGCCCCGGACGGCACGGCTGGATGCTGGAGCTGGAGCTTGATGAAAAACGCGACGCCGCCGCTTGAGGCAGGGTTCTGCAATGAAGCCTTCAAGACGTACTCGTTACCGTCCTGGGTGATTTGGACCGTAGCCACAAGCAGGATTTTGGGGAGCGTTTGCAGCGCACTGTAATCGGGTGGGGTGTGGGACGACTGCCAGTAGAAATTTTCTGAGAGCAGGCTATTGTTGTCATCGCTCAACTGGAACTTGACAAAATAGACGGACGGAAGATTCTTCGGCCAGTTAACAGCGTTGCCTGCGTTAACGGATGACGCGGCGACCTGCTGAAAAACTTCAGATTGGGTGTGGAAAGCGGCTCCCTTCAGGTCGTAAAGTGTAACTTGCGCGGTGACGTTGGCGAGCGGTTCAGCAGAATGGTTGACGACGCAGATCTTCGACGTGTCAAGGTTCAGTTGGACATGAATCATCTCGCAGGCGCTCTTTGTTCCGTAGAAGCCGCCGGTCTGGTCCAGATACCAGTCATATAATTGTCCGCGCAGACCCGTCCACGGATTCTGTGATTTCCACACGAAGACGCCCGCGTACCATTCCCACATGTGAGAGATAAATCCCTCATACAACGCTCTGTATTGCATATAATTGTTTAACTGCGCGCGCAAGCAAAAGTCGTCCACGGTGGAGGGTGAACCGTAGGCGGCGATCTGGTCTGTCTTAATGAGCGTCGGCTGCACGCCGGAGCACGGGACATCCTGTCTCTGGTCCGGGTTGGAATACGAGATATAGGTATGTAGCTTCCATGTATCGTTCAACGGTTGATTTTGAGGGAAGTCATTATAGTCATCCGAGCACATCATTCGTTTTATGCTCTCGACCGTAGGCGTCCCGACAGACCCGACCTCCGGATTAATCGGACAAGACTGTAAGGTGAAGAAGTCTTCGGGGGTCAGTATCCCATAAGGGCCATCCGAGTATTGGCCCGTGCTATCACTCGATATAGCGGTCGAGCGCGGGATATAAATACGCGTCCCATCAAGCAGCTCCTGCCCGCTGCATCCGGCTGCTTCACTTTCGCCATCATCAGGCGCAGCTCCCTGATCGGAATCGCCTTCGATGTAACATTGCAGTGCTGCGTTAATGTCAGGCGGCGGTGTCTGCTCGTTGCCGCCACTCCAGAAACAGAGGCTGGGACGGTTTCTCAACATACGGATGGTGTCCTTCGCGCAGTTGAGAAAGATTTGCGTATAATCTTTTGAGGAAGGGTCAGGATATTCCCCGGATATCCAGAAATCCTGCATCACAAGGATTCCATACTCATCACACGCGTCGTAGAACTCCGGCCTTTCCGCAATCCCTCCGCCCCAGACGCGTATAAAGTTCAAATTCATTTCTGCGTGCAGACGCACTTCGTCTTGATACCTTTTAGTCGAGAGACGGAGCATCGCGTCCGTGCCAATCCAGTTGCCGCCCTTGATAAAGATTTTCTGGCCGTTGACTGAGAATACCCGTGTCTGACTACCGTTGACGGATATTGTCGAGACGCTGATTTGACGAATACCGACACGCAAGCTCTCCGTGTCTGAGACAGTCCCATCTATCTCAAAAGAAAGATCGAGCGTGTAGAGCTCCTGCGCGCCGTAGCCGTTCGGCCACCAGAGACGGGGATTCTCAACCGTTAACACGGGGAAGGTCAGTGTCAATCTCTGTTTGGGCTGGAGCGTTACTTGTTGAGAGCCGGTAGAGCTTTCTAAGCTGTACGTCAGCGTGCCTGTCTGTGTCGCTTCCGAGGCGTTGTAAACGTCAGCGGAGATCGTCAGTTGCGCTTCCGATTGCAGATTACCCTGTGCGTCTAGGACAGTTGTCACCACGTGCGGGTTGAGCACAACCACTGGGCCAGTGGTGCAGACCATCACCTCATCCCAGATTCCAGCGTTGCGATCAGGTATAGGCATCACCCAGTCCCATCCGACCGTATATCTCATCGTGACGTTTTCTCCGATATTAGGGTAGCCTGAGTCTCCGCCGTTATGGTCGGGCGTCCCCGGAGGGTCTGGGGGATTGACGAGAATAGCTAAAGCGTTCGGCGCGTTCTGTGTCTCTACGCTCGCTGCACCATCATTCTTATTAACCAGCTCGGTGATATCAAAAGCGTTTCGCAGGAACATTCCCCGCAGCTCTGTTTCGCCCAATTGTGGGTCGTCAAGAAAAATATTTTCCGCGCCGCTGAGCTGCACGCCGTTGAGATAAACGTCGGCTGTGTAGTTGATGCCTCTCAGGTACAGCCACACGCGTCCCCCGTCAGCGACCGTTGGAGTTTCGAACGTGGTGTAAAACCAGTAGGTATAAAAGTCTGCGTAGCCTTGCTTTGAAATATCAGGGATTGATTGACTGTTCTGCCCGAAGTAAGGGTCAAAGCCGGGGCCGAAGTAACCCGGGAAACCGTTCTGCAACAGAGTAGTCAACACCGTTCCGGGGACGACCGCATCAATCCAACCGGGAATCTGGTAATTCGGGGAAGAAATGGTCTGCCCCATGTCTGGAACTTCGCTGGCTTTTTTAGCCAACCACCCGCTATTAAGCGGCGATCTGTTATTTATCATCGCCAGTTACTCCTCAGCCAATGTCTCCTTCGACGGTGAATGGGTCTTCACTGTCTGAGATTGTTTTCTGATAGCCGGTGTCGTCAACGCGCGCAGTGTGTTAACGGTGATCTGGTTCTCTTCCACTTTGATGCCGAGCGCCGCTTCGGTTTCAGGCCCGACGATGCGTATCAGCGGGGCTGCGAGCGGCAGCGATTGTATCATACGACACTTGTTAATGTCGTCTTCATTTCGCCACCCTCAACCGCCGCGAGCCAGGAGCTACAAGTGCGAAACCGCCGTCCACACCATAAGGTATCGCTCATGAAATCCGCTGACCAACATTGATTGGCGATTTCACTGACCCGCAGCGGCACCCGATTTCTCGTTGGTAGCCGACGCTTTCCCTTCCGCCGTTTATTCAATTTCAATGCACAATAGATGCGATGCACACGTTTGTGATTCCACGGATGCCCTTGCCGCAGCAGCATCTGAAAGAGTTTGGCAAAGCCGAGTTCCGGTTTTTCATTAGCCAGGTTGATAAGTGCCTCGACAATCACCTGATCGCGTTTCGTCTCCGGTTGATAGCGATAGACGGTGCGCGACAATCCCACACGCGGCGCTCACTCAAGTGGTGTTCTTGGCGCAACACCTGAACCACCTCGCGTTTGGCTTGCGGCCTTAGAGCTTTTTTGCAATCACATCTTTCAAAGCGCGATTCTCCAAACAGAGGTCGGCATACATCTGTTTTAAACGCCGGTTTTCGTCTTCCAACTCACGAAGCTTGCGAATGTCGGACGCTTCCATGCCACCGTACTTGGATTTCCACTGGTAGTAAGTCGCATCGCTGACGCAGTATTCGCGGCACAGATCTTTAACGGTTCGACCTTTTTCAACTTCTTTAAGAATCGTAATAATCTGTGTTTCGCTGAATCTGCTTTTGCCCATCGAGAGGTCTCCTTTGTCGTTGTATTCTGCCCGGAAACCTCTACTTTTGCATGGTTCTATTTTAGGGGATGGTTACATTTTTGTAATCAGGCTTAAGTCCGAAACCCCAATGAAGGATGGTACTTCCGTAGCCCGCCGATCAGGTGCTCCTTAGTAATGTGGGTATAACGTTGGGTGGTTGCAATAGACGCATGCCCGAGAAACTCCTGTACCACCCGAATATCCATACCGTTGCGGAGTAGAAGCGTCGCCACTGTGTGCCGTAGCATATGTGGAGTCACGTGCCGGTTTATCCCAGCTTCTCGGCGCAACTGAGTAATGACGTTAGCAATCCCTTGGGTCGAAAGCCGCTTACTGGAAGCGTTTAGGAAAAGGGCAGGGCTTTTTGTTTCAATTCGCCTCCGAGCTTCGAGGTGCACTCTCTGAAATTGTACTGTTTCTTCGTCAACCACGAAGGCTAGTCTATCCCTACCTCCTTTGCCCCGTACCCTGAAAATCGCTTCCTCTACAAGAAAATCTTGGACATCAAGAGATGATACTTCTCCAACCCGCATCCCAGTTGCGAAGAGTATATCCACCAGTGCAAGGTTACGAAGCTCTCGATATGCGCGGGATGAGGCTTGATCAACCTGGATTGATGTTATTCGTACATCGTTCCGGCCAGCTTTAATGTCTAAATAGTTGCGTAGTGCTTGAGCAAGAAGAGATCGCACCTCACCTTCAGTAAGTGCGCGGGGAAGTTGCTCAATACGCCCAAAACTCAACTTCACCCGCCAGAAAGGTGATTCCGGCAATGCCCCCTTTCTCACCCAGTAGGAACAGAACACTCTGAGGACGACCATTTTCCTTCGGATTGATGTTGGAGAATACCCTTTTTGGCGTAGATGAGCAGCCCAGTGTTCGATGAAAGCGCTGTTCAGTGAAACGAGGCCTATATCTTCGCCTGCAAATGCTAAGAACTGCGCAAGGTCAGAACAGTACGCACCTTTAGTCTTTTTGCTTCGTTCGTGAGTTGAAAAGTAGCCCTTTAGGAACTGATCGCTTGCTTGATTCAGTTGCATAGCACAAACTGGCTCCCTAACATTAGGAACAGACTCTAGCTAGTATCTCTCTTCAAAATAAGAAAAGCCCCTTTGAACTCACGAGAGGGTCGAAACTAAACCACTGATATGAAGAGAAGCCAAGCAAATGAGAGTAGAGTGTAATAGCGAGAGAATGAGGATTCAAGTAAATCGGAACGAGAAGCGGGGTTAATTCAATCTATGCGATTAAAATTAGTGGCAATTAGGACCAATAACAGACGCTTGTGGATTAAATCTCCAGTCAGCGATCAAGGCAAACCACTTGTGTTTATAGTCCTCCTTAGACAGTTTTTTGATAAAGAGCGGAAACAGGCTGCAGTCCATCGATGATAAAACTTTTGTTAACCAAATTGACCCCTTCCTCTTTAATCAGTAGTCGTTCTGATAAGCATGCGAAGAAAATTCTTGACCCTAGTTGCGCAAACTCCAATTTCGCGACATAATACCCGCGCGTTAAGAGAAATTGACTCTTACAGGTTCGTATCTTTGGATAACTAGGAATTATCAACGGTCTTCGAATCTGTGTAGTCGGTAAACTGGAGGTGCAGTTTATGATTTACGCGTTTAGGGAAGGGCCGATTCGTGTCAGCAAAGAACTCATGATTCCAATTTATGGTAACGGCTCGAAGCTTACATCTGGAGGTCGCTAAGAAGTGCCTGGTCTGCTCGTTGCGATCCTCTTGATCGCGTCTTTACTTCTTGTTCACTTCTCCCTACGGGCACAGCCTCTGCCAAAGAAGCGTCCACTGGATGTTGACAAAGGTTTCCCTCTACCAGAAGCTGGCCAAGCGAGCACCGTCTTTTCGCTCACCGCCCTGTTTGGAGCATATTTTGGTATATCCTTGTTGCTTGGCCTTCCAGCATTACTTGGTCTTGCATTTGGAACAGGCCTTGGTCTGCTCCTCATTAGGTATTGGATCGATACACACGGACCAAAACGGTTTGAGGACTTCCTATTCGGAATTCTGGAGGGAAATAAAGGAAATGTCACTGTGTATGCCCTGGCCATTTCAGGCGTTCAGTGCGCCTACGCCACGTCTGAGCTTCTAATCCTTCGAGAGATTGCCAGAGTTTCATTCGGCATCAGGTCAGACCAAGCGACGCTCTTGGCAATCGGGTTAGGAATTATTGGATATTTCTATGTGTTGCTTGGTGGTTACATGGCTGTCTTCCGTACGGATGTTCTTCAGTTTGTCTTAGTTACCATCATGGCTGTTATTTTCGGTGCTTTTTTACTTAGTCACAATCTCTCGGTTGGATGGACATCCAGACTCTTTCCGAGGCCCGGCTACTGGGAAATGCCCCTGATCGGCTCTAGAGTACTTCTTTACTTCTGTCATTTTACTATTGGCACGGTTATGGGACTCGGATTACTAGCAGCAAGCCCTGATGCTTGGAAACGTGTTTTTTTGGTAAGTAGAAAGACGGGCAAATCTCGTCATCGCTTTCTAACCTTTGTGAGTGTGGGAATGATGCCTTATTTAATGCTCTTGCCTGTTGCTTTTGCCACTAATCCCATTCCCGACGGCGAAGTTAATATCGGTCTAATGTTTTCTAGCTTGCTTACAAGTAATATTCTGTTCGTCGCATCTGCACTAGGGTTGGTGGCAAGCTTTCTTTCATCATTCAATAGTGCTCTGTTGGCAAGCGTACATCTTGGGCTAATGCTCGAACGGAAGAAGGCGCGCGTGGAGTCGGAGGTGAAGAGGTTTCATTGGTTAATGGTGACCGCGCTCCTCACAACTTTTTTTTTATTCAGAGCACTGGCCGCTTTCAGTAACGCATACCTGCTCGCAAACCTACTGCTGGGGGCATTCGCCCTGATTGCAGGCGTTCAGATAGGAACCCGAGGGATTGTGTCACGCCTGCCCGAAAATAGTCTCATATGGATCTTTGTACTCGGCATTGTTGTCTGGTTTTTGTATTTCGTTTCTACACTAGGTCTACCGAGGGTTCCCACAACACAGCAGATAAACACTGTACCTGGTGGAGTCCTCCTTTTCTTCATTACGGCTTTTGCTTGTCAAATCTTGATCTTTGGAGGCCGAAAGAATGTTCGACATTAATACCATATGGGACTTCATAAAAGGACGAAGCGACGTTGAAAGAGCAAAACTCTCAGCTTACATCCTCGTACCCGGGCTGTGCCTTGGATTGACAATTTCTGGAGTTTCCGGCTGGGGCCTAGCCATTGACCTCGAAAGACCCGTTTCCATATCTGAGCTGAAGACAGAGATTACTGGAAAAGGCGAACCCGTGTCCAAAAGAGGTATCGTACTCATCGCTGAACCGGTATCGTCGGAATATCGAATTCAACTCGGAACAGGTGCTTCTAGAATCTGGAGTTCGCTCGACGAGGACGCGGCGCGCGCGAATGCAGATCGCTTAGTACTGGATGGCAGCGGACTAAATGGCAAGATGCCCTTCGTCGGAGTCAATGGGCCCGTAGCAGTCGTGGTTGATGGTGACTTGGGTAAGGATATTCAGGTCCCCGGGGGCACAGAACAGATAGATGATTGGCGACTATATTCACGAAGATCCGGTTCCTTGGTTTCTAGCATCCTTATCGCCTGTGTCTTCGCCTTCGGAATGTCCTTGGCTACGGGACTTCCTTCTATCGGTAGCGATAAGAAAACTGCAAGCTAAAAGGGTGCAGAGCCAGATGAAAACTAAGTCGTTGAGGGGAACATCATGGATTCTCAAGCCTGGATCATTGGGATATCTCCAAACTCCAACATGGATTGCGAAAAAGTCCCACGGATAGCCTACCATAGTCACAAGGGAAGCGATACGCGCAGAGAGCCGGAGATTATGTCGCCGATTCCGGCGACCTACTAACCAGTATGACATGGGTAAAATAAATGCGGCGAGGGCAAGATTGTATGCGGTATACGGGGTCATTTATCATCTGGCCTTGAGTAGAACTTCAGAAGTATGAAACAGATTAGTGTGTGGAGGAAGAACAGCACATACTCTTCAACCGGCAACGAGAACAGACGTATTGGCAATGATCCGCCTTCAGGGAAAGTCCACAAACCGAGTCGGACAGCGACCTGATCAATTATGAACCAGAAGCCCGCCAAAAAGACCGCCGGGAACCAAAACAATCGGGAACAGAACTCCCTTAGCGTCCAGCACTCCCAACCAAACCCGAACAAATATATAATAACGGACAGTTCAACGAACAGATATGCTGATGATTCCGCCATTGCCAGATTCCGAACTCCTGAAACCAGTGGGCCGTTGATAATTCCTAGTTATCATTATCAATCGGAGCATCATTTAATCCTGAGATACGACTTTGCATGGTATTAAATACCTTGAATGATGAGATGAATAACCCTGTAAGTAATTGAATTACCGACAACAACTGCAGCAGCTCAAAACTTTTCTTGTGTATAATTGAATTATATATTCGGTTAAGGATTTATATACAAGAATGACTAGGAGTTAGCTGCTTAGAAGAATGAGGGTGTAAACGGTTGTTACCTCTTAAAGTGGCGTAGACCCGCAAGTCTCATCGAAGATATCAAAACTGACCTCTTTAGCATTAGTTTTTTCAAAGTCGTTCCTTACGAAACGTCAAAGTTCCACTCATAGATGTGACTTCTATTGGTTAGCAAAAGTGAATAGAAATCGCTTTATCTCATGTACTGGTGCTACGCTAACCCGACCAGGATAGTATGTGGGAGATTGTCTCTGCGACCTCCGTCTAAAGGCAGACGGAGGCGAGCGCTCTGACTATGGCAAACGGCTCGCCTCTATTATACTCAATTATGATGACCAGTTCGCCCGCCCGTTCTGGTGTCTTCATGCTATTCCTTCTTGTGATTGTTTCCTTTGCGCTAGCTCTCCCGAAGAGCATTACCGCAAGCTTGTCGGTCGCCGCCTTCTGCATGGATGGCGGCACATGTGAGTAGGTGTCGAGCTTGAGCACGACACTGAAGTAGCCGAATTGCTCGCTCCCGTTTGCCACTTATAGTAGTTTTGCGAAGGTCGTAGTACCTTATCGAAGTCAAATATCATTGTGCATATGTCAGATGTGACATATAATGATTTTGATGTCGCCGAAGCACAAGCCTCTTGTATGGCTACACGGTGAGGTGAAGACCCCGCCCTTCAGCAAAGAAGCTCGGATTGAGGCAGGCTATCTGTTGCGGCGACTACAGCGCGGTGACAACTTAGGCATGCCGCATTCAAGGCCGATGCCTACTATTGGGCCTCGCTGTCACGAGCTACGAATTACAGATGGGGGCAAGATATGGCGGATCATCTACCGCATTGATGCGGACGCAATAGTTATTCCCGAGGTGTTCAGCAAAACGACGAACAAGACACCGAAGACTGTCATAATCACGATGATATTACCGGTAGCTGTTCAGACTTCGGTGCAGGCAGGGCCATTCAGTTTTCGCAGATAGAACAGTATTCGACTTTGAAACAACATGCAGCCTTAATTCAAATCAACAGGTTAGTGCCGCTGGTACTGTTGCAACAATGAGAATCTTTGTTGCTTCTGTGAAAACTGAATGGCCCTACTCGCCCCTTTGCGTTGGTTAAACCAAGTGTAATTTAATTTGCGCGTATTGAGCACTCAGTATTAGACTGACCGATCTACCCGGCTGAGTTTTTGTATCGCAAGAATAGAATCAGGAGAAGCGATTTATGAGCGATAAAACGGGTCTGGCGTCTTCGACCAGAACGAATAGCCAAAAAACCGATAATGTATCCGAATTAGCCGCATCTGTTGGAGAAGTGCGCCGCCAACTTCTCAACGAGGTCAAACTGAGGCGCGATCTAATCAAGCCGCTTGAGCAAGCAGTGAGGGCGCTTAAAGACCCACATAGCAATGCCGTCGCGCTTTATGAAGCGAGTGCGCTGCTTGAAAAACCGCCCGAAGCTTTAACTCTCCCAGATGGCTATGACTCGTTGGTGGCCGAGTTGCGCGCACTCGCGGACGGCAAACTCTCAGAGCTTGAGTTTACATTCGCCCGCGACTTGCGCGCCATATTCAAGGAAAAAGGTATTAAGATTGAAGGCACTCCTTCAGAGCTAGTCGCCGGCCTCTTCGTCATCAAACCTGATTTGCGCAAGAAACAGGTGCAGATCACCTTTTCACGCCAGCCCGTTACAAGCAAGAAAATCAAGCTCGATGTCGATCAGGTGGTATCTGCTTATGAGCGGGCGCGGCGCGAGATATGCGAGCGCAAGGTTGACCTCGATGAGCTTCTCGCGGAGCTTTTTGAAGCTTACGGGCGCACCCTCAAGCTCTCAGGCAAGCAGATGGGCGCGCGCATGAGCATTGTCGATTGCTATCGTGAACTTGTCCTGGTCCGCCAGCCGCTCGGTTTTCGCAAAGCCCCATCGAAGCTCAGTTTTGTTGATTATCCTAAAACTCATTTCGCCTATGACATGCTGGAACTGCGCCGCCGACACAAACTCACGCATCAGGGGCATCGGCTTAACCTGGGCACCGCCACCATTGACGTAGGCAGCGACACCACGCGCGCCATGTTCTTGGCGACTGGCGCAACCGAGGGCCAGTTTATTAAAGACATTTACTTTACACCGGAGAAATAGCGATGAAACTCACTCAGCAGCAAGCGCAGCACATAGTGCGCAAGCTGGGCGAATCCGGCATTCCTCCCACGCGGGGTCTCGAAGCTTATAGCGTAGGGCTGGATTCGCTGCTTGAAACGCTCGAAAACGAATATTTGCGAGGCTATCTGAAGGACGGGGGCTCGAGTTTTAAACTCGCCGTCGGCGAGTATGGCAGCGGCAAATCGCATTTTCTGTACCGGCTCCGCGATAAGGCATGGGAAAACGGATACGTCGTCAGCCGCACCGAATTGAGCCCGAAAGAATGTCCTTATGACAATCAACTGAAGGTATACCAGGCAGTCGTAAGCAACTTGATCTTCCACAGCGCAGACCCGAACGTAGAAGATGCTCAAGGCATTGAGGCTTTTCTGGAGAACCATTTCTTTCATACTCTGGCCACACTCGGAGTTGAGCAACCCGTGACATCCATAGGGCTAGATCTGCGCGCCAAGCTATGGCTGGATACCATCTTGCGCTTCAAGGTCGAAAGCCCCTCTTACCGTCACGCCGTCTATTTCTATCTCGAAGCCGCAGCCGAAGAGAACGAGGCAAAAAAGCGGTTGATTAGCGCATGGCTGCGCGGCGAGGCAGTCTCGCTTAGAGATGTGCGCGAGTTCAGCATTACCGAAAGGATGGATCGCTCAGTCGCTTTCAAAATGCTGCGGTCGCTTTCGCAATTGATCCACGAGCTTGGTTACGCCGGGCTTGTTCTTTTATTCGATGAAGGTGATCGAATGGTCAGCATAGGCTCATCGCGCACCGAAAAGGTCGCATGCGATAACTTGCGTGAGGTTATCGACCGCTGCGCGGGAGAAAGTCTCCCTTCGACGCTGTTTGTCTATGCGGTTCCTCCTTATTTCGTCAGCAACATCGCGCCCCAGTATGAGGCCCTCAGCCAGAGAATTAGCTCCAAAGTGAAATTCTCGCGCAAGAATCCTTTCAGCGTACAGATCAGCCTGGACCACCTGGATTATCCGGGCGAACAACTGCTGAGGCTGATAGGCGAGAAGCTGCTGAAGGTTTTCGAGATCGCTTACGAGATAAAACTTAACCGCGAGCTTCAGGCGCAAAACATCGCCAGATTGGCCGAAACCTGCGCATCGTTGCTTTCGACGAGCCATCGCCGCCATTTCATCAAATCGCTGATGGACATCTTGACCGAGCAGCGCGTTGAGGGCGAGCGGGTTTACGAAGCAGATAGTGTTCAGGGCGTGGTGCAGCAAGTGACCGAGCAACTGGGCCGGTCTGAAAGCGGAGAGTATTAGACTCTATACGATTATGATTGGTGCAATCGTTAGCCATCCACTTTTCGGACGCGGGCGAGTGCTTGAAATGCGCAGTGCCGCGCGCGAGGTTGTCGTGCGCTTCGACAACGGCATTCGCACAGTTGTGCAAACAAGTATGCTCTCAGTGTTGCAACAGGCGCTTTCGCCGGCAGTTGAATCTGCCCCGCATCCAGTAGCGCCGGCGCGTGCGGAAGTTGCGCTCGCGCCCGAACAGGCGCGACAGCTTGAAGCGCGGCGCACAATCGAGGCGCTGCGCTACGGAGTTGTGCCAAGCAAACGTATACGCGAATTGAACGTGGGTCTTGACAGTGAATGCGAAAGTCTTCATCGAGCATTCGACGAAGTCGAGCGCGTTGGTGGAGATGTTCGCGTGATCATCGGTGAGTATGGTGCAGGCAAGAGTCATTTCTTTGAGCTTGCGGCACAGGAAGCGCTTGAGCGCAACTTCCTGGTTGCCCGCGCCAGCCTTGATGTGCGCGAGGTCCCGCCAAATCGCCCTCAACGTATTTACAACTCGTTGATTCGTTCATTGCGGTATCCTGACTCGCAGGATACCGGCACACTCGTCCCGTTGTTTGATCGCATTCTGAGCGAGCCCACGCTTTATGCTTCACTCCTGGAGAAGCTGCGCGGCACGACCTTTGGCACGGTGCTCTACAACTACTCATTAATGCGCTCGTCGCCGGGCGAATCTCTCGACCTGTTACTCGATTGGATCTCCGGCGAGAAAGTCTATATCAAGCCGGTGCGAGATTCGCTTGCAATCAAAAGCAAAGAGTTTCCCGTGCGCGCTCTTTCGATAATGACCACGTCAGCAGACCAGTATTGCTATTTGCTTAATGGGTGGGGATGGCTGGCCAATCAGGTAGGTTATGCAGGCCTGGCCGTGCTGCTTGATGAATCAGAACATTACAGCCTGCTCAATCAACGCGGGCAAGAGCGCGCAGATAATTTTTTCAAAGCAATGATCTATACGGCGATGGCTTCGCGTCCCGGCTGCCGCTTGAAGGAGAGCGACCTGCTTCATCAGCAGCGCGAGCACCCGTTTCGTTTCTTTGAGCGAAGCGAGTTGCTTTTGATGTTTGCGGTCACGCCATCAGCCAGTACGTTCGATTACCGCCGGTGGTTGAGCGAAGACCAAATACTAACGCTCACCGGCGACCTGCCCGCAGATGAAATAGATAAGCTGATGGCGCAAATTCATATGCTGCATCGCCAAGCATACTCTTACAATCGAAATGTATCGCACCTTGATGTGTCTCAAGGTGTGCGAGAGTGCATGGAAAGAAGACTCATTAACCTTCGCCAGACAATTCGCCTCGCCACAGAGATATATGACCTCTGCTACGCTTATCCTGACTATAGCGCGATGCAAGCAGTTGAAGAGATGCGCCGCAGCCTTATCGGCTGAAGTCGAAGGTCCGGGAGTTTTAGATTCACAACTCTGCGTTTATACCTTAGAGTTGGGCCATGGACTTCGGACTTTTAGTTTTATGCATGAACTGAAGGACAAGCTGCCGCACACATGGGAAGCATTCCTGGCCCGCTTTGGCCGCTTTACTGAAATACAAACTCTTGCCGTAGAGCCACTGCTCGCCGGAAAGAATTGCATACTGATTTCAGCTACAGCGAGCGGCAAGACAGAGGCGGCACTCGCGCCGATACTCGAATGCTATAAACAAAATATCGTCCGGGGTCAGAGGTCAGCAGTCCGAAGCCGAGGATTGGGCCTGAGCGTTCTTTATATAGTTCCCACGCGTGCGCTCACGCGCGACCTGGCTCGTCGTTTTGAGCAGCCCCTTGAACGAATTGCAATGCGCATGCAGGTGAAAACCGGCGATGAGCCTGCGCTCAATCGTCACCGCCCGCCCGAGTTGCTGCTGACCACTCCTGAATCGCTCGACTCGTTACTCGCAAATTCGCCTCGAATGCTTAAGGACGTGCGCGCAGTCATTCTTGATGAGATTCATCTATATGATAATACCGTGCGCGGCGATCAATTGCGTATACTTCTTAATCGCCTGCGAAGAATAAAAAGCTATGCGCTTTCGCTCGGGGACATACGAAGCGATCAGTTACAGTTCTGCGCGCTGTCAGCTACGGTCGTTGATCCTCAAAGCGTAGCGGCGCGTTATTTTACAGACCCGGTTGTTATTAAAACAGGCGGTCGGCGCGAACTTGATGCAGAGTTGATCGCCATGCAAAGCACAGAATCGCTCCGGCTGCTATTTGCCGATCTTCAACGCCGGGCTGTCAAGAAGGTCCTCGCCTTTTGCAATCGACGAGCTGAGTGTGAAGAATTGGCCCATCTATTCCGCCAGGGCTCTGTGTTCGGCAACCGCGTGTTTGTGCATCACGCGAGCCTGGATGCGCGTGTCCGCCGCCGAGCAGAGAAAGAGTTTTCAATGGCTGATGCTGCCATATGCTTTACCACTTCTACACTAGAGCTTGGAATAGACATAGGAGATGTTGATCTGGTTGTCCTCATTGGGCCTCCTGAAAACACAAGCGCTTTCTTGCAGCGCATAGGTCGTGGTAATCGCCGCACCTCGCGCGCCTGCGTAGTCTGCTTTTACCGCACAGCTATGGAACGAGCGATATTCCAAGTCTTCGTCCGCGCAGCCGAATCAGGCGAGATAGAGTCGAATCATTACTTCTTTCGCCCCTCGATCGTGGTGCAGCAACTTTGCTCCTATATAAAGCAGACGAGGCTTGGAGAGATTGATCCTGAAAACGCTTATGAATTATTCACATCGCCTCAAGGCACTCCACTTATTGCAAAATCTCTATATGTCCAGATTATCGAGCACCTGATTGCTAAAGGCTATTTCGTACCGGCGCGCGGAAACTCTCTCAAGCCAGGCCCGAAATGGCAGGAACTCTACGAGCAACGGGCAATCTACACCAACTTAACGGATGCGAATCGTAGTTCGGTTGACATTGTCGATGAAATGACTGGCCGCAAGCTAGGTGAGGTTGACTGGAGAGCGATCCGAGAATCTACGTTTTTATTTAGCGGCCAGGCGCAGCGCGCCACACGGATGAAAGGGCGCAGATTGATAGTACGACCTGTAGAGGAAGAGACAGGGGCGAATGCGCCCAGGTTTCGCACGCCGTGGCGGCCTTTGACGCACAAACTGGCTAAGACTATTGCGGCAGAATTAGGCCTGCCTCAAACATCTTCTGCAAATGAGATAGCGATGATTGTAGATAAGCCGGATAGCCATACTGAAGGGCAATCTGTGGCTTCGCCGAGGTATCCTGAGATGGCATGGATTTTCCACTGCGCAGGAGATGCTTACGGACTGGTGCTGGGCGATATACTAGAATCCTCCTACAGGGTAAAACTGAAAGACTACAATGGGCTTTACCTTATGCTTGAGGGGAGGCCGCCAGCAGAGCCACTTTCGTTCAGCCCCGAGCAAGTTCGCGCGCGGGTGCGCCGCAGGTGGATTCAATTTGAAAGCTGGTTTACTCTGGGCCGCTTTCAAAGCCATCTTCCGTTAGCAGTCCGCCGAGCGAGCGTAATGGAGGCTTTTAACGTAGAAGAGTTCTTGCATATCTTCGCAGGGCGCAAGGTGGTTGAATTCCAAAGTTCGTAGCCGGAACACCTGAAACCGGTTCCATCGGAGGGTTTCCAGACAACCCATTCTTTATTACTGCGGCTTTCTAATGCTGGATTTTACCTGATCGTTGTTTGTGCAAGAATTGTGCGCCGACGCAGTCGCATAGGGTGAAACTCGATACCATTCCGTAAAGTGAATTTGTCCGAGAGCAATAATCGTGTTTTATCTCAGGTTTGAAACAGGCCACAATAACGGGGTAAGGGATGCTCCTCGTCCTGCTGCTGCTCACCAGCATAGCTTTCAACTTCTACCAGTACGTGAGACGGCCTGATCGCATCGTGGTGGATCGCACATCCGGGCGCGTGCTTCACATTGGCTTGCCCAAAAAGTCAGTTAATTGTTGATAGAATCTTTCTACTTGGGCTGTAGGAGTCACGAAGGCGATTTTTTGGGCAAGGCTCAGGGTGGCAACATAGCACATTCATCTAGCATAACTCATGCACGCAACAGAAGAGACATTTCGCAATACAGAAGAGGCTTAATTGTTGCTCCTCTCATTCAACCCTCTTCGGCCTTCTTGCGCACGACCTGGACCGAACAGGGCGCGTGGCTTACGACCGACTGCGCGACGCTGCCCAGCAACAATCGCGCAATACCTGTTCGCCCGTGCGAACCGACCACAATCAGGTCGGCTGACCACTCTTTGGCTTCGTCCACAATGACCGAGCGAGGGTCGCCATCGCGCACAGTTGTGTCAACCTTTAAACCTCTTGCCCGAAGCCGCTCGGCCATACGCGTAGTCAACTCTTCGTATTGGTTTGTAATCTCCTGTCTCGCGCGCTCCAGGCTGCCCCCGGCGTCGTACCACAACTCGGCGGCGGGAGGGACAAACGGCTCAACAGCCGAAAGCACACGCACCGTCGTCTCAGGCGGCCAGGGCATCGAGGCGACGGCTTCCACCGCCGCTTCGGAATAGGGTGAATCATCTATAGCCAACAATATCTTCATGACGTCCTCCTTGTATTGTCATTGGGCGGCACAACCGGCGGAGTCGTTGGCACGGGCGCGTTCTGCTCGGCGTAGAAAAACTCGTCTGCCGCCACGCGACGGTCGCGCAACACATCGCAGAGCACAGGCACCGCCGTGAGGCTATCGAGCGGCGCGTGAAGGTCGATAGTGACGACGTGATTTATACCGACGGCCTGCAACAAGTCGGCAACCATGCTAGCAGTTATTGGTTCGCGCCGACCGTGGCGCTTATCCGCGCGCGCATAGCCGAAGTAAGGCATGATGGCTGTGACGCGGGCAGCCGAGGCACGCCGGCAGGCATCGGCGAAGACAAGCAATTCCACCAGGTGTTCGTTGACCGGCGGTGAGGTCGGCTGCACTATAAAGACCTCTTTTTTCCGCACAGGCTCGTCGAGCCTCACCGACACCTCGCCATCGGGGAACCGCTCGACGGTGCAGACTCCCAACCGCACGCCGAGTTCGAGCGTGATCGAAGTAGCCAAGTCTTGGTTGGCCGTGCCGGTGAAAATCGTGAAATCGTCTATCATTATCTAATCTTTCCCGCTTGAGCATGTTGAGGAAAAAGAACTGGTTCTAATGATTCGTCGCAATGAGTGTGCCATATAGCTCTATCCCATCCTTATCCTCCTCGCTAAGTGCATTTCGTCGTTTCGGACTGTGCAGCATTCCGCACGCCGGCACGACTATTGCGAGAAACAGTTAGCGTCAAAGCATAACCGGCTAGGCCACATGATTTGCAAATTTAGTGGCCGTGGACTTCTGTGATCAGAAACAGTTCATAAGTGTCTCAACGAGGTACACCGGAAGTATAGATGTAGGTGAAGACGTTGAATCGTAGTGGTAGCCGTGACCCAATTGCGGATACCGGGCTGGCGTTCGCAACCCTAGTCTATCCTCCGAGTACGATCATCTATACGGGCAGGTGATCGGAGCATCAGGCTCGATTGAATAAATCTTATTACTGCTCGGTTCATGAAGCACTCCTGTGCGCGGACTGTGAAGCAAGGCTTGTTTTTCTCTACCTCGCGAGCTAACAAAACAGCTTGTGCTCCTGTCACCAGGCTCGACGGCTCGCGCGAGCTTGGCTGCTCAACCATCAGGTATGCGTCGGCGAGATCGAAGAACTGCCGGGCAGAAGGTTTGAAATCAGAATTGAAAAGATCGAGCACCTGTAGATATAGCGTCGGCCTCATAAATCTGCGCAGGCTATTGCTCTCGACAATCACAAATTCATCACTCTCAATCTCTTTTCTGAGCGCCGCGAGCGCGGCAAACAATTCGCCCTGTCTGGTGCGCACCCAAACAGACCGCCGCGCTCCGGCGGCTAAGAACCGCGAGGTATCTGTGCCCGAATCTTTTTTCCGCTCCTCGCTGATCGAGAATTGATGTTCGGTCACCACGCAGTCACACGCTTCGCCGTTGACCGAGCAGACTCCGTGGCCGAACTGGGTGATCTTCACCGCAGTCCAATTTATTTCAGGCATCGCCCGGATTATGCCTTCGACGACGGAGGTCTTTCCGATGTTTCGTGTGTGACCTCCAACCATCACCATCTTCATGGCTTTCTCCGACTCGCCTTCATCTAACGAAGCGGGGCCGCCTTGGCCCCATTTCAGAATGAGTACAAGAACGCTAAGCTAACCCAGTTCAGTCTCTGATCCGCGAAAGGCTGTCTGAACCAGTCCGTCAGCACTCGGCGGTACTCCTGGGCAAATGTGAAGTTGGGCGAGAATTTGTATTGCCAGTTGATCATATATGTTTGGTTGCGCTTGCGAATGCCGGCAACCAAATCTTCATCGCGGTTGTCTTCGATGCCGTAGCCGAAATTCGCGCTGAAGTTTTTCAACGACCCTTGATAACCCGCCGGCGCTTCGCCGTGCAGTTCGGCCCAACCGCCTGTCGAGTTAATGCCGCGCGGGCGGCCCCCAATCACTAGCGCGCTCTGCGCGATATTGCCGGAGAATATTCCCAGCGCGCGCCCGTGAAAGAGTTCGCCCGTCACGCGGAAGCCCGAAGAGAGCCAGATGTTCGCATCTCCGCTCACGCCATATGAATCAATCGAGGCGAGGCGGAAATCCCCAGTCACCCCGCCGGGAACACCGAGCCCTAGAGTACCGATGAGGCCGCGCAAACGTGAGTAATGGCCGCTCACGCCCGCCGACGATTCCTTCCCGTGGCTGGGCGTAGTGAAGCCCAGGCGCGCTTCAAAGGCGGGCAAGGCTCCGCGCTCCCCTAGACCGATTACACGGGCTGCCGGATTACCAGCATTGTCACCGGCGTTAGGATCAAGCACGGCTGCTGTGAAAATGAACTTAGACTTTTTACCCTCGCGATGCTCGTAGCGAATCTGCGGAATTCGGTTCCACAAATTCCCCGAAGTCGAAAATCCAGGAATGGCATATGAAGCGAGCGTCGTGGGATTGAGCGGCGAGAAGACAGCCCAATCCTGTCCCGCTTCCAGTGAGTCATTCGCCCAGTCGATGCGACCGTAAGCCAACCTCACACGGAAAATGTCGAAGTTCACGCCGTTGGCAAACGCGGGTTTCCCGCCTAGCAGATCAAACTCAAACACTCCGGTCAGCTTCGCGTCTTCGAAAATCTTGCCCTCGTAACGCAGGCCGAAACGGGTCTGGCGTGCGGTCATATTAAAGTTCTGGTGATCCTGGTCGTTGCTTGCATCCCGCCTCTGCGCAAACAGCGGAATGTCGTTGGTGTTAGCCCCACGGTCTACGTAGTTGGCATTGAACAAAATGCTGCCGTAAATCTTCACGGGGATTTTTGAGACCGTAGTCATAGCGCCTTCCGTCTGAGCCTGGGGCTGCGCGGCGCCTGCTTCCTTAGCAGCCGGCTCGCCCGGCGGTTGCGATGAGGTCACGGCGGGCGGGTTCATAATTCGCGCTTCTGCAGTAATCACGCGAGGGGCGTGAGAGTCGGACGGCCTGGAAGCGGCTCCCAGAGCCAATATCGTCTGATCATACTCCTGCTGGCTGATGATTCCTTTTGATAAAAGCAGCCGTGCTAACCTCTGTTCAGATTCTGCTGGCGACGACGCCTGGCTAATCATCGCCGCCTCTTGCTCGGTTATGATGCCCTTAGATTGTAAGAGCCGAACGAGCGGGCTTGGCGCAATCTGCGAGGACTCCCTTTGCTGAGCTTGAGCGAAACTTGCGAGCGCGAGCAGGACTATTAGACCAATGGTCAAATGCAACAATGTTCTCATTAGCAGAATCTCCTTTCTCGAAGCGATTGAATAAGGCAGTAACCTGCGGGGGAGCATAACGGGCAAGCAGCGTTTAACTCAGGCTTACGCCATCACTTATTAAATCGATCATTGCGCAGGTGGCTCTGTTGGTCCGCGCTCCGGTTCCTGTTCGCTAGAAACTGCTTCGCGGTCTCTGGCTTGACTTGCGCGGCGTCGCTCGGACTGACGCTCAACTGCTCGCCGGTAATCCTCGCGCGGGTCGCGCCCGGTCACATCCGCGTACCAGGCCGGATGATGAGTCCAGGCCCATTTTTCTCTGACCGTGCCGCGCGTCATTGATTGAAAAGTTCCGGGTTGCGCTGCGGTCCCTTCATAAATGTGTATGATGAACCCTGCAAGCATCACCAGCGCCGCTATGTCGTGCAACACATAGCTGATTGCTACCAGGATTCGCCCGAACACTTCCGGGAACCACATTATTAATCCCGTGAGCAGGAAGACCACGCTGCTCCCGACGATGGCCCAGAAGTAGAGCTTCTGGCCTGCGTTAAAGAATCCAACGTATTCCGGCTCGATCTTCTCGGCGTTTGTCACATAGGCTTTGAAGTGACCAAGCCACTTGCGATCCGAGCCAGTCCACCTCATCGGTGCGAGCCAATTTAGAAACTGAAACACGAAGAAGATAGTGAAAAACAGCGCAAACCATGGATGAAGCAGCCGCGTCATCGGCCCTCCGCCAAATAGCGGCGTGAGCCATCCGAACAGCCACGGCGAGTAAATAGCCATGCCCGATAGCAGCGAGAGAATGAAGAAGATCGCTACCATCCAGTGCAGAAAGCGCGTGTAGACCGTGTGACGCAAAAGCTCGCCTTCGTGCACCGTTGTGCGTCCGAGCTTTCCGAACTCGCGCCGCGCCTTCTCATCGAATTGCTCAACGGAAGTTGTCATAGGTCCTCCTCCCTCGCGGGCGGTTCAGGCTGCGGCAGCTTCGGCCCCGTGAAGATGTAATGGAAAAAGACCGCTAGAATGCCGAGCAGCGCCATCGCAAGCCCGATTGGTTTGGCGATGTACTTCCAGAAGGTGTAGCTCACGGGTATTTGCGGGTTCGCGGGCAATCCGCCGTACAGCTCAGTCTTCGTTATATCGTGCAGCACATAGATGACGTGCGTGCCTCCGATTGACTGAGGATCGTAAACGCCAGCATTGGGAAGCGGGAAAAGTGAATCGTCACGTAGCTGTGCGACGCGAGCATCAGCAAGCTGCACCATCTCCTGCTTCGTGCCGAAGTGGAGGCACCCGGTCGGGCAGGCTTTGATGCACGCAGGCTCAAGCCCCGCGCCGACGCGGTCCGAGCAGAGCGTGCATTTGTAGACTTTCTTGGTCACCTGATTAAACTTCGGGATGTCGAAAGGGCAGCCCGAAACGCAATACTGGCAGCCAATACAATTCTCCTGCTGGAAGTCAACGATGCCGTTCGTGTACTGGACTATCGCCCCGTCAGCCGGGCACGCGCGCAAGCATCCAGGGTCCGCGCAGTGCATGCACTGATCTTTGCGCATAAGCCACATAAGGCTTCCATCGTCGCGCTGGTGCTCGGTGAATTTGATGAGGTTGTAGTAGTTCCACTCTGTTGTAGGCATCGTCTGATAAGTGTTGTCGAAGACCGTCTCGCGGAACGGGTGATCGTTCCACTCGACGCAGGCTACCTCGCAGGCTTTGCAGCCGATGCAGGTCGTGACATCGACGAGCTTGGCTACTTCGAGTTCACGCCTGGCCCCGCGACCTGGGACGGGGCCGGAGTGGCCCGATATTTCCTTGATTTCAAGTGTCCTTTCTATATCCATACTCGCGCCTCCCTCTAAGCCTTCTCTATTTTCACGAGGAAGCCTTTGTACTCAGGTGTGTAAGCGTTCGGGTCCATAACAGTTGGAGAGAGCATGTTTGTCGGATCAAGCGCCGTCTTGCCTTCATCTTCGGCGATGCCGCGATAGCCCCAGTGAATGGGGATGCCGATCTGATAGGTCTTCTTCCCATCAATCATCATTGGCTTGATGCGCCGGGTGACCATTGCTTTAGCCACGTACTGACCGCGCGCGCTCGACACACGAACCTTCTCGCCGCCGCGAATTCCCATCTCGTCGGCAAGCTCGGCGGGTATCTCGACAAATGGCTCCGGAACGAGTTGCACTATCATAGGGTTGTTCTTGGTCCAGTAGTGATAGTGCTCAGTCAGGCGATAGGTTGTGCAGACGACATTGAAGCCCTGGTCGGGCGTGCCGTACTTGTCGAACTCCGTATCAAATTTCTTTACGACAGGATTGTTTGACTGATTGGGGTGCAGCGGGTTCGCAATCGGGCTTTCTATAGGCTCGTAGTGTTCAGGGAACGGCCCTTCGGCAAACGCCGCTAGCGGCGCAAAGACTCGGCCCACGCCTTCGGGATTCATGATGAATGGTCCCATGTGGTCACTGGGCGGAGAATCAACTTTGAAGTCAGGCACATCATTGCCCATCCAGCGCCCGGCCGTTTCGCTCCACCATACCTGCTTGCGCTCCGCATCCCATGGCTTGCCTGATAGATCGCACGACGCGCGGTTGTACATCACACGGCGATTCGCAGGCCAAGACCAAGCCCAGTTGGGATAGATGCCCAGTCCCGATGGGTCATCCGTTCCTCGTCGCTGTATCTGAGCGCCCGCTTCTGTCCACGAGCCGCTATAAAGCCAGTTGCCGCACAGCGTCGTGCCGTCGTCTTTGAGCCATGCGAAGCCCGGCAGTTGTTGACCGGCCTTGATCGTTATGCCCGGCTGTTTCTCATCGGTGAGATCGGCGAGCGCGCGGCCATTGATCTCTTTCGCAACTTCCGCGAGCGGCGGGTTCAGCGGGTTCGAGTAAGACCAACTGGCGTTGAGAATCGCATCGGGGAATCTGCCGCCTTCCGCTCTGTAAAGCTCGCGCACCTTCAAGAAGATTCGCGCAAGTATCTCCTGGTCCATCTTCGCCTGCCCCGGTGGCGGCAGCGCGATGTACTTCCACTGTAGCCAGCGAGCCGAGTTGACAAAAGTGCCATCTTTTTCGGAGAACCCAGCGCCCGGCAGACGATAGACCACCGTCTTGATGTTCTTCATATCTTCGGGCGTGATGCCGGGCGAGCGCCAGAACTCGCTCGTCTCCTCCGGGTAGATGTCGCACACGACGAGCCAATCGGCCCGCTTGAGCGCTTCGATATTCTTCTGCGAGTTCGGCCCAATCATCACGCCGTTCATGCCGAACGCGATGTGGCCTTTGACTTCGCCCTTGTACATTCGGTCCCACATCTCTACCCACGAATAGCGGCGATCAATCTTGGGCAGATAGTGGAAGGCGAAGTCATTTTCTTTCTTCGCCCCGTCGCCAAACATTGCCTTGAGCCACGACACCATGAACTTTGGCGTGTTTGACCAGTAGTTGTACGAGTCCCATTCTGAAGGCTTGGAGGCGGTGGGCGTGGTGCGCTTCAGGTAAGTAGCGAGGTCCGTATCGGTCGGGTTCGGCATCTTCAGATAACCTGGGAATATGTCGAACACGCCGCCCATATCGGTCGCGCCTTGAATGTTGGAGTGGCCACGCAAAGCATTCACGCCGCCGCCCGCGCGCCCTACGTTTCCGAGCAGCAGTTGAAGCATGGCCGCCGTGCGGATGATTTGCGTGCCGAAGGTGTGCTGAGTCCATCCTACAGCATAGATGATCGTTCCGGCCTTCTTCATATCGCCATCCTTGCGGATGGATGTGAAAAGGTCTGCGGCCTTTAGGAATTGATCTTTAGGTATGCCCGTGATGCGCTCGACCATCTCAGGCGTATAGCGCGAGTATTGTTGCTTGAGCAATTGAAAGACTGAGCGCGGGTGTTGCAGAGACATATCGTAAGCGACATTGGGAGGAAGCATCGGCGGAGGATTCGGACCTCCCTGCCCTGATGCGCCGGGGCCGCCCGCCGCTTGATGGCCGCCGCCCAGTGGACCTTGCCCGCCGCCAGTAGTTTCTTTCGACGCGCCGCCGGGCTGACGCCCCCCTCCTTGCGAAGGCCCCTTCTTTTGCTCGAAGTTCGATGCAACTTGCTGCCCGGCCTGATGCTGCTCGCCGGTTGCGCCAGCCGAAGCCGCAGAACCGGCTGCTGGAGCCGATTGTGCGCCAGGGGGCGTCATATTCCCGCCTTCCTGGTAATTCCACGTCAACTTGTCGTAAATCTGCGTGTTCGCGTCAAAGCCTGAATACAGGCCATCCTCTGGCAGCTTAAAGCCTTCTTTTACTATGAAGGCAGAGTTGGTGTAATTCTTGATGTAATCCAAGGCGATGCGGTTGTTCTGGATGGCGTAGTTTATCAAGCCGCCGAGGAAGGCTATGTCAGCGCCCGCGCGAATCTGCAAGAACATATCGGCGACCGCAGCGGTGCGGGTGAAGCGCGGGTCAACGACAATCATCTTTGCATTGCGCGTCTTCTTCGCTTCGATGGGCCACTTGAAACCGCACGGGTGATTTTCGGCGGGATTCCCGCCCATGATCAACATCATGTCTGTGTTCTTGATGTCGATCCAACCGTTCGTCATCGCTCCGCGTCCGAATGTTGGTCCCAAACTTGAGACCGTAGGGCCATGTCAGACACGTGCCTGCGTTTCAAAGTAGACCGCCCCGAGGCTGCGCATCGCTTTGACGGCAAGGTAATTGAATTCGTTTGTGTCGGTGCAACCCCCCGCCCATGCTATGCCTTCGCAGCGATTGACTGTGCGCCCCTGGGGGTCTTGTTCGATGAACGTTTCATCTCGCGTCTTCTTAATCAACCGCGCAATCTCGTTGATGGCGTCATCCCACGAGATGTCTTCCCAGTGGTCCGAGCCCGGTCGCCGCACCTGTGGCTTAACCAATCGCCGCTCGTTGAGAATGTCCTGTTCGAGCGATGCTCCCTTTGGACAAAGCGTGCCGCGATTGATCGGGTGATCCGGATCGCCTTCGACATGTACGACCTGCGGTGTCGAATTCTTGCCCTTGTCGCTGAGCGTGTGAATGATGACGCCGCAACTGACCGAACAGTAGGGGCAGGTCGAGCGCGTCTCAGATGTGCGCGAAATCTTTAACGCCTGAGTTTGCGCGTAGACCGGCGCGAGATTGAAGCCGAAGGCTGACATCCCGACGCCTCCGACAAGGCTGGCTTTGATGAAAGTTCTCCTTGAGACTTCCATAATCCCCTCCGTTAATTGAACACTTCATGGATGTTGAGTCGAGCCACTGCGAGAGTGAGGGTACGGTTGACAGCTTACAGGTGGATAGGCAATACGATTCGTATCTAGGCAGTAAACCCGGCAGGTTGAGATTTAGGACTGAGGCTGTGTGATACACAGCATTATCTCCGTTATAGGAAAAGCGTCCAAATCCCTAAAGAACTAGCTTAAAAACTAAGGTACACCCTGCGAATTTCGATGTCAATGCTCGATATCAAAACTTCTTGGGCACTGACTGATGATGCCTGCGCTGAGAAGATCGGCCATGCGCAGAATCTGCTCTTGTGCCTTCTCGTAGGCCGCTCCGACAAGGCTAGGAGATCGCTCGTTTTTATCAACCGCCGTTTCTACAGGCTCCACTGCACTTGCCTGCGGTGAAGCCTGTGCGACTACGGCGAACTTTGGAATTGCGCTAAAGCGACAACAGATACTGGACAAGGTCATTCTTCTCTTGAGCAGTCAGCCCAAGTTTGAAGCAAGTGTTATAGTGGTTGACGACATCCAGCAAAGTTGCAAAGCGACCGTCGTGGAAGAAGCCGCCTTTCTGGTGCGTCCATAGACCTTTCAAAGGTGAAGTTCGGTATCGTCTGTCGGGCGCGCGGTTGGCCTGAAAATCGTCAATGCAAAGCTCTGCTGCCGTGTGCATGTTCCAGCCCGGCTCGGTGTAGATCGGGTCCACGTGACAGCTATTGCAATTGGCCTTGCCTTCAAAGAGTGCGTCACCGCGTTCTGCCGCCGCTTTATCAAAGCTCCCATCCGGCGGCGTGGGCGCAGGAATCGCAAGCTGATAAAAGTGTAGCGCTGGAAGCTTGCTTGTAATCAGGTCCTCGTCGGGACTGATGTGCGGCAGATCGGCGAAGCCGTGCGATGCGGCAATAGGAAACTGCGCCGAGTTGTTCAAGCGAGGATCGAAGAACCTGCCTTTCCCGTGCATCTCAAGATTAGCCACGAAGGCATTCCAGTGACTGACCCCGCCCCATCCGGTCCAGGTGTGAAGATTCACTCCGGCAAGCCCGAACGCTGGCGGGATCAGCGTGGCACCCGGCACGTTCGTTCCAGTCACAACACCATTAGAAATCTGCCGGGGATTGAATGCCTTGCCGTCAAGCACCAACTCCGCGTCGAATTTTCCAGGCCCCCAACTGAGCAGCACTTGTCGTACGGTGTCCTGGCTCACGCCAAGAAGATTCGCAAACGGGCTCAGGTCGGGCGCGAGCGCTACGATCGCGCCGACATTGAGATCCCGATTGGCCCAGCCGTCCAGGCGATGGCCCATGCCCGAAGTCAACGAGTTATCAACCGTAGAGTGACAGAGGGCGCAGGTGATTCCAACAGATTTCAAACTGTCACCTTGAAAGATTCCCTTTACCCCTACGACTGCATCGGCCTTGAGCAGGGCGAGCGTGGTGGCAGGGCTGTTGAGATCAACGCGGCCCTTTTCGATCTCTTTCTCTAGCTGCTTGGGGAGGGCGTCGAGGTCTACTTTTAAGCCTAGACTGAGCGCGGCGGTCGGAGTCAGGCCTGGCCCAACGCCTCCGAAGCTTGCGCCTTCGATTGCCTGATGAAGCTTGAGCATATCGCCCCAGAACGCTTCGTCGCCGAATGTATCGAAGCGAAAGATCTGCCTGCCGTCATCGATCATCTGCTGCGCGTTAACGCCGATTTGATCGTCAAAGCTTTTTATTTTTTGCTTCTTAGCTTGAAGCTGGACGGCTGATTGATCTTGGGCTCGTCCTCTGTCAATAGAGATAAATAGAAATGCGACACCTACCAATAGGATCGCTACCAAAGAGACAAGTTTTTTGGCGTGCATACCACGGATTTTGCCATCGCTTGCGTTTCCGAGTTTATTAAGCGTGCTTGCTTGTTGCTCCTCTCCTTGCGTGGATGCGTTTACTTGCTCGGCACTTTTACCCATAACCTTTTACGCTCCTAAAATTTGTTACGCGGCCACAGGAATAATTCTTAGACTTGTCTTTCGATCAGGAAGGATCGCAGCATCCGGTCGGGTGGGATCACCTCGTTTGGTTCGCAACCTCGTCCTGAATGGTTGCGTCCACTTAGTAGATGCCTTCCGGCATTTTGGTTGCGGCCCTAATCAGTTAGTATTAACCGATAAGTCCCAAGGACTTAGCCGCTACACTATTAGCATACATGCTAAATCTCAAATCGTAAAGGGGATTTAATGAGCGATCCAAATAAGTATAAGGGGCTGCAATTTGCCTGCGACTGTGTGTCGGCCTATGGTGAGTATAGTGATCCGTGGGCTAGCATTGCTAAGAACAAGTTGCTCCCAAATGGCACAAAGGAGGATATTTTGAACTCGGTATCCAAGCAGCCCAAAACGGTAGCACAGATTGCTAAGGAACTTGACCTTTCTCAGCCAACTATTCATAGGCACATCAATGAACTGATGGCGAGTGAGCTTTTGCGTGAATCTGAAGAGTGGGAGAGGAGGTATCCCACTGAGCGTTATTATGAGCCGAACTTTCCTGTCGTGAAAGCTGAGGAGCGCGCCGAGTTTGAAGCGATTTGCCAGGAGATGGCTGAGCGTGTGGCCGACCTGTTTGAGAAGCGACGTAAGCAACTGGAAGGTGCCTTTGATAAAACCGATCTGGCAAAGCGGGGATCGACATTTGCGGATATCACGCAGTACCTTTACGCCAGCGTGCAACGTGGCGCGAGAGAGATACTTGAAGAACGCGGTGCTCTCCCGCAACGTGAAAAACATAACAATGGCGCGGAGTGGATTTTTTGGGCAGAGGAAGCTGACTCAAATAAATAATTTTCGGTGGCTGATATGATCCGACATATCAGCTTATCCAGTAAGTCACGACCAGAATCTTACTGCAAGGGGCAATATCAATAAACGCAAATCTTGCATGGCATCAGGGGTCCAACCTGATCGAGTGCTCAATCACAGCCCGACCAGATTAAGCTCTATCTTTTCATAACCACGTTCGCGCGCCCACAAATCAAGCGGGGCTGTGGCGACTTCGTCAACGAGCGGCACTGCAAGTCCGAACCTCGTGAGATCAATACCCTTGATGTAATGTTTGCAGGTGTCACAGGCTTCAACGCGAACGTGATCGTATTCAGGCGCGTGAAAATATGCGAGCTTTGCCGGGCGTTCTTCTCCGCAATTGGCGCAGACGACTCGCCTGAAAGGCCACACCGTCAGACAGGTTGAACAGAACAGATTGCGGCCTCCAGCTTCTGAATCAGGCTCTTGAGTTTTGAGCAGCGAGAGTTGAGGTTTGCCCATGCAGAAAGGGCATCGGTTCTCGCTGCTTTCCAGATTTCTATCAATGGGTTTCGCGCCAATCTCGACAAGCCATCGGGCGTATGGTTGCAGGAATGCTTTGGCGAAGAATTGGACATCAGACGGCGCGCGCCAATACTCAAGGAGCAACTCGTTTATTTCAGATTCACTTACTTCGATAAGCCTGCGCGCTTCGTCAGCGAGCGGCGCAGGCCCGTTTAGCTGAACCGTATCGAGCAGTTTGTGCATCGCCGGTTGCACCACTGCCAGGTCTTGCTCAAGCCTGCCCGACGGGAGCCACCCTTTGCGACTTCGAAGATATTCGTACACCTGCTTTTGAGCGCCCAGCAGCTTCCCGTAGAATGTGAGCAACTCCTTAGCTTCGCTCCTTTCCGACGCAAGTTCTTCGGCTCGCTGTATGTAACTGTCCCAAGATTCTTTCATAGCAGGTTGAAAGGAAGCCCTCACCTCAAATTGGCAGCTCGAATCTAAACAATCTCTTTGAAAGCGAGTATCGTACTGCCTTCCTACTCTGTCAAGCAGGTGGCATTAATCTATTAATGAAGGATTATGTAGGATGGGCGGTTCTGTCTGAGCCAATTCAGAGCGGATACATTCGGCTTTTCGCTATCAGCACGAGATGTGTAGACAGTCATCATGCTGAATGGGCTTGCCGCCCAAGGCGATAGCGCAAAGGCTCCGCGGCGAGCAAGGCCCGCTAACGCGTACCTTCACGCCCAGATGTCTGAAGCATCTAGGATTGCTGTTCGCCTTGAGCCTTCTGTTGCAGTTGATTCTGTTGTTGTTTTGTTTCTTGAGTCTCTTTCTTTTCAGCCGTACTATTTCACCTCCATTTGATAATTCGGACTGCAAGTCCGAGTTGAAAGTGACTGCGCTTCATCGTCGCTTCGGCGCGTCATCGAGGTTGCAAGTGCTCGCGGAACCAACCGGCCGCGAGCCGCGCAACCTCTTCAAGCGAGCCTGGCTCTTCAAACAGGTGCGTAGCGCCGGGGACGATCTTCAGTATTGATAAGGCACATGCGTCGCCTCAGGAGACCGCGCATAGCACGTCAGCCATGGCGCGCCGCTCACCGCTCCCGGGATGTTCTCGATTATCCCTCGTCGGTCCGCGAGCGAGTTTCCCGCTTCGCGAAAGCGGACTACGCGAACACGCTGCCCATCGCTGCGGTATGCGTATGCAAGGTATATGAAATGGTTTTGTGCAAACTGCGGGTGTAAGGAGAGGTCCATCAAACCGCTCTCGCCGGTCTGCTCCACGTCTTCAATTGTGGCGAGTGGCTGAGGCCGCAGACTTCCATTTTCAATCAGTTGCTTGTGGGTCGGAGGCCAAAGCCTCTTTACGGGCGAGTCCAAGCACCACTCGCTCGTCATTAACAACTACACACACATCCTGCCCTTCCGCTTCTAAACGTCTTTTTTACTTTGTAATCGCTTCGGTCTATCGAGAATTCACCAGTCGCATGCAGAGTATTTCCGTCCAACCTCACCTGCGCGGGAATTACTACGTGCCGGGTAACCCCATGTAGTGTGAGATCGCCTCCTATCTTCGCCTCGTACCGGTTCTCGGCTTTCTTTTCAGCCGAAATATCAGTGCACTTGAAAGTGATCTCAGGATACATCGAAGCCAAATATCATTGTGCCTATGTCAGATGTGACATATAATAATTTTGATGTCGCCGAAGCACAAGCCTCTTGTTTGGCTACACGGCGAGGTGAAAACCCCGCCTTTCAGAAAAGAAGCGCGAATCGAGGCTGGCTATCTGCTGCTGCGGCTACAGCGCGGTGACAACTTAGCCATGCCACACTCAAGGCCGATGCCTACTATTGGGCCGCGCTGTCACGAGCTACGTATCACAGATGAGGGCAAGACATGGCGGATCATATACCGCATTGATGCGGATGCGATAATTATTCTTGAAGTGTTCAGCAAAACGACGAACAAGATACCGAAGACCGTTATAGAGGTTTGCAAGCGTCGGCTCAGGGACTACGACGCTATTATTTGAAGGGGATGAATCATGAAAGCAGCGAAGCGCAAGAGACTAGAACAAGCGGGATGGCGCGTTGGCTCGGCTGAAGTCTTTCTCGGACTCAGCGAGGAAGAGCAGGCGCTGGTTGAGATAAAGCTCGCCCTTGCCGATGCCGTAAAGACACAACGGGAAAAACATCGCCTGTCACAGAGTGCCCTAGCCATACGGATGAGATCGAGCCAATCGCGAGTGGCTAAGATCGAAGCGGGCGATCCCTCCGTGTCGTTGGATCTGCTGGTGCGAGCAGTGCTTGCAACTGGCGCGACGAAGAAGGAGCTTGCGAAAGCTCTCACAGCCGCATCACGATGATATTATGGCACTCATTCCAGCTCGTAAAACTTACGCGGGGCAAACACATCCCCTCACCGGAATTGGACCGATGCCAGAACAATGGCGCAGTGCTGCCATAACCTATCTAGCTATCCCGCTCGACAGAATCCCATTGCGAATTGACACCTAAGATTAATAAATGGAGATATGAACCTATGGCTAGGGAGAAATTACCGCGATTAACAGAGGCAGCCGTTCGTAGGCTCACAAGCGAGAAAAGCTTTGAACGCGGCGAGAGTTACTATCAGGACGGGGCCATTATGGACCCTGTCCGTCAAGCAATGGAATTGCGTGCTTATTGTGAAGGCTCTGAGTATGAGCCATATCACTTGAGCGTGTCACTCGCCAAGGGAGGCGTTGAGGACACCTCTTGCACCTGCCCTTATGACTGGGGCGGCATTTGCAAACATCTCGTCGCTCTGTTGCTCACATATGTCCACAAACCCGATGTGTTCCGCGTCGTTCCACCGCTGAAGGAGATGCTTGCTCAGAGCAGCAAAGAGGAACTCATAGCCATTATAAACCGGATGATCAAGCGCGAGCCTGAATTGATGGCGATTGTGGAGTTAGCAGCAGCAACTCAACAAGGTCGGGCAGGTAAGACTGTGGATGTAGCGGCCTACCGCAGGCAGGCGCAGCGGGCGCTGCGACACGACAGCCCACGCTCCGTGGAAAAAGAGATTCGATCTCTTTATGAAGCCGCCGCCGGTTTGGCTGAAGGTGGCGACCTGCTGAATGCGGGTGCCGTCTATCATGCTCTGCTTGAGGAAGCGGTTAATCGTTACGATGATGAAATGCTTTCAATAGACGAAGAGGGCGACATTGCCGTCCTAGTTGATGAGCTTGCCCAGGGGCTGATCGAATGCGTCAAGAACAGCAACGCCGATGAGGAGACTCGCAGGACGTGGTTGCAGTGTCTGCTTGAGGCTGAACTAGCTGATGTCGAATTGGGCGGCATCAACCTGGCCCCAAGTGCACGAGATGCGATCTTAGAATTGGCCACTAATGAAGAATGGGCATGGGTCGAGAAGCGCGTGCGTGACAAGCTTACCAAAAGCCAGGGCTGGGCGCGGAAAGAGTTGGAGAATTTTCTTGGCCAAAGGGCGCGAAAAGCGCGTAGAAGAAGATAACGAGAAATCAGAATCGGATTCTTCTTGAGCCTGGACCACGCGGAGATTGCTCATGCTTCGAAGCATGAGTGTAGCCCATCGTAGTCTTCCAATCCTTGTGTCCGAGAGTTTCGGCAAGCGCAGGTGCGGTTTAGTTTGATGTTGCCGCTACGATCATCCCAAGATTATTGCCCATCAGGCGTGCTGCATGGGCCGAATCACTATCGGGGCCAGTCCGTATCCTGGAGTTTAGGGATACCCTCTTCAGGAGTACATCCCGTTGTGAGGCAGTGCTTGTACTCCGGGAATGTAGCTTTACCGGGTCCGCTGTGATCACAGAGGTCCTCTTTTGTACCGGAATAACAGACTTTCACTATCAGCCTGTTGTTGACGCCGCCAGCGAGTTGCTGCATGGCATTCGGACTCATTTCGATCACTTCACGTTTATCTGTTTTCCAGGTTCTCGTCTGTGCAGGCCGTCCGGCTTGGCGTCTTCTTTCCATAATGAGCACCCGTGCCCGAAAGAGGCATCGTGTCCGAGCAAAGAACATTGACTTCTTTTCCGACTTCGTTACCTTTGAAGTCGAGTAGTTTAATGGTGGCGGTCTCCTTGCCATGCCAACCTGGGCAGGAGGCTGCGCCGTCCAGACCAAGCTTGTTGCGCGCATACTGTTCCAGTGACCACGGCCAGCTATTACAACAGGGGTTAAAAAAATCCATAACTTTTTTGGGTTTACTCGGCTTCGGCAATTTTTCCACGTATTGATTGCGCAATGCAAAGCCCCACCGGGAGCAGGTCGTGTTTTTTCCCCAGCGTTGAGCACAGCCGATGTCGCATTTGAGGGCCGGGGGCGGAGTTGGGGTCTTCTGACTGTCCCCACTGTCTGCGTCCGCTGGTTGTCGGGCTACTGTCCTCGGAGCGTGTCCCGCAGATTGCTGTACCACATGAGTCAATTCATGCGCGAGTAGTCGGCGGCCCTCCCCACTGTTGGCATTAAAGCGCCCAAGGCCAAATACGATGTCGTTTTCAACTGTGTAGGCATGCGCGTTTAACGCTGCCGCCGACTGCGCAGCGAGCGGATTCGTATGAACGCGCACGCGGCTGAAGTCATGGCCGAAGCGCGACTCCATAAACCCTTGCGTGGTTCGATCCAGTGGCTGACCGTGTGAACCGAGTGCTTCATTAACAATGGGCGGCGCTACTATCTCCTCTGTGTCATTTGACTGAATACGCTTTGTTTGCAAGAGACCCTGAGCAGCTTGCTCCTTCTCGCACTTGGAGCATTCGCCGCCACATGCGCAACTGCTCTGTAGCCGCCGTTCAGGCAGGCTTGTCACTCGTTCGGCGATGCGGTCAGCTTCCTGCTCATAAGTATCGCCCGGAGCATTTACTGTGAGTTTAGCCTGAAGATTTACTGACGATTTGGAGCCCACCGGTATCCGGCTGAAATCATGACTAAGGCGCGTTGTCGCAAGGTTACTGGGACGCGCTTCGCGATCCTCGGCGTTGACCGGCGGCAACGCCGGCACAGCTTGATTCCTCACCTTATGTTGTATGAGCGGGCTTGGGTGAATCAACGCCTCCTGTTGAGGCTTACTATATTTATGCGCGTATACTCTCATAAGTCGTTCCCCTATCAAAAAGGCGTTGATGGCCCGTTGCCTGAATCCAACCGCACCCTATATCACCCCTATGGTTCTGGTTCAAGGTAATTTCGGAGCAAAATACTCGTCTCATTTGTAATGTGAAGCAGCCCAACGCTGCGCATAAGCGGGGCCGCGAGCGGCTCTGGTGGAACGATACGAAATTTGCTTCTCGCGGCCCCGGTGAATCTGCTTGTTAGGCACGGCTTTAATTATAAATAGAAGCAGCAGGTCAGGGACAAGAGCAACTGTTATTTCTGAGGTTTCTGTCAATTATCGTAAATGCCATCTGAGGCGACAGGGTTTGAATTGAGGCTGTGCCCGTGCTACTCCCCCTGTCAACCTTGACCAGAATCCTTCGATCACTGGCAGAATGTTGAAGAGTAAGAAGGGCCCCCCTTCGTGTTACAGTGCCCCTTCCGGTGATCGCAAGACTTCCATTGCAGGTCACGAATTGATAATCGCCTGTGGCCGAGTTGAATCGGAACAGGTTGTTGTTGCCGTCATCTTGCACGCAGGTATCGAACCCTTCGGACTCGCCGCCCTCGTACCGCGCAACAATAAAGTCTGGCCCGGGGATAATTGAAGTGCTCACTATGCCTGCGGCAACGATTTTGCCATCCGACTGGAGCGCCACCGCTCTGCCATCTTCTGCACCCGGGCTCAGGTTAGGGCTGGCTTCGCCGTTTACGCCGAATGTAAAATCGAGACCGCCGTTTGTGTTGTAGCGCACGACTCCTATATCGCCTCCCGAGTTTCCCGCCGTAATGATTTTCCCGTCCGGCTGAAGGGTTACATCAAAAGCCCCTTCAAACCCGTTGAAAAAGTCGGTCGTAACTTTACCGCCTGTGCCAAACATCGGGTCGAGCGCGCCGTCAACGTTGAAACGCGCCACGGCGTTATCAACGACTGACAGATCTGAGGTGGCGGTTTGTCCTACGGCAACGATCTTACCATCGGGCTGGAGCGTTATTGCTTCGCACTGTTCCATAGCATCGCTGATAAACTCAACGCTGGCCTTGCCGCCTGTCCCAAAAGAAGGGTCCAGGTTGCCAGTCGAATCGTAACGAGCAAGGGCGAAAGCAAAGCTAAAAAACTCCTCGGTCTTCTCGGCAATACCTGCTGCGACGATTTTCCCGTCGGGCTGAACAACCAGAGAGTTAACAAAATCTCTTCCGCTTATGCCGAAAAAGTCAGTGAGTACTATGCCGCCCACGCCGAACGTCGAGTCCAGGCTTCCATCCGGGGTGTAACGAATAATCGTAAAGTCAGCGGTCACATTTATATTATCGGATGACCCGGCGGCGATTATTTTTCCATCCGGCTGAACGACAACGGCAGAAGCACCGCTGCTCAACCTGACACTGGTAGTCAGCTTGCCACCCACGCCGAACGTGGTGTCCAGGCTCCCATCGGTGTTGTAACGAGCAAGCGCGAAAGTGAAGCCGGGAGGAATAAAAGTAGATCCTGCCACGATGATCTTGCCATCCGGCTGAATTGCTATACTGTTGGCATCATCGCCGGCGCCGAAGAAATCCGTGACCACTTTGCCGCCGTTGCCAAAGGTTGTATCCAGACTGCCATTCGTGTTGTATCTCACCAGACCGAAATCAGTTGCCGAGGGGTTGTCGCTGCTTTGAACAACGCCGGTCAAAACGATCTTTTGATCCGACTGAAGCGCCATTGCGCGAAGTTCGTCGCGATTGCCCAAGAAATCAGTGACAACGCTCCCCCCGTTGCCAAAACTGAGGTCCAGGTCTCCGGCGGCGGCTTGAGCTGTGAGCGACAGTGGCCAGTATATAAACAAAACTATTAAGGCTACAGCGAGCAGCCTGCGCCGACGGCGGGCCTTAGCAATGAACACAGGAGCGATTTGAAGTGATTGGTTCTTCATATGAATTGGTCCTCCTTAACTTTGCTAGACGTTTGCGCCAATTTGGCGCGCTATACTGTTAGAAGGGTGATGGCTCTCTTATTGATATAGGAAACGCAAGAGAGACCCCTTTTGTTAATCAATAAATATCTCCTTATGCAATCGTTGAAGCAAAGATAGACTTGCCCATATCTGGTAGACGAAATCCAAATGATTCTGCATGCAGGAATTGAAATATTTATTACATTCGAAGGCTATGATCTTATTGATCCCTAACGCTCAAGATCAACTGGCGCACGAGCGGCGCTCAAAGAAAATATGTGAAACTCGTTTCGCTGTCTCCGCTGCAACTGGTGGTTAGGCGGCTTCTTTTCGAGTCAATCGGAGATATCCCATTCCGAATATTCCTCGTTGCCCGCTCATCTTCGGCGGCGGATCGAGTACAGCCGGTGCTCCGTCCGTATCAACAAGCGCTCACCCACCAGCGCCGGCGTCGCCTGCGCCATATCGTCCAGTTCATTCACGTGCAATAACTGGAACTTCTCGCCCGCCGCGATCACGAACGTCTGGCCCTCCTCGCTCAGGCAGAACAGCTTGCCGTTGTAGGCCCAGGGCGAGGTCGTGAATGCCGTTGCCGTCGGGTCGATCCGCGTCCGGTAAGTCATCTTTCCAGTCCCGGCGTCAAAGCGGCTCAAGATTCCCGTCTCGGTCAGCGTGTACACGGCGCCTTCATAAGCTACGGGCGACGGCAGATAAGTCCCGCCGCGCGCCTCCGACCAAACGATATACTCGTTCGAGCGCTCATCTTTTCCGAGCGAGATATCGCCCGCAGCACCGGGACGCAGCGCGAACAAAGGCCGTCCCCGCCCGCCGTTGATATACAGGAGTCCGTTGTATGCGAAGGGCGTCGGAATCGGCGTCGCCGCCATTCCCGACATCCGCCACAGTTCTTTCCCCGCAAGGTCGTAACTCACAACCTCCCCCGGTCCCACCGCCACGATCTCAGTGCGCAGCGCGTGCCGCCAAACAAAAGGCGTCGCCCAACCGGATCGCTGCGCTGGCTGCTCCTTGCCGCCCAAGTCCCGATTCGTGCGCCAGACCTGCTTGCCTGTCTGTTTGTCGAACGCGGCGATGTACTGCTGCTTCTCGTTGTCGTTGACGATCACCAGCAGGTTCCCCGCCAGCGCCGGCGAACTCCCCGTCCCAAAGTCGAGGTAGATCGGATTCGCTTCCAGCGGCGTCGACCACGCCGGCTTCCCCTTCAAGTCAAACGCCCACAACCCCAGGTTCGCCACATACACGTAAATGAACTTCCCGTCGGTCACAGGACTCTCCGATACAAAGCTGTTCTTGCGGTGACGCCCGCCCGGCGGACGCCCCGTGTAGAACTCCTTCTTCCACTCCACCTTGCCGCTCTTCAGGTTCAGGCAATAGAGAAAGTAGTGGAGCATTACTTCATTCGGCAGCTCGATGTCCCGCGCCGTCACACGCTCCAGTATCTGCTCCTGCGAAAGCCCCTGTTTACTCAGCTCCGCGACGTACTCGTTGCTGTACTCGGTCCCGATCTGCGGCGGCTTCGACTTGCCCTCCGTCGTTACGGTGGTCACGTACACCTTGCCGCCCGTCACAATTGGCGACGACCACCCGCGCCCTGGAATCTCCTGCGACCACTCGACGTTCTCGGTCTTCGACCAGCGTTCGGCCAGCCGCGCATTCGCTCCCACGGGATTCGAGTCCGGCCCGCGGAACTGTGGCCAGACGATGTCCTGGCCGTGAACTGTGGGCGACGCCAGGAACAGTGCGCACGCCAGACCGGCGAGGCGCAAGAGAAAATAAAGGTCAATAACTTTGCGGATACTTTTTAGTTCAGGACAAAATGTATTCATTATCATCTCGTATATTTGATACTGCTGAGTTGGGTGTTTTGTCAATTTAAGTGAGCCTAACGACTCGCGTGACCGGGGCCGCTATATGCCCTGCGGTTATAAATCTTATTCCGCTATTGCCCACTGAGGCCGTAACTATGGACGGCAACTGGCTGAAGCTCTCGGCTTCAAAGATGGGGTATTCCCGAACCAGCGGCTGTTCGGGTCGCCCCTACCCGTCACGCGTTGACATGCCGGTTACACGGATTTGAGAGAAGCCATATCGATGGAGAAGCGGTACTTCACATCCGACTTGAGCAGTCTCTCGTAGGCTTCGTTGACCTTCTGGATGGGGATGACTTCGACATCGGCAGTGATGTTATGTGCCCCGCAAAAGTCGAGCATCTCCTGGGTTCTCGGGGATGCCGCCGATGTTAGAGCCGAAGAGGTTGCGGCGCCCTATAATGATTACTTTTATTCGGCCTGTAATTCGGCCCGCTCAGCGGCCCGTCCTTCGCTCCAGGTGTTCGGGATACCGCGCCCCCTGCACGGTGATCTTCGAGGCGGCCCCATCGATCTCGCGGAGGTCGTCGGGCTTAAGCTCCACGAAAGCCGCTCCGATGTTCTCCTACAGGCGGTGCAGCTTCGTGGTGCCCGGAATCGGCACGATCCAGGGCTTCTGGGCGAGCAGCCAGGCGAGCGCTATCTGAGCAGGCGTCGCCTTCTTTTGCTCTGCGACCCTGCTAAGCAAATCAACCAATGCTTGATTCGCTTTCCGGGCCTCGGGCGTGAATCGGGGAACGATGTTGCGGAAGTCGGTGCTGTCGAACGTGGTGTTCTCGTCGATCTTTCCCGCGAGGAAGCCTCTGCCAAGAGGGCTGAATGGGACGAACCCGATCCCGAGTTCTTCGAGCGTCGGCAGCACTTCCTCTTCAGGGTTTCTCCACCACAGTGAGTATTCGCTCTGGAGCGCCGTCACGGGCTGAACGGCGTGCGCGCGACGGATCGTTTGCACTCCCGCTTCGGAAAGGCCGAAGTGCTTGACCTTACCTTCCCGGATCAGGTCCTTCACCGCTCCCGCCACGTCCTCGATCGGCACGTCCGGGTCAACACGGTGCTGATAGTACAAATCGATGGCCTCGACCCTGAGCCGCCTGAGCGAGCCCTCGACGACCTGCTTGATGTGCTCCGGCCGGCTATCTAAAGCACTCCAGTGTGTTTCATCCTCCGAAGCAGGTTTGAAACCGAATTTGGTGGCTATCACCACCTGGCCGCGGAATGGGGCGAGGGCTTCGCCCACGAGTTCTTCGTTCGTCAGCGGCCCATAAATTTCAGCAGTATCGAAAAACGTTACACCGCGTTCGACGGCCGACCGGATCAGTGAAATTGCCTCTTGCTTGTCTGTGGCCGGACCATAGCCGAAGCTCAGCCCCATACAGCCGAGCCCGATAGCCGATACTTCCAAGTTGCTATTTCCAAGTTTGCGCTTCTGCATTGCTTCTCCTCCGAGGCGCCGTCGTTAGGCCCACCTCAACTCTCTCCAAATAGCTTTTAGTGTCGTCAGCAGGCTTTTTGTACCCTACTGTCTTGGTTTGATTATAAAGGCTCCGGAATATAGGGCGGTAGGAAGATACTCGCGAATAATTGCACAATCCTGCAAAAATTCTGCGTACGGATCGATGATATCGCGCGCGAACTCGGAATGAGCGTTTCCGGCGGAACATTTGGCGCTTAAGGAATGTGAGCTAGTAGCGGGCACCTCCAATAAAAGGATTGAGTTATTCACAACTCACAAGAAGTCGAGGGGCGACGTTAGCATTGATTTGCCTGGACGGCCCGACCTCCACCTCGCATCCATTCTCGCCCTTGTGCAATACAGGACAGAAACATATTCCAGAAAGGCGTACCATTAAATAGAACCCGGAGTCGGGATAAGGAGGCCGCCCTGGTCGCCACGGAACCAGGAGGCAGAGCGAAAAGGAGAGTTTAGCTATGGATCAATTGTCAATTATGAGGCGAGCCAACGGTGAGCTTTTTACTTTAACGCTGAAGCGACGAGAGCATATTGCGCTTTGGCCTAGCTTGAAGAGCGCAATTCACTACAAGACTCGTAATCCTGAGCTGCTCGTTTTCTCGCCTGCTTTGGTGGCAAGCGCTTTTGGCCGGAAGAGCCTCGCGGCTTTGCAAACAGAGAATGTGGGATTGTTCTTGTTGACTGACACCAATCATGCTCACTTCCGCGACGGTCGCAAGATAAGCTGGGAAGAACTTGAAAACATCCTTCCTGCCTCGTCATTGGCTTCGACCACCCCGATGCCATCGCTTGATCGCCTGGATGATGACGGCGGTAATCAAAACCTTGTGAACAAAAAGATACAATCCGAAGAGTTGCTCGCAACTTAAAAGTATCAACAGCAATGAGCAAAAGACAAAAAGGAGTTATGAGAAAGAACAAGATTCAACTTAAAATCAACGCTGACGCTCCTCCGCTGCCAATTATACGGACGGACACGTCCGGCAATCCCAGCGAAAGCTACCACTGGGGACACATGGCGGCTGTGCGGAGGGAGTGGCTGCATCAGTTCAGGCGTCCGCCTAAAAGCGCTCCTGATCTGACGTTGACGGAAATTCTGAGCATCGAGGCGCGAGTGAGAAAAGAGCTTTACCCATAAAACTTCACTTATCAGATGACAACCCGGCATCTGATGTGGAAACGAGGTTCGAGTGATATTGACAGTTGGAAACAAAGTTATTTACCCGTGTCAGGGTCCATGCCTTATAGGCGCTGTAGTCAAGCGGACCGTTGATGGCGGGCCGATGATGTTCTACCAGTTGATCGTTCTTAATGATAGCGGCGGAAAAATGTTCGTTCCAGTAGATAATGTCGAGGCTGTGGGTATCCGGCCACTGCTCGGGAAGTCTGAGATTCCAAAGCTGCTAGATCGGTTAAGGCAATCGGCTCAAGTGTCCGACGATCGCAGACAGCGCACCCGCGACAACCTGAAATTGTTTGCCTCCGGCTCGGCATTTGACCTGGCCGAGATTGTCGAGTCACTTACAGAATTGAGCGAAACGAAGACACTGTCGTTTGGCGACCACAGAACACTCGATAGAGCGAAAGCGCTGCTGATCTCTGAGATATCTGAAGTGATTGAGGAAACAAAGGAGGAGGCCGAGCAACAGGTAGACATGGCCCTCAAAGCGCGAAAAGAAGAATGGGGAATGATGCTATAATTTAGAGGTTCGACCCATGACTGTAAACATAGCGGAGACGACAGATCGAAATGCTTGAACGACTTGTGTCGAAAGAATGGGAGAGAAGGCATTAGTATTAAATGAAAGCTCTTGATCAAAAAACGACTCACTCCATTTTAAAGGAGATCAACGCCCTCTTAGAGCAGGGGATTCTGCCGATCCACAATGATCACCTGATACGCCTCGCCGAAGACGGCAATATACTTGAATGCCTCATCTCCTTGAAGGATCAAGGATTGATTAGCGGCGACCTGATCAGAATAGGGGTTGAAGGCAGACCCCATAGGATGACGAATATCAGGCTCACATATATGGGGCTCAGAGCGCTTCGAATGTAACTTAACGACCGGGCTTTGACCGGTAGAAGAAGAAATGAATGAGCATATGGTTGGAAGATAAGGTCAGGGAAGCGATCCTTGCTGTAAGCTGGAAGCAGGTCGGCGACGGGCCTGATCCGCGCTATTTTGTATACGCGCAGACCGGGTCGCTGCAATTGGAGAGTTCGGCAGCCTCCTTTTTGGCTCATGTGATTACAGACCAGATTGTTGTCAACGGGGATAAGGAGCAGGACAACTCGGTGGACGAAGAACTGGACAAGTACAGCTCGGAAGTACTGGCAAGCTATCTTGAGGCTAGAGGATACATAGTAAGTTCACCCGACTCCTCCTAAGCAGCATTGCCAAAGGCTACCTGATTCAGAAATCAGATTTCATTTGATTCCAGCTCAAGGGGTTGGCCCTTCGCGGCGTCAGTGTCAGGGGCGTCCAGGCGCGAGCCGTCATTGCGGCAGTAGTTGTCATCTTCCGGGTACTCTTTATTGCAAAGCGGGCAGATCATCTTATTAAAGTCTATTGACATGTCTTTTATCTTTTTGCTCCTCATTACCTTCATCTGCAATGCAAAAGAAGGTGGAATCTATTACCTCAAAGACCTCCACTTTTGGAGATCCCTCGATTAATCCCAACAAACTCTTTGCCACTTCTGGATTCTGCATGCGATTAAAAACTTCCTCGCTCTCTTGCTTGTCCCAAAAGGTGATGAAGACGGCTTCGGTGCATCCGGGGGATACAAGAGTAACCTGATCTGTAAATCCGGCTTGCTTCTGCAACACAGGTATGACCTCAGACGCGATAATGCGGGCGAAATTGGCGACAGAATCGATCTTGAGCTTCAGGCGGACTTGGCGAGCAAACATCGTAGTACTCCTTTGATGGCGAGCTGATTACTTCAGGTAATCTGGAGGATTCCAGAGAAGCTGAGAAGGGAGTGCGCTGGACTCGGTTCTCTTTAACCTTATGCCTTGCGTCTGGGTTTGTCAATCTGAGGGCCACTTGGACAATTGGCAGTTGTCTAATAATGAACAGCGCCCTTTATTAAATAAGCATATACTAAACATGGATCGGCTGAAGTTCGATGTGCAGCGCTTCACGGCTCGATAAATCTCGCGTTAGAGCGACCGGATCATAAAAGGGGATGTAATGAAAGATAAAATCTTGAATCTGATGATGGCGGCGGTTGTAATCAGCGCGGTGTCGCTGGTGGGAATGAACATACCCGCCAACGCCCGGCAACAACCAGAGAAGAGCGAAAAACAGCAACAGAAACAGCAGAAAAAACAAGAGAGGAAACAAAAACAGCAGCAAGGCCAACAGCAGCAGCAAACCCAACAGCAACAAGACCAACAGCAGCAAAAACAGGAAAATAAGCAGCGCAAGCAGCAACAACAGACAGACCAACAACAACAGCAGGTTCAGCAACAGCAAAAGCAGCAACGACAGCAGGAGAACCAGCAACGAGCGCAACAGAGCCAACAGGAGAGACAACAACAGCGTGCGCAACAACAACCGAGGCGCGAGCGTCTTCCGCAACAGCGCCAACAGCAACTCATTGAACAGCAGCAGCAGCGACTGACGCAGTACCGTCAACATCTGGATCAGCAGCAGCGCAGCGCACAACAGCGAAACGCGCGGCTACATCAACAGAGGCGCACGGCGCAGTACCGCTTTCAGCAACAGTACTTAGCGCGCCTGCGTCAGCAGCAATTGCGCGTCCACAATAACCGCAATCACAACTTCAGTCGCGATCCTTACTTCTACACGGCCCCGAATTATCGTTACAATCGCGGCGGCAACTATTACGAAACCAACGAATACGGCGCGAATTTGCTCCGGCAAGCCCTCAATAACGGCTATCAGGAGGGCTACAATGCCGGGCGGGCAGACCGGCAGGACCGCTGGGGTTCCAACTACGAAGACTCGTTTGCCTATCAGGATGCCAACTACGGCTATAATGGTTATTACATAGGCCAGGAGGACTACAACCACTACTTCCGCGAGGGCTTCCAGCGCGGCTATAAAGATGGCTACGACAGCCGCTATGAATATGGCCGTTATTCTAACGGCAGGTACAGCCTCCTTAGCGCAGTCTTGTCGCAGCTCCTCGGCTTGCAGCCGCTCAACTAAAAACTGAAACGAGGCTCTCCCCAACAAGCGACCATCTCCGTTGACCGAGAAGCGTCAACGGAGATGGTCGCTTGTACGTTGACCGGGCAAGGACCAGGTTAGCGCAATTGCCATGAATCATTTTTGGAACGGTCTCCTATTGAACAGCGCTGATCGCGGAAGCAGAGTATTCTAACAAGGTAGATAGAGAAGCCTTTCTCACAAGAGCCGCACCGGCTCGCGACTTCCTATACAGATATCTCAGCCCAGATGGGCGCGCGAGGGCGGCAGTGTCGAAGTGTATTGCTCTCATAGTCAAGGTAGGCATTCTGAGGAAACAAGATCCCAAAAGGAGGGATACGCATATGAACTCAAAGAGGGTATTTATAGCAAGCGCGCTGATAGCCGTGATGATTGCGGGCGCCAGCTTCGCCCAGATCGTGGCGGCGGGGCAGGAAACAGCGAACTCACAATGGATGGCGGTTAAGCGTCAAACGCTCGCCATCGGGTATAAGAATAATGCCAGCACTGCGATCAACATGATGGGTTCCGCCATCGCCCCGCGAGCCATAGGTAAGGCCGAGGTCAAGCACATAAACGGGCGCACGCGGATCAAGCTTGAGATGACCAACCTCGGGAACCCGCAAGCCATTGGCCCGTACTACACAACTTTCGTACTCTGGGCGATAGCCCCTGAAGGACAGGCAGACAATCTGGCCGAGCTTCCCGTTAAGACCAAAATCGCCCTCGACGTGACGACGAACTTTCAGACATTCGGTTTAATCATCACGGCGGAGCCACACTCGGCGGTCAAGCTGCCAAGCCCCGTGATTGTCGCGGAAAATACATTGCGTGGAGGCACGAAAGGCGGCATACAGACAAGCAGCATCGAGTACAGCGGCGATCCTGGCACGTTTTACGCGGCCTCTTCGACATCTGAGCCGCCGCTCAACGCCGATTACAATACCCCGCTGCTCATTCTTGGCGCTCGTCAAGCGGTAGAGATCGCCCGTCGCGCCGGCGCCCGCCGCAATGCGGAGACTGAGTTTCGCGAGGCCGAAGTCAAGCTGGCGGCTTTGGAACAGACGTGGCCTTGGAATCGCAAGGATCAAGAAAAATACAGCGGCGCGGCCCACGATGTTATGCGCATCGCTGAAAATGCGCGGACGCAAGCGGTCGAGCGCGGCACCCAGGCCCGGCTTGCAGATGAACGCCGCGATGCGGTGCTCACGATAATTCAAGCTCAAGGTGAAGCCGACCGAGCGCATAACGATGCCAACCGCGCAAACCAGCAAGCGGCGGCGGATCGCGACGCGATGAACCGGGCGCAAATCGAGAACCGCAGCCGCGCAGGCGCGGGCCGAGCAGGCGCAGAACGAAACATACAGAGCAAAGGCCAATGAAGATTTCGCGCGAGCAGAGGCGGAACGCGCTCGTCTGGATACTCAGGTGATGAAGCAGCAGCAGAGCGACGCGCAGCAGCGTCTCTACATTTCTCTTTCAGAGATATTGGAGACCCGGCGAGAGGTGCGCGGCTTGATCGTTAGCCTGTCTGATGTACTATTCGACTTCAACCAGGCGACGCTGAAGCCCGCCGCCCGCGAGAAGCTCAGCAAGCTCGCAGGCATTCTTCTAGCTTATCCCGGCACTTACCGCATGGAGATCGAGGGTCATACCGATGCTGTTGGCTCGCAGGGATACAATCTGAAGTTGTCGGAAGATCGCGCCGGGGCGGTGCGTGATTATCTGATTGGCGCCGCCCTGCCGGCGGACAGGATGGTTGCTGTGCTCGGCTTCGGCAAGCTAAGCCCCATAGCCACCAACGACACGCCCGAAGGTAGGCGGACAAATCGGCGAGTCGAGATAGTAATCAACGATACCGAAAAATAGATTGTCCTGAGTGTTTAGGGCCACCGCAAGTGAAAGTGCTAACATAACTTAAGGATGCGGGCGTCGCCGAGGTGACAACGGCGACGCCCGCCGTTGTCCGCTGGATTAAGCATGCCTAGAATCCTGCGAGCGCTCAGAGGTTAATTCTGCCGCGTAAGCATTCCCAGACGGCACTTCACCATACCCTGCGGAATTATTTTGAACCCTGTCTAATTTTGAACAGACTGCTTTGATTTGGGCGCGTACAATCTCCTACTGGTCTCTATAAACACTTGAGCAAGCTACATCAGTGAAACACGTACAAGGGCAATCACTTTCCTCACTCACTCGTGTAACCCATACTCAAGTCAACTCGGATGAGGGGGCTGATATGAGTAAAACGGTTTTCGCGTCGAATGGCGATGCTTCTGGTTCCACAGTTGAAAGGCGCAAGCATATCTTGTGCGCTGATGACCATGAAGATACCCGCGAAATGATGGCCTTCTGGCTTGACCTGTGCGGCTACGAGGTGACCACTGCGGGGAGCATAGCCGAAAGCCTGCCCTTAACCGAAAGAGGCGGCTTTGATTTGCTGCTTATTGATGGCTTGTATTCCGACAGCCTCGGCGTCGATCTGTGCAGCCAGATTCGCACGTTCGATGCTCGCACGCCCATCTTTTTCCTGTCGGCTCACGCTTATCAAGCTGACATTCAGAAAGGGCTGGAATCGGGAGCGCAAGCCTACCTCACCAAGCCGTTTGACTTCGATGTGCTGGAACAGACAATTGAGAAGTTTATTCTGTAGGCGGGCCGCCGAGGTCTGGGGCGGCGGTTGTTGAGGTGTTTCGTGATAATACTTGCTCATAGCGCCCTCCATAGCAGCAACCTATGAGAGCCCGAGAACAATTATTTATGCGTTTTGGAATCTCTTGATCTCGCCTTTCACCATTAATAACTCAAGCTCTTTCTTCTTTTGTTCCAGGACAATATCTAACTTTATGCGCTCGATCTCCGATTCCAGCTCCAATTTCCGTTTCTCAATCTCAAGCGCAACTAATTCTTTGGCTTTTTCTTCAATATCCATAGCAGCCTCCAAAAAAATGACCTTGTGACCCGCTCTAATCAATTGCTTGCGTCGATCGAAGACCTTGCTTGAGAACTGTGCTGCATTTGCATAGTTGTTTCTATCGGCCTCGTAAAGCGCTGTTCGTGCCAGGCGTTTGCAGAGTTTTCAAGATAAAGTCTAAGCAGCCGCTCGCAACCTTTTATGCGGTTGCAGTTCGATTCTGATCGGTGGCCAGCCTGATATGCTTAGCGCAGTACAGGGCAAGTCTCCATAGTTGCTCACCAGTGTCAGCTCCAGATCAGGATATTCCTCCAGCGCTTTGGCAAAGTCGGGAGACCTCCCGGCATCGATCCACACAACAATCACTCCAGCTTGTACTGCGGGGTCATCAGACCGCTTGCTCAGTGACCATTCAGCATATCCTGTTTCGTTTATTAGCTCAGCCTCGAACCCACCACCTCGTATGGCGCTTAGCACTACCTGATTAAAACTTTTCACCGTCATTTCCTTTATTTGGACAACCGTGAAAACCAATACCGATGTCCAGATAGCCGACTGGCTAGACGATAGATGCAAGGTAAGCCACAAGCTTATGTTCCTTGATGATGAGATGGTGATCTTCGCTCATCTCAATGAGGCCGAGGTTGCGAAATCTCTGCATAAAGACGCTGATCCGGGGCCGCGTTGTCCCCACCATCTTCGATAGCTCTTCGTGTGAAATTCTCAGCTCTATGCGTATGCTGCGCGGGTCTTTCTTGCCGTGCTTTCTCGCTATTTGTAACAGGGTCTGTCCAAGTCGCTGTTCGCTATCTACTGTCACCAGATTTGCGATGACTTCCTGTTGATCTCCTATGCGCACAGCCAGGTACTTCACGAAGCCTTCAAGCAGTGAGTCCTTGGCTAAACGTTCAAGGAACCTGGCGCAAGGAAGCTGTTTCAAGAAAGTGTCTTCCATCGCGGTGGCTGTTTCCAGCCGGCCCGCTAGCCCCGCCAGGCACAGCTCACCGAAGACATCTCCTGAACCATGTATAGCAAGCATGCACTCTTTACCCGCAGAAGAGGCCATAGCGAGTTTAATCTGGCCGCTTTCGATGAAGTAGACCATCTCGATCGCCTCGCCGACCGTGTAGACATCGTCGTGTTTGGCAATCTTGATAGTGCGGGAGTTCCTTGTCTCGCGCTGCAAAGAGTCGCGCATCTGTTCTTTGAATAGATCAGTCGCAGGATTATTTTGAATCATACTGCTTCTCTTCCCTTCGAGCGATTGCCAGGTAATGATTGTTAACTAGACACTAGCCCGATCATAGTATAGGCCCATTAAATAAGGGGCGCTGTTCAGTATTGGACAACTATAAAAATAATTCTTAGTTGGACAGGAGTTATGTCCCCTTCTCGCCAAACCGGGTAACCCCCAATGTCTGCCAATCAAGCGAGGCCGAAGAGATACTAACTTCTTTTATGCTTGCTTCTCGTCGCACGTCTCTTACCTGGCTTCTTCTCGCTCGCAAGCCTCAGCACGTCACCCGGTTGACAACTAAGCATCTGGCAAATTCGCTCCAGAGTGGCAAAATTGATGCCCACCGATTTGCCTTTCTTCAACCGCCACAGCGTCGAGTGGCTGATGCCCGTCTCCTTTGCCAGCCAGTAGAAAGTCCGCCCGCGCTCTTCCAGTAACTCATCAACTCGAATCTCAATCAAAGTGCGCCCCCCCTTTCTGATACTCACTATTTATCATAACATGGTATGTTTCATATGTAGAATATATTCTACTCTTGACATATAGTCTTGCATAGCGTAAGGTTGTATAGAACTGAGCCCAGCTCGCTCCCTTCTCAGATCCTCTGGAATTACCCAGACCACCTGATGCCCACAGCTCAACTACCACTAAGCGAAGGGTGTTTGCCTTCCCTGTACCGGGACTTTAGTTCTTGGTAGAAAAACCACAAAGGAGATCGGAATAAGATATGACGACGAATATCAAACCCCTACATGACCGTGTAATCGTGAAGCGCATTGAGGAGGGTGAGCAGGTTCGCGGTGGCATCATCATCCCTGACTCGGCCAAAGAGAAACCGCAGGAGGGCGAGGTGATCGCCGTCGGCGAAGGCAAATATAGGGAAGATGGAGATCGCCAGCCCCTGGACGTTAAGGTGGGCGACCGCGTCTTATTCGGCAGGTACGGCGGCTCTGAAATAAAGATTGACGGTGAAGAGCTGTTGATTATGCGCGAAGACGAGATTCTCGGAATCATCAGTCGCGCGGGCGCGGCGGCCAGTACAGGAAGCACCAGTACAGGAAGCACCAGTACAGGCAGCAGTGGTAAGAAGAGCGGCAGGTAGTCAGAAGGCTTGAACGACAGAGTGCCCTTCTGGGGGCGTCACCAACAATTTTGATTAGGAGTAAGGAATAAAAATTATGGCAAAGCAAATAGTTCAGGGCGGGGAGTCGAGAGCGGCAATTTTGCGCGGTGTTAATCACCTCGCCGACGCGGTGAAAATCACCCTCGGTCCGAAAGGGCGCAACGTCGTGATCGAAAAGAAATATGGCGGCGCGACGATCACGAAAGACGGTGTGACTGTAGCGAAAGAGATTGAACTCAAAGATCCGATGGAGAATATGGGCGCGCAGATGGTGAAGGAAGTCGCTTCGCAGACTTCGGACGTGGCGGGCGACGGGACAACTACTGCGACCGTTCTCGCACAAGCGATTTTCCGCGAGGGCGTGAGGATCGTCGCGGCAGGCGCAAACCCAATGGCTTTGAAGCGCGGCATTGATAAAGCGGTTGTACGGGCGACCGCAGAGATCAAGAAGATGGCGAAGCCGGTCAAAGGCGACATGATCGCGCAGATCGGAACTATTTCGGCAAACGGCGATGCGACCATTGGCGAGCTGATCGCGGAAGCAATGAGCAAGGTCGGTAAGGACGGCGTCATCACGGTCGAAGAATCGAAGACCATGGTGACAGACTTAGAATTTGTCGAAGGGATGCAGGTTGATCGCGGCTACCTTTCTCCTTACTTCATGACAGACCCGGAAAGCATGGAGGCAGTTCTCGAAAATCCGGTCATTCTCATTAGCGAGAAGAAGATCTCTTCGATGAGAGACCTGCTACCTCTGCTTGAGCAAGTCGCCAAGATAGGCAAGCCGATGCTGATCATTGCGGAAGACGTCGAAGGCGAAGCGTTAGCGACGCTCGTAGTGAATAAACTGCGCGGCACACTCAACGTCGCGGCGATCAAGGCTCCCGGCTTCGGAGATCGTCGAAGGGCACAACTCGAAGACATCGCTGTTTTGACAGGCGCCAAAGTTATCAGCGAAGACCTCGGGATCAAGCTTGAGAACGTCAATGTAGAAGATTTGGGAAGCGCCAGGAAGGTAACGATTGACAAAGACAGCACGATTATCATTGATGGCGCGGGCAACACCGAGGACTTGCAAGCTCGCGTGAAAATAATCAAAGCACAAATTGAAGACACCACATCAGACTACGACCGAGAGAAACTGCAAGAGCGGCTGGCGAAACTCGTCGGCGGGGTCGCCGTGATCCGCGTCGGTGCGGCCACCGAGACCGAACTCAAAGAGAAGAAGGCGCGCGTTGAAGACGCTATGCACGCGACCCGCGCGGCGGTCGAGGAAGGTATAGTGCCGGGCGGCGGCGTGGCCTTGATTCGCGCAGGCCGGGCGCTCGACAAATTCAAAATTTTCGAGCCGGACGAAGACGGCAAAGTGAACGGAGATCCGGACGAACAGGTCGGCGTCACTATCGTTAAGCGAGCACTGGAAGAACCGCTTCGTCAGATTGTAGAGAACGCCGGCAAAGAAGGCGCGGTGGTTGTCCAGAAGGTTCGCGCCGAAAAGAACCCCAACTTCGGCTACAACGCCGAGACTGATGAGTTTGAAGACCTGGTTGCCGCAGGCATCATTGACCCTGCGAAAGTCACGCGTTGCGCACTGCAAAACGCCGCCTCAATCGCGGGCTTGATGCTCACGACCGAAGCGCTTATTTCCGAAATGCAGGAAGACGGTAAGTCCAGGGGGATGGGCAACGGAATGGGCATGTAAGCACCCGCGCGGGTCGCTCGCCCACCTATCCATATCCGTGGGCGGGCGATAACCGCAAACAGCCGTAGCAGCGAGACAGCGCGCAGGTTTTAAAGATCAGAGTTTCGAATACTGATATTTGGCTTCAATGAAGAAAGGTGAAAAGCAAATGACCACAGCTCCAAAGAAACAGGCTGATGAACGCGCAGAGAGCATGAACGGACAGGAGGGGATGACAGCTCGCCTTACGGCCCCCGTGCTCACGTTTGATTTTGCGGCTGAAATCGAGCAACTACGCCGGGAAGAGCATTGGCTGAGGGACGGGCGTATCTCAAAGACTCTGGTGAAGCATTCCGATTTCAGAATCGTTCTCATGTTGATGAAGGCCGGCATGCTGATGCAGGAGCATAAGACTGACGCCAGGATTTCTATCCAGGCTCTCAGCGGACGACTGCTCATCAAACTCGAAGGGCAGACAGTTGAACTCCCAGCGGGTCATTTACTGGTACTTGAGAAGGCCCTCTCGCACGATGTCAGCGTCTTAGAAGAGAGCGCCTTCTTGCTCTCGATTTCGTGGCCGCACGGAGTTGACCAGGAACGGTAGTATAACAGTCCGGATACTGTCCTTGAGGAGGTCTATCTCGCGTCCAGCAACTAATTTCATAATCTCTTCTCTGCTAATCATACTTATTCCTCAATTGCCACATCGGGCTGGTTGGCGGCGTGTGATCATTCCCCATCGGCTCTCTTGAGATGATGAACCGGTTACGTCCCTCGTCCTTTGCCTGGTATAGGGCCTCATCAGCCGCGGCGATGAGTTCACCCGACGAGAGGCCCCTTGTGGGATAGCCTGTCACGACGCCCAGGCTGATCGTAACAACCTTGTCGTCAGGCGAGCCCCTATGCGTAATCTCCATCCCCTCGACTCTACCCCGCATCGCTTCCGCCATCTCGGCAGCGCCCTCCGCATTAATTCCTGGAATAAGGATCATGAATTCGTCGCCGCCATAACGGGCTACCATATCGCCAGGGCGATTCAACGCATTGCGCAGAGTCTTTGCTATCAGCGTCAAGCAGTCGTCGCCGCGCTGGTGGCCATAAGCGTCGTTGAAGAGCTTGAAAAAGTCTGTGTCGATCATGATCAGGGAAAGCGGCGTGCCTGCCCGGCTCGCCCGCCTCCATTCCTGGTCGAGGGCTTCCTCGAAGCGGCGGCGATTAGCAACGCCGGTCAAGCTATCCAGGTGAGACAAACGGTGCAAGTCCTGGTTCGCCTGCTCAAGCTGTTGAGTGCGTAGCTCCAATAACTGTAACCGCTCTTGCATGAACAGAATGATCTTCTTGTGCCTCAGCTTTACTCCCCGGATGCTGAGGCCATAACCACACGCCACGATAACGAGCAGAGCCAAAGCCGAGAAGAGGTAATATAAATAAGTATCTGAAATCTCCACTTTATAATCCTGAATGTCGTTACGGACCCTGACGCGGGTAAACAGCTTCGTTTTCGACAAAGGCGGCATCATTATCCCGACTCCGCTTTCCATTTAACGATACACCTTTCTGGAATATGTTTCTGTTCTGTATTGCACAAGGGCGAGAATAGCTGCGAGGTCGAAGTCGGGCCGACTAGGCAGATCAATCAAACGCTTATGAATCAGGTTTTATAGCAGAGTGGCAGCGATGAGCTATATTGGATAATCAGCGGCGGATGAATATAGGGTTGCACAACATACCGGCCGGGCGGAATAAGTTTCAGACGACGGCAACTTCCGTCTCAGGGGCAAAGCTGGAAATTGCCTCTGACTCGGAGTCGAACGTCTCGAACACGGTTATTAGCTTTGTGATTACCAGCAGTTGATGCACCCGATTATTGGTATGGAGCAACTTCATATGCCCGCTCACCCGCTTCATCTGCGTATAACAGGAAACAAGCTCACCAAGTCCGCTGCTGTCCATATAACTTACTTTCGCCAGGTTCACGATCAGATTACGGCCTCCGGCATCAATGTGGGCAGCAACCGACTGTTTGAACGGTTTCTCCACCCCCAAAACAAAATTGCCATCCAGATCAAGCACGGTGACACCGCTTAGTGTGCGCTCCTGAATATTCATGTATCTCCTTATCCTATCCCTATGAGAATGACTATAGCACCTTTATAAGATAAATTATGTGCAATAGAGAACAGCACAGGCAGGCGGCTGTCGTAGCTGATCCGCTCGGCAAGTGTGATCTTGGATTCAAATAGTCTGACGGATTCGGGCGAGGGTGAGAAGAGAGCCTGGCTAACTCTCTTCTCATCCATTAACTAATACTGCCGGGAACCACCGTAGCCGCCGCCATTGTTGCGGCCGTCAGTCTTCGGTTTAGCATTATCTACTTTGAGTGCGCGACCGTGAAGCTCCTGTCCGTTGAATTTTTCTTTGGCCGCGTCAGCCGCTTCTTTTGAGTTCATCTCGATGAAGGCGAAGCCCTTCGAGCGTTCCGTTTCTCGGTCTATTATCAAGTTACACGAATCCACTGCGCCTACCTCGCTGAAAAGCGTGTTGAGTTCATCACTGGTGGTTTCGTAAGAGAGATTTCCAACAAACAATTTTGCTGACATAGTAATTATCCTTTCGGTGAAATCTGGAAGCGGGCCGAGCGGTTCGCAGGAACGGTTGCGGGCGGAGACGGTCGGTATCTCGAAAGATTTCGAAATAGGCTTCATAACAGGTGAACGATTGTCTGCTCTTCAAGCGGCTGACCGTCCGGGCCACATCAGACCTGGACGCATCTCCGTTATTTGCCGGAGAGCAGGTGAAAGCGAGAAGGCGGATAGCCCGCCCTCTCGGAATTAAAATATCTTTAGACTCCCTTAGCAGCGGTCTTGGTGAACGTAGAATTAGCAAGCTCAAAGCTCTCCACCTTCGGAGTTCCATCAATGACGTTCGACATGGTCTTTAAAACCTCAGGATAGCCCGTGCGGTTGTAATTCTCCGCGTTCTCTTTTGTATCCCAGAAGCTGATTGCTAGAGCTTCCGAGCGTTCCGGTGCGACCAAAGTGATCTCATCACGGAAACCGTTCTGTTTGCGGAGTAAGGGAATGATATTGCTCTCGTTAAGACGGGTAAACTCCGGTGCTGAATTCGCCTTGAGTTTGATAGTCTCAGTTCGTGTAAACAATGTTAGCTGCTTTGAATGTGAGCTGTTAAGTTCAGATGGACTGGATTATTCCAGAGAAGCTGAAGAAGGGAGTAAGCTATGCTCAGTTCTCAACAACCCTATGCTAAGCATGTGTCTTTGTCAAGCAAGGGACCATCTCGTACGCCCGAATGTCGCTCTGATTCACTCTCAAAGCGGCTTTCTGGTAATGTTAGGCTTAGTAGCGAACCATAGAAATAAATCTTTAGTGTTTTATGCAAGTGCAAATAGCTATACCAGCATCGGCCATTCGCGTCGCTGCGGTGTGTCGAGTATCATGGCACCGTGTAGCTGCAATCTGTTGATCAGAATTCGAGTCTGTGCACCAGCCATCATAGGAGTGTTGAGAGTCATCTCACTTCCTTCTTGCAGCGGCCTCCGCCTGAGCCTGCAAATCATTGAGCGCCTTCCCATCGAGCAGCCGGCCGTTCACCACAACGGCACTTATCCTACGAATGTTTGAAATGTCATTGAGCGGGTCAGCCTCAAGTATCACTAGATCGGCAAGCTTACCCGTCTCGATAGTACCGAGTTCTTTATCTTTCCTTAATGCCTGGGCTGCATTAATCGTTGCCGCCTGGAGTGCTTGCATCGGACTAAGACCAGACTCTACCAGAAGCTCAAGTTCTCGATGCAATCCAAACCCCGGCAGTAGATTCCCTAGCCCTATACCGTCTGACCCGGCGATGATTCTCACTCCGGCGCGATTACATATCCCCACAAAGCGCTTCCTCTTATCGTACCCGCTTAGCGCCGCAGCTTGCAGCTCCGGCGGAAACTTGAACACTTCCGGTACGGGTGCGGCTAACCATTCCTCCAACAACTCCGTCGGCAAGAAGCGATTATTCGTGTGCTTGATCTTATTTTCACGGGGAATAACAAACGTGTCCTCCTCCACTACCAGTGTCGGGTCCAAGAACACCTTCTTCTCCGCAAGCAAAGAGACAAGCCTTATCATCTGTTGAGACTCAAGGTCAAACCGCTGCCAGAGAAGAATCTCTCGTCTAGCGTAAGGCAGGAAGTCTATTTTATTCGCCTCTTCGGGCAGCAACATTTCTCGACCGGTAATGCGGACGTGCTCAAGTCCGTCCATCCCCAGCTCCACAGCTCTTGTCATAGTAATAGAACGAGGCACATGCCCTATCACTGGAATGCCACGGCGATGGGCTGTGCTGATAATAACTTTCAGCACCGGTTCTGTAACATTGTTGTAGGTCTTGATGAAATCCACTCCCTGGTCTACGAGGAAATTAACAGCGCTTTCGGCGCGCTCGGGCGAATCCGCAAGTAAGCTGCCGTCGGGCCAAACAGGGGGGTTGCCGTCGATTATCTGGCCGGCAAAGAAGAGTCTCGGGCCGAACCTCTTGCCCGAACCTATCTGTTCCCGGGTGAGTCGCAGAAGCGTCACATCCCCGCCTGTGTCTCGAATAGTAGTAACTCCGTTAGCTATGTACAGCTCGATAGGCAGATTCATTTGCGCAACGCCGTGTGTGTGCATATCGATCAAGCCGGGGATCAGAAACTTGCCCGTCGAGTCAACCGCCTGCGCATCTTTAGGCAACGTGATTTTACCTGTCTCCCCAATCGTGGTGATGCGGTTGCCGGTAATCACAACTGTCATGTCAGGCTTAGGCGCCGCGCCCGTTCCGTCTATGACTGTGACGTGAGTGAAGGCAAGAGGTCTTTGAGGGCCTTGCTGTTTCTCTTGAGCCAGGGGCGTGGTATGCAACAAGAGTAATAACGCTGGGACGAGAAATCTTTTCATAATAGCCTCCACTCACGTTTGTATCTCCCGTATCGAATTTGCCTGTTCATTATTGCTTCCCCTTCCTGGAATAACCCCTCGCCAGAGACAGTACTTCAAGCGAGGCGCGCGGTCACCGCTTATGCAAGTAGCGATGTTTTAAGAGGAGAGACACCACGCGAGGAGATGGCAAAGCGGATAAACAACGAAAAATCGGGTCAAGCTATCTGTCGCTTGCCATAATTCACTTTTGTAATTCCAATCTCACGCCCGCTCCCCACATAAATATGTAGCGGGAACTGAGCGAAATCAAAGATGGCTGCTTTTGGCTTTTTCGGTATTGGCTTTTGCTTCTTCCGCGACCTGGTTGAGCGGGACCGTGAGCGTGAGGGTCGTTCCCTGATCGCCCCTTGAGGTTATTGTCAGGGTTCCGCCCAGCCCCTTTGTCCGCTCGCGCATGCTCATCAATCCGTGGCCATGGCTTTCGCGTGTCACGTCAAAGCCGTGACCATTGTCGTTCAATATCAAGACCATCACGTCTGTCGCCATGCGGAACTCTATCTCGGCTTTCGCGCATCCCGAATGACGGACCAGATTGTTGAGCCCTTCTTTGAATATCAGAAAGACTTCACGCCGTACGTTTGCGCCGACCTGCACATCCCGCTCCACATCAGGCGCCCGAAAAACAAACTCAATCTGGCTAGCCGTCAAAACGTCGCTGGCAAAGTGGCGCATGCGCTGCGTCAGATCGCTGAGACGGTCTTTCTTAGGGTTGATGGCCCATACGATGTCGCTCATGGAGTCAACCAGCTCGCGTGAAAGCCCCGCGATCGTCAATAGATTTTCCACAAACGGCGGTTCCGCATGGCTCACTTGCCGGCTCGCCACTTCGCTCAACAGAGAAATCCGCGTCAGGCTGGAGCCGATGTCGTCATGCAGATCGGTAGCGATTCGCTTTCTCACCAGCTCCAGTTCGGCGAGCCGTTCCTCCTTGCTCTTTAGTAACGCCTCTTCGGCGCGCTTGCGCTCGGTTATGTCGCGCGCCACGCCTGTGAAGAAATGACTGTCGTTCCTGGTGAACTCGCCGAATGAGATTTCAAGCGGTATCTCGCGCCCGCTCTTGTGCAGACCGGGTAGCTCTATAGCTTCCCACGAAAGATGTCTCTGGCCTGTCTTTAAGTAATTGCCGAATCCGGCCCGGTGAAGGTGGCGCAGGTATTCGGGCATAAGCATAGTCAGGTCCTGGCCGAGCATCTCCGAGACTGTATAGCCGAACACGTTCTCGGCTGCCGGATTTGCAAAGATGATCGTGCTGCGCTCATCAATTGTGATGATGGCGTCAGAGGCCGTCTCGGCCAGAGTTCTGAAGCGGCTTTCGCTTTCGCGCAGTTTCTGTTCGCCGCGCTTTCGCTCGAACAACTGGCCGATGTGACTTCCGATCGTCGAGACCGCGGCCAGCAAGCCAGGGTCGTGCTCGCGGGTTTCACGGCTGAAGAATTCCAGGACGCCCAAGACTTCGTTCCCAAGTAGAATAGGAAAGCCGAAGCCGCTGCGGAGCCCTTCCTTCGCCGCCACTTGCATTCGCGGAAAGTTGAGGTCGGCGCCAAGGTCTGTTATCCAGATCGGCTCGCCGCTGACCAACACACGGCCCGGCAGCCCCACGCCCGGCGAGAAGGTGATCTCTTTACTGTGCCGCTCAAACTCAGCCGCATTCTGCATCTCCATATGCCACACGTCCACGCATCGAAGAAGTCCGTCTTGAGGATCCGCTTCCCACAACTCGCCTATCTCCCATCCGGTGCTCTCGCAGATGGCCTGGAGTATCCTGGGCGCCGCATAGCTCAGAGTCGGAGAATCCGCAAGGATGCTGGTCACCGCGTAATCGAGCGCCAGAGTCTGATTGGCCCTGCGCAGATCCTCCTGCTGCATGGTCAGCCTGACCGTCAGCAACGTGGCCCGTGTCAGCGCCGACCTGACTTCCTTCATTCGCGCTGCGCGGTAGCGCTCGAAAGCAAAGATCATCGCCGCAATTAGAGTCGCGAGAAGCGTTAGAAACCACCATCGCCGCCAGACCGGAGGCAGTATGGTGAAAGCGACCGTGGCGTCCGATTGGCTCATGGTGCCGTCTGAACTCATGGCGCGCACGAGAAAGCGATACGTCCCCGGCGCGAGGCTCGCGAAATCAACTGCGCCTTGCTCCGACGGGGCGCTCCAGTCCTGGCTTGCGCCTTCCAGCCTGTATTGATAACGAAGCGCCTCGCCCGGACTGCCGAAGAAACCGATCTTGATCCGGTTCTGACTCGCCGCAAACTCCAACCCCGCGACTTCAGTCTCACCCAGGTCGGAAATCGTGTACGGGACGCCCGCCACCTGCAACCCGCTGATGAAAATCTGCGGTGGCAACTGAGCCCGATCAGTCTGCGGGATAAACTTCGACATTCCTCGAAATGTGCCGAACCAGAGTGCGCCCTGCCGGTCACGGAAAGCGGCTAATATGTTATCGGCAGCCAGTCCATCGTCAACGGTATAATGTCTTACCTGGCCCGTCGCCGGGTCAAGCCGGTCCACGCCTCGAACAGTGCCGATATAAATTCGCCCCTCCATGTCTTCCACGATGTAGGCAGTGAAATTGCTTTCCAATCCCTCGGCGACCGTGTAAGCATCGAGGCGTGGGCGATCCGCCGAGGGATCGTCTATCCGCCGCAATCCATCCAGTTGCGTCGCCACCCACAGGCGTCCTGCACGGTCGGAATAAATGGACATGATTTGGCCGGATGGTGGCACCCCTTCGGCTGCGCCGAACAGGGAGAATCGGCCTGCCGCGAAGCGGGCCAGTCCGCCCTCACGAAATCCTATCCAGAGGTTGCCTGAAACATCTTCACAAAAAGCGCTTGGCGAATTGAAGGGCGGCAACCCGTCCGCATCCGAGTAACGATGAAACCTGCCCGTAGATCGCTCCCATCTGGTCAGCACCTCCCGACCCGGAGTAAACGTGCTTATCCATATATCGCCGCGCCGGTCTTCGAACAGCAGCGCGACATCATCGCCTGCCAGCCCTTCTCGGGTCGTGTAGACAGCCTTCGGTCGTGCCCTCGCCAATTGTTCGATACGATTTACGTTCGGAAAACGATAAAGCCCCGCAGGTGTTGCGACCCACCATTCCCCGCTGTGGTCCTGGAAGATGGTTTGATAAGCTCGCCAGCTCGAAGCGGATATATGCCTGGGCAAGTTGGGCCGCACGGCTGTGAACCGCGTACCGTCGAGCCGATTGATATGCCGCTCGCCTGTGATCGTATAGAATTCGCCTGTCGGGGATTCAAAGATAGAGCAGATAAATTCATGGCCAAGCCCATCGGCCTCGGTGTAAGAGGTAAAGCCGCCCTGAGGAATCTTCATTGCGCCGTTGTTGGTCCCGGCCCAGAGGTTCCCGGCGCGATCTTCAGCCAGCGCGGCGATCAAGTTTTGGTTCAAGCCGTGCGCGGTCGTATAGGTGCGAAAACTCTTGCCGTCAAAAACACTCAGGCCGCCATCATTTGTGCCGATCCACAGCCGCCCGTCGTCACTCTGGCATAGCACCCGCACGTCGTCGCGGCCTAATCCGTCGGCAGTCGTGTACCGCCGGGTGGTGGAACCCAGGTGTGGAGGGGTGAAGACAATCAGACCTGCCTCGTGGCCCAGCCATAATCTTCCTTCGCGATCCAAAAGCAACGCCCATACGGCATCCCGGCCCTGGGAAGGCTGAACCGGGTAGTAGAGCATCTTTCCATCCGGCAGGCGTCGCATCATGCCATGAGTTGTGCCAATCCAGAGGTTTCCCTCTCGATCTTCGATGAAGTCCCACACTTTTATAGAGCTATCCGCATGCGACGGCACGCCAAGCTCGGCGCGCTCAAATGCGCCTCCGGCCTCGGCCCTGTCCAGGTAAAACAGTCCTGCGTCCGTGCCTGCCCATATCCGCCCGGCGCGGTCTTCATAAAGCTTGTTGACGCGACCGGTCTGTGAGCTGTCACCCACCGGATAAATGATGAACCGTGACCGGGTCAAGGCCGCCGCCTGATCGGTGACCGGGGCGGGCAAGCCGACGTAAGGGTTGAACCTGCAAACTCCGCCTCCATTGGTGGCCACCCAGCACACACCGTCGCGAGTCTCTATAAAATCATTGATCGAGATGAAGGACAGCCCATCTTCTAACCCATAATTGGTGAATCGGGAGCCATCGAAGCGGCTCAGCCCATAAGATGTGCAAAACCACAAGAAGCCATGCGAGTCCCGAACAATCCGTTTAACCCTATTGTAAGAGAGGCCATCGGCGGTGGTGTAGGTTTTAATGGGCAGTCGCTCAGCCTGCGCCCGGCCTGTAAAAGCGAGGAGCAGGAGGAGCGCCATAAGACCGCAAGTGCGATCTCCCCTTGATCCAGCCAATCTCATTTGGACTCCTTCGCAAGAGGCTAGGAAAACATCGCATCCGCAATCTTGCCGCCGCCCAAGCGATGCTATTGTTTATAGGGAGACAGGTCAAGCGCTTCGTGCTCTTTGTTACGCGTGCCTTTGAAGTTACGGTGTGGGAAAGCATAACGCAGTCAAACGAAATTGTGTTTTATCTCAGGTTTGAAACAGGCCATAGGTAGTCTATCAAGTATTTACGGCCACCCTCACCCGGCGGCTGTTTTCTTGTGTGGCAGATGTTCAGTGACAACTTCGTCCGCTCGGGGATGAACTACTTAGCGCGCCGAGTTGAGGTGGAAGGACGATGCAGCTTCGCTTTGCAGATACCTTCAGATTGAAGTCGAAGAAAAGGCATTGCCAGGCTACTTCCGACGAAGTAGCAGTTCCTCCTTATGGCGAGGACGCTCACCTATGACTTTCTCTTCCAATAGCCTGGCAACCATCGCGGCCCGCGACCGCACATTGAGCTTGGCAAATATCCGGCGCATGTGTGTGCAGACCGTCCATGAGCTGATGTCGAGCACGGCTGCTATAGTTTTATTTGGATATCCTTCGGCGACCATGCGTGCGATCTCTTGCTCGCGAGGGCTGAGCATTATTTGCGCTCGATCAGTCTTTGGATGAGACCGCACCAACAGACATCGAATCCCATTCACCTCCTGATCCAAAATCACTTCCGGGTCGTCCATATCCACCTCACCCGGATCGGATGATTGATAGAGATCAGATGCCTGATTGACAAGCTGCTTCACTAATCTCTGCACATCAGCTACAGCCGTCTCATTCTCCGAAGCCTCCTGCACTTTTTCTATTGGGCGGCTAATCATTACATGACCTCCTCTCGTCAGGCTGACCACTAATGAGGCGAGAACCAGGGGCGGTAACATCGTTGTCAGTATAATGAAGCCTTTATGCGCCTGTTCTTTTTTCAAGTGGCGTTTCCAGCCGCAGTGCGCCTAATCGAAAGAAACTTCATTTGATAAATTATGTGATTCAACTTGCATCTACTTCTACTTGGACGTGCAATGCGCCGGAAGCATTGCAAAAAAAATGACTACCCGGGCTTTTCTTCGTGTGCGAGGATTTGTTAATTACTCAAAGTTCATTTCAGTTAATTGCAGAGTTTTATATTGTTATTCTTGTCGCATGGAATTCACTCTTGCACCTAAAGTTAAGTGGGTTGCCCGAAAAGACCAAGCTTGAAATTGAGCCGACTTTTACAGCCTTGTTTTGCCCTGGAAGCCATCCGCTACATTAGTCAGGCTCCTGTTGACATCTTGGGCGAAGCTTACAAGTGTAATGTATATCATCTGGCAGAAACCCCTGTCTGTTCAATATTGAACTGAAAATGACATTTAGTTCAGAAATTGCAGTTGAACTTAAAGCACCTTGATCTTCAGTCTTTTGGTGCAATGCCTTGTCACACAATCAAGTGACCCTACATGAGCGAACACGATCAAGCTTCCCTATAAAAAGTGACTATTCAATTGATCGAGTTCAGCATATAGTGGCCCGCGTCATTAATTCAAAAGGAGGTCCCGTCATGAGTTCAACACCTAATGGCGAAATGGAATGGGAGCTCGAAGGTGAGCTTGAAGGCGAGTTTGAAGGCGAGTTCGAAGAAGAAGGCGAGGAATTCCTTGGCACGATAGCAAGAGGGCTTGGCGGTCTGCTAGGCGGTCAGGGTGAGGGCGAATTTGAAGGCGAATTTGAATCGGAGATGGAATCCGAGTGGGAGTTTGAAGGCGAAGGCGAGTTTGAAGGCGAGGAGTTCTTCCGCCGCGCTCTTCGCGGCGTAGGCCGATTCGTTCGCCGAGCCGCGCCGGTCCTTCGCAACGTCGCCCGCGTCGCCGCACCCCTCGTGGGCACGGCAGTAGGCGGCCCACTCGGCGGCATGCTTGGCCGCGCTGCCGCTTCAGCCCTGGGCGAGGGCGAATTTGAAGGCGAATTCGAGATGGAAGGCGAATTTGAGATGGAAGGCGAATTCGAAGCCGAGGCCGAAGGGCCGCTCAACGAGCATGAGGCGCTTGCCGAATTCATGGCCACAGTCGCCTCGCGGGCTCAAACCGAGGCGGAGGCAGAGGCAATGATCGGCGCAGCAACATCGGAAGTGTTGAATGCTAGAGATTGGGCTGCGCTCAGGCGCTTGCTCCCGCACCTTAATCGCGGATCTGCGATCTTGACCCGCATCCTGCGCCGCCGTCGTATTACACGCCCGGCAGTTCGAGCTGTGCCGACAATCGTACGCCGTACGGTCCAGACATTGGCGCGCAGGACGCAAGCCGGACGGCCAGTCACGCGGCGCACGGCAGCCAGGGTTATGGCGACTCAAACTCGCCGTGTGCTCGGCAATCCGAGCACCTGTGGCCGCGCTCTTCAGCGAAATATCAGGGCCTCGCGCGCAGTAGCGAGCCCTGCTCGCCGACGCGCGGTAGCCAGATAGCAGGACAGGCCCATCTCAATGGCTGGCAAGGAGGAATCAATATGTCTACGCCCGCATACGAATTTGAACTGGAAGCCTCGCCCGAGTATGAGTATGAATACGAAGGTGAATTGGAATTCGAGTCTGAAGGAGAGTATGAAGCTGAAGAGTTCTTCGGACGCCTGGCCGGGCTGGCGCGGCGCGCGGTTCAATCTCCCGCGCTCAGGCGCATCGGGCTGACGGCTGCCCGCTCGGCTCTGCGCGGCCTCGGCGGAGCTGGTGCCGCTCTCGGAGGCGCAATCGGCGGCGCGCAAGGGGCCTCTCTCGGTCGCGACCTCGGATCAACACTGGGTCGGCACGCCAGCGGATGGTTGCCGCAGCGTGAATACGAGGAAGAGTTTGAACTTGAAGGTGAGTTCGAACTCGAAGGCGAGTACGAAGGCGAATACGAATTTGAAGGCGAATCAGAGTTCGAGGGCGAGTTCGAGTTGGAAGGCGAGTACGAAATAAATCCGCAGAGGCGGATTTATAACGAGGCGATGATGGAACACCTCGGACATGCTGCCGCCGAAGCTGAAACGGAAGAAGAAGCAGAAGCCTTCATCGGCGCGCTCGCGGGCCTTGCATCCGGAGCGGCCCGACTCGGCTCCGCAGTAGGTCGCGTTGGCTCGGTGGCAGGTCGCCTCGGTTCCGTTGGGGGTCGCCTCGGCTCCGCAGTGGGTCGCGTTGGCTCCGTAGCGGGTCGCGTTGCGAGAGGGGGACCACTCGCGCGCGTCGTTCCGCAGTTATCGCGGGGAGCCACTAATATCGCAAGGACTCTCAGACGCAGCCCCACGACTCGCCCGCTCGTGCGAACCCTTCCGAATATCATGCAGCGCACGACAAGAAGCCTGGCTCAACAGGCCAGGCGTGGACAACCCGTAACGCCGCAGACCGCGCAACGCACTCTGGCGCGACAGACTGCGCGTGTAATCGGCAACCCGCGTCGCGCGGTCCAGGCCTATAGGCGCTCCCGCGCGCTTGATCGCCGCCTTCACCCTCGTAGACCGGGCGTAGCCGGAGGGCGTCCCGTAGCCGCCGGCCGAAGGAAACCGTTACCGGGTCGCGCGCGAGGCAGATATCCTGGCAGAGCATACCCAGGTTACGGGAGAAGGTTCCCGGGTCAGGCTGGCGGAGGTTATCCGGTTCAAAACGGCGCGGCTTATCCCGCACAAGGCGGCTATCCCACACAAGGTGGTTACCCCGCACAAGGCTACCCTGGTGGCCCACCGCCTCCGGGTTATCCCGACGCAGCAGATCAGGGCTATGGGCCTGGCGGAGGAATGCCGCCGTGGTGCCCGCCATGCAATTGCGATTAATAAATCGAATCCATAAGGCCCAATCTTGGGCAATGATAGGGTGGCAAAGCGATGTTCGCAACATCCGAATTATTGCAAGAGAATGCCGCGCGAGCGATGCCCCGGCGCAGACGATCACGAGCGGCGCAGGCCGCGCGAGTCCCGCCGCTGTTGGCCCCCTGGCTCAGGGGGCAGGCGATCAACGTAACGCGACACGCGGCAGCTCTGAGGCCGTTTCGCCGAGGTGAGTTCGGCACTGGCGCGTCCGCACCCACGGAAGGGCATCTGCATGCCGTCAACAACCTGATCAGCTTATTGCGCGGCGACTTGCTGAAGCGGGCCGAACGAGTTACGAGCGCTGCGCAATTAGCTACTAGAGCGCCGTCCACTGCGAATCTTCAAGACCTCTTGAGGCTCAAAGAGCGCGCGCACGATTCGGTGAGGTCAATCGAGCGGATATGGGATTTTTACTTTGAGCTATTCGGCCAGCGCCAATCTCAATTCGGAGATTGGCTGGTGAGTTGCGACCGAATCGCGCTCGATTGCTACCAGGCTTCGTTTATGGGTGTCGGCGTCGCCAAATCTCTTCCGGCTCCGCCTCCTTTCTCTTACATGCGCACGGGCTTTTCACCGGCGACATTCCGGCGCGGCATCCCGCTCAGGCGACTGGGGCGACAGCTCAACCCGTTCCCGCTCATTCAACTGCCCTATCACCGCCTGGTCAATCCGTGGACGCTCGGCGCGATTCTGCACGAGGTGAGCCACAATCTTCAAAATGATCTCGGAATTGATCGGGCCATCCCGCGTAACATCGGGCGGCGTCTTCTTCGCGAAGGCAAGGGGCGCTTTGTCGCCTCGGTCTGGTCAAGATGGAATCGCGAGACGTTTGCCGACCTCAGCGGATTGCTTCTGGGAGGCCCGGCGGTCGTGGCTTCGCTGATGGACATAATCGGCAGGGGGCCTGCGACGGTGATGAATTATGCTCCGCGAGCGCCTCACCCGACGCCGTACCTGCGCATGTTCTTGAGCATAGAACTTCTCGCTCGCATAGGGTTCACCGATGAAGCGGAGCAGTTCCGGCGCATTTGGCACCGGCTCTATCCGAATCCGCACACGGGGACCCTTCCTCCCGCGATGCTCAACGGATTTCCCGAAGTGATAGCGATGGTCGTAGACACGATCTGCTTCACGCCATACGAGCAGCTCGGCAACAAGTGCCTATCGGATGTAATACAGTTCGGGATAAAAGAACAGCAGATGATTGAAGAGGCCGCGCGACGACTTGCGGCAGGCACGGACCCTGGCATCATACCCGAGCGTTTTCTCATCGGCGCATCGCGGTTCGCATTCGATCACCGGTTGGCGCGACCCGGCGTCATTACAGAGAATTTCTACAAGGAGTTGTCGAGGAGATAACCCATGGCACTCGAAGCGTCGTTCACGACACTGTCTGAGCACCTGCGCTTGCTGCACGATGAGCTTCAAGAGCTTCGTCGCACAGTCATTGAAAAGCCGCCCAAAGGTGACGTGGTGCTCGTAGATCTTTTCAGCGATGCCGCGGATGATTTGCTCGGCTGGGTGGTCGAAGCGAGCGATGCCGCTTGCGAAGGGGTGCAGTCTTCCTCTTATCCGATAGATATTGACCGGGCGCGCCGTTCGCTCAAGACGAGCCAGGAGAAGTTCATTCTCATATCAGAGAGGTTATCATCCGACCTCCTGTCTTATGATCGGATAGAAGAGTTGATAAGCTTTGGAGATGACCGGCGCGGCGGCTGGGAGAAGTGGGCGAGGAACGTAAAAGCTGCCCTTGAATCATGTCGCGAACCGCTTTACGAAGTGAACCAGACGCTGTTTGCGTGCTGGCAAGAACTCACCGAGCGCATCGGCACGACCAGCGTATCCGTGCTGACGACCAACATCGGCCAGCAAAAGATCAAGGTGCCGGTCGAGGCGGTCGCACGCGAGGGTGTTCCGTGAATAGCGGCGCGAGCGGGGCATTGAAGTTGCGCGCTCGGCCCTCCGAGAGCAATTTCATGCGAATCATTCGGAAGAGACTGGAGACCAGGACCCAGGAAGGAGACATGCCATGCCAAATGGAAACAACGAAGACATCGGCAATAAGATAGATGATGTTTTGAGCTACCCAATCTTGACGGAGGAAGTCCGTTACTCCGGCACACCTCGTACCGGCACAGGCGGGACGGCAGGCTCTTCGCAATATGGGCAGATTGTTGAAAGCACTCTGCGCGACATTCTGGGGTGGCGTGTCAATAATAATGATCCGAAAGGGTTTGTAGCGGCTATCAGCCAATCATTTCATTTGACGCAGGTGGAAGGGCATACCGAGTGGAAGTGGACGCCGCACACTTATGCCATCGACGCCGAGCTGGGAGCGGTGACCGGCGCGCAGGCCGCGCTGTATTCAAGGGCGAAGGCCTCGCTGAATCAGGCCCTGCCGCTGCTGGATGGGCTTCAGACGTTGCTGGCGGCTTCCGACGATCAAGAGATCGAAGCGTTGAGTTCCATAGTCAGGTCCAGTATTACGGGTCTGGTCAGCCAGCTTGGGGAGGAAGGCGGCCCGATTCTATCCCGGGTCGATCAATACTTCGAGCTTTTGCTCGGCACCAAGCCGAGTTCAAATTTAAAAGACCCTGAGAAGGTTGGCGGGCAGTTGGGTAAGCTGCGCGACGCATTCGGTCTTAGTCGTCAGAATGTAAATACGATAGCCGAAGAGCAGAATCTTACAAACTTCCTGATTCTGATCGATCACGTCAATTCGCTGAAACTCACCTGGGACTCGCAAAAGCATTTCTTCGACCGCCAGGGAGCGGACGTGTTCCTGGGCACGCAAATGGTGCTGCTGTCGAGGACGCTGGCAGTCGTGGCCGAATCCGTTCAGGAAGCATACTTTGCTATGGATTCGGTATTCCTCGGCCCGGCAGAGCGGCAGGTAGAAAAGCTGGACCTCGGCATAGGCTCGCCCATCTTCATCGGGGAGTTGCTCAATTGGGTAGAACGTTTTGCCCTCGAAGAAGGGCCGCGCCTTCTAAAAGAAGGTGGCAAGGATGGCGTGATCCACGCTTTCGGCCCGACCGTCAAGAAGCTTAGCGATATGGTGAAAGCCGCCGCGAGTGTAGCCAACCAGGACTCTGCAAATCCGACTCCGGGATTCCACACGCCTCGCGTTCGGCGCGCGTTTGAATCGTTGGGCACGCACCTGAAGACGACCTCCGAACTCGCCGCTAAAATCAAGCGTGAGCCTCGTCCTTCTATAACCGCCGTCGATCCGGAAGAGTTGCTCATCGGAGAAACCGCAAGGGTGACGATTAACGGAGCAGACTTCCAACCCGGAGCCGAGGTCAGGTTGAATCGATCCGGGCAGTCGGACGACCAGATCCCAGCAGCAAATGTGCTCTTCGTGGACGAAGCAGAGATCAAGGCCACTTTCGACCTGATTGATGACAATGTTGGCAGGTGGACGGTTGTAGTAATCAATCCCGACGGTCAGGTTGATACGCTACGACGCGCTATCAAAATAAGCCTCGCACCCCCCAAGCTTCCACCTCCGCCGCCTCAAGCGAGCATCAACAGGTTTGAGCCCTCGGAACTGGCTAACGATTCCGATCAGGAGCTGGCGATCAGAGGAGAAAACCTTGATCCGGCTGACATCACAGTGACCTTGATAAGTACGAAAGCTCATCCTTTTTCCATCCCGGGTAATGTTGTGGTAAGTCGCTCTAACTCGACCACGATCACGGCCAAGTTTGACCTTTCGAATGTCAGGCCCATTACAGGAGTGATGGTAGTTGTTGAGAATCCTGTTGAGCAATATACCTTAGTTCCGCAAGACAGGTTGACAATCACTGATTCGAATTCAGATTCTGAGGAAACTGCGGTCACTGCGAAAAGTCGCAGGAAGAAGTGATGCGCGAGGCGCAGAAAAAAGTTCGACCATTGTCGTTCGATAGTCTGTAGATGAACTTCTAAGACGGAGATGCACCATGGCAAGAGAACAAGATTACCAGGACATTTTAGATCGCATCGCGGCGTTGCGGGAAACGGTTACTGATCAACTTGCGCCTCAACTGATTCAGAATCCGCAGCTCGCCGATGTCGTCAACAAACAGCTCGATGACATGATTGCGTCTGTAGTCGAGGCGGATTCCAGGATGCCCGTGCCGCCCGATAAAGGGCTTGCGGAACTGGTAGGCATAGGGCCGGAAGCTGCGACCGTGTTCGGCACGACGCGCATGCCGCAAGGCGTCGCGCCTTACGATGAAACCGTAACCTCCGAGCGAATCATCGCCGTTGCTGATCTATACTACATTTATCAGCACGAGAGGATAGGCGTATTCCGCGCGATACAAAAGTTGCAGGAGTTGTTCCGCGCAGGCACTGTGCGGCTCAGCGGCGGCGAAGGCGCATTCGGCCTCTATCAATTCGACCGCAGAGAAGTGCTGCGTTACACCAGGCGAGATCGTCTTGCTGCTTACCGGCGGGCGTTCGGCTATGGCAGCGCGGCTGTCCCGGCAGGCTCGCGGGCCAATACGGATTTCCATAGGCGATTCAGCCATTTCATCGATCAGGTCGCCCTGTTCTGGAGAGACAAGCGCATATCGGATGTCATACGCGAGCGAGCGTTCGACCCCAGCTTCGGCAGTATCGCCATTGTGCGACGCGCAGGACTCGATTTGCGCAATAACCTGAAATTCATGTCGTTCGGTCACCTCAACGTGCTGCGCGTAGAAGTCATGCAACTGCTGGATGAAACATTCCGCATACTAAACACGGATGACGTGAAGCGGCTGTTCGGCGCAGACACGGCCTGGGACGTGATCGAAGACATCCTTGTGCGACACTTCAACGAAAAGCTTGAGACAAGCCCGCGCCAGCGAATGGCTGTGGCCGGACGCGAAATACTCCGCTGGCTGGCGCAGTCGCACGTTTTACAAACTCAGCGCGCGCAGTTTGAAGCGATGCTGCTGGAGATAGCCGAATACTCTGAGGAGTGGCTCACCAGCGCCCAGTCGATGGGGCTTGCCAATCGAAGCTCCGGGGCGCGCGTGCTTCCGTGGGAGCGCCCGATCTCGGCATCGGCAAACGGAAGGTCGGCCCGCAGTAACGGGCGTCACGAGCATGAATACGAAATGGAGTACGAAGTTTGATCTGCCGCTAAAGGTCGCGCGACTGAGAAACGCGCCGGATAAACTTTCGCAACGATTTTCCGCGCAGCTTCCCCGGCTGATGGAAACCGCGTTGGAGACATGATCCTATTCAATGGACAAACAAGATGAACGCAGAGATGGAATTAGAGCAACTACTCAGGCGCGTGGACCGGGCAGTCGATGCGTCGCGGGAGTCTATGGCCGGTTGGCCCGCCAGGAGGAGAAGGGGGCGGCGCTCGCCCACTCTTCGCTGCACACAATGTGGCGCCCCGCATGGAGGAGTCTATGGCAACCTTTGCCCTGATTGCTATACGAAGAGCATGGGAGGGCCGCAAGCAAGACCTGTTTACGCCTGTACGCAATGCGGCGGGGCGACTTTCAGGCGAGGCTCTCTTTGCAGGAACTGCATGAGGCGGAGGAGAGGCTAACCTCCGCCCGAATCGCAATGAATTTATGGACTCTTCTCGCCCCCTCAGATATGCTGGACAGCACCGCAATAGGTTCCTGCAAGAGTTGAAAGATTTTGTCAGATTTCCTACCGTCAGCGCTCAAGCCAATCACCAACAAGACCTGAAGAAATGCGCCGCATGGCTGGCCGATCACCTGCGTAAGATCGGCCTTGAGAACGTCAAAGTCATCCCAACAAACCGCCACTCGATAGTCTATGCTGACTGGAAGCGCGCCGCCGGTCGCCCGACGGTCTTAATATATGGCCATTACGACGTGCAGCCCGCCGAGCCTCTAGACAAATGGCATAGCCCCCCGTTCGAACCGACCGTGCGCGGCGACAATATTTATGGCAGGGGTGCTTGCGATAACAAAGGGCAGATGTTTGCGCACATCAAGGCTTTGGAGTCTTACCTGCGCACCGGCGGCTCGCTTCCTGTAAACGTGAAATGTCTCTTCGAAGGTGAAGAAGAGATCGGCAGCCAGAACCTGCCGTCATTCATCGCCCGAAACAAGCGGGCGCTTGCCGCAGATGTCGCCGTGATGAGCGATACGAGGATGCTCGGTCCTGATCTGCCCGCTTTGACCTATGGCTTGCGCGGAGGTCTCAGCCTGGAACTGGAAGTCAAGGGGCCGGGTCACGACCTGCATTCAGGCAATTTCGGCGGCGCGATTCACAACCCGCTGCAAGCTGTCTGCGAGATCATCGCAAGCCTCCATGACAGAGAAGGGCGCGTTACGGTCCCGGGGTTTTACGACCGTGTAAGACGGTGGGGCAATCGTGAACGACTTTATATGAGAAAGGCGGGGCCGACCAACGAGAAGATTCTGAGTGACGCAAAGGCCGCGCGTGGATGGGGCGAACGCGGGTACACTCTCTACGAGCGAACGACCATACGCCCCGCGCTGACGCTCAACGGAATCGTCGGCGGATACCAGGGAGAAGGAAGCAAGGCAGTCATCCCGTCTCGCGCGCTCGCAAAGATCAACATTCGCCTCGTGCCCGATCAAGACCCCCGCGAGATTGAGGCCCTTGTCCGCAAGCATATCGCCGGCATTACCCCTCCGACTGTACATTCAAGTGTTCGAAGGATGCTTGCGGCGCACCCTGCGGTCATCAACCGAAATCATCCCGCGATGCGGGCCGCGTCGCGCGCATACGTGAGAGGGTTCGGGCGGGCCCCGGTTTTTATTCGGTCGGGAGGCACAATCCCCGTGGTCAACATGTTTCAAGGTACGCTCGGAATGCCGACGGTGCTGATGGGATTCGCGCTGCCGGACGATCGCATTCACGCGCCAAATGAAAAGTTTCATCTGCCTAATCTCTATAAGGGCATTGTCACATGCATCTCGTTTTTAGCAGAGGTGAGAGAGTCTCGGCTTGATAAAAGGGCATTTGCGCGAGAAGCGGTTGAGAGCGCGGCAGAGGAAGGAGCGATGCTCGTTTAGGCTTGCATCTCTGTAAGTGATTAATACGATTTCGGCAATATTGCGCATGAGGTGTTAACTATGATCATCGACTTTCATTGCCACGCGGGCAAAGGAGACCTGTTGAGTGCTCCGGCAAGCACGGATGCGCCCCTCGGCCCATACCTGAAAAGAGCGCAGGTCGCGGGGATTCATAAGACCGTAGTTGTCGCAGGGTTCAATAGCGATTATGCGAAGGCTAATGCGGAAGTCGCCCGCATCGTTGCCCGCCAGCCTGATCGCCTGATCGGCTTTGCCTTTGTTCACTGCAAGCGCGATCGCGGGCGCATACGACCGATGGTTGAGCGTACAGTGAAGGAGTGGGGATTTCGCGGCATCAAAGTTCACGGCAGCGAGGCGCTGCCCACGCGAGAAGTGTGTGACGCAGCACGGGCGCTGGGCTTGCCTATGCTTGTAGATGTCACGGGGCAAGCGCATGTCGTGAACATGTTTGCGCCGCAGTACCCGGATGTAGATTTTGTCATCGCGCATCTGGGGAGCTTCGTTGACGATTTTCGCGCTTTGCAGCAAGTGGTGGATCAACTCGCGCGTTATCCAAACGTCTATGCGGACACATCTGCCGTGCGCCGGTTTGATTACATAGTCGAAGCGGTGAGGCGAGCGGGCCCGCACAAACTGCTGTTTGGCACAGATGGCCCGTGGCTGCACCCTGATCTGGAAATGTACAAGATCAAGCTGTTGAAGCTTTCGCCTAAAGATGAAGCACTGATACTTGGAGGCAATGCGCTCCGGTTAATGCAAAAAGGCACAAAGCGACGACTCGCGCCTGACGCACATCGGGAGAGGCGGAAGGGTTCAGCTTTCGCTTTGTCTTAGAGCGAAATTCATATGAGTGTAAGGAAATGAAAGAAGATTCACCGCAGAGACGCAGAGGACGCAAAGGGGGCGCAGAGTTTTAAGCTTTTCTCTGCGCCCGCTCTGTGCTCTCTGTGTCTGCGGCGGTGAGATGTATTTCTAATCCCGTACATTCAATCGAAAACTGCTCTAGTGTTCTGTCAGCCGTGGATTGAAGGGTTGGAAACGCAGTTTTTGCTTGAATAATCGCCCTTTCAACTATTCAAAGCATGGCTGACAGACTACTAGGTTCAGCGGGGTCCGCTTGAATCCCGAACAACCAGGCGGTATCCTCGACCCGGTTCAGTGGCTAAAAAGCGCGGCTTGTTGGGATTTGCTTCTATCTTCTCACGCAATCGGCTGATGGCAGTATTTAGCTTTCCATCCTGTGAAGCATTATCTTCTGAATAACGCTCTTCGAAGATGGCCTCGATGAGTTCGCGCCGTGAACATATCTGGTTGGCGCGCTCATAAAGATAGCTGAATAGGTTGTAGATCATTCCATTCAGGTGCACCGATGCGCCATCAACCCACACGGTATAAGTTGCCCGGTCCAGGTAAAGATCGTCTGCAGCAGGCCTTGACGCGGGTGCGCTTTCTCTCAAGCGGCTGCCGATCATCGAGGCTGCCAGCAAAGCATGCATGTATCGCAGCAAGTCTCGCAGTGACGCTTGATGGATTGAGCCATTCTCCCATTGCTGCCATAGGCGACTGATCAAATTGAGAAAAATACCCGATTGATATGCCTGCCAATCGCGTCCTTCCGTTTGATCAGCTAAGCGGCGTAGATGCTGTATGGCGCGCATGGATTTACGTAAAGGCGGCTCAACCTCAGTGATGTCGAAGCGAGAAAAACTATCCTCTCCCAACCGCTGCTCCATATCCAAGAGCCAATGCAGTTTGTCGGCTTCCATGAAATCGAATCTGATCACCATCTCCATTGCGACAAAACTATGGAGGAGAGGCCATAGCCCGGCGGCATCGAAATCGGTCAGGCAGAGACGGTTATTCTTTGCGACCAGGATATTCACACCGGATAAGTATCCGGGGAGGTTGATCTTTACAGCCGTCTTCTCTGCATCGTCGTCCATGTTAAAGACGGCAACCGGGTTTGCATAACTGTAGGATTGCGCGGCGAAGTGCCAGGAAATAGACTCGGCGTTTACCTCGATCCTGACACCCAGCTTAGGAGCTTGGTGCGATAGATACCTTATGCATTGACCGAGCCCCGCAGCCACGCTGGACGAGTCGCTCAGACCGAGCTTTTCGCAGTAGATTTGTCTGAGGGTCAACTGCTCGTCTAAGAGTTTTTGGTTGCGGTGCCACTCCGGCCAGACTTGCTCCGACAAGGTTTGCAGGACTGTGTAAAACGTCCGCTCGGGCGACTGGCGATAGACCTCCTTCAAGGGTATCGAGGCCTCCAAATCGAAACCAACCGGACAATAGAGGTTGGCGCCGAAGTTAACCGTCTCTGCAAGCAATCGCCATGCGGGCGTGCTCCCGTTGCTTTGCTTCGGGGCAGCCTCATAATAGCATTCCTGTTCGCGGAGAATGGCCGCTTTGCTCCCGCAGGTGACGATGAATTCCTCCCGCAACCCCCTTTCGTCGAAGGCGAAAACCTCCACCGCCAAACGGCGCGCACGTTGCCATAGTAGCCGGTTGATGACTATGTGTTGGTGACGGGTGAAGAGTCGCCTGAAGAGGTCTTCAAGCTCTTCGGCTTTGAGAAGCAGGTGCTCATCATCCAGCGATCCTATCAGCAGCGCGACGAGCTGGAGCAGAGTGACCGGGTGGTCATTGACCGATTGAATCACCAATTGCCAGTTGACGTGGACCGCATTAGCAAACGCCTCGGCAACGGCGGCCAACAATACTTTTTGACCGTCCTTCTTGTAAACATAATCGACCGCCGGCGCTGCGTTCTTTACCTGGCGCATCATGCTGCGCATGGCCCCGAAGGTCGGAAAGTTTGTGAGGATGATCTTGGGAATTGTCCGAAACTCCTCGCGCCTCGCCAGCTCCAGTCCGCTTTCATCCTGTGGCTCATCGTTGTCTATCAGACGGATGTCGATGATCGCCAGGTGAAAAAGTTCCGTTCGCAAACCGCTCTCGGCTTCAGCAATCGTGTTGGCTTTGGTGACGTGATAGCCCTCTTTCTCCAAAAACCTGGCGCGCGTGATAAGAAAGTCGCGGTCGTTATCGACAAAGAGTATTCGTTTCCTGACCATACGCTTCTCCTAGTCAACCCGCCTGACTTTACGCTGCCCGGTTGAGGTCAACCTCAAGACCGGCCTGTTTCATTGCCCGCGCCAGCGACAGCTTCCACGCATTGGTTGCCGTCACCGGCAGATATTCGACGCCTTTGAAATCGGACGGAAGCTCAACTTCATCAACATAAAGCGCGCAAACTTTGCGACGACCCAATTTGCCAAGGAAATAGCCAAGTTCAAAGATGACGTTCTGGCGAGCGCGCGGTTTCTGCGCCTGCGTGCCCTCGAACGGGCCCCCGCGATCATCCGGCGTGAGCAGCACTACGACAAAGCTGACGTTCGAATAGCGCTCGAATTTCTCGATGATTGTCAGGCCGCTCGCAGGCTGCTCATCAAGAATGATCGCATGAAACTGTAGGCGGTCAATAAAGCGCGCTACCGTTTCGCGCAACGCGTTGTCATGCCCATGGACGATGAAAATGCGCCGTTTCAACTGTCGCTCAAGTTCATTCAACATCGCTCCCTGTCCCTCGGTCTTGGAAAGATAGCTGATGTTTGCGTTGCCGTTTCGCAACAGTTGTCGTACGTCTCGGAAATCCGGGAAGTCGGTCAGAAGAATGACCGGCATTTGCCCTTCAATCTGCAAGGCCAGATTCATACCACTCCGGTCATCCGGATTTAAGTTATCGAGTAAGCGGTTATCCACTATCGCAGCATCCACCGACTGTGCCTCGATAATCTCTTGCGCCTTGGCCACACAATCCGTCGCGAAAACGAAATAGCCGGCCCTCTCCAGTATCTTGGTACGGGTATCCAGAAAATCGGGGTCATTATCTATGAGTAATATCTTTTCCTTCATATACTCTTCTTCCTCCGGCTGATCTATTCGTTGGGCATCAACTTCGGGGCTGTTGAGCAATTCTTTCAGGATCGCGCGCAGTTCCGTCGCCCCCAACGACTTCGGGATGCAATCGGCGACACCGGCCCGAAAAAAATCCCGCGCCACCCGCCAGCGGGGCGCGGCGAGGGCAATAACAAGTTTGAGGGCGATACGGCTCTGGTGAACCTCGGCTATTAGTTGCTCCACGTCATCGATGTGACTGGCATCGATTATCACCAGGTCGTAGTCGTCCCATAACATTTTTTTGAGGGCACGTTCTTCTTTGACTATCTCCAAAACACCTAAGGGAGCCGTTGCAGCACAGACAATTTCAGTCCAGCCGTTCTCGCGCGCGCCCGTTATCAGTACTATTTTTGCTTTCAAGAATGTTTTCTCCCGTCGGATCGCTCTCGTCTAACGGCCAGGTAAAGACCATCGTTGTATCGCCTGGTCCTGGCTTAAGGCATAAAAGTTCGCCGCCAAATGCTCGCACGATATTGATCGCAATAAGAAGGCCGTAGCCGGAGCCTTCTTCCCTCGGAGCTTTATATATAGGCTCGCGGAACAGGCGACCAAGCAGCTCCGGTGAAATGCCGCAGCCCGTATCACGGACCGCTACTTCGACGCGATTGTTGCGCGTGCGAAAACCAATAGTTATATATCTCTTTTCACTACTCGCCATGGCACGGATGGCGTTGCTGATGAGAATGTCGAGCACGCGGGTAATCAGCAGCGAGTAGCCCTTGACCCGTACGCCCACATCTTCTGGAGGGAGTATTTCATAACGGAATCCTTGCTCGGCGTACTTTTTGAGTTCCCAGATTTTCTTCAGGCGTTCACAGGTGACGGAATAAATTGGTTCTGATCTAGTTACGGCCTCAGAATCGAGTGGAAACTGGGGGACGTTTTCGCCCAGTTCGGTAGCAAGGTGCTGGATCATTGACAGGTGTTCTTCTACCTCTTGCAGGGGCTTGCCTTGATGCAAGTCGTCGCGTAACAAATTAACCCGTTCGAAAATCGTTATGGCTTTACCGGAGGCGTTGTGCCCCCAGGTCGAGGAAGAAATCCCTAAAAGGGCGAGGGTGACTCTAGCTTCGGCGACGACTTTCATCTCTTTAAGCTGCTGATGCTGGCGGGCATTCCCGAGGATAATCACGGCGTGCTTGGCCAGCGCCTGCATCGCCTCCTCATCTTCCGGGTGGAAGCCGCCGACAGCCTGGCTTTCGACATTCAAGACGCCAATGACCCGGTCGCCCTCTATCAAGGGCACAGCCAGTTCCGACCGCGAATTCGGATTGAAGGCGAGGTAGTCCGGGTTTTTGTGTACGTCCGGCACCAGTTGCGGCGCGCCCGTAATGCAGCAGCGTCCGATGATTCCAATCCGCTTGCCGGCCTCCAGCGTCTGTTTCGGATGCATGCTGCCGCCCATTTTTGCCAGCAACTGGGCCTCACGCTCCAGCGGCCAGATCGACTCCAGGGTGAGTTCGTCGCGCCCTTCGTCATAACGGAAGAGTGTTGCAATCGTCGCTTTATGCTTGACCACGCCCGTCATGCCCGTCACGCCCTCGACGGCTTGCTTGACGATCTGGTCGAGGACAGGCTTCCGGTCCAGCCCGAAACTCGCGGTTATCGCCCTCGCCGCCTCGTTGACCGCAGCCATGTGTCGCCGCCGAATTTCGAGTATGTCGAATCTCTCGGCGCTGCGAATTGCGATGGCCGTTTGATTGGCGACCAGTTGGAGCAGGTCGGCTTCGGATTTTCCGAAGTGGTACGGCTCCAGAGAATGTATTAACATCGCTCCGACCACCTGGCGGTCGCGCCACATCGGCACACTTACGACAGAGCGCATGCTACTGCTGTTGACGAAACTCAAAACCTCAAACTCCTGCTCCTGCAGAATGTCATTGACGATTATAGGTCGTTCCTGTTCGATGGTGTACCCGGTCAATGAGCCGCGCCCGGGCGGCAGACACAACTTGCCGACCTTATCTTCGCACCAGCCGATCGCTTTGCGCAGGTAAAGCTTGCCGTCATCGCCGCGCAACACAATATGACAGTATCGTGTGTCGAACATTTCGGCGGCGTTGCTGATGGCTCGCTCCAGCACTTCGTCGAGGCTGGCGACGCCCAACAGCTCTTCCGACAGTTTACCCAAAGCCTGTTTCATCTTCAGATCGCGCGCATGGTCTTCATAGAGTTGTTGCTTGTATAGCGCCATGGCGGCCTGGTCGGCGAAAAGTTGCAGCGTCTGAACCTCTTCGTCTGTGAACTGGTGCGCGCGGCGATAGTTGACGAATAGAACGCCGACCCGCTGCTCTTCCGCTTTTAGCGGGAAGACGACCAGCGAGTGCACATTTTCGTCGCGGGCAAAACGGTTGCCCCGGAATGTCGGATCGGCGGCAACCGATTTGACTATGTAAGGCTTATGCTCGTTGAGCATGCGATAAACAAGGTGATGATCTTTCTTCTCAGCGCCGCTCTTTGCTGCCGCCTCGTCGCGAACGCCGGCCAGGGTAGGCGAGTGGAGCAGGTGGCCCGTTTTAGGGTTATGCTCAAACAGCGATACCGCGTCACAATCCGTCACCTCTTTAATCCAGATGACTATTGAGCGGAGCGTGCTCTCCCGGTCGTCGGACAGGGTCGCAGCCGCAACCTTCTTGGCCGCTTGCCTGATGTGCTGCAAACGTTCAAGCTGGCGGGCATTCCGCAAAGCCAGGGCGGCATGATTGGCGAACGTCAGCGCCATCTTTTGTTCCTCCAAATCCAGCCTCAGCGGGTATTGGTAAAGAACATAGAGTACGCCGAGCTTCTCACCCCCGACGTTCAGAGCCAGACCGCAAAAGCCTCTGGCGTTTTGGTCGTGGACGATTTGCCTGGTCAGCGGCCCCAGGCGCAAGGTCTGGAAGAGGTCGGTCGCATCGGAAACCTGTATCGCCCCCTCACTCATGATTTGCCAGGCGGTGCCCTGATGATGTGGTCTCACCAGGCGATACTCTTTCATCTTCTCGTCGCTGATTCCGTCGGCCACAGAGCGCGGCGAAATAAAATCATCGCGCTCCTTGTCGTAGAGCCACAAAATGACTGCATCGGCGCGAAACACGCGCCGCGCCTGGCGCGCGATCTCTTTTTCAATACTGTCGCTGTCGGTGATGCAGGCAAGCGCGCTTGTCGCCTCGCTCAGCCGCTCTATACGTTCCAGCCGCTCGGCATTCTCATAAGCAATCGCGGCATGGTCGACGTAGAGTTTTAAGGCGCTAATCTCCAGCGGATTGAAATCATGCACGCAATCGTAGTGAAGCCAGATTACGCCGCGTTGCCTGCCGGACAGTGAGAGGGGCAAACAGAGTGCAGCCTGTACATCGGTTCCCAGGATGTGCGGGTTGACGCGCTCGATCTCTGCCTTGATATCGGGCAGAGCGATGGCTTCGCCCGTGAGCAGTACTTGCATCGAGAGACCATTGGGTCTGACCCATTCCGCCAAAAACTTTGGCGTATGCGGAGGCACGATGAAGGGGTTCTCAACACGTCCGGTCTCTGAATCGATCAACAGCAGGCTGGCGCTCTGAGCGCCGGCGGCGCGTTGCAGCTTCTGCACAATCAGTTCCGGCAGACGTTGCGGGTTCTGTTCGACGAACAATTCCTGGCTGAGGCTGTACAACGATAGCAACTGCGTATTGACGGCCCTGGTTTGATAAAGGAGTCTGTTGTGATCGAGCGCTACAGCAGCCGTGTTGGCAAATGCGATTAACAGATCCAGGTCTTCATCGGTGATCGGACTGCGGGTGAATTTGTTATCGACGGCGATCAGCCCTATGACCTGCCCTTTGACATTGAGCGGGACGATAATAACATCCGTTTCCGGCTCGATCATCTGGCGGAAGGCTGCGGGCAGCCGTTCTATCTCATTCCTCTCGACGCGCAAGTGATGCTGTTGGCGGATTGCCTTGTTGAAACAGTCGGGGGCTTCCGGCGTTATGGGGAGGCTGAATTCGAGAATCTTCTCTGCGAGGTTGGTCCAGGTAATTCCCTCGCGGTTGACTTGCTCGCAATAGCTTGCAAAGTCCGCCAGCCCCTGTTTCTCATCCTCCTCCCAGGCCTTTTCCGCCTCAGCCGTGGTCAACTGTCCAATGGCGCTGATGCCGCGCAACGCCTTGCCGGTTTCGTCTTTCAGCATAAGGACAGCGCGATTGAAGCGCATACCGTAGCGGGCCGTGATGCCTGTCAATACGGCATGCAACAGCTTTTCCTGGTCGTCGATGGCGAGCGTATAATTGCTGATTTGATGAAGCGTGTTGAGCTGTTCATGCGTCCGATGCTCCCGTGTGCTGGAGCGCGAGATTTGCAGCGCCAGGAAGGCTTGGGCAGCAAATCGCCCGAGAATCTCCTGGTCGTCTTCGGTCACCGCACGCGGGCTTTGAGTAGCAACAAACAGCACGGCTTCGACCTGACCTGAAGGGCGCTTGAGAGGTATGCTAACCATCGTCTGCAAGTCGAAAGGCTTAAGCAGCGCCTCCTGTTCGGGCCAACTGCTGTAATCGTGCTGAACTCGTATGTGCCCGATGCGCGCGGTAATTCCCAGAAGTCCGTCACCGTGCTGTAGCCACTGACCAATCAGCGTTTCCGGGAGGCCGAAGACGGCCTGCACTTGAAGCTGCGCCAGGTGATCGCGGTTAAAGCATAATCCGCCATACTCGAACCCCAACAATTGTGCCGCCAGGCGCACGATCTCCGGCAACAGATAAGGAAGCCCCTTCGGAGCGAGCATGCGCTCGGAGGCGGCCAGCAGAGCTTGTAAGAGTAGTTCGCGCCGCAGGGTGTCGCTGAGCAGGCGCATTTTATCTATCAGCACCAGGCTTTGCGTTGCGATGGTCGTTGCCAGGCGGACATTCTCCGGTATGAACTGGCTTTGTTCTTGACCGATTAACTCGCCGAGGTCGATCAGACCGATGGGCTGCTTGTCGATGACCAGCGGGAGGACCAATAACTGCTGGATTGTCTGATCAAGCTCAAGGTATGCGCGAAGTTTGTCCAGCCCCTCTTGCATCCTGGGATCGCTGTGCGCAATCAGTTCGGGCTCTGCTTTTTCGAGCAGGCGTTTCAGCCCCGGATACTCGCTCAAGGGGATGTTGGCGCCGATACCGCTATTCCACTTGACGGACAAGGCTGATCCGAGTGAAGCCGCCTCCACGCGCAAACTTTCGCTTTCTTCGCTCAACAGCAGGATGCGGCAGAAGCATTCCGGGAAAAGTTCCGTGAGCATCTCGGACATGCCCTGTAGACCCTCGGACAAATTTTCCGCTTCAATAACGACCTTCCCCGCATGGTGAATCAGCTCGAATCTTTCGGTCAGACGCAAGTCCTCGAAATAACCTGCACTGCCCATACGCTCGCCGCGCTCGTCATAGAGCCAGGTGGCGGTCAGGCGAATAGGGATGGCGCGCCCACTCTTGTTTCTGAGATAGGTTTTATGGTTGCTGATCCTGCCTTGCGGGGCCTGATAGAGAAGTTTGCCGATGCGCCGAGCCTCTTGCGGGTCGAAATAAAGCGGTTGAACCTTGGTGCCGATTACTTCAATCGCCTTGAATCCGAGGACACGTTCGGCAGGCGTATTGAACTGAATAATATTGCCTTCAAGGTCTGCCGATATTGCAGCCATCGGCAAACCGTTCAGGATCTGGTCGGCCTGCTTGTTATACAAGTTCAGGCGGTCGGTCCACTCGGCGGTATCAATCGAGATGGCCACCGCTTCGGCAAAAATCCGGATGATCCATTCGTCCTCCTGGTCAAAGCTGAGTGTCGATCGCGCCCGCCCGCCTTTGTCTCGTTTGTTATCGATGCTCAACAGGCCAATCAGTCGCTCGGCGTTGCGTTCCTTCTTTTTGATGGGAATCGCCAGCAGAGAATGACAGACGCCCGACGGAGTGTGATTCGAAAATGGATTGACTACGGCAAAGTGATTTGTGAGTTCCTCACCGTAGGCATTAAATAGTTCGCCTTCATAAGCGATATGCCCACTTAGTCCCGTACCTTTCCCGCTACGGATAGAGAATTCGCGCCCCTCTGTAAAACTACCCGGACGGTGCCCATGACCGGCGACGAGACTGAGGTAGCCCGGGCGTTTGACCTGAAAAACACTACAGCACTCGGCGTTGAATATCTCCGTCGCCTGCCTTGCAATCAACGACAGCCGCTCGCTAAGCGTCATCGTTTCCAGGTTGTCCATCATCGTTGTGATGTAGCGCGAGAGAAGCTCTAAACGTAGAAGCTTCTCCTCACTGCCGACCATCAACCTCTGATTTGCCAGGGCGCTGGCGGCAGTTTGAGCAAACAGCCCGAGCAAGCGAGCGTTTTCGTCGGTGAACCTCCTGCCCACGTCATCGTCAATATAGAGCACGCCGGTCACTTGATCGTGCCATCGTAGCGGCACGGCAACGACTGCGCCAAAGGGGCAAGGATTGCGATAGATTTCAGCGTGTCCTGCCCAATTACTGTAATCGTCAACGATCATATATGGGCGGCCATCGCGTATCAATTGCCCGGCCATGCCCTCGCCGACCTGCAAGCATGTGCCCGTCACCTTGCCTGACTTTCGGTGATCGATGACCAGTTCCAACTGCCCGTTCTGTTCAATTGTATTCGTAAATGCCGCCGTTCTTCGCATTCAGCAATTTGATGGCCTGTTCAATTACCAGATCGAGCAGGGCCGCTCGATCCTGTAGCGAGTCGTGGGTTATCTTGACGCTTTTTTGCTGTAAGTCTTCGAGTTGCTCGGCGCGCCGATGGGTTTCATCAAAGAGTTTCGCGTTTTCAATCGTAACGGCAATCTGCTCTGCCAGTATCTGACATAGCGCCAGCTCATCGTCGGTAAAGAGCCGCTGCTTGCCAATTGAATCAAGACTGAAAGAGCCGATGATTCGATTACGGTTGATCACCGGCACGAACATCGATGAGCGAATGTCGAACTTCAGCATCAGGTTTCGGACCTGTCCGAGCTTCGCCTCGTTCGCCACGTCTTGAATGCGTATCGGCGAGCGAGAAGTGATCAATTCCTCTTCCAGCGGCACCCCGCGCAATTGCACGCGGCTGCCGCGCAACATTATTAGCGGGTACTCCGCATAAACCCGTCCGCTCTCCAGGTCCGAATCAAAAAGCACGAGGGCACTATGATCCACATCGAGCAGATCCACAGCTTTCTGGCATGCCGTCTCTAGAACGCGGTTGAGGTTATAGTAAGCAGAGTTGATCTCGCGCGACAGATCAAGCACACCTCTCAGCTTGCTCGAACGTCGTTCGGCCTGCGCAAATAGACGGGCGTTGGAAATGGCGAGGGCCGCTTGTGAAGCGGAGAACTCCAGCGGCGTCAGCGCTTGTTCGTTCGATCCGCTTCTGCGTGAATCGGTTGTCCGCCGAGAGATAGCCAATAAGTTGTCCGCGCAAAATAAGCGGCGCGCACGCCCATTCACTTACTCGGTCATTGGCTGAAAGATTCTCGAAAGGTATTGACTTATCAGCTTCCCGTTGAAAGATTTGCGGTCGGCGCTCGCGCATCAAATCGAGCATGCAGCCATCGTCGGCCATCAACCAGCGAGCACCAGCGAAGTGAGAATCCCGCCCACCTATTTCTGCTTCGCCCACCATGGTCTGCTGATCGTCGGAAAGCAGCGAAAGCCTGATGCAATCAAATCCTACATTCTGCGCGGCGCACAAGATGGCTTCCAGAACGTTCGATTGATCCAGGTCGCTCAACAAGCTCGCGTTGGCCTGCATCAATTGTTCCAAAGCAGAGATTTGCCGGGCAAGCGAGCGCACCTCTCCGTGTTGGATGGCCTGATTAACCAAGGCTTTCAACTTATCCCATTCAAATGGTTCGCTAAGGAGTCCGAACACCCCGGCTTGCATAGCTGCCAAGCCCAGGTCTTTATCCTTGCCGTTAAGCAGGATGATCTCTGTCTCCGGGTAAAGAGACCTTAGCGAGCATATCTGTCCGATAGAACCATTTCCATTCTGTATGTTGGCTGATAACCAACTTTCATCCAGTATGAGCAGCGGCGATGTTGGGTTCTGTAGCAGCAAGGTTTCAAGCATCGATGCTTTAGCTACCTTCAGCAGCTTGTAGTTTTCATCGCCCAATCTCAACCCGACTTGTCTTTGCAAGTCTCCATCTTTTAATGCGAGAAGGATGCTGGTTGAGCCATGGGTAATGATGATTTCTTACTCCTTCACTTAATTTTAAGGGCGAGCTTTCAGCCAGCAGGAGGTGAATTACCTCCTACCGGCTGACAATCATGACCTAACTCAACCGATGGGTCATGTCTACCCTTGCTCTGCTATTATGCCATCAGAAATATCTGACTGAGCTTACATCTATCTTACAACCTGCTCAAAGTTTTCTTTAGCCATCGGAGCACAAACCTTCAATATTGCCGTTTGCTCCCGTAGCGGGCTTTATCGTTTCAGCCTGAGCAACGCCGTAGCTGCCGATCCATATCCTCCCCTTACTGTCCTCGTAAATCGGCTGCATGTAGCCGTCCAGGTCGTCGTTCTTTGAGAACTGCTTCAACTCCCCGTCTCGAAACCTGATCAGCCAGGAGTCGGTGAAGCCGAACCAGAAAGTGCCCTGGCTGTCTTGAAAGATGGCGAACGGCCAGCCCCGGGCGCAGCTTCCGCTGCATGCATTTGTTAGGCTCGCCTGGTATGGCTAAACGATTCGCCCGCAACCGAATACGCCTCCCCTCTAACAAGGGCTCGTCAACTACTCATGTACTTCTCATAATTCTCTATATAGTCATCCAGATTCTCTTCCAGCATCTTCTTATACTGCTCGCTAAAGTAAGCTATCGCCTCCTCCTTATCTCCTTTTAATTCATCGGCTGATGCAGCGCTACTAGCGACCACTGAGGCGTTAAACCGAGCAGCGGCATAAAGAAGCGAGGCGCTTACTTTTCCCGTTCCAACATTTTCGCAATAGCTGTTAGCAAGATCAATAAAGGAATCGGCTCTATCCCAAAAGCCGTCATCGAGCTTTTCTTTAGCCATTACATCACCTCCTCGGAGCCTGAGAATTAAATAAGCCTGCTAAATGATGGCTGATTCTATGTCTATAGCACTGACTATTCAAGCGACCAGATGCCCATAGATAAACCGCCGATTCAGCAAGGCGTTGCTTAAATCTAACAGGAGACTCTGATGAAAAAATCACGCTTGGGGAAAGCTTACGTATGCAGCCTGCCAAAAAAACCGAGCTTACCTGCACCCGGCTGTTACTTGAATCGGTACGCTGTTGGGCATAGAATCATCGCCGTTCGCGGCCCCGCTGATGCGCAGCGCCGGGCGGCGAGAGGAGGAGACTCGGAAAGATGTAAAGACGGAAGGAAATAAGCAGGGATGGAGGAAAACCATGCATAGTAAACGTACCCCCCTTTTTGCGCTTGTTCTATTGCTCACCGCGACGGTCGCGGTGCGGGCGGACAAAGTAGACGACTACGTTAAAGCCGAGATGCAGAAGCAGCATATTCCCGGCCTTTCTCTTGCTGTCATTAGGGACGGAAAGATCATCAAGATAGAGGGCTACGGCCTGGCGAATGTTGAACTCAACGTTCCTGCCAGGGCCGAGACAGTCTACAAAATCGGTTCGGTTAGCAAGCAGTTTATTGCCACCGGAATTATGCTCCTTATACAGGAAAATAAGATTAGCCTCGACGACAAAATCAGCAAGTTTCTTGAGGGAACGCCCGACACCTGGAAAGAGATTACCGTCCGTCACTTACTGACCCACACATCGGGAATCATCCGCGAGGCTCCCGGCTTCGATCCGCTCAAGGTCCAAAATGACGCCGACGTAATAAAGACCGCTTATCCTTTGCCGCTCCGCTTCGCGCCGGGGGAAAAGTATGAGTATTGCAATGTCGGCTACTTTACACTGGCAGAGATTATTCGCAAAGTTACCGGCAAGCCGTGGGGGGATTACTTAACTGAGCGTCTGTTTATGCCGCTCGGAATGAACGCCACACGCACAACTACCGTGACCGAGATTGTTCAGAACCGCGCCAACGGATATGTCCGGAGGAACGACAAGCTGGAGAACGCCCAAATCTACTTCGCCCTGCGCCCAAGCGGGGCATTTTTGTCCAGCGTCCTTGATCTGGCGAAGTGGGATGCCGCGCTCTATACCGACAGCATTCTCAAGCAGTCTTTCCGCGACCAGATGTGGACGCCGGTCAAGCTTAATAACGGCGCTTCCCATCCCTATGGCTTCGGCTGGGAGTTGGTCACAATAGGGGGTCACAGGCTGGTGCGTCACGGCGGTTCGCTTCCGGGTTTTCGCGCCCAATTCGCGCGATTCGTGGACGATAAACTAACGGTTGTTGTTTTGACGAATGGCGATAATGCAAATCCAGGTTCTATCGCGCTTGGTGTCGCGGGTCTCTACATACCCGGTTTAATTCCGGAGCGCACCGCCGCAAGGCCCGATCCAAGCGCAAGGCCTGACTCAAGTGTCCTGGGCACTTACGCAGTGCACTAATCAACCGAATCCATCTACGATTTTGACGGTCACGCAGCAAAGGAGGCGCAAATGCTAACTCCTAACACCATCTTACAGAATCGCTATCTCATTGTGCGCGCAATCGGGCAAGGCGGCATGGGCGCTGTTTACCTGGCGCAGGACCAGCGATTAGGAAGCGATGTTGCTCTAAAGGAGGCATTCTTCAAAGATGATCGGCTGCGTAAGGCGTTTGAGCGCGAGGCTCGCTTGCTCGCAAGTTTAAGGCATGCGGCGTTGCCGAAAGTCATAGATCACTTTTCGGAGGCGGATGGCCTGTTTCTGGTAATGGAGTTTATTCCAGGCGATGACTTGCTGGATTTAATCAATTCCAGAGGCGCTGGGTTTGCTCCCGGCCAGGTGCTGAACTGGGCCGATCAATTGCTCGATGCGCTGGATTACCTGCATACTCGGCAGCCACAGGTTATTCATCGCGACATCAAGCCACAGAACTTGAAGCTGATGGCGCGAGATCAAATTGTTCTGCTGGATTTCGGATTGGCAAAGGGCACTATTCCGCAGATGTCGCGCATTACGGCCGGCAGCAGCGTCCTGGGCTATACACCGCACTATGCGCCGCTGGAGCAAATGCAAGGCGCGGGCACCGACCCCCGCAGTGATCTTTATTCGCTCGCTGCCACGATATACCACTTGATGACAGGCTATACGCCGCATGATGCGCTGGCTCGCGCCGCAGCGGTCGTCAACGGAGAGCCTGACCCGCTGGTTCCGGCTAACGAAGTAAGCCCGCAGGTGCCGCCTGCCGTTGCTGCCATACTGACGCAGGCGATGGCTTTAAAGCGCGATAAACGGCCCGCCACAGCGGCCGATATGCGCCTGGCTTTTCAAAATGCGAGACGATCAGTGACGGTTGTCGGAAGCGGTGAGCCCACAAAAATTGTTAAGTCGGCACCTGGAGAAATCACCCTCAAGGAGCCGACCGGGCAGGCAGCCCCGCCCACACCGGCCACCACTCAACCTCTTGTTGCGCTTTCGCCCCCCCGTCCAACTTTAGAAGCGAATCCAGGGCTATCTACATCGCCCGTGGAAGCAGTCACCAAAGCGCCGAGCATAACAAAATCGAGGCGGGCCAGATTTATGTGGGCAGGCGTCGGTCTGGCGGTGATTCTGCTGGGATGCGCGCTGGCATTGAGCGGCGTCTTTAATGGCATAATACCCGGTAGGAATATCGCGCCCGCTCAAACGCAGGACCCCTCGCCCCCAATAGATCAGCCAGAACAACCGAATCCGGATCCGGCAACCTCAGGCGATACAATTCCGATCACTCCTTTTCCCTCGACGCCCGCCGAGACACAACCGACCAATCCGCCTGAGCCGGCAGAAAAGCCTGGGAAAGTAGAAAAGCCGAATAAACCCGAAAAGCCAGGCAACGAGGGGAAAGGGCAAGAGAATCCGCCGCCACAACTTAACAACAGCATAGATAACTTCAGTACCGTCAATGTTTCAGACACGGAGATACTGGTCAAGGTTAACTACACATATAAAGGCGACCAGGGAGCAGACAGAATATTTTTGTCCGCGTATCCCTTGCCGAGGGTTGCGAGTGAAGGCACGAGCGGGTATTACCCAAGCCCTGTCAAAGTAGGCAGGGGCAGCGCCTCTGTTCGCATCAAGCTGACCCCCAGTAAAGGAGATTTCATCAGCACAAGCATCCAGGTCTGCATGTATGTTGGCGGGGGCGGAACCTTTTACTGCCGGACTTACCCCTATAGAAAGGTGTGGAAGTCGGCGCCTCCAACGGAAGGTGGTTGTTCAACCGTCAATGACGCAGAGATCACGGCTAAGGTGAGGGAGATGTTTGCAAGGTCCAGGTTGGCCAAACGGGCTCTTCCCGGCATTACTGTTTTCACCAGGGATGGCGTAGTTACTATCAGGGGAACCATCGCGAGCGACCGTGCAAAACAGGAAGCCACACGGGCGGCTATGCAGGCTGCTTGTGTAAAAAGAGTTGATAATCAACTGATCGTTGAGTAAAAAACGGGCTTCGCTTGTTTTCGGTATGATGAGGGTGACAGTCGTCAGGACTTCATTTCCACACCAGATCAAATTCCATGTGAGTGTAAGGGAATGAAAGAAGATTCACCGCCGCAGACACAGAGAGCACAGAGGGGGCGCGGAGAAGACGTCTCTCTGCGCCCCCTCTGTGTCCTCTGTGTCTGCGGCAGTGAGATGTCTCTCCAGTCCCGTACATTCAATTGAAAACTGCTCAAGGGCAAGCGCTCCTCATTTGAAGGGGAAGCTTTTGCTCTCCTTCGTCCGACCGTTCGTTACAGTGAAAGCCCGTTTAGCCGCGTCAACCGAAACCGTAATCATATGGCCCGCATCCGGCTGCTCATCCGGGTTTGCAATGAACTCGGAAGCTGCGTTTTGCTCGGCTGAAGTCTGTACGTTGCGATGAAGTTGATAGAGTGCCTTGAACGAAGGGTTCTTTTGCAGCCACATAATGGTATCCGGATGTCCGCCTTTGCGCGGGCCGTTAATCATCACCGAAACCGACGGGCGAATACTTCGCAGCAGCAAAGGATTGTTGTTTACATTGCCCCCGTGATGCGTCACCTGATAGAGATCGATCTCGCCTATCTGGTTTACGGGGCAGACCAGGCGTTGGCTGATATTGAAGGTCAAGTCTGCCAGGTTGAGAAATTCAAACCCGCCCCAGCTTAGCATCAAGGCAACACTGCGCCCGTTTTCGCTCGCGTCTTCTTGTGGCGTGTTCGAACCACACTCAGAGTTGGCGCTCGACTTCTTATCGCCAATCACTTCGCTGTTGGCCGCAACGCACAAAAGCTTTAACGGGGGTGTACCGGCTGCCGTTTTTAGTTGGATGGTGTCGCCCGGCTTTAATGTAGCGGTCTGGTTTTTCGCCGCCGCTTGATAAGCCCCGTATCTTTCCGCAAATTTAGGGTCTTCGGTCATCGAGGCCATTTTCCCATGATCGTAAAAACGTTTGACGGTAATCAACCGACTCAAATCAGGGATGCCGCCGTAATGATCCTGGTGATAATGAGTCGCAACTAAATGATCAATCGCGGTAATCCCTGCCTGCTGCATCGCCTGCTGTATGCGTTTGGCATCGCGCCCGTCAACATCAGCCCAGCCCGCGTCTATCAACACAGATTCTGCTGCGGGAGTGACGATGAGCGTAGCCGCGCCGCCTTCACAGTCTATAAAATAAAAATCGAGTGTGCGCCGCGCCGGTATCGTTGGCTCCAAAGAGAAGATGCTTACTGTGTTGATCAAGAGAAAAAGCGCCAACATTAGTCTATTAATTCTCACGTCCTTTTCCTTTCCACTTTAATGTGCTATCCCCTTCGCGGCAGCTTTCAACGGGTTACAGTCTCACTCTTTTTGATGGCATATCCAACTTTTATTCGGCTGACATCAGGCTTTCGGTCGCGGATGCCTTCCTCATTAAATGTCTCTATCACAGTTCCCCACGATACGTTAGTCTCTACCTCGGCTACTCGCAGTCGACCATGTATCACTCTTATATAGGATAATAATTCGCCCGCCACATTCTTTATCGGCTCCCCCTGTGTGTAGACGTCAAAGATTTGGCCCGCCCGAACCCCATGTTCGCTGCCCACATCAAAATACAAGCGCGACTTGAAGACCTTAACTATGATCCCATCAATTGGTATTAATCGCTCTATTTCACGTACAAAAACAGGGGCGATTTTTTTCATCGCGCTTTGAAATGCTTCGCGTTTATGTATATTTTCGCTCTTCCCAAATTTTGTAGTGGTTTCGTCGAAAGACTTGGAGAGTTTGACCAGGCCGGTTTCAGCCTCGACCAGTTGAATCTGAACTTTGATGTTTATAGTATCGGTAAAAACTCTGTTTAAGGAAACGTCGAGCACATTGCCTATGATTATATAACGTGCTGATAATAACCTTCCCACCTCAGTCGCTTGTTTAGGATCGACGAGATCCGAACTGCTGAAGCCTTGCTCGCGTAAAATCTTCTCACGTTGAATAGCGGTTATTAAATCGAACCACCCGTTCTGAGCTAGAGCATCCTCCAGCGCGGCGGCCATCATAGTTTTTGTCCAATCGGTTTCCGGCGAAGCCGTTGGAATTACGGCGAAACGGGGCCGTTCTTTTTTATGCTGCGTCTCCTGTTTACGAGGGGAATATGCCGTAGTATTGGGATGATGGGAAATAAGAATTGCCGAAAAAAGAATAACCGATAATTTAGTAATCAATCGCCCCATAATGTTTCCACAATTATATAAGTTTAAGCGTTAAATACAACTGGGCGCCTTGTGTGTGGCCTGCTGATGTGAGACGTTAGTCGTGCGATGGAAAATATTCAGTTAGAGGAGCGACTTCAGACATGAAACGAAGCAATCCTGTAAACGCAGTCAAATTAGCTTTAGTCTCAATACTATTATTATCTTTGGCCGGCCCGGCTCTGGCAGCAGGGATCAAGAAAAGAGTCCGCTTTCCACGGGGAAGTAACTCCACAACGATTAGCGGCGCGGTAATTCGCGGCGAGCGAGATAGGTACATCCTGGGAGCGAGGGAAGGTCAAACGATGACGGTACGAATTAAATCATTGGAAGATAACGCGGTGTTTCAAATCTATTTCCCCGGAGAACAAGAGTCGCTCGAAGGGGCAGGAGAAGGGGATGATGCAAAGAGCTGGAGCGGGAAATTGCCGGCCACAACGGACTACATCATAGTAGTGGGAGGAACTCGCGGGAACGCGAAGTATAAGCTCGATGTAAAGATAGAGTGAGCACGGCTAACAGGCGCATACGACGAAGGCCGCGAAGCGAGCCTGGCATCAATCTGCTTTCCGGACGGTTTGCCTGCTGCCGAATTGCCTGATAAAGAAAGCAGCGTAACGGGCAAACCGACCAGATAAGCTTCTTTGCTCGGTCAGATATTCAGTTCAAATCTCACTTCCGACCGAAGCCGGGGTATGGGGAGGATAGTTATTATTTCTCAGCTCTGGGGCGGGGTATTGCCGAAGTGAAATGATGAGAATACATTATCAAACGTATTCCTGCGCAGAGCCACCTTTGCCGGTTCGATCACGCGAACCTGTGCGTTACCGATATTACTAACCGGGCCGGCAACGTCGAGGTTGCCGATGAGCGCACACAGTTGAGTCCCGAGCGTTATACCGAGCACTCCCCGCTCTGTCTCGAAATGCCTCTTGTTATAACACTTGATTATTTGTCCGCTGATCCCTAATGCTATAACGGAACTGATTTCATCTTCGCCTTCTATGTCATTCCTGAGCAGGCCTCGCTCAATCAGCGTGATAGTGTTCAGGTTATCACTCGCGCCCCTTGGGCAAATCCCTATAGCCATCTGCGGGTTGGCGAGTACCGACTTGAGCCTTCTGAGTCCTGTAAGAAATACCGTGAGGTTGCTCGCCAGTGCTGCCAGCGATTGCACCTGTGATGAAACGCTGTTCAGACTGTTGACGAGTGTTGTTAATTGCGACTCAAGCAGGGTGAGCTTGCCGTTATTCCCCACAAGGTCAGAGGCGCCCTGCAACTGCCCTATCGCCGAATTGAGGGGGACTGTGAGCAAGGCGAAACCAGGCTTGTTGCCCTCGGCTGCTTTAAAATCCTTATGCCTGAAGAATGCCAGGATAGACGGCACAAGCAGAACTGGCAGCGTGACCGGTATGTCAGGCAAGTTTACAGGGCCGACCGTAATGGTTCCGTTGGTGACCGGAACCGTCACCGACCCCGTGACCGAAACGCGGATCGCGAACTTTGCCGTTGTCGCCGCTCCGGTTATATTCTCTGCTATCTGTGGAAAGAACAGTATTCCGGTTTCGGCAGGGTTAGTATCCAGATTGGGCGTTGCGTCGAAGCCAGTGCCTTCTGACAAGGGCTTCTGTATGTTCCCAACATTCCTGAAAACTTTCCAAGTAACCTGGACCGTAACCGGCAGAAGCGGTAGTCCGACAAGCGAGATTCCTAATCCTGATGGAGAAGGCGTCAGTTTAAAGTTCTGCCTGGTGGCCGGTTGCATCTGTAATGGCCCCGAAGGCGTAATGCTGAAATTGTTTAACAGGGTTTCGAGAGCTTCTCTGATGGCATCCGTACCGAGAGCCCTGGACTGGTTTGTACGATCTTCAACAGCTTCTTTCTGTGATCTGGTCATGTCATTTCTCCTTAAATTGAATCTAATTCTGTGTCACAAGCCGAATCTGCCGATGTCATAAGTGAATTCGACATCCGGGCGACTCGTGACGCGATAGAAGATAAACCGAATTGGCTGACTATGTATTTAAGGAGGTCTAAAAAGAATCTAAAAGAATCCTAAAAAGTCTTAAAGCAACAAATCATAACGGTTAAACGTCAACCAAATCAATAAATTGGGCTTGCACAGCATTGCCTCCGGTCTAAACCAGAATATAGACGGGAATCGACTAAGCCTTGCCGTTATTTACTAATGTTAAACTCGGCGATGCGGCCGGGTGATATGGTCGCGACCTATAATCGAACTCCTCACTTCCATACTTGACAGCCGTAGAGGAGTGGCATAAACCATAAGAAGACGCTGTTAAATTCATCACAGGAGGAAATTCAATGGCTGTAGAAGTAGGCGATATGGCACCCGACTTCGAGCTGCCGAGCCATAACGGCAAAAAAGTCAAGCTGTCCGACTTCCGCGGCAAGAAGAACGTCTTCATCGCGTTCTACCCGCTAGCCTGGACACCCGTATGAACCGTTCAGATGCCCTCGTACGAGGCTGACCTCAGCCGGTTCGAGGAGCGTGATGCCCACGTGCTGGGTATATCCATAGACTCCGTTCCCTGCAACACAGCCTGGGCCAAGAGCCTCGGCGGCATTACCTACGATCTCCTTTCCGACTTTGAACCAAAAGGCGAAGTGGCCCGACAGTACGGTGCCTACCGGCCCGAAGGCTATTCAGAGCGCGCGCTGTTCGTCGTAGACAAGGAGGGAAAACTTGTCTACAAGGACATCCACGAAATCGGCGACCAGCCGGATAACGAAGTCATTCATGATGTGCTGAGAAAGCTCGACTGACCTGACGGGCGCTTGTGGTATGGGGGGATGAATACCGCCTCGACGGCAACCCGCAGGTCAGGTTCGCGGCGCGTGAGTTCATCCTTCCAGCAACAATTCATTGGCGAAGGAATCAGCTATGTCTGACCTTTCACGAAAGTGTGTTCCATTCACGCCGCTTGATCGCGAACTGTCGCGCGCCGCGGTCGCCATCGTGACGGCGGCAGGCGTGCATCGCAGAGACCAGGAGCCGTTCAACATCGCCGACGAGCTTGGCGACCTGACGTATCGCGTTATCGGCCAGGAGACCCGGGCTTCCGACCTTATGGTGACGCATCACCACTATGACCACGCCGATGCCGACCGCGACATCAACGTGGTCTTTCCGATAGAAGCCTTGCGCGAGCTGGTAAAAGAGGGATTGATCGGCGGCGAAGCGAGAGAGCACGTAGGCTTCATGGGCTATACTATGCAGCTCAAGCGTATGTATGAAGAGACCGCGCCACAGATCGCCGAAGAGATTGACAAGAAATCACGGGCCGATGCAGTAATTCTGACGGGAGGCTGACCGAACGTCTGTCACCGTACGGTCGTTGCGGTACAACGTGAAATCGAGATGCGCGGGATCCCGACGGTGCTGATTACGGTCAGCCCGGCGGTTCTCAAAACAGATGCGTCCGCCGCGAGCGATTTATCCAAAGGGATTTAAGATCGGGAACTCACTTGGCAGGCCGGGCATGGCCGATTTGCACAAGAAGGTGCTCAGGGATGCCCTTCTCTTTCTTGATGGGCCGCCGCGACCCGGCGAAGTCATAGAGCTTGAATATCCTGAGTATGGTTCGGAAGAATAGCCGCGCTGCGGGGAGGGGCTGGAGGCGTGGTATGCGTCCTTACCCAACTGCGGGATTGCGGATCGGTCTACTCTTTGTGGGGTGCAGAGCACCTGTCGCCCGGCGTAACCCTTCTCAAAATGCGGAGGCGCTCCTCTATCTCTAACCTGTAAATAACCTCATTAAATGAGTCGCCATCGATGTATCTCATAGTATAGTAAAGCTGATTCCCATCTAATACTTCAGGATTAATTAACGAAGGTTTTTCACTCTGTTGCTTGTCTTACTACTCCTCCTCAGATAGAATGGCCGTCCGAATTGGATGGAACTTCTTCCACTATTCTTTAACAGATAAGGAGCATGCCAATGTGCGCCCCCAGGTGTTCCTTTGCACGCCTTTAGGGTGCCTGAGTCCTGGCATTCACAAGAATGAAAAACAAATCACTATTTATGAGCAAAACCTCATTTACAAGATGGCTGTCATCGAACCGCTTGATCGCTGTCTCCTTGATGCTTACGTTGATAATCAGTTCCCTGCTTTTGTACGGCAGGGGCATAAGCAATCTCTTGTTTCCGGGTGCTCGCGCCGACAGCTCGGCGCAGGCGCTGCCGTTCAGTCAGAACTGGTCGAACACGGGGTTGATTACGACAAGCGATAACTGGTCCGGCGTACCGGGTATCGAAGGGTTTCGCGGAGACGGTCTGACCGGCGCGACTGCGGTTGATCCGCAAACAGTGCTTGCCGGAGACGATCCGGGGGTTTTGGATGTCAACGCCAATCAGGCTAACCCGAATACATTCATCACCGGAGGAGTTGCGGAATTTGACACGCTTGCCAATCCAGTCGTAGCCCTGCAAGGCTCCGGCACGGCGCGCGCACCTTATATCAAGCTATACCTGAATACGACCGGGCAGAGCAATATCAACGTCTCTTACAACCTGCGCGACGTAGACGGCTCTGCGGATAACGCGATTCAGCCCGTCGCCCTGCAATTCCGAGTCGGCTCTTCGGGCACCTTCACCAATGTGCCTGCCGGATTCGTAGCCGATGCTTCGACAGGCCCGAGCCAGGCAACCCTGGTCACCGCCGTCAGCGCCGCCTTGCCGGCAGCCGCAAATAATCAGCCGCTTGTGCAAGTCCGCATCATTACTACGGACGCAGTTGGCAGCGACGAGTGGATCGGCATTGATGACATCAGCGTAATCAGCAACGCCGGACCGACAGACCCGACCGGCGTAGGCGCGGCCGACCCAGCCAGCGTCACGCCGGGCGGCACTACGCTGCTGACGGTCACTGTCACACCCGGCGCGAATCCTACCAGCACCGGCATCACCGTGACGGGCGATCTTACAGCCATCGGCGGATTGGCCATGCAACCGTTCTTTGATAACGCCACGAACGGCGACCTGATGGCCAACGACAACATCTTTTCATTCTCGGCGACGGTTTCCAACAGCACGACGAGCGGGTTGAAGATGTTGCCGTTCACGGTGGCAGATGCCCAGATGCGCAGCAGCACCGGGAGCATCACGCTCGATGTGGGCGTGCCGCCGGTGCCGCCAGGGACTATCGTCATCAGCCAGGTCTACGGCGGCGGCGGCAATGCCGGCGCGACCTTCACAAATGATTTCATCGAGTTGTTCAATCGCAGCAGCGGCACAGTCGTCATCACCGGCTGGACCGTCCAGTACACCTCAGCCGCAGGCACAAGCTGGCAGACGACCCCGCTTACAGGCTCAATCCCGCCCGGCGGCTATTACCTCGTACAGGAGGCGGCGGGTTCAGGCGGAACCGTGCCCCTCCCCACGCCTGACGCAACCGGCACCATCCCGATGGCCGCCGGAGCAGGCAAAGTTGCTCTGGTCTCCAACTCGACGATGCTGACAGGAGGCTGCCCGCTTCCGAACTCAAGCATTGTCGATCTGGTCGGCTACGGCAGCACCGCGACCTGCTCAGAGACAAGCCCGACATCAGCGCCCGGCAATACAACCGCCGTGCTGAGACGCTTCGGGGGCTGCCTGGACACCGATAACAACAATGCTGATTTTGTTGTAGGCACGCCGCTGCCGCGAAACAGCGCGTCGCCGATCAATGATTGCACTCCTGATCCGATAGCCATTCACGACATTCAGGGGAACGGGCTTACGACGCCGTTTGCCGGCATGCTCGTTTCCACCACCGGGACCGTCACCGCCCGCAAGAGCAACGGCTTCTTCTTGCAGACGCCGAATGTCGATGCCGATCCGAATACGTCTGAAGGGATATTCGTCTTCACGTCGAGCGCGCCGACGGTTGTTGTCGGCGATGCGATCTCTGTGCTTGGCGAGGCAAACGAGTTCTTTAACCTGACTCAGATCAACACGCTCCCGTCATTCATCACCGTATCGTCCGGCGGAAACGCGCTGCCCGCGCCCATCGTGCTGACGACCGGCATCCTCGACCCGAACGGTCCCGTCACTCAGTTGGAAAGGCTTGAAGGCATGCGCGTACATGCCGACTCGCTGGTCTCCGTCGCCCCGACGAATACCTTCGGCGAGATTTTCAGCGTGCTCCAGGGTGTTGCGCGGCCACTGCGCGAACCGGGCATCGAAGTCTCGCAACCGATCCCGCCCGACCCGACATCGGGGGTGCCCGACTGCTGCATCCCGATCTGGGATCTGAACCCCGAACGCATCATGATTGACAGCGATGGCCTGATTGGCTCCTCATCCATCTCCGTGACTTCCAGCGTTACAATCACGAACGTCACCGGCCCGCTCGACTTCACCTTCGACAACTATAAGGTATTGCCCGAAACGCCGCCGATGACCTCGGCCAACATCAGCGCCACCCCTGTTCCCGCGCCGGCATCTTGCGAGTTCACCGTCGCCGGGTACAACATCGAGAACTTCGGCAACAATGCGACGCAGCGGCAGAAGGCCGCGCTCGCCATCCGCACTTTGATGCGCTACCCGGACATCATCGGCCACATCGAGATCCTTAACCTGGCAAGCCTGCAAGCGCTCGCGGCACAGGTCAATAGCGATGCTGTGGCCGCAGGCGACCCGAACCCGAATTACCAGGCGTTCCTCATCCAGGCCCCGGCTGGCGGCACGCAGAACGTCGGCTTCCTGGTCAAGACCTCGCGCGTACAGGTGAACTCGGTCACCCAGGAGCGGGCGAGCGATACCTTCATCAACCCGAACACAGGCCTGCCGGAAACCCTGCACGACCGGCCGCCGCTTGTGTTGCACGCGACCGTGGACCCGGCGGGCGCGGCCCCGCTGCCGGTGATCGTCGTCGTCAACCACCCGCGTTCATTCATCGACATCGAGTTGGTGGCGGGCGAAGGGCCGCGCGTGCGCGCGAAACGGACGGCGCAGGCAGAGTCAATTGCCGGGCTGCTTCAGGAGTTGCAGACCAATAACCCGACCAGGCCCATAATCGCGGTCGGCGACTATAACGCCTATCAGTTCAACGACGGCTACACAGACCCCATCGCCGTCCTCAAGGGGATGCCGACACCGGACGATCAAATCGTGGTTGACGCGAGTCCCGACCTGGTCAACCCCAACTTCTCCAACCTGACGGACCTCCTCCCGGCTGACCAGCGTTACAGCTTCATCTTTGAGGGAACGCCGCAGGCGCTCGACCACGTCCTCCTCAACACAGCAGCGCAGACCTTCTTTAAGGGCTACGCCGTTACGCGTTGCAACAGCGATTTCCCGGAGAGCTTCTCCAGTGACGCATCGCGGCCCGAGAGCAACTCAGACCATGACATGCCGGTAGCCTACTTCCGGCTGCCGCTGGTTATTAACAATGTTTCGGTTGACAAGAGCGTGTTGTGGCCGCCGAATCACAAGATGGTCGACGTTACCGTCAACTATACGACCGCGAACAACTGCGGCCCACTCACTTGCACACTCTCTGTAACGAGCAACGAGCCGGTCAACGGCGGTGGAGACGGCAACACAGCGCCGGATTGGGAGGTTATAGATGCTCACCGCGTGCGGTTGCGCGCGGAGCGGAGCGGCAACGGCACAGGGCGAGTCTATACGATCACAATCACCTGTACCGACAGCATGGGCGGCACGACCACGGCCACGACTACGGTGCGAGTGCCGTTGAATCAAGGAGGGTAACCTTGTAATGAATGAATGGCTGAGAGCTTTCGATTCGCTCTCAGCCTTCTTTTTTGTATAAACATCAAAGCCCGCTCACGACTTAAATGAGCGGGCTTTGATTTAAGATCAAGGCGCTTTTTACATTGCCGAAGTCTCAGTGCTTACTTCACGATTAAGAGCCGCCCTTTTGCTTAATGGCGAAAGTTTTTCCTGCAACAGTGATCTTCGCTTTTCTACCTGACGGTGTAGTATTCGCGGCGACTGTGTAACTCACCGCCCCGTTGCCCATCCCGTTCGTGCTTGAAGTGATCGTGATCCATGCTTCGTTGCTCGTAGCCACCCATGCGCAGCTGCTACCAGTTATTATCTGCACGCTCCCGCCCCCGCCCGCAGCGGCCACGACCACGTTTGAAGGCGAAATCGTATATACGCAGTTCCCGCTCGACCGCCCGTCTTGAGTTACGGTGAACGTGTGACCGGCAATGGTCATAGTGCCCGTGCGTTGGTTTTCTGTAAGGTTATCTCTGACGACATAGTCAACCGTTCCGTTTGTGTTGTTCCAACTGATCGAAGCGATCTCGATCCAGCTTGTATTGCTCACAGCCGTCCAACTGCCGGTGCTGGTGACGTTGACGCTACCTTCGCCGCCGGTTGATGAAAAGAATCGGCTCTGTGGAGAGATAGTTGTGGTAGCCTGATCGCCGTTGTAACGCGCGACTCCCATCAGGTGCAGATTCTCGTGGAAGGCAACCTGTCCGGCCACAACGAACTTGCCATCGGGCTGAATCTTCACTCCAAAGGCTACATCGCCGGTGAACCCGGTCTGCGGGTTAAAGATTCCAAAATCTGTCCACACCCTGCCGTTGTTGCCGAAACTCGAATCCGGGGCCCATTCGGATTGAGACGAAGAATGGCAAAATCAGTGTGCGTGCCGTTAGGGTTCTGGTCAAGGTTTTTAGCGTACCCGACGGCTATGATCTTGCCGTTTGATTGAACGGCGACACCATAAGCCTGATCGTAATCATTGATGCCATCAAAATCTATTGTGAAGCGCCCGTCACCGGAGAAGCTCGCATCCAGACTGCCATCCGGATCATACCGCGCGATGGCAAAGTCGGGTTTCCCATTCCGAAGACTGCTATCATTGTTGGCCCACCCGGCTGCAACGATATTATTGTCCGGAGCGAGCGCTACCGATGAGGCGTATTCTTCATAGTCATTGACGAATGGCGTGTTTGTTTTGCCGTCGCCGTCGAAAGAGGCGTCGAGTCTGCCATCCGGGTTATATCGCGCAAGGGCAAAATCCGCGCTGCTCGAAGGGGTATAACAAACTCCTGCCAACACAATCTTGTCGTCAGGCTGTAAGAGTGCCGCATAGGCTCGGTCACCGCTGCCAAAAAAATCCGTGAGGACTTTGCCGTCGCCATCGAAAGACGTATTGACACTGCCATCCTGGTTGTAACGAACCATCGCGAAATCATAGGTCGTGCCGTTATTTGGCCCATTCGTTGCAAACCCTGCTGCGACGATCTTGCCGTCTCTCTGAACCAGGACGCCAAACGCTTCATCGAGACTGTCGAAAAAGTCTGTTATGAGCTTGCCGTCGCCGTCAAAAGAAGTATCCAGGCTGCCATTCGGGTTATAGCGGGCCAGGGCAAAACCGTAATTGGCAGAGTTTGGACTCGGGCCGATATAGGCAGTCCCGGCCACAACGATCTTGCCGTCCGGTTGGAGCGCAACAGCATAACCTTCGTCATTTACTCCGCCGATTCTCGTTGTGATTTTGCCGCCCGAGCCGAAGCTGGAATCAGGGCTGCCATCAGGGTTGTAGCGTGCGACGGCGAATCCATAACTCGTATCCTGAACGCGCGCGTACCCTGCCGCGACAATCTTCCCGTCCGGTTGTATGGCCAGTGCGCGAGCAGAAGCGCGGTCACCATAGCCGAATTGAGAGTTATTGAAAAAGCGGGTCACAACCCTGCCCTGGGTGCCGAATGACGCATCCAGGTCTCCTGATGCAGCTCGAACCACGGAAGGGAGTTTGTAAGAACAAAGAATTGCGGTAAATATCAAAAGCAGTATCAAGCTCGTCATTCGCATCCGGTCATAAGATCGAGAACGGGTGAAGGCGGGCGATTTCATGTCTTTTCCTTCCTGGACTAATGTAATGATTTATCAAGCGCCTATTTATGAGCGCGAGCAAAGGGGGGAAGGAGTTGATATATCAGCGAGACACTACACAAGGCTTCCAAAATCGGCGTGCGTCCGGGATGAGGGTTACGAGCAGAAGTGCATTCAGCCTGATACTCCGCTCAAACAATTATCAGATCAGGCATAGAAATTATAGCACTAATAATGATCTATAAACCAAGCGGTCTTAAGCGGCGTAATTTTTCGCCGGATAGAGAGTCTCAAGCCGTGAAGCATTGCCGCGCCCTGTTGCAATTTGATGGCCCGGTTTAAATAAAAGAGTTTTCAATTTGAAATAATACTTATGCGGAAATATAGAAACGGTCAATCGCGATGAGTCTCGTGTGACCACTGGGCATAACCTCGCGGGCTTAATTTTCGGAGTGTATCATGCGTCCAGAACCTGTTGGGGGTAACGGATGTCAATCTTACTTAAACAAGTCGATTCAGATGAAGTTAATGCACTATTTCCTATATTGCTTTTGGCAGAGTCATCAGAGAGCGCTCTCCTTTGGAGTCTCAGCAATCTGAGCGATACAGTCTACCGAGCAGAGGAGGACGGAGAGATTGTCGGGGCCGCTACCATGCGATGGAATAGCGAGCCATGTGAGATAGTTGAGCTGGCTGTCATAGAGCATCAACACGGCCAGGGAGTCGGGAGAAAGATTATCGAGAATCTGATTGCTGAGGCGCGGCGTAGAGGCAAACAAAGAATAGTAGTCGGCACAGGAAACTCCAGCATAGGCAATATAGTCTTTTACCAAAAATGCGGGTTTCGGATGGATCACGTTCGACGGGATTATTTCTGGTATCACGACGAGCCGGAAACGGAGAACGGCATTTTACTTCGCGACATGATTGTTTTCAGCTATGACCTGGCGGGAGATGAAACAAACCAACGCACTTGATCGAGCACGCGCTCCGCGACGACGAGGCGCGCTTCCCTCTAGAAGACCACTGTATACCCTTCAGGCAGTTTCGGCACCAGTATCCATGACATGTAGCTTGACAGCCCTCGGCACGGCATCGTCTCTACTTCCAGGACGTGCCGGTACACCCGCGCCTCGTCGTCGCGGATGACCTCGATCTTAAACTTTTTTCCCGCCGGGCAGTTTCCGAGCGTGATCCACCGGCCTATCAATGTGTGCTTGTCAAAGTCTATGCGCGGGACCTGCGCTTCGTCACATGGAGGCGTGTGCCGGCGAAACCGCGCCCGCAGTTCCTCTTCGGTTTTGAAGACGACCGGCCCATTGACCAGCAGCGTCATGTTACACGGAGGCATCTGGATAGGTTTGTACTTGAGTTGCTCGGGTTGCCGCTCGTGCTGCGCGCTAGCGGCATTCGGCCCGCACAGCGCGGGAACGAGTAGCAGACAGATCAGAAGCGGGATTGCTTTCATGATTGCCTCAAAGACATCATCAATTAATCCGAGGTCTAGCTTCTCGTCTCTTCAGCTCATTTTTTTCCGCGCTGCTCGATCTTAGACCAGCTATCTCGCAGGCCGATTGTCCTATTGAAGACCAGTTTCTCGGACGACGCATCGGGGTCAACCGAAAAGTAGCCCAGTCGTTCGAACTGATACCGCGCGCCTGCTGCCGCGTCCTGCAAGCTCGGCTCGACTTTGCAGCCGGTCAACACCTCTAGCGAGTTCGGATTCAGATTGGCGGTGAAGTCCTGGCCTTCTTCAACCTCGCTCGGATTCTCTTTTGTAAAAAGATTGTCGTAGAGGCGGACCTCTGCGTCTACGGCGTGGTCGGCCGAGACCCAGTGTATAGTCGATTTGACCTTGCGCCCGTCGGGCGCGTTTCCGCCACGAGTCTCAGGGTCGTACGTGCAGCGGAGTTCCACTACTTGCCCGTTGGCATCTTTCACAACGTCTTTGCAGGTGATGAAATATCCGTAGCGGAGACGCACCTCGCGTCCCGGCGCGAGCCGGTAGTACTGCTTGGGCGGGTCTTCACGAAAATCGTCCTGTTCGATGTAGAGGACTTTCGAGAATGGAACCCGTCGGGTTCCCGCGCTCTTATCTTCCGGGTTGTTGATAGCCCCCATCTCTTCGACTGTGTCGTCCGGATAATTCTCGATGACTACGCGCAACGGCCTCAGCACCGCCATAACGCGCGGCACACGCTTGTTCAAATCTTCACGAACGAAGTGCTCAAGCAGCGACAGTTGCACCGTATTGTTCGTCTTAGACACGCTGACATTTGCGCAAAGGTTGCGGATGGCTTCCGGCGTATAGCCGCGTCGCCGCATCCCCGAAAGCGTCGGCATCCTCGGATCGTCCCAACCCGCGACGTGTCCTTCCGTGACCAGAGTCAGCAGCTTGCGTTTGCTCAGGATCGTATAAGTAAAGTTGAGCCGGTCGAACTCGATCTGCCGGGATGGGAATATGCCGAGCTGTTCGATAAACCAGTTGTACAAAGGGCGATGATCTTCGAATTCGAGAGTGCAGATCGAATGAGTCACCTTCTCAATCGAGTCCGACTGGCCGTGGGCGTAATCGTACATAGGATAAATGCACCACTCGTTGCCCGTCCGGTGGTGCTCCGTGTGAAGAATCCTGTACATCACCGGGTCGCGCATGTTCAGGTTCGGCGATGCCATATCTATCTTCGCGCGCAACACGCGCGAGCCGTCAGGGAACTCGCCCTTTTTCATGCGCTCGAACAGGTCCAGGTTCTCTTCGACGGAACGATTCCGATACGGGCTCTCCTTGCCCGGCTCGGTCAGCGTGCCCCTATAGGCGCGAATCTCAGCCGCGCTGAGGTCATCTACGTAAGCTTTTCCCGCTTTGATCAACTGGATGGCCCACTCATAAAGCTGCCCGAAGTAGTCCGAAGCGTAAAACAGCCCGTCCCATTCGTATCCGAGCCAGCGGATGTCTTCCATAATGGAATCGACGTACTCGGTTCTCTTCCTTGGACGGGTTCGTGTCGTCGAAACGAAGATTGCATTTGCCGCCAAACTCCGCAGCCAGCCCGAAGTCGAGATAGATCGCCTTGGCGTGCCCGATGTGCAGGTATCCGTTCGGCTCAGGTGGAAAGCGCGTCTGCACTCGCCCGCCATGTTTGCCTGTCTTGACGTCCTCGATAACGATGTCGCGAATGAAATTAGATCGGCCTCCGGATTCAACCGGCATATCGTCGTCCAATGAACTCATAAGTCTGTTTTTCTCTCCTATGTCAAAATGAAAATTATATATCGAATTCGCGAGACATCGCGAGGAGAACCGGCGGCTCTCTTCATAAGATGAAAATGCTTTAGAGCGGGTGTATACTCACTCAATCGTTGACAGCGTCGCACGAAGCCGGAATGGAGGTTATTGATGCCGTTTAAGATCGAGGAACAGTTCGTTGTCGAAGCGCCGGTCGCGCGCGTGTGGGACTATTTGATCACCCCGGCCAAAGTCGTAGTCTGCATACCGGGCGCCGAGCTGTTAGAGTCGAAAGACGAGAGCACCTTTCTCGGCGCGGTCAAGGTCAAGGTCGGGCCTATGACGATGTCGTACAAAGGTCTGATGAAGTTTACAGAAGTGGATGAACAGGCGCACCAGGCGCGTATGGTCGGGGAAGGGCGCGAGGCGGGCGGGGCCGGGTCTGCCAAGGTCACGATGCTCAGCCAGGTCACGCCGCTCGCGACCGGCGGCTCGCAAGTCGTCGTTCAGGCCGAAGTCGATCTCGTCGGCAAGATAGTCCAGTTCGGTCGCGGCATGATTGAAGAAGTTTCCAAACAACTGTTCAGGCAATTCGCGGCCTGCGTCAAGCAGCGTCTCGAAGTTGCCGATGAGCCGCAGGCCCAGCCTCCTCAAACAACTGAATCTCAAGCCGGTGACAACGCTCCCGCCGATAATCCGAAAGCTGATAATCCGAAAGCTGTGAGCGCCGTTCCGCTCGTACTGCAAGCCCTCCGGTCGGTCGTCGCGCGTTTCTTCATGCGGCTGTTCGGCAGACAAGCCGGGTGAACCGGCATCCGACGCGCGCACGCGAGATGAGAGCAACCATGTCGGAGATCATAAACAGCTCGGAACCCTATGCAAGCTCTGACAGTCACTTGCTTCTGTCGGAGGTACACCGGCTCAGACACGATTTTCCAATTCTCAATCAAACCATTAATGATAACGGCGCGGCGCTTGTTTATCTCGACAACGCGGCCACAACCCACAAGCCGCTGGCCGTAATCAATGCCTTGCAGCAGTTCTACTCGGCGAACAACTCAAACATCCATCGCGGCGTTCACGCGCTCAGCGAACGCGCGACCGAAGAGTACGAGCGCGCGCGCATCCGGATTCAACATTTTATCAATGCCGCGGAAAGCGATGAAATCGTCTTCGTGCGCGGTGTGACGGAGGCTGTGAATCTGGTGGCCGCCGGGTTTGGCCGCAAGGTTGTGCGCTCGGGGGATGAGATCGTCATTACTGAAATGGAGCACCACTCCAACATAGTCCCCTGGCAGATGCTGTGCGACGAGCAAGGCGCTTTGCTCAGAGTCATTCCGGTTGACGACAACGGCGAGTTGCGGCTCGACCGGTTCGAGGCGCTTTTGAACAATCGCACACGGCTCGTTGCCTTGACTCACGTCTCTAACGTTTTGGGCACGGTCAACCCGCTCCGCAAAATCATCGAGATGGCTCATCGCCAAGATGTCCCGGTCTTTATCAACGGCGCGCAATCCGCGCCTCACCTCAAAGTGGATGTGCAAGAGCTGGGCTGCGACTTTTATGCTTTTTCGGGTCATAAGATTTATGGCCCTACTGGAATCGGCGTGCTGCACGGCAGGGCCAACCGCCTTCGAGAAATGCTTCCTTACCAGACCGGCGGCGGCGCGATTAGCTCCGTCACGTTTGCCGGGACCAGTTTCAAACAGCCGCCCGCAAAATTCGAAGCGGGGACGCCCAATATCGCGGGCGCGATTGGGTTGGGCGTCGCCCTGGACTACCTCACCGCGCTCGGCCTTCAGCGCATTGCCGCTTACGAAGAAGAACTCCTCGACTACGCCGTGACGAGACTCTCCGAGATTCCCGGCCTCAGCATCATCGGCAAGCCGCGCGAAAGAATCAGCATCGTGTCCTTTATCATTCAAGGCGCGCACGCGCACGACGTAGCGACCATTCTCGACAGCCTCGGAATTGCCGTCAGGGCGGGCCACCACTGCGCGCAACCGCTGCACGAACGATTCGGAATCAGCGCAACCGCGCGTGTCTCTCTGGCTTTTTATAACCTGAAAGAAGAGATTGACAAACTGGTAGAGGGAATTCATCTGGTCAGGCAGGTCTTCAAACCGTGACGATAGATTGTAATATGTCAGGCATTGAAAGCGTGTTTGAAAATTTAGTTTCTAAGCCCCGAAGGGGCGAGATTCAATAGCCCGGCTGCCGCGCGCCGGGTGACGCACGCATACGACACGAAGCCCTGAAAGGGCGAAATAAATCGAATCTTATTTCGCCCTTTCAGGGCTTGAATGAATTTGTCGTGACGAACACAGGGCGTTGCCCTATGCTATTGAATCTCGCCCCTTCGGGGCTTTTCAAACATGCTCTGATTGATAACTTCAGGCGCTAACGCGGCTCTGTAAGTTTAGACTTTGATTGCTTGTAATTCTTAACCCCCGAGCGCAGCGCCGCAAGCGCGAGCAAGGCGCACTTCATGCGTGAGGGCTTGATGTCGCTTTCGAGCGATGAAAGAAGCTGCCCGTTGGAAATCACTTCATCATCGCGCTCGATGCTCGCGCCCGCGACCAACTCTGTGAGCAGCGAAGCCGCCGCGATGCTGATCGCGCACCCGTCGCCGTAAAAGCGCGCTGCTTCAACTACGCCGCCTCTGATGGCAAGCTCGATTCTGATGCGATCACCGCACAAGGGATTTACCTCTTCGCAAGTGACATCAGGAGAAGGCAGACTGCCGAAGTTGCGCGGATGGCGGAAATGGTCGAGGATTACGTTGCTGTAGAGCGCAGACACTGTTCGTCCTACTTTCTCTCTGCGAGCGGCGTTCCCGGTCTGCTCGTCTTAACCGCCATCGCCTCGGCCAACACGGCCAGGGCAATTTCGGCAGCCGACTCTGCGCCGATGTCCAGCCCCATCGGCACTCTGACTCGCTCAAGCGATGGAGTATCTACGCCGCTTTCTTCGAGGAACTTCAGGATCGCCTGACCTCTTCGGCGGCTCCCCAGCATTCCTATATAAGCGGCCTGGGTCTGGAGGACGATTTTCAGCACAGGGATGTCGTACTTGTAATCGTGCGCGGCCAGGACAACAAAAGTGGATGACGTGTAGGCTAAGGTGCAAGCAATTTCGGAAGGAATGCCGATCAGCAGCTTATCCGCATGAGGAAAGCGCTCTCTGGTCGCAAAACGCGGCCTGCCGTCAATGACTATAGTTCGAAGCCCCGCCTCGCGCGCCAGATTTACCAGGTGCATCGAAACCGGCCCTGCTCCAAAAATGATCAAGGTGCGCGGCGGCTCATGCAGTTCGAAGAACACATCCAGGACCGTCGAGCCGCGAATCAGTTGAACTGTGCGAGAGATGCGCTTCTCGATCAGACCGAGCGCCGTCTCTCGCACCTGCTCGTCAAGCGCGGCGTCGCCAAGCGTGCCGATGACTCGCCCGTCTTCAAAGAGCGCCATTCGTGATGACGGTCGTTCCACGAGCGTCACCATAACGGCGCGCCTTCCCTTCTCCACCTCCGCGCGAACGGCCCCGTACAAGCTCAGTAAGTTATTTTCCGCGTCGGTCAGATCCAACGGCTCGATCAAGACCTCCACGGTCCCGGCGCAGGTGAAACCTGTTTCCCAGGCATCCTCTTCGCCCATGTCTATGGAAAGAACTCGCGGCTTGAGCGAAGCGAGCACTTCTTCTGAAGCCTCGATCACTTGCGCATCGACGCACCCGCCGATGGTGACAGATCCGAGTATGCGCCCATGCTCGCCCACCCACATCTTCGCCCCCTCTTTTTTGGGCTCGTTCCACGAGTTGCGATAAGCGTAGCCATCGCGACTCGCTTCTCCATCTTCGTGAGTGTCTCAAGCTGGTCGAAGACTTCGTCCATCATCGCCTCATAAAACCAGATGTCGCTCAAGCGCCTTGAGGCTCGCCAGATTATGCAAGGGGGCGAATACGTCTATAAAAGGAAGCGCAGCCTGCATGCCGCGAACCGTCGGCTGGTAAGACGCGCTGCCGAGCAACGGGTTAAGCCATATCAAACGACCCGCGCGTCGCTGCAATTCGGCGAGCGCGGCTGCCAGCTCCTCAGGTTCCCCGGTGTCCCATCCGTCGCTCATGATGATAACAATTGTGCGCTTATCGATAAGCTTCAGCCAGGCGTTATTAAACGCCGCGAGGCTCGCGCCGATCAGCGTGCCGCCCGACCAGCCGCGCACGTTGCGCGATAGCAGGTCCAGAGCCTGCCGGTAATTCTTCCGTTTCAGGTGCGGGGTTATTCGTTCGAGCGACGTGCTGAAGACGAACGTCTCAACGCGCGCAAAACTGTTTTGCAGCCCATAGACGAATTGCAGAAGGATGCGGCTATAGATGTCCATCGAACCCGACACGTCCGAGATCACGACCAGTCGCGTCTTTCTGGGTTTGCGCCTCATGAAAGAGAGTTCCATCAATTCGCCCCCGGTGCTCAAAGAGCGGCGAAGCGTGCGGCGCAGAAGAACTCTTGAACCGCGTCTCGCAGGTTTCCACCGGCGGCTGGGTCTGCGGGCAAGCTTTCTCACGATCCTACGGGCAAGCCTGGAGATTTCTTCAAGCTCATCTTCTCCGAACCGGCTGAAATCTTTTTCGGCCCACGACCGGGTATCGCTCGCGACAGGCAAATTGATCGACCGCGCGGAACCGGGCTGAGTCGCGCCCCAGTGCTCAAGAAAATATGTTAGCCCTTTGCCCGTCTGTCTCGGTAAAGAAAGTTGCGCTTGATGATCCGGCTCCAAAGTTTTGCGCGCCTCCCGGCCCGGCGCCTGTTGATTCCAGAAGACTTCGAACAGCTCTTCGAAAATCGGGTAGTCTTCCACACGCGACACGAGAACGCTTCGCAAGCTCAAGAAGACCTCGCGCCGATCATCAAGGTCTATACAGTCGAGCGTCGCAGCGGCGTCGATTGCCTCGGAAGGCGTCACGACGAGGCCGCGTTCCCTGAGCGCCCTGCAAAACAGAAGGGTGTTCGGCAACAGGCTGGACGGGGTCGCAGGTAGATTCATGAGAGAGGATTCAACGCTTCCGTGAGGCGGCCTGAATCTAGTTCCGATTCAAACTTGCGCAAGTCGGATTCGTCCTTCAAAAAACATCCGGTGGTTTCGGCAATCACTGTCCGGTCAAGCGCCGCCGTGTTTAATGCGACAAGCGCCGTCGCCCAGTCAAGCGTTTCGGCAACGCCGGGCACTTTTGTCAAACTCAGCTTTCTAACCGCCTGAATCATTCGCGTAATTTCGGCGGAAAGTGATTCGCTGATTGCCGGAACGCGCGCGCGCACGATCTCAAGCTCTTTATCAAAGGAAGGATAATCTATCCAGAGGTAAAGGCATCGCCGGCGCAGGGCGTCGGAAAGTTCTCGCGAGCGGTTCGATGTCAGCACAGCGTGAGGGCGATAGGTAGCCTTTATCGAGCCGATCTCTGGAATCGTCACCTGGAATTCGGAGAGGATTTCAAGCAGAAAGGCTTCAAACTCTTCATCGCTGCGATCTACTTCATCGATCAACAAAACCGGAGAGCGCGTCTGATTGGTCAGGGCTTCAAGCAGAGGACGCCGCAACAGGAAAGGCTCGCTGAATATCTCAGCCTCTTTTTGAGCATCGCTTGCCGAAGAAGACTCTTGCAGCTTGATGTGGAGCAATTGCTTAGAATAGTTCCATTCATAAAGCGCCGTCGCGGCGTCCAGCCCTTCATAACATTGAAGCCGCACAAGGCTGGTGGCGAGCGCCGTGGCCAGCACTTTAGCGATCTCGGTTTTGCCGACGCCCGCAGGCCCTTCGATCAATAGAGGCTTGCCGAGCCGCATTGCAAGATAGACGGAAGTGGCGACCGATGCATCGGCAATGTACGCCTGGCTGCCGAGCAGCTCCTGGATTTGTCTTACTTCTTCTCTCACGCCTGCCTCTCGTCTTGCACGGCGACGCGCTTGAAGTCTTCTACCGTATCAATATCATCAGGAAAGGGACGGTCGAACGGAGCTTCGCTCAAAAGACCGGGGTTCGCGTCAACAAGCTTCCACGCAGCTTTGTCGCCGTGCAGCCCCATGAGCTTATCAAACATCGGCTTTGCAAACAGCATCGGATGGCCCGGGCGACCCCGATAAGAAGCCAGCACGATCTGTTTATCGCCTTCTCGCCACTTTCCGGCTACGCCGTCTATTATCTCGGGCGTGACACCGGGTTGATCACCCAGAATGATCATGACGGCATCGGCGCGCGGGTCAATCGCGCCGATGCCTGCGCGATATGACGACGAACAGCCTTCGGTGAAGACAGGATTATCGATCACCTTCGCGTTACCGAAATCGACCCGCTCGCGGACTTCATCTGCCGCGCGGCCCAACACGACTATCACTTCGCCGAGTTCTCGCGCGCCCGTGGCTTGCGTGATGACCCAGCCGAGCAGGGTGGTCCCTCGAAAAGGCAAAAGCTGTTTTGGCTGTCCGAATCGGCTTGAAGCGCCCGCTCCGAGAACCACCCCCGAAATGAATCGACTCATAGTACGGTCGTTTCCAGGTAGAGATGCGGCGACCGGTCAAAGGTCTCCTTACATCGAAGGCAACAGAAATAAAAAGTCTTCTCCTCGTGCACGCTCTTGTATCTTGCTTTTGATGTTTCGACCATCATCCCGCATATCGGATCACGGCTTTCATTCGACGGCGCGGATTCGACAGCCCTTTCGATCACGGGCAGGCCCTTCCCCTTTGAAGCTTTGGCGGGTTCGAGCGTTTGCGCAGGCGTTGCTCTGCGCAAGCGGGTGATTTCGGCCATAATGCTGAGAGCGATTTCCGGCAGCGTCTCGCTTCCCAGCTCAAGGCCCGCCGGATACTTTATTCGGTCGAGGTCTTCTGCCGCCGCGCCTTTGTCGCGCAGGTATTGAAAGAGGGATTTAGCTTTCTCTTTGCTTGCGACAAGCCCCGCGTATCTGGGGCTTGTGCCGGTGACTGCTTCGAGCCCTTCCTCATCGCCATTCCCCATAGTCGCAATCACAACGAAGCTTTCGGAGTTGATGCGGGCGCGGGCCGCTTGAAGATCAGCCAGTACGAGGTTTGCTTCGGGGAACTGTTCAGGCGTCGCATCAGGGTCGGCCACAGTTACTTTGAAGTCGAGCATACGTCCGAGTCCGGCGAGAATCTCGGCTACGGGTGAGCGTCCGACGATTAATAGCTCAGGTTTGGGAATGACGGGCTCAAGGTAAATTTCAAGCGAGCCGCCGCCCTGGCAAGTCATCTGATAAACCTCGACACCTTTCCAATCTCCGTGCGCCGTTTCGGGGCTGATGCTTACGAGCTTGGGCTTGCCTGTTTGAAGCGCCTTTTGCGCTTCGCGAGCGATAATAGGTTGAACGCACCCGCCGCCTATCCAGCCTTCGATGGAACCGTCAGGCTTTACTATAGCCTTCGAGCCGGGCCTTGCCGACTGCGGACTTTTGTAAGCCACGACGGTTGCGATCACGAAGGGCTGTTCTTCGGCGCGCAACCTCGCCGCCTTGTCGAGTACATCATCCCACATAACTGAACTACTCGCTCACTCCCGCATCCCTCAAAAGCTTCCACACCTTTGGCGGGGTGATGGGGATATCGACGTGCCTGACGCCAAGATGCCAGAGCGCATCGACTACGGCATTGACGATGGCGGCGGGCGCTCCCACGGTCGCCGACTCGCCGACGCCTTTTGCGCCTAGCGGATGATGCGGCGAAGGAGTGCAGGTCTTGTCGGTCTCCCAGTTCGGCGTTTCAACCGCCGTCGGAAGCAGGTAATTCATGAAGCTGCCTTGCAGAATATTGCCGCTCTCGTCGTACTGAATCTCTTCATAAAGAGCCGGGCCGAGTCCCATGGTCAATCCGCCGTGAATCTGCCCCTCGACAATCATCGGGTTGATGATGTTTCCGCAATCGTCTACGGCCACGAAGCGACGCACCTTCACCTCGCCGGTCCCCTTGTCTATATTGACCACGCAGATATAGCTGCCGAACGGATATGTGAGATTCGGCGGGTCATAATAAGAGACGGCTTCCAGCCCCGCTTCCATTCCCTGCGGATGGTTCGTGTAAGCGGCAAGCGCGATATCCTGAATCGTCTTTGCGCGGTCGGGCGAGCCTTTGACAAAGAACTTGCCCGGCTCCCATTCAAGATCATCTTCGTGAGCTTCGAGCAGGTAAGCCGCGATCTTCTTCGCCTTGTCTCTGATCTTGCGCGCGGCCACAGAACAGGCCGCGCCTGCGACCGGGGTGCTGCGGCTCGCATAAGTCCCAAGCCCGTAAGGCGCGGTGTCGGTGTCGCCTTCTTCAACCGCGATGTCGCCGACAGGGATGCCTAGCTCTTCGGCGACGATCTGCGCATAGGTGGTCTCGTGTCCCTGCCCCTGCGATTTAGTGCCGAATCGCGCGATGGCTTTCCCCGTAGGGTGTATGCGAATCTCGGCGCTGTCGAACATCTTCAGGCCCAGAATGTCGAAGTGCTTTGACGGCCCTGCGCCGACAATCTCCGTGAAGCTGCTGATGCCGATTCCCATCAGCTCTCCGCGCGCGCGTTTTTCGGCCTGCTCTTTTTTGAGTTCCGCATAGCCCACACGCTCCATCGCCTTTTCAAGCGCGGCTCCATAATCGCCGCTGTCGTATTCCCAGCCGAGCGCGGATTTGTACGGGAACTGCTCCGGCTTGATAAAGTTCTTCATGCGAAACTCAGCCGGGTCCATACCTATCTCGTGCGCGAACACGTCGGCCATCCGCTCGATGGTATGAACAGCTTCGGTCACGCGGAAAGAGCAGCGGTAAGCGATGCCGCCCGGCGGCTTGTTCGTATAGACGCCGTCCACCTCGACGTGCGCAGCCTGAAGATCGTAAGACCCCGTGCAGATGTGAAAGAGTCCTGCGGGAAACTTTGAAGGGTTCGCCGCCGCGTCGGTGTAGCCGTGATCGGCGACGGTCTTTATGCGCATCGCCGTCACCTTGCCGTCTTTGTTTCCGGCCAGCTCCGCCGCGATGTGATAATCGCGCGCGAATGAATCGGCTTGAATGTTTTCCATGCGGTCTTCGATCCACTTGACGGGCTTGCCCGTCAGCACCGAGGCCGCGACCGCGATCACGTAGCCCGGATAGACGGGAACTTTGCCGCCGAACCCGCCGCCGATGTCGGGCGCGATGATTTGAATCTTGTGCTCGGCAAGCCCCACGTGTCCCGCGACAAGGGCGAAGACCGTGCGAATCGCGTGCGGGGCCTGCGTAGTCATCCAGACCGTGAGTTTCCCATTGATCTTATCGAAAGAGGCGACGCAGCCGCAGGTTCTCTATCGATGAGACGTGGATTCGCGGGATGTAAATATCTTCTTTAACCGTGACCTCGGCCTTGTCGAAGGCTTTGTCGGTTGCCGTGCGATCGCCCCATTCCCAGTGCCAGATGTGATTGTCTTTCTTGCCCTCTTTGTCCGTGCGCAGAATGGGTGCGTCAGGCTCAAGCGCCTTGAATGGATCGACGACGACGGGCAACGGGTCGTAATCGACTTCGACCGCATCGACGCCGTCGGCTGCCGTGTAGCGATCCGTAGCCAGCACCGCCGCAACCTCCTGCGCCTGGTACATCACCTTCTCGACGGGAAGCACCATCTGCGTATCCGACATCAGTGTCGGCATCCAGTGAAGGTTGTACGCGGCCAGGTCTTTGCCCGTGATTACGGCAAGCACGCCGGGCGTGGCAAGCGCTTTTGATGTGTCGATGTTTTTGATCGTGGCGTGAGCGTATGGGCTGCGAACGATGTCAAGGTAGAGCATATCGGGCAACACTATGTCATCGACATAATTCCCCTTGCCGCGAAGAAAGCGCGGGTCTTCCTTCCGCTTGACCGAATGGCCCATGCCGCCGATCTCTGCCGATGTTCTTGGCTTCATGATTTAAGCACCTCCCTCGCGCATCTTTGCCGCCGCATACTCATAGGCTTTGATGATGTTGACGTAGCCAGTGCAGCGGCAGAGATTGCCCGAAATCGCCTGGCGAATCTCGCCCTCGCTCGGACTGGAATTGCTGTTGAGGAACGCATACCCGGTCATCAGCATGCCGGGAGTGCAATAGCCGCACTGCAATCCGTGCTCTTGAAAAAAGCCTTCCTGCAAAGGATGCAGCTTGCCGTCTTGCTCCAGCCCTTCGACCGTGAGTATCTCGCGCCCGTCGGTCTGCACGGCAAACATGGTGCAGGATTTGACGGCGCGGCCATCAACTATGACCGTACACGCGCCGCAATGACTGGTGTCGCAGCCGATGTGCGTTCCCGTGAGCCGAAGCACTTCGCGAATAAAATGGACGAGCAGCAGTCTCGGCTCGATTTCCGCCTGGCGCTCGGCCCCGTTGACTTTCACGCTGATTTTAGCCATTGCTTAAGCCCCTCCCCTCGCGCGCTCAAGCGCACGCCGGAGCGCCCGCGCAGTGAGAACGCGCACAACGTCTCGCTTGTAGTCGGCCGATCCTCTTATGTCGTCGAACGGCTGAGACTCGCTCGCCGCGATTTCGGATGCCCGTTTGATCGCGGCGTCGTCAACCGTCTTGCCGTTGAGAAAGGCTTCGACCTGCGTGGCCTTAATCGGCGTGAAGCCGACGTTCGTAAGACCCACGCCCGCGCGCAGGCAAATGCCCGCGCCGTCGAGAGTGATCTGCACGGCGACGCCCGCAGTAGCGTAATCGCCGACTTTCCTTTCGAGCTTGAGATACGCCCCGCCGCTCGACGGAGCGGGGACGGGGACCCTTATCTCTTTGAGTATCTCGTCGGGCTGGAGATCGGTCGAGAACAACCCTGTAAAGAAGCTAGTGATGGGTATCTCACGCTCGCCGCGCGACGAGTAGGCGATCAGAACGGCTTCAAGCGCCAGCATCGTCGCCGGGTGATCGTTGGCCGGATCGCCGTGAGCCAGATTCCCGCATACAGTGGCCTGGTTGCGCACCAGCGGATCGGCGATCATCACAGTAGTGTCTGCGAGCAACGGGTAGCGCGTCTTGATTAACGGAGAATTCTCCAGATCGCTCTCACGCACAAGCGCGCCGATTCTCAAAAAGCCGTCCGCTTCGGTGATGTAATTGAGATCGGGTATGTTGTTGATGTTGATCAGGTATTGCGGCGAGGCAAGTCGGAGTTTCATCATCGGGATCAGACTCTGGCCGCCCGAGAGAATCTTTGCCTCTGAGCCAAGTTGTTGGAGGAGTGATACGGCTTCATCCAGCGCGCGCGGCGCATGATATTCAAAGCTGCGGGGTATCATAAGGGTCTCAACCTCCTGGCAACACGCTCACCTCCGGAGTCTGCAACCGCACGATAGCTCCCGCCTTTGCCGGCAGATAGTAAAGCTAATCCCAGGGGAGGGTCGCCTTTATTCGCATTCGCAAGATTCGGATGAAAACAAGCTCAACCGTCAAGACTGTCTGCTCGCGAGGTTGGGACGATAGACAGCCTCGGCAAAATCATCCGCCCTCGCTCCCGACGAGATTTAGCATACTCATTGTTACATGGGCCGTCAATCTCAGATGCTGTTTGAAAACTCAGATGCTGTTTGAAAAGCCTCGAAGAGGCGCAATTCAATAGCCCGGCGCATCGCGCCGGGTAACGCACGCATACAACACGAAGCCCTGTAAGGGCGAAATAAATCGTCGGATTATTTCGCCCTTACAGGGCTTGTATTGATGAACGCTCATTCCTGGGGCGATGCCCCAGGCTTTTGAATCTCGCCCTTTCAGGGCTTTTCAAACAGCCTCTCAGATGCTGCCCAGGCGCTGTGCCGCAAACAGATCCCATTCTTCCAGCGCCTCGTCGAACCAGTGAACACCGCGCTTCACGAATCGAAACCCTGATCCCGCCACGAGATCTTTTACGGTGCGAGAAACAAGAACTTCTCCGGTCGCGGCCTTCAATGCCAATTGAGCGCTTATCTCTACTGCCGTCCCGCCGACGCGGTCGCCTATCACATCGCACTCGCCCATATGCAGCCCCACTCTTACCCTTATTCCCAGACGGCGGACGACTTCGTTGATTACCAGAGCGCACCTGATTGCTCGCGCGGGGCCGTCGAAGGTGGCCATAACTCTGTTGCCGCTCATCTCTATCGCGCGACCGTGGAACAACTCTATCTCTTTCCCGATTTGCGCTTGAAGTTGATAACCAATGTCGGACGGCCTGGCCGCCGGATCATCCGTCATTCGAAGATCGTTTATGCAGGCTACCATCACGGTCGCAAGAACGCGGTCACGGATCAGATGTTGATGGTCTACCGTGAGATATTCTTCGATCTCAACGACACTGCTCTGAAAGATCCCGGCATTGGCGAACGAGCCGTCAAACCCGGCATCTGAAACCTCTTTGACAGGGACGGCGAAACGATAGCCGCGCCTCGGCATAGTCTCGATATATTGCCCGCCGTCGGGTCGCGTGCCGAGAGCTTTTCTCGCCAGAGAGATCGTCACCGCAAGATTAGCCTGCTCGACAAAAGTATCGGGCCAGATGATTTGCATCAACTCTTCTCTTCCAAGCACGCGCCCACGGCTTTCGATGAGCGCAGCCAGAATGTCGAAAGCCTTAGGCGGGATCGTTATTCTCTCGCCGCGCTTGAGCAGCAAGCGGCCCGCCGTGTCCAGACGATAAGAATCAAACTCATAGACGCGCTTCATATGAACACCCGCCGCGCCACTGCCATTTCGGCCTATCAAGAGTCTTAGCCTGCCGTCAAAAGGAGTCCGTCGCTCCGGTCCATTCTCATTCAATAGCGATCCAGTATTCATTTTTCATCTCCTCTTTATTCAACTATTTGCTTACCGACCGACCTAATGAATTAAGGCACACAAGCACCTGTCCATCTGATGTTTTTGTAAAATGGAGGCGGCCCGTCTCTACCAGGCTATAGATATCCGGGGAGCTGACACCGGCTACGACGGCTGCCTCGTCAGGCGTGAGCATACGGGCTTGGCTCCCACACTGCTCGCACAGGCTCTCTCTGCTGTGGCCTCGCCAGCGGATTTCGATAACCCGCTCCCGCTCGACCGATATTATCGTCACTCTCTTTTTCAAGTTTCCTCCGACACTAAAGCGCGCGGCCCGGCGACCCGGTTTGCTACAGCCATGCGACCGGGTTACAATATCCCGATAATGGTTCGAAAATCCTTACAATTCGCCTGATTAATCCTGATTTTTTCTGATTCCGCATATCGCGTGGAGATAACAGAATGGGCGGGCCGACAAAGCGTTTCTATGAGTTCGGGGTTTTTCGCATAGATGCGAGCAAGCGATTGCTGCTCAAGGACGGCGAAGTCGTGCCGCTCACCCCGAAGGCTTTCGAGACCCTTCTGCTGCTGGTCGAAAAGAGCGGTCAGCTGGTGAGCAAAGATGAGTTGATGAGCAGGCTCTGGCCCGACACGGTCGTCGAAGAAGGTTCCCTGACCCGCAACGTCTATCTGCTGAGAAAAACCCTGGGCGAAGAGCGCGGGCAACACCTCTACATCGTGACTGTCCCCGGACAGGGCTACCGCTTTGTCGCCGACGTGGAGGAGATTTCGGAAGAAAGCCTCGACCTGAGAGTGACCGAGCGCACTCGCACAACCATCGTTGTCAGCGAGGAAGAGACGGAAGACCAGGATGAGGCGCGGCGCGAGATACTGCCCGCCGCCGGTCTGGCCCGCGCGCAACTGGCCGCGCCCGCTACCGAAATGGAGGCGCTTGAGCCGAGCCAACCCGGCGGCTACGCGGTCCCGAAGGCCAGAAGCAAAGGGGCGAGGATTGCAATCGCCGCCTGCGCGGTGCTGGCAGCATTGATAGGGGCTATCTGGCTTTTCGGTTTCAGCGGCTGGAGGCGACCGGAAGCCGTGCCTGCGGAGCCTTCTGCGAGGATGGCGCTAACCAATCTCACTACCACCGGAGATATTATCTGCGCGGCACTTTCGCCCGACGGCAATTACGTTGGTTATGCCAGGGCCGATAATCTTCAACAGAACAGCCTCTGGATCATGCAGCTCGCAACCTTCACCGGGCAGATTGTGATCCCTCCGGCTGCGGTTCAATACCACGCCCTGACCTTCTCGCCCGGCGGCAAATATATCTACTACGTGATGAGAGATAATAATGCTAATGCGCGAGCGCTTTACAGGGTGTCGCTTCTGGGAGGGCCTTCAAAGAAACTACTGGACAGAGTTGAGACTGCCGTGACTTTTTCTCCTGACGGCCACCAGATAGCTTTTCGCCGGGGTTTGCATGATAGAAGAGAGTCGGCATTATTTATTGCAAATGCCGATGGCACGGGAGAGCGTGAGGTTGCCGCAGTAAGGTATCCGGAAGGTTCTGGCAGACCCTGCCTGGTCGCCTGACGGCAAAGTTATAGTTTGCGCGGCGGGGCACACGGCCGGGGGCAGCAACAAATATGTGATCCAGGTATCGGTAGGTGACTGGACTGTTAAACCGGTCTCTTCTAAAAAATGGCGGTGGATTGGACAACCTTCGTGGCTTTCCGATTCAAGCGGCCTGATGATGATCGCCAGCGAAGAGGCGGCAGCCCCTTACCAGATATGGCACCTCGCCTATCCGAGCGGCGAGGCGCGAAAGATTACTAACGATTCCAATTATTATAATAACCTGAGCATATCGGCAGACTCTAATATGTTAGTTTCGTTGCAAAGCCAGCTCGATACAAAAGTGTGGACCATCCCCGCCGAAGACGTGAGCCGGACTAAACAGATTACATTCGGAGCAGGCGGGCATAGGGGAAAACTATCCTGGACGCCCGACGGCAAAATCGTCTACGACTCGTCGGTGGGAAACTTTACAGCCATATCAATAATGGATGCAGATGGAAGCAATCCGAAGAACTTGATGGGCGATATGACGGGCCGCGCTATTGTGGGCAATTCGACGGTTTCGCCCGATGGTCGCTATATTGTTTACTCTTCCGATCTAACGGGAACGAGGCATATCTGGAGGATGGACCTTGATGGAAGCAACCAGGTCCGGTTAACCGAAGGAGGCGGCGAGGATAATCCGGATTGTTCGCCCGACGGCAAATGGGTGTATTACACCGACGTAAGCTCGGAGGAATACTCTTTATGGAAGGTGTCTATTGATGGCGGCAAGTCTGAACAACTCATCGATGAGTTTATAAATTACGCGGCGGTATCTCCTGACGGAAAGCTATTAGCCTGCCTTTATGTGGAGCCTACTTCGCCACGGAGACTGGCGGTTTTTTCAATCGAAGACGGGCAGGTCCTCAAGGTCTTCCCCAATATCATAAATGGATCAACGACGCTTCGGTGGACGCCCGACGGGCGCGGCATCACTTATGGCGAAAACCCTATCGGCTCGTCCAGGATTTGGATTCAACCGCTCGAAGGCGGGCCGCCAAGAAAGATGATCGAGATAGATACCGATAGGGTATTCGATTTCGACTGGTCGCCCGACGGCAAACAGCTTGCCTGCATACGCGGCATCTGGGCAAGAAACATCGTCCTCGTCACTAAATTCCGATAAGCAGCCCGCCTCTGCCGCTCACACCCGCTCGTGCCTGCCCGCTGCCAGTCTCAGAATTTATAGTTTCTTTATTCTTCCTTAAACACATAAATGGACCGCCGGGCGTATGGTCATGTGGGATGAAGAAATTTGTAGAATAAGGAGTTGAGAATTAGAGATGGCAAAAGTAGATCGATTTTATTTTGGCAATAACGGGAAGGGGCCTTATGACGATTTCCTGAACGTCTCGGAAGTCGTCGGCGGCCCGGACGGGATAAATCTGCCCGGTGATGTGATGGTAGTGCAGGCGCTGCTCCTTTTCCTGGGAGAATTCTGGCGCGGGTTTCCAGACCATGAGTGTTCCCCGGTTACCGGGAGCTTAAATGATATGACCCGCGCGGCAATCAAGAAGTATCAGAAGCTCCACAACAAATATCGCATCAAGGCTTTAGGCCGTCTGGTCCCGGATGGGCGCGTAAGCCCCGCCCGAGGGGAGAGACTCTCGTTCGGCGGGGGAGGCTTTACGTGGACCATTATCACCCTCAATTTCTGGGCGCGCATAGCCGCGAAAACGCCCGTCGAGGAAAATGAGATGGGTTACGTTGACGAGATTCTGGAGCGATGGCCGCAACTCAGGAGCGCTTTGCATCTCCCGCTCGTATAGCCCCCTGGATACTTGATGGAAACGAGTGACAAGAAAAGGAAGATTGTTATGACGACAGCAACCGAAAAGCCTGTTTTAAAATCGATAGAGCTTCCCAACCGGGTCAAGCTTCAGTATGTCGAGCAGGGAGACCGCGCGGGCGCTCCCGTGATCTTTCTGCATGGAATCACGGATTCATGGTACTCGTTCGAGCCCGTGCTGCCCTATCTGCCCGAATCTATCCATGCCTTTGCCCTGTCGCAGAGGGGCCACGGCGATTCGGACCGTCCCGCAGACGGGTATCGCCCTAGTGATTTTGCGGCAGACGTTGCGGCATTCATGGATGCGCAAAATATTAAACGCGCCGTGATCGCGGGCCATTCGATGGGCAGCCACATCGCTCAGCGTTTTGCGATCGATTATCCCGAACGCACGCGCGGGCTCGTGCTCATGGGCACGTTTTTCACCTTCCGAAACAACGCAGGTGTAGCCGAGCTATGGGATGCCGTATCAAAGTTTGAGGACTCGGTTGATCCGGGCTTTGCGCTCGACTTCCAAGAAAGCACGCTGGCCGGGCCGGTGCCGCAGGTGTTTTTGGATACGGTCGTCGAAGAGAGCTTGAAAGTGCCTGCGCGTGTTTGGAAGGCGGCGCTCAAAGGCCTCATTGAAAACGAACATTCAGAGCTGCTGAACAGAATCGAAGCGCCCACTTTGATTGTATGGGGCGAGCAGGATTCGTTCTGCCCTCGCGGCGATCAAGAAGCCCTGCGAGCGGCAATCGAAGGCTCGCGGCTCGTGATTTATCCCGGCGTGGGGCACGCGCTTCATTGGGAGTTGCCCGAAAGATTCGCAGCCAATATCGCAGCCTTTACCGTAAGCCTCATCGAATGATGTCGCGCGAATACTTTTCTTCCGCATAAGATAAGACTTGTTCCCAGTGCGGGTTTGAAATAGCATACACCTGCTGCTGCTGCCCCTATCTAATTCGCAATCAGATTGAGGGCAATAGCAATGAAACAAAGGTTGGCGAGAATCGTTTTTATAGGGCTACTACCGGCAATATTTGTCGGTTGTGATTCTCCGGCGACAAAACAAGCGGCGACCGATCAAGCGCCACAGGTTATTGCAGGAAACGAGATGGCGGCGATAGCTAGGCTTCGCTCCATAGCCACCGCTGAAATGCAATATCAGTTTGATTCCGGCGGCAACTACGCCACAATGGATGAGCTTATCAAAAACAGGTTGATAGGCGATCTCTCCGAGGCCAAACTTAACGGCTATCGTTTTGATGTTCGGGTAATGCCGGGAAGATTCGAAGCGATAGCCGTGCCGGTGCGATTTGGAATTACCGGCAAACGGTCTTTTTACGTAGACGAGTCAAGGATAATGCGCGGGGCGGATAAGCGAGGAGGGCAAGCAGTCGCCTCCGATCCGGAAGTGTGACGAGTAAACGCAAAGCAAGTTTCTCATGCATATTGCGAGGCTCCGCCGGACGGTAAAGGAGTTGCTTTGATGAAGAGTCTGGCAGCAGTTCCGGACGCGAACCAATTCTTTTCCTCGGAAACCGCGCTCAGATTGTTGCTGCTCGTCCCGCTCGGATTGCTGGGACTATTTTTTGTTGTGATCTTCTTGAGGGGACTCTTAAGGCTCCGCAACCGCCAGACCTCTTCGAATCCTCAAGAAAAGATTTGGCCGCCGTCGTTATTGGAACTCTTTACAGGCTTCATCACCAACTTCTTTGATACTTTAGGAATCGGCTCGTTTGCGACTACGACATCTCTTTTTCGCGCCTTGCGCCTGGTGCCGGACGAGCGCATCCCCGGCACGCTCAACGTCGGGCATGCGCTGTCGGCTGTGCTTGGGGCTTTCATCTTTATACAACTAGTGCCCGTCCAGGCGAAGACGCTTGTGCCGATGATCGCCGCCGCCATGCTGGGCGCGTGGTTTGGCGCAGGGGTCGTTTCAAAGCTGCCTCGCCGCGCGATTCAACTCGGCATGGGAATGGCGTTGCTGGCGGCGGCCGTTCTTATGCTGCTTGCGGCGAGCGGGTATCTCCCGGCTGGCGGAGAGGCTCTCGGATTGAGTTGGGGGCAGATGGTCGTAGCCGTCATTGGGAACTTCATTTTCGGCAGCTTGATGACGCTCGGAATCGGGCTTTATGCGCCCTGTATGATCTTGATTTACTTGCTGGGCATGCACCCCCTGGCAGCCTTTCCCATCATGATGGGGTCGTGCGCGTATCTGATGCCCGTGGCCAGCGCGCGGTTCGTCGAGAGCGGGCGCTATTCGCCAAGCGCCTCGCTGGGCCTTATGCTCGGCGGCGTTCCTGCGTTATTTATCGCCGCGTTTCTGGTGAAGGAGATGTCCATCAAGACCGTGCGCTGGGTCGTAGTGGCGGTGGTCGTCTATACGGGTACGATGCTGTTGCGGGCTGCGCTCGCCGAGCAGTCTCAGCAAGCGGCAGCCGCCCGCACCATTTCATAGCCGCTTTTCACCTCGCTTGTAGGAAAAAACCTTACGAATCGAAAAGCCAACCCCTGACATAATAATCAAAGCTATTCTGATATTAATTGATCTCTGCGGACTGTACTTTTACCTGGCGGGGAGGAAGTGTCTATCCGGTCAACTCCGTTTTAATCTAAAACCCGGGCTTTTTTTTGGCCTTGTCTTTAGAGCGGTTTTCAATTGAATGTGCGGGATAAGAGAGACATCTCACCGCCGCAGACACAGAGGACGCAAAGGGGGCGCAGAGCAGAATACTGTTTTCTCTGCGCCCGCTCTGTGCTCTCTGTGTCTCTGCGGTGAATCTTCTTTCATTTCCTTACACTCATATGAATTTCGCTCTAGTCACCGAGCTTTCTCGGTTTTCTCAGTAGATTCTCTGTGATAGATTGGCATCCTGCCCAAACAGAAAAACCGAAGGAGTCAGACCATGAGCTATGCCGGCACACTCGCAATTCACGACGCCGATTCGCACATACTGGAGACGCCGACGATGCTGCACGATTTTGCAGACCCCGACATCCGCGAGCGCCTGGACCCGCACTATTTCTTTCACGCGATAGGCAGCCAGCGCATCCTTGAGGACTTCGCTGACTATCGCCGCAATCATGCCGATCCGGTTTATCGCAGTCGTGACGAAGCGGAGTTAATGATTCGCAAAAACTGGAATGCCACCGGCTCCTTCATCAAAGAAGACAGATCGCAGGCGCTCGACCTGCTCGGCTTCAAGAGCCAACTGGTCTTCAACACATTCTGGAACGGCAATCTCGTAAGGCTTGAACACGGCGGCGATGTTGAATTGACTTATGGCGTCGCGCGGGCGCACAACCGCGCGATGCTCGATTTCTGCGGTGTTGACCGGCGGCTTCTCGCGACCTGTTATGTGCCTCTGATGGAGTTCGACCGCGCGGCTAAGATAGCCGGGGAAGCGATCCATGCGGGCGCGAAGGCGCTGCTCGTGCCGTCGGCATGTCCTAAAGGACATTCGCCCAGCCACATCCGTCTGGACCCGGTCTGGCGGCAGGCGGAAGAAGCGGGCATCCCCGTTGTGATGCACGTAGGCGGCGGCGGAATCTTGTTAAGCCCTGATTATTTTGAAAACGGCCTTCCGGCGGTTAAGGACTTTCACGGCGGCGACGAGAATTTCCGATCCGTAGACTACATGGCTATCCCCGGCCCGCCCGCGCAGACTCTCGCCACGTTAATAATCAACGGCGTGATGGAGCGTTTCCCGAATTTAAAATTCGGCGTAATCGAGCAGGGCGCCACGTGGCTGCCGGGATTGATGCGCCAGATAGACTCTGCGTTTGAAGCCTTCGGGCGGCACGAAGAGAGATTGCAAAAACTTTCGCTCCGCCCTTCCGAATATCTGCGACGCCAGGTCCGAGCCACGCCCTACCCGACGGAAGATGTCGGCTGGGTAATAGAGCAAGCAGGCGAAGAGGTCTGTCTGTTCTCTTCCGACTACCCGCACGTTGAAGGAGGCCGGAACCCTATAAAACGGTTCGAGCAGAATCTTGCAAACGTTTCGGAGCGAGCAAGGCAGCGGTTCTACCACGATAACTTTGTCAACTTGATGGGAAGAGGGTTGGATTGATTCGCCATGCGCAAATACTGAAAACTTTTGGAGGCATACCTTGCAAACGAAAAATCTGATCAAGCACATTTTTCTGGCTATCGTCTTTGTCGGCGCGGCAGGCTCGGCATTCGCCCAGCAAACAAACCCGTCTCGTCCGCCCGATCCGGCGCGACAAACGCAGCCCGTGACTTTCAAAGCGCCCGACAATTTAGATTTCCGCACGGCCAATATCATGAGCGAAGGCGTGCGGTTGCAGGCCGAGATCTTCTCGCTCAAAACGGCAGCGGGCAAGCCGCTGCCGACAGTAATAATGGCGCACGGGTGGGGCGGCACGGCGGCCAACTTTCGCCGCGACGCGGTTGACCTGGCGAACGCAGGTTATCTGGTAATCACATTCGATTATCGCGGATGGGGCGGAAGCGACGGGCGCGTTGTACAGGTCTCGCCGCCCGAAAAGAAAGAGGGCCGTCGCTTCAACGTGCAAGTAGAAGAGTTGCGCGAATACATCGACCCGATTGAACAGACTGCCGATTGGTTTAACGTCATCAACTGGGCGATGGGCGAGCCGATGGTAGATAAGAACCGAATAGGGTTGCGCGGGTCCAGCTATTCGGGCGGCCATGTCTTTTACGTCGCGGCGCGCGACCCGCGAGTCAAGGCCATCGTCAGCCAGGTCGGCGCGTTCGATTCGCGATGGGTGGTCACTGGCGAAGCGGAATCCAAGATCACTTTTGACGAAGCAACTAAGAGGGCGCGGGGCGAGCTAAGTTACCCCGAACCTCGCGCAAAAGTCGTCGGCAACCTGATCGGCGCGCCGATACGCGACAAGTTGCTGCATTATGCGCCGGTCGAGGAAGCAGCAAAGGTCAAAGACGTAGCCGCGCTTTTCATCGTAGCCGAGAAAGAAGAGCTGTTTGACAACAACGCTCACGCAAAGCTCGCGCACGACCGCATGCCGGGCACGAAAAAGAAATACGTCGTCCTGCCGGGCATTCCGCATTATGGCATATACCGCGAATTGCGCGACCAGGCGATCAAGCTTGCGATTGAATGGTTCGATCAGTATTTAAAGAAGTAAGGCGAAATTTGGAGTGCTGCGACTTGTCACCGCTTTCGCGTTAGGCTAACTCAAAAGCTGCGACAAGTCGCAGCACTCCAAAGGCAAGCCGCTATAAAGGATAATCTTGAGCAACTCCCTTCCCGAGCGCGCGTCAATTCGCAAGGTGGCTATCGCCAGCTTCGTCGGCACGACAATCGAATGGTACGACTTCTTTCTTTACGGAACGGCCAGCGCGTTGATTTTCAACCGGCTCTTCTTCCCAAACTATGAGCCGATGATAGGGACCCTGGCGTCGTTTGGCACCTATGCGGTCGGTTTCATAGCTCGCCCAATCGGGGGGATAGTTTGCGGCCACTTTGGCGACCGGATAGGCCGCAAATCGATGCTGATCCTCACGCTGTTGATTATGGGGATCGCGACTTCTTTGATAGGGCTGCTTCCGACTTATAACCAGATAGGCATCTATGCGCCGATACTGCTTGTCGTGCTCAGGCTCGCTCAAGGGTTCGCGGTCGGCGGGGAATGGGGCGGGGCCGTGCTTATGGCCGTCGAGCATGCTCCTAAACACCTGCGCGGCTTTTATGGAAGCTGGCCCCAGATAGGAGTCCCCGCCGGTCTGTTATTGTCTACAATCATCTTCGGGCAAATCTCGAAACTGCCCGAAGAGGCGCTGCTCAGCTGGGGCTGGCGCATAGCATTTCTACTGAGCATTCTGCTGGTCGGCGTTGGCCTGTTCATCAGGCTGGCGGTGGTCGAGCCGCCCGTGTTCGCCGAGATCAAGAAGACCGGCACCGAAGCGCGCATGCCTATACTCGATGTGGTGCGACATCATCCGAAGAACTTGCTCGTAGCCATGGGCGCGCGAGTGGCGGATAACGGCGCGTTTTACATTTACACCGTCTTTATTCTGACATTCGCCACGCAACAGCATATAGGCTTTTCAAGCTCATCAGTCCTCGCAGCCATCGCGATAGCTTCCATCGGCCATATGTTTGCGCTACCCGCCTACGGCTGGCTGTCAGACCGTGTTGGGCGAAAGCCGGTTTATCTGTTCGGGGCAATATTCACGGGCCTATTCGTCTTCCCTTTTTTCTGGCTGGTCGAAACGTCGCGCACAAGCTTGATGATGTTAGCGGTTGTGGTGGCGATTGTCGTAGGCCACGCGGCGATGTATGGCCCGCAGGCCAGTTTCTTCTCCGAGCTTTTCGGCACTCGCGTACGCTATACGGGCGCATCGCTAGGCTACCAGCTCTCTTCGGTTCTCGCAGGCGGCCTCTCGCCGCTCGTCGCAACTTATCTTCTTAAACGCACGGGGAGTTCGTGGCCTGTCGCGTTGTATGTTTTGGGAATGGCGGTCGTGACTACAATTTCGGTATTCGTCGCGACAGAGACAGTAAATCACGAGATTCATGAAGGGATTGAGGCAAAGCCTGTTGTTGACCGCGCCGAGAGCGCCAGCCATTGAACGCCAACTTTCTTCAACCATCAGGTAATGAATAGCTGGCTACGGTTATAGTGAACGCTGCTCTGGCATCAGTTCCGCAGGGCTGACGGCAATAATCTCTGTGAATCGCTTGAAATCATCTTTATTGAAAGTTAACAGGTGCGTGATGCCTTGAACGTTCATCGCTGCTGCGATTCGCGCATCATGCACTTGCCTGCCGCTAACAGTGTGAGCAAAGACCAGCCGTTTCCATTCGCCATGGCTTCCCGGCTGTCATCAAGAATAACTGGGGTATTAGGGTCATGACTGTCTACCCATTCATTGAAGGCTTTAAGCCATTCCTCGCGCGTCGCCGTCTCATAAAAAGGCTTCTCTGTTGAGCCGTTGAGGACTTCATAAGTAAGATGACGCAAAATCGCATCCAGAGAACTTCCCTGCGCTGCTGCTCGCTCCTTGAGCAATTGAATAATGAGGGCTGAATCCCGATCTACTTCAATCGTCGTCTTTTGCTCTTCTGAATCCATATCGCCACCTCTCACTCCAGCATACCGCCTGCCTCTGCATCTGACAACGAAAAGCGACGAGCCGCACCAGTAGCTACTGCTTCCGCGCCTTGCCCGTATCAACTGTCACGGGCAATGGCGCGCCGTCATTGCGCAGCTTATAAAGCAGGTCGCCTTCAACCCCCTGCCGCGCCTTCTGCACATCGATGTTGAAAAGCCGCGCGACGTTCTCGCCGAAGATTTTCTGTTTCACCTCCGGAGTGAGCTGCTGGTATTTATGCTTCTCGATCATCTCGTCGGGAATGGTGAAAGTCTGAAAACCCTGTATCTGCCAGTGCGGCGGGCCTATGACCGGAGTGTCTGTTCCCCACAAAATGTGATCAGCGCCCAGACCGTCCATCAGCGTGCCCATACACTGCGCGAATCGCTCGGGCGTTTGTCTCATTACTCCGGCCAGCAACCCCATCTCCGCATAAATGTTTTTGACCTTCGCCTTCTTCGCCTGCTCGGCAAGCTCGGCTTCGTACGGGTAGGCGCTGTGGAACGCAATGAAATTGAGATCGGGCCAGTCTGCCGCCGCGCGCGTCATATCTTCGGGGTGACAGCCCGGTTCGAGAAACGAGCCGGGGAATCCTTTATGCACGCAGATATTTTTTACGCCGTGCTTGCCGAGCACTTCGTAAAGCGGATAAGTATTCTTCTCGTCATCCATACGCCATCCGCGCGTGTCCGGTCCCGGCGGATAAAGTTTCAACCCATCGATCTTCAGCTTCTCGCATTGATAAATGAGCGATTCGACTGCCGATTGCCCATCAGGCGGATCGACGCAGCCGAGTATGCGAATGCGCCCGGGGGCCATCGAGCGTATAAACGCCGCTTCGCGCGGCGGAAACAGATCGACGCCGTCGAAGGCCGCTTTCATGCCGAAGCTGTTTAGAAATGCAAGGTCCGTCTCGCTTCGCATAAAGAGGTCTTCGATGAACATGATCCTGCCCATATCGGCGACCGCGACGGGCTTGCCGACAATGCTTGAGCGCGCACCGGCCAGCGTTTTGAGAAACGCCTCGCCGCGAGGAGACATGCGACGGATGCCGCCCGCGCGCCACCATACGTGCGTTTGCAGGTCGATCAGGATCGGCAGTCGCAAAGCAGGATCACGATCCGCGACACGCTCTACGGCGAGCCGGTTGACAAAACGCTCCGGTCGAATGCTTGCAGCGTCTGATTTACGTTGCAGAAAAGTAAAACCGGCGGCGCCGGTCGCAAGCCTTAGCATCTGCCGTCGTGAAAGATTACTGACAGAATCGAAATTCTTCTTATGATTCTTGTCCATCGTGTGCCTCCCTGCGCTTCGATTGTTTACTTGCCGTCGACCGTGAAGGCCAGCAACAGATTGCCCGGCTGTCCGACGAGCCGACCGTAACCGGAATTCGTATAGAGTATCCCGTTAACTACCACAGGCCCGCCGCCGTCCAGCGCGCCGCCCCTGGTCTTTCCACCGTTCACCGTGTCCGCCGCTTGCGCCGTGTCGTAGTCCCACAGGATCGCGCCGTCTTTTGTCGCGTAAGCGCGCAAGTGCCCGTCCGCAGTGCCGGAAAAGACTACTCCTGGAATGGCGGTCGCAGCCGCCGATTGAGAGTTGTTGCAGCGCGTCGTTCCCCAGCTACACGCGGCTTTCGGCGCAGGCACGTGCCACAGCATCTCTCCCGTAGCAATCCTTAACGCAGTCAGTCCCGGTTTGCGAGCCGCTCCGCTCACATCGGCAACCGGGATGTAGACATTCTCCGTATCGACTGCGAATCCCCATTCGATTCCGCCGAGCGCGCCGCCATTACCTACTTTGACTTCCCATAATTTTTTGCCTGAGTTGTCGGGGTCGAGCGCGTACATAACGCCGGACTTCTGCCCGCACAGCAACACCTGTTTGCCGTTCGCCAACGTGTGCAAGACGGGAGAGCTTCCGAAATCATAATCAGGCCCCGCCTCTTCGGGGCAATTGCCGACGCCCGGCTGGCGACACCCCACAAGAAAATTATCTTTGGGGGTGATTTGATTCACCCACCTGAGCTTGCCCGTTTCCATGTCTAACGCGATGATCGCATCGGAATGAAGTGTTTCGACATCGGTGTATGAATTGCCGGTGCCTGCATAAATCAGCTTGCGTTTCAGATCAATCGTCGGGGCCGACCAGATAGCGCCTCCGGCGGGGCCATGCATCTGTGTGCCGGATGAGTTTTTCTTAAATGGCTTTGGCTCATTTTGAACGGCGTAGGTTTTCCAGATGATCTTTCCCGTGTAAGCGTCGAGCGCGACGATGCTGCCGCGAAACGTGCAGCATTCATACCTGGCGTCGCGCCCTGCGGTCTCTTCAAACGAAGAGAACCGGCACGTAGATGCGATTTGCGTACAGAATGGGCGACCCGGTGATTCGAGAGAGCAGATGATCTTCAATCTTTGTTTTCCAAAGCAGCTTTCCCGTAACGGCATCAATAGCCTGGACGTTCGATTTCTCATCGCCAAAATAGACAGCCCATTTCGCGCGCGACCCTGCGGGCAGAGGGCCGACGCTGATGGCGGCGCGAACCGCCGCTCCTGCATTCACAGTCCAGTAGGTACAACCCGTCTGCGCATTCAAACAAAAGATCTGCCCCACTTCGGTTGTGAGAAAGAGACGATTGCCGATGACGGTCGGCTGCCCCGTAGCCATCGGCCCCGGATGAGCGAATGCCCATTTGACCTTCAGTCTAGGCACGTCCTCCGCTTTTATTCCCGGCTTCGGCTGGTAACGAGAATTCTCCAGGTCGCGGCCCCAGCCGTTCCACTGCGGGTCTTTGAGATTGATCGCCCCCATGCCGTCTTTGCAGCGATTCGCTTCGAGATTGATTTGAACAGCCGTGCCCGGCTGTTTGCCTGTTAGGTGAATCGCGAGCGCGCGAATCCGATCGGCGCTGAGTCCAGACGCATGTTGTTTCATCGAGCCGGTAGTCAGAGTCTGTATGACGTCTTCTGCCGAACGCCTTCGTATAAGAAAGAGCGGCGGGATGCGATCTTGCGGATTGTCGTGACACATGGCGCATCTTTGCTTGTACAACTCAGCGCCTTCGGGTGAAGTAGGAGCAGCTTGTTGCGGCGGCGAGCCTTGTTGTTGCGATGCGTCTCCGATGACGGGGAAAATGAACACCGAAAAGATGAATGCGGCAAAAAAGATTCCGCCGAAAATTTTACCGGAGATTTTCATTAGAACTTCCGATTTATTACTCGCTATTTTAGTCCGAGAAATTGTCTGCTCCCGTTTGTCCCGGAAGGGCATCATATATTATTTGTCCCGGAGGGACATCGGATATTAGCCGGTGGTGAAACCACCGGATCAATCGGCCAAATACGTCACGCGCCCCGGAGGGGCGCAGGACCGGTATTCACCAGAGATATTTTTCGTCATATTCCACGCCGCTCTGTTTTAGAAATTCCAGATACTCTTCCTGGAATGTCTTTTTTCGATGATGCTCTTCCTGATTGGCAATGTAGTTCTTCACTGCCGCGAGCTGAGTTGAGCTAACTGTGAAAGCCCCATAACCCTCTTGCCAAGAAAACAGAGGCTTCTTCATCTCTTCATGAACCCACTTCGATGATGATGATTTTATCTCTTTCAATACATCTGCAAGACAATGTGTGGCGCGCAAACCAACGAGCAAATGAACGTGGTCACTTACACCGCCAACCTTTTCCGGCACCCCGCCCAGGTCATTTACGATGCCGCCCATATAGGCGTGCAACCGGCCACGCCAGTCTTTATGGATAAATGCCACACGATCTTTGGTGCTGAAGATTAAATGGTAATGCAGGCTCAGATGGGTTGATGGCACATCGTCCTCCAAGCCTCGTCCTGCGCCCCTCCGGGGCGCGATGATTTATACTGACGTGTCTCCGGTGGTTTCACCACCGGCTAATATCCGATGTCCCTCCGGGACATAACCAGCAAACTCTTTTGTCCCGGAGGGACGTAATCGGCAAACTCTTTTCCGAGATTTGTAATTATAGAGTTGCTTTCCCTTCGGCTTTGCGGAACCACGGATTTCCGAAATTTGTGTACGATCCGCCGTCAACGGAAATCTGCACCTGCAAGCGGTAATTGGCCGGTGACAACATCTGTGTCTTGCCCTTGAGCTTTACAATATGCCCGTTTGTTTTGACCGTCATGGTTTCCCAGAAAATCGTGTAATAACCGCCAAGATCGCCGCCTATCGGCCCCATCTTTATGAACGACACTCCGAACAACCCTGACTCGGAACGAATGACCTTCTTTGCCTTCTCGTCGTACTTGGTGGTTGCGCGCCCTTTGAAAGCTCCCTGCGGTCCTTCGCCCACTATTTCGCTTTCATAGGCCGCGCCGTCCTGGGTCTTTTTATATGTCTCTGTCCCTTTGAATTTCCCTGCCGGGCCAAGCGGCGATTCGGGAACGTTCCATTCAAATGACCACGTGCCGAGGAAGTAATCCATGTTCGGCGGCGGCATCGGATCGTTCGGATCAGTAGGCCGAGACTGTTGTTGTGCGGGCTGCGCGAATAGCAGCAGAACAAAAATCAGTGTGCGTATCATCTCATCTATTATTGCTTGCTCGTGGCAGCCAGTTTCGTCAGGTCTTTGCTGTCTACGGTGTACTCGAACCACGGGATGAACATCTCATCCCAGCTCTGCTCGCTCCAGAAGACCTCTTTTTGCGGAGCGGGGTTGTAGCGATTCTTGATCGAGTTATCGTAATGAGCAACCGCGAGAATCTTACTGCCTGCCGGAATGCGCAGCGGTTCGGCCAGCTCGTAATGAAGCTGCCAGTTGAAGTCAAATTTCGGCACGTTCAACAGCACCTGTTGGCGGCCATCGGGCCAGACGAGCGTGTATTTGATGTCTTTGCCCCGCAGATGCATGTGCGGCGCAAAAGCATAAAGCGTTATCGGCTCTCTGATCGTCACACTGCCTTCGATCTCCCAATTATCGACGTTGGGCGGGATGTTGGGAAGCTTGCCGCGCACTTTCACCTCTTTGCCGTTGACGACGCGGGTTTCACTCAATTCCTTGCCGCCGATGTAGATCGTATCGGTGACGCCTTTAGTCAGGACTTCATAAGTCACAGGCTTTTTTGCGAACCATAAACCGAGCCGCGAGCGGTCACGCTCGACGCGGCCACTGGGCTGATAATGCATGTTGAACTGTACGTACATCCCCGGCAGTATGCGTTTTGCCGTGCCCGGATAATGTTGCTCGAAACCTTTTCCCGGAGCCTGGCCCACGAGCTTGAACGCGCCCGCGCGCGTGAATGAATCCTGGCTCAGGACTACTTCGCGCGCGCCGCCTTCGCTCAGCGCGCCCGTGTCGCGCGCCGACTGGCTGTTGAGCTGCGCGGCCCCAGCCCCTTCTCTGACTGCCTTACCGTTGACTATCTTTGTTCCTTCGGGAAGCTTGACCACGTTTGCAATCGAGTGATGCACGACTGCGGGGTTGCCCGGCCGCAGCTCGACCTTTTCAACCCAGCGTTCTTCTTTGAAAGGGATCGGCACGTAAAAGTTCTGCATAGGCAGTTCGCCTTCAGCCGGAACCTCAAAATCGATCGGCATCTCTATGACCACGTCAGGCTCGCCGAATGTCCAGCCCGGCGCATACTTCGGCATCTGTGGAAGGTCTTTGTCATCGCCCTTCACTGCCCCGCCGTCAACCCAGGCAACGATAATATCTATCTCTTTTTGCGAGAGCCGCCGGTCGTTGCTGAATTTGAGCGTTGACGTGTGCGGGTCTGCGTACCAGGGCGGCATCGCGCGCTCGATCACTTCTTCTCTGATCGCTTTGCCCCACGGGCGCACCTCTTGATACGAAGTGAGCGGCATCGGCGCGACTTCGCCGGGCCGGTGACAGTTGGCGCATTTATTAAAGATGATGGGCGCAACGTCTTTTGTAAAAGTCACGCTCGCGGCTTCGTTTCTTTTTGAGCCGAGCGCCGCCGCCCCGATCAGCGTCACGAGCAGAACGACAAACAAACGTCTCATCTTTATTCTCCTTGCTTCAACGCTTCAGCTATTTGCCTGCCCTGGCAGCATCCTGTGTCTGAGGTCGTCGCAGGTCCTGTTTGTCGAGCGTATAATCGACATAACCTATCATCATCTCGTCCCAGGTCTGCGGCCCCCACTTAACCAGCTTCGTAGGATCAGGGTTGAACTTATTCTTTGCCGAATTATCATAATGCGCCACGCATTCCAGGCGGCTCCCTTTTGGCGCGGCCAATTCCTCTTTGAAGACATAAGTCAGCTGCCAGTTGAAATCCCAGCGCGGCACCGAAAGCAGCACTTTCGACGTGCCGTCGGGATAGACAAGGCGGTAGAGAAAATCTTTGCCGCGCGTGTGCATGTGCGGGTGCAGGCTGTCGATGTGACTGTCTTCCTTGAACTCGTACGTGGACGTGATTTCGTGATTCGGGACGCCGGGCGGAATCTCCAGATTGCGCGCCACCGCGCCCGCAGTGATGACGCGTTTCTCGACCGGATGTTTAGAGAAGATCAGCCCCACGCTTGAGCGGTCTGTGCCAGCTTCGCCGTTGGTGGTGTAATGAACCTGGAAGATCAAGACAGAGCCTTTCTTAATGAGCTTTGCCTGACCGGGCCTGAGTACCAGCGGGGCTTCGCCCGGCGCCCAGCCTACCACGCGGCCATCGGAATCGGCGGGGCGCTCGCCGTTATTCGCGCGCCCGCGAGCGGCGGCCAATTCTTCGGGCTTGATCTCGCCCGCCTTCGGCAGGTTGCCGTGCTCGGGGTAGCGGACGTTGACGATGATGTGATGCACGAGCTTGCGATTGCCCTGGCGAATCTCCGCGAATTGCACGTACTTGTCTTCGGTAAAATTCGTAGGCACGGCGAAGTATTTGTACGGGATCACGCCTTCGGCCGGCACGTTGTAGACTTCGGTCATCGAAAGCACAACGTCAGGTTTGCCTATCTGCCAGCCTTCGATGTAGGTCGGGTTGGGTCGCAAGTCTTTAGGGTTGCCTTCCGGCGCGCCGCCGTCAACCCAGGCCGAAATGGTGTCGATCTCTTTTTGCGATAGACGGCAGTCGTTAGAAAACTCGCCGTGACGCGGGTCGGCGAACCAGGGAGGCATCTCGCGCGTCACCACTTTTTCGCGGATCGATCTGGCCCAGGGCCGCACATCTTTGTAACTCATCAACGGCATCGGCGCGACTTCGCCGGGCCGGTGACACGCTTGACAGTTCTTTTGAATGATCGGAGCAACGTCTTTGTTAAAGGTGACAACGGCTGGCGAATTGACCGAGGCTATTGTGGAGCTGAGGGCCAGAAAGAGGCCCACCACCAAACCACAGCCAATCAGGCTGACACTAAGGATACGTTTCATCTTGAACCTCCGGCGACAGGTAACAAAGATCAGTAATAAGAGCTAAGAATTATAATTGCGTAAAGCCCGCCATACCGGTTGTCGAAGATCCATCTCTTGTATCAGCATATCCTTTGGCCGCCATTTATACCATGAATTATCAGGACGTTTAAGCTCCAAACTCAAAACATCTCACCGCCGCAGACACAGAGAACACAGAGCGGGCGCAGAGAAGAATAAAAACTCTGCGCAACCTTTGCGTCCTCTGTGTCTCTGCGGTGAATCTTTAGTTCTATCATTTCGATTTCGGCCCCAGGCTTCGTATGAAATTGACTACCTGCCATATCTGCTTTTCATTGAGCTTCTCTTTGTAAGCCAGCATGTCGCTCGATACGCCGTCGCGGATGGCGACAAAGATTTCGCCGTCCGTAGAACCGTAATCCCATGTCTCGTCCGTAAGATCGGACGGTGTGCCGCCCGATAACGCCATGCCGCCGTCGCCTTTGGCCTGCGGGCCGTGACACGAAGCGCAGTGACGTTGATAAAGTTTTTTCCCGGCTTCGACGGATTCAGTATCACCGGGCACGGGGTTTTTGAGCTTCTGCGCTTCCGCGTTTCGTCGCGGCTGTTGAGCTAAAGCAGTCGGCCACGCCGCGACCGTAATAAAAACGATGAAGGCAAGCACGCGCAACCACCGGCGCGTGAACCGGCTATTCCTGAGGCACATCAAAATTCTCCATCAGATATTCGGGATGCGCATCGCGCAAATGTAAGAACAGCTCGTGAACAAGATTTACAATTCGGTTCACTCCATAAGCATAATGATTCTTTTTGACTTTCAGAGAGATCGAAACAAACCCTCCCCGGTTGAAGCAACTCACCTGAGCGCGACGCGGATCAATGCGCCGGTGGTCGGGCAAATATTCCTTCTCGCGCTCGCGAAGAAATTGCTTCAGTTCCGCGTACATCGCCGAGCTTGCGGGAATGCCGGGAAGAAGCTGTTTGAATCTGAGCACGTGCTTTGCCGTATCGACGCTCAATTCCATCTGGTGACGGACCAGCCAGACAAATATGAATTGCCCTCGCCTTACTTCGTTGAAGCCGCGAAAGACGCCCCGGTCGGCATACGCCTGTAGATTTTCTCTGACTACGTTCAGCATTACTTTCAGTGATTGTATGACATGCAGCCCGGCTCGATTGTGCCGAGAAATCCGGGCGGAAACTCTTCCTTGATCCAGAATTCTTTCTTCGCCTGGCAGTTGATGACCGACGGGCGGCTCTCATTGACCGCGATCTGGTAACAGCGTTCCAACGCCGGGCGGAAGTCTTGCGGCCTTGTGACGTACTCGCCGTGCGCGCCTAATGCTTCACCGACTTTATCGTAGCGAACATTTTCCTGGAACAGGTGAAGGCTTAACGCAACAGGGTTGCGGCGATTGCCCGTCCACGTCCCCCAGGCGTTGTTGTTGTAGACGATCACGATCACGGGCATACGGTATTTTGAGAGCGTTTCAACCTCCATAGCCGTGTAACCGAACCCCGCATCGCCGGTCACGCAAATGATGGGCGCTCCTTTGTAAGCCGATTGCACGCTAATGCCGTTCTTCACCGCCGCGCTGACGCCGAAAGCATAGCCGACATCGGGGCCAATCGCGCCGTACTGGTAAGCGCCATTCATGATCTGCCCCGGTCGGTATCCGCGCAGCCAGCGGCGCACATACCTGGCAATGCCGTACCCGCCCGAAACGAACGTAGTCTGTTCTTTCGGCAGCTTGCCGCGATACATGAAATCGCTCAACTCTTTGGCTATCACTGCCGGATGCACCGCGTCGGCGTAGCTCGCGCCCTGTTTGTAGAAGGCGTCGAGTTCCTCTTCAAACTTCTGCCGCGCGGCTGCTATCTCTGCGACCCAGGCGTCGTGCTTCATCGCGGGTATGGCGTCGGCCAGCGTTTCAAGCGCGGCCCGCTCGCAACTTATCATGCCGACATCGATAGGCATATTTCGGCCAATGTCCTCGGAGCAAGGATCGATGCGGATGTATTTAGCATCCGGCCCGAAAGCAAATTCGCCAACCGTCGGCATGCAATATTGACCTACGAGCATCACGACATCCGCGCTCGCCAAAGCACCCGGCGCTGCGTTGGCCGACAGCGGGTGCTCGTCGGAAAACTGTCCTTTCATCGCGCCGGATTCGACCACGGGAATCTGAGCTTTTTCGGCTAGTTGCTTGAGCGCGTCCCAGGCGCGGCTGTAAAAGACGCCGCTGCTTGAGACGATGATGGGACGCTCGGCCTTCTTGAGCAGATCGATTGCCGCGCTCACGTCTTTAGGCCCCGGATGCGGACGCGCGGTCGTGCGGTATCTGGCCTTGTCGAAGTAGTAGGCCAGATCGCCCGGCGTTTTGAACTGCGCGCGATAAACTTCGCTCGGAAAATCAATATGCACGGGTCGCGGGATGCCTGAGCGCAACTGGCGAAAGGCATACGCGGCATACTCATGAACTCTCGCCGGGGTGATCAACCGCTTGCCGTATTTTTTTATCCCCTCGGTAGTCGGCTGCTGGTAGCCGAGTTGAATACCTGCTTCCGTGTCTTCGTTGTAAAGCGACATGTTCGAGGCCAGCACCAAAAGCGGCGAGCGCGCGGCATTGGCAGCGGCGATGGCGCAAATCATATCGGTGAAGCCAGGGCCTTCGGTTCCCGACGCGGCGGCGACCTCGCCCGTCACTCGTATGAAAGCATCGGCGGCGTGACACATCGCGCCTTCGTGGCGGCCTGAATAAGTGGGAATCCCTTCCTGCGCAATGGCGTTTACAACATTGTAGTTGCCGGGACAGCAGAAGAGCGCGGCAAGCCCTTCCTCTTTGCAGACCCGCGCAAAGACTTGCGCGCCGGTCATCGGGAAATTCGGCGCGGCCGCAGGCACGCGCGCGGCCTGGGCGAATTCATCCGGTATCTTGATCGCACGGGTTTCAGCCGTGTCGGCTGCCGTCGCTTTACCTTGACCGAAGGTAGTGACCGCAGTCGCCCCGGCTCCGATCATGGTTTTTGTTATGAAGCTTCTTCTTGAGGCGTCCGGCCTGGCTTCTTTGACTCTCTTTTTATCAGGACCGATCTTGTTCATGATCTCCCTCTCCAGCCAGAGAATTCACATCAATAACGGACTGCGTCTGTAAGTCAGTGCCGCCTGCCTCAGCGGGCACAATAGCGATAAAAAAATGATTGTGAATGAGTCAGCGAAAAACCTTCCGGGCGGTAAGTATAGTGGAACCGGCTTGAGCTAGCAATCTCGCACGGCAGGCTCAGCCTCTCTTTCTCGTTTGGGAGGCTGTCTGTAGAGGGTGTCGGCAGCCCTGACACATCAGGGCTGCCGACAGGCTGAAACTTATTTACCGTTCTGATGAGCGGCGGGCTACTGCTTCAAATAAAGCTTCAGGATAAAGTCGGCCCCAATGGCGCCGCCTCCTCCTATAGGACCGCCGGACCACCAGACATCAACCCTGTAGATTCCAGGAGGCACGTCGCCCGGTGCAAACCCTACTCTTTGAAAAAAGTTTGAACCTAACATATCAACATCTTTCTCTGCCTCCAAGATCACAGACGGGCCATAAATACCATACGGGTTTTCAAGGTGCCCGAACATGTGTTGCGGAGCGCCGCCCGGAGGAGTCAAACTAACCTGGAACATGGTTAGGGCCGATACGCCGGGTCCATACGTCTGCCTGCTGCCCACCATAGCGCTCAGATGAGCATTCAGGCAGGTGCCGGCCGTAAGGTTCACGCTCGTCAACAAAAGCGGAACTGGATCAAACCTGCCGCTCTCGCCCCCGCCTGTGATGTTAGACCAGTTGAACGCGGTAGTTCTGATACCCTCAGTCCCAATGTCTACCACACTCGTAATTGTGCCAGTACAACGTTGCGCCAGATTGGGGTGAGGAATATTCTTAGTTGCGTCTTCCCTGAGCACCGGGCCTTCTTGCGCGTTTACGGCATCGGCCATACCCAGCATGACGATCAACGCAAACATGCTGATGAACCAGCTTACACTTGTATTGTGCTTCATTTCCTAACCTCCTTGCTTTGCAGTCGGGCAATTCGCATTGCCCTACCGACAATAATTCAGACGCTTTCATTTTTGTGGGCGCCGCAACCAGCGTCCGATTGATCGCGACGCCGCTGACACCTATCCTGTTCACACCACGACAGACCGTGGCGCGTCAGATGTGTCTTTTCTTTGTGGGGCGCGAAGTTCGCTGCAAACTCGGCAACCGTTGCTGTGCGAACTATTGCGATACTTAATCTTGCCGCTCGAAGCGGCGGCTCAAACTGCTCGATTTTACTTCGTTGTTCGTGCGCCTTAGGTGAGGGGATCCATTCCTTCTGGGGCAAACGGGCCAGGCTCTTCGTGCGGGTTTGCCCACCGAAAGAACCCCGTTGGACTAAACAGCGCCGGGATTATATGCTCATTGAATGTAATTTACAATACCCATTTGAAAAATGAAAAAAGAAAAGGCGCAATGGTTGATCGCGCCTTTTTATCAACAGATGATTTTACTAGCTGTTGCGATTAGCGGAAGAACTCAAGCGCAATGCGCGAGAGCGCGTCTATCGCAGGCTCGGCTATGCGAGTCGTGCGGCTGCTGCGCCCGCCCGAAAAGCCGCCGGCCAGCAACAGGCCGATGCCTATGCCTGCGCCGAATGCGATCAGCGTGAGTTTGCCGGGATTCTCTTTACCGTACTCCATCGCCTGGCTGTAGGTCTGCGACAGGGTCTCGGCGGTCTTGTCATAGGCCTGAGTCACCGCCTGCTTCGTCTGGTCGATCACCTCAGAAGAGCGGTTCCCAAAGTTTGAGCTATCTTCGCGCGCGCGCTGCGGGCTTGCAGCCGTCGGGCTTGGTTGCCCTGTCGAAGGCGTACTCGTCTGCCCGGTCGGGCTGGTCTGCCCGCTAAAGCCGGGCGTTGGGTTCGGCGGTGTGTTCGGCGTCGTTTTATTAGTCGCCGGGCTGCTCCCGGTCGTCTTGGTCGGTTCCTGCGTCTTGTTTCTATTCTCCATATGTTCCCTCCTTGATGGTTATCCGTTCAGCCCTCGACGAGCTGATGTTCATCGTGAATTTAAAATTAAGAATTGAGAATCGAGAATGAAGAGTTATCGCGCGGTTGCCAGTAACTCTACATTCTATATTCTTAATTCTTAATGCACGTCGCGCCCGAAGCCGGAAGCTCTCTCGGCTCCCAAGCTCCATCCGTCGCTCGATTGCTTGTTGCTCCCCGCGAATGCTTCGGTCGCTTTCTTCTTCGCAAAATCTATCGCCGCCTTTGTCACCATAGCCGTTGCGGCGGCCTTCACAGTCTTTCCTGCCCCGCCTTTCTTCGGCGCTACGTCTTCGATTGAATGGCGGAAGCGGTCCGTCAAATCTTCGCCGATCTCGGCCAGCGCATCCATAATGCGCTCGCGCGGCGTCGGCTCGCGCTTGACCTTGAATATCCTGGCGATACAAAACCCGAGCCCCGCCGCAACGCCGAGAGATATATAAGGATGATCGGCTATGTACTCGCGCCAATCGAGCGTCTCGTGTATACGGTCGCCCAGCCGGTCCACCGCCTCTGAAATCGTTTCGCGCCGGGCGGCGATGTCCTGGCGTATCTCTTCGGCGCTCCGCTCGGGCGCATTTTCCGCGCGCATCCGCGTCGCTACGTCAGTTCTTTCAGCCATTCTTTATCCTCCTGCAATGTCTCTATCGTCTGCTCGGGCTTGAGACTCGTGCGTTTGAGCTGCCCCAGTCCCACCATCGCAGTTATTCCACCGATCAGGGCGAACACGCCCCCGATTATCAGCGCAGACCAGCCCGGCCCGATCAGATACCCGAGCCCTATGACTGCGGCGGCGACCAGAGTGAGTGTCGCTATTAAAAGAATGACACTGCCGATGGCGATTGTGATCACTCCCTCGCGAAACGAGTTCAGTTTTTCGCTCATCTCCTGTTTGGCAAGCTCTATCTCGTCGCGCACCAACGCAGCCGAGTTGGTAGCCAGGTCGCTTATCAATTCGCCGAACGATTCGCGCTCCCCGTCAATCCGCTGGACTTCGGGGGCAGGTCTACGTTCCAACTGACTTTGCGTCTGCATCATTACTACCTCCTGCGAAAGAGCGCGCCCAGGATTAGCCCCGCCGCTCCGGCTATGAGCAGGCTGCGACCGGGGTTGCGGCGCACCTCGTTCTGGACATCGGTCTTCAGTTGCTGCGGGTCCATATCCTTTATGTAATCAGCCGACGAGCTCAACCATCCGGCAGCCTGGCTGCCGTACCCCGCCAGTGCGGTTGGCCGCTCGCCTGCGCCAGTCGTCTTTTGCTCTAACGCTTCGGCTGCCTGTTTGAGCTTTTCCGCGACCGTCACTTTGATGCGGTCAAACGTCGAGCCCCCGCGCTGGGGACTTGATCCATAATTCGATCCTTCGCGGGTGAGGATCAGGTCATCACGATCAGAGTTCTGTTCCATTTCACGCTCCTTCACAAATTTCTCGCACAAAACCGACACAGAGATTCTCTACACAACTCAATCCATTCTCGTAAAAGCAATAAGAGTGCCAACCCACAACTTTTTATCGTATCTCCAGATCAAAACCTGAGCGAAAGCGAGAGCCGCAAGCCTCGGAGACTAAATCACCTAAAGATAAAGAGTTTTTGTTACCCGGCGTGACCGGGGCTTTTTTTTGATCATCGGAGGTAATCTCTCCGGTTGAGTAAATATTGCACGCAACAATGTCCCTTTACCGTGCAGAGGTGTCTTGTAAGCACTCATAGCCGCCCCCAATAATTCCGGCAAATACCCGGCACAAGGGTTGCTGAATTCGCGTGCGTAGGTACGGCGTAACGTCCTGGCCGCGCGTAGAGTGGACAGGAGCCATCCCCAACAATAGGAGGGAGCGATGTTAGGGACGATCATAATCATTCTGCTGATATTGTTGCTGCTGGGCGCAGTGCCTCGATGGCCTCACAGCAGGAATTGGGGATATTACCCCAGCGGGCTGCTCGGCGTGATACTGTTGATCATTATAATACTGGTGCTGACGGGGCGGCTCTGAGATAAGCATCGAGGCCGAATCAACCGCTTCTTGCGGCCCGTCCGAAATTGATAAAATATTCGCCTATGAGACTGGCTACGTGGAATGTCAACTCGGTATTGGCGCGTCTCCCGCTCGTGCTCCGCTGGCTTGAGCAAGAACGCCCTGACGTGCTCTGTCTTCAAGAGACTAAATGCACGGACGAGAAATTTCCGAGCGCGGCCTTCGCCGAGCTTGGCTACACGGCGGAGACCTTCGGGCAGCCGACTTACAACGGCGTCGCCATAGTTTCGCGCCTCCCGCTGACCAAAGTTGAGCGCGGCTTGCCCGGCGACGAAGCGGGCGCGCAGGCGCGCTTGATCGCCGCGACCGTCAAAGGCGCGCGGATAGTCAACGCCTACTTTCCAAACGGCGGGTTCGTCGGCTCGGACAAATACGTCTTCAAGCTCGAATGGATGCGGCGGCTCAGAAATTATTTCGATTCGAATTACAGGCCTGAAGAGAAGGTCCTATTGTGCGGCGATTTTAACGTCGCGCCCGAAGACCGCGATGTTCATAACCCGAAGCTGTGGGAGGGGAAGATACTTTTCAGCCGCCCGGAGCGCGAGGCGCTCAAGCGTATCGAGCAGTGGGGATTTACCGACGGCTTCCGTTTGCACAACCAGGAAGAGAAACAGTTTTCGTGGTGGGACTATCGCCAGGGGGCGTTTCGCCGCAACCTGGGATTGCGCATCGATCACATCTGGGTATCGGAAAAACTTGCGGCGCTCTCCACGGGAGCGCGAATAGATAAAGAGACGCGCGGCTGGGAGCGCCCGTCGGACCACGCCCCGGTCGTCGCAGAATTCAAATTATAAGGATGAAGTCATGAATAGAGGAAGCAACAACGCGCTTCTAATGGCGGCGGCGGGCGCAGGCGCGCTGATCGCGGCGCGCGCGCTCATACGTCGCGCTCGCCGTTACGATGTGCGAGGACGGGTTGTGTTGATTACCGGGGGGTCACGAGGGCTTGGACTGGTGCTTGCGCGAGAGCTTGCGCGGCAAGGCGCGCGGCTGGCCATCTCCGCTCGCGATGTAGAGGACCTGGAGCGTGCGCGCGATGAGCTTGAAGCCCGTGGGGCGGCGGTGCTCGCCGTGCCTTGCGACGTGACGGACCAAGCCCTGGTAGCCGAGATGGTGCGGGCCGTCCGTGACCACTTCGGCCGGATCGATGTGCTTATCAATAACGCCGGTATCATAGAAGTAGGCCCCATGGAAGTCATGACGATAGAGGATTATGAAGACGCGATGAAAACGCACTTCTGGGCTCCGCTCTACACAACCCAGGCGGTGTTGCAGGAGATGCGCAGGCGGGGCGAAGGGCGCATCGTAAACATAGCTTCGGTAGGCGGGAAGATAAGCATTCCGCATCTGCTCCCTTACTGCGCAAGCAAGTTTGCCCTCGTAGGTTTCTCGGAAGGGCTGCGCGCCGAGCTTGCGAAAGACGGAATCATTGTGACGACCGTGTGCCCCGGCCTTATGCGAACCGGCAGCCCCCGCAATGCCACATTCAAAGGCCAGCACCGCGCCGAGTACGCATGGTTTGCGATCAGCGACTCGCTCCCGGTGACCTCAATGGCCGCAGAACGCGCCGCCAGACAGATAATAGATGCTTTCAAACGCGGCGATGCGGAAGTAGTGCTTACGATTCAAGCAAAGCTGGCGGTCCTGTTTCACGGCCTGTTTCCAGGGCTGACGGCGGACATATTGGGCGCGGTAAACTCGCTGCTGCCCGCGCCCGGAGGCATAGGCAGCGCTCGCGCAAAAGGAAAAGAGAGCGAGTCAAACCTGGCCCCTTCGTGGCTGACGGCGCTTAGCGACAGGGCCGCCGAGGAGAACAACCAGATATCTTGACCCGCATTATTCGTTTGAGATGAAGCGATAGCCAACCCAGGGTTCAGTAAGTATGTAGCGCGGGCGTTGCGGGTCCGGCTCGATCTTGCGACGCAGTTGGTTTATGAACACGCGGAGATATTCCGTTTGATCGGCTGATTGCCACCCCCAGACCGCTTGCAACAGCATGCGGTGAGTTACTACTTTCCCCGCGTTGATGACCAGGTATTTAAGCACCTCGAACTCTTTCGGGGTCAGCTTCACCTCTTTGCCTGCCACCACGACGCGGCGCTCGTCAATCTTTATAGTCAGGTCGCCGACTTCGAGCAGGTCGCTGTCAGGCTCTGAGGCCATCGCGCGACGGAGCACGGCCCGCACTCTCGCCAACAGCTCGTCCATTCCGAATGGCTTTGTCACATAGTCGTCCGCGCCCGCATCGAGCGCGGCCACTTTATCTCTTTCCCCGCCCTTGGCCGAAAGTACTATGATCGGCACCCGGGCAAACTCGCGCACGCGGCGGCACACTTCAAGCCCCGTCATTCCGGGCATCACCATATCGAGTATGACGATGTCGGGCATCTCTTTGCGTATCTCTTCCAGAGCCTGGTCGCCGTCAGAAGCGGTCCTCACTTCATAGCCGCGAGCGGGCAGCCCGGCCCTCATCACGCGCAAGATTTGAGGCTCGTCGTTAACGACCAGGACCAGCGGTTTTTTATTCGCGCCTTCTGCCATGCGGTTACTCTGCGGCTGCCATAGGCTCTGAAGCCTCTTTGACCTCGACCGGAAGGGTGAAAGTAAAAGCGGCCCCCTCGCCTACACTGCTTTCAACCCAAATCTTGCCGCCGTGCGCTTCGATGATTCCTCGCGCGATGGCAAGCCCCATCCCTGTCCCTGTGCTGCGGTGTTGATGACGGCTGCGAAAGAATTTATCGAAGACATGATCGATCTCGTCGGGCGCGATACCCGGCCCCCGGTCTTTGACGCTTATGCTCAACTGATCCTCTTTGATGTTTGCTTCAAGCAGAATGTCCGACCCGGCGGGCGAGTACTTGGCGGCGTTCCCAACGATATTCGCAAGGGCTTCGACTACCAAACGCGAATCGATCTTCACAAGGGTTTCAGCATCACCTGGTTCGATAATAACGTGATGATTGCGTCGAGCATCCAGACGGTCGAGTACGCTGTTAAAGACCTCGCGCATGGAGACCCACTCCTTTGACAGTCGCAGCTCTCCGGCATCGATGCGCGCCATCTCCAGAAGGTTTTGGACCAGCCGCGTCAACCGGCTCACCTCTTCGCTTATGATGACATGAAATTCGTGCAGCGCCGATTTGTCCCACTCAATATCGCTCTGAAGAAGATTATCTACAGCCGCGCGTATCGATGTCAGCGGGGTGCGCAAATCGTGAGATACCGAAGCGAGCAAGGCCGACTTTAACTCATCGCTTTGTCTCAGCGCTTCCGTCCGGCTGACCTCTTGAAGAAAGCGAGCGCGCTCAAGGGCGAGCGCGACCAGACCTGCGATAGCTTCTAACGTCGTGCGCTCAAGCCTGCGCGACACAAGCACCATAACGCCGATCGATTTCACTCCTACTTTCAGAGGGACGTAAGCAGTAGCCTGGCGAGTATCGGCCCCGTCGCTTTTTTCATCGAAAAACTTTTCGCCCGCGATACGAGTCTCACCGGAAGCGAGAGTTCTTTTGACCTCCGCCATGTCGGGTGTGAAATGGCCGGCAGAAACGAACTCGACAGCCACTGCGACCCGTTGCCACGCGCCTTCGCCCGCAGGCGCGAAGACCGCGCAGTAATCGAACCCGAACACATCGACCACTTGCCGGGCTATTGATGAGACGGCCGTTTCGGAATCGGGCGTCGCTATGATGGTTCGGCTCAGCTCATACAGCTTCCAGACCTCTTCCCTACGTCGCTCCGCGTCGCGGGCGCGGGCGCGGGCGCGCGCCGAAAGCTGGCTCGCGATGACGGCAGTAATCAGGAACGCAAAGAGCGCCACCCAGTTCTGCGGGTCATGGACTGTCAACGCGCCGACGGGAGGAAGGAAGAAGAAGTTAAAACAGAGCATCCCTAAAGCCGATGCCAGAATGCTCGGGCCTAGTCCCTGCGTCGAAGCCGCAAGCAAGACGACGAGCAGGAGCGACAACGCTACGGTGGTAGAGTTGACGCCAGTGAGAATAAATTTGTAGAAGCCCGCCACAGCCAGCACGCCGGTGGCGGCGAGCAGATAACCGGACGCCTTTTGCCATCGCATTCGATTCATTATAACAGTGCTCAGTGTGCAGCAGGCAGTAGGCTGATTAACTGCCTACTGCCTACTGCACACTCTTCTGATGGTCGGCGGGAATCACCTGGATGGCGGCATCTTTGACCTCTGCCAAAAAACGATTCAGCACAGAGCCGTGCAGAAGGATGTCCCACCGAGAGCGCGCCGATTGCCCGAATATTACATGGCTGATGCCTTCGCGCCGGGCGAACTCGACGAGGGCGTCCGCCGCGCGCTTCGCTTTCAATCGCACGACAGTCGCGCCAAGCTCTTCGGCCATCCGAAGAGTCTCGGCAAGCTGATGAGCGTTTTCCGGCTTTATGCTTGAAGCATTTTCGTGAGGCGTCTCGACGTAAACCGCGTACCAGACGGCTCCCAACCGGCCCGCTATGCGCGAGCCCGCGCGCAATAATTTTTTTGCCGTCTGGTTCGACGATATGCAGACCATAACTTTTTCAGGTATGTGCGCAGGCTCAAGCCCCTCGCGCGAGCGATACTGCGCGGCCTTCGATCCCACCTCTTCGGCCACGGCGCGCAACGCAAGCTCGCGCAGAGTCAATAGATTCCCTTTGCGAAAAAAGTTTGTGAGCGCCTGCTCGATCTTTTCAGGCTTGTAAATCTTCCCCTGCTTGAGCCGCGTGCGAAGCTCGTCTACGGTGACGTCTACGTTGACCACTTCGTCCGCCCGCTTGAGAAAGCTGTCGGGCACAGTCTCGCGCACGCGCACGCCCGACGAGCGCGCGACCGTGTCGTTGAGAGTCTCCAGGTGCTGTATGTTGACCGCCGTGAAGACGCTGATCCCTGAGTCGAGCAGGTCCAGCACATCCTCAAAACGTTTCTTGTTTTTAGAGCCGGGAACGTTTGTGTGCGCCAGTTCATCCACCAGGGCTATTTCAGGCTTGCGCTCGATAATCGCATCAACGTCCATCTCTTCCAACACTACGTTGCGATAGGAAACCTTTTTGCGCGGTATGCCCTCCAGGTCGCGTATCTGTGATTCGGTGCCCGCCCGCCCGTAAGTTTCAACGAAGCCGATAACAATGTCATAACCCTGGCTGCGAAGCAGGTGCGCGTCTTCGAGCATCTGGTAGGACTTGCCGACACCAGGAGCCGCTCCGATATAGATGCGCAGCCGCGCGCGTTGCTCCTGCTCAAGCGTAGCAAGGAGAGATTCGGCGCTCGGTCTTGCTTCGGCTTCTCTAGTCATCGGTCGAATTATATCGCAGCCCTCACGCTCGCAGGCCCGCCGACCGGAAGCGTGAATGAAAAGGTTGTGCCCTCGCCGACGCGGCTCTCTACGAGTATCTGGCCGCCCTGGGCTTCTACGAGCCGCCTGGCCAGGGCGAGGCCCAGTCCCGTCCCGCCGCTCGGACGGTCGCCTACACGGCTGAAGCGCGTGAATATATCAGGTAAAAACTCTTCGGGTATGCCTTCGCCCGTGTCGCGCACGCTGAAGAATACGCGGGCGGCGCGCTCCGTAGCTTCGATTGTCACCGTCCCGTCGCGCGGGGTGTGGCGCAATGCGTTCGACAGCAGGTTATCAAAGATTCGCCGGACCGCCTGCCGGTCGGCGACCACCCAGGGCAGATCGGACCAGACCTTGTTTTCGAGTTTGATATGCTTGCTTTCAGCCGTGGACCGAAATCGATCCACAGCCGTTCTCGCAACGTCTACGGGCCGCAGCCGTTCAGTAGAAAGGCGGCGGGTGCCCGATTCCATTTCGGCAAGCTCTAACAGGTCTGCCATGATCTCTTCAAGCTGCTCGGCATTATTTCTCGCGGCCAGCAGCAGCTCGGCCTGAGTGTCGTCTATCTCCCCCGCGTAGCCTTCTATCAAGGCGTGCAGCGCAAGCTGGAGGCTGTGAAGCGGCTCTCCGAGCTTGCTTGAAGCGACCGATATAAACTCGGTCTTTATCTTATCGACCTCTTTTATCGAGGTGATGTCTTCGAGGACCGTGACCGCGCCAAGCAACCTGCCGTCTTCGTCGCGCATAGGCGTTGTGCGCAATCGAAAGCTCTTTGCCGCTCCGCCCACCTGCACCGGCACGAGCGCGGCTTCGTCTTCCGCAGCAACAGGTCGCTGCATGCTGACGGCATTTTTAACCGCTCCGAGTATTTGCTCTCCGCCCGCGAGGCCCGAAAGCGATAGCTCGCCCGTCTCTTCATAACCGTTGCGAGACGCGGTGAATAGATGGCTTGCGGCCTGATTAATCTTCAGCACGTGGCCTCCGGCGTCCGTCACGATCACCGGCTCGTAGATGGAATCGATCACGGCGTCCGATTTTTTCTGCTCTATCAACAAGCGCCAGTAATCGGATTTGCGAAGGTCGCGCAACCGCGCCGCCATGCGGTTAAACTCGGACGCGAGCACGCCTATCTCATCTTGCGATCGAACCTCGATATGTTGGTCAAGGTCGCCTTCCGCTATCAGCCGGGCCTTCTCGGTGAGCGCAGTGATAGGGTCTACGATGTAGCCTGTAAATCGCCACGCGAATACAAGGGCGAGAGCTACGGCCAGGACCGCGATGCCTATTGCAGAGACTTCGGCACGGCCACTCTTCGCAAGGTGGTAGAGCGCCCACAAAGTCACCGCCAGTATGATGACGATCAGCAAGCCATAGCTGAACGCGAGTTTTCTTCTGAGGCCAGGCATTATCTCCTACCTCGACGCAGAATCCGGCACGGGCCGAAGCCCGTCGAGCGCAAGGTTCAACATGAGCACGTTGACGCGCGGCTCGCCCAGCACGGCCAGTTGTCTGCCTTCCGTATGCTCGCGGACGAGCCGCCGCACTTCCGTCTCGCTCAAGCCGCGCTCGCGAGCGACGCGCGGCGTTTGAAACTCAGCCGCCGCAGGCGTGATGTGCGGGTCAAGCCCCGATGCCGAAGCCGTCACCATATCTACAGGAACAGGCGAAGCCGGGTTCTCTTCGCGCACGGCTTCGGCAGCCTCTTTAACATTATTTAAGAGCTTCTGATTCGTAGGCCCCAGGTTCGTTCCGCTCGACGCCGCCGCGTCATACCCCGCGCCCGCCGCCGAAGGGCGAGAATGAAAATAGCCCGGCCCCGAAAACGGCTGGCCTATCAAACGCGAGCCGATCACCTTGCCGTCCCGTTCAATCAAGCTCCCTGCCGCCTTGTCAGGAAACAAGACCTGCGCCAGCCCCGTCACTACAAGCGGGTAGACCACGCCCGTCAGCACTGTCATGATAATAATCATCATGATTGCCGGATAAATCTGTTTGCTTAAATTCATCTCTCCCCTCCCCGCGTCAAGCCAGGCCGACTGCCGTGATAATCAAGTCGATGATCTTTATTCCGATAAACGGAATGATGATTCCGCCCAGACCATATATCAACAGGTTGCGACGAAGTATCGCAGCCGCGCCGACCGGGCGGTACTTGATGCCCCGAAGCGCCAACGGTATCAGCGCGACGATTATCAGCGCGTTAAAGATCACCGCCGATAGAATGGCCGATTCGGGCGTCTCAAGCCGCATAATGTTTAGCGCGCCGAGCGGCCCACTGCTTGCGCCCGCAAGCGCGTACAGCGCCGAAAACATCGCCGGTATGATGGCGAAGTATTTCGCAACGTCGTTTGCGATAGAGAACGTCGTGAGCGCGCCGCGCGTCATCAGCAGTTGTTTGCCGATCTCGACTATCTCGATGAGTTTTGTCGGGTTTGAATCCAGGTCGACCATGTTGCCCGCCTCTTTAGCGGCCATCGTGCCTGTGTTCATCGCCACGCCCACGTCGGCCTGTGCGAGCGCGGGCGCGTCGTTAGTCCCGTCGCCGGTCATCGCAACGAGCTTTCCGTCAGCCTGCTCGCGGCGTATCAGGTCCATCTTGTCTTGCGGCTTCGCCTCGGCGAGGAAATCGTCGACGCCCGCCTCGCGGGCGATTGCCGCAGCCGTCAACGGGTTGTCGCCTGTAATCATCACGGTCTTGATGCCCATCTTTCTGAGATGGTCGAACCGCTCGCGCATTCCTCCTTTGACGATGTCTTTCAAGTGAATGACGCCGAGCGCGCGGTTATGGTCAGCGACTACGAGCGGAGTGCCGCCCGCGCTTGCGATGCGCTCGATGGCGACTTTCAAATCGGCAGGCATCGCGCCGCCTTGCGAGTTGATGTAATCGACGATGGCGTCGGCAGCGCCTTTGCGAATCGAACGCCCGTTGAAGTCTACGCCCGACATGCGCGTCTGGGCGGTGAAGGCTATGAAGTGCGCTTCGTGTGAACCCATCTCGCGCCCGCGCAGTCCGAACTTTGTCTTTGCCAGCACGACTATCGAGCGGCCTTCGGGCGTCTCGTCGGCGAGGCTTGAGAGTTGAGCCGCGTCGGCCACCTCTTTTTCCGAAATCCCCGGCAGCGGAATGAATTCGACCGCCTGGCGATTGCCGAGCGTGATCGTTCCCGTCTTATCGAGCAGCAGCGTGTTCACATCGCCCGCAGCCTCGACCGCGCGCCCGCTCATTGCCAGCACGTTATGTTGTATCAAGCGGTCCATCCCCGCTATGCCGATTGCCGAAAGCAACCCGCCTATCGTTGTCGGTATCAAGCAGACCAACAGGGCCACCAGGACCGTGATCGAAGGGGGCGAAGCGGGCAAGTAACCGCCCGCAGCGTCGGCCTGGTCTACGCTGTAGATCGCGTAAGGCAGCAAGGTGACGACCGCGAGCAGAAAGATAATGGTAAGCCCGGCAAGCAGTATGTTGAGCGCGATTTCGTTAGGCGTCTTCTGCCGTTCCGCGCCTTCGACGAGCGCGATCATGCGGTCGAGGAAAGTCTCTCCGGGGTTCGACATTATGCGAACTTTTATCCAGTCCGACAGCACGCGCGTCCCGCCCGTGACGGCAGACCGATCTCCGCCCGCTTCGCGTATAACGGGCGCGCTCTCGCCCGTTATTGCCGATTCGTCAACGGAGGCGACGCCTTCGATGACTTCGCCGTCGCCGGGAATGAATTCGCTTGCGCGAACCAGCACCACGTCGCCTTTGCGAAGCTTCGGCGCGGGGATGGCCTCGAACTTGACGTTCTCTACTCCCACTCCCACGTCGCCCGAGATGCGGTGGGCGATGGTTTCGGTCTTCGCCTTGCGCAATGTATCGGCTTGAGCCTTGCCGCGCCCTTCAGCCATCGCCTCTGCAAAATTGGCGAACAGAACGGTGAACCACAGCCACAGAGTCACCTGTATGGTGAACAGCAGGTTAGCCGTGTTGCCGACGGCGATGTCCCGAATGATAAGCAGCGTCGTAAGAACACTGCCGACCTCGACTACGAACATCACGGGGTTGCGCGCGACCTGCCGAGGATCAAGCTTGATGAAAGCGTCCTTGATCGCGCGCTTGACTATCGGCGTATCGAATAAAGGTCTCTTCTGTGCTTTCTCTGACATAACACCTCACAATTTGAAATTTGAGATCTCAAATTTCAAATTCAAAACATCGCTCCCACTTTCATCAGGAAGTGCTCCACTATCGGTCCAAGCGACAGGACTGGAAAGAAAGTTAGCGCGCCCACGATCAATATCACGCCGATCAACAGCACTACGAAAAGCGGCGTGTGTACGGGGAACGTGCCGGCCGAAGCGGGCGCGATCTTTTTGGCCGCAAGGCTTCCGGCTATGCCCATCATCGGTATGATCATCAAGAAACGCCCTATGAGCATCGCTAAGCCTAACGTCGTGTTGTACCAGTAAGTGTTGACCGTGATACCGCCGAACGCGGAGCCGTTATTGCCCGTAGCCGACACGTAAGCGTAGACCATCTCTGACAATCCGTGCGGCCCGGCGTTGTTGATCTTCGTCGCGCCATAAGGTACGACGCTCGACCACGCCGAAAAGAGCAGTATCGATAGCGCGAAGATCAGCGCGTAAAGCATCGCCAGCTTCACTTCTTTAGCCTCGATCTTCTTGCCCAGGTATTCCGGCGTGCGGCCCACCATCAGGCCCGCGATAAAGACCGTCAGCACTACCATCACAAGCATTCCGTACAGACCCGCGCCCACTCCGCCGACGATCACCTCTCCGAGCATGATGTTCAGCAGCGGGATCATCCCGCCGATGGGCGTGTAGGAATCGTGCGTAGAGTTGACCGCGCCGCACGAAGCGTCTGTCGTCACGGTGGCGAAAAGCGCGGAGTTCATTATGCCGAAGCGGACTTCTTTGCCTTCCATGTTGCCGCCCGATTGAGCGACGCCGACGGCGTCAGTTGCCGCTTGCGCTACGTTGTGTTGATAGAAGTTCGGATTGCCTTTCGCTTCGAAATAGTAGACCGTAAAAAAGCCCGCTAAGAAAAGCGCCAGCATCGCCGAAAGCACCGCCCAGCCGTGTTTCTGGTTGCCGGTCATACGACCGAGCGTATAAGTAAGCCCCGCGCCGAGCGCGAAGATAGCCAGCATCTCTATGAAATTCGAGAGCGGCGTCGGGTTTTCAAACGGGTGAGCCGAGTTCGCATTAAAGAAACCGCCGCCGTTTGTGCCAAGCTGTTTGATTATCTCTTGAGAGGCGACCGGCCCCTGGGCTATGACTTGATCGGTCCTCGTCTCGGTCGCGTTGTCGTCGTTTTCGACTTCCAACTGTTGTGCTTCGACCAGAGTTGCCTGCGTGTAAGGCTTGAAGTTTTGCACCACGCCTTGAGAGACGAGCGCGAGCGCGCCGATCAGGCAAAACGGGAGCAGCACGTACAGGGTGCAGCGTGTAAGGTCGACCCAGAAATTGCCGACCGTCTTCGCCTGGCGACGCGCAATCCCGCGAATAAAGACTATGGCGAGCGCAATACCCGTGGCGGCGGAGACGAAATTATGCACGGCCAGCCCCGACATCTGCACCAGATAGCTCATCGTCGATTCGCCCGAATAAGCTTGCCAGTTCGTGTTCGTCGTAAAGCTGACCGCAGTGTTGAAAGCCAGATCGGGATTTACGCCCGCGAACTCTTGCGGGTTGAGCGGCAGGTAATATTGTAGCCGCTGTAGCCCGTAGAGCAGAATCAGCCCGGCCAGGTTGAACATCAACATCGCTGCGGTGTAGACGGTCCAGTGCTGTTCCGATTTTTCATCTACGCGGCAGATGCGATATATCAACCGCTCGACGGGGCCGAGCAGTTTGCTTAAGAGCGTCGGCTCGCCCGAAAAGACTTTGGACATGAAAACGCCGAGCGGTTTTGTCACCGCGAGCAAGACCACAACAAATATTGCGAGTTGTAAAAACCCATTAGCCGTCATGACGGTTCCTCTCTAGAACTTCTCAGGCTTGAGCAGCGCATACAGCAAGTAGACCAGCAATGCCAGCGCCATCAGCCCCGTGATTATGTATTCAATGTTCATTTGCCCACTCCTACACGCGCTCGCAAAAGCGCACGTACCAGAAACATAAACCGAAGAAGATCAAAACCAGGGCCATGAAGATGATGTCTAACATTTCTCCTCCATTACCACGCGCCCGTCTTGCGCCCCATCCACCAGACCAGTCCCACGGTCGCCGTGTGCTGGTCTTTCTTCACAAAGCCCGGTGTTTCGGTCAGGAAGAACGGCCGGTTCGACCAGTCGCGCCGCCATTCGCCGCGCAGCAGGAACCCGTCCGCGAGCTTGAAATCCGTAGTCACGGTCGTCTCTTTCAAGGCTTGAGTCAAACCGCTGAATAGACCGCCGCGATCCGAAAGGTACTCGGCGCGCGCCGCCAGCGCGAATACGGGTGTGAATTGATAACGCGCATACGCCACCCCGCCCGCGACCCGCGAAGGCGGAGAAAACTCTTCGACGCGGCTGATGACATAATCGCCTTCCAGGGCGAGCGTCAGCGCGTCCGTTACGTTGAACGTCACGTACGAGTCGATCACATGGAACCTGCCTCTTGGCGACGGGTTGATTATTGTTGTCGGAAGCCCCGGCTGTGTCGGCAGAGTCGGGAAAGTCGGGTTGAGGTTTGCAACAACATCGCGCCGCTCGCGCCCCGCGTAGTAGTTGACCTGCCAGTTGACGCGCCTGGTCGGCGTCAATATCAGCGCGACGTGCTGCGATTTGAAGCGGTTGAAATCTTCCGATTGCTGGGTGCCGTTCATCAGGTGATACATCACGGCTACACGGTCATTGACCGGATACTTGGCGCGGAAGCCGAAATGATAGAACGGCAAAAAGTTGAAATAGTACGAGCGCGAATAATTGAGATTGTCTTTCGTATAGTTAGTCTCGTACCCAAGACTGCTTGCGAACTTGCCGAAATCAACCGTCAGCCCATTGCCTACCGGAGCCACATAGGTTCCATAAGCCTGCCATACCGGGCGATAAGTTTGCGGGCGCAATTCGTTTGCGGCGCTTCCCTGCACCGTCTCTGTCGCCTGGCCGTATTGCAAATCCAATCGCACGCCGAAGCGGCGGCCCGCTTCAACATTGGGCGCGCGCTCTACGATGAGCGTCGCCTGATTCAAGCTGAAGCTGTTGTGCGACACGTCGTAGGCGCGCAGCAGGTTGATGCGCCCCGCAGGATTGTTGAAGTTATAGCTGTAGTAACCATCAACCGTCAGGTTAATCGTAGTATCGCGGAAAAAGTCCAACACGCTGCGGTTAGCATCCGAGGCTTGAGCTTGCTCGATCACCTCCGATTTGGCAGGCTCAGGCGAAGCAGGGGCACGCAATTCAAGCTCGGCAAGACGGCGCTCAAGCTTTTCAATTCTTTCAAGCAGCATAAGCTCGCGGTCGCTCGCAGCAGCGGGGTTATCCACAGCCCGAGGCGCGGCAGCGCCGGGCGAATTTCCAGCCGCCGGTTCTTTTGACGCGGCGGCCTGTTGGGCCGCCGCGAATTGCGGCATCACTGCCAGTAGTATGAGTGCGGCCGGAACGCTTACCACCCGGCACAATCGGCTTCTCATAAAAAAGGTTCCTTTCATAACGTGAGCGTTGTGCGTCCGCTTATCTTTTCTCATTCGAGGTACCAGGGGTTAGCGAAGTCACCGTTAAACGACCAGCCTTTTGAAGGCCGGTTGACCGGGCGCGGGTGTGACTCTTGCGCCGCCCGCCCGCTGTTACTGAATTCGTTTTTGAAATAGTTAATATGACTACCGGAGGTCTATTCCGGTTCTCGCCGTCTCCCGGGTCCAACCCGCCCAGGTCCACGCGCCGAACGTAGATGTGTTTATACTCATTCTTTTTTTTGCCTACATTCAGAATCAGATAGCGAATCAGGAATAACAGGCAGGTGATTACTAGAACAAGCGCGATTGCAAGGATCTCTTCGATCATCGTTATGCCCTTACCTTCCAATTCGACTCTAGCCGAAAGGGCATAAGGAAGTTATAGGAAAGGCATAAAGAGTTTATAAAGAAATTGAGGTTTAATCTGAGTTGTTAGTTGTGATTTTGCGCCGGAGGCGCAGAGGAAATTAGCCGGTGGTGAAGCCGCCGGAATGATCGGCAAATACATAACGCGCCCTGGAGGGGCGCAGGATCAATTCAACGTCCTGCGGCGCGCTGGTTTTATCGGCTATGTCCGGTGGCTTCACCACCGGCTAATATCTGCTTGCCCCTCCGGGGCATATACAGATTCAACAGGTCAGGGTAATTCTCAATTCGTTCACGCCACAAAGCGCCCTTCGGAAGTTTCGCGGGCGCGTCCGAGCGCGGCGAGCGTTTCCAGTATCTCGGCGATCTTTCGGGCGCGAACGTCTTTTCGCGCGCCTTCAAACCGCGCGGCCAGTTCTTCGGCCCCCTGGTCTGTGGCCGCGTCGGCGAGAGCCTGGCGAACGGCTTTGACCTGCGCGGCAAGCGAGGCGGGCCACGCTATTCGTTTCTGCGCTGCGGGGGTTTGAGAAGCGGCAGTGCCGGTTAGCCCGGTATCGAGCGAGGCTTGTTCGGAGCCCTGCGGGTTCTGATATTCGGGGCGGAGCCAGCGGATAAGGCCGGAGCGTTCTTCGGCTGCTCGCTGGCGGTTCAGTTCTACGAGTCGCGAGAGAATCTCTTCGTCGGTGAGCGAGGCGGGCCAGCCGTATGCGTCAAAGACAGCGGCGTCCAGTTCGTCGTGAATCTGTTTCAGCACGGAGACAAGCCCCTGCTCGTGAGTGATCTTCTCTTTATCGGTGAGGGTTTCGTTTTTGCGGAGCTTTTCAAGCACGTTGTACATATCGGTAATTGTGAGGCGAGCGTGTTGAGCTTGCTGCCGCTTTCTGTGAGCGTCGAGTTGTTCGCCAAGCTCGCGTATCCGCGCTTTCTGTTTTTCATCGCATACAGGAAAGGGGAATTTTTCAAAGCAGTTTGATTTTACATAGACCGGATCATTACCTACACCCAAACGGCTTCCACTTGCCAGCGCCCAGGTTATGTGAATGCGGCTCGAAAGCATTCCGAGATAATAAGGATCATTAAGCGCGATATTGACTAGCTTGTTATCCGGCAAAATCGAATTATCAAGAAAAACGAAGAAGCGATGCTTCGAGGTTTCTACTGTTGCGATGTAACGACCTAATCCTATTAATGCAGCACGTAACTCTGGACGTGGACGACCAAATATCCACCAGTAATTCTTGAAGGTAACATCTCTATTGTGGTCTCTCTCAGGCTTAACACGTTCCAAAATCCATTGATAGATCTCAGGGAAAAGGCTTCGAACCTCATCAATATCGAGGTCATATAAGTCAATTACAAATGAATTGCGTGAGATTCCCGCTAAATCGCGTCCATTTCGATAATGCCTTATAACGTTTTCGACACCTTGAATTCTTCCAAGTCCAAGTTGTTTGACTTCTTCTGGCGTGACTATAAATCCTGCACCGTGAAGTACAACACCTCGATTGCTTATTCTGCTATTAGCAATTAATGGTTCGGCGCTCGCAACATCGGCCCCGATAGTTAAGTCAGCAAAAACTTTCCCATCGCGCTCTGCAAGTTCTACATCGATTCCTTCATTCTCGTTTTGTTCTTCGCTCACAACCCTGGCGAGAGTGCCTTCGTGCTCGCCCGCCTCGCCAGTGGTCATCGAAATACGCACCGCCGCGCCATCTGCCGAATTGACCCACGGATGATCCGGCACAGCAAAGACTAGCGATAACGGATTCTTGGCCGAAAGGTGCGCTTGAACCACTTTGCGATTGAATGTCTGACGCAAACTGTTTGTCGCGATGAAACCGAAACGCTTAATCTTTCCTTCGCGCGCAAGCTCTGCCGCGTTGTTCCACCAGTACATTACATAATCGCTCGATTCTGGAATCTCTTTGTAAATCTCTCGCAATGTCTCTGTGTATCCGTCGCCAAGCGCAGACCGCATTCGCGAATTACCTATAAACGGAGGATTGCCGACGATGTAATCGGCTTCGGGCCAGCTAGCTTTGCGCGGGTTTATGTATCTCAACACCCCGACGCGCGCAGTTTCATCCGGTACGTCTTCGCCCGTTACCGCGTGCTTCTTGTAAGTCCGACCGTCCCACCGCGTCACCCGGTTGCCTTCGCCGTCCCTCACCTCTTCAACACGGTCGTACTCAAGCACTGCGTCGCGGCATTCGATATTATTAAACTTCTTCAGCACAGGCTCGGCGGGCATCGCGTCGCCTCGCGTCCGAAAGTGCCATTGCAGATAACCTATCCACAAAACTAAATCCGCAATGGCGGCGGCTCGCGGGTTTATCTCTATCCCCAATAACTGGTGCGGGTCTACAGTAAATCCCCCGCGCTCGATCATCATCTGCCCTTTTTGAAACCCTTCGAGCGCGTCCAATACTTCGCCTTCGAGCCGCTTCATATGCTCAAGAGTCACGTACAAAAAATTTCCCGTTCCGCACGCCGGGTCAAGGACTCTCGTCTCGCACAGTCGTTCGTGAAACCTTGAAATCTCCTTTACCGCTTCGTCCACCTTGCCCCCGTTCGCAAGCGTGACGGCAGCCGCGCGCGCGGCCTCCCAGTCTTCCCTCAACGGCTCGATGATCGTAGGCATCACGAGCCGCTCGACATAAGCGCGCGGCGTGTAGTGCGCCCCCAGCTTGTGACGCTCTACGGGGTCGAGCGCGCGTTCCAGAAGCGTCCCGAATATCGCCGGCTCTACCTCTCGCCAATCGGCGCGGCTCGCGTCAATCAATAGATCGATCTGACTCTCGTCAAGCGGGAGCGTGTGGGCGCTTTCAAATAGCCCGCCGTTAAAGCGCAGCAAATGTTTTTTCAGTATCGGCGAAAAGCCGCCCGTGTTCATGCTCTGCCAGAACGATTCGACCATCGGCTCGAATATCTGCGCGCCCTCGCGCCGTATCTCCTCAAGCAAGCCGGTGAACCCGCCCTTCGGCAACAGCCCCACGTCCTCGGCAAACATGCTGAACAGGGCGCGCATCAGGAAATGAGCGACCTCTTCCGCCGGTTGGCCCGACTCTTCAAGCGACCGGGCGAGGCGGGCCAGGCGGGCCGCCACGTCGCGCGTTACGCGCGCGGTGCGCCGCGCCGGGTCAAGCTCCATAGGGTCTTGCCAGATCAGCCGCAGCCGGTCGCGCACATCCGCCTTTTCAAGTCCCTGTAAAAAGATGCGATGCGACCGCGCATCGGGGAACGGCAGATAGGTTTTGCCCGACCGCGTGAAATCGGAATAAAGCTCTATCGAATAGCCCACATCGACGACGATGATAAAAGGCGGCCAGCCTTCCTCCGGCGGCAGCGCGCGGGCGTAACGTTCGGCCTGGCCGCGCGCCGCTATCATCGCGTCATCCCACCCGGCGGTCCCGCGCACGGCGACGCCCGTCCGTTTTGCGCGCCGTCGCGGGAGGGCTTCGATTGCTGCCTCACGACTATTTTTATCGCTTCCCTGCTTGGCTTCCAGGACGAACGAGCCGCGCTTATAAAGATCAATGCGGCCCGCGCTCGTCGTTCCGTCGGGGTTCTGAAAAGTTACCGCGCGCTCAAAAACGTACCGGTCGCGCTCCGGGTCGTTGACGGCCGGGTCGGGGCGCGCGACTCCCAGAAGGTCGCACAGTTCCGTCAAAAATATCTGACAATTCGCGCGCTCGGCGGCTGCGGAGCGGCCCCATCGCTCGATAAATCTCCGGACAGAATCCGGCTGATTGTTATCTGTGTTTGCGATTGTCTCTTGAGACATGCCGGTGAAAGTTTACTTATTAATGCCCCGGAGGGGCAAAGGAAATTAGCCGGTGGTGAAACCACCGGATTGATCGGCCACACGCCCCTGCGCCCTTCCAGGGCGTGCTGGTTTTATCGGCTATGTCCGGTGGCTTTACCACCGGCTAATATCTTTCGCTCTTCCAGAGCGATTTCAGAGAATGAGTAGCCCCTGAAAAGCTTTACGCCTTGTGCTCGCCGTGGGACTGTTTTAATTTGTAATTCAGAGGACGGCGCATGAGATTTTTGCTAGTCGAAGATGAGCCGCGAGTCGCGCGTTTTATAGCGAAGGGACTCAGAGAGCAAGGCTACGCTATAGACACCGCGCCGGACGGCGACGAGGCGCTCTTTAAAGCGAGCATCAGCGAGTATGATTTGATTATTCTCGACGTTATGCTGCCGCTAAAAAACGGGTTCGATGTCTGTAAAGCATTGCGCGCGGCGGGCGCGAAATCTCCCATCCTGATGCTCACGGCGCGAGACGCGGTCAACGACCGCGTAAAGGGGCTGGATTCGGGCGCGGATGATTACCTGACCAAGCCTTTCGACTTTAAAGAACTGCTGGCCCGCCTGAGGGCTTTGCTCAGACGCGCAAAAGATTTAAGACATGAGATTCTACAGGTCGCAGACCTCACGCTTAACACGGCAAACCATTCCGTCGTTCGCGGCGGGAAGAGCATAAGCCTGACTGCGAAAGAGTATTCCTTGCTGGAATTTTTCATGCTCAGGGAAGACAAGCTTGTAAGCCGCTCGGAGATAGCCGAACACGTATGGGATGAAAACTTCGACCCGTTTTCAAACGTCATCAATGTATACGTCCGACGGCTCAGAAAAAAGATTGACGATAATTTTGACCCGCCCTTGATCCACACGCGGCGCGGCGAAGGCTATATGCTCTCTGCCAAAATGGAGGGCGGCGATGTTGAGTAGTGTTCGCGCCCGCCTGACGCTCTGGTACATATTCGTGTTCGGCCTGTTGCTGATCGGCTTCAGCATCCTTATTTATGTAATGGTCTCCAAAATCCTGTACGAGCGGCTCAATCGTTCGCTTGAGGGCGCCGCGCAGACTACGGCCACAGAATTCCAGAGCGAGGTAGCTGAATACAACGGCGACACGGTAATGGGCGCGTCTGAGACATTGAGAGAGTTACAACTGCCGAACGCTTACACGGCGATCTTTGATCGAGAGCGACTGCTGGCTTCGAACTACCCCGAACAACGGACGCCGTCGCGCGAGTTTTTGTCCGCCGCAAGCAACCAGGGCCGCATATGGTTTGGCAATATAGACGGATTCGGAGAGGCAGGCGCGAGAGTGGCTGTGATGCCGGTACGAATCGGCGACGGGGAATACTTTGTGGCCGTCGCGGAACCTCTGCGCGAGTTGACCGAGCAGATCGAAGCGATCCGCCGTATCTTTTATTTCGGCTTGCCGACGACGTTGCTCGTAGCGGGAATAGGCGGGTTCCTCCTCGCAAAAAAGAGCCTCTCCCCCATGGTCGAGATGTCCGACCAGGCGAAGCATATCACTGCCACGAATCTCCAAGAGCGATTGAAGGTGCGCAACCCCGGCGATGAGCTTGGCCGACTCGCGGGGGTCTTTAACGAGATGCTCTCCAGGCTCGACCACTCGTTTGAAAACATGCGGCAGTTTATGGCCGACGCTTCGCACGAGCTGCGCACCCCGCTGTCGATCATAAGGGGCGAGGCCGATGTTTCGTTGTCGCAGGATAGAAACGAGAACGAGTATAAAGAGTCTCTCACAATAATTCAGGATGAAGCCCGCCGACTGTCGCGCATAGTTGACGATATGCTGGCGCTTGCCCGCGCCGATGCCGGGCAGCACCCCGTGCGAGCTGCGGAGTTCTATCTCAACGACCTTGTGGAAGAGGCTTGCAGGTCAATGCAGGTATTGGCCGCCCGCAAGGGCGTGATGCTCACGCTTGCGCCTGCCGAAGATTTACCTTTTCACGGCGATGAAGGTATGCTCAGGCGGTTGACCTTGAACCTCGTCGATAACGCCATAAAGTACACTCCCTCGGGCGGCTCTGTTTTTGTCAAGACAGAGGCTACACGGTCGATGGCAAAGATCATAGTTAAGGACACGGGAGTTGGAATACCCGCCGAAGCCGCGCCGCATGTCTTCGAAAGATTCTACCGGGTTGACACTGCGCGCTCGCGCGCCGACGGCGGCAGCGGCCTGGGCCTCGCGATAGCCAAATGGGTAGCCGAAGCGCACGACGGTTCCATAGACCTCACGACTCTCCCCGGAAGCGGCAGCATTTTCACCGTCTCGCTGCCCAGACGCGGTTAATCTTCTATTCATGTTCGCTTGATATAATTACAAGCCCAAAAGCTCTGAGCCTTGAGTCCTGAGTGTACCGGGGCAGGTTCCGGTTTTTACTCAGGACTTAGAAGAGGTCATATGAAAAAGCTTCTTATCCTTGCGGCGCTTGCGGCGTTTTTATCAGGATGCGCAACACGGTCGTCAGGCGTTTCCACACAGGTGTCGAAGCGTATCGAAGACCGCGCAGGGCACGGGTTGAATCCAAACCCGCAGACTTCCTCTTTCGCAATCCCACCCGGAGTCTCGTTAGACGACGGCCTTTCGGAAGACGAAGCAGTTGCGATTGCGCTCTGGAACAACGCCGCTTTTCAGGCTGATCTGACGGCCCTCGGTTTTGCGCGGGCCGATTTGATCGAAGCGGGGCAACTGCGCAATCCCTTTCTCACGCTGCTGCTGCCGTGGGGGCCGAAGCAGATGGAGGCGACCGCGAACCTGCCCATAGAAGTCTTCTGGCAAAGACCGCGCCGCGTCGCCGCCGCTAAAGTCGAGGTCGAGCGCGTGGCCGAGAGCCTCACGCAAACGGGGCTGAATTTGGTGCGCGACGTTAAAGTCGCATACGCCGATCAATTGCTTGCCAACGAGCGGGCGCGCATCGCGGCGGAAACCGTAAGCCAGCGAAACGAGATCGCCCAGATCGTTGACGCCAGGTTTCGCGCGGGCGATATAAGCGACCTCGAAACAAGCGCGGCCCGCCTGGACGCACGCCGCGCAGAAGAACAGGCCGCGCGCTTTAACGCTGAGGCTGCGCTTGCCGCCGACAGGCTCCGTTTCATACTTGGCATTCCCGCAGGTGATAAGGCTTTCAACATCACCGCCTCTGCGCAGGTCTTGACGGCCCAAGCAAGCCCCTACCAGAGCGTTGCCGCATCAAACACTTCACAACAGACGTCAACCGCAGACGTGAATGAATTGATAAAGCAAGCCCTCGCCGCGCGTCCGGATTTGCGGGCCGCCGAGCTGGCAATCGAAGCGGCTGCCAAACGCGCGAAGTGGGAACGGTCGAAAATACTTTCCTTATCTGCAATCCTCGACGCCAACGCGAAAGGGACGAAAGGGTTCGAAGCGGGACCCGGCTTTCAAGTAGAGCTTCCGATCTTTAATCGAAACAAAGGCGGCATCACGCGGGCCGAGGCTGAGATCGAACGCGCCGCGCGCCAGTATGTAGCCGCGCGTCACCGAATAGCTCTCGAAGTCGAGGAAGCCGTCACACAGCTTCTACAAGCGCGCGCCTCGCTCGACTCTTATCGCACACAGATATTGCCGCGAATCGAAGAAGGCATACGCATCTCGCAAAAGGCTTACGCGGCGGGCGAAGTTCCTTATCTTTTCGTCCTCGAAACATCGCGGCAGATTACCGATGCTCGACTGCGCGAGGCAGAAGCGAGCGCGGCGCTACAGCGCGCAACGGCGCAGCTTGAAAGAGCTGTTGGGAGGAAAATCAGTGAAAGGTCTAGATAAATTAAAGACATCTCACCGCAGAGACACAGAGAACACAGAGGGGGCGCAGAGAAAACCATATTCTGCTCTGCGCAATCTTTGCGTCCTCTGTGTCTCTGCGGTGAATCTTATTTCATTAGCCCTCTTGTTGATCTCATCGGCGGGCTGCGTGACTCAATCGGCTGCTGAAACTCAAAAGCCTCAGCCACCGGCTAAAGTTGAAAACCCCGTCAAAGAGGGCGACCTGACGAAGATCACCCTGACTCCCGAAGCCGAAGCCCGGCTGGGCATACAGACCGCGCCGGTCGAATACACTGCCGTCACACGCACGCGCGAATACGGAGGCGAAGCCGTGCTGCCTCCCGATAGCTTAATCACAGTCTCCTCTCCCGTAGCAGGCACTATCCTGGCCGCGTCAGGCGCTCAACCTGCGGCCGGCATGGCGGTGAAGAGAGGCCAGCCCATTTTCAGGCTCCTGCCGCTTCTTACTCCGGAGCGGGACGCGCGCACGCTGGCGGAAAAAGAGTTGGCCGATGCGCAAACGCGGCTCGAAACTGCGAAGCAAAAACTTGCCCGCGCAGAGCAGCTTCTGCGCGACAAAGCGGGCAGCGTGCGACAGGTAGAAGAAGCGCGCGAGCAATTTCTACTTGCCGAGACGGCGCTAAAGGCGGCGCGAGAAAAGTTGGAGCGCGTGCTGCGCAACCCGCTCGAAGCCGACACCTCGATTGCGATAATCGCGCCCGACGACGCTATGATCCAAAAGGTCCACGTGGGCGTGGGTCAGAGGGTCGCAGGCTCGACCGCGCTGGTCGAGCTAGCCGGTCTAGGCTCGATCTGGATTCGCGTGCCCGTCTACGTCGGGGACCTCGGCTCGATAGACCAGAGACAACCGGCTCGCATACACAATCTGGGCAACTCGCCCGGCTCGCCCGTCATTTTTGCAAGGTCGATAGCAGCGCCTCCCTCGGCTAACCCGAACGCGGCGACGGCCGATCTTTACTTTCAGCCTACAAGCGCTGTGTCGTTGCGCCCCGGCCAAAAGGTCGGGGTCACGCTCACGCTGACGGGCACGGAAGAGAGTCTGGTCGTGCCGAACTCTGCAATCGTCCGCGACATTTATGGCGGCGAATGGGTTTACGAAAACTCCGCGCCTCAACAATACGTGCGCCGCCGCGTCGAGGTGCGTTACGTCGCGGGGTCGCAAGCGGTCCTGGCTCGCGGGCCGGCTCCTGGCACACCGGTCGTCGTGATCGGCGCGGCAGAGCTTTTCTCAACCGAATTCAGCACGAGTAAATAGTGATGAATAATAAGTGTGAAGCGACCGTAGCGCGACAATACTTTTTTTACTCATCACTCATCACTCATCACTCATCATTTTATTTATGATGAACTGGATCGTATCGCTATCTCTCAACCTGCGAATAGTCGTCGTGGCTCTCGCCGTCGTCTTGTTGATAGTCGGCGTACAGATCGTGCGCACGACACCTCTGGATGTTTTTCCCGAGTTTGCTCCGCCCCTGGTCGAGATTCAGACCGAAGCGCCGGGGCTGTCAACGGCAGAGGTCGAAAGCCTGATCACCGCGCCGATTGAGAACGGGCTCAACGGCGTGATATCGCTCAAGACGATGCGGTCAAAATCCGTTCTCGGTCTTTCATCGGTAGTCCTGATCTTTGATGAAGGCACGGACTTGATGCGCGCGCGGCAGATGGTACAGGAGCGGCTGGCTATCGTGGCCGCTCACCTTCCTACAATCGCGCGCTCGCCCGTAATTCTCTCGCCGCTCTCTTCGACAAGCCGCGTGATGAAGATAGGCATGTCGTCGCCTACGCTTTCGCAGATGGAGTTGACCACGCTTGCGAGGTGGACGATCCGCCCTCGATTGATGTCGATTTCGGGAGTGGCTAACGTGGCGATCTGGGGAGAAAGAGATCGCCAGATTCAAGTGCTCGTCCACCCGGATAATCTGCGCGCTCACAACATCACGCTCGACCAGATAGTGCAGAGCACGCGCGACGCCGTCTCGCCCGGCGCGGGAGGTTTCATAGACACTCCAAACCAGCGGCTTGCCGTCACGCACCTGTTCAACCATAGCGCGAGCCGAAGACCTCGCCCGCGTTCCTGTCGCATTCCGCGACGGGTCGCCGCTCCAGTTGGGCGACGTGGCAACGGTGGTCGAAGGCTTCCCCGCGCCAATAGGCGATGCGGTCATCAATGACGGACCGGGGCTGTTGTTGATAGTCGAAAAACAGCCGCAGGGAAATACGCTTGAGGTTACGCGAAACGTCGAAGCCGCGCTCGACGCGCTCCGACCGGGGCTACACGATGTAGAGATAGACTCGACTATTTTTCGCCCGGCGACCTTCATAGAGTTGGCGCTTCATAATTTGAATCGCGCGCTTCTGATCGGCTGCATACTGGTCGTGATAGTCCTCGTTGCATTCTTGTACGACTGGCGGACCGCGCTCATCAGCCTGCTTGCGATCCCGCTCTCGCTGCTCGCGGCGGCCCTCATCCTCCACTATCAAGGCTACACCATTAACACGATGGTCATCGCGGGATTGGTCATCGCGCTTGGCGAGGTGGTCGATGACGCGATCATAGACGTTGAAAACATCATGCGGCGGCTGCGGCTCAACCGCGCGTCGGAAAATCCCGAGCCCGCGTTTCGCGTCGTGCTGAATGCTTCGCTTGAAGTGCGGAGCGCGATTGTTTACGCCACGCTGATCGTCGTGCTGGTCTTTTTGCCGGTCTTTTTTCTGGACGGGCTGTCAGGCTCGTTTTTCCGCCCGCTTGCGGTCTCTTACGTACTTGCAGTGCTGGCGTCGCTCGGCGTTGCGCTCACGCTCACGCCCGCGCTCTCTCTGTTGCTGCTGCCGCGCGCCGCAAAGTCGGATCATAAAGACCCGCCGCTCGCCCGTATGCTGAAACGACGTTATAGCAGCTTGCTCCCGCGTATAGTGAGCCGCTCGCGCCTGGCCGCAGTAGTTATTGCGGTGGTTTTCGCGGTCACGGCCGTTACAGTTCCCTTCCTCGGCGAAGAGTTCCTTCCCGATTTCAAAGAGACGGATTTTCTGATGCACTGGGTCGGGAAGCCCGGCACTTCGCTTGAATCCATGCAACGCATCACGGTGCAGGTGAGCAAGGAGCTTCGCGCTATTCCGGGCGTCCGCAATTTCGGCTCGCACATAGGCCGCGCCGAAGTGGCTGACGAAGTCGTCGGCCCGAATTTCGCCGAGCTTTGGATCAGCATAGACCCTGACGCTCCTTATGAAGAGACGGTGGTTCATATACAGCAGGTCGTCGAAGGATACCCCGGCCTCACCCGCGACGTGTTGACTTATCTGAAAGAGCGCATCAAAGAAGTGCTGACCGGGGCGGGCGCGACCATTGTAGTGCGAATCTACGGCCCCAACCTTGATGGGCTGCGCGAAAAGGCGGCCGAAGTCAACAAGGCCATGAGCGAGGTTGCGGGCGTTACGAATCTGAAAGTCGAGCAGCAGGTATTGGTGCCGCAGCTCGAAGTTCGATTGAAGCCCGAAGCGGCTTTGCGATTCGGATTGAGTCCCGGCGATGTTCGACGCTCGGCCACTACGCTTGTTAAGAGCACGAAGGTCGGCGAAGTTTACGAAGAGCAGAAAATCTATGACGTAGTCGTGTGGGGAAACGAGCAGGTTCGCAACGACATAGAATCGCTGCGCCAGGTGAGGATCAGTCTGCCGACGGGCGGGGATGTCCCGTTGCGCGAGGTTGCCGATATACATATCGCGCCTACGCCGAATGTGATACAGCGCGAAGGCGCATCGCGCCGCATCGACGTGACCTGCGACGTGAAGGACCGCGACCTGGGGAGCGTCGCGCGCGAGATCGAAGGCAAGGTCCAAACTCTCTCTTTTGATCGCGGGTATCACCCGGAGTTTTTGGGCGAGTACGCGGCCCGCCAGCAATCAAGAAACAGGCTTCTGGCGCTTTCGGCGCTTTCGCTGCTCGGAATACTGCTGTTGCTCCACGCCGATTTCCGCTCGCCTCGCCTTGTCGCGCTCGTATTCGTGAGCCTGCCTTTTGCGCTCGTGGGCGGAGTGGTGGCCGTGCTGTTGACAGGCGGCGTGCTTTCGCTCGGCTCGCTCGTCGGGTTTGTGACCGTGCTGGGGATAGCCGCGCGAAATGGGATAATGCTCGTGAGCCATTACCGTCATCTGGAATTTGAAGAGGGCCAGCAGTTCGGTAGCGAGCTTGTGCTTCGCGGCTCGGAAGAGCGCATCGCCCCGATCCTTATGACGGCGCTCGCCACGGGGCTTGCGCTTCTACCAATAGTGATCGGCGGCAATCGCCCCGGCCACGAGATCGAACACCCCATGGCCGTAGTCATCCTGGGCGGGCTTGTGACTTCGACCGCGCTCAATCTCTTTTTGATGCCCGCGCTCTACCTCAGATACGGCAAGCGCCGGAAAGCAAAGCCGGAATTATCAGCAGAGCCTAAATTATCAACAGAGCCTAAATTATCAGAAGCCCCTGACGACCCGGAGCATGATCTATAGGTTTTTACCGTTAATCTTCTATTCATCTTGAGCCGGTTAAAATAGATGCTGGCTGTAATGGCCCCGGCGCGCAGGCAGGACGGCGTCGGATTATTCATCGGCAACAAATTTATAATATTTTTTCTCTGTAGCTTAAGGTTCTGCTCGATTATCATAGCTTTATCAAATAAATGTGAAGATATTCGAGAGGCCCTCAATCAGGAGTAAAATCTGTGCGTGTAACCGAAGTTAGACCCTTGACCTCTTCCGTCCGGGCGAGCCGTGTAATTCGGGCGAGCCAGGTAATTCGGGCGAGCCAGGTAATTGCGGCGGCCGTATTGCTTTCGCTCATGGCTGCTGCGGGGCTGGCGCAAGAAGCGCCGCGTTATGCCGAACTGCCCAATTTTCATAAGGTGAGCGACCGGCTCTACCGGGGCGCGCAGCCAAAGGCAGGAGGAGTCAAAAAACTCGCCGAGATCGGAATAAAAACTATCATCAACCTGCGCGGCGCGGATGAGCTTACGCGCGCCGAAGAAGCGGAGGCGAAAGCCGCAGGTCTGACATACTTTAATATCCCAATGCCCGGACTGAGCCGCCCCACCGACGAGCAGACCGCGCGCGTGATGGCGATCATAGACGCGGAAGAGAACAGCCCCGTCTTTATACATTGCAAGCGCGGCTCTGACCGAACGGGCACCGTCGTTGCCCTCTATCGCATCTCCCACCATGCTTGGACGGCTGATCAAGCGATGAGGGAAGCTAAGCGTCATGGGATGAGCTGGATGGAATTCGGAATGAAAGATTATGTCTCGGATTATTACCGGGACCGCAATGCCACCAAAACAAGCCCGCCTGAAAGAGCGAGGCGTAGCGCGGATAACTGAAAATAGGAGAATGTGCCCAATGAGTAAGAAGATTAATTTGATCACCAGACGGCAGGCGATAATCTCGCTTGCGACCATTTCGGCGGGGGCTTTTATCAAACCCTCTTCGGTCTTCTGTTCGGCGGTCGACAATAAGATAAGATTTGCGGTCATAGGCGACTGGGGAACAGGCGATCAGGATGGAATCAATACTGCGCGTCAGATGCTTGCTTCCCACCAGCGTACGCCTTTCGATTTCATGATAGCCGCAGGCGACAACGTCTATCCCAACGGGAGCGGGCGTTACTTCAGCAAGTGCTTCGAGCAGCCGTTTGCTCAATTCATAAAAGATCGGGTCAACGTCTACGCGGTGCTGGGCAATCACGACGTATCTCAGGGACGCCAGGACCAGTGCCAGTACCCGCTATTCAACATGGGCGGGCAGAACTATTACAAGCTGGAGAGAGGCAACGGCCTGGCCGAGTTTTTTATGCTCGACTCCACCGATTATGGCCGGACTCAGGCGAACTGGCTCGAAAACTCGCTGAAAGAGTCCAGGGCCAAGTGGAAGATCGCCGTCTTTCATCACCCGATTTATTCATCGGGCAAAAAGCACGGGTCGGCCGTAGGGTTGAGGAAACAGCTTGAGCCGTTGTTTACGCGCTACGGCGTAAACGTAGTCTTTTCCGGCCACGATCACATTTACGAGCGCACAAAACCGCAGCAGGGCATACAGTATTTCGTCACGGGCGCGGGCGGCGAATTACGGCGCGGGGATGTTGATATGAATAGCAGCATCCGCGAAGCAAGCTTTGACGAAGATAATCATTTTATGGTGATCGAGGTTGATGACCGGCAAGTAAACTTTCAGGCAATCAGCGAGACGGGCGCCATCGTTGATAGCGGCTCTATAAAACAGAGTGGAGATTGACCGGCCCGGCTCAGGCGTTAGTCTCTCCTTTATCATCGACGGGGTTGAAATCGGCCCCGTCATTATAATTCCCGTTATACTCGATTGCCGCCTCCGGCTCTCTCTTATTCGCCTCCGTATTATTCGCATCCGTGGCCTGATTGTCAGAATCATTACGGGCCACGGTCTCTTTTGCCGACCCCGCTACCGCGGCGCCGCCCAGGGAATTCAATTCCTGGTAGTCAGTCAAATCGTCCACTTCCGGCTTCAAGGAATGTTCCCTCTTATCTGCCTTCTCGTTCATATTCGTCCCCCTTGGCGTTATGACAGCTCATTAAACTTTACCTGAAAGTAGCAATAGTCTTCCACCTGCGGTTCCATTTCAACATAACTCCAGTTCTATCATTTCGCCGCCAGCTTCGCCCGTTTCGAAATTATGACTGATGATGACGAATTCAGGTAATGCTTTTGCGGATATTTCCATAAGCATATGAAAGCCTCAGGAAAGGGTTGAGCTATGGAGATATATATGGAGCCAGCTTTGAACGTAATCGAGAACCGAGAGTTTTACCGAGTTTGTCTCAAGTGATGTAACCATTGTTGACCGGCTGCGCCGTCACGCGAGAGCATTGGCGGACGGGGTCGCTTATACTTTTTTGCGAAATGAAGGGGAAGTCGATTCGCTGACTTTCGAGCAGCTCGAACGGCGAACCCGCGAGCTTGCCGTCACGCTTTTAAAGCATGCGGAAGCCGGGGACCGGGCATTGCTGCTTTACCCATCCGGTCTTGAGTTCATCACTGCGTTCCTCGCTTGCTTGTACGCGGGAATAATTGCGGTCCCTGCTACGACCCCGCGCAAGAACAGGTCCAGCGAGCGATTGCAGGCGATATTCGCCGACTCGACCCCGCGACTTATCCTTACGACATCCGACATTGCCCCGGCGGTTACGAAAAGCTTCCCCGAAGAATGGGCGCCCTCTGTATCGCCACCGACACGATTGTTGAAACATCACACGCGGACGCCGAGCGCGCAGAGCTGCCGACGCCGATGCCGGAATCGATTGCCTTCCTGCAATACACGTCAGGGTCTACGGGGACGCCAAAGGGAGTTATCGTCACGCACAAAAACCTCGCGGCCAACGCGCTGACGCTTCAGGAAGGTCTTGGGTTATCGGAAAAGAGTGTTAACGTCGGATGGCTGCCGCTGTTTCATGACATGGGGCTGATAGGCAATGTGCTCACGGCCCTGTACGTCGGCTTCCCCTGCGTGCTTATGCTGCCCGGCGCATTCCTTCAAAATCCGCTCCGCTGGTTACAGGCCATAACGGAGTACAGGGGGACAATGGTTGGGGGGCCGAACTTCGGATGGGATCACTGCGCGCGCGTCATCACGGACGAAGAAAAAGCGGGGCTAGACCTTAGCAGCGTCACCACCGCCTACAACGGGTCGGAGCCTGTGCGGGCCGACACGTTAAAAAATTTCTACGAAGCCTTTGCGCCGTACGGCTTCCGTCAAGAGGCTTTCTTCCCTTGCTACGGGCTGGCAGAAGCCACGTTATTCGTTTCGGGCGGCCCCGCAAGCCGTCTGCCCGACGTGATGGAGATCGACGGCAGCGCGATGGAACAGAATGTGGTGAAGGGCCTCTCGTCAGAGACGACTCAGTCGAATGAAATAGTGGGTTGCGGAAGCGCGTGGCTCGACACCCGCATAGAGATCGTCAATCCCGAGACGGCCACAGTCTGCGGCCCCGGAGAGATAGGCGAGATATGGGTAACGGGCCAGAGCGTAGCTCGCGGCTACTGGCAGCGCACACAGGAAACAGAAGAGACTTTTCATGCATACACGGCTGACACAGGCGAAGGGCCGTTCCTGAGAACGGGCGACCTGGGGTTCCGAAGCCGAGGCGAGCTGTTTATAACCGGGCGTCTGAAGGACCTGATAATAATTCGCGGGCGCAACATATATCCTCAAGATATTGAGAGGGCGGTCGAGAAGACCATCGATTTTGTCAAACCCAACACCTGCGCGGCTTTCTCTATCGAGGTGGATGGAGACGAAGCGCTGGCCGTCGTGATCGAGGCCGACCGCGCGCTGGTTCGCGCAGTCGGACGGCAGAACAAAGGACGCGAGTCTTCAGGCGGTAACATAGATTCGGGTAACGGGGGCTTCGCGTCAGTAGAAGCCGAGCGCCTGGTTTCCCGCATACGCCAGGCGGTAGCCGAAGAGTTTGAAATACAGTTGCGCGAGGTGATTTTCGTGATGCCCGGCACGTTCCCTCGAACCACCAGCGGCAAGGTTCAAAGATCAACCTGCCGGTCTAAGATGATCAAAGGAGAGTTGGAAGCAGTCTACTCCACAGGCGGCGGCGAGCAGTATCAACTGCCCGGCATTGCGCACAGTCCGTTCGCAAAGGCTATTTCACGGCCATCGGATGATAAAGCAGCCGAGTTGAAAGCACTCATACGAGAGCGCGTATTGGCGGTGCTCGGTAACGAGCTTAAGCTGAAGATAGACCACATCGATTATGAGACTCCGCTAACATCGCTCGGCGTCGATTCGCTCGGCATGGTAACGATTGCCGTGGACCTGGAAGAGAAAACCGGCAAAGAGATCAGCGGCGACACGCTTTACGAGAACCAGACCATAAACGAGCTTGCCGTTTATCTCAGCAGCGCCGCCCCCGCGCGCAAGGATCGAAAACTCGCGTGCAAGAGCGCGATGGCCTCACACGCGCCTGCTCGCGCTTATAATTCATCTGCCGCCGCCGCTGCCGTTCAGCAAATAGCTTCACCTGAGCCGGTAGAAATGACTCAGCCCGTAATCGCCGCCGTAGATGGAACAGAGCGTTACAGACAGGCGACTCGCAGGTTCGATAAATGGCAAAATGAAGGCCGGTACTTCTTCCACACCCCGTTTTCCGAACAATCCGACGCCTGGGTCGTGAGCGGCGATAAGCAGATGCTCATGCTCGGTTCATACTCTTACCTGGGACTGCTGAGACATCCCGAGGTTGTCGAGGCGTCGTGCCGGGCGGCTGAAGAATTCGGCACGGGCGTTCATGGCGCTCGCATACTTTCAGGCACAACCACGCTGCACAATTCGCTCGAAGAAAAGATCGCCTCACTGATGAGAGCCGACGACGCGATTGTTTACAGCAGCGGATTCGTAACGAACGTCGCCACCGTCACCGCGCTTGTCCGGGAAGGCGATTTCGTGATCGGCGACGAGTGGAACCACGCGAGCATAGTCGACGGGTGTAAGTTTTCGGGCGCGACATTCGTGACGTTCAAACATAACGACATGGCCTCGCTTGAGCGGCGCTTGCGGGAAGCGGGGGCGAGCCACACGCTTGTCGTAGTCGATGCCGTTTACAGCATGGAGGGAGATATAGCCGATCTGCCTAACATAGTAAAACTCTGCAAGAAATATGGCGCGATGCTTATGGTGGACGAGGCGCACAGCCTGGGCGTCATCGGGGAGACGGGCCGAGGCGTGCAGGAGCATTTCGGGCTTGCGGCAGACGACATAGACATAAAGATGGGCACGCTTTCGAAGACCCTCGCAAGCACGGGCGGCTTTGTAGCAGGGAAGAAGGAAATAATCAACTACTTGAGGCACAACGCGCGGGGGTATTTATTCAGCTCGTCAATGCCGTCGCCCCAGATTGCCGCAGCCAGTGCGGCAATCAATGTGATGATGCGCGAGCCGGAGCGGGTCGAGAATCTGAGGCGGATTGTAAAGCAGTACCTGAAGGGCTTGAAAGCCCTTGGGTATAACACGTTCAAGAGCGAGACGGCGATTGTGCCGATCGCTTGCGGTGTTGATGAAAGGGCGCTGGAAATGACGGCGCTATGTCGTGAAGCCGGTTTATACATCGTTCCGGTTTTTTATCCGGCAGTGCCGATGAACGCGAGCCGGTTGCGCACGTGTGTAACAGCTTCGCACACGGAAGAAGAGATCCAATTGGCGTTGGACGTTCTCGCTTATGCCGGAAGGAAGACGGGCCTGATCCGTTAAATGCAAAGGAGGTGATTCGAAAGACCGACGCTTCAAAATTCTACAGCGGTCCGCAAGTGGATGCGACCGCTTAATTTGGAGTGCGGCGAAGTCGCTGCACTCCAAAGGATCGGGTCATCCGGCAACACTCTCGTTATTCTACTGTAGCAATTCTCCATAAGAACCACTTCACCACCCTGCGGGCGATTCCCGTAATTGCTGGAATTAAACTCCCCGGTTTCTTCACACCTGTTCAGCGCGATGGCCTCTTCTTTGCACATAAACATACCCCTTTAGTAAATCACACCCCCCAGATAGGAGCAGGATGAAACGATATTACATTCTTTCTCTGGTTCTTGTTTGCGTTTTAGTTATGGTTTTATGGCGCCAGTTTCGGAACGATCAGGAACTCTCTCCATCATCGTTTCAGGCAATCGCATCCACTTCGGTGGGAGAACCCATCCAGCCCATCGCAATTGACATGAACCTGGATGAGAGAAAGGTTCGACTCGGAGAAGCCCTTTTCAATGATCCTCAGCTTTCTAAAGACAACAGCATCTCGTGCGCTAGCTGTCATAGTTTGACGACCGGCGGCGTGGATCAACGCTCCTACTCAATCGGTATTAATGGAGCTGTCGGTTCAATAAACGCGCCGACGGTTTTTAATAGCGGGGCCAATTTTAAGCAGTTTTGGGATGGGCGGGCGGAAACGCTCGAAGACCAGATAGACGGGCCGATTCAAGCGGCGGGTGAGATGGGGTCAACCTGGCCGGAGGTCATTGCCAAGCTCAGCAAATCGCCTGATTACGTCTCATCATTTGAAGCTCTCTACGCCGATGGTATACAGGTCCGCAACATCAAAGATGCGATCGCGACCTTCGAGCGCTCCTTATCTACCCCGGACTCTCGCTTCGACCAGTATCTGCGCGGCGATGGCAGCGCCCTGAGCGATGAGGAAAGGCAAGGTTACCAGATTTTCAAGTCATATGGCTGCGTCAGCTGCCATCAAGGAATAAACGTTGGCGGCAACATGTTTCAAACCTTTGGAGTGATGGCCGACTATTTTGCCGACAGGGGCAACATTACTAAGGCCGATCTCGGCCGATTCAACGTGACGGGGCAAGAGAAGGATCGTTATGCGTTCAAGGTCCCAAGCCTTCGCAACGTCGCGCTGACAGCGCCTTACTTCCATGACGGAACGGCCAACAATCTTCAAGACGCAGTCAAGGTTATGGCCAAGTATCAACTAGGCAGGCAACTGTCGAACGATGAGGTCACTTCATTGGTGAGTTTTCTGAAAACTTTATCGGGTAAACGATTGGGCGAGTAATCATGCTTATAAAATATTTGCGAAACATAGCCATCGTCGTAGGGGTAGTTCTCCTATTGATATTTCTGTTATTTAAAACACAGGCAATAGATTATGCCGCGCAGGACCGGTTCAATGCCGACCTGCGCCGCTTGAAGGAGCTGGACGCGACGATCAACCAGGACATCCTCAAGTCGAGATATAGCCTGCTGACCCATTATGATCCTTTTGTCAGCGAGATCGCAGAGGTAAAAGGGCTTCAGAACGATTTGAGAAACCTGGTCGCCGCTAACGATCTCGGCGGGAAGGAGGAAATAACCCGACTCCTCGAATCTTATTCGGAGGTAATAAGTCAGAAAGAGGAGCTGATAGAGAGGTTCAAATCCCAGAATGCGATACTGAAAAACTCTTTGCGCTATTTCCCCGTGCTGTCGGGCGAGCTTAAGCAGAAGGCCCTTTTGAACTCTGCGGATAAGTATCTGGCCGAACAGTTTGATGATCTGCTACTAGACGTGCTGGTCTACAACCTCAATTCCGGGGATGATATCGCCGTCAGAATCAGCGCGAACATCAATGCGCTGCTCAAAAAGAGAGAGACTCGCGCCGCGACCTGGGACCAGTACAACCTCGGCACCGTGGTTAGCCACGCGAAGACGATATTGAAGAATAAGGCAGAGGTTGATCTGCTGGCCAAAGAGTTGATAGGGCTGCCGACTTCCGAGCGCGCGGAAAAGTTATATGAACTGCAAAACGAACTCTACAATCAAACCTTGAAGGCCGCCGACATATATAGGCTGTTTCTTTATATGTTCAGCGTGGCCCTGCTCGGGTGCATAGGCTTTACATTGATCAAACTGAGAAAGTCTTCGCGCGCGCTCAATGCCGCGAACGAGGGGCTTGAGCAGCGTGTGAAGGAAAGGACCTTTGAGCTGTCAGAGAGCAATGTGCAGCTTGCGAAGAGCGAAGCCGACAACCGGGCGTTGCTTCATGCGATACCGGACTCGATGGCTCGAATCAGCAGGGACGGAACAATTCTTGACTTCCGGCCCGCGAAGGATGAGGGCGAGGCCAGGGCCGGCCAGTACATCAACCGCAATGTCAGCGACCTTTTTCCATCAGAGGTCGCTTCGCAGGTGATGCGGTTCATAGGAAAGTCGCTTGATGGATTAGGCGTCCAAACATTTGAGTACTGCATCTCTGATGGCGTTGATTCGCGCCACTACGAATCCAGGATCGCGGTGAGCGGTGAGGGTGAGTCGCTCGCGCTGACGCGCGACATCACCGAGCGCAAGATGACCGGGCAGGCGCTTCTGGAAAGCGAAGAGCGGTTCAGAGTCTTTATGAATAACAGCCCTGCCGTGGCTTTCATGAAGGACGGCGAGGGCCGCTTTGTCTATATCAATAAGCCATTCGAGCAGCGCCTTGATGTACCTGAAGAGGAGGTGCTGGGCAAGAGCGATTTCGAGCTGTGGCCGGAGGAGATAGCGGCGGCGCTGCGAGAAGCCGACTCCAAAGTATTCTCGACAAATAGAGCTATGGAGTTGATCGAGACGGTTCCGGCTCCTGACGGAACGCAGCAACACTGGCTCACTTGTAAGTTCCCCTTGAAAGACATGCAGCAGCGTCTGTTTCTCGGCGGCATCGCGATCGATATTACTGATCGCATACGAGCGGAAGAGGAATTGGGCAAGGCTAAAGCGGCGGCCGAGGCAGCCACTGTCGCAAAGAGCGAGTTCCTGGCCAATATGAGCCATGAAATCCGCACACCCATGAACGCTGTAATCGGCATGACAGGCTTGCTGTCAGATACCGCGCTCGACGACGAGCAGAGAGATTTTGTCGAGACGATACGCAGCAGCAGCGACGCGCTCCTTACGATAATCAACGACATTCTAGACTTCTCAAAGATCGAGTCGGGCAAGCTTGAGCTTGAGCAGCAGCCGCTGGACTTGCGAGATTGCATCGAGGAAGCGATGGATCTGGTCGCGGCCCGAGCGGGCGAGAAGGGGCTTGACCTGGCTTATAGCATCGCAGACGATGCGCCGCATACGATTGTCGGCGATATTACACGCCTGCGCCAAATTCTCTTGAACCTGTTAAGCAACGCCGTGAAGTTCACAGACACGGGGGAGATCCTCGTATCTGTAACAACCCAACAGTCAAGCAAAACGTCGGATTCCAGCTCCGGCCTTAAGCAGCATGAGTTGCATTTCGCGGTTAAGGATTCGGGGGTAGGCATTCCTCAAGGGCGGATGGATCGTTTGTTCAAGTCGTTCAGTCAGGTAGATTCATCAACCACGCGCCAGTATGGTGGCACCGGGTTAGGGCTGGCTATCAGCAAGCGGTTGAGCGAAATGATGGGCGGGAAGATGCGGGCTGAAAGTGAGGTCGGCAAAGGCTCCACGTTTCACTTTACTATTTCAGCCGAGTCGGTTCCCAGCCAGCCGCGCGTTTATCTCCGCAGCGCGCAGCCTCAGTTGACGGGTCGCCGCGTTCTGGTCGTTGATGACAATGACACGCATCTACAGATAATCGGGAAGCATCTTCAATCCTGGGGTATGACACCACGCAATTGCTCGTCCGGCCCGGAAGCCCTGAGATGCCTGGACACAGGTGAGCGGTATGACCTCGCCCTTATAGATATGCAGATGCCTGAGATGAACGGTTTGGAGCTTGCGACCCAAATCCGGAATCGTAACTATTCGAGTTCGATGCCGCTAGTGATGTTAAGCGGCTTTGGCGTATCCGATGAATTAAAGAAGTCGTTAAAGACAGATTTTGCTGTCTTCCTGAGCAAGCCTATTAAGGCATCCCGACTCTATGATGCTTTGATAGGGGTGATGGGAAACAGGCAGCATCAGGGGGAACGAACCTTTATGGAACCGCAAATTGATAGGGACCTCGGCCAACGGCTGCCTCTGCGAATCCTGCTTGCCGAAGATAATTTAGTGAACCAGAAGGTGGCTTTACGGATGCTGAAGCAGTTGGGTTATCACGCGGAAGTTGCGGCTAATGGGCTGGAAGTTATCGAAACCCTGCGCCGGCAGTCTTACGACGTGATACTCATGGACCTTCAGATGCCGGAAATGGATGGCCTTGAAGCGACCGGGGAAGTCCGCCGGCTGTGGGCTTCCGAGCGCCCTCGCATCATTGCGATGACGGCAAATGCTATGACAGGAGATCGAGAACGATGCCTCGCAGCAGGTATGGACGATTACATCAGCAAGCCTGTAAGAATCGAGGCGCTACAAGCCGCGCTTGAGCGATGCGGGAATCAAGCACATCAACAGGCAGGCGAGGCTGATCAGCCCCAGCCGGCTTTGATCGATTTTGCAATGCTAGCCACGCTTCGAGAGCTTTCCGACGATGGCGACCCCGACTTCTTCTGGAATTTGATGGAGGAATTCTTCGAAGATGCAGTCATACGTTTGGATGAACTGAGCGAAGCGGTAGCAAGCAACGACTCGGCGAGGCTAAGAAGAGTAGCGCACACTCTGAAAGGGACCAGCGCCAATCTTGGGGCCTGTCGTATGGCAGAGTTGTGTCATGAAATGGAAAAGAGGATCGAATCCGGCGCCCTGGAAGCTGCCATAGGGTTGGTTAATGAATTGAAGATTGCATTACAGAGCACGCGACACGCGTTGGAGCCTGAGAGGCTGGTTCGATGACGCAATTCCGAGATTCTAATATTCAGTTGCGAACTGTGGGTGGACCCAGAGAAACTCCTGGCGTTTGTTCTGCACGCGGACCAGACCGCCAAACTTTGGGTCCGTCTCTTTTAGAGCGGTTTTCGATTGAATGTACGGGATTAGAAAATCATCTCACCGCAGAGACACAGAGGGGGCGCAGAGCAGAATATGGTTTTCTCTGCGCAGCCTCTGTGCTCTCTGTGTCTCTGCGGTGAATCTTCTTTCATTCCCTTACACTCATATCTAATTTGATCTAAGAAGGTTGGCCCTGGCATAAAGACGGGAATTGAAGTCGCGGCTATTAGGATGTATAACCGCCATCAACTAACTTCAGGTTCTCACTCGATAGCATGAGCTTTTAATTGGTATCCCTTAAATGCCGAGTAGTATTCTCGGTCACGCTGGGTTGAGGGGAATCAGACTCATACCAGTCGGCGGAAGGAAGCGCGGCGTTTTCTCTCTCCTTCCCGGTAGAGTCAAGAATTCTTGAGGTATCTTTTTGTTGGAGTTCACGATTGGCAAGCTCGACGAGTTTCCTGCTCACTACGTAACCGTTAAATATCAGCCCCAGCCCGACGAAAAACGGTATCACTCCCGCAACCCATACACGACTGAGTATCTCTACCGCAGTCAGCGGGATACGACCGCCCAGGATGATGCCCTGCATCAGGATGTAAAGAAAAATCATCGCGCCGATCCCAACGCAGGTTGTTATCACGCCCGCCTTAATCTCTTTATACCTTTGCTCTTCAGGATTGCTTTCACGAACTAATTTGCGTTTTTTCAGCTCCTCATGTGACAGGAACATCTCGGCGACCCAAGTTTTGCTCCAGTCAAATTTCTCTCCCTGTTCGCGGCTAGTCACTGCCTGCCGGACTGCAAACATATTCGCGCCACATGACTTGCAGAATTTCAACTCTTCGCTCTGGTTTATGCCACATTGCGGACAAAACATCGGATGCTCCTTTAGTACTCGCTCATACGACATTTATACCATTCATGTTCTGATCTTCGCTATTGCTAAACTTCCAGCGCGCCAACCTTTCGTGGAAAAGCGCGGCTTTATACTTTTAGAGCCGGTTCAATAGCTTGTTATAAATCCGCATAAGATGTAGCATTGCTCACAAAGTTTAACTGCGAAAGAGGAGCTACGATGAAAAAAAGAAATTCACTCGTTATAATCGTGCTGGCAATGATGTTTCTGTTTGCCGGCAGTATTAGTTTTACCGCCAGGGGTGAGGCACAAGATGCACATCCCTCAACAGTCAGTGTCGAAGCATCGGCAAGCCCTGTGGTTGAAACCGCAGCGCCTAGTTGCATGAGTACCTGCTTAAGCGTCTTCAACGCCTGCAAAGCCTCATGTAATGGTGATCCTGTTTGTTTGTCAGAGTGTCAATCTGATTACAATTCTTGCAGGTGTGGGTGTCAGGGGCATGCTTGCTGACTGAAAACTGGCCGGTGCGGTTCATATAATTTGCTCAACCAGGGCAAAGCTCAAGAGAGAGTCATCGCGCTCTCCCAGGTCACTGCGATAGACGCGGCCGGAGTGCCGACTACTCAACGCTCCATAGGGATGAATCTGCTTATCGGCCTTTATTGCCGTGACTGATTGGTGGAGCTACCTCTACCGGATGAAGACTTCAAAGACGCCATTAGAATTGTTGTATTACGGAGCCGGTCTACGGAAGTCAGTATGCCGTCTTTGTAAATATTGATATGGCTATTAGCTATGAAATAAAACTTATCCCCGGCTATAACGCCTGTAGTTGGAATGGCGAACCGAGGGTTGCCGGCTTCAATCACCGTTGCGCTGTCAACCCTATCCAGCTTGTCGTTTAAGAAATACTGAATCACGCGCTCCGGCTGCGGGCCGTTCTGAACGGCGATTAAAGTGCCTTGATAGAAATACAGGCCGTCAAGCCCCGATAGGGTAACGTTCTGAGGGTGAGGCAGTGGAGCCACCGAGCGCGCGGCGAGGTTGACTATAGAAATCCCTTTAGACCAATCGGCCACAAAGATTTTTCTCTCGTCGTTTGAGAGATCAATGCCGTTCGGATATAGGAGTTGGCCCGGCGCTACAAACCACTCAAGCTCGTCCTTTGATTGAGAGATCGTGTAAATGGCTCCGCCGAGGCTGTCGGTAATAAATATATCGCCTTGCGAGTTAATCGCCAGATCGTTGAACAGATGTAATTGCTGCTTATTGTCCACCAGGTATTTCTTAATCAGTTTTCCGGTCTTCAGATCATACTTAAAAACGCCGGAATAACCATTAAACTCTTTCTCTTCCCGCCCGGCTGCGCTGTTTACCCAGAGAACTCTGCGCCTGGCGTCCACCTTCATCCCGAGGACGCCCCACAAGCCGTCTTGTCTTTCGCTCGTGAAATCTCTGATCTTCCCATCCTTACTTCTGCTCAGCACTTTACGTTTGTTGATGCTGCCCAGATAAAAAGTCTCAGTCGCCGGATCATAAGCAATGCCTTCAGGAATAAGCTCCTTGTCAGGGACCGTGAAGCCAGGTCTACTGCTGCCGATCGGAACCATTGCTTGCGCCACTCTCGCCCGAAGCGTTTTGAATTCCGCGGTCTCTTTAATCGAAGCGAAATCGGCGTTCTCAAGCATGTCCATAAAGATTCCAAGGTCCAGGACCTTGTTCAACAAAGCTATAGCCTCTGATTTATTGCCTGTCAGGGCATGGGCGCGCGCCAGCAAGTACATAGCTTCCAGGTGATCGGGCGCCACTTCATATGCTTTCTTGAAATTATCGAGGAAAGCTTGATAGTCCTTTTTTTCGTATGCGGCCATTCCCTGCGTGTAGTAGTAGCCTAAACTCCGCTTTGTGCTCTCCTGTGCAGCCCGAGTTGAGATCACACAGAGACAGAAGATCAAGACTAAAATTGACTTTCGCATGAATACTCTCCTAAACGCTTCATCCGCAAATGATAAGTAAAATCATCGAGTGATAGAAGGATTTTGGGACGAATGTATCTAGTTCAGGTGCCAACAGTTCGATAATCGGTACGAACGCGCGCGACCCATGAGATCGAGCCAAAGGAACCTCATTCCGTTTAGCTCTATCTCAAGTACATTACGTAGATATTACCCTTCACTTCCGTGTACTCGTAGACAATTTGATTCCCCAGGGGAGACCAGCTAGGGAAACGCACGTAAGCATTGGGCTTTGTATTATGAGTTAATTGCCTTTGCCTTTTCTCCGACCGAGAGACCCACCAGACGTTCCATATACCGTCGCGTGAGCCGGCAAAGGCAATCTTGTCACCGTCCGGGGACCAACCGTTGGACCAGCTATGACCGTGGTTGGAAGTTAATTGAATGGATGGGCCACCGCTCGCAGATACGACCATAATCTGGGTATCGTCTCCCCTCCTGGCCTGAAAGGCGAGCGATTGCCCGTCGGGCGACCAGCAAGGCCAGCCCGCCAGTTCTTGATCGAACGTCAACTGCTTTTGTGGCCCGCCTGCGGTAGGCGTCGTCCAGATATTAAAGATGCCGTTAAGATTGAAACTGTATGCGACCTGTTTACCGTCAGGCGATAGCTGCGCCATCTCTTTTTCGCCAAACTCAAATAGAAGCGATTCTTTGCCGCCAGCCACCGGTATGGACCACATGCGAAGGCGACCTTCGCGTTCTGAAATAAATGCGATTTCCTTACCTCCCGGATACCAGGCCGGGAAGTAATCGGCGGCGGGATCGCTGGTCAGTTGCCGCCGATTATTTCCGTCGGCATCCATCAGCCAAACATCCGCTCTTACTCCCCGGCGCTCGGCCATATACGCAATAGTTCGCCCATCGGGCGAAAAGGCGGGGGTGCTGTTGCGAATCCCTGTCTCATTTGTCAGTGGCGCCGGCTCGCCTGTAATCCCATTCAAATCAGGCGACAGCGTAATAGACCAGAGATTACTCTCCACGGTCCAGGCGCTGCACCCCATCTTTTTCCCGTCCGCAGAAATCGCCAACTGTCTGATAGGCGTTGTACCCATATCGGCGATTTTTATCGGCGGCTCGTTAAGCGGCTCGCCGCTCAGAGGTGAAACTTTCTGCTCCCACACCAAGAAACCCTGAGTAAAATAGATGCCCTCACCATCCGGCGCATAAACCGGGTCCGCCTTGTCTCCGGTGCCTTGCCGAGTAATCTGCCTTAACTCATCCCCGGAAACAGCAATGGACCATATCTCCTGGGATGAAAAACCCGCCTGAAGAAACGCGATCCGCCTCCCGTCGGGGGACCAGCTTGGAAAGACATGGCTGCCTTGCGGTGTCCCCGTTTGTGTAATCTGTTTCGGCGCGCCCCCTTGTGACGGCACGATGAAAATAGTGGAAGAGCCTAGCGGGGATGCGCCCAGATCAGGAGAAGCTACGGATTGGAACGCAATCATTGAGCCGTCGCGCGACCACACCGGATGAGAGCCGAACTCAGTTAGCTGTGCGGCCTTACCCCCGAGGGCCGGAATTACCCAGATGCCGCCGCGCTTCATCGAATAATAAGCGATGTGTTGCCCATCAGGTGACCACGAAGGGTCGAAATTCTGTGCGCCATCGAAGGTGAGCTGAATTTCACGCCCGCCCGGTGTCAGTTGCTTTGCGTAAATCTCAAAACTCCCGCTGTGGCCGGAGCTATAGGCAATGACATTGCCATCGGGCGAAAACATCGGGTTTACGTCGAGTCCGGGGCCGGTCGTGAGCCGTGTGATATTCTGCGCGACGGTCACGGACGAAGCGGCTGGCTTCCAATAAGCCTTCAATACAAAAAACGCGGCAATAATGAGCGCGCAGAAAATACCCGCGAATTGCATCATCTTGCGGACGAGCGGGCGGCGAGGTTGTTGTTCCGCGCTTGTCTCTTGCGGCGCAACGACCGGGGGTTCGACGGCCACCGATGTTGCACCGGAGGAAGTATCTTCGCGCACTTCCCCAGCGGCTTGCGTCTTCGAGGAAGGTCCATTACCTCCATAGCCGTCGCTCACCTCTACCGCCGCCACGAACTGGTACCCGCGCGTATGCACAGTCTTTATGTATCGTGATTGTTTCGGGTCATCGCCCAGCGTCCGGCGCAGCTTGGCGATTTCGCGCGCCAGAGCGTTTTCGGTCACGGCGGTGTCTTTCCATATGGCATCCAGCAACTCTTTTTTCTCGATCAACCTGCCCCTATTCTCAATAAAGAAAAGGAGGAGCTTTAACGTCTTTGGCTCAAGCTGCACCTGCGCGCCTGCCTTAAAAATCTGGAACGTTGCTGGCTCGACCTGAAACTCATCGAATAAGAACACCGGCAATTTCTCGTCCGTCATAATTCCGTCACAAAACGCGCAAAAATATCAGGCTTTCGTCAATACACGGGCACCCATCTGACTCTAAAATGGTCAGGGGTGAAGTTTAGGAGAATCCTATTCCAAAGGCAAACCCACCGAACCCCATAACAGGCCGAATCGGCCCGTGTCCTTTCAGCGGTGGCGTCCGGTTTCAAGCCTGCCCGTGCCATGACCATTCAGGAGAATTTACTTATGCATAGACCGACTTCCATATCTTTCCTCATTGTTTGTTGCGCCAGTTTTTTGTTGATTCAATCACAGGCTTTCGCCCTGAGCATTTTCGTTCGACAAAACAGTTCGGGGAACCATTATCAGGCAATGCCCGGTAAGGCGACTCTCCATGGCCGCGTGGTTGATGCCGGAACGGGCGAACCTGTCGCCAAAGTCAAGATCATCGTTCACGGTTCACAGCAGATCACCACCACGGATGAAAACGGTCTGTTCACCCTCCGAGACCTGCCGCTAGATGAGGTTGAGCTATACATCACAGCGGTCGGCTACGGGCTGGTTAAACGGAGGGTCGCGGTTAAAGACGGGGAGAATACAGAAAAAGATATTGCCATCAGCCAGGAAGCCGCTGCTTTAACCGAGCAAATCACCGTCACCGCCGATCCATACGAGAAGACCGAGACCAACGCGGCTTCTGAGCAGCGCCTCAACAAATCAGAGATTCAGACGCTCTCTATGGTCTTACTGGGCGACCCGTTGCGCGCGTCTCAGACGCTTCCCGGCGTCACCGCCAATAATGATTTGCGCAGCGATTTTGCAGTACGCGGCGCGGGGTTTGATCGCATAGGAATCTTTATAGACGGCATTCTAACGGACGGCTTCGTGCACAGATTAGTTGAGAGCGAGACCACCGACGAGCTGTCGCTCTCAATTATCAACCAGGATACTATCAGCGAGGCGTCGTTGTTCAGCGGAGCGTTCCCGGTCAAGTACGGCGACAGCACAGCGGCTGTGCTTAAGCTTGAGACGAGAGAAGGTAACCGCGTCAGACCGGCAGGGCGCTTTTCAACGGGATTGCTCACCACTTCAGGAGTAGTTGACGGGCCTCTCGCAAATGGCCGAGGCTCGTGGCTTGCGGCAGGCCGCACCAGCTACGTTGATTACCTGCAACGACTCGTCGAGCGCATAACCGGCACGGGTCGCAGCCAGGCGGATCAGGATGATGATTCCAACCTCGATTTCAGCGACATGCAGGGGAAAGCCATCTATGACCTGTCGCCTCGCCATCAACTTGGGGTCTCGGCCATCTTCGGCTTCTTTCAAGGCGATCAAGGGGGTGAAAATCGGGCCGCCAACCAGGGCGACCCTGATGTTATTGACAAACAGGACTCGCGCAACCTGCTTGTCAATGCTCATTGGAACTATACGCCTGATGCTCACCTGTTTGCGCAGACGCGTCTTTTTTACCTGGACACAAGCTACAAGAATACGAATCAAGATGACCTGACTCTCGATGACAGGTTGCGCACGCAGCTTGGCGTTCGTCATGACATAAGCTTTATCGCGCCACACTCTCAACGCATCGGAGCCGGTTTATACGCGCGGCATGTTCACGCAGAGAAGCTGACCAACTTCTTTCAAGCATCTCAGCGCACGCTGGAATCATTCAACCGCAGCGCGACCGAGCAGTCTTACTATGTTGAAGACACCTGGAGCAGCGAGCGGCTCAATCTCTCTTTGACGGGCGGGGGCCGCGTCGAACACAGCGACTTGACTGACGAAACGCTCTTTTCTCCGCGAGCCGCCTTTAGTTTTGCGCCCGGGAGCGATTGGAAGATTCGCGGGGGCGTCGGCAGGTATTATCAGTTCCCCGACTTCGACGACCTGTTCGGATTCTTAGGCAATCCCGACCTTAACGCAGTGAGCGCCGCTCATTACAACGTCAGCATAGAGCGCTCGCTCGGAAGCAGAACGCGCTTGCTGGCGGAAGTCTACGATAGAGAAGAGCGGAATCTGATATTCAGTCTTTCAGAGCCTCGCATCGAGGCGGGCCGCGTCACGGCGAGAGCCGATCTCTTTCGCAACTCGCTCGACGGATATGCGCGGGGAGTCGAAATATCGTTGCAAAGGCGAAGCGCTAATGGGCTGACCGGGTGGATCTCTTATGCGTATTCAAAGACTCTTCTTCGGGACAAGCGAGACGGTCTTAGCTTTCCGAGTGACTTCGACCAGCGTCACACATTGAATACGTATGGGAGCTATCGCTTCACAGAGACTTTCAATATCAGCGGCGCATGGCGCTATGGCAGCGGCGTACCCTGGGTTGGTTTCCTGCAAAGTGAAGGAGGTATCATCTCTCTGGGCAGCGAGCGGAACCGGATTCGCGTGCCGGACTATAGTCGGGTCGATCTGCGAGCCAACAAAGCGTTCTTATTTAAGAAGTGGAAGTTGACGGTGTCGGGTGAGGTCTTGAACGTTCTTTATCACAAAAATGAATTCAACGTTCAATCCAACTTTGTAAGGTTCCGAGCAGCCGGCAGGTTCATTAATGGCTTACGCGAATCTTTCCGCATCCTGCCTTCGGTGGGTGTGGCTATTGAGTTCTGAGTCAGATGCTCGCGCGTGCCGAAACCTTATAAAACTCTGCGCCCGCTCTGTGTTCTCTGCGTCTGCGGCGGTGAGATGTCTCTGCCAATCCCGTACATTCGATTGAAAACTGCTCTAAGCTGAACGGTTTTAAACAGACCGAATACCTGTACCGAAGCGGCAACTCCGGACCTGCGCGCACGGCGATCCGGTCGAATCGGAGTCTACCTTGTCTTCACGACCTATGCTTTAGAAAAGTGCCTTGCTGGAGTTCTTCAAACGCCTGCCGGAGTTGCTCCTGCGTGTTCATCACTATCGGCCCGTACCAGGCGACCGGCTCCTCAAGCGGCTTCCCCGAAATCAGCAGGAACCGTATGCCATCCTCCCCGGCCTGTAGCTCTACTTCGTCGCCACGATCAAAGAGCACAAGGGAGCGGTTCTCAGCCTCCGAGGGAGGTGACGTCTCCAACCATCCGACCCCTTCAGTAGGCACCGCCAGCGGCCCCGACGCATTGCAGAACTTCCCTGCCCCGCTGAAAACATACGCGAAGGCGTGACGAGTCGTCTCGACCGGGAGCGTCTTTCTTTTACCCGGCGGAATCGACACATCCAGATAGATGGGGTCGGCGGCGATCCCGGCGACGGGGCCGGACTTGCCCCAAAAGCTCCCGCATACTACGCGGACTCGCGTCCCATCGTCGTCCGTGACTTCGGGTATGTCTTGAGCCTTCACCTCCTGATAACGAGGCGGCGTCATCTTGAGCGACGCGGGAAGGTTGGCCCACAACTGAAAACCGTGCATGCGCCCCGCCGCATCCCCTTTGGGCATCTCCTGGTGAATGATTCCGCTGCCCGCCGTCATCCACTGAATGTCGCCGGCGCCTATCGAGCCGCTGTTACCCATGCTGTCGCCGTGTTCGACAGTGCCTGCCAGGACGTAAGTGATCGTCTCGATGCCCCGATGAGGGTGCCAGGGAAAGCCGGCCAGGTAATCCTCCGGAATATCATTGCGGAAGTCATCAAGCAGAAGAAACGGGTCGAAGTCAGAAGTGTTGCCAAAGCCGAATGCGCGGCGCAAGTGCACGCCAGCGCCTTCGATGGTCGGCTTGGCTTTGATAAGCCGCTTCACTGGTCGAATGGACACGTTGGCCTCCTGTGTAAATAGTTGATCCTTGCTAATGTGCTCATGTCAAGATCCGGTTTCGCATACCGCCGTAGATAAATGTGCGGGGCAACTCCTTTCCCGTACGGGCCATCAATCTTCTTGCAACGATCAAACCGTATCGGCGCTAACGCTTGATTCCTCTGCCTTAAAGAACGCCTGAAGATCGGTGTTGATCCGGTCCTTGAGGGTTGAGGGCATAGCCCTCGTAGATCTTCAGCGTAGCACCCTTGACGATCTTTGACGAGAGCAGGGCCGAGTCGGGGGCTTGCTCTCTTTGTGAAATTTGCACCGCAACCATCCAGTGTCGCTATGCGGCCTAGCGCCGCGCCCTGCTACGAACACCTATAACTCCACTCTATTCCTTTTGCGACCCCTTCGTAAGTTCTAATACAGAATTTTGTTGACAAGTAGGGGGGAGGGTGTCGTATTATCGGCTCCGCCTTTGAGCTCTGAGAGCGGGAGTTTCTTTGGTCCATTTCCGTAAGTCCTAAGCGATCTCTTCGAAATTACTCTGTCTTGCACTCATGGTTGTCAGCGCCAATTCCGGTGAATGCGCGCCATTGAGTTAATTATTTAGAGCACAAGGCAGCTTTGCTTCTCTTCATTCCCGCATATGCCTGTCTTGTCTAAATCGAACTTGTTACTTGTAATGTTTCTGATTCTTTATTTGTAAGTTCAAGTTTCTGAAGATACCACGCTATGGCCAGCTACTGGTCTGGGGAGGTCAATCATATGATGCAAGGTGTAATGTTAGGCCTCGAACGTATATTCGATCAGACATATTCCACGGGGCACTCCTGCCACGGCGACCTCAGACTTGGGCTTGCAGAGTTTAGAGCACATCTTCTTATGGTCATCGAGAAGCATCTCGGGCCGCACGCGTCGGATGCGTCGGCCATCAGTTTTATAAATAACCTCCACACTAATGATCTTTACCTTGCAACTGCCTGCGCGCAACATAGCGCCGTTGCTTGGAGTCGTTTTATGAGTGTATATCAGCATTATGTAAATGATCTGGCCCTTTATGTTTCTCCCACAACTGATGCGGCCCGCGAGCTGGCGGCCAGCGTGCTTGTTGATATGTTTCTACCTGATCGGTCAGGCCACAGCCGCATAGCCTCTTACGATGGAAGAAGCTCTCTAGCCACATGGCTGCGCGTTATCGTCAGCCACCGGGCAATCAATGAGCGATCGCGCATGTGCAACAGCATGGAGCATATCGACTCCGTTCCTGAAATAGCTGATGCGTCAGGCGTACGCAATATTGAGATGGCGCTCAGGGCCGACCGATATGATTCTATGATCAAGGATGCGCTTAAGAGCGCTTGCAAAGATATTACAGACCGTGAGCGGCTCATATTATTATTCCGTTATGATGAGGAACTTCAGGTAACCCAGATAGCCCGCCTTATCGGGGTACATCCATCAACGGTCACTCGGCAGCTTGAACGGATTCAAGAGAAACTGCGGGATAAAGTAATATTGATACTTACCTCTAAGTACTGCCTTGAACAAACCGCCGTCGAGGAGTGCCTGGCGGATATAACGGAGAATCCTTCTCATTCTATCCTTAATCTGATCAAGCAAGTTTAAGATTCTGAAAGCAACAATGATTGTTCCGCAAAACACAGGATGCTTCTTATCTTTAAGGCTCTCTAGAATTGATTTCACCGGGATTAGCTATATCATGAATTTTCGAATATTCTGCGCTGGAATATATTCCGGCTTGTTACTTAGTTGATGTGAAGAACGTAATTATACTAAGTGCGTAGATTAGGCAAACAATTGCAAGAGCGATGTCCAGATTTAGAAATGCTAGCAGCGTATGTCGAGCGTACTCTTACACTCGCAGAGCAAAATTTTATCGAATCCCACCTGGCCCAATGCCGCCGCTGTCGCAGTATAGTAGCCCTGGCAATTAAGTCCCAAACCACCGGGCCAATTGCTCCAAACAATTCAACCCATTCTTGATTAAATCAATATGCCCTTCGGCCGCGCGTGACCGGCTGATCCCGGTCATTCAAACCTCGATTCGCGCAAATTCTTGGGTGTGAACTGTCTATATGAATAGGAAGGAGGATTTTGATTTTTAGAAAGTAAACTTACGCGGACTCGGATGAAAGAGAGAAGCTCAGGGCCAAACCATTAACAGAGTTCAAGGCTTTCAAGAATAACTTCACAGTCAAGGAGGACTTCAGCCTGCTACAGAGTAAGGGCTGCTGATATTGCTACAGCTCTGTAAGATTATAGGATCATGTTTCGCTAATCGTGAGATTGCGGGCCCACCGCCACGCTAACTATAGCAAGCCCATAGTTACAAGAGCGCCGGTCAATGACATTACGGCTGGAGGTGGTCGCTGCGTACAGTTGTGCATAGCTATTCGGATGATATGGCAAGGCGCAAATCGGCTCCTACTGACAAAGTCACTCAGTCACTCTTAATAGGGCAAAATAAGCGGCTTGTTGCCGAAAGTGATAAACCCGCTTCCGACTCTTGCGCGGACCGGACCTGCAATGGAGAGATCATTTTCATATGAATGTGGATGAAATCAGAGACAAGATCAAGAACTCCGTCGCGAGCATTACCTACATAAACCTCGAAAGGATTTCCGATTCGGCATCCTACAAAGATGATTTGGCAATTGACTCTCTTTCAATTCTCGAAATAGTCGTCAACGTGGAGTATCAATTCCAAATCAAGGTGCCCGAAGAGGAGCTATCAGAGATCCGCACCATAGAAGATACGATCAGGACGGTTCAGAAATACTTGTGCGTTGAGGCGACTTGATTATGCGACCACGCATAGGGGTTACAGGAATAGGAGCAGTGACTTCTATCGGCACAGGGCGAGAGCAGTTTTGGAATAATCTGCTTGCTGGCCGGTGTGGTATAGCCGATGTTGAGTCTTTCGATACCAGTGGCTACAACGTCCATCGCGGGGCCGAAGTGAAAGGGTTTAACGGCGAAAACTACATCTCTAAACTGGACCCCGCTTACCTGGGCCGCGCGTCGCAGTTTGCCATTGCTGCCGCGCGGCTTGCTCTTTTGGATGCGAGCCTGGATATGACCGATGTGGCCCCTGAGAGAGTAGGCGTGACGATAGGTACAACTTCGGGCGAACCACAGGTGATCGAGCGATTCGATGACGCGGTAGTCAGCGAGGCATTGGATATGGTCGGGCCGGAGTTTCTACAGATGTATCCCTGCCATGTCATTGCGGCGCATGTCGCAAGCGAATTGGAGTTGGCCGGAATCATCATGACGATACCGACCGCGTGCGCCGCCGGCAACTATGCTGTGGCGCACGCGGTTGATGTCCTTCGGTCGGGACGGGCTGATCTGATGCTGGCAGGTGGGTCAGACTCTTTCTCGCGCATCACCTACACAGGGTTCGCCCGGTTAGGCGCAATCGCCCCCGATGTGTGCCAGCCGTTTGATCGCAATCGCAAGGGCATGGTTCCGGGCGAGGGCGCAGGCATGCTCGTGCTTGAGCCTTTAGATAGGGCGCGCGCGCGCGGCGCGCGCATATATGCCGAGATCACCGGTTACGGTCTGTCCTGTGACGCACACCATATGACGGCGGCCCACCCGCAGGGGGCTGCGCGGGCTATGGAGAAGGCTCTCAGCGAAAGCGACACGAGGCCGGAAGATATCAGCTACATCAGCGCACACGGTACGGGAACGCCTACCAATGACCGCTTGGAGACCATAGCAGTCAAGCGCGTATTCAAGGATGCCGCCTATCGCACTCCGATCAGCTCAATAAAATCTATGCTGGGACATACGATGGGCGCGGCTTCCGCTATCGAAGCGGCGGTATGCGCGCTGGCCGTCTTCCATGACCTTATACCTCCGACCATTCACCTGTACGAGCCTGACCCTGAGTGCGACCTGGACTATGTTCCCAATCGCGCGCGCGAGCACAGGGTGAGTGCGGCGATGAACAATGCATACGCGTTCGGCGGCAATAACGCGTCGTTGATACTTCAAAAAGTTGAGGCGTAGGACCTATGCAGCGAAGCGTCGTCATTACAGGAGCGGGCGTGGTTTCGTCGCTCGGAGATTCGCCCGCCAGATTGCACAGCGCGCTGTGCGAAGGCCGCAGCGGCTTGCGCCCGATAGAGCTATTTAAGACTGACGGCCTCGCGTGTCACCTCGGCGGTGAGATTAAGTCCTTCTCCGCAAAAACATACTTAGGTGAGAAGAACCTTCGCCCGCTCGACCGCACATCGCAGCTTGTGACTGCCGCGGCGCAAATGGCGCTCGACGATAGCGGTTGGCCGCCGCAGATGCGAAACAACTCGGAGGTGGGGCTTGTGCTGGGAACGATGTTTTGCAGCGTACATACCATCTCCGAGTTCGACCGGCGCGCGCTTGTGGCCGGGCCTGCCTATGCGAGTCCTATGGATTTTTCAAACACTGTTATCAACGCCGCCGCCGGTCAGACTGCGATCTGGCACAATCTGCGCGGCGTGAACTCCACAATCGCCACAGGCTCAACTTCAGGGCTTCAAGCCATAATCTATGCAACCGACCTGATCCGCAGCGGTAGATCAACAGCTATTCTCGCCGGCGGCGCTGACGAGTTGTGCTTCGAGTCGTTCTACGGATTCAGTCGCGCAGAACTGTTGTGCGGGTCGAACAACTCCCCCGGTGATTTCCCTATCCCTTTCGACAGCAGGCGGAACGGATTCGCATTGGGAGAGGGGGCCGCGATGTTAATGCTTGAAGATGCCGAATCGGCGCTCGCTCGCGGCGCAAGCGTGTTGGCCGAGATCAAAGGACATGGCAATGGCTACGACCCATCGCGCGGGAAAAGCGATAAAACATCTGTCGAGGCAATCGCGCGGGCTGTTCGCCTCGCATTAAACGACGCTCAGATGGCGGGCAAAGAGATAGCCTGCCTGAGCCTGTCGGCTAACGGGAATGTGCGGGGGGACCGGCGCGAAGCAAAGGCCGTCGCCGACTCATTCAACGGACACGCTCGAAGCGTTCCCGTGACCGCCATTAAATCTTTGCTTGGTGAAACACTCGGCGCATCGGGAGCCATGCAAACAGTCGCTCTGGTTGAAGCCATGCGCGATGGAGTATTGCCGGGCATCGGACAACTGGAGCAAATCGAGGAAGACTTCCCGCTTGAAATGGCAAGCCCTGAAAGCCGGAAGCTTGATCTTTCAAGCGGCCTGGTTAATTCGATTGGCTTTGATGGAAGCTGCTGCTCAATCGTCCTCGCGCGGTGTGATAAGTAGCGCCTTTCGCATTGACGGTGCGATTCAAGGAGCCGTGATAAATGCCTGATTCAATCCTGTCAGAATTATTTGCCGACTGCGAGCCTATTGGATTAGTGCCGAGAATGGACGGGCAAGGCTACGGGGGCCTCCACGTTGAGCGTCGGCGCACATGGGTCGAGGAAAAAACAGGTTGTCGTTTAGTGCATGTTGGCTCCTGCTCTATACCAACCGAAGAGATGCGCGGCAACATCGAAAACCCTATCGGCGTAGCGCAAATGCCATTGGGTGTTGCCGGGCCGCTGCTGGTCAAAGGCTCTCATGCGAGAGGCACTTTTTATGTGCCAATGGCTACGACCGAGGGCGCGCTCGTGCGCTCGTATGAACGAGGGATGGTCACGCTCACACGATCAGGCGGAGTCTCCACCCGCGTATACGTAGACGAAAATCGCGTGTCGCCGGTATTCATCTTCGATGACATCAACGGCGCGCATGACTTTGCGCAGGCGATACACGCGGACTTCGAGGCTATACGCAATGTGGCCGAATCGACGACGCATCACGGCAAGCTGCTTCGCATAGAGTGTCACCCCATCGGGCGCGAAATCATCGTCAACTTCTGCTACTTCACCGCAGACGCTCAGGGCATGAATATGATCGTGAAAGCGACTGAGCATGCGTGCCGGTGGATCATGCGCCGCGCGTCTGCCAGGCGTTTTTACATCTTCAGCGGGTTCAGCTCCGAAAAGCGTGCGAGCGGATCGCTTTTGTCCGGGGGCAAAGGCAAGAAAGTTACAGCCGGCGCGCTGGTGCCCGCAAATCGCGTGAACGCGTATTTACATACTACCCCCGAACATCTGCTTGATACGTGGCATCACACGATGCTTGGTCACTTGCAAGCAAACGCGATCGGGTATAACGGCCATTACGCTAACGGGCTCGCCGCCGTCTTCATCGCTTGCGGTCAGGACGTTGCCAACATAGTCAACTCAGCCGTCGGAATCACAAACTTTGAGGTGACGGATGAAGGCGATCTGTATGTAAGCGTCACTCTGCCTTCGCTGACCGTGGCTACAGTAGGCGGGGGGACCGCTTTAGGGACGAGCCTTGAGTGCTTGAATATGCTCGGCTGCGCGGGCAGCGGCTATGCAGCCAAGCTCGCAGAGATCATCGCCGCCACATTGCTCGCGGGCGAGATTTCTATAGCGGCTGCAATAGCCAGCGGCGAATTCGTCGAGGCGCATGAAACCTATGGCCGGAATCGCCCCGCAAGTGATCTGAACGACGAGCGATAAATTAGTTTAAAGGAGCCGCATGAGAAGACCCTTCAAAGGTCTAAGTCTAAAGAATGGACCGGAGAATTCTTACGATGCCGTAATCATCGGGGCGGGCATCGGGGGGCTGATTTGCGCGAACCTTCTCGCGCGCAGCGGATTGCGGGTTTTGCTCGTCGAGCAGCATTACATGGTGGGGGGCTATTGCAGCACGTTCCGGCGCAAGGGTTACACCTTTGACGCCGCGACTCACTTTTACCCGCTGCTCGGCAATCCCGCAACCATCACGGGCAGGCTGCTTTGCGAACTTGGCGTCACGAACGGCTGGATCAAGATGGACCCCGTTGACCATTTTCATTTTCCAGACGGGTCGTGTTTCACTGTTCCGGCTGACTTTGACCGCTACCTGGCGAAACTGAAAGCAGAGTTTCCTGATGAGGCGGCGGCGCTTGATCGCTTTTTCGCTGTGGTGCGCGAGGCCTACCTGTTAGGACTCCTCTATTACTTTCGCCGGCACGATACAGACCGGCTAGATAAGTACAGAGACCTGACACTGCGCCAGGCGCTCGATCAGCACTTCCGCAATCAGAAACTCAAGCTGTTGCTTGCCGCTGATTGCGGCCACTGGGGGTCACCACCTGACCGCACATCTTTCGTCTTCGACTCCATGCTCAGGCTCTCTTACTTCCTAGGCAACTACTATCCGCAAGGTGGGTCACAAGTCTTCGCAGATGAGCTGGCGCTCAGATTTGAAGAGGCGGGCGGCCACATACTTATGAGTTCATACGTCAGGCGCATAGTAGTCAGAAATCATACCGCGTGCGGAGTCGAGGTGGAAACCGGGCAGGCGAGCGCGCGTTGCGTGAAGCGTGTTGATGCCGATGTTGTGGTCTCAAATGCAGATTTGCTCTTAACCTATGAGCAGATGCTCGGCCCCGAGCATATAGGCCCAAGCCGTATAGCCGCGCTAAAGTCACTGCGACCCACGCGCCCCTGTTTCCTTATACATATCGGACTCAAAGATATGCCTACGGAGGTGCTGAGCGAGGCCGCCGGCCATCACTGGACATCGTGGGATTCGGACCATGTTGCAACGCACTCCTTCAAGATTTTTGTGCCGACGTTGTATGAGCCTAAGATGGCTCTGCCGGGCGGCCATATCGTCATCGTACAGAAGCTCACAGATGTTGACTATCCCGCGATAGAGGATTCACTCGCGCACAAGAGAGCGGTCGAAGAGTACATCATGGCGAATCTTGAGCGCGTGATGCCTGGCTTTTCCGAGAAAGTCGTCGTCAGGCTGAGCGCTTCTGCTCGAACGTCTTACAAGTTTACACTCAATCATGAGGGCGCAATGCTCGGTTGGGAGATGTCGCCCGACCAGCTCGGCCGGCACCGCCCCGACGCCGCCTCACCTGTCAAGAATCTTTATCTGGTAGGTCATTGGACTCAACCCGGCGGCGGCATTACGCCGGTCATCATCTCGGCCATGCGTGTCGCCAAGATCATCACCGAGTCCGAAGGAAATTGCTACACACTGCTCGATGCAAGGGACGCTCGCTGTGCCGCGTCGGGTGAATTCGCTCACGGGCTTCGCGCAGAAACGCCCCTGACGGGCGGGAGCGCACAATAATAAGCGCGTCGAACGAAAGGAGTGAAGAAGAGAACATGGCTAGATACAGGATACTTAAAAGGCTGTTGAGGTTTCTCGCCATCACAGCCGTGAGTCTGGCAGCGGTCATCGCGGTGACTCTTATTGTAATGACGCGCAAAGATAAAGAGCATGACCGCTTCTTTAACACAGGAAAATCTGTCAACCAGTTTTTAAGTGACTACAAGCATGCTTTGGAAGAATCGTTTAAGAAAAAGGATGCTGCGGAAGTCGCGCACTTTTATTCCGAGAGCTACTCTTCGCCGAAACGCGGCCGGTGGGTTTTGATGCCTGAGCGTGAAGAAGGCGATGTGTCCTGCTTGGTCCTGAAAGCCGTAAGTGAAAAGGATTACGCCAGGTCCGACCTCGAAAAAGAGGTAAAAAGCTACCTGAACAGCCTGGCTTCGATTGAAGACATCAAGTTCAAGATAGACATGATAGAGAATATAGAGCTTGAACGCAGCGTTCAATTGACCGTCAAGTTCATCCTTGACGGCACGGATCATCAAGGCAAGGTTTTTCAGGATCGCAACTTTTATCGCTGGTATCTGGTCAACGAGGGCGGCGCTGGATTTTTTGACTGGAAGATAGTCAAAGACGAGCCGGTTGAGGGGATTCGCGTCGGCGGCAACGGTCGTAATTTTCGTGCCTTTGAATCGAAAGAAGAGCTGGCCGCCATCGGCATTGACTACAAGCACGAGCGCGACCCGAAGCTCAACGTCAAAGAGCAAGGCTCTCGCTTGAAGTTCGGCGTGATGGAGCACGCGTTCGGCGGCGTCAGTGCGAATGATTATAACAACGACGGCAGGATGGATATTTTCTTCGCCGACGGCAAGCGCTCGCGCCTTTATCGCAACGACGGCGTTGAGGCTTCCGGTCAACCGCATTTTACGGATGTCACGCAAGAGGCGGGGCTGAATGAAATTGACCAGGCGTCCGCGGGCATCTTCGCAGACGTTGACAACGATGGCTACGTTGACCTCTTAGTGACGTGCTATCTCGCGCCTTTGAGGTTCTATCACAACGAGGGAGTGAAGGCTGGAGGAAAGGTCACGTTCTCCGACTGGACGGAGAAGATGGGTTTTGATCTCTCAAAGGATTCTGCCCCGGCTGTCTCCGCGTGCTTTCTGGACTACGACCTGGACGGCTACGTCAACCTCTATGTGGCACTCTACGGCGATGCCTTCAAAGAAGTCCCCCGCATTCCATTCTTCGCGCAGAACGGCGGCACAAACCTTCTTTATCACAACAACGGCGGTCGTGGCTTTACGGATGTAACGGAAAAAAGCGGCACGGGTGATACGGGCTGGTCGCTGTCGGTCGTCGCAGGCGATTACAACAATGACGGATACCCTGACATCTTTGTTGCTAATGACTTCGGGCGTAAAAATCTATACAGAAACAACCACAACGGCACTTTCACAGAGGTCGCCAAAGAGGCAGGCGTGCTCGACTTCAGTGGCGGGATGGGTGTCGCGTTAGGCGATTTCGATGACGACGGCAATCTGGATTTGTACAACTCCAACATCAACTCGAACCAGCGCTGGTTCGGCGAAGACATTACGGTTCCGCAATACATACGCAACGTCATGCGCACGAAGTACGCGGTGACGGACTTTGGCGAGTACTGGGAGCTTTACCAGTTGCTCGGCCCGCGCTGGGTTGAGATGGGTAAGATGATAGGCGAGGGCAATCGTCTCTTTCGCAATAATGGCAACGGCACGTTCAATCAAGTCATGAACAGCCACACCACTCGCGCCGGCTGGAGCTGGAGCGCAGCCTTCTTCGACTACGACAACGATACGAAGCTGGACATCTACGCCGCGAATGGTTGGATAAGTAACGCGCCGAACACAGATCTTTGACTGCCCTTCACTAGCGGTGCGGTCGCACACGTGAAGCAATATAAGGAGGGCGTTTTCTTCAGCGATGACTTCGTCGGCGAAAATTCATGGAACGGTTACGAGCGCAACTGCCTCTTCGCCAATGCAGGCAACGGCCGGTTTATCAATGTGGCGCGTCCGACCGGCTCCGATTGCATACGCGATAGTCGCGGCGTCGCCGTCGCGGATTTCAACGGCGACGGCAAGCTAGACATGGTTATCAACAATAACAATGCGCAGCCTACGCTTTACCTCAACGATGTGAAGAAGGTCGGCAACAGCGTAGAGATCAAGCTGGAGGGAACGCGCAGCAATCGAGACGCAATCGGCGCTCGGGTCCGGCTCACCATCGCGGGCAAGGCCATGACGCGGCAGGTCGAGGCCGGTTCCGGCTACACGTCTGAAGCGATGCTCCCGGTACACTTCGGGCTGGGAAGCGCAACCGAAATCGAAGCTGTCGAAATCACCTGGCCGAGCGGGCTGGTGCAGCAGTTTAAGCGAACGCAGACAGACGGCTGGCTGAACAGTCAGGTGCGGGTTGAAGAGGGCGTGCCCGACGCTGTGGTAGTGACGCCGGATAGGGCCGCACCACGCCATCGTAGCCACGCGGCCAAACCTAAACAGACGCGCGAAGTAAGAGAAGGCGGGCGGTGACCGGGCATTTACGACAAATAAGAGAATCAGGAATTGAAGTATTGAACCTTTTCTTGAAGATTTAGGAGAGTACAAGTCATGTCAAAGAGACAGCGGCGAGCGGTTTTTTATGCTTCCCCTCTAATCATCATCATCGGGCTGCTGATTTTGGGCAATAACTTCATTAATCGCCTTGAAGCGAACGCACAACTCCTGGCTCAAACGGGACAGGCAGCTATCAAGCTGCTCAATGAGTATCGCACAGGCGTCAACGAATTCGTGGCTAAAAAAGATGCCGGCAAAATCTTCGCCTGCTACGCAGACGATTACCTAAGCGATAAGGAGGGGCAATGGACAGAGAGGCTTCAATCTGATCGTGATGGCGTGCGCGTTTACGAATGGAAGCAGGAAGATCAGCGCCTGTTGGGCAAGGCTGACTCAGTCGAACGGGTCAAGCATTACCTTGAGCCGGTTACCGCGATTGAAGAGAGCAAGTTCAAGCTGGATTCGGTTGAGGAAATTCCTTCGAAAAACTCAGCCGTGGTGCGCGGCGTCCTCTGGCTGCGCGGTCAGAGGAAAACCGGAGCGAAGGCCATTGAAGAGGCATTTGAATCGCACGCGTTGATTCGTTTGTGGCTTCGGGCAAATAACGATAAATGGGAAATCACCAAACAGGAGTTGATTCACGGCGAGACTGTGACGGGCGACCGTCAGGGCTTCACCGATATTACTTCAAGCGCGGGCCTCGATTTCGTCTCGCATCGCAACCCGCTGTTTGCCACGCCTGAGTGGGAGCCGAAGATGTTCGGCATTATCAAGTACGGCTCGGCCGGCGTCTCTGCCGTTGATTACGACAACGACGGCTGGTACGACATCTTCTTCGGCGACGGCGAGCAGGCGCGCCTCTACCGAAACAATCAGGGCACGCTCGTTGATGTCACAAAAGAGGCGGGCCTGCCCACAGAATTGCCCGGCATTAACATAGGCGTCTTCGCAGACTTCGATAACGACCGATATAAAGACCTGTTTCTGGGATGCTACACAGGCCCGTCACTTCTGTATAGGAACGTCGCCGACCCGCAGGATCAAACAAAGAGAAAGTTCGTTGATGTAACCGCAGAGTCTGGCCTGAAGCCGAAAGGCGACGGTGATTTCGTCACGGTCGCTACGGCTGGCGATTATGACCGTGACGGCAGGCTCGATCTATACCTGGGTCGCTATCTCGACGCACGCAAAGACCTTCCGATCACGCTCTTCTACACACGCAACGGCCAGGGGAATACTCTGCTGCACAACGAAGGTAACTTTCGATTCACCGACGTTACCGAGAAAGCGGGCGTCCGGGAGGGCGGGCTCACGCTCGGCGTTGCGTGGGGAGACTATGATAACGACGGCTATCAAGATATTTATGTTGCCAACGACTTCGGGCGCGATGCGCTACTTCGCAACAATGGCAATGGCACGTTCAGCGATGTATCGAAGGCGGCAGGCGCAGACGATTACGGCTACGGCATGAGCGCAACCTTCGGCGACATAGACAACGACGGCAATCTCGATATCTATGTCTCCAACGTACACTCGGGTCAACGCTGGTACGGCCAGGCTGCAACACTCTATCAGTATCTGCTCACGAGCGTGAGGCAGGGCACTATTGTGGAGGACTTTCCGCTCTACAGAGAAATCTACTCATTAGTAGGCGCAGACTACACGAACTACGGCGACAAGGTGGTAAAAGGGAACTCGCTGTTGATCAATGATGGCCAGGGTCATTTTACAGATGTTTCCGAGGCGTCGCGCGCAAATCCGTTCGGCTGGTACTGGAGTTCGACTATGTTCGATTACGACAATGACGGACACCAGGACATCTACGCCGTCAACGGTTGGGTGTCCGGCAAGAAAAAAGATGACCTTTGACTGCCGTATATTCTTGCGGCCGTGAGCCACATTAAAGAGTACAAGACCGGCAAGTTCTACCGCGACGATTTTCGCGGCGACATCTCCTGGAACGGCTACGAGCACAACGTTCTGTTGCGTAACGAAGGCAAAGACTCAACTGGGACACTTCAATTCACGGACATCGCCATGGCTGTAGGCGCAGACGATATCAAGGACGCACGCGGCATGGCTATAGCCGACCTCAATAACGACGGCGCACTCGACATAGTTATTAACAACAGTCCGGGCGATAGCGGCGACCTTTCAAAGGCGCGTCCGGCACTGCTTCGCAACAACACGGGCGCGCGCCGCAACTGGCTCGCCGTCGAATTAGAAGGGGTCGAGAGTAACCGCGACGGCGTAGGCGCGCTTGTGACAATTGAAACAGGCACACAGAGACAGATGCGCCTGGTTTCTGCGGGATCAAGCTTCGCTTCGCAAAACAGCGCCCGTCTCTATTTTGGCCTCGGCGAAATAACGCAGGCGGACGCGCTCACGGTGCGTTGGCCGAATGGCCGCGTCGAGATATTCAAGAACATCAAGGCGAAACAGCTAGTCCGCATTACTGAAGGCAAGGCAATCAAAACGATGGCGATTGCCACAAAGCGGGCAAGGTCGCTGCAAAGTTGAGAAGCAACAAGGCAACAGGGTCTTCGGCAACCCTAACAAATGGTTCACTGACAGGGCGACAGGTCACTCAGAAGGCTTGGGAGGGAATCGACATGGCTAGGGTCATGGTCATAGATGAAAGAGAAAGTATTGCAGAGGCGCTGGTCAACCGGCTGCGTGACAGCCCGGTAGTAGAAACCTGCCAGCGTGCGCCGCACCCGGAAGACGGCTTCGGTGGCGAGTTGAGTGGCGGCTACGCCGACGTGTTCAAAGATCAGGCGGTCGATACCGTTGTTTATTGTCCGCCGCTCAACACACGCAATCGGATGCTGGTTGATCTCGCGGATGCGGAAACTGTCTTCCGGCAATGCGCCAACGCTCAAATCAAAAGGTTAATTGTTTTATCGAGCGCACAAGTCTACGGCGCGAGCCATCACAATCCCGGCCTAATTTCCGAGTCGCGCTCGCTGTCGCGAAACACTAATCCATTAGCAAACAAGTGGGCCGACCTTGAAGGACTCGCGCTCATCTACATGGGTGGGCATCCGGGCATAAAGCTCACGATACTAAGACCCGTGGCCGTACCGGTTCGCGGCGGTGCGGACTACTTCAGCCGATTGTTTCAAAGCAAGATTGCAATCACGCTTCCCGGCCACGATCCCTCGCTTCAATTTCTAAGCCTGAGTGATCTGGCAGCGGCAGTGCGGTGTGCTATAGAGAGCAGCGAAGGCGGGACTTACAACGTTGCGCCCGACGGAGTTGTTCCGTTGCGCGCCGCACTTCGTTTATGCGGCGCGCAGCGGATTCCGGTAGTTCGCGGGGCACAACGGATCGCGCGCGCTGCGCTGAGGCCGCTCAAGCTCTCGCACTCAACAGATCAGCTCGAATATATACGCTACTCGTGGGCTGTTTCAAACAAGAAGATGAAACGGGAGTTAGGGTTCACCCCGACGCGCTCCAGCGCAGAGACGCTGATGGAATTTGCTAACAGGAAATCTATCGGTTCTCGCGCAAGCAGAATAGCAAAGCGCGAGTTCGACGATTTCGGTATGGACAAGGACTACATCGCAGCGTACGGACGCACACTATTCAAGTTTCTGCACAACCACTACTGGCGCATTGAAGTGGACGGACTCGAAAGGGTGCCGCGAAATGGGCGCGCGGTGCTGGTCGGCGCACACCGGGGACTCATGCCGTGGGACGGCGTAATGGCATTGCACCTGATTGCGCACAAACTTGACCGTCACCCTCGTTTCTTGATTCATCCGACGCTGATCAAGTTTCCGTTCCTGTTCAATTTCATGACCAAACTCGGCGGCATAGTCGCGTGTCAGGAGAACGCGGATTACGTGCTCGAACGTGATGAGATACTCGGTATCTTTCCCGAAGGCATACACGGCGCTTTTACGCTGTACAAGAATGCATATCGGCTGGGCAAGTTTGGCCGCGATGAGTTTGTGAAGATGGCGTTGCGTAACAGCGCGCCGATAATCCCGTTTGTGACAGTCGGCAGCGCCGAGATTTTCCCGATCCTCAAGAAGATCGATTGGCGCTGGTGGAAACGTTACAGCGAATGGCCTTGTCTGCCCATCACGCCGACATTTCCGCTATTGCCGGTGCCGCTGCCGTCGAAGTGGCACACACAGTTTCTCGCGCCCATCCACATCGAGAAGTGGCACCCGCCAGAAGATGCTGATGACCCTGTGATAGTGCGAATGATAAGCCACGATGTCAGGGGCAAAATGGAGAAGGCTATCGAGGAGATACGTAGCAGGCGCAAATCCGTTTTCTACGGCTCGGTATTCCAAAAAGAGATAGAGGAGATGAACGACCCAAGGTTCAGACAGCAGACGCGCTGACATCATCGGGCTTATCTGTGAAGGAAGGGGCCGAGCAAAGGAAGCGAAGTCGAGATGGCTAGGGTTCTGATTATAGATGAAAGAGACAGCATTGCGCAGACGCTGGTAAGCCGCCTGCGCGAGAGCGCAAGCGTCGAACTGTGTCAGCGCGCGCAGCGCCGCAAAGATCAACTCGGCGGCTACGCGGGACTATTTGCGGCTCGGAGCATTGACACAATCGTGTACTCTCCACCCCTGCAAACAGGCAAGCAGATGAGGCCCGATCTAGCAGATGCGGTGGCCCTGTTCAACCAATGCGCCGACGCCGGGATCAAGAAGGCCGTTCTGTTGTCGAGTGGGGCAATTTACGGGGCCAGCCCCCGCAACCCCGGCCTAATCTCCGAGTCGCGTACACCATCGCGTAAAGGCAAGAATCCGATCGGCAGTCAATGGGCCGAGCTTGAGAAGATAGCGCTGAGATACCTGGGCGAGCGTCAGGTCACAATCCTTCGGACCGTGGCTGTGCCCATACCGGACGGCGCAGACTATTTCAGTCGCTTATTTGGGAATCGGCTTGCGATAGTCTTGCCCGGCTATGATCCATCAATTCAACTGTTAAGCTTGAACGATCTGGCCGACGCAGTGAGGTGCGCCGTTGAAAGCAGCGCTGCGGGTATATACAACGTCGCTCCTGACGGTGTGATTCCGCTTCGCGTGGCTCTTCGCCTGACGGGTTCAAGGCGGATTCCAATCGCGCGCTCGTTACAGTGCGCGGCGCTGTTTGCGCTCAGACCGTTCGGCCCGGCCTACTCGACAGAGCAACTCGAATACATACGTTACCCCTGGACCATCTCGAACAAGAAGATCAAGCGCGAGCTTGGATTGACTTTTAATGATTCGAGCGCGAGAGCGTTGATTAATTTTGCCGGCGGAGAACCTGCCGCTCAGCGCGCTGTGGAGATAACAGGCCGCGAGTTCGACGATTTCGGAATGGATAAAAACTATGTCGCGGCCTTCTCGCGGACATTATTCAATTTTTTACGGCGATACTACTGGCGGGTTGAAGTAGACGGACTCGAACGGGTGCCGCGCGAGGGCCGCGCAATTCTGGTTGGCATTCACCGAGGAGTCATGCCCTGGGATGGGGCAATGGTTTTGGATCTGTTGGCGCAAAGGTTCGGGCGCTTCCCAAGGTTTCTTATGCACCCGGGCCTGATCAAGTTCCCTTTCATCTTCAATCTGATGACGAAGCTCGGCGGCATAATTGCGTGTCAGGAGAACGCCGATCATATACTCGAACGTGATGAGATGCTCGGTATCTTTCCGGAGGGGGTAAGCGGCCCCTTCAGGCTTTACCGCGACGCGTACCGGCTGGGCAAGTTCCGTAATGACTTTGTGAAGATAGCCTTGCGCCATCGCGCGCCGATCGTGCCGTTTGTCATCGTCGGAAGCGCCGAGACCTTTCCAGTTATGGCGAAGATCAAGTGGGGTTGGTGGAAGCGTCACAGTCAATGGCCGTTCATCCCGCTTACGCCTACGTTTCCCTTCCTGCCCCTGCCGCTTCCCTCAAAGTGGCACATGCAGTTTCTCGCCCCTCTACAGATCGGGAGCCAATATCCGCCTGAAGCCGTAGATGATCCAACAATCGTGCGGGCCATTAGCCAGGAGGTAAGAGGCAGAATGGAAGAGACAATGGAAAAGATACTCAGTCGCCGCAAGTCAATCTTCTACGGGTCGGTATTCAAAGAAGAGGCGCACGGGCAAGTATTAAAGTAGGGGGCGAACTAATGTTGATCTGGATGAACCTACGCAGGCTGGCCCACATCATCTCCGTAATCATCCGCCACATGCTCGCGCACGCGCTCGGCTGTGGCATCAGGCGATGGCCGCGACTCGCGCGGCGTCTGCCCGTTAGAGAACTTTCGGGGCCGGAGCGGCTGCGCGCAGTGATAGAGGATATAGGAGGTACATTCATCAAACTCGGCCAGATGCTTTCCCTACAGCCCGATATTCTACCGCTTGAATACTGCAAAGAGCTATTTGACCTGCTCGACCGCGTAGCGCCATTCGAGTACAAGCAGGTTGAGAAGATCTTTAGAGAGGAACTGGGCAGAGCGCCATCTGAAATCTTTGACCATTTCGAGATCCGCCCGATAGCAACCGCGTCCATTGGACAAGTACATATCGCCTACCTCAACGGGCGCAAGCTTGCGGTGAAGGTGCAACGCCCCGATGTCGAGACGGACTTCACTGGTGACATACGGCTGATGACGGGTGCGGTAGCTCTGATCAAACACCTGCGTTTGAAGATGCTCTCGTGGATGACCGAACCGTTGAGTGAGTTTGTGGCGTGGACGCGTGAAGAACTCGATTACCGGCGCGAGGCCCGCTACATGCAGCAGATGCGCCATAACTCGCGCGGCAATGTATCCGAGCGTATTCCCGAGGTGCTTTGGGATTACACTACGCGCCGCACCCTGGTCGCTGAGTTTTTCGAAGGGATCACCATACTTAATTATCTCCGCGCGATGGAAATAGATGATGAGTTATTGTTTTGCCGGCTGAAAGCGTCAGGCTTCGAGCCGAACCAGTTCGCCTGTAATATCGTTGACAATTTCCTTAGGGATGCCTGTCGGCACGGGATGTTTCACGCCGACCTGCACCCGGCTAACCTGATAATTCTGCCGGGAAATGTCGTCGGCTACGTTGACTTTGGCATCACAGGGTTGTTGAGCCACTACTCAAGCCATAACTTAGTGGCTCTCACGCTCGCCTTTACGCGTGCCGATCTCAAAAGCCTGTATGCCTCGTTTATCGACAGCTTGCTGATGGGCCGCAACGCCGACCTCGAAGGATTTCGCCACGGGCTGAATAAACTCGCAGGCGAATGGTATGAGATTGTGGGAGAAGAACTGCGGCTGCGTAAGAGCTTCACTTTGGTGATGCTTGACATGCTCGAACTCTCGCGCAAAACGGGTGTCTGTCCCGAGCGTGACGTGATTAAGTATATACGCTCCGCCATTGCCGTTGACGGTTCTCATCTCACGTTTCGCTCCCACCTTTAATCTGAGCCGGTATCTGGAAACTGTCTGCGACCGTTATCTCAAGTGGCAAGCGCGGCGGGAATTATTCTCATACGACATGTTTGTACGTTGGTTCAGCTCAAGCGGTCATCTGATGCATGACGGCGCATTCAGGGCGGCGGATTTTCTTGGCCGGGTTGCGACCGAGGAACTGATGACCCGCGCCGGGAACCGTCAAGCTGCCGGAGAGAACCGATGAGACGCTGCGGCTGAAAGTGTTAAAACAAGCGGCAATGGTCTTCATGGTCTCGTTGCTAATTACTCTTACAGGAGAGCGCATAGAGTTAGGGATGAACCTGTTTACGGCGGAGGCTATGGTGGTTGTCGCCACCGCAACGATGCTTTTGCTAACGATCCGCAAGCTTGCGCGAGGCGGATAGATATTGCTTCAAGAAAAGGAGCCCGGGATGCGTAACTTTACCAAGTTGATATTCAGTTTCTCGTGGGCCATGTCGCTATTCGGCGTCCAGCAGGCGGTGAATACATTTATGCCGTCAAAAGCAACGGAGGCTTTCGATAATGTCACAAGAGCTGCCAAAGAACAGTTCGACGATGTGATGAAGGCGACTTTCAGGTCCGGCGACAATATGCAAAGAACAATGATGGACATGATGTTCGGCGTCTTCACAGGGCAGGCATTCCACCCAAGCAAATTGACGAGAATGGCATCAGGCATGGTGCAGCAATCAGCCGAGGCCGTCGGCCAGGTCATGAGGGCGGCTACCTCTAGCCGGCAAAGGGCATCTGCCGGGTCGCCGCGGACAGAGCCTGCGCCCGAAGCAACCGCACAGCAAAGTTATTCGCCGCCGCCATCCCAAGGTTGGGGCACTATGCCTGGCTCAGGCTGCGACGAGAGTTCTGTCCGAAGTTGACGACGCTCGAACATTTGCCGTCTGCAAAAAAGAAGTTTGGTTATGCGTGAACTCTCGAAATCAGCGCTCAGTTATTCGTGGGCCATGTCGCTATTCGGCGTCCAGGAGCTTGCCAATATTCTCACGCCGCGCTGCGACGCGACGCGCAAAGCGCAGGCCGCTTTCTATTCCGTCACGCAAGCCACCCAAGACGAGTTCAATGACCTGTTTCAGGCAGCCTTTCAGGTCGGTGACTATCTGCAAAGAGGATTTGTTGACTTGACGTTTGATTTCTTAACGCTTCGGGCCTTCAACCCTCGCTACATAACGAGGCTGACCTCTGACATCGCGGAGCAATCACAAGAGACTTTAAAGGCCTTTACACCGGGTGAGAATTGCCGCCTGACTTGGCGCGAGTTTATGAATAATTACGAAGTCTATAATTTGGTCAAACACGTGCCTTTGAAGATTCCGCAGGGGAAAGAGTTTCCGCTGGAACAATTGGTTGAGAAGGCTTATGCGCTGGGCGAATACCCTGATCTGTGGGCCGTCGAAGGGTTGGGCCATAACTATGCGGCCACTTTCTGGGGACAAACGAAGCCTATCCGAAACATCTTGACCAACGAGAGAGCTGGCCGTTTGCCCGACAAAAGCTTGACCATGCTTCACGCGGGGATGGGCCTGTTCTTCGCTCAACAGTTGATGAAGACGATTAATCCATTCAGCCCTGTCTACGAAACCAGAGGAGTGCTACAGAAGTTCATTACGCTTTGCAGAGATAATTCCAAGCAAGGTTACACAGGTGCGGCTTATGAGTCACTGGGCCTGGTCACGCGCACCCAGCACCCGCAGATGGTTCCAATCGTTGACCGCCAGCTATCGGAAATCGAGCCGGAAGTAGTGAGCTACTTCTGGCATGGTGCGGGACGTGCGCTCTACTTTTTGCCGATCTATTTCGTGCCCGGCTTGCTGTCACCCTGGCGTGCCGCCGAGCAAGAACCGCCACACGAACTGGGTCGGCTCAACATGCTAGCAGGTCTGACCTGGGCGAAGACCATAGTTAACATACGGCAGCCCGAGATCATGGAGAACTTCCTGAGATACTATGGCCATCAGTTGTCTGACACTCAAGCTTTTACCGACGGCCTGATGTTAACGCTCATTATGGGGTACGACACCACCCCAGGCGATATATACATCACACGGTTTCTTCAACACCAGCCAGACCCATCCGATCCACGTATGGTTGAGTTGTGGAACAACCTCGTAAGCCATCCGGCCAATAATGCGCTGCTGCGTTACTACCCGGTGCTGAAAAAACATGAACGGCTCGGAGAGGTGTTTCATTACCAAGATCTGGCGGAACTGGTTGCCCGGTTGGAGGAGAACAGGTAACGACCCGGTCGCTGATGCCTATCTGGCAGGCACAAAAACAGAGGCGGTGAGAAGGTCCTTCGCTAAGACCCGGACACCACCCGTCAGCCCGCCACCTACGGCGCATGGAGGAACGATAGTTATGAAGAATTGGAGGAGACTCTGCATGAGATCACAGGTTATAAGAATGATTATCAGCTCTTTCGTCATCTTCCTGTCGAGTTGCGGGGGCATGAATGACATGGATGCCGGAGAAGTCGCAATCGGCAGTCGCGTGCCGAATTTCTCCCTAAAGTCGCTCGACGGCAATACGGTTACGGGTCGCTCTTTTGAAGGAAACGTCGTCGTACTGAACTTCTGGGCGACCTGGTGTGTCTCGTGCGCTACGGAACTCCCCGACCTCAAACAAGTGGCAGCCAGTTCCAGAGCAAAGATCGTAGGTATAGCTCTTGATGAAGGTGGACTGAAGACCGTCAAGCCATTCGTAGAACATTACGGCATCAGCGAAATCGAAAATTTCACGGTGTTGCTCGGCGACCAGGAACTCTTTCAACAGTTTAATGGTTTCAGCATCCCCTACACACTCTTGCTCGACCGTTCACAGCGAGTTGTCAAGATCTATCGTGGGCCGATAACCAGAGAATCGCTGGAGAAAGATTTGAAGGCGATCAATCAGGGTGTTTAGCCCGATGATGAAACGTTGATTGAGAGCGCTAGCGAGACGTATGCGCAAGACGCTCGATGCTTTGAAAACAATTCTATGAGAGACCGGGTGGAAAAGAAGCTGTCTCGCGAGGCTGTGAAGCGTCGGCAACTGCAAATAGAGCAGTGCCTCGCAGAATACGGCCTGGCGCAGCCGCCGGGTCAGCCGTTGCGCGACACGAGCGATGAGGGTCGCTGCCGCAGGCTGAGCGCGGCCCTCGTGAGCCTCGGCCCAGTCTTCTCCTCTTTCGGTATCTACTTGTCATCGCGCGCTGATCTGTTGTCCGCAAATAACTGCCTTGAACTTGCTGCCATACCAGATAGGGCGGAAGCATCGCCTATTAACAGGGTCTGGAGTTTGATAGGCAGAGAGATGGGCTGCCCGCCGACAGAAATTTACGCAGCCTTCGATGAAGAACCTTTCGAGTCACGGCTGCTATTCCAGTCGCATCGCGCGCAACTCCGTAGCGGTGAAGCCGTCACGGTCAAGGCTGTTCATCCAGAATTTGAAGAACTCCTCGCCAGTGACATGGAACTGCTCTCACTCTTAAACAGGGTGTTAGCTGACGCTCTCATCGAGAGCGCAGTAGAAGAGTTCAGACTTACGCTAAGGCAACAGATAGACTTTGCCCGCGAGGCCGAAATGATGGTGGAGTTCGCAAGGGATACGATAAGGTTCGAGTCTATAAAAGTGCCGGTAGTGCACGGGAACTTCTGCACATCGAAGGTGCTCACCTTTGAACACTTATCCGGTTCCAATCTGGGCGATCTGATCTCCCCCTTTAGCGGTCGGGAGAGTGTAGATGGTCGGGCAACAACTGCGCAGCCTTCGCCTGCGGGCATCGATTCCGGCGAACTCGCAAATCTGCTTTGTCTTGTATGGCTGCGGCAATCGCTCCAGAGCCGGGTGTTTCCGGTTGATCCGCGCCCGGAAAATATCTTGATTCTACCGGGCCAGCGGATCGTTTTCACTGGCGTTTTCGCGAGCCTCCCATCACATGTGAAGCCGAACCTCTTCAACTACCTGGTCGCTGCTGCGGCTCAAGACCCCGACAGTGCTTGCCTTTACCTAGTCAGAGAAATGGGGGGGGCCAAAGGGGCGGCGGGCGAAGAGGAATTACGGCACAGGCTCAGGCAGGTCATCCCTTTCCGCGACGGCGGGTGGCACGACATCGGTGACAGCCCGCGCCTTGCCGAATATCTGTTCGCGCATTGGAGGTTCGCGCGTGAGTGCGGCTACTGGCCACAGCCTCACCTGCTCTGTTTTTGCAGGGGGCTATTTCAAATTGCCGTCACTGCTCGCCGACTCGCCCCTGGCCGCGACCCTCTGATGGAGGGTTTACAGGACTTGCGCTTTAACACAATGTTCGCGGAGTTCCGAGAGATGGTCAGCCTGGATCAACTGGGCGGCAATTTGGACAAGTACGCCGCGATGATGACTGAGCTACCTCAAAAACTTGATGCTGTATTGACGCTCGTGGCTGAGGGCCACACACGTTTCGAGTATGAGAAGAGAGAGAGAACAGAACATCGCTCCCGCAAGAACTCTTCGGCAACTATGATCGCATTACTGCTGCTGCTTATGTCAGTTGTTCTGTTATCGCATTACATATCGGCGTCGGCGGACGCAAAAGTATGGGCGGATAGGATCGGCACAGTCGCCTTCCTGTTTGTAGGAGCGCTGCTGCTGCGAGCCGCTTGCCGCAGGTGATGGAGTGGAAAGAATCAGTCCTGCCCGCATTGAAGCGGGCATTGCTCAGGACTTGAAGGATTTATAAAGCGCTGATCCCTAATTGATATGGATACACCGAAACTTATTAACCAGATGGTCAAGCTCCCGTTGAGGGCTTTCATGTTCAGCCTGGAAATGTTTGTCCAGACCGCTCGGGGATTGCAGAAGCTGGCTCACCAAAGCATTGACGCAATGCTCAACGCGGAAGCGCCGTTAGATGTTGACGCGTCGGCGGGCTTGAACAGTTTCACGAACCAGGTAATGCCAAGCGGCATTACCCAAACCGCCGATGAGGCAATAAGCGGAGATGACAATTCGACTGTTATCCCCATAGTTCCGATGACCGATAGCGCCAACTCTAACGGCGCGACAACAACCCCTAAGGAGAGAGTAAACATGCGAGACGCAAACCTCAGTGACGATATGCTCAAACTCGTTCGCTTCAAAATACTGTTCGTGAAGCGCGAGTACGAAATGGCCTTCCCCGAAGAAGAAGACCTGGTGCCGGATAACATGACCGGTGCGGACTTCACGGCCTGGAAGATAGCCGAATTCATACAGAGACTTGGTTACCGCCCACCCGAGGTCCGTTACCCTAAGAGATGGTTGAAAAAAACTTATTTTAATAAATACAGTTTGCCCAAGAGTTGGGAGGACGCTGACGCGGTTCTGGCAAAAGCTCGTAAAGCCGTAGAGGATGCTGAAAGGGCAAGAGACGATGCAAAGGATGCCAAAAGCAAGGCGGATGCGGAGAAGAGATATCATGAGGCTGAAGAGGCACTCAAGCGTCTTTCTGAGCCTTATTGGCTAACCGGGTTTCCGGAAGAGGACAAGAAGTACCTCCGTGTCTTTTACGAGGTTCTGGAACGTTACCCCAGAGAAAAACTCAGATACGAAGAGAGGCAGTTGGAGATACTTGAGAAGATAGCAGACGGAGTCAGAAGGTAGGCGACTGCGAAAGTAGAACCGGAACCTCCGTGACCGAGCCTGGTTAATAACGCGGCGGCCATTTGACTTAAAGAATATCACCGCTTGCGGCGGACAGTCTCGCACAGGGCCAGATGTCCCAGCAGGAGCCGCCTCACAAACCGGGCCGACTAAATGCCTGTGCGCTGACGGCGGTTAATATCCGGCAGCCGTCACGGAGACTCTATTGAAGCGTTGTGATAAGCAACTGTCTGAAAATGGCGCGTTTCACAATGGTGTGTGTTCAGCAATCATCGCATTGCATGAGGGTGATCTCAACCTCCCCACGCCTGGTTGAGGTGTGGAATAGGCAAGCTCTTGCGAGGAAGCATTGCGACATTATTATGTCGCGCTGAAACAATACCATTGCATCGGAGAGGTTTTTCATTACCGATCCTCACCGGAACTCGGCCAGGCGGAAATGAATAACACCACGACGCATTGATCCAGTGCGGCAGTATGTAAGCAAGATGATGCGAATCCTCAATGAAATGTTTGAGCGTCCCCTGGAAGCTTTCGCTTCAAGCATTGAGATGCTTGGTCAGAGAACACAGGGCATGCGAAGTCTTGACGGGATGGTGAGGCGGATGGTGAACACCCTGAGCCGCCCACCGGTCGGCGGGAGCGTTCATGAAAGTGATGCGGCAACTCTTGTCGCAGAGAGCGCAGATTTTACCGAGCAGGACCGCCTCATCCTTCAACGTGTAGATAGTTATCTCTCCTCCGGTCTGGCGCTCAAACGATGGTGGGATAAGACCTATTCCACGAATAGCTTCAGACAACGATTCGAATTGCAACGTGTATTCAACCGGCCAGGGCGCAGCTTCGGTTTTTTTGATGATGTGAGCTTCGACGGCAGGACACTTCCGGTGATGGGCAATTTTCAAGATATGTTTTATGACCAGCCCAGAACGCCGACAAATCTTCAACAGGAAGCGGCTCAATGGATGCAGGATCAGGTCCGCGAATTCGTGCTGCATTACTTCATGCGCGTCAGCAGCTTCCGTCAGCCTGAAGCCTATGTTGAATCAGGGCAGCCATCTGTGCCTCACTGCCTGGAGGGATTTAGTTGGTGTACCGAGAAGGACATCCTGCGACAGGGCTTCGGTTTCTCACAGCTTTACTACAAGCTGTGCGACAACGGTCAGGTCGGCAAGTTCCAGGATGAGTTTGCCATCATCGATCTGCGTGAACTTGGCTGGAAGTATGAGTGGATTGTGGCCAGGGTACGCATATTCGATTTCAAGGTTAGGTTCAGTCCGTTCGGGCCTGACGGGCCTGAGTTGGCAGTTCCGCTCACCGAAGAGAGTTATATCGTCCTAACCCGCGATTTTATCTTGAACGAAGACCACCCGTCACCAGGGGTGTTGGGCCAGTACGGGCTGGGCTACGCATTTATTAAGGACCCGGCTCAGGGTCTGTTTGCATACGGGCCAGGGCAGTTCGATGCCGCTATTGAGACGATTAACTTTCAGGTGCTCGAAAGCGGAGAGGTCTGCGTCTGTATGACGTTCGTCGTTAATCGTCCTGAGAGGATAGCGAACGTTTCGCTCGACCCGGTCAACTGGAGCTTCAAGTTGGCAGACCTCTTCTCGTTCGGACTCACCTCCCGGTTGCTGGCTCCGGTCAAGGAGGCGTTCGAGAGATTACCAACCAGCGTCGGCAGCTTCGATCCTGTATCTGCCTATATCTCACTGGCAAACGCATTGACCGGAAACTGGGCGGGGCAAGGGTTATGCATCTCCAGGGAGCAGTTCGAAAAAGAACTCCTGGCTCAACACTTCATGCAGCACTACGCAACCATCGTGGGATCACTTCTAACCTGGAGGCAGATTCCCGATTGGCTCGACACTGCGCGCCTGCCTCATTGGGTCGTCACGGGTAGAAGCTCATGATAAAGATGAATGGCGGAACGGATGCACTGATCTTATCAGGCGGCGGTGCCTACGGCGCCTATGAGGTCGGTGTGATGAAGGCCCTCTTTAACGGCGAATCTGCTGCGACTGATTATCTGCCGCTCGACGCGGGAATCTTTACCGGGTCTTCTGTCGGGGCTTTAAATGCGGCCTTCATGACGATGCAGCCGAGAGAGGCAAGCTGTGCAACGGTAAGTGACCTGGAAAAAATCTGGATCAATGAACTAAGCGATAATCCTCAAAGGTGCGGCAACGGCATCTACCGGTTGCGCGGAGACCCTTTGAGGTATTTCGAACCCGCTTGTATTGCGCTCAACCCGGCAGAGCCATTTGTCACCGCGACTGATGATTTCGCGTTCTTCGCCCAGTACTTGTTCAGCAGGGGAACCAATTATCTTCGTTCTTCGGCAAGCCAGCCCGAGCGAACGCTGCAATTGTTTGACATGAGCGCACTCATCTCGATTGAGCCGTTAAGGCAAAGCATCAGAAGATTTCTTCAGTTCGAGAACATTCGCCGTTCGGACAGGTTGCTGAGGGTCGCGGCAACCAACTGGGATACCGGCCAAGTCAGGGTCTTTGAGAACATAGACATGACCGACGAGCTTGGGCCGCAGATCATGCAGGCGTCAGCAGCTATCCCCGGAGTCTTCCCGCCCGTCAAGATCGCAGATGATACGTACGTTGACGGCGGCCTCGTGACGAACACGCCTCTTCGCTTCGCGATTAAAGCCGGGGCCACTACGCTTCACGTTATTTATCTCGATCCGTATGTGCGGGACATTCCGCTCAGGCGATTACAGAATACGCTCGACACATTCATGAAGACATATACCATCATGCTGGCAACCATCGCTAACGAGGATATAGATCATGCTATGGAGGTCAACCAGGGGTTGAAACTCATCGAACGGGCCGCCGGAGGTGAGACTTTTTCCCATTCAGAGCTACCGGGCCTCATTCGATTCATCGGCCGGGTTGAACAGCAGATAAGTCAAGGCACGCCTTACAAAAAGCTGACGATTCACCGCTATCGCCCTCACAGCGAACTCGGCGGGTCACTGGGGGTGTTGAACTTTAACCAGGACGTGATATGCAGTTTTATAGAACGAGGATTCAATGACGCGGTCCACCATGACTGCGCCAGCAGTAAATGCGTCTTGCCTGATTGAGCGGCAGATTTTAATCAACTACTGGTGTCTTAAAAAAACAGTTTGAGACGGCGCCCATGAAAAGGGAATCCATCATGCGAGATTTTATTAAATCAACTCTTCGCTTCTCGTGGGCCATGTCTTTGTTTGGCGCCCAGCAACTCGAAAATATGGTTGAAGATTCAAGCCGGCAGAACAAAAAGACCGCCACTGCTTTCGATTCGATCACTCAAATAACTGAAGAACAACTGGGCGGCGTTATCAAAAATGTTTTCAAGGCAGGCGACCAGTTGCAAAGCGGAATGGTGGACGCGATGTTCGGCGGTCCCCCGACAGGATCTCAGCCTTCGGTTTCCTCAACCCCTCCGTTCGGCAGCCGCCAGCCTCCCGCAAGTTCCGTCAATCCGACTGCTGTTTATAGTGGCCGTTTAGATACGACCGCCTTTGTCGTGCTTGGTGAAGGATTGGCCGCCGGCATGGGCGACTTTACGCTCAGCGATGTGACGCAGGTTGATAGCTTCCCGGCGCAGATGGCCCGGCAAATGCGCGCGCAGTTTCCGCAACCGCTCATTCAGCCTCCGGGAATCTGCAATCCCGTTGGCTTTGCGCAATTGCCTGTGATCGTGCCCGTGCCGATGCAAACGACGGTGCTGGATCAACTGCCGCCCGTCCCCGTCAATAATCTCTCCGTGCCGAATTACAGGCTTGACGACGCGCTCAACTTGCGACCAACTCAACCACTCATCCAGCGCAACGACGCCAAGCAAACGGCGGCGAATCTGATTCTGGGCATGAGTGCAATCGCGTACGGGGAGGATGGACAACTGCCGACTCAACTTGAGTGCGCAGTGAAACGGCAACCCACTTTCGCACTCGTAGAACTTGGTTACTACGAAGCCCTTGAAGCCGCCGTAAAAGGCGACCCCGCTTTACTACCGGAAGTCAATTCCTTCAGCTCTGACTATGCGAGGCTTCTCAAGTCGTTGAGAGATTCCGGCTCGGAAGTGCTTATGCTGAACATCCCCGACCCCTTCGATACGGCACACTTCTCGACCGTCAACCTCGCGGCGAAGATTCTGAAGTTAGAGCCTGTCATCCTCCTGAAGGCATACAACCTCAAACCGGACGAGTTCATCACCGCCAACGGTCTGAACGAAATCGGATTCCAGCTTTTTGGCAAGAGGCCAGACCTGCTGCCGGACGGTTGCGTGCTGAGTGCCGAAGTCGCCGACGAGATCCGCTGCCGCGTCAACGAGCTGAACGCTGCGCTCGCTTCTCTGGCCCAGAATCAAGGGGCGCTCTTGTATGACCTTCATGCTTTCTTCCGCAGGGTCAAGAATGAAGGCATCGCTATCGGGCCTAGAAGACTGACGGCTGAATATCTGGGCGGCTTCTACTCGCTCAACGGCTATTATCCCGGCGCAACCGGCCATGCGCTCATCGCTAACGAACTGCTTCATCAACTGAACATCACCTGCGGAGCTGATTTCCGCCAGATTGATCTTCAAACAGTGATGCAGAGCGATCCTGTCGCTGCATACCGCCAGGCCGAAGGACCCGATTGGACTGCAAGTCAACTGCTTCAGATTCAGAGAGCCGCGCCCGAATCCTGCTATTTTACGGTGAAGGCAACGGCGGCTGTTGCCGGCGCGCCAAACGGACAAACGACGACAGGGTGGAAAGAGCTAGGACAGTCTCAAGGCGTCTTTACGGGACTCCGACTGCCTCCGAGTCTAGAACAAGTGCTCCCCTTGAGCACAGCAGCCAGCTACTTTGGCGACGGCATCACTCCACTGAACTGTCGTGATCCGCAAAGCATTCAAACGGGCAGTTGCGGCCAGTTGCTCTTCGGCGGACTGGCGATGGTTGACAGTCATCTGAGCGGGCAGTTGCGTCTGAAGTTCACTCCGCCGGAGAACAATCTCACGCGCTTTGAACTCTCTTTTCTTGAAGGCTTCGTCGGAGATGATGCCGTGCTGGTGACGCCGCAGTTTTTCAAGATGGCATTCCAGCAAAGCCGCGTTGACGGTGTGCCCGGCACGGTTCTCGTCCGGAACTTTGAATCTGGCGACCGGCGAAGTTTCAGACCTGAAGATTTATGCGCGCTTCAGCGGCACAGCGCTCTTTACTCTCCTCAGCATCAATCCAACTATTCCGCGCCGGCCGCTCAGTTTTCCCGGACCATACGGTTCGGCCTGGGCCAGGTTTGAGCAGAGAGCCGACGGTCTGCTGGACTTCACCTTTTACGGCTCGACCTACGTGCCGCTGGGCAACAATATTCGCTGGCCGCTCAACTTCTTCACCCCGACGCAGCAGTTTGCCACCATCCCGGCCAGCGGCACAGTCCTGCACCCGCACCTTCAACTCAGCACCAGGGAGCCGGAGGGTAATGCTGAGGATGTGTGTCCTGATATTCCGTTCAATACGGTGCAGGAGTTGACGCTCTTCACGCACAACAGCAGCTTTGGCGATGCCTTCACGCTGACTTCTGCTCAACTTGGGGGGCATGCTACAGGTCGCTCTCATGTGCTCGGACGAGCGATATTACAGTTCGGCGCTCGCTGCGGAAACTCCGTCCCGGTTGCCGTCTCTTTGGTCAACGCGGGAGGAGTGATGGCCGAGATGCCCGCATCGCCCATCGCACAAGCTTTTCCCGGTCGCCTTTATCCAGGCCCAAGCGGCTGCAACGAGTTTCTGAGATTTCCGCTGCGGTCTTATTCTCTGGATGACGTGGCGTTTCTTGACGACCCATTCGACATCAGCATCGGAGCAGTCGATCTGAGAACGGGAAAATTCCTCGACGAGTTGCTCCATCGCGGATTCATCCACCAGGACTTGATCTTCGCGCTACTGCGTATCGAACCTAGAACGCCCAAAAGCTCATTCTTCTTTCGTGGGCCGGCAGCGATTGAGAACGGGGCGAACGGACAGTTGATCTTTCGCTTGATGGGAGAAGTACACATTCCATATCCCGAAGGATTCCTGTTCCCGACGCCGAACCTGACGACCGCTATCGTGATCGGACCAAACTCTGCGCTCGATCCCTTCCTCTGGATTCATGCGATTCAGGACGAGGATGCGAAGCAGGCAATCAAACGGGGCGGCGCACGTGACGTAGTGGCTTCCACCGGCCAGCGATTTTCTTATAGCTACGAGATTCCAGCCGACCCGACGCGCCACAAGGTATCGTTTGAGTATGAGAATCACACGCAGCAAGGCAAGTTTCGACTGCACAGCCTGGCCTGGGTAGGATTCAGCGATTCGGGCAGTTCAGGTCGCGAATCCGCAGAGTATGACACCGTGACCTTCGCCTGCTTCGGCGTCTGGAGCAAAGACGGCTCGCATACAGTGCAGCAAGCGGCGGTGCAGATTTCGACCTCGCCGCAAAGGCCTTACGTCGGTATACAGATAGACGCCGGTAACGTTTCCAACGTGAACACGAGAACCAGCAAACATACAGGACGCCCGGCCTTAGCGGGCGTGCTTTGATGAGAGAGTCGAGCTGTTGATCAATTCGCCTGCTTCAATCAATCAGGTTGGTGGGCCAGTGCATAAAGACGAATGTGAATGCGGACGAATTCAAATTTCGATCAAATAGAGGGCACGCAGTGTCCAACGTAAATGCAAAGCTGCGGGCGATGAACGAAGCGCAGCCGAGGGGTCAATGAGATGTTCGTCAGGCGCATTGATGGAACAGTGAGCCGGATGGTGCGAGCGATAACCGGCGGCGCACAGTTCGCCCGGCAGTTACCTCCGGGAGTAAGAGGAGAACAGAAGATGAGCTGTCCTCACTTACGGGCAGATTCCGGATTGACTGGGCGAGAGAGTTCTGCCGGCCTGGGTAGCCACGGACCGGAGCTAATGAATGCGGATACAATCAGCTACGCGGCGAACTTCTCGAATTCCTGGCGCTGGACGCGAGGCGGTCTTCTGGATGCGGGACTCGATCTAGCACGGCGATGCGCCGGGTTCCTGGGCAGCCTGCGGGAGCGCGGCGATGCGCGCGCGCGCTGGATCGAGCTTCCGAATAAGATTGCCGCGTATCGCCTCTTCCAGGGACGCGACCGCGCGGGCCACAGTATGAGACAGGAGACAATTTGCAGACTCGACCCTTACTCCCGATTGTTTGCGGCGGAGGGTTACGCTTATCGTAATGCTCGGCCAGGCGCGTTGTTGCCGGAATTGCTGCCCGAGCTGAGTCCAATTGCGATTCATGCCGGCGCAGGACTCCGGCTCGCCGAGCAGGCGCTGGAAAATATTGATGCCGGCAGGTGCGAAAGTGAGGTCCTGGCCGAATTCTCCGCCGTGTGCAGGCGAGACGCATTCGAGGGCTTCGGCGGAATCGTGGAAGAGGCTCTCGGGCTGGTGGCGCGCACTCTGTATCCGCATTTGATGAAAAGGCTCGACGAGCGCCTGCGCATAATGAACGCCGAGTTTTGGGCGCGCTTCTGGCACGGCGCTGGTCGGGGAATTTATTTCGCACCCAGCAATATTCTGCCGTTTCGCGCCGTCCCGTGGAGAGGCGTGGCCATGTGCTCGAGGGAGCCGCCGCACGAGACAGGGAAGCGCAACTCGCTCTCGGGTTTTTGCTTTGCGCTCACGCTCGTGAACCTGCGGCAACCAGAGGTTCTGGAGGCTTTTTTCAAACACCACGCGGCGCAAGCTCCTAATTGCATAGAGGGAGCGCAAGCCGCGATGGCGGTCTGGACGCTTTCCGGTAGGGGTAGTGAAGCCACGGAGGGGCTTGCCGCACACTGTCCCTCCGCGCACAAGGCTCGCGTTCTATGGCCGATGTTGTGGCCGTGCGGTGTGGCAGGTGAGGACGGCCTCAGGCCGGAGCGTTTGTTCTCGGCACGGCTGAACGGTCAATGAGATGTCGACTCACGCATTGATGGAACAGACAGCCGGATGGCGCGAGCGATAACCGGCGGCGCACAGTTTGCCCGGCAGTTAAAACCAGGATTGAGAGGAGAACAACAGATGAGCAATCTGACGACAACGGCACCGGCGGTATCCGATACTAACTCTTACCAGGTGCCCCCTTCGGATTCAGGGCTTGTTGATCGAGTTATCCAGTCCTATCGTCCCGATGGACCTTTCATGGTGCTCCGGGCAAAGGACCTTCAGGCAATCTACAAAGCGTATCAACTGGACCCGCGGACGACTGTGCCCGCCATCTTCGCGGTGGAGTCCCTGGCACATGTGCTTCAGGATGGCATCAAGACGCTCTTCGACTCGCTGAAGCTGACCAGGGAGAGCCTGGTCTTGAGCGTCGGCGAAGGCAACGGGGCGCCCTCGCGCCTTCTGGCCAAGCTCGTCGGATGCCGGATCGTGGGCGTGGATATAAGCCCTCTCCAGATTACCAATGCGCGCGAGGTGGCTCCCCTGCACGGAGTGGAGCATCTGGTGGAGTACGTCCATCAAAACGCCTGTACTCTGGATCTCGGTGATCGGCGATTCGATGCCGCTTACCTGAACGAGACATTGTGCCACTGGGAGGACAAGCTGTCGGCCCTGCGGCGAATTCTCAGGCACCTGAAGCCCAAGGCTCTTCTGGGAATCAACGACTGGATGAAGGGACGCAAAGGAACGCTCAACGACGCCTACCCTGCCGTGCCCGGTTTCCGAGATCTCTATCAACCAGACATTTGGCGTCAGATTTCACTCGGCGAAATGTGTCGGCTCCTGGAAGAGGCAGGGTTCTTTGTGCTTCGGGCCGAAGATATGTCGGAGTCCACCGACCGAGGACTCAAACTACGCCTTCAGGAGTTGGAAAAGCTCCCTCAGAACAATGAGCCAACACGACGGGGAGTGCAATACTATCGAGGTATGATCAACACCCACTACGACTACCTCTGTTACGGTCGTGTGATCGCACAGGCGCCGTGAGGCGCGTCGCTTTCCAAAGGAGCGCAAGGTGTCAGAAACGAGAGCAATTAATCCCTGGACTTGGCAAGATCGGTTGGGCTTTTCTCAGGCGATTGAGGTAGAAGGGCGCCATCGCGTCGTCTACTGCTCTGGCCAAACGTCCGTGGACGGAAATGGAAACCCGGTCTATGCGGGCGACATGATCAAACAGATAAATCAAGCGTTGGACAACCTTGAAATTGTCCTGAAGGCTGCCGGTCTTACGTTTGCTAACATAGTACGACTGAACTACTACACCACGGACATGACGGCTCTTTCTAACGCTGCCCCGGCGTATCGTCCGCGCCTGGCAGCGGCTGGTTGCAAGTCTGCGTCCACGGCGGTTGGTGTAACCAGCCTTTTTCATCCGGAACTCATGATTGAAATCGAAGCGACCGCTGTTGTGTAGCTTTCATACGCCTGTGACGAAGCAACGGTTTGCGCAAAGGTCATCTCATCAGGGAGGAAACCAACTATGTTTGCTCGAGAACGCGACAACGAATGTGCTTCGAATGAATTGTTAGAGTGGACTGCCACCGAGGCCGTATATCACATTCGCAGTGGCTCGATTACCGCTGAACGCTATGCTTCGCAGCTCTTAAAGCGGCATCGCGAAACTAAGGCGCTAAACGCCTTTATCTCGCTGGATGAAAACCGTGTACTTGAGGGCGCCCGGTCTGTCAACGTCGCTCGATCCAAGGGCAAGCCGCTGGGGCCGCTGGCAGGGCTGCCAATCGCCATCAAAGACAACATTAATACCGTGGGCTATCCCACAACCACGGGAATCTCGGCCTTGAAGGATTACTATCCGAAAAGGAACGCGCGAATCGTCAACATCCTTTTTGAAAATGGCGCCATCCTTTTGGGCAAGGCCAACTTGGATGAGCTTGGCCGGGAGTTCACGAACTCCAACGAGGTGTATGGCTTCGCGAAGAATCCTTATGACATAACCCGTGTGTCAGGGGGTGGGGCCGGCGGTACGGCAGTTGCCATTTCAGCGCGAGTCACTCCAGCCGGCCTGGGCAGCGACACGGCTGGTTCCGCGCGTATTCCTGCCTCGTACTGCGGCATTTCTGGCCTTCGGCCATCCACGTCGGGGCGATTGAGGGGTTGGACTACAGCCTCATGGACGGTCACTTCCATCGAAGATGGTCTTGTCCCCATCTCTTTTGCCGTGAGTAGTCCGGCACCGATGGGCCGTACGGTTTCTGACGTAGCCTTGCTCGATGCCATTGTAACCGGCACCACAATACCGGCGCCCTTGCCGCTCAGGGGTGTACGGATCGGTGTGCCAAGAGGCTTCTACTGGGAAGACCTGGAGCCAGAGGTTGCACGTGTATCAGAACGGGCTTTGGAAAGAATCCGCGATGCAGGGGCTACTCTGGTCGAGGTGAATCTTCGACAGTGGGCACAAGTAGCGGCCCCGACTTTCCTTGCAGTTGCGACTTTGCATGGCATGAAGGACCTGGGAGACTTTCTCACACGGAATGGCGCCAATGTGCCCCTGAGTCAAGTCATCGAATGTATAAGAAATAAAGATATTCGGGCTAGAACGAAGAACATCCTCGAACATCCTGTAACACCGGAACAGGCCGAAGAGGCGGTAAAGACGCGTATCAAGCTGGCCCTGGAATTCGAGGAGATATTTCGAAGGCAACAGATCGCGGCAATCGTTTACCCAACCGTCCCGGTGTTGGCTCCGCTCATACGGCCCCAGGGCGACGATATCACCGATACTATCGATCTGAACGGGAAACAGGTAAACCAATTTTCCATATCCCTGCGGAATACGAGTCCTTCCGGCGTCATCGGGGTTCCGGCCCTGAACATTCCTGTCGGGCTTTCCTCATCCGGTCTGCCGGTGGGTCTTTCCGTTTCCGGGTTGGCTGACAGCGAAAGCAAATTGCTGGGCCTTTCGCTATCCCTGGAAGCTGCGTTTGGCCGTTTGCCAGGCCCTCAATTGCGTCTGGATCAAGTTAGCGGCCAGGTCGACTCCAATAGCCAGGTGTTCGCACCATCCGCAAGTTCCGGCGCGCAGATGACAGCGCCCCCTGTAATTTCCGTAGCGAGCGACCGTGTCGAGCGGATACTCGCGCTACTCAAGCAGTCCGCGTACCTGAACCTGTATGGCAGCTTCGACATGCCGGACCCGAACCGATCCGATGCGTTCGCAGCGAAAGCTCCGCTGCGCCGTTATGATGTTGATTTCCGCATTAATGGATGCGGGCCTGGAATGCGGGCCGTGAACCTGTTGGGAGATGAGTGCGGTCTTGCCAACCTGAGATGGACGTTTCGGCCAAATGGCGCCTCACGGGACTTTGTGTCCGACGACCTGTTTGTGTTTGATGACGCGGGGCAAAATCAGCTTCGCGGCGCGGGCGCGGGCCGTCTTGTCCCCGCGCTGTTCGCGGACGGGAGCTTCGGAGTGGAAGCAAACGGGAACATCGTGGAAGGCACAGGAGTGTTCGCCGGTGTGCAAGGCTCGTACGTGCTGACCGGGAACTGCCGGCGCTCGCGCCTCAATATCCATTTCACGATTCGGCTCCTGGATCCTGTCGGCACGTATCAAACCGGTTCGGAGTTGCTGCGGTTGGAGGGATCACCGCTCCCCGATCAATTCGTAACGTCGCTGGCCTTCCTGGGCGAACCCGACCCAGATCACCCCGTGCAAATGCAGCCCACAGGCGCCACCGTACACGAGTTACTGCGCGCCGTACACACAAACTTCGATCGAGGGCGGGGACGCGACAGACTGCGCTCGACAATATCAGTGGGGCCGATTGTTGCGCACTGGCGGACCGATGTCATTTTCAATCCGGCTGACCCATCTGCGCCCGGCACCGCCGACCGACCCCTGCCCGTGAGGCTGGAGAACGTAAAAATCACCTTCTTGGACTCTGCAAGCGGAACCCTGGAGGCGAGCATCAGCGATGGCCGGGGATTCACCGTGACGTTTCCGGGCGTGTCGGGTCCGCTGTTTCGAATGACGGGATTTGGCCCCATCGGACAAGGGACTGGCCGGTTCCGCAATGCGAAAGGTACGCTCTCGATGCTCGGCGCGCTCGACCTTGCGCCCGCGGCCTTCTCGAACTATTACCTGCTGCACATCGAGGATCCCGATGGCAGTTTCCGCTGCTGAAAGCTGTATTCGGATGCCGGATCAGCCAGGTCATGACGACATTCTATTCGCGCGATCAAGTCTCTTTCGCTCTGCCGGCAGAAGGAGAGTTTGTAATAAAGAACCTCGTACTCGCGGCTGCGGGCCTGGTGATCGGCGGATATGAAGTGAAGCCGCGAACAGGCGCAGAGAGAATACTGCGACAAGAAAAGAGAGCGGTCGCCGGACATCGCCCGCTCTAGTTGCGGGCGGAGTATGGATGTATGCAAATTTTTTCTCCCCATCTGTCTATTCATTGAGACTGGCTATTGCTGGATTATTTTTGCCATAGATCAGTAGATCTCTGGAGAGCACCGCTAAACCTCAGGAGTTCTGAGCCGAATGTAAGCAGGTCTCCTTTACGGTAGCTTGAGATGCGCGTCCTCTCTTTCGCTATTGATCGTCACAAGTCTTGGTGCGTCGTGTTTTCAGAACAAGGAGGCAATCTCATGAAAACAGCAGGCAATAACATGAACACGAGGAGTAAGCGTCTAAAGCTACCTGTACTCTTGATGTTTATCGCAATCGGTTTGGCGGACGCCTGTCTTGGCCCCGGAGGCTGGCTCGTAGGAAGTACTTCGGCGCAAGATTCAAAGAAATCACCCGGCCCGGTCGGAGTTGTTGCGGGTAAAAAAGGAGGGGATCCGGATGCCGCGATTAGCTCAACTTCGCCCAAAGACAGTAAGAGACAAGAGCCTGCGATGGAGGGCGATCAGCTAACACCGAAAAGCCCCGCCGCGTTTGATCCGGATTGGAAGCGCCCGTACCCCCAGTATCAACCTGTGGGGAAAGACCTGGTGTTGTTGCCGTTCCCGAAACTTCGCCCAGGCGACATCCCGCCGGTAGATTTATATCGCTATGGCGGCCCCGGTTCTAGCTCCTATGCCTCAGTTGCTGACGTAAGCGACTTCGATGAGTTCTACAAGAGATTGAGCGAGCAGAAGCCCAGGGTCATGGCTCGATGGAAAGAATACCTCGACTTGCGCTACGACTTCACGGGCAAGGTTGATTCCAAGGTCACCATGTCGCGAGGCAAGCACATCCCCGTGGGGCCGGTGGTGCGTTTGCCAAAAGGGATCAATAGCTGGGAGGACTACGATAAGCTCTCGCCTGAGGAAATATACAGTAAGGAACTCTTCCCTGAAGGGTTCCGCCCGCTTTCTCATCCGCTGCAATCTACGGGTCACATGCTGTTTCCGAAAATGTGGCTTAGAGCGCATCCCGAAGATGAACGATTCGATGTGGATTTTGACATCCCTGAGCCATATCTCCCTGAATTCCCGCCGCCGCTTTTTCTGACTACGCGGCCTGACCTGGGAGATGTATCGCAAGGCTGCGAGATCACCGAAGCTAACTTTCACAGGCTATTCGACGGCATCCTTACCCCCGAGCAGTTGAAGGGGTTGGAAAAAATGGTGATCAAATCAAACACGAGCTGGTTCAACCAGACTCAACACCGCCTCACAAGACTGCCTTCACAAGGCATTGCCTGTTTTGATTGCCACGTCAACGGTCACACCAACGCCGCGATAGAGATGGATCCGGGCGTGCGGCCCACACTGGCTCGCCCTCGACTGGACACTCCGAGTCTTCGCGGCAACAACGTTATGCAACTCTTTAGCCTCAAGCGTTCGATTCGCTCGCTGGACCATTTCGCTGAAGTTGAAGAGTACTTTGACGGCGACGTCGGGTTAGCGCAGCAGATCGGAGGCCGTGAGTTCAATAAAAGCACGACCAACGTGATGGGCGATATAAACGCGATAATCGGTTTCCCGCCGGCGCCCAAGCTGGACCGTCTAGGTCGCTTGATCCCGGCAAAGTCTACCGAATCGGAACTGCGCGGAGAGAAGCTCTTCTTCGGAAGGGCTAGATGTAATGAATGTCATGTTCCTCCTTACTACATTGATGATCGGATGCACGATCTGCGGGTGGAAGAATTCTATCGCGGCAGGGCGGAAGGATGGGTCAAGACATTCTCTCTTCGCGGTATCAAAGATTCACCGCCGTATTTCCATGATGGGCGACTGCCGACGCTGGAAGATAGTGTGGAGTTTTTCAACCTGATCTTCCAGTTGGATATGACGCGAGATGAAAAGAGAGACCTTGTCGCATTCCTGCGATGTCTGTAAAGGCTCTCAATCGGTGTGATATTACACTCGTAATCGTATAAGGGCGGGCCTTCGGTCGAAGGCCCGCTCCGACGCGCCGGATCAGCCGGATACTTTCTAAAGCCCCGGTGTCTCAACTTAGCAGGAGGTCTGCCATGCTCCATACCTTTCGAGATAGCCGCCACCTTATCGTTTCAGCCGTTCTCCTTCTTTTGATCCCACATCTCACTCTCGCACAGCTTAACGAAGCAGCGCTCAAGGGAACGGTCACGGATATGACAGGCAGCGTGATCGTGGGATCGGCAGTAGTTGCGACGAATGAAGCGACAGCACAGGTCCGTTCGACTACAACCGGCGAGAACGGGACCTTTTTTTTCGCCGCTCTTCCGCCGGGCTCCTACACGGTCACGGTGCGCGCAAACGGGTTTAAGACACATGAAGAACGAGGCTTCAAGCTTAATGTGGGGCAGACTACGGAGATGTCTGTCAAACTTCAGATAGGCGCCGTCGATGAGACTGTTGCGGTCAGCGCTGGTGAGTCCAGGGCTCAGGTTTCAACCGAGAGCCGACTTACAGACACCTTCGCCAATAGACAAATTAGTGAACTCCCGCTCCCGCAGCGCGATGTCTTCCTGCTGCCAAAGTTGAGCGCGGGGGCGACTGCCATCCCTGGGGCAGCCTCCTCGACGAAGCTTACGAATTCACCTGTCATTACGGTCAACGGCAACAGGTACAGAGGCAATAACTATGTTCTTGATGGCGCGATGAACACCAATCAGAACAACAGCGGCGAGCCTGCCATCGTGCCCAGCCTCGAATCTCTGGAAGAGGCCCAGGTGCAGACCGCAAATTTTTCTTGCGAATTCGGTCGCGGCAATGGAGCCGTCATTAATCTTCGCACCTGTTCCGGCACGAACCAGTTCCACGGTAAGGTCTGGTCTTATCACCGGAACGCCGCCCTCAATGCTCGCAATTTCTTTGCCGTCGGCAAGCCCCCCCTGGTCTTCAACCAGTTTGGCGCAAACGTCGGCGGGCCGATAATAAGAAACAGAACATTCTTTTTCGGCTCCTACGAAGGCACACGCAATGCCGTGGGTCAGGCGCTCACGTTTCAGGTCGAGACACCCGAGTTCAGAGATTACGTGACGCGCGTGGCTCCTTCGGGCGTGGCGGCCCGGTTGTTGAGAGATTTTCCGGCCCCGACTCCGCTTCCCGGCACGGGCGGAAATCGCTACCTGGATCAACAAAACATTACCACTGCCGAGGGCGTGATACCTGCGGTAGGCCGCGTTGGCGTCACGCTAAACGATTACATAAGATTCGATCAGTACATAGCTAGAATAGATCATTCGTTCAGCAATGAAGACCGTCTGAGCGCGAGGTGGATAGCCGAATATCAGCGCGATCAGGGCGGAACCAGCTCGTCGCGCGCAACTCTAGGTAAAGCCGTGCGCGGTAGCCGAGGCCCTTTTGATGGATTCTTCGCAAACATGAATATAGGTTACGTCCACATCTTCAAACGCGCAGTCAATGACGCGCGCCTTTCGGTGCAGATCATTCATACGACGCGCGGCGATGAAGATGCGGGCGTGCCTGATATCACCGTGACAGGGCTCACGGCTCCTTTCGGAGACACCTTTATTTCAAGCACGCGGTTGCGCACGTATGAGGTTCGAGACACCGTGACTCTGGACCGGGGCCGCCATTCGATTCGATTCGGCTTCGAGTTCAGGCGCATATTCAAGGGGCTTTCAATAGGCCCGCCTACTGCCGGAGCCTTCTTCTTTGAGACGCTGGATGATTTTGCGCTTGACCGCCCTTTTCGCCAGACGTTGACAGTCGATCCCGAAACCGGGGAGCCGACAAACTTCCCGCGCTACTTCACGTTTCGTGAAAGCGGCCTCTTCGTGCAGGAAGATTGGAAGGTCAATCCCAGATTGAACCTGAGCCTGGGGATTCGACACGATTATTTCGGCGACGTGAGCGAGCGCGAAGGGCGGTTATCTTCCATAATCCTGGGGCCGGGAAATGATTTCCGCGAGCGGCTCGCCAATGCCGGTATAGGCAGAGTCGAACGCCTCTACAAACCAGAGCGCGGCAACTTCGCTCCAAGGATCGGTCTATCGTTTGATCCGTTCGGAGACGGGAAAACCTCTCTGAGAGCCGGTTTCAGCCTCGCATACCAGCCCCATCACGGTCAGTCGATTGCCGGAGCGCGCGCCCTTCCCCCGGATGCGATTCAAGGAGTCAGCCAGCCGCGCAGCAAAATAGGCACGATGATACTCTACGACATACCTGTGCCCTTCAACCCTGAGTTCGGTCGCGGTCTTAACGCACAGGGCGGAGTCAACAGCAGACCCGGCGAGCCGCCTATCCGCATCACGGGCTTCGTCGTTAACCCGGACATCAAGACTCAATACAGCGAAAGCTGGTTTCTCAACATCCAGCGCGAATTTATTCGAGGCTGGATAGCCGAGATAGGTTACGTCGGCACGAACGGGATAAACCTGGAGCGCATAGACGATGTGAATCGCTTCAAAGGCGACCTGCTCGATGGGAAAGAAGACCGCATCAATCCAAACTTCAGCTCACTGCTGTTTGTCACAAACGGAGTGACATCGAGCTATCAGTCAATGACCGCAGAGCTTCGCCGCAATTTCAACCGAGGTATTTCAATTCAGACAAACTATCGCTGGTCGAAATGGCTCGATACTTCGTCCGATACATCGACGGGTCAGTTTGCGGATAATTCAGAGCCGGGGAAAGGGGCGGTCAATATTGATTGCTTGTCCTGTGAGCGAGGCAGGTCGTTGTTCGATATACCTCACAGATTTTCAGCTTCGGTGCTGTGGGCTCCGGGATGGTTCCGCGGCAACGGCCTGATCGATAAGCTCGCGGGCAACTGGCAGATGTCCGGTATTATCACCGCGCAATCCGGCAGGCCGTTCTCGGTTTGGAACGGGGCGTCACTCAGAGCCGGCGGCGATTACAATGCGGATGGCGGAGGCGGCGCAGTCGGGGGCGGGTTTTATGACAGGCCCGACGCACCAGCTCCGGGCACGGTGCCGTCTTCTTTCAGCAAAGAGGATTTCTTGAACGGCTTGTTCGATTCGAGCATATTCCCCATACCGCTCCCTGGCAACGAGGGCACGCTGGGGCGCAATACGTTTCGCGGCCCTAAATATGTTACGGTTGACCTGAGCCTTGTGCGCTGCTTCACGCTTCGCGGTGAAAAGCAGCTTCACCTGCGTCTAGAAGCATTCAACGCATTGAATAACGTAAATCTGTTTTTGCCGAACACGGACTTGTCGCTTTCTTCATTCGGCAAATCTACGCAGGCATTTGAGGCGCGCACCTTGCAGGCCAGCGTCAGGTTCTCATTCTGATCTAAAAAATCTGTTATCGAAGGAGGGCGACCATGCGATCACTTCTTGCCTTCACGATGCTCAGTACGCTTGTGGTTTGCACACAGGCGCGAGCGTTGCCTCGCTTCCCGCAGGGACAGGATACAGACAAGATTCCTGCCGTCTCGATTGCCGCGCTTGACGAGCAAGCGCGCCACAGAGTCGAGGCAAAACCGAGGCTGCCCATGGCGGCAGAGAATTCCGACATATTCAAAGATATAGATTCGCTTGAGTCGCCCGAAACTGGCCGGATACCCAATTACCTTCGGGCGCTGGCCGCGCTTCCCGGCGCAGTCAAGCCTTTTGCTCGTCTGATCAAGGTTGCGATCTACACCGGAGCAGTTGCGCCGGAGACGAAGATGGGCATGGGATTACGCATCGCACAGATCCACGCCAGCCCATACGTTGCCGCGCATATGCAAAGACTGCTCGCGGCAAGCGAGCGCGGCAAAACGTTACTCGGATGCATGAAGGCGGGCGATAATCGCTCAATACTCGCTGCCGAAAAACTTGCGCTCGCCTACGCCGACTCACTTACGAGGGACGTAAACGGTGTAAGCGACGAGGAATTTCAGAGACTCAGTGCGGCCTTCAACGATCCTCAAATCGTCGAATTAACCATGACGGTTTGCTTCTTCAACTACTTCACACGGTTTTGCGAAGCGGCCCGTCTTCCCGTGGAGCCCTGGGCGATTGATAGTTCTTCTTTCAAACCGCAGGCGGTTGTAAAGTATGAGCCGCCTGTGGCTCGTGTGGGCCTCATCTCCGATCACGAGATCAGCGCCATAACCGACATGGCGGCGGCGGCCAAAGATCCTGCGAGGCAGCCGGCCGGTCTTGGTCTAGGCGTTGCGAATTCTCAGCGAGCGATGTTGCGATGCCCTCAATTCGCGCTTGCCTGGCGCGCTTATGGCTCGGCTGTGAGAGAGTACGCATCGGTAAGCCGCGAGTTGAAGCTTCACATTTCATTCGCTGTTTCGATGGCGAACGGGTGCCGCTATTGCACGCTACATCAGGTGCTTGGGCTTCGAAGGCTGAACGTCGATCCTGCCAAGCTTCTGACTATGAAAAAAGATGACTCAGCGTTGACTGCGCGGGAGCTTACAGCGGTAGAGTTTGCCCGCAAGCTGACGCGCGATCCCGCTTCGGTTACGGATAGGGACTTTGAGAAGCTTAAGGCTGAGTTTACGGAACAGGGAGCCATAGAAGCTTTGCTCCAGACCTGCGGTTTTAATTTTATGAACAGGTTCACGGATGGGCTGCGCCTGCCTTCAGAGGATGAGGCAATACGAGTATACAAAGAAGTGTACGGTTCGAACTGGGGCGAAACATCAAAAAGGAACTGACGCACAAGAAATCTCCGCGCAAATGTACGACGATAGGAAGACGTGCCATGATGCTGCGTAAAGTATCAATCGCAATTCTCATCCTTTCAATGACTGTCCGTTCGAATTGCGGCGCGAGGGCAGGGTAACACCAGCTCATTCCTCGGAGGATTGCCCTTTTGTTTGAAGTAAGAAAATGTATAAGGCCTCTTTAAGGTGGAACCGGCATTACCACTCAACGCGACAATGCCGGTCTTCTCGGTCGTCGTTGCGGCGCAAACTCCCAGATGCATCGCATTCATGTTCCTGCTCATCATACGGGACGTTTTGCCTGATCCCGCCGACAGGCTACCTCGCGTTCCCCTTGACCATAACCCTAAAACTGCAACTGGAGCTGTTGCCGCCTGCATCGGATATGACACAGGTCACCGTCGTTGTACCGACGGGGAATGTTGATCCGGATGCCGGCGTGCATCGCGTCATCATCAGGCCAAGACAATTGTCAACAACCCTCGGCATCGGGTAATTGACAATCGGCGACGTACTGACAATATCATCCGGGCACGTGATTTCCGGCGGGGGGTCGGAGGCGATCGTATCTACGGTCGCAGAGTTGTTGCCGAAATCGGGGTCATGCGTGAGTGATCTGACTATTGCCCTGTTATTGAGGATACTGCCATCACGCGTGAAGCAGCCTACCACTGCATCGATTGTGATACTCACGGATGCGCCCGCGGCGATTGAGTCGAACCTGACCGACCGGCTCTGACCTGAGCCGGTCGTTGCCGGAGTTGAAGAGACGACGTACACTTCGGGTGCCAAGTAGTCGGTCACGATAACTGACTGCGCAGGGTCCGGGCCGAGGTTTGTGACTGAAAGTGTGTAAGTAAGGGTAGCCCCCGTTAAAACTGGATTGGGGGAAGCGGTCGTGGTTAGCACAAGGTTGGCCCGCTTTTCCGTGATCTTGGCGACAAAGACGTCCTTGGTGTCGGTGGGGTTGGAAGAAGGCCCGCTCGGAGGTTTTGTGCCAGAGTAGGCGCCAGGCGTCGTTGGGAAATCAATTGATTGGGTAAAACCGGCTACGTAAGCATTACCCAAGGCGTCGGTGGCAATGCCGAGTGCCTGATCTTCGAGTCTGCCCCCAAGGTAGGTGGAGTAGACTAGATTGTCGCCCGCAGGATTCAGCTTCGCGACGAACGCGTCGTAGTTGCCGCCGCCATAGGGCTGTATCTGTTCCTTCGGCAGAATGCCGGCGGGCCTATCCACATACCCTGTCACATAAGCATATCCGTCCGCATCGACCGCGATGGCTGTGCCTCGTGAACCGCTGAAATTTTCGGCCAAACCGGTCGAGTAGATAAGCGACGCATCCCCGACGAGAAACGGGTTGATTTTACTGACGAACGAACCCGACGCTAATGTGCCCTGCACCGGGTTCCTTGTCGGAAACGGGTAGCCGCCCAGGCCCGTCACGTAGGCATTGCCTGAAGAATCAACGGCGATTGCGATCCCATAAGTCACGGAAGGGCCAGAGAAGGTGCCGAGAAAAGTGGAGTAAAGAAGCGACAGCGGCCTCGTATCATTAAAAACCGTTACGAATACATTCGAGTTGTAACCTTTCTCCGGCTGGTAGGCATTCTTGGTAGGAAAATTGGGCGCGCTGGTAGAGCCAGTCACGTAGATGTTACCGCCTGATGGGGTCACGGCTATGCCATGCCCCTTGTCCCCATAAGGCGCCGCGCCACCCAGGAACGTCGAGAAGATCAGTGACGCGTCTCCGGAACTGCTCGTGTCGAACTTTGCAACGAAGGCATCCTGACTGTCTGAGGTCGCTTGGAAGGCATGCCTTACCGGAAAGTCATACCCCGGAAGGCGGTTGGCCCTCTCTTCGCCCTTCGTTCCAATTATGTAGGCGTTGCCGAAAGAGTCGACTGCGATAGCGCTGACTTCATCCGCACCACTGCCTCCAAAGTACGTCGAGTAGAGCAGTCCGTTGCCTCCTGCGCTCACCTTGGCCACGAAAGCATCTTCCCAGTAGGCGGCAATGGTCCCTTCGCGGCCGCCGCTATTCAAGTGCGCTTGGAAGGCGTTGACGACGGGAAACTCCAACTCATGCTCGGGCGTCAGGGGATTATCGAAGGACTTGGTAGTCCCCGTTATGTATGCATTGCCGTTAGAATCGACCGCGATACCGCAGCCGCGCTCTTCAGACGTTCCGCCCAAAAAAGTGGAGTAGACCACCGAATCGCCTTCAGTAATGGATGGATCAAACTTCGTGATGAAGGCGTCCTGCCCCTTCCACGGTTCCGTTTCGGATACCGGCGGAGAATAGCGAGTAAGATCGGGCTGAAACGCGTTCTTTGAGTAGAAGTTGGTTGAGTAGGTGTACCCGGTCACGTAGGCGTAGCCATCTGAGTCTACGGCTATCGCTCGGGCTTCGTCTTCCACGTTCCCGCCCAGGTAGGTGGCGTAGGAGAGCACCGGGTCAATGATCAGGGGCTTGTCGCGGTCGTAACCTGCGAGCGCAAACCCGACCTCATGCCTGCCCTTTAGCACGTACCGCCCCTTGATCTCCTTTTTCACTCCTTCGACCTCCTGATAGACGTGCGGTTTACGCTGGCGAACCTCTCCGCCCGGGGTCTTTAGTACCAGGTCGCCATTCGCGTCTGTCCTTATCTTTTGCGCGCCGTCGAATGAAAGCCTGATCTGCGCAGGGTCGGCGCCCGCGCCAACTACGAAGTCGTATTCAAGCTCACCCTGATTGCCATAATAGACAAGGTCAATGCCTGGATAGATAGCCTTGTATTGCACCCTTGCGTAGAGCGGCACGTCGGTGCGCCACTTCTCGGGATCACTCCCTATGAAGTAATTGCTCTTGCCGCGCAACTCCTCAAGCCCGACCACCTGTGGTTCACCAGCGGCGCCTGCAAGCTTCATGCGAAGGACGGCTTGCGTTCTGCTGCGCGCCCGGCCCTCGCTTAGCTGGCCTTTACTTAAGAGGATTACAGCCTCGGCTGGGGTCAGGAAGATCGTATAGCCGGCTCCGCGAGAGAGAAACTTCACCTGCGGATCGGTCTGTCCAAGATTGGCCTCGAACATGATAGGTAATTTGCTTTGTGCGACGCTCAGTCGCGCCGTTGTAGCGTGATCGGGAGTAGAGGGGGCGGCGAAGCTTGCGGGCGAACCGGGCTTGACCGTCTCTCTTTTTCCAACCGCAGCAACACTCCTGCCGAGCGGCAGCAGGTTGCATAACATTATCACGACGAGCGCCGACATCAGTGCGCGGCACGACTCAGAGATTCTTTTACGATGTATTGGCGATTTCATTGCAGCCTCCTTTTTGACATATAACGGGATTCGATAAACCGTCTAACCCGTGTTCATCTGAGTGTGGCGGAAACCGTCAAAACATCACATCGAACTCATGCCTGACTGTCCGGAAAAGTTTTGAGCAGGGTGAAGTAATTGAGCAGGGTGAAGTAATAAGGATGGTTTGCTGAGATAAATGTCAGTTGGTTTTCAGAGGACTGGCGACTGTTATTTCTTCAGCACATCGAAGTAGTGGTAACCGATGTCTTCGGTTGTTCCTTTGCCGGTTACTCCCTTTAAAACCAATTCGTACTCTCCCGCTTTGAGGACGTTCGCGGGCAGATTCAAAATGACGGCTCGCCCTGCGCGTACTCGCCGCGCAGATAAACTATCTTGGGTCCAGATGGGCTGCCCTCCCGGAGCGCGAAGCTCCGCACGGAAGCTTTGGTATTCATCTTCCGGCTCGACTCCGATTTGAATCTGCACCCGTCGCGCCGCTTGAGGAAGGGCTAACTTTGGACGCGCGCCGCCGCTTCGTGAAATGCCCGGCCATAGCGCCAGCGACACGACGGCCGGTTGCGAGGGCTGCGTCGCCGATTCTTCCAGCTCGCGTTGAAGTTCGCCGATTAGCTGTTGGCTGCGCTCGCGCTGCTCGCGCTCGCGTTGAAGCTGCGCAGACAGCTCCTCGCGGCGCGCCTGCTCGTCGGCGATTTGCTGATGGAAGGCTTGCTGCTCGCGCTCGCGCGATTGTTGCTCTGCACGAAGCTCGGAAAGCTCGGAGCGCATCCGAAGGCTTTCTGCGGCTAACCATGAGCCGCCAATCACAATGATCAAAGCTGCGGCTGCCAACGAGAATTTAGCCGCCGGATTGAGTCCGCGCAGAAAGGCTGCGAGGGTTCCCGGCCAACTGACGGGCGCCGGTCGAATACTCTTTTCTGTTACCGCAAACTCGGGCGCAACGCTGGTCAGGGCTCTGGCGAATTCCACTTTCCGCCGCCGCTCGGCTGACGCGAGGAAACGGCTCTCGAATTGCCGGCGCGCGGGACCCGATAGCTCTCCTCGCACGTATTCGTCGATCAGATCGCTTTCGGCGGCGAGTATTTCCTGGAGGTATTGCTCGTCTTGAAAAGCGCGATCCTCTATCTCGGACTGCTTTCCTTCCGGCAGATCGCCGAGCAGATAGCCGACTATTAACTCATCATTAATAGAGTCACGCTTCATGATTGTTTTTTTGCCCCTCATATATTAGTGGCGGGAATCGTCTATTCATCACAGGCCGGGCGTCATTTTCATCAAACAATCTTCTACGCAGGCCCGAATCCTCTCCCTGAGACGAAGCGCCCGCATCCTCAACGTGTTGACCGGAATCCCGAGCCGCTCAACCAGACTCTTCCTGTTCTTTATCTTCGTGCCTTTCTCCCCCTGATAATACTCGACGATCAACTCGCGGCTATCCGCAGGCAGATTTTGCAAACACGAGCGCAAGCATTCAATATGCCTTTCCGACTCTGAAGCATCGGAGGGGGCCGCCGGCGAGCTTGCCATCTCACCCAGCGCCTGTTGCTCTCTGGCGCGTTCTTTGTTGATCTCTAGCAGAAGCATTCGCGCCACGCCTACACAATAACCGGACGGATTGTCAATCTCTTCGCCTTCGGCCAGTCGTTTGGCGACCCGATTAAACGTTTCGTCCGCGTGATCTTCAGGGAAGGGGCAGCCCCTCCATTCAAAGAAGCGCACTAAGTTACTGCGAATCTCAAGGTACTTCTTAGCGGCGCTATCCTGGTCTTCCCCGAAAGATGTCAGCAGCTTGTCGAACGCTTCTTGCGTTAAAGCCCATTTTCGGCGCGGGGCGGGAGCCGCCGGCATATCGGTCGGATTGCTTTCGAAATCCACCTTAATGCGCCCTTCCATCTGCCGTGCCTCCGCCTTCCGTCACTTCCATTCGCCCTGGAGGGTGAAGGCGGCCCAGTAATGCGGCCCCTGCCAGCGCTTCTCCTTCCACATCGCCACCTGCGCCGCCCTGAGCGCCGCAGCAGGTTCTCAGCCCCTGGCCTAACATCGCCTCATAGAATCGCCCCATCAACTGAGCCGTCGCCCTGTCATCTACCTGCCACAGGCTTGCCACCACGCGCGGCGCCCCTGCGTACATAAACCCGCGGGTGAGTCCGACGAGCCCTTCGCCTTTGATCTGTTTGCCCAGGGCCGTTTGACATGCGCTCAACACGACGAGATTTGCCTCAAGCTTCAGATTGTATATGTCATAGAGCCGCAGAAAGCCATCTTGCGGGCGGCCCTGTTCGTCTACAAGCGACAAGACGACGCCTGATAACTCGGGGTGTTGATTGTTGATCAGCCCATGCGTGGCGAAATGGATGATCGAGTAATGGTCCAGTTCCGGGCTCGTGGCCGAGGCACGGCTTGCGGCGAAGTCAACTGCCGCGAGCCTCTTGCCTTCGGATGCGAAGCGCACGATCTGGTCGGCTTCCTGTCGGCTGAAGCGCAATCTCACAAAATCTTGCAGCCCCGATTCCGTAGCCGATCTCTTGACATCGCTCGCCGAGGCGTCTGCTTCAACGGCTCGCGCGGGGTTTTTGTGTGCGAGCCCGATTCTCGGGTCGCCGCTATCAAAAACCGGGTCGGCAAAGACGGCCACAATCTTATCAGGGGTTTTGCGCCCGGCGGCCTCTCGCCGCAGGACCGCCAGCACGGATGCCGAGGGGAGGCTTATGATCTCGTGATCGGCGATCAGGGGCGATGAAACGACGCCGGGGCGCGCATCGGGGTTGGGCAAAGCCGCGAACGCAGTGTATTGCAGCGTACCCTCGCCGACTATCACCAGCCGTTTGCCCTTTAGCTCTGCTGCCACAGGGCCTAACAAAATCTGGCTTAACGCAAGAGAGGATTTCGCAAACTCAGCTTCCGCCTGTGCTATCCGTTTGCGCCTCTGTTCCAACGTTTCTTTGGCGCTTGTTTGGTTGCGGGCTGTTAGAATCTCGTAAACGCGCCGTGCGGCTGATTCGATCTCCGAGCGTTTAGGCAGTTCAAAGCTCTTGATTGAAGACGGCGTCACCGCCCAGAGATAACTCCTCTCCTCGCCCAGGCTGTACTCCAGCAGCAGCGTCTCATCGTCGAGCACCTCGGTTTGAATCTGTTTCAGAGTCAGGAGGGCTGGCTCGGTCAGCGCGGCGTATCGCGGACTGGTCTGACGAATCTGAGCCTGCAACTGCTCGTAGTCAGTTGTAAGGGCGTCTACCTCTTTAGCGGCGGCCGCAGCCTGCTCTTCGGTATGCTTGCCTCTGAGCAAGCGCATCTGGTGGTCTGCCTTCTCAGAGATCATTTGTCGCAAAGTGCGCTCGCGCTCAAGCAGCACCGGGTCAACGCCCTGTCGAATCTCGGCACGCGCTTCCTTGAGCAGTTCAAGCAGCGAGCGGGCGCGGCTCTTTTCGCTCGCCTCCAGGGCGGCGGCGGCGAACCCTTCCGAAGGGCGCTGCTTGTGCAGGCGCATCAACAGGTCGATGTTGAATTCGTGATACCGCTGCACCGAGGCGAAAAAGGAGGCGCGCAGTTGTTGGCTCGCGACCTTGGCGCGCAGCGCCTCGACTGCGGCGAGCGCGGCCTCTATGCGGTTGCGAGCCTCAACGAGATTGCCGCGATCACGCTCAAGGCGGGCGATATGAAATAGCGTCGCCGCTTCGCCGTTGCGATCACCGACGGTGCGGCGAAGTCGTAGCGCCTGGTTGAAGTAGTCGAGCGCCTTCTCGTACTCGCCCAAGTCTCGATAGACCGCGCCGACGTGATTGAGCGTGGTAGCAGTGTAAAACCCATCGCCGACCTCCGGCATAAGCGTGAGCGCCTGGCCGTAGTAATTGAGCGCCTTCTGCTTCTCCCCCAGGTGGTCGTAGCAATTTGCGATGTTGTTGAGCGTGATGGCCTGGCCCGCGCGATCATTCCTGGCGCGACGAATAGAGAGCACTTCGAGGTGGATGTCGAGCGCCTTTCGATACTCTCCGAGGTTCGCATAGTTGGCGCCGATATTGCTCAGGATGCGGGGCTCCTCGTAGCGGTCACCCCTTGCAAGGTCAATCTGTAGCGCCTGCTTGTAGAGGTCAATCGCCTTCTGATACTCCCCCAGAGCGCCGTAGATCCAGCCGACGTTATTGAGAACATTCGATTGGCCTTGCAGGTTGTCCATTTCCTTGTAGATGGCCTGCGCATGAGTATACGAGTCGAGGGCCTTCTGGTACTCACCTATATCGCCGTAGACCCACCCAATCTCGTAAAGTGAGTAAGCTTCCATTTTACGATCACCCAGGCTACGCCACAGTGAGAGCGCTTCCTGATATTTTTCGATTGCGCTGCGAAAAGATTCTGCTGTCCTCTGATTACGCAGAGATGTTGCGTCCGCAAACGCCTTCTGGGCGGCAACTCGGCTCTTGTCTTTCAGTGTAGACGCTCGCAACTCTTCAATCTTCACCTCGTAACGCCCTGTGGACGTATTCTTCACCAGTGATCGCACCTCCAGCCGATAATTACCCGAAGCCTCGGCCATCAGAGAAATCTCCTCTGGTCCATTTGCACCGTTAGGGCTGTCAACTTCCACTAACTTCTCGCCGTCCGGGCCATAGAGCGTGGCGACGACATTGATGCCTCGCTGGTCAACAACTATATGGCAGAACTGATCCGCAACGAGCGCGAGCCGGTAGGCGTGCGCCTCACCCCCTGCAAGCTCTCGCTCAATGGGCTTGCCCTGTTCGAGTGAAGGAACATCCGCCACCTTTATGGCTGCTCCACCCGCAGAGATGAGCAGAGTCATAAGAACAATAATTATCGTAGCAGCAGACTTTATTGGTCGTATCATAAGACCTCCGCAGGCTGAGCCTCTGATAAGAGGATTACAATGTTAGGGAGATAAATATACGCTCCATGACATGATAAATTCAAAGATTAAAACCGCGTCAGTGTTGTTCAAGCCCTCACGATTATCGGGCCGAACCGTATCACATAATTCTGTGTGATGTTTTTCAATTACTCGCCACTTAAAGACGAAAGCGTGAGTTCCGAAGTTGGAGTTCATGGGACCAGTTTGTATGAATTGGCGAAGGGAGAGAAGAGGAATTGAGCTTAGGTCAAAAATCATCAACCGGGGGCTACTCCCCAAATCACAACCAATCTCAAAAAGGAGAATACACACGATGAATCAAAATTTGCTTTCCATTCGGTATTCAGCCCCCCGGCTGCTAGTCAGTTTCGGTATCGTCGCCGCATTGCTGTTTACCCCGGCGGCCAGTGTTGCGGGTTCGTTTGGTCCGAATCGTTCGCGCGCCAACATGCACGCGCTTGCGCCAGTCTCAGCGCAAGGTTCCGTTGTCTCGGCGATGGTGACCCGCGTGGGCAGCGGCTTCCAAATCTCGTGGACGACCAGGGGCGACGTGGAGAAGGTAAGGATCGAGGAGGGCATAAACCCGGAACAGATCGGTAACCTGGTCGGCGAAGTGAGCGGAATCACGGTCATGACCGTGACCGGCCTGGACCCTAACCGGCGTCATTACTTTCGCATCAAGGGCGGGAGTGGCGCCGGGGTTATTGCCGCCGAACGCGGAGTGCCGCAGATCGGGGTGGTAAACTTCCGTGACATCGGCGGCTACTCGACCGTTCCCAATAATGGTGGCAATGCTAAGCAGATTCGCTGGGGGATGTTCTTCCGCAGCGCGGGGCCGAGCGCCCAGTCAAACCTGGGCTTTCTTACGACCCTCGGAGTAAGGACCGTGATTGATGTTCGTGCTCCGATCGAGATCACGGCTGCCGCGCCCCAGTGGAATGCCGCCGGGGTGAACGTTATCAGCTCGCCAATCTTCGACTTTGGAGCCGGAGTGATCCCGGACCCGGTCACACCTCACCTTTGCCTGCCGCAGAATGTTTCGCCCTCTGATCCCTCGCATCACTACTTTGCCTTCGACCCCGTTTGTTTTGCGGATCAGGATGCGTTCTTCGGGTCGAACGGCGAGTTCCTCACCGAGTTCAAGACGCATGTTTTCCGCGGCTTAGTTTCAGGGGTCGGCCCGCCAACTGCAAACTTCGGTCAGACGGTCAACGCCGCTCTTCGCACAACGTTGCTAGCGCTCACGGACGCTAACAATCTGCCGCTCGTTTGGGCAGACTCCAATGGCGCCGCGCGCACCGGCTGGGCGGCCGCTGTGGTCCAGATGGCTCTCGGAGTGACCGAGGAAGAAGTGATGCAGGATTACCTGCTCAGCAACCAGTTCCGCGGCCCTGTCAACAATGCGCAACTCAACGCGCTGGTCGGTTCCGGCCGCCTCGGGAAGGCCGTCTACCTGGAGCCGCAATTGTTCGAACGCGCCGAGTACCTTCAGGCCGCACTCGACGAGATGCATCGGATCTACGGCACGTTCGACAACTACGTCCACCAGGCGCTGGGGATCACCGACTATCAGCTCGAGCAAATTCGCGAGAACTTACTAAAAGGCTGATCCCAAAGGGCGCCTATTAGCCGAAAGGTATGCCGTAGCACTCCGAGCGGGCCTCCGGATTTAGCCGCGCTGCGGTTACCTATCAGGAATGAATCTCTTATCGGTCTTTATTGCTGGACCTTCCGGCTGAAGACTTCAAAGACGCCTTTAGAATCGTTGCATTGTGAAGCTTGACCAGGGGAGCCAGGTAGCCGTCCATGTATGCCTCGGCCTGACTATTAGCTATGAAATAAAAGTCATCGCCGATTATAACGCCTGTAGTCGGAATATCGAAGCGGGGGTTGTTTGCCTCAATCACCTCTGCGCTATCAACTCGATCAAGCTCGTCATTTAAGAAATATCGAATCACGCGCGCAGGCTTCGTACCGTTCTGAACAGCGATCAAACTCTTCTGATACAAGTATAGGCCGTCGATGCCCGCTATAGTAACATTCTGCGGGTGAGGTAGCGGGACCGCCTTGCGCGTGCTGAGGTTAATGACGGAAATCCCCTTAGTCCAATCGGCCACAAAGATGCTTGTCTCGTCGTTTGACAGAGCGATGCCGTTCGGGAATATGAGCTGGCCCGGCCCTAAAAACCACTCAAGCTCGTCCTTTGACTGAGAGATCGTGTAAATGGCTCCGCCACGGCTGTCGGTAATAAATATGTCGCCTCGCGAATTGATCACCAGATCGTTCAACAGATGTAATTGCTGCTTATTGTCCAGCAGGTATTTCTTAATCAGTTTTCCAGTATTCAGGTCATACTTAAAAACGCCTGTATAACCGTTAAACTCCTTGTTTTCCCATCCGACCGCGCTGTTCACCCAGAGAACTCTACGCTTGGCGTCTACCTTCATTCCGAGGACGCCCCACAAACCGTCCTGTCTTTCGGTCGTAAAATCTCTAATCTTCCCATCCTTACTTATGCTCAGTACTTTACTCTTGTAGATGCTGCCCAGATAAAAAGTCTCAGTCACCGGATCATAGGCTATGCCTTCAGGCATAAGCTCCTTTTCAGGGACCGTGAAAGCAGGTGTACTGCTGCCGATCGGGACCATTAGCCGGGCCGCTCTTGCCCGAAGCGCATCGAACTCCGCAGTGCCTCTAATCGAAGCGAAATCGGGATTTTCGAAAATATCCATAAAAACCCCCTTGTCGACCATCTTGTTCAACAAAGCCATAGCCTCTGGTTTATTACCTGTCAGGGCATAGGCGCGCGCCAGCCAATACAGGTTTTGCAGGTGATCAGGCACCACTTCATGCGCTATCTTAAAAATGTCGAGGAGAGCTTGGTAATTCTTATTTCGGTATTCCGGCAGTCCCTCCGGGTAGTAGTTCCACGAAAAACTCCTGCGTTCTTGCGCGACCGGCGTTGGTATTGTCCAGATAAAGAAGATCAGAACTAAGAGCGCCTTATGCATAAGTACTCTCCTATGTCATAGACTTACTCTGCGTTGATCCTGCCATCGTGTAGATAAATATGCCTACGCCCGCAGCCGCAAATTAAGCGGCTCTAATTCCGAGGCACTGTAACTGTTACGGTCCTGCTCGTTGAATTGCCGCTGCCGTCTGCGCAGGTTATGGTGATCGTATAAATACGACCATTGCCTCCCCCCGACCGCTCGGCGCGCAGCCGCACATGATGCGAATCCACTATCTCCCAATCGGGTGCGGTGTTGCCGTCGTCTTCTCCATTAACGGGCTCATTGCTCGATACGCTGAGCGTACAGTTGACAACGCCGCAATTATCTGTCGAAGTGTAATTCACGGTCACGTTCACCATCTCGTGGTTCGGCGGCCTCAACACAGCACGATTAACCCCAACGCCTGTGATCGTTGGTGATGTGTCATCAATGACGTTGAGAGTTGCACTACAGGCTTTACTGTTTCCTGCCAGATCAGTGACTGTCACAGTGATACTGTGCGCCCCCGTGCCGACAAGCGTGCCTTGCGGCGGGCTTTGCATAATGATCAACGAACCCGCTGGCGTCAAGTTATCCGAAGCCGTTACACTCTGCGCGACATTCGGAATAGCTACCTGGCAATTCGAGTCGGCTGATGAAGTCATGGCAGCCGGGCAGGTGACATTTGGCTGAGTCAAATCAATTTTGATCGTGCGGCTTTCGAGCGCGCTGATATTGCCCGCGTTATCTATGGCGCGCGCGTTGACGGTGCTAATCCCTTCGGCGCTGATCGTCACGTTGGCTGTTGAGCCTGCTACGACTGTGACGCTGCCATCGTTAATCCAGTAGCGCAGTTCCTTAATGCCGCTGCCGCTGTCGCTGCCGCTCAGCGTGACGGTCACCGGCGCTGTGTTGTTCCAGCCATTCGCATTCGGAGAAGGGCTAACGCTTGATGCGGCAGTCGGGGGCGCCGTGTCCGCCAGGGCCGGGAAAGGCAACAAGACTGCGCCACTGCGGGCCGCGAGCGTCACGCTCACACTGCCTCCGCTCACGGTGAAGGTCGCGCCGTCTAGCGCATCCTGAAGCACTGTGCCGTCCGCAAAGTAAGTCGCGACGCCAATGCCGGCGGTGTTGCTTGCTCCCCCGTTATTGAGCGCCACCACAGCCGTTTGGCCGCCGCCTACGCGAGCGAAGGCGAACGTGTTGTTGTCTGCGCTTGACGGAGTCGTGTCGCCTGTCAGCAACGTCTCGAATGACCCGGTGCGTAATGCCGAGTATTGCTTTCTGAGATGCGCCAGCTTAGTGTAGTACGCCACCTGGTTATTATCTACAGGCCCGTAAACGCCTGGGTTACCTTCCTCGTCTGCCCACGGATAAGGCGCGCGATTGTAGGGATCGTCTTCGGGACCATTCGGGCCGTTACCGAGCGACGGCGAATTGAGCGCGCCCTCATCACCATAATAAATCATGGGCGCGCCGATGTAAGTGAACTGGAAGAGCGCCGCGAGCCTGAGCCGCTCCTTTGCCTGAGTCAATCCGCTGTCGCCTAATTCAGTAAGCACGTACAGCGCGCGATTCGTATCATGCGAATCAATTAAATTGAGCATCGCAGCCGTCGCCTGCGGGGGGTAGTCTTCGCGCACGGACTTAAGGGCGCGGTCGAATTGACTGGGCGTGAGGGCGATAATAGCGCTGCTGCCATTGTTGTCATTGTCGCTCCAATTGGCAGCGCCGCGCGCAAACCCTATGACGTTCTTGCGGAAGCGATAGTTCATCACCGAATCGAGTTGATCACCCACGAGGAACTGGCTGGCGTCAGGGAAGTTCTCGCCGATCAACGGACCATCTGGCTTATAAGACTTCGCGAACGGGCGGAAGTCATGCCAGAAGTTATGCGATATGTCCGGGGCAACGTCGAATCGCCAGCCGCCCGCCCCGCGATCGTACCAGTGCTTCGTCACGCTGTTGGTTGTGTCGCGGTAGAAGAAGTGACGAACCTCCGGGCTGTCATCCTTAAAGACAGCAAGGCTATCGAACCCGAACCATGCTTCGTAGTTGCTGCCATCGCACGGGCCGGTTCCGAAAAAGTTATACCAGCTTCTGAATGGTGATGCGGAGGACTCACACCCTCCGTCGGGAGGCGGGTTGTAGCGATGGTAGCGGTCGAAATAGAGACTGTCGGAAGACGAATGGTTGAACACGCCATCGAAGATGAAGCGAACGCCGCGACGCTCAGCCTCTTTCACTAAAGCCTGCAAAGCCGCATCTCCGCCCAGCGCCGGGTCCACTTCCAAATAATTGTCCGTGTCATAGCGATGATTCGAGCGGGCCGTGAAGATAGGATTCAGATAGATCGAATCAATGCCCAGGCCCTGTAGGTAATCGAGCTTATCCTGAATGCCCTTGAGGTCGCCGCCGAAGAACTGCGTGCCGAATTCATTGAAGTACGGCCCGGGCTGGCGCGGGTCGAAGATCGCTTCGTTCCATGCGGTGTGAGCAATGGGCGTCTGGTCGCCATAGAAAGTCGGGCAGCCCGAAGTCGAACCCGGAACGCAATAGTCGTTTGTCCTGTCGCCATTACGGAAGCGGTCGGGGAATATCTGATAGACGTTCGCGTTATGCAGCCACTCCGGCGTCTGGAAAGCAGAGTCGTAAGCGGTGATTTGGAAAGCAGGGAAAGGCTCGCTGTCGCTGGCCGCGCCTTCGCCGCCTTGATTAAGGTTGTCGTGATCGTCTGCGGGATTATCGCTATAGAAAGCCACATCCGCTCCATCTATTATTCTGAACTTATAGAAGAGAATCGAAGGCGTGGAAGGCGTCGCGAGCGTGCGAGTCCAGATGTCGTAGAGAATGCTGTTCTCAGTGCGATTCTCCAAAAAGGTCATCGGGAAATCTACGGGCCCCGTGGTCGTGTCGGTCGCAGGGTTGTAGGTGTAGACGCGCACGCTCACGCCATCAACGTCGAAGTGATCTGTGCGGAAGCGCAGTGTGACGTTGGACCCGGCCGGCACTGCGCCGAACGGGCTGCGATAGTAACCGTCAAACGTGTCGTGCCGCAGTCCCAGGAATTGAATGTCGCCTGTCGAACTCGTGCTATTGATCGAAAACGGTTTTGTGCTTGCGCCATTAGCTGTGGAGTTGACCGTGAAATAATGCGAGTAGCTGGCCGATGTCCCGATGAAGGCTCCGGCGTTGTCCTGGGGAACCTGGCCGAAAACAAAACCGCCGGGCGATGTCAGGTAGCCGAAGAAGAGGAAAGATGCGGGTCGCGCTCCGCCCGTGATGTTAGACCAGGGGATCGATAACTCGCGGACGTTGCCGGGGCCGGAGGCGTAACTGCCGAAGAATGCCGTTTGAGATGACCAGCCGCCTGAGCCATTTGCGGTTCGGAATTCGCGATACCCGTCTTTGAAGTAGGTGACAAAGTCTGCTCTGAATGGAAGTGATGAAAAGCTAGTGTTGTCGTAATTGAATCCCGCGAGATTTCCGTTTGAATTATCTCCTCCGTTAACGGGAGAGATGGGATTTTTATCAATGTAGATCACGGCGGCCTCGCCAAGGTTAGCGTTGGTAATGCCGACATAAAGATTATTATCATCCCAGGTCATATACCAATTTTGCCCGCTCCCGGTGCTCTGCTGGTTTTGACCATCCGAGTGAACGCCATATTCGTTAGAGCCAATGACGCCATTCACGGTGGGAGTTGCGAACTGCGCTTGCGTCAGTCGTAGCGACATGGACAACGTAAGCAGAGTAACCGTTAGAAGTATCAGGTGTGTTCTACGCATACTTTCCCCTTCTCTCAACAGGGCTAACCTTGAGCGCATCAACAATCCAGGTTTCGTAATTCAAATTCCTTATTGAAGGACAAGGCGATTGACAGGGGCAAAGAATATTCTCAAGAGTTTAGATTGTCAATCCTCGCTCAAAAGAATGGCGGAACCCGTTCGGAAAGCAACGCTACCGTTATTTTCTCAAGCGGGAAGAAATGCCAATGACCACTGTCTTAAATGAATAGGCAGTAATTCTGCCGGCTCGATTTTTGAAAGAAAAAGAATGAGCTATAGGAAGGAACGGTCGGAATCACCGTCTTTATAATATGGAGGGAACACAGAGTTCATTTTCGTCTGCCACACCTTTCGAGCGCCTGCTCCCGTGAGCGGCATTTGGATCGGGCCTGGGTTTGGTAATTGAGGCATCGCTCTCGGTATAGCAAGCGGACTAACCATTAAACAATTCTATGGGTAGTGATATGCAAACGCGCTTGCCCCGATAACGACTTCCGCTCGAACGTCGGAAGTCTTCTACGACCAGCAGTCTTTGCAGCCATCTATCCTGGCCATCGTACTTCGGCTTGAATGATGAGCGGGCGTGAGCGGCAACGCGGTTGTCAATAATGACCATGTCTCCGGCTACTAATACCCATCCTACAAGAACTTGAGTTAGGGCTTCCTTAACACATTCAAGCGCACGCTGAGCTGCAGGGTTTTCAGCTTCCATAGCATGAAAGTCAACACAAAGGTCCGGCTCGAAAACGTCTCCGGACAGTATAGGCAACGGCGCAGAGTACATGACAGGAGCGTTTCCTCTCAGGAATGAGGCAGAGAGACGGATTCTGAATAACGGCATTCTCAACACCGTGACCGTCTTGGCCGGGAGCAGCCGGATTGCTCTCCGTATCGAGGCAGTCAGTGTCTTCGCAACTCCATTATGATCGGAACGAAGGCAATAAAGCCCCAGGTAGTCTGGCTTAAAGGGGTGGAAGCCATCTTCAGTGTGAAACTCCAAGGGGGCGATTGATCCGCTGTTCTCTTGATTGTACTCTTCGCCATCCGCCGGACAGATGTTCTGAACTATGTTACCATCCTTTTCATCTTCATAAGCAATCGGTTCTCCTAAGGTCATCAGGAGCAAGAGAAGACAGTATTCGCTATAACGGGTGTTCTTGGCTACGGCTAGCCCGCTCGGCGCCGGCATGGGAGGAAGCCAAGGATCAACCGGAAGATTACGGAATAAAAGTGTGCCATAATCGTTTGAGCGCCTGCGAAAACCGATCAGCTTTGCGAGTATTCTTTCTGGAATATGTTTGCAGACCAGAGCGAGTTGGAGAAAAAGTCCCTCGTCATCCAGCGCCGAGTTGCGAAAGCCTTGTAATCCCTCGATTATTCGCTCTAATTGAGATTTCTCTTCCTCCGTTAATACTATAAGATATTCTTCACCCGATTGGACCGACTCATGAAAGCGCGACGCTAAACCTGGCTCCATACTATGCCTCCTCTCAGGGTTAATTAATTCAAGTTGCTAGTTGAGCATTTGGCGAAGCTCTTTGAAGAAGTAAAATATCGTTTAAATATCGCTCAGGGTGATCTCCCTTTGCCCAAACAACCTCTCAGCCATTAACCCCCTTCTCCTGCATTCCTCAACCAGCTTGGTTGACTCTACGATGGGGCGCGATTCATCCGTGTACTGGATGGAAGTCACGAACGTTAACCATGGCTCCTGCCCCATCGCGTATACATATACTTGTTTCGGATTGAGGCACTCTACTATTCTCATGGCTTTTTCATAATCCGACCCGTTCAGCCTTCTCGATTGATCCAGCCTCCTGGCCAGGGGCCTCGTCAACAGCGGCCCATATAGCCAACTCATCGGCGCTCCGTCACACTCCATGCCTATGAATAAAACGTCGAGGTCACTTGCATAATCGCGCACGTGCTCGTAAACGTACGGGTCTATATTATTCGAGTCGGCCGCGCAAACGATGGATTTGTCTTTCAACCTGATTAAGTATGCTATTTTGCTTCTTATGTTAAGGTCGCCGTGCTCGCCAAGGAAAGGCAACCCGGTAATCGCCCCGCCCCCGGTTGCTATGCTTTCCATCTCATCTATCTCGACGACGTTTTTGAAGCCGATGTTCTGCAACACCAGCTTCAATGAAGGATCGGCAAGAGAGCCCCCATTACTCTTCGGCACGATTACATTCTTGATCTTATGCCTGAGTTGCAGGAGCGTTTCAAACATGCAATGGTCCTGATGAGTGTGGGTTATTAGCACATAATCTATCTTTTCAGGCAAATCAGAGTACGTGAAACGGGAGGCCTCGCCGTCAATCTTATAGCTGATCAGGGGATCGGTCAGGACTGAGATGCCTGCTGACTCAATAAGCAGGCAAGCATGGCCAAAGTAACGTATTCTCATCCCGTCGCCCACGCGGCCATTACCGCCGCCAGGTGCTTTGTCCGTGAAAAAGGACGAGAACAGGTCTTCGTCTTCAGTCCCGACGTTCAGCATCTCCTTGATGTGGCCTAGAGGCTGCGGGGCGCTTTTCATTCTAAACAGCTCGTCGAGGCCTTCGTCGTTGAAGCATCTCCTCAAGTGGAGAATCGAATCGGCTTCCAGCCTGGGGGTGCTGAAGACGAACGAGCGAGCATCTTTATCAATGAGCGATAAGGCCATGCTTTGCGACGAGCGATTATAGAAACGACTCTTGTAAAGGAGGCCTTCGATGAACCTCATGGAAGGGTGGTTATTGAGGTCGTAAACCAGCTCGACATAACCTCTCAATACGCCCGGAATCTTCTGGTACAAACCCTCTGTCGAGGAGCCATCGGCCTCGTCGGCTAACAGGTTATCCAGCACCTTGATGGCTTCAGCCAATTCAATCATATTGGCCTGGTCCAGCACGATCCGTTCCGTTAAGGCTTTGATATCGCCAACGGCGCTCACATCGCAATTGATGAAAGGGCCGCCCAGGTTCTTTGGGTTCTTGAGCGCGGATACGTGGATATGCGGCGCGCTTATGAAAGACCGCATGATGTTCAAGTGCGAATTGGCGATCAGCATCGAAGCAGTGTGCGGAGCAATGAGGCTGGGCCAGGCGTACCACTGGTTGAACAGAGGCTCAGCCAGGACGTTCTGCTTTAGGTAAACTACGCTGTCGGGCATGATAGAAAACCTCTTCAGATCTCCCGGATGGTCAGCTTGTAGGTTGGAGAGACCGTATGGTTGTATACAATTAAAACGGACCGGATACGACTGATGTATCCGGTCCGTCACATTTATGGCTCGTCTTCGGGCAGTGAGGTATCTTCCTGCGGGGCTTCACTGAATCGCGCGGCAGTAACATCCTAGGCCACGCCTATTCCTTGACCTACCGCAGTCGCCCGTTAACTCTGAGCTTCTACTTTTACCAGATGGCCTTCTCCCCTGAGCGTCTTTAGATCAATATCGGCAATGCAGCGCACTTTCACATAATCCAACGTCAAATTACCCACAAGGTGCGCCCTTCCCGCCCCGCCTTCAAAATCTGCAGCTCTGAAGTCACACGCCTCCCGGTCGAGACTAACGCCGAGTTCGGTCCCGCCGCGCGTCTCAGTGAACTTCACGTATACGTATCCGCGGTCCAATGCCTCTTTAAAGGCTTTGGCAGTCTTCTCCTGTCGCAGACCGATCTCAACCGGCTGGACTTCCTTGCATAATCTATCGACCATCGATTCAGCTTCCGCTTCGTCCGATGGCGGATCGGGAGGTGGTGGGTTCCTAGCCCATTCCTCCATCTTCTTCCTCAAACTGAGCGGCCTCATATCTGTCCACACCTCTTTGATGTGGGCCAGGCATTCGGCCTTTGTTCCAGTCTTCCCGACATCAACCCAGCCCAGGGCGTTCTCCCTGTCCGCGGGCCAAATCGAGTACTGCTCTTCGTGGTTCATGACCACCTTGTAGATAGTATTGTCCTCTCTGTCAGGATCATTCCAACTCATTTTCCCCTCCTATGTTGATCTAAAGAGATTCTTAGCAGAATAGAGTACGTTTATCGCCTGGATAAACGATTAAGGCGGCCGCCGCCTTTCACACAAGCTTATGCTAACGAGACCTTCGGGCAGAACAGTCTTTAGTATTGAACCGGGACTTAAGGGACTCATTGCCTCTTCAAGTAGATGTTCCCGTTGAGCGCATGAATCTCAATCTTGTTCTTACCACCCCTGACGCTGCCCGTTCCAAAAATGTATTTTCTTGCAGTGCCTTCCTCAGTCGACCACTCGTCCGGCGACTTGACTATCAGGGCGAAATCGCTGTGAAGCGTATACTGTTTGTCAGTGCGCGTATACGCTAAAGTCAGATCAAGCTCCATCGAAAGATCGTCAGGCACAAAGAGGGTCACGTCCCCCTTGCTTGTCTTGATGTAGACATTGCGATTACCCTCGGAAGAATCACCCACCATCGTCACAGTCACATTCCCGGCCATGGTGTTTGCTTCTACCGATCCATCTATTGCATCGACTCTTATTTCGCCATTCGCTGTCGATGCCTTCACGAAGCCGCGCGCAGATTTAACGTGGATGCTGCCGGCGCCAGTCTGAAGTTCTGCGCCATCAGGCGCCTGGGGCACGTCAATCTTTCCGGCCAGTTTAGTGATAGACAACACCCCGCCCGTAGATTTCACAGAATGTGCGGCAGGGATGACAATCTCTCCGCGGAAATTGGGCGGGACGTTTATAACTGCGGGGCTTTGTGTTACAGCCTCTTTCGCATCCTCGAAAACGATATGGGTGCTGCCTTGCTCCCCGTCGCCTTTTGTCCGGTCTATCGTGACTGTTCCCTCGCGGGAAGACAAGATTGTTTTCCGCTCGTGGTTTACGATGTGAAGCTCCTGATCATCATTTACGATTGTAAGCCGTTGACCATCTGTCGTCTCCATAGCCTTCCCTCCGAGACCGGCGATGGTGATACCGCCACCAGTCGAATTAAACTGCACGTTCATATTCTCCGGCACGCGAAGCTCGATTTCGACGCTGCCAGAATCATTGCTCCGAGCCCCTACGCGCCGGGCGGTAACCCTAACGCCGTTAGGATTCTCATCGATGTTGACGATCGATTTATTCGGATCCAGTCGAGCTTTTACTGACACGCGGTCTTGCTGCCAGGAAGTGATGTTAACGCTTCCGCCGGTTTGCATCTCGACGGTAAGCTTCTGTGCGGAGGAGGTTCTCACCTCCTTCGTGAAAGTCTGTTTTTGTCCGGGGTGTGAGTCAACGAATCTTCTGCCCGGAATATTCTCTTGAGGAGTGAACAAAAATAGCAGGGCCAGCGCCACTGCTCCCAACACCGTATTCATACCCGGCCTCCTATCTTCGTTGGTGTAAATAAAAGACCAGGGCGATTGTCAGGCACGTGAAGTACCCGGAACCGCCACTTTGTGATTATTATAACATGTGAGGCTGGGGCTAATATACTGTTAAGAACCCTCAGAAAGCAGCTCGAACATCCTGCCCGCTGCGAGGCTCGCCCATCGCAACAAGGACCTTTCGCGTTCCGCGGTATGGATTGCGCCCGTGCGCCGCCAGCATATTGTCGAGCACCAAAACGTCGCCCTTACGCCAGGGGAATACAACCTTCTCCTGTTCGTAGGCTTCGCGAAGTTGCGCAACAATTGAAGGTTCGATCGGTGCGCCATCGCCGAAGTAAGTATTATATGGGAGGCCCTCGTCTCCGTAGAGATCGAGCATCGCTTTAGCCGTTTCGTGGTCCAGGCTTGATATGTGCCAGAAAGCTATATGGTTGAACCAGACCGTCTCGCCGGTTTTCGGATGTCTCGCCACGGCTGGCCGCACCTGACGAGTCCTCAACCCGCCATCCTCGATCCATTCGAATTCTATTTTGTACGAGCGGCAATAATCCTCTACGACGGATCGTTCTTTTGTTTGAAAGCCATCCTGCCAACTGAGGCCAGCGCCTTCGTTGTAGTTACGCAGTAACATCCACTGCCTTTGAACAAACCGATTAACAACAGCCGGATCGATGCGATTATAGACATTGCGCACATCGGCTATAGGCGTCTCTCCTTGCTCGTCAGCCGGCTTGAGACAGAAGAAGCAGACCTTCCCAGGCCACACGCTGGAGTAGCTGGATTCATTATGGAGCGCGATAGAGCGACTTGCCGGATACTCGGTTGATGTATATACCCTATCGCTCAGCTTGATACGAGGCGTAGATCGTTCTATGTACTGCATCGGCTGCGGGAATATAGCCTCAACAAATCGCTCGAAGTATTCCTGCGCGTCTACGCTGAATCCCCTGAACAGTATGGCCCCATACTTTAAGAGGTTTGCCTCCAGGCCGGCGAGGTTCTGCGTGATAAACGCGGCTAGGTCCAACGATTCCGACCCGGGCTCTATTACCAGAGGGAGCCTTTGTCCCTGTTTCAAGAACCCGCTTCTCACTGCTTCGGTGAAACTTGTCTCTTGCATAGCGCCCTCCTTTCCCGGCGGCTGCCGGGGCGTAGAGTTTTATAAGCCTGCGAGTCGGCAGCCGCCCGGATGCGGCTACCGCTGCCGGAGAGATACAATCGGGTCGATCTTTGTGGCCCTGCGCGAGGGAACATAACTCGCTATCAGCGCGATTGCGACTAAAAGCGAAGAGACGGCCAGGAATATAACCGGGTCAGTAGTACTAACATTGTAAAGTAGTTTTTTAACGATGCTTGATGTCGCGAATGCGATAACCAAGCCCGCAACCAGCCCGATGACAGACATGCCTACGCCTTGCGCCAATAACATCCTTAATATATGGGTCGGCTGAGCGCCCAGGGCTAAACGAATGGCGATCTCTTGACTACGCTGCACGACGGAGTATGAGAGCACAGCGTAAATCCCAACTATCGCCAGCACCAGCGCGACGACTGCGAAGATGCCTATCAGTATCATGCTGAAACGCGCGCGGGCGACTGAGTCGGAAAGCTGTTGCTGCATGGTCTTCATGTTGGAGATTGGCTGCTCCTTATACACATCCCAAATTCGCCCGCGGATAGCGCTGGACAGGCTCATCGGGTCAGAGGAGGTGCGAACGGTTACAGCAATGTAGTTATTGTAAAGCTGGGTGATCGGCAAGTATAAAGTCGGCTTCGATTCTTCATCCAGGGCAGAGTATTTGACGCTGCCGACCACCCCTACAACCTGCCGCGATACTTTTCCTTCGGGGACTATGGTCATGGATTTGCCCACAGGGTTCTCATCAGGCCAGCAGCGTTTGGCCAGGGCTTCATTGACGATAATCACCCCTGGAGATTTCGTGTCGTCATTGTAAGTAAAATCCCGGCCTGCCTGCAACGGTATGCCTATGGTCCGAAAGTAATCCGGGCTGACGAATGCATAAACCGCCAGGGCCGTCTCCTCGACGCTCACCGGGGGCCGGGGCTCGCAAGTAAAGTTCAGGCTCTGTTCCAGCCCGCTCAGCGGGATGGCAGTCGTAATGCCCACCGATTCGACCCCGGGCACAGTCTTGACTTGATCGATGGCTTGCTTATAAAAACTCACAACCTTTTCGTAATCGGGGTATCTCGTCAAGGGCAGGTCGATCTCCATCATCAGGACGTTCTCGGGCTTAAAGCCGGGGTCAATTGCCTGCATATTGCTGAAGCTCTTCACCAGCATCGCGGCCCATATCAAAAGCACCGTTGCCATAGCCACTTGAGATAGCGCAAACAAACTGCGAAGACGATGGCTGCGCGCGGCCGATATAGTGCCCCCTGTCTCCTTAAGCGTCTCGCTCAAGTTGACCTTCGATGCTTGCAAAGCGGGCAGAAGCCCGAACATTATTCCGATGAGTATGGATAGAAGTAACGTAAAGCTCAGGACGCGGAAATCAATCTTGATTTCGTCGACGCGAGGAAGCCCGGCGGGAAGTAGAGCAAGCAAAAGACCCAGCCCTGCCGATGCCAGGGCAATGCCCAGGCCCCCGCCGACGAGTGAAACTATCATATTTTCGGTGAGCAACTGGCGAATTATCGCCGCGCGTCCTGCGCCGAGCGCCGAGCGGACGGCAATTTCCCTCGTTCGCGCCGTTGCGCGACCGAGAAGCAGGTTGGTCAGGTTTGCGCAGGCGATCAGCACCACTAGCACCACAGCCCCTAGCAATAGCAAAAGCACAGGCCGTACTTTTTTGACCACCTGCTCAGGAAAGGAAACCACCTGTGCGCTCCAGTTCGTGTTGCTCTTTGGCTGCTCGGTTTGCAGTTGGTCTGCGACACGTAAGACATCTGCTTTCGCTTGATTCAGGCTGACGCCAGGCTTGAGGCGAGCTATAACACCCAAACTTTTCGCGCCACGCCGCAGCCGATCGTTCTCAGTGAAAACCAGCGGCGCCCACAAATCAGTCTTCTCAGGAAAGGTCTGGAACCCTGGCGGCAACTCGGCCTTCTGGGGGAAAGAAATCCCTTGAGGCATAACGCCAAGGACTGTGTAACTCTGATCGTTCAGCGTGATGCTCTTCCCCAATATCGCAGGATCAGAGTTAAAGCGCCGCTGCCAGAGACTGTGGCTCAACAAGACGACGTTGCTCGGCGCGCTGGCCTCGTCTCCTTCCGGAAAGAGCGTGCCGAGAAAAGGTTGAACGCCTAACAAACCAAAGAGATTTACGGAGACCGTAGCGCCATTGAGTCGCTCGGGGTCGCCCGCGCCCGTGAGGTTAAAAGGATAGTATTTGAATGCAGCCATCTGCTCGAAGGACTCGCTGCGCTCGCGCCAGTCGAGAAAATTGGGGGGCGAGGCGGGAAACTCTTCGGCGTTAAGCTTAAGCTTCGGATTCGTTTCCCAGATCATAACGAGATCATCCGGGTTCTTGAACTTCATTGGGCGGAGCAGTATGGTATCGGCTGCGCTTATGATCACCGTGCTGGCGCCCACCGTTAAGGCTATGACGAACACTATGACCGCTGTGAAGAAAGGCCGTCTCAACAACACACGCACCGCAAAACGTATATCACGTAACAAGGCTTCCATGAAGTTAACCTCCTTGTCGTCTGTTTGTTTGAAAGACCTGGGGAACAGCAATGTGGCAAAAGAAACTCATCAACGATGTGCTCTGTAAGCTCATCTTTGCAAAAGAGAATAAGCGGCTAGATGTAACTGCTCGCGCTTGCCGGCGCTCCTTTTATGCGACTACTGATAACCTCAGCCAAGACCCTGACGTGCGGCTCCCTGGCCATATTAGCATGAGTACCTGGGACCTCAAGAACTTCTACCTCCTCGGTAGAAAGATTGGCCCACCCGAAGGAAGGGTCCGCAACCGCATCCAATTCTAAGCTTTCACCTTGTTTTTCGCTAGCCCTGAAAAGAGTAACTCGGCCTCGATAGATACGTGGGAAGTAATTCTGTGAGACCTCTATCCTGGCTTTGAAAACTTCCAATTGGCGTCGTAGATACTGCTCACCGTCATCAAATAGTTCTATGTTAGACTGCTCAATCAGCCTGTTTATATATACGAAGCGTTCGGCAGGCTCAAGCTGCCGCAGGTGTGCAGATGCCACGGGCAGCCCCAGCTCAGATGCAATAATGTAGAGAAGAAAGGCATCATCACTGGCCTCCGAGAACGCGCGAGAGTTCTCCGGCGCCGCAGTATCAAACAAGCCGAGCAAGCCGATTTCCTGAAAGTCCTCCCGTAATTGTCGAGCCATTTCAAAAGCCACCAGCCCCCCAAAAGACCACCCGATCAAAAAGTACGGGCCTCGTGGCTGAACTGTGCGCATAGCTTCTATATAATTGGCCGCCATAATCTCGACGGGGACAGCAGGGTCGCCCCCTACAAAGAGCGTCGGGTCTTGTAGACCGTAAACCGGCTGGTCCGTTCCTAGCCGCCGGGCCAGATCAATGTAGCAAAGCACGTTGCCACTACCGGGATGTATGCAGAACAGATTCGGCCTTCTCCCCTGAGGCTGAATCGCGACAAGCGGGGACTGTGTAAGCGAGGGTACTTTTCGGCGCAGAATGGCGGCAAGCCTCTGTATGGTCCTTGCCTGTAGCATCACAGAGATAGGGAGGTCTTTGGCAACCCGTCTGCGAACAGCAGCCACCATCCTCAGCGCGATAAGAGAATTGCCGCCAAGCCTGAAGAAGTCATCCCTGATCCCGATAGGCGCAACGCTAAGAATCTCTTCCCAAATCTGAACGAGTTCCCTTTCTAAACCGTCGCGCGGCGCGAGGAAATCATTTTGAACACTCTGCTCTTCTTTACCTGGAACTGGCAGAGCAGAGCGGTCAACCTTCCCGTTTGCCGTAAGCGGCATCTGCTCCATCTCGATAAACATCCCCGGCACCATATACTCCGGCAACTTCCTCCCCAGGTGCTCCCTCAACTCCTCCCGCCTCACCTCTCCTTCGCTCGTGTAGTAGCACACCAGCCGCTTCTCTGCTTCTCGCTCTTGCCTTGCTACTACCACACAACTCCTCACCTGCTTGTGCTGGCTCAGCACTGCCTCTATCTCCCCTAGCTCTATTCGATACCCTCTCACCTTCACCTGATTATCCGCCCTCCCTATGTACTCTACCTTTCCGTCTGACTGATACCTCCCAACGTCCCCTGTTCGATACATCCTCGCTCCTGCTCGCTCGCTGTACGGGTCCGGTATGAACTTCTCGGCCGTCATCTCTGGTCTGTTCATATAGCCTCGCGCCAGGCCTTCTCCTGATATAAACAACTCTCCTGTTATTCCAATCGTTGCCAACTCAAATCTCTCGTCTAGTATGTATACTCTCGTATTCGCCACGGGCCGCCCTATTGTTACCTTCTGCCCTCTGCCCACCTCGTCATATGTTGAATAGGTCGTGTCCTCTGTTGGTCCGTAAAGGTTCACCACTCTCTCTACGCCACCTAAATTGTAAACCTTCTCAACCAGGACATCTTGTAATGCCTCTCCAGCCAGATTTACTACTCTCACAGACTCAGGCACTGCTGACTCTCTAACCAACTCGGCTATCGCCGATGGAACAGTATTTATAAGCGTCATTCCCGTTGCCGCTGATTTCTTGATCAACTCTAGCGCATTCTCTACAACGACTACTTTTCCCCCGAAGCTGAGCGGCACAAATATCTCGAACACCGATAGATCAAAGCAGATCGAGGTTGATGCCAGCACCTCTGATAAATCATTCTCGAAAACCTCTCTTGCCCATTGTAGCAATATCATCGCGCTTCGATGGGTTATCATCACCCCCTTAGGCTTGCCCGTTGAGCCCGACGTGTATATCACATATGCCAGGTTCGCTCCCTCCACTTCCACTCCCATCTCCCTACAACTCATTGCCTCTATCTGCTCCCTACACTCGTCCACCTTGATCACCTCCACACCCCTCCCCTCAAACTTCTCCTCGTACTTCCTCTGCGTCACCACCACCTCCACCTCCGCCTCCTCCCTCATGTAGGTTAGCCTCTCCTGCGGATAGCCTGGCTCCATCGGCACGTAGGCTCCTCCTGCCTTTAGCACTCCCATCACCGCCACGACCATCTCTATGCTCCTGTCCACGCATATCCCCACCTTGCTCTCCACTCCCACTCCCTTCCTCCTCAGGTATCTCCCTAGCCGGTTCGCCCTCCTGTTCAACTCTCCATAGCTCACCTGCTCCCCTCTCATCTCCACTGCCACTGCATCCGGCCTTCTCCTCGCCTCCTCCTCGAACATTTCCTTTACACTTCTCCTCCTCTCGTACTCCCTCGCCGTGTCATTCCACTCCACCTCTATCTGATGTCGCTCCCTCTCGCTCACCATCCCTACCTCTCTTACTCTCTTCTCCTCTCCTTCCCATATCCCTCTCATCACCTCCTCCATCTGCCTCACTATCCTCTCCACCTCCCACTCCTCGTACTTCCTCCTGTCATAGCTCATCCTCACCTCCATCTCTTCCCTTCCTCCTGCTATCACCGTCAGTCCGTAGTTCGTCCTCTCGTACACGCTCTCTCCTCTCACCTCCAGCTTACCTCTTCCACCTCCCTCTACTCCTCTCCCTCTCACCTCCGGGTAGTTCTCGTACACCAGCAACGTGTCGAACATCGCCTCGCCTACCTCCATCTCGCTCCACTGGCTCACCTCCATCAGCCCGCTGTATTCATACTCCCTCTGCTCGGCCTGCTCCTCCTGCACTCGCCTCATCATCTCTCTCACTTCCTCCTCTTCGTTCACCCTCACCCTCACCGGCAGCGTGTTTATCATCAGCCCCACCATCCTCTCGACTCCTGCCATCTCCGCCGGCCTGCCTGACACCACCGCCCCGAAGACCACCTCCCGCTGCCCGCTGTACCGGCTCATTATTATCGCCCACACACACTGCAGCATTGTGTTGAGCGTCACCTTCTGCTTCCTCGCCTCCCTGCTCAGCCCCTGGCTCACCTCCTTGCTGACTGCCCATCTCACCTCTCCGCATCCCTTATCCTCTCCCTTATCGCTGTGCCTCGCCTTCTCGCCCACCAACGCTGTGGCTCGCTTGACACCCTTTAGCGTTCGCCTCCAGTACTGCTCGGCCTTCGATTGGTCCTGCTTGCCTAGCCACGCCATGTAGTCTCGGTATGGGCGCACGGGCTCCAGCCGCACCTGCCGGCCCGCGCGGTAGCCCTCGTAAAGCGTGAAGACCTCGTCGAGCACAACGGCGTTAGACCACCCGTCGAGCAGCAGGTGGTGATGGCTCCAGATCAGGTGGTGGGCGTCGTCGGCAAGCGCCACCAAGGTGACGCGCAGCAGCGGGGCGTGGTCGAGTCGAAAGCCCTCCTGGCGATCCTGTTGGAGGAGAGAATCCAGACAGGGGCGGCGATCAGGAGCAGGAAGCGAGGTCCAGTCCAGCAGCCGGAGGTCGAACTCGACCTGGGCACGCACGACCTGGAGGGGCTCATCAAGATCTTCCCAGAGGAAGGCAGTGCGCAGTGCGGGATGGCGGTCGAGGACTTGCTGCCAGCAGCGGGCGAAGGCATCGAGGTCGAGATGGCCAGTGAGCGAGAGGCAACTCTGCTCGAAGTAAAGGCCGGAGTGAGGCGAGGAGATCGAGTGGAACAGCAGCCCCTTCTGCAACGCCGTCAGCGGATAGATATCTTGTAAATCTCCATTATATCTAACAAGATGTTCCACTTGTTGAGCGTTAAGTTTGACGAGGGGGAAATCGGCTGGGGAGAACTCCTCTCCCTTTGCTCGACTGCTTCTCTCTACCATCTCCTCCATCGCCTCTCCTATTCCCTTCTTTATCTCCCTTATGCTCTCTCGCTCGTACTTCCCTCCGCTGTACCCTATCTCCACCTTCACCTTCCCTCCTTCCACATACCCCGTCACCTCCAGCTTATACCTCCTCTTCCCTTCTCCTCTGCTCCTGCCTCCTCCTCCTCTCACTTTCATTCCTCCTTCCTCTCCTACCACCTCCTCGACTCTCCCAAGATAGTTGTAGATTATCTCCCCCTCTCCCATCTCCCTTATCCTCTCGCTCACCTCCTCATCTCCTCTCATATACCTCAATAGCCCGTACCCTATCCCTCCTTTCTCCATCCCCCTCACCTCCTCCTTCACTCTCCTCAACGTCTCCTCCACTTCTCTCCCTCTCTCCACTACTATAGGCGCTATCACCGTGAACCATCCCACCGTCCTGCTCACATCTATTTCTCCTACCTCCTCCCTTCCGTGTCCCTCTACTTCTATCTTCACCTTCCTCATTCCGCTCCACCTTCCCACTCCCTCTACCACTGCTCCCAACACTACCTCGTTCATCCTCACTCGATACGCTCGACTCACCTCCTTCATCAACCTCTCACTCACCTCCTCGCTCACCTCCACCTCCTCCACCTCGCTGCTCCTCTCCTCGTTCTCTCCTTCCCTGTCTACCCTCATTCCTTCTCTCACCCTCTTGCTCTCTCCTGTCCAGTACTCCACCTCTCTCAATACCTCATCGCTCTTTGCATACCTCTCCAACTCCTCCGCCCACTGCTTGTAGCTCCCACTTCGCTCTCCTATCCTCACCTCCTCTCCTCTCCTCGCCTGCTCGTACCCTCTCCTCAGGTCCTCCAGCACTATCGCCCAACTCACTACGTCTATCGCCAGGTGGTGTATCACTATCAGCACCCTGTCGCTCTCTCTTCCCCTCATCACCAGCACCTTCATCATTCGCCCTTCGCTTATATCCAGCCCCTTGTGCGCTCGGTCCATCTCTCGCTCTTCCTCTTGTCCGCTCATCTCTCTTATGTCTACCTCCTCAACCACCTCCCTTCCTATCGGCCCCTCCTCATCCACCCTCTGGCTCCCTCTGCTCCTCTGACGCCATCGCCCCCCTTCCTGCCGAAAACTGTGTCTGAGCGCCTCGTGGTGGCTAATCACACCCTCGACCGCTTCCTCTAGCGCTCGCCTATCTACTCGCTCCTGGCTCTCGAAGATCATCGCCTGGTTGAAGTGGTTGACATCCTTTAGCCCTAGCTCGAAGAACCAGTGCTGTATCGGCGTCAGCGCCACCTCCCCTCCTTCGCTCTCCTCATCCCGGGCTGTCGCCGAGCAGACCGTCGCGACCCTCGCGAGTTCCGAGATGCTCTGGTGCTGGAACAGGTGCTTGGGGGCCAGCTTGAGCCCGGCCTGCCTGGCGCGAGCGACCACCTGTATGCCGAATATCGAGTCGCCTCCCAACTCGAAGAAGTTGTCGTCAACCCCGACCTGCTCGACTCGCAGCACCTCCTGCCAGATCCTCGCCAGCGTTCGTTCGACGGGCGTGACAGGCAGGTGGGATGAAGCGTCCGGTGTAGCGCGATGTTTATCAGCCGAAGGTAAGGCGCGCAAATCCACCTTCCCGTTTGTCGTAAGCGGCATCTGCTCCATCTCGATAAACATCCCCGGCACCATATACTCCGGCAACTTCCTCCCCAGGTGCTCCCTCAATTCCTCTCTGCTTACCTCTCCTTCGCTCGTGTAGTAACACACCAGCCGCTTCTCTGCTTCTCGCTCTTGCCTTGCTACTACCACACAACTCCTCACCTGCTTGTGCTGGCTCAGCACTGCCTCTATCTCCCCTAGCTCTATTCGATACCCTCTCACCTTCACCTGATTATCCGCCCTCCCTATGTACTCTACCTTTCCGTCTGACTGATACCTCCCAACGTCCCCTGTTCGATACATCCTCGCTCCTGCTCGCTCGCTGTACCGGTCCGGCACGTACCTCTCGGCCGTTTCCTCTGCCTGCTTCTGGTATCCTCTCCCTACTCCTGCTCCTCCTATGTATATCTCCCCTTCCACTCCTATACTCTCCACTCTCTTACTCTCACTCATCACGTACACCCTCGCATTGCTTATCGGCCTTCCTATCGCCACTCCTCCCTCTCCTTCCTCCTCTCCTACCTCGTTGACTATGCACCCGACCACCGTCTCGCTCGGCCCGTACTCGTTTATCACCCTCCCCTTGCTCTCGCTCTCCACTCCTCGCCACCTCTTTATCTGCTCGTAGCTCAGCGCCTCTCCTCCTATCACTATCACTTCCGCTGCTCGCTCCACCTTCTGCTCCCCTATCAGCCTCGTCACTGCCTCCACGTGCGCCGGCGTCATCTTCAGCAGCCAGTAGCCGCCCCCCTTCGTCAGCCTCTCAGCCAACTCCTCTATCCCTCCCTGCTCGCTTACCATCTCCACCCTCTCGCCCTTCACCAGCGGCAGCAGCAGGCTTGTCACCGTCAGATCGAACCCTACCGGCGTATGCACCAGCGTTCCTCTTCCTCCTTCGCTCTGGTATGCTCGCCCGGCCCAGATCAGGTAGTTGACCAGCCCTCGCTGCTCGATCATCACCCCCTTGGGCTTGCCCGTTGAGCCCGACGTGTATATCACATATGCCAGGTTCGCTTCATCCACTTCCACTCCCATCTCCCTACAACTCATTGCCTCCATCTGCTCCCTACACTCATCCACCTTGATCACCTCCACACCCCTCCCCTCAAACTTCTCCTCGTACTTCCCCTGCGTCACCACCACCTCCGCCTCCGCCTCCTCCCTCATGTAGGTTAGCCTCTCCTGCGGATAGCCTGGCTCCATCGGCACGTAGGCTCCTCCTGCCTTTAGCACTCCCATCACCGCCACGACCATCTCTATGCTCCTGTCCACACATATCCCTACCTTGCTCTCCACTCCCACTCCCTTGCTTCTCAGGTATCTCCCTAGCCGGTTCGCCCTCCTGTTCAACTCTCCATAGCTCACCTGCTCCCCTCTCATCTCCACTGCCACTGCATCCGGCCTTCTCCTCGCCTCCCGCTCGAACATATCTTTGACGCTGTTGTAGGCAGGATGGTCGGCGGCCGTGTCATTCCACTCCACCTCTATCTGATGTCGCTCCCACTCGCTCAGTATCTCTATCTCATTTATACTCTTCTCTACGTCCTGTGCTATCTCTTCCAGAAGCCCTTTGTATTGCTTTACCATTCGCTTGATCGTAGTAGCATCAAACAAGTCAGTGCTGTATTCAATTGACCCTTTCAACCTCCCCCCCTCGCCCTCCTCCAGCGCTAGCATCAGGTCGAATTTTGCAATATTGGTTTCCATTTCCAAGCCAACCACCTCAAGTCCTTCCAGCTCTACCTCCTCCTCTCTGCTGCTCTCATACGTGAACATCACCTGAAACACCGGGTTGTGACTCAACCCTCGCTCCGGTTGCAACTCCTCGACCAGCTTCTCGAACGGCAGATCCTGGTGCGCATACGCTCCTACGCACGCCTCCCTTACCCTTCCCATCAACTCCCTGAAGCTCGGCTCCCCTCTTAGGTCTGCCCTTATTACTAAGGGGTTGACGAAGAAGCCTATCAGCCCTTCTAACTCTGACCTGCTCCTGTTGGCAACTGAGGTACCGACGAGTATATCGAGCTGGCCGCTATACCTCATCAATAGCACATCGAATGCCGCCAACAACGTCATAAACATCGTCGCCCCTTCGCTTCGACTCATCTCCTTCACCCTCTCGCTCACCTCCTCGCTCACCTCGAACCACTCCATCCTTCCTCGGTAGCTCTGCTCGGCTGGCCTCCTCCGATCTGTCCCCATCATCAGCACCGGCTTCACTCCTCTCAGCCGCTCCTTCCAGTACCTCATCTGCTCCTCTAACACCTCTCCTCTCAACCACTCCCTCTGCCATACCGCGTAGTCCCCGTACTGTATCTCCATCTCCTCCAGCTTCACCTCCTCTCCCCTCACCTCTCCCCTGTACATCTCCTTCAACTCTCTGACCAGTATCCCCATCGACCACCCGTCTGACACTATGTGATGCATGTTCAACAGCAGTATCTGATCCTCCTCTCCCATCCTTATCACCATCCCTCTTATCAGCCCTCCTCGGCTTAAATCGAATCCCCTCTTCACCTCCCGCTCCGCTATCGCACTCGCCTCGCGCTCCCTGTCGGCTTCCTCCTCCTCCCTCAGGTCAATAATCCCTAGCTCGATCTGCTCGATCTCTTCTATGATCTGCAGCGGCCGCCCGTCTACCTCCTCGACTCTCATCCTCAGCACCTCGTGCCGCCTGAGGATGCGGCTGAGGCTGCGTCTCAGCCCCTGCTCGTTCAACTTCCCTCTCAGCCTCAGCATCAGCGGTATGTTGTAGGCAGCCGTCTCGCCCTCCAACTGGCTCAGGAACCACAGCCGCTGCTGGGCGAAGGACAGCGGCAACTCGCGCTGTCGGCCTGCCGCTTTTATGGCCGGCACTCGTATGCCGGTGCTGGCTCTGAGCGCCTCGTCTACTTCACGCGAGAGTTCGGCCACGGTCGGCCGCTCGAACAGGCTCCTGAGAGGTATCTCCACCTGGAAGAGTTTGCGTATCCTGGAGATGACGCGAGTCGCAAGCAGCGAGTGGCCGCCCTGTTCGAAGAAGTTATCCGTCAGGCTGATTCCCCTTCTGCTCAATACTTCTTCCCAAATGGCCGTAATCATCTCTTCAACGGTTGTTGACTGTGATCGCCAGGCTGCGAGATAAGCTCCCCAAACGCCTTTAACAATCTCCTGTGTGGGAGTCACCGCAGCCACCTGCCCGCTCCCTGATCGCCCTCCTCCTTCTTCCGCTCTCGGCAGCCCTGCCCGGTCTATCTTCCCGTTTACCGTCAGCGGCATCTGCTCTAGCTTCTCTATCGCTGCTGGTATCATATATTCCGGCAGCTTGCTCTTGAGGTAGTCTCTCACCTCGCTCACCTCAAGCTCCTCCCGCGCCGTGTAGTATGCCAGCAATCTCTTCTCGCCATTCTCGTCGCTGCTGACGATGACCGCACAACTGGTCACCTGCCTGCACTGGCTGAGGACTGCCTCCACCTCGTCTGGCTCTATTCGATATCCTCTGATCTTTACCTGATTATCTATTCTGCCCAGGTATTCCAAAACTCCATCCGGCAAGTAGCGGCCCCGGTTTCCCGTTCGGTACATCCTCGCTCCTGCTTTGCCGGCGAACGGATTAGGTATGAATTTCTCGGCTGTCAAATCCGGTCGGTCAAGGTAACCGCGAGCCACTCCCGCACCGGCTATGTAGATTTCGCCCGGCACTATTACGGGAACCAGATGATGGTATTTGTCTAATACGTACACCTCTGTGTTGCTGATAGCCTGGCCAATGGTTACTTCCGTCGTCAGGTCTGTACTCGATAACAAATCCGGCTCGCCAAACGTTGCCACGATTGTGGCCTCTGTCGGGCCATAGCCATTTAATAACTGTACGGGTCTGGTCACGTACTTTTGCCAGGCCAGCAGTCGTTCGCGGAGTGCTTTCTCTCCTCCGAACAGGACCAGGCGAATAGAGGGCGGAAACTCTTCGTCCTCACTTAGATTAGCAGTAACTTCATGCCAGTATGCGGTGGGCAGGTCGAGCACGGTTATCTCCCAGTCCCGACACTTTTTGAGAAACAAGGATACGGACGCCAGCATCGCGTCGTTGCGCAGCACCAAAGTAGCCCCGCGCGCAAGCGGTGGATATATCTCTTCGGCACTCATATCGAAACATATATTGGCAAACTGCAAGACGCGATCATCTTGCTTGATCTTAAACAGCTCGGCAGCGGTCTTTATATAATTGACTAAAGACCTGTGTTCTATCATTACGCCTCTTGGCTCTCCGGTTGAGCCTGATGTGTAAATTAGATAGGCGATGTTATCCGGAGTGACGGCCACTGTCGGGTTAGCATCCTTTTCAGAAGCAATCTTTTTCCAATCACTATCTATGCACAGCGTCTGACATCTCTCTTCTGGGAGCAGGCTCAGCAAGTGCTCCTGTGTCAACAGCACTGCCGCCCGTGAGCTTTCAAGCATGTACCGTAGGCGATCCTTCGGATACGTCCGATCAAGAGGGACGTATGCGCCCCCTGCCTTTAGTATCCCCAGCATCCCCACTATCATCTCTATCGAGCGTTCCACACATATCCCGACCCTTACCTCCGGCCCAACTCCCAGGCGCAATAGATAGTTAGCCAACTGATTGGCTCGCTTATTCAATTCCTCATAGCTCACCTGCTCTTGCTCACATGCTACGGCTATCGAATTGGGCGTTTGCGCCGCCTGGGCTTCGAATACCTTTTGTAAGCAAACATCCTGCCCGTAATCTTTGCTGGTCCCGTTCCACTCCACTAGCAACTGGCGCTGCTCTGCTTGTGTAAGGATTTGTAGCTCGCTGATCTTCTGGTCGGGATTAGAGACTATTGATTCGAGTAACGCATGAAAGTTCTGATGCATTCGCTTGATCGTAGTAGCATCAAACAAGTCAGTGCTGTATTCAATTGACCCTTTCAACCTCCCTCCCTCGCCCTCCTCCAGCGCTAGCATCAAGTCCAACTCTGTAATATTAGTGTCTATTCCCAAGCCAACCACCTCAAGCCCTTCCAGCTCTACCTCCTCCTCTCTGCTGCTCTCATACGTGAACATCACCTGAAACACCGGGTTGTGGCTCAACCCTCGCTCCGGTTGCAACTCCTCGACCAGCTTCTCGAACGGCAGATCCTGGTGCGCATACGCTCCTACGCACGCCTCCCTTACCCTTCCCATCAACTCCCTGAAGCTCGGCTCCCCTCTTAGGTCTGCCCTTATCACCAGCGTGTTTACAAAAAAGCCTATCAGTTCTTCCATCTCAGGGTGTGTGCGATTTGCTACAGGCGTTGCGACGAGTATATCGAGCTGGCCGCTATACCTCATCAATAGCACATCGAATGCCGCCAACAACGTCATAAACATCGTCGCCCCTTCGCTTCGACTCATCTCCTTCACCCTCTCGCTCACCTCCTCGCTCACCTCGAACCACTCCATCCTTCCTCGGTAGCTCTGCTCGGCTGGCCTCCTCCGATCTGTCCCCATCATCAGCACCGGCTTCACTCCTCTCAGCCGCTCCTTCCAGTACCTCATCTGCTCCTCTAACACCTCTCCTCTCAACCACTCCCTCTGCCATACCGCGTAGTCCCCGTACTGTATCTCCATCTCCTCCAGCTTCACCTCCTCTCCCCTCACCTCTCCCCTGTACATCTCCTTCAACTCTCTGACCAGTATCCCCATCGACCACCCGTCTGACACTATGTGATGCATGTTCAACAGCAGTATCTGATCCTCCTCTCCCATCCTTATCACCATCCCTCTTATCAGCCCTCCTCGGCTTAAATCGAATCCCCTCTTCACCTCCCGCTCCGCTATCGCACTCGCCTCGCGCTCCCTGTCGGCTTCCTCCTCCTCCCTCAGGTCAGTAATCCCTAGCTCGATCTGCTCGATCTCTTCTATGATCTGCAGCGGCCGCCCGTCTACCTCCTCGACTCTCATCCTCAGCACCTCGTGCCGCCTGAGGATGCGGCTGAGGCTGCGTCTCAGCCCCTGCTCGTTCAACTTCCCTCTCAGCCTCAGCATCAGCGGTATGTTGTAGGCAGCCGTCTCGCCCTCCAACTGGCTCAGGAACCACAGCCGCTGCTGGGCGAAGGACAGCGGCAACTCGCGCTGTCGGCCTGCCGCTTTTATGGCCGGCACTCGTATGCCGGTGCTGGCTCTGAGCGCCTCGTCTACTTCACGCGAGAGTTCGGCCACGGTCGGCCGCTCGAACAGGCTCCTGAGAGGTATCTCCACCTGGAAGAGTTTGCGTATCCTGGAGATGACGCGGGTTGCAAGCAGCGAGTGGCCGCCCTGCTCGAAGAAGTTATCCGTCAGGCTGATTCCCCTTCTGCTCAATACTTCTTCCCAAACGCCCTTAACAATCTCCTGTGTGGGAGTCACCGCAGCCACCTGCCCGCTCCCTGATCGCCCTCCTCCTTCTTCCGCTCTCGGCAGCCCTGCCCGGTCTATCTTCCCGTTTACCGTCAGCGGCATCTGCTCTAGCTTCTCTATCGCTGCTGGTATCATATATTCCGGCAGCTTGCTCTTGAGGTAGTCTCTCACCTCGCTCACCTCAAGCTCCTCCCGCGCCGTGTAGTATGCCAGCAATCTCTTCTCGCCATTCTCGTCGCTGCTGACGATGACCGCACAACTGGTCACCTGCCTGCACTGGCTGAGGACTGCCTCCACCTCGTCTGGCTCTATTCGATATCCTCTGATCTTTACCTGATTATCTACTCTGCCTAGATACTCTATATTCCCATTACCTATGTACCTGACCACGTCTCCCGTTCGGTACATCCTCGCTCCTGCCTGCTCACTATATGGATCCGGAAGAAACCGTTCTGCCGTCAGGTCGGCTTGGTCGAGATAACCACGTGCCAATCCTTCTCCCGAAATATACAACTCCCCAGAAATACCTATAGGAACAAGGCGTAATTCTTTATCAACTGCATAGACTCTTGTATTGGCGATAGGACTTCCAATGGGTATATCATTATTGTCGCAATCGGATTGACCGAAGGAATAACAACAGGTAAAGGTAGTGCCTTCAGTCGGACCATATCCGTTGATGAGTTTCGTATTCGTATTCTTTTTGAGAAATTCCTGCACGTGCCTTGCGGATAGCGCTTCGCCTCCCGCAAGTAATTGGCCTACGGATTCCAAATTCCCCAGGCGCTGATCTACCATCAGGTGGAACAAGCTAGCAGTCAACCACAGTGTATTTACCTGATGGTTCACAATCAGTTCACCTAATTCTTCCAAGGAATGCATGTGGTGGCTAGCAACAACCAGCTTTCCGCCGTTCAGCAAGCACCCCCAAATCTCGAAAGTTGAAGCATCGAACGAGAGCGGTGCAAATTGCAAAAACACTTCATCCGCCCCAAAGTTTGCATAATAGTTTTGCCTTACCAGTCTCAATATATTCTGATGCGAAACCTCTACACCCTTAGGCTTGCCCGTTGAGCCCGACGTGTATATCACATATGCCAGGTTCGCTTCATCCACTTCCACTCCCATCTCCCTACAACTCATTGCCTCTATCTGCTCCCTACACTCGTCCACCTTGATCACCTCCACACCCCTCCCCTCAAACTTCTCCTCGTACTTCCTCTGCGTCACCACCACCTCCGCCTCCGCCTCCTCCCTCATGTAGGTTAGCCTCTCCTGCGGATAGCCTGGCTCCATCGGCACGTAGGCTCCTCCTGCCTTTAGCACTCCCATCACCGCTACGACCATCTCTATGCTCCTGTCCACACATATCCCTACCTTGCTCTCCACTCCCACTCCCTTCCTCCTCAGGTATCTCCCTAGCCGGTTCGCCCTCCTGTTCAACTCTCCATAGCTCACCTGCTCCCCTCTCATCTCCACTGCCACTGCATCCGGCCTTCTCCTCGCCTCCTCCTCGAACATTTCCTTTACACTTCTCCTCCTCTCGTACTCCCTCGCCGTGTCATTCCACTCCACCTCTATCTGATGTCGCTCCCTCTCGCTCACCATCCCTACCTCTCTTACTCTCTTCTCCACCCCTTCCCATATCCCTCTCATCACCTCCTCCATCTGCCTCACTATCCTCTCCACCTCCCACTCCTCGTACTTCCTCCTGTCATAGCTCATCCTCACCTCCATCTCTTCCCTTCCTCCTGCTATCACCGTCAGCCCGTAGTTCGTCCTCTCGTACACGCTCTCTCCTCTCACCTCCAGCTTCCCTCTTCCACCTCCCTCTACTCCTCTCCCTCTCACCTCCGGGTAGTTCTCGTACACCAGCAACGTGTCGAACATCGCCTCGCCTACCTCCATCTCGCTCCACTGGCTCACCTCCATCAGCCCGCTGTATTCATACTCCCTCTGCTCGGCCTGCTCCTCCTGCACTCGCCTCATCATCTCTCTCACTTCCTCCTCTTCGTTCACCCTCACCCTCACCGGCAGCGTGTTTATCATCAGCCCCACCATCCTCTCGACTCCTGCCATCTCCGCCGGCCTGCCTGACACCACCGCCCCGAAGACCACCTCCCGCTGCCCGCTGTACCGGCTCATTATTATCGCCCACACACACTGCAGCATTGTGTTGAGCGTCACCTTCTGCTTCCTCGCCTCCCTGCTCAGCCCCTGGCTCACCTCCTTGCTGACTGCCCATCTCACCTCTCCACATCCCTTATCCTCTCCCTTATCGCTGTGCCTCGCCTTCTCGCCCACCAACGCTGTGGCTCGCTTGACACCCTTTAGCGTTCGCCTCCAGTACTGCTCGGCCTTCGATTGGTCCTGCTTGCCTAGCCACGCCATGTAGTCTCGGTATGGGCGCACGGGCTCCAGCCGCACCTGCCGGCCCGCGCGGTAGCCCTCGTAAAGCGTGAAGACCTCGTCGAGCACAACGGCGTTAGACCACCCGTCGAGCAGCAGGTGGTGATGGCTCCAGATCAGGTGGTGGGCGTCGTCGGCAAGCGCCACCAAGGTGACGCGCAGCAGCGGGGCGTGGTCGAGTCGAAAGCCCTCCTGGCGATCCTGTTGGAGGAGAGAATCCAGACAGGGGCGGCGATCAGGGGCGGGAAGCGAGGTCCAGTCCAGCAGCCGGAGGTCGAACTCGACCTGGGCACGCACGACCTGGAGGGGCTCATCGAGATCTTCCCAGAGGAAGGCAGTGCGCAGTGCGGGATGGCGGTCGAGGACTTGCTGCCAGCAGCGGGCGAAGGCATCGAGGTCGAGATGGCCAGTGAGCGAGAGGCAGCTCTGCTCGAAGTAAAGGCCGGAGTGAGGCGAGGAGATTGAGTGGAACAGCAGCCCCTTCTGCAACGCCGTCAGCGGATAGATATCTTCAACATTCTTCATGGCTTAAAGAATTCCTTTCAGGAACGTTTTATGATCGGTAGGAATTTGCGGGCAGAGAATGGGTTTGGCTTACTATTCTTTTGAACCAATCTTATTAATCATCAATGCTATTAATCATCTTAGCTATCTTTATCATTTTCTCATTATCTAATCTGACGAGGGGGAAATCGGCTGGGGAGAACTCCTCTCCCTTTGCTCGACTGCTTCTCTCTACCATCTCCTCCATCGCCTCTCCTATTCCCTTCTTTATCTCCCTTATGCTCTCTCGCTCGTACTTCCCTCCGCTGTACCCTATCTCCACCTTCACCTTCCCTCCTTCCACATACCCCGTCACCTCCAGCTTATACCTCCTCTTCCCTTCTCCTCTGCTCCTGCCTCCTCCTCCTCTCACTTTCATTCCTCCTTCCTCTCCTACCACCTCCTCGACTCTCCCAAGATAGTTGTAGATTATCTCCCCCTCTCCCATCTCCCTTATCCTCTCGCTCACCTCCTCATCTCCTCTCATATACCTCAATAGCCCGTACCCTATCCCTCCTTTCTCCATCCCCCTCACCTCCTCCTTCACTCTCCTCAACGTCTCCTCCACTTCTCTCCCTCTCTCCACTACTATAGGCGCTATCACCGTGAACCATCCCACCGTCCTGCTCACATCTATTTCTCCTACCTCCTCCCTTCCGTGTCCCTCTACTTCTATCTTCACCTTCCTCATTCCGCTCCACCTTCCCACTCCCTCTACCACTGCTCCCAACACTACCTCGTTCATCCTCACTCGATACGCTCGACTCACCTCCTTCATCAACCTCTCACTCACCTCCTCGCTCACCTCCACCTCCTCCACCTCGCTGCTCCTCTCCTCGTTCTCTCCTTCCCTGTCTACCCTCATCTCCTCTCTCACCCTCTTGCTCTCTCCTGTCCAGTACTCCACCTCTCTCAATACCTCATCGCTCTTTGCATACCTCTCCAACTCCTCCGCCCACTGCTTGTAGCTCCCACTTCGCTCTCCTATCCTCACCTCCTCTCCTCTCCTCGCCTGCTCGTACCCTCTCCTCAGGTCCTCCAGCACTATCGCCCAACTCACTACGTCTATCGCCAGGTGGTGTATCACTATCAGCACCCTGTCGCTCTCTCTTCCCCTCATCACCAGCACCTTCATCATTCGCCCTTCGCTTATATCCAGCCCCTTGTGCGCTCGGTCCATCTCTCGCTCTTCCTCTTGTCCGCTCATCTCTCTTATGTCTACCTCCTCGACCACCTCCCTTCCTATCGGCCCCTCCTCATCCACCCTCTGACTCCCGCTGCTCCTCTGACGCCATCGCCCCCCTTCCTGCCGAAAACTGTGTCTGAGCGCCTCGTGGTGGCTAATCACACCCTCGACCGCTTCCTCTAGCGCTCGCCTATCTACTCGCTCCTGGCTCTCGAAGATCATCGCCTGGTTGAAGTGGTTGACATCCTTTAGCCCTAGCTCGAAGAACCAGTGCTGTATCGGCGTCAGCGCCACCTCCCCTCCTTCGCTCTCCTCATCCCGGGCTGTCGCCGAGCAGACCGTCGCGACCCTCGCGAGTTCCGAGATGCTCTGGTGCTGGAACAGGTGCTTGGGGGCCAGCTTGAGCCCGGCCTGCCTGGCGCGAGCGACCACCTGTATGCCGAATATCGAGTCGCCTCCCAACTCGAAGAAGTTGTCGTCAACCCCGACCTGCTCGACTCGCAGCACCTCCTGCCAGATCCTCGCCAGCGTCCGTTCGACGGGCGTGACAGGCAGGTGGGATGAAGCGTCCGGTGTAGCGCGATGTTTATCAGCCGAAGGTAAGGCGCGCAAATCCACCTTCCCGTTTGTCGTAAGCGGCATCTGCTCCATCTCGATAAACATCCCCGGCACCATATACTCCGGCAACTTCCTCCCCAGGTGCTCCCTCAACTCCTCCCGCCTCACCTCTCCTTCGCTCGTGTAGTAACACACCAGCCGCTTCTCTGCTTCTCGCTCTTGCCTTGCTACTACCACACAACTCCTCACCTGCTTGTGCTGACTCAGCACTGCCTCTATCTCCCCTAGCTCTATTCGATACCCTCTCACCTTTACCTGATTATCCGCCCTCCCTATGTACTCTACCTTTCCGTCTGACTGATACTTCCCAACGTCCCCTGTTCGATACATCCTCGCTCCTGCTCGCTCGCTGTACCGGTCCGGCACGTACCTCTCGGCCGTTTCCTCTGCCTGCTTCTGGTATCCTCTCCCTACTCCTGCTCCTCCTATGTATATCTCCCCTTCCACTCCTATACTCTCCACTCTCTTACTCTCACTCATCACGTACACCCTCGCATTGCTTATCGGCCTTCCTATCGCCACTCCTCCCTCTCCTTCCTCCTCTCCTACCTCGTTGACTATGCACCCGACCACCGTCTCGCTCGGCCCGTACTCGTTTATCACCCTCCCCTTGCTCTCGCTCTCCACTCCTCGCCACCTCTTTATCTGCTCGTAGCTCAGCGCCTCTCCTCCTATCACTATCACTTCCGCTGCTCGCTCCACCTTCTGCTCCCCTATCAGCCTCGTCACTGCCTCCACGTGCGCCGGCGTCATCTTCAGCAGCCAGTAGCCGCCCCCCTTCGTCAGCCTCTCGGCCAACTCCTCTATCCCTCCCTGCTCGCTTACCATCTCCACCCTCTCGCCCTTCACCAGCGGCAGCAGCAGGCTTGTCACCGTCAGATCAAACCCTACCGGCGTATGCACCAGCGTTCCTCTTCCTCCTTCGCTCTGGTATGCTCGCCCGGCCCAGATCAGGTAGTTGACCAGCCCCCGCTGCTCGATCATCACCCCCTTGGGCTTGCCCGTTGAGCCCGACGTGTATATCACATATGCCAGGTTCGCTTCATCCACTTCCACTCCCATCTCCCTACAACTCATTGCCTCTATCTGCTCCCTACACTCGTCCACCTTGATCACCTCCACACCCCTCCCCTCAAACTTCTCCTCGTACTTCCTCTGCGTCACCACCACCTCCGCCTCCGCCTCCTCCCTCATGTAGGTTAGCCTCTCCTGCGGATAGCCTGGCTCCATCGGCACGTAGGCTCCTCCTGCCTTTAGCACTCCCATCACCGCCACGACCATCTCTATGCTCCTGTCCACACATATCCCTACCTTGCTCTCCACTCCCACTCCCTTGCTTCTCAGGTATCTCCCTAGCCGGTTCGCCCTCCTGTTCAACTCTCCATAGCTCACGAATGAATCCTCAAAAACCAAAGCGATATTGTCAGGTGAGGATTTCACCTGCTCCTCAAACAGATCAATAAAACACATGCCTTTAGGATAAGGAGCATCGGTATCGTTGAGTTCAACAAGCAACAGGTGTCGTTCGGCTGGGCTGAGCATTTCGATCTGACTGATCTGGTTCCCGGTATGAGATGTGGCCCCCTCCAGCAGTTCTTGGAATTGTTCAGTTAAGCGTTGGATGTCTGATCTTAAAAAGAGATTGGAGTCATAAGAGAATTCAACCGTCAATGAATCGTGTATACGGCGAACCGAGAGTTTTAACTTGAATCGGTCGTGACAGGTGTACTGATCCACTATCGTAAATGATATTCCATTCGCGTGATGGCTCGCGGGCTGTTCCCAATAATCAAATAATGCCGAGTGGAATGGAGGGTACGAGAAACCTGCGCCCGGTCCGATCATCTCTTCCCAGCTAAAACATTCTTGCCATTTCCAGGCATCGAGTATTGTCTCGTTGACTTTGGTGAGAACTTCACTGAATTTCAAATGATGCTCAAGGTGGGAATGGATTGGTAGATAGCTCGCGAATAATCCCGGCAAGTTTTTCAACTCTTCATATCCGCGATCATTCAACACAACTCCTATCGTGTTGTCAGACATCAAGGTCATGCGCCATAACAGGATTTGCCAACAAGCCAATAGGAAAGCAAAGACTGTTGAGTTATGGCTTTGAGCTGAGGCGTTGATCTTAGCCTCTATTCCGGGATCAATTCTTCGCGAGTAACTATGCGGCTCGAATCGCATATTGCCGGACTGCCGCAATTCGAATGGCAGTCTGAACTGAAGAGGGTCGGATATTTTGTGGCTGCTCCAGAACCGCTTGCCTGTCCTTGAATTCTCCGATTCGAGCATCTCATTGAGCAACTTCGCCACGTCAACATACTGTAATGGCTGATCAGTGATTTCTTGCCCTCTTGAGCACGCCAGATAACAGGAAGCAATCTCTTGCGCAAGGTTGTTAAGCCCTGCCGCATCCATACACAAAGCGGGCAGGTCAAAGATCAGCACATTTCCGGATGGGGATAGTTTAATGATACCGGTGGTAAACGATCTGTCGTTATCCACGGCGCTAATGCCGCCCTGTCTGATCAACACTCCTATTCTGGCGGTCTGCTCCTCGCGTGTGTATCAACTCAGATCTATCTCACAGTGGCTTAGTTCAGCGTCGTCGGTTATTACCTGAAGCGGAGAGTCCGCTTCGGCTGAGTCATGAATGGTTGTACGGAGTATCTCATGACGCTGAACGGTCTTTTCCAACGCAACCTTCAGTAAAGCCTTATCCAGGCATCCTTCGATCTCAATTGCACACCGAGCGCGATAAGTTTTGCTTTGGTCGGCGTGCTGTAATTCCCATAGATGTTTTTGCTGTGCCGAAAGTGAAAATCCTTTAACTTGAGTCACCACTTTCATCACTCCAGAAGGCTTTAGAGCGGTTTTCAATTGAATGTACGGGATAAGAGAGACATCTCACCGCCGCAGACACAGAGAACACAGAGCGGGCGCAGAGCAGATGTTGGTTTTCTCTGCGCCCGCTCTGTGTTCTCTGTGTCTCTGCGGTGAATCTTCTTTCATTTCCTTACACTCATTTGAAATTCGCTTTAGAATAGTTGTTTTGTTAATGCTGGCTAGAAAGGCCGTCTCGCAGGCTGTTGATTCCCACGAGGCTGAACAGAATCTTTGCAGCCATTGATGAGATGGCTTCTAATAATTCAGCGCTTGGCAGCGCGCAACTTGTCGCGAAAATCGTCTTTGATCTGCATTGCCTGCCTGAACTCTCGATTGCGATCCGCTTCAGCAAGCAGGCCCGTCAATGCGTCCAATTTGATGTTAGGCTCCTCGATAACGGCCCCCAAGACTCTCTCGAATTGCTCAAGAACTCTGGCTATCGTCGTGGGGTAGAAGAGGTCTTGCATGTACTCGATTGAAGAGATCAGCTCTTCGCCTGTATCAGTTATTTCGAGCAGCAGATCAAATTTCGCGGTCTCCAGGTAAGACTGAACATAGCTCAAGGTTAATCCGGGCAGCGTCAAAGCGCTCCTAGGAACATTCTGAGTCATGATGAGAATCTGAAACAGCGGTGTGCGACTCATATCACGCTTGACGCGCAACTCATCTATTAGTTTCTCTATTGGCAAATCCTGATGATCATATGCTCCCAACGCTACGTCGCGGGTCCGGCTCATCAATTCGCGGAAGCCGGGATTGCCCGACATTTGCGTGCGCAGCGGCAACTGGTTGACGAAGAAGCCGATCAGTCCTTCGACTTCGATACGATTACGGTTGGCAACGTTAGTGCCTATGACTATGTCATCCTGGCCTGTGAGGTAGTGTATGACTACATCGAAGGCTGCCAGCAAAAGCATGAATAAAGTCACACCTTCGCGCCGACTCAGGGCTTTGAGCATGCCGGATAATTCCTTCGACAGAGTCAGGGATTTCCTCGCCCCACAGTATGTTTGCGCCGTCGGGCGTGAGCAATCGGTCGGCAGTTGGGCCGCCGGGGGAGTCTCTGCCAGTTGTTTCTTCCAGTAGCTCAACTGTCGTTCAAGCACTTCTCCTTGCAGCCAGTTCCTCTGCCAGACTGCGTAGTCTGCATATTGTGTCCGCAATTCCGGGAGCTGGGGGGAGTGACCATCGAGCAACGCAGGGTAGATTGTTGAAAGCTCACGGTTGAAAATGGCGACTGACCACCCATCACTTACAATGTGGTGCATTGTGATGAGCAGCACATGATCGTCGTCAGACAATTTAACCAGATGAAGTCTCAGCAATGGGCCTTGAACTAAATCAAAAGGCTTTAGCTGGTCCTCTATCATAAGCCGCTCAAGCTCCCCTTGGCCCTTTGCCTCAGACCATTTGCTGATGTCAATCACGGGCAGGCAAACTGGCTTGTGCGGATGTATTACCTGTGCTGGCTGCCCCTGCTCAACAGCAAACGTCGTGCGCAGGACTTCATGCCGTCTCACAATTTCGCTCAGTGCCTGGCCGAGCACAACGACGTTCAGGTCCCCCTTCAGGCGAATGGCCTGCGGGATATTAAAAGCGAAGATGTCCGGCTCTATCTGATGCAATAGCCAGAGCCGCTGCTGGGCAAATGAAAGAGGTAAGATCGAGTTGCGCGTTGCCGGCTCAATTTGAGGGGGCTGATGATCAGTACTGCCCTGCATCAATTCTTGTATGCGCCTGGCTATTCCTCTCACGGTCGGCGTCTCAAACAGGCTCCGCAGCTCTATATCTTTGCGTAAAGCTTTTCGCACCCGGGAGATTATTTGAGTGGCCAGAATCGAATGCCCCCCCAGTTTAAAGAAGTTATCATTGACGCCTACTTTACTAACCCGCAAGACTTCAGACCAGATGCCCGCTATTATTTCTTCTATTGCATTGCAAGGTTGTTCATAAGGATCTTCGACCTCGTTGCTTATCTGCTCAGCCGAAGGTAAGGCGCGCAAATCCACCTTCCCGTTTGCCGTAAGCGGCATCTGCTCCATCTCGATAAACATCCCCGGCACCATATACTCCGGCAACTTCCTCCCCAGGTGCTCCCTCAATTCCTCTCTGCTTACCTCTCCTTCGCTCGTGTAGTAACACACCAGCCGCTTCCCTGCTCCCTCTTCCTCCCTCGCCATCACCACACTCTTCTTAACTCGCTCGTGCTGCTCGATGACTGCTTCTATCTCCCCCATCTCTATTCGATACCCTCTCAGCTTCACCTGATTATCCGCCCTTCCAAGGTACTGAAGCCTGCCGTCTGACAGGTACTTGGCAAGATCGCCTGTACGGTACATCCTCGCCCCCGCCTCTGCGCTGTACGGGTCCGGCAAGAACCTCTCGGCCGTCATTCCTGGTTGATTCAAATACCCTCTGACTACTGCGACTCCTCCTATATACAACTCTCCCGAGATTCCAATAGCCGCAGGGCGAAAACGCGAATCCAGCACATACACTCGATTGTTTGCGTTCGGACGTCCAATTGAAACAACCTCTTCTTTCTCATCATGCTCGCAATCCCAATATGTTACATCTATTGATGCTTCAGTAGGCCCATACTGATTGTGGAAACCGGCCTTCAATAAGCTGGTTATACGCCTTTGCAAGTTAAACGATAGCGCCTCCCCGCCGGAAAAAACTCGTCTTAAGCTCTTACATTTTTTCACATCCTCTTCATCTAGGAACGCTTCCAGCATCGAAGGTATAAAATGAACAATAGTGACTCCTCGATCTATTATCAGATCGATAAGATATCCACTGTCTCGCTGCCCTTCCGGGCGAGGCAATATGACGCAGGCCCCATATGATAATGGCGCTAGAATTTCCCAGACCGAAAAGTCAAAGCTGAATGAAGCCAGTTGTAAAACCTTATCGGTTTCAATCAACGGGTAGGTTTCCTGCATCCAAATCTGCCTGTTGAATATTCCACGATGAGTGTTCATAACTCCTTTGGGCCTGCCTGTTGATCCAGACGTGTAGAGAATGAAAGCCAGGTTATCAGGCGTCACTTCGCTTTCGAAATTCTCATCGCTGCACCTGATTATCAGAGGCGAGTCTGCATCCAACAGTATAATCTCAATTGATTCTGCTCCTATGGTCTCAACTATTTCCCTCTGCGTCAGGAGAATCCCGATTTGACTGTCTTTGAGCATGTAGATTAGCCTCTCCTGCGGATAGCCTGGGTCCATCGGCACGTAGGCTCCTCCTGCCTTTAGCACTCCCATCACCGCTACGACCATCTCTATGCTCCTGTCCACGCATATCCCCACCTTGCTCTCCACTCCCACTCCCTTGCTTCTCAGGTATCTCCCTAGCCGGTTCGCCCTCCTGTTCAACTCTCCATAGCTCACCTGCTCGCCTCTCATCTCCACTGCCACTGCATCCGGCCTTCTCCTCGCCTCCTGCTCGAACATATCTTTGACGCTGTTGTAGGCAGGATGGTCGGCGGCCGTGTCATTCCACTCCACCTCTATCTGATGTCGCTCCCACTCGCTCAGCATCTTCATCTCCCCCACCCTCTTGTTCCCGTCTGCTGCTATCCCGCTCAACAACTCCTGCATGTGAGTCAGCATCTTGCTCACCGTAACGCCGTCATACCGGCTGTCGTAGCCGATTCTAATCTCAAGGTCAAGATTTACCTCTGCTATAACCGTGAGGCCGTAGCTTGTCCTCTCAATAATGCAGGCGCTACTCACACGTAAATTAAGGCTTTCATCCAATGACGTTTTGCTTACAGGATAGTTTTCATATACCAGCAAGCTATCAAACATCTCCTTCCCTCTTTCTATGTCACTCCATTTCGCCACCTCTACCAGTGGGCTGTATTCATACTGCCGCTGCTCTACCTGCTCTTGTTGTAATCTCTTCAGCCATTCTCCTACTGACTCATCTTCATTGACTCTTACTCGTACCGGCAATGTATTGAGGAACATTCCAACCATCGTTTCAATCCCGTTTAATTCCGTAGGCCGTCCCGATACGGTTGCTCCGAACATCACGTCTTTCTCATTGCTGTAGCGACTGAGTAAGAGCCCCATGCTCCCTGGATAATTGTGTTGAGAGTTATTCTGTATTCTCTTGCCAAGATTTTGAGCATGCTTAAGATATCACTCGGAAGCCTGACATCTTTGTGCGCGTACTCCATCTTGTGCGGCAGATGATTGCTGCGCCCATTCGCCGAAATCTGTGTCGGTGCAGTAAATCCTTTAAGTGATTGCCGCCAGAATTCTTCCGCGCGCTTCAAATCTTGTCGCTGTAACCAAGCTATGTAGTCTTTGTAGGGACGACTCTCTGAAATCATTGCTTCTTCCCCTGCAATAATTCCCTTATATCGTGCAAAGACCTCCTTAATCACAAGATCCGCAGACCACCCGTCCAGCAGTAGGTGATGAAAGCTCCAGACGAATTGATATTTATCTTCTCCCGATCTCATGAGCGCCATGCGCATAAGCGGCGCGTTAGCGATCTCGAAGCCGCGCTCTCGGTCCACGTCAAGCAAGGTATTCAATAGTTGCTGTTGCTGCGCAAGCGCTAAACTTCGCCAATCTTGCTCCGACCATGGCATCTTTACTTTCTTAAGAACGACTTGGAGAGGTTTGTCACTGCGCTCCCAGAGAAAAGCCGTTCGTAAAACGGCGTGGCGATTAATCACCTCGTCCCAGGCTCGCTTGAAGGCTGGTATGTTGAAATCACCTTCGATACACAGATGCACTTGCTCAAAGTAGACCCCCGACTGCGGCGCATAAATAGTGTGGAAAAGCATTCCCTGCTGCATCGGGGAAAGAGGATAAATATCTTCGATCAAGTCGTCTCTAGCCATGATGTTTCATCCGTTAAGATCGCGCACTTCCGCAATAACCTCATCAAGCTCGTCCTGTGACAACTCAGCCATCAAGAAATCGGAGGGTGTATATTTAGTCGCGTCTTGGGACGAGCAGTGGTCGATCATCTCCATGAGGGCCTCCACAAAGTACTTGCCTAGTTCTTTAATGGACGAGCGGTCATGGATTTGCCTGCTATATGTAAACACGAAACGAAGCCGCCCATTAATAACTCCTCCGTTAATCGCCAGCAAATGCGGCCTCACTGCATGCGGGTCTCGCGAAATACCGGACGGTCCGCGCGCTGGTCGGAGAAACTGCGAATTTGAATCTTCGAAAGTTCGGGTCATGAGTCCTACATAATTAAGACTTATCTCCGCCTTTCCCATCTCCCTTATCCTCTCGCTCACCTCCTCATCTCCTCTCATATACCTCAATAGCCCGTACCCTATCCCTCCTTTCTCCATCCCCCTCACCTCCTCCTTCACTCTCCTCAACGTCTCCTCCACTTCTCTCCCTCTCTCCACTACTATAGGCGCTATCACCGTGAACCATCCCACCGTCCTGCTCACATCTATTTCTCCTACCTCCTCCCTCCCGTGTCCCTCTACTTCTATCTTCACCTTCCTCATCCCGCTCCACCTTCCCACTCCCTCTACCACTGCTCCCAACACTACCTCGTTCATCCTCACTCGATACGCTCGACTCACCTCCTTCATCAACCTCTCACTCACCTCCTCGCTCACCTCCACCTCCTCCACCTCGCTGCTCCTCTCCTCGTTCTCTCCTTCCCTGTCTACCCTCATTCCTTCTCTCACCCTCTTGCTCTCTCCTGTCCAGTACTCCACCTCTCTCAATACCTCATCGCTCTTTGCATACCTCTCCAACTCCTCCGCCCACTGCTTGTAGCTCCCACTTCGCTCTCCTATCCTCACCTCCTCTCCTCTCCTCGCCTGCTCGTACCCTCTCCTCAAGTCCTCCAGCACTATCGCCCAACTCACTACGTCTATCGCCAGGTGGTGTATCACTATCAGCACCCTGTCGCTCTCTCTTCCCCTCATCACCAGCACCTTCATCATTCGCCCTTCGCTTATATCCAGCCCCTTGTGCGCTCGGTCCATCTCTCGCTCTTCCTCTTGTCCGCTCATCTCTCTTATGTCTACCTCCTCAACCACCTGCTTCCCTCTCGGCCCCTCCTCATCCACCCTCTGGCTCCCGCTGCTCCTCTGACGCCATCGCCCCCCTTCCTGCCGAAAACTGTGTCTGAGCGCCTCGTGGTGGCTAATCACACCCTCGACCGCTTCCTCTAGCGCTCGCCTATCTACTCGCTCCTGGCTCTCGAAGATCATCGCCTGGTTGAAGTGGTTGACATCCTTTAGCCCTAGCTCGAAGAACCAGTGCTGTATCGGCGTCAGCGCCACCTCCCCTCCTTCGCTCTCCTCATCCCGGGCTGTCGCCGAGCAGACCGTCGCGACCCTCGCGAGTTCCGAGATGCTCTGGTGCTGGAACAGGTGCTTGGGGGCCAGCTTGAGCCCGGCCTGCCTGGCGCGAGCGACCACCTGTATGCCGAATATCGAGTCGCCTCCCAACTCGAAGAAGTTGTCGTCAACCCCGACCTGCTCGACTCGCAGCACCTCCTGCCAGATCCTCGCCAGCGTCCGTTCGACGGGCGTGACAGGCAGGTGGGGTGAAGCGTCCGGTGTAGCGCGATGTTTATCAGCCGAAGGTAAGGCGCGCAAATCCACCTTCCCGTTTGTCGTAAGCGGCATCTGCTCCATCTCGATAAACATTCCCGGCACCATATACTCCGGCAGATATGATCTTAGATGGGACATAAGATCTTTGGTTTGTAATGTCCTATCCTTCCCCCGGACTCTTACACGGCTTTCGGCAAACAGGAGTTCATATAATAACGTCTTCTTTAAAACCTTCTCGTGATGATAAGAGTGATAATCAAAATCGATAATCTCGCCGCTTCTCTTAAATAAACTACCTTTGACTCTATAATCGGGATTCAGGTTATTCGCCGACAGCGTGCCAATGACAAGGGCTTTTATGATATCGCCCTTCGATACCTCGACGCCCGGATAAAAGACGGGGAAGTATACGGGCAACCAGCAGTGTTCGCGTTTGAGTATATCTATGACGCTTCGTTCGAATGTGTGAAGCTCCAACCAGACAAGGAACCCATCCATCCTCCCATCTTTTGTTATATTGAGAACGATTTCTTTGCTATATTCAGGTGATATGTGGCCGCTGAAATCAAGGTCCTCGAAAACATCAGCGCCGGACATCAGGTAGGTTCTCGTCTAAGCCCCTTACACACAACCTGAGATCAAACATATAGCCGGTCTGCTCAAATATCTTTTCCACATAATTGCGAGTGCTCTCCGTGAATCCGGGATCGGTTAAGAAGTCATCAGGAATTGCAACGGCCGCGATCTTTGTTATGCTTCTTTGTGGGATCATGCGCCCGTCAGGCTTTAGAAATCGCCTCGCGTCGTTAAGAATCAAAACAGCGCCCTCCGATCCGCCGATAGAACCTACGATGCCTGAGACGCAAACGTCTGCCGGTTCGGGGAGCGTAACTTTCGTCGAGTCGCCCTGCATCAGAATTATCCGGTTTTCCAAACCCAGACTCTTGATATAATCACGCGCCTGATTGTAAACGCTCTCTAGAATCTCAATCGAATAAACTCGCTTTGCTCCGGCCTCTAAACACATTTTGGCTAAATGAGCCTCCGGGCCTGTCCCGATATCAACGACAACCTTGTCTTTCACCGACTCTTCTATTGCTGCTCTAAAGGCGCGATTCCTTGATTTATCGTTAACCATTGCGTAATAGAGCACCTCATCGTAGATGAAGTATTCCGCTACTGATGGCCACAGTTCGTGGCTGCCGTTGTTTAAGGATGTATGCTTGCGGCCAAGATCACCCGACACAGATTCATAAGGCTTTCGCTTGGCAAAATACGCCACCAGTTGTTTATGTCCGGGCTCAGGCTCAGCGGCAACAACTGCACAACCGCTGACTTGCTCGTGCCGGCTCAGCACGGCTTCTACCTCTGCCAACTCTACTCGATACCCTCTGATCTTCACCTGATTATCCACCCTGCCGAGGTATCCTATCCTCCCGTCGGGCAAGTATCTGCCGATGTCTCCCGTGCGATACATCCTCTCTCCCGCTCTTGTGCTGAATGGGTTAGGCACAAACCTCGCTGCCGTCATCTCTTCGTTTTGCCAATACCCGCGTGCCAGCCCTGCGCCCGCGATGTATAGCTCTCCAACAACTCCAACAGCAACCTGCTGCAAATGCTTATCCAGCAAATAGACCTGAGTATTGGCTATGGGTCTTCCGATAGACGGGTTCCGGTTTATGTCGCACACTTCCAGGGTTGCACACACGGTCGCTTCCGTAGGCCCATAAGCATTGATGAATTTGTGTTCAGCCGCCCATCTTTGCATTATTTCAGTCGAGCAAGGCTCCCCGGCAGAAACGACGGTTTTCAAACCCGGCAGATCTTCAGCAGGTAACACAGCGAGCGCCGATGGTGGCATTGTGACGACAGTTATAGCCTCATTACGTAAGAGTGCGGCCAATTCAGAATCCGGTAATAGAGAATCTCCTGTTGTGAGGCACAGAGTCGCCCCGGATGCTAGCGTCACGAATATCTCTGATACGGAGGCGTCAAAACTAAAGGAAGCGAACTGCAATACCCTACTCGTCGCTTTCACATCAAAAGCTTCTATCTGCGCTTCAACTAGATTACAAAGCGCCCCGTGTTCGAGTAAGACCCCCTTGGGCCGACCTGTCGAGCCTGATGTGTAAATCATGTAGGCTAGATTCTCCGGCAGTGTACCATTACTTAAGTTCTCGTCGTTATGGCTGACAACTTTGTGCCAATCTTTATCCAGATAAAAGATCTGAGACTCGTCCGCGTCGAACCAGTCAGCCAGGCCCGTTTTAGTCAAAAGTAATTTGATCCCTGCATCATCCTTCATGTAGGTTAGCCTCTCCTGCGGATAGCTAGGGTCCATCGGCACGTAGGCTCCTCCTGCCTTTAGCACTCCCATCACCGCCACGACCATCTCTATGCTCCTGTCCACGCATATCCCTACCTTGCTCTCCACTCCCACTCCCTTGCTTCTCAGGTATCTCCCTAGCCGGTTTGCCCTCCTGTTCAACTCTCCATAACTCACTTGCTCGCCTCTCATCTCCACTGCCACTGCATCCGGCCTTCTCCTCGCCTCCTGCTCGAACATATCTTTGACGCTGTTGTAGGCAGGATGGTCGGCGGCCGTGTCATTCCACTCCAATGCCAGATGATGCCGATCGAGTTCCGAAAGTAATAATAGGTTGGAGATTCTCTCTGCCGGATGCGTCACGATTGATCTCAGTAAGTTCTCAAAATGGGTGGCCCAGCGTTCCACAGTTTCGTGATGTAGCAGGTCAATGTTGTAGTGCCAGATCAGCTTCAGCTCGCCGCCTGCCTCGATTGCATTGAGAACCGAAATCGAACTGGGTAAAAAGAGCGGGGGTAGGCAATATCGCGACTTCCAGGCCGTGGAAAGCCGGCAATTGACCCATCTGATCCAGATTGAATGCCACGGAGAACAGCGGCTGAATTGCAGCCGTGCGCTGTGGATTTAGTTTCTTGACTAGCTGGTTTAATGAGAAGTTTTGATGATCAACAGCGTCTAGCAGCAATCGCCTTTCGCTTCGGAGGCAATCGGTAAACTTTGTAGCGCCTGCGATCTGTGATCGCAGCGGTAGCATGTTCACACAGTAGCCGACAAGGCTGTGAAGGCCAAGGGCGGGCTGCCCCGCCGCAGGAAAGCCAACTACAATATCCTCCTGCTTAGTCAGGTGGTGCAGCAACAACTTGAAAGTGGTGAGTAATACCGCAAAACTCGTGCAGCCAAACTGGCTGCCCAATTCTTTCAGGTCATTGTAGAGGGCTTGACCGATTGTGCTTGAAACCCTGCGACCGTTGTATGTCTGTGCGGCCGGCCGTAGTTGATCCAGAGGTAAATCCAGTACGGGCATTGTGTCTGCGAATTGATCCAGCCAATACTTCTCATTTTCTTCACGCTCGTCAATCCGCTCTCGGTTTAATTGCCACTGTATGTAATCACCGAACTGCTGGGGCTCCGGCAATTCTAACCTTTCGCCACGACATTCGGCCGAGTAGAGCTTGCTTAGCTCCGATAATATGACCCCGAACGACCAGCCATCAGTGATGATATGGTGTGCAGTTATAATCAATACATGTAGGTCTTGTTCCTGCTTGATGATTTCAACGCGAAAAAGAGGGGCTCTCGAAAGGTCGAAACGGCGATGCGCATGTCTTAACAACAACTCTGCTGTCTCTGCTTCGCGCCTATTATGGTCGCGGTCTGACAGGTTGACTAACGGGATGTCTATAGTTACAGAAGGGAGGATGCGCTGGTGCGCCCCGTCCTCGCTAATCGTAGCCCTCAGCGCTTCGTGGCGGGCGGAAATCTCCTGAAAAGCCTTGCGGATGGCCTCGATCTCCAAAGGGCCGCGAATGCGCAGGATCGTAGAATGGTTATAGGCCGCGCTTGCGCTCTCGTCCATCTGGGCCAGAAACCAAAGTTCCTTCTGCGCCGATGTCAGAGGTAACTGCCGCGCGCCGCTTGTCTGTGAGACAACGCCTTTAGCGCCGTTGCCGGGGGCGGAACTCGAGGTGCTGAGATCGCCTGAAGCCTTTACCTTATGCGGCGCTGATGGTCCCGCTTTTCCCGCATCGTTATCGCCAGGGAATGGTAGGAATCCGCCTTCGCGCATCTCGCTCAGGCTCTGCTTAACGGCTGTGATGACCTGTGCCATGTCGTCATCGGTGTGAGCCGTTGAGAGCAGGCAGTTATGAGTTTCGCAAATGTATATCCCCTTCTCCAGCATGTGGTAGAAGAACAGATCCATGTATTTTAAGTCGCGCGAGTACTGGAAGCGAAAAAGGGACCCGTAATGCACTACCTCGATTGGTAATTGTTCCTGCTGAAGGTAATCATTGAGAGCCTCCACCGTCCGAGAGGTCCGCAGGGCTAACTCTTCTTGCAAGCTCTCCTTCCTTTCTTTTATGTGGTTGAGTGCGGCCCAGGCGGCGGCCATTACGAGGGGATGTTTGAAATAGGTGCCCGCGAAGTACGTCGTGTCCGCTTGCGGGTATGATGAGTCGCCGTAGGTCCACATGCCGCCATCAATGGCATCCATGAAGAAGGCTTTACCCCCCACCGCCGCGATGGGTACGCCCGCGCCGAGGGCTTTGCCATAGGCGACGAGATCAGCCTTTATGCCCAGCATTGCCTGCGCCCCGCCCGGGTGGAAGCGAAACCCCGTCACCACTTCGTCGAAAATCAACGCCGCGCCCCCCTCAGCAGTCAATCGCCTCAACTCCTGCAAGAAGGCTTGCGGCCAAACGTCCGGGCGGCGGCTGCGCGGGGGCTCGATCAACACAGCGGCCAGTTCATGTACATGTTTTTTCAGAATATCCAATGATTCGGGACTGTTGTAGCGGAGCAGAAGCACGTCTTCGACCATGCTTGCCGGTATGCCCGGCGCCAACGGGACTGCTCGCAAAGAGCCATCTTCGCCCCGCTCTCCCCTGACGAGCACCCCGTCAAAAGTTCCGTGATAGGAACTGTCAAACAGCGCGACCTTGGTGCGCCCTGTAACGGCACGTGCCAGGCGCAGCGCAGTCATCACCGCCTCTGTGCCGGAGTTGCAAAACGTGACCCTCTCTATGCCCGTCAACTCACAGATCAACTGGGCCACCTTGCCCGCAAGTTCCGACTCCCCGCCGAGTTGCAGCCCTCGCGAAAGTTGTTCCTGTAGAGCCTCGATGACGAATGCGGGGGAATGGCCGAATAGGAGCGCGCCAAAGCCCATCGTCATGTCTATGTATTCATTCCCATCCACATCCCAGATTCTGCTGCCGGAGGCCTGGTGCAAAACCAGCGGATACTGCATCTCTTTCCATAAAGGTCTGAATCCGGCCGTAGCCCTGTTATCGGCAAGTACAGGCCGATAAGTTTGTGCTAATTGCTTCGACCCCTGAGTGCGTTTGCAAACCCTCGCAATCAGCTCGTCGAGGTGCTGTTGCTGGCGGGCAGTCAGCGATCCTGCCGGCTTCCTTCTTATAGGCTCAAATGGGATGAATGGCTCAGGCTCGATTTTATTACCTCGCTCGCGAGCTTGAGGTTCGTTTAAGGCAGGCTGTGAGCATTCGGCTATCTGCTTCGGGTGTCGAATCGCGGCATCGCAGGTCTCGGCAAACAGTTGTGAGCCATCATTCCGTAGTTCAGGCTGGGGCGAAGGCTGTTCGACTTCTAAGGGTTGCCTCATGCCATCACTCACACCCGCCTGCTGCAACAGGTTTAACTGCTGCGACATAAGGTTTGACATGACTTCGAGCTGCTGCAACATTATCCGCTCCAGGGAATTCTGATGAGCCGGCTCTTGCTCCTTTATCGATCCTGCGTCCCCGGCCCTGTAGGGCAGCTCTCCGGATGCGGGTTGGAGAAAAGTCATTGGCGATGGCTCAAAGGCCATCTCAGGCTGATTCGCCACGGGTTCCGGGAAAGGTGCTACAACCGCAGGTTGATGAGCTACTATCTCTACCACCTTTTCTTCGGGGGCCAATCTTTCTACGATGTAACTCGCCACTGCCTCGATTGTTGAAACCTCTTCCAACATCATTCGAAAAGGGACTCTTACGCCGAATTCGCCTTGAATCGCATGGCTGCATTGAAGCAGGAAAAGAGAATCCGCGCCCATCTCAATGAGCGGAACACCGGTATCTAACTCATCAGGCTTTTCCCCAAATAATCGGCCAAAAAGTTTTTTTAGCGCCGAGAGGGTCGCGGCGCGGCGTTGTTCTTCAGGTGATTTAGCAAGCTTCGCATCAGCCATGATTTATCCTTTCAACCCTGGTCGTATGGGTTTGTCAGAAGTGTTTCCGCTCCGGCTCGTCAGCCTGCGGGCCGATTGTCTATCTCTCATTTCGCGAGAAAGCAATTGATCGGATTTAACAGGGGCGTGAAAGAATCTTCTGCCAGCTCAAGAGATGGCTTTCTTTTTAATCTGTGATGAATGTTGCTTGGCCTCTGAGGGGCGGGGGCCATGTTTAATCCTTGCCTTGTCCAATACTCTTAGCTGCTGAGTCATTAGATGGGACATGGTCTGAAGTTGCCGTGACATAATCTGCTCGAATGCGCCGTTTGATGCCGACAGCCTTTTATTCTCTCTTTTAATATTCGATATACCGGGACGCGCCGCCAGTGATTGAGTGCTAACCCGTGAGAGAGGCTCGGCATCGCTTTGCTGACTCCCGGCTTCTTCTCGAACTACAATTTTGAAAGGCTTCTCTTCGGCTTTCCTCCGGGCAGGCTTAAACAGGTACGGTTTTCTCTCGAACGGGTAAGTTGGCAGAGGAATTCGCCGGCGCTGCTCATAGGCGTAAAACCCTGGCCAGTCTATCTGCACACCATTCAGCCAGAGCTTGCCTAACGTGGTGAGCACGCATTGCATGTCGGAGTGGTGGTCGTGCGGGTGACGTAAGGAGGCGAAAGCGATCTCGTCACTCGAATTAGCCGCTTGCTGTTTCGCCAAGCGGCTCAAGCTACGTCCGGGTCCGATTTCCAGCAGCAGAGCATCCTCCCGCCTTAATAATTCGGCCATGCCATCAGCGAAGCGGACGGTTTGCCGCAAGTGCGCAGACCAGTAGTTCGGGTCGGTCGCCTGCTCGGCTGTAATCCAAGTCCCTGTTAAGTTCGACAGGTAAGGCACCTGCGGTCGGTTCAGGGCCATCTTTTCCATCTCTTGCCTGAATGGCGCGAGCATCGGATCCATCATCCGGGAGTGAAACGCATGTGAAGTGCGCAGCCGATTACTATCAACACCTTTCCCATTAAGGTAATTCCTCAATTCCTCCACCGCCTCTGATGGTCCCGAAACGACGCAAGCCGATGGCCCATTGACCACGGCCAGCGAAAGCTTCTCGCTTAACAGAGCGGCCACGTCTCTTTCCGGCAACGGGATGGCCAGCATAGTTCCGCCGGGCAGCCCCTTCATCATCCGCGCCCGCCTGGCGACCAGCGTTAAAGCATCTTCCAGCGAGAAGACGCCGGCCAGGCAGGCGGCTACGTACTCGCCGATGCTATGACCGATCATAGCTTGCGGGCGTATCCCCCAGGCCATCCAAAGCCGCGCCAAAGCGTACTCGGTGACGAACAGGGCAGGCTGCGTGATAAAAGTATCTTCCAGTTGTTGCGCGGCCCTGTCGTTGTGCTCCGCGACAGGGTATAAGATTTCGCGGAGGTCAAGGCTAAGGTGCGGTTCAAGCAGTTTCGAGCAAATGTCTACCTGCTCGCGATAGACCGGCTCCGCCTGATAAAGCCCCAGCCCCATGTTGACATACTGCGATCCCTGCCCTGGAAACATGAACACGATATGATCTTTTCGGGCTCGCACTTTTTTGCTGAAGACTCGTTTGCGATCGAGTGTCTCAAGGGCACTTACCGCGTCTTCGGCACCGGCGCATACGAGCATTCGCCGGTTGCTAAAGCTCCTACGGCCTGCCTGTAATGTAAATGCAGCGTCAGCCAGATTAAGGTCGGAGTGTTGTTTTAGATGGGTGACCAGATTGGTCGTCATCATTTCCAGCGCACTGTCGGTTTTAGCCGATAGAAGCAGTAACTGGTGAGTCCGGCCTTGAGTTAATATGTTGTTGAACAGGGGCCTCCTCCAAAATAACATGGGCGTTAGTACCGCCGATGCCGAATGAGCTTACTCCAGCGCGACGGGGTGTGTTCTCTGATTCCCATTCGCGCAACTCCGTGTTGACATAGAAGGGCGAAGCCTTGAAGTCTATCGCCGGATTAGGCTCTTGAAAATGAAGGCTGGGCGGCAGCTGCTTGTGACGCATGGCAAGGGCTGTTTTCATCAGGCCGGCTATTCCGGCTGCGGCATCCAGATGGCCAATGTTGGTCTTCACTGAACCAAGGGCGCAGAATCCCGTTTGATCCGTGCTTTGACGAAAAGCCTTATCGAGCGCCGCAGCTTCAATCGGATCTCCCAACGAGGTGCCGGTCCCATGCGCTTCTATGTGGGTTATCGTTTCGACCTCGACTCCGGCTGCGCGCTGGGCCACCGTGATTACATCTGCTTGCCCGTCAACGCTTGGCGCGCTATAGCCAATCTTCAAAGAGCCATCATTGTTGATGGCGGAACCTAGTATAAGGGCGTGGATATGATCCCCATCCTTGAGCGCGTCTGAAAGTCGCTTTAGCACGACAATCCCTACGCCCTGCCCCTCAATCGTTCCTTCCGCGCTGGAGTCGAAGGCGCGACAGTGTCCATCCGGAGACATGATGCCACCGGGTATGTACAAATATCCTTCTTTCTGCGGAAACCTTGCCGACACGCCACCGGCAAGCGCCATATCACATTGGCGATCCAACAAAGCGCGGCAAGCCAGGTGAACAGCAACTAGCGATGTCGAGCAGGCCGTCTGTATGTTGATGGCTGGGCCCCTGAGATTTAATTTGTAGGAAACGCGCGTGGGCAAGTAATCCTTATCGTTTCCCATGAAGATCTGCGAGCTACCCATCAATTCAAGGATTTCTCGGTTGGCGATCAGAGCATGTAAATAACCGCTCGTGCTGGCGCCCGCGTAAGTGCCGATCAGTCCTGGATAGGTTTCGGGGTCGTAACCTGCGTTCTCTAATGCCTCCCAGGCGCATTCGAGAAAAAGGCGTTGTTGCGGATCGGTGATTTCAGCCTCCGCAGCGTTGAAGCCGAAAAATGAAGCATCAAACAAGTCCGCATCTTCAAGCACCGCCTTTGCTCTAACATAAAGAGGGTCATCTAACAAAGCAGCGGCTACGTTGGCCGATTCAAGCTCTTCGCGCGAGAAGAATGAAACCGATTCTACGCCGTTCTTCAGGTTTTCCCAAAACTCATCTAGAGTCCTGGCTCCGGGGAACCGGCCTGCCATGCCTATGATCGCTATTGTTGATCCGTTACCAATGATCTGACTCTCACCACCCGGACCTCTGATTGGTTCAACAGATGCAGTGCTGTGCTGCGGACTCAAAAAGTTTGCTAGCGAGCTTATGGTCGTATGCTTGAACAGGTCAATTAAAGATAAGGGCTTGTCGAAAAGCTTTTGTAGCTTGCTGTGAATTTGAATGAGGAGCAATGAATGCCCGCCCAGGTCAAAGAAATTATCATGAATGCTTAACTCAGTTGTACCCAGCGCTTCTGCCCATATAGCTGCTATCAACCGCTCAACAGAACTGCTGGCGGCTACAAAGTCTTCAGGCATCGCACAAGACTTTTGCTCCGGTGGAGGTAGCGCGGAGCAATCTATCTTCCCGTTTGCCGTAAGCGGCATCTGCTCCATCTCGATAAACATCCCCGGCACCATATACTCCGGCAACTTCCTCCCCAGGTGCTCCCTCAACTCCTCTCGCCTCACCTCTCCTTCGCTCGTGTAGTAACACACCAGCCGCTTCCCTGCTCCCTCCTCCTCCCTCGCCATCACCACACTCTTCTTTACTCGCTCGTGCTGCTCGATGACTGCTTCTATCTCCCCTAGCTCTATTCGATACCCTCTCACCTTTACCTGATTATCCGCCCTTCCAAGGTACTCTACCTTTCCGTCTGACTGATACCTCCCAACGTCCCCTGTTCGATACATCCTCGCTCCTGCTCGCTCGCTGTACCGGTCCGGCACGTACCTCTCGGCCGTTTCCTCTGCCTGCTTCTGGTATCCTCTCCCTACTCCTGCTCCTCCTATGTATATCTCCCCTTCCACTCCTATACTCTCCACTCTCTTACTCTCACTCATCACGTACACCCTCGCATTGCTTATCGGCCTTCCTATCGCCACTCCTCCCTCTCCTTCCTCCTCTCCTACCTCGTTGACTATGCACCCGACCACCGTCTCGCTCGGCCCGTACTCGTTTATCACCCTCCCCTTGCTCTCGCTCTCCACTCCTCGCCACCTCTTTATCTGCTCGTAGCTCAGCGCCTCTCCTCCTATCACTATCACTTCCGCTGCTCGCTCCACCTTCTGCTCCCCTATCAGCCTCGTCACTGCCTCCACGTGCGCCGGCGTCATCTTCAGCAGCCAGTAGCCGCCCCCCTTCGTCAGCCTCTCAGCCAACTCCTCTATCCCTCCCTGCTCGCTTACCATCTCCACCCTCTCGCCCTTCACCAGCGGCAGCAGCAGGCTTGTCACCGTCAGATCGAACCCTACCGGCGTATGCACCAGCGTTCCTCTTCCTCCTTCGCTCTGGTATGCTCGCCCGGCCCAGATCAGGTAGTTGACCAGCCCTCGCTGCTCGATCATCACCCCCTTGGGCTTGCCCGTTGAGCCCGACGTGTATATCACATATGCCAGGTTCGCTTCATCCACTTCCACTCCCATCTCCCTACAACTCATTGCCTCTATCTGCTCCCTACACTCGTCCACCTTGATCACCTCCACACCCCTCCCCTCAAACTTCTCCTCGTACTTCCCCTGCGTCACCACCACCTCCGCCTCCGCCTCCTCCCTCATGTAGGTTAGCCTCTCCTGCGGATAGCCTGGCTCCATCGGCACGTAGGCTCCTCCTGCCTTTAGCACTCCCATCACCGCCACGACCATCTCTATGCTCCTGTCCACACATATCCCCACCTTGCTCTCCACTCCCACTCCCTTGCTCCTCAGGTATCTCCCTAGCCGGTTCGCCCTCCTGTTCAACTCTCCATAGCTCACCTGCTCGCCTCTCATCTCCACCGCCACTGCATCCGGCCTTCTCCTCGCCTCCTCCTCGAACATATCTTTGACGCTGTTGTAGGCAGGATGGTCGGCGGCCGTGTCATTCCACTCCACCTCTATCTGATGTCGCTCCCACTCGCCCAGTATCTCTATCTCTCCTACTCTTTTGTCCTCTCCCTCTGCTATTGATCCAAGCAATCCTCTATAGTGCTCTATCATTCGAGTGATTGTGCTGTGATCAAATAGATCTGTGTTGTACTCGACTATCCCTGCCAACCCCCCGTCTTTTTCACCCACAGCAAGCGCCAGATCAAGCTTCGCGCTTTCATTCTCAGGTTCGAAGGAATTCGGCATGAGGTCCGCAATTTTCGATACTTTCTGCGATCCGCTTTGCAAAGAATACGTGACCTGGAATAAAGGATTATGAGCAGTGGAGCGCTCGGGCCGTAATTCTTCCACCAGCTTCTCAAATGGCAGGTGCTGATGCTCGTATGCGCCCAATGCCACCATGCGAACTTGCGCCAGTAACTCTCGAATCGTCATGCTCGCCGACACCTGCGTGCGCAAGGCGAGCATGTTTGCAAAAAAACCTATCAGCCCCTCGATTTCGACTCTGTCGCGGTTTGCGATAGGGGTCCCCACGACCAGGTCAGGCTGCCGGGTGTAGCGGAAGAGCAGCGCTTTAAAGGCTGCGAGCGTCGTCATAAAAAGCGTGGCCTCCTGACGGGCGCCCAGCGATTTGAGTCTTTCTGTTAGGTCTCCGTAAAACAAAAAGGTCTGTCTTGCTCCACGAAAGCGCTGCAGTGTGGGGCGCGGACGATCAGTGGGCAGGTCAAGCACCGGGTTGGCGTCACTGAGCTGTTTCTTCCAATAGGAAAGCTCTGCTTCGAGAGCTTCCCCTCTCAACCATTGGTGCTGCCAGACCGCGTAATCGCCATATTGAATCGGCAGTTCTGGTAACGGCGAAGGCTCATTGGCCAGGTACGCTTCGTAAAGCGCCCACATCTCCCGAATGAGCACTTCCAAGGACCATAAATCGGAAATGATGTGATGCAGGACCAGCAGCAATACATGGTCGAACTCACCTAGACGCAATAGCGCTATCCGCAGCAGCGGCCCTTGCGCCAGGTTGAAAGGTCTATGCGCTTCCTGTGCGACCAGCCGGAGGCCCTCAGCCTCGCGCTCCGCTTCCGGCCATGCGGTCAGGTCTATGAGTTGTATTGTGACCGGCCTGCATGCCTGTACGATCTGTACGGGCTTCCCCTCAAAAGTATTGAAAGTGGTGCGAAGTGATTCGTGGCGTGACACAATGGTTCGGTAAGTCCGCTGGAGAGCATCCAAATTCAGCGCGCCTTTCATCCTGACCGCCCACGGGGCGTTATAGAGAGGGTTCCCAGGTTCTAACTTGTCGAGAAACCATAGTCGTTGCTGAGCAAAGGACATGGGGAAGATATAGCTATCTTTTGTCACCGGCTCGTAGCTCATTTCTTTAGGTCCTCAAAACCAGTAACCATTTCAGATGAGGTGGCGTTCATGCGATATGCATCTCTGGGGACTGAAGACAGTGGGGGCGGCAGAGGCATGGGCGCCTCGCCCCGGGCTTGCTCAACTATCGTTGAAAGCTTGGCGACGGTCGGGCTGTCAAATATGGTCCGCAGAGGCAACTCTATTTGAAAGGCTTTTCTCATTCGAGCAATCACCTGAGTGGCAGTCAGCGAGTGTCCGCCCAGTTCAAAGAAATGGTCGTCTACACCGATATTCTCAATCTTGAGAACTTGCGACCAGATCGCGGCCAGAGTCTGCTCAACTTCGGTTTTTGGCGCGACGAAAGGCTTCAACACCTCGGGCCTGAGTTGGGACGGCACAGGCAAGGCGCGGTGGTCCAATTTACCATTCGGCGTTAGCGGCAATGCATCGAGTCTTACAAAGATGCCCGGCACCATGTATTCAGGCAATCCCGTCAAATATGCCCGCAGATCCTCGGCGGATATTGCCGGCTCCGCGGCAGCGACCACATAGGCTGTAAGGCGCTTATCGCCAGGCACATCCTCGCGGACCACTACGGCACAATGCTGCACAGCCGGGTGCTGGCTCAGCGCATCCTCTATCTCGCCAAGCTCTATGCGATAGCCGCGAACCTTGACCTGTCGGTCATTGCGACCCAGAAATACCAGGCTGCCATCCGACAGGTGGTGAGCCAGGTCTCCGGTCTTGTAGAGCCGCGCCCCGTGCTCCTGGCCGAGAGGGTCCGAGATAAAACTTGAGGCGGTCAAATCAGGTCTGTTCAGATAACCACGGGCTAGCCCCTCCCCGGCAATAAAGATTTCGCCGGTCGCCCCGGACGCGACAAGATTCAGGTCTGGATCTAACAGGTATATACGGGTGTTCGCGATAGGCCGGCCAATCGGTATTAGGCCGGATGACTCAGTGTCAGGTTGGACTTCATACGTGCAGCACCCGACTACCGTTTCAGTCGGGCCATATTCGTTGATGAGCCTCGTCGTAGGCGCTTTCGCCCGCCACAACATCAGCGACTCGGAATAAAGCGCTTCGCCGCCGATCACCAGAGCCCTCACGCTACCGGCAATCGGATTGTCGTTTATGCATTGACGCAGCACGTCCAGGTGGGCCGGAGTGATCTTGAGCAGGCTGAAGTCTCGATCGGGGCTTAAAAGTTCCGCGATCTCATCCGCCCCCTCGCTCTCGGATAGAAGAACGACCGCCTTGCCCGCCAGCAAAGGCGGAAACAGACTCGTGATCGTGAGGTCGAAGCCTATCGGCGAATGCATGACCGATCCGCGCCCCTCACTTACGGGGTACGATTTGCTACACCACGTCAGGTAATTCATTAAACCCTGATGAGGGATCATTACGCCTTTGGGCTTACCGGTAGAGCCTGATGTGTAGATCACGTAGGCCAGATTATCGGGCATCACTCGGCTCGGAAGATTCTCTTGCGGGCTATTTGAGATTATTTCCCAGTCGGAATCAAGGCATATCACCCGAATATCATTCTCTGGCAGCCGATCGCGCAAATGCTGTTGAGTTAACAACACGGACGTACGGGTGTCTTCCAACATGAAAGCCAGCCGCTCGACAGGATACGTCGAATCAAACGGCACGTATGCCCCGCCCGCTTTGAGTATGCCGATTAAGCCTATGACCATCTCTATAGAACGATCTGCGGCCAGGCCTACCAGAACGTCCGGGCCTACGCCCAGGGCTTTTAAGTGATGGGCCAACTGGTTGGCCCGAATATTTAGCTGGGCGTAAGTTAACTGCTGTTGGCCGAACATCACTGCAATAGAGTCAGGAACCTGCTCAGCTTTCGTCTCAAACCACTGATGAACCGTACGCCCCCGCGGGTAATTCGCTCTTGTGTCATTCCATTCTATTAATAGCCGGTCTCGCTCGGCGTCCCCGAGCATCCTGAGTTCGGAAAGCAATTTGTCCGGGCCGTTTAGACCATCACGCAGCACGTTGATGAAATGGCTCGTAAACCGTTCGATCCTTTCGCCGGCAAACAATCTATTGTTGAACTCCACGAAACCGGATAAAGCATTCGACTCGTTTGTGAACCTGAGAGTGATGTCATTTCTTAGTTCCGGCAGATCGCTGTGGATATCGCTGAGCGACACTGCGATATCAAACAGCGGACAACGGTCGCCGTTGGCGCTCAGGCCCAGGTCTTTAACGATTCTGGTGAACGGGTAGCGGCTCCTTGCGTAGGCCGCCAGCAAGGTCTCGCGCACGTTCAGCAGTAATTGCTTAAACGAGAGGCTGCCGCTCAGGCGGTCCTTTATGGCAACCACGTTTGCTTTCTGCCCGACCCCGGCAGTCGCCTGTTTTAAAACCGGGCTTCCCACGGTAATGGTTTCGCTGTTGTTGTACCTGTAAAGACAGGTCTTCAACGCGGTCACCAGGGTCGTATAAATCAAGAATTGCGACCCGCCCGTAATGACAGCCAGTTTTTGATTTAGCTCCGCGTCAAGCCGGATCTCAACACTGCCGTTTCTCCCTGAATACTCGCGCGGCCTTTCAAAATCCGGCGACAGGTTTGAAACATCCAAATCACCGCCCAGTGTCTTAATCCAATAATCTCTTTCCGCTTTGGTTTCTTCATCGAAAATCATTATGTTGGCAGAATTCATCACTGCACCTTTTTCTGGAAAATTCGCAGCTAAAAATTGAAGCTGTTGCTGGATAGGGATTGGAGGGGAACGGCGTTATCAATATTGCGTGCAGGCGCAATATCGATAACCCGCGTGGCCACGTTGTGGGAGGCCTCTTCTAGGATGACCTGCAAGTAAGACGCCAGCTCATCGATTGCCGCGTCATAGAATCTGGCCCTTTTAAAGTCTACGCGTATATCCAAACTTTCACCGCAATTAGCCACGATCAGAGCCAGTCCCAGGTTCTCGACTGATCTGGGGACAGTGTTGAATTGCCCCTTCCAGTGTGAAGTTTTCGCCGGCCATTGTCTCGCTGAATAGATACGCAACATCGAAGACGGGGATGGGACGCGGCCTCTCGCCTGGCAGTCTATGAAATAAGCTGTCAAAGATATACGGGCTATGCTTACGCGCGAGGGCGAGCCTCTGCCCGATCATACACGCTAGATCGGCGAAGGCGATGTCGCGGAAATCAGATACTCTCAGTGGGACAGCATCAAGCTCCTGGCCCGTGGCGATAAATGCGGCGATGGCCAGGTCGCCTCTGCTGTTAAGCCTGGAAAGGCAGACGGCAAAGGCTGTCAGGATCAAGCTAGGCAAGTCCGCATCACACCCGCCGCGAAGTTTTTCGAGTGTGGATGAATCTATTTCAATGGCTATCGAGCCTGTCGAGTCACCGATTGACTGCAATCCGTCATTTTCTATGTCAATACTCTTGCCAGGCACATGCCCCTCAAATGTCCTTACACAGAACTCTCTTGCAGCAACAAAGCTATCGCATTTGTCGAGGATGACTTCTAGTTGCGGAACGAAGCGCCTTGCGACTTCCTCTATTACGTCGCTCACGATTGGATGGTCTTCGTATCCGAGACGGATTTCGATTTCGCCGCCATAAAACATCGGGGTGATCTCGAACATGTACTCGGGGCGCAGCGCGGCCTCCTCTGCAAAGAAGCCCTGCCCAATCCACTCGTCGCCGCCCAGCCAGGGGGGGGCTACGCAGCAGTCGAGATTCAATATCCCTCTAATCTCGCCCCTTCCTGATCTCTGGGATATTAAATCCGCAGGAGGTTTCCGCAGACTGAATAAGAGTGAGCAGTCATCAATGGGCCAGTTCTCTATCCGGGTTATTCCCGTCAGGGCTCCTACCGTGCGCTCCAGTTTCTTATCCAGAAGCCTGTAGTCCCTCGTCACGTCCAGTTCGACATTCTGCTTTTCTTTCACCGCCGAGAGGCTGTCTAGCAACGCATAGATAAACAGGTCTGTCGCTCTCAGCCCATATGTCTTCAGCGATTCGGAGAGTATTCTCTTAGAGAGGCTCTTGCCGACCGGCGCGGCGATTGATCTAACCGGCGCGGCGGCGGCCTGACGACGCGGTTCACAGTCGGACGGATAAACCCGATGCCCCGCCGGGTTGGGCGATTCGGCCAAGTACTCGGCGGCGAATTCTTGATAGGTCCTTTCGGCGGGCAGCAATGATATTTCTCTGCCGTTCGAGACTTGCTCATATGCGCGAAATAGGTCCTCAAGCAGTAGCGTCACGCCCTTGCTGTCCGATATTGCGCGATGCACAAGGAAGAGCAGATTGCAGCCGTCATGGTTGTTAATGACCCCCAGCCTTACGCATTGCCCGCCTTCGGGCCTCAAAGTATACGAAAGCTCTTTCACCATCTTCGCTGTGATGGAGTCGAGATTGCCCTCCTCTTCAGAGGAGAGGTCGTAAACCGTCACCGTTTCTTCATCAAAGGCGTTTCCCGGGACCGGATGATATTGGCCGTCCTTCAGGCCAAAGCGCAGCACTTCGTTGTATTCCGCCAGATGATTCATCGAAGCAATAAGAGTGGCTGGGTCCAGGCGTTTGCTGACATTAACGTGGTAGGCCCAAACTAAATTCGGACCTGCGACCGACTCGCCGGAATGCTTCCAGTTATCGCAGAGTGCCGGCAGCGGCTGCGCCGGCAACCGGGCTTTATTCCTGCTCACCCGCGTCCCCTCGTAGACTTCGGCCGCCATCGGGTATAAGCGGTGCCACCTGTCCTCGGCCTGATACCTTTGCGCCATCGTGTATATGTTGGGTAAGCCCAGTTCCGCTGCCAGATCGGAAATCCTGCGAAGCCTTTCGTAGCGCTCTTCGCGCGGGGGGTTCGAATCTATTATCTCCCACACTTTAAAACGTGTATGACGAGTCACTTCTTCGGGGTACAGGCAAAAACATTGGTACAACCTCGATCCGATCTGGCCATAGGGGTAGTAATAATATGGGTGGGCTTCTAATTCGTATATGTATCGGTGGTGTTCTTTGATGAACTCAAGCGTTTCCTGGAAATTCTCTTCCGACTCTCCGGGGAAACCGGTGATCCAATAGGTAGTCGTGCGTATGCCTGCGCTGGCCAGAGATTTTAGGGCTTCGGATATAGTTTTCGGGGTCGTCATTTTATCCATCGATTCCAACACCTGTGCCGAGGCGCTTTCAATGCCGAGACGCGCGCGATACAGGCCCGACCTGGCCCAGACCTTCACCTTGTCCCGCTGAGTGACAGGCTTATCCGCGCGCAGATAGCCGTCATACAGGATCGAGGCTTCCTTTTCCAACAACGCGCTTGAGAACTGGAATATGTACGGGTTCATGAGTGAATCGCCTAAAAAGAAGGTGTTGTTATTGAATCTACTGGCGAGTTCAATCACCTGGTCTGCAAACAAGGGCGCGGGCTTTTTCCGGTACTCTCCCCATTGAATCGTTTCCGAGCAGAATGAGCACTGGAAAGGGCAACTGCGCGCGCCCTCTATTGTCAGGTGGTAATAATTGTCCATGCCGAAATCCGAGAAGTCGGGGCTGGGCACGTCTCTCATGTTCAGAGTCTCGGCTTTGAGATCGGCTATCGAAATGACCCTTCTGTCGGAGAGTTCACCCTGAAGGAGCTTGAGCAATAGCAGCTCTCCTTCACCAAGAATAATATGGTCTACGAAGTCATACTCTTTGATCAGCGTATCCAGATTATCTGATCCAAGCGCAAGATCATCGGCAAAGATGCCGCCACCCATTATAGTTTTGATTTGCGGGTGTCTTTCCTTGATGCTTCTTAAGAAGAACAGCGAGGGCCCCAGCGACGTGGTATAGGTGCTCGTCCCTACGACTGAATAAGCCGATAAATCAATATCAGCAATGAGCGATCCCAGCCGCCTGTAAAACCTGTCAACCAGACCGGTCAATACTTCAATTATTCCTTCGTCCGGTCTTATGCCGTACAGCGGGATTATTATCTTGAGTACTTCCTCGCAATCGGCGAGCGTGGCTCCGTTGGCGCATGAAAGCATGTGGGCGTTGAGTATCCACCACAGCTTTGAGTATCCGTCATTGGTCGAGACACTCTCCAGGCTTTGCAGCGCGGCGAAGTACTTGTGATGCATCCCCCATAGCTCAGGGTCAGTATTGAAATCAAAGCAGCGAACTCCGTAGCCGTGCCCCGTCAGGTAAGACTTCAGTATGGCAATCCCAAGCGGCGGGGTCCACGGGGTGAAGTAGGGTGGCTTTACAAGCAGTATGTCGCCCTTGATCTTGTGCGACCCTTCAATGGACTTGCTTCGGCTGATTGTAAAAAGGCTCGGTTCACTCATTTCTTACTCCTTCCTGCGTTACTGGCGCTCGTCGGAGATCGTGATCAACGGTGTTGCGACCGCTCTGACATGAGTTCCGGCATGAGTTAAGCGTAATCACTTAACCTGTCGAACGGGACGCCACACGGGTAGCTCAGGTTAAAGAGCGGCTGGTTGATTATTTCGGCAAAATGGAGCAGCAGGGGGCCGTAAGTTTCAAGAGGGCTTAGCCCGTCTTCAATCGAAATCAATTCTGCGAGAGGTATCTCCAGCCGTCTCGCCAGCTCCTCCTGCGTAAGCCCTACCTTGTCGCGTCTGGCCTTGATCAGCCTCCCGCAATTGCCGCCTGCCGACCTGTACCCGGCCGATCTTCCGTTCTCGCTGATCAGGCGAGATGTCGGCACCTTAAGCTTTATAGCGATAAGGCTCAACTTCGGCCCCCATTCTTCTACGGACGATTCGCCCGATTCGAGAGCCATATATTCTCGCGCAGATAGCCCGAGGCGCGTAGCGACATCCTCAATCGATAGCCCTCTGCGTTCTCTTTCCTTTCTCATCACATCGCCATACTTCATATTTGATCTCCTTTCGGCGGGTCTTGGACGGAATCTCTGCGGCGCGGGTCGCCAAGCATTACAAAACGCCCGATCCTATTTCTGCATCTCATCCCCCGGTGTCTACAGCTACTATTCGCAACTCGTTTGTATAAGAATTCCCTTCGGCATCAAGCAACCATGTCTGGTTAATGTCGGGGACCATCTCTACGACGGTGATAGTCTGATCGGCTTGCTTGCCGTCCCTGGCCCTGCGGACTGACCTGGCGAGCATATCCACATAGACGGGGCTGTGAAAATCAACGTAGAAGGGCTTCCTTTCTACCGGCGTCTTCACAAAAACGAAACGAGGCATGTTTGACTCCCGCATCCAGCGGTGGGCTCCGAGGAAACGCTCTACCAGGCCGGTTTCCTTAGCAAAGCAGATCTCGGAAGCATCGAAACGCCACGTCTCCCGGCAAACAATTACCTGATCGATAGTGACGCGAGGGGTGTGTTTGGCGGCGGGCAGTATGCTGAATCAATTCATCAGCAGGGCGGACAATAACTGCCCGAATGCTTCAATCACATCGAACTGCAAGCGGCCATCGCGGCTCTTCAGCAACAGGCCTCTGTAAGAGTCCTGCACGACGAGCGACCCTATCGGCAAAGACCGTGACTTCGCGACGCCGCAACTGTCATGAGATATCTCCAGCCGGTAACTGTTGGGCGACACATACCCTACGCCTGAGCGGCCTGTTAACTCAGGCCAATGTTTCGGAGGCACGGGCGCGATGCCGGATTCCGGGGAGTCCGATTCTAAAGCCTCATAGAGCTCTTCCGGGCGCGGGTGTTGAGACTTAAGCACAGCGGTATTAAGGCCGTTGATGCCTATATGGATCTCTCCGATTACTAACTGGTAGTCGCCTTTCGCTATCGCCTCCACGTCGGAGGCGGCTATCAGGATATCGGGGCTGTGGTAGCGGGCCTGAGTCCAACCGACTTTGGCCGAAGCAAAACTCTTCGAAACGCCCGGCCTCAATTGTTCGCTCGTGTAGCTAACGCGCCGGTCCTCGAAAGACAAGTTGAATATCTTTACCCATCGCTTTTGAAGCTCGGATAATATGCCATCGATAAAGATGGCTTTTTGCTTATTCAGCAGCGAGTCGGCCTTCATCCAAAAATCGGCGGCGCTTACAGCCGGGGAGCCCGCCCTCGCAAGGTCAAGATAATTTTTCTGAATCGCCTGTCGGTAGGCTTTAGCAACCTCACACGTAACCCAATGCGCGCTTGCGAGCAGGAGGGCAAGGGGCTGCTCAAGCGCCTTCAACAGCCCAGCCCCTAGCTCCACATCTATGTCGCGCCTGCAATCCTCATAAACAAGGGTCCGCCCTGCGTATGTTTTACCAGAGAGTCTCGTCGAAGGCCCCCCGGTGAATCTAGTGAAGTCTTCTTCCAAATCATTGACCGCGCGGTCGAGTCTCTCCGGGTCGCCGGCCGCGCCGGCAATCCGGTCGCGGGCTGCTTCGAATTCATCCAAAACCCTGAGCATTGATTGGCGCGCGCCTTCGTCCTCGACTCGTTTAATCAACTCTCGAAGGTCCTGCTCGGCTCGGCTTCCGAGCGGGACCTCAAATTTCCAGGCGATCATTCCCTGCGCGTTTAAAGAATCGAGAATTGCGTAGACCTCTCGATCACTGTCGAACTCCGGCGAAGGCGCTTCGAGCAAAGAGTGGGCCAATTCTTTCGCCGTCATCCCCTGATCGCAGAGCTGTAAGATGGTCTTCTCCTTTTCTGTGAGCTTGACGAGCGCGCCCCCTGGCAGGTGTAAGCCCATACGGTCTACGTAGATGAATGGCATAACCCTTGGAGCTATCCAGGGCTTGAGCGACTGGTCCTTGTTAAATACATCGGCAATCCCATCAACACACCATGATTCGAAGAAGACAGAACGCGCGGCAATAATCTGCGGTCCGGGCCGCACCTTAATCACCTCGCCTTCCGATGTAAATCGCGCCCAGCCGACAGGGCCAAAGAAGCCTATGGTATCGTTCTTAACGCAATAGCGTTGTAAGTAATTGGCTATCAGTTCTTCGTTCCGTCGCTGCTTGGACCCTCGGTTATGGTTCGCAGAGACCTTTCGCAAGAACGACTCAATGCCGTTGTGCCATGCGCGACGGTTCTGCCAGATGATTGCTTCATGAAAGCGCTCCGTACTTGCTATTTCACCGGAGCTTTGTGAAATTCTTTCGGCCGCCGCCCCCAATGACTTGCGCAACTCATTTAAGATCAACTCTACATCGGCGCGCGCATTCAAGAAGCGATCGATTGCCGGTCGCGCAGGCTCGAAATCTCTGACCGATTCCGACACTCGCCCCGTCTTTATCTGAAAGCTTGCCTTAGACAGGGCGTTGCACATCGCCCTGTCTAAGGGATGCCGGTTCCTTTTCAACTCGCCAAGCGCCTGTTTGATGGCGGCCAATGCTGCGTCCTGCGCCTTCAGAGCCTCGCCTTCAGCTTCGATTAACCGGTCGGCCACGGCAGCGCATTCAGGGGCAGTAAGCTTAAGCACCATATTCGCAGGAAACCCTGCGCTCCGCAGACAGACGGTCCGCCAAACCGCCCACCGCTTATCCAACGGCATCAGGTGCGGCAGCGCCTTCGACTGATGCCGCCTGCCGTGGGACGCAGAAACCGCGGGCGTTGGGTGCCTCTGCGGAGACTCCTGATTTTCGATCATAAATAGACCTTCATAAATTGACCTTCATAATCCCGGGCGGAACGCCGGTGGTCCCGGTCACTAACCGTTTCAAATCGTCTCTCGCAGGATTCCGGTCAGGCTCACAGAGATCAGATCGGTCAAGACCGAGCGCGATGAGTGGATGAAAAAATGATCGCCGGGCATCATCCTCAAGGTGAAGGAGGCTACAGTTTGACTGGCCCACTCCTGCAAATCCTCGCGAGGAATATCCTCGTCGCCCAGCCCGCCGAAGGCTGTTATGGGGCAGTTGAGCGGCGGTTCATCCCTATACAGATAAGTTTGAACGAGCTGAAAATCGGCCCGCAGCATCGGCAGTACCAACTGCATAATCTCAGGCTCCTCGAGCACTTCTTTGGGCGTGCCGTTGAGGCGGCGCACCTCTTTTATGAATTCCTCCTCACTCAAGTTGTATGTCAGCGGACGCTTTCGGGGTGATTGAGGGGCCGGGTGACTGGAGACAAATAGATAAGCAGGCTGTCGGCCAGACTCTCTTCGCAGGTGGCGAGACAATTCGAAGGAGAGCAACGCACCCATGCTATGGCCGAAGAATACAAATGGCCTGTCGAAGTATGGTCGCAAGCCTTCGGCCATGATGGGAACCAGTTCCCGAAAGTCTGTAAAAGCCCGCTCCCGAATCCTGGGGCTTCGCCCGGGCAGATTTACAGCGCAGACTTCAACAAAGCTCGGGAGACAGTCGGCCCACCCTCGATAAATCACCGAACTGCCGCCGGCATACGGGAAGCAGAATAACCGCATCCGGCTCTCTGCATCCGGCTTCGGAATGCTTACCCAGGAATTGGCTGATGGTTTAAGTTTCGAGCCTGGCATAATTGAGCTTGAAGATTTCTTTACGCCTCTCTCACAACGCGCGCCAGGAAGCCGGCGGTTAGACATTTTGGACAGCGTAGGCGGACTCTTCAGCGACAGCGTCGGGAAGTTCGTCTTCCACCAGTTTAATGCGCGGGTTAAAATAGGCCCACAATGTCGCCAGGAAAGCGATGAAACCCAACCCTACAAACATCAGACCTATCCCGCGCCCGGGACCTGTACCTATAATCAGCCCGACGCTATCGGCAAGAAAACCTCCTTCGACAAGCATTGGGTTAAATATATTGTCAGCCAGCGGGCCAGCCAGAAGATAAGCGAGTGGGACGGCGCACCATCCGAGCAAGCGCACCGAAGCAAATATGCGCCCTTGCACTTCCGGCGCAGTCTTGGTTTGAATTATCGGCACAACGCACCCATTTACTATGGGCGATATAAATGTCGAGATGAAAATGGCAATCGCAACCAGCAGCGCATTCGGCCGCAGCCCCTCAAGAGCCAGGGCGAGCGCAAGGACGAATCCATAAATAAACACGCCATTGACGCGGCGCTTTGGCCCTCCCCAAAAGCTCATGAACAGACCGCCCACCAACAGCCCTATGCCCGTTGCAGAGGATACAGTCCCGAAGACGGCGGGGTTTGTGAAGCTCAATACGAGTGGGGTTATCAGAATACCCGCCATGGCTGACGCGAAATTTGTGACCGTGATGAACAATATAATCGAAAACAGACCGGGGCGGCTGGTGAGGTATTTCCAGCCGGCTTTGGCTTCGCTCAACATAGATCCCCTCTTCAGTTCAGGCTCGGATGATGGCTCAGGGCGGGGGATGCGTATCATTAACAACGTGGCGATGGCTACAATATAAGTGCAAAAGTCGATGAGCAGAATGCCGGGGACCCCGATGGTTATGACCAGGAGGCCGGCAAGCGGCGGCGACAGTATCTGCGCAGCGGCCTGTCCAGATTGCATCATCCCGCTGGCGCGACCGAGGTGACGCTTGGGAACGAGCAGCGACACCGAAGCGCTATAGGCCGGCATCAGCGCGGTGCTGCTGACCGATAGTATTGTCATGATAACGCAGATCTGCCAGAGCCCGAGCCAGCCCATTTGGAACAGAAAGGCGATTACCACAGTGCATAATGCGGAAACGACGTTGCTCATGATCATTAGCAAACGTCTGTCAACTCTATCGACAATTACACCAATCAGAGGCGACAACAGAATGCCCGGTAGAGTCAGGAGAAGGCCAATAATTGTGTATTGTGTAATCGAACCCGTGTTCTGGTATATCCATATCCCCAATGAGAACCCTGTGAGTCCTGAGCCGAAGATTGAAACGACCTCCCCCGTCCAGAGCGCCACAAAAGGCCATAACTTACGCTCGTCAGCATTGTCAGCCATCTGCTCCTCCATTTATTGATGCGGATGCCTGTCTAACGCGTTATGTTGCCGCCGACAGCATCCTATAGATAGATATTTCCAAAAGCAGGCATCGCACCTGTATCGAAGCTTTTCGTAGTATTGCCTGTGTTACCGTTAGGGTCAGTGAGTTAGAAGGCGAATCGATCTCGCTCAAATATCACCTGTGGGCCTGGGCTTTCGAAGGCAAACCGATCTTGTTCGAACGCGGCCTGCGGGTCGGGTCCATCGAGCGCAGCTTTTTCCTCTCCCCCGATTCCCAGGGGTATTTCCAGCAGCCTCCGTTCGGGATGCGCAACGCATTCGCACAACAGAGTCTTGTAGTGGCTCAGCATCAGGCTCATCGTCGAGGCATCGAACAGATCAGTGTTGTACTGCAATGCCACAACTAGCTCTTGATTACTTTGGGCCACGGCAAACAACAGATCGAAATGGCAGTCTAACCCGCCAACTTCCAGAGGCTCTGTTTCCAGGCCCGCCAGTTTGATTTCAGCTAAAGAGTCATTATGGTAAGAGAATACTACCTGAAAAATTGGCATGTGGCTCAAGCCTCGCTCGGGCCGTAATTCTTCGACAAGCTTACCAAACGGCATGTCCTGGTGAGCATACGCCCCGAGCGTTACTTCCCGAACTCGCGCCAGCAACTCTGCAAAAGTCGGGGTGTTGGAGAGGTCCGTGCGCAAGACGAGCATGTTGACGAAGAACCCTATGATCTTCTCGACTTCGCTATTGTTGCGATTAGCTATGCTTGTTCCTATGACAATATCCTCCTGTCCCGTATAGCGATAAAGCAACGCCTTAAAAGCGGCCAGGAGTATCATGAATAAAGTGACAGATTGTTGACGGCTCAGTGCGCGCATAGATTTAACAAGATCGGCTGAAAGGAAAAGCCATTCGATAGCTCCGCTGTAAGTTTGTATGGGGGGCCGGGGCCGATCAGTTGGGAGTTCAAGAGCCTGGAAACCGGCGAGTTGCTTCCTCCAGTAAGAGAGGAGCGTTTCCAGAACATCCCCCTTAAGGTACTCTCTTTGCCAGATTGCAAAATCCGCGTACTGGATCGGCTGTCGGGGAAGCTGCGGATCAACCTCTTGGCGGAAGGAATCGTACAATGCGTAAAGCTCGTTGACGAATATCTGCCTTGACCATCCATCGCTAACAATATGGTGAGTTATAAAGAGGGCTACATACTCATCCTCGTCAATTTGAAACAGGAACGCTCTGATCAATGGGCCAGTAGCTAAATCGAATGGCCTATGCGCTTCGATGTCGACGAGTCGCAATGCCTCGGCCCGTGCATCGGGCAATCCTCGCAAATTCGTCACGGCTAAGTTGAGCGACATCTCCGGGGCTACGACCTGCACGGGTAACTCGTCTACTGACTCGAATGTTGTGCGCAGTGATTCGTGTCGCCTTATAATCTCATTAAGACTGCGTTCCAGTGCCGCCTTGTCCAACTTACCCTTAATGCAGAGCGCAATCGGCACATTATAGAAAGATCGCTCTTTCTCAAGCTGGTCGAGGAACCACAACCGTTGTTGAGCAAAAGAGAGCGGCAGCAATTCGTTGCGCCTGACCTGGGCAAAGGCAGTCTCGCGCGAGCTCTGGCCCGCCACCATTGCCGCATCAACCACTTCCGCGAGGCCGGCCACCGTCGGAGTTTCGAAGACTGCCTGCAGGGGTAAATCGACATGGAGTATTCTCTGAATTCGGATTACGGCTAGTGTGGCTAATAATGAATGGCCGCCGAGATCAAAGAAGTTATCCTGTTTCCCGACTCTATCCACGCCTAGAAGCTCCGCCCATATTCCAGCGATCAGTTCTTCAATCTGACCGTGAGTGGCTTCACCTGCGCCTATTATGGTCTCGCGCTCCCCCCTGAATCCGGCGGCATATCGTAGTTTAACTTTTCGCTGATCGTTACTAATCTGCTCTCACCCTCGCTCAGATGTTTCTCTATCTCCTGGCTCAAACCCTCTACAGTCGGATTCTCAAACAAGCTCCTTATCTGCATCTGCACGCCGAACATCTGTTTGATTCTTGATATTACCTGCATCGCTTGCAGAGAGTGACCGCCAGCGTCGAAGAAGCTCTCTCGCCTCCCTACTCTCTCTACCCTCAACACCTGCTCGAATATCCCTCCTACTACCTCCTCTATCCCTCCTCTCTCCTCTTCTTCCTCTTCCCTCTCCTCTTCCTCATCCTCTACCCTCTCCTCCATCCTCATCAACGCTACTCGATCCACCTTCCCATTCTCCGTCAAAGGCACTCTCTCTATCCTCACATACTCTCTTACCCTCATATACTCCGGCACCTTCTTGCTCACATGCCTGCTCAACTCCTCCTTGCTCACCTCCTCTCTCATCACCACATATCCCACCAGCCTCTTCTCTCCTCCTTCGCCTCCCTTCAACACCACCACTGCCTCCTCCACTCCCCAGTGACTCCTCAGCGCCACCTCCACTTCTCCCATCTCCACCCTATACCCTCGAACCTTCACCTGCCCGTCTCTCCTTCCTATGAACTCTATTCTCCCGTCTCCCTTCTGCCTCACTTCGTCCCCTGTGTCGTACAGCCTCTCTCCTCCTCTCTCACTGTACGGGTCCGGCCTGAACTTCTCGGCCGTCTGATCCGCCCATCCTTCGTACCCTCGCCCCAATCCATCTCCTCCTGCATACAGCCTTCCTACTACTCCTATCCCACTCTCCTTCATCCTCTCATCGAGCACGTACGCTCGCGTGTTCGATATCGCCTTGCCTATCGGCACGCTCCTGCCCATCTCCTGCGCCCCTCTCATCCTGTGGCAACACGTGAAGGTCGTATTCTCGGTCGGCCCGTACCCGTTTATCAGCTCCCCTCTGCTTTCCTCCAGGTATCTCTCCACCTCCCGCTCCATCAGCACATCTCCTCCTGCCAGCATCTGCCTCACTCCACTGATCTCCTCCATCTGCTCTTGCACCATCAGGTGGAACAGCCCCGCCGTCAGCCACATCGTCGTCACCTCGTGCCTCTTCACCTTCCTCCCTATCTCCTCCAGCGTCGGCCTCTGCCTCTCCATCACGATTAGCCTTCCCCCGTTGAGCAGCACTCCCCACATCTCGAACGTTGAGGCGTCGAATGTCACCGGCGCCATCTGCAACATGATGACCTCCTCGCTCAGCTCCGCGTAGTCACAGTTCTTCACCAGCCTCACGACTGACCTGTGGCTGACCATCACTCCCTTGGGCCTGCCCGTCGTCCCTGACGTGTACATGACATAGGCCAGGCTATCGCCGACAGCCCTGCACTCAGGCCGTCGGCTGCTCTGCTCGCCTATCTGCCGACGCTCGGTGTCCAGGCAGATCACCTCTCGCATCGGCTCGAAGACCTCCCTGTGCCTCTGCTGTGTCACGACCAAGCCTGACTGGCTTCCATCGAGCATGCTACGAATCCTGTCGGGAGGGTAGGAGGGGTCAATGGGCAGATAGGTGGCCCCGGCCTTGAGTATGGCCAGCATCGCCACAACCATATCAAGGCCCCTGTCAACACACAGGCCCACCCTCTGCTCGTCGCTCACTCCTCTGGCTCGCAGATAATTTCCCAACCTGTTCGCCTCTCGCTCCAACTCTCCATAGCTGATCTGTTGGTCCTCATACTCCACCGCTATGGCCTCCGCACGCCGGCTCGCCTCACGCCCGAAGAGTTCGCCTATGCTTGCCTCCCGCTCGTAGTCCCTGCTGGTCTGATTCCACTCCCGGATCAGCCGCTTCTCCTCGTCCGTCACCATCTCAAGCTCGGATACGGGCCGATCCGGACAGGCCGCCACCGATTCCAGAAGCCTGACGTAGTGGCGCGACATGCGCTCAATGGTCGGCCGCTCGAACAGGTCGGTGCTGTATTCAATGGAGGCCCTCAGCCCGTCGGGCGTGTTGCTGACGGCAAGGTAGAGGTCGAACTTCGACGTGCCGGTTCTCGACCCTGGTCTGGCTCAAGCTGAGGGCGTCGAGTTGCAGCGAGGAGTCGGACGAAGAGTGGAGGCTGAAGGCGACCTGGAAGAGAGGAGAGCGACTGAGATTCCTGTCCGGCTGCAACTCCTCGACCAGCCTCTCGAACGGCAAATCCTGGTGCGCATACGCCCCAACGCACGCCTCCCTCACCCTGCCCAGAAGCTGCTTGAAGGTCGGCTCCCCTGATAGCTCTGTCCTTATGACCAGCGTGTTGACGAAGAAGCCTATCAGCGGCTCGACCTCCCCCCTCGTCCGATTGGCTATGGGCGTGCCCACCACTATATCAACCTGCCCGCTGTACCTCATCAATAGCACGTTGAACGCCGCCAACATCGTCATAAACATTGTTGCATTATTATCGCGGGCTATTGCTTTAAGTTCTGCCGGCAACCTCTGCGCTAAGTCTTCAGGAATTTCGACAAAGTGATGTGCTCCACGGAACGTCTGAATTGGCGGTCGCTGTCTGTCAGTCGACAGCGCCAGTACCTCAGGCGCTCCTGCTAACTGTTTCCTCCAATATTCCAGGTTCTTTTCCAGCACCTCGCCTTGCAGCCACTCCCTCTGCCACACCGCGTAATCAGCATACTGAATTGGCAATTCTTTAAGAGGTGAGGGTTTGCCATTTAAGAATGCTTTGTAAAGCGAGGCAAATTCTCGGATGAACACTTCCAGGGTCCAGGCATCGGCAACGATATGATGCAAGATCATTAATAGAGTATGGTCTTGTTCGCTCTTCTTAATCAGCTTGGCTCTTACAAGAATGTCTCGCGAAAGATCGAAAGGTATCAATGCTTCTTCTATAGTAAGCTTGACGATTTCATCAGCCTGTTCCGATTCAGGCACATCACTTATATCTTCAACATACAGATCGAGCGAAAAAGTTGGATAGACGCAAAGGATCGGTTGTCCACTTGCAATTGGGAAGTTCGTCCTCAGAACTTCATGCCTTCGGATGATTTCATTTAGGCATTGCTCCACAATTGTAACATCCAACACGCCTTTTAGATCGAAAGCAGCATATATATTATAGGCGGGGTTTTCGGGCATTAGCTGAGCTAAGAACCACATCTGTTGCTGCGCAAATGATAAGGGCAGTTCCCCACTTCGGGAGGCAGGCAAGATCGGTGGAGCTTCAAGTCCCTGATCTCCCTTTATCCGTGAGTCTATGGCTTCAGCTAATTCCGCGACCGTAGGCTTCTCAAAGATTATTTGCAGTGGCAGGTCTATTTTAAAAGCCTCTTGAATTCGAATGACGACAAGCATGGCCAGCAGAGAGTGACCGCCAGCATCGAAGAAGCTCTCTCGCCTCCCTACCCTCTCCACTCTCAACACCTGCTCGAATATCCCTCCTACTACCTCCTCTATCCCTCCTCTCTCCTCTTCTTCCTCTTCCCTCTCCTCCTCCTCATCATCCTCTCTCCTCTCCTCCATCCTCATCAACGCTACTCGATCCACCTTCCCATTCTCCGTCAAAGGCACTCTCTCTATCCTCACGTACTCTCTTACCCTCATATACTCCGGCACCTTCTTGCTCACATGCCTGCTCAACTCCTCCTTGCTCACCTCCTCTCTCATCACCACATATCCCACCAGCCTCTTCTCTCCTCCTTCGCCTCCCTTCAACACCACCACTGCCTCCTCCACTCCCCAGTGACTCCTCAGCGCCACCTCCACTTCTCCCATCTCCACCCTATACCCTCGAACCTTCACCTGCCCGTCTCTCCTTCCTATGAACTCTATTCTCCCGTCTCCTTTCTGCCTCACTTCGTCTCCCGTGTCGTACAGCCTCTCTCCTCCTCTCTCACTGTACGGGTCCGGCCTGAACTTCTCGGCCGTCTGATCCGCCCATCCCTCGTACCCTCGCCCCAATCCATCTCCTCCTGCATACAGCCTTCCTACTACTCCTATCCCACTCTCCTTCATCCTCTCATCGAGCACGTACGCTCGCGTGTTCGATATCGCCTTGCCTATCGGCACACTCCTGCCCATCTCCTGCGCCCCTCTCATCCTGTGGCAACACGTGAAGGTCGTATTCTCGGTCGGCCCGTACCCGTTTATCAGCTCCCCTCTGCTTTCCTCCAGGTATCTCTCCACCTCCCGCTCCATCAGCACATCTCCTCCTGCCAACATCTGCCTCACTCCACTGATCTCCTCCATCTGCTCTTGCACCATCAGGTGGAACAGCCCCGCCGTCAGCCACATCGTCGTCACCTCGTGCCTCTTCACCTTCCTCCCTATCTCCTCCAGCGTCGGCCTCTGCCTCTCCATCACGATTAGCCTTCCTCCGTTGAGCAGCACTCCCCACATCTCGAACGTTGAGGCGTCGAACGTCACCGGCGCCATCTGCAACATGATGACTTCGTCGCTCAGCTCCGCGTAGTCACAGTTCTTCACCAGCCTCACGACTGACCTGTGGCTGACCATCACTCCCTTGGGCCTGCCCGTCGTCCCTGACGTGTACATGACATAGGCCAGGCTATCGCCGACAGCCCTGCACTCAGGCCGTCGGCTGCTCTGCTCGCCTATCTGCCGACGCTCGGTGTCCAGGCAGATCACCTCTCGCATCGGCTCGAAGACCTCCCTGTGTCTCTGCTGTGTCACGACCAAGCCTGACTGGCTTCCATCGAGCATGCTACGAATCCTGTCGGGAGGGTAGGAGGGGTCAATGGGCAGATAGGTGGCCCCGGCCTTGAGTATGGCCAGCATCGCCACGACCATATCAAGGCCCCTGTCAACACACAGGCCCACCCTCTGCTCGTCGCTCACTCCTCTGGCTCGCAGATAATTTCCCAACCTGTTCGCCTCTCGCTCCAACTCTCCATAGCTGATCTGTTGGTCCTCATACTCCACCGCTATTGAATGCGGTTCTCGCCTTAGCCTGCTCTTCAAATAGCTGGTGGATCGTCTTATCCTTGGGGTACTCACGATACGTCTTGTTAAAGCCAGAGAGCCGTTCTTCTTCCTCTTTCGAGGTCATCTTGATCTCTGAGATGGTTCGGTCAGGATTGTCAAGGACGGCTTTGATAACTTGTCCGTAATGCTGTACGAATAGCGATATGCTCTCCTCGTGGAAGAGCCAGACGTTGTATTCAACGGTGCCGGTGATTTTATCACCTACTATAGAGAACGCTATCGTGATGTCATTCTCGATGTGCTCCAGATTCTGCTTGTTATTTATATTGTCGAGCATCACTGCCACATTGAACAGAGGTGCTTGATTGCTCGGCACATCAATCCCAAGTATTTCGAGGAGCCTTTCGAATGGAAACTTCTCGTTCGAGTAAGCCTCGGCCAAAGTGCGCTTCACGTCTTGCAGCAACTGCCTTACTGTAGTCGCTCCGGTGACGCGATCTCGCAGCAATAAAACTTTGTTGAGCAGAGCGTCTTCGCTATGTTGCTCGTGAATGGTGGTAGCTACGATTACATCCTCTACGCCGGTGTATTTATGTAGGCATATCTTAAGCGCTGCCACCAGAATCGCAAAAATCAGCGATTCGTTGTCGCCGCATGCGCCAAATAAGCGCCTCACGGTTTGAGAATCCAATTCTATGCTGACGTCGCCTCTATGGCCGGTAAAAACATCAGGCCGTTTAAAGTCTAACGGCAAGCCGGACATAGTCAGCTTGCCCGCGAGCTTCTCTAGCCAGTAGGCTCTCTCTTTATCGAGGTGGTCGCTGAAGAATCTCTTATCTAGTCTTTCCATTTTCTATACCCAGTTTGGATTGATTGGTGGACTGGTGCCGGGCTATGCGACATGGCTAACAGATTCGGGGTCCAACGTGGGACGGTCATAATTAAGGGTTTCTATGTACTTAGGAAGGAAATTATCCGGACTCCCGGTGTCGTTTATAAACCTCAACGCTGAATGTCTGACGTAACCTATATCGAAAAGCTCTGTTCAAACTCCTCTATGCTGCTGGTTCGTTGTAGGAGTGCATTTTCTTCTTCGAGCAGCATATCGAGATCTTTTATTCTGGTATCAGGGCCAGCCACAATACTGGTCAATAATCTTTCAAAGTGGATTAGCATTCGTCTGATCGTACTTGATAGGAAAAGGTCTGTACTATAAGCCATCCATCCGCTTAATCGGTCTGGGCCGTCACATATATGTAACGTCAGGTCAAATTTAGATGTAGTGGTATCAATTATGATAGGGGTTAAATCCAGCCCTGCTATCTGTGTCCTCCTCGGCGATTCTTCGTGAAAGCTGAAGGCGACCTGGAAGAGAGGAGAGCGACTGAGATTCCTGTCCGGCTGCAACTCCTCGACCAGCCTCTCGAACGGCAAATCCTGGTGCGCATACGCCCCAACGCACGCCTCCCTCACCCTGCCCAGAAGCTGCTTGAAGGTCGGCTCTCCTGATAGCTCCGTCCTTATGACCAGCGTGTTGACGAAGAAGCCTATCAGCGGCTCGACCTCCCCCCTCGTCCGATTGGCTATGGGCGTGCCCACCACTATATCAACCTGCCCGCTGTACCTCATCAATAGCACGTTGAAGGCCGCCAACATCGTCATAAAGATCGTCGCCCCTTCGCCTCGGCTCATCTCCTTAAGCCTGCCGCTCACCTCCTGGCTCACCTCCAACCTCTCGACACCTCCCCTCCCGCTCATCACAGTCGGCCGCGCGCGGTCACTGCTTATGCTCACCTGATCGGGAGCACCGGCCAGCCTCTGGCTCCAGTAGCGGAGTTGCTCGTCAAGCAGTTCGCCCTGCAGCCACTGCCTCTGCCACACCGCATAATCGGCGTACTGTACGGGCAGTTCCTCAAGCGGCGAGCGCTCTCGCCTCGCATACGCCTCGTAAATCTGACCTAGCTCTCTCATCAGCACCTGCATGCTCCATCCGTCAGAGACTATGTGGTGCAGGGTTATCACTATCACGCTCAACCCTTCTTTCCCTCTCAACTGCTTCACCCTTATCAGGGGACCTTTGCTTAGATCGAACCTCTTTTCCTCCTCCTGCCTGACTACCCTGATCACCTCTTCCAGCCTCTCGGCCTCATCCTTCCCTCTCAACTCCTCCACCTCAACCTTTATATCCGCATCCTCATCTATCACTTGCACGGGTTCCCCGTCCTCTACCTCTATCCTCGTTCTCAGCACCTCGTGTCTTCTCACTATCTCTCTTATGCTCATCTCAAGTACTACGTCGTCTAACTCGCCGTTCACCCAGTAGGCCATCGGTACGTTATAGCTGACGCTGTCGGGCATCAACCTATCGAGGAACCACAGCCGCTGCTGCGCGTATGACAGTTTCACCTTGCCGCCACGCTTCGTCCTCTTTATCTCGGCCGGCGGCGTGGCGCCCCCCGTCAGATGCTTCTTCACCTCTTGGCTCAAACCCTCTACAGTCGGATTCTCAAACAAGCTCCTCATCTGCATCTCGATGCCGAGCAACTGCCTCACCCTCGACATCAGTTGCGTGGCCAGCAGAGAGTGACCGCCAGCATCGAAGAAGCTCTCTCGCCTCCCTACCCTCTCCACTCTCAACACCTGCTCGAATATCCCTCCTACTACCTCCTCTATCCCTCCTCTCTCCTCTTCTTCCTCTTTCCTCTCCTCCTCCTCATCATCCTCTACCCTCTCCTCCATCCTCATCAACGCTACTCGATCCACCTTCCCATTCTCCGTCAAAGGCACTCTCTCTATCCTCACGTACTCACTCACCCTCATATACTCCGGCACCTTCTTGCTCACATGCCTGCTCAACTCCTCCTTGCTCACCTCCTCTCTCATCACCACATATCCCACCAGCCTCTTCTCTCCTCCTTCGCCTCCCTTCAACACCACCACTGCCTCCTCCACTCCCCAGTGACTCCTCAGCGCCACCTCCACTTCTCCCATCTCCACCCTATACCCTCGAACCTTCACCTGCCCGTCTCTCCTTCCTATGAACTCTATTCTCCCGTCTCCTTTCTGCCTCACTTCGTCTCCCGTGTCGTACAGCCTCTCTCCTCCTCTCTCACTGTACGGGTCCGGCCTGAACTTCTCGGCCGTCTGATCCGCCCATCCCTCGTACCCTCGCCCCAATCCATCTCCTCCCGCATACAGCCTTCCTACTACTCCTATCCCACTCTCCTTCATCCTCTCATCGAGCACGTACGCTCGCGTGTTCGATATCGCCTTGCCTATCGGCACACTCCTGCCCATCTCCTGCGCCCCTCTCATCCTGTGGCAACACGTGAAGGTCGTATTCTCAGTCGGCCCGTACCCGTTTATCAGCTCCCCTCTGCTTTCCTCCAGGTATCTCTCCACCTCCCGCTCCATCAGCACATCTCCTCCTGCCAGCATCTGCCTCACTCCACTGATCTCCTCCATCTGCTCTTGCACCATCAGGTGGAACAGCCCCGCCGTCAGCCACATCGTCGTCACCTCGTGCCTCTTCACCTTCCTCCCTATCTCCTCCAGCGTCGGCCTCTGCCTCTCCATCACGATTAGCCTTCCTCCGTTGAGCAGCACTCCCCACATCTCGAACGTTGAGGCGTCGAATGTCACCGGCGCCATCTGCAACATGATGACTTCGTCGCTCAGCTCCGCGTAGTCACAGTTCTTCACCAGCCTCACGACTGACCTGTGGCTGACCATCACTCCCTTGGGCCTGCCCGTCGTCCCTGACGTGTACATGACATAGGCCAGGCTATCGCCGACAGCCCTGCACTCAGGCCGTCGGCTGCTCTGCTCGCCTATCTGCTGACGCTCGGTGTCCAGGCAGATCACCTCTCGCATCGGCTCGAAGACCTCCCTGTGCCTCTGCTGTGTCACGACCAAGCCTGACTGGCTTCCATCGAGCATGCTACGAATCCTGTCGGGAGGGTAGGAGGGGTCAATGGGCAGATAGGTGGCCCCGGCCTTGAGTATGGCCAGCATCGCCACGACCATATCAAGGCCCCTGTCAACACACAGGCCCACCCTCTGCTCGTCGCTCACTCCTCTGGCTCGCAGATAATTTCCCAACCTGTTCGCCTCTCGCTCCAACTCTCCATAGCTGATCTGTTGATCCTCATACTCCACCGCTATGGCCTCCGCACGCCGGCTCGCCTCACGCCCGAAGAGTTCGCCTATGCTTGCCTCCCGCTCGTAGTCCCTGCTGGTCTGATTCCACTCCCGGATCAGCCGCTTCTCCTCGTCCGTCACCATCTCAAGCTCGGATACGGGCCGATCCGGACAGGCCGCCACCGATTCCAGAAGCCTGACGTAGTGGCGCGACATGCGCTCAATGGTCGGCCGCTCGAACAGGTCGGTGCTGTATTCAATGGAGGCCCTCAGCCCGTCGGGCGTGTTGCTGACGGCAAGGTAGAGGTCGAACTTCGACGTGCCGGTTCTCGACCCTGGTCTGGCTCAAGCTGAGGGCGTCGAGTTGCAGCGAGGAGTCGGACGAAGAGTGGAGGCTGAAGGCGACCTGGAAGAGAGGAGAGCGACTGAGATTCCTGTCCGGCTGCAACTCCTCGACCAGCCTCTCGAACGGCAAATCCTGGTGCGCATACGCCCCAACGCACGCCTCCCTCACCCTGCCCAGAAGCTGCTTGAAGGTCGGCTCTCCTGATAGCTCCGTCCTTATGACCAGCGTGTTGACGAAGAAGCCTATCAGCGGCTCGACCTCCCCCCTCGTCCGATTGGCTATGGGCGTGCCCACCACTATATCAACCTGCCCGCTGTACCTCATCAATAGCACGTTGAAGGCCGCCAACATCGTCATAAAGATCGTCGCCCCTTCGCCTCGGCTCATCTCCTTAAGCCTGCCGCTCACCTCCTGGCTCACCTCCAACCTCTCGACACCTCCCCTCCCGCTCATCACAGTCGGCCGCGCGCGGTCACTGCTTATGCTCACCTGATCGGGAGCACCGGCCAGCCTCTGGCTCCAGTAGCGGAGTTGCTCGTCAAGCAGTTCGCCCTGCAGCCACTGCCTCTGCCACACCGCATAATCGGCGTACTGTACGGGCAGTTCCTCAAGCGGCGAGCGCTCTCGCCTCGCATACGCCTCGTAAATCTGACCTAGCTCTCTCATCAGCACCTGCATGCTCCATCCGTCAGAAACTATGTGGTGCATCACTACGATCAGGATATTATCCTGCTCTCCCAGCCGCAGCAGTTTTACGCTCAACAAAGAGGGCTTTCTTAGATCGAAGATTTGTTGCCCTGTTTTTATTGCTAACTCCAGGGATAAGGCCTCTCTTTCAGTCTCAGGGTGATTAGACAGAGCTGTCACTGCTAATTCCAATTCCTGATGAGGTGATATCACCTGCAACAGCTGTCCATCAATTTCTTGAAAACTGGTCCTCAGGATTTCATGTCGCCGGACGATCTCATTCAAACTCTTTGTTAATGTCATCACATCGATGGGGCCTTTGATGCGAATCGTCCTGAGCACATTGTAAACTGGGCTATCCGGTTGCAGTTGGCTCAGAATCCACATTCGCTCTTGCGAAAAAGAGAGTGAAGCTTTATCAAGATGTAACCTTGGGATTCTGCCCTCGTGCTTGAACTTAGCAGTTAATAAACTCATGAGACGCTGTTCAAAAACTATTCTCTTTGCGGGCGATAGGGCCAATATGCGCTCTTTAATGGGGCTGGCCTGGTCATCAGATAGCAAATCCGGATCCTCTAGCAGACTCAAACACTGTCCATATCCGAGCAGTTCAGCTTGGTGTTGAAGAATTACTATCGCGAGATCAGTAATAGTGGGGCTATCAAAAAAATCGTCCAGTTTCAATTGGACATGCATATCCTCGAATACGCGAGAAATGATCTGAGTAGCTGTTAAAGAGTCCCCTCCTATAAAGAAGAAGTCATCTTGAAGGTTTAGATCGTCAATTCCAAGCAGCTTGGCCCAGATACTTTTCAAAGCCAGCTCTGTCGGTGTAATAGCAGGTAACGGTTCTGTCTCGAAACTGCTAGATGCGGTTTGGAAGCGATCGTCTGACATGATTGCATCCTCCCGTTGGAGATTTAGCCTTAAGGAATAGGTTTAGAAATACATCACGCGCAAAGGAAATTACAGGATTTTCGAATCAGGGCCGGCGCGTAATTTAAATCTCAAAAGCTGGAGATATTGATAAGTCCGAAGCAAAGCGTAGAGATGTTACTAACCAATGCAAATGGCAAAAGAATAAGCAGATACCTCGCGATTAACGCATCTAGCCGGTAAGGGCACACTACGCCTATGCATTTTTAGCCTATAAGGAAACTGCTTAGCAGCTATAAGATTTTAGTGAGAGACAAGAGATAGCGAATGCTATGTTGCTAGACGAAGTTTTCATCTGGCAACTTGGATTGTTATTGACTTGTAATTGATATCTGACTTAAGGAACAAGGATTCAAGCTAGTATCTGCACTATTGGATGTTTGGACACCTCCCTTCTAGAAGGAATACATTCAATCGCATTTGCCAGCGCTACTATCTATCGCAGAAAGAGGGAACGCAGTAATAATTCAACTGATAGCTAATGCATAATTCAAAGAATCTAGCTCTTTTTCCATAGAGATTGCTCTTTCCTAAGACTAGTAGCCTTGCGTATGACCAAGAAAGATCAATCTTCTGTATTATTTGGGTAAGTTACGCTACAAACCAGATGAGTCTAATATCATCTCGAAATTTTGTCAAGAACAAAGGCACAGGCTATCAGGGCAAAAGCATCTAATTCTCTAGGAAAAAGGTGGTTTTGGTTTCTTAGAGCGGTTTGCGATTGGATGTATGGAGTATAAGAAGTAATCTCGAGTAGATGGCTTACTCCACAGATCTCCGCGAAAAGATCGTGCGCGCTTACGACGAAGGCCTCGGCTCACAACGCGCTATTGCCGAATTGTTTGGCGTCTCGCGCTCGTTTGTTGAAAAGCTCCTCGCACGCCGTCGCTCGACTGGTCAGATCGCCCCGCTTCCCCACGGCGGTGGTCGCAGGCCGAACTGCGATGCCAAAGACTTGAACTTGGTACGCCAGTGCATCAAAGAGCAACCCGATGCCACTCTCGCTGAAGTGGGCCATACAGTACACCACGAGCATGGCACTCTCGTCAGCCGCCCGGCAAAGAGCGCACACGCGAGGCGCTGGAGGAGGCCATCAAACAGGCGCTGGCTACCGTTACTGAGTCAGATGCGCGAGCATGGCTTAAACATTGTGGCTATGCCTTACGTTGATTCGCAAACCGCTCTAAGCCGCAAAACAACGAGCCTGATCCGGTCTCAATTATTGAAAGAAAAAGAATGGGCTACAGGAAGGAACGGTCGGAGTCACCGTCTTTATGGTATGGTAGGAAAACGAAAATACTTAGAATAACAATCGAACGTGAGAAGACACCAACTCGGCGTGAGGTTGATGAGGTATAAAACAATGGAATGATGAAATAAGAAAGGGGCAACCCTCGTCAGAAGATTGCCCTCATGTTTGAAGTAAAAAAATGGCGGAGAAGGAGGGATTCGAACCCTCGATAGGCCTTTACAGCCTATAGCGGTTTAGCAAATCAAATTTTTATTACCCGTTCTTTTTCTTTCTATCCTTTACGTCCGGTTTGACCCGCTTGAGATGACTTCCTAGATTACTTATAAAGTTTGATCTAGCAGTTCGGTTATAAGACGGTTGAACTCAACCGGATCTGGCAGCTCCGACCCTTCGGCCAAAAGTGACGTGCCCAGCAGAAGCCTGGCGTACTTGCTTAAAATAGGATCTTCGCTATTGGCTTGATGCCGCGCTTGCATCTTTTTGATTATCGGGTGATTCGGATTCAGTTCCAGCACCTGTCGCTGCTTGAGTCCTCCACCCTTCCCTTTTTGCAACAAGCGCTCAAGCTGAGGGCTATAATCATGTTCTTCAACGACCAGACATGCAGGCGAGGAAGTTAGACGGTTCGTCAGACGAACCTGTTTAATTTGCTCGTCGAGCGTTTTCTGCAAGAAGTCTGTCAGCCCCGCGAACTCTTCAGCTCTCTCGACTAAACTTTCCTCATCCCCCAGATTTACCCTGCCCTTGCCCGCCGATTTCAATCTCTTGCCCTGGAACTCCGGCAGAGCCTGGACCAATAGCTCATCAACCGGCTCGATCAGGTATAGCACCTCATACCCCTTATCCTTAAAAGCTTCCAGTTGAGGCGAATTCTCGACGACATTACGAGATTCACCTGTTAAGTAGAAAATCTCGGTCTGGCCCTCTTTCATTCGCTCAACATACCCGGTGAGGGGCGTTAGCTTTGACGGATCATTAGAAGACTCAAATAACAGCAAGTCGACAATCCTATCCCTGTTCTCATGATCGGCGCTGCCCCCCTCTTTAAGCGCTTTCCCAAACTGCTTCCAGAACTCCAGATACTTATCGTTCTCCTTCTCATACATCTCCTTGAGAGTGTCGAGAACCTTTCTGGTTATCCACTTTCTTATCTGGGTGATGTGTCTATCTTGCTGAAGCATCTGCCTGGAGATATTTAGCGGAAGGTCTTGCGAATCAACTATCCCTCGGACAAAACGCAAGTAATTGGGCAATAAAGCTTCACAACGCTCCATCACCATTACTTTCTTGGCATACAAGCGGAGTCCAACCTCAACGCCGTGATAGAACAGATCGTAAGGCGCTTTGGACGGGATGAAAAGTAAGGCGTTATATTCAAATCTCCCCTCCGCTTTAAGCGGGATTGTCTTTAAAGGCTCCGTCCAGTCACTGGAGATATGCTTATAGAATTCCGAGTATTCGCTTTCAGTCACCTCCGAAGCCGGGCGCGCCCAGATTGGCTTCATCGAGTTAAGGATTTTGTCTTCGGACGCTTCGGGCGAGCTTGCGTCTTTCGATTCCGTTTGAGGCTCTTTTTCCACCTCCTCGCGCTCGGCTTTGTATATAATCGGATAGCTAACGAAATCAGAGTGCCTTCTGACGATCCGCGCGAGAATCCATTTGTCGGTAAAGTCTTCAAGCCCCTTTTCAGGGTCTGGCGGCTTCAAGTAAATCGTTATGGAAGTCCCGCGTTCCGGATGTTCCGCCTGCGTCAGGGTGTAAGTTCCATCGCCTGTAGACTCCCATTGAGTCGCCGTATCTTCGCCCGCCCGGCGGGTCACCAGCGTAACTTTATCTGCAACCATGAAGGTGGAATAGAAGCCTACGCCGAATTGACCTATGAGCTCGGCGATCAATTCTTTCGATTGGCTCTGTGAAACCTTATCGCGCAGCTCACGGGTCCCGGACCTGGCAATCGTCCCTATATTGGCAATCACTTCCTCCCGGCTCATGCCTATCCCGTTATCAGCAATTGTTAAAGTTCTTGCCTTGCTGTCGGTTTGCAAATGGATCTCGAATTTGTCATCGCCTTCCAATAACTCGGGCCTCGTGAGCGCTTCGAATCGCAATCTGTTCATTGCGTCCGAAGCGTTCGAGATCAACTCCCGAAGAAAGATCTCTTTATTTGTATAAAGAGAGTGAATCATCAAATCGAGGAGTTGTTTAGTTTCGGCTTGAAACTGATATTCCACTCGGCTCGTTGCCATCGTCCCACCTCTGGAATTCGGTATTATGGTCTGCCCACAAAGTGACTTAGAGCAGTTTTCGATTGAATGTACGGGATAAGAGAGACATCTCACCGCCGCAGACACAGAGGACGCATATGGCCGACGATGTGCTTCGCACGCGGCGATTGCGCAGAGATTTTATTCTTCTCTGCGCCCCCTTTGCGTCCTCTGTGTCTCTGCGGTGATTCTTTCATTTCCTTACACTCATATGAATTTCGCTCTAGATCATAGCCACCCGGCTGAGCGCTTATCTTATACACGGAAATGTAAAGTTACAACTTTGCAGAAGCGGCCATACGGGATTCCAAAAATATCTCCTTCTGACCAAACATTCTTTCTGCCACGATTCCGCGTTCCCTACAGTCACGGACTACTTTATCGGATTCGATAATCGGGCGTGACTCTGGGGTATATTGGATGGCTATAAGAAAAGTCAGCCAGGGTTCTTGTCCCATCGCGTAGACGTAAACTTGTTTCGGTTTCAACCGCTCGATTATGTCCATTGCCTTCGGATGATCCGAACCATCGAACCGTCTTGATTGATCCATTTTTCTAGTCAGGGGTTTCGTGAGCAATGATCCATACAGCCAGGATAGAGGCGCGCCGTCGCACTCCATCCCGATGAAGAGAATATCAATATCTCCTATCAGCTTGTGCAGGCGCTCATAGAGTCTGGGGTCGATATTATTTGAATCAGCCGCGCACAGAATGCGATTCCCCTTCAAATTGATAAGATAAGCCATCTTGCTTCTTATCGCCAGATCTGCATGCTCGCCAAGGAACGGCAGGCCCATTATCGCTCCGCCCTTAACAGCTATAGATTCCATCTCATCAATCTCAATTACATTTTCAAAGCCGATGTTCTGCAATACCATCTTCAAAGAGGGGTCGGCCAATCCCCTGCCATCATTCTTCGGGATCACAATATGCTTGATCTTATATCGCAGTTGCAGCAGCGTCTCAAAGACGATGTGATCCTGATGGCTGTGAGTGATCACTACGTAGTCTATACTTTCCGGCAGATCGGCATGCGTATAGCGAGGGATACCATTGTTATACTGGTAGCCGATGAGCGGGTCGCAAAGAATGTTGACCTCTTTGGATTCGATTAACAGGCAAGCATGACCAAAGTAGCGAACCCTGACGCCATCTCCCGTGTAAGGGGCGGCAGACGGGCGCTTTTCGGTCGTAAAGAACGAGGAGAAAAGCTCATTATCAGGAGCTTCGACCTGGAGCACATCTTTAATATATCCGAGCGGTCGCTGAATTTCTCTCATGCTGAATAGCTCGTCCAGGTCTCTATCACTGAATGGCCGCTTCAAATGAAAACGTCTGTCGCTTTCCAATCTCGGCGTGCTAAAAACAAATGCGCGCTCATCCTCCGTGATAAGAGACATCGCCAGGCTTTGTCGAGATGGCTGATAGTAACTGCTTTTATACATCAGCCCCTCAATTAATCGAACCGAGGGGCGGTTATTCAAGTCATAAACTAATTCCACAAAGCCCCCCAAAGCATCGGGCACTTTCGGATATAGCGGCTCAAGCGAGCTTCCGTCGGCCTCTCTTCCCAACATCTCGTCCAAAGACTTAATAGCTTCTGCAAGCTCGAACATTTCGGACTGCTCTTTCAGGGTTCTATCCAGCAGTGATTTAACTTCATCAATCTTGCTCGCATCGTGGTTCATGAACGGGCCGCCGATCATCTTGGGATTTTTCAGCGCGTTGATGTGAACCTGCGGAGCGGAGATGAATGATTGCATGATCTTTAAGTGGGAATTAGCCATGTACATTGCAGCCATGGCAGGCGCTATCAAGTATGGCCAGGCAGGCCATTGGTTAACTAGAGGCTCTGCCAAAAGATTCTGTTTCAGGTAGACTTTTTCATTGTCATTCATAATGTTCTCCTATCTTGAATGGGAAACAAGTTTTGCTCCGAATGCGGCGCGCTTTAAGAGTGGGCGGGTTTGGGGTGGGTGAACGCTTCAACTGACCGCTTTCGCGAGTTCATACACCTCCCTCGCGAGCGACTGAAGAAGAGGCGTCCCGGCTGTGTTCAAGAAAAAGTGGTCACCAACAACCATTCGCAGAGTAAAAGAGCCGGTGGTATGCTCACGCCATCCTTCGAGATCTTCACGAGGCACATCCTTATCCTGTAGACCGCCGTACACTGAAATCGGGCAGTCAAGCGGAGGCTCCTCATAAAAATCATATGTTTCGGCCACGGCAAAATCTGCCCGCAAGAGCGGCAGCATTACCGCCATCAATTCAGGCTGTTCAAGCACTTCTCTCGGAGTGCCGTTGAGGCGGCGCAACTCCGCAAGCAATTCAGGGTCCGGCAGATTGTACTTGGGCGGGTCATCGTTGATAGTCTGAGGAGCGCTCCGACCGGAGAGGAATAGTGAAAGCGGCTGATTATGACCTTCTCGCCTGAGCAGTCGAGCAAGCTCGAAACTGATAATTGCCCCCATGCCATGGCCGAAGAAAGCAAACGGCTTGTCAAACAATGGAAGAAGCCCCGTGGCTATAGATTCGACCAGAGGGTGAATCCCGCTGAATGGCGTTTCGTGAGACCTGTTTCCACGGCCTGGAAGCTGGATGGGGCAGACCTCTACATTCGCAGGAATAAAGTCTGACCATTTGCGGAAGATAAGCGCAGAGCCTCCGGCGTAAGGAAAACAGAACAAGCGCATAACAGCCTTGGGATTGGCCCTGAAACAAGCGAACCACCGGGATGTTGCGGCGTTTTTGGTATTCATGCTTAACGTGCCTGAATCCGGAATTATATTACGATTTGCTGAGGCAGCCATTTTTTCTTTTCTCCAATCGGTGTGGTTGTGCGATGTCAGCGCCTCTGCGAGAACGAGAATTAAACTCTCGCAGAGGTGCTGTGACCATAATTTAGGACGGTTCCGCCGCCGCCGCCCTCTCCTCCATGCTTTTTCTCAGGCTAAGCGGCCTCATGTCGGTCCAGACCTCCTTGATGTAAGCCAGACATTCGGCCTTCGGCCCGGTCTGCCCAACATCTCTCCAGCCGAGAGCGTTCTCCCGGCCGGCAGGCCATATCGAGTACTGCTCTTCGTGATTTACTACTACGTTATAGATAGTAGTATCCTCGGTTTCGTCTCTGCTCATGATCAGTCTCCTTTTCGTTGATTGGTAAGTTTGATAGCGAGCTTTCTCAAAGATGAAAGCACCGCCAGGTTCGGTTAACTAAAAACGATAATTGCTATCCGCCCACTGGATTGGGCATAAGCGGCCCGGGCATATCAGCCGAGGCATATTCGGGGCGAGTAACGTAACTGTCAGATGCGATCTTGCCGTAATCCAACTTAATGACGCGGTCTGCGATATTATAGTACCGATCATCGTGGCTGATTACGATCACCGTTTTGCCTCTCGCCTTCAACCCCGGCAGGATTTGGTAATAAAAGATCTCCTTGAACTGAGGGTCTTGATCCGCAGCCCATTCATCAAAAACATAAATGGAACGGTCTTCAAGATATGCGGTCAGCAAAGCGAGCCGCTTGCGCTGTCCCTGTGATAAGTCAGTTGTCGAGAGCGCCCCGTCTTGCATTTCTACTTTGTGGTCGAGTTGAAGTTGAATCAGGTAATCGCGTGTCTGCGCCTCGAGTTCCGATGAGTTCAGACCGAAGAAACTCTCAAAGAGGAAGAAGTCGGAAAAGACAGCCGAAAACCGCTGCCGGTAATAATCTCGATTCTCATCCGTGATGGGCTGGTCGTCTAGACGAATCTCCCCGGTTTCCGGGGCATACAACCCGGTGAGCATTTTGACGAAGGTCGTCTTGCCGCTTCCGTTCCCTCCCGTTACAAATACCAGTTCGTTGGGGTACAAAACCATATCTATCGGGCCGAGCACAAAGCTGCTGTTTTCTCGTTCGCGATGATAAGCGTGAGTCGCGCCAGCCAGTTCAAGTTTTCTCCACCTCATATCTCGATCCGCTTCGAGGGCTGACTCGATTTCGATGGGGTTGGCCTCAAGCGACAGGCCCAACTCTTCAACCCTATCTATGGCAACCCTGGTCTGGCCAAGCCCCGGAATCGAAGTCAGTACGCTCTGCAAAGGGCCTAACATATAGAAGAAGATCAAGGTGTAGGATGTTAAGACATGCAAGTCGGTTCCCCTCAGCCTGGGAAGGGCGAAAATCAGTATCCCGATGATGATGAATGATAGAATCTGGCTCCAGGAATTGGCCGAAATATAAATAGTGTTGGCGGCGATGCGGTGATTGCGAAGAGTTTCAGAAGTGGCTTTGAGACCTTTATCAACAAAGTCTTCGCGGCGTTCGCGGTGAAGCTTGAGTTCTTTGGCCCCTTCAATCAATCCGCGAAAGTTTTTGAACAGTATATCCCACTGCTCACGGGCGAGCTTATTGACCCCCACGGCCTTCTTTATAGACAGGTGATAGATGATCGCTCCAATGATTATGAACCCTGCTATTATCAGGAAGACCATCCAGGACAGCCATATCAAATACGCGATACAGCCGACTACAATTGCACCTTGTGTGGCAAGCAATGGGAGCGAGCTGACAGTGCCGCTGATTGTCGGTATATCATCAGTGAGGCAAGTCAGCAGACGGGGCGCGCCTTCCTTTTCCAATTGACGCAAGGGGACCGAGAGAATGCGGCGGCACATCTTCATGCGAAGCTCGAACAGGACCTTTGTAACAAAGCGAAATAATATAACCTGAGAGACGATCCTCGTAACAGTGAAGACCAGGCATACTCCCACGAAGCTCCATACCAGGGTTGAAGTGGGTATCGCTTGTTGAGTCAAGGCGGCGCTGATTATCGCAAGCAGGGCCGCGCTCGCGACCCCGCCAATAACACTGGTGATCAAAACGAATGCAAAATTGGCGCGTGAATGGCGCACGTCATTTGTGGATCGTAGCAGAAAACGGATTAGTTTCATGATTGGTTACTCCTGGTTTGTCTTCTCAATGCAGTGTATGAGGCGCTCGGCCAGAACTTTCGCATGAGGCTCACGCATCATCGTGTAATGATTGCCCGGCACCTCATGAACCTCGACCCCGTCGGCAGCCAGCTTCTCCCAGCCCAATGCCGTATCTCGCGCGGCATCACGTAGCCGCTCGGCGGCCCTGAAGAGAATGATGCGTACAGGAGCAGGCTCCGGCTTATAGCGTCTCACTGCTCGGACGTTATTCTTAAACAGATTAAAAAGGCGGCCTAATTGAGATAGGCTAACACTCGAAGGTACAAGCCCGGCGCTGATCGCTTGTTCCAGCAGGTAAGCCATTTGCTTATCCGGATCAAGCTGCTGCGCTTGTTTCAATTGATCATTAAACTCGCCCAACGAGAAGCCCAGGTCAAGGGCGAAGTAAGTTAACAGCGTCCGGTCATCCTCCTCGACATCCTGGTCGCTGTAGAAAGGGGCTTTGGAATCCAACAGTGCCAGCAGGGCAACCTTCTCACCTCGGCCCCAAAGTTGTCGAGCCATTTCGTATGCAACCACGCCCCCTAATGACCAGCCTCCCAACAAGTAAGGGCCTCCGGGCTGGACAATTTGCATTTCTTCAACGTAGTGAGCCGCCATCTCTTCGATCCGAGCATGGGGTATTTGCCCTTCATCCAACCCCTTTGCCTGGAACCCGTAGAATTGATGAGCTGAACCAAGACGGCCTGCCAAATCGACAAGGCCCGAAACCCCTCCCCCGGCAGCATGCACGCAGAAGAAAGGCTGCCCGGAACTGCCCGTTCGAAAATCTACTAATGCCAGACCTTTCTCTCTCGCCGCTCCATTGATCGGCTTCGGATACTCTTTTCTCCTGCTCACCCCCTTCTGCTCCTGCCTCTCATACCCGTACCCCTCGGCTATCCTCCATGTCCCTTCCCATAGCTTCTCTCTCTCCTTCACCTTTTGCTTCCATCTTTCCGCCGCTTCCGTCTCTATCCCCCTATGCTCGTGAAACTTCACATCCCCCAGCATCTTCGACTCCTCATGTACTCCATCCGTCATCCTCATTCGCTTCTCTTTGTACGGCTCCAGCATCTCCTCTTCCAGCTCTATCCCTAGCTTCTCACACATCCTCTCTATCTGCTTCCTCGGCTCTTTCACCATCTCCTCATAAATCACCTTATGCTTTCTTCCCTCTTCTACTCCTCCTAAAAACTCCTCTATGTTCTCATTGCTCACTACCCAGATCAGCTCTGCCAGCTCTCTTCTTCCGTACTCGTGCTCGTATTGGAAGAACACCTGCTCCAGCTTCGCTTCCTCGAATGACTTGATCATCCCCATTGGATGTCTCACCAGGTGGATGTACCTTGCTTCCTCGAACTCTTCCTCCCCTCTCCTCATCGCTTCCACATCCATCGCGTACGACGGCGTCTTATCAACCAGCATCCGCTCCCCTATCCACTCCTGCATCTGCCCGTAGAATTCCTTCACGCTCATCCCTTCTTCTTCATACCTGTGCATCAACTCTCTGGCTTCTTCCAGGCTGCTCCCCCTGGCCTGCATTATCGCCCTCAGCGTCCCCTCCAGCCAGAAGCTGTTCCTCCCCTTGAATGCTTCCCGCCTCTCCTCCAGCGTGTTGAACCTCAGCAACTCCAACTCAGGCGGCGCAAACAGTTGGCTGTGGCCTCCCAGCATCACTCTCAATAGCGTTGATCCTGAGCGCGGCGCTGATAATATGAATACCGCCGGTCTGTTCTTCTCCTTTGATGGATGTGCTCTCCTGGCAAGCGGCTTTATCATTCCACGTATCTGCTCAACCTTGCTCTCGTCTATCTGTTCCTCCTGAATGTATGCTTGATCCCTCTCCTCTATCCCGCGCATCCTGTTTACTGCCTGCTGATAGTTTGCCGTCAGGTACTCGGACAGCTCCCCTATTGTCGGGGCATCGAATATCGCTACTACATAAACATATTCTCCTAAGACCTCCTGTAGCTTGTTTATAAATATTGCTGATCGTATTGAGTCTCCTCCCAATTCGAAGAAGTTGTCGTTTATGCCGATCGGCTCTATGCCCAGCGATTCTTCCCACATCTCTACCAGCACCCGCTGTAACTCTGTTGACGGCGCCTGATACTGCCTGTCGAGTTCCGGCCTTGTTCCGTCTGGTTCCGGCAGTGCTCGCCTATCGATCTTCCCGTTTACCGTCACCGGGATTCTATCCATAAACACAAACATCGAAGGGATCATATATTCCGGCAACTGCTCGGACAGGTGTCTCCTCAACTCGCTTGTATTCACCTCCTCGTCCTGCTTGCCTACCACATATCCCACCAGCCGCTTCTCGCCTCCTGCTTCCTCTCGCGCAATCACCACCGCTTCTCGCACGGCCTCGTGTCCCATCAGCGCCGACTCTATCTCTCCAAGCTCTATCCTGTACCCACGTACCTTCACCTGATTGTCTTTCCGCCCTACAAACTCTATCCCTCCATCTCTCAGATATCTCCCTGTGTCGCCCGTTCTATAGAGCCTCTCGCCTCCTCTATAGCTGTAGGGATGTGGCACGAACCTTTCTGCTGTAAGCCCTGCTCTGCCCTTGTACCCTCGCACTACTCCTGCTCCTCCTATGCATATCTCCCCTGGTATCCCTATGCCTACCGGCCTCATCTCCTCATCCAGTATGTACACCTCCACATTGCTCATCGCTCGCCCTATCGTCACCTTCTCGACCCCCTCCTCGCACTCTCCCATGCTCGCGCACACCGTAGCCTCGCTCGGCCCATACGCATTTATCAGCCTGCCTGCCTTGGCCCATCTCCGCGCCACCTCTGTCGGCAATGCCTCTCCTGCCGATATGACCGTACTCACCTCTGCCCCTTCTGCCTCCATCACTGACAATACTGATGGCGGCAGCGTTACTGTCGTTATCCCTTCCTCCTTCAACAAGCTCATCAGCCCTGGCCCCGGCATCAGCCTTTCCGCCTTGCTTATCACCAGCCTTCCTCCTGCTATTAATGCCGTGAAGATTTCTGAGAACCGATGCATCAAAGCTGAAGGAGGCATACTGTAATACTCGGCTCGCCTCACTGATCCCGAAGGCCTCTATCTGTGCTTTGACCAGGTTATTTATCCCCCTGTGCCCGACCAGCACTCCTTTTGGCTGTCCGGTTGACCCACTGGTGTAGATCACATATGCCAGATTCTCTGTTGTCACTTCCTTCACAGGGTTCTCTTCACTTTCCTTCCCTATCTCCTCACATTCATCAATACAGACTTCCTCTGCTCTGTGCCCTGGTAGTCTCTCTTTCACCCCCCTCTGCGTTACCAGCAATTCTACTCCTGCATCTTCCAGCAGGTAGCTGATCCTCTCGCCTGGATAGGTCGGGTCTATCGGCAGATATGCCCCTCCAGCCTTAAGTACCCCCAGCACCCCCACGACCATCTCTATCGACCTCTCCACACTTATTCCTACTACCTCTTCGACTCCCACTCCTCTTCTCCTCAAGTAGTGCGCCAACTGGTTAGCTCGCCGGTTCAGCTCCTGGTATGTCACTTCCTCTTCTTCGTACTTCATCGCTATCGCATCAGGGCTTTGTTCTACCTGCTGCTCGAATAGCTCGTGTATGCACTGCTCTGTCGGATACTCTCTTGCCGTTGCGTTCCACTCTTCCAGCACCTGTTTTCGCTCTGCTTCGCTCAGTATCTCTATCTCCCTGATCCCTTGCTCCGGCTCTCTTACCATCCCTTCCAGCAGCTTCTCGTAATGGCGCAGCATCCGCTCTATCGTCGCCCCCTCGAACAACTCCCTGTTGTATCCCATCACTGCTACTATCCGCTCTCCCATCTCTAGCATCGTCAGCGTCAGGTCGAACTTCACCCTCTGCCCTTCTCCTGCTTCCCCATTCACTCCGCTCATCCTCAGCCCCGCCAACTCCACGCTCTCTCTCGGTGTGTTCTGCAACACCATCATCACCTGAAATATCGGACTGTGGCTCAGACTCCTCTCCGGCTTCATCTCCTCCACCAACCTCTCGAACGGCACCTCCTGATGCGCATATCCCCCTATCGCCACCTCCTTCACTCTCCTCATCAGCTCTCCCACACTCTCCCTTCCCCTCACCTCCGTCCTCATCACCAACATGTTTACAAACAGCCCTATCATCCCCTCTGTCTCTACCCTGCTTCGCCCTGCTATCGGCGTCCCTACCACTATCTCCTCCTGCCCACTGTATCTCATCATCAACGCCTGGAACCCTCCCAGCAACGCCATGAACAGTGTCACTCCTTCCCGCCTGCTCATCTCTCTCACACCTCTCGTCAGTTCCTCTGTCAGAGTTATGGCCCGGCTCGATCCTCTGAATGTCTGCACTGGTGGGCGCGGGTGATCCGTCGGCAACTCCAACACCGATGGCGCTCCTTCCAACTGCTTCCTCCAATAGCCCAACTCCTGCTCCAGCACGCTTCCTTGCAAGTACTCCCTCTGCCACATCGCATAGTCCGCATACTGTAATCCCAGCTCTGGAAGCGGCGACGGCTCCCCTGCACAATACGCTTCATAAAGGGCTGTCAGCTCTCTTATCAGCACTCCTATTGACCAGCCGTCTGATATGATGTGATGCATCACCACCACCAGCACGTGTTCATCCTCGGCCAGTCTCAGCAGGTTGATTCTTATCAACGGCCCTTGTGCCAGATTGAACGGCGTCTGTGCTTGCTGTGTGACGAGGCTGCGGGCTTGAGCTTGCCGATCCTCTTCGTCAAGCTCGGTCAAATCTTCTACCGGGATGATGACTGGCCTGGGTTCGCTTATTACCTGAACAGGCTGGCCGTCAACTGTTGCGAATGTCGTACGGAGAGATTCGTGACGGCGGATGATTTCTGTGAAGCTCTGCTCCAGCGCCCCCTTGTTTAGCTCTCCACTCAGCCGCACAGCGCTCGGCATGTTGTAAGTCGAGCTGCCAGGCTCCAATTGATCCAGAAACCATAGTCGCTGCTGCGCGAAGGATAGCTCTATCTGCCCGTCTCTTCCTGCGGCCTCTATCGCCGGCGCTTGCAGCCTCTTGCCTCTCCTTATCGCCTCATCTATGCACTGGGCCAATCCCGCCACCGTCGGCATCTCAAATATCTTCCTCAGCCCTATCTCTACTCCAAATCCTTCCCTCACTCGCGACATCACCTGCGTCGCAAGCAGCGAATGCCCTCCCAGCTCAAAGAAGTTATCCTTTACTCCTACCTGCTCCACCCTCAGCACCTCTGCCCATATGCCTGCCAATATCTCCTCGGTCGCAGTGGTTGGCTGTAAGTATCCTTGCTCTAGCTCCGGCCTGCTTTGATCCGGCTCTGGCAGTGCCTTCCTGTCCACCTTCCCGTTCGGCGTCAACGGCATCTCCTCCAGCATCACAAACCTTGTTGGGATCATGTACTCTGGCAGTCTCTCGCTCAGATATTCTTGCACTTGCCTCCACGTCACTCGCTGCTCATCTTTTCCTACCACATACCCTACCAGCCTCTTTTCTCCTCCTTCTTCCTCTCGCGCCATCACTACCGCTTCTTTTACTGCATTATGTGAACTCAGCACTGTTTCGATCTCTGCTGTCTCTATTCGGTAGCCTCTGATCTTTACTTGATGGTCTTTCCTTCCTACAAACTCTATGCTTCCATCCGCCAGCCACCGTCCTAAATCCCCTGTTCGATATATACGCCTCTCTCCACCCGCCGCATCTTCTATGAATGACGCTCTTGTCTGCTCCTCTCTCTGCCAGTATCCTAGCGCCACATGCTCGCTCTTTATCGCTATCTCTCCTATCCCGTATACCGCTACTTGCTCTCCTGCTTCATTCAGCAGCAGCACTTCGGTATCCTCCACTGGATAGCCCGCAGGCACACTGTTGCTTGTCACCTCTGTCTGCTTGTCAATGAAATACTGCAAGCTTACGGTCGACTCTGTCGGCCCAAGCCCATTGACTAACAGGCACTCTCGACTAAAGTGCTTCTTGAATGACTCCACATCTTTGCTCTGGGCTTCTTCCCCTCCCAGCACTACCAATCGCATATGCGGGAACTCGGCTTGACTTAGCCCGTTTATGAAGTATCTGTACAGTGTCGGCGTCGAATGATAGATCGTTATCGCTTCTCGGCTTATCCACCTGCTCAGCTCTTCTACCCCTTCTTCTTTGATCTTTATCGGGTACAGCGTTGCGCCATTAAGCAGTGCTCCAAAGATGTCCATTACCGCCGCATCGAATGCATAGGTTGATAATAGTGTCAGACGGTCTTCCGAGTTGATATGCAGCTTGTTCGTATAGTTCCTGATGTGTTGCAGCACATTGCGATGGCTCTGCATCACCCCTTTCGGCTGTCCGGTTGACCCTGACGTATAGAGGATATAGGCGACGCTATGGATAGATACTTGCCGATCAAGATGTTCGATCCTCCTCCGATGGTTCAAGCTTTAATGATTCAACATTGATCACCTGGACCCTGTTTTGGGCCAACCGCCTGCCTAACTCTTCATTCAGGTTGTTCGTTACAACTGCCTCTGCCTGTACATCCCTCAGCACATACTCCAGCCAGTCTTCCGGGTAAGCAGGATCTAGTGGTACGTATGTCTTGCCTGCCTTTAGCGCCCCCAGCATCGCTGCTATCATCGGCCCATCATGCTCAAAAAGGAGCGCGATCCTTCCTTCTTCGCTGCCACATACTGCCAGAAGCTTGTGCGCCACCTTGTCAGCTATGCGGTTCAACTCCTCATAGCTCCACTCTCCGCTCTTTGTTTTCACTGCCGGCTTATGGCCATACTGATTTACCTGATGTTGAAAGCGGCTTGTGATGGTCTGATTAATCTCATCTCTCTTGAACACAACATAGTCATTTGACGGAGCTATAAGGTTTCCTTTGCTCAATAGCGCGGCCTGCTCTGTCTCGCTTATCAATTGTAATCGTGAAATTCTCTGGTCTGGGTCAGCGACTATCTTGCTGAACAGCACCTGCAAGTGATCCATCATTCGGCTCATCATGCGGGCATCGAAGAGATCGGCGTTATATATAAAGTTGAGTTGGATTTGACCGTCGTGGTCTATCGCATATAGCGTCACGTCGAATTTTGATTCTGCTTCGACCTGCGGGAGCTGCGCTATCGAAACCTCATTAAGCCCCGTCTGCTTCTCGGTTGAGTTAAAACTGAGCAGGTTGAACATCACCTGAAACACTGGTGAGCGACTCAGGTCACGCTCGGGTTGTAACTCTTCCAGCAGTCTTTCAAACGGCACATCTTGATGCGAGTAGGCTCCCAGCGCCACCTCTTTAACTCGATAGAGCAGCTCGCTGAAAGTCGGATCATCGCCCAGGTCCGTGCGCAACACCAGAGTGTTGAGAAAGAACCCGATAAGCCCCTCGATCTCCGCTCGGTTGCGTCCTGCAATTGGGCTGCCTACTAGAATGTCCGGCTGTCCTGTGTAGCGATATAACAGGGCTTTGAACCCTGCCAGTAACGTCATGAACAGAGTCGCTCCCTCGCGCCGGCTCAACGCCCTCAACCCTATTGATAGATCAGCAGACAGCATACCCGGCTGCTCCGCGCCACGGTGTGTAAGCAGTGCCGGTCGTATCCGGTTGGTTGGCAATTCAAGCGGTGTAATTGTTCCACCGAGTTGTTGCTTCCAGTAGGCAAGTTGTGATTCGAGAACATCACCTTGAAGCCATCCGCGCTGCCACATAGCAAAATCCGCATATTGAATTGGGAGGTCTTTAAGCGGCGAAGGCTGCCCCGTTGAATATGCCTCGTACAGCGTTGCGACCTCGCGCGTAAGCACGTTCATTGACCAGCCGTCACTTATAATGTGATGCAGAGTAACAAGTAGCACATAATCATCTTCTGCCAATCGCACGAGCGCTACACGAAACAGCGGCCCTTGCGCTAAGTCGAAAGGTCGCTGCGCTTCTTCTCTTACAAGCCGCTGCGCTTCTGCTTTTCGCTCTTCCTCAGACAATTCACCGAGATCGGTCACGGGCAAACATATAGGCTTAGCCGGCGAGATCAATTGAACGGGCCGACCATCTACTTCCGGGAAGGTAGTACGTAGAACCTCATGCCGGCTGGTCACTGTGCTGAAGACTTGCTCCAGTGCGGCTATATCAATGCGACCTCTGAGCCGCAGCGCCACAGGCATGTTGTAAGCCCAGCTACCGGGTTCCAACTGGCCTAAGAACCATAGGCGTTCTTGAGAGAACGAAAGCGGCAAGCTCTGTTCCCTCGACACTTGCTTCATCTGCGGCACCTCTACACTTGTGCCACTGCCCACCGCCTCATCTATGCACTGGGCCAATCCCGCCACCGTCGGCATCTCAAATATCTTCCTCAGCCCTATCTCTACTCCAAATCCTTCCCTCACTCGCGACATCACCTGCGTCGCAAGCAGCGAATGCCCTCCCAGCTCAAAGAAGTTATCCTTTACTCCTACCTGCTCCACCCTCAGCACCTCTGCCCATATGCCTGCCAATATCTCCTCGGTCGCAGTGGTTGGCTGTAAGTATCCTTGCTCTAGCTCCGGCCTGCTTTGATCCGGCTCTGGCAGTGCCTTCCTGTCCACCTTCCCGTTCGGCGTCAACGGCATCTCTTCCAGCATCACAAACCTTGTTGGGATCATGTACTCTGGCAGTCTCTCCCTCAGGTACTCTTGCATCTGAGTTGTCGTCACTCCCTGCTCACCTTTTCCTACCACATACCCTACCAGCCTCTTGTTTCCTCTTTCATCTTCCTTCACCTCCACTACCGCTTCTCTTACTCCTTCCAGCCCCCTCAGCGCCTCCTCTATCTCTCCTAACTCTATTCGGTATCCACGAACCTTCACCTGCTTATCTCTCCGCCCCAAATACTCTATCTCTCCTTCTGCTCTCCATCTCCCTACATCCCCTGTCTCGTACATCCTCTCTCCTGCCTCTCCTCCTAACGGGTTCGGTATGTACCTCTCTGCTGTCGCTTCTGCTCCATTCAAATATCCCCTCGTCACTCCTCTTCCTGATATGTATATCTCTCCCACCACTCCTATCGCCACCGGCTCTCTCTCTTTATCTAGTATATATATCTGCTCTCCTCTTATCCCTCGCCCTATCGTCGCTCGCCCTCCTGCTTCCCTCAATTTATATGTCGTGTAGGTCGTGTCTTCTGTCGGCCCATACAGATCGTACACTCGCTCTATTCCCTCTATCTCGTATAGCTCATCCACTACTCTTCTGCTCAACGCCTCTCCGGCCAGGTTCACTGTCCTCACGCTCTTGCCTATTCCTCCCACCTTCATCAACTCTACTATCGCTGACGGCACTGTGTTGATCAGCGTCACCTCGCCCGCCGCTTCTAGCTCTTTCATCTGCAATGCATTCTCGGCCAGGATCACGCTGCCTCCCACCATCAACGGCGCGAATATCTCATACACCGACAGGTCGAAGCAGATCGAGGTCGAGGCCAGCACTCCTCCCATCTGCTGTTTGCTGTAGACCTCCTCGGCCCATTCCAGCATCGCCACTGTGTTTCGGTGCTCGATGGCTACTCCCTTCGGCCTGCCTGTCGAACCCGACGTATAAATGACGTAGGCCAGGTTGTCAGCAGTCACTGCCGTCTGGGGATTATCTTCTGCTTCAAGGGCCAGGTCTTGCCAATCCGTGTCGAGACAGATGAGTTGAGCGTTGTGATCAGGTAGTGAAGAGAGCAGGCTATGTTGAGTAATCAGCAACTGCATATTGGCATCCGAGATGGTCCAAGCGAGCCGGTCTTTGGGGTAGCGAGGGTCTAGAGGGACATAAGCAGCCCCGGCCTTAAGGATAGCCAGAAGAGCGACGATCATATCTAAGGATCTGTCGAGACAGATGCCGAGGAGGGCTTCTGGTTGAGTGCCGAGGCGGATGAGGAAATGAGCGAGTTTATTGGCGCGGAGGTTCAAGACTTTATAAGAGAGCTTGTGATGGCGGGAAACGAGAGCGACGGCATCGGGAGTGCGGTCAGCTTGAGCTTCAAAGAGATGGTGAATGCAGTGAGTGGAGGGATAATCTCTAGTCGTGTCGTTCCACTCTTCCAGCACTTGTTTTCGCTCTGCTTCGCTCAGTATCTCTATCGTGCTCACCGCCTGCTCGCCATCCTTCACTATCCCTTCCAGCAGCTTCTCGTAATGCCCCAGCATCCGCTCCATTGTTGTTGCATCGAATAGATCCGTGTTGTAGTGCAAGGTCCCGGCTAATCCGTTTGCCCCCTCCACCATAAACAGCTCAAGATCAAAGGGCTCAGTCTTGTCTTCGCCGGTTCCCAGTGCGCTCAGTTTCAGCCCCGGCAACTCTACTGTCTCTTTCGGTGTGTTCTGTAGCCCAAACATCACCTGAAATATCGGTGAGTAGCTTAGACTCCTCTCCGGCTTCATCTCCTCCACCAACCTCTCGAACGGCACCTCCTGATGCGCATATCCCCCTATCGCCACCTCCTTCACTCTCCTCATCAGCTCTCCCACACTCTCCCTTCCCCTCACCTCCGTCCTCATCACCAATGTGTTTACGAAAAACCCTATCAACTCCTCTGTCTCTACCCTGCTTCGCCCTGCTATCGGCGTCCCTACCACTATCTCCTCCTGCCCACTGTACCTCATCATCAACGCCTGGAACCCTCCCATCAGCCCCATGAACAGCGTCATCCCCTCTCGCTGGCTCATCTCCCTCAGTCCTCTTGTCAGTTCCTCTGACAAGACTATGCTCTGGACTGACCCTCTGAATGTCTGCACTGGTGGGCGCGGGCGGTCTGTCGGCAACTCCAACACCGATGGCGCTCCTTCCAACTGCTTCCTCCAATAGCCCAACTCCTGCTCCAGCACGCTTCCTTGCAAGTACTCCCTCTGCCACATCGCATAGTCTGCATACTGTAATCCCAGCTCTGGAAGCGGCGACGGCTCCCCTGCACAATACGCCTCATAAAGGGCTGTCAGCTCTCTTATCAGCACTCCTATTGACCAGCCGTCTGATATGATGTGATGCATCACCACCATCAGCACGTGATCAAGCTCAGCCAGTCTCACCAGATTGATCCTGATCAACGGTCCTTGTGAGAGGTCGAAGGGAGTGCGAGCGAGTTGTGTGACGAGGCTGCGGGCTTGAGCTTGCCGATCCTCTTCATCAAGCTCGGTCAAATCTTCTACCGGGATGATGACTGGCCTGGGTTCGCTTATTACCTGAACAGGCTGGCCGTCAACTGTTGCGAATGTCGTGCGGAGAGATTCGTGGCGGCGGATGATTTCTGTGAAGCTCTGCTCCAGCGCCTCCTTGTTTAGCTCTCCACTCAGCCGCACAGCGCTCGGCATGTTGTAAGTCGAGCTGCCAGGCTCCAATTGATCCAGAAACCATAGTCGCTGCTGCGCGAAGGATGCGGGGAAAACAAAAACATCTTCTGCATCAGAATCAAAGGCGCTCTGATACTCTGTTGTAGAGTCGTAAATGGATGATTGTGTCATTGCTTTTGCTTAGGGTTGCTCTTGTCAGAATGTGGAGTGACAAGCTGGTAAAGAGAGTTGATATTTATTTATCGCGGTCGTCGCTCTACCAATGAGGAACGCTTCCTGCGATGCGCTTCTCGGGACACCGATACGATTGCGGGCATTTGTAAGTTAGCGCCGCTGCTCTTAATCTTCTCAATCTGCTCAGATAGCCAGGCAACGGTAGGCATTTCGAATAACCGGCGCAGCGGTATCTCTATCTGGAATGCATCGCGCGCTCGCAGGATTAGCTGGGTGGCCAATAGTGAATGCCCACCTAACTCGAAGAAGTTGTCGTAAATGCCTACTCGTTCCAGCTTGAGTACATCAGCCCAGATGCCCGCGAGCGTTTTTTCAGTTGGGGTACGAGGCTCAACAAAAGCTCTCGCTAATTCCGGTAGTTTTTCATTTGGCGCTGGGAGAGCGCGACGGTCAATCTTGCCGTTAGGCATCAGCGGGAGCTTTTCTATAAACATGAACGACGACGGGATCATGTATTGTGGCAGTTTCCCTTGCAAAAACCCACGCAGATCATTGCTTGTCAGTTCCTGTCCTTGCTCAAGTACGACGTAGGCTACAAGTCGTTTATCGCCCCACGACTCTTCTCTGGCGATCACTACAATATCTTGCACTCCCTTATGCTGAGTCAGTACAGTTTCGATCTCACCAAGCTCGATCCTGAAACCTCTTATCTTCACCTGATCATCTACCCTGCCTACAAACTCTAACTCCCCATTTGCTCTGTGCCTGCACACGTCTCCTGTCCTGTATAGCCTTCCTCCTCCGTCTCTGCTGTGCGGATCAGGTATGAATCGCTCCGCCGTCTGATCTGCTCGCTTCAAATATCCTCTCGCAACTCCTTCTCCACCTATGTAGAGATCTCCTGCTATACCTATTCCAACCGGTTCCATCTGCCGGTCGAGTACATACGTAACAACGTTGTCTATGGGACGTCCTATCAATACTGCTCTCTGCCATTCCACTCTCTCTATCTCTGCTAATAGCTCGCAAGATGTTGCTACTATCGTTGTTTCCGTAGGCCCATATGTATTGAACAATCTCACTCGCTGTCCCACTTGTTTTTGCCAGGCTGCAAGCCGCTCTGGGATTGCTCTTTCTCCACCGATGATTACCAACCGTATTGATTCAGGCAGTTCTGTGGCTGCTGATGATAGCTCTGTCGTAATGAAATGCCAGTAAGCTGTCGGAAGGTCCAACACCGTCAGCTCAAGCTCGCGGCAGCTTTGCAGGAAAGCAGAAGCTGAACTCACCATCAGTTCTGATCGCAGCACCAGAGTGGCCCCGCGAGTGAGGCAAGGGTAAATCTCTTCAGCCGCAGTATCGAAGCTGATAGATGCAAATTGCAGCACGCGGTCTTTCGGACTGATCTCGAATCCCTCACTTGCAGCTAAGGTGTAGTTCACCAGAGAGTGGTGTTCTATTACAACTCCTTTCGGCCTTCCGGTCGATCCGGATGTATAGATCAGATAAGCCAGACTCTTCGCGGGTATATCAAAATTGAGGTTCTCATCACTCTCATCTGCGATGATCTCCCAATCAGTATCAAGGCAGATAACCTCCGTCGCCTGTTCCGGCAGAGCCTCCAGAAGCCGCTCTTGCGTGAGCAACACCTGTACGTCCGCGTCTGAAAGCATCCAGTTGAGCCGCTCTTTCGGATACTGAGGATCAAGAGGCAGATATGCCCCTCCTGCCTTTAGTATCCCCAACATCCCCACCACCATCTCTACCGATCTCTCCACACATATCCCCACCACACTCTCTCCTACTACTCCTCTTCTCCTCAAGTAGTGCGCCAATTGGTTAGCTCGCCGGTTCAACTCCTGGTAGATCACTTCCTCGCCTTCATAGATTACCGCTATTGCTTCGGGCGTCTCTTCTACCTGCTGTTGGAATAGCTCGTGTATGCACAGCTCTCTGGGATACTCTCTTGCCGTCTCGTTCCACTCTTCCAGCACTTGTTTTCGCTCTGCTTCGCTCAGTATCTCTATCGTGCTCACCGCCTGCTCGCCATCCTTTACTATCCCTTCCAGCAGCTTCTCGTAATGCCCCAGCATCCGCTCCATTGTTGTTGCATCGAATAGGTCGGTGTTGTACTCCAATGCTGCTAATAGCTCCTCACCCCTCTCTCTTATCGACAGCGTCATGTCGAATCTCGCAGTTCCTCCATTCCCTCCTTCACCGCTCATTGCGCTCATCTTCAAGCCTGGCAACTCAGCACCCTCTTTCGGTGTGTTCTGTAGCACAAACATCACCTGGAATATCGGTGAGTAGCTTAGACTCCTCTCCGGCTTCATCTCTTCTACCAACCTCTCAAACGGCACCTCCTGATGCGCATATCCCCCTATCGCCACCTCCTTCACCCTCCTCATCAGCTCTCCCACACTCTCCCTTCCCCTCACCTCCGTCCTCATCACCAATGTGTTTACGAAAAACCCTATCAACTCCTCTGTCTCTACCCTGCTTCGCCCTGCTATCGGCGTCCCTACCACTATCTCCTCCTGCCCACTGTACCTCATCATCAACGCCTGGAACCCTCCCATCAGCCCCATGAACAGCGTCATCCCCTCTCGCTGGCTCATCTCTCTCACACCTCTCGTCAGTTCCTCTGACAAGACTATGCTCTGGACTGACCCTCTGAATGTCTGCACTGGTGGGCGCGGGCGGTCTGTCGGCAACTCCAACACCGATGGCGCTCCTTCCAACTGCTTCCTCCAATAGCCCAACTCCTGCTCCAGCACGCTTCCTTGCAAGTACTCCCTCTGCCACATCGCATAGTCTGCATACTGTAATCCCAGCTCTGGAAGCGGCGACGGCTCCCCTGCACAATACGCCTCATAAAGGGCTGTCAGCTCTCTTATCAGCACTCCTATTGACCAGCCGTCTGATATGATGTGATGCATCACCACCATCAGCACGTGATCAAGCTCAGCCAGTCTCACCAGATTGATCCTGATCAACGGTCCTTGTGAGAGGTCGAAGGGAGTGCGAGCGAGTTGTGTGACGAGGCTGCGGGCTTGAGCTTGCCGATCCTCTTCATCAAGCTCGGTCAAATCTTCTACCGGGATGATGACTGGCCTGGGTTCGCTTATTACCTGAACAGGCTGGCCGTCAACTGTTGCGAATGTCGTGCGGAGAGATTCGTGGCGGCGGATGATTTCTGTGAAGCTCTGCTCCAGCGCCTCCTTGTTTAGCTCTCCACTCAGGCGAACGGCAGAGGGAAGATTATAGAAGGGGTTATTGGGTTCCAACTGGTCTAAGAACCACAGGCGCTGTTGCGCGAATGAGAGCTGTACTTGTTTGCCTCTGATTATTGTTTCTATAGGTAAGGTTTGTGATCTTTCGCCTGATCTTATTGCTTCCTCTATGCTCTGTGCGATCCCTGCTATTGTGGGGGTTTCAAACAATCGCGCCAATGCAACATCTATATGCATACGCTTGCGCACTCGCGAAACCATCTGAGTGGCTTGCAATGAGTTCCCGCTCAATTCGAAGAAATTGTCATGAATCCCTATTCGATCTACTCGTAATACTTCCGCCCATATGTCTGCCAGTTGCTGCTCGATGGCGCTTCTGGCAGCCACATAATCCTGTCCTGTCTCTGGCCGTACTTTCTCCGGCTCCGGTAATGATTGCCGGTCCACCTTGCCATTCCGCGTTAGCGGCATTTGATTCAACATCACAAATGCCGAAGGAATCATGTATTCCGGGAGCCTTTCTTTCAGGAATTGTTTTAATTCATTAACGCCCGGAGGGTTCTCCTGATCTACGACAAGATAGGCCACCAGTTGTTTTTCACCCGCCTCCTCCTCTCTTACTAATACAACTGTCTCTCTCACTCTCGTGTGGCTTGCCAGCGCTGACTCTATCTCTCCCAACTCTATTCTGAACCCTCTCACCTTCACTTGATCGTCTACGCGCCCCAGGAATTCTATGTCTCCGTTCGCCAGATAGCGGCCCAGGTCTCCGGTCCGGTACAGCCGCCCTCCCTCTCGTCTACTGAACGCATCGGGTAAAAATTTTTCCGCCGTCAGGTCGGGCCTATTAATGTAACCCCACGTCACTCCTTCTCCTCCAATATAGATCTCTCCTGCTGATCCAATCGGAGCCGGGTTCATCATCTTATCCAATATGTATACTTCCGTATTCGCAACTGGCCGTCCAATCGGCACGCTGCTGCCATACACCGTTCCATTGCACACAAAAGACATTGATCCAATCGCAGTCTCTGTCGGCCCATACTGATTCACCAACTCGACTTGCCCCATCTGCTCGCATACCAGTTTCCGCAACTCTTCCGTCAAAGCTTCTCCGCCGCAGATGATCCGTCTGATCGAATCACATTCCATTAGCGCTTTATCATCTACAAACGCTTGCAACAATGTCGGCACTACATCTATGGCTGTTACTCTATGCCTCTTTATCAAATCGATTAGATAATCAACGTCCCTCTGACCTCCGGGCTTTACCACTACAATCCCCGCTCCGGTTATCAGGGGGTAGAATATTTCTGCTATTGATGCATCAAAGCTTATCGAATACTTCGCCAAAACGCGGTCCGACACATTCAGAGGAAACTCATCGGCAATCCATTGCAGGAAAGTACATACTGACCGGTGGCTTACCATCACTCCTTTCGGCCTTCCGGTCGATCCGGATGTATAGATCAGATAAGCAAGATTGCCTGGCTCGGCCAACGTGGACGGGTTCTCTTCGCTCTCTAATGAAATGGCCTGACTATCGGCTGCCACATAAACTATCTCCGCCTTATAATCCGGCAAGCTCTCCAACACCCGGTCATGCGCTAATACTAGATTCACTCCGGCATCTTCGATCATCAAAGATAGCCGCTCTTTCGGATACTGAGGATCAAGAGGCAGATATGCCCCTCCTGCCTTTAGTATCCCCAACATCCCCACCACCATCTCTACCGATCTCTCCACACATATCCCCACCACACTCTCTCCATCCACCCCTCTTCTCCTCAAGTAGTTCGCCAACTGGTTAGCTCGCCGGTTCAACTCCTGGTAGATCACTTCCTCGCCTTCATAGATTACCGCTATTGCTTCGGGCGTCTCTTCTACCTGCTGTTGGAATAGCTCGTGTATGCACAGCTCTCTGGGATACTCTCTTGCCGTCTCGTTCCACTCTTCCAGCACTTGTTTTCGCTCTGCTTCGCTCAGTATCTCCAATTCTGTTATCCGCTGATCGGGATTGCTTACTATGCTTTCAACCAGCTTCTTGTAATGATCCACCATCCGCTTTATCGTTGACGCTTCATATAAGTCCGTGTTGTATTGCAGGCTCCCTGCCAGCCCTTCCGGCCCTTCAATCATCCATAACGTCATATCGAAATTTGACCTGCCTGATCCGCTCCCCATTCTGCTCAATCTCAATCCCGGCATTTCCATACTTTCATTAATCGCGTTCTGCAACACCAGCATCACCTGGAATAGCGGCGTTCGGCTCAGGTTCTCGCTGCGGCTTCAGATCCTCCAGTACTTTCTCAAACGGGATGTCCTGATGCGCGTACGCGGCTATGGTCACTTCCCTCACTCTTCTCAATGCTTCTGTGAAGCTCGGCGCCCCGCTCAGGTCTGTCCTCAATGCCAGGTTGTTTATAAAAAATCCTACCAGCCCTTCAACCTCTCTCCTGTTGCGCCCTGCTATGAATGTTCCTACGCTTAAATCGTCCTGCCCGCTGTACCTCATCAGCAGCACCTTCATTGCTGTCAGCAATGTCATAAACAGTGTGCTTCCTTCCCTCTGGCTCAGCCTCTTGATCTGTTCGCTAACCTCCTTTGATATAATCACTGGCTCGTTTGCCCCGTTAAAAGTCTGCACAGGCGGCCGTGGCCGATCTGTCGGAATCTCAAGCACTGGCACCGATTCAAGCTGCCGCCTCCAGTACGCTAGCTGCGCTTCCAGCACTTCGCCTTGCAGCCACTGCCTCTGCCAATACGCAAAATCAGCATATTGTAAGTGCAACTCATCGAGCGGAGAGGGCTTGCCTGCCGAGAATGCTTCATAGAGCGCCGCTACTTCCTTCATCAGCACTCCCATTGACCATCCGTCAGAGACGATGTGATGCAAGGTGAACAGCAGCACGTGATCATGGTCTGCGAGCCTGATTAATCCCGCCCTCAGCAGCGGTCCTGTCGCGAGGTCGAATGGCCTGTTTGCTTCTTCTGCCGCAAGCAGCGCGGCCTGTTGTTGACGTTCTTGCTCCGGCAGATTAGACAGGTCAACGACACTCAGGCTGAGAGGCTCAGCAGGGTTGATGATTTGGACCGGGGAGCCGTCGACGGCAGAGAAGGTAGTGCGAAGAGATTCATGGCGGCGGATTATCTCGCTGATAGTCATTTCCAGCGCCGACACGTTGAGTTCGCCTTGTAACCGCAAAGCTACTGGAATGTTGTAGGATGCAGTCCCCGGGTTCAACTGGTCTAAGACCCATTCACGCTGTTGAGAGAATGAAAGCGGGAGGTTCTGATCTCTCGGCGCTAACGTGATTGGCGGCGCTTGCAATCCTGCCCCTGTCATAAGAGCTTCTTCGATGATCTCAGCCAGGCCCTTAACCGTAGGCGCTTCAAATAATCGCACCAGCGGAATATCGACAGAAAAACTTTCCCGCACGTGAGATATAACCTGCGTAGCTAACAGGGAGTGTCCCCCGATCTCGAAGAAATCATCATGAATACCGACCTTTTCCAGTCTCAGCACATCTGCCCAGATGCCCGCCAGCATCTCTTCTGCTGTTGTTCGCGGCGCTGCATACTTTTGCTCTAGATCCGGTCGCTTCTGCTCCGGCTCCGGCAGAGCTTTTCTGTCTATCTTACCGTTGGGCGATACCGGCATCTCCTCCATCATTACAAATACTCCCGGTATCATGTACTCCGGCAAGCTCTCTCTCAAATGCTCCCTTATCTCCGTTGTGCTTATCTGCTCTCCCTCTTCTGCCACCACATACCCTACCAGCCGCTTCTCGCCTCCTGCTTCTTCTCTCGCTATTACTACCGCTTCTCTGACTCTCCCCTCTTTCATCAATGCCGTCTCTATCTCTCCCAACTCTATTCGGTATCCTCTCACCTTCACCTGATTGTCTTTCCGTCCTACGAAGGCTATGTTCCCATCCGGCATGTACCTCACCAGGTCTCCGGTTCTATACAGTCTTCCTCCTGCCTGCTGTGTGTGCGGGTCTGGTAAGAACTTCTCCGCCGACTGTCCCGGCTGGTTCACGTACCCTCTCGCAAGCCCCTCTCCTCCTATGTACAGCTCTCCTATCACTCCTACCGGCACCACCCCCATCTCTTCATCCAGCACGTACACCTGTGTGTTTGTTATCGGCCCGCCTATAGGCACGCTCTCTTCTAAGCACTCGCTTTTCTCCATCCTGTAACTGCAAGTGAATGTAGTGTTCTCGGTTGGTCCGTATCCGTTCGTCAGACTCTGTCCTTCTGTCAATGCCCCGATCACTTGCTTCACTTCGCCTACCGGAAGGACATCTCCTCCTGCCAATAGCTGCCTCACCCCTGCCAGACTGCTCGCGTTTACCTGCACCATCTGCTGGAACAGACCGGCTGTCAGCCACAGTGTTGTTATCTTCTCGCTTGCGATTACCCTGCCCAGATCCTCCAGCGATGTAACTCCCGGCGGCATCACTACCAATCGCCCTCCATTCAGCAATGCTCCCCATATCTCGAATGTCGAGGCATCAAATGTCGCTGGCGCGTACTGCAATATCACCTCTCCTTTTCCTAGCTCCACGTACTCGCTTCCCTTCACCAGCCTCACTACTCCTTTGTTTACTACACTCACTCCCTTCGGCTTGCCTGTTGACCCTGACGTGTACATCACATACACCACGTTTTCTGGCCCCGCTATTGCCTCCGGGTTCCTTTCCTCCTCTCCTGCTATCTCCTCGCTCTGCTCCTCCATCACTATCACCTGCCCCCAGTAAACCGGCAGCTTCTCTACCAATCCCTCCTCTGTCACCACCACCGGCGTCATCGTCTCTTCCAGCATGTAGCTCAACCGCTCTATCGGATCATCTCCATTCAACGGCACATATCCTCCTCCTGCCTTCACCACTCCCAGCATCACCACGATCATCTCTATTGACCGTTCCAGACATACTCCTACAAGCACCTCTGGCCCCACTCCTCTCTTCCTCAGGTAGTGCGCTAACTGGTTAGCTCGCCGGTTCAATTCCTCGTAGCTTATCTCTTCCTCTCCATATTTCACCGCTATCAGGTCGGGAGTCACTTCTACCTGCTGCTGGAATATCTCCTGTATGCTTTTATCTCCCGGATAATATCTCCCAGTATCGTTCCACTCCTCCAGTATCTGCCTCCTCTCATCCTCCCCCAACATCTCTATCTCCATCACCCTCTGCTCTTCATCTACTCCTATCCTCTCCATCATCCTCTCGTAGTGCCTTATCATCCGCTCTATCGTCGCTTCGTCGTACAGGTCTGTGTTGTACTCCACCGTCCCTGCTATCCCTTCTCCTGTCTCTATCAATCCCATCGTCATGTCAAACTTCGATGTCCCTCTCTCCCCTCCTATCCGGCTCAACTTTAACCCTCTCACCTGCTGGCTCTCTCCTCTCGGCGCGTTCTGCAATCCCATCATCACCTGAAACACCGGCGCGTGGCTCATCTCTCGCTCTACTCCCAACTCTTCCACCAACCTCTCGAACGGCATCTCCTGGTGCCCGTATGCTCCCAATGCTACCCCTCTCACTCGCCTCACCATCTCCGTAAATCTCGGATTCCCTCTCATATCTCCCCTCATCACCAATGTGTTTACAAAAAATCCTATCAGCCCCTCTAACTCTCCTCTCGTTCGCCCTGCTATCGGCGTCCCTATCACTATGTCCTTCTGCCCGCTGTACCTCATCATCAATACCTGGAACCCCGCCATCAGCACCATGTAGATCGTCGCTTCCTGCTCCTGTCCTATCTCCTCCAGCCTCTCTGTCACTCGCTTCGGTATGCTCAGTCTCCGCCTCCCTCCTCTGTAGCTCTGCAATGCCGGGCGCGCTCGGTCGGTCGGCAACTCTAGCACGGGCGGGGCGCCTGCCAACTGCTTCTTCCAATACTGAATCTGCTCGTCCAGGACTTCTGCTTGAAGATACTCTCTCTGCCAGACTGCATAATCAGCATACTGTATGGGCAACTCCACAAGCGGCGAGGGCGCGCCTGCGCAGTATGCCTCGTAGAGTGTGGCCACCTCCTTGATGAGCACGCCCACAGACCATCCGTCAGAGATGATGTGATGCATACTGACCAGCAGCACGTGATCGAGGTCTGCCAGTTTGATGAGGCTGACTCTAAGAAGCGGCCCACGAGCAAGGTCGAAGGGTGATTTGGCTTCAAGGGTTGCTAATCTGTTTGCCTCGCTCTCTCGTTCTGCTTCTCCCATCGCGCCGAGGTCTATCGGTTCAAGGCTCACGGACAGGGAGGGTTGGATTACCTGGAGGGGCTGGCCCTCGATCATCTCAAAGGTCGTTCTCAATATCTCGTGGCGGCGGATTATTTCGTTGAACGTCTGCTCAAGAGCGTGAGTATTGAGATGTCCGTTGAGCCGGACAGCCGTAGCAACGTTGTAGAATGAGCTGTTTGGCTCCAGTTGATCCAGAAACCATAGCCGTTGCTGCGCGAATGATAATGGCAGTCCTTTCTCTCTTGATACTCTTTTGATCGGCTGGAACTGCTCACTTCTCCCGCTCTCATCTCCCTGCCCGTGACCATTTATCTGCGTAGTTTCTATCCCACACATCCTGTTTACTGCTTGCGGGTAGTTAGCTATCAGGTACTCGGATAGCTGCGCTACGGTCGGCGCGTCGAATATCGCTACTACATAAACATATTCTCCTAAGACCTCCTGTAGCTTGTTTATAAATATCGCTGCCAGTATCGAGTCTCCACCTAGTTCAAAGAAGTTGTCGTTTATGCCTACCCGATCTACGCCTAGCGATTGCTCCCACAGCCCTACTAGCTGTCGCTCTAATTCCGTAGTAGGCTCCTGATATTGCTTCTCTAGTTCGGGCCTGCGTCTGTCAGGGTCTGGCAGAGCTTTTCTGTCTATCTTACCGTTGGGCGATACCGGCATCTCCTCCATCATTACAAATACTCCCGGTATCATGTACTCCGGCAAGCTCTCTCTCAAATGCTCCCTTATCTCCGTTGTGCTTATCTGCTCTCCCTCTTCTGCCACCACATACCCTACCAGCCGCTTCTCGCCTCCTGCTTCTTCTCTCGCTATTACTACCGCTTCTCTGACTCTCCCCTCTTTCATCAATGCCGTCTCTATCTCTCCCAACTCTATTCGGTATCCTCTCACCTTCACCTGATTGTCTTTCCGTCCTACAAACTCTATCCTCCCTTCTCCAACATATCTCCCTTTGTCCCCTGTCCTGTACAACCTCTCTCCTCCCTCTCTGCTGTACGGGTGCGGCACGAAGCTCTCTGCCGTAAGCTCTGCCCTTCCCTTGTACCCTCGCCCTACTCCTGCTCCTCCTATGTATATATCCCCGATTATTCCTTTCCCTACTGGATTCATCTCCTCATCCAGTATGTACATCTCCACATTGCTTATCGCTTTTCCTATCGTCACCCTCTCGCTCTCTTCGCCGCATTCTCCCATGCTCGCGCACACCGTAGCCTCGCTCGGCCCATACGCATTTATCAGCCTGCCTGCCCTGGCCCATCTCCTCGCTACCTCTGAGGGCAATGCCTCTCCTGCTGCTACGACCGTCTCCACCTCTCTGCCTTCCACATCCATCACGGCCAATGCTGTCGGCGGCAGCGTTACCGTCGTTATCCCTTCCTCTTTCATGAGCCTCATCAGCTCAGGCCCTGGCATCAGCCTTTCCGCTTTGCTTAACACCAGCCTTCCTCCTGCTATCAGCGTTATGAATACTTCAAACACCGACGCATCAAAGCTGAAGGAGGCAAACTGTAACACCCGGCTCCTGTCGCTCAACCCAATTTCATCTATTACTGCTTTGGCAAGGTTATTCAGACCACTGTGCTCGAGCAGCACTCCTTTTGACTTGCCCGTTGACCCTGACGTGTAGATGACATAGGCCAGGTTATTCGGCTCTGCTCCACTCTCCGGGTTCGCGTCGCTGTAGGCGGCTATCTCTTCCCATTCATCCAGGCAGACTAATTGTAGGTGCTGTGCAGGCAGCGAATCTATTAGCTGCTCTTGCGTCAGCAACACTACTATCGCTGCATCTTCTATCATCATTGACAGCCGGTTTATTGGATACTGTGGGTCTAGCGGCACATATGCCCCTCCTGCCTTCAGCACCCCGAGCAATCCCACTATCATCTCTATTGACCGCTCCACACAAATCCCCACCAGCACCTCCGGCCCTATCCCCAGTCCTTGTAAGTAGTGCGCCAACTGGTTCGCTCGCCGGTTCAATTCTTCGTATGTCACTTCCTCTTCTTCATACTTTACTGCGACCGCATTCGGTGTGCGTTCTACCTGCTGCTGAAATAATTCGTGTATGCAATAGTTTGTTGGATAATCTCTTCTCGTCTCGTTCCACTCCTCCAGTATCTGCCTCCTCTCATCCTCCCCCAACATCTCTATCTCCATCACCCTCTGCTCTTCATCTACTCCTATCCTCTCCATCATCCTCTCGTAGTGCCTTATCATCCGCTCTATCGTCGCTTCGTCGTACAGGTCTGTGTTGTACTCCACCGTCCCTGCTATCCCTTCTCCTGTCTCTATCAATCCCATCGTCATGTCAAACTTCGATGTCCCTCTCTCCCCTCCTATCCGGCTCAACTTTAACCCTCTCACCTGCTGGCTCTCTCCTCTCGGCGCGTTCTGCAATCCCATCATCACCTGAAACACCGGCGCGTGGCTCATCTCTCGCTCTACTCCCAACTCTTCCACCAACCTCTCGAACGGCACCTCCTGGTGCCCGTATGCTCCCAATGCTACCCCTCTCACTCGCCTCACCATCTCCGTAAATCTCGGATTCCCTCTCATATCTCCCCTCATCACCAATGTGTTTACAAAAAATCCTATCAGCCCCTCTAACTCTCCTCTCGTTCGCCCTGCTATCGGCGTCCCTATCACTATGTCCTTCTGCCCGCTGTACCTCATCATCAATACCTGGAACCCCGCCATCAGCACCATGTAGATCGTCGCTTCCTGCTCCTGTCCTATCTCCTCCAGCCTCTCTGTCACTCGCTTCGGTATGCTCAGTCTCCGCCTCCCTCCTCTGTAGCTCTGCAATGCCGGGCGCGCTCGGTCGGTCGGCAACTCTAGCACGGGCGGGGCGCCTGCCAACTGCTTCTTCCAATACTGAATCTGCTCGTCCAGGACTTCTGCTTGAAGATACTCTCTCTGCCAGACTGCATAATCGGCATACTGTATGGGCAACTCCACAAGCGGCGAGGGCGCGCCTGCGCAGTATGCCTCGTAGAGTGTGGCCACCTCCTTGATGAGCACGCCCACAGACCATCCGTCAGAGATGATGTGATGCATACTGACCAGCAGCACGTGATCGAGGTCTGCCAGTTTGATGAGGCTGATTCTAAGAAGCGGCCCACGAGCAAGGTCGAAGGGTGATTTGGCTTCGAGGGTTGCTAATCTGTTTGCCTCGCTCTCTCGTTCTGCTTCTCCCATCGCGCCGATGTCCAGCACCTTCAACTCCAGTCGATCAGGCTGCGAAATTATTTGGGCCAATTTATCGTCAACCATTGAGAATGTGGTTCGCAGCGCCTCGTGACGACGGACTATCTCATTGAAGGTTTGTTCCAGGGCCGCGATGTTGAGTTCTCCCTTGAGACGAACTGATGTCGGGATATTATAGGCGGGGCTGCCCGGCTCCAACTGATCCAAAAACCAAATCCTCTGCTGCGCGAATGATAGAGGAGGCGCAGTTCCGTTCTCTTTTCTTCGAGGAATGCTCTGCGATTCCGAACGGCCTGATTTCTTCTTCAACTGTAGCGCGCGCATCGCAAGCAACGCCCGCTTTTCTGTGGATAGATTGTTCAGCCGCTCGCTAGGACTTTCTATTTTTGACATTTTCACATTAGCTCCAAATGATAGGATTAGCTGAAGAGGCAAAGACGCCTTTACAACAATTGCTTGTTTAGCTTAAGGATTGATCCGGGGGATATTGCGCAGATAAGCCGGGGCTTCCTGCAATATCATTGCTCAATGGAAAGTTGATAATCTGAAATCTGCCTGAGCCTTGTAGAACATCTTGGATAAAGCCTTCTTTACTTATGATTCCAGGCGGCGAAAATTACGATTAGTCCGTGCCGAAATCTTCGCTCAAAAGGAGCGCCTCTATCTCATCCTGTGACAGGTGCTCCAATTCCTCCATCATCTCCAACATCTGTTCAGCATCTGTGCTCTGGATCAGGTGTATCTCTATAGCTTCCGCTAACGCTTCCACCGTCGATGACTTGAACACGGTGAGCAGTGGCAATTCTATTTGGAAGGTATCACGCACGCGAGAGATCAGTTGTGTCGCTAGCAGCGAGTGCCCCCCTAGCCCAAAGAAATTGTTTCTTATCCCTACTCGCTCCACCTTCAGCACTTCTCCCCAGATCTCCGCTAACTTCTCCTCTGTAGGTGTCCTCGCCGCTATGTACTCTTCTATTTCTGTCCCGCCTTCATCTATTGTAGGCAGCGCTTTCCTGTCCACCTTACCGCTTCCCGTTAGCGGCAGCTCCTTCATCACCACATACTTCTTCGGCACCATGTACTCTGGCAATCTCTTGCTCACTCGCTCTATCAGCTCTTCTCTACTTACTATCCCCTCTCTCTCCTCTACCACGTAACACACCAGCTCCTTCTCTCCTCGACCATCCTCTCTCACCACCACTACTGCCTCTCTCACTTCCTCCAGCCCTCTCAATACCTCCTCTATCTCTCCTAACTCTATCCGATACCCTCTCACCTTTACCTGATTATCCATCCGTCCTACAAACTCTATCTTCCCATCCTCTCTCATCCTCCCCTCATCTCCTGTCCGATACATCCTCGCTCCCTTCCGCTTGCTGTACCCGTCAGGCACGAATCGCTCCGCTGTCTGATCCGCTCGTCCTGCATACCCTCGCCCTACCCCTTCTCCTCCTATGTATATCTCTCCTCTCCCTCCTATCCCCTTCATCTCGCCTCTATCTCCTAACACATATATCTGCGTGTTTGCTATCGGTCGCCCTACCGGCATTATCCCTCTCTCCTCTTCCTCTACCTCATACCCTCCTGACCAGATCGTTGTCTCTGTCGGCCCGTACAGGTTCCATACTTCCGCTTCGCTTCCCTTCAACTGCCTCGCTAATTCTCCTGCCAGCCCTTCTCCTCCACACAGCACTTTGAACCCTCTCTCTGCTCTCCACCCACTCTCCATCAACATCCTCCAACTCGCCGGTGTCGCCTGCATCATCGTCGCTTTGCTCTTGGCCAACCTCTCGGCCAACTTCTCTCCATCCCACCCTTCCTCTCGGCTCGCTATCTCTACTCGCGCTCCTGCCTTCAATGGCAGATATATCTCTAATCCCGCTATGTCGAATGACAAAGTCGTCACCGCCACCAACACATCTTCACTGCTGATCGCTAGCTTCTGCTCCATCGAGGTCAGGAAATTCACCACCGATTTGTGCTCTATGACTACTGCTTTTGGTCGGCCTGTCGATCCCGATGTGTAGATGAGGTAAGCGGCATTCCGGCTCTCTACTTCGCAGGTGGGATTACTGCTCGGCTGCTGGTCAAGCAGCGGGCTGATCGAGTCTATGCAGACCATATCTGCGGGCTGCTGCCCCAGGAGGCTAAGAAGCTGCTGCTGGGTCAAAAGCAGATTGAGGCTGGAGTCTTCAATCATGAAAGAGATGCGGTCGAGAGGGTAATAAGGATCGATAGGCAGATAAGCGCCGCCAGCTTTGAGAATCCCAAGAAGCGAGACAACCATCTCAACAGAACGTTCCAGGCAGATGCCGACGAGGGATTCAGGGCCGACGCCGAGTTTTTGGAGGTAGTGAGCGAGTTGGTTTGAGCATTGGTTCAGCTCCGAGTAAGAGATTCGATGGTCATTGAAAACGAGAGCGACGGCGTCGGGAGAGCGATCAACCTGAGCCTCGAAGAGATGATGAATGCAGAGATGACGAGAGAAGTCAGAATCGGTGTCGTTGAAATCGAGGAGGAGTTGGGAGCGCTCGGCAGGAGAGAGCATAGGCAAGAGAGAGAGAGGTAGAAGGGGATCGGAGAGGATGCTATCGAGCAAAGTTTGAAAATGCCCGATCATCCTCTTGATCGTTGCCGCTTCGAACAGCCTGGTGTTGTATTGCAGGCTCGCGACCAATCCGTCTTCCCTATCCATCATTGCGAGTGAAAGGTCAAACTTAGTTGTGTACGCCTCGCCGCCCACTGAATTCAGCTTCATCCCTGGCCTCTGTATAGACACGCGTGGCGTATTCTGTAGCGTGAACATCACCTGGAACACCGGTGAGCGGGAAGTATCGCGCGCCGGTTGCAACTCCTCTACAATCTTTTCGAATGGCAAGTCCTGATGTGCGTATGCTCCCAGCGCGACCTCTCGCACTCGATGTAATAACTCAACGAAACATGGGTCGCCGCCAAGGTCTGTGTGCAGGGCTAACGTGTTCAGGAAAAGCCCTATCAAATTCTCCAGCTCTGTCCGGTTGCGACTGGCAATCGGGGTCCCCACTACAATCTTCTCTTGCCCGGAATAGCGGGAGAGCATAGCCTGAAAGGCGGCCAGTAGCGTCATAAATAGAGTAGCGCCTTCCTTTCGACTCAATTCCTTCAGTCCATCTGACAGGCTTCCGGGTAAAACCACTGACTCGACTGAGCCGTTGAAGGATTGGACAGGGGGCCGTGGGTGGTCAGTAGGCAACTCCAACACGGGAGGTGCTCCGGCCATTTGTCGTTTCCAGTATTCAAGCTGTTTGTCGAGCACTTCGCCTTGTAACCATTCCCGCTGGCTGTGGGCGTAATCCGCATATTGAAACGTCAACTCCGCCAGAGGCGAGGGCTTGCCCGTAGAGAATGCTTCATACAACACGGACATCTCTCGGATCAGAATTGAGAGCGACCAGCCGTCGCTTATGATGTGATGTCGCGTCAACAATATGACATTATCTCCTTCTCCGAGACTTATCAGCCTAACGCGCATCAACGGGCCTTTCGCCAGGTCAAATGGTTGCTGTGCCTCTTCAGCCACAAGCCGCTTTAATTCCGATTCCCGCTCCTGCTCTAATAATCCGCTCAGGTCCAGTACCTGCAACGTCAATCGTTGTGCCGGGTTGATGATTTGAATCGGCTGCCCATTGATCATGTCAAATGTCGTTCTCAGCACCTCGTGTTGACGGACTATCTCATTTATCGTTTCTTCTAATGCGACGGGGTCTAATTCTCCCCTGAGTCTTACCGCCCCCGCTATGTTATAGAATGGGCTTTTCGGCTCAAGCTGATCCAGAAACCATAGCCGCTCTTGAGCGTATGAAAGCCTTAGCATCTGGCCCGGCTTCACTCGTTTCAGAGGCATCAATCGCTGTACCCCGGTCTTTACTATCTCTGCAGCTTCATTCACCGGTCTTTCATACTCAAAGGTTTCTGCTAATCCCCAGGTGATGTCCGACAATCTATCTGCGGCCTTCAGCATCTGCTTCCACCTGTCGGCTGCCTGGCCATCTATTCCTGTGTGCTCGTGAAACTTCACATCTCCCAGCATCCTTGACCCTTCCTTCACTCCGTCCGTCATCCTCTTTCGCTTCTCTTTGTACGGCTCCAGCATCTCCTCCTCTACCTCTATCCCCATCACTCTACACACTCTCTCCATCACCTCTCTCGGCTCTCTCACCATCTCCTCGTATCTCACTTCCACTTTCCTTCCTTCTTCTATTCCTTCCAAAAATCTCCCTATGTTCTCATTGCTCACTACCCAGATCAGCTCTGCTAGCTCTCTTCTTCCGTACTCGTGCTCGTATTGGAAGAACACTTGCTCCAGCTTCGCTTCCTCGAATGACTTGATCATCCCCATTGGATGTCTCACCAGGTGGATGTACCTTGCTTCCTCGAAATCTTCCTCCCCTCTCCTCATCGCCTCTTCATACAGCGCATAGGATGGACTCTTGTCCACAAGCACCCGCTCTCCTATCCACTCCTGCATCTCACCGTAGAACTCTTTCACACTCATGCCCTCTTCTTCATACCTCCTCATCTCCTCTCTGGCTTCCTCCAGACTTATTCCCTTCGCCTCCATCATTGCCCTCAATGTCCCCTCCAGCCAGAACCTGTCCCTTCCCTCGAACGCTTCCCGCCTCTCCTCCAGTGTGTTGAACCTCAACAACTCCAACTCAGGCGGCGCAAACAGTTGGCTGTGGCCTCCCAGCATCACTCTCAATAGCGTTGATCCTGATCGCGGCGCTGACAATACGAATACCGCCGTCTTGTTCTTCTTTCCTGCCGGCCCCTCTCTTCTTCTCAACGGCTTTATCATTCCACGTATCTGCTCTATCTTCCTCTCATCTATCTGCTCATCTCCTTTTATCTCTTCGTCTGTGATAGCTATCCCGCACATCCTGTTTACCGCGTGCGGGTAGTTAGCTACCACGTACTCGGACAGTTCTGCCACGGTCGGCGCGTCGAATATCGCTACCACATAGACATATTCTCCTATGACCTCCTGTAGCTTGTTTATAAATATCGCTGCCAGTATCGAGTCTCCTCCTAGTTCAAAGAAGTTGTCGTTTATGCCTACCTGATCTACGCCTAGCGATTGCTCCCACAGCCCCACGAGTTGTCGCTCTAATTCCGTAGTAGGCTCCTGATATTGTTTATCGAGATCGGGTCTGATCCTGGTTGGCTCAGGCAGGGCACGGCGATCTATCTTGCCGTTAACGGTCAGAGGGATGGAGTCTAGAAAGATAAATTGAGAGGGGAGCATGTACTCAGGCAGCTTTTGAGAAATAAAGGAGCGCAAGTCAGAGATGGAAGGTGAAGGAATGTGGTTGGATACGAGATAGGCGATAAGGCGTTTCTCTCCTGTCTCATAGGCATGAGCCAACACAACGACTTCATCGATCTGAGGATGATTTGACAGGACTGACTCAATTTCACCAAGCTCTATCCTGAACCCTCTAATCTTCACCTGATGGTCTATTCGCCCAAGGTACTCTATCTCTCCTTTCCCTTTGTACCTTCCTCTGTCTCCGCTCTTGTATAATCTTCCTCCTGCTTCTCCATAAGGGTCCGGCACAAATCTCTCTGCTGTCAGCTCCGCTCTACCTTTGTATCCACGCGCCAACCCTCTCCCTCCTACATATATCTCTCCTCCTACTCCCTCCGGCACTACACGCCTATTCTCATCCAGTATGTATACTCGCAGGTCTGCTATCCCTCCCCCTATCACACTCCCTACTCCTTCCTCTATCTCTCTCCTCCTCATCCTCCTGTACGTCACATGCACCGTCGTCTCCGTTATCCCGTACATATTCACCAACTCCGGCTTCTCATCCCCGTGCCGCTCCACCCACCCTCTCAACCTACCTATCTCTAACGCCTCTCCTCCAAAGATTACTACTCTCAACCTCAGCTCTCCTCCTCGCTCCTCGTCTACCTGCATGAACTGTCCGAATGCTGACGGCGTTTGATTCAGCACCGTCACTCCCTCTCTCTCCACCATCTCGTAAAACGCCTCCGTCGTCCGGCTCACCCAGTACCCCACTACTACTACTTTCCCTCCGTAACACAATCCGCCCCATAGCTCCCATACTGAAAAGTCGAATGATGCCGAGTGGAACATCGTCCACACGTCTGTCTCTCGGAAGCCGAATTTCTCTTCGGTCGCCCTCAGCAGCCTTACCACATTCGAGTGCGTCACCATCACCCCTTTGGGCCGCCCTGTTGACCCCGATGTGTAGATGATGTATGCCAGATTCTCTCCACCCGATTCGCTCTGTGGATTCTCGCGGCTCTGTTGAGCAATCTCGTGCCAGTCTCGATCAATCAGCACGAGCTTTGCTGTATGAAGGGGGAGCGCAGTGACCAGATCATCCTGGGAGATGAGCACTGTTGTAGCTGCATCCTCAAGCATGAAGGCGATGCGGTCTTGAGGATATGTGGGGTCAATGGGCAGATATGCTCCACCGGCTTTGAGAATGGCGAGCATGCCGGTGATCAAATCGAGAGAACGGTCAAGACACAGACCAACAGTGATATCAGGAGCCACACCGAGCGAGCGGAGGTGATGAGCAAGTTGATTGGCACGCTCATTCAACTCTTTATAAGTTAGCTGACTATCCTCGAATCTTACTGCTACGGCATCGCCTCTCTCCTCCGCCTGCTGCTCAAATAGCTCGTGTACGCATCTGTGGTCCGGGTACTGTCTCACTTCGTTCAACTCTGTCAGCAACTCCTGGCGTTCAGATTCCGTCATTAACGGGATCATCATCACCTGCTGCTCTTCATCATTCGCGACACTCTCTATCAGGTTCCCGAAATGCCGTATCATTCGCTCTATCGTCGCTTCATCAAACAGGTCCGTGTTGTACCTCATCACCCCGCCCAGCCCCTGCCTTGACCTCGTCATATTCAACACCAGGTTGAACTTTGCTGTGTTCGTATCACTACCCAATCCTCTGGATTTCAGTCCGGTCGTTTCAACCTCATCCTCCATCTGTGTCCATAGTGCAAACATGATTTGAAACAGAGGCGTGTGGCTTAAATCTCGCCTTAACTTCATCTCGTCAATTAGCTTCTCTAACGGTAAGTCCTGATACGCATATGATTCCAGCGACACAGCTCTCACCTGTCTCAGCAGGTTCTGAAAACTCGGATTGCCTCTCAGGTCTGTTCTTATCACCAGTGTGTTGATAAAAAATCCGATCAGATTCTCAAGCTCTGTCCGATTGCGCCCCGCAATCGGGGTGCCTATAACTATGTCTTTCTGTCCTGAGTAGCGCGCAAGCAGTATCTGAAATACTGCTAACAGCACCATAAACAGCGTTACTCCCTCCCGCCGGCTCAACGCCTCAAGTTTCTCCAGCCTGTTCGCAGGCACTACGATCGTCTGCTGTGCTCCTCGATAGGTTTGCACTGATGGCAGCGGGCGGTCTGTCGGCAACTCCAACAGCGGCGGCGCTCCTTCCAGTTGCTTCTTCCAATAATTTAACTCTGCATCCAGCACCTCGCCTTTCAGCCATTCTCGCTGCCACACCGCGTAATCCGCATACTGCACCGGAAGTTCTGACAGAGGCGATCTCTCTCCCGCAGAGTAAGCTTTGTATAGCGCTGACACTTCGCGAATGAGCACGCCCCTGGACCAGCCGTCTGATATGATGTGGTGCATCACCACGATCACTGCATGATCGTCTTGATCTATTTTCACAAGAGTGGCTCGCACCAGCGGCCCCGTGGCCAGATCGAACGGCTTTTGCGACTCTGTATGTGCTATCCGCTCTGCTTCTGCCGCTCGCTCCGACTCCGGCATCCGGCTGAGGTCAACGACAGGTAAGCTCAGTTGAAAAGTATGATCAATTATTTGCACCGGCTGGTCATTTACTATAGCGAATCTGGTGCGTAATACCTCGTGGCGTCGAACTACTTCGTTCAGCGCCCGGTCGAGCGCTGTCACATCAAGCTGCCCCTGAAGACGAACCGATGATGAGATGTTGTAGAAGGAGCTATTCGGCTCAAGCTGATCCAGGAACCATAGCCGCTGCTGCGCGAACGAAAGCGGCAGGTTGTTTTCTCTAGAAACCGGCCTGATGGGCGATGACTGCAACTCCCGCCCGGATCGGAGTTCCGCTTCAACCACATCTGCCAGCCCTGTGATCGTCGGGTGCTCGAACAAATGCCTCAGAGAAACTTCTACGTTGATTGCCTCCCTGACTCGCGAGATGGCCTGCGTAGCAAGCAAAGAGTGCCCTCCCAATTCAAAAAAGTTGTCATTAATCCCAACCCGCTCCACTCCCAGCACTCTCGCCCATATGCCTGCCAGCGTCTCCTCGATTGGTGTGCGTGGGTCAACCAGCTTAGTCTCCAGGTCCGGCCTGAGTTGATCCAGAGCCGGAAGGGCTTGCCGGTTTACTTTCCCATTCGGCATGACGGGCAACTCGTCCAACATCAAGAAAGATGGCGGCACCATGTATTCGGGCAATCGCTTCTTGAGGTAGTCGCGCAACTCGCCGACTCCGGGTGCAGGCTCTTGACTTGCGACCACGTAGGCCACTAGCCGCTTGTTGCCGGGAAGATATTCGTGTGCAATAACGACTGCCGCGCGTATGTTCGGATGCTCAACCAGTACAGCCTCTATTTCTTCCGGCTCGACGCGGAAGCCACGGATTTTCACCTGGCGGTCGCTACGACCTATGAACTCGATATTTCCATCCGGCAGGTAACGCGCCAGATCGCCTGTTCTGTACAGCCGCGCGCCAGGCTCGTTATTAAATGGGTCTGGGATGAATTTCTCTGCTGTAAGCTCAGAATGATTCAAGTAGCCGCGAGCCAAAGCAGGCCCTCCGACGCATAGCTCTCCGTGAACCCCTATGGGCGCAGGGGTCGAGTATTGGTCCAGCACGTAGGCCACAGTATTAGCTATAGGTTTGCCGATGGGAACAATCTTGACTCTGTCTTCGTGCACGGTAGGGATCGGATAGACGGTAACGATTCCGGCAGTCTCCGTCTGACCAAACATATTGATGAATCGCGTGCCGGGGTCGAACTCAAATGAGCCATTCTTTACGATGTCCGACCAGAGCGGTTCGCTGGCAGTTAGAATCAACCGAAGTTTGTTGGCCAGCAGATCCGCCTTTGATTCAGGCGTCAGGCTGGCCAGTATCTGAATACAGTTTCGATAGTACGATGGAACGATATCCATTATCGTCACACCGTTGCGTCTGACTGAATCGAAGAGGTCTAGCGGGTCCTTTATCTGTTCGGGGGTAGCAACGACTACTGCGGCCCCTACGCTCAAGGGTACCATGAATTGCCTGACCGAAGATGAAAATCCTGTGGAAGCTGTGTGGAGATAACAGTCACCGGCGGTGATACCCACGGCGATCTCCATCGCCTGTACGTAATGAGTCAGCGTCGCATGCGGAATTGTCACACCTTTCGGCCTGCCCGTAGACCCGGACGTGTAGATCACATAGGCCAGGTTGCTGCTAAAGGCTATGTTAGAAAGATTCTCCTCCGAGTGTTGCGCGATCTCGCGCCAATCCGCATCCAGGAGGACAACCTCCGTTTGATAATCAAAACCGGTCTCCATCAAGTCTTTATGTGACAGCAGCACAGGAGGCTGTGCGTCCTCCAGCACGAAGTTGAGTCTTTCTCTTGGATACGCCGGATCCAATGGGACGTAAGCTCCGCCCGCCTTGAGCACACCCAGTATGCTTATGACCACGTCGAGAGAGCGATGCATAAAGATTCCGACCAGCGTATCCGGCCCAACTCCGAGCGCTCTCAGATGACGCGCCAACTGGTTAGCTCGCCGGTTGAGCCGATCATAGGTGAGGCGTTCATCTTCAAAGATCACCGCGACAGAATCGGGCGTCCGCCCTGCCTGAGCCTCAAACAGTTGATGTATGCACCCGTCCTTCTGATAGTCGAGCTTCGTACCGGTCGATTCTGTCAGCAATTGTTGCCGCTCGTTTCCCGTCAGCATGGATAATTCCGAAATCCGTCGATCAGGTTCTGCGATAATTGCTTCAAGTAAGGTTGTAAAATGGCTTATCATCCGACTTACCGTGGTCGCGTCAAACAGGTCTGTGCTGTATTCCAGAACCCCGGCCACCCCTTCTGCTCTCTCCAAGAGGGACAAGGATAGGTCGCGCTTTATCGCCCGGTTATCGAAAGACAGAAGGCCCGCAGCAAGATCGGGAGGTTTTGCCTTCCTATCCTCAATTCCACTCGATTTCTCATTTTGAGAAGCCGTCGGGACGGTATTGAAAATGAACATAACTTGAAACAAGGGATTGTGGCTTAAATCCCGCACGGGGCGTAACACATCTACGACTTTCTCGAACGGCAAGTCTTGATGGGAATAAGCTCCGAGAGTCACCTCTTGCACCCGGCTCAACAGTTCACGAAAAGTAGGATTGCCCGACAGGTCAGTACATAAGACAAGAGTATTTGCGAAGAATCCAATTAGCGGCTCAAGCTCTCGCCGGTTGCGATTTGCAATGGCAGTGCCCACGCTAATGCGACTCTGGCCTGTGTAGCGAAAGAGCATTATCTGAAATGCTGACAGCAGCATCATGAACAGGGTTGCGCCCTCGCGCTGAATCAGACTCTTAAGCTGCTGTATCAGCGCATCGGAGAAGCTAAAAGTAAGGCGCTCACCCTGGTAGGTCTGAAATGAGAGCCGAGGGCGGTCCGTAGGTAAGTCCAGTAGAGGTGGTGCGCCGCCAAGTTGCCTCTTCCAATACTCAACGTGCCGCTCCAGAATTTCACCTTGCAACTTCTGGCGCTGCCAGACGGAAAAATCGGCGTATTGAATGGGCAGTTCTGCAAGCGGCGAAGGCTCTCCTTTGGAGAACGCTTCGTAAAGCGCAACCATCTCCCGAATGAATACGCCTGCCGACCACCCATCAAAAACGATGTGATGCACGGTCAGCAACAGCACACCTGATTCATCTCCAAGTTGCAGCCAGGATGCGTGCAAGAGAGGACCTCTGGTCAGGTCAAATGGTTGTTTAGCGCCTTCGGTCGCCAGCCGGTGAACCTCCGCTTCCCGCTCATCCTCAGGCAGGTGCCGGAGGTCTGTTAGCTTTACCTTCACATACAGTTGTTCGGCTATGACCTGCACCGGCTCGTCATCAAACACGCCGAACGTAGTCCGCAGGGTTTCGTGCCGCCGGATCACCTCATTGAGCGCGCGCTCCAGCACGTCAATATCAAGCCTGCCGCTGAGCCGCATTGCAGTGTAAATATTATAAGCAGGGCTGAATGGCTCTAGCTGGTCCAACACCCAAAGACGCTGCTGCGCAAACGAAAGCAGCGGAAAGAGAACAGATTCGCTTCTGCGCGGGATCACCTGCGCTTGTGAGCTTTCTTTACCCTTTTCCTTTAAACGTCGGGCTAAAAGCTCGAGCTTCGCCGGAGATAAATCGACGATTTTTTTAGACAGATCGCTCATTTCGTTATTCCTCTTCAATCTGGGGACCACTGACAGTCTCTCTATTGGAGCAGACGCAGTTTTTCAAATATGTTTTCATACGCCCGACCTTATTTTTATTATGTAAGCTGATGGCTTGAGTTTTCATTGTGCCAGGCGTAAAGCAGTTGTGACTCCCGCGCGGGCTGAAGCCCCAGGCGGTTTAACTCCTCCGGCGTTCGAGTAGCGTGCCAGGCTAATGTATCTCGAATCGTGTTGACCAGAGGACGAAAGGTAAGACCGGCAGCGACGGCTTTGCCGCAATTGAATGAAGCGAGACTCGTGATTTTGGCATCATCTTGATGCCATATCGGCAACTCGATCCCGGCCATGACTGCTCGATCAATTAAGAATTGATTGCTGACCCACACCATATGAGCCGAGCTGGCGGAAGCCATGATGCACTCTTTTAGAAATTGCTGCATTGTCAGTACATAATCGGGTCCCGTCGCATTGTAAGCGCCTGTTTGACGTGTCTCTAGCATTCGTATGATCCACTGAGCTAGATCGCGCGCATCGATCAGTTGCACCGGTCTGTTGGGCCGGCCCGGCGCCAGCACCTCCCCGCCTTGAGATGTTCGATGTACCCAGTAGGTAATCTCGTCTTTATAATCGTAGGGGCCTACAATCAGACCTGCGCGAACAGTCAATACTCGGCCAGGCATTTCCCGCTCTGCTGCCTGCTCGCACAGAACCTTCAATGGCGCGTACAGAGGTCTATATTTTTGTTCAAAAATAGCAGAGCTTAATTCCTTAAGGTTTTCCAATGCGCTCTCCTGCTTTTCCGTCAGCCTTACGACCGGCGCATTCTCATTGACGCTTGGCGCAGAGGTTCTCAAGGTAAGTAGCGACAGAGGAGATGAATGTGTAGTGTTGCACGGCGTCGGCCAGCAGCTTCGTCGAAGCTCGTACATGGAAAGGTAAATAGCCGCTAATATCAATCGCTGCATCCCATCGCCGCCCACGCAAAGCCGATAGATCGTTGTTGCGGTCGCCGCGCAATTTCTCGATTTCAGGAAACAATTCCCTGTTGCTTACCCCTCTGTTGAAGAGAGTGATAACGTGGTCGCGCGCAAGCGCCGCCTCTACCAGGTGACGCCCTACAAACATTGTCCCGCCGAGAATCAGCAAGTTCATCTTTATTTCCTCTCGCGGTTAATCTCGCATTAGAAGTGGCGTTTTCTCTTAAAGAGATACAAAGATGCGGGGGCTTTCGCCAGGCTGCTTTGCTGCCGGCCTGTCATTCGACGGGATGATTTTCAAACTCAACAACGGTACTCAGTTTATCGCCTAGAAGCAATTGAGCTTCCTCTTCTGATAACTGGTCCAACTCCGCAAGTATTTGTGTAAGATCATCAGCATCCGCTTGCTCAGTTTGGGCCTGTAAAACTACCGAGGCGAACGCCGCGAGTGTGGGCAGTTCAAACAATATTCTCAGTTGAATCTCAACTCCAAACTCTTCTCTCACTCGCGATAACACCTGTGTCGCCAGCAGAGAGTGTCCTCCCAATTCAAAGAAGTTGTCGTGTATGCCTACCCGTTCCATGCTTAACAATCCGGCCCAGATTTGTGACAGCCCTTCTTCTACAGTATTGCGTGGCGCAACATACTTGTGCTTTGCCCCTTTGCGCACTTGCCAGGGTTTTGGTAATGCTCCTCTGCTGACTTTGCCATTCAGCATTCGCGGTATCTCATCAAGCTCTATATAAACTGATGGCACCATGTAGTCCGGCAGTTCTCTTTCAAGCATCAGCCTTAGCCGAGCCGCATCTACTCCATCCTCCAGCACTACATACACACAAAGGTACTTGTATCCGGCGGCGTCTTCTTGATCTACGACTGCTATATCTTTGACTTTCGGTTCTGCTCGCAGCAGGTTTTCTATTTCTAATAGCTCTACCCTCACTCCTCGGACCTTCACCTGCTGATCTCTTCTTCCAAGGTACTCATAGTTGCCGTCGTCGAGTATCCGGCCCAGGTCTCCTGTGCGGTAGACTATGTCGCCCTCATCCTGGCTGAACGGGTTCTGGATGAATGCCTCCGAGGTCAGCTCCGGCTGGTTGTAATATCCCAAAGACCTGTAGGGCGTTCGTATGTATATCTCTCCTACCATTCCAAGCGGGCAGGGCTTTCCCCTGGAGTCGAGCAGAAACGCCTTTGCGCCATCTATCGGCTTGCCTACGGGTATGCTCGGCCTTTGCTCATCTCCTTCCCTCACCCTGTAGCTGAACTTCGCCATCGTCGTCTCTGACGTTCCGTACAGGTTTATCAACTCCACTCGCTCTCCATATACCTGCTTCCACCTCCCTACGTCGGCCGGCAGCAATGCTTCCCCTGCCATCACTATCTGTCTCAGGCTCTCTAACTCTTCCTTCTTCATCCCCTCATTCAACATCGCTCTCATCAACGACGGCACACAATGCACCAAACTCACCCTCTCCTCGTCCAGCCACTTGATCAATTTCCTTATATCCATCACCGCCTCTCTGCCATCCGGCACACAGACCACTCCTCCTGCACACAGCCCCACGAATATGTCTCTGAGCGATCCGTCGAACGTCAACGGCAGCAACTGGCTCACTCTCACTCGCTCGTCAAGCCCTAGCTCCTGTATCTCCCACCTTATAAAATGATCTATACCTTTCAGCCGACCGGCTATCGCCTTCGGCACTCCGGTTGACCCACTTGTGAAGTATATGTAGCTGAGGTCATCCGGATTGCTTTCCACACTCGGCGCTTCGATTATCTCGCATTCTCGGTATCCTCCCAGGTATACCATCTCTGCACAGCTTTCTATCGGCTGTCTGCCCTCATCAAGGCTGATTACCTTGCAGGTGACGCCAGCCCTCGCCATCACCTCACGCATCCTGCTCGCGTAGCTGGATTCCAGAAACAAGTAATCAGGCTTGACCAGGCTCAGCATAGCTTCCAGCCTTTTATCTGGAAGCCGTGGATCAAGCGGCACAAATGCACCGCCTGCCTTGAGTATGCCGATAACTGAGGTGATCACTTCCACCACGCCTTCTGCCATGATGGCAGCGATTGAGCCTTTGCTCGCACCGGCCAATAACATAAAGTTGGCAAGGCGGTTTGTTCTCTCATCCAGCTCTTTGTAAGTGATCTGCCGATCTGCACAGGAGATTGCAGTAGAGAGGCTGTAACGTTCGGCGGTGTGAGCGAATATTTGATATATGGGTTCGTGGTTCATAGAAATTTCTTTGCCTATTCTTTCGTTTTCACAGTAGGGGTTAATTACAACCACCCGCTTGTGAGTGGATATTAAATTTTGTAGGGTGACTAGCGAACGGATGAGTCCCTTACCAGATCATTCGGTCAGGGCAACGGATTCTCTTGCCTGTCATCATGACCAGGCTTCAACTAGCTGTTGACTTTCTTCCTCTGTAATCATTGGGATGGTTTCTATCTCTCCATCTGGGTCTTCAACGATGCTCTGTAGCAATGCCTGGAAATAACCAAGCAACCGGGTGATAGTAGAATCATTAAACAGGTCGGTGTTGTACTCCATCCAGCAGACCATCTCCCGTCCTTGCTCTTTTACAAACAAAGTCAGATCGAACTTCGCCGTCGCCTGCTCTCCTTCTATCCCCCTCAGTTCTAATCCCGCCACCTTTTCCACCCTTTGCGGCGCATTCTGCAACACCATCATCACCTGGAATATCGGTGTATAGCTCGTGTTGCGCTCCGGCTGTAGCGTCTCAACCAGCAGCTCGAACGGCATGTCCTGGTGCGCATATGCTCCTAGCGTCACCTCCCTCACCTGCTTGAGCAACTCTCGGAAGCTTGGATTGCCGCTCAGGTCAGTTCTCAACACTAGCGTGTTTACGAAGAATCCTATGAGCGATTCGGTCTCGGCCCTGGTGCGGTTGGCGATGCCGGTGCTGACTAGTATGTCTTGCTGGCCTGAGTATCTGGAAAGCAACACCTGGAAAGCGGCAAGCAAAGTCATAAACATCGTCACTCCTTCTCGCCTGCTCAGCTCTCTCAGCCCTTCGCTCACTCTCTCCTCTATCCCTATCCCTTGCTGCCTCCCTCGGTAGCTCTGCACCGCCGGCCTCGGCCTGTCCGTCGGCAACTCCAATAACGGCGGCGCTCCTCCTAACTGTTCCTTCCAATACTCCACCTGTCGCTCTAACTCTTCTCCTCTCAGCCACTCTCTCTGCCACACCGCATAATCCGCATACTGTATCTCCATCTCCGCTAGCGGCGTCTCTCTCCCTTCTCTGTACGCCTCATACAGTGCTGCCATCTCTTTTACCATCACTCCCATACTCCACCCATCACTCACTATGTGGTGCATCACTACCACAAGCACGTGCTCCGCTTCTCCCATCTTCATCACCGTCGCTCGAAGTAGCGGCGCTTGTGACAAGTCAAACCCTTGCTTCGCCTCTTGCCCGGCTATGCGGTATGCTTCCGCTTGACGATCTTCCTCACTCGACTCGCTGAGGTCTATGACTTTCAGACTCATCTGCTGGAATGGAGCTATGAGTTGCACGGGGCGGCCTTCGATCTCTACGAAGCTGGTTCTGAGAACCTCGTGGCGGGAGAGTATCTGGTTGATGCATTTCTCCAGCGCCTGGATGTCGAGCAAGCCGGACAAGCGTACGGCGATGGGGACGTTATAAGTAGCGGAGTTGGGGGCGAGTTGATCAACGAACCAGAGCCGTTGTTGAGCGAACGATAGAGGCAGCTCTTGCTCTCTACTCACTCGTTCTATCGCAGGCACTCTTCTCTCTTCCCCTGACCTCAGCCCTACTTCTATGCACTCCGCCAGCCCCGCCACTGTTGGTCGCTCGAACAACTTTCTTAACCCTATCTCTACTTCAAACGTCTCGCGTACTCTCGATATTAATTGTGTCGCCAGCAGCGAATGCCCTCCCAGTTCAAAGAAATTCTCCTCTCTGCCTACCTTCTCTACTCGCAACACTTCTGCCCAGATATTTGCCAATATATCCTCTATCGCCGTCGCCGGCGCCACATACTCCATTTCTGTTCTCATCGGCTCGGGCAATGCTTGTCGGTTCACTTTCCCGTTTGCCGTCAGCGGCATTTCATCGAGCATTATTATTACTGACGGGATCATGTATTCGGGCAAGCTCTCTTTCAGATGCTGCTTCAGTTCGTTGGCAGTCGGCGCTTGATCTGCTTCCGCCACTACGTAGCCTACCAGCCGCTTGTCTCCTGCTTCTTCCATTCTCGCCACTACGACTGCTTCTCTCACCCCGGCGTGGCTCGCCAGTGCTGTTTCGATCTCCCCTAGCTCTACTCTGTACCCTCGAACCTTCACCTGCTGGTCCTTCCGCCCCACATACTCCACCTTCCCTTCTTCATTCCACCTCACTTCATCTCCTGTCCTGTACAGCCGCTCTCCTGCTTCCTCGCTGTACGGGTCCGGCACAAACCTCTCGGCTGTTAGCCCCCTCTGCTCGTGATACCCTCTCGCTAACCCTTCTCCTCCTATGTATAACTCCCCGACCACTCCTATCGGCACTAATCCCATCTCTCCATCCAACACATACACCTTCGTGTTCGCTATCGGCCCTCCTATCGCCACTCCCCTCTCCAGCTCACTCTCTTCTCTCACTTCGTTGCAGCACGTGAACGTTGTCCCCTCGGTCGGCCCATACCCGTTTATCAATCTGCGCTCTCCTCCCAGGCTCAGATACTTCTTCGCATGCCAGGCCGACACCACATCTCCTCCTGCCAACATCTGCCTCACCCCTTCAAGGTCTTCCAACCTCTCATCCACCATCAGGTGGAACAGCCCTGATGTCAGCCACAGTGTCGTCACCGAGTGCTGCTTGAGCGCTCGGCCTATCTCTTCCAATGAAGCTCTGCCTGCCGCCATCACTACCAGCCGCCCTCCATTCAGCAACGCTCCCCATATCTCGAATGTCGAGGCATCAAATGTGATCGGGGCCAATTGCAAGAATACTTCTTGTGAATCCAGGCTGGCGTAGTAATTCTGTTTTACAAGCCTGGCTACTGATTGATGAGTGATGCTTGTCCCCTTTGGATTTCCAGTCGAACCGGAAGTGTACATGACATATGCCAGATTCTGTGATGTCTGCGTGATCTCAAGGTTGTGATGGCTGCGGGTGGCTATTTCATCCCATTGATCTAAACAGATCAGCTTTGCATTGTGTTGTGGAAGAGAATCAACCAGCAGCTTCTGCGTCAGCAGCACGTTTACACCTGCATCTTCGAGCATGAAAGAGATGCGCTGTTGTGGATAGCCCGGGTCTATAGGAACATATGCTCCCCCTGCTTTTAATATCCCGAGCAACCCCACTACCATTTCTATTGACCTCTCTACACATATTCCTACCGATACTTCCGGTCCAACCCCTTGCTCTCGCAGGTAATGGCCCAACTGATTTGCCCTTTGGTTCAACTCGGCATAGCGCAACTGCTGTTGCTCAAACATTACGGCTACTACATCAGGCGTCAGGTCTGCCTGTTGCTCGAATAGTTCGTGGATGCAAGAGTTTTCGGGATATTCTCTTGCCGTCTCGTTCCACTCAAATAGAAGCTGGTGCTTCTCTATCTCGCTCAACATTGAAAGCTCTGATAGCCGTTGCTCAGGAGTATAAATTATGCTTTCGAGTAAAACTTCGAAGTGCTTTACCATCCTGCTGATGGTTGTGTCGTCAAACAGGTCCGTATTGTACTCCAAGCCTCCCTTGAGCCTGTTATGGGCTTCAACCAGAAAGAATGTAATATCGAATTTTGTGGTTAGGTTGTCTACTCCGATCGGGCTTATCTTCAGTCCTGTTACTTCACTATGCTCTCGCGGCGCATTCTGCATAGTGAAGGCCACCTGAAACAACGGCGTATGGCTGAGATTCCTTTCCGGCTGCATCTGCTCGACTAACATCTCAAACGGCAAGTCCTGGTGCGCGTATGCTCCTAGCGTCACCTCCCTCACCTGCTTGAGCAACTCTCGGAAGCTTGGATTGCCCGATAGGTCGCTCCTCAATACAAGCGTGTTTACAAAGAACCCTATGAGTCCTTCAATCTCTGCTCTATTTCGTCCTGCAATGGGGCTGCCTACTACTACATTTCTCTGGCCTGTATATTTAGACAGCAGGATCTGGAAGGCAGCAAGCATCGTCATAAACATCGTCACTCCTTCTCGCCTGCTCAGCTCTCTCAGCCCTTCGCTCACTCTCTCCTCTATCCCTATCCCTTGCTGCCTCCCTCGGTAGCTCTGCACCGCCGGCCTCGGCCTGTCCGTCGGCAACTCCAATAACGGCGGCGCTCCTCCTAACTGTTCCTTCCAATACTCCACCTGTCGCTCTAACTCTTCTCCTCTCAGCCACTCTCTCTGCCACACCGCATAATCCGCATACTGTATCTCCATCTCCGCTAGCGGCGTCTCTCTCCCTTCTCTGTACGCCTCATACAGTGCTGCCATCTCTTTTACCATCACTCCCATACTCCACCCATCACTCACTATGTGGTGCATCACTACCACAAGCACGTGCTCCGCTTCTCCCATCTTCATCACCGTCGCTCGAAGTAGCGGCGCTTGTGACAAGTCAAACCCTTGCTTCGCCTCTTGCCCGGCTATGCGGTATGCTTCCGCTTGACGATCTTCCTCACTCGACTCGCTGAGGTCTATGACTTTCAGACTCATCTGCTGGAATGGAGCTATGAGTTGCACGGGGCGGCCTTCGATCTCTACGAAGCTGGTTCTGAGAACCTCGTGGCGGGAGAGTATCTGGTTGATGCATTTCTCCAGCGCCTGGATGTCGAGCAAGCCGGACAAGCGTACGGCGATGGGGACGTTATAAGTAGCGGAGTTGGGGGCGAGTTGATCAACGAACCAGAGCCGTTGTTGAGCGAACGATAGAGGCAGCTCTTGCTCTCTACTCACTCGTTCTATCGCAGGCACTCTTCTCTCTTCCCCTGACCTCAGCCCTACTTCTATCTTCTCTCCCATCCCTCTTATCGTCGGCTCCTCAAACATCATCGTCAGCCCTATCTCTACTCCGAACATCTCTCTTATCCGCGACACTACCTGCGTCGCCAAAAGCGAATGCCCTCCTATCTCAAAAAAGTTCTCTTCTACTCCTATCTCTTCTTCTCCCAGTATCTCCTTCCATACCTCCTCTACCATTCGCTCCACTTCGCTCCTCGCTCTTACTCCTACTCCTCTCTCTTCTCTCCCTCCCCTCTCCGGCCTCGGTAGTCTCCCCCGGTCTATCTTCCCGCTCCCTGTCAACGGCAACTCTTCCATCCTTACATACTTCACCGGCACCATATATTCCGGCATCCTCTGCTTCAACACACTCCTGATCTCGCTTCCCGTTGGCTGTTGTGTTCCCTCCATTACCAGGTAGGCTACTAACTCTTTGTCTCCTCGCTCATTGATGACTGCCTCGACTACACAATCTTTAATACTTGCTTCTCTTTTCAGTAAGGCTTCAATCTCCCCCACCTCTATGCGAAAGCCTCTTATCTTCACTTGATTGTCAATTCGCCCCTTGTATTCTATCGTGCCATCGGGCAGGTATCTTCCCAGGTCTCCCGTCCTGTACATTCTTGTATTATTCCCTTCCTCGTCGAATGGGTTTGGTATGAACCTCTCGGCTGTCTCTTCTGCTCGCCCCTTATACCCTCGCCCTATCCCCGCTCCTGCTATGTATATCTCTCCTACTACTCCTATCGGCACCTCCCTCTGCCTCTCATCCAATATATAACTCGCCGTGTTCGCTATCGGTCGCCCTATCGCTACGCTTCCTCTACTCTCTACCTTATCTCCTTCTACCTCCCACATGTGTGAATACACCGTGTACTCTGTCGGCCCATACGCATTGATAAACTTGCTCCTCCTCGTCCATTCGACCGCCATCTCTGCTGGACACGCTTCTCCTACTGCTACTACCCTCACTTCCTTTCCTCTTCTCAACCTCCCTACATCCATCTGCTTTATCACTGACGGCACCAGCACTATCACATCTATCTCTTCCTTGTTTATTTCCTCTATTATCCTCTCCCCATCCATCTCCTTCCTGTTCAGCATCACCAACTCCCCTCCGTTCAGCAACGCCATCATCGTCTCCCCTACTGCCGCATCGAAGCTGTATGACGCATATTGCGATATCCGTCTCCCTCCTCTCACCTCAAACTCCTCTCCCTGCCATCTCGCCAGATTCACCACTCCTGCTTGCTCTATCACCACTCCTTTCGGCTTCCCTGTGCTCCCTGACGTGTAGATCATGTACGCAGCGTTCTCTCCTCTTACTTCTATTGACGGATTCTCTCTGCTCTTACTCTCTATCTCTTCCCGATCCGTATCCATGCACACCATCTGCGCCCAACTTATCGGTAGCCCTTCCACCAACCTCTCCTCACTCACCACTACGGCCAACCCTGCATCCTCCAGCATGTAGGCTATCCGCTCCTGCGGATAGCTAGGGTCTATCGGCACAAACCCTCCTCCAGCTTTCAGTATCCCCATTATCGCTACGACTATTTCCACCCCTCGCTCGATGTAGACTCCCACCATCACCTCCGGCCCTACTCCCAAACTTCGAAGGTGATGCGCTAGCTGATTGGCTCGCTCGTTCAACTCCTTATAACTTAGCTGACTATCCTCGAATCTTACTGCTACAGCATCGCCTCTCTCCTCCACCTGTCGCTCGAATACCTCCTGTATGCTCCCTTCTCGCTCATACTCTCTCCTTGTCTCGTTCCACTCCTCTATCACCTGCCTCCTCTCCTCCTCGCTCATCATCCTCAACTCACCAACTCTCTTTGTCCTCTCTGCTACCACTCCCTCCAGCATCACCTCCAGGCTTCTCATCATCCTCTCTATGCTGCTCTGGTCGAACAGGTCCGTGTTGTACTCCACCTCTCCCAAAACCGTTCCTCTCACCTCCATCACATACAGCGTTAAATCGAACTTCGTTGTCGGGTTGTCGGCGCCTATCGAGCTGATGGTCAACCCTGTCACCTCCCTCTGCTCTCGCGGCGCATTCTGCATGGTGAAGGCCACCTGAAACAACGGCGTATGGCTAAGGCTGCGTTCAGGCTCCATCTGTTCGACTAACATCTCGAAGGGCAACTCCTGATGCGCGTATGCAAGAAGGGTGGCTTCTCTGACTTGTCGCAGCAGGTGGTTGAAAGGCTGATCTGCACGCACGAGTGATCTATGTACAAGGGTGTTGACGAAGCATCCTATGAGCGGTTCAGTCTCAGCCCTGGTGCGATTGGCTATGGGGCTGCCTACAACTATATCTCTCTGGCCTGAGTATCTAGACAGCAGCACCTGGAAGGCGGCTAGCAAGGTCATAAACATAGTGACGCCTTCTGCCCTGGAGACTGATCTGAGGCCATCACTCAACTCCTGGGGCAAGCTCGAATACAGGCATGCCCCTCTGTAAGTCTGCACGGCAGGGCGCGGCCTGTCGGTCGGCAACTCCAACAACGGCGGCGCTCCTTGTAGCTGCTGCTTCCAGTATTCGACCTGTCGCTGGAGCACTTCTCCTTGCAGGTACTCCCTCTGCCAGACTGCATAATCCGCATACTGTATCTCCAGCTCTGCTAGCGGCGAGGGCTTGCCTTCTCTGTATGCTTCATACAGCACGGCCATCTCTCGGATCATCACCCCCATAGACCAGCCATCACTTACTATGTGGTGCATCACTACCACAAGCACGTGTTCGTCCTCTCCCACCTTTATCAATCTCACTCTTATCATCGGCCCTGCCGATAGATCGAATGCTCTTTGTGCTTCCTCTATTACTGTAGCCCGCGCCTCTCTCTCTCGCTCTTCTTCATCCAGATGGCTTATGTCTTCCACCTCGATCTTCAATGCTTCCCGCTCACTGATCACCTGCACCGGTCTGCCTTCGATTGTCCTAAAGCTTGTTCGCAACACCTCGTGACGCCGCACTATCTCGCTGAACGTCTTCTCCAACGCCTCCTCATCCAACTCTCCTGTCAGCCTCACCGCCGCCGGGATGTTGTAGAATGCGCTGTTCGGCTCCAACTGATCCAAAAACCATAGCCTCTGCTGCGCATACGACAACGCGATCTCTTCATCCCTTCTCACTCGCTCTACCTTCCTTACCTCTACCTCTCCTTCTCCTCTTAGCCTCTCCTCCACCTCCTCTCCCATCTCTCTTATCGTCGGCCCCTCAAACATCCTTCCCAATCCTACTTCCACTCCCAGCTTCTCTCTCACTCGCGACACCACCTGCGTCGCCATCAACGAATGCCCTCCTATCTCGAAAAAGTTCTCCTCTACTCCTATCTCTTCCTTCCCTAACACTTCTTCCCATATCCCTTCCAATATCTCTTCTATCGCTGTCCTCCTCTCCTCCTCCTTCCCTTCTCCTCTTCTTCTCTCCTCCTCTTCCTCCGGCAGCCTCCTTCTATCCACCTTCCCGTTCTCCGTCATCGGCAGCCTCTCCATCCTCACATACCTGCTCGGCACCATGTACTCCGGTAACCTCTCCTTCATATACTCTCTCAACTCTCTTTCACTCACCTCCTCTTCTCCTATCACTACATACCCCACCAATTCCTTCCCTCTCTCCCTTTCCCTCGCTATCACTACGCTCTCTTTCACTCCCCTGTGCTCTTTCAGCACCTCCTCTATCTCTCCCAACTCTACCCTGTATCCCCTCACCTTTACCTGTTTGTCTTTCCGCCCCAGAAACTCTATCTTCCCTTCTTCATTCCACCTCACTTCATCTCCTGTCCTGTACAACCTCCCTCCTCCTTCCTCGCTGTACGGGTCCGGCACAAACCTCGAGGCTGTTAATCCCCTCTCCTCCTGATACCCTCTCGCCAATCCTTCCCCTCCTATGTATAACTCTCCTTTCACTCCTATCGGCGCCAGCCTCATCTCCTCATCCAATACATATACCTTCGTGTTCGCTATCGGTCGCCCTATCGCCACTCCCCTATCCAGCTCTCTCTCTTCTACCACCTCGTTGCAGCACGTGAACGTTGTCCCCTCGGTCGGCCCATACCCGTTTATCAGCTTCCTCTCTCCTCCCAGGCTCAGGTACTTCTTCACGTGCCGCGCCGACACCACATCTCCTCCTGCCAACATCTGCCTCACACCTTCGAGGTCTTCCAACCTCTCATCCACCATCAGGTGGAACAGACCTGCCGTCAGCCACAGCGTCGTCACTGACTCCTGCTTGAGCGCTCGGCCTATCTCTTCCAATGTGGCTCTCCCTGCTCCCATCACTACCAGCCGCCCTCCATTCAGCAGCGCTCCCCATATCTCGAACGTCGAGGCGTCGAACGTCGCCGGCGCATACTGCAAGATCACCTCTCCTTCTCCTAACTCCACGTACTCGCTTCCCTTCACCAGCCTCACCACTCCTCTGTTTACTACACTCACTCCCTTCGGCTTGCCTGTGCTCCCTGACGTGTACATCACATACGCCACGTTCTCTCCTACAGCTTTCGCCTCAGGATTTCCTTCCTCCTCTCTGCCTATCTCTTCCTCCTCCTCCTCCATCACTATCACCTGCCCCCAGTATACCGGCAGCTTCTCCACCATTCTTCCTTGCGTCACCACCACCGGCGTCGTCGTCTCTTCCAGCATGTAGCTCAGCCGCTCCACTGGATCTTCTCCGTTCAACGGCACGTATCCTCCTCCCGCCTTCATCACTCCCACTATCGCCACCACCATCTCCACTGACCGCTCCACACATATCCCTACCAGCACCTCCGGCCCCACTCCTCTCTTACTCAGGTAGTGTCCCATCTGATTCGCTCGCCGGTTCAGCTCCTTATAACTTATCTCCTCCTCTCCATATTTCACCGCTATCAGGTCGGGGGTCCGTTCCACCTGCTGCTCGAATATCTCCGCTATGCTCTTTCCCCTCTCGTACTCTCTGCTTGTATCATTCCACTCATACAGCTGCTGCCCTCTCTCCGCTTCGCTCAGCAACTCCAGCTCTCCTATTCGCTCTCCCGGTTTGCTCGCCATCGCCTCCAGCGTCACCTCCAGGTGCCTCATCATCCGCTCCATCGTCCCCTCTTCGAATAGGTCCTTGTTGTACTCTATCGCACCCACCAGCCCTCCCCTGCTCTCCATTATGTTCAGGTCCAGGTCGAACTTCGCCGTCGGGTTCTCCACCCCTACCGCCACGAGCTTCATCTCCTCGACTCCCGTCTTCGTCTCGGGCGTATTGTGCAAGGCGAAGGCCACCTGAAATATCGGCGAATAGCTCAAACTCCTTTCCGGCTGCAGTTGCTCGACCAGCATCTCGAACGGCACGTCCTGATGTGTGTAGGCTTCCAGCGCCGTCTCTCTGACCCTCGCAAGCATTTCGCTGATGGTAATCCCAGGGTTGACATCGCTTCTCAAGACCAGGTTATTGACGAAGAACCCGATGAGCGATTCTGTCTCTCTTCTGTTTCGCCCCGCGATCGGGCTGCCGATGACGATGTCTGTCTGGCCTGAGTATTTCGACAGCAGCACCTGGAAGGCGGCAAGCAAAGTCATAAACATAGTGACGCGTTCTTGCCGACACAGCGCCGTCAGCGCCTGGCTGAGGCTGTCTCTGATAGCGAAAGCGTATTGAGATCCCCGGTAGGTCTGCACGGCAGGGCGCGGCCTGTCGGTCGGCAACTCCAACAACGGCGGCGCTCCTTGTAGCTGCTGCTTCCAGTATTCGACCTGTCGCTGGAGCACTTCTCCTTGCAGGTACTCTCTCTGCCACACCGCGTAATCGGCATACTGTATCTCCAGCTCCGCAAGCGGCGACTCTCTTCCTTCTCTGTAAGCAGCATAGAGTGAGGCGAGTTCGCGGATCATCACTCCCATAGACCAGCCGTCAGAAATGATGTGATGGATGACGAGGACAAGGATGTGATCGAGTTGAGAGAGCTTGACGAGCTTGACTCTAATCAAGGGCCCGGCAGCCAGGTCGAAGGGGATCTGGCCGTAATCCCGGATCAGGATATGGGACAATGTGTCGCGGTCATCTTGAGGGAGAAGGCTAATGTCTTCAAGATCGATCTTGAAAGGAAGGGGCAGGGAGAAGACCTGGACAGGTCTGCCTTCGATTGACTGAAAGGTTGTTCGCAGCACTTCGTGACGGCGGACTATCTCGCAGAAGGTCTTCTCCAACGCCTCTTCGTCCAACTCTCCTGTCAGCCTCACCGCCGCCGGGATGTTGTAGAACGTGCCGTTCGGCTCCAACTGATCCAAAAACCACAATCGCTGCTGTGCGAATGATAGTGGGATTTCTTGATCTCTTCTCACTCGCTCTATTGCGGATGCTGCCTTCTCTCCGCCTGCTCCGAGTGCTATCTCGATGTTCTTTGCTAATTCAGTTACTGTTGGTCGCTCGAACAACTGGCGAAGTGTTATCTCTACTTCAAACGTTTCACGTACTCTCGATATTAATTGTGTCGCCAGCAGCGAATGCCCTCCCAACTCAAAGAAGTTATCCTTTATACCTACCTGTTCGACTCGCAGTACATCTGCCCAGATATTTGCCAATATCTCTTCTGTCGCCGTCGCTGGTGCCTCATACTCCATTTCTGCTCTCACCGGCTCGGGCAATGCTCGACGATCCACCTTCCCGTTTGCCGTCAGCGGCATATCCTCAAGCATCACTATCACTGACGGGATCATGTATTCCGGCAGGCTCTCTCCCAGATGTTGCTTCAATTCATTGGCAGTCAGCGCTTGATCTTTTTCGGCCACTACATACCCTACCAGTCGCTTCTCTCCTGACTCTTCCGATCTCGCCACTACAACTGCTTCTCTCACTCCAGAGTGGCCCATCAGCACTGTCTCAATCTCCCCAAGCTCTATCCTGAACCCTCTAATCTTCACCTGTTGGTCTATTCGTCCCAGATACTCTATCTCTCCTCTTCCTACATACCTCCCTCTGTCTCCACTCCGGTACAATCTCCCTCCTTCCTCCCCACTGTACTCATCCGGCACAAACCTCTCCGCCGTCAGCTCCGCTCTACCTTTGTACCCTCTCCCCAATCCTCTCCCTCCTACATATATCTCTCCTCCTACTCCCTCCGGCACTACTCGCCCTTCCTCATCCAGTATGTATACTCGCAGGTCTGCTATCGCTCCTCCTATTACACTTCCTCCACCTTCCTCTATCTCTCTCCTCCTCATCCTCCTGTATGTCACATGCACCGTCGTCTCCGTTATCCCGTACATATTCACCAACTCCGGCTTCTCATCCCCGTGCCGCTCCACCCACTCTCTCAACCTACCTATCTCTAACGCCTCTCCTCCAAAGATTACTACTCTCAACCTCAGCTCTCCTCCTCGCTCCTCGTCTACCTGCATGAACTGTCCGAATGCTGACGGCGTTTGATTCAGCACCGTCACTCCCTCTCTCTCTACCAACTCATAAAACGCCTCCGTCGTCCGGCTCACCCAGTACCCCACTACTACTACCTTCCCTCCGTAACACAATCCTCCCCATAGCTCCCATACTGAAAAGTCGAATGATGCCGAGTGGAACATCGTCCACACGTCTGTCTCTCCAAAGCCGAACTTCTCTTCGGTCGCCCTCAGCAGTCTTACGACATTCGAGTGCGTCACCATCACCCCTTTGGGCCGCCCTGTTGACCCCGATGTGTAGATGATGTATGCCAGATTCTCTCCACCCGATTCGCTCTGTGGATTCTCGCGACTCTGTTGCGCGATCTGCTGCCAGTCTGCGTCAATCCGTACCAGCTTCGCCTTATGGTCGGGGAGAGAGTTGACCAGATGATCCTGTGTAATGAGGACTGAGATAGCCGAATCCTCAAGCATGAAGGCGATGCGATCTTGAGGATATGTGGGGTCAATGGGAAGGTAGGCTCCACCGGCTTTGAGAATGGCGAGCATGCCGGTGATCAAATCGAGAGAGCGGTCAACGCAGAGGCCGACTATGGTATCTGGAGCGACGCCTAGCGAGCGGAGATGATGAGCTAGTTGATTGGCTCGCTCGTTCAACTCTCTGTAGCTCAGCTCTCGCTCTTCATACCTCACTGCTACGGCATCGCCTCTCTCCTCCACCTGTCGCTCGAATACCTCCTGTATGCTCCCTTCTCGCTCATACTCTCTCCTCGTCTCGTTCCACTCCTCTATCACCTGCCTCCTCTCCTCCTCGCTCATCATCCTCAACTCACCAACTCTCTTTGTCCTCTCTGCTACCACTCCCTCCAGCATCACCTCCAGGCTTCTCATCATCCTCTCTATGCTGCTCTGGTCGAACAGGTCCGTGTTGTACTCCACCTCTCCCAAAACCGTTCCTCTCACCTCCATCACATACAGCGTTAAATCGAACTTCGTTGTCGGGTTGTCGGCGCCTATCGAGCTGATGGTCAACCCTGTCACCTCCCTCTGCTCTCGCGGCGCATTCTGCATGGTGAAGGCCACCTGAAACAACGGCGTATGGCTAAGGCTGCGTTCAGGCTCCATCTGTTCGACTAACATCTCGAAGGGCAACTCCTGATGCGCGTATGCAGCGAGCGTGGCTTCTCTGACCTCTCGCAGCAGGTGGTTGAAAGGCTGATCTGCACGCACGAGTGATCTATGTACAAGGGTGTTGACGAAGCATCCTATGAGCGGTTCGATCTCGGCCCTGTTTCGTCCTGCAATAGGGCTACCTACAACTATATCTCTCTGGCCTGAGTATCTAGACAGCAGCACCTGGAAGGCGGCTAGCAAGGTCATAAACAACGTCACGCCTTCTGCCCTGGAGACTGATCTGAGGCCCTCGCTCAACTCGCCGGACAGCCCCCTGGCCACTCGCGATCCTCGGTAGGTCTGCACGGCTGGGCGCGGCCTGTCGGTCGGCAACTCCAACAACGGCGGCGCTCCTTGTAGCTGCTGCTTCCAGTATTCGACCTGTCGCTGGAGCACTTCTCCTTGCAGGTACTCCCTCTGCCAGACTGCATAATCCGCATACTGTATCTCCAGCTCTGCTAGCGGCGAGGGCTTGCCTTCTCTGTATGCTTCATACAGCACGGCCATCTCTCGGATCATCACCCCCATAGACCAGCCATCACTTACTATGTGGTGCATCACTACCACAAGCACGTGTTCGTCCTCTCCCACCTTTATCAATCTCACTCTTATCATCGGCCCTGCCGATAGATCGAATGCTCTTTGTGCTTCCTCTATTACTGTAGCCCGCGCCTCTCTCTCTCGCTCTTCTTCATCCAGATGGCTTATGTCTTCCACCTCGATCTTCAATGCTTCCCGCTCACTGATCACCTGCACCGGTCTGCCTTCGATTGTCCTAAAGCTTGTTCGCAGCACCTCGTGACGGCGGACTATCTCGCAGAAGGTCTTCTCCAACGCCTCTTCGTCCAACTCTCCTGTCAGCCTCACCGCCGCCGGGATGTTGTAGAACGTGCTGTTCGGCTCCAACTGATCCAAAAACCACAATCGCTGCTGTGCGAATGATAGTGGGATTTCTTGATCGCGCGATGCTCGCCCTATCGTTGGCGCTTCTAATCCCTCTCCTGCTCTCTGTGCCTCTTCTATTCTCTCTCCCAATCCCGCCACCGTCGGCCCCTCGAACATCTCTCTCAACTCTATCTCCACTCCATACTCTTCCCTTATCCTCGACACCACCTGTGTCGCCATCAACGAGTGCCCTCCTATTCGGAAAAAGTTGTCCCTTATTCCTATCCTCTCTACTCCTAACAACTCTTCCCACATTCCCACCAATCGCTCCTCCACTTCCCTGCTCGCTGCTTCGTACTCCTCCATCCCTGCTCGCCTCTCTCCTGGCCTCGGCAGCCTCCTTCTATCCACCTTCCCGCTTATCGTCCTCGGCAGCTCTTCCATCTCCACATATGCTCCAGGCACCTGGTACTCCGCCAGCTCCTCCTCCATCACTCGGTTTATCTCTTCTATCTTCACTCCCTCCTCTATCACCACGTATGCACACAGATAGTTGTACCCTGACGCATCCTCCCTATCTATCACGGCCACGTCCTTGATCCCTTCCTGCTTCCTCAGCAGGTTCTCTATCTCTCCCAGCTCTACCCTCATTCCTCGGACCTTAACCTGCTGATCTCTCCTTCCAAGGTACTCGTAGTTGCCGTCCTCCAACTCCCTGCCCAGGTTCTCCTGTTCGATAAACTATGTCGCTGTCATCTTCGCTGAACGGGTTGCGGATGAACGCCTCCGAGGTCAACTCCGGCTGGTTGTAATATCCCAAAGACCGGTACGGCGTGCGGATGTATATCTCTCCTACTGTGCCTGCCACGCACGGCTCTCCCTTCCTGTTCAACAGCATCGCCTCCGCTCCTGGGATCGGCTTGCCTATTGGTATGCTCGGCCTTTGCTCATCCCCTTCTCTCACCCTGTAGCAGAATTTGGTCATCGTCGTCTCGGTCGGCCCGTACAGGTTTATCAACTCCACTCGCTCTCCGTGCACAGCCTTCCACCTTCCCACGTCCGCCGGCAGCAATGCCTCTCCTGCCATCACCACGTGGCGCAGGCTCCCTAGCTCTCCTTGCTTCATCCCCTCGTTCAACATCGCCCTCATCAACGACGGCACACAATGCACCAGACTTACTTCCTCCTCCTCCAGCCATCTCAGCAGCCGTTCTACATCCTTCACCACATCTCGGCTCTCAGGCACACAGACCACTCCTCCTGCACACAGCCCCACGAATATGTCTCTGAGCGATCCGTCGAACGTCAACGGCAGCAACTGGCTCACTCTGACTGTCTCGTCCAGCTCCAGCGTCTCGATCTCCCACCTTATGAAGTGGTCTATCGCTTTGAGCCGACCGGCTATCGCCTTCGGCACTCCGGTTGACCCCGACGTGAAGTATATGTAGCTCAGGTCATCCGGATTGCTTTCTACATTCGGCGCATCGGTTATCTCGCACTCTCGGTATCTGCCCAGGTATACCATCTCTGCACAGCTTTCTATCGGCTGTGCCTTTTCATCAATGCTGATTACCTTGCAGGTGATACCTGCGCTCGCTATCACATCACGCATCCTGCTCGCAAAGCCGGACTCCATAAACAGGTAATCAGGCTTGACCAGGCTCAGCATAGCTTCCAGCCTTTTATCTGGAAGCCGTGGATCAAGCGGCACAAATGCACCGCCTGCCTTGAGTATGCTGATTACTGAGGTAATCACTTCCACGATGTCCTCGGCCATGATGGCTACTACTGCCCCTTTGCTCGCTCCGCTCATCAACAGGTAGTTCGCCAGCCGGTTCGTCTTCTCGTCCAACTCTTCATAACTTACCTCTCTTCCTCCGCTCCTTATCGCTGTCCTTTCTCCGCACTCTTTCACTCTCCTTCCGATCATCTCGACTACGCTCTCTTGTTCACCTCCTACCTCAATCGCTGTCCTTAGCTGCTCCCGCTCTTGCGCGCTGATCATCGGGATCGCTTCCAACTCCGTGTCCGGCTGCTCGATCATCCGCTCCAGCAACTGCTCGTATGTGTTCAGCATCTGCTGGATCGTGCTTTCATTGAATAAATCCGTGTTGTACTCCATCCAGCAGACCATCTCCTGCCCCTGCTCTTCGACGAACAATGTCAGGTCGAACTTCGCCGTCGTCTGCTCCCCTTCTATCCCTCTCAGCTCTATCCCCGCCACCTTCTCGACTCTCTGCGGCGCATTCTGCAACACCATCATCACCTGGAATATCGGCGTGTAGCTCGTATTGCGCTCCGGCTGTAGCGCCTCGACCACCACCTCGAACGGCAAGTCCTGGTGCGCGTATGCTCCTAGCGTCACCTCCCTCACCTGCTTGAGCAACTCTCTGAAACTTGGATTGCCCGACAGGTCGCTCCTCAAGACCAGCGTGTTGACGAAGAATCCTATGAGTGGTTCGGTCTCAGCCCTGGTGCGGTTGGCGATGCCGGTGCTGACTAGGATGTCTTGCTGGCCTGAGTATCTGGAAAGCAGCACCTGGAAGGCAGCAAGCATCGTCATAAACAGGGTGACGCCTTCTGCCCTGGAGACTGATCTGAGGCCCTCGCTCAACTCGCCGGACAGCCCCCTGGCCACTCGCGATCCTCGGTAGGTCTGCACGGCTGGGCGCGGCCTGTCGGTCGGCAACTCCAACAACGGCGGCGCTCCTTGTAGCTGCTGCTTCCAGTATTCGACCTGTCGCTGGAGCACTTCTCCTTGCAGGTACTCCCTCTGCCACACCGCATAATCCGCATACTGTATCTCCATCTCCGCAAGCGGTGAGGGCTTGCCTTCTCTGTAAGCAGCATAGAGTGAGGCGAGTTCGCGGATCATCACTCCCATAGACCACCCATCCGAGGCTATGTGGTGCATCACTACCACAAGCACGTGTTCATCCTCTCCCACCTTTATCAATCTCACTCTTATCATCGGCCCTGCCGATAGATCGAATGCTCTTTGTGCTTCCTCTATTACTGTAGCCCGCGCCTCTCTCTCTCGCTCTTCTTCATCCAGATGGCTTATGTCTTCCACCTCGATCTTCAATGCTTCCCGCTCACTGATCACCTGCACCGGTCTGCCTTCGATTGACTGAAAGGTTGTTCGCAGCACTTCGTGACGGCGGACTATCTCGCAGAAGGTCTTCTCCAACGCCTCTTCGTCCAACTCTCCTGTCAGCCTCACCGCCGCCGGGATGTTGTAGAACGTGCCGTTCGGCTCCAACTGATCCAAAAACCACAATCGCTGCTGTGCGAATGATAGTGGGATTTCTTGATCGCGCGATGCTCGCCCTATCGTTGGCGCTTCTAATCCCTCTCCTGCTCTCTGTGCCTCTTCTATTCTCTCTCCCAATCCCGCCACCGTCGGCCCCTCGAACATCTCTCTCAACTCTATCTCCACTCCATACTCTTCCCTTATCCTCGACACCACCTGTGTCGCCATCAACGAGTGCCCTCCTATTCGGAAAAAGTTGTCCCTTATTCCTATCCTCTCTACTCCTAACAACTCTTCCCACATTCCCACCAATCGCTCCTCCACTTCCCTGCTCGCTGCTTCGTACTCCTCCATCCCTGCTCGCCTCTCTCCTGGCCTCGGCAGCCTCCTTCTATCCACCTTCCCGCTTATCGTCCTCGGCAGCTCTTCCATCTCCACATATGCTCCAGGCACCTGATACTCCGCCAACTCCTCCTCCATCACTCGGTTTATCTCTTCTATTCTCACCCACTCTTCCTTTACTAAATACGCGCACAGGTAGTTGTAGCCTGACGCGTCCTCCCTATCTATCACCGCTACATCCTTGACTCCCTCCTGCTTCCTCAGCAGGTTCTCTATCTCCCCTAGCTCTACCCTCATTCCTCGGACCTTCACCTGCTGGTCTCTCCTTCCAAGGTACTCGTAGTTGCCGTCCTCCAACTCCCTGCCCAGGTCTCCTGTTCGATAAACTATGTCGCTGTCATCTTCGCTGAACGGGTTGCGGATGAACGCCTCCGAGGTAAGCTCCGGCTGGTTGTAATATCCCAAAGACCGGTACGGCGTGCGGATGTATATCTCTCCTACTGTGCCTGCCACGCACGGCTCTCCCTTCCTGTTCAACAGCATCGCCTCCGCTCCTGGGATCGGCTTGCCTATTGGTATGCTCGGCCTTCGCTCATCCCCTTCCCTCACCCTGTAGCTGAACTTCGCCATCGTCGTCTCTGATGTCCCGTACAGGTTTATCAGCTCCACTCGCTCTCCGTGTACAGCCTTCCACCTTCCCACGTCCGCCGGCAGCAATGCCTCTCCTGCCATCACCACGTGGCGCAGGCTCCCTAGCTCTCCTTGCTTCATCCCCTCGTTCAACATCGCCCTCATCAACGACGGCACACAATGCACCAGACTTACTTCCTCCTCCTCCAGCCATCTCAGCAGCCGTTCTACATCCTTCACCACATCTCGGCTCTCAGGCACACAGACCACTCCTCCTGCACACAGCCCCACGAATATGTCTCTGAGCGATCCGTCGAACGTCAACGGCAGCAACTGGCTCACTCTCACTCGCTCGTCAAGCCCTAGCTCCTGTATCTCCCACCTTATGAAGTGATCTATACCTTTCAGCCGTCCTGCTATCGCCTTCGGCACTCCCGTTGACCCACTTGTGAAGTATATGTAGCTCAGGTCATCTGGCCCGCTCTCTACACTCGGCGCCTGGCTCGCCTCGCACTCCGCGTATCGCCCTATGTACTCCACACCTGCCCACAGTTGACTCTGATCCACATCTTCATCCAGGCTGATGAGCCGCGCTCTCAGGCTTGCCCCCTCCACTGCTCGGCTTAGCTTGGCCGCGTTCTTTGAGTCAGTGATCAGATAGCCGGGTCTGCTCACCTCCATCATCGCCGCCAGCCTCTTTACCGGCAGCCCTCCGTCCATCGGCATAAACCCGCAGCCTGCTTTGAGCGTCCCTATGATCGCCGCTATGACTTCCATCACATCTTCGGCCATGATGGCTACTACTGCCCCTTTGCTCGCTCCGCTCATCAACAGGTAGTTCGCCAGCCGGTTCGTCTTCTCGTCCAACTCTTCATAACTTACCTCTCTTCCTCCGCTCCTTATCGCTGTCCTTTCTCCGCACTCTTTCACTCTCCTTCCGATCATCTCGACTACGCTCTCTTGTTCACCTCCTACCTCAATCGCTGTCCTTAGCTGCTCCCGCTCTTGCGCGCTGATCATCGGGATCGCTTCCAACTCCGTGTCCGGCTGCTCGATCATCCGCTCCAGCAACTGCTCGTATGTGTTCAGCATCTGCTGGATCGTGCTTTCATTGAATAAATCCGTGTTGTACTCCATCCAGCAGACCATCTCCTGCCCCTGCTCTTCGACGAACAATGTCAGGTCGAACTTCGCCGTCGTCTGCTCCCCTTCTATCCCTCTCAGCTCTATCCCCGCCACCTTCTCGACTCTCTGCGGCGCATTCTGCAACACCATCATCACCTGGAATATCGGCGTGTAGCTCGTATTGCGCTCCGGCTGTAGCGCCTCGACCACCACCTCGAACGGCAAGTCCTGGTGCGCGTATGCTCCTAGCGTCACCTCCCTCACCTGCTTGAGCAACTCTCTGAAACTTGGATTGCCCGACAGGTCGCTCCTCAAGACCAGCGTGTTTACAAAGAATCCTATCAGCCCTTCGGTCTCGGCCCTGGTGCGGTTGGCGATGCCGGTGCTGACTAGGATGTCTTGCTGGCCTGAGTATCTAGACAGCAGCACCTGGAAGGCAGCAAGCATCGTCATAAACAGGGTGACGCCTTCTGCCCTGGAGACTGATCTGAGGCCCTCGCTCAACTCGCCGGACAGCCCCCTGGCCACTCGCGATCCTCGGTAGGTCTGCACGGCTGGGCGCGGCCTGTCGGTCGGCAGCTCCAACAGCGGCGGCGCTCCTTGTAGCTGCTGCTTCCAGTATTCGACCTGTCGCTGGAGCACATCACCTTGCAGGTACTCCCTCTGCCAGACTGCATAATCCGCATACTGTATCTCCATCTCCGCTAGCGGCGACTCTCTTCCTTCTCTGTATGCTTCATACAGCACCGCCATCTCTCGGATCATCACTCCCATAGACCACCCGTCCGAGACTATGTGGTGCATCGTCAGCAACATCACATAACTTTGCTGACTCTCTTTAAGCAACGTTACCCTAAGCATGGGGCCCTGACTTAAATCAAACGGGCGATGCGCCTCTTCGCTTGCAAGCCGTTCAATTACTTTCTTTCGATCTTTCTGCTCTCTCTCGCTTATATCTAAGACCGGGATGACTATCGGACTGGGAGGAGCAATGACTTGCACCGGATGTCCTTCCGACACTCTAAAGCTTGTTCGCAGCACTTCGTGACGCCGCACTATCTCGCTGAACGTCTTCTCCAACGCCTCCTCATCCAACTCTCCTGTCAGCCTCACCGCCGCCGGGATGTTGTAGAATGCGCTGTTCGGCTCCAACTGATCCAAAAACCATAGCCTCTGCTGCGCATACGACAACGCGATCTCTTCATCCCTTCTCACTCGCTCTACCTTCCTTACCTCTACCTCTCCTTCTCCTCTTAGCCTCTCCTCCACCTCCTCTCCCATCTCTCTTATCGTCGGCCCCTCAAACATCCTTCCCAATCCTACTTCCACTCCCAGCTTCTCTCTCACTCGCGACACCACCTGCGTCGCCATCAACGAATGCCCTCCTATCTCGAAAAAGTTCTCCTCTACTCCTATCTCTTCCTTCCCTAACACTTCTTCCCATATCCCTTCCAATATCTCTTCTATCGCTGTCCTCCTCTCCTCCTCCTTCCCTTCTCCTCTTCTTCTCTCCTCCTCTTCCTCCGGCAGCCTCCTTCTATCCACCTTCCCGTTCTCCGTCATCGGCAGCCTCTCCATCCTCACATACCTGCTCGGCACCATGTACTCCGGTAACCTCTCCTTCATATACTCTCTCAACTCTCTTTCACTCACCTCCTCTTCTCCTATCACTACATACCCCACCAATTCCTTCCCTCTCTCCCTTTCCCTCGCTATCACTACGCTCTCTTTCACTCCCCTGTGCTCTTTCAGCACCTCCTCTATCTCTCCCAACTCTACCCTGTATCCCCTCACCTTTACCTGTTTGTCTTTCCGCCCCAGAAACTCTATCTTCCCTTCTTCATTCCACCTCACTTCATCTCCTGTCCTGTACAACCTCCCTCCTCCTTCCTCGCTGTACGGGTCCGGCACAAACCTCGAGGCTGTTAATCCCCTCTCCTCCTGATACCCTCTCGCCAATCCTTCCCCTCCTATGTATAACTCTCCTTTCACTCCTATCGGCGCCAGCCTCATCTCCTCATCCAATACATATACCTTCGTGTTCGCTATCGGTCGCCCTATCGCCACTCCCCTATCCAGCTCTCTCTCTTCTACCACCTCGTTGCAGCACGTGAACGTTGTCCCCTCGGTCGGCCCATACCCGTTTATCAGCTTCCTCTCTCCTCCCAGGCTCAGGTACTTCTTCACGTGCCGCGCCGACACCACATCTCCTCCTGCCAACATCTGCCTCACACCTTCGAGGTCTTCCAACCTCTCATCCACCATCAGGTGGAACAGACCTGCCGTCAGCCACAGCGTCGTCACTGACTCCTGCTTGAGCGCTCGGCCTATCTCTTCCAATGTGGCTCTCCCTGCTCCCATCACTACCAGCCGCCCTCCATTCAGCAGCGCTCCCCATATCTCGAACGTCGAGGCGTCGAACGTCGCCGGCGCATACTGCAAGATCACCTCTCCTTCTCCTAACTCCACGTACTCGCTTCCCTTCACCAGCCTCACCACTCCTCTGTTTACTACACTCACTCCCTTCGGCTTGCCTGTGCTCCCTGACGTGTACATCACATACGCCACGTTCTCTCCTACAGCTTTCGCCTCAGGATTTCCTTCCTCCTCTCTGCCTATCTCTTCCTCCTCCTCCTCCATCACTATCACCTGCCCCCAGTATACCGGCAGCTTCTCCACCATTCTTCCTTGCGTCACCACCACCGGCGTCGTCGTCTCTTCCAGCATGTAGCTCAGCCGCTCCACTGGATCTTCTCCGTTCAACGGCACGTATCCTCCTCCCGCCTTCATCACTCCCACTATCGCCACCACCATCTCCACTGACCGCTCCACACATATCCCTACCAGCACCTCCGGCCCCACTCCTCTCTTACTCAGGTAGTGTCCCATCTGATTCGCTCGCCGGTTCAGCTCCTTATAACTTATCTCCTCCTCTCCATATTTCACCGCTATCAGGTCGGGGGTCCGTTCCACCTGCTGCTCGAATATCTCCGCTATGCTCTTTCCCCTCTCGTACTCTCTGCTTGTATCATTCCACTCATACAGCTGCTGCCCTCTCTCCGCTTCGCTCAGCAACTCCAGCTCTCCTATTCGCTCTCCCGGTTTGCTCGCCATCGCCTCCAGCGTCACCTCCAGGTGCCTCATCATCCGCTCCATCGTCCCCTCTTCGAATAGGTCCTTGTTGTACTCTATCGCACCCACCAGCCCTCCCCTGCTCTCCATTATGTTCAGGTCCAGGTCGAACTTCGCCGTCGGGTTCTCCACCCCTACCGCCACGAGCTTCATCTCCTCGACTCCCGTCTTCGTCTCGGGCGTATTGTGCAAGGCGAAGGCCACCTGAAATATCGGCGAATAGCTCAAACTCCTTTCCGGCTGCAGTTGCTCGACCAGCATCTCGAACGGCACGTCCTGATGTGTGTAGGCTTCCAGCGCCGTCTCTCTGACCCTCGCAAGCATTTCGCTGATGGTAATCCCAGGGTTGACATCGCTTCTCAAGACCAGGTTATTGACGAAGAACCCGATGAGCGATTCTGTCTCTCTTCTGTTTCGCCCCGCGATCGGGCTGCCGATGACGATGTCTGTCTGGCCTGAGTATTTCGACAGCAGCACCTGGAAGGCGGCAAGCAAAGTCATAAACATAGTGACGCGTTCTTGCCGACACAGCGCCGTCAGCGCCTGGCTGAGGCTGTCTCTGATAGCGAAAGCGTATTGAGATCCCCGGTAGGTCTGCACGGCAGGTCTGGGCCTGTCGGTCGGCAACTCCAACAACGGCGGCGCTCCTTGTAGCTGCTGCTTCCAGTATTCGACCTGTCGCTGGAGCACTTCTCCTTGCAGGTACTCTCTCTGCCACACCGCGTAATCGGCATACTGTATCTCCAGCTCCGCAAGCGGCGACTCTCTTCCTTCTCTGTAAGCAGCATAGAGTGAGGCGAGTTCGCGGATCATCACACCCATAGACCAGCCGTCAGAAATGATGTGATGGATGACGAGGACAAGGATGTGATCGAGTTGAGAGAGCTTGACGAGCTTGACTCTAATCAAGGGCCCGGCAGCCAGGTCGAAGGGGATCTGGCCGTAATCCCGGATCAGGATATGGGACAATGTGTCGCGGTCATCTTGAGGGAGAAGGCTAATGTCTTCAAGATCGATCTTGAAAGGAAGGGGCAGGGAGAAGACCTGGACAGGTCTGCCTTCGATTGACTGAAAGGTTGTTCGCAGCACTTCGTGACGGCGGACTATCTCGCAGAAGGTCTTCTCCAACGCCTCTTCGTCCAACTCTCCTGTCAGCCTCACCGCCGCCGGGATGTTGTAGAACGTGCCGTTCGGCTCCAACTGATCCAAAAACCACAATCGCTGCTGTGCGAATGATAGTGGGATTTCTTGATCGCGCGATGCTCGCCCTATCGTTGGCGCTTCTAATCCCTCTCCTGCTCTCTGTGCCTCTTCTATTCTCTCTCCCAATCCCGCCACCGTCGGCCCCTCGAACATCTCTCTCAACTCTATCTCCACTCCATACTCTTCCCTTATCCTCGACACCACCTGTGTCGCCATCAACGAATGTCCTCCTATTCGGAAAAAGTTGTCCCTTATTCCTATCCTCTCTACTCCTAACAACTCTTCCCACATTCCTACCAATCGCTCCTCCACTTCCCTGCTCGCTGCTTCGTACTCCTCCATCCCTGCTCGTCTCTCTCCTGGCCTCGGCAGCCTCCTTCTATCCACCTTCCCGCTTATCGTCCTCGGCAGCTCTTCCATCTCCACATATGCTCCAGGCACCTGATACTCCGCCAACTCCTCCTCCATCACTCGGTTTATCTCTTCTATCTTCACTCCCTCCTCTATCACCACGTATGCACACAGGTAGTTGTACCCTGACGCGTCCTCCCTATCTATCACGGCCACGTCCTTGATCCCTTCCTGCTTCCTCAACAGGTTCTCTATCTCTCCCAGCTCTACCCTCACTCCTCGGACCTTCACCTGCTGGTCTCTCCTTCCAAGGTACTCGTAGTTGCCGTCCTCCAACTCCCTGCCCAGGTCTCCTGTTCGATAAACTATGTCGCTGTCATCTTCGCTGAACGGGTTGCGGATGAACGCCTCCGAGGTAAGCTCCGGCTGGTTGTAATATCCCAAAGACCGGTACGGCGTGCGGATGTATATCTCTCCTACTGTGCCTGCCACGCACGGCTCTCCCTTCCTGTTCAACAGCATCGCCTCCGCTCCTGGGATCGGCTTGCCTATTGGTATGCTCGGCCTTCGCTCATCCCCTTCCCTCACCCTGTAGCTGAACTTCGCCATCGTCGTCTCTGATGTCCCATACAGGTTTATCAACTCCACTCGCTCTCCGTGTACAGCCTTCCACCTCCCTACGTCGGCCGGCAGCAATGCCTCTCCTGCCATCACCACTTGGCGCAGGCTCCCTAGCTCTCCTTGCTTCATCCCCTCGTTCAACATCGCCCTCATCAACGACGGCACACAATGCACCAGACTTACTTCCTCCTCCTCCAGCCATCTCAGCAGCCGTTCTACATCCTTCACCACATCTCGGCTCTCAGGCACACAGACCACTCCTCCTGCACACAGCCCCACGAATATGTCTCTGAGCGATCCGTCGAACGTCAACGGCAGCAACTGGCTCACTCTCACTCGCTCGTCAAGCCCTAGCTCCTGTATCTCCCACCTTATGAAGTGATCTATACCTTTCAGCCGTCCTGCTATCGCCTTCGGCACTCCCGTTGACCCACTTGTGAAGTATATGTAGCTCAGGTCATCCGGATTGCCTTCCACACTCGGCGCCTGGCTCGCCTCGCACTCCGCGTATCGCCCTATGTACTCCACACCTGCCCACAGTTGACTCTGATCCACATCTTCATCCAGGCTGATGAGCCGCGCTCTCAGGCTTGCCCCCTCCACTGCTCGGCTTAGCTTGGCCGCGTTCTTTGAGTCAGTGATCAGATAGCCGGGTCTGCTCACCTCCATCATCGCCGCCAGCCTCTTTACCGGCAGCCCTCCGTCCATCGGCATAAACCCGCAGCCTGCTTTGAGCGTCCCTATGATCGCCGCTATGACTTCCATCACATCTTCGGCCATGATGGCTACTACTGCCCCTTTGCTCGCTCCGCTCATCAACAGGTAGTTCGCCAGCCGGTTCGTCTTCTCGTCCAACTCTTCATAACTTACCTCTCTTCCTCCGCTCCTTATCGCTGTCCTTTCTCCGCACTCTTTCACTCTCCTTCCGATCATCTCGACTACGCTCTCTTGTTCACCTCCTACCTCAATCGCTGTCCTTAGCTGCTCCCGCTCTTGCGCGCTGATCATCGGGATCGCTTCCAACTCCGTGTCCGGCTGCTCGATCATCCGCTCCAGCAACTGCTCGTATGTGTTCAGCATCTGCTGGATCGTGCTTTCATTGAATAAATCCGTGTTGTACTCCATCCAACAGACCATCTCCTGCCCCTGCTCTTCGACGAACAATGTCAGGTCGAACTTCGCCGTCGTCTGCTCCCCTTCTATCCCTCTCAGCTCTATCCCTGCTACCTTCTCGACTCTCTGCGGCGCATTCTGCAACACCATCATCACCTGAAAGATCGGCGTGTAGCTCGTGCTGCGCTCTGGCTGCAACGCCTCCACCACCACCTCGAACGGCAAGTCCTGATGCGCATATGCTCCTAGCGTTACCTCCCTCACCTGCTTGAGCAACTCTCTGAAACTTGGATTGCCGCTCAGGTCAGTTCTCAAGACCAGCGTGTTTACAAAGAATCCTATGAGCGATTCTGTCTCAGCCCTGGTGCGGTTGGCGATGCCGGTGCTGACTAGGATGTCTTGCTGGCCTGAGTATCTAGACAGCAGCACCTGGAAGGCAGCAAGCATCGTCATAAACAGGGTGACGCCTTCTGCCCTGGAGACTGATCTGAGGCCCTCGCTCAACTCGCCGGACAGCCCCCTGGCCACTCGCGATCCTCGGTAGGTCTGGACAGCAGGTCTGGGCCTGTCGGTCGGCAGCTCCAACAGCGGCGGCGCTCCTTGTAGCTGCTGCTTCCAGTATTCGACCTGTCGCTGGAGCACATCACCTTGCAGGTACTCCCTCTGCCAGACTGCATAATCCGCATACTGTATCTCCATCTCCGCTAGCGGCGACTCTCTTCCTTCTCTGTATGCTTCATACAGCACCGCCATCTCTCGGATCATCACTCCCATAGACCACCCATCCGAGGCTATGTGGTGCATCACTACCACAAGCACGTGTTCATCCTCTCCCACCTTTATCAATCTCACTCTTATCATCGGCCCTGCCGATAGATCGAAACCCCTTCTGCGTTTCTTCTACTGCTATCCGCTCCGCCTCTCTCTCTCTTTCTTCTTCATCCAGGTGGCTTATGTCTTCCACCTCGATCTTCAATGCTTCCCGCTCACTGATCACCTGCACCGGTCTGCCTTCGATTGTCTTAAAGCTCGTCCTCAACACTTCGTGACGGCGGACTATCTCGCTGAAGGTCTTCTCCAGCGCCTCCTCATCCAACTCTCCTGTCAGCCTCACCGCCGCCGGGATGTTGTAGAATGCGCTGTTCGGCTCCAACTGATCCAAAAACCACAGCCTCTGCTGCGCATACGACAACGCGATCTCTTCATCCCTTCTCACTCGCCCTATCCTTGCCTCTCCTTTTCTCTCCCCTTCTCTTATCGCCTCCTCTATCCTCTCTCCCAATCCCGCCACCGTCGGCCCCTCGAACATCTCTCTCAACTCTATCTCCACTCCATACTCTTCCCTTATCCTCGACACCACCTGTGTCGCCATCAACGAGTGCCCTCCTATTCGGAAAAAGTTGTCCCTTATTCCTATCCTCTCTACTCCTAACAACTCTTCCCACATTCCCACCAATCGCTCCTCTACCTCACTCCTCGGCCCTTCATACTCCTCCATCCCTGCTCGTCTCTCTCCTGGCCTCGGCAGCCTCCTTCTATCCACCTTCCCGCTTATCGTCCTCGGCAGCTCTTCCATCTCCACATATGCTCCAGGCACCTGATACTCCGCCAACTCCTCCTCCATCACTCGGTTTATCTCTTCTATCTTCACTCCCTCCTCTATCACCACGTATGCACACAGGTAGTTGTACCCTGACGCGTCCTCCCTATCTATCACGGCCACGTCCTTGACTCCCTCCTGCTTCCTCAGCAGGTTCTCTATCTCCCCCAGCTCTACCCTCATTCCTCGGACCTTAACCTGCTGGTCTCTCCTTCCCAGGTACTCATAGTTGCCGTCCTCCAACTCCCTGCCCAGGTTCTCCTGTTCGATAAACTATGTCGCTGTCATCTTCGCTGAACGGGTTCTGGATGAACGCCTCCGAGGTAAGCTCCGGCTGGTTGTAATACCCCAAAGACCGGTACGGCGTGCGGATGTATATCTCTCCTACTACTTTAGGCGAACAAGGTTTGCCTTTTTCGTCAACAATAATTGCCGCTGCCCCTCTGATCGGCTTGCCTATTGGTATGCTCGGCCTTTGCTCATCTCCTTCTCTCACCCTGTAGCTGAACTTCGCCATCGTCGTCTCTGATGTTCCGTACAGGTTTATCAACTCCACTCGCTCTCCGTGTACAGCCTTCCACCTTCCCACGTCCGCCGGCAGCAATGCCTCTCCTGCCATCACCACTTGGCGCAGGCTCCCTAGCTCTCCTTGCTTCATCCCCTCGTTCAACATCGCCCTCATCAACGACGGCACACAATGCACCAGCGTCACTCTCTGCTCGTCGAGCCATCGGATCAGTTTGCTCACATCCTTCACCACATCTCGGCTCTCAGGCACACAGACCACTCCTCCTGCACACAGCCCCACGAATATGTCTCTGAGCGATCCGTCGAACGTCAACGGCAGCAACTGGCTCACTCTCACTCGCTCGTCAAGCCCTAGCTCCTGTATCTCCCACCTTATGAAGTGATCTATACCTTTCAGCCGTCCTGCTATCGCCTTCGGCACTCCCGTTGACCCACTTGTGAAGTATATGTAGCTCAGGTCATCTGGCCCGCTCTCTACACTCGGCGCCTGGCTCGCCTCGCACTCCGCGTATCGCCCTATGTACTCCACACCTGCCCACAGTTGACTCTGATCCACATCTTCATCCAGGCTGATGAGCCGCGCTCTCAGGCTTGCCCCCTCCACTGCTCGGCTTAGCTTGGCCGCGTTCTTTGAGTCAGTGATCAGATAGCCGGGTCTGCTCACCTCCATCATCGCCGCCAGCCTCTTTACCGGCAGCCCTCCGTCCATCGGCATAAACCCGCAGCCTGCTTTGAGCGTCCCTATGATCGCCGCTATGACTTCCATCACATCTTCGGCCATGATGGCTACTACTGCCCCTTTGCTCGCTCCGCTCATCAACAGGTAGTTCGCCAGCCGGTTCGTCTTCTCGTCTAACTCTGCATAGCTTATCTGCCTGCCTGCACAGGAAAGCGCGGTAGCGGAATTGAAACGTTTAGCGGTACGGGTGAATATCTGGTGTATGGGTTCGTGGTTCATAGGTGTCTCTTGCCCATTCTTTGGCGATGATGGTTAGTGGATCAATGCAATGAAAAGCATTCGAGTGGTTATTGCGTTGCAGAAAATGCTTGGCCAGTACGTGGATTTCTGAGCATCCGGCGATGAATGAATTAACTTTGTACTTCTCCAACAACGATTCCAAAACCGGAAAGAAAGTTTGGATGTCGATGTTATTTTTTATCAGGTAGATCAGTTCATGATGAATGGCGTTTTGATCCTTCTCACCAAGCATAACGATCAGATCCCTGCATTGCTCCCATTTGCTATGGCGTTCAAAAAGCTCCAGCTTTCTTGTGCCGTTGGAGCAAATCAACAGGTGCTTCTTTTCAGATCGGCTGAGATCGTCAAAAATAATATCCAATAGAGAAATGATTCGCTCTCTCAATTTTGGATCAAGGTTCGGCAACAGATAATGTATTGTCATACAGCAGATGACGATTTCCGTTGCGCCTGCTTCAAGTAAAAGCCCCATTACGCGGCTCAGTTGCTTGAGCAGCGGGTCGCAATCCCCTGCCAGGAACGCGCTGGTTCTATCCGGGAATGTCGGATCGGAAACCAGCAGGACGGAAGGCGATTCCTGCTCACGCCTGTCGAGGCCATACTCGTAAATGGTTTTCACGAACTCAGCCGAGGCTAGCGGCCCCATGCCTCCTACTACGCCTAAGACGTTACTTCTAGGGTTTATTGAATCCATATCTGCCCCCAAATCAATTCAGGCTCGGTAAATCGAACACGTCCAGAAATACACCGAAAGTCAGCACAGTAATGAGGTAATCGCTCTCAAATGGGAAGTTCAGCTTGAATCCCTGTTGGCCATACTGTCGCTTGAGCCTTTCGATCACGTCAGGGTTAAAATAGCCCTGCTGCTTGATCCGGTCGTAGGAGAGCATGTCTTTGACCCATTCGATGTTCTGCTGTAACAGGTAAGGACTGCCCGGCGCAATGAATCCAAACTTCTCTCTTTTTGTGATCAACGGCGGGACCAGTTCTTCGGCAACTTTTCTGAGAATGTATTTCTCGGTGAAGCCGTTGAGCTTCAAATCGGGCGGGATCTCTTTCGAGAACTCGATCAGATTGATATCTAAAAATGGATAGCGAGCCTCGACGGCATTCGCCAGAGCCATTCTATCTCCATGATCCGCGATCAGGTGATCTGATAACCTGAGCTTAAAGTCGAGGTAGGACCGCTTATGAATGGGGTGTCGGTCTTTCAGCCGCTCTCTGTTCACCAGCTCGAAATTCAGGCAATCGAAATCCGGATATAGCTCGTTTGCCTCTTCAGAATAAAGGGCGCTCTTGATCTCTCTAAGCGGCTGCTGATCCATCTCGTAAAAGAGGTTTCTATCACCCCAAAGTTTTTCTCTCAGCTCTTCTTCGAGAATCGTTTCAAGATCGTAACTCTTGGAATCTCTGACCCCGAATTGGTCGAAGCGGTATCCGACATAACCTGCGAACAATTCGTCTGCGCCTTCACCCGTGAGAATCACGGTCACTCCCGAAGACTTCGCCGCCTGCGAGAGCGCCATCGAGCAGGTGTTGTAACTCTCTTTCACCGGACACTCGCAGTGATAGATCATGCTGGCCATTCTTTCTGAGATTTCCGGCCAGTCGAACATTATCTCGTGATGAATCGAGTCAACGTAGCTCGACATGATGCGCTGGTACTTGGCTTCATTAATTGATTTATCGTCAAAGCCAATCGAGAACGAATGCCTGCTGGTAAAAGGCGAAACCTTGTTTATCATCGAGGCTATCAGCGACGAATCAAGCCCGCCACTCAGATAAAATCCGACGGGGACATCGGCCTGAAGACGATACCTGACAGCTTGAGCAAAAAGTTCTCTCAATTCTTCCACATAGTATTGTTCAGGCTTGTCGTAAGAGATTTCGCCGTCCTTCGGGTAGTCCAGGTCCCAATACTCCCGAATTCTCATATCGCCATTTTCGATGACGATATAGTGGCCGCTTTTGAGGCTCTCGATACCCTTGAACATAGTGCGCGGGCTTACAAGGCCGGGGAACGAGAAGATCTGGTCGAGGCCGGTCAGGTCTACTTCACGAGCAGCCAGCGGGTGCTCCAGTATCGAACTTGATTTCCGATCCGAAAATAAAGACGCCTTCTCTAATCGTGAAGTAGAGCGGGTTGATCCCGAAGTGATCCCGCGCTAAAAATAATCGCTTCTTGTTTTTGTCATAGATAACAAATGCGAATTGGCCATTCAATTTATTCAAGAAGCTGATCCCGTCTTCTTCATACAGGTGAAGCAGCACTTCCACGTCGCTGTTGGTGCGAAAGATATGCCCCTTCTCAAGCAAAGATTGTCTCAATTCCCGGTAGTTGTATATTTCGCCATTGCATATCAAGACAATCGAATTGTCTTCGTTAGCTATAGGCTGGTCGCCGGATTCCAGGTCTATAATGCTGAGCCTCCTGAATCCGAGCCCAACGCTCCCGTCTGCGTAATACCCGGATGAATCAGGGCCGCGATGGACGATTTTATCTGCCATCCTTTTGAGAATGCCTTTATCAGCATTCCGCTCATCGCGCATGTCTATGTATCCAGTAATGCCACACATGTGTTCGTCCTCTTTTCTTTGATCAAGAACTTGAAAGGTTTGATAGAATCTGCTTGCAGTAGATAATAATCATCAGGTGAGATTGTCTTGCTAAAGTGAGAGATGAGCCGTTTTTAACAACGGCTGAAAGAAGTGATTAAATCTAAATCCTTAACAACCCGGCCCGAGCAGGGCTACCGCACATCGCACCGGCGATTCTTTTAATCCGCTCCCTAGATGCTGGGATTTATATCAGCCTGTCAAACCGCGCACTCCTGAGAGGCGTGCACTGGAATCTTTTAATTGTTTTCGGGCTAAGCCAAACCTTACCGGCAAACAGCCCCGAAAGCAATCGGGTTCCTTTGGCCATTTCTGTTATTTATTGGCCAATTTTGCTAAGCTGCGGTGGGTTAGAGTCCAATCTTGGAGATTGATCAGGATCTGTTCAAGATCATTGTAAGCGTTCTAGTCAACCCTGGCCGAGAAATAACCTGGCCTTTGAAAAGGGGCCATTGATCATACTGGGCTCGCGGGAGTTGGAGCACATCCCGTTCCACCAGCAGGTATTTCTCTGTTTGTGAAAACAACCCTTCTGCCCGCCGGCGTTCTTGCATCTTATGCTCGTGAAACTCGCGTAGCTCACGATCAAACTGGAGGTGGCCGGGAGAAAGAAAGCGCACAGCGCCTTCGAGATCGCGGGCAGTCATTACCTCGCCCCTGTTGTAGATGCTCGGCGCAAATGGGATGTCAAGGAATCCCCGACGAAAAGCTGAAACGATTCCTTCCGTGATGCTCCCGCGCCCGCAGAGAATGACGCTGTCCAGGAGGGCTTGCACCTCCCGCTCGATGAGGGCGCATTCTTCGGCCACTTGCATCTCGTCAACTACTTCGCGAACGGAATCCTTTACGCCGGACATTACAAGGCCAACCGCGTGAAGGTTATCTTCCATCGCAGGGATTCTGAATGCTTCGGCTGTGGTCTTTATAATTACGCGCGTCGCCCCCGATAGCGCCGCCGTGATAGCCGAGTTGTAGATCAATTCTTCGGCTCGTTGATATGTCTCAGGGAATGCAGCCATGTATTGATGAAAGACCGTGTTGATCTGTATGTCTTTATGTCCCAGGTTGCGAATCGCATCGCCGGCCATTTTGTCGAGCGTGCGAATCGTTGCTATATCCTGAACGCGATTCCCCTGCTCCGCGTAACCCAGGCTCACACACTTCACGCCCTGTCGGACTGCAAGGATGGCTTCCAGAATGTCGATTGCTATCGCTATGGAGGGAGGAATCAGGGTTCCGGTCAATGTGCCGAAGAACTCGCGGTCCAGCACAATGCCGAATCGCTCGTAGTACAGACCCGTGAGGCGGTCCACGTACTGCCAGGCCGTGATAGATTCATTCAGGCGATAATCTTTATAGTAAGGAATGTTGTAACAAATGGCCCCCCCCTCGAAAGACGTGACGCCGCCGGCATACGAAATCTCTGCCAGCAGCCGCGGATCACGAGTACTGTGCCGCGTTTGCACAGGCACCTTGACTTCGCTCACTACACGCTGCAAGCCCGAAACCCCGTAGTTGATTACAGGAAAGCCGTTGAGTGTCGAGGCCCCTGACAGGTTGCTTTCGCGAATCGCCTCTTCAACCCCAACGTAGTTGTTATTCCGGGTCAAAGAATCGACCTGATAAGAGACTACCGGCACACCCACACTCTTGAAAGCTTTGAAGAGCTTGATCTGATCCGTCAGTATTGAAACGCCGGATCGCGGTTGGATGAGAATTGACCTGCGGCCCTCGTTGACCAGGCTTTGAATTGCAGGGTAGGATGCCTGCCGGCCCAGAAACTCCGCATTTTTATTCAGGCTTCTTGCCGCCTGTCCGGTCTTCCAGGTCTCAAGCACTTCCTTGCGACCACGTTCGAGTACTCCTACTTCAAGAATTTCATCTGAAACCGGGGCCGAAATATATCTGTTTTCGGACAGGTCTTCATCCCACAGCGTTGGGCAGTATGGCGTCGGCTCGACGGCTGCGAGATCTCTTTCGAGGGTTTCCAGGACTGTCTTGATATCGACGAACTTCACAAATACTCGACCGAAGCCCATCTCGAGAAAGTATCTCTCGTAGCCATTCGCGTCGCCTATGTGAAGATTGCCGCCCAGGTACCAGAGAGGGCCGTGAACATTGTATTGCGCCTTCATCTCGGGAAAGTCGCGCAAGTAATACCGGGCATGGCCGTCAAGACTTGAGATCATCACAACGTTAAACAGAGAGGCCAGTTGAAAGAAGTCTTTAGAACTGTTCTGAGTCCCAAGATAACGGACCTGATACCCGCTCGTCCGGAGAGCCTGGCGTAGAATGGTCAATCCTACCGAATGAGAATCGCCTCCGATTCCGCCCAGTAGAATAGTATGACCCGTTACTTTTTCGGCAGCATAGTTTTCCATGCAATCACACTCCTGTCCATTGAATTCACTTACTCAATTGTTTTATGCAGATGAGTGAGTTTGGGAAACGAGCGGGCTTGATGAAGAGTTAGCCTGACGTTAATCCAGAGGTTGATTGAAGCTATAAATCAGATCCCGGCTCTCTTCTTCCGGAGCCATCGGAATACTCTTTAAATCGTCATCGGGATTGGCAGCAATACCTTCGAGCAGAATTTCGAAATTGCTTAACAGCCGTCTTATCGTAGAGGCGTCGAACAGATCGGTGTCATACTCCATCGCCCCGCCCAGACCCTGAGAAGTCTCCGACATGATCAACATCATGTCTGCTCTCGCCGTTAAGTTTTCGACTCCCACAAAACCCAGCGTCAGACCCGCAAGTTTTGTGCTGTGCATCGGGGCATTCTGAAAGACGAACATCACCTGAAACAGAGGGGAGTAGCTCGATTCGCGCTCAGGCCGTAGCTCCTCCACGATTTTTTCAAAAGCCATGTCTTGATGAATGTAAGCCTCTAGGCACATCTTGCGGACGCGGCCCAGCAGCTCCCGGAAGCCAGGATTGCCGGACAGATCAGTGCGCAAGACCAGATTATTTATGAAGAATCCGATCAACCCTTCAATATCATTGCGGTTGCGATTAGCGATGTTGGTCCCCACAACTATATCGTCCTGGCCCGCATAGCGAGAAAGCAGCGTTTGAAAAGCTGCCAGCAGAACCATAAACATCGTTGCCCCCTCGCTCCGGCTCAACTCCCGTAGCAACCCGGTCAGATTCTCGGGCAGATTAAAGTATTCGCGTGCCCCACGGAATCTCTGCACAGGGATTCGTGCCCGGTCGGTCGGCAATTTCAGCAATGTGGGCGCGCCTGTCAGTTGCTTTCTCCAGTATTCGAGTTCCGTTTCCAGCGCCTCTCCTTGTAACCAGTGGCGCTGCCAGTATGCATAGTCGGCATACTGTATAGGTAGATCGGGCAAGGGCGACGGCAGCCTTGCGGAAAATGCTTCATAAAGTATCGCTATCTCTCTGCTCAGTACGTCGAGCGACCACGCATCACAAATGATGTGGTGAATCGTAAACAGCACTACATGCTCTTCAGCGTCGAGCCGCAGTAATGTGACCCGCACAAGCGGCCCGCGTTCCAGATCAAACAGGTACTGCGTCTCTTCAGCAGCGAGCCGCCGCACTTCGGCCAGTCGCTCGCTCTCCGACAAGAAACTAATATCGGTCACTGGCAGCGCTATCGGCTCAGCCGGGCAAACTATTTGTACAGGCTGCCCCCCTATCACCGAAAATCTGGTGCGTAAAGTTTCGTGCCGCCTTACCACTTCGCTTAGCGACTGCTCCAGCGATGTCACGTCAAGGTGGCCCGTCAGACGCACAGCATGAGAAACGTTATAGGCCGCGATCTCAGGGCTTAGCTGATGGGCGAGCCATAGCCGTTGTTGTGCGAACGATAGCGGTATCTCCTGATCCCGACTCACTCGTTCTATCGCAGGCACTCTCCTCTCCTCTCCTCTCCTCATCCCCTCTTCTATCTTCTCTCCCATCCCTCTTATCGTCGGCTCCTCAAACATCATCGTCAGCCCTATCTCTACTCCGAACATCTCTCTTATCCGCGACACTACCTGCGTCGCCAAAAGCGAATGCCCTCCTATCTCAAAAAAGTTCTCTTCTACTCCTATCTCTTCTTCTCCCAGTATCTCCTTCCATACCTCCTCTACCATTCGCTCCACTTCGCTCCTCGCTCTTACTCCTACTCCTCTCTCTTCTCTCCCTCCCCTCTCCGGCCTCGGTAGTCTCCCCCGGTCTATCTTCCCGCTCCCTGTCAACGGCAACTCTTCCATCCTTACATACTTCACCGGCACCATATATTCCGGCATCCTCTGCTTCAACGCGCTCCTTATCTCGTTGGCTATTGGCACTGCGGTTCCTTCCACTACCACATAGGCTACCAGTTCTTTCTCTCCTCGCTCATTGATGACTGCCTCGACTACACAATCTTTAATACTTGCTTCTCTTTTCAGTAAGGCTTCAATCTCCCCCACCTCTATGCGAAAGCCTCTTATCTTCACTTGATTGTCAATTCGCCCCCTGTATTCTATCGTGCCATCGGGCAGGTATCTTCCCAGGTTCTCCCGTCTTGTACATCCTCGTATTATTTCCTTTTCCATTCCTTTCTTCTCTCACCCCTCTCTTGCTCCCCACGATGCTCCATAGCTTGTATTCCTGTATACCATCCCGGCTCTTCACTATGTACCGGAGTTGATATACTCCTATCTCACTTCCTCCAAGCTCTTCCACTAACTCTATCAGCTTCCTCTTGTCTTCTTCTTCATCTTTGCCCGGCGTCAGCCGATTCTCTTCCGGCGTGTAAATTGTCCGCTCTACCACCTGCCCGTCATCTTCTCCTACTATCGGCAGCAGCGTTTGTATTGCAAACCTCCCTCCTTCTTTCAGCACCCCAAACATATTTTTCAATGCATTTTTCGGTTTCTCCAACCTGTCCAGGATCAGCGTCGAGATCACGAAATCCTGAGTCCCTTTTTCTATATTCGCTCCTTCCAGGAAGCTTTCTTCCATTACATCCACCCTCACCATCTCCGCCACTTGTCCTCTGTCTCGCGCCTCCTGTACAAAGAATGGATTAAAGTCCAATCCTTTCATGCTCGCTCCCATTCTCGTTAGCCTCTGCATCACTTCCCCGTTCCCTATACCGAAATCTACTCCTTTCAATCCATCAAGCTCTTTATACGGCAGCAGCACCATCAATACATCTTCATTTATTCCTCGCGATGAGTAGCTGTGGTTATATCCTTCCAGCAGGTATCAACAGAATCCTTCATACGCTGCCCTTTCCTGACAGTACTCGCTTATGAATCTATGCGTCTTCTCCACTAAATCTTCGTCTAGTCCTTTCACTATCCTCATGACTTCTTCTTCCCTTATTCTTATCCTTCCTTTCTCTTTCCCTCGGCTTTCATCCTTCTGCTCGCTCGCTTTGAACTCGGCCATCTCCTCGCGCGCGCTCTCTATGCTTACTTCTCCGTGTTCTAGATACGCTATCCTCTTAAATGGGTTTGGTATAAACCTCTCGGCTGTCTCTTCTGCTCGCCCCTTATACCCTCGCCCTATCCCCGCTCCTGCTATGTATATCTCTCCTACTACTCCTATCGGCACCTCCCTCTGCCTCTCATCCAATATGTAACTCGCCGTGTTCGCTATCGGTCGCCCTATCGCTACGCTTCCTCTACTCTCTACCTTATCTCCTTCTACCTCCCACATGTGTGAATATACCGTGTACTCCGTCGGCCCATACGCATTGATAAACTTGCTCCTCCTCGTCCATTCGACCGCCATCTCTGCTGGACACGCTTCTCCTACTGCTACTACCCTCACTTCCTTTCCTCTTCTCAACCTCCCTACATCCATCTGCTTTATCACTGACGGCACCAGCACTATCACATCTATCTCTTCCTTGTTTATTTCCTCTATTATCCTCTCCCCATCCATCTCCTTCCTGTTCAGCATCACCAACTCCCCTCCGTTCAGCAACGCCATCATCGTCTCCCCTACTGCCGCATCGAAGCTGTATGACGCATATTGCGATATCCGTCTCCCTCCTCTCACCTCAAACTCCTCTCCCTGCCACCTCGCCAGATTCACCACTCCTGCTTGCTCTATCACCACTCCTTTCGGCTTCCCTGTGCTCCCTGACGTGTAGATCATGTACGCAGCGTTCTCTCCTCTTACTTCTATTGACGGATTCTCTCTGCTCTTACTCTCTATCTCTTCCCGATCCGTATCCATGCACACCGCCTGCGCCCAACTTATCGGTAGCCCTTCCACCAACCTCTCCTCACTCACCACTACGGCCAACCCTGCATCCTCCAGCATGTAGGCTATCCGCTCCTGCGGATAGCTAGGGTCTATCGGCACAAACCCTCCTCCAGCTTTCAGTATCCCCATTATCGCTACGACTATTTCCACCCCTCGCTCGATGTAGACTCCCACCATCACCTCCGGCCCTACTCCCAATCTTCGAAGGTGATGCGCTAGCTGATTGGCTCGCTCGTTCAACTCTCTGTAGCTCAGCTCTCGCTCTTCGTACCTCACCGCTACTGCTTCTCCTCTCTCCTCCACCTGCCTCTCGAATACCTCCTGTATGCTCCCTTCTCGCTCATACTCTCTCCTCGTCTCGTTCCACTCCTCTACTACCTGCCTTCTCTGTCTCTCACTCATCATCAACATCTCCCCTACCCTCTGTCTGCTGTCTGCTACCACTCCCTCTATCATCACCTCTATACTCTCGATCATCCTCTCTATGCTGCTCTGGTCGAATAGGTCCGTGTTGTACTCCACCTCTCCTACTACCCTCCCTCTCACCTCCATCACATACAGCGTCAGATCGAACTTCGTCGTCGGGTTCTCTGCTCCCATCGTGCTTATTGTCAGCCCCCTCACTTCTCTATGCTCTTGCGGCGCATTCTGCATGGTGAAGGCCACCTGAAACAACGGCGTATGGCTGAGGCTGCGTTCAGGCTCCATCTGCTCGACTAACATCTCAAAGGGCAACTCCTGATGGGCGTATGCAAGAAGGGTGGCTTCTCTGACTTGTCGAAGCAGGTGGTTGAAAGGCTGATCTGCACGCACGAGTGATCTATGTACAAGGGTGTTGACGAAGCATCCTATGAGCGGTTCAGTCTCAGCCCTGGTGCGATTGGCAATGGGGCTGCCGATGAGAATATCCTGTTGCCTGGAGTATCTGGAGAGCAGCACCTGGAATGCTGCCAGCATTGTCATAAACATAGTGACGCCTTCTGCCCTGGAGACTGCTCTGAGGCCATCACTCAACTCCTGTGGAAGGCTCAAAGCCAGGCGCGATCCACGGTAAGTCTGGACAGCAGGTCGGGGTCTGTCCGTAGGCAACTCCAACAACGGCGGCGCTCCTTCCAACTGCTGCTTCCAATATTCGACCTGTCGCTGGAGCACTTCTCCTTGCAGGTACTCTCTCTGCCACACCGCATAGTCCGCATACTGTATCTCCAGCTCTTCCAGCGGCGACTCTCTCCCTTCCCTGTATGCTTCATACAGCACCGCCATCTCTCGGATCATCACTCCCATTGACCAGCCGTCTGATATGATGTGATGCATCACCACTACAAGGGCGTGTTCTTGCTGACCTGTCCTTATCAATCTCACTCTTATCATCGGCCCCGCTGCCAGGTCGAACGGCTTCTGCGATTCTTCTACCGCTATTCGCTCCGCCTCTCTCTCTCGCTCTTCCTCATCCTTCTGACTTATATCTTCTACCTCTATCTTGAATGGCTCCGGTTCCGAGATCACCTGCACCGGCCTTCCTTCGATTGTCCCTATCCTTGTTCGCAATACTTCGTGGCGGCGGACTATCTCGCCAAACGTCCTCTCCAGCGCCTCCTCATCCAGCTCTCCTCTTAGCCTCACCGCCGCCGGGATGTTGTAGAATGCGCTGTTCGGCTCCAACTGATCCAAAAACCACAATCGCTGCTGCGCGAACGAGAGCGGGATTTCTTGATCGCGCGTTGCTCGCTCTATCGCCGGCGCTGCCTTCTCCTTGCCTGTTCCGCGTGCTATCTCGATACTCTTAGCCAGATCAGCTACTGTTGGTCGCTCGAACAACTCTCTCAACCCTATCTCTACTTCAAACGTCTCGCGTACTCTCGATATTAATTGTGTCGCTAGCAGCGAATGCCCTCCCAGTTCAAAGAAATTGTCCTCTCTGCCTACCTTCTCTACTCGCAACACTTCTGCCCAGAGGTTTGCCAATATCTCTTCTGTCGCCGTCGCCGGCGCCACATACTCCTGCCCAAAATCTTCTCTCATCGGCTCAGGCAATGCTTGGCGGTCCACCTTCCCGTTTGCCGTCAGCGGCATTTCATCGAGCATTATTATTACTGACGGGATCATGTATTCGGGCAAGCTCTCTTTCAGATGCTGCTTCAGTTCATTGGCAGTCGGCGCTTGATCTTCTTCCGCCACTACGTAGCCTACCAGCCGCTTGTCTCCTGCTTCTTCCGTTCTCGCCACTACGACTGCTTCTCTCACCCCGGCGTGGCTCGCCAGCGCTGTCTCAATCTCCCCCAGTTCTATCCTGTACCCTCTCATCTTCACTTGATTGTCTTTTCGTCCGATGAACTCTATCCGGCCATCTTCCCAATACCTCACCTCGTCTCCTGTGCGGTAGAGCCTCCCTCCTCTTTCATCACTGTGCGGATCAGGTACAAACCGCTCCGCTGTTATTTTCGAGCTTCCCCAATACCCCCTCGCCAGTCCATCTCCTGTTATGCATAACTCCCCTGCTACCCCTTTTGGCACCGGCCTCATCTCTCTGTCGAGCACATATATCTTTGTGTTGGATATCGGCTTCCCTATAGGTATGGTCCTCGCATCTATATCCACTTCCTCGACTTCCTCCCAACTACTGAATGTCGTATTCTCTGTAGGCCCATACACGTGTAGCAGCCTCTCAGGCTTACCTTTCAGCACAACTTCTCTTACACACTCCGGGTCTACTGCTTCTCCTCCGAACAGAAGACATCTTAAATTGCTGAATCCCTCTGGCGCTGTCCTGGCTATCTGATTGAACAATGCTGTTGTCAAAAACAACACGCTTATGTCTTCTTGCTGTATGTGCCGAGCGAACTCTTCCGGTGACAGCGCAACATCCTTCGTTATTCCCACCAGCTTTGCTCCATTCAGCAATGCTCCCCAAATCTCGAAGGTAGCCGCGTCAAACGAGCAGTTCGCTGCCTGCCCTATTTTGTCGTTGCTGTCGAGTTGAATGTAATTTGTGTTGATCACCAGCCGGTTAACTGCTCTATGAGTTACGCATACCCCCTTGGGCCCGCCTGTCGATCCGGAAGTGTAGATAACATAGGCCAAATCCTCTGCGGTTGCAGTGCTGGTTGGGTTCTCTTCGCTGAACCTGTTAATCTTATCCCATTCTTCCAAACAGACTATTCCAACATTGTGCTCTGGAAGTGATTCAACCAGATGTTTCTGAGTGAGCAGCACTCGTATATCAGCATCTGCCAGCATGAATGCCAGTCGCTCTTTCGGGTACTGAGGATCAAGAGGAACATATATCCCTCCAGCCTTGAGTATGCTGAGCAGCCCCACGATCATCTCTACTGATCTCTCTACACATATGCCAACCCGCACCTCCAGCCCTACCCCTCTCTCTCGTAAGTAGCCAGACAACTGATTCGCTCGCCGGTTCAATTCAGCATAGGTCAGGAAGTCCTTTCCAAAAATCACTGCAACTGCATCAGGCGTCAGTTCCACCTGTTTCTGGAATAGCTCCTGTATGCACAGGCTGCTCGGATAATCTCTAGTTGTGTCATTCCACTCAACTAGTAACTGACGCTGCTCTGCTTCTGAAAGCATTCTAAGCTCAGATATCTGCTGATCTGCATTGGTAACGATGCTTTCGACCAGAGTCTGGAAATGTTCAGTCATCCTGCTGATCGTAGAGATGTCGAACAGGCAAGTGCTGTATTCGACTAATCCGAACAGTGTATTACGCGTTTCCGTCAGGGATAATGTGAGATCGAACTTGCTCGTTTGATTCTCAACACCGATCTGGCTCAAGCTTAACCCGATTACATCCGGTATATCTTTAGGAGGCTTATGTAACGCAAACGCCACTTGAAACAGAGGCGAATGGCTCAGACTCCTCTCCGGCTGCATCTGCTCGACTAACATCTCAAACGGCACATTCTGGTGCCCATATGCTCCTAATGCTGTTTCCCTTACCCCCTTGAGCATCTCTCGGAAGCTCTCTTTTCCTCTCACCTCTCCCTTCATTACCAGGGTGTTTACGAAAAACCCTATCAACTCTTCTGTCTCGCCTCTCGTGCGTCCTGCTATCGGTGTGCCTACTATGATCTGCTCCTGGCCCGTGTATCTTGATAGCAGCACCTGGAATGCTGCCAGCATTGTCATAAACAGTGTCACTCCCTCTCGCCTGCTCAACTCCCTCAGCCCTTCGCTCACACTTTCTGATATCGCAAATCCGTGTTCTGATCCTCTATAAGTCTGGACAGCAGGTCGGGGTCTGTCCGTAGGCAACTCCAACAACGGCGGCGCTCCTTCCAACTGTTGCTTCCAGTACTCAACCTGACGTTCCAGCACTTCTCCTTGCAGGCACTCTCTCTGCCACACCGCATAATCCGCATACTGTATCTCCAACTCTTCCAGCGGCAACTCTCTCCCTTCCCTGTATGCTTCATACAGCACCGCCATCTCTCGGATCATCACTCCCATTGACCAGCCGTCTGATATGATGTGATGCATCACCACTACTAGGACGTGTTCTTGCTGGCCTCTCCTTATCAATCTCACTCTTATCATCGGCCCCGCTGCCAGGTCGAACGGCTTCTGCGATTCTTCTACAGCTATTCGCTCCGCCTCCCTGTCTCCCTCTTCCTCATCCTTCTGACTTATATCTTCTACCTCTATCTTGAATGGCTCCGGTTCCGAGATCACCTGCACTGGTCTGCCTTCCGACACTCTAAAGCTCGTCCTCAACACTTCGTGACGCCGCACTATCTCGCTGAACGTCTTCTCCAATGCTTCCTCATCCAGCTCTCCTGTCAGCCTCACCGCTGCTGGTATGTTGTAGAACGCGCTGTTCGGCTCCAACTGATCCAAAAACCACAATCGCTGCTGCGCGAACGAGAGCGGGATTTCTTGATCGCGCGATGCTCGCCCTATCGTTGGCGCTTCTAATCCCTCTCCTGCTCTCTGTGCCTCTTCTATTCTCTCTCCCAATCCCGCCACCGTCGGCCCCTCGAACATCTCTCTCAACTCTATCTCCACTCCATACTCTTCCCTCACTCGCGACACCACCTGTGTCGCCATCAATGAATGTCCTCCTATTCGGAAAAAGTTGTCCCTTATTCCTATCTGTCCTATCCCCAGCATCTCTCCCCACATTCCTACCAATCGCTCCTCTACCTCACTCCTCGGCCCTTCATACTCCTCCATCCCTGCTCGTCTCTCTCCTGGCCTCGGCAGCCTCCTTCTATCCACCTTCCCGCTTATCGTCCTCGGCAGCTCTTCCATCTCCACATATGCTCCAGGCACCTGATACTCCGCCAACTCCTCCTCCATCACTCGGTTTATCTCTTCTATCTTCACTCCCTCCTCTATCACCACGTATGCACACAGGTAGTTGTACCCTGACGCGTCCTCCCTATCTATCACGGCCACGTCCTTGATCCCTTCCTGCTTCCTCAGCAGGTTCTCTATCTCTCCCAGCTCTACCCTCATTCCTCGGACCTTCACCTGCTGATCTCTCCTTCCAAGGTACTCGTAGTTGCCGTCCTCCAACTCCCTGCCCAGGTCTCCTGTTCGATAAACTATGTCGCTGTCATCTTCGCTGAACGGGTTCTGGATGAACGCCTCCGAGGTCAACTCCGGCTGGTTGTAATATCCCAAAGACCGGTACGGCGTGCGGATGTATATCTCTCCTACTGTGCCTGCCACGCACGGCTCTCCCTTCCTGTTCAACAGCATCGCCTCCGCTCCTGGGATCGGCTTGCCTATTAGTATGCTCGGCCTTTGCTCATCCCCTTCCCTCACCCTGTAGCTGAACTTCGCCATCGTCGTCTCTGATGTCCCATACAGGTTTATCAACTCCACTCTCTCTCCGTGCACAGCCTTCCACCTCCCTACGTCGGCCGGCAGCAATGCCTCTCCTGCCATCACCACGTGGCGCAGGCTCCCTAGCTCTCCTTGCTTCATCCCCTCGTTCAACATCGCCCTCATCAACGACGGCACACAATGCACCAGACTTACCTCCTCCTCCTCCAGCCATCTCAGCAGCCGTTCTACATCCTTCACCACATCTCGGCTCTCAGGCACACAGACCACTCCTCCTGCACACAGCCCCACGAATATGTCTCTGAGCGATCCGTCGAACGTCAACGGCAGCAACTGGCTCACTCTCACTCGCTCGTCCAGCCCCAGCGTTTCTATCTCCCACCTTATGAAGTGATCTATACTTTTCAGCCGTCCTGCTATCGCCTTCGGCACTCCCGTTGACCCACTTGTGAAGTATATGTAGCTGAGGTCATCTGGCCCGCTCTCTACACTCGGCGCCTGGCTCGCCTCGCACTCCGCGTATCGCCCTATGTACTCCACACCTGCCCACAGTTGACTCTGATCCACATCTTCATCCAGGCTGATGAGCCGCGCTCTCAGGCTTGCCCCCTCCACTGCTCGGCTCAGCTTGCTTGCACTCTTGGAATCGGCGATCAGATAGCCGGGTCTGCTCACCTCCATCATCGCCGCCAGCCTCTTTATCGGCAGCCCTCCGTCCATCGGCATAAACCCGCAGCCTGCTTTGAGCGTCCCTATGATCGCCGCTATGACTTCCATCACATCTTCGGCCATGATGGCTACTACTGTGGCCTTGCTCGCTCCGCTCATCAACAGGTAGTTCGCCAGCCGGTTCGACTTCTCATCCAACTCCTCATAACTTACACCTTTGCCCGCCGATCTAAGCGCTGCCCTTTGCCCGCCCGATTTCACCGACCTGGCCAACATCTCCACTATGCTCTCTTGTTCACCTCCTACCTCCATCGCTCTCTTTAGCTGCTCGCGCTGCTGCAGGCTGATCATCGGGATCGCTTCCAGCTCCGTGTCCGGCTGCTCGATCATCCGCTCCAGCAACTGCTCGTATGTGTTCAGCATCTGCTGGATCGTGCTTTCATTGAATAAATCCGTGTTGTACTCCATCCAGCAGACCATCTCCTGCCCCTGCTCTTCGACGAACAATGTCAGGTCGAACTTCGCCGTCGTCTGCTCCCCTTCTATCCCTCTCAGCTCTATCCCCGCCACCTTCTCGACTCTCTGCGGCGCATTCTGCAACACCATCATCACCTGAAAGATCGGCATGTAGCTCGTGCTGCGCTCTGGCTGCAACGCCTCCACCACCACCTCGAACGGCAAGTCCTGGTGCGCGTATGCTCCTAGCGTCACCTCCCTCACCTGCTTGAGCAACTCTCTGAAACTTGGATTGCCGCTCAGGTCAGTTCTCAAGACCAGCGTGTTTACGAAGAATCCTATGAGCGATTCGGTTCTCAGCCCTGGTGCGGTTGGCGATGCCGGTGCTGACTAGGATGTCTTGCTGGCCTGAGTATCTGGAAAGCAGCACCTGGAAGGCGGCAAGCAGGGTCATAAACAACGTCACGCCTTCTGCCCTGGAGACTGCTCTAAGGCCCTCACTCAAATCGTGAGGAAGACTCAAAGCCAGGCGCGATCCACGGTAGGTCTGGACAGCAGGTCGGGGTCTGTCAGTCGGCAACTCCAGCAACGGCGGCGCTCCTTCCAACTGATGCTTCCAGTACTCAACCTGACGTTCCAGCACTTCTCCTTGCAGGTACTCTCTCTGCCACACTGCATAATCGGCATACTGTATCTCCAGCTCTTCAAGCGGCGATTGCTTGCCTTCGCTATAAGCCTTGTAGAGTGTCGCCATCTCTTTTACGAGCACTCCCATACTCCACCCGTCGCTTACAATATGGTGTATAGTCACCAACAAGATGTGATGCTCTTGCGCCAGCCTCAACAATCTGCATCGCAGTAGCGGCCCTTCCGATAGATTGAAAGCTCGTTGTGCCTCCTCACCTGCAAGCAGTCTTGCTTTAGCTTCGCGCTCTGGTTCCGGCAACCCGCTGAGATCATTTATAGGCAACTGCATCGGCTGCGGCTGGCCGATAACGGGCGCAGGCTGACCGTCCACAACGGCAAAGCTCGTGCGCAATATCTCGTGGCGTCTGACGACTTCGCTCAACGCTTGTTCCAACGCTTCTACATTCAGTCGCCCTTCCAGGCGCAGGGCGTTGGGCATGTTGTAAGCGGTACGGCCCGGCTGCAACTGATCGAAGAACCATAGCCGCTGCTGTGCAAATGATAGCGGCAATACTCGATCCCGTGGGGCGCGCTTGATTGTCGTCTGCTGGTCCTGCTTTTCCTGAGATTTCAGATTTTTCTTTCGATTTCGCAGCACTAAAAGCGCTAGCTGTTCCGGCGTCAATGTGGTTACGTCGTTAGACATATTATTTCCATTCGCCCCGTTCAATCCGTTATTTTGACCACTCTTACCATTCGATTGGCTTAATGCTTGTTTCTGTTTCGATCCATTACTCGAAGCTAACTTATTCAAAAAGTCTTCTAATGGAGCAACACTGAGGTTAGACACAAACTTCATTGCAGCATCGCGCGAAGAGGCCGACTGCCTGGCATATAACTCATGATTTGAAAGCAGGCCGACGAGCGCATTGCGCCACGGATTAATATCTTGATCGGGAACGATAGGGGCCGGAAGCATACTATCGTCAAGCCGGTCTTCAAAACATTCGATTGGGCGCACGGGCAGCAAGTAGTCTGTTCCCAGCTTTGCTTCGACAAGCCCGCTAAAGTTACTTGCAAGTACAGGGATGCCTCGCACCATGGCATCCACAACGGCCATGCCGAACCCCTCAACCCACAGCGAAGGCATCAGTAGCACGCTGGCGTCGCAGAGAAGTTCGTCAATACTCTTGCGATTATTTAATATGGTCACATTTGGCAATTCGGAGAGAGCAACTCTGTCCGCAGCAGTTGTGCCATAACCGGGGAGCGCTGCAAATTTTATGTCGGGAAGTGAACGGGCCAGATCTAAGAATATTGAAACCCCTTTCACTGCGCTGGCATTCATCAGCAAAACGTGGCCTCTGTCAAAATGCTTATAACTCGGAAACGGCCCGCCGCCAAAATGAGGCGGGTGATTTACAAACGTTTCGAATCCGGTCCACTCATGAACATAACCGGCGACGAATTTGCTGATCGCCACAATGGCAGCAGCCTGCCCGACCAATTCAGTCCGCGCCTTGCCTGGATACAGGCTGGCCGGCCCAAAGGGGAACATCTGCGGCGTGTGCGCCAGGTACACTACTTTGCCAGGGCAAGCTTTTAATGCCGCATCGAGCAAATTTTGTGAAGGGTCTTCAGATGACACCAGCGCCCAGTCCGGCTCAAACTCATTGATCTGGCTTATGAGGTAGGCGCGCATCAGAGAAGGCTCTGCTACGGCATGCACTTCTACGCCGTTCAGATTGAATATGCACACCTTTCCGTTAGCGCTGACATCGATCCCTTCGCTTGTTAACTCATCTAAAAATTGCTTGTGGGTTATAGGACTGGGTGTGGCGAGCGCAGGCACTACAACGCGAACCGCATGGTGGCGTTCTGCCAGCTCTTCGGCCAGGCTACGGTTGGATCTGTTTGTGCCGCCCGACACGCGAGTGTAGGGAAGGTTCATCGTCATTAACAGCTTCATGCTTCACCTTCGAGGCTAGTTTTTATAGTCGTGAAAATAATGTTGAATGCAGGGAATGCCGGAAGAGTTTCGTGGCCTTAGACAAGCTCGCCTGATTCCGCTTCAAGCATCGCTTTTATTTCATCTGACGAAAGCTGTTTCAATTCTTCTATAAGCTGTGCTGTTTCTGTCAGGTCTTCGCTCTCTACCTGTGCTGCGGCAATCGCTCTTGTCATATCAACGATTGTGGGGGCGTTAAAGAGTGTTTGCAGCGGCAGCTCTACCTGAAAACTTTTTTTGATTCGAGTAGCAAGCTGGGTAAGCAACAGTGAATGCCCACCTAACTCGAAGAAGGTATCGTAGATTCCGACTTGTTCGGCTCCGAGAAGATCGCGCCAAATCTCCGCAACCTCTCTCTCGACGGGTGTGCGGGGCGCCACAAAGGAAGGTCCGACCTTGGATCGGGCCAGGTCAAGCGCGGGAAGATTCTTGCGGTTGACCTTACCATTGGGGGTCAGGGGTAAATTGTTAAGCATCACGAACGCGGAGGGCACCATGTAGTCGGGCAATCGCTCTTGCAAGTAACGTCGCACATCACCAGTCAATCGAGCGGGGCTGCTCCAGGCCAGGGGCAATTCGAAAGGTGGTTTAATAGAAGCCGTTTCAATATCGGGTTCGCGGTCAGACCGATCTTCAAAGGCACGTCGAGCATAAACGTTATAAAGGCCGGTATCCTTACACCATGATTCCTGCTCTACAATAACCTGAAATCCGTTCCTTTCGAGCAGCTCTGTAATCCGCTCCAGACGAAACTCCGTATCGTCGACTTCCATTACAATTTGCTCGATCTTTTGCCAATCATCATCATCAATACCGACAAGCACATCCAGCTCGCTTCTTTCCGCATCTATCTTTAGCAGATCGATTCTATCTATGCCGTTTTCGCGAATCACATCAGAGAGCTTTCTCAACCGGCAAGGGACCTGCTCACTCGTTAGCCGCTCGGTCAGTCTTTGCCCTATTATCTCATCCAGTTCTCCGTCGGATTGCGCTTGTTGATTCCCGTCCGTTTCAAGCATGTTGAGGATGCCTGTTTTCAGGATTTCCCAATCCCTTTGCTTGTCCCCAAAGCGGCCAGAGGAGCCTGGAAACTGAGGATAATAAGTAAAGACGCTCGTTCCTTCTTCGCTTGAGAGGCCACAGTCGTAAAGCCTTACGTTCAATCCATAAAGTTCTGTGTTGAGGCGCAATATTTCAAAAATCGGTTGGATGGGTTCGAACGCATAGATAACCGCATCTTTACACAGCAGCCCCGCCGAGAGTGTGAACATACCTATGTTGGCGCCGACATCAAAGATGCAACTTCCTTCGTGTAAGGTGATCCCATGTCTCAGATAAACCTGCTCTTCAAAAATCTCTTTGTATATAAACTTTGCCTCTTCCTTGTTAGAGACGCAGAAAACAACCATTCCATTCTGCAACTCCAACCGGGGCTGCTCAGACAGCAGGCCCTCTTTTTCAAGTTGGAGCATTCGTCGAGCGGCTTTCGCGCAATCTGCATCGGGGACTACATATGCTACGAGGCGCGCCGATCCGGAATCGCTCTCGTGGATTGTGACCACAGCGTCTTGAAGGCCAGGATGCATCACGAGCGCCGATTCAATTTCTCCAGGCTCAATTCTGTATCCCCTCAGCTTTACCTGATGATCTACTCGGCCTATGTACTCAATACTGCCATCCTCCAAGTATCTTCCCGCATCTCCCGTCCGATACATTCGTTCCCCTTCCCGCCCGCTGTGCGGGTCAGGCAGGAATCTCTCCGCCGTCATATCTGCTTTCCCTACATACCCTCTCCCCAATCCCTCTCCGCTTATGTAGATCTCTCCTCTCACTCCTACCGGCACCGGCTCCTTCTCCTCATCCAACACGTACATTTTTATGTTTGTTATCGGTGCTCCTATCGGGACTGCCTCTCTCTTGCTCCCGCGCTCACACCTCCAGCTTGTCACATCTACGGCTGCCTCAGTCGGCCCATACAGGTTTTCCAACTCTACGCCTGCCAGCCGCTCGAAAAACCTTTCCTGCAACTTCCGGCTCAGCGCCTCCCCGCTGCTTATCACTCGCCGCAAGCTCTCACATCTGCCTACCCCTTCTTCCTCCAAAAACACCCCTAGCATCGAAGGCACAAAATGGAGCGTCGTTATCTGCTCTTTGTTTATTACTTCCACTAAGTACCTGCTATCCTGATGCCCTCCCGGCCTCGCTACCACGAGCCGCGCTCCTGCCATCAGCGGCCAGAAAAACTCCCACACCGAAACGTCAAAACTGTACGGGGTCTTCTGCAACACCCGGTCGGTTCCATCCAACCCATACGCCTGCTGCATCCACTCCAACCTGTTGCTTATCCCTCTGTGCCTGTTCATCACTCCTTTCGGCTGCCCCGTTGACCCACTAGTGTAGATGATGTACGCGAGGTTTTCTCCAAACAGTTCCGTCTTCAGGTTATGCCGGCTGTAAGACGCAATCTCATCCCACAGTGTGTCGAGGCAAGCTAATTGATAGTTGTAATCATCCGGAGTAGCGACAACGTTATGCTGGGTCAGAACCATTCTCACCCCCGCATCCTTGATGATGAATGACATCCTGTGCTGTGGGTACTGTGGGTCTAAGGGGACGTAAGCGCCGCCGGCTTTGAGAATGGCGAGCAGGCTGATTACCATATCGAGGGAACGATGCATACAGATGCCGACCGGCACATCCGGCCCGACTCCCAATTCTCTGAGGTAAAGAGCTAACTGGTTGGCTTTCTCGTTCAACTCCCTGTAGGTCAACCTATCATTCTCGAACACCACGGCTACAGCATCCGGCGTTCGCTCGGCTTGAGCTTCAAATGATTCATGTATCCATTGATCGGTCGGATAATTTATCTCTGTGTTATTCCATTCGACCAGCAGCCGATGTCGCTCAGATGAAGTCAGCAGCGGCAACTGTGATAATCGTTGAGCCGGGTCGGAGGCGATTCCTTCCATCAATGTTTGAATGTGTCCTGCCATCCGTTTAACCGCAATTCGATCGAACCGACGACAGTCATACCAGATGTCGAGCATCAGTTCTTGATTCGGCCAGGCCAACAGCGATAGCGGGAAATTCGGCATTTCATATGAGGAGATGCGGCGAATGCTGATGTCTGCTCCCGGCTCCTGTAGATCACTCTCTCTGGTTCGGCTCTCAAATATCAATAGGCTTTCAAATAGCGGCTTGCTGCGCGGCACTTCACTCCAGCCCTGAACTTGTACTAGCGGGGTGAATATGTACTGGTATGCTTCAGCCTGCTGCGCTTGCAATTGTCTCAACCAGGTAAGAACCGGAGCATCCTCTTCTATCTGCGCTCGGACTACGAGGGTATTTATGAACAACCCTACCATTGATTCCGCGCCGGCAAGGTCTGTCGGGCGGCCGGACATTGTGGTTCCAAAAACAACCTGTTGCTCACCGCTATAGCGGCTCAGCAACAAAGCCCATACGCCCTGCACCAGCGTATTCAACGTGAGCCGGTGGCGGCGAGCAAGGGATTGAAGTTTCGCCGTCTCGGCTAATGAAAACTTTAAGCTCTCTTTTTTGTAATCTTCTTTTTCGTCAGACGAATTACCGGCCGGACGGTCTACCGCGAAAGGTGTTGGCGCCGTGAAGTCTTTTAGCGTCTTCCGCCAGAACGCTTCGGCTTTTGACATATCCTGCCGTCTTAGCCAGCTAATATACTCTCGATATGGGCGCGGCTCCTTTAGTTGAATATTGCCGCCGCGCGCAATCGCCTTGTAGATGGTAAAAAGCTCCTTGAATACCAGCGAGACGGAAGTCCTGTCCATCAATGCATGATGAAATCTCCAGACGAAATGGTAGTACTGATCTGCCATCCGGATGAGAGTCAGGCGAATTATCGGCGCTCTTGACAGGTCGAATCCCTCTTCCTGATCTGCTTTGAGCAAGTCGCTCAACCCGTTTTGCTGTTGACTTGCGGCAATCCCGCGCCAGTCAAGATAAGTCCACGGCAGGTCTAAGCGCCGGTATACCACCTGGAGTGGATTGTCTCTGCGTTTCAAAACGAAGGCGGTGCGCAAAACGGGGTGGCGCTCCACCACACGCTCCCACGCGCGTTTCATCGCGGAGACGTCAAGCTCTCCCTCGATAGTGTAATTATCCTGCTCAAAGTACACTCTTGATTCCGGCGCATAAAGAGCATGAAAGATCATGCCCTCCTGCATTGGTGAAAGAGGATAGATATCTTCGATGTTATCCTTTTCCATTTTAGTTCTGCCCTTCTGCCACGGTTAGTTCTGCAATAAGCTCGTCAAGCTCTTCAAGACTCAGCCCCGCTTCGGTGAAATCCGAAGGCGTATAGCCTCTGGCTTCCGGGGATTGACAGTGAGTGATTAGCCCCCTCAGCGATTCTATGAACCATGCAGCCAACCGCTCTACTGTTGGACGCCGATACACGTTCTCGCTGTAATGCCAGTCGATTCTCAGATGGTCGTCGATTATTCTTCCGATGATTTCAATCAAGTGGCTACGGGTTCCGGTCGGACCATAGGCCGGGCCGCTGGACTCTCGTGCCGGCCCGAACAGAGTAATCATTGAGATAGCCTGGTCAAGCTGGCCCAGGTAGAGAAATCCCACCTCAGGTGCCGGCATCGCGCTCAAATGTTGAGCAACCGCTTTATCTCTTCTCAGGTATCGCAATAAACCGTAGCCCATACCCTTGTTCGGAATCGCGCGTACTTGCTCTTTGATCGATTTCAACGCATCTCCTGGAGCGGTATCCTTCTCCAATGTCAATCTGAGGGGAAAGACGCTGGTGAACCATCCGACCGTGCGTGACAAGTCAACGTCATCGAAGATTGCTTCTCGGCCATGTCCCTCAAGATCAATCGCCAAAGATGAGCTTCCGGTCCATGTGGTGAATGCCTGTGACAAGGCCGTCAAAATCACCTCGCTCGTCTGCAAGCGATATGACGCCGGGGCCTCTTGCAGCAGGGCCTGAGTCTCTTGCGCGGTAAGCGATACGGACACAACCCGAGACGAGCCTTCTGTATTCGCGCCCTCAGAAAAATCTACCGGCAGACTGGCGGTCGGCGCTTGAGGCGCGGCCAGCCAGTAGGTCAACTCTTTTTCGACATCTGCTGATTGCGCGTACTCTGTCAGCCTGTCGGACCATTGCTTATAAGATGTTGTCTTTGATCCGAGTTCAATTGCCTCACCCCGGCTCAACTGGTTATAGGCGGTAATCAAGTCTTCCATCAAGATTCGCCACGATACTCCATCGATGGCAAGGTGGTGAATGACAATCAGCAGCCTTGCGTGCTTTTGAGCGCCCAGGTCAAAGAAAACGGCTCGCACCAGCGGCCCCTCAGATAAATTCAAGCTAGCTTGTATCTCTGCGGCGGCCACTTCGATAGCGGCCCCTTGACCGGCCTCGGCCACATTCGACATATCTATGCGAGCAAAGGGCGGCTCTCCTTCGGCGCCTGCATTGAATTGTTGCCAGCCGGATTCTCCCCGGCTAAACCGAAGCCTCAACGCATCGTGATGCAATAGCAAGTGATTCAAGCTCTGCTCAAACAGGGTGAGATTCAACGGCTGCCTGACTTCCACCAGAAGCGCTTGATTAAAGTGATGAAGGTCGGAAAGATTTTTCTCGAACAGCCAATGCTGGATGGGTGTCAGAGGTAACGGGCCTGTCACAATGCCTTGTTCAGCCTGCATTGCCCTGGTCGTGCCTGCGACCGCTGCCAGTTCAGCAACCGTCTGATGCTCGAAGACCTGTTTGGGAGTCAGATGAAGGCCCGCTTTATTAATCCTCGCGATAACTTGAATGCTGATCAGAGAGTCCCCGCCTAGCTCAAAAAAGTTATCGTAGATTCCTACTTTCTCAATGCCGAGTAACTCTTGCCAGATTCCAGCAATCGTTTGCTCGGCCTCATTAGTTGGGGCGAAATAATCATTCGCCAATTCAGGCCGCGCATGTGCCGGCCTTGGTGATGCCTGTTTGGTTAAATGCCCTAAAACTAGTGATGACGATAACGGTTTGTTCTGCGCTATCCGAGTCTTAAAATCCTTTACGGACACAACGACCTGAGGCAGCGAGCTACGCAGGACACGGCTGAATACCTCTACTCCCTCTTTGGGCAGTATGTATTCATCGGAACCTGCTCGCATACCGTCATTGGCCGCCATTCCGACCTGCTCCCAGGTATCCCAATTAATAGAGGCGACAAATGTCTTCCGTTCCGAACTATTGCAATGATGGGCGAATGCGTCGAGAAAGGCATTGGCGGCGGAATAGTCAACTCCTCCCGGCATACCCAGGAAGGAGCGAAGTGATGAGCAGAGGATAAAGAAATCAAGTTTCTCATCCTTGAATATAGTGTCGAGCACTAATGTTCCCTTGACCTTGGGGGCCAGTACCTTTTCCGCCATCTCAGGTGTTTTGAATTGAATTAATCCTTCGGGAGCAACCCCGGCGGCGTGGATGACACCATCTATCCTCCCATATCGCTCCTTCACCCTCTTCACTATCCCTCTCATCTCCTCCTCACTCACCACATCTCCTCGCTCTACTACCACCTCTCCTCCTTGCTCTCCTATCTCCTTTACTCGCTCCTCTACTCCTCTCTCCTCTACTCCTCTCCTGCTCACCAACACTACCTTCCCCTTCACTTCTCTGCTCAAGTACTCTGCTATCTCTAGCCCCACTCCTCCCAGCCCTCCTGTTATCACGTACACTCCTCCTTCTCTCAATCTTCTCTCCCCTTCTACGCCTTCTATCCTCACTCTCTCATACCTCTGCACCCATCTGTGCCTTCCTCGGTATGCCACTGCCTCCTCTCCTCCTACTTCTCCTCCCACCTCCACCTCTCTCATCATCTCCTCTATTATCCGCTCTCCTTCTCCTTCTCCTCTTCCCTTTATCTCCACGTCTACGCTCCGACACCTCACTCCGGGGTACTCCTGTCCTATCACCTTGCACGGCCCCAGCACCATCGCTTTCTCTGCGATTATCTCCTCCTCTCCTGTCACCTCCTGCACGTTGTTGCTCATTACGACTATCTCTATGCTTCTCTCAGAGCTTGCTTCTCCTATCCCTCGCTCCACCATCTGCTTGCCCAACGCTTGTGCCAGGTATATCAGGCTGTAGAAGCTCTCTTCTCCCCGCTCTGCGCCCTGGCGGCTCTCCGGCTCATCTTTTGCTCCCTCCTCACTCAGGCTCAAACAGTGGAGTATCTTTAGTCTTGGGGAGTCGGCTATCTCTCCCAAAAGCGCGCTGTAATCTTCTGCTTCTTGAGGGTTGATCCTGTATTGGCTCTCGGAGTCTCTTGAGAAGTGGCTTCCCCGGATCACTCTGATTACCTCCCGGCCTTCCTGCTCATATCTTTCTGCTATCTCTCTGCCTATCCCTTTCTCCTCGGTTATTATCACCAGTTTCGTATGGTGGTCTGAATCTCTCAAAGATTGTGGAAGCGCGGAGCGTTTCCAGGAGGGGACATAAAACCAATCAGCAATGTCAGCCTCTTTCCTTACTTCCTCTCCTCCTCTCTTCCTCCTTCCTCTTCCTTCTCCTTCTGCTCGCCTCTCTATCCAATACCTCTCCCTCTCAAATCCATACGTCGGTAGCTCCTCTCTCATCCTCTCCTCTCCTTCATACATCCTTCCCCACTCCACCTCCACTCCTCTCACCCACATCTCTCCTATCCCTCTCATCACCTCCTCCTCTTCTCTCCTTTCTCCTTCACTTCCTTTCCTCCCTCTCATCATCCTCACTGCTCTCTCTTCGCTTCCTCTTCCTTCCCATATCCCACTCAACACTTCTCCTGGCCCTACCTCCACCATCACTCGCTTTCCTTCTCTCCTCAATCTCTCTATCCCTTCCCAATACCTCACCTCTCCTCTCATCTGCCTCACCCAGTACTCCTCCTCTACCACCTCCTCTCCTCTTATCCTCCTCCCTGTCACATTCGACACATACTCTTTCTTCGGCCTCCTCAGCTTTATCTCCCTCACATACCTCCTCATCTCTCCTTCTATCTTCTCCATCTTTGCTGAATGAAACCCTCTACTCACTCCTAACCTCTTCCACCTCTCTCCTCTCTTCTCCAACTCTGCCTCCACCTCCTCCATCTCTTCTTCTCCTCCACTTATCACCACCTGGCGCTCTCCATTTATCGCTCCTATGCTCACTCCCTTTCCTCTGATCAACTCTCTGGCCTCTCCCTCGCTCATACTCACTGCCACCATCAACCCCTCTTCCGTTCCCTCCATCAACTGCCCTCTCATCGCCACCAACCCCAACGCCTCTTCCAACTCCATCACTCCTGCCTCACACGCCGCCACATACTCTCCTATCGAGTGCCCTATCATCACCTCCGGCTCGATCCCATACCCTGATAGCATCTCGCTCATCGCGTACTCTATGACAAACAGCGCCGGCTGCGTCACATATGTCTTGTTTATCTCCCCGCTCCCTCTTCCACTCCCGTACAACACTTCTCTTAAATCCACTCCCATCCATCTTTTCAATCTCTCCGAACAGTAATCTACTACCTCTCTGAACCTCCTCTCTGCTCGGTACAGCCCCTCTCCCATCCCCTCATACTGCGACCCCTGCCCCGGATACATGAACACCACTCCCGGTGCTCCTGCTTCCACTTCTCCTCTCAAGACTCCTTCTCCTGCTTCTAGCTTTCTCTGTCCATCCTCCACGCCTCTGCACACTACTGCCGCTCGCCACCTCATCGCTTTCCGCCCCACCTGTAACGTGTAGGCCGCGTCTGCTATGTTCTCCACTCGCCCTTCTCTCATCCACTTCGCCAGTCTCTGTCCGGCTTGCTCTAACCCTCTTTCTGTCTTTGCTGACATCACCATCACATGGCTCTCTCTGCTTGTCTCTTGCCTTCGCCGATATGGCCCTTCTTCCAACACCACGTGCGCGTTCGTCCCTCCTATGCCGAACGAACTCACTCCTGCTCGCCTCGCCCCTGCTCCTTTCTTCCATTCTCTCAACTCGCTGTTTACATAAAACGGACTCCCTGAAAACTCTATCCGAGGGTTTGGCTCGCTGTAGTGGAGGCTCGCAGGTATCTGCCTGTGCTTGAGCGATAGCACCGTCTTTATCAGCCCTGCCACTCCTGCCGCCGTGTCGAGGTGGCCTATGTTGGTCTTGACCGATCCTAATGCGCAGTAGGCTTGCTTTGTCGCCGATGAGAAGGCTTGCTTGAGCGCTTCGACCTCTATGGGATCGCCAAGCGCCGTGGCTGTCCCGTGCCCTTCGACATAGCTGATCGAGTCCGGCTCTACTCCCGAAACAGCCTGAGCAAGCGATATGACTTCTGCCTGTCCCTGGAGGCTGGGAGCGGTGTAACCGGCTTTCAAAGAGCCGTCGTTGTTGATGGCTGATCCGAGAATCAGGGCGTGAATGAGGTCTCCGTCCGAGAGCGCATCCGAGAGTCGTTTGAGAACTACGATGCCCACTCCACTGCCGCCGACCGTCCCTCCTGCTTTCGCGTCGTATGCTCGACAGTGCCCATCGGGTGAGAAAATTCCGCCTTCTTTGTGCAAGTATCCCGATCTCTGTACGGCTACTGTTACGCCTCCAGCCAGTGCCATATCACACTGATAGTTTAGTAAGCTCTGACAAGCGAGGTGAACAGCCACAAGCGATGTCGAGCAGGCCGTCTGCACACTCACCGACGGCCCTCTCAAATTCATCTTATACGACACCCTCGTCGCCAGATGATCCTTCTCATTGCCTATCGCCGTCTGCATCCCTCCCACTGCTCCCGCGTACTCACGGTTCGTGTACAGGTTCAGCAGGTATCCGTTCATCCCTGCTCCGGCGAATACTCCTATCGCCCCTCTGTACCTCTCCGCGTCATATCCGGCTCTCTCTATCGCCTCCCACGCACACTCCAAAAACAGCCGTTGCTGGGGATCGGTTATCTCTGCCTCTCTCGGTGTGAATCCGAAAAACCCTGCGTCAAACTCCTCTACCCTATCGAGCAGCCCAGTAGCACGCACATAGTTTCTCTGCTCAAGAACAGAGGCATCTACGCCTGCCTCCAGTAGCTGTGCATCTGTGAGGAAGGTGAGAGACTCCTTGCCCTCGCGGAGGTTCTCCCAGAACTCCTCGATGCTGTTTGATCCGGGAAATCTCCCCGTCATCCCGATTATTGCTATGCTCTCTATAGATTCTGCCATTGACTTATCCATTGACTTTTAGCCTCTGCCTGACAAGTTGCTTTTGTCAATTGATTGCCGCTTTCTGCTTTCCTGCTCGCTCGTGAATTATCTGGTGAGATACGGTCTTACTCTCTTTTTGATTCAGGTACTGTGTGAGCGAATTGATCGTGGGATACTGAAACATCTCAAGCATAGATATGTTGCTTCCCGTCACCTCTCTCAGCTTGCTATGCAATTCCACCATCAACAATGAATGCCCTCCTAAATCAAAGAAGTTGTCATACACTCCCACCTTCTCTATCCCAAGCACCTCCTCCCACACTACTGCTATCTTCTTCTCCAGCTCGCTGCGCGCCGCCACATACCTTGCCTCCTGCTGCGGCCGCTGCTCACTGGCCTCGGGCAGCGCCCGCCGGTCTAGTTTCCCGCTCGCTGTTAGCGGCATCTTCTCCAGCATCACATACGCCGCCGGCCTCATGTATTCTGGAAGCTTCTCGATTACGTATTGACGCAACTCATCAACACCAGGCGTTGTCTCCGCTTGAGCAACTACATAAGCCACTAACTGCTTGTCGCCCGACCCATTTACCCGCGCAATCACAACCGCTTCGCTTATCATGGGATGCATCGATAGGGTTGCTTCTATCTCTCCTAACTCTATGCGATAACCTCTGACCTTCACTTGCTGGTCTATCCGCCCTACGTACTCTATATCTCCGCTCTCAAGAAAGCGGGCCTCATCTCCTGTCCTGTACAGCCGCCCTCCTGGCTCCTTACTGTACGGGTTCGGTATGAATCTCTCTGCCGTCATTTGCGCGCGGTCAATGTAGCCGCTAGATAATCCTTCTCCTCCTATATACAGCTCCCCTTTCATTCCCTCCGGTACTGGTCGCATCTCTCCGTCCAGTACATATATCTGCAAGTTCGCAGCCGGCCTCCCTATCGGCACCATTGCTCGCCCTTCTCTCGCAGCCTCGTATTGGTAGATCATGCAGCCGACCGTCGCTTCCGTCGGCCCGTATTCGTTGTATATTTCCACCTCTTGCCCGAAGCTCTCCCATACCTCCCTGGTCAAGCCCGTTTCTAATGCCTCCCCTCCTACTATCAGCCTCTTTATGCCGATGTTTCGGTTCTCCCTTTCTTTGATCAATCTCAGATGGCCCGGCGTCAGCTTCAACACACCTACCTCATTCCCCTCAAGCACTCTCTCCAGTGGCGCTTTCTCCTCTTGCTTTTCATATATGACCACACTGCTCCCGCTCACCAGCGGCGTGTAGATCAATGTCACCGTCAGATCAAAGGCCAGCGATGAGTACAATGCGAAGTTGAGTCGCTCACCTTGCAGATAGACCTCTCTCGCCCACCAGATGTAGTTGACTAGCGAGCGGTGCTCGATTTTCACACCTTTTGGTTTGCCGGTTGATCCTGACGTGTAGATGACGTATGCCAGATCCTCAGGGGTTGCGTCAGAGTCCAGGTCTTTATCGCTGTATAGGGCTATCTCATCCCACTGGCTATCGAGGCAGGCGGTCTGGGCCTTGGCGTATGGCAGGCTGTCAGCCAGGCGTTGCTGCGTGAGAAGGAGGTGAGCCTGTGAGTCTTCGAGCATGTAGGCCAGGCGGGCAGGAGGGTGAACAGGGTCAAGAGGGAGATATGCCCCACCCGCCTTGAGTATGCCCAGCAGAGCAACGAGAGTCTCAAGGCTGTGCTCCAAGCAAATCCCCACAATCGCACCGGGCCGCACACCTCTTTGTCGCAAGTAATGCCCCAGTTGATTCGCTCGGCGATTCAACTCTCGATACGTCAATTTCTCGTGCTGGAAAATCGCGGCCACTGCTTCCGGCCTCTGTTCCACCTGAGCTTCAAACAATTCGTGAATGCACTTATCGCGCGGGTATTGGCTGCTGCCGCCATTCCAATCGATCAGGAGACGATGCTCTTCAGTTGCAGTCAACAACGACAGGGCCGAGAGCCGTTTTCCGGGGGCAGCTACGACCGCTCCGAGTACGCGCTCGAAGTGATCAAGCATTCGCCGTATCGTTATACCGTTGAATAGATCGGTGTTGTATTCCACCGAGCCTTTCAGCCCCTCGGCTGTCTCTGAAAGCGAGAGTGTCAGGTCGTATCTTGTCGCCCCGCTCTCGGATCGAATAGTGGTAATACTCAGGTCGGTCAATTGCAGAACTTCTTGCGGGGCATTCTGCAAAATGAACATCACCTGAAACATCGGCGAACGACTCATATCTCTGCGCAGGTGCAACGCCTCGACCAGCATCTCGAAGGGCAAGTCCTGATGCGCATACGCGCCGAGCGCAGTCTCTCGCACCCGATCAAGCAATTCGTGAAACGTTGGGTTGCCGCTCAAGTCAGTACGAAGCGCCAGCGTATTGACAAAGAACCCGATCAAAGCTTCCGTCTCGACGCTGTTTCGATTTGAAATCGGTGAGCCAACCACGATCTCTTTCTGACCGGTATAACGAGCCAGCAGGGCCTGGAAAGCTGCCAGCAACGTCATAAAGAGCGTCGCTCCATGCTGCCGACTGAGAGCATTGAGTTCATAGGCAATTGTGGGAGAGATACTCACCAATTCGTGAGCGCCACGGAATGTCTGCACCGATGGCCTTGGCCTGTCAGTCGGCAGTTCAAGAGTCTGGGGCGCATCGGCCAGTTGTTGCTTCCAGTAGGAAAGTTGATCTTCGAGCACTTCGCCGCGCAGCCATTCTCTCTGATGGTATGCGAAGTCAGCATATTGAATTGCCAACTCAGGTAGCTCGGATGGCTTGCCGCGAGAGAAAGTCTCATAGAGGGCTGTCAACTCGCGAATCAGTATTCCCGGCGACCAGCCATCCGAGACGATGTGGTGCATCGTCAGCAGCGCGATATGGGACTCGCTACCCAGGCGTAGCAGGGTGATTCGCAAGAGCGGCCCGCATGCCAGATCGAATGGGCGTTGCGCCTCATCAGCAGCAAGCCGTAGCGTCTCGGTTTCTCGATCCGCTTCGGGTAATTCGCTAAGGTCCACTACCGACAATGTGAAAGGAATGTTCTCTCCTATGAGTTGAACGGGCCGACCGTTTACGGTAGCAAATGTGGTCCGCAAGACTTCATGCCGGCGAGTGATCTCAGTGAGCGAAAGCTCAAGGGCTGCAACGTTGAGCCGCCCCGCCAGACGAAGCGCCGCAGGCATGTTGTACGCGACACTGTCGGGATGCAATTGGTTGAGGAACCATAAACGCTGCTGGGCAAAAGAGAGAGGCAACTCACAATCGCGCGAGACCCGCTCAATGGGCGGAGCCTGCAAGCCGGTTCCCGCAAGCATCTGAGATTGGATGCTTGCAGCCATGCCGGCTGCGGTTACCTGCTCAAACAGACTGCGAAGAGAAAGATCGACCTGGAAAGCATCGCGCACCCGGGAGACTACCTGAGTTGCAAGCAGCGAGTGCCCTCCTAAATCAAAGAAGTCATCGTAGATGCCTATCTGTTGGATGCCGAGTAAATCCTGGAGTATGTTTACAATCGTCTGCTCAATATCATTACGAGGAGCCACATAGTCACTCTGTAAATCCGGCCTTGGATGAAGTAATGCTGAGACTTTTTCATTCGAGACCTGAGTAATTTTTAAAGGCTTCTGCTTAATCCATTGCTCGATTCTCGCTTGCAAGTCTCCGGTCGAAACAACTATTTGGGGTGTGCAAAGCGAAAGAAGGCGATGGAATGCTTTAACTCCTTCTTCGGGTAAGATGGCAAACTCGGCCCCGGTTGCGACGGCGCCTGAATTCCGTTTTATTTCTCGCTTGAGATTCCACCCATCCCAATTCACGCTCGTCCAGGCAACGTGACTAGTCCGGTTATGCTTACGCACAAAGGCGTCCATAAAGATGTTAGCGGCAGAATATGGAGCCAGGCCCAATCCACCCAAAATAGACGATAAAGAAGATAGTAATATACAAAAGTCTAGCTGCTCATCCTGTAACACCTTTTCCAATACCAGCAGGCCCTGAACTTTCGGCTGAAAATGCAATTGACACTCAGTCTGATTTGCCTCTTGAATAGCCCGAATCAATTTTTCCCCGGCAACCCCGGCGGCGTGGATGACACCATCTATCCTCCCATATCGCTCCTTCACCCTCTTCACTATCCCTCTCATCTCCTCCTCACTCACCACATCTCCTCGCTCTACTACCACCTCTCCTCCTTGCTCTTCTATCTCCTTTACTCGCTCCTCTACTCCTCTCTCCTCTACTCCTCTCCTGCTCACCAACACTACCTTCCCCTTCACTTCTCTGCTCAAGTACTCTGCTATCTCTAGCCCCACTCCTCCCAGCCCTCCTGTTATCACGTACACTCCTCCTTCTCTCAATCTTCTCTCCCCTTCTACGCCTTCTATCCTCACTCTCTCATACCTCTGCACCCATCTGTGCCTTCCTCGGTATGCCACTGCCTCCTCTCCTCCTACTTCTCCTCCCACCTCCACCTCTCTCATCATCTCCTCTATTATCCGCTCTCCTTCTCCTTCTCCTCTTCCCTTTATCTCCACGTCTACGCTCCGACACCTCACTCCGGGGTACTCCTGTCCTATCACCTTGCACGGCCCCAGCACCATCGCTTTCTCTGCGATTATCTCCTCCTCTCCTGTCACCTCCTGCACGTTGTTGCTCATTACGACTATCTCTATGCTTCTCTCAGAGCTTGCTTCTCCTATCCCTCGCTCCACCATCTGCTTGCCCAACGCTTGTGCCAGGTATATCAGGCTGTAGAAGCTCTCTTCTCCCCGCTCTGCGCCCTGGCGGCTCTCCGGCTCATCTTTTGCTCCCTCCTCACTCAGGCTCAAACAGTGGAGTATCTTTAGTCTTGGGGAGTCGGCTATCTCTCCCAAAAGCGCGCTGTAATCTTCTGCTTCTTGAGGGTTGATCCTGTATTGGCTCTCGGAGTCTCTTGAGAAGTGGCTTCCCCGGATCACTCTGATTACCTCCCGGCCTTCCTGCTCATATCTTTCTGCTATCTCTCTGCCTATCCCTTTCTCCTCGGTTATTATCACCAGTTTCGTTTCGTCATCGGAATTTTTAATATGGCTTTGCGACTTAAAAGGAGTGGTTAGAATTGATTGTTTCCAGATAGGGACATAAAACCAATCAGCAATGTCAGCCTCTTTCCTTACTTCCTCTCCTCCTCTCTTCCTCCTTCCTCTTCCTTCTCCTTCTGCTCGCCTCTCTATCCAATACCTCTCCCTCTCAAATCCATACGTCGGCAGCTCCTCTCTCATCCTCTCCTCTCCTTCATACATCCTTCCCCATTCCACCTCCACTCCTCTCACCCACATCTCTCCTATCCCTCTCATCACCTCCTCCTCTTCTCTCCTTTCTCCTTCACTTCCTTTCCTCCCTCTCATCATCCTCACTGCTCTCTCTTCGCTTCCTCTTCCTTCCCATATCCCACTCAACACTTCTCCTGGCCCTACCTCCACCATCACTCGCTTTCCTTCTCTCCTCAATCTCTCTATCCCTTCCCAATACCTCACCTCTCCTCTCATCTGCCTCACCCAGTACTCCTCCTCTACCACCTCCTCTCCTCTTATCCTCCTCCCTGTCACATTCGACACATACTCTTTCTTCGGCCTCCTCAGCTTTATCTCCCTCACATACCTCCTCATCTCTCCTTCTATCTTCTCCATCTTTGCTGAATGAAACCCTCTACTCACTCCTAACCTCTTCCACCTCTCTCCTCTCTTCTCCAACTCTGCCTCCACCTCCTCCATCTCTTCTTCTCCTCCACTTATCACCATCTGGCGCTCTCCATTTATCGCTCCTATGCTCACTCCCTTTCCTCTGATCAACTCTCTGGCCTCTCCCTCGCTCATACTCACTGCCACCATCAACCCCTCTTCCGTTCCCTCCATCAACTGCCCTCTCATCGCCACCAACCCCAACGCCTCTTCCAACTCCATCACTCCTGCCTCACACGCCGCCACATACTCTCCTATCGAGTGCCCTATCATCACCTCCGGCTCGATCCCATACCCTGATAGCATCTCGCTCATCGCGTACTCTATGACAAACAGCGCCGGCTGCGTCACATATGTCTTGTTTATCTCTCCACTCCCTCTTCCACTCCCGTACAACACTTCTCTTAAATCCACTCCCATCCATCTTTTCAATCTCTCCGAACAGTAATCTACTACCTCTCTGAACCTCCTCTCTGCTCGGTACAGCCCCTCTCCCATCCCCTCATACTGCGACCCCTGCCCCGGATACATGAACACCACTCCCGGTGCTCCTGCTTCCACTTCTCCTCTCAAGACTCCTTCTCCTCTCAAGTCTCCTTCTCCTGCTTCTAGCTTTCTCTGTCCATCCTCCACGCCTCTGCACACTACTGCCGCTCGCCACCTCATCGCTTTCCGCCCCACCTGTAACGTGTAGGCCGCGTCTGCTATGTTCTCCACTCGCCCTTCTCTCATCCACTTCGCCAGTCTCTGTCCGGCTTGCTCTAACCCTCTTTCTGTCTTTGCTGACATCACCATCACATGGCTCTCTCTGCTTGTCTCTTGCCTTCGCCGATATGGCCCTTCTTCCAACACCACGTGCGCGTTCGTCCCTCCTATGCCGAACGAACTCACTCCTGCTCGCCTCGCCCCTGCTCCTTTCTTCCATTCTCTCAACTCGCTGTTTACATAAAACGGACTCCCTGAAAACTCTATCCGAGGGTTTGGCTCGCTGTAGTGGAGGCTCGCAGGTATCTGCCTGTGCTTGAGCGATAGCACCGTCTTTATCAGCCCTGCCACTCCTGCCGCCGTGTCGAGGTGGCCTATGTTGGTCTTGACCGATCCTAATGCGCAGTAGGCTTGCTTTGTCGCCGATGAGAAGGCTTGCTTGAGCGCTTCGACCTCTATGGGATCGCCAAGCGCTGTGGCTGTCCCGTGCCCTTCGACATAGCTGATCGAGTCCGGCTCTACTCCCGAAACAGCCTGAGCAAGCGATATGACTTCTGCCTGTCCCTGGAGGCTGGGAGCGGTGTAACCGGCTTTCAAAGAGCCGTCGTTGTTGATGGCTGATCCGAGAATCAGGGCGTGAATGAGGTCTCCGTCCGAGAGCGCATCCGAGAGTCGTTTGAGAACTACGATGCCCACTCCACTGCCGCCGACCGTCCCTCCTGCTTTCGCGTCGTATGCTCGACAGTGCCCATCGGGTGAAAGTATTCCCCCATCTTGAAATACATAGCCCGATTTTTGTGGGACGGATATTGTGACTCCTCCGGCAAGCGCCATATCACATTCCCCATCAAGTAAGCTCTGACAAGCGAGATGAACAGCCACAAGCGATGTCGAGCAGGCCGTCTGCACACTCACCGACGGCCCTCTCAAATTCATCTTATACGACACCCTCGTCGCCAGATGATCCTTCTCATTGCCTATCGCCGTCTGCATCCCTCCCACTGCTCCCGCGTACTCACGGTTCGTGTACAGGTTCAGCAGGTATCCGTTCATCCCTGCTCCGGCGAATACTCCTATCGCCCCTCTGTACCTCTCCGCGTCATATCCGGCTCTCTCTATCGCCTCCCACGCACACTCCAAAAACAGCCGTTGCTGGGGATCGGTTATCTCTGCCTCTCTCGGTGTGAATCCGAAAAACCCGGCGTCAAACTCCTCTACCCTATCGAGCAGCCCAGTAGCACGCACATAGTTTCTCTGCTCAAGAACAGAGGCATCTACGCCCGCCTCCAGTAGCTGTTCATCTGTGAGGAAGGTGAGAGACTCCTTGCCCTCGCGGAGGTTCTCCCAGAACTCCTCGATGCTGTTTGATCCGGGAAATCTCCCCGTCATCCCGATTATTGCTATGTGATTGCTTTTTTCTTGTTCAGTGACTGTGTCCGCACTGACTCGCTGCTTCATCAGTTCTTTTCGATTCCTGGCTCGGCTGTGGCTTGATTGAACTGGAGTTGATTCGCCTTGCTCCTGGCTGAGGTACCTTGCCAGAAAGTCAATGGTGGGATACTGAAACATCTCAAGCATAGATATGTTGCTTCCCGTCACCTCTCTCAGCTTGCTATGCAATTCCACCATCAACAATGAATGCCCTCCTAAATCAAAGAAGTTGTCATACACTCCCACCTTCTCTATCCCAAGCACCTCCTCCCACACTACTGCTATCTTCTTCTCCAGCTCGCTGCGCGCCGCCACATACCTTGCCTCCTGCTGGGGCCGCTGCTCACCGGCCTCGGGCAGCGCCCGCCGGTCTAGTTTCCCGCTCGCTGTTAGCGGCATCTTCTCCAGCATCACATACGCCGCCGGCCTCATGTATTCTGGAAGCTTATTCAAGAGGTAAGCTCGCAGCTCGCTCACTGTTGGCGCCGGGTCTTGCTTGCTCACAACGTAAGCTATCAGCCTCTCATCGTGAGGCTGATGCCGGCTGGCTATCACAACCGCTTCGCTCAGCCCCGGATGCTCGACCAGCGCTGCTTCTATTTCTCCAAGCTCTATGCGGAACCCTCGAATTTTTACTTGATGATCGTTTCGCCCCAGATATTCAATGTTTCCATCTGTCGAATACCGCGCCAGGTCACCAGTCTTATAGAGCCGTGCATTGGAAATAGTATCGAACGGGTTTGGAAGGAATTTTTCTGCTGTAAGCTCCGGGCGGTTAAGGTATCCACGAGCCAATCCCTCTCCGCTTATGTACAACTCTCCGCGCGCTCCAAGCGGTACAAGGTTCAACAGCGAATCCAAAATGTACACCTGCGTGTTTGAAACGGGTCGTCCAATCGGAATCACCCGCCTTTCAGTCCCTCTTTCGCAGGCCCAGAAGATTGAGTCAATACATACTTCGGTCGGGCCGTACAAATTGCACAACTCCGCATCGAGTCGGGAGACAAAGCGGTCGCGCAGTTCGGCAGCCAGCGCTTCGCCGCCGCAAAAGACTCGCTTGAGGCTCTCACATTTTGCAAAGCGGTCTTCATTCAACAACAACCCGAGAAGCGTCGGGACAACTTGGAGCGTGGTGATTTGCTGCTCCATGATTACGTCGATTAGATAGGCGGTGTCCTGATGACCGCCTTGCCGGGCCAGGACCAATTGCGCTCCGGATAACAATGGGGCGTAGAACTCCCAGACTGAGGCGTCAAAAGTAATCGGGGTCTTCTGAAGCACGCGGTCCCGTTCTGAAAGCGGGAAGGCAAGGTTCATCCAGGCCATATGATTGCAGATCGCACGATGAGGAATAACGACTCCCTTGGGTGCGCCTGTCGATCCCGATGTATAGATCACGTAGGCGGGATTTTCAGGTTCAACTCCGCTGGCGCAATTTTCATCGCTTTCATCTGCTATTGCCTTCCAATCTCTATCAAGGCAAACAGTGTGTGCTTCGTGTGAGGAAACCGTTTGCAGGTATTGCTCCTGGGTCAGGAGTACCTGCGCCCGGCTATCTTCCAGCATAAAGCCGAGTCGCTCTTTCGGATGTGTCGGTTCCAAAAGCAGATAGGCCGCGCCTGCTTTAAGGACTGCAACCATGCCGGCTACAAGGTCAAGCGACCGTTCGAAGCAAATCGCAACCAGCGATTCCGGGCCGACTCCCAGCCTCTGCAAGTAACGGCCCAACTGATTAGCTCTTTGATTTAACTCAGAGTAAGTCAGGCATTGATGCTCGAAAACAACAGCGATTCTTTCCGGCGTGCGCTTAGCCTGGTCTTCGAATAGCTGATGAATGCATCGGTGGCGAGGATACTCAACCGCCGCGTCGCCCCCCTGTTTTATCACTTGTTGCCGCTGTGCGGGAGACAGCAGAGGCAAAGCGCAAACTTGCTGATCGGGGTTACTAATCAGACCACCGAGCAGCGTGTTGAAACATTCAAGCATGCGCCGGATGGTTGTATCATCAAACAGGTCTGTATTGTATTCCAGCGATGCCTGTAGCTCGTACTCAGATTCTACAATCAACAAGCCGAGCGCGAATTTCGCTGTTCCGCTTTCGCTCTCAAGTAAGCTCAGCTTCAGTCCCGGCAACTCAACTGCTTTCGCTATTCTTTCCTGGAGGGCAAACATCACTTGAAACAGAGGCGAGTGGCTAAGACTCCTTTCAGGCTGTATCTGCTCGACCAGCATCTCAAACGGCATCTCCTGATGCCCGTATGCTCCTACTGCCACCTCCTTCACTCGCCTCATCACCTCTCGGAATCTCTCTCCTCCTTCTACCTCTGTCCTCATCACCACTGTGTTTACGAAAAACCCTATCAGCCCTTCCGTCTCCACTCTGTTTCGTCCCGCAATCGGGCTGCCTACTACTATATCCCTCTGGCCTGAGTATCTTGATAGCAGCACCTGGAAGGCCGCCAGCAAAGTCATAAATAACGTCACTCCCTCTCGCCTGCTCAGCTCTCTCAGCCTCTCGCTCATTTCTCCTGTTAGTCTCAGCTTTTCATGCGACCCTCTGTAGCTCTGCACCTCTGGACGCGGACGATCTATCGGCAACTCCAACAACGGCGGCGCTCCTTCCATCTGATGCTTCCAGTATTCAACCTGTCGCTCTATCTCTTCTCCTCGCAGCCACTCTCTCTGCCACACCGCATAGTCCGCATACTGTATCTCCAGCTCTGCTAGCGGCGACTCTCTCCCTTCCCTGTATGCCTCATACAATCCCGCCACCTCTCGGATCATCACTCCCATACTCCACCCATCACTCACTATGTGGTGCATCACCACTACTAGGACATATTCCTGCTCGCCTACCCTCACCATCCTCACCCTCAGCATCGGCCCTCTGCTCAAGTCGAATCCTGTTCCTGCTTCCTGCCTTGCTTCTCTCATCACCTCCTGTTGTCGCTCTTGCTCTGGAAGGCTCCTGAGGTCATTGACTTCCAGCTTGAGGGGTGAGGCAGCCATTATGACCTGCACGGGTCTGCCCTCTACGATTTCAAATCTTGTCCGCAGGGCTTCGTGTCGCCGGATGATCTCGTTAAATGACTTTTCCAGAGCAATCAGATCGAGGTTGCCGGTCAGGCGAACTGCTGAGGATATGTTATAAGCGGAGTTGCCGGGCGAGAACTGATCGAGAAACCACAGCCGCTCCTGCGCAAAAGAAAGCGGGCAGGGATCGCTCCCCATCCTGCGAGGGATGATTTGTGCTCCTGGGACAGCTATGCCCTTTTTCTTTAGCAGCAGATCAATAAGTTCGAGTTTCTCTGCTGAGAGACGGTCTGCCTCTGTAAAGGGGTTGTTCACGATAGCTCACCTTTCATCTCCCGGATAACCTCAGGCAAACAGAGTTTCATCCTGTTTGTGGGAAAAATCCGAATCGGGTTGAGATATACAATATGGGTCTATTCTTGTGCGGAGAGCGTATATTTCACTTCGGCGGTTGAAAGCTGATCGACTTGCTTGAATGTCCGGGCGATCTCTTCAACGATCTCCCGGTCGCCCCAAACCTGCGAGATCACATTGACCATACCTTCGACAGTAGGCTCCCGAAAGAGATTCCGCAGTGGCAATTCTACTCGGAAGATGCTTCGCGCTCTTGATATAACCTGAGTCGTGAGCAGGGAGGTCCCTCCCAAAGCGAAGAAGTTGTTGTGAATTCCGATTTTCTCTAAACCTAGCGCTCGCGCCCAGATTTCTGCTATTACCTCTTCAGCAGGGGTGCGCGGCGCAACGAAACTCTCTTCCAGCTCAAGCTGTGATTGACCGAGCAATCCGAGCGCCTCTTCGATCCAATTTACCGTTTGGAGTCAACGGTAATGATTCGAGCATTATAAAAACGGAAGGGACCATGTAATCAGGCAACTTCTCCATTAAAAAGCTGCGCAACTCGCTTGCCGCCGGCGCCTGTTTCTGGTCAGCGATGATATATGCCGCCAATCTTTTATCGCTCAGACCATTTCCCTGAACAATGACGACTGCCTCTCGAACGCCCATGTGTGTGGAGAGCGCCATCTCAACCTCTCCTAATTCTATGCGAAGGCCCCTGATCTTAACCTGATTATCTATGCGTCCTAGAAACTCTATATTGCCATCGGGTCTGTACCTGGCCTGATCACCGGTCCTGTACAACCGCTCGCCCGGCGATAGGCTAAAAGGATTTGGGATAAACTTTTCGGCTGTAAGCTCCGGCTGATTCAAATACCCGCGCGCCAGTCCGTCGCCGCCTATGTATAACTCTCCCGCCGCTCCTATCACCACCGGCTGCAACTGCTCATCCAGCAAATATACCTGCGTGTTCGATATCGGTCGTCCTATGGGCGGTGATGCCAGGCTCTGGACTCCGATTGCAACCTCAGCGCACGTTGCCACTACAGTATTCTCTGTCGGCCCGTAATGATTGATCAACGTGAACGGCAACTCTTCACGCTCAACTCGATGTAGCTGATCGCCGCCGGTCAACACCGTTTTCAATGCCGGCCCTGAAGGCCCTTGCTCTTTCAGCATAGTCTCTGCAATCGGCGTTGGAAGAAAGCAGATGCTTATTGATTTATCGGCCAGCCACTTCAGAAGGTCTGGTGTAGAGGTACGTGTTGCTTCAGAAGGAATATAAAGGCCGGCACCTGCGGTGAGATATGGCCACAACTCCCATACGGATGCATCAAATGCCGGACCGGCTATTTGAGTGGCGCGACAGGCGGGCGTCACGTTATATGCGCGCTGGTGCCAGGCAACGAGATTCATTAACCCCGAATGTTGAATAGCTACGGCCTTGGGCAGGCCAGTCGATCCCGAAGTATAGATTGCGTATGCGAGATTGCTGCTGTCGATTCCGCTAATCGGATTTTCCGCGCTTTCCCCTGCGATTGATTCCCAATCTGTGTCGATGCAAATTGTCTGTATCCCCAAATCGCATAACTCTTCAACTAATCTCCCTTGCGTTAATACCAAGGCTATCTGAGCGTCCTTCAGCATAAAAGAACGCCGCTCTTGCGGGTAAGCTAAATCCAGAGGTACATACGCTCCGCCGGCTTTAATTATGCCGAGCAATCCTATGACCATTTCCGCTGACCGCTCCATACATATGCCAACCGTTCGTTCCGGCCTCACCCCCATCTTTTGTAAATAATGGGCCAATTGGTTGGCTCGACAGTTCAACTCTTGATAGCTCAACTGTTCGTGTTCAAACACGACGGCTACAGCTTCCGGCGTACGATGAGCTTGCTCCTCAAATAATTCATGAGAGCATAGACTCTTCGGATACTCTGCACAGGTTCTCATTCCATTCGATGAGTATTTGATCTCGTTCAGATGCGCTCAACAACCTCAACTCCGACACTCGCTGTAGGGGGTCAGCAACTATCTCTTCAAACAATCTCTCCAGGTGCCCCAGCATTCGCTTGATCGAAGAGTCATCAAACAGATCCGAATTGTATTCCAGCTTTCCCACTATGGCTTTTTCGCTATCATTCAAGTTCAAGAACAAGTCAAACTTTGCCGTCGCGCTCAGATCTTGTACAGGGGTGATAGTCAGGCCATGCAGTCTCAGCGCTTGCATCGGCGCGTTCTGAAGAGCTATCGCTACTTGAAACAGAGGCGAATGGCTGAGGCTGCGTTCAGGCTGCATCTGCTCGACTAACATCTCAAACGGCACATTCTGGTGCCCATATGCTCCTAATGCTGTTTCTCTTACCCCCTTGAGCATCTCTCGGAAGCTCTCTTTTCCTCTCACCTCTCCCTTCATTACCAGGGTGTTTACGAAAAACCCTATCAACTCTTCTGTCTCGCCTCTCGTGCGTCCTGCTATCGGTGTGCCTACTATGATCTGCTCCTGGCCCGTGTATCTTGATAGCAGCACCTGGAATGCTGCCAGCATTGTCATAAACAGTGTCACTCCCTCTCGCCTGCTCAACTCCCTCAGCCCTTCTGTTATCGTCTCCGGCAAAATGAATGATTGCTTTGCGCCTCGGTAACTTTGCACGGCAGGTCGGGGTCTGTCCGTAGGCAACTCCAACAACGGCGGCGCTCCTTGAAGCTGCTGCTTCCAGTATTCGACCTGTCGCTGGAGCACTTCTCCTTGCAGGTACTCTCTCTGCCACACCGCATAATCCGCATACTGTATCTCTAGCTCTGCTAGCGGCAACTCTCTCCCTTCCCTGTATGCTTCATACAGCACCGCCATCTCTCGGATCATCACTCCCATCGACCAGCCGTCTGATATGATGTGATGCATCACCACTACTAGGACATGTTCTTGCTGACCTGTCCTTATCAATCTCACTCTTATCATCGGCCCCGCTGCCAGGTCGAACGGCTTCTGCGATTCTTCTACAGCTATTCGCTCCGCCTCTCTCTCTCCCTCTTCCTCATCCTTCTGACTTATATCTTCTACCTCTATCTTGAATGGCTCCGGTTCCGAGATCACCTGCACCGGCCTTCCTTCGATTGTCCCTATCCTTGTTCGCAATACTTCGTGGCGGCGGACTATCTCGCCAAACGTCCTCTCCAGCGCCTCCTCATCCAACTCTCCTGTCAGCCTCACCGCCGCCGGGATGTTGTAGAATGCGCTGTTCGGCTCCAACTGATCCAAAAACCACAATCGCTGCTGCGCGAATGATAGTGGGATTTCTTGATCGCGCGATGCTCGCCCTATCGTTGGCGCTTCTAATCCCTCTCCTACTCTCTGTGCCTCTTCTATTCTCTCTCCCAATCCCGCCACCGTCGGCCCCTCGAACATCTCTCTCAACTCTATCTCCACTCCATACTCTTCCCTCACTCGCGACACCACCTGTGTCGCCATCAACGAGTGCCCTCCTATTCGGAAAAAGTTGTCCCTTATCCCTATCTGTCCTATCCCCAGCATCTCTCCCCACATTCCTACCAATCGCTCCTCTACCTCACTCCTCGGCCCTTCATACTCCTCCATCCCTGCTCGCCTCTCTCCTGGCCTCGGCAGCCTCCTTCTATCCACCTTCCCGCTTATCGTCCTCGGCAGCTCTTCCATCTCCACATATGCTCCAGGCACCTGATACTCCGCCAACTCCTCCTCCATCACTCGGTTTATCTCTTCTATCTTCACTCCCTCCTCTATCACCACGTATGCACACAGGTAGTTGTAGCCTGACGCATCCTCCCTATCTATCACGGCCACGTCCTTGATCCCTTCCTGCTTCCTCAGCAGGTTCTCTATCTCCCCTAGCTCTACCCTCATTCCTCGGACCTTAACCTGCTGGTCTCTCCTTCCCAGGTACTCATAGTTGCCGTCCTCCAACTCCCTGCCCAGGTCTCCTGTTCGATAAACTATGTCGCTGTCATCTTCGCTGAACGGGTTGCGGATGAACGCCTCCGAGGTCAACTCCGGCTGGTTGTAATACCCCAAAGACCGGTACGGCGTGCGGATGTATATCTCTCCTACTGTCCCCGCTCCGCACGGCTCTCCCTTCCTGTTCAACAGCAATACTTCTGCTCCTCTGATCGGCTTGCCTACGGGTATGCTCGGCTTTCGCTCATCTCCTTCTCTCACTCTGTAGCTGAACTTCGCCATCGTCGTCTCTGATGTCCCGTACAGGTTTATCAACTCCACTCTCTCTCCATATATCTGCTTCCACCTCCCTACGTCGGCCGGCAGCAATGCCTCTCCTGCCATCACTACCTGCCGCAGGCTTCCCAGCTCCTCCTGCTTCATCCCCTCGTTCAACATCGCCCTCATCAACGACGGCACACAATGCACCAGCGTCACTCTCTGCTCGTCGAGCCATCGGATCAGTTTGCTCACATCCTTCACCACATCTCGGCTCTCAGGCACACAGACCACTCCTCCTGCACACAGCCCCACGAATATGTCTCTGAGCGATCCGTCGAACGTCAACGGCAGCAACTGGCTCACTCTGACTGTCTCGTCCAGCCCCAGCGTTTCTATCTCCCACCTTATGAAGTGATCTATACCTTTCAGCCGACCGGCTATCGCCTTGGGCACTCCGGTTGACCCCGACGTGAAGTATATGTAGCTGAGGTCATCCGGGCTGCTCACCACATCTGGCGCACAGCTCGCCTCACACTCCAGGTATCGTCCAACGTACTCGACATTCTCCCCACAATCATCCTGCTCCACATCTTCATCCACGCTGATGAGCCGCGCTGTGTGCTTCGCCCCCTCCACTGCTCGGCTCAGCTTGGCTGCGCTCTTGGAATCGGCGATCAGGTAGGCTGGTCTGCTCACCTCCATCATCGCTGCAAGCCTGTTTAGCGGCAGCCCTCCGTCCATCGGCATGAACGCACACCCTGCCTTCATCGTCGCTATGATTGCAACTATCACTTCCGTCACGTCTTCGGCCATGATGGCTACTACTGTGGCCTTGCTCGCTCCGCTCATCAACAGGTAGTTGGCTAGCCGGTTCGTCTTCTCATCCAACTCCTCATAACTTACATCCTTGCCCGCCGATCTAAGCGCAGGACTATGCCTGTGCGCTTCAACCGCTCGCCCTATCATCTCGACTATGCTCTCTTGTTCACCTCCTACCTCCATCGCTGTCCTTAGCTGCTCCCGCTCCTGCGCGCTGATCATCGGGATCGCTTCCAGTTCTGCATCCGGCTGCTTGATGACCTCCTCCAGCAATTGCTCGTATGATTCAAGCATCTGGCGGATCGTGCTTTGGTTGAACAGGTCTGTGTTGTACTCCATCCAGCAGGCCATCTCCTGCCCCTGCTCTTCTACAAACAATGTCAGATCAAACTTTGCCGTAGTCTGCTCGCGCTCAAGCGGCATGAGTTCCAGGGTCGGCATTCTTACTTCTCTAGGCGTAGCATTCTGCAAGACCATCATCACCTGGAATATCGGGGTGTAGCTCGCATTGCGCTCCGGCTGTAGCGCCTCGACCAGCAACTCGAACGGCATGTCCTGGTGCGCATATGCTCCAAGCGTCACTTCCCTAACCTGCTTGAGCAACTCTCGAAAGCTTGGATTCCCACTCAGGTCACTCCTCAAGACCAGCGTATTGACGAAGAACCCGATGAGCGATTCAGTTTCGGCCCTGGTGCGGTTGGCGATGCCGGTGCTGATGAGGATGTCTTGCTGGCCTGAGTATCTCGACAGCAGCACCTGGAAGGCCGCCAGCAAAGTCATAAATAACGTCACTCCCTCTCGCCTGCTCAGCTCTCTCAGCCTCTCGCTCATCTCTCCTGTTAGTCTCAGCTTTTCATGCGACCCTCTGTAGCTCTGCACCTCTGGACGCGGCCTGTCCGTAGGCAACTCAAGCAGAGATGGCGCTCCTTCCATCTGCTTCTTCCAGTATTCAACCTGTCGCTCTAACTCTTCTCCTCTCAGCCACTCTCTCTGCCACACCGCATAGTCCGCATACTGTATCTCTAGCTCTGCTAGCGGCGACTCTCTCCCTTCCCTGTATGCCTCATACAATCCCGCCACCTCTCGGATCATCACTCCCATCGACCAGCCGTCTGATATGATGTGGTGCATCACCACTACTAGGACATATTCCTGCTCGCCTACCCTCACCATCCTCACCCTCAGCATCGGCCCTCTGCTCAAGTCGAATCCTGTTCCTGCTTCCTGCCTTGCTTCTCTCATCACCTCCTGTTGTCGCTCTTGCTCTGGAAGGCTCCTGAGGTCATTGACTTCCAGCTTGAGGGGTGAGGCGGCCATTATGACCTGCACGGGTCTGCCCTCTACGGTTTCAAATCTTGTCCGCAGGGCTTCGTGTCGCCGGATGATCTCGTTAAATGACTTTTCCAGAGCGAGCATGTCTAGCGTTCCTACTATTCGGATCGCCATAGGAATGTTGTAGAAGACGTTGCCGGATTCCATCTGATCGAGAAACCATAATCGCTGTTGCGCATAGGAAAGCGGCAGATTTCTATCTCGCGCAACTGGCACTATTGGTGGCGCGAGAATCCCTCTTGCCTCTCGCATTGCTTTCTCAATCTCTGCCGCCAGACCGGCCACAGTCGGTTGCTCAAAGAAATTGCGCAGCGAAATCTCGACCTGAAATATAGCGCGCACTCGCGCGATGACCTGCGTTGCTAATAATGAATGGCCGCCCAGTTCAAAGAAGCGTTCGTGAACGCCGACTCGCTCAAGATTCAAGACGCTTAGCCATATGCCTTCGACCACGTCTTCGACTGCTGTTCGGAGAGGTACAATAGATTGGTCCGATCCGGTATTCGTCTCATCAGGCGCGGGGAACGCGCGATGGTCGATTTTCCCATTCGGTGTTAACGGTATGCTATCGAGCTTCAAAAAAGCTGAAGGCACCATATAATAGGGCAATCTATTTCCCAACCAGTTGCGTAACTCATTAGCAATGACGCGGGACTCCGGCGCTGCGGTTACATATGCCACCAGATACTTATCGCCGGTTTTGCTCTCCCGAACCAGGACTACAGCTTGCTGTACAACCGGATGGTCTGCCAGCGCCGCTTCAATTTCGCCGGGCTCAATTCGAAAGCCCCGGATCTTAACCTGCTGATCCTTGCGGCCCAGAAACTCGATACTGCCATCCGAAAGGTGGCGGGCCAGATCGCCTGTTCTGTAAAGCCGAGAACCAGGTTCGTCGCCGAAGCAATTGGGAATGAATTTTTCGGCTGTTAGCTCAGGTCTATCGAGATAGCCACGAGCCAGATTATCGCCGCCGATGTATACCTCTCCCGGCAGCCAGCTTGATACAGGCTGCAAACGAGAATCGAGTAGATAGATTTGAGTATTTGCGATCGGGCGGCCTAGTGGAAGCGTCGCAGAGCGCTCATCTTTTTGATCCTCATCAAACCTGTAAGTCAACACGCCGACGGTGGCCTCTGTTGGGCCGTAATGATTGAAGATGAGGCAGTCAGGAGCCAGCGCGCGGATTCTTTTTATCAAATGCCACGCGCTGGCTTCGCCTCCGAGGATTAGCCGCAGGCGCGGCAAGATTTGCTCAGCATCAGGATGGGCGAGCAAGGCCGAGAGATGAGAGGGAACAATCTTGAGGCAGTCGATTGGATGACGGCGCATGTAATCGGCCAGCGCCCCGGCCTCCGAGACTCGTTCCTGCGATATCACGTGAAGGCGCCCACCCAAGACTAAAGAAGGAAAGATAGCCGTGTTGCCCAAATCTGCTGCGAATGCTGCTCCCGTGGCGAAACTGCCGCCAGCCGGGAGAGCCAGTCTTTCGATAATACTCTTTACATAATTGACCAGTTGCCGATGTTCAACACAGACACCTTTGGGCCTGCCCGTAGATCCCGACGTATAGATTACATAGGCTAGATTTTCCGGTGTTACGTCATTGACCGGCATTGCCTCGCTTTCCTCGGCAATCATCTTCCAGGACGAATCCAGGCAAATAACCTGCGCGCCGTGCTCAGGCAATGCGTCGATCAGTCGCTCTTGAGTCAGTAATACCTGCACCTTCGCATCTTTCAGTATGAAGGCCAATCTATCTTTCGGGTACGCCGGGTCCAGTGGCACATATGACCCTCCGGCTTTAAGTATGCCGAGCAGCCCTATCATCATCTCCGTCGAGCGTTCGACACAGATTCCAACCGCCGTTTCCGGCCTGACACCCGAAGATTGAAGATGACGAGCCAGCTGATTGGTTTTTCGGTCTAGCTCACGGTAAGTAATCTGTTCGTCTTCATAAACGACCGCTACAGCTTCAGGCGTTCGCTTAGACTGCGCCGCGAATATTTCATGAATGCACACGTCTCCCGTATAACCGACCTTTGTATTGTTAAACTCAACCAGCAGTTGATGTCGCTCGACATCACTTAAGATTTCGAATTCGCCGATTGGCATATTAGGATTGACGGCAACCGCTTCCAGCAATCTATTGAACTGTGATGCCAGACGCTCAATGTCTTCGATGTCGAACAGATTAGAATCGTAGTGAAACTCTGCTGTAAACGTATTGCCATCTTGAATGAAAGAGAGCTTGACTTCGAATCGGTCTATGCATACGTACTGCTTGTGGATGGAGAATGACAGGCCGCCGGAAGAATGCTTCAGAGGCTGCTCGCTCCATTCGAAACAAAAAGGAGCGAAGCTTTTCTCTGTAGTGTCACCGGCCTCACCTGCATTCCGCTCCCAGGTAAAACAGTCCTGCCATTTATAAATCTCGCGCGTAGATTCATCAGTCTGTCTCACCAACTCGCTCAGCCGTGTACTTTCTTCCGGGCTGCAATAAACGGGCAGGTATTTTGCAAATAGCCCTATGGCATCTTCTAATTCCTCGTAGTTGCGGCCATCAGAGGCGACGCTCACAATAACATCCGACTGCCCGGTTAGCCGCCATAGCAAGGCCTGCCAGCAGCTTAATAAGAACGCAGATAGCGAGGTGTTATATCCATCAATAATCGGCCTGAGCTTCGCCACCAGATCGGCATTGACCATGAGGCGCAAAGTTTGGGGCGCGAACAGGTACTCTTCGGCGTCCTGCTTTGTAAAGGGGAGTTTCAAACCGGAAGCAGCAGAGAGGTTCTGCTTAAACCAATACTCTCTTCCGATTTTCGCGTCCTCCGCTTCAAGCAAATCATTTTGCCACTCTGACAGATCGGCGTACTGGATCAACTCGCCGGATACCTCTTCACCGAGCGAAAAGGCCGAGTAGCAACGCTCGATCTCACGTACGAGGTTCTCTAATGCCGTCGCGTCTGCGCAGAGCGCAGGCAAGCTGATTATCAACACATGCGCGGACTCAGACAGGCTCACCAATGAGACGTGCAAGAGCGGGCCTTGCTCAAAGTTAAACGGTAGCCCGCTGGCTTCGTCAAAAAGCGCAGCGACTATACCCTCTTGCTCGTTCGGATCCATCCCGGTTAAATCATGTTCATCAATCTCCGGCGAGCCGCCTTCGGTGACAACCTGAATCGCGGTGGCCATGCCGGGCAAGTAATGAAAGACCGTGCGAAGGACCTCGCATCGCGCAACAGTATTTTGTAATGCCAGTTTTAGGATCTCCGGCTCAAGTTTGCCTTCGATCAAAACAGCGCGCTGGACTCGGTAAGGCAAACTGCTGCCGAGTTCCTGCAATAACCAGAGGTGCCTTTGCTGGGGAGAGAGGCGGAACCCCTCAATAGTTTCCATTTGCATGTTGCACTCGTATTTTTCCGGATCAGATTTCTTGATTGAAGTAGGGTTGAGACATTCCGACAAGGATTCTTCGTGACCCTGCAAAGGGCCTTCGGCCATGTGCAGTCAGCATGTTGTCAAGCATTAGCACATCGCCTTCCTCCCAGGGAAAGATTACCGCTTCCTGTTCATACAGGTTGCGAATTTGATCTAACACTGTAGCTTCTATAGGAAGGCCATCGGCATAGTAAGTATTGCGTGGCAGGTCTTCTTGTTGAAAACTCGCAAAGAACGATTCTTGGACTTCGGATTTCAAGTTCGACACATGGAATAAATGGGCTTGATTGAACCAGACCATTTCGCCTGTTTTAGGATGAGAAGCGACAGCCTGACACGTCTGGCTGGTTCGCAGGCGATCTCTGCCCGTCCAGGTGAACTCAATTCCGGCACGCCGACAATATTCCTCTACCTCTGATTTGTTGTCGGTCTGGAAGACTTGCCGCCAGTGGAGGTCTAATCCGTCGCTGTAATTTCTGACATACATCACTCGCTTCTCAATAAACCGCTGTTTAATCTCAGGGGCGAGGAGTTTAAATACTCTCCGGCTATCAGCAATCGGCGTTTCTCCCCCCTGCTCAGCCGATTCCAGGCAAAAGAAGAAAATCTTCATCGGCCAGTTGCGCGAGTAAGACATCTCGTTATGTAAAGGTATCGGCTGATCGGCAGGGTATTCAGTTGAGGTGTAAATATTGCCAAACACCTGGCTGCGGGGTGTTGAGCCATATTGGTATTCAAGCAAATCTCCGGAAATAGCTTTGATGAATTGTTCGAACTCTGCCGGCGTCTTCACATTAAAGTTCCGAAAGAGTATCCCTCCATGCTTGAGCAGGTAAGTTTCAACCAGCTCGCGGTTATTCATCGCCCAATCGACCGGGCTTATCCTTTCCACAGCAGGTTCGATTATCAGAGGGAGAGGCTTGTCGGGATGCGAGTACGACGTCTTAATTAAACTCGTCTTTGAGAATGTAAGGGCTTTACGCCTGATAGCCTCTATGCCCTCGATTCGCGGCTTTTTGAGATTCGGATTATTGACCATGATTCACTTCAATTTGATTTCAGCCCGGTAATATTCCTTCGCCTGACGGTCCTTAATTTTTGGTGAGAGGTCTCTCTGAATTCTTGTTCTTTTACAACCCGATCTTGCCGGTCTGCTTCGGCCAGCCTGCGCCACAAAGCATTTATCTCGATACCGGGTTGCGCTACGATATTGTGCAGAAGCATTTCAAGATGATTGATCATTCGCGTGATAGTCGCAGCATCAAACAAATCCGTCCTGTACTCAAAAGAGCCTTTGATCCCCTGGGTATTCTCTGATAATTCGAGCCTCAAGTCGTGCCTTACGATTCCTCTATCGAATTCAAGGGGGGCTAGAGTTAAATCCGGCAGATCAAAGGTCGACATATCAGCATTCTGATGAACAAACCAGACCTGAAACAGAGGCGAGTGGCTAAGACTCCTTTCAGGCTGTATCTGCTCGACCAGCATCTCAAACGGCATCTCCTGATGCCCGTATGCTCCTACTGCCACCTCCTTCACTCGCCTCATCACCTCTCGGAATCTCTCTCCTCCTTCTACCTCTGTCCTCATCATCACTGTGTTTACGAAAAACCCTATCAGCCCTTCCGTCTCCACTCTGTTTCGTCCTGCAATCGGGCTGCCTACTACTATATCCCTCTGGCCTGAGTATCTTGATAGCAGCACCTGGAAGGCCGCCAGCAAAGTCATAAATAACGTCACTCCCTCTCGCCTGCTCAGCTCCCTCAACGCTTCCGTTATGGTCTCCGGCAAAATGAATGACTGCTTTGCGCCTTGGTAACTTTGCACGGCTGGACGCGGATGATCTATCGGCAACTCCAACAACGGCGGCGCTCCTTCCATCTGTTCCTTCCAATACTCCACCTGTCGCTCTATCTCTTCTCCTCGCAGCCACTCTCTCTGCCACACCGCATAGTCCGCATACTGTATCTCCAGCTCTGCTAGCGGCGACTCCCTCCCTTCTCTGTATGCTTCATACAATCCCGCCACCTCTCGGATCATCACTCCCATACTCCACCCATCACTAACTATGTGGTGCATCACCACTACTAGGACATATTCCTGCTCGCCTACCCTCACCATCCTCACCCTCAACATCGGCCCTCTGCTCAAGTCGAATCCTGTTCCCGCTTCCTGCCTTGCTTCTCTCATCACCTCCTGTTGTCGCTCTTGCTCTGGAAGGCTTCTGAGGTCATTGACTTCCAGCTTGAGGGGTGAGGCGGCCATTATGACCTGCACAGGTCTGCCTTCTTCGATTTCAAATCTTGTCCGCAGGGCTTCGTGTCGCCGGATGATCTCGTTAAATGACTTTTCCAGAGCAATCAGATCGAGGTTGCCGGTCAGGCGAACTGCTGAGGATATGTTATAAGCGGAGTTGCCGGGCGAGAACTGATCGAGAAACCACAGCCGCTCCTGCGCAAAGGAAAGCGGAAGTGCGGCTTCCCGCGAAACGCGCTCTATAGGCGGGGCTTTCAATTCCTGTTCTGCTCTCTGCGCCTCTTCGATCCTTTCAGCCAGTCCGGCTATCGTAGGATTTTCAAAGAGGCTGCGCAGAGGCAAGCTCACATGAAAGACTTGGCACGCTCGCGAAATAGCTTGCATGGCAAGCAGGGAATGTCCTCCCAGATCGAAAAAAGTTATCGTAGATGCCTACACGCTCAATCTTGAGAAGTTCAGCCCAGATTGCGGAAAACATCTCCTCATTTGGAGTGCGAGGTGCGACGTATGCTCCCTCAAGTTCGGGACGTGCTTGATCGGGCGCGGGCAATGTACGGCGATCTACCTTCCCGTTCGGCGTCAACGGCATCTCTTCCAGCATCACAAACCTTGTTGGGATCATGTACTCTGGCAGTCTCTCCCTCAGGTACTCTTGCATCTGAGTTGTCGTCACTCCCTGCTCACCTTTTCCTACCACATACCCTACCAGCCTCTTGTTTCCTCTTTCATCTTCCTTCACCTCCACTACCGCTTCTCTTACTCCTTCCAGCCCCCTCAGCGCCTCCTCTATCTCTCCTAACTCTATTCGGTATCCACGAACCTTCACCTGCTTATCTCTCCGCCCCAAATACTCTATCTCTCCTTCTGCTCTCCATCTCCCTACATCCCCTGTCTCGTACATCCTCTCTCCTGCCTCTCCTCCTAACGGGTTCGGTATGTACCTCTCTGCTGTCGCTTCTGCTCCATTCAAATATCCCCTCGTCACTCCTCTTCCTGATATGTATATCTCTCCCACCACTCCTATCGCCACCGGCTCTCTCTCTTTATCTAGTATATATATCTGCTCTCCTCTTATCCCTCGCCCTATCGTCGCTCGCCCTCCTGCTTCCCTCAATTTATATGTCGTGTAGGTCGTGTCTTCTGTCGGCCCATACAGATCGTACACTCGCTCTATTCCCTCTATCTCGTATAGCTCATCCACTACTCTTCTGCTCAACGCCTCTCCGGCCAGGTTCACTGTCCTCACGCTCTTGCCTATTCCTCCCACCTTCATCAACTCCACTATCGCTGACGGCACTGTGTTGATCAGCGTTACCTCGCTTGCTGCTTCTAGTTCCATCAAATCCAATGCATTCTCGGCCAGGATCACACTGCCTCCCACCATCAACGGCGCGAATATCTCATACACCGACAGGTCGAAGCAGATCGAGGTCGAGGCCAGCACTCCTCCCATCTGCTGTTTGCTGTAGACCTCCTCGGCCCATTCCAGCATCGCCACTGTGTTTCGGTGCTCGATGGCTACTCCCTTCGGCCTGCCTGTCGAACCCGACGTATAAATGACGTAGGCCAGGTTGTCAGCAGTCACTGCCGTCTGGGGATTATCTTCTGCTTCAAGGGCCAGGTCTTGCCAATCCGTGTCGAGACAGATGAGTTGAGCGTTGTGATCAGGTAGTGAAGAGAGCAGGCTATGTTGAGTAATCAGCAACTGCATATTGGCATCCGAGATGGTCCAAGCGAGCCGGTCTTTGGGGTAGCGAGGGTCTAGAGGGACATAAGCAGCCCCGGCCTTAAGGATAGCCAGAAGAGCGACGATCATATCTAAGGATCTGTCGAGACAGATGCCGAGGAGGGCTTCTGGTTGAGTGCCGAGGCGGATGAGGAAATGAGCGAGTTTATTGGCGCGGAGGTTCAAGACTTTATAAGAGAGCTTGTGATGGCGGGAAACGACAGCGACGGCATCGGGAGTGCGGTCAGCTTGAGCTTCAAAGAGATGGTGAATGCAGTGAGTGGAGGGATAATCTCTAGTCGTGTCGTTCCACTCTTCCAGCACTTGTTTTCGCTCGCTTTCACCAAGCAGAGGCAGGCTTGCTATACGCTGCTCCGGATTAAGGGTCAAGCCTTTGAGCAAGTTTTGAAAATGGCCGAGCATCCGGCTGATAGTTGAAAAGTCGAACAGGTCGGTGTTGTACTCTAATGAACCGGTTAATTGCTCTTCATCATCCAGAACCAGATTCAAATCAAACTTAGCCGTCTTGCTGTCAATTTGCTGTATGTTCAAAGTCAGGTCCCTAAGTTCTGCGACCGTCTTCGGGACGTTAATCAAACCGAACATCACCTGAAACAACGGCGCGCGGCTCAGGTCGCGTTTCGGTTGCAGTTCTTCAACCAGCTTCTCGAATGGCAGGTCTTGATGCGCGTACGCTCCTAAGCAAACTTCTCTGACTCGCTCGACTAACTCGCTAAAAGTCGGATTGCCCGAAAGGTCCGTGCGCAATACCAACGTATTGACAAAAAAGCCGATCAGCTCTTCGGTTTCACCCCGGTTGCGTCCCGCAATAGGTGAGCCTGTAACAATGTCGGGCTGATCAGTATAGCGGTGCAGCAGTATCTGGAACCCTGCCAGCAGCATCATGAATAATGTCACGCCTTCTTGTCGGCTCAACGATTTCAGAGCTTGCGAGGTATCGGCTGAAAGTACGAATGATTGTTTTGCGCCCCGGAAGCGCTGCACTGCGGGGCGCGGCCTGTCTGTGGGCAATTCCAGCACAGGAGGCGCGCCCGCCATTTGCTGCCTCCAGTAAGAGAGTTGCTCTTCGAGGATATCACCTTGAAGCCAATGCTGCTGCCAGTACGCAAAGTCTACATATTGAATCGGCAACGGATTGAGCGGTGATGGCATTCCGTCAACGTATGCGCCGTAAAGCGCCGCAAACTCGCGGCCCAGCACTCCCATTGACCAGGCGTCGCCGGCGATGTGGTGTAACGTGAACAGCAGCACATGCTCATCTTCGCTCAGACGCAATATCTTCACTCGAAGCAGCGGTCCGCGTGTTAGATCGAAAGGCTGTTGTGCCTCAACGCCGGCTATGCGCTCTGCCTCCGCTTTGCGTTCTGCAACATCGCTTAGATCCATTACGGGGATGTTGATCGGCGAGGCCGCCGAAATTACCTGTTCGGGTCGCCCATCTACAATCGTAAAGGTGGTCCGCAGCACTTCATGTCGCTGGAAGATATCACCAAGAGAGCGTTGCAATGCCTCGACATTGATGCGCCCTGTCATATGCATTGCAGCGGAAATATTGTAGAAAGGAGTGCCAGGCTCTAATTGGTCCAAAATCCATAATCGTTGCTGCGCAAACGAAAGCGGCAGCTCACTGTCGCGTGACACGCGCGCGATTGAGGGAGCTTGCGCGCCCTGCCCTGCCCTGAGCGCCGCTTCGATGCTTTCAGCCATGCCGGCTACCGTAGGTTGCTCAAATAACAGTCGCAGCGGAACTTCAACCTGGAAGGCATCACGCACGCGAGAGATCAGTTGTGTCGCTAGCAGCGAGTGCCCCCCTAGCCCAAAGAAATTATCTCTTATCCCTACTCGCTCCACCTTCAGCACTTCCCCCCAGATGCCCGCCAATATCTCCTCGGTCGCCGTGCTCGGCTCTATGTATCCTTCCTCTAGCTCTGGCCTGCTTTGATCCGGCTCTGGCAGTGCCTTCCTGTCCACCTTACCGCTTCCCGTTAGCGGCATCTCCTTCATCACCACATACTTCTTCGGCACCATGTACTCTGGCAATCTCTTGCTCACTCGCTCTATCAGCTCTTCTCTACTTACTATCCCCTCTCTCTCCTCTACCACGTAACACACCAGCTCTTTCTCTCCTCGACCATCCTCTCTCACCACCACTACTGCCTCTCTCACTTCCTCCAGCCCTCTCAATACCTCCTCTATCTCTCCTAACTCTATTCGATACCCTCTCACCTTTACCTGATTATCCATCCGTCCTACAAACTCTATCTTCCCATCCTCTCTCATCCTCCCCTCATCTCCTGTCCGATACATCCTCGCTCCCTTCCGCTTGCTGTACCCGTCAGGCACGAATCGCTCCGCTGTCTGATCCGCTCGTCCTGCATACCCTCGCCCTACCCCTTCTCCTCCTATGTATATCTCTCCTCTCCCTCCTATCCCCTTCATCTCGCCTCTATCTCCTAACACATATATCTGCGTGTTTGCTATCGGTCGCCCTACCGGCATTATCCCTCTCTCCTCTTCCTCTACCTCATACCCTCCTGACCAGATCGTTGTCTCTGTCGGCCCGTACAGGTTCCATACTTCCGCTTCGCTTCCCTTCAACTGCCTCGCTAATTCTCCTGCCAGCCCTTCTCCTCCACACAGCACTTTGAACCCTCTCTCTGCTCTCCACCCACTCTCCATCAACATCCTCCAACTCGCCGGTGTCGCCTGCATCATCGTCGCTTTGCTCTTGGCCAACCTCTCGGCCAACTTCTCTCCATCCCACCCTTCCTCTCGGCTCGCTATCTCTACTCGCGCTCCTGCCTTCAATGGCAGATATATCTCTAATCCCGCTATGTCGAATGACAAAGTCGTCACCGCCACCAACACATCTTCACTGCTGATCGCTAGCTTCTGCTCCATCGAGGTCAGGAAATTCACCACCGATTTGTGCTCTATGACTACTGCTTTTGGTCGGCCTGTCGATCCCGATGTGTAGATGAGGTAAGCGGCATTCCGGCTCTCTACTTCGCAGGTGGGATTACTGCTCGGCTGCTGGTCAAGCAGCGGGCTGATCGAGTCTATGCAGACCATATCTGCGGGCTGCTGCCCCAGGAGGCTAAGAAGCTGCTGCTGAGTCAAAAGCAGATTGAGGCTGGAGTCTTCAATCATGAAAGAGATGCGGTCGAGAGGGTAATAAGGATCGATAGGCAGATAAGCGCCGCCGGCTTTGAGAATCCCAAGAAGCGAGACAACCATCTCAACAGACCGCTCCATACAGATGCCGACGAGGGATTCAGGGCCGACGTCGAGTTTTTGGAGGTAATGAGCGAGCTGGTTTGAGCGTTGGTTCAGCTCCGAGTAAGAGAGCTTATGGTCATTGAAAACGAGAGCGAGAGAGTCGGGAGAGCGATCAACCTGAGCTTCGAAGAGATGATGAATGCAGAGATGACGAGGGAAGGCAGAATCGGTGTCGTTGAAATCGAGGAGGAGTTGAGAGCGCTCTGAGGGAGAGAGCATAGGCAAGAGAGAGAGAGGTAGAAGGGGATCGGAGAGGATGCTATCGAGCAAAGTTTGAAAATGCCCGATCATCCTCTTGATCGTTGCCATATCAAAGAGGTCGGTATTGTACTCTAACCATCCGGATAATTGCTTTGTATCTTCTATAGCAAGATGTAAATCGAATTTCGCCGCTCTGTTGTCGATCCTCAAGACGCTCAATATCAGGCCCGGAAGTTTCACCGTAGGCATCGGCATATTTTGCAAAGAAAACATCGTCTGGAAAATCGGAGACCGGCTCATATCACGGTCAGGCTGCAACTCTTCTACCAGCCTCTCAAATGGAAGGTCCTGGTGAGAGTAATCTTCCAGCACTGCTTCTCGTACTTTAACAAGCAGTTCTCTAAAAACCGGATCGCCCGACAAATCAGTGCGCAGAACCAGAGCATTCGCAAAGAAGCCGATCATCTCCTGAATCTCTGCCCTGTCGCGCACCGCAAAGGGCGAGCCTACGACGATGTCATCTTGCCCCGAATAGCGCGAGAGCAAGGTTTGGAAAGCGGTCAGCAGCGTCATAAAAAGTGACATTGTTTCCCGCTTGCTCAACTCCCTCAAACCTTCCGATAACTCCTCCGACAACACGAATGATTCTTTTGCGCCTCGGAAGCTCTGCACCGGCTGCCTTGGGCGATCAGTCGGAAGTTCTATCACTTTAGGCGCGCCTGACAATCTCTGCTTCCAGTACGACAGCAACTTTTCAAGCACCTCTCCCTGCAACCACTCATGCTGCCAGCGCGCGAAATCTGCATACTGAATCGGCAGCTCGTTCAGTTGTGACGGCTTGCCCGTAGAAAAAGCTTCATAAAGAGAGGCTAGCTCTCGGACGACTATTGCGGTCGACCAGCCATCAGCCACGATGTGATGCATCAGCAGCAGCATTACATGATGTTCTTCGCTTAACTTCAGCAATCGGAACCGCAGCAACGGCCCTTTGCCCAAATCAAATGCCGCTTGCGCTTCTTCATCTGCCAGGCGAAGCGCTTCATCTTCTTGCCTCTGCTCAGACCAGTCGGTTATGTCCGACACAGGAATATTGAGCGGCTGCTCCGGCATAATGACCTGAGCAGGCTTTCCTTGTTGCTGAGGGAAAACGGTTCTCAATATTTCGTGGCGTCGTATGATCTCGCCAAACGCTCGTTCCAGCGCTCCTACGTTAAGTTTCCCTTTCAGTCTCAATGCAGCAGCGCAGTTATAAAACTGGCTGCCAGGCTCTAACTGATCCAGAAACCACAAGCGCTGTTGCGCAAAAGAGAGGGGGGCAGGGTAATTATTTTCCCTGCGGAGAATCGGCGCAGGCCGAGGGCTGCTTTCGCGCTTTTTCTTGAGCCACAGTTCGAGGACCGCGCGCTGTTGGAGGGAGATGCTGGAAAGATCGCTGCTGGGATTGCTCATTGTGGTGCTGGCGGGCGGTGATAAATTAAACTGCTTCCGATAAATTAAACTTCTTCGCTGAGGATGGTATTTATCATGTCGGGCGAGAGGGCTTTTAACTCCTGTATCATTCGAGCCATCTCCTCTTCGTTTTCCTGACTGATCTGCATTTGCGTTAGCGCTGAGGCCAGACCTTCGACCGTAGGCGTTTCAAACAAGACGCGCAACGGCAGTTCAACATGGAATGCTTCTCGAAGCTGAGTGATGATGCGCGTGGCCAGCAGCGAGTGCCCGCCAAGATCAAAAAAGTTATCGCGTATGCCGACTCGCTCGATTCCGAGAATGCCGGCCCAGATTTCTGATACTTGCTTTTCGGTCGGGGTGCGCGGAGCGATGAAGTTGCGCGACAGGCGCTGCCTTGCCTCGGCGATTGTCGGCAATGACTGATAGTTAATCTTCCCATTTAACGTCAGCGGGAGCTTTTTCAAATGAACGAACAGGTTCGGTATCGTATCCTCGATAAGGCTCTGTAGCAGGAATTCGCGCAGCTCGGCTGACTCAAGCTCTTGCCTGGAAACGTAATAGGCAACGATTGTATCGTACCTGTTATCATCCTTTGCCAGGACGATTATGCTATCTCTCACCTTCGGATGTCTGTTGAGCGCGCATTTTATCTCACCCAGTTCCACCCGAAATCCATGAAACTTGATTTGATTATCTACGCGGCCTATAAATTCGATATTTCCGTTAGGCCAGTATCGCGCCAGGTCTCCTGACTTATACAGCCGCGTGCCCGGCTCATCACTGAACGGATTCGGAATGAACTTCTCGGCTGTCAATTCCGGATGGCCGAGATAGCCTCGCGCCAGTCCTGCTCCGCCGATGTGCAACTCCCCCAGCGATCCGATAGGCACTGGCTGCCGGTTGCTGTCTAGAATGTATATTTCCGTATTTGCTATCGGTCGCCCAAGCGGCACCGTCGCTGTTTGCTCAGCCTTCTTTATATCTTCGACGCGGCAGGTTATTACCCCGACGGTTGTCTCTGTCGGCCCATAGTGATTATGTATCTCTAAATCAGGCGCTATCTTCATGAGGCTCTCGACCATACCCCAGCCGGACGCCTCCCCGCCCATCACCAGCCGATGTCGCGGAAGCAACTGCTCCGGATTATGCGTAGACAACAACGCTTCGAGATGAGACGGCACGATCTTGAGGCAATCGATTTTGTGGCGGTCAAAGTAATCGGCCAGCCCTACAGGGTCGCTCGCTCGCTCTTGTGAAATCAGATGCAGGCAGCCTCCCATACAGAGCGAGGGGAAGACCATTGTATGCCCCAGGTCGGCGGCGAAGGTGGAGACTGTTGCGAAGTTCGCGGATGGTGGGAATGCCAGCCTCTCTTGAACGGCGCTCACGTAATTGACCAACTGCCTGTGTTCAATAGACACCCCTTTCGGCCTGCCTGTTGATCCTGAAGTGAAAATCACATAAACGAGATTACCCGCAGTTGCACCGCCGTCGCTGTTTTCGGAACTGCTTTGGGCAATGATCGGCCATTCCGCATCGAGACAAATCACGCGCGCGTCTTGCTCCGGCAGCAGCTTGAGCAATCGTTCTTGCGACAGTATCAGAGGTGCTTGAACGTTCTCCAGCATGTGACCCAGCCGCTCTTTCGGCTGCGTCGGGTCTAACGGCACGTATGCTCCGCCAGCCTTCATTATGCCTAATATTCCAACGATCATTTCTAACGAGCGCTCAACAAACAGGGCCACAGGTATATCCGGTCCCACTCCCAGGCTTATCAGATAATGCGCCACCATGTTGGCTCGCGCATTCAGTTCCGAATAACTCAGTTGTCCATCTTCAAACACCAGAGCTATTTCATCCGGGGTGCGATCCGCCTGCCGTTCAAATAAAGCGTGGGTGCAAAGGTCGCGCAGGTACGGCTTTTGGGTATTGTTGAATTCAACCAGTAGTTTCTGTCGTTCGGATTTGCTGAGAATCTCCAGCCCGTTGACCGCAGCTTCCGGATCGTTGATTGCGCTTTCCAGCAGCGTTACAAATTGCACAGCTAGGCAACTGATTGACTCTCTCCGGATCGATTCAGAATCATAATGAAATTCTGCCGTGAGCGAGTCACCTCGCCTTGTGCAAAAGAGTTTTACCTTGAAGCGGTCAATGCACATATATTGTTTGTAGACGTAGGACTTTAATCCGTCAGCCCAGGGTTCCGACGGCTGCTCATCATATTCAAACCCGGCGGCGAAAAAGTCCGCCTCCCCATAATTGCGAGCCGAGCCTGAGCCTGGTTCCCAGGTGAAGTATTCCTGCCACTCGTATGCATTGCGGATCGCTGTCTCTATCTCTTTGAGGACATCACTGAATCGGGAGCTTTCGTCGAAGTGGCATCGCACGGGAAGCGACTTTGCGAGCGGCCCAATCGCTTCACTTAATTCCTCGTGTTTCCTGCCGTCGCAGATGTAGCCTGCGACAATGTCCGAGCGAGCAGTGATCCGCCACAACAGCGTCTGCCAGCATGCCAGCAAAATCGCGGCCGCCGAGGTTCTCATATTTTCGGGCGATGGAATCAATCCCGCCAGATACATCGGGATTAATAGCCAATGTGAAATAATCGGTGTCGAATTTTGAGTTTTGTGAAGCACCGGCTTCAAAAGGAAGAGTCAATGCCGCTTGTGTAGAAAAGTTTTGTTTGCGCCAATACTCCTTGCCCTTTTCAGCCTCTTCACCTTCGAGCAGATCGCTCGCCCATTCGGAGAAATTAACGTACTGCAAGGGTTCGTCCGCCCGCCGCTCGCCCTGAAGCCGCGCAGAATAGCTGCGCCCGATTTCGCGAATCAGATTCCTGATGGCACGGGTATCGGCGCAAAGCGCGGGCAAGCTAATAAGTAAAGCGTGCACATCCTCTGATAGTGTTATTAAGCATGAATATAGAAGAGGGCCTTTATCGAAATCGAAATCGCGACGGCCTTCCTGTTTAAACACCTCGTCGATTCTCGACATTTGCTCTTGCGCCTCGCAATCGCTGACATCCATCTGCTGCAAGGAGAGCGAGCCTCTTTCGGCTATCACCTGAAACGGAAACTTCAGACCGGGCTGACGATGAAAGGTCGTGCGTAGAATCTCGTGCCGGGCAATCACTTCTTCCAAAGCCTTTCGCAGCGCATCTGGCTCCAGTCTCCCTTCGATCAAAAGAGCTGACTGGCCGCGATAAGCAAGGCTGTTTCGTTGCAGCAGCCAGACACGTTTCTGCTGGGAAGAGAGTCGAAATCCCTCTTCTTTATGTTGCATAAACTATCCTTTCTTTATTGCGCGGCCTATGCTTGGCGCGAGAATTCTACCGAGGCCGGGAAGCACCCTTTGGCCGCCTTAACCAGGCCCCGCATATAATCTTGCTGCATTGCGGTCTTTTGATACTGGGGAACAGAGGCTATTTCCAGCGTCAACATCTTGTGCATTATCGCCATCATCTCCTTGAATTTATCAAAGCTGATTCCTCTCCCGATCAAGTATGGAATCGTCCAAAAATCGAATGACCACTGCGGCAGCCAGATCGATTCGTTGACGGTCAGGAATAACTTGTCGATGTGGTCCATCGCTTCAAGGCTGTCCATTGTCGCGTGACTCCAGACGAACCCCTCACCCTGAATGGCATATTTGTTGCGCTCTAGCTGAATCGGCGTGCCCGGCTCGCAGTACCACATCTGGGTGCGGTAGTAGTCAGGTCTGTTCTCCTGGATAAAGTCTATGGTCTGTTGCACGGTCTCTTCTGTTTCGCCGGGGAAGCCGATAATAAACGACGCAAAAGTCATAATCCCGTAGGCGCGCAGCCACTCTATCCCCTGAGAATATTTTTCAACCGTCGCGGCTTTGTTCATATTCTTCAAGATGGCCGGTGACCCCGACTCGATGCCGAGGAATACCCCCTTGCACCCGCTCTCGGCCATCAACTCAATCGCCTCTTCATCCGAGTTGCTGCACCTGAAATATGAGAACCAGTTGAAAGGATAGGCTTTGCGGATCATCAACCGGCATATATCTTTGAATCGCGGGAACGGCACATTGAAAGTGTCATCAATGAACACCACATTCTGCACGTCGCCCAATTCCAGAATCGAGTCTAGCTCTCTTTCGATTGTGTCAAGACCGGCGAGCGATAAAGCGCCCGCCCTGGCCGGGTAGTTGCAAAAAGAGCACTTGAACGCGCAACTGCGGGCAGTCCGGGTCTGTATAGTGCGGCCAAGAGTTTTCTCGGGGAAATTACGCCAGTCAATAAAATTTTCATCAAGCGAGTTGTTCTCAGAGACCGTTGCGCTTCTACAGAGTTTTCCATCCTCAAAGTAGATTATGTTGGGGACAAAAGCGAGGTTGCCGCCGTTCTTGAGGCACTCGACGATGGCCGAAAGAGTCAGTTCCCCCTGGCCTTCGATCACGTAGATGTCCGCGCCTATGTCATCCAGAGCGGCTCTGGCTTCGAGCGGCTGATTATTCTTGACATGGTTGGAGATCAAGGGTCCACCGACAACGATCTTGACTTTACTGTTGTGGCTTCTGATGAACTCGACTATTTCATTCACCGGCAGATTCACAACGTAGAACGTAGTCGTGATCGCCACACAGAGGGGATCACCTGCGAGATACTCGATTAATTCCTCTTTCTCGTATTGAAAGAGATTTATGTACTGACTCTCATGGCCCCTCTTTCTTAGAAAGTTCGCCAGATAAGCCGCCGCAAGGTTCGGTATATCACCGGATTTGAACTCTTCGTCTATTCCCGGCGCGCCTATATCCGACCCTGCCACGTCAAATGCGCGGTTGAGCAGCCCCATGTAGTCCAGCTTTTTACCGTCCAGATTGATAAAACTAAACTTCAAATCGCGGTAGGCCTCTGAGTCCTCGCCATAGTTTCCCAGAAAGCTTTCGTATCGATTGAACGGAACCTCGTTATATCCGATTATTATGCAGTCAGGACGCGAAGTTAATTTTTCCATTTTCTCTCTCAACTATTCATCATCGGGCTTCTCAGATTGCAGCGAGAGCCGATGCGCCTCAATCGCCCGTAGTTACAGCCTCTAGAGCGGCTTTGATTTTAGGCAGGACATCTTTGGCAGGAATCACATCTCCCATCGTTACGACGATCTTTCGCGGCCCTGTGTAGGAATTGCGCCCATGCGCGCTCAACATATTATCGAGCATCAATATGTCGCCTTGCTGCCACGGAAAATATATTGCTCGACTGCTATAAACTTCCCGAATCTCATCCATCACAGAGTCTTCTATCGTCGAGCCGTCCCCGTAATAGACATTGCGCGGCATCTCTTCCAAGCTGAACAGCGCGAGCATGGATTTGCGTACTGACGGCTCAAGGCAGGAGACATGATGCGCTTGCATCTGATTGAAAAAGACTCTCTCCCCCGTCTTCGGATGACTGACGACCGCAGGACAAACCTTTCGAGTCCGCAGATCGTTTTCTCCCCTCCACTCAAACTCAATGTCCGTTCTTCGGCAATAGTCTTCTACTGCCGACCTGTCTGTAGTGCGGAAGAACGTTTGCCAGCTGACATCCAGACCCTGAGTGTAGTTTCTGACATACATCAATCCTTTATTCACAAACCGTTCTCTGATCCGTGGATGAATTAGCCGGTAAACCTCTCGGCAATCAACGATGGGCGTCTCTCCTCCTTGCTGTGGCGCTGTGGCGCAGTAAAACCAAATCTTGAGCGGCCAGCAGTGCATATGCGAGCTTTCATTATGAAACAGGATAGCCTGGTCGGACGGATAAGGGGTTGAGCCATAGACCTTGCCGCCGATCTCCTCGCGAGGCAGATCACCGTATTCGCCGAACAACTCATCGGAAGTGGCTCGCGCGAACTGCTCAAATTCCTGCGAGGAAGCGATGTTGAAGCCCCGAAATAGTATTGCGCCATGCTCTAATAACTTTGCCTCTATGACCTGGCGATCATTAATGGCCCAATCTAACAGATCGGTATGATCGGCAGCGGGCGTGATTACCAGCGGAAATGTCTCGCCCGGCCTCAGGCCTTCCATACTCACAGGGTTCAGCCCCTTCAGGTCAATGCCCTTTCGCCTGATGCTTCCGAGCTTCTTGAATTTCAACTCGCGGTTTGATTTGACAGGTGAGGCAAGCCGCGTCTTTTCCGGTTCGGTGAGCAGTTCCAGCCTGTCAAGATTAGCGTAAGGCTCGGCCGCAACATTGCTCAGTAATATCCGAAAATGCTCCGCCATTCGAGAGATGGTAGAAGAGTCGAACAGATCGGTCTTGTAGTGCGACATGACCGAGATCGTGTCATTGCCCTCGACCAGTAATAAGACCAGATCGTATCTCGCCACCCGCTTCTCAAGTATGAGCGGCTCCATAACGAGATCTCCCGAATTCCTCTGGCCCATCATTGCGTCTATCGCTCCCCCTGTCAGCAGCCTGTCCATATTGAACACAACATCAGAAAGCGGCGAGCGGTTCGGCTGCCTCTCAGGTTGGAGTTGTTCAACCACTAGAGGGAATGGGTAGTCCTGGTGATCCAGGCCGTCAAGCACAGTCTTGTGTACTTGCGCAAGGAATGTACTGAAGGTTGGATTACCCGAAAGATTTCCCCGCAGGATGACGGGATTGGCGAAGTAGCCGACGATGCTTTCAAATTCAAACCGGCTCCGGCCAACCATCGGGGAGTTAATCAGAATGTCATCTTGATTGGTGTAGCGATGAAGCAGCGTATAAAACGCCGCGAGCAGTACCGTATAAAGAGTCACCCCTTCGATCCTGGCCAGCTCCCTGAGCTGCCGCGTCAAATCTTCACTCAGATTGAAGCGGTGAATGGCTCCCTCCAGGCTGTGAGCCATCGATCTTGGCCGGTCGGTCGGAAGATTGAGCAGGGGCAAATCACCGGCCAGTTGCCTTTGCCAATATGTCCGGAGTCGCTCGCCTTCCGGCCCCGCGAGCATTTCAGCCTGCCAACGAGCATAGTCGGTGTACTGCGAGGTTAGGGGGCGCACAAATGGCCGAATCCCTGTCTTTTCCGAGGAGTAAATTTCTTGAAGCTCTTTGAAGATTATTTCCAGGGAGAAGAAATCTATGGCGATGTGATGCATCGCCAGCAAAAGCGCATGCTCAGAGTGGGACCTGGCGAATAGAGTCACCCTCAACAACGGCCCATTCTCAAGGTCGAAGGGGAGGCGGGATTCTTCTACCATTCGGCTGTTCAACTCTTCGTCAGGCCAACCTGAAGCATCAACTGTCTGGAAGAAGATTTCCTGATGAGCAAGTATACGCTGAACCGGCACGCCGTTGGTCAGCGTGTAGATTGTCCTGAGCGATTGATGGCGATCAACGAGCGCCTGAAATGCGCGTCGCAGAGCGTGAACATCTAAATCGCCTCGGACTGATACGGCAATTTCCAGTGTGTTATAAGGCGCGTCAGCTTTCGACATATGATGCAGGAACCACAGTGCCTGCTGCCCGCTTGAGAGGGGGTGATCAATGAGAACCATCTTCAGTCTCTACGGATGCTGATTGGGCGGGGGCAGTTGCGGTCAATTGCACGAGCAATTGTTCTGCAAGGTCAATAATAGTTCCCCCACGCAGAAACGTCGTCACCGGCACCACAACGCCGAGTTCATCTTCAATGCGATTCTTCAATTGGATGGCCATCAGTGAGTCGAGTCCGAGGTCGCTGATTGCTTCCTTTACCTCGACCCTGGAGACAGGCAGCTCCGTCACCCTGGCCACCTGTTCGCAAATGTAGGACAGCAATATCGGTTCGCGCCGGTCCGGCTCGGCGGCAAGAATAGTGTTTCGCATCAGCGATTCTGTCTCTTTCTTAGAAGGCGAGCCATTGGTTGAAGAATGCTGAGCGGCTGCTTCAGACTGCTCGTCCGATTGCGCCCAGTCAATATGGTCGGCTTGCCGTAACTGCAAGCCCTGCGCCTCTACGACGAGACTCCCATCTTCGTTGAACAGGCGCACATCTCCTTCAGACACCCCTGCCGAGGCTTCGGAATTTAATATGGCATGACCCCAGGTCTGCCTTTCGGGGCGAGTGTGAATCTGCAAGCTGCGCAGGCCCACAAGCATATACGGCGGCTTGCCGTTTTTTGAATCGCCATTAGTTGAATCGTCATTAGTTGAATCGCTGCCGTTCGGTAGAGCGGCAGTGAGCAACTGAGAGCAAGCTTGCAAGAAAGCAGGGTGGACGCTGTAAGAGTCGGCCTCGCCTTCCAATGCTTCGGGCAGCCGCACTCGACCTAAAGCTTCCCCCTCGCGCCGCCAGACGCGCTCTATTGCCTGAAAGCCGAAATCCAGTTGAGCGCCGTGCTGATTCAGATGATCATAAAAATCCGAGCCGACAATCTCTTCCGGACATCGGGCCTGAATATCGGCAAAGCTATCCAGATGCCGGTTGTTGAGAGGCGGTTCGGGAATTCTCGATTTCGCGCGCGAGGAGCCGTCCGAAATTGAAAAGCTGCCCGGCTGTTCAGAAACAGGTATCGCCACTTGCTCAACCCAGGCGGCGGAAGCGCATAGCTCTTTCACTTGATTAAGGTAGGGCAGCGTCTGCAATACCAGATCAACCGCGACGCCGAAATCTAATTGAAAGAGGATCTCGTCAACTCCGATCTGGCCAAATTCTGCGATCAACTTAAAGCAGGTTTCCGGCGTCCCGAACAGGACTCTTTTTTGGTAAAGCATGCGATCGGCCACCCACTGCAAGTATTCATCGAGTTCCTCTCCGGAAAGGCTGTCGAAATCGACCACTTGCTTTCTGCTATAAACGACCGCTTTGAGAAGCGGCGTGGCCGACTTGATATAGCTGGTTAAAGCTCTACAAGCCTCCTTTTGCGCCAGATCGTCATTGGCCGTAACGAAGGTCGGCATCGCCACTGTCACCTGGCCTGCGTGCGGGTCGTAACCATGCGCTGCCAGCGACTGGCGGTAGAGGAGTATCTTTTCGGCTAATTCCTCAAAGCTCTGATTAAGCAAATTGGTCAGCAGGTTAGCGCCTATCTCTCCGGCTTTAACGAATGTTTGGGGGTTGCCGCTTGCGGTAATCCAAATCGGCAACCTCGGTTGCAAGGGGGAGGGATAGGTTTTTATCTCAACCTGTTTTCCATCTACGCCTTTGACCGAGACGGTTTGGCCCTGCCAGAGTTTTTGCACGACTTCAATGCCCCGATACATCTCTTCGAAGCGGTCGTTATATCGCTCTGGAAAGAAGATGAAATCATTCGGATGCCAGCCGGAAGCAAAGGAAAGGCCGACCCTGCCGCCCGACAGGTTGTCAACGACGGCCCAGTCTTCAGCTACTCGGATGGCATTGTGCAGCGGCAGAACGACGCTGCCCGCTCGCAATTGAACTCGCTTTGTCTCGCGGGCAAGCGCGGCCTGCAACACAGCCGGGCTGGGGTAAAGCCCCCCCTCCTTGGTGAAGTGGCGCTCCGGAATCCAAACGGATGAGAAATCGTGCTGATCGGCGTATCTTGAGCTTTCCAACAGCAAACGGTACTTGTCGCCGGCCCATACGGATTCGCTGCTTGAGAAAAAAAAGAGACCTAGCTTTATTCGCCTATTGCCATTCTTTCCTGTTAAGGATGTCATCGCGCGCTCCTGAGGTATTCGAGACATCTCACCGCCGCACAGACACAGAGAACACGGAGGTCACACAGAGCAGATAGGTTTTCTCTGCGCCCGACAGTGTTCTCTGTGTCTGTGCGGCGGTGAATCTTTTTTCATTTCAATCTTCCAAACGTATTTTCCCGCTAGCGTGCAATCTCCAGGCCGATTGATGCCCTGTGGCTTCGGGGTTGAAGCTGAAAAACTGAAACATGGCCGCGCCAGTAGTTCCGTTGGAAATTACTAATTGCACTTTTTTAGAGGCGCTCTCACTGTCTGCAAGGACCAACTCCTGCTCAAAATTCACCGACTCCAATACCTGTGGCCCGACTCCGAAAGCCTCTCTGGCTGCCGCGAGCGCCATTTCCAGATATAGAGCATGCGATAGCAAGACCTGTCCCCGAACGCGAAATTCTGCAAGGTAAGGGAACCTGTCCAGACTCAGGTCCATCTCCCACAAGTGAACGCCGTACTGTGTGGCGGACCGTACATGCCGCCCCAAAATTGGATGGCCCCCACCGTTGGTATACTGAAGCGTATGGTTCTTCCCTCCATACAGGTGTCTCATCTTTTTGTCTTCGAGCCAGAATCGCTCTCGCTGCCAGGGCAATGAAGGCAGCCGCACAAACTGGCTCCGCTCCGGATAAAGCTTGCGCCAGTCTACCGGAAAGCCGAGAGTGTAAAGTTGCCCAAGAGACTCCAGCATTATGGCTCGGTCTTCTCCCTTGCGACGCAGAGAAGCCATCACAATGCCTTTATACTTGTGATGGCTTAGACATTGAGTAATCAACGATAGAAGTATCGGATGAGGGTTAAGCTCAAGGAAGGTATCAAAGCCTTCTTTGCCGAGCGATTCAACTGACCTTGAGAAAAGTACCGGCTCTCTCACGTTGCGGCCCCAGTAAGCAGCGTCAAGAGTCCCGTCATCAGCGCGCCGGCCTGTAACGGTGGAGAAAAGAGGTATTATCGCCGGTTGAGGTCGAAGCCCTTCAAGCTCATGTTCCAATTGTTTTTTAACGGTGTCAGCCCAGGGGCTATGACCCGCGCCCGGCGTGCGCAACACGCGGGAATCGACCCCACGTCGCTTGAGAGATTCAAGCACTTCTTCGAGCGCCGTGGCATGGCCGGTCAGCACAACCGACTCCGGAGTATTCTGCACCGCTACGCTTAAACGATCTTCGTAGCCTGCCAGCAGGCCCTGAGCTTCTTCGAGTGAAATGGGGACAGCGGCCATAGCGCCTTTAATATCGAGTTGCTCTAACTGCTCCTGCATCAATCGTCCGCGATGGAATATGACGCGAACGGCATCAGCAAGGGTCAGTATTCCGGCGGCGTGCGCTGCTGCCGCTTCTCCCATACTGTGGCCCACAACCGCCTCAGGCTCGATCCCCCAGCTCCGCCACAATGCCGCGAGCGCTACCTGCAAGGCGAAAAGTGATACCTGAGTAATCTCGACGTTGCTCCCGTCAAGGCGAGATTGAGACTCATCAGCCATCCATTCTTCCAACAGAGACCAGGTCGCATACTGGCGCAGAAGTTTGTCACACTCCTCGACGCTCGCGCGAAATACAGGCTCTTGCCGAAGAAGTTCGCGCCCCATGCCCGGCCACTGCGCGCCATAGCCTGAGAAAACAAAGACAAGCCTTCGTCGGCGGTTTGAATCGACTCGATTAGAGGATATACTGCGCCGGGTCTCTCCCTGTAAGAAGAGGTCCAGACGCTCGGAGGCCTCAGCCTTAGAACGGGCTGTGATGGCCAGGCGATTATCATGATGGCTCCGCCGCAAACTGGCCGTGTAGCAGATATCCTTCATCGAAAGCTTTTGATCCGAAACGTCGAATTCGAGTAATTCCTTGTAACTGCGAGCAACCGATTCAAGAGCTTCGGCGTTGTGCGCAGAGATGGGCAGCACATATGCTCTGTCTAAATCGTCGTCTCCATTCTGTTGAGGGGCTATAGAAATCCCTTGAACTTCTTCCAATACGACGTGCCCGTTGGTGCCGCCAAATCCAAAGGCGCTCACCCCTGCCACGACCGGGCCTGCGTCATCGGGCCACAGACTCAAAGATTGCTGGACTCGCAGTTGAAGTTTTTCAAATGGGATATGCGGGTTGGGCTTTTGAAAATGGAGGCTCGGCGGGATGGCCTGATGCTTGATTGAGAGCGCGACCTTAATCAGACCGGCGATGCCTGCTGCTGCTTCGCAGTGCCCGATATTGGTTTTCACGGAGCCTATAGCGCAGTAATGTCCGGGGTCGCGGTCAGTGGCAATCACACTGCCGAGAGCTTGCGCCTCAATTGGATCACCCAGCAAAGTTCCCGTGCCATGGGTTTCGATGTACTGGACCCGGCCTGGAGAGATGCCCGCGTCGCGGTAGGCTTCCGTCAAAACGGCCTCTTGCGCCCTCCGGCTGGGGGCGGTGATGCCGTTAGACCTACCATCCTGTGTGATTGCGCTGCCTCGTATCACCGCGTAAATCGGATCACCTTCGGCCATCGCGCGGGACAAGGGTTTTAAGACAACGACTCCAACTCCTTCGCCGCGAACAATGCCGTTAGCCTGTGCGTCAAAAGATTTGCAGCGGCCATCCGGGCTCATTGCGCCGGCTTGTGAAAAGCTGATGGTCACCGAAGGGGATAGAATTAGATTCACGCCGCCAACCAGCGCCAGACTAGACTCTCCATGCCACAAGCTGCGGCAAGCAAGATGGACAGCAACCAGCGATGAGGAACAGGCCGTATCGATGACCATGCTCGGCCCGCGAAGATCGAAGAAATACGAAAGCCGATTAGCAGCGATGCTCAGCGCGCCGCCAGTACTTGCGTAGGCATCAATCTGCGCGGGGTTAGTCAACTGAAGCGCAGCGTATTCGTTGTTTGATACTCCGATAAAGACGCCTGTGCGCGTCCCGCTCAACTGTGCGGGCACCTGTCCCGCATCATCCAGCGCCTCCCAGGCCACTTCTAAAAGAAGCCGCTGCTGAGGGTCCATCTGGGCAGCTTCGCGCGGCGTGATATTGAAGAAAGCAGCATCAAAGTGGTCTATCAGATTCAGAAACCCGCCCCATCGGGTATTCATTTTCCCCTGCGCCGCAAAGTCCGTTGAGTAGAAAGCGCGCGAGTCCCATCGGTCTGCCGGAACCTCTGTAATTGCATCGACGCCATTGCGCAGAAGCTGCCAGAAAGCTTCCGGCCCGTTCGCGCCGGGGAAGCGGCAACCGATGCCGATGATGGCCACAGGTTCTTTATCCGGTTCGCGTTTCTCTACGGCGGCGCGGGTCCGGGGAGAAGTTTTATCGTCGGCCAGGTGCTCGGACAGAGAGAGAATCGTGGGATAGTCATACAGCAATGTTGGGGCAAGCCGGCACCCGAGCCAGTCCCCAAGAAATCCGGTTACAGCCGTCGCCGCCGCCGAGTCCAGACCGTAGTTCGTGAACAATTCCTTCACATTTATGCTGAGAGGATCAATACCTTTTAGCTCGGCGATATGAGAAATCATCCATGCCTGAATGGCTTCGACTGTTTGAGTTTGGAGCAGTGAACCCTTGAGCCGAGCAATCTCAGTTCTGTTTTTGATAGTATCCGATTGCTTAACCTCCTGACTCCACTCTCCGACAGTCTTCAGGCTCCGAGCCAGAAAGTCGGCTCGGCAAGTTCGACGCCGAATCTTGCCGCTACTGGTCTTAGGGATGCTTCCTGTCTTGAGGAGCGAGATTGCGTAAACTTCAACCTCGTGGTGTTCGGCAACGGTTTGCCGGATGGCGTCAGTCACCTGTTTCAATAAAGAGTTCTTAAAATGACGTTTGACCTCCGCGACAATTACCAGGCGTTCTTCGCCCGCGACCTCGACGGGAAATGCGGCGCTCGCACCCTGGCGCAATGTCGGATGACTCTGTTCGGCAGTCCATTCGATATCTTGAGGATAATGATTCCGCCCACGAATAATGATCAGGTCTTTAAGCCGCCCTGTGATAAACAATTCGCCATCTTTGAGGAACCCTATATCTCCTGTGCGGAGAAACGGCCCTTCGCCCGTGTCCGGTATGCGCGCCCGAAAAGTATGCTCTGTCTCTTCCGCTCGATTCCAATAACCTTGCGCTATATTCGAGCCTGAAACCCAAATCTCTCCCACCTCATGCTCTGTGCACCGGCTCAAGCGGTCAGGGTTGACAATGACGATCTTTTGATCCAGCCAGGTCCGGCCACAACCCACAAGTACTCGCTCGGCATCGGCCCCGGAACTTTCTATGATCCGGTTCTGTTCGAGCGCCTCTTTTTGAAAAGCCTGAGCGACCGGGGGGTCGGCTTTCTTGCCGCCGGAAACGAATACGGCCGCCTCGGCCAGACCATAGCAAGGGTAGAATATCTCGCGCCGGAAGCCACACGGCTCGAATGCGTCGGCAAAGCGATTCAGCGTTTGATGATAAACGGGTTCAGCCCCATTGAAAGCCAGACTCCAACTGCTCAAGTCCAGGCTCGTCTTCTGTTCGGGCGAAATCCTGTCAACGCATAAGTCATAAGCAAAATTTGGCGCCCCGCTGGTCGTCGCTCGATAGCGCGAGATAGCATTTAACCAGCGATAAGGTTTCTGGAGAAAAGCCGCCGGCGACATAATTACCGAACGGCTGCCTACGTACAGAGCCTGTAGCAGATTTCCTATCAAGCCCATATCGTGATACATCGGCAACCATACGACGAACGACGACTCCTCTGTATGCTCGAAAGCGCTCTGAATCATTCGTTCGTTCGAAAGCAGATTGCCATGGCTTACCATCACGCCCCTGGGCGAACTCGTAGACCCGGAAGTGTATTGAAGGAAGGCAAGCGTTTCGCCGCTGATTTCGGGCCTGCGCCATTGCGCTGCCGGATCGCCAATGAGGCTATCAGTGGCCAGCCAGCGTAAGTTTTTCAAATCCGGCGCATGGGCCAATCTACCTTCCGCACTCGCCAGAAGCTGGTCTGTGGTCAGTATCAGCGTCGCCTGCGCATCGGCCCTGATAGCCTGCAAATGGGGCATGGGCCGATTAAAGTGAGGCGGATAAGTCGGGACCGCAACAACTCCGGCGTAGAGACACCCCAGGAATCCTGTAATGAAACTGAGGCCGGGCGGGTAAAGCAACAATGCGCGCTTGCCCTCTGCTCCCAGGCTTTCGAGCGTCGCGCCGATGGCGCGCGCGCGCTCATCCAATTCGCCGTAGGTCAGTTTGATCTCGTCGGTTTCCCCGTCCTGCAAAAAGATCAGGGCCGTCCGGTTGGCATCAATTAATGCCCTCCAGCTCAAGAGATCAACGAGCGTCGAGAATTTCCTGGTCAGGTTCTGATCCCTTTTCATAGAAGGCTCCCAAAACAGTCCATCTAAAAATGAACCTGTGGCGACTATTTTTTTGTGGTGACTATTCTAACGAGATGCGAGCTGGATACAGGGTCAAAGTGAATTGACCTGATAGAGCGGAAAGTAGTCTTGGATTCTTTCTTCGGCAAAATCTTCTGCGAGCTGTGGGATGTCATCCCAGCCATACACTTTACCGTTGACCGGCGGCACCCATCCGGTTCCCTCTGCAAACTGGATCGAGGCAACGCCTTCGGGGTATCTCGCCCCATGCGAGAAGACGTGAATGTGGTGGCTTATGCACTCTACTGCGCGGACGATAGAGAGGTTCATTCCTCTCTTCCACCCGACGGTCGTTATTACGCCCTGGCTGGCCAGTGCCTTCATAGTCGCGCGAAACACAGGCTTGCCGATGTTGTCGATGAAGATCGAAACCCCAAGCCCTTCCGTGTGCTGCTTGACCAGTTGCATGAAGCTTTTTTCGGACTCCCTGTAACGCCTCCTGAATGCAGAATCGGTTCGCGCCTTATCCTCGTCGAATTCGAGATTGCTGAATTGACGCCGATCAATGGCCTGGATGCCGAGGCTTCTAATCAATTCAAGCCGTTCATCAGTCGAGGCTATCATTGCGACGCGGCAGCCGTAATATTTAGCGAGTGTCAACTCCGCGAGCGTGACGCCCCCGCCCCAGCCCCAAACGTAAGGGGCAGGAAAAATGTCTTCGGGCATCTGAAGCCGCCAGCAGCCGTAAGCCAGCTTCCAATTGGCCCAGGCGGTTGTGTAGCGAAGAGAGAACGCGGCCCATTGCTTGGGGGTTAATTTCGACTCTTTCGGGAGCGGAATAACCTGTTTCTCATGCAGCTTGATTTGTTTGGCAAGCATGCCTATCGTGTTGCGAGCGTCGTAGCCCACAACTTTAATCAGATACCCAAATTTATCTGTGGTGCCGACTGCCGCAAAGAGACAGAGGTTCTCCTTCCCGGACATTAGTGACCGATGAGCCTGTCTTGAGTATGCGTACTACACCTGCATTGCCCACGACGATCTTTGGCTCGCCGCGCTGGCGGCAAACATTGACGGGGTCTCTCAATGGCATGCGTCATGTTGGATTCCCAGCACCCATAGATCGGCTCTGCCAGTACTTCCTCCTCTGTGATCTCAGGGAACGAGTAAGCCTCTTTCCTGAGATCACCCGGCCCCGACCTGTCGCCATCATCAGGGCCCTGGTAAATCACCCAAGCTTCCGTCGTAATCATTTCTTTAAGCCTTTCTCTTTAACTTCGAGTGGCGATGTTTCAATGCGGTGTCCTTAGGCGGCGCAGGTTCTCCGAACCGTAAAGATCAAAAGCGGCATCCGACTCGCCAGCCTTTTTAACTAATTGCCTGCTGACCACTACATGCGTCTGGTAGCTTACAGCCTTGAGGAGTATCATCACCCGGTCAGAATCTTTCATCTCTTGCTCGAATATCCCTGTGAAGCCTGTGAACAGGCCCGATTCTATTACCACCTCATCGCCGGTCCTGAGTTCACTTGGGAGCCTCACGAGACCATTTTCATTACAACGAGATTTCATGAAATCGATAATCTCATCGTCGAGCGGGGTGGGTAGATCGCCAAAGGTAACCACGGCGTGAACGCCTCTGGTGAGGCGAACTTTGGCAAGCAAATCGCTGATTCGGAACCGAGCAAAGATGTAGCGCGGGAATAAGTAGCCGGTGAAATAATCCGGTCTCCCAGTAAACCGATTGTATCTGCGTTCCCTGCATTTGGGGGCGAACGTTTCGACCCGCCACGCCCGCAGATTTCGATCAGCTCGATATTCCTGTTTTGGGTGGGTGTGAATCACATACCAATGGGGAAGCTCGCTTATTACTTGACTCATACTGGGCCTTCATATTTCGACGCAGCTACCGCATGTCGCATAGGCGATTCTCATTACGCAGTGCCGCTGTTTGTTAGGCTGTAATTTACTGCTTACAACCCGTTTACAGTTAACGGGCCAGTATCGAACCTTACTGTCAAACAGCCCCGAAAGCAATCAGGTTCCTTTGGCCGTTTCTGCTATTTATTGGCCGATTTTGTTAAGTAGTGCGCAATATTCAACTTGACTGCGCAGCCAGGTAATAGGCTCTGTGTTTTGATGGGGATCGGCCAAATTCTTTCTTGAAGTTTCGCACGAAATGACTCTCGTCCATCAATCCCACCTTGCCTGAAATCTCTTTCACGCTCAGGAATGTAGTCTCAAGAAGCTCTTTCGCCCTCTGCATCCTAATCCGCTTGAGATACTGGATGGGAGGCTCGCCGATCTCGATCTTGAACAGATGAGATAAGTGCCAGGTGGAGAGATTTACTACTTGAGCTAAATCATCAAGCGACAGCTCGCGGTGAAAGGAATCCGATATAATAAGGACGGCCGTTTTAACCCTTTCGTCCATTCTCCTCACCTTTATATCGTCGCCATGCGTCTTCAAGGCGACGATCTGTTATTTTTGACACTAACAAAAGTGCTATTTTGATTGCAGCAACCTGAGTTTATGATTAGAATAAGGCCACCTCAGGCTTATAACTCTAGTTACGCTAATAGTAATACGATGGGGGATATTAATAAATCCTTAAGGGCTTGATAGATTTTTGATAAGAAATTCCTAATTATATTATTAGCGGGTGACGGTATAAATCATATGAGTGGGCAACGACGTAAGACATATGAGTTTGGGTCATTCGTCTTGATCCCATCCGAGCTGACATTGCTTCGGGACGGCAAACCTGTGGTGTTAGCAAGAAAAGCCTTTGCGATATTAACTATACTTGTCGAAAATAGCGGACGCCTCGTCGAAAAGCAGCGGTTGATGAGTGAGGTCTGGCCGGACAGGTTTGTCGAAGAAAATAATATCACCGTCAATATTTCTGCCCTGAGGAAAGCGCTTGGCGAATATGAGTATATCGAGACTATTCCGGGCAGCGGCTATCGCTTTGCCGCAGACGTTAAGGTCAGGCAGGTCGAGAGCGCTGATACGGCAACGCAATATCCTTCCACACCTCGCCTCTCCACGGAGGCGACAACCTATCTGCAAAACGAAACGATCAGCTCTCTTGCCATCCTGCCGCTTGAGAATGCGACAGACGATTCGGATGCTGAATACCTCAGCGACGGCATCACTCACAGCATAATCAATAATCTCTCAAGACTGAGACAGCTTCGAGTGGTGGCGCACAGCGCAGTATCTCATTACAAGCGTAAGGAGTTTAATCCTCAAGAGGTGGGTCGCCATTTACGAGTACAGGCAGTGCTTATAGGCGGAGTCCTACAGATCGGCAATCGCATGATCATCAGGACCGAACTGATCGACGTAACGGGAGGGTGGCAAATTTGGGGCGGGGAATACAATTTCGATTTGACGAACATCTTTGTGGTGCAGGAAGAAATCTCGCTGGAAATATCAGAGAAGCTGCGGCTGAGGCTGACTGACGAAGATCAGAAGCGGCTGGCCAAACCCAATATCGAAAACGTCGAAGCTTATCAGCTTTATCTCAAGGGCCGCTATTACCAGAACAAGCAAACAATAGAGGATCTTAAAAAAGGTATTGAGTACTATGGGCAGGCAATCGCTAAAGACCCAAAATTAGCGCTGGGCTACGCCGGGCTGGCCGAATGTTATGCTCTGGGGGGCTACCCTCTGGACCCCGATCTTGGGCTGGCTTATGCTGAGTTGGCCGAGAATATTCCATCACTGATCGGGCCGCCCAAAGAAGCTATGTCCAAGGCAAAAACAGCTGCGATGAAGGCTCTGGAGCTTGATAATATGCTGGCTGAAGCTCACATAGCACTTGGCATCGTCAGATACTTTATGGATTGGGATTGGCTAGTCGCCGAAAAAGAGTACAAGCGAGCCATCGAACTCAGTCCGAATAATCCGATGGCTCATTTTTGGTATGCCCTAAATTTACGAACTCTGGGGCAGTTGGATAAATCGCTGGCCGAGTTTAAGCTGGCTCAAGAACTTGATCCGCTCATGCTCCTTATCGGCCTAAAGATAGGGAGGGGATTTTACTTCGAGCGCCAGTATGACCTGGCCATAGAGCAATATCAGAAGATACTGGAAATAGAGCCTTCCTTCCTCCCGGTTCATCTCCGCCTCGGGCAAGCTTATGAGCAAAAGGGGATGTATGAGGAGGCCATTGCGGAATTTCAGAAGATCATATCCATTCTAGGAGAGAACCCGCAGGCGATGGGCGCGCTCGGGCATGTATACGCGGTTTCCGGCAGGAAAGATTTGGCACAAAAGGTAATTGACAGGTTCAATGAGTTTTTGAAGAAGCGGTACGTCGCAACCTATGATCTGGCAATCATTCATCTTGGCCTTGGCGATAAGGAAAAAGCCCTCGAATATCTGGAAGAGTCTTGTTATGACCGCTCATTGAGAATGATCGGAATTAAAGTCGAGCCAAAACTCGACAGCCTTCGCTCGGAACCGCGGTTCATCGCACTGCTCGGAAGGATTGGGCTATAGCTATCGAATTCGAACCGAAAGATAAATAGCGCATAGGAGATCTATGCGCTTCAGTAAATGCCCGATCTGTAATCAATCGAAGAATAGTTCCGGCACAGGCTTAAAACTCTATGGCTATTCCAGCCGAAGGTAATATTGGGAGCTGATTATCTAAACTGCCAAAGACCTGCCCTCCTGGCCCGATTGCATCAAAACCGGCAAAGCGCAAGTTTTCGCGGTTAAGCACATTCAAGACTTCGCCATAAAGAGTAAGCTTCCACTTCTTAAACAGGAATGCCTTGTTAACTCGCATATCGACCCGGCTATATGCTGGAAGCCTGAGCAGATTGCGCTCGCTGGCCAGGAACAGATCCGGCCCGCTCCGCCGGAAGAAACCGAGTATAGGTGTGCCGCTGCCGTAGCGCCACTGGCCGCTAAGGTTGACACTCTCTGTGAAGCGGTAGCTCGCAAAGGCATTGACCGTGTGGCGCTGGTCGAAATCGCCATAAAAGCTGAGACCACTCGCCCGGTCGTTCTGGCGATTTCTTGAATAAGCGTAAGAGACCCATCCGGTCAGGCCATTTGCGCTACGCCTTTGCAGCGTCAACTCGATTCCACGTGATTTGCCTTCGAGCGAGTTGCTAAACGGGAATTCAGTCAATGTAATGACGCCGTTTACTGTGCGAGGGTCTGAGAGGCTGAAAAGCAGATTTGAATCCTCTCTATAATAAACTTCGGCCAGCGCGCGAAGACGGCTGCCAAAGTTTCGTTCGACACTGGCGTTATAGTGCGTAGAGCGGGCGGCACGGAGGTTTGAATTGCCAAGCTGTCCGAACAATTCTTCGAAATCGGGAAACTGATAGTATCTGCCGGCCCCCAGGCGGACTTTCCATCTGTTCGCCACCACAAGTCCGAACGAAGCGCGGGGTGAAAACCGCGTCTCGTCCGTCAGGCCGTAGCGCTCGGCTCTGCCTCCTCCAGTCAAAGAAATTCCCAGCCGCTCGCTGCTCCAGGTGTCTTGTATGTAATAGCTTTGCTCGGTCCCGCGCTCGTTAAAAGCCGTCTGAACCGACGGCAGTGACGGCAGAAATTGAAAACGCTCGCTGAATCTCTCTGCCATGCGCGAGCGCACGTACAGCCCTGCTTCGATGTTGTGTGATTTCTTTGCAATAAACCTGAAGTCGCTGCGAACACCTACCTGCGAGCGCGTGCCATCATCGAGTACAAGGCCATCTCTGTTAGTGTTCGTAAAGGTTGTGCGCAACCCGAACAGACGGGTATCGGCAATAAACTGGGAGTGCGGCGTGTACCTCCAATGACCGTTGATGAACAAGTTTCGCGAGTCGCCTTCCAAAACCCTATTTAGGGCCAGGAGGGCCGGGGGGCGGTTGCGGTCATAGTCGAACGTGCCGAATATGGCAGTAAAGCCTATCTGATGACGAGATGAGAGGTCGTAGACCGATTTACCCTGAATGTCACTGAAGTCTAGTATTGGAGGATTGTCCGTATTGTTGTTCGCGTCGTTTATCCTTCGTGTCAGATAACCCAGATAGCTTTTGCGAGCGGCCAGCAGCCATGATCCTGCGCCTTTTCCCAGAGGCCCATCGAATATTCCGGAAGTATTGCTCAGGCTCGTCAGGATGCGGCCTGATGGCTTCACCCGGTTGCCTTCTCTGGTCTCAAGATTTAGCACGCCCGCTGTGCCATCTCCATATTTCGCCGGGGGCGCTCCGCTCAATAAAGATACTGAGCCGATGGTGTCCGCATTAACTATAGAAATCGACCCCGTGTCCAAAAAGTTATTCTGCACAGTGTGTACGAAGTTATCTGTGAGAACACCGTCGATGTAGAGTGCTATCTGATTAAAGCCTGCGCCGCGCAACACTAACTCGCTGCGGAAATCATCGTTGGTAGAGACGCCGGGCAGCGCCTGGGCCGCCCGCAAAGGATCGCCCAGCAGCACGGTCGACAGCGGTTGAAGCTCCGTCTTACTGAGCTTTTGCTCGGATGCCGCACTGGTTTCGAGCAGGTCGTATGGGCCTGCGGTGATGGTGACTTGCCCAATCAAAGGGGCGGCTTCCTGGTTGAGCGCTATCGCCAGCCTTGCGTCTTCTCCTTCTTTAAGGAGCACTTCCCTTTTTACAAGCCCGTAGCCAACAGTCGTGACGTATAGCTCTATCTCGCCCGGCTCAAGATTCTGAAGCGTAAAATTGCCGTTCTCATTCGTCGTTGTGCTCTGCTGTGACCCTACCACGATAACCTTGACCTTTGAGATAGGCTCACCTGTTTTAGCATCAACCACGCGCCCGATTATGCTCACGGGCCGGCTTGGCTGCCGAGCCTGCGATTGAGACTGTTTAGCTAATACTTTATTGGCGGGAAATTCTCGCGTTTGTGCAAGTAGTGAAGTGCAGCAAGATATTAGAATTATCGCGGCGATTAATTCTCGCATGATTCCTCCTAAAGTTTTCTGCGAGCAGAATTCAAATACGCACTGCGCCTTACTGACTGAATAAGGCATAAGAATGAGGATGCTGTGGGGAAGCAATTTAATGGAGCACTATGGTCGGCTCCTTCAATACCATTGGTGCAAAAACGTGATTGATGCTGTCTTCATCCACTATTACTATGATCTTCGTTTTTCAGCTAAAACAGATCTCAACAGAGTATATCTTCTCCCAAATCAATGCCATATGGCTTTTCATCAAGCTGGGGGTTACTGCTTACAATCCGCTTACAGTTCCATGTCCAGGTCGAACCTTATTATCAAACAACTCCGAAAGCAACAGGGTTCTTTTGGCGGTTCCTGCTATTTATTGGCCGATTTTGTTAAACACTGCCCTGAAGCGAGGGAGGTAGAATCAACGAAATGATGAAATAACAAAAGGGCAACCCTTGTTAGAAGATTGCCCTTTTTATTTGAAGTAAAAAAATGGCGGAGAAGGAGGGATTCGAACCCTCGATAGGCCTTTACAGCCTATAGCGGTTTAGCAAACCGCCGCCCTCAGCCACTAGGCGACTTCTCCTTAAATTCGAACCCGAAAAGTATACCGTAAGCCCTGCCGGCCTTTCAAGTTTCCCGCCCGTTGGTATATCATCGCCCGCGATAAATAGATACTCACGGAGGCTCGCGCGATGAAGTTCTTCTTCTTTCACCTCATGTCCTGGCCTTACCTGCCCGATGATTTCGAAGATCATTATGACTCAGCCTGGATATGGTGCCCGAATACGCTTTTTGATCCCGAAAAAGGGAGCCGCCTTTATAACGACTATCTCGACACGCTCTTGTACGCCGAACAGATAGGGTTCGACGGCCTTTGCGTCAACGAGCATCACCAGAACGCTTACGGGTTGATGCCTTCGCCTAACCTGATGGGCGCGATACTCGCGCGCCAGACTACCCGCGCGCTGATCGCCGTCATAGGAAATGCGCTGCCGCTTTATAACCCGCCTACGCGCGTGGCCGAAGAGTTCGCCATGATCAATTGCATATCGGGCGGGCGTCTGATCGCAGGCTTTGTCGTTGGCGGCGGGCCTGAGTATTTCTCTTACGGCGTCAACCCTACCTATGCGCGAGAGATGTATCGCGAGGCGCACGACCTCATCATTCGCGCGTGGACCGAGCCGGGGCCGTTCCGATTTTTTTCAAAGCACTACAAGCTTAATTACGTCAACCCCTGGCCGCGCCCCGTGCAGCAGCCGCACCCGCCCATCTGGGTCCCCGGCGTCGGCTCGCTTGAGACCATGGAGTTCGTAGCACAACGGCGCTATGCGTACATGGGAATTCCGTACTTTCACATAGACGTATTCAAACGCACGTTCGATATGTTCCGCGACGCCTGCGCACGCGAAGGCTACACGCCCGACCCTGAGCAGATGGGCTGGGCCATCCCGGTCTACGTTGCCGAAACCGATGAGCAAGCCCGAAAAGAGTTCGAGCCGAGCCTCTGGTATTTCGCAAAGAAACTGCTCTTAGGGATAGACACCGCGCCGCCCGGCTACACATCGGTAAAGTCCGCGCTGTCGATCATCAAAAACCAGGGCAAGTTCCTGCTCTCCGTCAACACCTGGGACGAGATCGAGCGCGGAGCCTATGCGATAGTCGGAAGCCCCGCGACCGTTCGCGAAAAGCTGGCCTACTATCAAAAACAGCTCGGAGTCGGAAACATCCTGACCGGGTGCCAGATCGGGTCGCTAACACACGAGCAGACGCGCCGCAGCATGAAGCTGTTCGCGGAAGAGGTAATGCCTTATGTTCGACAAGCTCAAGACGATACAGTACGGCCTTAAAGTCAAGTGGTATGAAAAGACGCAGCAGCACACGCGCTCTATAGACCTCGACGGGCGTAAGGTCCAGATCATGGAAGGCGGCGAAGGCGAGCCTCTGGTCTATCTCCATTCGGCATACGGCGAAAATCTCTGGCTGCCGTTTCATCAAAAGCTGGCCGAAAGCTTTCACGTCATCGCTCCGGCGCATCCGGGGTTTGCCGCGTCCGAGGGACTTGACGACATAGATTCGATGGAAGACATGATCTTCCATTACATAGATATGCTCGACGCCTTGTCGCTCGCAACGGTCAACATTGCCGGAGTATCGCTCGGCGCCTGGATCGCAGCAGAGCTTGCGACGCGCTATCCTGATCGCGTGAAACGGCTGGCGCTTGGCGCGCCCGCGGGGTTGTGGTTAGACGAGCATCCGATGACGGATATGTTCGCGCTCATCAGGCGGCCCGAAAAGCTTCGAGCCGTCTTGTTTCATGATCCGACGGCTGCGCTCGCTCAGTTGCTGATTCCGGCGGAAGCGGCGGAAGAGCAGGTGGTCGAAGCCTACAAAGCTATGGCGGCGACGGCGCGGCTGGCCTGGAACCCGCCGGGCCATAACCCCAAGCTCGCCGGTCGCCTGCGCCGCATAAAATCGCCTACGCTCATTATCTGGGGCGACGACGACAAGCTTATCCCTACCGCTTACGCCGAAGCGTGGGCGAGCCACCTCAAAGACGCGCGGGTAGTGATAATAAAAGAATGCGGCCATATGATGATGTTTGAAAAAGAGGACGAGTTTGTGAGGGCAATAAAGGATTTCTTGAGTTGATCTGTTAAGACATTTTTGCCTGAGCCAGAGCCGTCACTAGAAAAGCAGATGCCGTTATTTTTACGCAAAGAACGCCAAGCGCCGCAAAGCTCGCAAAAACTCTTTGCGCACTTTGCGGCCTCTTTGCGTTCTTTGCGTTTTACATCGGTCTTGCCGATTCTAGTAACTCACCCTGCGTGTGGTTAAGCCCTTAATCGCGGAAGATTGTAAATGCCTGCCAGTTTGTTCAACTCGCCCCGCAGCACGACCCAGCTAGCTTCAACCCTGTTGTGCAGACGGCGAGTCTTCATCACGGTGTTTACGCCTTCGGCTTCGCGCATCACGTCTTCGACGTGCGACCTGGTCTCTCGCCACGAGTCCTTACGGTCAAAGTCGTCCCGCAATTCGTCCAGCTCTTTCTCGAAATCCTTAACCCGCTCGTTCAAGCGGTCTTCGGTTTTTGTCCCGTCCAGACGGCTATTGTCGAGCGAGTTGTCGAACATCTTCTTAAACTCATCGCTCCGCTCTTCGACACGCTTGATGATCCTGTCCACGTCTGCCTTTGTGTATGCTCGCCCCTTATAACGCCCCTGATAATTCGACAGTCCCGGTACAACCATAGCCAACATCAAACAGCAGGCCGCCAATCCTATGATTGGTCTTGCAAAGTGCTTTCGCATGTTCGTCTCCTTCTCAAATATGGGTTCTACAGATCATTTGACGCAACTCGCACCCTCGGGGTCTGAAAATCCTCTGCTCGCCGAGGCTGGCAATCAACCAGCCGAGCAAGTAGAATCACTGCCGGGATTATACCCTGACAGATCAAAATTCTGAAAAAAAGTGGAGGATCGTCATGCTAAACGTTGGAGATACCGCGCCGGACTTTACCGCGAGGGCGCACACGGGCGAAGACGTGCGGCTCAGCGACTTGCGAGGGCGCACGGTCGTGCTCTGGTTTTATCCGAAGGCCGACACGCCGGGCTGCACTGCGGAAGGCTGCGCGTTCCGGGATCGAGCCCAACAATACGCCGATAAGAACGTCGAAGTGCTTGGCGTCAGTTTTGACACCGAAGAAGAGAACCGCGCCTTTGCCGAGAAATTCAATTTCCCATTCCGACTGCTGTGCGACACGGACCGTGCCATAGGCATGGCTTACGGGGCTTGCGACGAGCCGACCGCCGCTTACGCGCGACGAATCTCTTACGTCATCGGCCCCGATGGCCGCATAGCTCAGGCCATCGGCAAGGTCAGCGCGGCCACACACCCCGAAGAACTGCTCGCATCGCTCGGCTAAAATGGCGGTTAACGACCGGCGATTCAATGCCAAACCGGGCTGCGATTTTCAGGCAGGGAAAGAGGAGCGTATGAAACGGATCATCATTGCGATTGTGCTGCTCGCGCTTCAGTCTTCAAGCGTTGCCGCCGTAGCCGGTCAGGCTCCTAAAAAGCGCCGCGCTCAGAATCCGAAAGAGGCCGTCTATTACCCTCCGCCCAGTGATTGGCAGCACAAAGCGCCCGCCGAAGCAGGCTTTGACGCCCAGATGCTTGAAAACGCCTTAGCTTTCGCAAAGACTCAAGGCTCGGCAGTGCCGCGAGATTTTTCCACACAGGTCGAGACGTTCGGGGCCATCCTCGGCCCGCTGCCGAAAGAGCGCGGCGAGTCGAGCTTGATCATTGTGCGTCACGGCTACATCGTCGCCGAGTACGGGGACACCGACCGGGTGGACCCGACCTACAGCGTTGCAAAAAGTTTTCTCTCCACCGTGCTCGGCCTGGCGATTGATCGCGGATTTATCAAGAACATCAAAGACCCCGTAAGCAGCTACATCACGGACGGCGGTTATTCGTCTGCGCACAACTCGAAGATCACCTGGCAACATCACGCCCGGCAGACAAGCGAATGGGAAGGCGTGATGTGGGGTAAACCGCATGATTTTTTGGGCGAAAAAGAGTTCGGGCGCGGCGCTCGCCGCCCGCGCGCGCTCCAAGAGCCCGGCGCTTTTTATGAATACAATGATGTGAGAATCAACCGCTTCTCCCTGTCACTGCTCCGCGTCTGGCGAAAGCCGCTCCCCCAGGTGCTCAAAGACGAAGTGATGGACCCCATAGGCGCATCGGCGACATGGCAGTATCACGGCTACGTAAATTCAGACGTGATAATCGATGACAAGGTAATGAAATCCGTGAGCGGGGGAACAAGGTGGGGCGGCGGTTTGTGGATCAGCGCGCGCGACCTGGCGCGGTTCGGCTACCTGTTTTTGCGCAAAGGCAGATGGGGCAACCGGCAGATACTGTCCGAAAAATGGGTCAAGGAGGCTACTACCCCGTCTGCGGTAGGGCCTGATTACGGTTATCTCTGGTGGCTCAATACCGAACGCAAACAGTGGCCCGACGCCCCGGCTGGAAGCTTCGCAGCCCTCGGCTACGGCTCGAACACGGTCTGGATAGACCCCGAACACGACCTGGTAATCGTATGGCGCTGGCATAAAACCAACGGGAACGACTTCTTTAAACAGGTCCTGGCGGCGATAAAAACCTCGGACGCAAACTAGCCGGGCCTCCCCTCGGCTGAAACCACAAACTAATAGACGCTAAAAAAATTCTTTGCAAAGTGTCGGCGCGCAATTGCGTCTATTAGGTCTGTGGACGCTTCAATACAACGTATAAATTATTCGAAAGAGAGATATGAGTCTTAATAATAGAGAAAGCTTTTTACCGGGCGTTGCAATCAACTGTATAACATATCACCTTTATTACAACCAGTTACGCCGCCTTTAAAACTTCTTTAGAACTCTTTTAGATAGTCTTAAAGACTTCTGATCCGGCAATCCGTAAACTCCCTGACAGATGACAGGCGCATTCGGGCCGACAGATAAAGAGCAAGTCGGTTTATTTTGTGCGTCACATATATCTGTAAATCGCCGCATATAAATGTTGGCAGTTTTTTGAATATGTAGATCGCATGACACGGAAGAAAATAATGACCAGAACTGACGGCGCCGATAAGGCCGATTCTATGATGAGAAAAAACAACCTTAAAGGAGAATTTACCATGAATAAGCTTCGTTTCGTTTTCAACACAATGGCAGTTCTATTTTTCACACTTATGATCACAACCCTGGCGCAAGCGCAGGCAACGCGAACGTGGGTATCAGGCGTTGGCGACGACGTCAATCCTTGCAGCCGCACCGCCCCCTGCAAGACCTTCGCGGGCGCTATCTCTAAGACCGCAGCGGGCGGCGAAATCTCCGTCCTCGACCCCGCCGGTTTCGGCGCTGTTACTATCACCAAATCTATCACGATTGACGGCGGCGGCATTGGCGGCTCGATTACTGCCTCATTAATCAACGGCATCATTATCAACGCAGGCGTAAACGACACGATAAGGCTTCGCAACATATCGATCCAGGGCACGGGCAACGGGTTAAACGGCATACGTTATCTGGCAGGCAAGACGGTTCACGTCGAGAACGTCACCATCCAGGGTTTCACAAGCAACGGCATCGAAATGAACCTCGGAGCAAACAGCGGCAACCTGACGGTGAAAGACACTTACATCAATAACTGCAACATAGCCGGTATAAAAATACAGACCTCCACCGGCACAGCCACTGCCTCGCTCGACAACGTGAGGTTGCAGTCTAATCAGTTCGGGCTAGATGCATTTTCGGGCCACGTGACGATCAGCAACTCCGTTGCATCGCAAAACACGAGTATAGGGATAGTGGCCGAAAACACTTCTACAATAAACGTCGAGAACACGATAATCAGCAACAACGTTACGGGCGTGTCCGGATTCAGCGGCACTGCTACGATACGCCTATCAAGATCAAGCCTATATAACAACGGGACGGGCATCAACGTGGCGGCGGGGACGACCGTGGCTACGTTCCAGAACAACAGGTTTGCCGGGAATACTGTTCCGGGCGCACCAAACGTGTTCCTCACAGAGCAGTAAGATATATCAAAGGCTAATATTGTGGCTCCACCGCTGCCGCACGTTTGCGGCAGCGGTGGAGCCAGGTATCTTAATCCCAGGCTCTCAGTTCAACCTTTCGGTCAAAAGGACTCGCACCCCGCCGCGCCAGTCTTCATTTATTCCTATGCGGTATACAGGCACGCGGTCTGAAATGGCGCGGGCAACATTACGGGTTGTGGCGTGAAAGCGCATCAGCGGCGCAACCAGATAGAGCAACGGCGCGCTGTCGGCTATCTTCAATCCTTTGAAATAGCCGCGCCGCTCGAAATCGCCGCGCCGACGATGCCATTCAACGCGCAGCCAGTAATCAACTCCTTGAAAAACAAACTCGGCGTCCTCAGCTACTTTCAATTCCATAACCACCAGTCGCCCTTCGCGCGTGGTCGTAAGTAGATCGATAAAGCTGCGGTGCTCGCCGCGATAAGCGGGAACCTGTGAGTAAGCGTAACGCGGGTCGAGCGTGGGATCGACGCAGGTCACGTCCCGGCGAATTATGGTTTCCAGCCACCGCTCCGGTTGAGAGCGATACAACGGGTCATTCCTGAGGTCTGAATCATCACTTCGCGCAGACACACACGCGCGTACCAATTTTTGCAGCTCTCGGCGGTTGGAGTCGTCCAATCTTTTTCTCGGCGTTTCAATGCCGAACTCGACGCGGCGATCTTTTATAGAGACTCGCGCGAACTCAAGGCCGCGAATAGAGAGCGTGATCCAGTTCCCTTTCCGGTCTGTGTCGATATCGGCGGCGGCAAGATTTAAGATCGGGTCGATCAACCCTGAAATGTCCGGCGGGATATTTTGATTGCGCGGCCACACGGCACGTTTCAAGTTATCGGCGAGATCTCCCTGATCGAAGGCCGACACCTGTTCGATTCGCCCGCTCGCGTCATCCACCTCGGCAAGCGAAAGGGTCGCGCCCGCAATTTGCACGCAGGTCAATCTGGTTGCAAGGGTCGTCGCCCGTCCGCGAGGCGCGAATATAATCAGCCGGCCTACAATCGGGTGTTTTTTCCGCAGCCGGTCAAGCCAGGTAAGCCCGGTCGTGAGCAAGGCATCAACAGCGGCTTGTGTTTCGCCCCGGTCGCAGCCTACGGCGGCTATGGTCTTGCCCCGGTGCTTGATTATAAGCCGCGCGTGAACGCCTGTAAGATGGCGCGTATCATCGCGCGCCGCGACCGCGCGCTCGACTCGATAGCCCGCAAAGTTCGATTCGATCATCATTGCGAGCCGTCGGGCAAAATCGCCGCGCGAGATGGCCGGATTGCTTTGAGGCTTGCCGCGCGTCAGCTTTAAAAGACAACTGCTGCGGCCCATCTGTTTCGCGCATCGCAAGCGCAGACCATCCGCCGCCGCTTCTCGGCTTGTGATGCGCCACGCCCGCGACCAATCCGTGCCCCAGCACGAAAGTATAATTTTCCCGTAGGAGAGATCGACCGCCACCCGCCCGGGCTGAACCGCAGCAATAAATCGCTCATCTTCGTAAAGGTCAAACCCTCCGCCCATCAGGAACAATTCCAGATCATACCTGATGCGGCTCAACTCTTCGGTTAAGATGACCTTGCTATCGCTCACCTGTTCGAAGTGAGAATCTACCACAGATTGGTGAATGCTCTTTAACCCCGGAGCAAGAAGATTCATATTGGCAAGTAGCATGAAGAGCTACTTCAATAAGAGCTACTTCAATTGAGTGGACGTACAAGGCTGGCGATCACGGCCACCAATTCAGCCGGCTCAACAGGCTTTGCCACGTGCGTCTGGTAGCCGGCGGAAAGCGCCCGCAGGCGATCTTCTACTCGCGCGTGCGCCGTCAGCGCAATCGCCGGCTTCCACCCTTGTCGCTCTTGCGCCTCTCTCATCCTCACGTTGCGTATGAACGAATATCCGTCCTCACCGGGCATTCCGATGTCGCTGATGATCACATCCGGTCTTAGCCACTCAAGCGTCTCATACGCCTCGGCGGGACTCGCAACGGTCGTAACCTGCGCTTTGCGTTCTTCAAGAATGGCCGTCAATAAATTCCGCGCGTCGGCTTCATCATCAACAACGAGGATGTTCAATCCTTCAAGCGAGGGGGAGGGGTTGATCCCTTCCTGCTGCCTGACGCCGGACGGATTCATTTCATCAGCATCCAGGGCGAAGCGGCCCGAACCGTGAGCGATAAGCATCGGCAATTGCACCGTAAAGGTTGCCCCCTGCCCCTCGCCGGGGCTTTGCGCCTGTACGCTGCCGCCGTGCAGTTCTACAAGGTGGCGCACGATTGCAAGCCCCAGCCCCAGCCCGCCGTGCATACGGCTGATAGAGCTATCGGCCTGGCGGAAGCGATCAAATACATACGGCAGAAACTCCGGCGATATGCCTCTGCCGTTATCGCTTATCGTGATCTCGACATGAGAGTTAATGCGCTGCAACCTTAGCTGTATGCGGCCATGTTTCTCGGTGAACTTCACCGCGTTGGAAAGCAGATTCCAGACGACCTGTTGCAGGCGATCAGGGTCACCGGAGATCAAGCCCGCGTGTGAATCAAGCAATACTTGCAGCCGAATATCCTTAGCGTCGGCTGCTGGCCGAAGCGAGTTGACCGCAGCATCGATGATCGGGGAAAGTTCAATCGGCATCACTGTCAGGCGGAGCTTGCCGGAAATGATACGAGACACATCGAGCAAATCTTCGATGAGCTGCGCCTGTAACTTCGCGTTGCGCTCGATGGTGTCCAGTCCGCGAGCAAAATTTTCTTCATTCAGCCTGCTTTTGCGGAGCATTCGCCCCCAGCCAAGTATCGCATTCAGGGGCGTGCGAAGTTCATGAGAGATGGTCGCCAGAAATTCGTCCTTAGCGCGGCTGGCGGCTTCTGCTTCGGAACGCGCGACTTGCTCGCGGGCGAGTTGTAGACGTTGCTCTTCTGCCTTTTTGCGCTCGGTCAAATCGCGTGTAACTTTGCCGAAGCCGCGCAAAATCCCATCCTTGTCTCTCAACGCGGTGATGACGACGTTGGCCCAGAACCTCGTGCCGTCTTTGCGGATGCGCCACCCCTCGTCTTCAAATCGCCCCACTTCTGCCGCCACCTTTAACTCAAACCCGGGCTTATCCCGTTGTATTTCGTCTTCAGGATAGAACATCGAAAAATGCTTGCCGATGATTTCATCGGCCTTGTAGCCCTTGATCGCTTCCGCCCCCTTATTCCAGCTTTGGACGTACCCCTCCGGGTCAAGCATAAAGATCGCGTAGTCCCTGACTTCCTCGATCAACAACCGGAATCGCTCCTCACTCTCCCTCAGGATATCTTCGCCCTTCTTGCGTTCGGTCAAATCGCGTGTAACTTTGCCGAAGCCGCGCAAAGTTCCATCCTTGTCTCTCAACGCGGTGATGACGACGTTGGCCCAGAACCTCGTGCCGTCTTTGCGGATGCGCCATCCTTCATCTTCAAATCGCCCTACGTCTGTGGCGACTTTCAACTCATAGCCGGGCTTGTCCCACTTGAGGTCTTCTTCAGGGTAGAAGATCGAGAAATGTTTCCCGATGATTTCATCGGCCTTGTAGCCCTTGATATTTTCTGCCCCTAAATTCCAGGTGGAGATGTATCCTTGCTGATCGAGTATAAAGATGGCGTAATCCCTCACCGACTCGACCAGCAGGCGAAACGACTCGCCGCTTTGGCGAACCGTCTCTTGAGTCGGCTTTGAGACTTCGGTTCTCTTTGCGGCGCGATCTACTTGTTTTTGGCTGGAGTGAGCGATCCGATCTTGGCATATTCTGGACCCTGGTGTAACAAGGCGGTAAACCTATCCCAAAAATGTTCGTCCACATCTATCCATGACAATGAATGCATTAATGATAACAGAATTCCCCGGCTGATACATCTTGTCCCGCAGGCGAACGAGCAAAGGGTTTTGGGAAGACTTGATGCGATTACGGCGCGGGCGATCTTATGCGCCGGCTTTGTGGCGCGCGGCAAGCTGACCGCAGGCTGCCGATATGTCAGGGCCGCGCGGGCGGCGTATGAATGACGGCAAGCCTGCTTCGGTCAATATCCGCTGGAAAGCCAGTATACGATCCATCGCGGAGGATTGGTAAGGAAGCTCGGGCGCGGGGTTGTGAGGGATTAAATTGACTTTAGCGCGGACCGCTGAGAGCAATCTCGTAAGCTCGCGCGCGTCGCGGTCGCTATCGTTTACACCGGCAAGCATCACGTATTCGAAAGTCAGCCGCTCGCGCTCGCCGAGCGGAAACCGACGGCAAGCCTCGATCAATTCTCGGAGCGGGTATTTGCGATTGATCGGAAACAACCGGTCGCGCAGCTCGTCGTTTGCGGCCGTCAGCGATATAGCGAGTCTGGGCCGCACCTCTTCACCGGCAAGGTCGTAGATGCGCGGCACTATACCCGCCGTCGATAAAGTCACGCGACGGGGCGCGATTTGAAGCCCTTCTTCATCGGCAAACAACCGTATCGCTTTCATCACGTTGTCATAGTTCAAGAGCGGCTCGCCCATCCCCATCATAACTATGTTGGTCCCGTGAGGCAGTTCCGCGCCCGGCCCATAAACTTCGTTTAAGACGATCACCACCTGAGAGACGATCTCGCCCACTGTCATATTGCGCTTCAACCCGATCACGCCGGTCATGCAAAAATCGCAGGCGAGCGGGCACCCCACCTGGCTCGATATGCAGATCGTGTCGCGGCGCTCTTCGGGCATAAATACTGTCTCCACTTCGCGCCCGTCTTCAAGCTTCAACAGAAAGCGCCGCGTGCCGTCCGAAGATAAAAAGACGTTTTCTATTTTTGTGTGAGTTACGACTGCATGCTCTTCAAGCAGGCGGCGCAGCGTCTTTGGCAAATCGGTCATCCGGTCAAAATCCGTGATGCGGCGGCGGTAGACGGAAGCAAAGGTCTGGCGCGCGCGGTAGGGTTTTTCTCCGAGCGACTCAAAAAATGCCCGCATCTCGTCTTGCGCCAAACCTGACAATTCTGTTTTCGTTGCGGCTTCAAAACTCATACTTTGATTTTCCCACTAAAGGGTTATGTTAGGCCAGTATTCTACCGCTGAAGGCAGTACAATAGATTGTATGGACACCTTTTCCCCAGAAGAAAGAAGCGCCGTCATGCGTCAGGTGCCTAGTAAAGGCTCAAAGACGGAGATGAGCGTTCGCCGCATTATTCACTCAATGGGCTATCGCTATAGACTTCATTCAAGCAAACTTCCGGGCTGCCCCGACTTGGTTTTCTCAAGTAGGAAAAAAGTAATCTTTGTTCACGGATGCTTCTGGCATCAGCATGATTGTAAAAGAGGAAATAGAATACCCAGTTCTCGACGCGATTATTGGTTGCCGAAACTTGAGCGTAATAAACGAAGGGATTCAGAGAACCGGCAAAAGCTGAGAGATGCTAGTTGGGACGTTTTGGTAATTTGGGAATGCGAGCTTAAGGATCAAATAACATTGTCAAACCGCATTGTGCAATTTCTCGAAAACAATGATCGAGTTTAACCTCAGCCTACTGAGCTACTGTGCTACATAGCATCCGCTGAGATTTCTGCGCCTTTAACAGAGGCGTCTATGACTGAAATAAACGGTGCCTGACCAAATGAGAACTTCTCAGTTGTTGCTGTAGTATTTCTCGTCGCCCTTCTGTAATCGTCTTTGGAAAGGTAACCTATAAATACATCGTATACATCCCACCAACCTTTAACAAAGTCAAAGGTAACCACAAGATGCATACCTTGATGCGGATGATGGCAATCGACCCGAATCGATCTTCCTCTTTGTGACTTGATCTCTATGCCATCTGGTACAGATGTTGGCTTTTCGCCTTTTAATGCAGGCCCGCTTGGATTTGTTCTCGTTCGCTTTGGAAGCAGGGTATAATCACACCATTTGAAATAAAGATCAGGATAAGTACTCCTGTTGTTTTTTGCTATGTCGGGTCGAACGCTGCATAAAAAATCTGAGATCAATGCAGAAACTGTCTCCCCAGTAATCTCGGTAAGTAAGTACGACTCGCGAACAAGCTCTGAACTGAGAAGAGACGCCTGATCTTTGAGCTTCTCAGGCAGTTCACCTTCAATCTTTTCCCAAGTCTCACGAATAATTCTTGGGCTATTTAATGAGAGTTTCACTTCCTGCATTAAATCAGGCGCGAAAGAAACCAATTCTGGCACAAAAGACCGTACACTGGTTTCGACGCGCTCATACCATCTAGTGTAAGGAAGAGATTTCAATTCTTTCGAATCTGCCCGAACCTGTTTCAGGACGTGTTGCATAACTTTGTCTGTAAGAGTTTTTTTCATGTTTTCCGCGTCCTGAATTTCCTAACTTTTCTGGAATTGGAGAACAGCAAAAGTTCGTGCGGCGGCACACCAATCGCTTCAGCAAGGATGCATATGTTGATTAGCGATATGTTTACTTCGCCCCGCTCGACAGCGCCAACGTAACTGCGATCAAGGTCGGCTTCATGGGCAAGCCCTTCCTGTGAAAGGCCCGCTTCTTTTCGCAGTTGCCGTAGCCGCTCTCCGAATGCTACTTTAGGGTTGAACTGGTTTTTCACAAGATTAAAGATTGTGCGATTGAGGGTTTTATGTCTACGGGTTATAACTACCATGCCCCAGATGGACACAACTACAGTTTTACTTTGACTCAAAGGAGCTTCTAAGAAAAATGCAGCCGGGATTCTTAGAGTTTTTCGCAGGAATTGGTTTGGTTCATATGGGGCTTAGAAAGACAGGCTGGCGATGCGTTTATGCAAACGACATTTCGGAAAAGAAAATGGAAATGTACCTGCATGAAATGCCCGAAGCATCAGCATATTACCATCAGGAAGACATCTGGAATACAGACTCAATTCTTTCGAGAATCAATGAACCAGCATTGTTAGCGACAGCTTCATTTCCCTGTATTGACCTATCACTAGCTGGGCATATGAAAGGCATTACGGGCCAACACTCATCAACATTCTATGGATTTACAGAAGTGATGCAACGGCTTAAGAATCAAGGTAGAATGCCCCCCCTTCTGATGCTTGAGAATGTAACAGGGCTTCTCACGGGAAATGAAGGCAAAGACTTCAGAGAGGTTTGCCAGTCTGCCTCTAAGCTGGGATTCTTTCTTGATGCGTTCGTAGTAGATGCAAAGCACTTCACACCACAGAGCAGGCCGCGATTATTTATAATTGGCGTACTGGAAGAGCTATTTCCTTTAAGTGTTCTTAGGCATTCACAGGTTGGATGGCTGCCGCGATTGCAAAGTCGCGCCAAACTATGCCCGGAACGACTTTTGAACGCTATGAGGGTTGTTGATCTACAAACAGGATGGATAGCCTTTGATTTACCGTCCCTGCCGTTGGTTCAAAATAATCTTGCCTCAGTTATAGATTTGGATGATGAACAGCAATGGTGGGATGATGTTGCCATTCGCAAGCATATCCAGATGACAAGCGCTTTGCATCTTGAGCGGATTGATAGAATGATTACTTCCGGCGAACTCTGGGTCGGAACTATCTTCCGAAGAATCCGGGAAGGTAGAACCCGCGCTGAAACACGATTCGATGGGCTTGCGGGATGCTTAAGAACGGCCAAAGGCGGGAGCGCAAAACAAATTGTGATTGTGATAGATCATGGAAAGATCAAGATGCGTTGGATGTCTCCTATTGAATATGCCCGCTTGCAAGGAGCGCCAAACTACAAGATTTCTGTCCAACGGAATCAAGCTTTAACCGGATTTGCCGACGCAGTTTGTGTGCCTGTGATCGAATGGATTGATGCCAATGTCCTTGCGCCTATAGCCGCTCAACTCGGATATGAAGTCAGTCTACAAGGTCAGGCAAATTCTACCCCATATCAAATGTCACTCGTGGGCAATGCGTAGCTTGTGAGTGTTAAGGGGTAGAGCAGAGGGAGCAGACGCTTAATCTGCTCTCTCAATGTCTCCACCGTGCGCTGCTTCCGATCAGTATACTCAAGGCAATAGACCCATTCTTAACATAAGCGGAAATTGCAGCTTTCTTAGCAGGGTTACAAAGTTCCCAACACGGCTATGTTGGTCCCGTGAGGCAGTTCCGCGCCCGGCCCATAAACTTCGTTTAAATCGCAGGCGAGCGGGCACCCCACCTGGCTCGATATGCAGATCGTGTCGCGGCGCTCTTCGGGCATAAATACTGTCTCCACTTCGCGCCCGTCTTCAAGCTTCAACAGAAAGCGCCGCGTGCCGTCCGAAGATAAAAAGACGTTTTCTATTTCTGTGTGAGTTACGACTGCATGCTCTTCAAGCAGACGGCGCAGCGTCTTTGGCAAATCGGTCATCCGGTCAAAATCCGTGATGCGGCGGCGGTAGACGGAAGCAAAGGTCTGGCGCGCGCGGTAGGGTTTTTCTCCGAGCGACTCAAAAAATGCCCGCATCTCGTCGGACGCCATCCCCAGCAGCTCTATTTTTTTATCCGGCGCAACGTCAGTCATCACTCTGGTCTCAGCGTTATGTGCGTGATCTCCGGCGGCGCGTTGATCCTGATGGGCGGCCCCGTAGTCCCAAGCCCGCGATTGACGTACATGTGCGAATCGCCTATTCGAAACAGCCCCGCAAGATACATCGTGGCAAGCCGCGCCGGAGCTATTATCAAGCCTGCGAAACTGAGCGCGATCTGCCCGCCGTGCGTGTGGCCCGATAGCGTCAAATCAATTCCCGCCCCGGCCGCCTCTTCAAAATTATTCGGGCTGTGCGCCAGCAAAACGGTGGTGCCGTCCAGAGGAATACCTTTAATGGCTGCGCCGAGACTTGTTAAGCCCGACCTTCGACCGATGTAATCAACCCCGATGATGTTGAGCTTTGCGCCGTCTACATCGATCATCTCGTTACGGTTTCTGAGGAGCTTGAACCCGTTTTGATCAAAGCCGCGTGTGAGCTTTTCAATAGAGCTATAATCGTGATTCCCCAGACAGCCGAACACGCCACGCTTTGCGCGAAGATTCGAGATGGCGTTGATGAAAGGAGTGACCTGCTCTCTACCGGTCGCGACAAAGTCGCCTGTCAGGGCAACTATGTCCGGCTCAAGCTCGTTGGCAAGGCGGACGTGCTCGTCCATTTGCGCTTCGGTCATAAAGAGGCCCGAATGTATGTCGCTCATCTGCACTATGGTCAGCCCGTCGAGCTGCGGCGGTAGACCCGGAATCGGAATAACGACTCGCTCGACGACTTTGCGCGAGCGGGCCGCGATTGCGCCATAAGCGGAGACGGCGAACGGCATCGAGGCTACGGCCAGGAGCGCCGTTTTCAAGAAGCGCCGGCGCGAAAGGTCAAAGGCTTCCACTGTCGTATTGCCGTCAACCGTGCTGCGACGCTTTCTGAAAAACTGTACGGCGGCAAACGCGCCCATAGCTATGGGCGAGGCAACGGTGAAAAGAAGAGACCCCAGCGTCCAGACAAAAAACGTGTAGGCCATAGGCCGCATCAACGATTCGTACTCGGGCGGCGGAGAATATAACAACGTCGTGCGAGGATTGATTACGCTCTCTACGATAAAAGCCGCGAGTGGCACGTTCATCAGCGCGATAAAGACTATCGCCGCTATGTTGAAAATTCTTGCTTTGCTCTTTTCAAGCTCAAGCGAGCTAATGATGCGCAAAAAAGCGCGAAGCACGTACCATTGAATCGCCAGTAACAGCAGCGCGCCGATCAGTCTCGCGCCTGTTATCACGAACACCGAAACCATCGGTTCGGATAATTGCGCCGCGACCTTGTGATAAGTAAACAGCATATACATATCTATTGTCCTTTGCCCTCAAGCGCGTCGCAAGTCTTTTATGCGAGCGCGGTCGAGCCGCAAGCCGTATGATATACTTTAGCAAGCGTTAGATGCCGCTTTCGCGCCCTGTGACAAAATTATTTGCAAATGCCAGAGGTCCAAAATGGAAATAAATAGCATTGGCCCTTTCTTAGACTATTTCGAGCGAGTCAGACAACGAACCGTGAAAGTCATAAACTGCATCCCGCCTGAAAAGATCGATTGGACTTATAAAGAGGGTAAATTCAGTTTCGCGGATTTGATCCGCCATCTGGCGACCATAGAAAGATATATGTACGCAGAAAACGCGCAGCTCAAGCCGAGCCGCTATCCCGGACACGGCAAAGAACTGGCCGACGGTTATGCGGACGTGCTGGCTTTTTTCGACCGCCTTCACAAAGAGTCTATGGAGATATTCGGCAGTCTGACGGACGAAGATTTGCGTAAGAGATGCGTGACGCCCGGCGGCGTCGAGATCACCGTATGGAAGTGGCTTCGCGCGATGGTCGAGCATGAAATCCACCACCGGGGACAGATATATCTTTACCTTTCGCTGCTCGATGTCGGGTCGCCCCCGATCTACGGGCTCACCTCGGAAGAGGTCTTTGAAAGAAGCAAGCTCTAAGAAAGGCCGTTCACAAGCCCCGAAGGGGCGCAATTCAATAGCTTCTATAGTTTTATGCCGGGCTTACAATTTGACCATGCAATTTGGCATCGCCCCGGTTAACTCTTTTGCCGATTGCTGCGTCTTAATGGCTTTAGGGGTAAATCTCGCTCGGCGTAGCCATGTGGGTTAACGATATGGATGTAAGACTCCCGCGCGGTCACTTTTGTGGCGAGCTTTTGAAACGCGATGAGGTGGGCGGGTTTGTCTTAACCGAGTACGTCTACCCGCCGGAGCTTAAAATCTCGAAGCACCTTCACGAGCAGGTCTATTTTTGCGTCGTCTTACAGGGAAATTATACGGAAGTCTACGGCAAGAAGACTCGCGCGTGCGGCGAGCGAACCGTGACGTTTCACCCAGCGGGCGAACTTCACTATGAAACGACTGATTGATTTCCTGGTGCTCTGCTCGCTGTTATTGACTTATAGCCCCGGCTTATCGCGGCCTATCAAAACTGATGAGAAAATCGATAACCGAGGCGTTATCATTTCGGGCGAGCTTGGCAGTAAGATCAATGTCTTCCTGGCCCGCTTGAGCGGCTTCGGTTATTCGGGCGCTATGCTCGTCGTAAAAGACGGCAAGACCATACTTAGCAAAGGGTATGGGTTTGCCAATCGAATCGAGAGAGTTCCCAACACGGCTGAGACGCTGTTTGACATCGGCTCGCTTTCAAAACAATTTACTGCGGCTGCGATTTTAAAGCTCGAACAGGACGGCAAACTGAAGGTCACAGACACGCTCGGCAAGCACCTGCCGAACGTCCCGCCGGATAAAGCGCAGGTTACGATTCATCACCTCTTGTCCCACACCGCGGGCATAATCAGAGACACCCCCTTATCACCCAAAGGCGACCCGTCAATTTACTATGAAGAGATTAATCGCGATGAGGCGCTCAAGCGCGTGCTGCCCAAACCGTTGCAGTTCGAGCCGGGGACAAAATATCAATATTCGAACGCGGGGTATATGCTGCTGGCGGCAATCGTAGAGGTGGCGTCAGGCCGCGCGTTTCAAGAATACTTGAAGAAGAATATTTTTGAGCCTGCCGGAATGCAAAACACGGGGCTGGCGGGAAAATGGCTGCCGCCGGTTAAGCAGTCGCTTGTTGCTCGCGGGCACGTAAGTGTTCAGACTACCGATTTTTGTGCGGTCAAAATCTTCCGGCAGGATTCATAAAGATCGAGTTCCAGCAATCGCCACGTCCCAAATAGTGATGCCAATATGCTCTTGGTTTCACTCCCCTTTGCGGATCGTGTGCCTCCGCTTATCTTGCGACTCACTACTGGTTCTCGCAGACTTCGTTCCGCTGCGTTGTTATCTGCCGGCACTCGCGGGTCGGTCATGAACATAAACAATTCTGGCAGGAATCGCTCTATCCTCTCACAAAGCCTGCTCATTGCTTGCTTCTTCTTCAAGTGCGGCTTGCACAACGCAAGCAATTCTTGCTCATACTTGCGCTGTGCTTTCACCCGCTCTGCTTTCTGATCTACTGGTCCTAGTCGCCGGTTCGGTCCCTTATATGCCTTTGCCCGATCATATACATCTTTCACTGCTTGTGCCCACCACTGCACACTTTCATCCTTTTCGTGCTCCCGCTTCAACTCTCGCACATCGCGCAACAAGTGAGTCCAGCATCGCTGGTGTGCCCCCTTGTGTACGTTGTAGCCAGCATAGAAATCCGTCACCAGAACGCCATCGAACTCCTCGCCCAGCACCTCTTTGACTACTGTTTGAGAGCGCGTCTTTCGATAGAGGAAATATCTCACCGAAGGTGTTGAGAAACTCCATAAGTATCCGTTTCGCCCGTCCTCTCGCCACCCTGTCTCATCTCCGTTTACTACAGGAGAGCCACGTATTTTATTGCCTAATGCTTCGTAATCTGATTTCCCTCGTTCTGCCACTCCACGAACCAGTCCCACCAACTCGCCCGTGCTTAAAGCTAATGCCCATCGTCGTCTGAGGTAATCTTGAATGACTCTGAAAGGCAAACGGCACTGCTCACGCAAGACCGTCACTTCGCTTTGTACAGATATGCCGAAGCGTTGCTTTCCAACTACCATTGCTGAGAAGTCAACTTCGGGTGCCCAGCTTTGGTGGCACTGCGGGCAAGTCCTCTCGACTACTATATGTTCTACCACCTCTACTGAGGTTGGTGGCAACTCGATGACTCGGCGCACAGTGCCAACCCGTCCACCACTTAAAGCGATATTACATAGCGCACATTGCTCAAAGGCATGATGGACTCGTCGGGTGACTTTATCGAGTGGCCGAGCGTATCCTTTGTTGCGTTTCTTGCGCGGCTTCTTCTCACGTTCCCGGCGATTGGCTTTTACAAAGGAAGGGGGATTGTTATTAGCTGATTGCTGACGCAGTCGCTCATTTTCGGCTTCCAACTCTTTGTTACGTTCTTCCAAGGTTTGCAAACGGATCAGGAGTTGTAAGACGAATTCTTTCAATTCGTCACGATTCGCGTTTTCCAGATCCACATTCACAGTTGAAGTCTACAACCTTTGTCAACAGCCGGTTGCTGCGCCCAACGCTCACCTCGGATTCTCGTCTGAGAACCGAAGTCTGAACACTTACAGATACGCAGGGTTCCTGCAAAGTCGCTTGACAATTGAAAAGAAAAGACCTACCTCGGTTCAATAGCAAAGTAATTCAAAACTGAACCGGAGGAAGGTCTTAGATGAAGCATAACACTGCAAGCTTCTCATTGGAGCAAAAATCCGAGCCGTTTATCTTTGATGTCGATAGTCTCTTTTATCACCTCGACTGCCTTACTGATCGCCGCAAACCAAAGGGCGTGCGTTACCCTCTGGCGGTCGCTTTGGTCTTTGTCATTTTGGCAAAGCTTGCCGGCGAGGATGACCCTGAGGGGATTGCTCACTGGATCGCTCTTCGCAAGGATTTGCTCATCGAAGCTCTCAAGCTCAAGCGAAAGACTACACCTCATCCGACTACTTTCTCTCGCATACTTGGTTGGGCGGTTTCGGTCGAGCAGCTTCAAGAATCATTCACGCAGTTTCTGCTTTCAACTGTGGAAGGAGGCTTGTCTTTACAGATGCCCTTAGATGGAAAGACCTTGCGAGGGACGATTCCTCCAGGCAAAACACAGGGAGTTCACCTGCTGGCAGCCTATCTTCCTGCTGAAGGCATAGTGCTTTGCCAGGTTGAAGTAGGATGCAAAGAAAACGAGATAGTTGCAGCACCACGAGTCTTAAAAAGCGTAGATTTAAAGGGAAAAATCGTGACAGGCGATGCGATGTTTGCGCAGAGAGAACTGTCTCAAATGGTAGTCGAGGGCGGAGGAGAGTATGTGTGGACGGTCAAAGATAATCAATCCACATTGAGGGCTGAGATAGAGGCAGCATTCGAGATTGAGGAAGGCAAGACGGCGCTGAAAGCAATGGAGAATGACTTGTCACGAGCTGAGACGATAGAAAAGGGGCACGGACGAATAGAGGAGAGGCGTCTTGTGGCGACCAGCCTGTTGAAGGGATATTTGCAGTGGCCCTGCCTTGAGCAGGTCTTCAAGATTGAGCGAGAAGTCGAAGAGATAAGTACTGGCAAGAAGCGAAGTGAAGTGAGCTATGGAGTGACAAGTCTGAGGAGGGAAGAAGCCACAGCCGAGAGATTGATGGAAATAGTGAGAAGGCACTGGGGGATAGAAAACGGGTTGCACTATCGGAAAGACAAAACGCTAGGGGAGGATGGTTGCAGATTAAAAGTGGGAGAGGCGGCGCAGGTGATGGCCGTGATAAACAACCTGATAATAGGATTGGTTCTGAGACAGGGCATAAACAATCTAGCAGCGGCAAGAAGAAGCTACAGTGCCAATCCGCTTGAAGCGCTGAATCTCATTTTGCGCCGATAGACCTACTTTGCAATAGCCCTGGATAGATACGCAGGGCTGTAACAAAGTAGCTTGACAACTAAAAATAAGGACCTAACCCGGTTAATCTGTAAGTTGGAAGACTAAACAGAACCGGAGGAAGGTCTCTATGAAGTATAACACTGCTGGCCTGGAGCTTGACGATTTAAACGAAGCTTTCTTCTTTGACGTTGGCAGCCTCTATGAGCATCTGGAGAGCCTCAATGATCGCCGTGACCCGCATGGGATTCGCTATCCGCTTGCTATAGCTTTGGTTTTCGTTATCCTGGCTAAACTTGCTGGCGAGCAGGAGCCTCGCGGCATTGCTCAGTGGGTTGATTTGCGAAAAGAACTTCTAAAAGAAGCTCTCCACTTTGACCGCGACACAGTGCCGCACCCGATTACTTATTCTAGAATACTTGGCCGCGCCGTTGATCTAGCAGAGCTTCAACAGGCCGTGAGTCTGTTTCTGCTTTCTGCTCCTAACGCGGGGCAATCGTCAGAGATAAATCTGGATGGGAAGGCTGTGAGAGGGACTATCCCGGCAGGCCAAAGACAAGGATTGCACTTGCTTGCCGCCTACTTGCCCGATGAAGGAATAGTGCTTTGGCAGATGGAGGTAGGCTCGAAAGAGAATGAGATAGTGGCTGCTCCCCGCCTGCTCAAAACGATAGATTTAAAGGGAAAAGTAGTTACGGGCGATGCGATGTTTGCTCAGCGTGAACTCTCTCGACAGGTCGTAGAAGCAGGCGCGGACTACGTCTGGGCAGTGAAAGATAATCAACCCGGCCTTCGCTCAGAAATAGAAGCTCTGTTTGAGATAGAAGAAGGCAAGACCAATCTCAAGGTAATCGGCAATGACTTGCAGAGAGCTCAGACAACAGATAAAGAGCACGGGCGGCTTGAGCAGCGGCGGATTACAACAAGCAGTATGTTGGCAGGACGCCTCGATTGGCCAGGGCTTTGCCAGGTCTTCAAGATAGAAAGAGAAGTGGAAGAGCTCGTGAGCGGCAAGAAGCGCAGCGAGGTCAGCTATGGGGTAACAAGCCTGAGCAACAAACGGGCAAATGCAGAGAAGCTGTTGGAGACAGTCAGAAAGCACTGGCAGATAGAAAACGGGCTGCACTATAGAAAGGATTGGACACTGAGAGAGGATTATTGCAGGTTACGAATAGGAGATGCGGCACAAGCCATGGCGATAATCAACAATCTGATAGTGGGGCTGGCATTGAGGCAGGGCTTCAAGTACCTGCCGGATGCTAGGAGGAAGTATAGTGCGCAACCACTTGAGGGGCTAAAGCTCATCCTGCGCCGCTGAATCAGACTTTGTTACAGCCGTGGATAGATACGCCGTCTCCTTTACAGTTCAGCGGGCCGTATGTTAAGTTTTGTAGGTTCAACAAGGACAAAGATTATGGTTAGAGGAGATTACCAACAGTGGCTTTAGCTAAGGAAGCTAAGACCGAGATAATCGGGCAGTATAAAACGCACACGACTGATACAGGCTCGCCTGAGGTCCAGGTGGCCTTGCTTACTCGGCGCATTAACAGTCTCACGGAGCATTTTAAGACTCACGCAAAGGATAATCATTCGAGGCGTGGTTTGCTGAAATTAGTCAGTCAGCGGCGTCGCTTGCTTGACTACTTGCGACATAAGGACGCCGACCGTTACCGCGAAGTCATCAGCCGTCTGGGTATAAGAAAATAGAGATCAAGTCAGCCAAAGGCCGAACCGTGTCACAACCGCGTGAAGTGGTTCGGCCAGTTGTCGGTTCTCTGGCGCGTAGCCAGTTTCGAGTCTGTATAAACCGAGCGCCCTGGTCGTCGCAACGCCAGGTTTTGCGCGCCACTTTACAGTTCAGACAAACCTATCTTAGGGATGGCCACGGAAGCGCGCCGGCAGGCGGAACCGCTTTCCGTGGCTTTCGTTTTTTGAGGCACTTAAGCGGGCAGCTTGCCGACGTTTCTAAAAGCCGTCCGCTCAAAAAGCAAGTAAATTGATTTTAGTGATCGCGCGCTGGAAGTAGGATCGGCACAGGGATGCCCTCAATATTGTTAAAGCGCGCAGCGGAGAAGGAGAAGATTATGGAGCTAAAGGAATCCCTCCAATTAGGAGGAGTAGAGTTTTCAATAGAGACAGGAAAAATTGCTAAACAGGCCGACGGCGCTGTGTTGGTTCGTTATGGAGATACAATCGTCCTGGTGGCGACTGTCGGGACCGTGCCGCGCGAAGGGATAACCTTTTTTCCGCTGACGGTGGAGTACCGCGAATACGGTTATGCAGCCGGGCGAATACCCGGCAACTACTTCCGCCGCGAAGGCCGTCCTTCCGAAAAAGAGACGCTTACTTCGCGGCTCATCGACCGCCCCATTCGCCCTCTGTTTAAGGAAGGCTACAACAGCGAAACCCAGGTTATAGCTTTTGTGCTATCAGCCGACGAGAATTACGACTCGGACGTACTTGCAATCACCGGAGCTTCGGCGGCGCTTTATCTTTCGGACATACCGTTTGAAACACCCATCGCGGGCGTTCGCGTCGGTCTGATAGAAGAGCGTTTCATCGTCAACCCGACCTACGATCAAACTCGCGCCTCGCAGCTTAACCTCATAGTCGCAGGCTCGGAAGAAGCAATCGTGATGGTCGAATCAGGCGCTAAAGAAGTTTCAGAAGAAGTGATGGTCGAGGCTCTGATGTTCGGTCATAACGAGATCAAGAAGCTCTGCCGGTTGCAGAAAGAGATGTATCAGAAGCTCGGCGTCACGAAGCGGGAAGCCATCAAAGTCGATTTCGATGCCCAGATGCTCGGCGGGATTGAGAGCCGCATTGCGGATGAGCTTCGCGATGCGCTCGATACGGGCAAGCACGGGAAGATTAAAAGCTATGCGCTAATCGATGAGTTGAAAGATAAGATCGTTACGAGTTATCCCGAAGAAGAGGCCGAGCACCGAAAGATGGCCGCCCAGATCTTTGATCACCTGAAAGAAAAAATATTCCGCGAAGACATACTCAATCGCCGCCACCGGCCAGACGGCCGCCGCTTCAGCGAGATACGCCCTATCTCGATTGATATCGGCTGGCTGCCGCGCACGCACGGGTCGGCGCTGTTTACGCGAGGCGAGACACAGGCGATTGTTACGGCGACATTAGGCACGAGCGAAGATATTCAATACATGGACGACCTGGAAAAAGGCGAAGTCAAGCGCCGCTTTTTGCTTGCCTACAACTTCCCGCCGTTTTCCGTCGGCGAAACGGGCCGCGTAAGCTCGCCCGGTCGCCGCGAGATAGGTCACGGCGCGCTCGCTCGCCGCGCCCTTGAGCCGATGCTTCCGGGCGACGACGAGTGGCCTTACATAATTCGCATCGTCAGCGACATCACGGAATCGAACGGCTCAAGCTCGATGGCTTCGGTTTGCGGCGGCACGCTCGCGCTTTTAGACGCGGGCGTGCCGCTGAAAGCGCCGGTCGCGGGAGTCGCGATGGGCCTTGTGATGGAGGGCAACAAGTACGCGATACTCACTGACATCGCGGGAGCCGAAGACCATTACGGCGACATGGATTTCAAGGTCGCGGGCACGCGCAACGGAATCACCGCGTTGCAGATGGATATAAAAGTCACGGGGATCAACTCTCAAATCCTTGCGGACGCTTTGCAGCAAGCCCGTGACGGCCGCCTCTACATACTCGACAAGATGGACGCGGCCATCTCAGAGCCTCGCCAGGAGATCAGCCAGTACGCGCCACGCATTCTCACCATACAGATACCCGTAGACAAGATACGCGACGTCATAGGGCCAGGCGGCAAGGTCATTCGCGGCCTTGTGGAAAAGACCGGCGCAAAGATCGATGTCGAAGATACGGGCCGCATCAATATCGCTTCGGCCAACCTTGCGGCGGCGGAGCAGGCGAAACAGGCTATCGAGCAGATCACGGCCGTCCCCGAAGTGAACAAGACCTATCTCGGAACTGTTCAGCGATTGGCCGACTTCGGCGCGTTCGTAGAGATACTGCCGGGCACCGACGGCCTTTTGCACGTCTCGGAGATAGCCGATTATCGCGTCCGCGATGTTCGCGACGAGTTGCACGAGGGACAGCAGTTGCTTGTGAAGGTAATCAACGTCAACCCGTCGGGCAAGATACGCCTCTCGCGCAAAGCAGTGCTTCGTGAGGAGCGAGGAGAGACCGGAGAAGAGGAAGGCGAGCGCCAGCCCGATTTTAACCGCGAAGACCGGGGCAACCGGGAAGAGCGCGGGAATCGTGAAGACCGTGGGCCGCGCGGCCCGCGCGGCGGCAGCGGCGGCAGCGGCGGCGCAGGCAATCGCGACCGGCGTCCTGCCCGACCCGGCAGACGCTAGAGCGCGGATCTGGAATTGATTTGACCGGCGTTCGGATGATCATCCGAACGCCGGTCTTTTCTTTTTCGCTCTTGAAAACCGGAATCTATTTAGCCGGTTTGCAGATGTCTGCATCGGGGTGATCGAGACACACGATCTTTTTAAGCAAATCAATTTGAGCTTGCTGCTTTTCGATCTGCTGCTGCTGCTGCTTGAATGCGTTTATAAAGACGACGATCATATTTTCGTGCTTCACGTCTTCGACTTCGCCTTTCTCGTTGCGCGAGACGAGTAGCGGCTCTACCTCGGCGACCTCTTCCGCGCTCAAGCCGAGATCGCGCGCGCCCCCTTCTTTCCAGGTGAAAGTTACCGGCTTCAAACGATTGATAACATCAAGCCCGCCTGAAAACGGCTCCATCGCGGTCTTGTACCGCGTGGATGATAAGGTAGAGACGCAGCGAGATAATGCCTCTCCGCCGAACCCGTTCCCGAGAGATAGCCCGCGTATACATAAGTGGACCGTTGAAGACAGGACATTATTTAAGGCTGGGCCTTGTAAGACAAGATTGCCGGTAAATATGCCGAAGAAAACGCTGGAGGTAAACGATTCTGCAACGACGTCTGCGCCGCCTATTACAGGACCACCACCCATTGTTAGCTTGCCGGGAATGCGCGTCGTTTGAGCGTTTGTGCCGAGAACAATCGTATTACTCGTCGAAACGGTCGCGCCCGAACCAATCGCCACCGAGTTGGTTACCTGCGTCGAGGTATTTGGGTTCCCGGCATTAGCTCCGATGAACGTGTTCTGGCTGCCTGTCGTGTTGTTAACACCTGTGCCATCTCCGATGAAGGTATTGAAGCCGCCAGTCGTGTTTAATTTTCCTGCCTCAATTCCGGCAAAGGTGTTGGAGCCGCCCGTCGTGTTCGACAAGCCCGCCATCGCCCCGAAAAATGAGTTGCGGATGCCGGTCGTGGTGGCATTACCCGCATTAATTCCGAAGAGCGAGTTGCCGCCGCCGCTCGGGTTGCTTGCGCCCGCGCCGACGCCTGCAAATAAGTTTAATGATCCAGGTGTGCTCAAGATGCGCGAGCCGCCCAGGTTGAATTGCGTCCCCGCATTGAGAATGTTTGCGGCGAATGTGCCGCTTATATTTAACGCGCCGGGAACCTGTACTGTGTCCGCGCTTCTGCCCAAAACAACTGTGTTGCTCGCGCTGACAACCGCGCCCGCGCCGATAGCCGTGGAGTTGCTCACGCCTGATGTGACTCTTGAATTAGACCCGACGAGCGTGTTGTTATCCCCCGTGGGATTCGCCGCATCGAAATCCGCGTCTCTCCCGATAAACGTGTTGCCCGAACCCGTAGTGTTTGCCGAGCCTGTGCCTTCGCCGAAGAAAGCGTTGAGCTGCCCTGTAGTGTTGCTGAAGCCTGCCGATGTGCCGAAGAACGAGTTGCCGCTGGCTGTCGAGCTGCTATTGCCTGCGCCTTTCCCGAAGATTGCATTGAAACTGCCGGTCGTGTTGCTCACCCCTGTGCCGTCTCCGAAGAATGAGTTGAAGCCGCCGGTCGTGTTTAATTTTCCCGCCTCAATTCCGACAAAAGTATTGGAGCCGCCCGTCGTGTTCGACAAGCCCGCGTCTTTGCCGAAGAATGAGTTGCGGATGCCGGTCGTGTTGTTTGCGCCCGCGCCGACGCCCGCAAACAAATTGCTCGCTCCCGTCGCGCTCAGAATGCGCGAGCCGCCCAGGTTGAACTGCGTCGCCGCGTCAAGAATATTCGCGGTGCCTGTCCCGCCGATGTTGAAGTTTGTCGCCAGTTGCTGTGCAGTAGTGTTTTGAACGAACCCGCTGGAGGGCACCCCGCCTAATAGCGACGCATTCGCCGCGGTCTCTGCTGAGTCCGCCGTCACGCTTCGCACAGCGTAAGGGGCCGAGGTGATAGGCTGGCGCGGGCTTAGCAAGGTGTAAGGGTCTGTGCTCCCCGCAGGGCGTATGCCTATCTCAAGAAATCGCTCGGAGCCATCAAACACACTCTCGCCGAAATCGAGCACTACCGTGAATACGCCGTTTGACACATCTACATCGGTCCTGGTCAGAAGGCCCAGTTCCTCGCCGGTGCCTACGGCCTGTGTGTTAAAGAGCTTGAACTGCATTTCGTAGATGTTGTTGGCAGGGCTGCCCAGGTCTGTCAATCGGCCCTGGTAGGTGAATGCCGCGCTTTGCGCCAGCGCCCAGGAAGGTGCGACAAGCGAGATCAACGCGAGCGACAGTAATCTGAAGCAACAAGACTTGAGCAATTTTTCCCGCATGACGAGTATCTCCTTGCTCGTAAATGATCTTGCAGGGGCGGGCAGATTTGCATACCGCCCGCCTCACTTAGATGAGGCCCCGGCACAAATCGGAGCCGGAACTCATAAGATGTCAACGAGTTGCTTGACATGCTCTGGATTTTCGCCTTGCTCATGAAGATACAACATCATCAACTGATAGGCCGCTACCCACAGCACCCCGATGCTTGCGTTGTTTGCCAGTCCTTTCATCCACGCCGGCTCTATGTCGAAGCATTGATCCAGCCTATCAAAAAATGGCTCGATGCTCACTTTCCGTCTCCCATACACATTCAGATTATTCTCATACAGACTTGCGTATCGTCTTCTCTTTGGTGTGGTTCTGTTCTTAACTTCTATCGGCACTATCAAACATCTCTCCAGCAAGTGTTTCTCATATCGCTCGACTTCATCTCTCAACCCAGGGTCATCGTAATGTGTATCGCCCAACACTTTCTTTACTTCATCGGGCAGCAAGCCTCCCAACTGGCGAGCTATTTTAGCTTCCGGGAGAGAGTTTTTAGTGAAATCGCTCCATATAGGGACGATAGGCAGACCGGGCGTGGCAGTGACTGCGATGTGAGAACCGTAGCCTTGCACCCATCCTCGATAATAAGACTTCGACCACGAGCTGTCGCGATCAACTCCTCTGAGGCCCGCAGGGATTTTATTGAGCTGTCGGTCTGCCTTGTGCCAAAGCGGTCCCTGAGCCTTGATCATCTTCTTATCAACAGCGACTACCTCAGCCGAAGTCAGGGCGCGCTTGATCAACTCACGCGCCCAAGCTCGAATCTGGCGCTTGACGGCGGGCTTCAACTTCTTGAGGCGCTTGCGCAAGGTAGATTCATCGGGCATCTGGTGAAGACCGCAAGCAGTGAGGAGGTCTGGGTGAGCCAGAAGGTAGCGATACAATGCAGCAAATTGTTTGATACGTTTGAGCACCATCAGCATAAAGACTCTAAGCATCACCAATTCAGAGTAGTCATATGGACGACCTGGTTTAGCTTTAGTAGGTGGCGCATAGATTTCGCCCACTTTTTCCAGTATTTTAATGAGGTGGTTGTCGGTGGTAAGCATGTTTGTCTCCTTGTCAAGACAAACCATACCATCTCAACCACTTGGCCCCGGTCTTTGTGCCGGGGCCTCACTTAGATAAGATGGGGAGTAAAAACATTTCTTGATAAAACCCAGTCATTGGACGGCTGGTAGAAGCAAGCCCATCAATACAGCGATGATCGCGATGACTACAAGATTTGTTTCCGGCCTTTCAATCGTAATCGTCGCCCTCCCCCGCCCATTGCCGAGCGACTCGGCGACCATCACTACTCTCATCCCTATCATGTCGCGACTGCGAGACGCGGTGATCTCTCCCTCAAAGGTGTACTCGTCGCCGTTTCTGGTCGCGGAGTTTATCTGGAACTGCGAGTTGATCTCCGGGTGAACATCGTCGTGGAAAGTGCCGACGCCGGTGCCACCCAATTCCGCCCTCGCGTCAAAGGTCAAACAGACTTCTCCGAAGACCCCCGGCATCGCGCGGTTCCACCCACAACCGTACATAAAGACGCTCCTATTCCTGCTGTTCGCATCTCCATCCGTGTCGCCTTGCTTGTCCTGCAACGCCCCTGCCGCTGCGGGGGGAACCGATGCAACGATGAGGCCCGCGCTGGCGAGCGCCGCGCCGCCGACTTTCAGAAAATTCCTTCTGTCTGTCACGTCTATATCTTTTACTTTATTGCAGACCGTTGATTCGGCTGTTTTATCTTTCGCCGGCCCGTTCTCGTTGCGATCAATACTATTTGCTTTCATAACATCTCCTTTCTTGACTTTGAATCGTTTGCACGCTGAACAATCACATCTCCCATTTCGATGAGACATTTCAGAGAAAACATTTCAGTGGGAATTGTTCAGAAAGCGATTAAGACGGGCGGCCGCCGGTAAGCGCAGCCCTGCTATAGAGGGTGTTTGAAAAGATAGTTCAAAAGCCCCGTAGGGGCGAAATCCAATAGCCCGGCGCATCGCGCCGGGTGATAGGCGATAGATTGGAGCAAGCCCTGAAAGGGCGAAATAAATTGTCGTATTATTTCGCCCTTTCAGGGCTTGTATTAATGTAGGCTGATGACCTGGGGCTAGCGCCCCAGGCTATTGAATTTCGCCCCTTCGAGGCTTTTCAAACTTCCTCTAACGTTTTCCTTCGAGGTTGGCCCACTCGCCCGATTGAATAAAACTTGCCCAGTAGAAAGGATGCTCGCGCCCTTTATGCTTGAGCATTGAAAGCTGCACCTCGCGCAGCGCTTCGCCTCGCCCCTGGCCCTGCTTCAAGCCTTTGTAATATGCCGTCATCATCTCTCTGGTTACGTAATCGCTCACAGGCCACAAGCTCATCACCAGTGTTTCAGCGCCGGCAAGCACCAGAGCGCGACGCAATCCATAAACGCCTTCGCCGTTTTTTACTTCGCCGACGCCCGTGTCGCAGGCCGATAGGACGACCAGTTTCGTCCCCCACAGATTTAAGCCTGATGCTTCGAGCGCCGTAAGTATTCCGTCGTCGCCGGTGCCGCTGCTGCGCAGGTTAGCACCCGCAAGCGCGAGCCCCGACCTCAAGAGCGGATTTTCTATCTTTGCGCTTGCGCTGATCGCGCGCGTCCCGCGCGTGTCGGACGCCGTAGGCCCGTCGCTCAAAAAGAAGCCGTGTGTAGCAATGTGAAGCAGGCGCGGCGCGGCGACCTGTTTCAAATGCGCCTCCGTAGCTTCAGATCGGGTCAGCAAGCTCACCTCGGGAAAAAGCGACTTGATAGTCCGGGCTTCTCGTTGTGTGCCGTCGAGCGGCGCAAAATAGACGTGCGATAGATCATTTCCCGTAGTGACGCTCTGCCGCTTACGGCCGTGACTGCGCTCATTCAGCTTGCGCGTATCGGCTTTAGCTATCCGGGCCGTCTCAGGCTCGCCGAACGACGGATCGGCCAGGACTAGCGGATTGCCGGGGCTGTTGCGCGCCACCTGCAAGCGCAGCAGGTCGCGCCCGCTCGTCAGATAGTTGAACGAATAGCGCTCTATCAAAAAGCGATTCTGCTCGTCAACCAGGGCTTCAAAAGGAATGAGGTTCAACGCCCCATCGGGCGAGACGAGCAGATGTGTTGCGTCTCCGAGCAGAGGGCGAACCGGCCGCATTATTTTCTCATCAACGGCGCGGGCGAGTTGCTCGATGTCTTTGCGTTTCGGATCGCGCAGGGCTTTTCTGAGTTCTTCAATCGCGCCGTCAATCGCCCGCGCCTCGCCGAGTTCTTTCCATTGCACTTCGCTCTGTTTGCGGATGATGTAGGCGACGTAACGCGATTCGCCAAAAGCCGCTTTGTCACTTTTGGCTTTAGGATCAAACGGGCGATATACGGCCAACTCAATCAGCGCGGCATTCGCTGGAATAGCAGCCTGGACGGCGGCGAGCGTAACGGGCTGCGACGCTGCGCGAAACTCTGCGCTGCGTCGGCTGATTTCGGCCTCTAGTTCTTCTCGCTGCGCTTCGAGCGATTTGATCCGCGCTTGATGCTCGGCAGGAGTCATTCGCTGCGGCCCGTTGAGCACGAGCCCGGCCAGTTGCGCGATAGTGTCATTCAACTGGTCGAGCAACTTCTGATCCTGCTGACTGAATCGCTGGCGAAGCGTCTTGAGGCTGTCGGCCAGCGCATCCAGCACCCGCACTTTGCGCCGGAGAATGGTCGTCGCGGCGAGCCCGCGCGCTTCCACGCTATCAGGAGCGGAGCGGGTGTGTAGAGAGAGTGTGCGATCAGTAGGCTCTGATAGTGAGGCCTGATAAGCTAGCTTCTGCCGTTCCGAGCCTGCCACGAGATTGAGCGCGATGTTGTGTTCGATGATCTTGTCGGCGCGTAGTTGAGTCGTTATGGCCTGGGCAAGATCACCTTTCGCCGCATAAAGGATGGCGAGATGGTTGAGCATCTCAGAAACGTTGGGGTGTTCCGGCCCCAGCGCCTTCTCCGCGATCTTTATTGCGCGTTGATTAAGTTGCTCAGCTTTGTCGAAGTCGCCCTTGTTGCGGTAGACGGCGGCGAGATTGTGGAGCGTGCTGGCGACGTTGGGGTGTTCCGGCCCCAGCGCTTTTTCCCTTATCTCAAGAGCGCGGTTGTACAGTTGCTCGGCTTTGTCATAGTTCCCCATGTCGACCTGGGTGATGCCGAGATTGTTGAGCGTGCTGGCGACATTGGGGTGTTCCGGCCCCAGCGCTTTCTCATAAATCTCCAGCGCGCGTTTATACAGTCGCTCGGCTTTGTCATAGCTCCCCGTGCTTCGATATACGATGGCCAGATTATGAAGCGTCGGACCGATGTCAGGATGTTCCGGCCCCAGCACTTTCTCCCTTATCTCCAGCGCACGGTTGAATAGCTGTTCGGCTTTATCAAAGTCACTCTTGCTTCGGTAAACGAGGGCCATATTATTGAGCGTAGTAGCGACATCACGGTGTTCCGGCCCAAGCACTTTTTCCCTTATCTCCAGCGCGCGTTTATAAAGTTGCTCGGCCTGGTCAAACTTGCCTCTCAAGTAGTGGAGAATGGCAAGGTTGTTGAGTGAGCTGACGGCATCAGGGTGCTCCGGCCCAAGCGCTTTTTCCCTTATCTCCAGCGCGCGTTTATAAAGTTGCTCGGTCCTGGTGTAATCACCCTTCATGCGAAAGACTTCGCCGAGGTTGTTGAGCGAGGCGGCGACATCGGGGTGTTCCGACCCGAGCACGCTCTCCCGAATTTCAATCGCGCGCTCGCCCGGCGGGATCGCTTGATCGTATTTGCCCGCGCGCCGCAGACTGACGGAATCCGCGAGCAGCCTTCGCGCTTCTTGCAACGAGCGGTCGCTTTCGGTTGCCGCACGCAACTCCACTAATCGAATTTCATATCTTCCTGTGGCATCTTTCGGCCACTTAGCTTCGACAGCCACGCGATAAGCGCCCGCGCTTTCAGCCACCATCTCGACAGGCTCCGGCCCGTGATGTCTGAGTTCAGAGTCGAATTCAGTCATCGGCTTTCCATTAACCCCGAGCACACGCACCAGGAGATCAATGCCGCGCTGCTCGACAACGACGCTCGCGTATTGCCCTTCATCCAGCTTGAGATCATAGTTGTGCCGCTCGCCGCCGGACAATTCGCGCTCTATTGCTTTACCAATCTCAAGCGGCGTGACCTCCTGTCCCGCGCCCGACCCTTGTGAAGACGCAGGCGGGACCGTCAGGGAAAGCAGGAGAATCAACCACAGCGCTTTGCCGATAATGCTCTGTAGTCTAAAGAGGGAAGTCGCCTGTTGAAACATTTTTCTCTCCTTCTATTTTCATGCGGGGAGGAGATAGTCAACTCATTACTGTTTGATGACCCTGAACGGGTAGCTGCTTATTATTTCGGTGGCCCCGGTGGGAGAGACCCCGTAGACTTCCAGCTTATACGTCTGAGATTTCAATAGCGCGGCGCGAAGGCTTATTGCGATTGTCCTGTCAGCGCCCCTGGCTTTCACCTGCAACCTTCCACTTTTCCAAACAGGCTCATCGCCCGGCAGTGGTTTCAGCTCGGCGCGGTAAAACGTAAAATCTGATGGCTCCAGCTCAAGTTCGAGTGCGACTTGATCGGCATCGGCTGGAATCGTAATCGTAGCAGGCTGGCTCGCGCCTCGCATCTGTGGGGCGAGCGTGAAAGCGACGACGTTCGGTTTCGCATCCGCTTGTGGTTTCGCGCCTTGTTGCTCGCTCGCCTGTTGTTCGCGCCGGGCGAGTTGCTCGCGCAGGCTCGCCAGCTCTTTCTCCCTCTCTAAATCGGTTGAGCGTTGTTCGGCCAGCTCCGCTTGCAACTGCTGCTCTCGCCTTTGAAGCTCTTCGCGCTCTGCCCGCGCCTGATTCATGCGATTTTCGAGGCGCGAGTTTTCAAACGCGAGCCATCCGACAACTACAATCGCTATCAGCGCGGCGACGGCCAGCCCCCATTGTAATGCCGGACGGTGAATAAAAAAATGCCTCGGCAGAAATCCCTTCGACGAAGCGCGCTTCTGAACTTGTGAAAACTCGCGCTCTGCCTGGCCGGTCGTGATAGCATCGCCCAGGAAATCTTGAAACCTCCGCGCGAAGGCGACTTTCTCGCGTCGCATAGGCGAAGAGAGATAGTATGAATTGAATCTCTCCAACGTCTGACCGGTCATCTCGCCTCTTGCGTAAGCATCGATCAGGTCGTTTTCAACCGTTTGCAAACGCGCGGCCATCTCGTCATCGGTGAAGCTCAATTCGTCAAGTCGCTCGGCCTCTTCTTCGGGCAAAGAGCCGAGCAGGTAGTCGGTGAGGAGTTTATCGTCGTACGGGCGCCTTTTCATTTTAAAGGTCTCCTATAACCAGATAAGGCGAAATCGGCAAAACATTTCACTCCTCAACACGCCGAGACATTAGCTGCCCATACATTTGCTGACGCAGGATTCGAGCTTATCGCGCAGGCGGCAAGCTCGAATGCTGAGCGCGTTTATTGTGACGCCTAACATTTCGGCCAGCGCGCGGCGATGGTCGATCTTGGTTCGACCATCGCCCTGGTAATATTGGATGATTATCTCGCGGCTCTCAGGCTCCAGATTCTTCACACATCGGTCAAGGCAATCGATCCGCTTCTCATCGCTCTCTGTCTCCTCGCCGCGCTCAGGGCTGAACGCGTGTTTGCTTGAGGGAGGCAGCTCATCAATGCTTACTTGAGTGCGCTCGTTTCGGCGCAGGTATTCGAGGAAGACGAATTTTGCTGTGATGTAGCAGTAATGCGCGGGCGTGGTGTCGGTGATCGAGCCTTCTTCTTCCAGACGCCGGGCAACTCTGTTCAACGTCTCGTCGGCCAGATCATCGGGCGCGAGACAGTTCTTCCGGTCAAAGTAGGATACGAGTCTGCGTCGCGTCTCAAGATACTTCTCGCCGCCGGAATCCGCGCCTTCGTCTATCCAGGCTAGAAGCTGATGAAATGCGCTCTGGGTCAGCGCCCAGTCTCTCTTCCGTTGAGCCTTTTGGATAGAAGTATCTTTCACGTCGCCGCGAGCCGATAATAGTGCGCAGTCAATTGTCTGACAAACTGCGCACCATTTTAGTAGCCCGCGAGTAAGACGGCAACATGCCGTGGGCTTTCACCGTCGCGCTGACTTCCCCGCCAACAGGTTCGCCAACGCCTGGTAACGGTAATTATTTGCGAGGTCGAGGGCCGTCTGCCCCTGCTTGTTCTTCGCCTTGAGGTCGGCCCCGCCTGCGATTAGTTTTTCGATCACGGCGGTATCGCCGAAGTCAACCGAAGCGGCGTACAGCAGCGGCGTCATGCCGAATTTGTCTGCGTGATTTACGGCAGCGCCGCGCGCAATCAGCGCCCGGGCGACGCCCGCCTGATTACCTATCGCAGCCCATTCCAGGGCCGTGACTCCGTCATCATCCGCGTCGTTCGGGTTCGCGCCTTTGCTGATTAAATACTCAACCATCTCCGCATCGCCGACGAAAGTCGCATAGACCAGCGGCCTCGTATAAAACACCCCGAGTACTTTCATGCGGGTATCAATTACGGCCCCCGCGTCTACAAGCGCCCTAACCGTTTGCAAATCCCCAGGCCATCAAACCGTAGAACAGAGCGGAGGCGTCATTGCGAACCGCAACGCCTTTGTCCGCGTTCGGCCTGGCCCCTTTCTTCAACATCAGGCGAACAGTTTCCGCATTCCCCTTGAATCGCGCGGCGAGCATCAGAGGGGTGATGCCCGTTTCGGTACGGGCGTTAACGTCGGCCCCGCGCTCTATCAGCAGTTTCACCTTCTCAATATCGCGCGCCGCCAGCATCAAGATGGTTGTTCCCTGTGACGTCTTTTCATTCGGCTTCAATCCTCGGTCGAGCAATTTTTTCAACTCGGCGGCGCTGCCGTTTAGGGCTACGCGCATCCACTCGGCTTCGGCGACAGGCGCGGCAGAGTCCAGGGGCGCACGGCTGTTCAGCTTCGCCCACTGTCGCGGGGGGACCGCGTGTAACATGGCTGCGACGGCCCAACTGGTACCCATGATGGAGACGAACTGGTCGTGCTGGTGAGGAGGAAACTCCGAGTCAAAGTAAGGCGGGCTGACCGGCGCGGGCGGGTTGAGGCGTGACTTGACATGCCAAGTGCCGTCCTGTTCCTGAGTGTTGAGCAGGAACCGCAAGCCGCGCTGGTACGCCGGGTCGCTCGTCGCAAGTCCCGCCCCTTCGCGCAGTGCGATCAGAACTTCGCCGGTCGCGTAAGAGTCGCTTGTCATTGTGGACAACTGAGCCCATCCGCCGTCTTCGCGTTGTTCGGCCAGCAGTTGTCTTGCCGCTTTCTGTCGCGCTTCTTCGCTTGCGCCCGTCCAACGCAGTCCGAAGAGTTGAAAAGCTTTGTCCTCGGTCGTTCGGGGTTGCGTCTTGAGCAGCCACTCCCTGGCCTGCGCCAGCCGCCTCTCCCGCTCGGCCTTAAGCTCGGCAGGCAGGTAATGGCGAATGGCCTGGGCGCAGACGGCCGTAGCTGTGAAAAGACTGTGGGCCTGTGGCGGTCGCGCGTCCATAGTGGGCCAACTGCCGTCGGCGAGTTGGCGAGACGCAATGAACTGCGCGTAAGCGGAGGTCGAAAGGCTGGGTTTGACGCCGACAAGATGGGCTGTCGAAATCGCCCAGCCGTCAAATAACACGTCGATATAATCGTACCCCTGGACCACGGCATCGAAGTCCTTCAGATAAGAGAAGGCCGTCCCTGTCGTATCGCGCGCGATCTTTTCATCAACCTCAACGCCACGCTCGCGCGCCAGCGTGATCGGTATTTCGGGAAGCAGTTGATGGTGGCAGGACGTGCAAACCTGTTTCTTGTACCAGACGTCTTGCGAGTGCTGTATGAGCTTGATCGCTTTTGCAGAAGAAGCGCGCAGATCAGACTCCGCGACAGGGCTGTCCCCAGTTTTTTGATTGCCGTCTGTCGCCTGAATAATTGGCTGAGATTTTGTTTGTGTCTCTGACTCTTGCTGAAACCAGAATATAAACACTACGACTGAGAAGCTAAATAGAAATAGTTTTTTCACGATAGACCTCCATACAGTGTGTAGCGATCCGTGGAAACCCGCTCTTATTTATCACCGAACCCTCTCCGTGTACCAGTGCGTTTCGTTGATTCATACCTGTAATACGTTGCGCGGGGCAGGCAGAGATTTAAAAAAATGAATAGAAAATTGCGCGGGCCGGGGTTGTAACCGCCTTCCGCCACTCTCGAAGTCGTCTGATCTCTCGTGCCTCTCTATTAATGATTTAACTTTACAGCCGTCTCTGCAACAAGGTTACGAAGCCAGGTATGGGCCGGGTCCGTATGGCTGCGTTCGTGCCACAGCATCACCAGCCGGAAAGGCGGGATAGCGACGGGTGCGGGAAGCATTTGCAGATTTAATCTCTTGTTGAATTCGAGCGCGAGCCGCTCAGGCACCGTCGCTATAAGATCGGACGCCCCGACCATAAAAGCCACGCTCGCAAAGTGCGGGACAAGTACGACCGAGCGGCGCGTGTAGCCTTTCTGCTGGAGCAGGCTGTCAATCACGCCAGGCCCTTCCGACTTATAGAACACCGCGACGTGCTGCGCCGCCGAATACTGTCTCAAGGAGAGCTTGCCCCGAATTGAAGGATGGCCCGAGCGCGCGATGCAGACGTTACGCTCTTCCCACAAAAGCTCCGACCGCAAGCTCACATCGAGCGATAGCGCATCGGGGAAAAAACCTATCGCCAGATCAAAGGAGTCTGCGAGCGATGACGGGGCGGGCGGTTGGAATAAACTTCGCGGGCGATCAATCTTGAGCGTGACCCCGCCCGCATTCGCGTGAAGCTCCTTTATCATAGGAGCCAGGAGCACGATCTCTGCGTAGTCATTAGCGAGCAGGTGAAACGTGCGGCGCGAAGCCGCCGCGTCGAACGCGGGCCTCTCTTCGAGCGCCGCGCGCAACCCTTCGAGCGCCACGCGCACGGGAGCCATCAGCGACTGCGCGACGGGCGTCGGCTTCATCCCTTCGGGAGACCTGACAAGCAGCGGGTCGTCGAAAGTGCGGCGCAATCGCGCGAGCGCGTTACTCATGGCAGGCTGACTGAGCCCCGAACGCCGGGCCGCACGCGTCACGTTCCTCTCAATCATCAGCGATTCGAAGGCGAGCAGCAGGTTAAGATCGAACGACCTGATATTCATATTGTGAATAAAGCATATTATCATAATCCATAAACCGAATCGTGGGCTGTATCGTTTAAAATGAAAGAAGCTAACCAAACGTTTAATATGCTGCGGCTTCAAAAAGGAGTTGTCATGAACACAATAATCAAGAAATTCGTGTCGGTCTTGTTGATCTGTTTCGTTTGCGCGTCAGTGGCGGCCGCGCAGGCTCCTCAAGCTGAGAATCCTGCCGAGCGACGAGCGAAAGAGTTCGCTCGTCTCATCGATACCGGCAATCGTGCCGAATTGCAAAAATACGCGAAGGAGAACTTCTCGCCGCGTTTTCTGAATATCCCGATGGAGCAACACCTGGGCTTCTTCTCCTCAGTCTATGACTATACGCGGGGCGTAGAGGTTCACGGAATACAGGAGTCGAAACCGAATGAAGTGACCCTGTTGCTCAAGTCTAAGCTGACGGGCGAATGGCTGGCCCTGGTCGTGCGCACGGAATCGGAAGCGCCGCATCGCATTGACGGAATCGGGAGGCGTCCGCCCAAGCCTCCGGCCAGCGCGCAGCCGGCGAAAAGACTCACCAACGAGCAAATAGCGAAAGAACTCAAAGCGCTGACGGACAAGCTGGCCGAGGCGGATGTGTTTTCAGGCACAGTGCTGCTTGCTAAAGATGGCGTGCCGATCTTCAAAGGCGCATACGGAATGGCGAACAAAGATTTCAATGTGCCGAACCGGATCGATACGAAATTCAACCTGGGGTCGATGAATAAAATGTTTACGGCAGTCGCTATCGCACAGCTTGTCGAGCGCGGCAAGCTTTCGTTTGACGACCCGTTGTCAAAGTTCCTGCCGGATTTCCCTGACAAGGCAAGCGCAGAAAAGATAAGAATCAAACATTTGCTCACGCACACGGCGGGGCTTGGCGGTTATTTCAGCAGACAGTGGGCAGAATCGTCACGCGCGATGTATCGCACGGTAGATGACATGATGAAGCGGGCCTCGGCTGATGAAAAGCTCCAGTTCGAACCCGGCACGCGGTGGCAATACAGCAACACAGGAATGCTTGTGCTCGGCAAGGTGATTGAGAAAGTGACGGGTCAGAGCTATTACGATTACGTGCGCGAAAACATCACCAGACCGGCCGGGATGCTAAACACGGACTGTTATGAGCTCGATATGGTCAATCCGAATCTGGCGGTAGGCTATGACAAGCAGTTCACAGACAGCGGAGTTATTTTCAAGAACAACATCTTCGCGCACGTGTTGCGGGGTGGGCCGCAGGGCGGAGGGTATTCAACGGTTGAAGATTTGCTGAAGTTCGACCTCGCTCTGCGGTCAAACAAGCTGGTCGGCGCAGAGTATGTGAAACTTCTGCTTTCAGCCAAGCCCGAGCTGAATTCTCCGGAGTACGGTTACGGTTTTCAGATTGACTCTGAATCGCAGGCCGTCGGCCACGGCGGCGGGTTCCTCGGCATCAGTTCGAATTTAGATATGTTTCTCGGGACGGGATGGACGGCCGTAGTGATGTCGAATTATAGCCGTGGCGCACAATCGGTTCAGCAAAAGATGTTCGATCTGGTCCGGTCAAATATGGAAGTGCGGGCTTCGAACAGCTCGAAATGAAAGCAATACAACGCACATAAGGGGGCCGCGCAAAAGAGCTTCGTATGATAACTTCCATACTCATTTGCGCGGCCCCGGGTTGTTTTTCAGCCGCGAGCAATTCTATTCACAGCTCTAATACTGAACAACGGCTTTCATCGCAAGTATACGAACTTCCGCCACGCACTCTTAAACCCTTCGCGCCCGTCTTTATCTACTGCCCAAACTCGCCACCTACCCGGTTGTGCTCCGACAAATTTAAATTCATAAGACGCTTTGATAATTCCTTCCGTGGACGAGACGTTTTCCAGCGCGAATGTTTGAGGATTCATACACTCTGTTCTGTCTTCTCCGGCGGGTTGACAGTAATCTACCTCGACTCTGTATGAGACGGCGCCGTCTACCGCCTTCCATTCGAGCTTTGTATCACGCGGGTAGTGATTGAATTTAACGTTATCGTCCGGAGAAAGCTGGACCGGCGCGGCAAGATACAACTCAGGTGACTTTTCCGCATCGCTTATGGCCTTACCTGCCGCGTCCTTCTGCCTGTTCAGGAATACGGACAGCTCCGTTGTTGCGCCGGGAGCTACGACTATAGGCTCCTGTTTTTCTGACCCCTTAGCCCCGAACCATTCTTCATACCCATCCGCTTTTATTCTTAATGTGAAAGCTACTGGTGGGGTAAAGAGTCTGAACCTGCCTTCAGAGTTCTTAGCGCTCGCGCGAAAACATATCTGCGGATTATCAGCGTGACACAGGGTAAATTCTATATGCTCAATTGGTAAGCGGGTAAGAGCGTCTATTGCTTTGCCGGTGAGTAATCCATTTTTTTGGCCCAAATTGATTGAGACAAAGACATCAGTGTTTGCGTCATCCAAAATCACTTCTCGTATTGAATTATGAGACGGCCTATAGAACGGGAGGCGTTGAGATATGTACCCCTCCGACTCTTTTGCGGGTATCAGCTCATATTTTCCGGCTTCCTCAAGTCTGATTATGAATCTCCCTGTTGCATCCGAGATACCACAGAGCACCCCTTTACCTGGCCGGAGATTATCAGGGAAGGCGCAAACCTTAACTCCAGCCAGGTAGTGACCGGAATCGTCCTGAACCGTTCCCCTGATAAGGTAAATGGGTTGCGATTGGGCAAACGCGATAAGGATCGGTGAATTTATTAAGATTAATATTAAAAGAACGGTCCTGGATTTCTTCATACCCTACTCCTTTTTCTTACTATGAAACAGTTTCGTTGCCGCCAGAGAGCGAGCTTTACAGAGCGTGGTGGGTGACGTAAGAGATCTGAACAGGGACTCCGCCGTTTACTCTCACTTTGACCAGGGCTTGATAGTAAGCAGGCAATTTCTGCCCGTCACCTGTCTCCGCGCTGAGGCGGGCAATCAATTCTCTGGCGTACTCAGGTCTGGTCACGTACTCTGCTGCGGCCTGCGTGCCAAAGGTAGTGATCCCTGCCAGTATCATCAGCTTGTGCTCTGAATCAAGGCCGCGAAGCAGGCTTACAATAGCGTAGTCTTCCGATATCTGACTGCGCGACGGCCCCTCTTGTTTTGCAAGGTAGACGGCTTGCTCTCCAGGGCGGGGCTTGGTGTTTACTATGCCGAAGGCCGTGTTCTGTTTCTCATCTTTGATAATGCGAAAAACAAAATCTTGTTCTTGCGGCAGCTCGCGCAGCAAGTAGTTTTCTGCCGGTGAGCCGAGAATAACTATATTCTTGGTCTTCAGATCTTCCCAGTTCATCAAGAGGCTTCGCTTGACATGAAACGGGTGGTCAGCCTTAGAGAAAAAGTCACTGAGAAAATAGACGCCCATCACTTCCCCGACGCCCGTGTAATGCTCAGTCACAGCCTGTTCGTTTTCTTCGGTCCGTCGGGCGGCCGAATCCGGGCTTGAAGAGTCCATAGGCTTGAGCAACTTCATTCCGGTTTCAGCCGTGCCTTGAAACAGGGTATTGCTGAAAGTGACAAGCACCGGCTCAGGCGAGCGCAAAAAATCGTTCCACAACGGCAAAGCAGCCGATGTCTCTACGGCTTTGTCCCTGCTCTCCGACCCGCCGCCGGCAGTCCTGCTCGTCTCCGACCGGTTGTTGAAAGCAAGCGCCGCAAACACGAGGGTCGAAACTACCAAACCCGCGATCACCCATCGCAACCGTCGGTCGCGGCTCGCGGCCGGACGAATGGCCTCGGACGCCATCGGAGCTGCGGAATCAATTGAAACTGCCGCCGCCCCATTCTCACCGGAAGCATAAGAGAAGACCGGAGCGTAATGGCCTTTCGGCAAATCTATGATTACGCGATCATCTTTTCCTTCGTTGGCATAATAGTCCTGGAGCTTTGCCCTGAGGCGGCTGGCCTGAACGCGAACCACGGAATCCGAGCGAGAGTCATAGCTTTTGCTGCGGCCAAAGACTTCGGTTGCGATGGTGTATTCTTTAAGATCGCCCTCTTGATTCTCTAGCGATTTCAACACGACGAACCGGAGAAAAGCCTTCAGGCTTTCCGATCCGTGGAGCGAGCGGCTCTCCAGAAGCCGTTCCAACTGCTCCAGTTTGGCTTCTTTAGTCAGCTCTATCTGGTTGTAACGCGTTACAGATTGCATTTAACTACTCGTTTTGCTAAACCAATTGCTCAGCAAATGAAGGAAGTAACGCCATTATACACGCATTAACTCCCCGTACAAGTCCGCAGGGATTATACTGTCGCCGGGGTATCCTTAGTTTAGACAAAGTGTGTTTATAGATTCTCAAGTGATTTTGTAACTCCCTATTTAAATTAAGCGGAAATCCTACGAAGCGCAAACCTGATCGTGCGCATTTTTCGGTTTACCGTTTTCATACACAGAACGCAGTTACAAATTAACAACGAGACGGTTCGGCAATCCAACGCCGCGCCGCCGCTCACAAAAAGATTTCCAGACTCCGCTCATTACACGGAAGGAGAGTATATGGATATAAGGAGATGGTTACGCAGTTGTGGCCCTCCCTTAGCTGCATTGCTTGTCGTGATGACCTGCGCCTTATCAGGGTACGCGCAAGCAAATCGCGCCTCAATCACCGGCACGATCACCGATCCGCAGGGGGCTGTCATTTCAGGGGCCACGGTGACCGCGACCAACGTGGGCACAAACGTCAGCAAGCAGACTACGACCAGCGACGACGGGCGCTACTCGTTCGGCGTGGTATTCGATCCGGGCACCTACACGGTCAAAATCGAGATGGCAGGGTTCAAGACCGCAACCAGCGAGCAAATCGTCTTGCAGATAGGCGACGTGCGCGAGGTCAATGTGGCGCTTGAGCTGGGGGGAGCCGGAGAGGTGGTTACAGTCACCGCCGAAGCCCCGCTCGTCGAGAGCGAGACAAGCTCGCGCGGCGACGTGATAACCGGGCGTCAGATCACAGAGCTTCCGCTCAACGGTCGCAACTTTACCAATTTCGCCATCCTCGTCCCCGGCGTCACCCGCTCCACACTCGGCGGCCAGAGCGACGCGACGGGGTTTCAGGGCAGCGTGTCGGGACTCAGTGACGCCGACACACCTGCGGCGCGCTTCAGCCGCAGCGGCGGCTCTTCGCTATCGGTTAACGGGCTCAGACCTTCGAACAATAACTTCACCCTCGACGGCGTCGATAACAACGAAGGCGGGTTCGGTCAGATCGCCGTCTTCCCGCCGCCCGAAGCGATACAGGAGTTCAAGGTCGAAACCTCTGTCCCCCAGGCCGAACAGGGGCGGGGCAACGGGTTCATCAACACAACCTTCCGTTCCGGCACCAATGAGCTTCACGGCACGTTGTATTACTTCCATCGGAACGATTTTCTCGACGCGACCCCGGTCTTTGCGCGACAGTCGATAACCGACGCGAGCGGCAATCAGGTTGTGTCACGCAAGCCCGCCCGGCGCGAGAACGAGTTCGGCTTAACGCTCGGCGGCCCGGTCTGGATTCCGAAGGTTTACAACGGCACGGACAAGACCTTCTTCTTTTTCGACTACCAGGGGCAGCGCAATATGTATCCTTTCGAGCGCGCCGCTTCGCCTTTCACCTCCGTGCCGACCGCAAGATCGCGCGAAGGTGATTTCAACGACTTCAGAGTTAACGGAGCTTGCACGGTTAGAGACCCACTCACAGGGCAGCCATTCCCTAACTGTATAATTCCGCTGAATCGCCAGGACCCTGTGGCGCGAACTTTCCTCCAGGCGTTTGATCTTCCGAATGCCCCGGGGACTTTCAACAACTTTCTCAAATTGCGCCGCATCGAGGAGCAGATCAACGGATTTGACATTCGCATCGACCACAACGTTTCCGACAAGAACGTCATCTTCGGGCGCTTCAGTCTTGCCAACCAGTTCCGCGCGCGCGAGAGCTTCTTTACACAGCTTCCCGCAGGGTTCGGAGCCGGCGAAGAGGACCTGAACACCCGGCAGGTTGCTCTCGGAGACACCTACTCGATTACGCCGAACACGATAAACGACTTTCGGTTAGGTTTTTCGCGCGTCAACATCGGCATAAACGAATGCGGCGTCCAGGGCCGTTGCGGCATCAGCCCCACGATCTCGGCCGATCTGGGAATCCCGAACGTCAACTCGGGTGATGACCCTGTTCGCCAGGGACTGCTCGGCGTCGGCGCTAACGGCGGCGTAGGCCAGATAGAGTTCGTAGGCGACGGCGGCCCGTTCTTCGTCAACTCGAACAATTATCATGTTGCCGATAAAGTCACCTTCGTTCGCGGCAATCATACGGCGAAAGTCGGCGGGGATTTCCGCGTTCGACAGGTGAATGTATTCGACGGCGGGGCCGGTCCTGCGAAGGGGTTCATAGGCTTCGACGACAGGGATACCGGAAACACGCAGGCCAATGTTCTGCTTGGCCGTTCGAGCTTCTCGAACGCGCCGCTGATCAACGGCCCCTTCACCGTCTCGAACCACGAATATGATGTCTTCGTGCAGGACGACTGGAAGGTCAGTCCAAGGCTTACGCTCAATCTGGGGCTGCGCTGGGACCTGTTCACCAACCCGTTCGAGCGACACAACCGCCAGGGCAATTACGATTTCGCGACGGGAACGATTATCATCGCGACGAATGACGAGCGAAACCTCGTCGATGACGATCACAACAACTTCGGCCCGCGCATAGGCTTTGCCTACGCCTTAAACGAGAGCCGCAACCTTGTTGTGCGCGGCGGGTGGGGATTGCTCTACTTCTTCGACGCGACGAACACGCCTCCGCTTATAAAGAACCCGCCCAACGGAGTGCCGTTTGCCGGAAGGACCGACAACACGTTCTCCCCCTCGCTCAGCACGGGGCCGCCGAACCAGGAACCTAACACCGACCCGATTAACCTCAATTCATTCTCCACGTACCAGTTCGTCGACCCGAACAATCGAACCCCTTACGTGCACCAGTACAACCTGACTGTGCAGTACCAGTTGGGGCAGACGTGGGTTTTAGATGTGGGCTACCAGGGCGCATCGTCGAAGAAGCTTCTGGCGACCCGCAACCTCGGGAACGAAGGGAACGGCTTGGGCCTGGCGCTCAACGCGAATGGCGACGTGGTCGGTCGTGTTAAAGGCAACGAGAATCGCGCAAGCTCGACTTACAACTCGCTTCAGGTTCGATTGGATAAGCGATTGTCGGCCGGTCTGACGATGATTCACGCCTACACGTGGAGCCATACGATTGACGAGACGGCGGGCGATTTCGGCGCTATAGCCGACGCGCGAGGCGAGCTTGGCGGGCCGCAAAATCCGCTTTGCACGCGTTGCGAAAAAGGCAATTCGAGCTTCGACGTCCGGCACAAGTATACAAACTCAATCGTCTGGGACCTGCCCTTCGGAAGCGGACGCCGGTTCATCAATACGACGGGGACCTGGAACAAGATTGTCAGCGGGTTTGAGCTAAGCTTCTTTACTGTGTGGCAGAGCGGACAACCGTTCTCTGTCGTGCTGGACAGCAATAACCAGGTAAGGCCGGACCTGATCTCAGACCCGACGGAAAATATTCCGGAAGGTCTGTTCTACAACCCGAATGCGTTCGCTCCCGCCAGCCAGAAGGTGAGGAACCTTGCCGGCAAAGAGATAACATTCGGGAGCGCGGGCCGGAACATACTGGTAGGCCCGGCGCGCTTTAACGTAGATGCGGCTGTTTACAAGAACACTGCTCTGACCGAGCGCGTCTCTCTACAATTGGGTCTTCAATTCTTTAACCTTTTCAACAACGTTCAAAGAGTTGTTCCGAACAACGCTTTGAGGTTTACTTCGACCGGGGCTGTCGATTTCAGCAACAATCCCGGCCAAATATTCAATGCCTACCCGCAGCGGCAAGGGCAGTTAAAAGCCAAGATCATCTTTTGACGCTTATGGGTGGCGAGGCTGTGATTAACAAGGTTCGTAGGAGCAAACTCCGGCTTGCTCCTACGAATTTTTTTTTCGCCGCAGTCCTGGCGCTCGTTTTCGCCTGCCCGCAGTTACCGGCGGCGCGGGCGAACGCCGTCCAGTCTGCTCCCTCGGTTGAGCGCATAGACCCGCCGCACTGGTGGGCCGGTCATTCGATCAACCCGGTTCGCATCCTTATTCAAGGCCGCAATCTTCAAAACGCCAGGGCGAGCGTCAATTATCGAGGCGTGCGAATAAGCGAAGTCTCTACGGACGAAAGCGGCACGTACCTTTTCGCATCTTTATATATAAATCAGGTCGCACGCGCGGGCGATTTCGACATCAGGATTCAAACTGCGAGCGGGTCGACTTCGGCGCGATTCGCGATAAAACCGAAGCTTCAGCGTCAAGGCCGGTTTCAAGGCTTCACGCCCGATGACGTGATCTATTTAATAATGCCCGACCGCTTCACGGACGGCGACCCGGCGAACAACGACCCCGCAGAATCCGCCGGGTTGTACTCGCGCGCGAACCCGCGCGCATATCACGGCGGGGATATTCAAGGCATCCGCAGCCGCCTTTCTTATCTGAAAAATCTGGGCGTGACTGCCGTCTGGATGACGCCGGTTTATGACAATACCAGTCGCGCGAAAGACTTCGATTGGGGAAAAAATGTCACGGACTATCACGGCTACGGCGCGATAAATTTTTACCGCGTGGAAGAGCATCTCGGCACGCTCGATGATTTCAAAGCGTTGACCGCGAGCGCGCACTCTGTCGGCATAAAGATAATTCAAGATCAAGTAGCCAATCACACGGGGCCGGATCATCCCTGGAACAGCGTTCAGCCCCGCGCCGGCTGGCTCAACGGGACGCGAGACAAACACTCAAATAACGCCTTTGATATAAAAGCCCTCACCGAGCAACAACCCGACCGCGAGCGATACGAGGCTACGCTGAGAGGCTGGTTCGCAAACACTCTGCCCGACATAAATCAAGACGACGCGGAATCGGCCCGCTACGTGATACAAAACGCCGTGTGGTGGGTTGAAACGACGGGGCTTGACGGCATACGCCAGGACACTTTCCCTTACGCCCCGCGCCGGTTCTGGGTTGATTGGAACCTTGCGCTCAGGCGCGCGTTTCCGCGACTCGCCGTAGTCGGTGAAGTGTATGACGGGCGACCCGCCGTGACAGCGTTTTTCCAGGGAGGCCGCAAGCAATTCGACGGTATCGATACGCACCTTCATACGGTATTTGATTTCCCAAGCTATTTCGCCATACGCGAAGTCTTTATAAAAGGCCGGCCGATGCGAAAGCTCGCAGACGTGATTGCGAGCGACGCTCTTTATCCGAACTCGCGCGTGCTTGTGACCTTTCTCGGCAATCACGACGTGAAGCGGTTTATGAGCGAGGAAGGCGCAAGCCCCGAGGGGCTGATGCGGGCATTCGTCTACCTGCTCACTATGCGAGGCACGCCGCAGCTTTACTACGGCGACGAGATAGGTCTTGAAGGAGGCGACGACCCCGACAACCGGCGCGACTTTCCCGGCGGGTTTCCCGGCGACGCGCGCGATGCCTTTACCGACCGGGGGCGCACTCCGCGGGAAAGAGAAATTTATAATCACGTCAATGCGCTTTTACGCTTTCGAGCCGCTCGACGCGCGCTTCGAGGCGGGTCAATGCGCGTGCTTGCCGCCACCGATTCGACGCTCGCTTACCTGAGAGAGCGGGCGGGTGATCGCGTGATCGTAGCGTTCAATAATTCGGACAGAGACGCAGCGGTCGAACTAGATATCTCCGGCTCGCGTCGCGGCAATTGGGTTGAAGCAATGCCCGCGCGGGGCAGGTGGCGCGGTCGCGTGGCGAACGGTAAAATGAGAGTTTCACTCAAGCCTCGTGACTGGAAGATACTCGTCGAGAGTCTCTGATGCAATTGTGATTACTGCTTATGAAGTCCCTAACTCGATTTGCGATCTGCGCTTCGATCATCGCCCTGGTGTCGCTTTGCGCAGTTGCGCAAGTGTTGCCGAATGCTCAGCGCACGCCTCGCGAGCAGTACGAAGAGCGCGAGCGAAAATTGATTGCCGAGATTGCCCGTCGCCCGAAAGACGCAAAGCTCTATAATGACCTCGGCGTTGTCCAGTTTTATCTCGGCAAATCGGTTGCCTCCGAATCGGCATTCAATCGCAGCATACAACTCGACCCAGCCAACGCCGACGCGCGGGCCAATCTCAGCTTTCAATACTTTCAAACCGGGAGACAGGAAGCCGCCGTCGAGCTGCTCAAAGAAGCTCTCATAATCGATCCGAATAACTTTTTAGCAAACTACTTTTCGGGGCTTCTGTATTTCAGCCGCCAGCAGCCTACGCGGGCAGAGATATTTTTAAAGAAGGCGCTCTCGATTCAGCCCAATAATCTGGACGCGCGACTCGATTTGATAAAAGTTCAAGCGGCGCAAAAACGGGTTGGCGAAGCCGAGCGCGAGCTTGACCGCCTGGCGACAGAGCTTCCCGGTGATGCGCGGGTGCGTTATGCGCGGGCTTCATTTTATGCGAGCCTTGGCCGCACGGCTGATGCCGTCAGCGAATATAAAACCGTGCTTGCCATCGCGCCCGACAGCCCCGGCATACGGCTTGAGATGGCCGTCGTCTATTTGCGCGCGCGGGATTACTACAGCGCGATAACGATGCTCGAAGAATTTCACAAGACGGCGGTGAGCGCGGAATCGGCTTATATGATGGGGCACGCGCTCTCGGAGCTTGGCCGGTTGGACGCGGCCGAAAAGTGGCTGCTGAAAGCGATTGAAGGGCGCGAAAATTATTTCGACGCGCGGCTACAGCTTGGCCGCCTGTACTTTACTAAGCGCAAGTACGAGGATGCCATTCGAGAGTTGCGCCGCGCCGTAGAGCTTGCCGGAGAAAGCGTCGAGGCGCGTTACCTGCTGGGCTTCTGCCTTGAGCTGACGAATCAACTCGACGCCGCGATGGCCCAGTACACCGAAATAATCCGGCTCGCGCCTGATCGTTTTGAAGGGCACCACGGGACCGGCTCGGTCAAATACAAGCGGGGCGATAACGCGGGCGCGCTCGCCAGCCTGTTCCGCGCGGCCCAGTTGAACAACCGCGATGCGGACGTTCAATATCAGCTCGGCCGCGCGCTCGGGCGTGCGGGCAACAACTCGGGCGCGATAGATCATCTGCAACAGGCCGTCCGTCTTGAGCCGAACCGCGCGGATGCGCATTTCCAACTGGCGCTTGCGCTCAGAAAAGCGGGGCGCAACGACGAGGCCGCCGAGCAGATGAAGATAGTAGAGAGATTGAATACAGAGTTTCGCAACCGCACGAGCGGCATGGATAAACAGTAGGGGCGGGTGTTGCCGGAATCGAGCTTCGCATGATTAAACCCCCGCCCCCGGCGATTTTCATGAAAAGATTCGTTGCTGCAATATTGATAGTTTTGTCGTGTGTCGCATGGGCGCCCGCAACTCAAAGCGACGCGCGAAGAGAGATTGAGACGGCGACGGCTGCGCTGCAAAACGGCGACCTTGGGCGCGCAGAGGCGGCGGCGCGCGCGGCGCTCGGGGCAGGCCCGGCCAATCGCACGACCAGAGCGACAGTGCTGAACATTCTAGGCATCGTGAGCGATCAAAAACAGAATCTCGCCGAAGCGGAAAAGTATTACAAGAACGCGCTTGCCGTCGATCCGGGTTTTGTTGCCGCGCGAAACAATCTTGCGAACCTCTACTTCAAAACAAAACGCGGGCAACAGGCGATCGCGCAGTACCAGATCGTATTGCGAGCAGACCCCGCGCACACGGAAGCGAATCTGAACCTCGGATTAATATATGAAGCGAGCAATCAGCCGGCGCTTGCCATAAGGCACCTCGAACGCGCCCGCCGGCGAGCTTCTTCCGATGCGCGATTGATGTTGACGCTTGCGAACCTCTACTTTGAAACGAAGCAGGATGAGCGCGCGTTAAAGGCCGTTGATGATGTAATCAAATCTTCAAGCGATGCCCGCGTCCGATTTACTGCCGGGGTAATGCTTGCGCAACGCGGCCATTACAAAGAAGCGGCCGATAATTTTCGCATAGTGACGGAAAGCCAGCCCGACTCTTACGAAGCGAAATATAATTACGGGCTTGCGCTCTTAAACCTGGACAGATACCAGGAAGCCGAGCGCGCGCTTTCCGATGCTGCCGATCTCAAGCCCGATCTGCCGGACGCTCACTTTCGGCTTGGGCTTATCTACTCTGCGACCGGCAACAACAAGCGAGCGGTTGAAGAACTGACTCATGCCATTGAGCGAGACGATCAAAACAGTGAAGCACATTTTCTGCTCGCGGAAGAGATCGCCAAACAGGGGCAGGCAAAAGAAGCCCTGGAGCATTACGAGCGCGCGGCCACACTTGCGCCGAAAACGGTTGCTTACCAGATCAAGCTGGCCGAGGCCAATTTAAAGCTTTATCGCTACGATCAGGCCGAAGCGGCTTACAAACGGGCGCTCGCCGCAAGCGACCCTCGAACGGGCGAGATTTACTATCTGGTAGGCTATGCCGCGCGGTTGCAAGGAAAGACCGCCGAGGCAGTCGAGTATTTTAAAAAACAACTTCTGGTCAATCCCGTCCACGTTGAGTCGCTCGCGAACCTCGGATTTTTTGAGGTCGAGTTGGAACAGTTTGTCGAGGCTGAAAAACATTTGCAGGCCGCAATAAAGCTGAAGCCGAATCACTTTGCCGCGCGTTACGACCTGGGACGATTGATGATAAGACAGCGTCGTTACCCGGAAGCCGAAGCGCAGTTGCAGCGAGTCGTCGAGCTAAAACCCGACCACACGCAGGCGCATTATCAGTTGTTTTTGATCTACAGTCGAACGAACCGCCAGACGGAAGCTAAACGCATGATGGAGATTTTCCAAAAGCTCGAAGAGGAAGATAAACGCGAGCGTGAGGCGCGAGAGCGCCCGCGCGGCTGACGCTAATATTAGAGCGAATATAGGGGAATGGAAAAAAATCTCACCGCAGAGACACAGAGAACACAGAGCGGGCGCAGAGCAGATAGTTTTTCTCTGCGCATCCGCTGCGTGCGAAGCACATCATCGGCCATATGCGTCCTCTGTGTCTGCGGCGGTGAGATGCCTGACCAGTCCAGTACACTCAAATGTAATACGCGATGATGTCTGATGCTTTTTTATAGAGTGACAATTCTACTCGCGGTCATCTGCTGCTGTGTGGCGGCAGAGACAGCCGCATCTCAAAAGCGCGCGCGCAAATCTTCAACTGCTGCGAGCCAGTCGCTTGACATGAAGCTCAAGCAAGCAGCCGCTGCCATACAGCGCGGCGACCTCGATGCGGCAGGACGATACCTGCTCGCTGTGATCGAAGCAGACCCGCGATCGGTCGCTGCTTATAATTTGCTCGGATTTGTTTTATTCAATACCGGGCGGGCAGACGAAGCCGAAGGGGCTTTGAAACACGCGCTCAACCTTGATTCAAACTACCTGGCGGCGCGCATAAATCTTGGCAATCTCTATTTCAGCACGGGGCGCGCCGGGCAGGCTGCCGCAGAGTTCGAGCGCGTGATTGCTTCCGAACAGGATAATGCTGCGGTCCACGCGGCGCTCGGCGCAGCATATGGCGCGCAAGCATTATGGGAACGCGCAATAATCGAATTGGAACGGGCGAGCGCAATCGAACCGGCGAACTATCGCTTTACGCTTGCTCTTTTGAATGGGCTGCTGAAGGCGGGCCGCGTCAACCAGGCCGACGTTGTTCTGGCTGAGCTTAGAAAAAGAGCTAGCTCCTCGCCCGAGCTTTTCGCGCTCTGTGCTTCTGTGCTCGCCCAGAATAATGATTACGGGCGGGCGCTCGGTCTGCTGGAAGAAAGCTCGACGCAAGGGCAGAGAGATTTCGACGCGCAATATCTTCGGGGATTTGCTTTATACAAGCTGGGCCGCGCGCGCGAGGCCGAGCGCCCGCTCAGAGTCGCCATCGAGCTAAGACCCGCGAGCGCGCAGGCGCACTTCGCGCTGGCACTGGTTTTCGCCGCAACGGGCAATGATGATGACGCGCTCGCCGAGTTTGCGCGCGCCGCCTCGTTACAGCCTTCGCACGCCGAAAGCTATTTCGAGATGGGGCAGCTTTATGCAAAGTACAGGCGATACGAGTCGGCAGTCGGCGCATTTACTCGCGCAACTATCGCGGCCCCGAAAACGGCCGCCTATCAAGCGGCGCTGGGCGATGCGTATTATTACGGGGGGCAGTATGAACGGGCGCAGGAAGCTTACCTGCGCGCTTACTCGCTCGACCCGGTTGGGGCGGAAATCAATTACAGGCTGGGCGCATTCTATTTGAAGACCGCGCAGCTTGCGGAAGCCGAACGCTACTTCAAACGCGAAATCGAGCTTAACGCGGGTCACGCCCAATCATTCGCGAGCCTCGGCGAGATGTACCTGTTGCAGGGACGCGACGGCGAAGCCGACGCGGCGCTTGCTCGTGCGCTCGCGGTCGCGCCCAATCACGCGAACGCATTATTTCAATTGGGGCGCTTGCGTTCGCGACAGCAGAAGTACGACGAGGCGGCGATTGCGTTCAAACGAGTGGTCGAGCTGGACCCGACGAACGCGCAGGCGCATTACCAGTTGTTTTTGATCTATCGCCGCGCGGGCAATCGCGAAATGGCCGAGCGCGAGTTAGAGATTTTTCAGAAGATGGAGCGCGACACTAAAACGCCCGCTCAATAATCATCGGCTGAATCTGGTTTCATACGGGGATAAAGTTTTTGGTCAAGGTTCTACTGTCAATCATAACGGCTTTTTCGATAATCACGCTCGCGCGACCGGCCACGAGTGATTCGGCGGCGCGAGTCCCGCAGGTAGTCTTTACCGATGCGACGGCGGCGGCAAAGATCACCTGGACGCACGAGAATCTGGCAACGCCGGAAAAATACTTTATTGAAACTATGGGAGGGGGCGGGGCCTTTCTCGATTACGACCGCGACGGTTGGATGGACGTCTATCTGGTAAACAGCGGCGCGACTCAGTATCACAAACCTAAAACGCCGATCAGAAATGCGCTTTATCGCAATAACGGCGACGGGACTTTTACCGACGTGACGGAAAAATCGAATACGGGCGCAAGCGGGTTCGGCCAGGGCGTAGCCTGTGGCGATTATAATAATGACGGCTACGCGGATATTTACATAACTAATTTTGGAAAGAGCATACTGCTTGCCAACAACTGCGACGGCACGTTCAAAGACGTTACCGACAAAGCGCGTGTCGGCGCGACGGGCTGGAGCACAAGCGCAGCTTTTTTCGATTATGATAACGATGGCCACATCGATCTGTTCGTCTGCAAATATCTGGACTGGGATTTTTCCAAGCATATGTTCTGCGGCGAGAACAAACCGGGCTATCGCTCTTACTGCCACCCCAATAACTACAAAGGAATATCGAACACGCTCTATCGCAACAACGGCGACGGGACTTTTACGGACGTGACGAAGAAAGCAGGGATCGAAAGCGCGGAAGGAAAAGGGCTGGGCGTAGTGGCGGCAGACATCAATGACGACGGATGGGTGGACATCTTTGTCGCGAATGATGCGGTGAGGAATTTTTTATTCATCAACCGGGGCAACGGCACTTTTACAGAAAGCGCGCTCATCGCCGAAGTGGCTTACGGGCTGACGGGAAAGCCGCAATCGGGGATGGGCTGTGATTTTGGCGACGTGGACGGCGACGGTCGCCCCGACCTGGTAGTGACGAACATCGAGCTTGAGCCGAACAACATCTGGCACAACAACGGAGACGAAACGTTTACCGACGTGACGGTGAAAGTGGGGCTTGCGAAAGTCGCGCTGTTGACGAGCGGGTTCGGCGTGCGCTTTGTTGATTACGATAATGACGGCGACCTGGACCAGGTCATAGCCAACGGCCACCCGCTCGACAACATACATCTTTTTCGCGACGGCGTGACGTGGGCCGAGCGTCCTTTTGTTCATGACAATCTGGGCGGCGCTTTTACGGACGTGTCGGATGAGCGCGGCGAGGCGATGAAGAAGCGTTACAGCGGGCGCGGCCTTGCGATGGGCGATTACGACAACGACGGGGATTCCGATTTTCTGCTCGTGCAAAACGGCGGGCCGCCCGTGCTGCTCAGAAACGACGGCGGCAATCGCAATAACTGGATAGGGCTTCAGCTCATAGGCTCAAAATCGAATCGCGACGCGGTGGGCGCGCGCGTGACGGTTAAGGCGGGCGACTTGACTACGGTCAGGCACATAGCGGGCGGCGCGAGCTACACGGCCGCGCACGACCCGCGCTTGATCTTAGGCATAGGTCGAAGGCCGAAGGCCGACTCGATAGAGATTCGCTGGCCGAGCGGCGTCGTAGACCGGATCAAAGACGCACCCCCCGGCCGATACACGACCGTCAGAGAAGGCCAGACGGCAAAATAATTTCAAATTTGAGATTTGAGATTCGACGCTAAACACATGACCAAAATAATATCGCGGCTAATGCCGCTCCTGTTCGCGCTACTGATGACTGTCTCTGAGTGCGCCGCGCAGGCTCCCCAGGTTCTCAAAGGTCGAGCCGCCGAACTGGTGGGCGGGCCATTCGATCAACCCCGTGCGAGTGTTGATTCGCGGTCGCGCGCTCGGCGGCGCTCGCGTGACGACTTCGGGCGCAGGAATCAAAACCGGTCTGGTGCGCGCGAACGCGGCTGGCACGTACCTGTTCGTCGATGTCTGGATCGATGCGGGCACGCTTGCGGGCCGCCGCGCGCTAAAAATAACAACCTCGAATGGAACCGTGGAAGCTCCCTTTGAAATCGTTGCGCCGCTCGGTCGCGCGGGCCGGTTTCAAGGCTTCACGCCCGATGACGTGATCTATTTCATCATGCCCGACCGCTTCACGGACGGCGACCCGGCGAATAACGATCCGCCCGGTTCGCGCGGCCTTTATGATCGCTCGAAGCCTCGTTATTATCACGGCGGAGATTTTCAAGGAATCATCAATCGCCTGCCTTATCTGAAAGACCTGGGCGTCACGGCCATCTGGATCAATCCGATTTACGACAACATCAATCACCTGAACGACCGCGAAACTTACCCGGAAACGCCGGAAGGCCCGAAAAAACCTATCACCGATTATCACGGCTACGGCCCCGTAGATTTTTACGCCGTCGAGGAGCATTACGGGACGCTTGCGAAATTGCGCGAGCTGATCGAGGCGGCGCACCGGCAAGGCATCAAGGTTATACAAGATCAAGTAGCCAATCACACGGGGCCGTACCATCCGTGGGTAAAAGATTCGCCTACGCCTACGTGGTTCAACGGGACTGAAGCCAGTCACATATCGAACAACTGGCAGAAATGGACCACGATGAATCCGCGCGCCACGTACCAAACAGCGCGCTCGAACCTCGAAGGCTGGTTCATAGACATCCTGCCCGATTTGAATCAGAACGATGAAGAGGTTTCGCGCTACATCATTCAAAACACGTTATGGTGGTTAGGCACAGCAGGCTTTGACGCCATTCGCCAGGACACTTTGCCGCACGTGCCGCGAAGGTTTTGGCGCGAGTGGATGACGGCGATAAAACGCGAGCACCCTGATGTAAAAGTGTTGGGCGAGCTTTTCGACGGCGACCCGGCGCTGCTGGCTTACTACCAGGGAGGCCGCGCCGGTCACGACGGCATAGACACACGGTTGGACACGCTTTACGATTTCGCGCTCTTTTACCCGTTGCGCCGCGCCTTTGCCGAAGGCAGGAGTGTGCGCGATCTCTCTCAAATGCTGGCTCACGATTTTTTATATCCCAACCCTGATGTCCTGGTCACCTTCATAGGCGTTCACGACATGCTGCGGTTTATGAGCGAGAGGGGAGCCACTACTGACGGGTTGAAGCTCGCGCAGACTTTTATAATGACGACGCGCGGGACGCCGCTGCTTTATTACGGCGACGAGATAGCGATGGCGGGTGGCGGTGATCCCGATAACAGGCGGGATTTCCCCGGCGGGTTTTCGGGTGACACGCGCAACGCCTTTACTAAAGAGGGCCGGACGGCTTCAGAGCAAGATGTGTTCGAGCACGTCAGCCGATTGGGCCGCTTGCGCGCGGAGCTTGAGCCGTTGCGCCGAGGCCGCTCGCTCGATCTGCTAGACGCCGAGCAACAGATGGCTTACGCGCGCGTAACGGATCGAGCGTCCGTCATAGTCGTTTTCAACAACGACACGAAACCCGCGACGGTAGAGTTCGATATTACGGAAGCGAGGATTGGGGACGGGGCGCAGATGTCGGACCGGCTCGGCGCAAGCCCGGACGCGCGCGTCGAAAGCGGAAAGCTGAGAGTGACCTTGCCTGCGCGCCGGGCGAGTATTTTTACGGTGAAGTAGCCTGCGATAAAGCGCAAGATAGGAGCGAGAGCAAATGCAGAAACCTCGGTTGAGCTTCGGACAAATCTGGAACATGAGCTTCGGCTTTCTGGGCATACAGTTCGGTTGGGGCTTGCAACTCGCCAATATGAGCGCGATCTACACCTACCTCGGCGCGAACCCCGATGACATTCCGATACTGTGGCTCGCCGGGCCTATGACGGGCTTGCTGGTGCAGCCGATCATCGGCTCGATGAGCGACAGAACCTGGAACCGATTGGGCCGGAGGCGCCCATACTTTCTGGTCGGCGCGATCTTCTCAAGCATAGCTCTCTTCTTTATGCCGGATTCGCCCCTGTTGTGGGTGGCCGCGACATTGCTCTGGGTTCTGGATGCGAGCATCAACGTCAGCATGGAGCCGTTCCGCGCTTTTATTGCCGATAAGCTGAACGTCGAGCAACGCACAGCCGGATTTGTGATGCAGAGCTTCTTTATCGGCGTCGGCGCGACACTCGCAAACGTCTTGCCCTACATCTTCAGACGTATGGGCGTGACCGGCACAACCGCAAGCGGCATCCCGCTCACGGTGCAGTATTCGTTCAAGATCGGCGCGGCGGCTTTTCTCCTCGCGGTCTTGTGGACGGTGCTGACGACGAAAGAGTACCCGCCCGAAAACATGCAAGAGTTTCAAAGAAAGCGGGCCGAGCGAAAGAACCCGTTAAATATATTGACGGAAATTTTTTCCGCGATAGGCGAGATGCCAAAGACGATGATGCAGCTGGCAGTAGTGCAGGTCTTCACATGGCTGGGGCTGTTTTGCATGTGGATGTTCTTCGGGCTGGCGACGGCCAGCCATGTCTTTGGGGCGACCGATGCGGACGACCCACTTTTTGCGAGGGGAACGGAATGGGGAGGGCTCTGCTTTGCGGTCTATTCCGTGGTCTGTTTCGGGGCCGCTTTTTTGCTGCCGGTACTGGCAAAAGCTACGAGCCGCAAAACAGTCCACACCATATCGCTCGCCTGCGGCGGCATAGGTTTGCTTTCGGTATACCTCATACACAATCAATACTTACTGCTTTTGACTATGGTCGGCGTGGGCATTGCCTGGGCGTCAATTCTGTCAATGCCTTACGCCATTTTGTCTGGTGCGCTTCCGCCTGCGCGGATGGGCGTTTATATGGGCATCTTCAACTTCTTCATCGTCATTCCGGAAATCATCGCGTCGCTGAGCTTCAAGCCGCTCGTCAGATACGTATTCGACAATAACCCTTTATACGTTGTCATGCTGGGCGGGGCGAGCCTGTTAGTGGCTGCGGCGCTGGTAGCGATAGTGCGCGACGTGGCCGACCGCGACGTGCCGGAAAGGGCCGTGATTCACGCGGACGAGTTCGAGCCGTTCGGGATTCAGGAATCCGCGCAGCCCGTACCAAGCACCGGCTTGATCAATAAACCGGGCGACGGAGATTAAAATGTTGGAGCGAATTTCATATTAGTGTAAGGGAATGAAAGAAGATTCACCGCAGAGACACAGAGGACGCAAAGGGGGCGCAGAGCAGAGTATGGTTTTCTCTGCGCCCGCTCTGTGCTCTCTGTGTCTCTGCGGCGGTGAGATGTCTCTCCAATCCCGTCTATTCAGTTGAAAACCGCTATAAACAAAGAAAGGGAGATAATGGTCAGAACGATTTCTGTCCGCCTTTGTTGTTTTTTATTACTTGTCACGTTGCTTTCGTCAATCGTTGTGGCGCAGCAGCCGCAGCCGCGAGATTTTTCGCGCGAGCAGGCGCGCGAGTCTCCCGCGTGGGTGCAAGATGCGATCATCTATCAAATCTTCCCGCGAAACTTTTCACCCGAGGGAAATTTCAACGCCATCACCGCGCAGCTTGATCGGCTGAAAGAGCTTGGCGTCAATATACTTTGGCTGATGCCGATTCACCCCATCGGGCAAGAGAAGAAGAAGGGAGCCGTCGGCAGCCCTTACGCCGTGCGCGACTTTTACGCCATCAATCCTGATTACGGAACCAGAGCTGACCTGCAACGCCTGGTGCGAGAGACACACCAGCGGGGGATGAAAATCATTATCAATATAGTCGCCAACCACACCTCCTGGGACAGCGTGATGATGAAGACGCCGGAGTTTTACACGCGCGACGGCGGGGGCCGCATACAGCCTCCCGTCCCGGACTGGGCTGACGTGGCCGATCTCAATTATGAGAACCCAAAGCTGCGCGATTACATGATCAATGTGCTCAAATACTGGCTGCGCGAATACGATCTGGACGGCTTCCGGTGTGATGTGGCGGGGTTCGTGCCCACGGATTTTTGGGAGCGCGCGCGCACGGAGCTTGAAAAGATAAAGCCCGACATAGTAATGCTGGCCGAATGGCACTCGCCCGATCTGATGGTCAAAGCTTTTGACCTGGATTATGCGTGGCCTTTTCACAGCGCGATAATGGACGTGATTATGGGAACCCGGCCCGCCACCGCGTTGCGCGACACCTGGATGGAAGAGCGGGCGAAATTTCCGCGCAACGCTCTTCACATGCGTTTTTCCGACAACCACGACGAGCGCCGCGCCATCGCGAGATTCGGCGAGCGGGCGGCGCTTGCAGCCTCCGCCCTCGTCTTTACGATGGACGGAGCGCCGCTGCTCTACAACGGGATGGAAGCGGGCGACACGACCGAATCGGGCGCGCCCGCGTTGTTTGAAAAACTCCCGATCTTCTGGCAGATCAGTGAGCGCCGCCCGGAGTTTCCTCGCTTTTACAAACAGATCATAGAGGTGCGCCGCCAGCACGCCGCGCTCCGTCAGGGCGAGACCCAATGGTTAAAGAATTCGGACGAATCGCGAATCGTGACTTTCGCGCGGCGAGCGAATGACCAGGAAGTCGTCGTGGCTATCAACATGTCGAATCGCCCCTTCGTCGGTTTTGTCGAGGTGGCGACCGGAACGAAGTTCTTAGAAATTACGCCGTACCTTGGCAACTCGACAGAGGCACGTTTGCAGCCCGTAGGATTACCAGCGATTGCGCTCGACGCGTGGGGCTATCGAATCTTTCGCCGCTCAATGCGATAAGCTACCGGCGGCTGGATCGCTCAAGCCCGATCATTTGCATCGCACGAGGGATTTCAGGGTTTCGCATAAACCAGCGCCACACGTTGCCGCTTCTCATGTTTTCGGCGCTCAACAGCGTTATTCCCTGATCGATGCCTATACAATCCAGCCCGACCCAATCCGTATTCGGGTTGAATGCGTCGGCGAACCCATACCGTCCGTAAATGCGCTCGCCGTACTTCGCGCGCATCTCGATCAACGCAGGCAACGCGATGTCCGGCGTGAACATTAACGACCCGGCGGGCGCGCAGGGGACGACCGTCCCGTCTATGGCGGGGTCGCGCGGAGGCCCGCCCCATGCCACATACCCCTTCGCGCTGTCGGAAGCGGTAATGCCCCAGACGTTTTCCGAGTAAGCGGGAAACTCGCGCGCGAGGTCTATGCAAAAGGCTCGGTGTGCGCGGGTGGCCTTGACCGAGTTCTCAAAATAATTCGTGCGCGCGCCGTCTCTCTCTCGGCGGCCGCGATAATCGACCCAGGCGTGCGAGTACTGGTGTATGAACAGCGGCAACGCTCCTGCTATGTACGTGTAGCCCGCGTACGTGACCCAATCGCGTTTCCACACTCGCCAGGCTCGCGGCGTGATCGGGTGAGTGGGGGAGCCTATGGCTAGCAGATAAAGTATCGTGTGCTCGCTGTAAGAGTCCCATCGCGCTTTCAAAAAACCTGTCTCCGGTTTCCACCCGTGCGAGAGCAGGAGCGACTCGCTGCCTTGCATCCATTTGAAATCGACTCTCTCGTAAATCTCCGTAGCGAGGCTCGTGATCTCTCGGTCGGCGCGAAACCGCTGCCGCGCTGTCAGCACCCCCGCCAAAAGCAGCGCGGTGTCTATCGAAGATATCTCGCTAGACCATCTCCTCTCGCCCGTCTTTAGATCCATCCAGTGATAGAACCATCCGTTCTTGTGCTCCGCGCGCCGCGCAAAAAAGTTTAACGTCGCCCGTACGCGCTCGCGCGCTTCGCTCTCCTTGATCCATCCCCGCTCGGCGGCTATAGAAAGGGCCGTAAGCCCGAATCCTGTAGCGCCGCTGCTGGCAATGTTGTGGCTGGGGTGAGACGGCTCGTGGCGTTCGCCCGTCGTTCGAGCGCGGTCGAGGACAAGCCCGGTTTGCGGGTCCGCCTGCTCCCAGAAGTACAGGAAAGCGCGGCGGGACAAGTCTTCTAAAAAGGCTTCGTCTTTTGAAGGCTGACGCTGCGCTGCTGACGCCGTCGCGCAGATGACGAGTGTAAGAATGACGGCGCGCAATGAAAGACCGGGGCAGGGAAGTGAGCGAAGTTTCGGACAGGGTTTACTCATAGTCGTTGAATCGCTCTGGAAGAGCGAAGGATATTAGCCGGTGGTGAAACCACCGGGTTAATCCACCACATGCTCTCGCGCCCTGGAGGGGCGCAGGATCAATCCAACCTCCTGCCCGCGAGACGCGGTTGGCATTGAATTCCGGTGGCTTCACCACCGGCTAATGTCCGTTTGCCCCTCCGGGCAATAAATAATTCGCGGCTTCTGAGAATGAGTAACCCTGAGGGTTCAGACGACGCATGATCTATTTCTCTGTTACCGTGAAACTCGCTTCGAGTCCTCCTACAGAGCTGCTGCCTACGGTTACTTTGAACGCGCCAGGCTCTACCACGAAGCGCATATCGCGGTTATAAAAGCCCAGGTGCTCCGCCGTCAGCCCGAACTCTACCCGCCGCTTTTCCCCCGGCCGCAGTGTGACGCGCTCAAAACCTTTCAATTCCTTTACGGGGCGGGTCCGGCTCGCCGCCACATCTCTGACGTATAGCTGCACGACCTCGTCGCCCGCGCGCTTGCCGACGTTTTCGACTTCGACTGTGGCCGTCAACCTCCCATCACTCTTTATACTGCTGGCGCTCAATCGCAAGTTTGTAAGCCGGAATTCTGTGTAGCTCAACCCGTGGCCGAACGAAAAGAGGGGCGTCCACGGAACGTCCAGGTATTTGGAAGTGTATTTGTTGTTCGGGTCGGGCGGTCGGCCGGTGCTTTTGTGGTTATAGTAGAGAGGCAACTGGCCGACCGCGCGCGGGAAAGTCACAGGGAGCTTGCCGCCAGGACTGGCGTCGCCAAACAGCACATCGGCGATAGCGTTGCCGGCTTGAGTCCCCGCAAACCATGTTTCGAGAATCGCAGGCGCATTCTCCGCAACCCAATTTATGGTAAGAGGCCGCCCATTCATCAGCACGACGACTACAGGCTTGCCTGTGGCGATCAAAGCTTTTATCAAGTCTAGCTGCCGACCGGGAAGGTCAAGCGAACTGCGCGAAGCTGCTTCGCCGCTCATGTCCGCAGATTCCCCCACGGCCACTATCACCGCGTCTGATTCGCGGGCCGCCCGAACTGCTTCTGCAAAACCCTCTGTGCTGTCGCCCGAAATCTCGCAGCCTTTCGAGTAAGAGACCTTCATCGCGGAACCGGCTTTGGACTTGATTCCTTCGAGCAAGGTTACGGCGTCTTCCGCTTTCCCATCGCCCGACCAGGAGCCGATCAGGTTTGCCCGGTCGTCGGCCAGAGGCCCGATGACGGCGACGGATTTCAAGGACTTGCTGAGCGGCAATGTCTCTCGCTCATTTTTCAGCAGGACCATTGAGCGCGCGGCCACCAGGCGCGCGGCGGCGATGTGCTCGGGGCTGAATATGACCGCGCGTTCGCGCGCCTCGTCCGCATAAGGCTTTTCGAATAGCCCGAGCCGGAATTTGATTCGAAGTATGCGCCGCACCGCTTCGTCAATCGCCTTTTGCGATAGCTTTCCTTCCCGAACCAGTTGCGCGCCGTGTTTGTTGTAGAGGCGACTCACCATCTCCATGTCTACGCCCGCGCCGAGGCCCGCGCTCGCAGCTTCGGCTTCGTCCGCCGCGAGCCCGTGGTTCATCAGCTCTTTCACGGATTCGTAATCGCTCACGACGATCCCGTCAAACTTCCATTCCTCGCGCAGCACGTGTGTAAGCGTGAACGGGTTGGCGGAGGTTGGCACGCCGTTAAGGTCGTTGAACGCGCTCATAAAAGTTCCGACCCCCGCGTCGAGCGCTGCTTTGAAAGGCGGAAAATAGACTTCGCGCAAAGTCGCTTCCGACACGTCAGTAGTATTGTAATCGCGCCCGGCTTCAGCCGCGCCGTAAGCGACCCAGTGCTTGGCGCACGCCAGAACTCTGTCGGGCGCGCTGTAGTCGCTGCCTTGAAACCCGCGAACTCGCGCGCGCGCCATCACAGAGCCGAGATAAGGGTCTTCGCCCGCGCCTTCGACGATGCGACCCCAGCGGGCGTCGCGCGCTATGTCGACCATGGGCGCGAACGTCCAGTGGACGCCCGCCGCGCGCGCTTCAGCCGCAGCCACGGCTGCCGCGCGCTCGACCGCTGCGGGGTCCCAACTGGCCGCTTCTCCGAGCGGTACCGGAAAGATCGTTCGATAGCCATGAATTACGTCGAAGCCGAAAAGCAGCGGTATCTTTAGCCGCGATTGCTCGACCGCCGCGCGCTGAAGCTCGTTCACGTTCTTTGTGCCGCGCACGTTGAGCGTCGAGCCGAGCAAACCCTTGCGCGTGAGTTCAATGTGTTCGGGTCGGAAGTTGCCATCGGCGTGGCCGTCCAACTGCTGAAGCTGGCCGAGCTTTTCTTCGAGCGTCATCTGCTTGATGAGCGCATCGATCCTCTTTTCAATATTCTGCTGGGGCGGTGAGGCAATCGAAGGAACGGCGATTAGCGACAGAAACAAGAATATTAATTTCGCAGACTTCATTCGAAGGCTCCTTCGGAAGAGGTGCGTGATTTTGATAAACATCTCACCGCAGAGACACAGAGGACGCAAAGATTGCGCAGAGCAGAATACTGTTTTCTCTGCGCCCCCTCTGTGCTCTCTGTGTCTCTGCGGTGAATCTTCTTCCTTTCCCCTACATCAGCACTAGAAACTGAACCGGGCTTGAAACTCGATCACGCGCCCGGAAAGCCCGCGCGTCGAGCGGCCAAAGTTCGGGTCGGTGATAATGGCGCCCGCATCAAAGTACGCGATCGGCGCGAGGTTGAGCTGGTTGAAAGTATTAAAGAAGTTCGCGCGCAGCTCCAGGTTCGCGCCTTCGCCCAGACCCCTTATGTCGGGCAATCCTGTCTGCTTCACAAAGCTCAGATCGAGTGATGAATACTTAGGCCCGCGAAATGAATTTCGCCCTATGCCCGGCGGATTAAGCGCGAGTGAGGGAGGGTCGCCCAATACCGTCGTGTCGAAAAACATCGCGCCGCCGCCGGGGAAGTTGCTCCCGGTGAGGAAAGCGTCATCGCTCGTGTCGTCGCCCGCGCCGCCAAAATACTCGCGCGGGCGGATCGGGCCAAAGAATTTTCCGCTGGGCTGTCTGAGCGACTGGAATATCTTCGGCGTCCACGGAAAGCCCGAGTGCTTCGTGAATATCCCGTTTATCTGCCACCCGCCGAACGCTTTGCCCACCCAATCATTGCGGCCGCGCAGTATCGGCAGGTCCCAAAGCCCCGACAAGACTAAATGGTGGCGGACATCGTAATCCGATGGCCCGCGCTCGGTCCGCTGGTCTGCGGGGAAGGTCTGGTTCGTTACGCCGCCCGGCCCTTCGAATGAGAGCGTGTCGATGCTCTTGCTCCACCTGTAGACTGCGTCGAACCGGACCCCCCGAGAGAACGAACGCGACAGTCGCGCGAGCATCGCGTTGTAATTCGCGTTCACGTCGGGGATCAGGAAGAAGACCGGATCGAATCGCGGGTTCAGCGGAAAGAGCAACGTCAGGTCTGCGATGCGAATCAACTTGTGGCTGCTGCTCCCTTGATAACCGAGCGCGGCGATGAATCGAGCCGGGAGCTGGTATTCGGTGTCGAGCGAGTAGCTGTAGACGTAGGCGTTCGGCAGGTCGGGCTCCGTGCCCCAGATTTCAACTGTGTTATCAACTACGCCTCCCGTCACCGGGTCTATGCCTTGCGCGAGCGCGCTGTTGATCGGAAAACTGAACGGCGAGTTGTCCGCCCCTAGCGCGAATAATATCCTCCCGCCTGCGAACGGGGTGCCGAAGTCGCTCGAAGCGGTCCCGCAGCAGATGTTGAATCGGGCGAAGAACGGGGGATTGCCGCGCGTGTTGGTGAACAGTATGTTGGGAGTGCGGTTGTAGGCGACGCCAAATCCACCGCGAACGACGAGCTTCTGCTCGAAGCGGTCGGGACTCCAGGCGAGCCCTAAGCGCGGCGCGAAGTTATTGCGGTCCGGCTTGAACAGCTCATCGTTTATAACCACCCTGGACTCTGCCAACTGGCCCGCGGGGAATTCAAGGTTTGCAACGCGGTCTTCCTTTTCCCTGAGCGGCGTGAAATATTCGTAGCGCAAGCCCATGTTCAAGGTGAGGTTCGGTCGCACCTTCCAATCGTCCTGCACAAAGAAAGCGTATGTGCTCGTTCTGAAGTAGCGCTGCGCATCGGCGGGCAAACCCGTTCGAGGGTCTGCGTTGATGGCTTCAAAGATGGGCGTTTCATTCGCGAGGTTAAAAAGCCCGACGAATGAGAAGACCGGCCGCGCGCCTCCCGCGAGGTTGTTGTTGTCCTGCTCTTTGCGGACCTCGCCCCCGATCCTAAGCCCATGACTGCCCCAGAGCTTGCTAAACACGTCGCGCACTTCGTAAGTGTTTTGGGCGAAGATGCCGGGGCTGGTCTCTCCGCGCGGCGCTCCTATCCTTATTCGCTCTCCGCCCGGCAGCGGCAGCCCTTCAACCTCTATGCGAGGGATGCCGAAGTTGGTGTTGCTCGACGCTTCGACCTGATTGACCGCAAAGCGCGTAAAATTCGCGCGGGCCTCGTTGAGCATCGTCGCCGATATTGTGCGTATCCATGTGAACGTGGCTGCCGAGTTGAGCGGGTTGAATCTCAAGTCTCCAATCGGGCGACTCTGACCCCCTGGATCGCTTTGAGTGTCGTCGCGTTTTGTAAAGTATGTGCTCACGGCAAACTGATCTTTCGCGCCTCGGTTAAAGTCTATGCGCGTGTTGTACTGATCGCCGCGCGCGCGGTTGGGGACGGCTATGGAAGCCAGCAGTATGTCCGGCACGTTATCCAGTCCGCCGCCGCCGGGACTGCCCAGGCTGACATACTGGCCTGTCGCGCCTGTGAGCGAGCCTATGTCGAGGCCGCCCGCGACCTCTCTGCACGGCCTGCCCTGCGCGGTAAAATCTGCGCACCTGGCCGTAAGGACTTCTATGATGCGCGGCTCTATGCCCGGTGTGCTGAAGACCGTGGCGATTGCGCTGCCCGGCCTCTGATTTATGACGGCCTGGCGGAACTGAGGCGTTTCGACAAACTTGGTGATGGTGTTTGTAGTCCTCTCGCGCAAGCCTTCGTAAGAGAAGAAGAAGAATAACTTGTCTTTAATGATCGGCCCGCCTACGCTCCCGCCGAACTGGCGGAAGCGCCGGTTCACGCGCTGAGGTGGAAGCCCGAAAATATCGCCGAACTTGTTGAAGGCATTCAAACCGGGGTCTGTGTACTTGAAAACCAGGCTGCCGTGAAATTCGTTTGTCCCGTTCTGCGAGACGACCTGCACCTGCGCCCCTGTGTTGCGGCCATACTCGGCCGAGTATACGCTCGAAATTACTCGAAGCTCTTTGACGGACTCCTGGTTCGGTGTGACGACGGCCGCGCCGCCGTGGCCCAGGCTGTTTACGCTCACGCCGTCAATCTGATAGTTGTTGGCCGACACTCTCTGGCCGTTGGCGCTTATAGGGACCTGGTTCTCGACTTGAAAGATCGACGTATCAGAGCCACCCGGCCCCGTCGTATTCGGCAAGCCGACAGACCCGCCGCTGTCGCTGCGCGCGCCGCTGCCGAAAACGCCGGGCGTCAGACGAATCAGCTCATAAGGGTCGCGCCCGATCTGCGGTATGCGGCGCACTTCCAATGTGGTGATGGCGCGGTCCAGGTTGGCATGCTCTGTGTCGAGCTGTGTCTGTTCCGAGCTTGCCGTGACCGTGACAGCCTCTTGCACCTGTCCCGTTTCGAGTACAAGGTCTACGCCCTGCGCTTCCTCTGCATTGATAACTACATCCTGTAGAATCTTTTTCTTGAACCCCGAAGCCTCGGCGCTGACCGTATATCTGCCCGGGGCAAGCCCTGACGCGCGGTAAAAGCCTTCGTCGCTGGTCGTAACCTGCTGAGTCCTGTTCGTCTCCTGGTTGGTGACGGTGACGGCAGCGCCGGAGACGACGGCGCCGGACGGGTCTGTCACAGTCCCCTGTATGCTGGCCTTGAATTGCGCGCTCGCGCTCACACTGAGCGCCAGCGTGATTAGACAGCACAATGTAGCTCGCAGCAATTTTGTAGATGTCCAACGCATGGCTGATACCTCCCCAAATCAAGTTTTCTCGCGCTGATCGGTCAACGCGTGAGTCATTATTTTTTGAAGTCAATCGCGATTGCGCGGTGCGAGTAGTTACAACTCGATTACTGGAAGAGACTATGGCAGGCGTCCGCTACCGATTCTTTAGCCCTCCGCTATAACACCGAGAACCGCGTTCCGGAATGGCTGAATCTGTCCTACTAAATCAATTTACTAATACATTCGGTTTATAGCACGCAGCCGAACTTTGCGTCAAGGAGTTTCCTGTGAGGCGGAGGGTGAAGCTGCTTGCTTTGAATATTGCGATGTGCGAAACTCGCGGCATGCCAACGAAGAAAGCGAAAGCCGACCGAGGCGGGCGCAAATCGACGCGCCCGGTCAGCCTCAAGGAGCTTGCCGCGCATTTAGGGCTTTCGCCGACCACGCTCTCGCTCGTGCTGAACGAATCGCCCCTGGCCGTCTCGATTCCTCAAGAAACAAAGGACCGCATTTTCCGAGCGGCCGAGGGATTCAACTACCGCCCGAATTTTCTCGCGCGCTCCTTGCGCGCGCGGCGCAGCTACACGCTCGGAGTCCTGGTGCCCGAGGTGAGCGATGGCTACGCGGCGATGGTCCTGAGCGGGGTGGAAGACCACCTTATGCAAGAAGGGTATTTCTATATTCTCGCGAGCCACAGGCACAAACCGGAGCTGATAGATCATTACCCCAAGCTCTTTTTTGACCGCAGGGTCGAAGGGCTTATCGCCGTCGACACTCAATGTCATCAACGCCCGCCCCTGCCTGTCGTATCCGTCTCGGGGCACGAAGACGTCGAAGGCATAACTAACATAGTGCTCGACCACGACCGCGCAGCACACCTTGCGCTAGAGTATCTGGTTCGGCTCGGACACCGTCGGATAGCTTTCATCAAGGGACAAGACTTCAGTTCCGACACGTCGGTTCGGTGGCGGTCGATCTCGGATGTGGCCGCGAGGCTCGGCATTAAGATTCAGTCGTCCCTCGTCGCGCAGTTGGAGGGCGATTCTCCCTCGCCGGAGGTCGGCTACGTTGCCGCTCAGAGATTACTTGCTGCCGCCAGGCCATTCACAGCCTTATTCGCCTTCAACGACATCTCGGCCATAGGCGCTATCCGCGCCTTTTTAGAGGCCGGCCGCCGAGTCCCGGAAGATATTTCAGTCATAGGCTTTGACGACATACATGCGTCGGCTTTTCATAACCCCGCCCTCACCACCATAAGACAGCCCTTGTGGCAGATGGGGAAACTTGCGGCAGAGACCTTGTTAAAACGGATAGCAGGCGGCCCGGAGGCTGTCTATCCTGAGATACTGACAGTAGAGCCTGAGCTGGTCATTCGCCAATCAACATCCGAAGCGCCTGATTGAGAGCAAGATGCTGCACGCTGGTATTTCGTCACACGGCAAATCGGCCCGAGGGCAGATGAGCATCGCCTTGCATGTAGGCTTCGTGCTGACGGGGGCGGTGACAACTCTGCTCGGCCCCGTGCTGCCTGCCCTGACGGCAAGGTGGTCGTTGACGGACTCGCAGGCCGGTTATCTCTTTACGGCGCAGTTTGCCGGAGCCGTAATCGGCTCGACCTCGCTCGGCGCGATAATATCGCGCTGCGGGTTCTTGCGCTCGCTGGCCCTGGGGTTTCTTCTGATGTCCGCAGGCGTAGCGGGGCTCGCCCTGGGGTCGTGGCATTTAGGTATGGCTTCGGTTTTTCTTTATGGCATGGGTTTCGGCATAACTATTCCGGCGACTAATCTCCTGATATCGGAGATCAATCCGAGGCGTCGCGCCGCCGCGCTCAACATAGTGAACTTCGCGTGGTGCCTCGGGGCAGTTGCAAGCCCGCCAATCATCGCGCTATTTGTGAACCGTTACAGTCTGGACGCCGCTTTATTGGGTCTGGCTTTGTTGTCGAGCGCGATTGCCGTATGGGTGGTGAGGTGCCGCGTCACGGTTGGAGTTTACAACCAGGCCGGCGACGGCGGCGAAATCAATTCCAGGTTGTGGAGCAATCCCTTCGCATTACTCATAGCCGCGCTGTTGTTTCTTTATGTCGGCACAGAGAACGCGATAGGCGGGTGGGTCGCTTTATACGCCGCGCGTTTTAAAGACGGCGGGGGGATTTTATGGGCGATGGGGCCTACGATCTTCTGGGCCGCGCTGATGGCAGGGCGCGCCGGGGCTCCCTTTGTGCTCCGCCGAGTTTCCGAGGGCAAGATAGTGCTTGGCGGGCTTGTCATCGCAACCATAGGAGTCTCGTTTCTGCTCGCGGCCTCCGGGATGGCGACCTTACTTGTCGGCGTTGCTTTAGCGGGAGTCGGACTCGCCTGCGTTTATCCGACGACCTGGGCAGTCTTTTCGGAGTATTTTGGCGCGTGCGCATCACAAAAGGCCGGGATACTTTCTGCGATGGGCGGGCTGGGTGGGGCCACACTCCCCTGGGCTGTAGGAGTCGCCTCGACTCAATTCGGGAGCCTTCGTTCGGGGCTCTTGATCGCGCTGCTCAGCAGTCTCGTCATGATCGCCTTGCAGGTCTTTATTATTTTAACCTTGTCCCGCAGAAACTCTATAGCAGGGTCAAAGACTGCCGAAGCTTCGCTTCACACTTGACCAATATCGGGAAACTGTTTTCTATCGGCTTTGAGAATTCTTCAGACTGGATTAGACTTTTCGTAGTCAACGATTATCAAGATGACGAGCGGATGCGATTTAAGAAGTCAGTTAAGTACCCAAGAGTCTCATCATAGATTAAGCAACAAGAGGTAGCATACATGCGATTTACACGCACATTACTGATCGTTTTGCTCGCGGCGGGGCTTTCGACCGCGGGATGTATATGCGCGCCGTCTGATGCGCGCATCGCGGGCGCAGCACCAAAGACGGGACCCGTGCGGATAGGTTTTTCGATGGACACGCTGAAAGAGGAGCGATGGCAGCGCGACCGCGACTACTTCGTCGCGCGGGCTAAAGAATTGGGCGCGGAAGTATTTGTGCAGGCTGCCAACGGCGACGACGCAGTGCAGACGCAACAGGCTGAAAACCTTTTGACGCAAGGCGTCGATGTGCTCGTAGTCGCGCCGCACAATGCAGAGATCGCGGCTTCGATAGTAGAGTCCGCGCGTAATCAGGGTGTGCCCGTCTTGAGCTATGACAGGCTGATACGCAACAGCGATGTCGATCTATACGTGTCGTTCGACAACGTGAAGGTGGGAGAGACGCAGGCGCGCTATCTTTTGGAACGCGCGCCGAAGGGGAATTACGTGCTCATAGGCGGCTCTCCTACGGACAACAACGCGCGATTGTTTCGCCAGGGGCAGATGAATGTCTTGCAGCCTGAAATTGACAAGGGAAATATAAAGATCGTCGCGGACCAGTGGGCGCGCGAATGGCTCGCGAGCGAAGCTCTCAAACATACGGAGAACGCGCTGACGCAAAGCGGGAATAACATAGCCGCCGTCGTCGCGTCGAACGACGGCACGGCGGGCGGAGCGATACGCGCGCTTGAAGAGCAACAACTGGCCGGAAAAGTTATTGTCTCGGGCCAGGACGCGGAGTTGGCCGCTATACAGAGGATCGTAGGTGGCACGCAGGCGATGACGGTTTATAAACCCGTCCAGCAGCTTGCCCGCCGCGCCGCCGAAGCCGCCGTCGCGCTCGCGCGGCGCGAACAGGTAGAGTCCACATCAACGGTCAACAACGGATTCAAAGAAGTGCCGTCGGTTTTGCTTGAGCCGATCATCGTCAATAAAAACAACGTGATGCAGACCATCGTGAGCGACGGGTATCACAAGATGGAAGACATTTATCGCAACATCCCCCGCGATCAATGGCCTAAGCCTGAGGCGGGCGGCGGGAAGTAAGCGGCTGGATTTTGGAGTGCGGCGACAAGTGATACTGCTGGCGAATTCGATTCTAAAGAACTTATTGGCTTTACGATTTGAAAGGCTCACTGAGCCTAAAGGACTTAGCAGCCGGTAAATGAATTCGCCAGCAGTATCACTTGTCGCCGCACTCCAAAGGCGGAATGATTAAATGACACGCGAAAACAAATCTCCGATTCTGGAGATGCGCAATATAACGAAATCTTTTCCGGGCGTGCGCGCGCTCGACGGTGTTACGTTCGACCTGTACGCGGGCGAAGTCCACGCGCTTGTCGGAGAGAACGGCGCGGGCAAATCTACGCTCATGAAAATTCTGGGCGGAGTATATCCTTATCCCGACTACGGCGGCGAAATAAGTATCCGAGGCCGGGAGAATCGTTTCGCTTCAGTCCGCGACGCCGAAACCGCAGGCATTGCGGTGATCTATCAAGAGCTTTCTCTCGTTAAAGACATGACCGTGGGCGAAAACATCTTCCTCGGGCGCGAGCCTCGCCGCTTCGGCATCATTAACTGGGACGCGCTCTATAGCCGCGCTCAAAAATTGCTGAACGATCTGCGTCTGCCCATTGACCCGCACACACCCGTGCACAACCTCGGCATAGGCCAGCAGCAGCTTGTCGAGATTGCCAAGGCGCTTGCTACCGAAGGCACGCGCATGCTGGTGCTGGACGAGCCTACGGCGGCGCTCACCGATGCGGAAGTGGCGACGCTCTACACGATAATAGACAACCTGCGCGCTCGCGGCGTGGGGATGATTTACATCTCGCACAAGCTCGACGAAGTCTTTCACCTGAGCGACCGCATAACTGTGCTTCGCGATGGCCGCACGGTCGGCACTTATCCGAGATCGGAAGTCAGCGAAGAACGCATCATCTCGCTGATGGTCGGGCGCGAAGTCACACAACTCTTCCCCACGCCTGAGCACACGCCGGGCGACACTGTTTTTGAGGTGAAAAATCTGACCGCTTATGACCCGGTGGTCGAAGGCAAAAAGCTGGTCAACCGTGTGAGCTTCTCCGTCAGAAAAGGCGAGGTCTTAGGGATCGCGGGATTGATGGGCGCGGGGCGCAGCGAGTTGTTGATGTCTATATTCGGCGCGCACGCGGGGAGGGTGTCGGGCGAGATTCTGATAAAAGGCCGTCAAACGCACCTCGCCAACCCGTCCGACGCCATCAGGCGCGGGTTGGGTTTCGTCACCGAAGACCGCAAAAGATTCGGCCTCGTGCTTGACCAGACGATCTTGAATAACATGACGCTCGCAAGCCTTCATCGCGTTTCGGGCCGCTTCATAACCGATGTAGACGCGGAGACGGCGGCAGGGGAGCGCGAGATGCGCAACCTTCGCATCAAAGCGCCGGGCGTGTTTACTATCTCGGGCACGCTATCGGGCGGGAATCAACAGAAGGTCGTGCTTGCGAAATGGCTTTTGACCGATCCGTTAGTGCTTTTCTTAGACGAGCCGACGCGCGGCATAGACATCGGGGCGAAGCAGGAAATCTATTCGCAAATCAACGCGCTCGCCCGCGCGGGACTTGCAATCGTAATGGTATCGTCCGAGCTGCCCGAAGTGCTGGGCCTTTCGGATCGTGTGCTGGTCTTGCACGAAGGCCGAGTGACGGGCGAGTTCACGCGCAAGAACGTCACTGCGGAAGCCGTCATGGCCTGCGCCACCGGACACGTGAAAACGTGAATTTAAAATTAAGAATTGGGAATGTAGAATGAAGAATTATTTTGCGAGCCGCCTCTTCATTCTCAATTCTTAATTCCTCGAAGAGGTAAAATGAGCCAGTCAGAAATAGACCGTCCGCCGACCACCGAAGATGTCGCGCCGCAAACGCGAATCGGAGGGTTTAAGATTCCTACCACGACGCTGCGCGCTTACACGATGCTTATTGTGCTAATACTGATCTGGATCTTTTTTCAGTGGGCGACCGTGGACGCGAATAATCCTTACGGGACATTTCTGGCGGCGCGAAACTTTTCAAACCTCATGAGACAGACGGCCGTGACGGGCGTGCTGGCCGTCGGAATGCTGATGGTCATCATCACCGGCCAGATAGACCTATCCGTAGGCTCCGTCGTAGGGCTTGCCGGGGGCATCGCGGCGGCGGCAGGCTCGCAGGCGTGGCTGGGCTGGGGGCTGATACCTTCGCTCGCCGCAGGAATAGCGGTCGGCCTTTTGATAGGAGCGGTGCAGGGCGCGCTCGTAGCTTACGCGAATATCCCCGCCTTCATAGTCACGCTCGGCGGGCTGCTGGTCTGGCGCGGAGTCATTAAAGGCATAAGCAAGGGGCAGACGATCCCGCTGGAGCTTTCGGGATTCAAAGCGATAGGCCAGTGCTACATCGCGCCCATTGCAGGGTACATAATTGCGGCTGTTGCGGTCGCAGCTATAATCTGGCTGGCCGTGCGCAGCGATAGTGCGCGTCGCCGTCACGGGTTCAAGCCCAAAAGTAAACTCGCTCTCGTTGCGCGCATAATCTTTCCTTCCGCCATCGTCGTCGGATTTATTTATTACATGAACAGCTATGTCGGAGTGCCGATCCCTGTGGTCATCTTGCTGGCGGTAGCACTGGGCGGAGCCTTTATAACTCGGAACACGACTTTCGGGAGATACCTGTACGCGATTGGCGGCAACCCTGACGCGGCGCGGCTTTCGGGGATCAACATACGCCGTCATCTGTTGGCCGTCTTCTGCATAATGGGGGCGCTTGCGGGCGTAGCCGCTTTGATCTACACATCGCGCGTAGGCAGCGCATCGCCCGACGCCGGGGTCTTGCTTGAGCTTGATGCGATAGCGGCGTGTGTGATCGGCGGGGCAAGCCTTATGGGCGGGCGAGGGACGGTGTTCGGCGCATGCCTGGGCGCGCTTTTTATGGCGAGCCTCGACAACGGCATGTCGCTCAAGAACGTGCCTGATTTTACGCAAGACATAGTTAGAGGAACGATCCTGGTCACAGCGGTCGGGCTCGATATGCTAGGCCGCAAGCGAGCCTGATCGCGCGAAACCCTATCTCGCCATCCCTATCACGACCTTCACAAGCAAGGCGCTGCCCGGCTTCGCGTTCACCCGCAAGATCGTTTGTGGTAGCGGGTCCGTTTGCGTCAACATTCTTGTGCCGTCTGCGCCCGCCGCTTTTTCTTGCTTTGTGTACTGACGGCCCGCGCCGCCTTCAAGCTCGAATTGCTCTGCTGCGCCGCCCCATTGCTTCTCCCACTCGGCTAACTGCTCGGACGATATTTTGACGGGCGCCGAGCTTGGCGGTATCTCTGCGAGCGGATTCTGCGTCACGATCAAAGTCAATTCCTCGCCTACATGATCTTTACGGCTGCGGCTCAACGTGAAGTAGGGCGGGTTGTCTTCCTGAGCCGGAAACTCTATGACTCGCCCCGCAACAACGTTGTTGTTGCCGCCTCGCGTGCGCGATGTCGGGAAGATGATGCCCGCTTCGCCTCGACTCCCGTCCGAATACAACTCTCTATCGATGACGTAAAGGTATCCCGTGCTGGGCGATTCGATGCTGATGCGCACGCGATCACCTTCGTTCAGCGGCGTACCGGCCTCGATTCGCTCGGCCGTCCATTCGGCGCTCTTTTCAGCCTTTTGCTCCAGAATCCTCGCGTCTTTATTATCGACAGATTGCGCCGGTCGCAATCGCCAAAGCGTCACGCCAAGGATTGCCTCCGATGCCGACTTGCGCATTTCAGTTGATGTGACTGTGGAGTTCGTAGACCGATATGTGCGCGGTTGCCCTGCGGCTTCCGGCGAAGCGGAAGCGGGCCGGCTCTCCTCAACCTTCTTTATGCGAAGCCCGCGCGTCTGGTCTTGAAGGCCAGCCGCCGTCACGCACCACGCGCAGATTAAGAATGCTATTACCAGAATCGCTCTACTCTGTTTCATTTCATTACCTCTATGGTTTGGCTACGATCATAGGCCGGGCTTCCATCTCGCGGCGATAAAAGACGCGCGGCCTTTGCAGGCTTCGTTTGTCGATCTCCGCAACCTTCTCTTCGCCTTCTACAAAAGCAATGTTGTGCTTTAAATCTCTCGCCGCTCGCATCTGAGCTTCTTGCATCCTGGGCACGCGCTCCGTCGCGTAATCCAGCCATTCGCGCACAACTACCTGGCTGTCTTTCGGCTCATAGTCTGCGGCGGATTGCTTCAACCCTTCTTCGATCAGCGCATAAGTCAAATACCCGTGACCGAGCTGCTCGGCTTCCAGCGCCGCTTGATAGCTCTGCGCCGCAGTCAATATGTACATACCCTTTTCATAAGCAAGCTGCGCAAGCCCTTTCGAGTTCATAGGCCCGCGCCGCTTCTCTTCAGCTTCGAGCGCCTGCCCGCTGTTGCAGGCGTCGATCACCATCAGCGTGCGTCCCGCATCCATGCCTTCGAATGCCTGCTCAAGCTCAAGATCGGAAACGCTGTGCGACATGATTTTCTTCAAGTCTGCTTCGTCAAGCTCTGTGCGCGCCCCTTCGTGACCCAGGTCATGCGGTATCAAGTAGAAGCGTTGCTCTATCGCAGTCCCGTGCCCCGCATAAAAGATGATGACGGCATCCTCAGGCTCTGCGGCCTTGATCTTCTCAAGCTGTGCGGGAGCGCCCGGCGGCAACGTCGCGTCCGTTGATCCGGCCAGCCGCTTGATCGCGTACAGGATATTCGCTTTCGTGGCGTCGCGATCCAGTAAAGGGGTGAACTCCACCTGGCTGTATACGCCAACCTTTTTCTGCTGACGCTCGACCTCTTCGGCGAACGCGCGGGCATCGGCCACCGCGAATTTCAAATTGTATTGCGGGTTCGCATATTGATTGATGCCTACGGCCAGCAGGTGCAGCGTCCCCGCGCGCTTGAGGCTGTCCGCGCCGTTGATTGAAAGCGAGGCGTCTGCGCTCTTAACGTTGTCGCGATTAAAAGCGTAAGCGGAGAATTGGTTCTGCCCCGCGATGAGGCTAACGGTCGTTTCGAGAGTCGCGCTCGACTGCCCTTTGAGCGCGTCGCCGCGCCACGCTTTGACGAGCGAGCCGTTGCGGAACAATCTCACGTCACGGGCTCCGGCGGGCGCGTCGGTAATGTTGACCTTGACCTTCATCTCTCTTGTCGAAATGTTCGCCGCCGTTTGGCCGTCCCCTGCGCTTATGGTCAGTTTCGGCTGGCGACGATCTTTTTGCGAAACGTCGCCCGTGGGGCGGACTTTTTTGCCCGCGAGTATGTCGGGCAGCAGCCCCGGATAGAAGTACTCGTTAAAGAAAATCTCGGCTGGAGAAACATCAAAAATGTTAGGCGAGAATCGCCAGAGTATCTGGTTCCATCCGCCCGGCGAGCCGTCAAATAATCCGTCGGGCGTGACGACAAGCCAGTCCTCGCCTTTGTTCAAGCTGACCAGCGTGGCGAGCATTTCGCCCGATTGCGTATCCCATAATCGCGCGCTGCCATCGTCGCTGCCCGACACCACGAATCGCCCGTCGGGACTGAAATCGAGCGCGACGACCGGCCCCGTGTGGCCCGTGAGCACGCGCGTCTCGCGCCCCGTAGTTGTGTCCCAGAGCTTGATTGTGCTGTCGAAGCTTCCCGAAGCAAGCAGCCGCCCGTCTCGGCTGAAAGCTAAGGTGTTTACGAAATTACTATGCCCCGGCAGAGAATTTAATTCGTTTCCGGTCTGCGCGTCCCACAGCTTGATGGAAAAAGTTATGTCGTCCATAGAAAATGAATCGGCAGCTTTAGGGTCGGCGATATTCCCTTTCATCCCCCAATGAGCCGAGGCGAGGCGGCGGCCATCAGAACTCCAGGCCATACTGTAAACGGAAACCGAAAACTGCGTCTTGAGCGCGCGCAACTCCTGTCCGGTGTTTGTGTCTCTCAAAGTGATGGGCGCGCCGAATCCTGACGAAGAAGCAAGGATGCGCCCGTCGGGGCTGAATGAAATCGTGGCGCTTGCGAATGGCGAATTGGAACCTGCCTGGCTAAAGAGATTTGATGGCAGAGGAAACGATTGTAGCTGGCGTCCGGTAGCTACGTCGAGAATCCTGAGATTGTTGGGCGGGCCGGCGGGCTTCATTCCAGGCATATTGATTCCGAGCGATTCCATAACCGTACCGGCTGCGCTCAGATCGCCCTTCTTCATAGCCTCTTCCATGTTTTTTGCCTGCTCCTGCACTTTCTTCATCTGCTCCTGCATTTTCTTCATCTGCTCTTGCGCCTTTTTCGGGTCTTTCCTCATCTCCTCCATAATCTTAGTCATGTTAGTCATATCGGGCATTGCCACCCCGCCCGGCATTTGAGTCGGCGGCGCGGCAGGAGGTTGAGGCGCAGGTTGCGCGGCAGCTTGCGCGCCTGATCCTCTATCTTTCTTTTTGTCTTTTTCCACCAGGGCAAGCAAACGCCCGTCGGAGTTGAACGCGGCTTTGCCAAGCACTTTGCCCTGTGGAAAAGATACGCTTTGTAATTCGCGCCCGGTCGTCACGTCCCATATTTTTGCGACTGCTTCGTTGCCGCTTCCTGAAACCAGCCGTTTGCCGTCAGGGCTGAGCATGCGGCTGTTCGAAAACATCGAGTCAATCCCGGCCCGCGCGTAATCATCGGGCAAAGCGACGGCGCGTCGCACGCCGCCCGTCGCCAGCTCCCAGATGCTCGCCGCCTGCCCGCCTCCTAAAGTCAGCGAGCGCCCGTCTGCGGAAAAGACTACGTCGTTGACAGGCATTGCAGAGCCGCGAAGCGATCTCACTTCACTGCCCGTAGCCGTGTCCCAGAGCTTGATCTGACCGTCTATACCCGAAGAAGCAATAAGCTTTCCGTCCGAGCTGAAGCTGACCCCAACGACAGTGCCCTTGTGCCCGGCCAGCGTATGCAGCGTGGCTACAGAAGACGAATCGAGCAGCTTGATCTTGTCGCTTTCGCTTATGATCGAAACCAATCTCTTATCGGGGCTGAAGGCAAAGCGGCTCTCAAACTGGGCATGTGAAGTATCAGACGGATCAGGAGATGTTCTGGCGGGCGCAAGGCTACTGACCGCGCGGCCCGTCGCCGTTTCCCAAATCTTCAGCGACTCACTGTCTCTGAGCGCAAGCCAGCGGCCATCAGTGCTGAAACCGAGCTTTGCTTCTATAACTTTTCCCAAAGCGGGCTGCGCGGACGACTGCACTTTTATCGTCTGCGCCTTGCGGCCACTGGCAGTCTCCCAGAGCGTTATTTGCAGTTTTGTCTCGATGCCTTTTAGCGAGCCTTTTACATTTTGCGTGAACGCGGCAAGCAAATTCCCGTCAGGGCTTATGGCGATTCCGTCCTGAACGGCGATGTTTTCCCCTTGCTCAAATGCCAGGGAGCGCAGCTCGCGCCCGGTCGCCGTTTCCCATATCTTCACCGCCGAACTGTCCATGTTCAATGCCGCAAGAATGCGCCCCTCGTCACTGAGCATAGCAGCAAAGATATTTTTGGCAGTCGGCAAAGGCGTAGAACTCAACTCGCGGCCCGTCTCCGTTTCCCAACGCCTGACCTTCACGTCGGCCATAACGATTAGCGTCCGCCCGTCCGCACTGAATCTGAACGGTCGCGTCATGGAGCTTGCCCCCATAGCAGAGATGCCTATCTCAAACTGGCGCAGCAGCCGGCCCGAAGCAATCTCCCACAGCTTGATCGCGCTGCCGTCCAGGCCCATTGAAGCCAGCAGCCGCCCATCGGGACTGAATTCCATTTGAGCCTGAGGCATGGTTATTCCCGCCTGTAGCACGATCTCCGGTTTGCTTGCGACAGGCTTTGCCTGACCGGGCGCGGTCTCGCTTCGAGAGTCGGCTCGGAATGCGAAGGCGTATTGAGGGAGCGTCAGGAATATAAGCAGAAACAGACTCAAACAGCGGACGCGAGCGACACGTTTCATATAAGACCTCCATCGAGAGTCGCGGGTTATGTGAGGAGTAGTCAGTTTATAGTAAGCCGAGATCAATTAGCAATTTTAGGTTTAGACACCGCAAGGCTGATACAAGGTCAAAGCCTGTTTTGGAGTGCGCCGACTTGTCGGCGCTTTTGAATTAGCTATCATGGCTTTGGCCTAACTCAAAAGCAGTGATAAGTGATACTGCTGGCGAATTCATTTACCGGCTGCTAAGTCCTTTAGGCTCAGTGAGCCTTTCAAATCGTAAAGCCAATAAGTTCTTTAGAATCGAATTCGCCAGCAGTATCACAAGTCACCGCACTCCAAAGAAAGATCGACTTTGTACGGGCTCTACTGCTCCCAGGCTACAGTGTCGCCTATCTCGATTCGGCCATCGTCAAGGATTTCTCCGTAAACGCCGCCGTTCCAGTTCGGCCTCATGGCCTCTCTGAGACCCGGCAGCGCATCTTCCATTTGCTCGCAGGGGCGGGTTTCGCCGTATATCTGTATTCGGCACGAGCCTACGCGAAGAACACGGCCACTGCTCTGGGCCAGCCGTATGCCGTTGACCATAAGGTTGGCGCGGCGCGCGGACGGTGACAGCGATGCGTCGAGGTTGCGCATAAGCTCTTCCCATATCTCTTGCTCGATCAACGTCACCTGTCGCTTGCCGCCTTGATTCGCATTGCCGACAATGCCGTGCCCGGCTAAAAGATTCGCTTCCGCGACCGGGTCCATAGGCCCGCGCTTCATTCTTTTGATCCAGATTGCTTTCAATCGTCCATCACTCATTACTGCTCTCCTGAGAGTTTACTTATGAGAGATCAATAGCTGCTGAATAGTCGGAGGCAGCTCGTGCAGTTCGATCGACGAAAAGCCTGCGTTAGAAAACATGCTCTTGTACTCCGCGAAAGTGTAAGCATCGCCGCTCGCCGTAGTCCCAAGCATCGTCATGGCGAACGAAGCGGCAGGCCGAGGCGTCACGCGGTCTTCGTTAGGAATAAAATCGAGTGTCACCGCGCGCCCGCCCGGTTTAAGAGCCGCGTGGACTTTTCGCAAAAGAGTCTCGCAAGTGGCCGCGTCGAAGTGGTGCAAAAAGTTTGTAATCAGCACCAGATCGTACCCGTCGCCGTAATCAACATCAAACGCGCTGCCCGGAAGCGTGCTGAGTCTATCGGCCACGCCGGCCGCTGCGGCATTCTCTTTAGCCACTTCAAGCACGTTGGGCCAGTCAACGGCTACGATCTCTGCGTTATGGTTGTGCCTTGCTATAGCGATTCCGAACAGCCCGTGACCGGCGGCTATATCAAGCACCTTCCACTTCTCGCCCGAATCCGCGCCCACTTTTTGCGCGATCATTTCCGCAGGCAGCGCGGTCATCGTGGCCATCGCGCGCGCGAACTCTACCCACACGGGATGCTCCGGCTCCATCGTGCCTGCGTCGCTCATAACCGTGCCGCCTTTTCTGACTGCGGGCGCAAGGTCTTTGAATGCGTCTAGCAAAGTTGGCGACGTGAGAAAGCTCGCGGTGCTTGCTAGGCAGGCGGGCGAGCGGCGGTCAAGAAACATCGCCGAGTCGGGCGTGAGTCCGTAGCGATTCTCGTTCTTAGTCAGAAAGTCTATCACTACGAGGTAGTCGCATAGAATTCTCATGCCGCGCTCTGAAGCATTGCTGCGCTCGGCGAGCGCGCGCGCAGTGTCTATGCCTTCGCCTATCGCGGTAAAGATGTCGAACTCGATAGCCGCCTTTAACGCAGCCGTGCGCTGATGCGCGTTGATGGTCTCAAAAAAATGTATGGGTGAAGGGTGCTGGGCTCCTGCTTGACTGGACATTGATAGTCTCCTTTATGAGTTCATTTTTCAGGAGACAATCTTACCATCTCACGGCGTGGCGATTAAGGCCATTCAGTTGCCGGCAAAGAGAAACGATGGAAAGGAAAAATCATCTCACCGCCGCAGACACAGAGAACACAGAGGCTGCGCAGAGAAGAGAAAAATTCTGCGCCCCCGCCGCGTGCGAAGCACATCATCGGCCATATGCGTCCTCTGTGTCTGCGGCGGTGAGGTCTGCTTTCTTGTCATAATCTTATGACAGTCTGCGGGCGGACAAGACAGCCTGCTTCCCGTGAATTTTAAGCCCGGTCGCTCGTCCGCGCGCGAATTCGAAACTCACGCGAATACCTTTCTCGGCGATTATGTTCCAGCCCGCAAAGTTTTCTGCGGACTCGGGCTGGAGAGGGGTGACGGCTGAAAGATCAGCCGAACGGAGATATGTGCCGCCGATAATATCTTTTGAAAAGCGTTCCCTGTACAACCACGTGATTTTGTAAGGCGATGAGCCTTTTTCGTAATTGAATCGCGCCGTGGCGTTTTGGATTCCCCTTGGATACCCGCCCGGAACGACCCCCAGTATCTCGATAGATTTCAACTTGCCTTTACCCGCGCCCAACTGGCCCGATTCATCTGTCCAGCCCGCTCGCCAGTATTCCAGATCGCCGTTTGGCCCCAGCGCATCCTGCACGATTTTTGGATTCCAATCGACCATGCCTTCCAGAAAAGATTTCGTCATCGCCGATAATCTCACACGACGTTGCAACTCTTTTTCATCCGCTTCGGCAAGCGCGTTGGCTGCGTCCTGCCCGTCCGCGCCGATCTCCAACTGACCCCGGTCGAGGCGAACCACGAACTTGCCGCCGGAGGGTAACTGATAAGTTCCGACAATCTTTTTTACGACCGCCGGGTCGGTGGCGATAAAGGCGGGCGGCAACGTGTAGGGCTCGTTAAAAATAATATTGATGACTTTGGGGTCAGCCTTGAAGCGCGTCGGGTACTCGTTGTTGTCGTGCCGCATGTTGCACAGGCTTATGACGAGCACCTGTTCGTCTTTGAACCACGAGAACTGAGAGCCGAACCCGGCAAAATCGCCGCCATGCTCTATCAGAGTAGTTTTGCGAGAAGTCTCTCGTATGCCCCATCCGTAACCATAATTGTCCCTGACCGGCGTGTACATCTTTGCGACTGTTTCGCGCGAGAGTATGCGATCAGTCGACAGGGCCAGATGCCATTTATAGAGGTCGCCTATGGTTGAGACTACCCCGCCCGCGCCTATGTCGAGCCAGCTTTCACCGGACCATTTCAGCGGGTTGCCCACCTCGCCAAGCTCATCGTGCCCGCGTAAGTGTTCAGACTTCGGTTCTCAGACGAGAATCCGAGGTGAGCGTTGGGCGCAGCAACCGGCTGTTGACAAAGGTTGTAGACTTCAACTGTGAATGTGGATCTGGAAAACGCGAATCGTGACGAATTGAAAGAATTCGTCTTACAACTCCTGATCCGTTTGCAAACCTTGGAAGAACGTAACAAAGAGTTGGAAGCCGAAAATGAGCGACTGCGTCAGCAATCAGCTAATAACAATCCCCCTTCCTTTGTAAAAGCCAATCGCCGGGAACGTGAGAAGAAGCCGCGCAAGAAACGCAACAAAGGATACGCTCGGCCACTCGATAAAGTCACCCGACGAGTCCATCATGCCTTTGAGCAATGTGCGCTATGTAATATCGCTTTAAGTGGTGGACGGGTTGGCACTGTGCGCCGAGTCATCGAGTTGCCACCAACCTCAGTAGAGGTGGTAGAACATATAGTAGTCGAGAGGACTTGCCCGCAGTGCCACCAAAGCTGGGCACCCGAAGTTGACTTCTCAGCAATGGTAGTTGGAAAGCAACGCTTCGGCATATCTGTACAAAGCGAAGTGACGGTCTTGCGTGAGCAGTGCCGTTTGCCTTTCAGAGTCATTCAAGATTACCTCAGACGACGATGGGCATTAGCTTTAAGCACGGGCGAGTTGGTGGGACTGGTTCGTGGAGTGGCAGAACGAGGGAAATCAGATTACGAAGCATTAGGCAATAAAATACGTGGCTCTCCTGTAGTAAACGGAGATGAGACAGGGTGGCGAGAGGACGGGCGAAACGGATACTTATGGAGTTTCTCAACACCTTCGGTGAGATATTTCCTCTATCGAAAGACGCGCTCTCAAACAGTAGTCAAAGAGGTGCTGGGCGAGGAGTTCGATGGCGTTCTGGTGACGGATTTCTATGCTGGCTACAACGTACACAAGGGGGCACACCAGCGATGCTGGACTCACTTGTTGCGCGATGTGCGAGAGTTGAAGCGGGAGCACGAAAAGGATGAAAGTGTGCAGTGGTGGGCACAAGCAGTGAAAGATGTATATGATCGGGCAAAGGCATATAAGGGACCGAACCGGCGACTAGGACCAGTAGATCAGAAAGCAGAGCGGGTGAAAGCACAGCGCAAGTATGAGCAAGAATTGCTTGCGTTGTGCAAGCCGCACTTGAAGAAGAAGCAAGCAATGAGCAGGCTTTGTGAGAGGATAGAGCGATTCCTGCCAGAATTGTTTATGTTCGTGACCGACCCGCGAGTGCCGGCAGATAACAACGCAGCGGAACGAAGTCTGCGAGAACCAGTAGTGAGTCGCAAGATAAGCGGAGGCACACGATCCGCAAAGGGGAGTGAAACCAAGAGCATATTGGCATCACTATTTGGGACGTGGCGATTGCTGGAACTCGATCTTTATGAATCCTGCCGGAAGATTTTGACCGCACAAAAATCGGTAGTCTGAACACTTACGCGTATCTATCGCTGATGGTCGGAACTGCCGTTGCTTTCGGCATAAAACTGGCGCATCTCCTCTTCACTCCGCAGGACGCGGTTAGGCCCGACGGTGACGACGACCGAATCGGGCCGTTGCGACTTCAATCGCCGCTCGCGCTCTATGGCTGTGTTGTGCGCGCCCACGCGCGAGCCCTGGTTGAGGTAGTCCAGCTTCAGCTCAAGCTTTGCGTAAGCTTCCGCCAGCTCATGAAAAATGATATTCCCGTCCGGCACCATACAGCTTGCGTGCAGGTTATACCAACGGGCGACCGGGTTTATCGCTATCAAAGAATCGAACCCTTCGGGCGGGCGCTCCTGGTCGAGCTTCGCGCCGAACCGACGGTAAGGATTGATGCGGCTATCAAAGTTATTATCGAGATTCATGCCGCCTGCGACTACGACAGTGCTGCCAAAGGTAGGAGCCTCGCGGCCTATGTGCAGGCGATACCTGTGCGCCGCGTGGGTCAACTGCACCAGCAACAACAGCCCATCATTCGAGAGTATGTAATCGAGCACTACGAGCGGGGCCGAATAGGGACCGGCCTCGCCCGCACCGGCAGCCTCGGCCAGACGCGCCATATCTATCTGCAAGCGGTCATCGCTGGCCAGGCTGAGAAGATCAAACGCATCTATGCCGAGAATCCATCTCAATCGCGAGAGGGCTTCCGCCTGATCGCCCGTGATCCAAAGTCCTCCTTGCCTGCCCGCCTGCCCGTCCCCGACAATCGTCTTGACGGCAAACGCGACCGGATCGACCTGCGGAATAAACGATATATCGGTCGCCGGCGCAATCGCGAGGTCTGCCCCCTCTATTACGGGTAGTGGCACGCTTTCAAACAATACTGCTTCGTGAATCGGCGACAGATGGTTCGGCGCGAAAAGCCTTTCAGCTTCAAGCGCTTCGCTGCTCGCTTTTCGAAGGCCGGACGCGACCGTCGGGCGGCTGGTGTATTTAAGCGCGCGTTGCTTTTCGCGATTTATGCTTCGCGGCCGCGTGAGCGAGTTAATCTCTACCGACGCCCTGACAAAAAATTCCTTGATGATTCCGCGCGCCAGAAGGCTTGCGCCATAGCGGCTCGCTTCCGAAGGAGTCGCAAACGAGCCAACGAATATGCGTATCCATTTGCCGCGCCCCGGAAGCTCGGCGGTTCCCCAGGCGACCCTCTCTCCGGCGCGCGACAGGTCGGCTAAGAGACGGTCGGCAGACCCTTTTTCCGTTTCGGGGAAGGCGGCTACCTGTAACGTGTAGCTGTAGGCCGGGCCGGCGGTTTGTGCCTTAGCCAGTTGAAATGATGATAATGAAATTAGTAATAGAGCGGAGAGTAATTGCCTAGCTCGCATCGGATCCCCATTCAACGGTTATTCAAGCGTCCGTTTGGGAAGCTGCCTTACGCGGTGGCAGAAAGGCGACAGAAGATTAAAGCGTCCGGTGGGGGGAAGTCATGATTTGAGGACAGTCACAAAAACCAAACGACCGCGCTTCCTGATATGGAGGCTCGCGGTCGCGTCACGGTTATTATGTTAAGTTACCATCCCCTGTGTGTCAATATTATATCTCCGGATCAATGACTGTTATGAGCGCGCTTTCAACTCAATCGGGTTTGCGATCACGCGATCAGGGGCGAAAATAAGTATTTGTATTCGCGAGATCAATCAGGTAGACTTTGCCGTGGTAGAGCCCCTGTTATTGCTTCCTCTGCGGACGCAAAAGCGGGGGTTTTTGTCTTATGAGAACAGCAGACAGAGCGGACGGGCTAATATCTTTTCAAAAGCCGTTTTGCTCTGATAGTCATGCCAGCCGCGCCTCATAAGGCCCGGAGCGCCTGGAGGTCCCCATGCATTGGTTGCGCTTCGTGCGAGCAGGACTTGGGTTCGGTTCGAGCAAGAGGGCTTTTATGACAGTAAAGTACTCCGACCGGCTGCCCGATGAGGTCCGCCGCCTGAGTGTTAGCGATACTGCCGAAGTGACCATTCAGATTGAAGAGCGAGACGGGCAACAGTTCATTGTGATAAGGGAGCAAAACCCGAATGAGCCTGTCGCTTCTCAAAATAGCGTAGAGATTCCGGCTTCTTTGCTGCTGGAACTAAAGCGCGCCGTCTCTGCGCTCGAACAAAATATAGCCGATGATTCCGAATCGCCCGACACCGCCGCCCGCCAGGGAGTCAGTTTCGCTCATGCTTCCGAAGAAGAGTTTGCGCGTATACTCGATTTTTACCACATAGCCTGGCAATACGAGCCGCGCACCTTTGCCATAGAATGGGACGCCGGCGGCAACGTGACCAGAAGCTTCACGCCGGATTTCTACCTGCCCGAACACGATCTGTATATAGAGCTTACGACGCTCAAGCAGTCGCTCGTGACAAAGAAGAATCGCAAGGTGCGACTTCTGCGAGAGCTATACCCCGACGTGAGCATTAAAGTGCTTTACGCCGCTGATTATCGCAAGCTGGTAGAAAAATTCGCCGCCTCCGGCACCTGGCAAGAAGGGCAGATATAAGCAATTGGGCTTTGCTGAGGCGGGGCAATGATTTCTGCGAGTCGAGCAATTGCAGGCAAAAAAATAGCGATCCCGAGTGATTATAGTGTCTGTCTCCGAGCCTCTAACGAAAATGTTCGAAACCCTTGCGGGTTTCGATCCGCCGAAGCCCAAAGGGCCTCGGCGTCTGATGCTCTTTCGAGCCTCAGCCACCACATCAAAGTTTCACGTCGCTGTCGGCCTCCCTTGCGGGACACCGACATAAACATGAACTTGGAGATTTCAACTAAACCTCTCGGGATCGAACCCGCGATTGTTGCCAACCGCGAGCGTGCGAGATATTAACACAGGAAAACTTTTTGTCAACGAAAAAATGCATTCATGACAGAAAAATTTCATAAAAATTTTCATGCTTAATGAAACCGAAATTGCAAAAGTGTTAATACCCCAGGATAGGCTCCAGGAGCGGATTTCAGAGCTTGGGCAAGAAATCTCTCAAGCTTATGAACACAAAGACCTTGCCGTCGTGGCGATCTTGAAAGGCTCTTTTATCTTCGCCGCCGACCTGCTGCGCGCCCTGACCATAATGCCGACGATTGACTTCATGGCGATCTCCAGTTACGCCGTCGAGCCGGGGTCGGGCGTCGTTCGAATTACGAAAGACCTGGAAGAGAGCATCGAAAATCGCCACGTGATTCTGGTCGAAGACATCATTGACACGGGGCTGACGGCCAACTACCTGCTGCGCGTGCTAAAGCAGCGCAACCCGGCGAGCATAGAAATTTGCGCCCTGCTCGACAAATCCGCCCGTCGTATCATCAACCTGCCGATACCTTACCGAGGCTTTGATATTCCAGACCTTTTCGTCGTGGGTTATGGAATGGATTACCAGCAGCGTTACCGCAATCTGCCCTACATCGCTACGCTTAAAAAAGTGATGAGTAATGAGTGATGAGTATCGGCACTTTGTTTTACTCATCACTCCTGCTATCTATTTGTCCAATAGATAGCAGGAGTGCGTCTTGATGGCGAGCCAGACCGGCTGGCCGATTTGAAGGCCAAGGTCGAGGATTGACTGGCGGGTAACTTTGACGCTCCAGCTTACCCCGCTCGCGACGCTCACGAGCGCGCCGCCTGCCTTATCTTCGATTGCTGTAATTCGCCCCCTTAAGATGTTGCGCGCGGATGTCGAGCGAGGCTCATCCGTAGCCAGCAGTATATCGCCCGCAGGAACGGCGATCTGTACCTGCTCGCCTTCCCTTTCGTTTCCAAACGGCACATTGACGCGGCAAGACCCGTTTGAGTCCGTGATCTCCACGGCCATCATGCCTCCCGCTTCGCTCTTGCTCACTATAAGACCGGCAAAGATATTCTCGACGCCCGTCAAACGCGCAACGCTCATCAGGACGGGCGAGCCGAAAACAGCGAGCGGCTCCCCGCGAGCTACCACCCTCCCGGCTTCATAAACGATGACGCGCTCGCCAATCGCTATGGCTTCTTCGCGGCTGTGCGTCACATAAATGATCGGCAAGAGCAGCTCGCGATTGATAGCTTTAAGGTCTGCGATGATGCCGAGTTTGGTGGCTTCATCTATTGCCGAAAGCGGCTCGTCGAGCAGCAGTATTCGCGGGCCGCACGACAGTGCGCGAGCCAGCGCCACGCGCTGCGCTTCGCCTCCTGAAATGTCGCGAGGCTTTCGGTAGGCTGTGTGCTCTATTCTTAAGGCCGCCATCATTTTTAGCGCCCTTTCGCGGACGGCGAGTCCCGTCATGCCAAATTCGACATTGCCCAGCGCGGTCTTGTGCGGGAACAGCGCGAGGTTTTGAAACAGATAGCCGACGCCGCGCTTGCGAATCGGAATATCTATGCCGAGGGCGGAATCAAAGATGATCTGATTATTGATGCTGATCCTGCCGGAATTCGGGCGAACGATTCCCGCAATCGATTTGAGCGTCATCGTCTTGCCGGAGCCGGATGCGCCGAACAGTATGGTAACGCCAGCAGGGGCCTCGAAATCTACATCGAGAGCGAAGCCGCCGCCCGCCAAATCGGTCGCGCCTATTCTCTTTGCGATTTTAACCTGCAGCATCGAGCCATCACGTATCGCTTTTAGTAAGTTTGTTAGTCGCGTAGACAATCGAGAGAGCTACGACTGACAACAGCAGAACAAGAATCAGAGCATAGTCGTCGCGCCCCGCCTGGGTTGCGTCGTAGATTGCGATGGCCGCCGTCTGGGTTCGGCCAGGGATATTACCCGCGACCATGAGCGTCGCGCCGAAATCTCCGAGCGCGCGCGCAAACGCGAGCATCCCTGCCGCAGTTATACCGCGCGCCGCGAGCGGTAGAGTCACTCTCCAGAAAACTTGCCATTCCGACTGGCCGAGGGTGCGCGCCGCAATCTCCAGATTAGTATCGACAGCACCGATTGCGGCTCGCGAGGTCTTCACCATTAAAGGCAGCGCGCCGATTGTTGCGGCCACGACCGCCGCCCGCCAGGTGAATACAAGCGGCTGCCCGGTCAGTGTCTCGATGGCGCGGCCAATCGGGCTGGAGCGGCCGAGCACAACCAGCAAGTAGTACCCAAGAACCGTAGGCGGCAAGACCAGCGGGAGCGTCACGAAAGCATCGAGGGCTTCTCGTCCGAAGAATCGCTTTCGAGCAAGCAGCCACCCTAATGAAACGCCGATCAATATGACGAGCACGGTCGCTATGAGCGCGACTTTCAGCGATAACACCAGAGGGAACCAGTCTATCTTAGCCATCGGCTGATGAAGATAGCACAAAAAAGGGATGATTGGCGCGACCCGCAAGCAGGTTCCCCAACGTTTCGCGTGGCGCGGATGAGGGATAAGAAAAGGATGAAGGATGAGGGATGAGGGATGAAAAAGAATTTGAGATCTCAAATCTTAGATTCTCGATGCCTTATTTCAGATACAGCGCTTAAAGTCCTTTTCATCCTTCATCCCTCATCCTTCATCCTTTCCACACCTGACACCTGCTGATGTATAATCGCGACGCCGATTGTGAGGATGGAGAATACATAGTGCGCTTTCCAAGATCGAGTGGCATCCTTTTGCATCCAACATCATTGCCCGGCCGCTTCGGCATCGGAGACATGGGAAACGGAGCTTATCGCTTCGTCGATTTTCTGGTAGCCAGTTCCCAGAGTCTCTGGCAAGTGCTCCCGCTTGGGCCGACCGGGTTCGGCGATTCGCCTTATCAAACGCTCTCGGCTTTTGCGGGCAACCCGCTGCTCATAAGCCCGCAGCGATTGGTCGAAGACGGCTTCTTATCGAAAGACGATATAAAGCGCGTTCCGCGCTTCCCCGCAGACAGCGTCGATTACGGCCGCGTGATCGAGTATAAGAATGAGCTTCTGGCGCGCGCTTTCGCTAATTTTAATCGCACTACGGAGACCGGGCTGCGCGCCGATTTTCTCGCATTCACTCAGCAATCAGCCCGTTGGCTGGAAGATTATGCTCTATTCCGCGCGCTCAAAGACGCGCACGGCGGCGCGGCCTGGAATACCTGGGAGCCGGAGTTGGCCGGGCGCAACCGTAGCGCGCTGGCTTCCACCCGCGAGGAGTTGCGCCCGGAAATCGAAGCGCAAAAATTCCACCAGTATCTATTTTTCAAGCAGTGGGCAGCCCTTAAAGCATATTGCCAGGAACGCCGCATAAAACTCATCGGCGATATTCCCATCTTTGTCGCTTATGATTCGGCAGACGTGTGGGCGCACCCGGATATGTTCAAGCTCAATGACGCGGGCAGCCCTACGGTGATCGCGGGCGTGCCGCCCGATTATTTCAGCAAGACCGGCCAGCTCTGGGGAAATCCGCTTTATGATTGGGACCGCATGCGCGCTAACGGTTATCAGTGGTGGATCGACCGGCTGCGCGCTACGCTCCAGGTAGTCGACATAATCCGCATAGACCATTTTCGCGGTTTTTCGGCTTGCTGGGAGATTCCCGCAGGCGACCAGACGGCCGAGCGCGGGCGCTGGGTCGAGGTGCCGGGCAGAGAACTTTTCACCGTCCTCAAAAGCGAGTTCGGTCAATTGCCGATCATTGCCGAAGACCTCGGCGTCATCACGCCCGCCGTCGAAGCCCTGCGCGACGATTTCGGTTTCCCAGGCATGCGCATAGTCCAGTTCGCTTTCCGCAGCCTGACCAACACAGACCTGCCGCACAACTACGTCCCCAACACGGTCGCTTACACCGGCACGCACGATAACGACACGACCATAGGCTGGTTCAACAGTAAGGCGGGCACGGGTTCGACCAGAGACGAGGCGCAGATCGAGAGCGAGCAGCAGTTCTGCCTTCAGTACCTTCATTCGGACGGCAAAGAGATCAATTGGGATTTTATAAGATGCGCGATGGCTTCGGTCGCAGACACGGCAATCGTCCCTCTTCAAGATGTGCTCGGGCTGGATTCAAGCGCGCGGATGAATCTTCCGGCAAGCACCGAAGGCAACTGGCGATGGCGCTTTCGCCAGGAGGCTCTTAAGGGCGGCGTGAAAGAGCGGCTCAAATGGCTGACAGAGCTTTATGTCAGGGGCCGAAATCAAAGCAAAGTAGTCGCTCCCGAATGATAAGGCGATGCGAAGCGCGATTTTGCGCTTCACACCTTCTTTTGAATCAGCACGCGAAAGTTATCGCTCACCCCGCCGGGGACGAAAAGGTTTTTTATCGCCAGTCGCTCTTTCAAATCCTCAATAGCGCCGCTCGCGCTTTGCATATTTGCGATCCGCTCGATTAACCCTCTTCGCATCAAGAACGCCGTCTGCCGCTCGTAGCTCACCGTCTCTAACCCGGAGTCGCGCCCGTATTCGATGAGCGATGTGAAATTAACGCTCGCGGTTATATCTTGCTCGCCGACCTTTTCCAAAACCGAATCCGCCAACCGGTGTTGGTAAAACGAGCGCAGCGTGCCCGTCATCCGGTCCGGCCCGTACAGGTGCTCTGCGACGTCTCCATAATCTATCGTCACCAGATAGCCACTTTCGATTGACGCCGCTACGCGGCTGAGCCACTCGATTGCATCGAGGTTGATTTCAAGAATCTGGCCCTCTGAAAGTTTCACTCTCATTCGCTCGACGTAACGCGCCAGCTCCGCAGTTGACGGCTCGCCCCAGGCGAGCGCCAGGCGATTTTCTCCCGTCGTCCGGTCAGGCCTTGCGGTGACGTAAGACTCTACGAGTCTTCCCTGCGAGAAACGAGCGCGGTGAACAGGGAACGCATTGACAAGCTCGTTTGAAAAAAAGAGTCTCGCATCCGTTTGCGGTCCCACCTCCGAAAGCTCGCGCCAGGAGACGCGGTCGGCGAATTCAATCAACTTCTCTTTTTGAAGCTCGCGCATACTATGGCTCGTCTCTACGATCACGTAGCTGAGCCGGTCGAAGAGTTCGCTGCGTTCATCGCTGAGGGTGGTGAGTATGTCGCAAGCGAGGCGGCCCGTACCGGCCCCCATCTCGACGATAGTTGCGGTTGTGTGCGGACGATTTCCGGCGGATTCGTTCAACAGATCGGCCAGCTTATGAGCAAGCACCGCCCCGAATGACGAGTGAACATTGCTTGACGTGTAGTAATCGCCCGTCGGGCCTATCTTGAGCCGCTCGGTATTGTAATAACCCCGCTCAGGATCGTAGAGCGCCGCAGCCATGAAGTCCCGAAACGTAATCGGGCCCTGGTCGGTGATGCGCGCTATTATCTTTTTTTCGAGTTCGGTCATCGCTAAGAAATTTGATTAGCCGAAAAAAAAGAGAAGCGCAAGGATAATGGTTTCCCTGCGCCTCCGGCTGAATTGCGGTGTGATTGAAATATCTCGGTTACGCTGCGGCGTTGTCCTCTCCGTTTTCCGTCTCTACGCCTTCGACATCTTCCTGGCTGACGTTTCCACGCCCGAAGATGAAGCGGGTCGGGTGTTCTTGCATGATCTTATCTTGAAGCCGCATCAGACCATACAACAGCGCTTCCGGGCGCGGCGGGCAGCCCGGTATATAGACATCCACAGGCACTATGCGGTCGACGCCCTGGAGGGTGGAGTAAGTGGGGAAAGGCCCGCCCGTCGATGCGCACGCGCCCATGGCTATGCACCACTTCGGTTCGGGCATCTGGTCCCACACGCGCTTGATGACCGGACCCATTTTAAGCGTAGGCGTGCCGGCTACGATCATCAAATCCGACTGGCGCGGGCTTGGGCGAAAGACGCCTGCGCCGAAACGGTCCAGGTCAAAACGGGATGCGCCCGTAGCCATCATCTCTATAGCGCAGCAGGCGAGGCCAAACGTCATAGGCCATAGCGCGGACTTGCGCGCCCAGTTGAAGACGAAATCGACCGTCGAAGTTATGATTCCGCTTGAAGATTCGATAACCTCTGTTCTCTCTTTTGCCATAAAATTCCTCTCAGGCCCATTCGAGCGCGCCCTTGCGCCACGCGTAATAATAGCCGACTACAAGTATCCCGATAAATATCAGCATCTCGATCAGGCCGAACAGCGCCAGCCGGTCATAGATAACGGCCCACGGAAATAGGAAGACTACTTCCACGTCGAATATGAGAAACAACATCGCCACTATGTAAAAGCGCACAGAGAACCGCTCGCGCGCATCGCCGATGGGATCGACGCCGCACTCGTAGGGCATCAATTTTTCGCGCTCGAAGACGCGCCGATGAAGCAGACGCGACGCACCGAGCAGGGCTACGGGCAGCAGCACGGCTATCACGAAAAAGATGATGATAGGTATATAGCCGTAAATCGGAGGCGTGCGCTGCGTCTGAAGAAAGACCGCCAGTATCTCTGTCATCGCTCACCTGTGGCAAATAGGGATTTGTCTCACGTGCATCTTAATTTTGCGCTCGCCGGGTTGTCAAGCAAGCCATTGGTTTCTAGATTCTAGTTATTATTGAATAAGCAGAAACCCAGAAACCAGGAACCGTAAACTAGAAATTAAATTCCGGTTGACAGCCTGCCAATCAATGTGTAGGATGTGCGAGTTTTGATTTAGCAGTAGTGTGAGGAGGACTGAAGTAGAAGTTAAGGTTTTGCGCGTTTGTAAGTTTGACCGCGAACGCTCTTTGCTTTAGCTCTGATCATCCACTACGCGATTCACTATAGATGAAAAGGAGAAGAAAGCATTGAGAGAAACAGGAACTGTTAAGTGGTTTAACGCTACGAAGGGCTACGGGTTTATAACCCGCGCTGGCGGTGATGATGTTTTCGTGCATTACTCGGCCATCCAATCTGATGGCTACAAGACGCTGAACGAGGGTCAGCAAGTCGAATTCACGATCACCCAGGGACCGAAAGGTCTGGCCGCAAGCAATGTAATTGCCGGGTAGACTTATAAAACATTAGAAGGCGAGCCCGGCTAAATCCGGCTCGCCTTCAATCTCGCGCGACTCCCCACCCGATCACATCAAATCCCGATAACTCAATAAATCTCGAAAACTGAATAAATCTCGAAAACTGGATAAATCCCGAAAACTGGATAAATCCCGAAAACTGGGCGAGTTTCCCTGCCCTCTTTTGTGTGATAGACTTTAAGCGTTATTAAGAAACGGAAAAGGGAGAACCCGGGTATGGCCGATAAAGATAAAGAGATATTCATAGACGCGGGCACAGCCGAAAGCGAGCAGTATGAGCCGGACGAAGAGGTGCAGCAAGAATTTGCCGAGGCGCAGCGACTCGCGGGCGGCGGCGAGCAGTTGATACGCGAATTGCGCGAGCATCATTCGCGCACACCCGATTTATCGGCGGGCGACATTGACGCCGATTGGGGCCGCGCAGACATAGGCGAAGAGACGGTCGGCGGCTCGGCTCCTACCCCCGACCAGGACATAGTCGAGGAATTGGGCGAAGCCGTTGGGCTGACCTACGAAGACAACGAGCCGCTCCACACTACCGAAAAAGTTGAAGAGCGCGACCGAAGACGTTGGGAGCTTGACCCCGCATCCAGCGAAGATTACAACGACAGGGTCAATCACGAAGGGGAATGAAGACCAAGGACTAGCGGCCAGTAGTTTTCTCCAGCCCCTGGTCTCTAGCCTCTAGCCCCTCTTATCAGTTGTCACTGCTTTTGATATAATCCGCGCGAACCAGCAAATCTTCAGACAGGCGGAGGCCTAAAAATGCGTAAGCTTTCATTGCTATTCTTATTGTTACTCGCGCTCGTCGCCGGGACGGCGCGCGCCGACACTATTCATTTAAAAAACGGCAGCGTGCTGAAAGGAAAAGTTGCGAGCTTTGCCGACGAACAGTTCGTCGTCATGCTCGACACGGGTTCGGGCCGGTATATGAGCAAGGCTATGATCTACATAGGCGACGTTGCTCGAATAGAATTTGACTCGGCGCCAAGCTCGACCGCCGACTCCGGGACGATGCGCGACGCGGCCCCGCCCCCCGTAACCCGTCCCAGCGAGCCTGTTCAGCGCGACGTGGCGCGAGAGACACAACCGCGAGTCACCAACCCTACAGTCGACCCGCAGCCGCGCAACACAGGCCCGGTAGATACTCAGCCCGCGACTCAGCGAGACCCTGAGCCGACACAGCCAGACCGGTCCGTCTCTACGCCTCCCACCGTAGAGGCATCGGACACGGAGCGTTCCGGGCGCAAGCCCGTGGGTCAGGTCAGGACCGTCAACATCGACGTAGTCGCCAAACGCGACTGGACCAGCACGGGGTTGATAATCAAGCGCGGCGACCGCATACGCATAACCGCTACAGGCTCGGTCACAATCGACCCGGCCAGCGGCCAGTTGACCGGGCCGGAAGGAAGCGACATAGCCGACCCGAAAAAGCTTATGCAAGAACAGCCGACCGGCGCGCTTATAGGAGTCATCGGAGCCGATAACGACGACTTCATTTTTATAGGCCGCCAGGCAGACTTTACGGCCACGCGCGACGGCCTGCTCTTTCTTTCTATCAATGAAGGAGTGCTCGCCGATAATACAGGCTCGTACAAGGCCTCTATAGAACTTCAGACACAGCGGAAATAGGAGTCAGGCGTCAGAGGTCGGGGGTCGGGAATCATGGATTAGGTAAAAGAGATAACCAACTCCTGGCATCCGTCCCCGGCCCCTGATCCCCGACCCTCGACCCTTGATCTCCGGCCCCTAATTTACACCTATTTTCCTTGACTTGCTCATCCCGTTGAAGTAGCCTTTCCCTTACCCGCAAGCTGGTTTCAACTCTTTCTAAAACGGAGAACGATCTGATAGGGCAAGTTCCGATATTTTTACTTGCTTTGTGTTAAAGCTGGATCGGTTCTTGAAACCGGCATTCCGAAGCGGGCCGCTCATTTTCAGGTTGTTCACAGTTTGCTCACAACCGCTCGGGCAGAGACACGCTGGCGTTCATAAAAAGCAGACGCATCACCCGCGCGGCAGGAATTAAAGTTTGGAGGCGAGGAGACAAGCTTACTGCTTTCGGTCGCGCTTAGCTTCGCGCCTCTCTTCATCAACCGGGATGAGAATTCACAGTGATTAAGCTTAACGATCGACAAGCGCTCGACCTCCGACGGGCCGGGTGACTGGAAATTGTGACTTTACTTTTTCATTAAGAGAGGCAGAAACATGTCAAAACAAACCCCATATAAAACGCTATGCGCGTTATTGCTGGCCTTCTGCATGCTCGCGACCGGCGCCCTGCCCGTTATGGCGCAATCGCAAGCCAGCACGGGTCAGATTTCAGGCGCAGTGACCGACAGCGCAGGAGCTGCCGTTGCTGACGCGATAGTGAAGGCTACCAACACGCAGACCGGGTTGGAGCGCACCGCTAACACCAACGACGATGGACTGTACCAGATCGTGCTGCTGCCGCCCGGCATGTACAACGTGTCGGCTGAGGCTTCGGGCTTTTCCGCCGCCACCGTTACCAATGTTGAGGTGGTCGTAGGCCGCACGGTCAATGTCAACATCACGCTCGGCGCGAGCGGGGTGCAGGAAGTCGTCCAGGTGACGGCAGGGGCTATACAGGTTCAGACCACGCGCTCGGAACCGGACGCGGTCGTCAATGAGCGCGCTATCGAAAACCTTCCAATCAATGGTCGTCGCTTCCAGGACTTTGTCACCCTCACGCCGGGCGCGCAGGTTGACCCGTCGCGCGGACAGATTTCGCTCTCCGGGCAGCGCGGCATAAACTCCAATATCAACGTCAACGGCGTTGATTATAACCAGCCGTTTTTCGGCGGCATACGCGGCGGCGAGCGTTCGAATACCGCTTTTACAATCCCGCAAGAATTGATCAAGGAATTTCAGGTCGTAGCGGCGGGTTACTCTGCCGAGTTCGGGCGGTCTACGGGCGGCGTCGTCAACGCCGTGACCAAGTCGGGCACGAACGAGTTTCACGGCTCGGCCTTCTACCTGCACAGACCTGAAGAAGCCGCCAAGAATACTACCTTCTTTGACGCGCTTGAATTGAACATCAATCAGCGAAGAAGGGCACGCCAGCTCGCCGACCTCGAGGTCACGCCCGCGCCCACTCAGAAACAGTTCGGCGGATCGTTCGGCGGCCCGATCTACAAAAACAAACTCTTCTTCTTTGCGTCCTACGAGCAGCAAGAGTTCGTCAACAATCGTAACGTCTTCTTCGACAACCTCGCGGGCTTCACGCCGAACGCGGCATCGCAAGAGGCGTTTGATTTCTACCTCAACCTGGAAGAGCCTTTCGTAGCAACCAACGACGCGAAGGCGGTACTGGGCCGCATCGATTACGAGATCAGCAACAGCCATCGCATGAACATTCGCTACAGCTATAGCACGAACAAGGCGCTGAACTCTAACGCGACCGGCAACCAGTTGTTCCCAACCACCATCAGCTCCTTGTCGAATAACGGCACCGAGCGAGACGAGACCAACACCGTGGTAGGCCAGTTCACCAGCGTCTTCTCGTCCAACCTGGTCAATGAGTTTCGCGGGCAGTATTCGCGCGAAGAGCGCCCCCGCGACGCCAATGCTCAAGAACCGCTTCTGACAACCGGCATCGGCAACGTGGGCACGGTTTCCTTCCTGGGGCGGAATATTCAGTCCGACTGGCGCGTCCAGGCCGCCGACAGCATGACGTGGACCAAGGGCAGCCACACTGCGAAGTTCGGCATGGAATATAACCACGTATTTGTCGAACAAGAGTTCGGGTTCAACCAGTTCGGCGCGTTCAATATCAGCACTTCCGCCGGGAACGCAGCAGGCGTGCAAACGATTCTAGACATACTCTCGCCCGGCGGAACAGTTGCTAACCGGTTTGACTCGACGGCTGTGTCCTACCTGCGACAGATCGGCAACCTCCAGGCGGGGTACGACTCAGACGAGCTGGCCTTCTTCGCCCAGGACTCGTGGCGCATCCGCCCGAACCTGACGATCAACTACGGCCTCAGATGGGAAGGGCAGTTTAACCCCGCGCCCGAAGCCGACAACGAGTTCTTGATCAATGCCGTGAGGAACTTCCCGTTCCCGAGCGGCTTTGATGCGGACCCGACACAGATCCCCGACGATCTGGATCAATTCGGCCCGCGCTTCGGATTTGCCTATGACCCGATGAGCGACGGCAGGACCGTGATTCGCGGGTACGCGGGCGTCTACTATGCCCGTACGCCGCTGCTGCTTTTGGCAGGGCCTTTCAACAATTTCCGCAGCACGCCGGGCGACCTGTCAATATCACTTCCGTTCCCGGTGCCTGCGAGTAACCCGAACAATACGCTTTACGAGCAGTTCAAGCTGATCGGAATTGATCTCAACAATACCGCGCTCAACGCTCTGCCGATCCTATCGGTCGATCAGCTTCAGCAGATAGCCGCAGCGCTGGGCCTGACCGTCAACCCGTTCTTCGGCTCACAGCCCATTTTGATGTCAAAAGACTACAACAACCCGAAGTCTTATCAACTGGGCGCAGGTGTCGAGCGCGAAATCAACAAGAGCCTGACGTTAGGTGCGGATTTCTCCTACGTGCATACGGTACACCTACAGCGCAACCGCGAGCTAAACGTCCCGCTGCCCACCATCAGGGCGACTGACCCGGCGCAGCGACCGTTCTTCGGATTGCGTAGCGGCACGGCCCGCCCGCAACCGTTGCTCGGCTCGATTCAGGCGCGCGAGACGACAGCCAAATCGCTTTATCGCGCGCTCACGCTCCGCGCCAAGTTCCAGCGCTCCTGGGGGCAGTTCAACATGTTCTACACGCTGTCGAAGCTGTTGTCGGACGATGACAACGAGCGCAGCGCGGGCGGCGTGACTTACGAGAACGGCTTTAACCTGGCCCCTGAATACGCCGACGCAGTTCTTGACCGCAGACACCAGTTCGTCGCAAGCCCGGTCATATTCCTGCCCGGCGGCATCGATGTAGCGAGCGCCCTCAGATTCAGGTCAGGGCGACCGGTTGATGTCACGCTCGGCAACGTCGGCGGCGCTTCCGGCGCCGATGCCAACGAAGACCGTGGCGGACCTGACCGGCCTTTCCTCGGACCGGGCGTGCCTTTCGCGCGCAACTCGGAACGCAACCGCGCGCTTTATGATTGGGATATGCGCGTGCAGAAGCGGTTCAACCTGCCCGGCGACGGGCCGCGCCTGATTATCTCCGTGGAGATATTCAACGTGCTGAACCTCGATAACATCGAGCTTGCAGGCACTACGATATCAAACTTCTGCGGCGGCACAGCCCCGCTCGATTGCGGATTCCGACCGCCGACAAACCCGAATTTCTTATCTTTAACGGATAGAGATCCAGCCTCTACACGATTCGGCAGTCTGTTGCTCACAAACAACCCCGGATCGCCGTTCCAGATGCAGTTCGGAGCGCGCTTCCAGTTCTAGAAATTTCTTCTCATTACTAACCGGAAGCGGTAGCGAGTCGATCTCGCTACCGCTTTTTTTTATCGCCTCAAGCCTGCCTCATCGGGCCGACCTTTCAATCCTGCTTGCAAGCCTTCTAACTTTTCGCGTTCCATCACCGGAGAGATTTTTGGAACTCAGACCGGCGGCGGGTGTCTAAACCTGTAGCCAATTGATCTGAGCAGCGCGTGCCGTGCCCTGCGCTTTATAAGGATGTGTGGGCCAGCCGGAAGTGACAAGTGATGAGTGATGAGTAACCGCCTCTCACTCATTACTCATTATTCATCACTCATTACTTCCGGTAGGCTCTGGAGGAAAGATGAAAAGAAAGCTCACGTTGTACTTTGCGTTCCTTTTAGCAATATCCGTCACAAGCTATATAGCTATAACAAAAGTTACCGCAACCCGTGGGACTGGTTTTGTAGCTTCCGCGTCAAGCTTGATAACTCAAGGCTCGCTTCAAGTCATCAGCCCCGAAGGACAGGTCACGGCCCTGTGCCCGCTCAAGCACACCGATGTAAAAGCCGAGATAAGCGGCTTTTTGTCGCGAGTCGTCGTGACGCAGGAATTCGAGAATCCGTTCAAAGATAAGATTGAAGCCGTCTACACCTTTCCGCTGCCTCAAAACGCAGCCGTAGATGATATGACTATGCGCGTGGGCGACCGCACGGTTCGCAGTCGCATAAAGCGCCGCGAAGAGGCGCGCGCGGTGTACGAAGCCGCACGAGCGTCAGGCCACGTCGCGAGCCTGCTCGATCAGGAGCACCCGAATATCTTCACCCAGTCGGTCGCAAACATTATGCCCGGCGAGCAGGTGAAGATAATCATCAGCTACGTCGAGACTTTGAAATACGAAGCCGGCTCATACCAGTTCGTCTTCCCAATGGTGGTCGGGCCGCGTTACATCCCGGGCGCTCCGACGGGCAAGCAAGGCGGCGGCCGGTCCCCCGATACTGATCGCGTCCCCGACGCGTCGCGCATCACGCCGCCGGTTGCGCCCGAAGGCAAGCGAGCCGGTCACGATATATCTGTCGAAGTAGCGCTCGACGCGGGCGTAGTGATCGATAACTTTCAAGCAGTCGCGCACGACGTCGATGTCGAGCGCCCCACAAACCACAGCGCAGTAGCGAGGTTAAAAAATAGATCCGAGATTCCAAATAAAGACTTCATACTCAAGTACGACGTCGCGGGCCGCCGCATAGAAGACGCGGTGCTGACACATCGCGCGGGCGAGGGCGGATTCTTTACGATGATCTTACAGCCGCCCGATCGCGTCACGGTCGAAGACGTGACCCCCAAAGAGCTTGTCTTCGTGCTCGACACTTCGGGGTCTATGTCAGGGTTTCCGATCGAGAAGGCTAAAGAGACTATGAAGCTCGCGCTCGACGCGCTTTACCCGCAAGACACATTCAACCTGATAACTTTCGCGGGCGACACGCATATACTTTTCCCGGAGCCGGTTCAGGCCACGAGAGAGAATCTCAAACGCGCGCAAGAGTTTCTGGCCTCGCGCTCAGGCGGCGGCGGCACCGAGATGATGAAAGCCATCCGCGCCGCGCTCGACCCTTCAGACCATCAGGGGCACATCCGTATAGTCTGCTTCATGACGGACGGCTACATCGGCAACGACATGGAGATCATCTCGGAAGTGCAGCGCCATCCTAACGCCCGCGTCTTTTCGTTCGGGATAGGGAGTTCTGTCAATCGCTTCTTGCTCGACAAGATGGCTGAAGAAGGGCGCGGCGAGGTCGAGTATGTTTCGTTGAAAGATGACGGCTCGGCTGCGGCTCGGCGTTTTCACGAGCGCGTGCGCAATCCCCTGCTCACGGACATTTCAATCGATTGGGGCGGCCTGGAGATAGCCGACGTTTACCCGAAGCGCATACCCGACCTGTTCGGCGCGAAGCCCGTCATCGTATGCGGGCGCTATAAGTCGGACGGGCGCGGCGTGATTCGATTGCAGGGCAAGATGGCCGGTCGCCCGTTCGCGCGCGAAATCGAAGTGGACTTGCCGAAGCAGGAGCCAAGGCGAGATGTGCTCGCCACGCTTTGGGCGCGCGCGCGGATAGACGATTTGATGAGCCAGGATTATGCCGGCATCCAGAACGGCGCGGCGCGTGATGACGTTCGCGAGTCCATCACGCAGCTTGGGCTTGAGTTCCGGCTGATGACTCAGTTCACGTCGTTCGTGGCGGTCGAAGAGATGACCATCACCGACGGCGGTCAGCCGCGCCGCGTAGAAGTCCCCGTCGAGATGCCGGAAGGCGTCAGCTACGAGGGCGTGTTCGGTGAAAAGAAGGAACCTATCTCGCCCTACGCAGGAACCATCGGCAAGCTACAGCAAGCCGCAAACGCTCCGGCTGGCTATGGGTCAGGTAATGGCGTGGGCAGCGGTGGAGGAAGAGATAAATCTCGCCCATCTTCGCCGCCCCCGATCAGGGCAGGCAGGCCCGAAGCGCAATCAAGAGTTGACGAGTTGGCCAAACAGGACGTGAGCTTGTTGCCAAAGGATGTGAAGCGGCAACAGATGCTTGCGAAGCTGCACCAGTCGGTCGCCTCGGTGATCGAGCGATTAAAGAACAAGGCAGCGCAGCCTGCCGCCGAAGAGGCAAAATTTGTTCGCAACGGCAAGGCTGAAATCCAGGTCTGGCTGTCCGACAAATCAGCCGAAACCATTGCGCAGCTCAAGCGGCTCGGGTTTGAGGTCGTGCTTGATCCAAAGAGCGCAAAGATGATTATTGGCCGGTTGACGATTGAAAAGCTTGAGGCGCTTGCGGAGGTGAAAGCGGTTCTCTACATCGCGCCGATGACTCAATAAAGGATGAAGGATGAAAAGGATTCCAGGCATCATATTCGATCTCTGGATTTGAAATTTGAGATTTCAAATCTTTTTCATCCTTCCGCCTTCATCCCTTATCCCTGGTTTGCTCCTCCCTTGTTCCGTTGGAACTGCTGAAGGCAAGCTCGCGCGAGCTTGCCTTTTTTTTCTCCGGTCACGGATAATCAAAAATCACAGCGACATAATCATGCGACTCTGAGTTGAGGGCTGAAGTATGAATCATGAAGAGATGGAGCGGGCAATCGAATTTTTGCTTGAGCATCACGCGAAGCTCAGTACAGATTTAGATAAGCTGAAAGAGCTTCAGGCTCAAACAACTAATGATATTCAAGCGTTAACTGCGAACATGGTCCGATTAGAAGCACAGGCGGAAGCAGACCGGCAGGAAATGCGCGAGAGTATTAATAGCTCTAGAGAGGAAATGCGCGAGAGTATTTATAACTTTAGAGAGGAAATGCGAGAAAGCTTCGACAAGCTGATCCTGGCTAATGAGGTCACGCGCGCACTTTCCGAAAATGTCGCACGTCTGGCTGTAGCCACCAGTCAGAGAGTCACGGTCATTGAGAATAAACTGGACTAGATTGATTACAAGGAATTAAAGAACAAGCATGGCTGAACCCGTCAGAGTTCGTTTCGCTCCCTCGCCGACCGGCTACCTTCACGTAGGCGGCGCGCGCACGGCGCTATTCAACTGGCTATTCGCGCGCAAGCACGGCGGCACGTTTATCCTTCGCATTGAAGACACGGACATCCAACGTTCCTCGGAAGCGATGGTCAAAGGCATACTCGAAGGCATGCACTGGCTCAGGCTCGACGCAGATGAGGGTCCTTTTTTTCAATCCTCTTTCGTAGACCAGCACCGCGCCGCCGCTCGACGCCTGGTCGAAGAAGGCAAGGCTTATTACGACTTCACGCCGAAAGAGCAGACCGACGACCGGACCATAAAAGAAAGAATTATCGACCGCGCGCTCGCGCAGGCGCAGGCCGGGGGCGAGCGCAATCCTTACCGCGACCTTCCGTTGGAAGAGGCCATGCGCCGCATCAATGCGGGCGAGCAGGCGGCCATACGTCTCAAGGTTCCTGAGAGCGGCGTCTCTCGGTTTGATGATCTGGTTTACGGCCCGCAAGAGCGCGATTACTCGGACGTCGAAGACCTGGTGCTGATACGCTCGGACGGCCACCCGCTCTATAACCTTTCCGTCGTAGTCGATGATATAGATATGCGAATAACTCACGTCATTCGCGGGCAGGACCATCTTACGAATACGCATAAACAGAAATTGATCTACGAAGCCTTGGGCGCGCCGGTACCTCGGTTCGCGCACCTGCCGCTCATCTCTGCGCCCGGCAAGGAGAAGCTCTCAAAGCGGAAGCACGGCGAGGTCGTATCGGTGACTTTTTACCGGGATCGCGGTTTTATCTCCGACGCGCTCGTTAACTTCCTCGCGTTGCTGGGCTGGTCGCCGGGCGCCGACCAGGAGATAATGTCGCGCCAGGAATTGATAGATAAATTTTCGCTCGAAGAGGTCAACAAAGCTTCGGCCGTCTTTAATTTCAACGAGAGCGACCCCCGCGACTGGACCGACCCGAAAGCGCTTTGGATGAACGGCGAATACATACGCGCCATGTCGCTTGATGAGTTGGTTCCCCTGGTCACCGAAGAGTTGAAAAAGGCCGGGATATGGCGCGACGAATACGGGGCTGCCGAGCGCGACTGGATGAGTCGAACCGTAGATATGCTCAGGGCGCGTTACCGCACGATCCTCGATTTTTCGGAACTCGGACGGCCTTATTTTTCCGACCAGTTCGATTATGACCCGGCCGCGGTAAAAAAGAACTTGAAGGACGAGCGGTTGAAAACGTTGCTGCCTGGGCTTGCAGACAAGCTTGACCGGGTTGAAGAGTTCACGCACGATGACGTAGAAGCGGCCCTGAGAGCTTACTCTGAAGAGCAGGGCGTAAAAGCCGGCTTATTAATCAATGCCGCGCGCACTGCCCTTACGGGCCAGGCGGTCGGGCCGGGAATGTTTGACATCTTCGTCACGCTCGGGCGAAGCCGCTCGGTCGAGCGCTTGCGCCGCGCCGTCGAGATGGTCGGGAATTAGGGGCAAAAGGCAAAAGTACTGTATCATCTTATTTTCGCCTTACCTGTTCGGGCCATTGTCCTGGTAAATTTCTGTTATTTTACATTTCAGTAAATTGAGCAACGAGCCTGGGAGGGGTATCGATTAGCGGCCTGGTTACCCGATGAGGGACTATTAAGGCTAACAAGTGATCAAGTTCTCGTTGACCCGCACGCGGTCCGACCTCACGCTGTTGATAGGTTATACGCCGCAGCCGGGTCTTTTGGCCCAAAACTCTAATGAAAGCAAAACTCCCAAACATTATTCCCAGCGGCATCGAGCCTGTCGACAAATTGCTTGGCGGGCTTGAAAGCAATCAATTATATCTTGTGCACGGCGACGCAGCGGGCAAATCGCTTTTCGGGATCAAGTACCTGATCGAAGGGCTGAAGCGCGGCGAGAACGGCGCGCTCGTTATTCGCTACTCTCCCGAAGACGCCGTACGCAGATTCGCTCGCCTCGGTTATGATTGCCTTGAAGATGTCTACAGCGGGCGGCTGGTCATACTGGAATACTCCAACGACATAATCCAGCAGATCGCGCGGCTGCGCGAGTTGACCCCCGTATTGCGCGAGCTTGAGTGGCTGCTGGGCGAGACGCGAGCCGAGCGGTTGGTCTTTGACCCTGTCACCAACCTCGTGCTGGGCGAAGAAGGAAACCTTGAATCGCGCGTGCGCGAGTTTGCCTCGTGGGCCACATCATTCGGCGCGACAGTCGTGCTTGTCGCGGGCGCCGAGAGCGAAGAAGTGATCGAAGAGTTCAGGCCCTTGGTGCAGGAATCGTTTCGCTTTGAAGTTCAAGAGGAAGGCGAGCGCGCTACGCGATTTCTGGCTTTTGAAAAATCTTCCGCCATTCCCGATCAAACTATTGAAGTTGACCCTTCGCGAGGAGTCTTTCTGCTGGGCCGCTCGGCGGCTGAACACATCTTCTCGAAGTTCCAAATCCCGCAGCCCGCTTCAGCCGAGCCTGAGACGGTAACCATCGAAGCGCAAGAGATCGAGATAGTGCCGGAGAGCGAGTATGTGGCCGAAGAGCCGCCTGCGACTGCCGACATAGGATTTGCGCCGGTCACCGTCGAGATGAAAGCCCCGATCATGACCGAAGAGCCTCTCGCAGAAATTTTGATGGACGAGGAGCCGCCCGCGCCGTTGCCTGAACCAGAACCCATAGAGGCGGAGCCGGAGCCTGTTGCGACGGTCGAAGTCCAGAACACGTTTGAAGCAGAGATCATAGCCTCGGACGAACAGGCAGTATACGAAGCGCAAGAGGCGTCTCAAACCGACGCGCCTGAAGGGTATTACTCATCCGCGCAGTTGGAAACTCAACCGTTGAGCGCGGACAAAGCGAATGGCATATTGGCCGCATACGATCAAGCCCGGCAGAGCGCCGCAGGCGAGTCAACCACGGCGCAAAACCAGATAATCGAATCGCCGCAGAATATGTTTTCCGACCTGCTGGACGAACTGGCGAGCGATCCTTCTCCGCTGGAGTTGGATGCGTTTGACGAGCAACCTGCGCCTACGCTTGAAGCGCCCGAAGAGGCTGTTGATATTTCATCAGGTATCGCGTCGGCTGTGGCAGAGACAACCCCGGACCAGGAGGCCGTCTTGCAGGATGAATCACCATCGGCGGCTGCGGTTATAAACGAAGAGACATTTAGCGCCGAGGTCGGCGCAATTTCAGATCGCGACATAGATGCTCTGGTTACTTCTCGCGCGGTGGAAATACTTCTAAGGCCGCCTGAGTCTAAAACCGAGATGCGCTCACCCTTAAATCTTATCGACCCGCCCGCTTCCGCTAAAGCTGCGGCGCAGGCAGGCCCGGAAGCCCCTCAGAACGTCCGGCCGAAAGACTTCAATGTGCTTGTCATCGATGATGACGTTTCATCGTGCGAAGCCGTAGTCCAGACGCTCAGCGACTACACGGTCGAAGTAGTCCACGACGGGGTGAGCGGGCTGGCCAAGCTCATATCGTTGAAACCCGACCTGATCATCCTAGACGTCGATCTGCCGATAATTGATGGCTTCAAAGTTTTGGCGCACATACGAACCAGCCTCAACATGCCTATCATAATAGTTTCAGGCTCGCACATGCGCGCAAGCGACCGCGTGCTTGCGGCGGAGCTTGGCGCAGACTATTACCTGACAAAGCCGTTCAGCGTAAAAGAGCTTCGACAGAAGGCCCGGCAACTGATCGCACGTTATCGCGGGATATCGTCGTGGATAATCACTGCGCCCGCCGCATCAGAGACGCGCGCGCAGGTCGAGCAAAAAAACGAGAGTCAGATAGAGCTTGCGCCTGATGCCGAAGCGGCAGGCCTATACTATGCGGAATCGGCTGAAGCGTTCCTTCGCTATGATGATTTCGTCGCCCAGGTCGAAAAGAGCGTAAAAGCAGGGATCGACAACGGCACTTCCTTCTCCATAGTCGGGTGCCGCCTTCACGATATGACTGCGAGCGGCGGCAGGGTGGCGATAAGGCTTTACGAGCTTGTGCGCTCGCTAGTCAGAGATACCGATCTCGTCTCAACGAACCCGCGCAATGATCTGGTGATACTGCTCGCAGACGCCGACACGGCAGGCGCGCGCGCGTTCATATCCAGGATGCGCGAGCAAATTGTAAAAGAGATGAATCAAGAGCCGACCGTTTGGGTGCGAAGTTTCCCCGACCTGGAAGAGACGACCGACTCGACGCCGTCGAGCAACAACAGCGCAAACGGAAACCCGCCAAGCCGTCGCGCTACTGATAGGCCAGAGCAGCAAGGCAACGGCGCGCAATCACGCTCGTCGGATGCTCTGCTAAACGCACGATCAGCTTCCACATCTTAAACCGTGACGAGTGACAAGATAGAACTTCAAGTTAATTCGTTTTTGTCACTCGTCACGGTTTACGATTCTCTTATACCTTCGGGCTTTGAACTCGTATCGAGGGAGGCTCCCCGCCGGGGCTCGTTCGACGCTCACGCGGATGTTGAACTGGGCGCGAAATGCGCTCACCACTCTCAGCGATGCGTCATCGGTTTCGGTCTCAATTCTTATCAGCAGGTCATCCATCCCTTCGACACGGCGAATGATAACTTCGTACTCGGTTATTTCCGGAAGGCTGCGTATAAGGTCATCGATTGCGCCGGGATAAAGGTTTACGCCGCGCACGATTATCATATCGTCGGCCCGACCGAGCACGCCGCCTTTAATGCGGCTGAAGGTTCGACCGCAGGGACAGACATCTTCAGTCAGCTCCACCAGATCGCCCGTGCGATAACGCAATACTGGCATCGCGGCGCGGCCCAGGTTTGTTATCACAAGCTCGCCGCGTGTGCCCGCGCTCACAGGCTCGCCCGTCTCCTTGTCTATGACTTCGCAAATGAACTCCGATTCGTTTAGATGAATCGCGCCCGTGCGTGCCTGGCAATCAAAAGCCCACGCGCCGACTTCGGTCGCGCCCGCGTGATCGAAACAGGTTGTGCCCCACGACCCTTCTATCGAGCGACGGACGTTAGGCAGACTCGCGCCCGGCTCTCCCGCGTGAATATTAACGCGTACCGAAGTGGAAGCGAGATCGATGCCAAGCCTCCGCGCGACCTCTGCCAGGTGCAGCGCATAAGTCGGCGTGCAGACGATCACAGTGCAACAGTTATCGATTATTGTCTTCAACCGCTGCTCTGAGTTCATGCCGCCGCCCGAGATCGCCATCGCTCCGACATGCCACGCGCCGGAGATGGCTGTCCAGTGGCTTATGTACGGGCCGAAAGAGAAAGCGCAAAAGACAACGTCTTTTTCCGTCACGCCCGCGCCGCGATAGACATAGCCCCACGAGCGCGTGAACCATTCCCAGCTCTCTTTAGTGTCGAGCCATTTGAGCGGGCGGCCCGTGGTGCCCGAAGTCTGGTGAAAGTAACGATAGCTCGAACGCGGATAAGTGAGCAACTGCCCGAATGGCGGGTGGTCAAGCTGCTGTTTGATCAATTCGCTTTTTGTGGTGAATGGCAGAACGCGCAAATCTTCCTGCGAGCGAATTTGTTCGGGATCGATTCCGGCAGAGCGAAACTTATCTTGATAAAAACGATTTGTGGCGAGTTCTTTTATAAGCGAGCGGAGCCGCTCGTTTTGAAGCTCGCGCAAACGGTCGCGGTCGAGCGTCTCCAGTTTCCTATCATAGAAATCTATCTCACCCATCTTTTTAAGAGCGCGAAAGGTCGCCGAGAGCGTGTTGAACGAGCGTCAGCGCTACAATCGCAGCCGTTTCGGTCCTCAGCACTCGCGGGCCGAGCGTGACCAGATTGCAGCCACGCTCGCATATCAATTCCAGCTCGCCTTCGCTCCACCCGCCTTCAGGGCCAATGAGTATTGTCGCCGCGGAGCGCTCGGTCGCTTGCGCGAGTGCTTCCGTGACCGGGATTCCGCCTTTCTCGCTGAACACAAGGACGGTGCCGAGAGTGGGCGCGGTTGCGATCGGCAGCTTCTGCGAGTCCGGCTTATTAGGGTCTAAAAAATCATTGATGCCAAGCGGGGCCGTTATGCCTACGAGATGGCGACGGCCCGACTGTTTTAATGCTTCGAGAGATATTCGCCGCCACCTATCGACCCTCTTGTGCGCATCCTCGGCGCTCAACTTTACGTCGGTGTGCTCGGTCAAAACGGGCACTATAAAATCAACTCCCAGCTCTGTGGCCTTCTGGACAATGAGGTCGAACTTCTCTCCTTTCGCCAGCGCCTGCGCGAGAGTGATGCGAACCGGCGATTCTACCTGATTGCCAAGCACGCCTGTCACTTCAAGCCTTGCTCGGTCGTTTTGCAAGGCCAGAAACGTACAACTGTACTCGGAGCCGTGCCCGTCAAAGACAAAGACTTCCGCTCCGGGCTTGAGCCGCAGCACCCGCGTCAGGTGATGCGTCTCATCAACGGATAAAGAGATAATCGCTCCATCTATATCCTCAGGCGTGGCGTAAAACCTGCGACGTGACATTACTCTTCATCCTCCCGCGCTACGAGCGAGCACCATTCGCCAAGCTCGCGCTCCGTTATGATCGTTAAACCGTGTCGAGTGATTTCTCTTTCAACGTCCGCTCGAAGCTCGATCAGTATTCCTGAAAGAATCAAAGTCCCTGCCCCGTCAAGACACGCGACGAGGTCCGCCATCAAATCGATTATAACTTCTGCCGTCAGGTTTGCGACGACCATATCAAAGCGGCGTCCGGCAAAATCGCGGGGGCCGCCTTCGACAATATCAATCATAGTCGAGGCTCGATTTATCTCCGCGTTTTCGCGAGCCACCTCGACCGCCTGCGGGTCTATGTCAATCGCCGTAACACGCGAGCCGGGCACAAGCCGCGCGGCGGCAATCGCGAGTATCCCTGTTCCGGTTCCCACGTCGAGCAGGCTGCCGCCCTTCCAGTTTGCTTCTATAGCTTCAAGGCACATGCGGGTTGTCTCGTGAGTGCCCGTGCCAAAGGCCATGCCAGGATCGATCTCGATCACAACGCGCCCCTCTGTAGATTTCGGCAGCTTCCACGAAGGCGCAACGATGAGCCGCGCTCCCACGATGACCGGCTCGAAGCCCTCTTTCCATTTCTGCATCCAGTCTTGATCGGCGATTTCAGTTATAGAGACTTCAAAAAGCATTTTATCCAGGCTCGCGCAGGCGAACTTCGCTCTGACCATGCTCATTATTTCTTCGTGGTCTTTGCCCGCGCCAAAATACGCGCCCAGCTTCACTTCATCCGATGTTTCTTCCAGGGTCACTATTCCGGTCGTGCCGAGTTCGAACAACAAAGAGCTTGCCGCTTCTTCGTACTCGCGCGCAATTCTAACGGCCACCATATACCAATTATTCTTCTCTACAGGTTTGATTTGCATGAAGCTCGTATTAATGACCCTGCGCTGACGGCAACCGGCTAATAATCGCCTCGCAAATACTATCGGCAGCCGCTACAGCAGCGCGGGCAGTTTCTTCTTCAGTTTCGGCGTAGAGATCCGGATAACGGGCGGTCACAGCGTAATCGGTTAATCTATTACACTCGTCTCTGAGTACAATAAGGGTTTCATCGAAAACTAAACAATCGTTTAGAACCCGCCCTAAATCATGCGTCCTAATTGGGCGGCAATCATGATAAATCAGAAATGCCTTCAAGTACTTCTCTGCCGCTTGCTGGGCGTGAAAACAGATGGTGTCCCATGGCACCCGATCCGATTCGAGGTTATTGCTTATGTTGAGCCGGTCGTTTTCAGCTTTCTCGACCCACATCTCGTGCTCTGAACGCTCATCGTCCATAGAGCAGCTTTCCTTCCTCTTCGATTACAGGAATAAGAGAGCTGACCATCTTACGTTGACGGCGGGTTTCTTTGGGAGTGCATACGACGAGGTCCAGACTCCAGCGGCGGTTAGGGAACAGCGAACGAATTTTGAACTGACGCTCAGAAGGTTTATCCTCGGTTTCCATCTCCACAAATAAGTCTACATCGCTATCTGGTAGATAATCACCGCGCGCGCGGCTGCCGAATAGAATGATCCGATATGGGTGAAAGTTCTCTGCAATATTGCGAACAATCTCTTCAAGCAAGGCTTCGTCAACTTCTTCTGTATGTGATTGAATAATTGATCCCGCCATAGCTCAGATAGATTACCTTAATAATTAAGTTGCCAGCAATTAATCTGACGCAATCGCGCGCCGAGGCCATATCGTGGCCGCATTGATCTCTAAACTCATTTCACCCTTGAATGCCAAGCTCGTTCAGGGTGCGCTCGTCGTCGCGCCAGTGCTCGCGCACCTTGACGAAGAGGCTCAAAAAAACGTGGCGGCCAAGAAGCTTTTCGATATCGGCGCGCGCAAGTGTCCCTATCTCTTTTAGCCGCGCGCCGCCCCGACCGATTATTATTGCGCGGTGCGATTGCCGCTCGACATATATCAAGCAGTTGATCCGAGTTAAATCCTCACCCTCTTCCCACGCCTCGGTGACCACGGCCGTGACGTAGGGGATCTCTTCGCCCGTCGTCTGAAGTATCTTTTCTCGCACAAGCTCGGCCACTATCACTCGCTCAGGCTGATCGGTCAGATGGTCTTCCGGGTACAGCGGCGCGCCCGTCGGCAAATACTCGAAAGCTTTCCCGATCAGCAACTCCACCCCGTCTCCTGTCAGCGCGGAAACCGGAACGACTTCGGCAAACTCTCTCTCATTCGCGTAATACCCGATCAGCGGCAACAGCTTCGATTTATCCCTGAGCGCGTCAACTTTGTTCGGCACAAGGAAGGCGCGAGTTCCAACGCGCTTCATCATGTCGAGGGTGAAACGGTCGCCCGCCCCAATCGCTGCCGTAGCATCGATCATCAGCAATATCAGGTCTACCGTAGAGAGCGCATCTGTGACTACGCTCATCATCCGGCGATTGAGGTTGTAGCCCGGCTTATGGACTCCCGGAGTGTCGAGGAAAACCATCTGGCCTTCCTCGCGCGTAAGCACGCCGCTTATGCGCGTGCGTGTTGTCTGCGGCTTGTCGGACACGATGGCGATCTTTTCACCCACGACCCTGTTGAGCAGAGTCGATTTACCGGCGTTCGGGCGACCTATGAGCGCAACAACTCCCGATCTTTTATCGCCGGTCGCGCCGGTCGCGTCGAGGTCTGACGTTATGAGGTCACTCATTGCGCAGATACCCTTTACTTGCTCGTGGCCTGTGATTCGATCTCGCCGCTTCCCTCTTCGCCGATGGCGCGAAGCCGCACGCGATTTACGCGTTTGTTGTCGGCGTCGATCACTTCAAATTGCAGTCCTTTGAATTCGAGTTTCTCGCCGACCGTAGGCATGTGCCCAAGCTCGTTTATTATCAACCCCGCAACGGTAGTGAAATCGTCGGCCTCAACCTCTTTGTCAAACAGTAGTTCTACTTTTCTAATCTCCGCGCGGCCATCAACCAGATACGATCCGTCTTCAGCCGGGACTATCTCTTCATCGATCGCCAACTCATCTTCGTCCTCGATCTCGCCGAGGATCTCTTCGATAATGTCTTCTATGGTCACAAGCCCCGCAACGCCGCCGTATTCGTCTATGACCATGGCGATCTGCACTTTGGCCTTCTGCATCTCTTCGAGCAATTCGGCAATCGGCTTGCTTTCCGGTATGAAGTAAGCCGGGCGCATGCACTCGGTCACGCTCATGCCGTACTTTTCTCCCTCACAAAATACAAGCAAGTCGCGCACGTAGACGGTGCCTTCAATGTTATCTATCTGATCGCGGTAGACGGGTATGCGCGAGTATTTCGATTCAATCATCAACTGGCGCGCGTCTGCTACGGTGGCCGAAGCCTCGATGGCTACGATCTGCGGGCGCGGCATCATGATTTCACCGACAAGCGTGTCGCCAAACTCGATTATCAATTGAATCATCTCGCCTTCGCTCTCTTCGATTATTCCCTCCTCTTCGCCGACATCGATAAAGGCCTGGACTTCGTACATAGTCTCTTCTTCCTGCTCCTGGGCCTCTTCAATACCGGCTTCGGGCTTCTTCATCCTTTCGAGCAGGGCATTGATCGGGGCGATGAAGACCGACATGAAACGGTAAAAGATTTTAAAGAGCGGGAGGAGCCCCCAGAAGACCTCTTCCGGGTGGTTTTGCGCGAGCAGTCGCGGGAGGAACTGGCGGAATATCATTATGACCAGAAAGACCGTGACGAGCGTCAGGATCACTCGTGGGGTGATAACAAGGTCCGTGAATATTTTGAAAGTCAGGATCGCGATTGCGGCTATTGAAAGCTGCGTCCCGAGTATCAGAATCAGCTCGAAGCGCCGGCGGTGTTCCAGCAACTCGCGGAAGAAACGCGTACGCGGGCTTGCCTCGCGCTCTTCGGCTATCACTCTGAGCGACACCTCGCTGAGCGATTCATACGCGCTCTCGATGGTTGACAGAAAGACCAGCACCAACAATACAGCGCCGGCCACTATTAACTCACTTATCATAGACATGAGTAATGAGTGATGAGTAACGAGTGATGAGTAACTGACTTCCACTCATCACTCGTTACTCATCACTTATCCAAGAGTTTCCGCCTGAGCTTCAGCTCAAGCCGGTTCATCTCTCCCCGGTCGGTTTCGTGATCGTAGCCGCACAAATGGAGGACGCCGTGTATGACAAGCTCGCTCACCTCGCGGTCAAATGAATGGCCTGCCTCTTTCGCCTGCTTCGCAGCAGTATCAGTCGAGATCACTATATCGCCAAGATAATCCGTCTCAAAGCCCTCGCCCGCCGGAAAAGATAGCACGTCGGTCGCCCGGTCTTTGCCTCTGAAATTGCGATTCAACTCCCTGATCTTTCGGTCGCGGACGAATGCGACGGTCAGCGAAGAATCCGCCCGCCCGACAGAGGAGATCGTTCGATGTGTAAGGTCACCGATGCGGCCACGGTTTATGGAAACGAGTCGCTGTTTACTGACTACGTCAATCGCCACTGGCTTCTCTGAGATCGGCCGCTCCGGCAGATTGCTTGTTTGCGGCTTCCGGCACGACTGCGAGCCTGGCAGAAGCCGCTTCGCTTGAAGCAGGCGTTATTTGCGAAAGCACTGCCTGAGTCCCTGCGCGGTTGAAATCGTAACCGGGGTACGCGATGCGGTGGTGATGGATTCCCATGACCACTTTGACAAAGCTGTCACTCACGAGCTTCAGCTCGCGCAAAGTTATGTCGCATTCATCCAACTGGCCGTCATCGCGTATTCGCGTGATTATCATGTGGATCATGTTTCGGAGCTTCGGCGGCGTCGGGTCTTGAACCGTGCGGGCCGCCGCCTCTACCGAATCTGCGATCATGATGATTGCGGCCTCTTTGCTCTGGGGCTTCGGCCCCGGGTAGCGGAACTCCCTTTCCAATGCCGCCGAATCCGAGCCGTCGTCGGCCTGGCGGGCTTTATAGTAAAAGAACTTCATCAATCCGGTCCCGTGATGCTGAGGTATGATTGAAGTGATGCGCGGCGGGAGCTTGTATTGCTTAGCCAGGTCAATGCCTTGCTTGACGTGGTTTGCCAGCACTATCAACGACATCTTTGGCGTGAGGCTGTCGTGCCGGTTTTCACGGTAAGTTTGGTTCTCGACAAAATAAGTGGGGCGGACCATCTTTCCTATGTCGTGATAGTAGCAGGCCACGCGGGCAAACAGCGCGTCCGCGCCTATGGCTTCTGCCGCCGACTCGGCAAGCAGCCCGACCATTATCGAATGGTGATAGGTTCCGGGCGCGCGCTCGGCGAGTTGCTTGAGCAGCGGCAGATTGAGGTTCGACAGTTCAAGCAGCTTAATGTTCGTCGTTATCTCGAAGAGCCACTCGAACAGCGGCAATATTATCGAAGCCACCATCGCGGCAAGCACACCGCTCGCAAATCCGCAAAATGCGTCGAAGAGCACAATGAGTAGATTGGGCTCGTTTGCGCCCAGCAGGTCGAGCGCGAGCGCGGCAGCCGCGTTGACCATCCCCATCCACAAACCCGCGCGCACGAGCGCCGTCCTGTCGCGGCAATTCTGCAAATGGTATATCGCCCCGACGCTGGCGACCATCGTGTAAGCCGCCATATAAACGTTTCCCGAAAGCACGCCCACAAAGACCGTCAGTATCGCGGCGAATACGAAAGCGGCGTGCGCGTCGGTCAGTATCGTGATAAGGGCCGCGCCGACCGCAAGCGGCGCGAGGTACTTGTAGCCTATTTGCGAATTGAACGGTACGCGCGTGGTCCACTCGCTCATGGCATAGCCGAACGCGAAAAAGAGGCGAGCGAGTCCCAGCGTTATCACGAACGAAGCTATCTGAAGCAGGAAATGGCGGCGCACGCGTATATGACGGTTTTGAAAGCGGACCAGGTATTGCCACAGCACCAGCACAAGCATCATTACAATTACGACGGTGCCGGCAAACTCAATCGCGCGCTGGCCGACGGGGCGGTGCGAGGATGCCTTCTTGAGCAGCTCGGCTTTTATAGGGCTTACGGTTTCGCCTTCGACAACTATAGGGTCACCCTTTTCGACCGAAACGATTACTTTAGGGGTGCCTTCTTTAGCCTGGGCCTTGCGCGCATCGGTCTCGGTTTCGTTGAACTCAAGGTTCGCGATGATCGGCGCGCGGTCGAGCACCTGGCCCAGTATTCTGCGCTCGGCCGCGTCGTATTCGCCCGGCCACACCAGGCGGTCGCTGCGCAAAGCGGCGCGCGCCGTTATCACATCTCGAATCTTCGAGATGTCGGAAACAGGGACTTCATCTTTGCTTCGGAGGTCGCGGCGCGTGATCCCCATAGCGCCGTGTTTGTTCAACTGGCCGCGCTTTTCGACCACGCCCGCCGCCATCACCGATTCGACGTGGTCGATCATCAATTTTTCAAGCTCCGAGTTGAAGCCGTGTTTCATTAGCAGCCCGACCTGCTCCGGGTCGAGTATGATGCCGCTCGTCTCTTCTATCTTCAGGCGCAACTGATCGGGCGAAGGGTCTGCCTCGGTTTCGCGCCCTATTTTGAACATGTGCTCGACGCTGTTTGTGACGTCACGCGTAGCTTTCGGGTTGTAATCGAAGACGGGCAGGACGGTGGAAGCCGCCTGATCGCGCAAGCGCTTCGTCTCTATCGCGTCTTCTATCTGCAAATTTTCGGGAGCGGTAACATCGGCGGCGGCGGTGCTGCCTGCGGGGAGCGGCTCGATCTGCGGGCGTTGATAATCTCTGAGCAGGAGTATCGAAAGGGCTACTATGATGAACAGCCCGACGCCTGCGTCTATAACCGATCGGTCCGACAGCCCGGACGAGAATGCCTTTGCCCGCTTCTTTAACTTAGCGAGACGACCGGTGCGCGATGTAGGAGCAGCCTTCATAATTTTAGATTTTAGATTTTGGATTGCTTCGGATTGCGAGATCAATAATGACCTTTTTGAATCCAAAATCTAAAATTCTACAGCTTGTCTTCGAACCTGGTCTTCGTGTTTTTATCGTATGCCTGAATAATCATCTGGACGAGATGATGGCGCACGACGTCTTTATCAGTAAAATAAATAAACTCAATGCCCTCGATGTTGCTTAAAACGCGCTGGGCTTCGACCAGCCCCGAGCGACGGCCCGCAGGCAAGTCTATCTGCGTGACATCGCCTGTGATAACGGCCTTTGATCCGAATCCGATGCGCGTCAAAAACATTTTCATCTGCTCGGAGGTAGTGTTTTGCGCTTCGTCGAGTATGATAAACGCATCTGAGAGCGTGTTGTGAGTCAGGATGAAATCGTCCGTGACATAAAGCGCATCGGGTGCAGCGACGCTGATGCACTGCGTTTCCATTTCGCCGGCGGGTTCGATGTTTTCGATAAAACGCATCGGACGACCGCCACCGTGCTCTTGATAAATCGTGGCTTTGCGTCGCAGCCGAAAAGGCTCAAGACCTTCGGGCAAACGGATATCCATCACAAACGCATCGTTTCGGTATGGAACCACTCTCCCGTTCGCGAAACCTGGTTTGCGGCCTTCGACTTTACGCCTGCGCCAATACGCCACGCCGCCAAGTGAACGCACCAGAAATAACACATCGTCTTTCAACTGCTCTGAGGTCGTAACATACTGAATGCGGCACGTCCGGCCCGCCTGCGTGACAGGGCCGCCGTCCGTATCCAACAAGCCTTGCAAAACCGCAAGCCGGACTTCCGTGCTGTTGTAAAGATAAACGTCAGGAATAAATTTGGTCGAAGAGAGTGTCCCGGCCAACTTCAATTCGCGCAATTTTTGTGTGAGTTGATTACGGAAGGTTTTCCTACCGCCTTCCATCACTGGGATGGTTATCAAATAGTCGAATTTCGATCTACGTCGGATTGTTAAATCCATGCCTTCTAACGCAAAACTAAGAGACGAAATCAATTCTTCATCAGAAGTCGTAAAACCAGGCGACGAGCGGTCCGAAATGCAACCGTCACCAAGCAACAATCCAAGCGAATACGGGTCGAGCGGAGTTTCTCGAAACTCCCATTCAACCGACGCGGAAAGTAATGGCAATTCGTAACGATACTGGTGAAAGCACCGCAGATTGCCCATCATCTCCTGCGTTTGCAAAATCCGCAAAGGCTTGCTTCGGCGCTTGTCCGAAGCCGTGCGAACCGCCCAGAGATGTTCAGCACAGGCAACCGCACTCGATCCGTCTGTCATGGTCAAACGGTAAACTTTCTTTTTGCCCTGAGGATAAACGCCGGTAACTTCGGTCGGTCTGCCGTCCGAACCGATAGCGAAATCGCCGACTTCTATTTCACCCATCCTGCGCCAACCGTTCTTGGTGAGAATCTTGCTGTCTAAAGGCATAGCCCGACCACGCATAAAAGCCAGGGGCGCGACTTCGATGACGCGCTTCTCAAGCAATCGCGTGACCTTCTCATAATCGACCAGATCGAACAGCGCGTCATACAGCGGTCGCAAGTAAGGGTCAACTTTGTCCTGGAGATCGCCGGGCAGAAACCCGAGCTTCTCTCCGGCCTCGACCGCCGGTCGAGCTAGTATTATCCGGTTGACGCGCTTTTGCATCAGCGCCTCGACGGCTTTCGCCACAGCCAGGTAAGTGTTGTGATTGACGAATCCGTTTGCAACGAATGAATGTGTCCCCGGCACCGTCAGATCATAAACCTGCGCTCGCGAGCGTTCGATAGAAACTATTTCCGCAAACAGGAGGTGACGCGCCAGAAGCCCCTTTAGCTGGTCGAGAGGCTTCCCATAAGCTTCATGCGAATCCAGAATAGCAACCATTTCTTGAAGCTTGGCGTAGCTTGGCCGACGCCTCTCGGATCGATAATCTCGGAATCGCTGGTGTTCGGCCCGCGTCATTTCTATGCTTCGCACTGCGCCGGTTATCAATGCGCCGACGTGAGGCACAACATCAAGATTAGGGTTTCTGTATCTGATCTGACGGCGCGCTCGCTTTCGTTCGAGGTCGAAGCCTATCATCTCATGAAAAAGATCGGCTTCCGTGCCAGCTATCGTCAACAGATAAGATATATGCGGCTCTCCGCGATAATGACCGCGCTTGATGGACTTCGATGCAACTATGCCAAAGTTAAGCAAGACTACTTGCGTTTCACGTATAAGGGTCTCGGACACGGACGAGAGAGAAATAACCCCATCGCGTTTCTCTATAGTTCCATCTGTATCAAATAATCCTCGCAAGAATGCAGCAATTATCTCTTGAGGGGCGGCAAGAATCGAATGTGGGATTCGTTTCGTGCGCGCTTTGTCGGTGGACAATCCAAGGCGTTCGAGCAGTTGGCAAAGCTGGACGCTGGCGATTATGTAATCGTAAGGACGCCCTTCATTGTTACGGAAAACGCGCAAGCCGAATCGTGATGCTATCTTGTAAAAAGCCGCTACAATCGATTCATCCGATGAGGTGAGCACGACACAATTGCGCCGTCTCATAGAGCCGTCGCCGATGAGCAGCCCCATAAAATATGCGAACTCTTCATCAAGGCAGTCTAGCTTCACCGGTTTTGAAGATTTGTCTCGCGGGCTGTTTGGCTGGTACTCGAAATCAACGGCAGTGCGATTGCCGAACATGCGTTGACCGCGCTGCAACGCCAGCGTGTCTTTTACAGCTAACTGATCTGCGCGACGCCACCGAAGCTCGCCGAAGCTATCGACAAACAGTAGCGGGTGTTCCGGCGTTACCTCTATCGAAAAACCGAGCCGCGTAGTGATACGCAATGTATCCGTTTCACCGCCGCTATAGAGATACGAAGCGGGTTCTGCGCCGTCAATCCCGTGAACCAAAAAATCAACGGGAATATAATCTAAAGGCTGAGTGTCTGAGCCGAGCAAGCCAATACGGACAATGCCCTGGTCGGTAAGCACAAGAGAATCCTGGGCTATGCATTTACCCGTGCCGGCGACTCCTATTCCGAACACTACATCATGTTTTTCTATAGACTCGAGGTAACGGCGCTGGTTGACCGAGCGGGCGGTGACTTGTTTTTTGCCTGTCGGGTTGAGGCGGGATTTGGTGAAGTAATCGCGAAGCGTATAGGCGCGGTCTTCGGCGATCTGCTTGAAGGCGCTCTTTAGCTCGTCGTTCGACATTCGCCGCCCTTCTTCGAACAAAGCGGCGTAATCTTCGAGGATGCTCTGAACCAGCTCGGCATCTTGCTCATCGCCCTCGACCATCAGCTCGTTGCCGCGCAAGTTTATGCGCACGCTGAGCAAGCCCTCGAGGAACTTGATGTTTTCATCATAAGGGCCGAACAACGATCTAATGCCCTCTTCTGGTAAGACTACTTTCTTCAATCCTGGTGATTTATCTCCCATAGAAAAAAAGCCCGGCAAAGCCTCGCGGCTACGCCGAAGCGAACAGTGCTGCTCCGGTATTATAACAACCCGGCCTCATATATCATCGGCTGGTCATGGCTGATCATGAGTCAAAGCTACTACAGCCTGAGCGGCGTGTCAATCTAGGCGAATTCAGTTGATCGCTCAGTCTTGGCTTGATGGTTGCAATTGTATTCACCGGAAGCATTTTAAAGGTATTAGAGCCGATTCGGAGAATCGTTTTCGTTCACCGAGTACGGTCAGGAAAAGCAATTGAGATACATAGGCAGAAAAAAAAGACGGCGGGCGGTGGTGTTGATCGTATCGTGCGTCTGTCTTATCCTGGGCGCTATCATACTGATCAATTTGCAACCGCCGGGCGTAACCTTTACAGGCAAGAACGAAACGACCGCCCCCAAGCCTGAGGCAAGCGCAAGCAAACCACAACCGATTATTCAAGCGCCAACAGAGCGGGCAGCGACGAGCACGGAGCCGGTCGCGGTTCCTGCTCAACCGATAATGCCTGCTGCAACATTGCCAGACGCGACAAGCACAGTGGCGGGAAGCGATATTGATTATTTGCGAACGCGCAGCCTGCTCGTGCCTGTCGCCGGTGTGACTATCAGCCAGTTGCGCGACTCTTTTTCTGATAGCCGCTCCGAAGGCCGCGTGCACCAGGCGCTCGATATCATGGCCCCGCTAGACACGCCTGTGGTTGCCACAGACGACGGCAAAGTAATGAAGCTTTATCAGAGCGATAAGGGCGGGATAATGATCTATCAATCAGACCCTTCGGGCAATTATGTTTATTACTACGGCCATCTTTCCCGCTATGCAGACGGGATGGTTGATGGGAGGCAGGTCAGGCGCGGCGAAGTCATTGCTTATGTCGGCGACACAGGCAATGCGGGCGCAGGTAATTTCCATCTTCATTTCGGCATATCAAAGCTGCGCGCGCCGGGCAAATGGAGCGGCGGCGAGCCTATCAATCCTTATCCGCTGCTCGCCCGCAAACAGTAAGCGAATTAGTATTACTACACCTGCCGTTCCTTTGGAGCGCGGCGACAAGTCGTCGCGCTCCAAAGGTTGATTGTTTTTATAACGGCTTTACCTCGTCTTCTTCTTTGCAGCAGATGTCGGCTTGCCTGACGCGGCTTCGGGCTTCGCGCCTCCCGTGTCGAGATTAACAGGAGCGGGATAACCTTTGCCCGCGAGTGCTGCGATATCTATAGCGATCTCTTTCTGACCTTTGATAGTTGAGGTCACTTTGCCGCTCGCGTTACTATTTTTGCCGCCGTTTTTTGCTGTGTTGGAATTATCGTTCGACGCGCCGGTAGCAGGTTTGCCCATTGCATCGCGCGACATCTGTTTGAGAGCTTCCATCACCTGTGCGCGCTCGGCCTCGCTCAACTGCTCAAGCGAGAGACCATTCGCTCCGAGCACAGCGCGCAGGTTCTCTTCCGTGTTGGACCCGCGATCATAAACGTCACGGTAAATGTGCAGCTTTCCGTCTTCGACTGTGATCGTTTCATAACGCAATTCGACGGGGACCGGAGAATTGAGTTTTACAGTCTTAGTCTCGGTCTTGTTCTTCTGGTACTCCGCAACCTGGTCATTCGTCACACTCGCGCCGCCTGTTTGCGCCAGCAGCTTGGCGAAGTCTTGCGCTTGCTTGTCGGTCAAACCCACGCATCCGTGAGATGCAAAGGTGCCGATCTTGGCAGGCGACTTGCCGCCATGAATCAACGAGGGTAGACCGATAGGAATCTTCAGCACGCCTAAAGGGTTGAGCTTCGAGCCTGCTTCGATTGTCTCGCCCGGCTTAACCTTATTGCTCGATTCAACCCACGGCTCGTCAGGCGGAATCCACGTCGGGTTGAAGATTATGGTCTCCGCTTTGCGCAATCCAGTAGGGAGCGGGAACTCGGGATAACCTATGCCGACCCTGTATGTCTTTACCAGCTTGCCGCGATCAAACACATCCATGCGGAAAGCCGGCGCGTTGACAACTATACGCGTGTCTGTGGGCACAGCACTGGGCGTTGAGGATACCGAAGCCGTCACACCGTCCGGGCGCTCGTTTATAAAGGCATAAAGCTGCTGAGCTTTTTCTGCGCCTATCGCAGAGGCGATCTGTTGATCGGCCTGACGCCTTGCGGCAGAGGTAGTCCCTCGATAAGCGTCATCGTCGTCTGACTCGCGCAGACGCGCCGTCTCTTCTCGCGCGACGGTCTTTAGTCTATTGATTTGGTCGTCGGTTAATTGCAGCTTCGATTTCAGCTCGCTTGCAAAATTTTCCTGCGCAAAAAGCGCATCCAGCAGAGGCAACGTGATGTTGCCCTGCGCGTTACTCGTGGTCTTCGTGGCAGTGCTATTGCTATTAGTAGCAGCGCTATTGGTATTCCCACTCGTGTTTGTGTTAGTTCCTGCCGGAGGGGTGCAGCCCGATACAAAAATAATAGCAAGGGCCATAAGCGCACCCGCATGTCGCAAAGAAATCTTCATAGCTTATTCTCTCCCATCCGATATTGGTCCATATAAACCCATTGATGAACTGCAACGCTGATACCAGAGTCGAAGCGTCAAATCGGCCCACATTTTGAATGGAATGTGGGCCGATTTGAACCGCTTCGATACACGAACGTATCGGTTGAGAACGTAAAGTGTGAAAAGAGATTGAGTGTAAAAAGAGAAGCCGGCTCATCGAAAGGGCCGGCTTTTTGTCTGCTTAAGATAGAGACGCGTGGCTTACCAGTCATTCTGCTTGATGCGCTTCTTGATTTTTCGCTTGACGAGATCGCGTTTGAGCGGGCTTAAGTAACTGATAAAGACTTCGCCGTCCAGGTGGTCCGTCTCGTGCGCGACGCAACGGGCTTCAAGGTTCATTACGTCGAGCTTAAACGGGCTTCCGTCAATATCCTGTGCGCGCACGATGACGCGCTCGGCCCGCTTGACTTCAACGTAGATGCCGGGAAAGCTGAGGCACCCTTCATCGCCTATTTGCTCGCCTTCTTCAAGCTCGATGACCGGGTTAATAAGAACGAGCTTGCGCTTCTTGTCCCTGCCGCTGGTGCAATCCATGACGAACAATCGCTTCAACAACCCGACTTGCGGAGCGGCCAGCCCTACGCCGGGCGCCCCATACATAGTTTCGAACATGTCGTCGACGAGCTTGTGAAGCTCTGCGTTGAACTCCGTCACTTCCTCAGCCCGTGTGGTGAGGATCGGATCGCCGTACTTTACAATATCCAGAATCATCGCTCTATCCCGAACTCCTTTTGTCTTTCTTCTAGCTGCCGCCGCTCGGCAAGCTTTTCGCCGAGCACGTGAGAGATGACAGCCGTCCTGGCCTTAAATCCCGTCACCTCGCGCCATGCGACTATTGCCAGTCCGATTAATATTATACCAGCCCCAACAAGGCTGTGCGTCGCATACCCGATAGCAAACCCGACGAAGATGATCGCCACCAACAGCAGGTAATAGAGTATTCCGTGTGTTCGAGTCGAATTGATCGAGCGACGCAGCTCATCGACTTCGCGCTCTATTTCGGCGAGCCGGCTCGCCGGTCCGTGTGGATCTTGGGCCATCTGAGTCATGCGCCCCTTCTTCCCGTCAGTAACGCCCTATTTGCTCCAGGTAGCCTTCAAAATTCCGTTTCATCTCGGCGAGGCTATCGCCGCCGAATTTCTCTCTCGCGGCGTCACACAGCACTATTGCAACCATCGCTTCGCCGATAACTCCTGCCGCCGGGACTGCCACGATGTCAGAACGCTCAAAGGCTGCCGAGGAATCCTGCTTCGTAATCACATCAACGCTTGCGAGCGGTCGCCTGAGAGTCGAGATTGGCTTTAAATGGCCCTTAACCCTCACCTGTTCGCCGTTGGTTATGCCGCCCTCAATGCCGCCAGCGCGATTCGTGGGCCGCGTGAATCTGCGCTCATCAATATTATAACTTATCTGGTCGTGTATCTGCGAGCCTGTTGCCCGGCTGACTTCGACGCCCGCCCCAATCTCGACCGCCTTTACGGCGGGTATGCACATTATGGCCTGCGCCAATCGTCCGTCAATCTTGCGGCCCCATTGGGTGTGCGACCCAAGGCCCGCCACCACGCCGCGCGCCACGACTTCGAATATCCCCCCAAGCGTGTCTTTCGCCTCTTTCGTAGCATCGATGAGCGCGATCATCTGCTGCTCCGCTTCCCGGTCAACGCAACGCAGCGGAGAATCGTCAGGGATTGCGGCAATCTCATCCCACGTGGCCTCGACAGGCAGATGAGGGATGTTGCCAATCATTGCGGTGTGGCTGGCTATCTCTATGTCGAACTCTTTCAAAAGGAGCCTGGCGAAAGCCCCGACCGCGACGCGGGCGGCGGTCTCTCGCGCGCTCGCGCGCTCAAGAATGTCCCTCAGATCGTGAGTATCGTATTTAAGACCGCCCGCAAGGTCCGTATGGCCAGGTCGAGGCCGCGTCAAGCGGCGCGCCCGTTTGTCGTCGTCGAACTCGCGCGGCTCCACATTCATCACGTCCTGCCAGTTCTCGAAATCGCGATTGCGCACGAGTAGCGCGACGGGCGAGCCGAGGGTTTTGCCGTGACGCACGCCTGAGATGATCTCCGCCGTGTCGCTTTCGATCTTCATACGCCCGCCGCGGCCGTAGCCCTGCTGCCGCCGCCAAAGCTCGCGGTTGATAAAATCAACGTCGATTTTTAATCCGGCGGGCAGACCTTCGATTATGGCAACAAGCCCTTTTCCGTGCGATTCGCCTGCCGTGATGAAGTTGAATTGAGCCATTACGTCATCTCAAGCTCGCGGTTGCGAAGGTACTTGATCTTATCACGAAGCTCTGCCGCCCGCTCGAATTCATACTTCGCGGCAGCCGAACGCATCTCAAACTCCAGCCGCTGTATAGTCTCTCCGAGCTTGTCGGGCGAATACTCTTCTACGTCGTCAAGGTTGAGCGGGACTTTGAAATAATCCGCCTCGACGATTGAAACGAGCGTTGAGTCAATCGCTTTCACGATAGTCTGCGGCGTGATGCCGTGCTCCTGGTTATAAGCGTCTTGCTTTTCGCGACGGCGCTGAGTCTCGCCGATTGCCCTTCGCATCGAATCGGTCATGCGGTCGGCGTAAAGTATCGCCGTGCCGTTCACGTTGCGAGCGGCGCGGCCTATGGTCTGAATCAACGACTGCTCCGAACGCAGGAAGCCTTCTTTGTCGGCATCAAGTATCGCCACGAGCGAGACTTCGGGCAGGTCCAGCCCTTCGCGCAGGAGGTTTATTCCCACAAGCACATCAAATTCTCCCGCCCTTAAATCGCGCAGAATTTTTATTCGCTCCAGCGTCTGAATCTCCGAATGCAGATAGCGCACGCGGACGCCAAGCTCCGCGTAATACTCGGTGAGGTTTTCGGACATCTTCTTCGTCAGCGTCGTGACCAGCACGCGCTCGCCGCGTTTGACGCGCTCGCGAATCTCGTGCAACAGGTCATCTACCTGCCCGCGTACAGGGCGAACGTCAACTTGCGGGTCGATCAAGCCGGTCGGGCGAATCACCTGCTCTACCACTTCGCCGCCGGTCCTCGTCAACTCGTAAGGCCCCGGCGTCGCGCTGACATAGACCAGTTGCCCGACTCTCCGCTGCCACTCTTCAAAGTTCAGCGGGCGGTTGTCCATAGCCGAAGGCAAGCGAAAGCCGTACTCTACAAGCGTGCGCTTGCGCGACTGGTCGCCCGCGTACATTCCGCGAACCTGCGGGATCGTCTGGTGGCTTTCGTCCACGAAAACGATTGCGTCGCGCGCCAGATAATCGAGCAGCGTCGGCGGCGGCTCGCCCGGCAACCTGCCCGTGAGATGGCGAGAATAGTTCTCTATTCCGTGGCAGTAGCCAAGCTCTTTGAGCATCTCTATGTCATACATCGTGCGCTGGTGCAGCCGTTGCGCTTCGAGCTGTTTTCCCTGATCGATCAACTTGGGCTCCCACTCATCCAGCTCTTCTCTGATAGTCTTTATCGCGCGCTTAAGCGTGTCTTGCGGCATCACGTAATGAGACTTGGGATAGATCGGCAATCTATCGTGCCGCTCAATTACTTCTCCGAGCAGCGGGTCGATGGTCGAAATGGAATCTATCTCGTCGCCCCAGAACTCTATGCGAATGGCCTTGTCCTGATAGACGGGATAGATCTCGACCACGTCGCCGCGCACGCGAAAAGTGCCCCGTTCAAAAGCTATGTCATTGCGCTGGTATTGAATCTCGACCAGTTTTTTGAGCAACGCGGTGCGCGACAACTGCTGCCCGCGCTCGACGAACGCGACCATGCCGTAGTAAGCGTCGGGGTCGCCCAGGCCGTATATGCACGAGACGCTTGCCACTATGATGCAATCGCGCCGCTCGAACAGACTCCTGGTCGCAGACAATCGCAGACGGTCTATCTCCTCGTTGATCGTCGCTTCCTTTTCTATAAAGGTGTCGGTCGAAGGTATGTAAGCTTCGGGCTGATAATAATCGTAATAGCTGACGAAATACTCTATGGCGTTGTGCGGAAAGAATGATTTGAATTCTTGATAAAGCTGCGCCGCAAGCGTCTTGTTGTGCGCCATCACGAGCACGGGGCGGTTTACGGCTTCGGTGACGGCGGCCATCGTGAAGGTCTTTCCGCTCCCGGTCACGCCGAGCAAGACCTGGTGATCGCTTGCTTCACGAATGCCGCGCACGAGATGTTCTATGGCTTGTGGCTGGTCCCCCTGCGGGACGTATTCCGATACTAGCTTGAAATCCATTTAAAAACCTCTCTCCGTCGTGGCGCAATTTGACAAATTGCGCCACCTCGTACACCCATGGCACGCACGCGCTTCGGCGCGCGCAGGTAAATAAAATTATACAGGCAGGCCCGAAGCGCGAGCAAACCGGACGAAATCACCAAGGGCCCGAAAAAAAAATCGGATCAAAACTTGACCTTTTGAGCCTGAACCCTTGACATTGAATTAAGGCATGCTGATAATGCGGTTTGCCATCACTAACTCCCTAGCGTTAGGTCAACGAGATCCACCAATTTGACACTGATTCTCCGAGAAAGGGTAAGACTATCAACGTAGTCACGCATACTGATATTGCTGGCATACAACTCTTTCGGCGTGGCAAGGTGCGGGACGTTTACGCGGTAGAAGACAAGCTGCTGGTCGTCGCCACGGACCGAATATCTGCATTCGATGTGGTGCTGCCGAGCGCTATACCCTGCAAGGGAGCTGTGCTTACGGAGCTTTCGCTTTTCTGGTTCGACTTTCTCAAAGAGGCGGTTTCAAATCACCTGATAACCACGGACGTAGACCGTTACCCGCCGCCGCTCGATCAGCATCGCGACAGTCTGCGCGGGCGCTCGATGCTTGTCGCGCGCGCTGAGGTCTTCCCCATCGAATGCGTAGCGCGCGGCTATCTGGCCGGGTCGGGCTGGAAGGATTATCAGAAGACTGGCGAGGTTTGCGGCGTCCGGCTCCCTGCGGGGCTTACGGAATCGGCGCGGCTGCCTGAGCCGATATTCACACCGGCCACAAAAGCCGAGGCCGGACACGACATCAACATCAGCGAAAGCGAGATGGAAAATTTAATCGGCGAGGGGACGACAAAAAGACTCAAAGATTTGACGCTCGATATTTACCGGCGCGCGTCCGGATATGCCGAGCAGCGCGGAATAATAATCGCCGATACTAAATTCGAGTTTGGGATGAAGGACGGCGAGATAATTCTCGTAGACGAAGCGCTGACGCCGGACTCGTCGCGCTTCTGGCCTGAAGCGTCGTACCGGCCGGGCCGCTCGCAGCAGTCGTTCGACAAGCAGTACGTTCGCGACTACCTGGAAACGCTCGACTGGAACAAGCAGCCGCCGGGGCCGGAGCTTCCGGTCACGGTTGTAGAACGAACGACCGCAAAGTACCTTGAGGCGTACAGACTATTGACGGGACGCTCGATTGTGGATTGCGGATTTCGGATTTCGGATTGAAAGATGAGGCAAAGTTTGCCGAGTCCAAAATTCGAAATCCGCAATCCGAAATCCGCAATCCGAAATTAAGATGACCGTTCTTGACTACTTCGTCCTGATAGTAGTAGTGGCATCGATAGCCTCAGGGGCCACAAGGGGAATTCTCAAGGGAGCAATATCAGTAATCACCGTTGTAGTCGCGCTTCTCGCCGCAGCCTTTCTCTACGAGCCGGTTGCGGTGGTGACTGCCGGTTTTGTCGAGACCGCGCGAGCGGCGAACCTCATCGCCTTCATAGGGGTTTTCTTGCTCGTAATGCTTGGGGGAAGTTTTGTGTCGCGCTGGCTTCGGGGAAAGATTAAGCGCGCGCGGCTCGGCTGGATCGATCACACGCTTGGGGCGGGGTTCGGGCTGGTTCGGGGCTGGCTCTTCTGCTCGGTCATATACCTGGCGCTGACTGCATTTCCGGTCAGGCTTGAGACGGTCGAGCGTTCGGCCTTCGCTCCCGTGCTGCTTGAGGGAACGCGCGTGATCGCGTACCTGACGTCAAGCGAGATGAGAGAGCGTTTTTTTGAAGGGTACGCGGCGGTGAAAAATATCTGGGAGCAAAAAGATTAGCAGACAACGGATGTGCTCGCACATTTAGAGGAGAGGCACAAGATGAAAAGCAGGCTTGAAGCCCTGGTCACAGAGATGGTCGAGCGTGGAATACTGTACGAAGACGCGGTCGAAGAATTTGAAAAGCACTTTATACTTTCTGTATTAAAACGGACTAAGGGGAATTTATCCAAAGCCGCGGACGAGCTTCGCATACACCGCAATACCCTCTCAAAGCGCGTAGAAAAATATTACCAAAACGGGCATATGACGGGAGCGCGTCTTCGCCGCCCCCGCGCGCAGAAAAAGCCGGTAACCAGAGGTCGGAAATCAGGGGCTAGAGGCTAGAGAAATACTACACTCTAATTACTGCGTGTTTTCAGCGAGCAATTTCTGGATGTCAGACTCTAGCTTTTCAAGCTTTCGCGGGCTTGCGCCGATGTACTTGGCAAAAACCTTGCCGTCCCTCGTCACAAGGTAAGTGGTGGGGAATCCTACCATAATGAAATCGGTTATCTGATTGTCATCGCCCATGAGGATCGTGTACTTCATTTTGTAGCGCTCGACAAAAGGCTTCACCTCTTTGCTCTCGCCCGACGCCATAGTCACGCCGATCACCGTTACGCCTTTATCGGCGTATTTCGCCTGCAGCTTGTTGTAGCCGGGTATCTCGACTATGCAGGGGCCGCACCAGGTCGCCCAAAAATCGAGCACCACGATATTACCTTTGTATTTGTCGGCGCCTACCGTTTTGCCGTCAAAATCAATTAAGGTCAGCGCGGGAAGCGGCCTTAATGCCGCAGGCTCTTGCGGAGATTGTGAAGTGTTAGCCGACGGCATTGACAGCGCGGGAGCAGAAAAAGCAATGGCAGCAATCAGTATCAATAAAGACTTCATAGCAACCTCCGAGGAGTAACTCGCGGCATAACGCGATCGGGCGTGAGCCATCGCAGCAATGCCACCCGTAGATTTTAGCTCACGCGCTCTGATCGGACAATCTCTGTTTTTAATATCGCTTTCGGTCAAATGACAGGCGGCTCGGATGTATCCTTGAGAATCACGTGTTGATATAGTAGACTTGCGTTGACATTACATGGAGGACACCTGTGAGCCCAGAATTGAGCCAGCTCATTGAGCTCCAGGAACTCGACCTCGATATACAGCGCGTCACCGACAGGCTTTCGAGGATACCGGCGGAAAGAGATCAGACAGAACACGAGTTCAAACAGTACGCGGCAGAGTTCCTGGACCTGAAGATTAGATACGAACAGACTCTTGAAGACCGCAAACGATTAGAATCCGACCTCATAACCACTCAGCAACATCACGAAAAATACAAGCAAGACTTGATGCGCGTGCGCAACGAGAAAGAGTACGCCACGGCCCTGCGCGAAATCAACGCGACGAAAAAGCAGATCAACTCTTACGAGACAGAGATACTCAAGCGCATGGAAGAGATTGAAAAGCTCGAAGCGGAGTTGAACGAAAAGACGCCCGATGTCGAGCGCAAGCGCGCGGAGGCCGACCTTAATTTGGCTTCGCTCGACAACGAGCGCGATGAGGCCGACCGCCAGATCGTCGCGCTCAACGAGCGGCGGGAACAACTCTCCAGGCAACTGCCACGTCCACTTTTCGCCACCTACGACCGCATGGCGAGGCTCCGTCGCGGGCAGGCCCTGGCAGAGGTGCGCAACGGCATCTGTACGGCCTGCAGGATGAAAGTCCGGCCAAAAGTCTTCAGCGACGTTCGTAAAGGCGATCAGCTAATCACCTGCGAGAATTGTGGCCGCATTCTTTATTATCGCCCTGAAACCCCTCAACCAGCCGGAGCGGCCACGGGCGGGCCAGGACAGGATTGAAAGAAAGTAATGAGTGATGAGTGATGAGTAATGAGTGAGAAACATCTATTTCACTCATCACTCATCACTCGGGGCACCCGCTTGCGGGTCGCATTACTTATGCAAGAGCAAGCTGCTGAAAAACTGCATATCGAAGACGTCATAGAACTATGGCTGCGACCCGGCAGCGAATCATCGGGCGCCGATGCGCTTGTTTATCGCCCGGCCATGCTCGTCGAGTGCAGCGTCAATTTCCGCAGCCTGCGCGCCGGGTTGAATCATTCCGAAGAGCGCAGCTACGCAGCCTGGCTGCCCGAAGGCGATATGGCGATTGACTGGGACAAGCCTGCCGCAGACATCTTGCAAGGGTCGCAACTGATGGTTCTGCCCGACCGCAGCATCGGTTATAAGACTGGAAAGTATATTACTACCAAAGCAGACTTCGAACAGTATGAAGCCGAGTTGATCAACAAGCTCGCGCGCAACGAGCGGCTCAAAATCTTCTTCAATCCAGTGTTCGGTCTTTTCTCTGCGCCCGACGACGCGCTCGAACAGTTCCTCGCTCGCGTGGCAGAGGCCGCGCTGGGTCGCGTCGAGCCTGAGATGAGAAGGCTGCGCGGCAAGTTCGAGCTTCAGATGGAGCAGGTGCGCGAGGCGAATTCGCGCCGTGGGCAGCGCGCCGAGAATTTAACCCTCGAAGACATCATCTCTCACAACCTCCATTTTTTCGAAAGCGAGAACCGGCTGGCCGGGATGTTTTCGACCCTCGCCGGGGCGGTCTTCGGCACGACCGAGCCGCGTCCGCGATATGAGGAATTTCAATGGGAGGAAGCCGAGCTGCGCGACGACCTCCATCGCATAGAGCAGGAAGCCAGCGAAGCGCTGCGCGCGCTTTACGGCGAATACTTGACGCTGGCAAACGAGCACGACTTTTTTGAAATAGGTCTTCAGCCCGATAATATCCAGATCACCCGCCGCGCCCTGCTGTGGATACCCGAAGCAGCCGATAAGCAATAGCTCTCCGGCGTTGTTAGTACGATCGTGTCCCGCGCTGGTCGCCGGATGGAAAGCGTCTATTGTATAAGGCAGGCGCGCGAATTATACTCGGTCGCGCCGAACAACTTCGGGACGCTCGCGCTTTCGCGCGACAACCGCCGCCTTTATTACAGCCTCTATCCCCCCGAAGCCGACATCTGGCTGGTCTCATTGAATTGACGAAAGCGGTGACGGGCCAATCCGCGCTCTTTGACACTCGTTCGCAGGGGTGTGTACAATCGAGCGACTTCGGTAATCGCACGTTGTGGAGGTTTCGCTTTTGTCACAACAGCCGCCCGCTAGAGTCGGAATCATCACCAAGCCGAATGAGCCGCGCGCCGACCAGCTCGCCGCAGAGATCGCCCATTGGGCCGCCGAGCGCGAGATAAACCTGTTCGTAAACGACCGCGTGCAGAACCTGCCGCCGGGAACATTTTCGGCCTCGGCCCGCGAGATAGCCGATCACGCGAACCTGCTCGTAGTACTGGGCGGCGACGGCACTATGATCGCCACGGCGAGACTGGTAGGCGGGCGCGGGACTCCCGTCTTAGGCGTCAACCTCGGCACGCTCGGCTACCTGACTGAGTTCGCGGTCGAAAACGCCATTCCCGCGCTCGAAGATGTAGTCCAAGGTGATTACGAAATCGACCATCGCATGATGCTCGACTGGACGGTCATGCGCGACGGCGATCACGTGGGGTCTGCGTCTGCGCTCAACGACATCGTAGTAAACAAATCGGCATTGGCGCGAATAATCGAGATAGATTTTTCAGTCAACTCGCAATGGGTGACCAGTTATCACGCCGACGGGCTGATCATTGCTACGCCGACAGGCTCGACGGCGTACAATCTATCGGCGGGCGGGCCGATCATCACCCCCGGCACCGAGGCGATAGCGATCTGTCCCATATGCCCGCACACGATAACCAACCGGCCCCTGGTCTTGTCCGACACTGTTGAGATCAGGCTTGTTTTAAATACACGCGAGCAAGAAGTGATGCTCACAGCCGACGGGCAGACCGGTTTGCAGTTGAAGCCGGGCGACCAGATAGAGATCAAAAAGAGCGCAAAGACTTTTAACACGATCCGTGCAAAGGGACAGGACTATTTTCAAATTCTGCGCAACAAACTGAAGTGGAGTGGACGGTAAAAGGAGCGAGTGATGACAGAAGTATTAGAGCATTCGGGCCTTGTGATCGAAGAGACGCCGCCCGAAGCGTTTGAGCTTTATCCGCTTGAGACGTTCGAGTACAAATATAAAGGCAAGGCGATAACCATCTCGTTCACCTGCCCGGAGTTCACGGCGATCTGCCCGTTTTCCGACTTCCCGGATTTTGCCGTGATCAAAATCAATTACGTTCCCCGTGAGCTTTGCATCGAGCTAAAATCGCTCAAGCTTTATATAAATTCATTCCGCTCGGTAAAGATATTTCACGAGCATGTAGTCAATCGAATACTGGAAGATTTCGTTCAAGCGTGTGATCCGATCTCCGTAGAAATCGAAGGCGATTTTCATGTGCGCGGAAATATCAAGACCGTGATCCGCGCTTCATACAGCCGCGATAAAAATGAAACGCCTGCGGAGGCGCGCTCGTAATAACTGCCGTCGCCCGCGCGAGGAGAAGATTTGCTATGGAGATGGAGAAGTCATACTACGTTGTGACCTACAAGCCCGCCTATTTTGAGTTGCTCCGCGCACAGGCAGAAGAGAGTGACGACCGACCGCAGCGATTGATAGTCGCGATCGCGCAAGGCGGCTTCGGGCAAGACGTAGTTGACGACGAGCGACAGGCGAAAGAGCGATTCCTTGAGCACCTGTTTTACGCGAGCGGAATCGATCTGCCTCGTTCCGAAGAAGCTTTTGACCAATATTTCGAGCTTGAGCAAGCAGACGAGATGATCGATCTTGATGAAGAGGTTTAAGACTGTTGGCCTATGGAAATATTAATTAATCCCCCCGCGGCATTCAGCTTCAAAAGAACGGCGATAAGCCACGGCTGGTCCGAACTGCCGCCGTTCGAGATTGATTTGAACAACTGGACGCTCACGCGAGTTCTTGATGTGGGCGATGATAAGCCGGTGACGGTAACGATCACTGATGCAGACGGAGCCGTCCGCATCGAGACGCGGCGCAAGTTAGGCAAGCGCGCGGCGGATCGCGCTGCACGTGACGTGCGGCATATGCTCAGGTTGGATGATGATATGTCGCCTTTCTACGAACGCATGATGCAGGAAGCGGACTTCGCATGGATCGCTGACGCGGGCGCAGGGAGAATGCTGCGCTCGCCCACGGTGTATGAAGATTTAGTCAAGACAATGTGCACGACTAACTGTTCGTGGGCGCTTACGAAAAAGATGGTGCAAGGGCTTGTTGACAATCTAGGCCGCGAGACGAGCGACGGACGCCGCACATTTCCAACGGCAGAAGCGATGGCTGGAGAGTCAGAGAAGTTCTACCGCGATGAAGTGCGTTCAGGCTATCGCGCACCATATTTTAAAGAGCTGGCCGAGTGCGTTGCCTCTGGTTCGTTGGATGTAGAGTCGTGGCTTACAAGCGAATTGACTACAGCCGATTTGCGAAAAGAGATGAAGCGAGTCAAAGGCGTAGGGGATTACGCCGCCGAGAATTTATTGAAGTTGGTAGGCCGATATGATTGTCTCGCGTTAGATTCGTGGGTGCGAGGGCAATTCGCTCGCACGCGCAACCGAGGCCGTGCGACACCTGATAAAAAGATCGAGCGATATTATTCCCGTTTCGGCGAGTGGCGCGGCCTTGCGTTATGGTGCGACATGACTCGCAGTTGGATGGACGACAAAGGCGGAGTGGCTTTCTAGCGGCGGCGAACCTTGCGCGCTCATTTGTGAAGCGCCGGACATTATTTCGATCTCAGTGCCTCAAGCAACAATTGCAATTCCACAGCATCTTGGTAGTACAAGTCCGGATCATCAGCGAGCGCGGAGTCTCGCTCACCGCGCAGGATGGCTTGAAGCTTGGAGATCATTACTTTGGCCGATGGTGGAACATCGTCTTCTAAGAGTTGAGCAAGCTCTTGCTCCAACTCGGTTATATCCTCCTGCTCGATTGCCTGGAATGCCATGGCGCAATATTTTGCGCCACTAGTCATACTCTGCCCACCAGCACGACGATAAGCTAGATAGCTCTCTATAGCTTCCCGTCGCGCCTGAGCAGCGGCCTCTAGATTGCCAGTCGCTTGCTCCAGATTGCAGAGATTGTTCCAGGTAGTCCAGGCTCTTGCAGCGTGACCATAAGGATTCTTGCACTCAATGGTAAGGTGTAGTTCTTGGCGCGCTTCATCATAGCGTTGCAGCTTAATGAGAGTATTGGCTAGATTGTTGCGGTCAAACCCCTCATTGCTTTGATCTTGCAGTCTCACGTCCAGATCAACTGCTTGCAGGTAGCATTTCACAGCCTCTTCCAACCGCCCCATAGTATTATAAAGATTTCCCATTTCGCCCAGACTGAGAGCCTCACCAGCGAGGTTTTTCTGCTGAACCGCAATAGCCAGCGCTTGCCGGTAGGCCCGTTCAGCTTGTTTAAATTGCCCTGCCTCCCTATGTGCCAAACCGATTTGATGCCAGACAATAGCAACGCTTCCTGGCTCGCCTAAGCTTTCAAATATACCTCGCGCTTCATTATAGAGTTCCAGCGCTTCGGTATAACGCTGTTGGAATATGCGAACTGCACCGATCTGGCCTTTGTTGACAGCTACCCATCTTGTATCACCCAGTTTCTCAAAGCGGCTGATGGCATCTTGATAAGCTGCTGCTGCTTCATCATATCGCCCTAAAGCTGCCAAGCAATCGGCGCTTTCGGTGCTCGCTGCCGAGGCCATGCGTTCGGCGGCAATATTACCCTCATCTGCCATCACATGAAGACGCTTTTGAGCCTCGGCCAGTGGCATCAGCGCAGATTCGGCGGCTCCACCCTTTTTCAGCACTCTCCCAATCCTGAGGTGCGCAATAGCAATGTCGTAAGCAGCATTCTCATAAGATCCTTCCCCTTCTGCCAAACATCGTTGCAGGAGTTGTTGTGCAACAGAATAGGCTGTTTGCAGCTCGCCACGTTCCAGCAGGCGGTCTATATTCGCGCTTTCCGTCAGGAATCGGGCATGGCTCCACTCGCCCAATCGCTGGGCAGCTTGCTCTCGCACTCGCGTCGCTTGTGCAAGCGCTTGAGGATGCCCCAGATTAGATAGTAGTGATTCAACTATCTCCGCCAAGACAATCACCTCTTCTGGCGTCGCACTATCCTGGATACACAGGAGCATCGCCATCAGGTTAGGAAGTTCCAATAGGGTCAACCGATTAGCTAATTCGGCATCTTTAAACTGTTGTTTATACAAATAAGCCGTCAACTGCTTAATTGTTCTAGCCCAGTGTAATTTCGTCTCTTCCTGCTCTGCTTTGCTCATCCCTCTCAGCAGATAAGACGGCAACGCTGGATCAAGGCGCAGGTGGCCGTAACCCATATCTTCAGCTAGCCCGACTTCAATCAGTTGAGTGGCTAAATTAGTTAATGTTTCTATCTCTACACCTAGTATCTGACTCAACACAAAAAGGTGTACCCCCCCATGAAAAACGCTCAATGCTTTGATCTGCTCTTGAGCCTCAGGCGACAGGCGGCGCAGCGATAGCTCGACACTGGCATAAAGCGAATTCTCGCGATCATTGGGATGCCTCTTATCCAACCCGGCCATCAATTCTTGCAAGCTCTCCGTAGTCGCTCGTACCCCTCGGCGTGCTACTTCGCGCGCAAGCAGTACCAGCGCGCGGGCGTGGCGATTTACCGCTTCTACAAGCTCGACTATCTCTTTCGGGTCGCCGCCGGGGTCGTCGGATTTCGGAGTCAAGCCCTCTTGCTTCATCACCTCGCCGACCAGCTTGATTGCATCTTCCCGGCTTAGTGGCCCTAGATCTATTTGCCTGCGCTTATTATCAAACGGCGCGTGTAGCGACTCGCGGCTCGTGAACACGATTCGCGTTGCAGGGTCAGCCTCCAAAAGCTTTTCGCAAAGATCAAACAGTTCTTCAATCGGCGCTACGCCCGGCGGCATCTGTCCCGTTTGATCTGGCAAGACGCTTTCCAGATTATCCAGAACGATGATCGTTGCGCGGTCAGACAGTGCTCGCTCGACGGGTTGCAGCGCTTGCTTTAAATCAGAGTAATTCGCTACAGACCAGCTATCTCCTTCCGGCAGCAATTGGCGACCTAGATTATCGAGTACGCTGCGAGCATCGGTGTATTGCTCAAGGCTCACGAAAGCCGCTCGGCGGAAGCGACTAACGCGCACGAGCCAGCGCGCAAGCTCTATTGCTAACGTGCTCTTCCCCGCCCCGCCTTGTCCTCGGACCACCGCCCAAGGCTCGTCGTGCAACAGACGCTCTAAAGCAAGTAACTCGCGGCTGCGCCCTTGAAATTCGTGCGCGGGCGGATCGGGCAATGCGCCTAAATTCAAGCGGCGCTGTTTAGCCTGAAGCTGCTGCACCTCTTTGGGCGGCAACTTCGTCACCAACTGCGGGTCTTGCTCTTCCTGATAAAGCACAGGCACGAACCAGTCTTGCAGACGCAGGTCGCCCGCGCCCATCATCTTTCCGCGATACTTATCTCGATGAAGCTCGCGCTGCCCCGCGAGCATAGCCGTGCCCACGCGCTTGCCGAGGGCAAGCTCTTTGTAAAACGCTTTGACGTAGCGATGCGCCGTCTCTACCAAAATGCTGTGGCTCATCGCTACGACTGAGGTTACACCTCCCTCCAAAAGTTTAGCAGCGACCGAAGCCGTAGGGTCTTCTTCCATTTTCGCGGTTTGACAGGCCTCGAGAAAAACGAGCGGGATGCGGTGGTCGCGTATGACTTCGGCCAGCTTTTCGGCGTGAATCAATTCCATCGCTCGCTTTTCTAATTTCTCTGTGTCGTTCGGGTCTTCAAAGCACAACCCGCCCAGCCCGACTTTGTGGTCATAAGCTCCGTGGCCGTCGAAGTGAATTACATCGAAAGGCTCTCCTGCGTCGGCAGCTTTTTGTAATGCTTCTTCGAGCGCGGGGAAGGTAGGCGGCGTGAGCAGTGTAAGCCCTACCAGTTCGCCCAGACTCTCTATCGCTTCAACCAACGGACGGGCGCTGATTCGATGGTCGATGTAGCCCACGCGGCTATCTTCGGGGCGCGGACTGACCAGCAGTATGCGAATCGGCAGCCCGGTTAGCCTGACCGGCTGCGAACGACGGTTAGGCAAACGACGACGCACGCGAACGGGATGCTTGCCGTGAAAGAGAAATCCTTCCCCGTCGTGCAGCAGCTCCCAGGGCAAGGAGAGCAAATCGGTAGCGGCTTCTCTAGCAATTGCTTTTTCTTCTTCGCTTGCGCCTTCGGGCAATTCGCTGTCGAGAAGAATAGAGAAGCGCCTATCTCCATCAATCCTGGCTTGCTGCCATGCGGTAAGAGCCGCTTGAGCAACTTGCGACGCTAAAGCAGCCTGATATAAATTCCGGCCCCACTCGGGCAATTTCGCTTCAATGCGCTCGGCGCGTTCTTTGAATACTCCTATAGGCCAGACGTAATACTCTTCCAGATACCAGCGCAAATCTTCTGCTTCAATTACTCCGAGCGGCGCAGTGAAGATGAAGCGTTTGCTTTCTACAGCAGGAGCAGACTGATTGGCAGGCTCATAAACCAGTTGCGCGACAGCTTTTGCTCGTCGCTTGCCGTCTTTTGTCTCTATCTTCAAGTCATCTAATCTTAAAATCAGCTCTTCGACAGGTCGCGATGCGGCCTCTTTAACAGGCTGATGGTCGGTAGGATGTCGCTCTCCCAATGCAGCGAGAATGGCGGGCAGGGCCTCGCTGACTCCTCCGGTTTTGATTTCGACGCGAACGCCTACAGGCTCTTCATCAAACCAGAGCCCAAGTGCGGAAGGCTCAACTCCGGGCAAAAGTACCGGTATCGCTCGATAGCCTTCATCTTTGCGAGCGCGCTCAACCTCTAGAGCTTTTTGAATCTCTCTGCGCACCCACGGCGAGTTCTGCGTGTTCACGCTAATGATCGCTATGAAATGTCGCGCTTGTTCAATGCCATCTTCAATCTCCCGCGCAAGTTTTGCCCCACCGCGCAGGTTGCGAGAATCAACCCATACATTTAATCCCTGGCCTTCGAGGGCCTCGCGCAACTCTTTGACGAACTCATCATCTTTGCTGGTGTGAGAAATGAAAATGTGAGAATTAGTCATAGGCATCCCCACATCAAAAGACGAATTTGAAAAGCGAAATGATTCTTCGGCGCTCGAAAACCGAGCAACCGGGTGTCAGGCTGGTGTTACACCCGTCTTGAGGGATGATGAAGGACAAAGAGATTCGACCACGCATTCAGCGCACAGAGGATTGCGCGCTTTACATACTTTGCGACCGTGGTAGATCATCAAGTGCGAAAAATCTATCCAATCTTTTTTCGGCACTAGCTCTACTAAATCGCGCTCGATTTTTTCAGGCTGGCTCTGGTCGCTCAAGCCCAATCTTCTTGAAAGCCTCTGGACGTGCGTATCTACGACCACACCCGAAGCAATACCAAAAGCATTTCCCAGGACTACGTTTGCCGTCTTGCGAGCCACGCCTGGCAACAACAGCAAATCTTCGAGTTGGTCGGGCACACGGCCATCGTGTTGCTCGATGATGCGGCGACACGCGCCCTGAATCGCTTTCGCTTTGTTGCGGTAGAAACCTGTTGAACGCACGTCTTGCTCTAATTCTTCTTGCGGCACATTCACATAGTCTTCGGGCGAGCGATACTTTCTGAAAAGATCGGCGGTCACGATATTGACTCGCTCGTCGGTGCATTGGGCTGAAAGAATAGTTCCGACCAACAACTCAAGCGGGTTCGAGTAGTTGAGGCTGCAACGCGCGTCCGGGTATTCGCGTTTGAGGCGGCGAATTATTTGGCGAGTCCTTTGTTTCTCTTCTTGCTCAGACACGGGCTTACCTCATCATTCGAATCAACCAAGCATCAGCTTTATGCCTATCTGGTCGCAATATTTTTTGATCTTGCGGACTCGCGTGCCCGATGGCAGCTCAAGCCTCGGGGTCTTTCCCTCTGCGGTCTTTCTCGCCGCCGGGTCAACGCCTGTCGTCCAGATCACCTCCGCGCCTTTTGGGAGTTTCTCAAGCTTTGCTCTCAGGGCGCTCGTGCCTTTCAAAGCTATTTTATCCGATGTGATCTCTTCGTATGACTTGGAGCGGTTGGTTCCCTCGACAAGCGCGTAATACCATATGCCGTCGCGCTTCCAGCTATAAAGCTCATACCCCTTCATCGTAGGCTTGGGGCTTTGAGCAAACGCCGTGACCGTAACCAGTATCAGCAAGCTCGCAAGAATTGATCTACGCAGCATATCTTCCTCGACACTCTAACAGCGCATTCACTCGCCCAGGTGAGCGCCCATCATCACGCCTTCTATCTCTTCAATCGTTTTTGGGACGCGAGCAGACAGCACCTCGTTGCCTTCCGGAGTAACAAGCACGTCATCTTCTATGCGCACGCCTATGCCGCGATAGCGTGAGTCAACGTCTTCAAGGTCTTCTGCAATGTAGATTCCCGGCTCTACAGTCAGCACCATTCCGGGTTCGAGCCGCCGCCATTCGTCCGCGACTTTGTACGGCCCCGCGTCGTGCACGTCCATCCCAAGCCAATGGCTGGTCTTGTGCATGTAAAACTTTTTATACTTCTCTTCTTCGATCAGCTTTTCGATGTCGCCCTCCAGCAGCCCGAGCCTTACCAGCCCTTCGACAATCACGCGCACCGCGCGGTCGTGCGGCTCTGCGAAGGTCGCGCCGGGCTTCACCATCTTGATTGCTTCGACGTGCGCGTCCAACACTATCCGATAAATCGCCGCCTGATCTTCGGTGAAGCTCCCGTTTGCCGGATATGTCCTGGTGATGTCGCCCGTGTAGTAGCCGAACTCCGTCCCGGCATCTATCAGCAGCAGGTCGCCGTCCTCGATACGGCGATTGTTCGTAGTGTAATGCAAAACCGTAGCGTTCGCGCCTGACGCAACTATCGGAGGATAGCCGGGACGCGGGCTTCCCTGCTTGCGAAAGACATAGCGGAGGACGGCTTCTATCTCGTACTCGTAGACGCCGGGGCGGAGCGCGCGAAGCGCTGCCAGGTGTCCTTCTGACGACATATCAACCGCGCGACGCATCATACGAAGGTCGTCTTCGGTCTTAATCAGCCGCATCTCGTGGAGTATCTCGGCCGGGTCGATCACGGCACGCGGGCCTGCGCCGTTGCGCTGTCGCTCGCGCTGAAAAAGGCGCATCCATCCTATGAGCCGCTCATCAAACGTCGGGTCACTGCCGAATCGATAATAAATACTGTCGGCCTTTGATGCGAGCTTGGGCAATTGTTCGTCGAGCTTGTCTATGGTGAAAGCGGCGTCGGCCCCGTAATCGCGCGTGGCCCCTTCCTCGCCCGCGCGCCAGCCCGTCCACACTTCGCGCTCGCGGTCTTTAGGCTGAACAAAGAGAACGAAACGGTGTTCGGGGTGATCCGGCGCAAGCACCGCCACAGCTCCGGGCTCTTCAAACCCTGTGAGGTAGTAGAAGTCCGTATCCTGGCGGTACTCATGCTCCACGTCGTTATTGCGAATCGCCATTGGCGCTGCGGGAAATATCGCGACGCCGCCCGCGATTCGCCCCATAAACTGCTCGCGCCGCATTCGGATCTGGCTCATCGAAGGAGTTTCTATAATCGTTGCCATATTACCTATTTTGGATTTTAGATTTTAGATTTGGGATTCACGGAGCAAGGCTTATTATAGCGTTAGCAACTTAACTTTTATCCGCAATCCAAAATCTAAAATCCAAAATCGAATTGATTGTCTACACGCAATGATGCGAGAATCTTCAACTATATAGGGCGCGTCAGACTTTCTCAAGACACGCCGCAGGCAGGAAACGAGTGAGCAAGAAACCCTACACACTGGTTACGAACGACTCCGCCCTTGAAGAGGCTGTTCGCCATATCTCGGAGCAGTCCGTCATCGGAATAGACACAGAGACTACGGGGCTCGACCCCTTTACAAGCCGCGTGCGGTTGTTGCAGATCTCAACCCCTGAGCACAACTTTGTTATAGACCTGTTCCAGATTGACGCGCTCAATCACCCGGCTTTGCGAGAACTGTTGGAGGCCACCACTCCTACGAAGGCGCTCCACAACGCCAAGTTCGACGTCAAGATGCTGCTTCACCATTTTGGCCTGGAGATGCGCGGGTTGTTTGACACTCTGCTTGCGAGCCAGATTATAGGCGCGGGCCGCAGCGAAGGCGGACATGGTTTGGCTGCGGTCACCGACAGGCATCTGGGCGAGACGATAGACAAGTCTATGCAGTTGAGCAACTGGGCGGGCGAGCTTACCGACATACAGTACGAGTACGCGGCGAAAGATGCCGCGTTGATGCTGCCGTTAAGAGAAAGGCTCACAGAAAAACTCGCCGAGCTTGGACTGGCGGAAGTGGCGAAGCTTGAATTTGAGTGCGTGTTGCCGGTCGCGGCGATGGAGCTTGCGGGCGTGGCTATCGATGAGGACTGCTGGCGGCGGCTTGTCGCCACGGTCGAGCGAGCACACCAGGCGTTATCGGTCGAGCTTAAACGCGAGCTTGCGGCGGGCATCCCACAACTGACGCTTTTCGACGAGCCGAATATAAATCTCGATAGTCCGGCTCAGATAGTTGATACGCTAAACCGCATGGGCATCAAGGTCGAAGGCACGCGAAGCTGGCAGCTACAGCCGCTCGCAAAAGACCACCCGGCAGTCGCAAAGCTTTTGGAATACCGCAGCGTGCAGAAATCTCTCAGCAGCTACGGACTGTCGCTGCTCGAACATATACACACACACACGGGACGCCTGCACGCGGACTTTCGCCAGATCGGCGCGACCGGCGGGAGAATGAGTTGCTCGGACCCTAACATCCAACAAGTCCCTCACACTGCGGAATACCGCGCCTGCTTTCGCGCGCTCGCGGGCCGCAAGCTCTGCATCGCCGATTATTCGCAAATCGAGTTAAGAATACTGGCCGACTGGTCGCAGGACACGGCCCTCGTTAAGGCGCTGCTTTCGGGCGAAGATTTGCACTGCGTGACCGCGAGCCAGATGTTCGCTATCCCGCTGGAAGCGGTCTCTAAAGACCAGCGCGCGGCGGCAAAGCAACTCAACTACGGGATAATGTACGGACTTGGCGCGCCCGGCCTTGCCGCCCGGATAGGCTGCTCGAACGAAGAGGCGGAAGGCTTGATACGAAAATATTTTGCCGCATACAGCGGGGTCGCCGCTTTCTTGCGCGAGGCGGCGGAGCGCGCCGTAGCCGATAAAGAAAACCGAACTCGCTCAGGCCGTTTGATAAGCTTCACCTTTGATCCGAATGATCGCTCGCAGGTCGCGGCAACTCAGCGGCTGGGAAAAAATGCAATTATACAGGGAAGCTCGGCAGACATTATCAAACGCGCGCTCGCGCGCCTTTATGACGCGCTAAAACCGCTCGACGCCGAGATAGTCAACTGCATACACGATGAGATCGTAGTCGAGGTCGCCGAAGGCGAAGCCTCGAAGTGCGCCGCGATACTCGATCACGAAATGGTCGAGGCCGCGCGCGAATTCATCAGCAGCGTCCCGGTCACGGTAGACACACATATAAGCGACGCCTGGATAAAATAGCTGCCACGGCGCGCACTCCATATCACAATAAAGATAAAAAAGGCGGCTACAGGTAGCCGCCCGAAGAAGGTATGAACAAATAAGACTGCCAGAGCATCCCTGTCTGGCTTAGGCAGAAAAGGCCAGTTTATATTCTTACCGGCAAGTCTGAGGCTGAACCTATTTCATCAAGTATCGCTCCGCCTCATCTTTCCACTTCTCGTCCGAAGAGGTTTCAATAAACTTCTTCCAATCTTCTTTCGCTTCTGCGTCACGCTGGGCTCTCTGCTCGGCTAACGCTTTATTAAACAACGCTTCGTGAAGGCTGGGGGCTTTTGCAAGCGCCTGATTAAAGTAATTGATGGCTTCACTGTAACGTTCAAGCTGAAGCATCGCCACCCCTGTGTCATTAAGCAGTTCGGGCGATTGATTGCCGCTCGCTACAAGCTGCTCAAGTATGGCGAGCGCGCTCTTGGTGTAATCGGACTCGCCTCGTGCCAGCCAAACCCGCGCCAGCGTCTGCCGATCCTCAACCGAGGCCGAAGGGTTTTCGGCAAACTGCATTTCCACCTGCGCGCGCTCAAACTGCACATCGGCCTGCGGGTCTGTATCCGCGACCACGCCGCGCGTAACAAAAGGATAAGGCGAGTGAGGAAGACCGCCCGAGAGTCGCGGCTCGATGCGCCGCTCTTCTTTCGTAGCAAGCGTGAGCGCCTGCATCGCGATCTCGTTTTTCGGCTCGCCCCTGATCACAAAATAGACGGTCGCGACGGCCAACGCGCAAAGCATCAGCCCGATCGTCACAAGCTGGCGCGTAGAAACAAAAAAGCCTGCTCCTGTTTCGGTCTGGCGATTTGAAGCAAACAGACCCGCGCCTATTGGTTCGGTCGGCTTGTCTGCGCGGCGGCGGTTGAATTCGTCTTCCTTTATATAAGTGAGGATTCTAGCCGTCTGGTCTTTTATCGCATTATCGGTTAACGGCTTTAAGTCGGGTACGGTCGCCTCATCAGAATGTCGAGCGAATAGGGCAAGAAGGTCACGGCAATCATCACAACCGACAAAATGGCTTTCGAGCTGCTCGCGACGACGATGCGAGAGGCGATTTTCGGAGTACGCAAGTATTTTCGCTTCGTGGGGACATTCAGAGCCTGTAGCCGGGCCGTGCTTGTGCAATCTGCCAGGCCCTATGCTGCCAGCTAAATCTTTGATTGAATCAAGTAAACTCATCGTTATAAGTACTCTTTCCAGGGTATTAATCCGCCGCATCCTTGAACAGCTCCGATGAGCTCCAAGTTCATATCCACTGTGAACTTAAGGGCTTCTAAGGCTGCTCTGCCGAAGCAGCGGGGCTTGTGAAGGTGGCTATTTGCTTCCCTTCAATAGGTATAGACGGAAAGAATCCTTCGGACGATGCAAATAAATATTAGTCTCGTCTCAAGCGTGAGAAAACTTACCTTCTGCGCAGGCTCGCGAACAGAACCCGCTTCCGCCGACAACCAGCGCGCTCGACTCTGTAATAAAAGTCCCGCATGCCTGACACCTCACCATTTTAGAAGGCTTCGCGCGCGCGGCCGTCTGGCGAGGCCGACTACTGGCTCTCGCGTGGCTTGCCGGGCGCAGCAAGCGCCCGATAAACCTTCGAAGCATCCGTATAAGCAGAAGGATCAAGATGACATAGATTATTATCTTAAGAGGTGACATCTATTCGCCTAATTATTCCGCTGGTATAGTCACCGGCTTACCGGCTTTAAGGTCTGCGATCACTTTTTCGTAATCAGGTATCATCTGATTATCAGGCTCGGCTTCTTTCATTCGCTTGAACGCCTCTTCGGCTCCGCGAGTATCTTTCTTGAGCGCGAAAGCCGAGACGAGGTGTCCGAGCGCATGCCCGTCTTTCGGGTTCAGTTTGAGCGCCGATTGGATGTAGATAACGGCTTTGTCCGGTTCGGGCGGAGTGCGCTCCAAGAAATTCTGGCCGAGATGAACGAGAGCATCGCCATCATCAGGAGCGACCTCAATCAGGCGACGATACCACTTCTCGGCCTCGGGATAATTCTTTCGCCTGGAGTAGTACTGCGCCATAAAATTATGAAGCCCAAGATGTGCAGCCTCTTTCGGGTCGGCCTCAATTCCCTGTCTCACAAATTCGACGGCCTTTTCCACCTGTTGAATTTGAAGATAAGCCTCGGCGGCAGCCACCTGCGCCTCAAAGTCCTTGGGGTTGTTCTTTGCCTTTTCAAGAGTCTCGCGAATATCGCCCATCATCTGCTGCTGATTGGGCTGACCCGTCGCGCCGCCCGGCCGCGCCATCCCCGGCCTGTTGGAAGCAGTGACCGGGGCCACCGCGTTCTTATTGATAGTCGTTGTTACAAAGAACATTGCGATAAAGCCTATGATCAGCCCCCCAACTCCGAAAAGATATTTTCTATTCACCCTTTATCTCCGCCGGTCACTTTAAATAGTGATTATTGAATTGTGACAGATAAACCTGCAATCTATCGCTGAGCCGGATCGATGGATTTGGAGCGGGTCTGTAAGCCGAATCCTGTACTCGCGCGAGTTTAAGCATAAAGCTTCAAGCTCGCGGCAAGTGACGGTCATTCATCTAGGCGGCGGATTGCTCCGCTCGCTCGAGCGACCTACCCGGAGGTCGTTGACTGCAAAAGCAGCCATCGGACGGGCAGTCCTATTGACGCCTCCCTATTTGGTCTTGCACCGCGAAGAGTTTGCCTAGCCACGAAGTGTCGCCACTCGTGCTGGTGGGCTCTTACCGCCACCGTTTCACCCATCACCTGTGCCCGAAGGCCATCGGCTGGTCTATTCTCTGTTGCACTTGTCGTCGGGTCGCCCCGCCTGGCCGTTAGCCAGTTCGCCGCCCTGCGGTGTTCGGACTTTCCTCTCGCCCTCGGCAAATTTCAAATCTGAAATTTCAAATTTGAAATCATAGGAGAGCCAGCGACCGTCCGACCCACTCCAAAGAACCAGAAATATTATAACACAGTAAAATAAAGGATGAAGGATGAGGGATGAAGGATGAAAAGGATTTGAGTTTTCAAATCCAATGATCGGATGCGACGCATGGAATCTTTTTCATCCTTCATCCCTCATCCTTCATCCTTTATACTAATGGCGTTTTATGCGAATCCTAGTCGTGGAAGACGAGCAGAAGATGGCCGCCTTCATCAAACGCGGGCTTGAAGAAGAGGGCGCGGCTGTAGACGTGGCCACAGACGGCGAAGAAGGATTATTTCAGGCTTTAAACGGCAATTACGATTTGATAATCCTGGACATCAGCTTGCCGCGTCTGGACGGGCTGGAGGTCTGTCGCCGTATACGCTTCGAGCGCGTGACGATGCCTATATTGCTTTTGACGGCGCGCGACTCGGTCGAGATGAAAGTGAGCGGGCTCGACAGCGGGGCCGATGATTATTTGACTAAACCGTTCGCCTTTGCCGAGCTTCTCGCGCGGTTGCGCGCCCTGAACCGTAGAAACCGCGCCGAAGTCAACATGATGTTGGAAATAGGCGATCTCAAGCTCGACCCGCTCACCCGCCGTGTGACGCGCGGCGGTCGTTTGATTCAGCTCACTTCAAAAGAGTTCGCGCTTTTGGAATGTTTCATGCGCCATCCCGACCAGGTGTTATCGCGCACTATTCTGGCGGAAAAGGTGTGGGACGAAACGTTCGACGCCTTCACCAATGTGATAGACGTTTACGTAAATTATCTTCGCAATAAGGTCGACCGCGATTTCTCGCCCAAACTCATTCACACCGTGCGCGGCGCAGGTTACGTCCTCAGAAAACCCGAATAAAAAAATGCAAGAGCGAAAGCATTCCGCCCCCGCTCTTGCATTCTTACAATAACTTTTCTTCCTGGCTTACTGATTCTCTGGTTCTTTACCGTTTGATCGCACTTCGCCGGGGTTGACCACGTAGACCTGGAATCCGGCTCCGAGCGCGGTGAGCTTCTTTGCGCGAACGACGACCGCTATTCTATCGTTCCCGGCTTTATTAGGCGCGCGCTGACGGCCAAAAGTTTGTCCCGATTTTACAAGCTCGACCATAGCATGTTTGCGGAAATGCGCGCCCGTAATCACGAGCTTCACATGCGTCCCATCGTCTTCGATTGGCTCGATTTTAACGAGGTCTATCCGCGGGCCGACCACGTTGAGATCTTTATCGGCTGAAGGCACACCGTCGGCTCCGTTCGTGTTGACTACTTGAAACCTCAACTGGCCCGGCTGCTTGACCAGATCGTTTAGCTCGCCCGTGAGCGTGACGACTATGCGCGTGCTGCCTTTGAATCGAACTCGACTGCGTTCGACTCTGAAGGCGCGTTTTTCAGGGTCGCTCGTGTTGCGAACGTAAACTCGCGCATGGTTGCGGAAGTTCTGGCCGCGTATATCCACTTCCGCATTCGCAACGCCTGCTACCAACTCGCCCGGAGCAAACTCTTTTATCTGCGGCGCGAAAGCTTCAAACTCTTTCGGCTCTGACGGGTTGCCTTCCGGGTTGCGCACGACGACCGGCAGTTTCCCGGCATTTTGAATGAACCGACCCGGCACGCTCAGCCTGATAAGGGTCCGATTTTGACTGATCACGCGGACTGCGGGGACTTCCGTCCCGTTGATTTCCACTTTGGCTCCGGCGCGGAAATTACTGCCTATGATGCGAAGACCGAATTGGCCTCCCCCTGCGACCACCATCGCAGCAGAGGTTTTGAGTTCTTTTATGCGCGGGCCAAAGACGGTCAGGCTGACTTCATTCGAAGCCAGTCCTTCGACCGACAGATCAACAATCTGTACCGGAACTTTTCCGATGGTGCTAACGACCTCTGCGGGCACTTGCGTCTGGAGTTTGCCGTCGCCCAACTGCTCCGTGTTGAAACGCTGGCCCCCGACAAAGATCGTCGAGCTTGACCTGAAGTTACTTCCAAACACCGTTAGCGTGAAGTCCTCGCCCGGCCCCGCCACTTCCGTCGGGCGGATATTTGCTATGCGCGGGGCATCCGGCCTTATCACGCGCAGAGACTTCGCCTGAGAGACGGCGCCGTTTGCCGCCTTCACTGCGATGCTTATATCGCCCGACTGCTCAAACAGCGTCCGGGAAAGGCGTGCTTCGAGCGTGCGCCCGCCCTTGACGAGATCGGCAGGGACTTCATTGCCGTCTACGAGAAGCGATGCGCCTTCGGTGAGGTTCGTGCCTTTGACTACAAGGCGTAGATTTTTTCGGCGGCCCTGATCAACCACGTCCGGCTTGAGCGTTTCAATAACCGGGGTCGCGTCTTCCGCCTCTTCCGCCTCACCCTGGTCAAATCCTATTATGACTATTTCGTCGCTGCCCTTCGTTGAGCGCACGGCGACGACGCTGTGTGCTTTCTCGCTCAAAGCGATGCGGCGAAGCTCGCTTCCTATGATCTGGTGCGCTTCAAGCTCGCCCGTCTCCGTGCTGAAGGCGAAGAGGACTCCCGTGCTCGACGCGACAAAAGCGACAACGGCTTGTTTGTCGAACACGACATTGTTTGCGCGCGAAAAATTTATGCCTTCGGGCGGCGCGAATTCCGCTTCGGCCGAGAGGCGAACTTTTTCACTCCTGACGATTGTGACGCCGCCGAGATTGTTGTTGGCCGCGCGCCGAATGCGAGTCACGCCCAGCAATTCATCCGCGCCGCTTTTCGCCACGCTGATTCGCTGAGGAGAGGTTATGGCAAGACTCGCCGTCTGAGCGCCGGTTTCTGCGTTAACGGCAAAAAGCTGGTTGCTTTCCAACGCTCCAATATAAAGCGTGCTGCCATCAATGCTGAAGGCGGGATTGTTTGCTTCGTCCAGGCGTGCGTCCACGGGCGTAAAGCTCGAACTCAGACTCAACTGTCCCGTTTCGTCAACATCGATCATGGAAACGTTGTTGGAGACGGCGCTGCTGATAGCAAGCCTGCGCTTGCCGCCTTCATCGTAAAACGCCATCTCTGACGGCCGCCCGACGAGCGCGAGTTGAGAGGCTATCTGCCCCGTTTCTATGTCGAAAGAGAAAAGCTGTGGCTCATCGAAGCTTGAAGCTATCAAGCAGAAACGCCCGTCCCGCGTGATGAAGGCGCGCGTGGAGGGCGTGATCTGAGCGTCGGAGGGCAGCACCAGCAACGCTTTCAACTCCATGCGGCGCGCGCTGGTCGCGTCAACGATGCTGACGGTAGGCGCGACATTGCGCGAAGCGTCATTGAGCGCAGGCACGGCAACGAGGCGGCGGCCCGCAACCTCTACAAGCGAGATGGGCCCGGCCGTCTCGCCTACGACCAGCGTCGAGATGACCTTGCCCGAAGTAACGCTGAAGGAGATGAGCGTCCCGCCGGTGACCGAAGATACGAATCCCACCTTGCCGCTTGAAGCGATCAAAGGCTGTGCGTTCTCGTCAAGTATGGCATACGACGGCAGCGATACGCTGCGAGTCCGGCCCATCTTCGTGCGGTTGCTGCTGCCCTGCACTACGGCAAGGCTCAGGACCAGCAAGCAGATAACGAGAGATGTAAGTTTTCGATTCGTTATCACCGGCTCAACCTCTTAATGCTAATAATAACACGCGCCTGGGAGGGCGTGCGCCTTGGCAATCATCTTAATTCTTTCATAACTTCATAGCAAGTAAAGAATCCCCGCCGCAAGCGGCGGGGCATTTCGCGCGGTTTCACTCGAATAGGTTGAATTGAAACCCGCTTTCTTTCTCACTACGATGATGTTGAATGTATTTGCGTATCACTTCTGCCGTCACCTTGTCGCCAACCGTTCTGGCGAAGTATCCGTCTTCCCACAATTCCCCTCCCCACAACCGCCGCTTTATCTGTGGGTATTCTCGAAATATTGCTCTCGCGCTCAGACTCTTAAATCTACTCACCACCTGAGCAATAGAATATCTCGGCGGGAACGAACAGAAGATATGAACATGATCCGTGCTTACTTCCATCTCTTCTATCGTGATGTCGTACTGCTGTGCTATCTCCTGAAACATCTCTTGGACGCGCTCTGCAATAGCTCCTTGCAGGATGTTCTTGCGGTACTTCGGCGACCACACCAGATGATAGGCGGTGTCATAAGCGGCGTGGGCTGTACGTCTGAAAACCACGCACGCATTGTAGCTAACTCAAGTCATCTTGGCATCGGGCATCGAACCCTCGCCAAGATGGTTCATCCATCCCCGCCGCAAGCAGCGGGGCATTAAGAACCTTTTTCGTAAAAAGAAGTATAATGTCGTCCGAAGATTTCGATCTCTGAGGGAGGTTATGAGATGAAAATATATATATTGGCGGCAGTTTTATCCGTGGCTTTATTAGCGGCGTCTACACCGGCTATTGCGATTCAGAGCGCCGTGCCGCAAACAAAACAGCAACCCACCAAACCGGCGGAAATCGAGCGCATCACGGTTGAAGAGCTTAAATCGAAGATCGAAAAAAGCGAGCCCGTCACGATAATCAACGCCCGGAGCAAAAGCTCATACGGCTCAAGCGATAAAAAGATCAAGGGCGCGATAAGAATTGCCGAAGAGAATGTCGCGGCGCGGTCTAAAGACATTCCCCGCGACAAAGAGGCGGTCATCTATTGCGCCTGCCCGGATGACGGCACAAGCGTCCGCGTTGCGCGGCAACTTCTCGAACTGGGCTTCAAGCAGGCGCGCGCGCTCAAGGGTGGCTGGAACGCCTGGCTGCAAGCGAACGGCCCCGTAGAATCCAAGCCGAAACTTTAACAGGTAGACCGTAAACGACTATGATAATCGTAAACCGCAAGCAAGCGAACGCGATCAAAACCCCGCACGGCTCCGAGCTGCGCCCCTTGATCAACCGCACAACATCCGAGATAACTCAGTGCAGCCTTGCCGAAGAATTACTGCCGCCGGGGCGGGCCGTCACCCCGCATCACCACCGCGAGCTAGAAGAGATCTATTACATCCTTTCAGGTCGCGGGCGTATGACGGTTGGCGAAGAAAGCAATGATGTCGCGGCGGGCGATGCGGTCTATGTCCCGCGCGGCCATCGCCACACGCTCGAAAATACCGGCGACGAGCCGATAAGGTTACTCGTAGTATGCGGCCCGGCTTTTTTCTACGAAGATGAGATTGCCGAAGCCTGACCGCGCTTTCACACGTGCTGGATCGCCTGCGCAAGCTTTGTCAAAGACGTCTTCGCATCGCCGTAGAGCATCCCAGTGTTCGGCTTGAAAAAGAGCGGGTTTTCGATACCGGCAAAGCCTTTTCCCTTGCCGCGCTTCAACACGATGACCGACTGCGCGCGGTCCACTTCAAGGATAGGCATTCCTGCGATAGGGCTTTTCGGGTTATCTCGCGCGTCAGGGTTGACTACGTCGTTAGCGCCGATGACGACGGCCACATCCGTAGCAGGGAACTCGGGGTTTATCTGCTCCAGCTCGTACAGCGCAGAGTAAGGCACGTTCGCCTCGGCAAGCAAGACATTCATGTGTCCGGGCATGCGGCCTGCGACCGGGTGTATGGCGTACTTCACGATCACGCCTTTGGCTTCGAGCAGATCCGCAAGCTCTCTGACGATGTGCTGCGCCTGCGCCGTCGCCATGCCGTAACCGGGCACGAATACCACTTGCCTGGCGTAAGCAAGCTGGACCGCCACGTCTTCGGCGCTCACTTCGCGCATCACGCCCTGCGCATCGCCGGCAGCAGTCGCGGTTCTCGGCCCCGAACGCGCCGAACAAGACATTGGTTATCGAACGATTCATCGCCCGGCACATCAATATCGACAAAATGAAGCCCGAAAAACCGTCGAGCGTCCCGGCAATGATGAGCACGTTATTTGATATGGCAAACCCCGTAGCCGCCGCCGCCAGCCCCGCGTAAGAGTTCATCAGCGACATCACTACAGGCATATCGGCTGCCCCGATCGGCAAGACCAGAAGAATGCCGAAAAGGAAAGCAAGTCCGACCATAACGTAAAAGAGCGCGGTCGCCGTAGGCACAAAGATCAGATAGACAAATATCCCTGCGGTCAAAAGAAAGAGCGTTATGTTAAAAAAGTTCTGCCCCTTGTAAGTGATCGGAGTGCCGCGTATCAGGTCTTGCAGCTTCACGAAAGCCATGAGGCTGCCCGTGACGGTGATCCCGCCGAACAGGACTTCGAATCCGAGCGCTGTCATCTTGAACGCGCCAAGATCCGTGCCGTGCCTGTAATACTCAGAGATTCCGACAAGCGCGGCGGCCAGCGCGCCGAAAGCGTGCGAGAGCGCAGTCCGTTGCGGCATGGCCGTCATCGGCATCCATATAGACATCGCCGCGCCTATCAACGAACCGATGATCAGCCCCACTATTATCCATTCGTAGGTGACGATCTCGCGGTGAACGAGCGTGCCGATGATAGCCATCAGCATGCCGATCTCCGCCATTATCATGCCGCGCCGGGCCGTTTCGGGGTGGCTCAGTCCTTTTAGACCGAGTATGAATAGGATTGAGGCCGTAAGATAGGTAAGCTCGATGAAATAATTCATCAGGGTCGCGGTTGCTCCTTTGTCGTTGTCTCTTTTCTAGAGATTCTTTCCTTAAACATCCTGAGCATCCGGTCGGTAATCATAAAGCCGCCGACCACGTTTATCGTAGCTGCGGTCACGGCTATGACTCCTAAGATAGTGCTGACGCGGTTATAGTTTGCGCCTGCCGTGACGAGCGAGCCGACCAGCGATATGCCTGAGATAGCGTTGGTGGCAGACATCAGCGGCGTGTGCAACAGAGGCGGGACGCGAGAGATTACCTGGTAGCCTAAAAAAGCGGCCAGCGCAAAGACGTATAGCGCGGCAATGAAAGCTTCAGAACTCACAGAAGAATCCTCCTGCTACAAACTTTTTCCTTCGATTGCGGCGGCGACTCGCGGATGAACGGCGCGGCCTTCGCGCAACACGCAAGTCGCCTCGACGATGTCGTCGTCAAAGTCCAACACCAGATTCCCGTCTTTTATCAGCAGGTTCAAAAACGCCGTAACGTTTCTTGAGTACAACTGGCTGGCGTGGACCGGAACGGTCGCCGCCAGATTCAACGGAGCCATCACGGTCACGCCGTCTCGTTCGACGGTTTCGCCCGCGCGAGTCGCGGCACAGTTTCCACCCGACGCTCCCGCAAGATCGACTATGATCGAGCCGCGCTTCATGCCTGCGAGCGCCTCCTGGGTTACAAGCAGAGGCGCGGGGCGGCCAGGAACCTGCGCGGAGGTTATGATCACGTCCGCCGTGCGCGCGTGCTTTCGAATGAGTTCGCGCCCGCGCTCGGCAGCCTCTTCGGTCAACTCTCTGGCATACCCGCCCGCGTCCTCCGTCTCGATGCCGCCGAGGTCTACTTCGAGAAAGGTCGCGCCGAGTGATCGGACGGCTTCGCCCGCAGCCGCTCTTATGTCGAAGCCTTCTACCACGGCTCCCAACCGGCGCGCGGTGGCGATTGCTTGAAGCCCCGCGACTCCTGCGCCCAGCACCAGCACGCGAGCAGGCGGGACGGTCCCGGCAGCCGTAGTCAACATCGGGAATAATTTTGGGAGCTGCGCGGCCGCCAGCAGCACGGCTTTGTAGCCTACGACGGTCGCCATCGAAGAAAGAACGTCCATCGATTGCGCGCGCGTCGTGCGCGGAATCACCTCCATTGCAAATGCCGTAAGCCCGCGAGCAGCTACCGATTCAAGCCCCGCCGGGTCGTCAAGCGGGCGCAGCATGCCGATCAAAACAGCCCCGCTTTTAAGTCGCGCCAGGACATCGCTCGAAGGCCGGTTGATAGCTATCAGCACGTCCGCCGTTTCCAGCGCGCTTGCGCGGTCGTTAAACAACATAGCTCCGGCTTCTTTATAGTCAGAATCGCTCGCGCCCGATTGAGCGCCCGCGCCCGGTTCAATCAGCACTGCGACGCCCTGGGCCGTGAGCTTTTTGACGGCGTCAGCCGTTAAGGCGACGCGAGATTCTCCGGGTTCAGTCTCTTTTAACACTGCGATCTGCATAATGAAGTTTTCGATCTCGTCTGAGCGCGTCTTTATCCGCAGTTGCGGGCCAGCCGCAGCTTCAATGAATTTCATTGCTCGAAGATTGAGATAAACCCCAGCCGCCCTTTACCACTCGAAGTTGAAATATAACATCTTTGAAGTCTTTCCGGCAGAGGGACACGCGGTTTGTTTTAAGGCAATATCTCAGAGTTTAGGCTCGCGTGATGCCGACTCGGCAGTGTCGCTTGCCGAGTTGCTGGATTCTCTTTTTTTGTCGGATCACGTCTGTCTCAACACCGCATATTATATGCCGCTTGCAAAGTCGGGCGGCACATAATGTATATAAGTGTTGAGCATCCGTATCTCTTCGGCTTTCTCGTCGGCGTCTGCTTCAAGCAAGTCTCTGAGCGAGATCAACCCGAGCAGCTTGTTGTTTTCCAGTATCGGCAGATGACGACAACGCGCCTGTTGCATCTTGCTCAGAGCCTGCGCATAACTTTCTTCGGGGCTGCCCGTAGTCAGCTCGGTAGACATCACCTCGTCTACGCGCACAGAATTGGGATCGCGCCCCTGTGCTACTATGCGCTTCATCAAGTCGCGCTCAGAAAACAGTCCCACTACGCGATCGCCGTCGACTACGGTCACGGCGCCGATGTTGCGATCCGTCATGTAAACCGCCGCGTCGTGAGCCGTAGTGTCAGCCGATACGGTGTAAAGCTCCCTGCTGTCTTTTACTATCGAGCCGAGCGTCTTCATGATTTGCCCTCCTGCCCGGCGGGCGGGCGTAAGCGTTCGACTTTTGAATGATCGGGCGGCCTGTGCTGCTTGAATGGTTTCGCGCTCGCCCTGGTTGATTATAAACACATAAACTGAAACTGCGGTTGATTTGAGTCTACTCGCGCATTTAATTCGTTGTCAAGAATATCAAAGTAGTCCTGAGCCCTGAGTCCTGAGTGAGAAAATGGAAACAGTGTGCTGATGTTTTTACTCAGGACTTCTTATTATCATTTCTGTTTGACCGCTATAGGCTTGCCCGCCGCCTTGATGGTCCCTTTGCGCGCTGATCCGGTAGTGTTGGGCGCGACCGAGTATACAACCGTCCCGTTCCCTTGTCTCCGCGCCGGCATGTGGCAGGATGAACTGTGATGAGGCCACGGCAAATAGAATAGTGATTAATAATCTCTTCATATCAATAATCTCGGAGGTTTATTTGAGTCTTATCGGTGAGGAGGCATGGCTCAAACGCTCAGCCAGGGGGGCATAACGGTTCCACACTTCGAGTGTACAACGAGTGTCAACAATCTCGCTAACAGGTTCGCAGCCGGGTCTGTCAGCGATTACGCGAACGGGTAAGCCCGGCGCGCATTATGTTAGAATTCCCGAAGTGAACAGAGACCAGATAAAAGAGCTGCTCGAACAGACGCGCGCCGGACGCGTAAGCCTCGATGAGGCGGCAGACCGATTAACGCAGCTTCCTTATGAAAACCTTGAGTTCGCGCGCATAGATCATCACCGCGACCTGCGGGTGGGATTCCCCGAAGTCATACTCGGCCAGGGAAAGACCGTGGAGCAGATAGTCAAGATCGCCGACCGGATACTGACCGCGAGTTCGAACCTGCTGATCTCGCGGACGACCGAAGAGGTCTTTCGCGAAGTCTCGCGCCTCGCGCCCCTAGCAGAGTTTCACCCGGAGGCCCGCATGATTTCGGTGCTGCGCGACCGAACGGAGCGCGGCGCGGGCAGCATAGCGATAATTTCGGCGGGCACATCCGACATACCCGTAGCCGAAGAAGCCGCAATCACCGCTACGGCTATGGGCAATCGCGTCCATCGCATCTATGACGTTGGTGTCGCGGGCATTCACCGGTTGTTCGGCGCGCGCAAGGATTTCGAGACGGCGAGAGTTATCATCGTAGTCGCAGGAATGGAAGGCGCGCTTCCTTCCGTCGTGGGAGGGCTCGTATCCGTTCCCGTGATCGCAGTGCCTACGAGCATCGGTTACGGAGCCTCTTTCGGCGGGATAGCTGCGCTGTTAGGGATGCTCAACTCGTGCGCTTCTAACGTCACGGTAGTCAACATCGATAACGGCTTCGGCGCGGGCTTCGTAGCAAGCTTGATAAATCGAAAGAGCAGTTGACGGCGGGCAGCAGGCATTGCGACTAATTTGGAGTGCGGGACCCCGCGCCGCTTTTGGGTTAGGCAAAAGCGTTGATAGCTAACTCGAAAGCGGCGCGGGGTCCCGCACTCCAAAGGATGCATGTAATGCCTCAGTTACGTGGGGAGCAAAAACCGTAAATCCTTTGTTTGCAAAGAGGGCATCTCAACTTTCCCCACGTAACTGACCGATTACGGATGCATTGACTTTGCAATTCACTGCGATAGCTTCGCTTTGATAAGATCGCTCAGGGCTTTGCCGTCGATGGTCTTGCCTTCGAGCCGCGCGCGCGCAGCTTTCATCACCGGCCCCATGTCTTTCATAGAAGCAGCGCCGGTTTCCGCGATTGCTTCGCTGACCGCAGCGAGCATATCCTCGTCGCTCGCGGCTGCGGGCAGGTAACTCTGTATGATGCGCGCTTCGTTCTCTTCCTTCACGGCGAGGTCTTCGCGGTTCGCGGCGCGGTACTGTTCGGCGGCGTCCCGGCGCTGCTTGAGCAGAGTGTTTAAGACTCGCCCGGCTTCCGCGTCATCAATCCCTCCGGGCAGTTCCGTCTCCCTCAGCTTGAGCGCGGTCTTCACCAGGCGGAGCGCGCTCAGCCGCTCGGCCTCTTTAGCTTTCATCGCCGCAATCATGTCGCGATTGATGTCGTCGGCTATAGCCATGGCTGACTCCCTGTTTTGATTTCTAGATTATTTAAAATTGTTTTTGCCGCGCAGTTTGCCTTTTTCATCTTCTTGCTCAATCTTGTAAAAATCGAGCATCACATCGGTCTGCCCGCGCAGGTCGCGTTTGAGCCGGTTCAAAGCTACTCGAACGACGTCGCGGTGATGCACGCGGCGGCGGCTCGGGATGTTACTCACCTGCAGCCATATATCGTGAATCAAATTCAGGTCGTCCTCAGTAAGATTCGGCGCGTGCGCTCCCAGGTAAACCACGTGCTCTGTGCCGTCCGGGTCCACGACTTTGAACTTCACCTGACGGCGGGCCTGATCTCGCACCGCTTCCCATGATCGACCTAACTGGCGAGCCTGCTCTTGAGCAGTCATCTTTGATGACAAGCCCGCGACTATCTCTGCCGAATCGAGCCTGAGGGCCGTCTGCGCCACGGCATCAAAAATATTAGTCGCCGGAACCACTACCAGATCGACAGGCTTGCCGTGCTTTTCCGCCAAAGCCACTACGCGAGTGAATAATTTTTGCTCGTAATCGGTAAACAGATTATCGTCATACAGATCACGCTCTCCGGCATTCGGTCCAGCGATCATGCGCGTTGTCAGCACAACTATATCCTGTTCTTCCGTGTTGGTTTTCTTAAGCACGTGTTCCAGATGCGAGAGCGTGTTGAAGTCGCGCACGCCAATCAGCAAATTACCTGGACGCGCGCCGATCACTTCCTGATCAATGGTTTCGCTTTGCTGCAACTGGAACCGGTCAAGCATGGCCGAAGTCAGGTCAAGTTTCCTTCTGTTGATACGCTCCGAGATGGTGAACAACACAAAGAACAAAATCGTGATGGTGATGCCGGCGATCGTGGCAATCTTCTTGGTAAACAGGTTCGTTAGCGCAAGCGATATCATTATGAAGGTCACCGTCATGACACCAAAAGGAATCTCTTTATTTCCCAGGCGAAGGTTGAGAGGCACTTTCCACTCGCGACCCTCCGGCCTGCGAAAGCGCAGTATTAGAGTCAACAGCGCGTTGAACGAGAAGCTCCAGATGACGCCGAAAGCGTACGCTTCGCCCAGTATGAAGATATCGCCTTGCGAAGCAAGGATCGTTGCCACTTGTAAGACGGCAATCAGTGTGATTATGCGATAGGTCGTGCCGAATTTCTTGTGCGGCGCGCGGAACCAGTCGGTCAACACGCCGTCCTCTGCGACGCGGTTTAACGCGCCGTTCGACCCGATTACAGAAGTGTTGACTGCGCCAGACAGCATCAAAAAGCCGACTATCACGACAAAAGCCTGAAAAAGCAGCTTCAGATAATCGGGTCCGACGAAGTTCATAGCCAGCCCCGCAATCAGGTTGTTCAGGTACTGTGGCCTGGTCTCGTCCGGTATGATCGCCACCGCGAGAAACGAAACCGAGGTTGTAAAGACGACCGAAAAAACGAAAATGACTATGGCAGCGCGCTTGAGGTTTTTAAGCTTTGGCGCTTCAAGCTCTCTATTGACCTGTGCAAGCGTCTCTTCGCCGCTCATTGCAAGGATCGAATGGCCGAAAGCTATCAACAAGCCGAGCGCGCCGACGAAACTCGGCGCCTCAGGAGCAATCCTATAACGGTCACCATCCTGGATAAACCAGCTCATAGGCTTGAGCCACCCGAGCGCGTGTTCTGAAAAGCTCAAATTGTCGGGAGTCGGCGCGGGCGGCAAGTGCCCGCCGCGCTCTATTACCGTCAGCAGGCCCCACACGATCAGTATGACCACCATGACCGTTGTGATATACATTATCCGCAGCGCGTCGGAGCTTGATTCATGAATCCCTTTGATATTTCGCCACCAAAAATAGACTACAATTGCGGTGGCGAAAAACATCGCCGTAACGTTCTTCTCCAATTGAAACGTCACGCCTATTCTGGGCAGGACTTCGTTGGCCAGACCTGCCAGGTAAAGCCCTGCCGATACGCCCGAAATTGGCCCTGTCAATAAGAAGTCGAAAATCAAAGCCGAAACAGAGAGCTTTGCCAACGTGCCGCCCATCGCCTCTTTTACAACGCGGTAAACGCCGCCGCGCGTAAACATGGCGGACGATTCTATGTAAAGGCCGCGCACGGCAAGGCTAAAGAGCATCACGCCAAGTATGAACCAGGGCGCTGCTTTGCCCACGAATTGCTCGGCGATGCCGCCCGCATAAAATGCAGATGAGCCGAGGTCGTTGAGCACTATGGCCGCCGCGCGCCAGAACGATATAAACGAGAGCATTACCGACGTGGCGACGACGACGCGAATGCGAGTTGGGGTCTTGGTTGTAGACATTTTGGTTAGTAGTTTTAGGGCGATTGAAGAATTCCAGGCAGCAATGTTAGCGACGACAGGTTCATAACTATGAGTTAGCTTGCGCGTCTACCTGATAGCATACGCCCGCTTAACGTGTTGTCAAGGTGGTCTATATCAATTCAAGGGGCGGGCGGTTTCACATATCCGAAGCGTTCGAGTATTGCCTGCCCGTCGGCGCTCAATACGAAATCGATAAAACGCTTTGCCCGGTCCCGTTTGGCCGACGCGCGGACGGCGCCCAGCGCCTGATCTATGGGCTGATGGAGCCGCTCATCAACTTCGATGTATCTACCTTCATCGGGCTTGACGAGCGCGCGGGGGAGAAAGGCAACGTCGGCATTGCCCGACGCGGCATACTGTTTAACCTGAGCGACGTTCTGCGCGTAGACAACTTTCGGTTCTGCGCCCGCCCACAGGTCGAGCGAGCGCAAAGACTCGACTGCGGCCCGCCCGTAAGGCGCGACATCGGGTTTGGCAATCGCGATGATCTTCACGTCCTGGCGCGCAATGTCTTCGATACGATTCACATCACTGCCGGATTGCGGCGGGACCCACAGGACGAGCCGGCCCCGCGCGTAAATCGCTCGCGTCTCGGCGGCCACAAAACCTTTGCGGACTAGATCGTCTACATGCTCCAGGTCCGCCGCCGCGTACACGTCGAAGGGCCCGCCGTTTTCGATCTGGCGCGCAAGGTCGGCGGTCGCGCCAAAGCTGTAGGTCACGCGAACGCCCGTTTGCGCGGTGAACTGGCGGCCCACCTCTTCGAAAGCGTCGGTCAGGTTGGCGGCGGCGGCAACGGTTATCTCGTCTACGCCTTTCTGGTCTTTTGCAGAATCGGTTGTCGAACAGCTAGCGACTGCAAACAGCAAGCCGAGCGCCATAAGACTGAGTAAAGTTCTCAAGCGTGTAGACAGAAAAGCCATACGTTCTCCGTTGGGTGATCGGGAGCAGTGATAATAGCCAAGATGACCGCGCTTGTACATTGCTTTTAACAAAATGGCCAAGGAGTCACCCGCGTTCACGCGAAGGGCAAAAAAACGTCACGAGCCGCGCGCACGAGATGCGAAAAGCATAGTACGGCAAGCTACTGATCTTCGATCAGTCGAGCCCAGTCACGGGCTGCGGTATAGTTCGGCGCCTTTTCGGACAGCCTGTTGTAGGTTTCGAGGTCTGGTTGGATTCCGGCAGCCTTCATCTCCGCGATGATGGCGCGGGCGGCAGCATCATCGGATGCCTTGATAACCAGCCTGTGGTAAGTGATCAGGTTGGGGGAGACCCCGGCAGCCTTCATCTCCGTGATAATAGCGCGGGCGGCATCGTAGTCAGGTGCCCTATCGATTAGCAAGTTGTAGATGCCGATGTTAGGTTGGATTCCAGCAGCCTTCATCTCCGCGATAATAGCGCGGGCGGCAGCATCGCCGGATGCCTTGATAACCAGCCTGTGGTAAGTGATCAGGTTGGGGGAGACCCCGGCAGCTTTCATCTCTGTGATGACGGCAGCGTAGTCGGGCGCCCTTTGGATTAGCGAATTGTAGGTGCCGATGGTAGGTTGAAATCCAGCAGCCTTCATCTCCGCGATGATGGCGCGGGCCGCAGCGTAGTCGGGTGCCCTATCAATTAGCGAATTGTAGGTTTCGAAGTCTGGTTGTATTCCAGCAGCCTTCATCTCCGCGATGATGGCGCGGGCCGCAGCGTAGTCGGGCGCCCTTTGGATTAGCGAATTGTAGGTGCCGATGGTAGGTTGAAATTCGGCAGCCTTCATCTCCGCGATGATGGCGCGGGCCGTAGCGTAGTCGGGTGCCCTATCAATTAGCGAATTGTAGGTTTCGAGGTCTGGTTGGATTCCGGCAGTCTTCATCTCCGCGATAATAGCGCGGGCCGCAGCATAGTCGGGCGCCCTTTGGATTAGCAAATTGTAGGTGCCGATGGTAGGTTGAAATTCGGCAGCCTTCATCTCCGCGAGAATAGCGCGGGCGGCAGCGTAGTCGGGTGCCCTTTGGATTAGCGAATTGTAGATTTCGAGGTCTGGTTGGATTCCGGCAGCCTTCATCTCCGCGATAATAGCGCGGGCCGCAGCATAGTCGGGCGCCCTTTGGATTAGCGAATTGTAGTTGCCGATGGTAGGTTGAAATTCGGCAGCCTTTATCTCCGCGATGATGGCGCGGGCCGTAGCGTAGTCGGGTGCCCTTTGGATTAGCGAATTGTAGGTTTCGAGGTCTGGTTGGATTCCAGCAGCCTTCATCTCCGCGATGATGGCGCGGGCCGTAGCGTAGTCAGGCGCCCTTTGGATTAGCGAATTGTAGGTGCCGATGGTAGGTTGAAATTCGGCAGCCTTCATCTCTGCGATGACGGCGCGGGCGGCAGCGTAGTCAGGTGCCCTTTGGATTAGCCTGTGGTAGATGCCGAGGTTAGGTTGGATTCCGGCGGTTCTCATCTCTGCGATGACGGTGTGGGCGGCGGCGTAGTCGGGGGCCTTTTCGATTAGCCTGTGGTAGATGCCGATGATAGGCTGGATTCCGGCAGTTCTCATCTCTGCGATGATGGCGCGGGCGGTGGTGTAGTCGGGGGCTCTTTGGATTAGCCTATAGTAGGTGCCGAGGTTAGGTTGGATTCCGGCGGTTCTCATCTCTGCGATGACGGTGTGGGCGGCAGCATAGTCAGGTGCCCTTTGGATTAGCGAATTGTAGGTGCCGATGGTAAGTTGAAATCTGGCAGCCTTCATCTCTGCGATGACGGCGCGGGCGGCAGCTTCGTCGGGTGCCTTGGTGAACAGCCTGTGGTAAGTGATCAGGTTGGGGGAGACCCCGGCAGCCTTCATCTCCGCGATGACGGCGCGGGCAGTGGCGTAATTGGGTGCCTTGATAACCAACCTACTGTAAGTGGCAAGGTTAGGTTGGATTCCGGCAGCCTTCATCTCCGTGATGATGGCGCGGGCCGCAGCATCGTCGGGTGCCCTTTGGATTAGCGAATTGTAGGTTTCGAGGTCTGGTTGGATTCCAGCAGCCTTCATCTCCGCGATGACGGCGCGGGCCGTAGCGTAATCCTTTATCTTAGCTACGAGCGTGTTATACATGATGATATCAGGGGAGATTCCCAGGGCCTTCATCTCTACAATGACAGCGCGGGCGGTGGTGTCGTTTCTCGCCTTATCGAACAGCGTGCGGTAAGTGATAACATCAGGGGTGAGTCCCGCATTTCTAAGCAGTTCCACTCCCTGCCGCGCCAGCGGAAATGTCGGACACAGGGAAAGCAACTGGTTCCACACCGTGATTTCACGCTCCAAACCCAGAGGTTTGAGCTTGCGTGCCAATTTTACTAAATCCTTCTCGTTCTTTGGTGGGTTTGTGCGAAAGACTTCGCTGAAATTGTAGCTTGTGACCATTAATCCCAGCTTGAGCCTTTCCTCTTTAGAAAAATTCTCGATGATCGTTTGTGCGATATTTTTTTCTCCATCAGCGGCGATGATATAGTCCAAGTAGGCGGTCTCGGTAACCAGGAACTCCCCTTCTCGGCGTAAGAACCCTAAATGGAACTTGTCCTGAGACAGAAACTCGATAAGCGTTTCCCATTCCTCGCCAACGTATGGCTGATAAAACAACCGTGCTTTGGCGAATGCAGCGCCCAGGGAATTGGTCATCTGTCTTTTTTCCGCCCTATGCCGCAGGTAGAAGCGAATATCTTCTTCCAAGAACAGGCCGCCAGGGCGATAGGCCTCCATGACGTAGAATACATGCAATGCCCGCATGATATCCTTTGAACGTTCCACATCGAGTTTCAGCTTATGCTCGCGAATTATGGTATCCATATTACGCCAGCGGTTGCCCATGGTTTCCAAGTTAAGAAACAGGGAGCCTGGATGGTGGTCGAATTTGTCAGGCAGACTTGCATCGAAGTTCGCGCGGTACCACGCTGTGAACTCCTTCTCCTCCTCGCCCTCTAGACGGTATATGAGAAATGATTCCAGTTTGTCCCACAGATGGTCATCTAGACCGAAACGGTGGCGAAAATCGTAATAGGTCGGCCCGGTGCGGATAGTGGCGGCGAGAATAATACCCGCCTCGCCGATGCGCTCCAGAAAACGGTTGATCTCGTTCGTACTGTAGCTTTGTCTAACTAGATCGCGGAATCGGGTATCAATGTCATCCATCCAGACAATGCGGCAATCTGCTTCAGGGAAGTCAGGTAGAATGAGCGGTTGGTCTGCCCGCTCCGGCGCCCTGAACGGCCATATGGCGACGCTACGTCCAATCAGCATCAGACGCCTGATCGCTTCGAAAACCGCGCGGGTCTTGCCCGCTAAGGGGTGCCCCTCCACCAGGACCCAGTCGTTCCGGCGCAGGCGTTCATCTAGTTTAGCGTCAATCTCGCGAGGAAAATAGTGGCCTTTGCTATTGCTGTCACGGTAGCGCTTCTCGTAACTGAACGAGCCAAATATCGCTTTGGCAAGAGTCTCTTCGTCGCTTGTGTTAGTGACGAATTGTCCTATATCAACTTGCTGATTGGCATTGGAAGCGGGGTACGCCTTAGTAGCCTGTTCACGCAGGTATTCGTCAAAGCGGTGGTTCATCTGCCTGGCAAGGCGACTTAAGAAGCGGTCCTTGACCGCATCCTTTTCTTTGGCGTCTTTATAAGATTGCCGCATCTGATCCGGATTGGAGATGTTGGCTGGCGGCGGAACATACAATTCCGCCACTGTCGGCCAATACAACTGAAACTGACGCATTGTTTCCGGCAATGCTACTAGTCCGTCCTCCAACACACCGAAGGCCACAGGAAAGAAAACCATTCCCTGCTCCTCATAACGTGCTAAGGTCTTAGGCCACTCCTTGTCAATAATATATGAGGATTTAGCGAAAAGGTCGGAAACCAGTAAAAGGCAGCAGTTGCACCCATTCTCCAGGGCCTGCATGATAGTATAGTCCCATTCCTGTCCGACCAAGATTTCCTTGTCATCCCATTTATCCCATTGGCGTTGGGGTGATTTCAGATATTCGTGCAGGGTGGTCCAGAATTCCTTAACCGTCAATTCGCCGTCGGCGTGGGCATAAGAGATAAACAGTTTGGGCTGAGTCATAGCATCCAAGAGCGGTAACCTTTCATTCGGTTACCCGACATCTTGTATCATCAGGGCGGCACGTGATAGTCAGGTAGCCTTACGAAATTCGTTCGACCCGCATCCTATTGCAACGGGCATCACATTGCAAACAAGAATCGCAGGGCAGCCGCTATGATTTACGCTGCTGAGATATTTGAGTTTTGCGAGGTCTGCCGGGCTTGCGTTCCTGTACCAGCTTCAAGTCTTTCTCTTGAATCATGTGAGCCTTGCCGAATTTCTGCGCTGGCAAGCGACCATAGAAGCTGCTGCCCTTTAGGACGCGGAGTAGTCACTATCATTCTTGTTGACATAAACGGTAATAGCATCTAGATTTGGCCGATTATGCTGGTCGAAAAAATTACGAGCAGACAGAACCCGCTCGTTAAAAGGTTCCGGCTCGTGCGCGCAGGCGGCGAGCACCATCACGTCTTTTTGGAAGGCGTGCGATTGATCGAAGACGCGCTCCGAGCGAGCGCGCACTTCGAGACCGTCGCCTTTAGCTCTCAACTTGAAACGACCGAGCGAGGTCTGGCGCTGCTTGACGAGTTGCAACAGGTCCCGTGTCGCGGCGCGCATGTCTCAAAACAGGTGATGGATGCGATAGCCGACACCGAAAGCCCGCAAGGTGTCGCGGCAATCGTCAGCCGCCCTCACTTCGAGGTCGCAGACGTGATTGCCCGCTCGCCACAGCTCATCATCATCGCCGACAAGTTGCAAGACCCCGGCAATCTCGGCACCATCATCCGCACCGCCGAAGCCGCAGGCGCTACGGGGCTGATCACCACGCGCTTCACTGTGGACCCGTTCAACCATAAAGCGCTGCGCGCTTCGATGGGTTCGGCGCTCCGGTTTCCCATAGCCACGGACGTTGCGCGCGCGGACGCCTTCGGTTTATGCCGCAAGCGCGGCATAAAGATAATCGCGCTTGAATCCGCGCCCGCCGGCCCTCTGGGTGCCGGCCCTCTGGGTGCCGGCCCTCTGGGCGTGATCGAGGATGGAGAAGTCACAGGGGCAATGCAGATTTACACCGAGGCAAAATTGACCGGCCCCGTCGCCTTAGTATGTGGTCGCGAATCGAGCGGTATCGCAAACACTACCGCCGCCGCAGCCGATGCGCTCGTTCACATACCGATGGCCGACGGGGTCGAATCGCTCAACGTATCGGCAGCCGCAGCTATCCTTCTTTATGAAGCAGCCCGCCAGCGAGGGTTTAAAATTTAAAATTTCAAATTCTAATTCTTCATTTCCTTTGCCGTCTTGCGACGGCTATAATTTCACTTTAGCCGGTTTAATTGATTTATTGGCAAATGGTTTTGGCATCGGAAAGAGTATCTAATTATCTGCGGTCCCAGATCGAACAGGGCATATTTCCAGGCGCTCAGTATGCCGTAGGCGAGGCGGGCAAAATCGCAGCGGAAGACGCTGTCGGGTGTGCTGTCATCACCCCGGAGCGCGTCACCGCCAACCTCGATACGATTTATGATCTGGCATCGCTGACAAAGCCGCTCGTCACGGCGTTGCTTTCGGTGATATTGGCCGACCGAGGGCTGCTCGATTTACGCGCCCCGGTTGCGAATTACCTGAGCGAATTTGACAGCGAAGACAAGCGGCACATCACCTTGACGCATCTGCTCACCCACTCGTCGGGGTTGCCGGCGTGGCGCGCGCTTTATCTTGAGACGACATTGCCGGAAGTGGTCCCGACCATCGCGCGTCTCCCCCTCGAAGCACGCCCCGATAAAGATTCGCCCCCGCACGTAGTGTACGGCGATTTAAACTATATACTCCTCAAATACGTATTAGAACGCGTGACGGGCGACCGGCTCGCCTCGATTGCCCGGCGAGAGATATTCGAGCCGTTGAAGCTTGAGCGAACAATGTTTAATCCGCCTCCTGAGTTAATGCGCGAAACCGCAGCCACAGAGATGGGCCGCGATTATGAGCGCCAGTGCGTAATCGAGATGGAAAAAGAGTCGCCGCGCCCCGTAGCCCCCGCGTCTACGAGTCTGGTCTGGGGCAAAGTGCACGACGGCAACGCACGTTTTCTCAGCGGAGTGAGCGGGCACGCGGGGTTATTTTCTACGGCGCGCGAGGTCTTTAAAATAGCGAACCAGTTCCTTCGCGAGAGCCTGCTGGTAAGCCCGCGCTCGCTTGAGCTTTTCAGAACGAACTTCACGCCCGGAGGGGCCAGCCACAGATCGATAGGCTGGCTGCTGGCGACAACCAATGATTGTTCGGCGGGGCCGCGACTTTCCGATTCGGCCATCGGCCACACAGGATTTACGGGGACGAGCGTATGGATCGAGCCCGCCCCCCGGCGCGTATTGGTCCTGCTTACAAACAGGGTTCATCCGAAGGTAGGAAAAGTGGATATGAAAGAGACGCGCCGAGGCTTTAATTCGGTCGCGGTCGAAGAGCTGTCTTCCCTGGCCGGAGATGCGCCCCCGGCGCGCGGCGGTTTATAGTTTGTCGATTTATTAAAAGTAGTAGAATTATAAAGCAGTGCTTAAAACTTTAGACAGCTACATTGACGAATCTGCCGCCGGCGATTTTTGGCCTGCGCTGCTGTCGCGCTACTTCGGCAATCGTCGCCTCGCCCGCATATTCGCGCTGTCGGTAATCGGGCACATAGCCTTCTACGCCTGGTTAATCAATCTCGATATATCGACTGACCGATGGCATGAAAGCTATTCGGGATCGCAACCCGAGCTGGTCATGGTGACGGAAATCGCGCCCTCTTCAAATCGCCCGCCGATACGCTCTGCGCCTGAGCCGGTAGCGCAGACGGACATCAACCACCTGGAGTTTGACCCCGAGCGCGCGGACGATGTTCATTTAAGGTCGCGGTCTCAAAAACTCGGAAGCCCCGATGTCGCTACGCATTCGCCCCGGTTGCCGCGAGAGATTGCAGTAAATAATCTGCCCGCGCCCGCCCCTCCCGCGCCTGCAAAAACCGAGCGCGTCTCTCCACCCGCCTCGACTTTGATCTCTCAACTGCCCGCGCCCCAGAGCGCCCCGCCCCCGCCAATTCTGATGCAGAACGCAAGCGCGCCTTCAAACAACGCACCCGCGCCGGATCGCCCCGACGCGCGATCCGATGGGGTCAGCGGAACTGTAGAGATGGGAATCGAAACCATCCGAGCGCAGTACATGGCCCAGGTGCGATCAAAGATCAGAAAGACCAACGAACGGATAATGCCGCGCAAATGGATCGAAGACATATTGACCGATAAAGTGTCGGCCGACTTCGAGCTATTGCTCGGACGCGGCGGGAGAATTCGCTCCGTCCGTTTAGCCCGTTCGAGCGGTTATTCTCAGCTTGACGATATTGCCAAACAGGCTATATATATAGCTAGCCCCTACGAAGGTTACCCACAGGAAGCAGGCGAAACGATAATCCTCACAGTCACGGTTTATTACCATCCGTAGTTGGTGATTTATGAAAATATCGCTTACTTGCTTGCGACCTCGACGCAAGATTGTGAGCTTTGCTTCACTCGCGCTGGCTCTAACAGTCTCCGGCTCGATAGATGCTCTCTTGCTCTTGAGCGCTCCCGGTCGCGCGCTCGCGCAGAATTCGGAAATCTCAAAAAATTACGGCGATGAAAATAATTACGGCGACGAAAATAATTACGGCGACGAAAATAAAGCCACTCGCCCGCGCCGCATCGATAGCGCAGAAACCGTCGGCCCCGAAGGGCCGCTCGTGCGCGTCGGGTTGTTGATAGACGTGGCCGCAGTCTCGCTCAACTCCAGCTCGGAATTGATCGTGCGCCGCGCGCAGGCAGACGACCGCGCGAGCTACACCGTAGCAAGCGGCGAGATGCGGGTCGAGGCGCGACGTATCGTAGCTCCTGCACTTGCGCAGCAGAAGTCGCCCTCAAAATCTGACATCAAATCGGTCGCCACAGTTGATGCGGGCAAATACAAGCCGCGCTCTCGTTACACCGAAGCGACCAGTAAAGAAGCGACAAACAAGACCAACAGCTCGCTCATCTCGCACGTGGTCGCCTTTGAATCGAACCAGATGGTGGCGTCGAGCGAGAGCTTGTTGATCGTCACGCCTTCCGAAGACGAGGCGGCGAGCGCGAAGAAAGATTCAGAGACTGAAAAAAAATCCCCCCGCGCAGTCGCGCCGCGTCCCGTCCCGGCCGTGCGCGTAGGCAATAAGGATTATCGCGGCGAGATTCATCTGGTCCTCAACAGTCGCGGGCGCATAAACGTAATCAACCAGTTGCCGCTCGAACAGTATTTGCGGGGAGTCGTGCCGCGCGAACTTCCGCCCGCGGCTTTTCCGCAGATCGAAGCTCTGAAGGCGCAAGCGGTCGCTGCGCGCTCTTACGCGCTTTCGACCAGGGGCCGCTTCCGAAACGAAGGCTTCGACCTGCGCGACGACGCGCAGTCCCAGGTCTACGACGGGCTACAGGCTGAACACCCTTTGACAAACCGCGCCGTAGAAGAGACGCGCGGCGTAGCGGTCGTTTACAAAGATGACGACGGGCACACAATTCCCATCGAGGCGCTTTACACATCTACGTGCGGCGGGCGAACCGAAAACAACGAAGCGATATTTTTGACTAAGCCTGTCTCTTATCTTCGCTCGGTCGAATGCGCGCCCGACCACACCGCTCCCGCAAACCGCGAGATCATCTCAGACCAGATGGCCGACACGTTCTCCGGTCCCGAAGGCCAGATTGCGCGCGATGTGGCGATGCTTGAAGTGCTGGGGTTTTCGCTGCCGCATCCTGTCACGATTAAATACCTGCGCGGGGCCGTTGATGAAGACGAGATGATGGGCTGGATGGAGCGGGCCGCAAGGCTCGCGCAAAAAGATATGCCCCGGCGGAGCAAAGGCCGCGCGACGAGCCTTCCGGTGTTTGCTTCTTTGATCGCCTCGGCCCTGTATGGCAATGGCCGCGCGAGCCTGCTTTTATCGCCCGCCGACATCGATTACATACTCGCGGGGATGGGGGGCGAAGACGTGCCGCGCGAGATGCGCCGAGACTTGGCGATGCTGCTCAAGGACGGCGTGCTTCGCGTGTCCGCCGACAGCCGTCTCGACGGGCGCGCGCCCGTGACGCGCGCTTACGCGATTGAGACTCTTGTCCGCGCCCTCTCATTCAAGATTCAAATCCCCGGCTTGAAATCTCAAACAACGCGCCCGGCTGAAAACGGGCGTCTCATGGTCGCAAGCCCGAAGCCTGTGACCGACGCGCGGGCCAAACGTGCGACAGGTCGCGACGCGGAGACGGATGGAATCGAGATCGAGCGAAAAGCGTGGCTGTTTCGCCGGTTCGGAGACCTGAGCTACGCGGTCGATCGATTGATGTTGGTAGGCGGCGAGCGCGTCACGTATCACGTGAACGCGGCTGGCCGCGTAGATTTTTTGGAAGCCGAGATTTCTGATCGCGGCGCTTCGAGCGACCGCCTCTCGGGCCAGGCCCAGTGGCGCGAGCGCATAACCGTAGATGAATTGCGCCGCCGGCTCGGTCGCGCCCGCGTCAGCGTAGGCGAGATAGAGAGCCTCGCGCCCATCACGTACGGGGATTCAAACCGCGTGCTTGAGATGGAAGTCATAGGCGCGGAAGGCCGCGCGCGGCTTCGCGGTTTTCAGATACGAAATGGGCTTGGATTGAAAGAGAACCTCTTTGTGATCGACCGCGAGACGGACGAGCGAGGCCGCCCCATAGCGTTCGTCTTTACGGGAAGAGGCTGGGGGCACGGAGTAGGTATGTGCCAGACCGGCGCTTCGGGGCTTGCGAAAGAGGGGTACTCTTATACTTCGATACTCCAGAAGTACTACACGAACGTCAAAGTTCAAAAGATATACTGAAAGAGCTTTCAATAGCTAACGAAGTGAAACAATGAAAAGCAAAAGCTATCTCACCGCCGCAGACACAGAGGACGCATATGGCCGACGATGTGCTTCGCACGCGGCGGATGCACAGAGTATTTCTCTGCGCCCCCCTCTGTGTCTCTGCGGCGGTGAGTCCGTTCTTCTTTCATATTTTTTCCAATAATGGTAATATCTTGCGTGCGCGGATGGGACGTTCGTGAATCTCTTATCACGAGGCCATTTCTGATAGCGAAACGACCTTAAGCTTAAAGAAATATTCGACCAACAATTCAGGAGGTAACAACGATGAGAAAATTCATCTTGCCTTTAGCTGTGTTGTTTTTAGCAGCAATCCCGGCAAAGGCTCAAGACGAGTATCCAACGGTGGAGATTTTCGGCGGGTATTCATACCTGAGCGTAGACGTAGGCGTCGATTTCGAAGACGACGATTTTGACATCGATGAACGGGAAGGTTTTCACGGCTTCGGCGTCAGCGTCGCAGGAAATATCAGCAAGAGTTTCGGCATCGTCGGCGATTTCAGCTATAACCGAAAAAGTATTAGCGATATAGCCGGATTTGACGCAAACGCGAACATAACCCTCTTTTTATTCGGGCCGCGATTTACGGCGCGCGGCGACAAAGTTGACGGCTTTGTCCACGCGTTGATCGGGGGCGCGAGACAGAGGATATCGGTTGATATACCCGGCGACAACGTTAATATATCAGAGACGGACCTGGCGCTGGGGTTTGGCGGAGGCGTTAACGTCAAGGCGGGCGATATGTTCGCCATACGCCTGTTCCAACTAGACTACATCCCCATACGCGGGGAAGACGACTTCACCGGCGATAACCGTTGGACCCATAATTTCCGCTTCCAGATAGGCGCTGTAGTCCGGTTCTGACCAGGCGACAGCACCTAACATCTAACCGACTGCAAAAGAGAGAGGCCTGTGTCCTCTCTCTTTTTTTTATGCGGTCTATGACTTTTTCGTTTCTTCATGTAGACTTGAAGCCCTGGAAGTCTTAAACCAACCCGGAGGAGAGTTAGATGCGAAGACTTGTGCTGGCTGCTGCTGCGCTGTTTTTGATTTCCGTCACCGCCCAGGCTCAGGAAGAATACCCGCGTCTGGAAATTTTCGGCGGCTACGCTTATTTCAACTCCGACCAGTTTGAACAACAAAGAGAGAGCCTCAACGTCCCTGCCTTTATCGTAAGCGCTGCGGGTAACGTGACAAAGAATTTCGGTCTCGTCGGTGAAATCAACGGCAACTACGGCGATGTCACCATACCCAACCCCGGCCCCACCAGGGAGTTTGCAACGAATACATATCTCTTCCTTTTTGGCCCGCGATTTACGGCGCGGCGAACCGGCGTAAATGCCTTCGGACATGTGCTGTTCGGCGCGGCGAGGACAAGTGTTGACACCTTCGATTCCGAGACGGACTTTGCTATGGCCGTAGGCGGCGGCCTCGATATTAACGCGAGCAAAGATATAGCTGTCCGAATAGTCCAGGCCGACTATGTGCCGATATTCGCCTCGGGCGATACGGCGAACAACTTTCGAATATCATTCGGCATAGTCTTCCGCTTCGGCCCGAAATAGCCCCTTAAGAGTGTCGACGCTGATCGAATGAAGAGAGCGAGCAAAGTAACAGCCTTTGCGGCCGCACTGGTCTTCGTCATAGTTTTCGCCCTGCTGCGCGTTTCAGGCCGGGACGATGCGCCGCGCCAGCCCATAGAGTTCGACCACCATCAGCACGTCACGAAAGAAGGCGGCCCGCAGATAGATTGCTCGTTTTGTCACGAGCACGCCGCAAACGGGCCTCACGCTACTATCCCCAATTCGAGCACCTGTATGGTCTGTCACGATTCGTTCAAGACCGAAAGCCCGGAGGTTCAAAAGCTGGCGGCGATACACGCGCGAGGCGAGCAACCCGCATGGGTCCGCATCTACTGGTTCGAACCGGAGGCCAACGCCTATTTCACTCACAAGCCCCACATACGGGCCGAGATTGATTGCGCCGTCTGTCACGGAGAGGTAGGCGAGATGCGCCGCCTGCGCCGCGAGGTCGAGCCGACCATGGGCTGGTGCATAGACTGTCACCGCAACCGGCAGGCGAGCATAGACTGCTACGCATGTCATAGATAAACAGAGAGTATGAAACGTCGCGAGTTCATAATCCTGACCGGCGTCGGCGCTACCAGCGCAGGCGTGCTTTCGGCGTGCGGGCATCCCGAAAATAGACTGATACCCGCCCTGATACCCGATGAAGAGTATGTGCCGGGGATAGAATACTGGAAGGCTACGGCTTGCGCGATGTGCGCGGCAGGATGCGGCATCCTTGTCCGCACGCGCGAGCACAAAGCCAACAAGATCGAAGGCAACCCGCTTCATCCGATCAATCGCGGCGCATTGTGCGCGCGAGGCCAGGCGGGGCTTCAAATGCTCTACAACCCCGACCGCATTCGCGGGCCGATGAAGCGCGCGGGCGAGCGCGGCTCGGCGAGCTTTGAGGAGATAAGCTGGGACGAAGCGATAAAGAGTCTCGCCGACCGGCTGCGCGAGATAAAAGCGCAGCCGCACGAGGACCGAGACGGAGGGCAAAAACCTGCCGATTCGGTAGTCTTTCTGAGCGACGACCGGCTAGCCATATCCTGGATCGCAGCCGAGCATCTTATGTCGGCTTACGGGTCAAGCTCGCTCGTCTACAGGGTTCGACCCGACGAGCAGTGGCCTTCGGCTAGCTTTGACGGCAATGGTCTGCCGATTTTCGACATAGCAAACGCAAGCTATCTTCTCTCTTTCGGAGCGCGTTTTCTGGAAACGTGGCATTCGCCCGTGATGTATTCGCTAGCTTACGGCGAGTTTCGCCGCTCAGTCGGGCGAGCGCGCGGTCGCTTCGTTCAGGTGGAGCCTCGCATGTCGCTCACGGGCGCGAACGCAGACGAATGGCTGCCTGCCCGACCAGGCAGCGAATATCTTGTTGCGCTCGCGATAGCTCAGGTAATGAAGCGCGAAGGCTTGATAAAGAACCAGACCGCGATCGATTCCACAGGCGAGCCGCTGGACTCTTATGCTCCCGAAAAGACCGCCGTTCAAACAGACATCCCGGCAGAAAAGATCATACGCATCGCGCGCGAATTCGCCGCCTCCGCCCGGCCTTTAGCAATCGGCGGCGGTTTTTCCATGCCGAGCGGCGTTGAAGGCGTGAAAGCCGTCAACCTGTTAAATAAGCTGGTCGATAATTCAAACAAACCGGGCGGAGTGCTTCAAGCATCAACCGGCTACATTAATCTATTTGAAAACCTCAGGCCGAAGAATCGAGTTTCCCCGACGCCGATGCTTGACGGCTCGATCACAGGCCCTCACGTAAAGGCGCTGCTCGTTCATAACGCGAATCCTGCTTATGTCGCGCCCGCGTTGCACGACAAGATAAAAGAGATACCTTTTATCGCCAGCTTTTCTCCCTTCATGGATGAAACCACGAGGCTGGCCGATTTAATCTTGCCCGATCACAGTTATCTCGAAAGCTGGGATCTCAGAGCGACGCAAGCGGGCAGCAATGATGTCGCTTTTACGCTGACGCGCCCCGTTGTCGCGGCGGAATTTAACACCCGGCAAACGGCAGACGTGTTGATCGCGCTCGCCCGCGAGCTTAATTCCGCAGGCGCGCAGTCTATCCTTTTTGAATCCGCAGAGCAGGCAGTAATGAAGGCCGCCGCGGAGCTTCAGAAAATGAACGGCTCGATCACCGCCGAAACGGCGGAAGAGTTCTGGAAAGCTTTAACCGAGCGCGGCGTGTGGGTAGGCAAGCCGACACAACAGAAAAAGCCTGAACCTGAACCCTGGTTTGCGTCTTCGTTCTTCGCCGAGCAGAGAGTGAACGAAGCGCTATACGCGAACTCTGAAGATTATGATTACACGCTGATCGCTTACGAACACGCGACGCTCGGTTTTGGCGAGCAGGCGAACCTCCCCTGGCTTCAAGAACTGCCCGACCCGTTGACAACGGTAATGTGGGGGAGCTGGGTCGAGATCAATCCGAAGACAGCCGCCTCGCTGGGCATAAAAGACGGTGACCTGATCGAAGTAGAGACTGCTCATGGCAGTATTCGTGTCCCGGCCATTATTTATCCGGCGATACGACCCGACACCATCGCGATACCATACGGCCAGGGGCATACCGCTTATGGTCGTTACGCAAACGGGCGGGGAGTGAATGCGGCGGCGCTCGACCCGTTCACTATTCGACCGTGGCTGCTGCCGCTGCCGGTTCGCGCGCGAATGACGAAGGTCGAAGGCCAGTCTAAGCTCGCGCGATTCGGGACCGGCTTACCTCTTCACGCCGAGACTAAGCGATAGGACGAATAAAGATGAGCGAAGACAAAAAAGCGCAAAAGCCGCAATGGGCTATGGTCATAGACCTGGACCGGTGTACGGGATGCGAGGCTTGCGTAGTGGCTTGCCGCGTCGAAAACAATGTCGCGGTCGTAGGCCCGGAGGAAGCCGCGCAGGGGCGCGCGATCAATTGGATTCGCGTCGAAAGATATTTTGAAGGCGAATACCCCGACGTGCGCGCGAGTTTCATGCCGGTGCTTTGCCAGCATTGCCAGGAAGCGCCTTGCGAGCCCGTCTGCCCTGTTTACGCGACCTATCACACCGAAGAGGGCTTGAACGCGCAGGTCTACAACCGCTGCGTCGGCACGCGCTATTGCGCCAATAACTGCCCGTACACCGTGCGCTTTTTCAACTTCTACGACCCCGTGTGGGCAGAGCCGCTGGGCAAAGCTTTGAACCCGGAAGTTTCCATACGGTCAAAGGGAGTGATGGAGAAATGCACTTTCTGCATCCAGCGAATACGCAAAGGCGAGGAGCGGGCTCGCGACGAAGGGCGCGAGGTGCGTGACGGCGACGTGGTCCCGGCCTGCGTACAATCTTGTACGACAAAGGCCATGTCCTTTGGCAACATCGCGGACGAAAAGAGCGAAGTCGCGCGGCTGGCAAAAAGCAACCGCGCAACCAGACTGCTCGAAGACCTCGGCACGAAACCGCGAGTGATCTATCTCCGCAAAGGCGATTGATATGAAATTTCAAATTTGAAATTTGAGATCATGGAGATTACCAGACCGACAGACGAAAAGATCAACGGCGACCTGCTGAGGCCGGTGCTGGTGACGGGGCGCGGCTGGTACATAACGGTCGCGGTGAGCGGCCTTGTGTTGCTGGCGGCCGCAGCGGCTTTCGGCTACCAGGTCACGCGCGGCATAGGCGTGTGGGGCATCAACCGGCCCGTGATGTGGGCTTTCGATATCACGAACTTTGTCTTCTGGATAGGCATCTCGCACGCGGGCACGCTCATTTCAGCCATACTGCGCGTGACCGGGGCGGAGTGGCGGCGGCCCGTCACGCGCTGCGCCGAAGCAATAACGGTCTTTGCATTAATGATCGGCGGGTTGTTTCCGATAATTCACCTGGGCCGCCCCTGGCTTTTCTACTTTGTCGCGCCGTATCCGAACGAGCGAGGGCTGTGGCCGAATTTCCGCTCGCCGCTCGTTTGGGATTTTTTCGCCATCAACACATACTTGATCGGCTCGCTGATCTATCTATACTTGCCGCTGATCCCTGACCTGGGCGTGCTGCGCGACAAATCCGCAGGCCTCCGCCGCCGAGTTTACGGCGCGCTCAGCCTGGGGTGGCGCGGGACTGCGCTGCAATGGGACAGGCTCGAACGCGCCGTGCATGTCATGGCCGTCATCATAATCCCCGTAGCCGTAAGCGTGCATACGATAGTGTCGTGGGATTTCGCTATGGCGATTCAACCGATGTGGCACTCGACTATGTTCGGCCCGTACTTTGTCGCGGGCGCGATATTTTCAGGGATAGCCGCGTTGATTATAGCAATGGCTTTGATTCGCCGCATCTTTCGCCTCCAGCAGTATCTTCGCCCGATACATTTCAACAACCTCGGACTGTTGTTGCTGGTGATGAGCCTTATCTGGTTCTACTTCACGTTTGCCGAATACCTGACCACGTATTACGGCAACGAGCCTGCGGAGATGGCTGTATTCAACTCAAAGGTGAAGGGCGCGTACGCGCCGCTGTTCTGGGCAATGGTCGCGTGCTGTTTTTTGATCCCCGCGCCGATTCTCGCGATAAAGCGGCTGCGAACTGTTACCGGCACAGTCCTAGCGTCGGCGGCTGTTGTTGTAGGAATGTGGATCGAGCGATTTTTGATAATAGTGCCCACGTTAGCCCAGCCACGGCTCGGGTACAACTGGGGCGATTACCGTCCGACATGGGTCGAGATAACCATCACCATAGGCATGTTCGCTTATTTCATTCTGCTTTACGCGATCTTCACAAAGCTTTTTCCAATCGTAGCGATATGGGAGTACAAAGAAGGGCTGGCCCTCGAATCAAAGGCGAGCCCCGTTGATACGGGCGAGACGGCTATCGAGCATTCAAGCCGCATAGGCTTGTTCGCGATTATGGGGGGAGTTATTGGAGCAATAAGCGGTGTGTTGCTTACGACGTGGACCTCAGAGCGAGTCAACCTTGTCACAGGCGGCATGCCGACTGTAACCCCGTGGGCATTTGGAATAATCGTTTTCGAGCTTACGGCGTTAGGCGCGATCCTTTGTGCTGTTGGCCGAATGATTATCGAGGCGCGGCTGGCAAGGCGAAGCAAGGCGTCAGAAGCCAAATGAACCTCACTCGCAGCAAGCTGCGAGGTATCAGAGCGGAGAAGAGGAAAAGGAGGCGCAGCAAGCTGCGCGGAATTGCCTCACCGCTCTTGAGATTAAAACGGGATCCAAGACATCTCACCGCAGAGACACAGAGAACACAGAGCGGGCGCAGAGCAGATGTTGGTTTTCTCTGCGCCCGCTCTGTGTTCTCTGTGTCTCTGCGGTGAATCTTTAATCAAGCCGATGCGCCTTCGCGTATCAGCGCGCGGCCTATCACCATTCGCTGTATCTGATTCGTGCCTTCGTAAATCTGTGTGATCTTTGCATCGCGCATGTACTTTTCAATCGGGTAGTCGCGGCAGTAACCATACCCGCCGAAAAGCTGCACCGCGTCGGTCGCCACTTTCATAGCCGTATCGGTAGCAAAGACTTTTGACATTGCCGAAATCTTCGACACATCCTTAACACCGGCATCAACTGCGCGAGCGGCGGCGTAGACCAGGTGTCGCGCGGCTTCTACCTGGGTAGCCATGTCGGCCAGCATGAATTGAATCCCCTGGAATGAAGCTATCAACTGGCCGAACTGCTGCCGGTTCTTGGTGTATTCGAGCGCGAGGTCCAGAGCGCCCTGCGCTATGCCGAGCCCCTGAGCGGCGACGAACGGGCGGGCCACGTCGAGCGTCATCATCGCGTGCTTGAAGCCGCGCCCTTCGGCCCCGCCCAACAAGCTTGACGCCGGCACGCGACAGTCTCTGAAATGCGTCTCGTTGACCGGCACGCAGCGAATCCCCATCAAATCCTCACGCTTGCCTAACTCGAATCCCGGCGTCTCTCGCTCGACGATGAAGGCCGAGACGCCGCGAGTGCCGCGATCAGGGTTTACCGTAGCGAAGACCGTGTATACGCTGGCGGCAGCGCCGTTGGTCGTCCATTTCTTGTCGCCGTTGATGAGGTAATCGTCGCCGTCGCGCTCGGCTCGCGCCTGTAGACTTCCCGCATCCGACCCCGCGTCTTTTTCCGACAAGCAGAAGGCGATGAGCTTTTTGCCCGAGGCGATGTCGGGCAGGTATTTTTTCTTTTGCTCTTCGGTCCCGCCAAGCACTATCGGGAGCGACCCGAGCGCGTTGACTACGTAGGTGCAGCCGATGCCGCCGCAAGCGCGAGAAATCTCTTCGACCAGTATGCAGAGATTGAGCAGGCCCGCGCCCGCGCCGCCGTAATCCTTCGGAATCCACACGCCCATCAGCCCTTGCTCTTGCAAAGCCTTGATGACGCTCCAGGGATACTCGCCCGTGCGGTCAAGCTCGGCGGCAACAGGCTTCACGTACTCTTGGGCGATGCTCCGCGCCAGGTCGCGATAGTAGATATTCTCTTTCGTCAGCAGCTCATCCACAAATCAGTCCTCCTTCGGTTTAGCTTCTTAATCTGGCGGATTGTATCGGGTCGCGCCTGTTAGAGTCAAAGAGGAAAAAGACGGATCAATTGCCGCTTGCGGCCATCAGCAGGAGTTGTTCACCGGCCATCGCGGCCAGTTGTTCTTCGGCGTGCTCGCGCAACTGGGCGGGCGTCATACGCACCATCTGCTCAAGCGTAAAGATCGCCATGACTCGCTTTGTAAGCTCGTATCCGAGCAAGTAGCCCCCGCGCGGCGGCACGCCGCCGGTCGCCTCGTTGGTGAACCATTTCTCGTACTCGGCGGGCGGCGCGTTGTGGCGCACCAGGTTCAGGTATAGCTCGCTATTCCAGGTCAGCGCTTCGGTCTGGGATGCGAAGTCTTCATCCGAAAAATGGAGGTAGAGCGGGCGCTCTTTGTAAGGGAAAGCCTCTTCGGTCCCGGCCACGGCCATGCCTTCGATCATCAAGGCAACGGGCGCGGAGCGAATCCCCGCGAGCGACGGTTGCTGGAAGAGGAAGCTGAAGTGGTACAGGTGAAAAAATTCGTGAGCGATTGTAATCTTGATCTGGTCGGGCGTGTAATCGGCCAGCACCTCCGCGCCGAGGCAGAGCGTGTCGGGTATTCCCAGATCGTTGTTAAGCGGACGCACCGAGCCGTCGAAGCCGAACATGCTCAAGCCTATATAAATGTCATTCTGCTGCCGGTATTCCCGAAACCTGGAAAGTTTGAAATAAACAAAAGCCTCCATAAGATGCTCTGAAAACGACTTGTTGAATTTGCGGATCGCTTCTATTTGATAGGGCACGCGCATCAGGAATTCATTGAGCATGGCCCTGCGCTCGCCCGCGTCGGCGTTGCGATAGACCGCGCGGTCAAAATAGTTCTGGTGCTTGGACTCGACGAGCTGCTTCCACATGCGAACCTGGCGGCGCAGCGATTTTCCTTTTGCCTGGTCCCAAAAAACGAGGAAATCATCTACGATGTTGACTACCTTGGGGCCTTCGAGAAGCTCTTCGACAACGGAACGGTCAATGACCGCGCGAGGCGCGGCGAGAGCAGGCTGTCCGGAGAGTAGAATTGCGGCGATCAGAAAAGCGATCGTTTTCAATCCCGGCATATCCAACTCCTGTTCCGAAGCGTTTCGGCAAGCGTCGCTACGGTTGAGAACGCGCGAAGCACGGAAAAGTTGCAGCCCGGTTACTTTAAAACACTTTTCCGTAAATCGCCAGAATAAAGCAGGGGTCAGGGAGATAGCTGATCGTAGAGATTGAATTCGGCGTCGGCCTGGTCCATCAGGCCCAGGCTGCGGTAGGCTTTGCTCAAATAATAGTGCGATTTCGGATGATCGGGTTTGAGCCTGAGCGCGAGCTTCAGCTCATCAACCGCTTTGTAAGTCAGGGCGTCGTCAAGCGTGCGCTCGGCCAGCACTTGATAGACCGCGCCGAGCTGGTAATGAGCTTCAAAGTCACCCGGCGCGAGTCGGGCGTACTCCTCAAACATCTGCGCAGCCTCTTCGTACAGCCCCAGGGGAACCAGCGCCGTCCCGAAATTTAGATAAAAAGTCTTTATCCAGCGCGTGTACTCGGCGTCAGGCAGGGCTTTGCGGTACTCGACGACCGCGCGCTGGTTGTCCCCGACCGCCTGGTAAGCAAGCCCGCGCAGATGATGCGCCCGCGCGCTCGACGGGTCGATCTGGATGGCGCGCTCCAGGTAAGGCGTCGCCTGCATCAGGTCTTGCTTCGTCAAATAGAGTTTGCCCAGGTTGACTACGGTGTAGAAGTGATTCGGGTCAATCTGTAGCGCCTGTTTCCACGACGCGATCGCCCCGGCTTCGTCGCCGCGAGCGGATAGAAGCTCGCCCTTCATGCCGTGCGCCTGGGCCGTGTCGGCTATATCAAGCGCGTAGTTTACGAACTGCTCGGCGCGAAGATGATCGTTGCGCTTCACAGCGCCGAGCGCCGTCGTGACCAGCAGGTCTGCCTTGCCGTCGGGTGAAGCTATATCGCTTGCGAGGTAATCGAAGGGCGGGACGGCGCGGGCGAGCAGCTCGTTCAAATTTCTCTGGACGGTCTCTTCGGTAGTGCCTACGCGGCGAGGCGCGTTGAACTCTATCAGCGCATTGTCGTCGGTGTTTATCTGTGCGCCCGCGACATAAGCCTCGACCTCTTTCGGACCCATATAAAAGCGCGACAGGATGTCGGTAGCCCAGTAAGTCTTTATTCGATCAAGCTCGGCGGCTATCTTCGGATCGTCGAAATGCGATTTGATCGCAGAAAGGTCTATCCGCTGCTCTTGCTTGCTGCCGAGCAGCATGATGTCGCCTTCGGCCCCGCGAAATACGTAGACGTAAGGGAAGGCCGCTTTGAAAGTTGCGATAAGCGTTCTCACATCTTCGGGGGCCATCTCGTAAATCTGCAACCACTGGCTGAAGAGGCCGTCATCTTTCAAACGTTCCGCGCCGCGCTTGAAGAATTCGAGCGTGAACAGATTCGCCACGCCCGTAAGCCAGGGGTTTGACGGCTCCGAGATGATAACGTCAAATTTTTCGTTGGTCGTGTAGATAAAGTTGCGGCCATCGTTTGCGATCATCCTGAGTCGCGGGTCTTCGAGCGGGCGGTTGTTGAAATCGTTGAAATACTCGGACGCCTCTATTATCGCAGGCTCAAGCTCGACGCAGGTGACGCGCTTTATCGGGAACTGCTCGACCGACCCGAGCGTGATGCCGCTGCCCAGACCTATCAGCAAGACATCATCCGTCTGCTTTCTGACAAGCAGCGGCAATCCGCCTATGAGTATCTGCGTCGGCATATCGCCCGTCGTCGATGCTTCGGGCTTCCCGTTGGATTTCAGAACGCGGTTCTCGCCCACTCGCTGCACCGCGATAGTGGCGGTGATGCCTTCTTTATAAAAGATAGCTTCGCCCTGGCCGCGCGTGAAATAATCATATATCTCGCTCTTGCTCTTATCTTTCAACGACGGCGCATACCTGTAGACCGCGCTCGACATCACGTCGGAATCCCACTTCGGCTCGATCAATATCGCCCCGACGATGAGCAAGCCTGACGCTACAAGACCCACGGACGCGGAGACGCGGAGGCGCGCGGGCGCGGCGCGATTAGACCGTGAGCCCTTAGAACGACCTGAGCCGACCTTTTCGCCTCCGTCTCTTTTTTCGCTGAGGCGAGATACCAGAAACATCAACGCGGCCACGAGGAAGTTCAGCGTCGCAGCAAGGCGAAGGCTGCCCAGCAGTCCCAGCCAGGGGACTAAAACGAACCCGCTCGCAAAAGAGCCCGCGATCGCGCCAAGCGTATTCGCTGCGTAAACGTCGCCGACCATGCGCCCCGTAGCCCGCTCGCGCGAGCGCGAGACTATCCGCACGACCAGCGGGAATAAGGCTCCCAGCAGCAGCGTCGGCACGATCATCACAAACATCGCGACCAGAAATCGCGCGAAGAGCAAAACGCCGAAGGAAGTCGATTCAAGCCAGCGATAGAGCTGTATAAAAACGTAAGGCAGGTCGTTAAGCATGTACGCGCCCATGAGCGACGTAATCCCCACGCCGATTTCGATCAGCGCGAAGGCAAGCACGGGCCTTTTGATCCGATCTACAAAGCGCGAGGCGAGCGATGCTCCGGCGGCAAGCCCTATCAAAAAAGTCGTCAGCATGATGCTGAAGGCATAAACGGACGAGCCGATTATCAGCGCGAGCACGCGGCTCCAGATCACTTCATACGACAGCGCGATGAACCCGCTCACGCCGAAAGCTACCAGCACCAGTATCAATGCGTTTCGGCTCAACGCCTCTTTAGGCGCGTGCGAGACAATCTTTCTCCCGCTCTTGCGCTCCTTCATTTTTGGAGCCGCCGAGCTTTCTGTGCTTTCGGTCTTATCGCGAAAAGTGAAGAAGGGGAACAGCGAGCCGAGCATGCGGTAGCGGCGCTCGCGCAAGCGCGCGATGATACGCCGCCTGGGCGAGACCTTGTCGGCAGGCGTATATCCGCTTCGGTCGCCCAACGTATCCGTGTCCGTTTCATATTTGCGGGCGAAAGCCAGGGCTACCAGACCGAGCATGATATTTATCGCGGCGGCTGTGGCCGTCGTGGCGCGCATTCCAAAAGCTGGTATCAGCACGAACCCCGTCGCAGCCGCGCCCATCACAGCGCCGAGCGTGTTAAGCGCATAGAGCGATCCTACATGCAGGCCTATGCGCCTGCGGTCGCGCGCGTAATAGCTGGACAGCACGGGCAAGGTCGCGCCCATCAGCGCAGTCGGCACTATCAAGACAAGCGCCGCGAATATGAATCTGACGATGCTGATTGCGAAGAATGAAAGATGAAGCCGGTCCCAGAAGGGTTGATAGAGGTCCGGCAGCAAAGCGAAGATGAACGGGACGGCAAGCCCGTAGACGCCTATGCCTATCTCGATCAGCCCGTAAAGCCTTAAAGGGCGGTCAACGCGCTCCGACCGGCGGCCGAAGTAAAAGCTGCCTAAAGCCAGCCCGCCCATAAACGCCGTCAGCACAGTGCTGACAGCGAAGGTGGTCGCGCCAAACACAAGCACAAGCTCTCGAACCCAGACTACCTGGTAGACAAGCCCGCTTATGCCCGACGCGAGGAAGCAGAGCAGTATGGCCCAATATGCTCCTGGTCGATCAGTGGTTCTTACTGCTGTCGAGTGGCCCATCCGGTTCAACTATAAAGGACCAAATTACCTGAGTCGCTATCAGCCCATCCTTAGACCGGTCCTGCTAACCGGCAAGCTCTAAGCGAAAGCGATGACAAGCTTCAAGCGGCCATGTCTATTTTTACAGACAGCCCGCGAAGGTGACAAGGAAAAGGATGAAAGATGAGGGATGAGGGATGAAAAAAATTTCGGCGGCGGGCTTGATCTCTGGATTTGAATTCGCACAAAAAGAGAGCGAGATGTTTGTAGTAGATGTTTCTATAAATCAAACAAGCTCCGTCAGGAGCGAAATGTTTGACATATCGCCCCTGGCGGGGCTTGATTGGTAAAACGATCTTATTGCCCTAAACATCTCGTCCCTGACGGGACTCTTTTACCCGACTTTTTGTGCAAAGCCTCCGGATTTGAAATCTCAAATTTCAAATACTTTTCAGCTCTCATCTCTCAAGAATGAGCTTTTCTATCTCCTGGCCGTTCTGGTCGTAGCAAACGATTGAGTAAGGCGGAGCGGTGAAGGTCATCTCGCGCCCGGCGATTGTCATCTTCTTTTTAGTCGGCTTGCCGCCGTCATTGAGTATGGTTACTATCGTGCGGCCATCGTTAGCTTTTACCGCCCAGTAGCTTTGATTGCCGCCGCGAAAAGAGATCACCTCGCCGTTCCACGCGAGCCTTGAGTAAAGATCATAAACTTTTCCGGCGGGCGTCAGGTGCCAGCCGCGCGACATGGCTTCGCCCGTGAGCCTCGCATCCCGCTGGCGCGATACGGTCGCTATTCTTCTGCCGTTGGCCCAGTAGACAATCGAATGATACGGGACCGCGTGAACGTACATGGCTTCGATGTCAGGCGCGGCCATAACGTCTGCGAGCTTGCGCGCAAACTCCATCGCGTACTCGTTCGTGAGATGCGGGTTGCCCTGGAGGCCGAGCCTGATGTTGAACTCGGTCACGAGGTAGCGCATGCGTGGCGCGAAAGGGCGTACGGTCTTATTGAATTGATCAACGGTCCCAGCGCGAACGCCGCCCGAGTAAAGGTGCAGCACGCCGTATATGTCGGTCCTGTTTTTAAGATCGATGCGCGTCGAAATGGCTTTGAGCATTCGCGTGTTCCACTGGTTGTCTGAAAGCTTCGTCGGCGTGTTGTTATCGTTCCCTACCGTGAGCGGCAGCGCGAACCGGACTCCCAAAGGGGTTAAGCCCTCGATAACGTCGGCTGCGCGCGCGGCGTACTCTTCGGGCATCCACGGTCTGTGATTGAGCCAGGGTTCGTTTGAAAGCTCTACGGCAACGAGCTTTGATTTGCCTGCACGATCAATTAATTTCCGCACAACTTCTCTGGCGACCTCAGACCCTTCTTCGACGTTGACTCCCAGGACAGTTGTGAAATCGTGCGCGGCGATGTAGTCGGCAAAATCATCGAATGGAAACCAGGGGTACTGGTTCGTAGTCTTGTTTTCCGCCTTGATGCGGGCGGTCGCCTCGGGGCCGCGCGGGCTATAGATGCCCGCGAAGTTGAACCTTATGCTGCGCACGCCCGCCGAGCGCAACGCGTCGGCCAACAAGTCGCCGTTCGCTTTGTTCTGCCATCCATCGATCAAAACATGCGGGCTGTCGGCATAGACCGTGTCAGTCCCTAAAAAAGGCGCGCGCCGGATGGACGCCGCGCTCTGAGCCGTAATCGTTGCGGGCTGATATTGCCGGCCCGTGCTAACGGAGCTAAGGGATATTAAAGAGAAGCAAACCACGACCGCAATGAAAGAGCTTTTTTTTCGAGTTTTCATAAGCATCTACTTTGATTTTATCGCGTGGGCGCGACGTTGCAAATGAAAGAAGATTCACCGCCGCAGACACAGAGGACGCAAAGCGGGCGCAGAGAAAAGCGTACTCTCTGCGCCCCCGCCGCGTGCGAAGCACATCATCGGCCATATGTGCTCTCTGTGTCTGCGGCGGTGAGATGTCCCTCGAATACGGTACATTCAATTGAAAACCAGTCTAAGAACGCATGTTGTTTTGAGAAGGCTGAGGGGTGATGTGTGGGGATAGTGTCTGCTCGCCGGGCTTGTAGTTATACTTATGTCTTTTGATCGAATATTTTATTATGCACCAGAGCGCCTTGACGCCGTCTTTCCATCCGATCTTCTTCCCTTCCTCGTAGGTGCGCCCGTAATAAGATATGCCGACCTCGTAGATGCGCAGTTTCATGCGGGCGATTTTGACCGTCACTTCAGGCTCGAACCCGAAACGATTCTGCTCAAGCTTTATTGCCTGGATCACGTCGCGGCGGAAGACCTTGTAGCCCGTCTCCATATCGGTCAGGTTCAAGTTTGTGAACATATTTGAAATGAGCGTGAGCAGCCGGTTGCCTACCGAGTGCCAGAAGAAAAGGACGCGGTGTTCTTTCGTCGTCAGAAACCTGGAGCCATAAACAACATCGGCCTTGCCATCGACCAGCGGTTTGAGCAGCACCGGGTAATCTGCCGGGTCGTATTCAAGATCGGCATCCTGGACCAGAACGAAATCTCCGGTCGCGTGCTCAAATCCGCGCCTGAGCGCCGCGCCCTTGCCGCGATTCATCGGCTGGAGAAAGATGCGCAGATTGTCTTGCTGGCATTCGAGATTTTCAAGCACGTCTCTGGTCCCGTCGGTCGAGCCGTCATCAACTACGATTATCTCTTTCGGCAGGTCTACGGATTGTACGCGGCCTATCAGCTCGGCGATGGTTGCCGCTTCGTTGTAAACGGGTATGACTACAGAAATCTTCATCCGAATAATAAGTTCTCAAAACCGGAATACAGGCGAGCAAATACTAAACGGCGGGTCGCAAGAAAGTCAACCAGCCCAAATTCCGAGCGCGAGTCAATGCTCCTTCTGCCTTTCGGGTTTGATTTCAAACTCGGCCAGCGCCAGCCCCCGGCCCGGCCCCGTGTGAACGGTTTCCCAAAATACTGCTTGCTCTTGAAGCTGCTCCAGACGCGTGCGGCAAGACTCTTCGCCCAGGTGGCTCCAGAGAACCCAGATTCTTTGGCCGCGCGGCGGCGCTTTTTTTTCAGAGCCGAGCAGCACTTCGCTTACGGGCAGCGGCTCAGGCAAGCTACGCACCTGTGCTACGGAGCAAGGATGGACCCAGACCGCGTTTGCTGCTTCGGAATTTATTTGCGCTATAACCGGGCGAAGATTTTCTTCAGGCTCTGCGCGCGCGAATCTTCCGAGTTCTCTGATTGAATGAAACAGGAGCACGCCTATGAGAATGTAAAAAACCACAGCAACGGCTTTATTCCGGTTCCAACGAGTAAGGACGAACAGCGCGCCCTCGACGGCCAGGATTTGCAGATGGATTTGAGCAAAAAGCGTTACGCGGCCCGCGCAGGTCGGATAATTCACTAGCAAGCTTGCCAGCAAAACTCCGCCGATCAAGACTACTGACCCGAGCGAGCGAGCCCCATGAATAATCATCTCGATGCCGGTTTTTCAATCGCCATATGACCGAATAGACGCCTATCACTTGGAGCGGCGCTACTACCGCCGTCACGAGAGGTTGGCGACCGTGCCAGCCCCACAAGAATTTTGTGATCAAGCGCGTCGTCTCGGAAAAGCCATGCTTCACGCGCGAGCGAAGTATGCACTCATCCCAGTACGAATAATATGAAGCGCTGTCTTTGAAATTGAACCTGTAATCCGTAGCCCAGACGCTCATCATTGCCAACAGAGACACGGCGGCCAGAATAAAGAGCGCAGATTTGCTGAGACGCCAGCCTCGCGTTCGCCCTTGATAGAGATACCATCCAATCAAGCGCGCGCCCAGGGCCATCGGATAGGTGTAAGAGAATAGAATCGGCAAAGCAAGCACGACCAGCAGCGGCTTGCGCTTGCCTTCCGCAAGCATTTTTTCCAACAGCGCATCACCAATCAGAAACGGGACCAGGGCAAGCAATACGTCGAACGTGTATTGCTTGAGTTGTATCGCCTGATCTAACCAGAAGATTGAGCCTGCAAGAAGCCCGGCGGCAAACAGGCCCGCCGCTGCAAACGGCTGCGATCTTTTAACCAGCAGACGCGCCCAAAATAGAGTGGCTGCGGTAAAGCTCAACCAGGGCAGCAGCCTCAACACCCAGATGTGATAGCCGAACGTTTCTCTGAGAGCGGCGATGGCTGCCAGGTATAAGCGCGGGAAATATTGTCCGTATTCGAGCGGGGCAAAGATAACGGCAGTCGACGGGTCTTTAAGCGAGACGGCAACGAAAGCTTCATCAAGCCAGAACGTAGGTTGTGTGAAATACCTGATGGCGGCGGCGGCGATCAAAGCGGCAGCCGAAACCCAGATGAATATCCGGCCTGATTTCAGGCGCAAAAGCATCGAGATACTAAACCGCCGAGCAGATCAAAAGTCAACCATCCTGAGAATAGTGCCAGGGTCTATTGATTCTTAGAAGGTGAGAATTAATAGACTCTACTCAGGTCTTAGGATTTATTTGGCTTGCTTTACACTTTTGCGGCTGTCTCCGTATAATTCTTTTTCAAGTTATGGCCCACGATCACGAGACTGTAATCATCCTCGATTTCGGCGGACAATACACGCAGCTTATAGCACGGCGAGTGCGCGAGCTTGGCGTCTATTCCGAAATTATCCCGTTCAACACTCCCGTCGAAGAGATAATGCGCAAGAACCCGCGCGCGATCATCCTTTCAGGCGGACCCTCGTCGGTTTATGACGAAGGAGCGCCACACCCTGACCCTGCTGTTATCGAGATGGGCGTGCCCGTGTTAGGAATCTGTTACGGAGTGCAGTTGCTCGCTTATTTCCTCGGAGGCGAGGTCAAGCCTTCGGCGCGGCGCGAGTACGGGTTTGCAGAGATCGAAGCTGTAGCAGATAGCCGATTGCTCGCCGGTGTTGAGACACCCGTGAAAGTGTGGATGAGTCACGGCGATTACGTGAGCCGCCCGCCCGAAGGCTTTCGCATCACCGCCGCGACCGACGCGGCAATAGGCGCGGTCGAAAACAACGACCGCGCGCTTTACGGCGTGCAGTTTCACCCCGAAGTCGCGCACACGCCGCAGGGCAAAGAGATACTCCGCAATTTTCTGGTCAACGTCTGCGGACTCAACTGCGACTGGACCACTCGGTCTTTTATCGACACGACTATCGAAGAGATTCGCCAGCGCGTGGGCGGCGGGCGGGCGGTTTGTGGGTTATCGGGCGGAGTCGATTCTTCGGTTGCGGCGGCGCTGGTGGCTCGCGCAATCGGCGACCGGCAGACCTGTATATTCGTAGACACGGGGCTGCTTCGCAAAAACGAGTTTGAAGAAGTGCTCGAAGCCTACCGCGAGATGGACCTCAACGTCATAGGCGTTGCGGCGGGCGAGCGGTTTTTGACACGCCTTGCGGGCGTGTCCGATCCTGAGCGCAAGCGCAAAATCATCGGCAACGAGTTCATAGAAGTTTTTCAGGAAGAGGCGCGCAAGCTCGGTGAAGTCGATTATCTAGTTCAGGGGACGCTCTACCCGGACGTGATCGAATCGGTATCGGTCAAAGGCCCGTCGGCGGTCATCAAATCTCATCACAACGTCGGGGGGCTTCCGGAAAAGATGCACTTGAAGCTCATCGAGCCGCTGCGCGAGCTGTTCAAAGACGAGGTGCGGCGCGTCGGGCGTGAGCTTGGGTTGCCGGAGGAGATCATTGGCCGCCAGCCGTTTCCGGGGCCGGGGCTTGCGGTCCGCATACTCGGAGAAGTGACCGCCGACCGCGTGGCGTTGCTGCAAGAAGCCGACCGGGTAGTGATAGAAGAGATGCGACGCGCCGATCTTTACGACAAAGTATGGCAGTCTTTTGCGGTGTTGTTGCCCGTCTCGACCGTCGGCGTGATGGGCGACAATCGCACTTATGATAACGCCGTGGCGATTCGCGCGGTCGAATCGGTAGACGGCATGACAGCCGATTGGGCGCGGCTCCCGTATGAAGTCCTTCAACGCATTTCGTCTCGAATCATAAGCGAGGTGCGCGGCATCAATCGCGTCGTTTACGACATCAGCTCGAAGCCGCCTTCAACTATCGAGTGGGAATAACAGTTTTTGCATAGGAGGTAGACCTTGCCACAGCAAGCGCCAGCGAGAGGAAACCCGATTCAAGATTACGTCACCGTAGCCGAGCGCATAGAGCGATTCTATGAACGTTACCCCGAGGGGCGATTGATTACTCACATAGTCGAGCACGACGCGGAGCGCGGGTTCATATTGATGCGGGCCGAAGTCTACCGCAATCCTGATGATGCGATGCCGGCCGCGACCGGGCATGCTTACGAATTTAAGTCCGAAGGCTACGTTCAACGCACCAGCTATATAGAAGTATGCGAAACTAGTTCTATAGGCCGTGCGCTGGCCATGGCAGGATTTGAGGTGAAGCGCGGCATCGCCAGCCGTGAAGAGATGGAAAAAACCGCGCGAATGACTCGCGAGCCCGCGCCCGCTCGCGATAAACAATCTGCAACGCCGCCCGCGAAACAGAGCAGCGCTGCGGAACAATCAGCGAAAGCCGATCAACCTGCGTCCGACGACCAGAAACAGACTATACTCAACCTGCTTGAAAGCATGAAACCGGGGGACCGTCGCGCTCAAAGAAGGGTTCTGGTTGAGATGACCGGCAAGGAATCGCGCGATGATCTTACTCAACAAGAAGCCGCGGGCCTGATACAGAAACTCAAACGCGAAGCAATCGAAGGCAGCATCTAGCAAGGGTTGCTTTTGGAGTGCGGCGACAAGTGATACTGCTGGCGAATTCGATTCTAAAGAACTTATTGGCTTTACGATTTGAAAGGCTCACTGAGCCTAAAGGACTTAGCAGCCGGTAAATGAATTCGCCAGCAGTATCACAAGTCGTCGCACTCCAAAGAAATTAGCTCAGTTTTCGCACGAGCATTATAGCCGCGATGGGGTGGCGCTCCAGCACCTGAAATCGCTCGGCAAAATCCGCAGGTTCCGCCGCGCCGCGCAGGTCTATGACGGCCATATCTTCCACCGGTATCCGTTCCGAAGAGCCGAACACGCGGTAGCGCGACGAGCGCACTGCCAGCATCTTGATGTCAATATCAGTGGCCCTTTCCGCTTCTTGCAAACTCAACAGCTTCATCTGCTACCTCCTGCCAGTTCTTCGATGAGTCGCGGCACCTCGGTAAAATCTGCCGTCACCCGGTCGGCCACAGTGGTCTCATCTTCCTCGATAGGCGTTATACCTGTAAAGCGTATCGCGTGGTAGCCCGCGTTTTTCGCGCCCACTATGTCGGTGTATTCAAGATCGCCTATATGAACCATCTCGCGCGGGTCTGACGCGAGCGCGCGAGCCGTGCGCTCGAAGACTGAACGGTGAGGCTTTGAGCGGCCCGCTTCATCCGAAAAGACCAGCGAGTCAAAAGCCTCAAGCAGCCCTTCGCGCTGAAGTATCTCTTTCAGCACCCGGCCCGGTGAAAAGCCCACGTCGGAAATAATGCCGAGCCGGTAATTGCGTCCAAGCTTATCGATAGCTTCACGCACGCCGGGGATCAAAACAGGCGGGCGCTCAAGTATTCCCTCTTCGTATGCTTCCACGAGCGACGCTAAAACGTCATCGGGCAAACAGACCTCGATGTGAGTGAGTATCTTCCCGACTCGCTCCGCGGTATGAATCGTGCGGTGCTCCTCGCGCCAGACCTGGTAATGAAGCTCGGCTTCAAGCAAGCAGGCGTGGTCCAGCTGGTCGTCGGTGAAATCGCCTAACGCGCCTATTGCCTCTCTGAGCAGGTGGCGGCGGCTCTGCTGGTAGAGCGTGTACCCGCCCGGCTGCTCTGTGAATAACGTGCTCCAGAAATCGAAAGATATTGCTTTTATTGCCAAGCTCGCTCCCTTATATGCAGAGTGTCACAACCCGAATTGTATTTCGCCCACAGCCATATTCTAATGATAGAGGCGCGGCGCAAACAAACTCGGAAGACCGGAAATTGTCTCGCATGACCGATAATCAAATCGAGCTTTTTAGAAATTCGCTCTCCGGGTCCTTGACCGGCTTCGACATTCCTCCTCTGTCTGCATCACAATTCGACAGTCTCGTTACGCATTACGAGATGTTAAGCCGGTGGAATCGGCGAATCAACTTGACTCGCATAGTTGAGCCTGTCGAAGCGGCTCGACTTCACTACGGAGAGTCGCTTTTCGGAGGCCGCTTCATGGGTGATGCGAGCACGGCGCTCGACATAGGCAGCGGCGCAGGCTTCCCCGGCATCGTCCTGGCTACACTTCGGCCCGAAGTACAAATCACCGCGCTTGAGGCTAATCAAAAGAAAGCAACCTTTCTTAACGAAGCCGCTGACCGGATGAAGCTGAAAAATTTCAAGGTAGCCCGCGCGAGGCTTGAAGAGTTCGACTGGTCCGCTTATGACCTTCTGACGAGCCGCGCGCTGGATCGCGCCGAAGAGATGATACAACCTCTTGTCGCCCGTCTCGACGCCGAGCAGCGGCTGATGCTTTATTCAATGCGCGACCTCGCAGTCAGGATTGCCGACGTTTCAGGAAATGATAAAAGAGTCGAGATTCATCCGATCCCGCAGTCCGACTCGCGCATCATTGCCGTTTTTTCGACCTCTCGATAAGAATCGGTCAAATCAAAACAAACCGGTCGCCTCAGTAAGGTCAAACTGAAGCCCTTAATTATCGCCCATATTCGCCTCTGCAAAAAAGTCGTTTGATACGCGCCATTTGAGAGAGAGTCTATGCGTGGCATAACCATTGCGATATAGATCGCCGGAAGCTTGAGACGCCTGATGGTGCTCTCTTACGGGGCTTTCACGCGCAGTGCCGGAAAACGCGCGGGTCTACAGATTGCCGTCTACCACTCACCGCTCCGGGCCTCACCCTCCGAGCGGCTGATGGCATAACCCTGAAGCCCGCGCAAAAACCGAGTCAGAACCCTCTCATATGGCACCGGAACTGTCGCGTGAAGGCCCCGCTTTCTTTCCTTAAAATCTCAAATTTGAAATTTGGATTTCAAATTATTCTCTCCATCCCGTCCAGGTAAGGGCGCAACACTTCCGGAACAATGATCGAGCCGTCTGCTTGTTGATAGTTCTCAAGTATCGCGAGCCACGTGCGCCCGATCGCCAGCCCCGACCCGTTCAGCGTATGCACAAATTCGGGTTTCGATTTCTGCTCGCGTCGAAAACGTATCTGCGCCCGCCGCGCTTGAAACTCTTCGCAGTTCGAGCAGGACGAAATCTCGCGATAAGTATTCTGGCTTGGGAGCCATACCTCTATGTCGTAGGTCTTCGCCGCCGAGAACCCCATATCGCCGGTCGCCAGGGCCACCGTGCGATAGGCCAGGCCGAGTGCTTCAAGCACAGCTTCGGCGTCGCGCGTGAGCGATTCAAGCTCCTGGTAAGAATCTTCTGGCCTTGTGAGCTTGACCAGCTCGACTTTATCGAATTGGTGCTGGCGTATGAGTCCGCGCGTGTCCTTGCCGTAGCTTCCGGCTTCCGAGCGGAAGCAGGGAGTGTAAGCAGTCATCTTGATCGGCAACTGCGCGCCGTCAATTATCTCGCCCGCGTAGATGTTCGTTAGAGGCACTTCGGCTGTCGGTATCAAATAGAGGTTGCGCTCGTCGTTGAGCTTGAAAAGATCGCCTTCAAACTTCGGCAACTGGCCCGTGCCGAAAAGCGTCCGGTCATTGACGATGAACGGCGGCACAACCTCTCTGTAGCCATGCCTCCGCGTTTGCAAATCGAGGCAGAAATTTATCAGCCCTCGCTCAAGCCGCGCGCCCGCGCCGCTGAGTATCGAAAACCTCGCGCCCGCGATCTTGGCCGCGCGCTCCATGTCGAGTATCCCGAGCCGCGCGCCGAGGTCGAGATGGTCTTGCGGTTCGAAATCAAATTCCGGCGGCGTCCCCCATCGCCTGACTTCCTGGTTTGCAAACTCGTCCGCGCCTACGGGAACGCTCTCGTGAGGCAGGTTGGGCAGTGCGGTCATAAGCTCGCTCAATTCATCCTCTACCGTTGCAAGCTCAGCTTCGGCTGCCGCTATCTGATCGCCGATCTCGCGCACGGCGACGCGGCGCGACTCGGCTTCTTCCTTCTGGCCGGACTTCATCAGCTTGCCTATCTCCTGGCTTTCGCGGTTGCGCGTAGCCTTCAAATCATCACGCTTGCTTATGAGCGTGCGGCGGCGCTCGTCAAGCTCTATAAAGCGGTCGAGTGTTTCTAGCGGAAAGCCGCGCTCGGCCAGCCGGGTTTTAACCGTATCGAGATTTGCGCGGACGAAATTAATATCGAGCATCTCAGGTTACCTTTTACCTTCCTGTGATAAAACATTAGCGTAGACGGCGGCGGCGAGAGGTGTCAACCGGAGCAAAACCTCCTCTTGCATCACAACCGCGACTCTCGCTAGCATTGAAGTCAATATGGACGAAGCGATAAAAGAGTCCCTGACCGAAGCGGCGTTCGTGATGCGCGAGCGCGATGTAGACACTCCGACCGCGCGCGCGCGCGTTTCATACCTGGTGTGCGAGCCGTTGGAGCAAGCGGGTTTTACAAACGCCTTCAGCACGCGGCTGGGCGGCGTAAGCTCTTTTCCGAAAGACGCGTTAAATCTTGCTTACTTCAAAGGCGATGCTCGTGAGAGCGTCGCCGAAAACCGCCGTCGTTTTCTGTCCGCGCTCGGCGCCCAACGGGCAACTATAGTAACTGCGCGGCAGACGCATTCGACCGAGCGATGCGCGATAGATTCAACGGATCAGATTCGCGGGCCGCAGCCCGATTGCGATGCGATGACGACAAAGATGTCAAACGTGCTGCTCGCCATACAGACAGCCGATTGCCTGCCGGTGTTGATAGCCGACACTGCCACGGGTACTGTGGCCGCGATTCACGCGGGTTGGCGCGGGACAGCCGGTCGGATTACCGAGCGAACCATAGCCGATCTTATGATGTCGCACGGCGTCAATCCGCGAACGTGTATTGCCGCGCTTGGGCCTGCGGCTTGCGCCGACTGTTATGAAGTGGGCACAGACGTGATCGAGCGTTACAAAAAAGAGTTTGGCTATTGGAAGAACCTGCTGGTGAATTTCAAAGAGGGCGGCAAAGCTCACCTCGACATTCGCGCGGCGAACATACAGCAACTAGCCTTCTGCGGTTTCACAGAAGACCGCATACACGTCGCCGATTACTGCACGATGCATCAAAACGATCTTTTCTTCTCTTACCGCTGCGAAGGCCGCAATCAACCATCAAGCGTGGGCCGGTTGTTATCGGTTATAGGGAGAATTTAAAAACTCAAATTTGAGTTTTTAAATTCTCTACTCCTTGGGCGCGAAGTACCCGCGACGGTGGCGCACGGTCAGGTCTTTGCGGGTCTTCACTTTGAGTTGAATGGTGCGGAACGAACCGTCGCGCGCTTCGTTCGATGAGCCGTAAGTGGCTATGTATTGCGAGCGCAAATCTTCGTCTATCAGCGCGAATGCCTTGTCGAGGTCTTCTTCGCTGCGCGGGAAAAATGCCCGCCCGCCCGTCTCGGCTGCGACCTTCTTAAGCTCGCCCGAATTGACGCCGTAGCTCGGATCGCCTATGCCTATCGAATAGACTATGATCTCGTTGCGCCAGGTGCGCTCTATCGCGTCGCGCAGCTTTACGCGGCTCGAAGTGTCGTGGCCGTCGGTAATCAGAATTATCACGCGGCGGCCCGCTTCGCGTCTGAGCAAATCCGAAGAGACCGAATAGATCGAGTCATACATCGATGTCGAGCCCGCGCCCGAATTGATTATCGGCGGGGTGCCGCCGACGGTGCCCGTCAATACGTTAGTCGCGCCGATCCTCACATCGTCAATCGCGTTGTGCAGTTTGTCTATATTCGACGTAAGGTCTTGCACCAGGACCGACTCGTGCTCGAAGGTGACGACTGCGGCAATGTCTTTGTTGGGCCGCAGCACCTTGCGAAAGAATCGCTGCCCGGCGGCTTTTTCATAAGGCAGTGTGTATTCCTGGCTGCCCGATATGTCTATCAACATCGCTATGGTGATCGGCAGATCTGTTTGACGCTCGAAGGAAAATAGCTGCTGCGCCTTTCCGTCTTCCGACAGATCTATCTCTTCTTTCGCCAGGTCGTTGATGTAACGGTTCTTCTTGTCCGTCACGTTGAACGGCACGGTGACAAGCTGCGCGCCGAGTTTGATCTCCTGGTCGTCCTCTTTTTGGCCTTCGCCTTCGGCAGGCTTTTTGTTCTTATCGTCTTTCTGCTGCTGCGGGGCGGGCGGCTTCTCCTGAGAATACGCCGCGCTCACCCGGCGAGCGGGCGAGAGTGTGAGAGTGATTATCAAGAATGCTGCTACGATATAAAAATTGATGTACTTCATTTTTTCATGTCTTCCATTGGCGCGTAGTACCCGCGACGGTGAACGACTCGCACGTCGTTGCGCCCGGCAATCTGCACCTCAATGCGGCGGAACGAGCCGTCGCGCGCCGTGTTCGACGGCGAGTAAGCCACCAGATACTGACTGCGCAATTCGTTTTCTATCTGGCGAAAGTCTTCCATCAAATCATCCGGCCCGTGAGGGAAATAAGCCCGCCCGCCCGTCGCTTCCGACATTTGCCGGAGCACGTCTTCGCGGACGCCCTCGAAACGGAACCGGTCGCCTATGCCTATGGCGTATATGACTGCGCCCGACCGCCACGCGCGATCAATGGCTTCGTCGAGCTTTCGGCTGCTGGCATTATCTACGCCGTCGGTCAAAAGAATTATTGCCCGCCGCGTCACCCCTTCGTCGGTCATCGTGCTGCGGTAAGGGTCGCGCGCCAGCACTTCGTCGGCAGTTATATAAATCGCGTCGTAAAGCGCGGTGGCCTGCCGGCGCGTGCTGGTGTTGCCGAAGCGGCGCGAGTACTGGACGGAATCGAGCGCGCGGTTGAGGCTGTCGATTTTCGACGTAAGCCCCTGCGCCAGATCAACGTCGTCTTGAAACGTCAATATCGCGGCGGAATCTTTTCCCGGACGTATCACGGAGCGAAGAAACTGGCTGGCGGCCATCTTCTCTTGCGGGAATGTGTACTCCTGGCTGCCCGACAAATCCATGAGTATGGCTATGTTTATAGGCAGCGTCGATTCGCGCTTGAAAGTGAATAGCTGTTGCGGTCGGCCATCTTCCAGCACGGTGATCTCTTCCTGGCGAATGTCGCCGACTACGCGGTTGTTGCGATCCACGGCGCTGAAAAGCAGGTTGACCAGGTCTGTTCCGAGCCGCACCGCCTCGTCGCCTTCGGCTATATCGTCCTTAGGCGCTTGCTTGTCTTGCGGCTTCGACTGAGTCGGAGAACTCTTCTGCCCGGGCTTACTCTTTTGCCCGGCGCTGGCCGGAACGAGAATAGCGGCGAGCGCAATTATCGCTATTACTATCTTCATAAATAGCCCCGAATCTTTCTTAGTGCCGAGTGCTCAGTAGAAGGGGCTTTTACTCTGCACTCAGGACTGATTAATAGACGTATCCCTGCTTGTGATAGAGTCGCCCTTCGGCTCCTCTGACCAGTTTGACTTTGATCTCGCGGCGCTTGCCGGTCTTTTCTTGATTCTGCGGCGTGTAAAAGATCACGTACTCTTGTCGTAAATCCTTCGCCACCTGACTGAAGGCTCGAAACAACTCTATTTTTTGCGAAGGCAAGAAGACCTGGCCGCCCGTCTCTTCACACAACCTGCGCAACTCTTTATCGTCTTCCGAATCGTTTGTGCCGGCCGTGACGCCTTTAAAGTTTTTCGTGCTGATGCCAAAGATCGTCACGTCGTAGCGCTGAGCCATCTCGATTGCTTCTTTCAACTTTCTCTCGCTCGCCGTGTCTTCGCCGTCCGAAAGAATCACTATGATGCGCCGCGCCTCCGACCCCTGGAGGTTAGCCATCTTCTCTTCGATCACGCGATAAACGCCGTCGTAAAGCCGCGTGTAGCCGCCCGCTTTGACCTTGCGTATCGCGCGTATCAACGGCTCCTGCGCGTCGGTGAAGTCCTGGTGAAGCTCTACTTCAGAATCGAAAGTCGCAAACAATACCTGGTCGCTGCGGCGATAGGTCGTGACCGTAGCGACGAAGTCTTCGGCGGCGTCTTTTTCAAACGGCAGCTTCAGCTTCACGCTGTTGCTTGTGTCCATCAAGACCGCGATGTTCAAGGGCAACTGGCTGGGCGAGATGAACTTGTCTATCTTCTGCCTCTTGTTGTCCTCATAGACCTCGAAATTCCCTTCGACGAGGCCCGTGACGAACTGGTCCTTCTCTTTTACGGTTATCGGCAGACGGACTGTGGTGACGCCGATCTTCGTATCGTCTTGCCGCGTCTGCGCCTTCGGTTTTTCAACAGGCTTCTGCGCTATCACAGGCGCAGTCGCAAACACGACGACAGTAATACTTAAAAGTGCAGCCGAGATTAATCGCTTCATCTCTTTCAGGGAACCTCCGGCATGTGGGTCTGATGCAACGGGTATTATCCGACGATGCTTCTGCCAATAAAGATTATATTGGCTCAGTAGAAAGGGTGTCAACGAATGCGCATGAACAATCTGTTGAGAGAGTCATTAGGCGGGCACGGATGTGAAAGCTTTTTTCGCCGGGAGCCTGGATTAGATTACCTTCTGACTACACGGAAATAATATTTGCTGATGTCCTCAAAACCGCCTTCCGCGTCGCCTCCGCTCAGGCGCAATATATAGTCATTGTCGCCCAGTAGTTTTGCAGGCACTCTCAAGACAATGGCATTCCCGGAGGCGCTCTTTTGCGGCTTAAGCGCGGCTTGATTCAAGACCTGTTTGCCTTCTACGGTCCCCAATACGGCTCGATAGCTCTTGTAATCGTCGCCCTCTAGAGGGAGCTGTAATTCTACGGTGCCGGCTGTTTGCGGGACGATTAATTTCTTAGTCGCGTCGTCCCTGACGAGGTTGGCCGCAAGCGCGAACGAGACAACCTGTTGAGCGCGCTTCGGCTCGGGTTGCGGGGCGGGCGGCTCCGGCGTGTATAACTCTTGCCTGTTCTTATCTTGTGCTTGTTCCCGAGGCGTATCGGAGGGCGGTCTGCTGCCGGTATCCGGCGACGGCTCAGCGGTTTGAACTTGTGCGATCTGTTCGGGCACAGCCTGATTGACACGATTCTGTGTGGCGAACATTAACCACATCCCGCCAATCGCTACGAGTACCGTAGCGGCTGCAAGCGCGAACGTGCGGCTGTTTCCTCCTAAAAGATCAAACAGCGACTGCCACCATGACCGTTCCTGTGTGCGGGTAGGAACGCGCTCGCCATCGTAGGTATCGGATAATGTTTGCGCGAACGCCCTGGCGAATTCTACTTTTTGTCTATGGCTCGGCGAGGCTAGAAAATGGCTCTCAAACAGCCGACGCTCCTGCCCGGAAAGCTCGCCCTTCAGATAATCGTCTATTAATTCGTCTCTAAGCACTTGTATTTCTTGAAATAAGTTGTCATCGGCAAAATATTGTTCTTCAAATCGGTCTTGCTGCTCTTCTGATAGCTTTCCAAGTAAATATTGGCGTATCTGTTTTTCATTTCCGGCAGTTGGCTTCAAAACGTTATCCCCTCCTTTCAAGTATTAATGGGAAAATTTGAAATACATTTCAGTTCTCCGCAAGTTCTTTAAGGCAAGCGTTTACGCACTCTTCCAGTTTCGCCCTGACGCGACAGGCTTTAATCCTCAATGCGTTCAGGGGCATCCCCAGCTTCTCAGCCAGACTGCTCCTGTTTTTTACCTTTATTCCTTTGTCGCCATGATAATAATCGGTGATAAGTTCACGCGCTTCTCGCGGGAGCTTTTGCAAGCATTTCTCCAGGCATTCGAGTCGCCGTTCTAACACGATGCGGGCAGCCTCTTCTTCCTTCGCAGCCTTTGGGTCTTCGGATGGCCCTTTGCCGGGCGCGAGATCATCTATATGGGTTGAATCTCGATCCGGCCGGTCCCAGTGTTCCTTCAAAACATTGCGGGCAACGCCGTAGAAATATATTAAAGCGTCGCTCGCGTAGATTTCCTTCCCTTCTTCAAGTTTTCTGGCGACTCGATTGATCGTCTCATCGGCGTGGTCTTCCGGGGATAAAGAGCCTCTGACTTCGAAAAAAGTTATGAGCTTCTGCCGCGTCATCTCATACTTCTCGGCGGCGCGGTCGCGGTCGGGGTGTAGACAGGCCAGCAATTTATCGAAAGCTTCCTGTGATAAAACCCATCCCTTCACTTCCACTCACCCTGTAACACGAAAGCTGCCCAGTAGTAAGGCGACTTCCACTGTTTCTGCTTCCACATTTCCACCTGGGCCGCCCGCAGCGCCGCCGCCGGGCGCATCCCCTTGCCCAGCATCTCCTGGTAAAAGCGTTTCATAAACTCTGCCGTCGCGTCATCATCCACTTTCCACAGACTGGCCACCACACGAGCGGCCCCCGCATACATAAAGCCGCGTGTAAGCCCTATCAATCCTTCCCCTTTAACCTCTTTGCCCAGACCGGTGCGGCACGCGCTGAGCACAACCAGTTCCGATGGCAGATCCAGGTTGTATATATCGTGCAGCCCGAGGAAGCCGTCCTGCGGCTGACCTTGTTCGTCGACCAGAGATAAAACGATGCCGGATAGCTCAGGGTGCTCGCTGTTGAGTAATCCGTGCGTGGCGAAATGGACTACGCGGTACTTGCCCAGCTCGCCGCTCGTAGCCAGCGCTCGGTTGGCATTAAAGTCGAGCGCTTTCATGCCTTGATCTGTCAACGTAATGGCGAGAATTGCTTCGGCCTCTTCGCGCGAAAATGGCAGCCGAGACAGGCTCCCTCCTGTCTCCATCGCTCCGACATCCCTGACTGTTCGAGCCGGTTTCACGGCGCTCGAATCGATTGCGGTTGCTCGCTTCCTGCGCGGGCCGGTCAATTTGACTCGCGGGTCGTCTTCGTCAAAGACAGGATCGGCCAGCACCGCGATGGCCTTGGGCGCGGGCTTGCGCCCGCTCGTCTCGGCCCGCAGCACCATCAGAGCGGAAGCCGACGGGAGGCTCAACACCTCGCGGTCTACTATCAGGGGCGTATGCGCGTCAGGGTTACTGTTATTCTGATTCGACCCGGTGCCTTGCGGAACAGGCAGCGCCGCAAAGGGGATGTATTGCAAGGCCCCCTCTGAGACTACGAGCAGCCGCTTGTTGCCCAGTTGTGCCGCGATAGGACCGAGCAGCATCTGGCTCAACTCGGCGGCCCGCGCCGAATATTCTTCGGACGCCTTCGCCACACGCGCCTGATACTGCTTGATTGTTTCGCCGCGCACGGGCTGGCGCGCAATCAGCAGGTTGTAAACTCGCCGGGCCGCAGCCTCTATCTCAGCCCGTTTGGGCAGTACGTAGCTGCTGATGTCAGACCGTGTCACCCACCGCCCACAGGTAGCTGCGTTCATCGCCCAGAGAGTATTCCAACAGCAACGTGTCGGCGTCGAGCACCTGCTCTTGAATTTCCGCAAGCTTAAAGGGCCGGGGCTGGGTCAGCGCGGCATAGCGAGGGCCCCAGCAAGCCCTTTTGACTCTTCTGCGCCTTCAACCTCGCGCCTTCAGCCTGAGCCCGTTCAGCCGCACCCCGCCTCCTGTCCACAGGTTTGCCCGCCTGGGCTCCGCCGACACTCTTCCAGGGTAAAGCCAGGGCTGACGGGCCTGACAAAATTGAAGCCATTGCGAGCAGGATCGGGATATGTCGAGCCCTTCGACAGGTTGCCCGAACTGCCTTTGAGCACTGTCCGACTCTGAGCGTCATAGTAACACCCGTGAAGTAAATTTATATTGATGAAAGGAGCCGAATTATATGGAAAGAATGAAGATCGCTTATTGATCTTCAGCCGTTAACCGTATACTCCGACATCCCTGTTTGAACAAATAATGTGGTCGCGCTCCGCAATATAAACATAGGCTGCTCATTCGCGCAAGCTGATAGCCGGCAATACCCATCTACAGTCGCCGCTGCTGGCGATGAAATGTTTTTTCGTATTTACCATAAAGGGATGTAGGCACGAAGTTGAGAACCGGCGGGGATCGATTTTAGCCGGTTCCGGGAGTAAAAATGATGAAAAAGAAGATCGTTGCAAGATTGGTTGTTACGCGAGTAAGTATAAAGGGTGACGGATCCGCAGACGTCGATCTATATATTTATAACCATCAAGGCCAACTCGTAAATAGAGACAGCCAGAGACTGGACGACTGTGTTATTCACAATCTTCCGAAACACCTGGCAACCTTCTCCGTCAAGGTCGCCGATACCGATAAATCCCCCAAGGTTTACTGGCTTTTCGCTGACCGGATAAGGCTACAGCCTTCATTTTAATTTCATACCGGGCGGGTAAACAGCCTGTCTTTATAACTCACAGAAAAAAACGGCTCCTCAGGCCGGAGAATAAACTCAACCCAACTTTTCGAGGAAGGCAGCAAGCTCCGGCGGGAGGGGCGAGGCGAACTCCAATCGCCCGCCCGTCCGAGGATGAGCGAAGGCCATCTGGGCCGAGTGCAAAAAGTGGCGGCCCAGGTCTTTTACCACATGTTTTATTCGAGGGTCGAAGATGGAGTTTTCTCGCCCGCCGCCGTAAGCCGCGTCGCCTACTACGGGGTGGCCTATGTGGGCGAGGTGAACGCGGATTTGGTGTGTGCGACCGGTTTTTATCTGCACTTTGAGGAGCGTGAACTGAGGAAATCGATCCGCCACTTCAAATAAAGTATGCGCCGGGCGGCCCGCGCCGCCTCTGAGCACGGCCATGCGCGTTCGATTGTGCGGGCTGCGGCCTATGCGCGCTTCGATCTCGCCCCGCTCCTGAGACATCCTTCCATAACAGAGCGCCACATAGAGCTTGAAGACGAGGCGGTCGCGAAACTGGTCCGAAAGACGTTCGTGCGCCAGGTCATTTTTCGCGACGACGAGCAGCCCGGAAGTCTCTTTGTCTATGCGATGAACTATGCCCGGTCGCACGCGGCCCGCTTTTTCCGAAAGCTCATTGAAATGATAGACGAGCGCATTTACCAGAGTGCCCGACTCTACGCCTGCGCCCGGATGGACGACCATCCCGGCGGGCTTATCGATGACTATCAAGTCCTCGTCTTCATAAAGAATTTTGAGCGGGATGTTTTCGGCGGCCACTTCGACGGCGGGCGGGTCGGGCAGATCGATCTCTATTTGATCTCCGGCGCGCAGCCGGTAACTCGGCTTGACCGTGCGCCCCCCCACGACCACGTCGCCGTCTTCGATTGCCCGCTGAATACGTGTGCGGCTGATTTCGCCGAGGCGAGAGGCGAGGAAAGAATTGATCCTCTGGCCCGCCGCCTCATCGGTCACCGCGAATAATTGAGCTTCGCTGCTCACTTTTTGAAGTTTAAGATTCAGGCACCGGAGACGTTTTTGAACTGCCAAGCTCCGACCCCTGCTCTCTGACGCCCGACTCCTGGCCCCCGCTCTTTTTGCGCCGCGAGAAGTAGATCATCAACAGCAACGACAGGGGGAACATAACAACCGAAATCAACTGCGAGGTCGAAAGCCCTAACAACTCGCCGCGAGGGTCCGCGCGCCAGAACTCTATGATGAAACGCGCTACGGAATAGATCATCAGGTAGGCGAATATTATCTGCCCTTCGAACTTGCGCCGTTTCCTCAGCCATAACAAAAAGACGAATATCAACACGTTTATTACGGCTTCGATCAACTGCGTCGGCACGAGCGTCACATCCGTAGGGACGCCCGTCAACTCGCCGGCTTTTTCGGTGAACCTCACTCCGATCCACGAATCCGTAGGCTTGCCCCAGCAGCAACCGGCTGAAAAGCACCCCAGGCGGCCTATCGCGTGGCCTATGGCTATGCCGGGCGCGAAAGCGTCGGCGGTCTTGCGCCAGGGCAATCGCCATATCTTCATTAAAAGCACGCTCGCCGCTATGGCAAACAGCAGCCCGCCGTAAAAGACGCCGCCACTGCTCAACAGGTCGAGCGAGAAGACCCGCCGCCACCCGCCGCCGGGATCGTTCCACTCGGTTATAAGCATAACTACTTTTGCGCCGACCAGCGCCGAAAGCAGTATGTAGAGTCCGAGGTCATAGACGCGGTTTTTCGGCAAACCGTCGCGCTCCGCAAGCCGCGCAGTCATCCACAGCGCGAGTATAAAGGCGATTGCCAGCAGAAAGCCGTAGGTGTGGATTGTTACGTTGATTCCGGGTATCTTGAAAAGCTCTGGAAACATCTTTTCTAAGTCCTGAGTGCTGAGTCCTGAGTCCTAAGTTTTAATTCTTACTCAGGGCTTTATTCAGGGCTCTCTTCTACAGGAGATTCACTCAATTCATCAGAGGTTGTCTTGCGCGGCGATGAGGAGAAAAACAACTCGATAGCCATCAACGCAGCGCCTATGCTTATGGCCGTATCGGCCACATTAAAGACCGGCCAGTGAAAGCTCCTGTAATAAACCTCTATAAAGTCTATCACGCGACCCATCCGAATGCGATCAACGAGATTGCCCGAAATCCCGGCGGCCAGCAGCGACAGCGACCACAGCAGCAATGAATTCGACGCCGGGGTGCGCATCAGGTAATAGATGACTATCGCTATGGCCGCCCCGGAAACGGCTACCAGAAGCCATTTCACGTTGCCTTCGCTGAGCATTCCAAAAGCTATGCCGGGGTTTTCCGTGTAGCTGATCTTCAAAAAGCCGTTGATGACGATGATCTCGCCGTCGGGGTATAGCTCTTTGTTGACCCAGAATTTAGTAAGCTGATCCAGCGCCAAAACCAGGACGGTGATGGATAGATACCATAGCTTGCCCGCGCTCGTGTTTGTGCCGACCGCTTCTGAACTCATCAAGTTACTATCCCTCCAAATTAAGAATGACTGTTTGGATTATCAACGGCAAGCCCCTCGGCAAGGGCGGCGACATTCAAATCAACGTCGGCGGAAATCAGAATTATATCTGACATTTCCCCGGAGAGACGACCAGTATTCACTTGCAGTGCGGCAGCCAGTTGCACAGCGTCATAGCCACGCAACGCATGGCCCTGGGCCAAGGATACCGCTTTATCTATCAATACAGGGGTTATCTCAACCTTTCGATAATGATTGACAAAGTCGTAGCGAAAAGTGGTGATTGCCGCCGATGCATCAGATGCGAGAATCCTGTTCTCACGGGCCTGCCGAGTAATGGCCGAGACAGTCTCGACTTCAGTAATACGCGCCAAATAGATTGGATTACCCGTTGCAGGATTGCTGATATTTGTAACCCAAGCCGAGCCGATTTCGCTTGCGTATCGCTTAACGATGGCGCTGGTGTCGAAAAAATAAACAGGCACCTATCAACGCTCCTCAATAATAGTTTCGGATAAAGGCTTGCCTTTCACTTCAATCAGCTTACGATTCTCGTAAGGCGTAAAATCCGTTATAGGAGGAGGAACACTTATTACTCCGAGCTGGGCGAGCCTTTGCTCGAACTCTTCTTCGGTCATCTCTGGCTTGTCCCTGGCAATCGACTTATCCAGCATCGCTCGCAATTGCCGCTGTTCATCCGGGGTTAGCGCTTTTACTTGTTCCAAAACTTGCTCTAGCTTTGTGTTTTCCATATTTCCCCCCAGCCTTCCTCTATCTGGCGAACGCAGCGCTCGTCAAGCGTAGGATAGCGCAGGTCTCGGCCTACTGTCTCTGACCAGTTCCAGCATCGCTCGCACTTTGCCCCGGGTGCGTGCTCGACTTCGATTTCGAACTCCGCCGAGTTTGACTCGCCTAGCTCGACCCTTGAGACGATAAAGATGGTGGGCAGTTGATCCTCGTACCTTCTGAGCAGATCGAGCGTCTCTCCGCTCGCCGCTATCCGCACGCTTGCTTCAAGAGACGCGCCGATCACTTTCTCGTTGCGCTTCTCTTCAAGGACTTTTTGCACCGCCGAGCGCACTTCAAAAAGCTGCTCCCAGCGGGTGAGTAACTCTTTATCGTCGGGGCGATCTTCCGCTCCGGGAAACTCGGCCAAGTGGACAGAAGCCGCGCGCTCGCCCGGCAGGTTCTCCCATATCTCGTCGGCCGTGAACGCGAGTATCGGCGCAAGCAATCGGGCGAACCCGTCTACGATTGTGTAAAGCGCGGTTTGAGCGCTGCGGCGTCCCACGGATTTCGGCGCGAATGTGTAGAGGCGGTCTTTCAGTATGTCTATGTACATGGCCGATAGCGTCACGGTCGCGTAATGGTAAAGCGTGTGATAAACAGCAGTGTATTCGAACCTTTTGTACGCCTCGACGACCTTGCGCGCGACCTCGTCGGTCGCGGCCAGTGCCCAGCGGTCTATCTCCCACATATCTTCGCGCGCTACACTGTCGCGCTCGGGGTCGAAGTCGAACAGATTGCCGAGCGCGTAGCGAGCCGTGTTGCGTATCTTTCGATAAGCGTCTACAAGCCGTTTCAATATCTCGTCCGACAGCCGCACGTCTTCTTTGTAATCGGAAGAGGCGACCCAGAGACGGAGTATCTCGGCGCCGAGTTTATCGGCCACGTCGTTTGGCGAGATGGCGTTGCCGCGTGATTTATGCATCGCGTGGCCTTCGCCGTCCACGGTCCAGCCGTGAGTGATAACGGTTCTGTAAGGAGCCTCGCCGTGCGCGGCAAGGGCTACCATCAGAGACGAGTTGAACCAGCCGCGATACTGGTCCGGGCCTTCGAGGTATACGTCGGCGGGCCAGGGCAAGCCTCGCTCGCGCTCTAAGACTGCAAGCGAGGACGAGCCGGAATCGAACCACACGTCGAGTATATCCATGTCTTTTGTAAAACTCGTGCCATTGCATTTCGGGCAGGCAAAGCCTTCTGGCAACAAGTACTCAGGCTCGCGCGAGTACCAGGCGTCGGCTGTCTCCCGCTCGAATATCGCCGAGACGTGATCGATCACTTTTGAATCGATTATCGTCTCGCCGCACCCTTCGCAATAAAAAGCGGGTATAGGGACTCCCCACACGCGCTGGCGCGAGACGCACCAGTCGGGGCGGCCCGAGAACATATTCCGCATGCGCTCGCGGCCCCACGAGGGAACCCAGTTGACGCGGTCTACTTCTTGCAACGCGCCCTCGCGCAAAGAGTCGCTCCCCTCGCCTGCCCTGTCCATCGAGATGAACCATTGCGGAGTGGCGCGAAAGATCACAGGGTTATGGCATCGCCAGCAATGCGGGTAGCGGTGCGCGTACTGTTCGGTGAAGACCAGCGCGCCGCTTTCGCGCAAAAACTCGACTATGGGACGGTTCGCCTCGAAGACCTGCATGCCTGCAAAGTGTTTTACGTCGTCGGTAAATCGCCCGGAGTTATCTACCGGGCAATAGACCCAGGCCCCCTCAGTCTGTCCCGCCATCGCGCCCGCCTCGCGCAGTTCGGCGTAAACCGAGGCGAGTTGCTCGCGATACCTTTGCCCGATCACAAAGTCGTCGTGGCCGTGTCCGGGCGCGGTGTGAACACACCCCGTTCCTGATTTGCCGGTAGCTTTTTTCTGCGCTTCCGAAACATCAAGCTCAGTTTCGGCGTCCGCTTCGCCGCCGAGCGTGACGTGCTCGCCCACCATCAAAAGCGAAGGCCGGTCTATCCAGGCGTGGCGGGCTTGAAGCCCTTCGAGCAGCGAGCCGGAAAACTTCGCAATGACGCGAGGCTCGCTCAACCCGCATTTTTCCGCGACCGCGGCGACCAGATCGTGAGCCACGATGTAGACATCCGTACCCACTTCGACTGCCGCGTAATCGAAATTCGGATTGACCGCAATCCCCAGATTGGCCGGAAGCGTCCACGGCGTGGTAGTCCATATCAAAACGGATACGTTCTTGCCCGTATCGGTCAAAGAGTTTTGCCCTATCCTTTGCTCAAGTTCACGCACCTGATCCGAAGGCAAAGGGAATTTGACGTAGATCGAGGGGCTCGTGTGTTCTTTGTATTCGACTTCGGCCTCTGCCAGCGCGGTCTGGTCGTGTATGCACCAGTAGACGGGCCGCGCCCCCCTGTAAACGTAACCCAGCTCGACGAACCTGCCGAACAGCCGCGCAGTCTCGGCCTCGTAAGCGTTCGACATAGTCAGATAAGGGTCGTCCCATTCGCCCAGCACGCCCAGCCGCTGGAAATCGCGCGTCTGGCGTTTCAGCGCCTGGGCGGCGTGCTCGCGGCAAGCGCGGCGTATCGAGATGGGGCTCGATCTGAGCTTTTTTCGCCCCCAGCTTTTTATCCACGTAATTTTCGATAGGCAACCCGTGGCAATCGTACCCCGGCACGTAAGGCGCGTCGTAGCCCATCATCGCGTGTGATTTGACGACGAAGTCTTTCAGTATTTTATTCATCGCCGTGCCGATGTGAATATCGGCATTGGCATAAGGCGGCCCGTCGTGAAGCACGAATAAGGGGCGGCCCGCGCGCGCGCGGCGAATCTCCTGATAAAGCCCCATCTCGCGCCAGCGATTGAGTCGCTCGGGCTCGCGCTGCGTAAGGTTAGCTTTTTGCGCGAAGCTGGTCTTCGGCAGATTTACTGTTGCCTTTAAATCCAAGGGCGTCTCGGTCGTCATAACTCCTCATTATCGAATATTCAAAATCTAAAATCCAAAATTACGAAGCACCTGACTCCCGCCTAGAGAATCAGGTGCTGCGAAAATAGCTGCCCGCCCTCTCATAGAGGCGCGTGGCAGCAGATTCAAATGAACAACTCTTCGTCTTGATACACCTGGTCTATCTGCTTGCGGTCCCGCCCGAACAGCGCGTCTAACGCGCGGCGCAGGCCTACGAGCAGGGCTGACACCTCGCGCACGGGCTCAAGCACGGTCGTCTGCACCTCGGTGGTCGTGTACTCTATGCGGTCCTGTGTGCGCGTGAGCAACTGATCCATCTGCGCGATCTGGCGCTGCAGGGCTGCCGTCGTCTGATCGATCACGAGTGCGATTTGCTCCACCTGATGTTGAGTGAGGTTCGTGATCTGATGCGAAGTAGTCGAGATGGCCGCCGCAACGGCGCGCGTTTCGACTGAAACCTTATCGAAAGTCTCCGCAGCTTGCGAGCTGATCTTATCGACCGCGCCTCTCACGTTGGTTATAGTGGCCTGCACCTGATCTATCACGGGGCCGATTTTATCTATCACGGGGCCGATTTTATCTATCACGGGGCCGACTTTATCTATGACCGGCTCGATCTTCGCTATGACAGGCTCCACCTTCTCTTGAACTGAAGTGGCTACGGTCGTGATCTTCTTTATCGAAGAGTTGATGTATATGAACATCACCGCCTGTACGATAAAGCTCAAGGTGATGACCACTGCTGCGACCGAGACAACTATGTAAAAGTAGTTTGGTGGTTCCAAGAGACCTCCTTGCCCAACACAAGGTAATCTTCACAAGTCCCTACACAAGCATAAATCGAGAGTGGAAAGGCGCGGCTTTAAGAATTGCCGCGCCTGCTTGCCGGAAAGCTCCGCGCATAGAGTCTGCTTACGGCTCACGCGCGCAGGCCCGCGTAGCCTGTCGCGCGTGAGCGCAAAAATCGCAGGCTCGCTTATGCCTCTCCGCCTTCGACTGCGGCAGTACTGCCAATCTCGCCCGCTTTGCGCTTCTCTTCACGATAAGCTTGCTTGCCCGCTTCAATGGCTGCGGCGATCTGCTCTTTCTGGCGCGCTGCCACGTCAGAAAGCACCTCTGTGCCGCTCGCGACCCGCTCACGCGCAGCGCCATACACGTCGGCCACGCGGCCTCGACCGGCATCATAAATCTCCGATGCTCGCTCGCCGACCGACCGCGCGCCTTCGCCTGCGGCGTCTATGCCGCGACGCGTATAATCCGCTATATCACCGCGCAGCTCGCGACCGGATTTCGGAGCCAGCAGCAGGGCAAGCGTTGCGCCTATGCCCGCGCCTACCAGCAAAAATGTCAATTTCTCAGCTACCGAATTGCCATCATCCTGTGCCATCTCATCCTCCTGTTATAAATGATGTTTATTGCCGTCTTCTACTGCTTGATCAAGACAAGCCAATATAGCACTTTAATCTGACCGTATTCAAGATAGGTGTCAGGTGTCAGGTTACAGGGTTCAGATAGTAGGAAGCGAAATCACTTTCAGGCTGCGGCTACTTTCTGCCGCCCACTGCTCACTGCCCTCTGCCTTCTGCCCAATGCAGTAGAGCCGGTTGGGAGTGGCGTGAGCGACCACAGCTTTATGGATGCCGGGCGCGAAATCGGCTCGAACGAGCGCGACGTGATTGCCCGGCGTATGCCCCTGCGCGAATCCTTCTTCTTCTGCCGGTCCTTTTATTAAGACTTCAACCTCGCGGCCTATCCATTTCCGGTTCTGCTCGAAAGAGATCTCTTTAGACAGCTCGATTAGCCTTGAGAGGCGTTCTACCTTGACCCGGCGGTCCACGTCTTTGAAGTGGAGTGCCGAGGGCGTCCCTTCCCGCTCCGAATAGATAAACATGTAAGCCAGGTCGTAGCGGACTTCTCGATAAAGCGAAAGCGTCTCTTCGAAATCTTCTTCGGTCTCGCCCGGAAAGCCCGCGATTATGTCCGTAGAGATCGTCGCGTCAGGCAAGAGGCGGCGGATCATCTCCACGCGGTCTAAATAAAATTCGCGCGTGTATTCGCGGGCCATGCGCTTTAGCACGCGATTCGACCCCGACTGCACGGGCAGGTGTATGTAGCGGCAGACCGTAGGCGTATCGGCAATAGCTTCGATTATCTCGTCGTCAAAGTTGACCGGGTGCGAAGTGACGAACCGTACGCGCGGAATGCCTACGCGGCCCACCATTCTGAGCAATTCGGCAAACGACGGATAGCCCTCCATCAGAGCGCGGCGGGCGCCCGTGCCGGGCTGCATGCCGTAAGAGTTTACGTTCTGTCCGAGCAAGGTCACTTCCGCGACGCCTGCGTCTTTCAGCGCGCGAGCTTCCGCGATAATGTCCGAGGCGGGGCGCGACACCTCCGGCCCGCGAGTGGCCGGGACTATGCAATAAGTGCAGCGGTGATTGCACCCGCGCATGATCGTAAGGTGCGCCGAGACTGCGCCCGTGGGCGCGGGCGGCGAATAAAACTGAAGCTCCTGCTTGAACTCGAAAGACTGAAACTTGCCGCGCGTTATCGCGGGCACGATCTCTGTGATCGCGCCGGGGCCGAGCATTATATTGACGCCGAATTTCCGGCCCATCCTCTGGCCTTCAGGCAACTGCGCCAGGCAGCCCATCAAGCCTATGGTCAGCCCTCGGCGGTGCTTCTCTTTGCGCAATTCGCCGAGCAAGGTCTGAGCCTTCTCGACGGGCTTGCCGCGCACCGCGCACGTATTTACCAGCACGAGGTCTGCTTCGCGAAAATCGTTGACGAATGAGTACCCGATACCGGCAAGCTCAGATTGTATGGCGTGAGTGTCATACTCGTTCATCTGACAGCCGAATGTTACTACGTGCGCTCGCATAAAATTTCCGGGTTCTCTTCTGGTTCTATATCTTCAGGCCAAAATAGAGTTGCGTTGAGCAAAGAACAATCTTAACATTACGCGCAGATTGCTCGCCAGTGTGCATTAGAAACACTTCCTCACAAATTTTTTCGCGGAGAGGACGGCTATGAAAAAGAGCGGAGAGAAAAAGATTCGTGGCCCCAAAATGAGCAGCTCAAAGATGGATCGAAGAGGTTTTTTGCAATCAAGCATTATGGCAAGCGCGGCGCCTGTGGCTTTCCCCGCGTTGACGGAACCGGTCGAAGCGGCAGATTCGACGGCTCCGGCGGCCAACATAAAGCCGTTTGAATTGGAAGAGACTGCGATATCCGAATTGCAGCTCGGCATGCAGGGCGGGAAATATTCCGCCCGATCAATCGCCGAAAAATACCTTGAGCGCATCGAAGAGGTCGACCGACGCGGACCAGCGATCAACTCGGTCATCGAAGTCAACCCCGACGCGCTCGCAATAGCCGAAGCTCTGGATAAAGAGCGCAAGGCGAAAGGCCCGCGCGGCCCGTTGCACGGCATCCCTGTTCTTATCAAAGACAACATAGACACCGCCGACCGAATGATGACGACGGCAGGCTCGCTTGCCCTCGACGGCTCTATCGCGGCGCGAGACGCTTTCATAGCGGGGCGGTTGCGCGAAGCGGGCGCGGTGATAATCGGCAAGACGAACTTGAGCGAATGGGCTAATTTCCGCTCGACTCATTCGACGAGCGGGTGGAGCGGGCGCGGCGGCCAGACTCGCAACCCTTACGCCCTGGACCGCAACCCCTGTGGCTCAAGCTCAGGCTCGGGCGCAAGCATTGCCGCAAGCCTGGCAGCCGCAGCAGTCGGGACCGAAACCGATGGCTCAATCGTATGCCCGTCGTCCGCAAACTCCCTCGTAGGCATCAAGCCGACGCTCGGGCTTGTCAGCCGGGCGGGCATCATTCCGATCGCGCACAGCCAGGACACGGCCGGGCCTATGGCTCGCACGGTCACGGATGCGGCGCTGCTGTTGGGCGCTCTCACCGGCATAGACTCGCGCGACCCCGTGACCGAAGAGAGTCGCGGAAAATCGTTTACCGATTACACAAAATTCTTAGACGCCAACGGCCTTCGCGGGGCGCGCATAGGAGTCGCTCGGAAGTTTTTCGGCTTTAGCGAAAAAGTAGACCGGTTGATGCAGGCTTCGATTGATGAGATGAAGCGACAGGGCGCGGTGATCGTAGACCCTGCCGATATCGCTACTGCGGGAAAGTTCGATGATTCGGAATTCGAAGTGCTGCTGTTTGAATTCAAAGCCGACCTGAATAATTATCTCGCGGGGCTTGGGCCGACGGCGCGCGTCCGTACCCTTAAAGAGATAATCGAGTTCAACGAAAAGAACCGAGAGAAAGAGATGCCCTACTTCGGGCAGGAGATATTTATCCGCGCAGAAGCTAAGGGGCCGTTGACAACCAAAGCTTATAAAGACGCGCTTGCAAAAAACCGTCGCCTCTCAAGAACGGAGGGGATCGACGCCGTTATGCTCAAGCACCGTCTGGACGCGCTCGTCGCGCCTACGGGAGGGCCGCCCTGGCCCACGGATCTCATCAACGGGGACCATTTTTCGGGCGCAAGCTCGACGCCCGCCGCCGTCGCCGGTTATCCGAACATCAACGTGCCTGCGGGGTATATCTTCGGCCTTCCGGTAGGCATCTCGTTTTTTGGCCGGGCCTACAGCGAGCCGACTTTGATACGGCTGGCATACGCTTTTGAACAGGCGACGAAGTTTCGCAAGCCGCCAAAATTTTTGCCCACCGCCGAGCTTCGCGCATAAATCTAATAATGATTTGCCGCGTAGCGGCAGAATGAATTTAACCCGATCTTTTAAGGCCGGGACAACCGCTCATCGCGCTGCTACGCGGTTTGATTTGTGCGCAATCTTGATTTAATTAGGCTTGACCGGCAGCTCGATTATAAACCGCGCGCCTCGGCCCGGCTCGCTTTCGACACTGATAGTCCCGTCGTGCTCTTTCACTATTCCGTAGCTGATCGAAAGTCCAAGCCCCGTGCCCTGCCCTACGGGCTTTGTGGTGAAGAACGGGTCAAAGAGCTTTTCAATAATATGCGACGGTATGCCCGGCCCGCTGTCCGCTATCACTATCCTGACGCGGTTGCTCGCCCCCATTTCGGTCCTGACCGTGAGGTGGCCCGCGCGCGCGCCGCTCTCGATAGCCTGCTCGGCGTTGATTATGATGTTTAGAAAGACTTGCTGCAATTGATGCTCGTCGGCCATCACGCGAGGAATATCTCCAGGCTCACGGCAAACAGAGATATTGTTCACCTTCATCTCGTATGTGCGCAGTTCGAGCGTGCGCTCAAGAAGCTCGTTGAGATCGACCTGAGCGCGGCTCGGCTTGTGCTGGCGCGAAAATGAGAGGAGGTTGCGCACTATGCGCCGCGCGCGATCCGCCTCTTGGCCGACTATCTCAAGCTGCTCGGCGGCGTGCGGGTCCAGTTGATTGCGCATGAGCAGCAACTGCGTGTATCCGAGCACGGAAGTCAGCGGGTTGTTCAGCTCGTGCGCAACGCCCGATACCAGTTGCCCGAGCGCCGCGAGCTTTTCAGATTGTATGAGCTGTTGTTGCAGCCGCTTGATCTCTGTCACGTCGCGCGCGATGGCCATCACGGCTTTTCTGCCGCCGTATTCGATGACCGTGCTGCTTCCCAGTATATCTATAGGCGTTCCGTCTTTGCGAAAGTGAACGGTTTCAAAGCTCTTTGAGCCGCCCGACTCAAAAGTCTCGCGAATCCGCTGCCGCCCCTGGTCCGCGTCTTTAGTTATTGCCTTCAAGCTCATCCCTATGAATTCTTCCTTGCCCATCCCGTAAATGTCTAAAGCCTTGTTATTGGCTTCGAGGATCATTTCGCTTTCGGGATCGAATATCAGAATCGCGTCGTTGGCGTTCTCAAACAGCTTGCGGTATTCGCGCTCCGACTGCCACAGCGCCGCTTCCATATGGCGGCGCGCGGTGATGTCACGTATGATTCCGCGAAACCCTACGCGATGGCCCGCCGCGTCTGTGAGCAGCGGAACCGAGGCCTCGACGTAACGCTTCCCCCTGTCTTTTCTTATGACCTCATAGGCGAACCCTTTTATCGGATCGCCCGTTCGATAAACTTTGTTGTAGGCGGAGCACACCTTTCCAGTATTATCCTGATCGGTGTACATTTGATGATTCATGCCCTTCAATTCAGGCTCCTCGTAGCCGAGAATCTTGCACATCGAGTCATTGAAGAACGTGAAATTGCCTTTGACATCAACTTCATAATAACCGTCCTGAATGTTTTCGAGGATGGTTCGGTATTTCAGCTCGCTCTCGCGCAGGGCCGTCTCGGCCAGTTTGCGACGGGTCATATCGCGGACGACGGCCAGGGCCATATATTGCCCGCCTGACTTAAACGACCCGAATCGCACTTCTACGGGAAAGTGCGTGCCGTCCTTACGACGGTGAACCCCGTCAAAGGTAATAAGCTCGCCCTGCTCCAACCGCTCTTTGATCGTGGCGAAAGTTTCGGCTGTTATATTCAGCTCGATGTCGCAGACCGTCATCTCCAGAAGCTCGTCGCGAGTGTAACCGAGGCTGTCACAGGCGTGCTGATTTGCGTCGATGATGCGGCCCTTCAGGTCATGCACCAGCAGCGCGTCCGCCGCGTGCTCGACCAGGTGCCTGAATTGCTCTTCGCTGCGGCGGACCTCTTCTTCCGCGCGGCGGCGGCAGGTCACATCGATCATCAAGCCTTCGAAGACCAGTCGGCCCTCTCCGCCGCGCGCAAATCGCCCGCGGTCGTGGACCCAGAGCATCTGGCCGTCGGCGGCGATCATTCTATACTCCGATTCGAAATCAGCCCCCACGGCCCTCGCCTCTTCGATCTCGCTCAACACGCGGCTGCGGTCATCGGCGTGAATGGCCCGCGTGCGCATAGACGGCTCGCTCAACCACTCATCCATGCTATAGCCGAGCGACTCCAGGGCGGGGCTTACGTACATAGTCCGGTATGGCGGCTCAGGCTCGCAGACGTAGACGATGGCGGGAAGCATGTCGATCAGGCTGCCCGGCGCATAAGTTTCTACAGCGGGGAACGAATTCATAAGATTTCTTTACCCTATGTCTTTTCATGTTGGGACAATTTGCGGGGCATGAGGCTCAAACAGGGGTCATGGTAATGTGGAGAAACCCGCGCCGCAAGGGTTTTCTTTGCCGGGAATAATCATTATTCCTGTAATATTCTTGACCTCGAATAAGGCGCAGATTCAACAATAGTTGTGGGCGAGCCTGGTAATTATAATGTCCCAGGCTCGGTATACGTGTTTGGCGGATGCGGCCCTCAGCTCTAATTCGCGTCGCAGGCCCGACTTCCTCTGTTATATTCGACCCGCGCATTTGTTGCCAATCGGCGACCCGGTTCGATATTATTCTTACTCTGATGATAAAGACTATTGAATGGACAGACGAAGGCGTCCGTATGATAGACCAGCGGCTGCTGCCTACCCAGGAAGTCTATCCCGTCTTCAAAACTCATGAAGAAGTCGCCCGCGCTATCGAAGAGATGGTAGTTCGCGGGGCTCCCGCCCTGGGCGTGGCAGCCGCTATGGGTGTAGCCATCGGCGCGAAAAACTCGACGGCCAAAACCGTTGAAGATTTCGAGCGCGACTTCGAGCGCGTGTGCAAACGCATATCCGAGACTCGGCCCACGGCGGCAAACCTCTTCTGGGGCGTCGAGCGTATGCGCTGGGCCTTTAATCACGCGCGGCGAGAAAGCGCACCCGTTAACAGAATAAAACGCGACCTCATCGAAGAGGCCGTCGCGATTCACCGGGAAGATATCGAAAGCAACCGTCGCATGGGCAGGTTCGGCGCGGAGTTGATACCGGACAATGCTACGGTCTTGACGCACTGTAACGCGGGCGCGCTCGCTACGGCCGGGTTCGGCACGGCGCTCGGCGTCATCCGCGCCGCGGTCGAGGCGGGCAAGCGGGTCAGAGTGTTTGCAGATGAAACTCGCCCCTTTCTGCAGGGCGCGCGTCTTACGGCCTGGGAACTGGCCCGCGACGATATTGATGTTACACTGATAACCGACGGCATGGCCGGTCATTTTTTGAAAGCGGGCGAAGTCGATTGCGTGATCGTCGGGGCCGACCGCATAGCGGCTAACGGTGACGTGGCGAACAAGATCGGGACCTATATGGTCGCCGTCGCCGCGCATGCAAACAACGTCCCTTTCTATGTCGCCGCGCCGCTGACGACCGTAGACCTCACGCTCAACTCGGGCGATGAGATACCGATTGAGTTGCGTGCAGAGACCGAAGTCACCCATTTTCGGGGCGAACAGGTCGCGCCCGACGGCATACGCGTCGCCAACCCGGCTTTCGACGTGACGCCGCACCGATATGTCTCTGCGATAATCACTGATCGAGGCATCGCGCGCGAGCCTTATGACACAAGCCTCAAAGCTCTATTCCAGGAATCAGAGCAAAGGATGAAGGATGAAAATAAAGGATGAAGGATGAAGGATGAGGGATGAAAAGGACTTAACCTCAGCATCTGAAATTTGCATGGCGCGACCCGTCGGAACGGGTGCCCCGGCGCTTACGCATAAGCCAGCGACTACGCTGGCGCCGCGATTTGATATTTCAAATCTTTTTCATCCCTCATCCCTCATCCTTCATCCTTTATAAAGATATGCAATTAGAACACAGAATCGGACAGCTACTACTAATCGGCATCCCGGCCACGCAGATTGACGGCGTGACGCGCGAGATACTGGAAATGATTCAACCGGGCGGCGTGTTGTTGGCCGGTCGCAACATTGAAAGCGCACAGCAAGTCGTCGAGCTGACATCTGCTGTGCGAGGGATTCTAAAAGTCCCGCCCCTTGTGGCCGTAGATCAGGAAGGCGGGCGAGTTGATCGTTTGAAGGGTATCTATTCGCCTATGCCGTCGGCCGATCTGTTGCGCGCCTCGGGCGATGCATCAATCGCTGCGCGAATGGGAGAGATCGCCGCCGAGGCGCTTCGCACGCTGGGGTTCAATATGAACTTCGCGCCGGTCCTCGACATCGCCGTCAACGACGGGGCGGAAAACGGGATCAAGGGCCGATACCTGGGCGCGAACGTGGCGGAAGTCGTACGTCTGGCAGGCGCTTATCTCGAAGGACTACAGCACGGCGGAGTGCTGGGAGCAGGAAAGCACTTCCCCGGACTTGGCGCGGCTACGGTCGATTCACACTCCCAGCTTCCTCAAATAGACCGCTCGCGCGACGAGTTGCTGAGGAACGACGTTGCGCCTTACGTAGAGCTTTTCAGCAAGATCAACGCGCGGTTGAACGCCATAATAACCGGCCACGCGCACTACACGGCCATAGACGGGCCGGCGGCGCTGCCCGCATCGATCTCAAAGAACGTGGTGACGGGGCTTTTGCGCGAAGACCTCGGATTCAAAGGGCTCGCCATCACCGACGACATCGAGATGGGCGCGGTCACCGGGTCGCGCGACATTACCGAAGCCGCAGTCGCTGCGATCGAGGCGGGCAACGACATGGTGATGGTCGCGGGCTCGCCCGAACGCGCAAGCGATGCGTGGCAAGCTATGGTGCGGGCCGCGCGCGATGGGCGCATCACACGAACTCACATAAGCCGCGCGTTCGACCACATAGCTCGCATCAAATCTATGGTCTCGCCCCCACACGCGCAGACGGAGATGACCGTATCGCGTTTGCGGGAGCGCGTGGCGGAAATCAATCTCGTTCTGCAACATTCGAAATGACAAAGCGGGCAGCGGGCAGCGGGCAGCGGGCAGCGGCCTATAAAAAGAGGCTTTGTAACTTGGCCCGACAATTTCTGTCTGCTTACAGGAAATCAAATAATTCTTTGCAGAGATCGCTGCCCACTGCCTTTCTCCTGCTGCTCCTTGTACTGTTCGGCTTTGCAACAAGCGCGTGCAAGCGCGGCGGCGAGCCGGGGACGCTGGTCATCGCGCTTGAGCTTGCCCCCCGAGGACTCGATCCGCGCCTTTCGAGCGGGAGCGCGTATTCGGCCCGCATCATGCAACTGATCTACGACACGCTGCTTGTAAAGGACGAGAAGTTTGAACCAGCGCCTTCGCTGGCCGAAAGCTTTGAAGAGTCCGCAGATCATAAGACGTTCACTTTTCACCTGCGCCGGGATGTCGCGTTTCATAACGGCAAGCCGCTCACCGCGCGAGACGTCAAATACACGTTTGAAACGATCCGCTCGCCGGAATTGAACTCGCCGCTGCGCACCACGTTTGACAGGATAAACTCGATTGAAACGCCGGATGAGTTCACGGTCGTCTTTCGCGCCCGCGAGCCTTTTTACACATTTATCGGCAACCTCCCGGGCATCGGCATTGTCCCCGAAGGCGAAGAGAGAAAGCTCTCCGACTCGCCCCTGGGGAGCGGCCCTTACAGGTTTGTCTCATACAAAGAGGGCGATTCTGTAAAGCTCGAAGCCAATCAGAATTACTGGGGAGGCGCGCCAAACATTCCTCGCGTCCACATCAAGGTAGTCACCGATAACAGCACCCGTCAGGCCGAGCTGATGAGCGGCGAAGTTAACCTGGCGTACAACGTCCAGTTCGACCCTGAAACGATTCGCGCCTTGCAAAACCGCAGCGGCATTCAAGTGCTGATAGATGAGGGCATCAACGTCGGATACCTCGGCTTGAATCTCACACCGGCTTCGCCGCTCGCCAATCAAAAAGTCCGCCAGGCCGTAGCCTACGCGATAGAAACCGATGTGATAATACACCGCCTGCTCAGAGACCAGGCCAGCCGTGCCAAAGCCATCCTGCCGTCTTCGCACGCGGCTTACGAGCCGGGGATTGCGAGTTATGATTTCGACCCCGAGCGGGCTAAACAACTGCTTGACGAAGCGGGGCTGCCGGACCCGGACGGGGACGGGCCGCAAACACGTTTCTCGATCAGGCTGATGACCACGACGACTCAACTGTCGCGCAACATCGGCGCGATCATGCAAGACCAGTTTCGCCGCGTCGGCATAGACCTCAAGCTCGAATCATTCGAATCGGCCACGCTCTTTGATCGAATCAGCAAGATGCAATTCGATCTTTACTACCTGATAAGCATCGGGGCAAATCAAAGCCCTGACGTATTTCAATTCGTTTATCACAGCCGTTATCAAGACCCCGAATTCAACGACACGATCACAAAGCTGCGCCCGATGACCGACCCCGCCGGGATGCGACCGTTGTTTGAAAGGCTCGATGCCATACTCGCGCGCAAAGAGTATTGCCCTAACCCGGAAGTCGACCGTATGCGAGAGCAGGCGGATGTGCTGGATTCCACCGAACAGGCGGCTCAGAAAAAAGAGCTGTATCTTGCCATGGCGAGAAAGCTGACGGACAGGGGCGGCCAAAATCGCATGCGCTATTGCAACCCGCAACTCGACCGTTGGATAGTCGAAGCCGAGCGAGAGAATGATCGCGCGGCCAGGCTCAAGCTGTACTCGCAGATTCAGAAGACCGTATCGGAAGAACTTCCGCAGATTTATCTATGGTATCCCGCAAACGTTCTGGTCGCGCGCGCGCGCGTCGGCAACATCCAGATCGAGCCTTCCGGCTCGTGGTATTTCATTACCAGGCTCACGCTTGAATGAGACGCGGAGACAGCAAAGATGCGGCAGCGCGATGACAACGCGACTAATGATATCGAAAGCGTCGCCGCGTCGGGGTTAACGCGAAGCGCGATCATAATAGGTCTGGTCAGTCTTCTCTCAGACATCAGCGGCGAGATGATCTATCCTGTCCTGCCGATCTTTTTGACAGAGACCCTGCACGCTCCCGCGACCGTCATCGGTTTGATAGAAGGCGTAGCCGTAGGCGTGTCTAATGTTGTAACGGGCGTGTCGGGATGGGCTTCTGATCGCATAGGCCGTCACAAGCCCCTGGCATTTGCGGGCTACGCGCTGACAGCCATATCGAGGCCGGTAATAGCGGCGGCCGGAAGTTGGCCCGTTGTGCTGGGCGCGCGACTGACTGAAAGATTCGGCAAAGGCGTTCGCAACGCCCCGCGCGATGCGTTGCTTGCCGAGTCGACGCCCGATCATCTGCGCGGGCGAGCTTTCGGGTTCGAGCGGGCGATGGATTCGGCGGGGGCCGTGCTCGGCCCGCTCGTCGCGCTCGCGCTAGTCCAGTGGGCGATGTTCGATGCGCGAGCGATATTTTTGATCTCAGGCATACCGGCCGCGATGGCCGCGCTGCTGCTGCTCACAGTGCGCGAGCGGCGAGAGCGGATGGTAAAGGAGACAAAAAGTCTCAGACTCTCGCTTGCGGGTACGACGCGCGATTACAAATCATTGCTTCTGATTACGGCCGTCTTCGGGCTGGCGAATTCGGCTAACGCTTTCCTGATTCTGCGCGCCGAGCAGCTAGGGCTTCAGACCACCTGGACGATTCTCGCATACACGCTTTACAACGCAGTCTCATCGTTAGCCTCTATGCCCGCAGGCGCTGCGAGCGACCGCTTCGGGCGACGCAACCTGTTGATTATCGGCTACGCGATCTATGCGCTGGCCTACGTGGGCTTCGGGGCCGCGAATCAAGCCTGGATGGTATGGCCGCTGTTTGCTGTTTACGGTCTGTTCCCCGCCCTGACCGATGGCGTAGCGAAAGCGATGGCGGTAGACACGGCCGGGACGGCGGGCCGCGCAACCGTGATCGGAATCTATTCCGGGGTCATAGGCATCACTCAAATAGCGGCAAGCTATATCGGCGGCCTGCTATGGGATAAGGTCGCGTCGTCGGCCACTTTTTATTTCGGGGCCGCGCTTTCTGCGCTCGCTGTCATTCTGCTGTTTGTTTTATTCCCGCCCAACAAAGAAAGAAAGACGGAAGGCACCGCAGCTACGCCTTGAGCATCTCGCGGGCGTGGCGGCGCGCGGTCTCTGTTATCTCTGAGCCGGTGAGCATTCGGGCTATCTCTTCGACGCGCCCCTTGCGGTCCAGCTTATCAACTCCGATCTCAGTGCGATTAGCGACTACCTGCTTGCGCACGAGCAAGTGCGTGTCGGCGAATCGAGCTATCTGCGGCTGGTGCGTGACGCAAAGGACCTGATTCGACTGGGAAAGTTTTTTAAGCTTCGCGCCTACCGCCTCGGAGACTCGACCACCGATGCCTGTGTCTATTTCGTCAAAGACTATCGTTCGCGGAAACTCCGAAGCGTTGGCTATTGTCTTTAGCACGAGCATCAAGCGCGAGGCTTCGCCGCCCGACGCGACGCGCGCGAGCGGGCGCGCCGATTCACCTACGTTGGCTGAAAAGTAAAATTCGACTCTATCAATGCCGCGCGCGGTAAAACCGGCGGCCGATTCTTCATCCGCAAGCTCGGCGTCGGATGCCGAGGCCATCTGAACAACGAACCGCGCATTCTCCATCGCTACGGCAGACAGATCGCGCTCGACTCCTCGCTCGAATTTCTTTGCCGCCGTCTCGCGCTCTTTGCCCAGACGGCGGGCCGCTTCCAGGTAATCGGCCCGCGCCCGTCGCAGCTCGCCGCGCAGCTCTTTTTCTCGCTCGTCCGACCTCTCGATGTTGTTCAAGCGGTCCTCGGCGCGCGCCAGGTGTTCGAGCGCCGCTTCGATTGACCCGCCGTACTTGCGTTTGAGGCGCGTGATCTCCGCCAGCCGCGATTCGATGTCGGCCAGCCGTTCGGGCGAAAATTCCAGGCGGTCCACAAAATCGCGAAGCGCATAAGCCAAATCTTCAAGCAGCGCGCGCGCCGTCTCAAGCCCTTCGGCGTAACCGCGAAAGCTCGATTCGTACTCGGCCAGCTCTTCGACGCGCCGCGCGGCCTGGCCTATGCGCGTAGTGGCCGAATCCGCGTCCTCGTAAACGAGCGCAAAGCTTTCGGCGCAAAGCGTCGTCAGCTTTTCAACGTTCGTCAACCGCCGCCGCTCTTCCTCCAGTCGCTCGTCTTCGCCCGGCGCGAGGCGCGCCCGCTCAAGCTCTTCGATCTGAAACCGCAGTATGTCCAGGAGCTGAAACTTTTCAGCTTCGTCGCGGCGAAGCTCGGCAAGCTCTCGCCGCAGCCCGTCCCACCGTTTGTAGCGCGCGGCCACCTCCTGACAAAGCGTCGCCGTCCCGGCGTATGCGTCCAGCAATTCAAGATGAGTATCGGCATTGAATAATGTCTGCTGCTCGCCCTGGCCGTGTATGTCTACGAGAAATGGTCTGAGGTCGCGCAGCAGCGATTGAGTGGCAAGCTGGTGGTTGATAAAAATCTTGTTCCGACCGCCGGTCGAAAGCTCGCGGCGGATTACGATCTCGCTCGCGTCTCCCGTTTGAATGCCGGCTGATGCGAGCAACTGTTCAAGCTCGGCATTCTGCTCGACCGAAAATAATCCTTCGATAAAGCCGCGCGTCTCTCCGGCCTTTATCATATCGGACGTGAACCGCCCGCCGATCAACACGCCGAGCGCGTCAACGATTATCGATTTGCCCGACCCCGTTTCGCCCGTCAGCAAATTGAGCCCCTGATCGAACTCTACTTGCAGCTCACCGATCAGAGCGATATTCGAGATATTGAGTAATGTCAGCATTCAATCGGAAGCAGTATGCGAAAAGTCGAATTAACATCTGACATCTTACACGCGCGCTCTGTCAAGTATCTGCTTGACGGCGTCAAGCAGATCGTCCGCTACTATCGCAGGCTCGCAATCGCGGCGGCGAAGCGTTTCGTGCCCGTACCCCGTCAAAACGAGCGCGCCGCGCGCGCCTACTTCGGCGGCAAGATTTATGTCGCTGGCTTTATCGCCTATGACGTAAGACGCGGCAAGGTCTATACGGTGATCGCGCGCCGCATCGATCAGCATCCCCGGGCGCGGCTTGCGGCACTCGCACCTCTTTCGATAAATCTCGTCGCCTATTTCAGGATGATGCGGACAATAATATATTCCGTCTATATGCGCGCCGCTTTTCGAAAGCTCTCGCGTCAAGTGGTCGTGGATCGAGCCGAGAGTCTGTTCCGTGTAGAGCGAGCGAGCGACGCCCGACTGATTAGTGATGATGATGGCTTTCATGCCCGACTCGTTGACGAGGCGCACGGCTTCGGCTGCCCACGGGTAGATGATTAACTCGTCGGGGCTTGAAACGTAGCCTGTGTCTTCGTTGATCGTGCCATCTCGATCAATAAAAATTGCGGATTGCAGATTGTTATTCGCTTGCATGTTTTAATCAATATAGCGTGTAAGCAACGCCCAGCAGCGACGAGATATTGTGCTGGACGAAGTCTATGCGAATTCGCATAGACGTAATCGATTCTCGAAATCCTCCGCGCGCGCGCTCAGGGTTAGGAATCCCATGATCCGTGTCGGCTTTAAACTGCTGCGAAAGCTGAAATCGAGCAGCCGCCTTTAGCGAGGCGGCGATACGGCTTGCTCGCGGGTCATCAAGCGAGCGAGCGATACGGTAAGCCGCAAGCAGCCCTTCCGAGCGCGAGGCAGCCGGAGTCGAGCGAGGCACGCCGGGCTTAAATGCTCCCGCGTACCCGGCCTGGTCGCTTGCCGTGTACTGGTCGGCTATCATCGCCTCTCCGAGCTTCAGGGCGTGCTCGGCATATTTTTGATTGGCGTATTTTTGCTCGCGCCCCGCGTTGTAGAGCGTTTCGAGCGCCTGTATGAGCCAGGCATCCGGCGGCAGCGGATTCATCCCTTTCTGAGAATTGATCAAGTAATCTGCGCCGCGCCGCGCCGCGTCGAGCAGCCGCTTATCGCCGTTTGATTTGAACAGGTGCATCAATCCTAAAATAGCTTCGCCGGGATAATAAAGCGAAACGCTGCCGCGAGGCTCATCGCCGCGAATAGGATAATAACTTTCGAATGATCCATCTCGCCGCTGCATAGCGAGTATCATATTCGCCAGCTTGTCTGCGCTTTTGCGGTCGGCAGAACCGGGATCAAGCTCTATCTGGCGAGCGAGCGCCAAAAGCGCCAGCCCCATAGCGCCGAGCTTGGCTTTGCCGTCGTTGTCGAGCACATAGAAAGTCTTCTTTTTACGCGCCGGGTGAAACCGCGTCTTCAAGTAAGCGACGCCGCGCCGCGCCGCATCGAGATAACGCGCTTCGCGGGTCGCGGCGTAAAGCTCGAACAACGAATAGACGGTCCCTGCATGCCTGACTATGTTGTATGTTCGCCGGGATGTGCGATCTTGTTGAGGGTCGTAAGAATAATGAAAGCTTCCGTCCTGTAGCTGCATACGCACCAGGTAATCGCCTGCCATCCGCACGGCGGCGAGCAGGCTGGCGCGATCCGTCTCTTGAGCAAAGACGAGATTGCCCGTGTCACTGAGCGCAGCAGCGTGCGCGTATTGGAATGAAAGAAGACTCACCGCAGAGACACAGAGGACGCATATGGCCGATGATGTGCTTCGCACGCGGAGGCTGCACAGAGAAAACCAACGTCTGCTCTGCGCCCGCTCTGTGTTCTCTGTGTCTCTGCGGTGAGATGTATAGAACCCCATACCTTCGTTTATAATTTATTCTAGAAGTTGCAAAATATTATTTAACCAGCAACGCACAACAAAGCAAAGGGAGCCTCGGGCAGGCTCCCTCTTGAAGAAGTATCGATTTGTAATTGCGCGCGGCCCGGTCAACCCGGCAGGTCGCCCGCCAGGACAACTTGCCCCGCGCCGTTGCGAACCTCGACGTGACGAATATTGGTCACGGGCCGCAACTGTGTAGGCAAAGGCAAATCGCCCGACTCTGTGTCGTACTCAAGCTTAATCTCGCCTGACGAATCCGTCCTGAAGCTGCCAAGCGTGAAACCGTCTATGATGATCGTGTAGTTGGTATTCGAATCAAGGTCTTTTGCCTCGATGTCGAGTTCCTCCCGACTGCCATTCATTCGAACGCGCACGCGGCCCTCGGCGTTCGGGTCGACACTCGTGGGGCTCAAGTCTACCTCTTTATCCACCGAACCGCCGCCGCCATTACCGCCGCCGCCGCCATCGCCGTCATCATCCCCGCCGCCGTTATCATCGCCGATCTCGCCGCCGCCCGCCTGGAAGTCGCCTTGCAAAACGACCTGTCCGGCCGGGTTGCGCAGCTCGACGTGCTGGATATTCGTTACAGGTATGAGCGGAGCAGGAAGCGGTAGATCGCCGCCGCCGTCGCTTCTAAACTTGACGCGGAAAAATCCTTGATTGTCTGAGTCGCTTTCAGCGGTCCTCGTACCGAGGTTCACACCGTCAGCGATTATCTGATAAGCGCCGCCCGGAGTAAGCCCGTCGGCCCGCACTTCAAGCTCTTGATGCCCGGGCTCAATCTCAACCTTGGCCTCGCCGCCGGCCTGCGGAAGCGCGCCTGTTGAAACAAGGTTGGTTCTCTTTTCGATAGACTGCCCGCCGCCGCCCGCCGCAACACCGAAGTCGCCCTGTAGCACTACTCGATTAGAATTGTCGCGTATCTCAACGTGCTTGATCCCGGTCACAGGATTGAGCACAGCCGGAAGCGGCTCGTGATTGTCGCTCGGCGTGGTTGAGAACTCGACCTTGAGATTGCCGAAGGCGCTCGATTCCCTTTCGCTGAGAACGACATTGCCGTCAACGAAGATTGAGTAACGGTTGCGCGCGGCCAGTCCGACAATATCGACCTCGAATTCCTGCTCGGAGCTTGTCACGCTTATCTCGGCTTCACCCATAGCCGCGGGCTCTACGCCGGTTGGGCGCAAAGCGGCCTCGGCATGAGTGGCCGTCGAGGATTGCGTGGTTTGCAACGCCCTCAAAGGATTTATTCGACCTCTGCCCAACATGCCGGCAAAGCCGGGATTGAAGCTATCAATGTTGTCGGCTGTGTTTTCGATAATCTGCCTCGTGCTCTGATTCCTCAAATCGTTTTGAAGTATGAGCGCGGCTTCGGCTGCGGCAAACGGCGCGGAAAACGATGTCCCGCTCCAGACGGCATAATTCTGATTCGTGTACGTGCTGATGATCCTGACGCCCGGCGCAGAGACGGCAGCCGCGCTCCCGTAGTTAGAGAAATCGGCCCTGCGGCCCGTCAGATCGATGGCCGCCACGCCCATCGCATCCGTTTTCCACGCAGCGGGAAATTGCGGTTTGTTGTCTGCGTTCTGGTTCTCGTTACCCATTGCCGCGATCAACACGCTTCCCCGCGCGCGCGCATAAAGAACCGCATCGTGAAGCACGGTTGAATCGTCGGGCGAGCCGAAGCTGAGGTTGATGACGTGAGCGCCATGATCGGCGGCGTATTTGATAGCCGAAGCTACTGTGAAAGCATCGCTCGTGCCGTCGAGTTGGAAAGCGCGGACGGGAAGTATGCGGGCCTCGGGCGCAAGCAGAGTAATGATTCCTGCAATGAAAGTCCCGTGACCTGCTATCGTGGTCTGAGGGCTTCCCGGCTCATCCGTAGGGTTGTTGTCGTTGGCGACGAAGTCCCACCCGCGAAAATCGTCTATAAGCCCGTCCGCATCGTCATCGACCCCATTCACAAGGTCGGCGTTATCAGTCCATAAACGCGGAGCGAGGTCGTTGTGAGCAAGGTCAACTCCCGTGTCTATGACGGCGACCAGGACGCCCGCGCCGTTCGAGCGACGATGAACGTCGCTCAAACTAAGCTCGAAGTTCTGCTCTTTATATTCAGCTTGCGACCGGCCCGGAGTTGCGAACCCGTCGGGAAAGTTCTGAGTCGCGCGCGCAAAAACATTTATCGGGTTTACCACGACAGGGTTTAGCGAGGCGCTCAACACGTCCGCATCTTTCGCGACTTTCTTCCGCCACTTATTCTCTTTCTTATTTTTTGGAGTGCCGAGCCTGTAGAAGTTCGTCCCGTACATCCGCTGCAAAGTCCGCGTGCCGTAGCGCGCGTTCAGATTCTCAATCGAAGCCCCGGGCTTTAGCTCGACGATTATCTCGCCTTTGACAAACTCTTGACCGCCGGGTTGCGCACCGGCAGTAGATGAAATGAGCGAGGCAAAGCACAAGACTGCCGCAAACAAAGCCATTCTTCTCTTCAAGATTTCTATAATTGCTTCATATCTGTTCATAAAATCCATCTCAGCCCCTCGGCATAAACATCTTGCCGAAGCGTTTACACAAACACCTTATTATACCCGCAACCTTTACCCGGTTGCTGTGCTCGCCATCACGCAGGGTCGCCCATCAAAACGAACGGCGCCCAGTAGTACGGATGCCCGTAAGCATCCTTGACCTTGAGTTGAGCGCGGCGCAGCGCTTCTCTCTTGCTTGCGCCCGCCCGTATGTGCGAATACATCTCGCGCATAAGATCGGCGGTCGAGCGGTCGCTCACGGCCCAGAGGCTCACGACGAGCGACGGCGCGCCCGCGTACAAAAATCCCCGCATCAGCCCGTGAAGCTCGTCGCCCGGGAAAATCATGTTTACGCCCGTGTGACAGGCCGACAGCGTAACAAGCTCGGCATTTAACTTCAGGTCGAGCAGGCTGTAAAAATTCAACGGCGAATCGGCCAGCTTCAGAAACGAAAACATAGGGTTATCGCGCCGGAAATACCCGTGCGAAGCCAGGTGAAGAAAGCGCGCGCGCGGCGCTTCGCGAAGAAGGTTATCGCGCGTGGCTTCCGAGCCGGTCAGGCGCACGCCTTCGGGGAAGATCGCGCCGAGTGCGTGTATCTCTTCGTCGATGCTCGGCGTCCCGCTCTCTGCCACGCCTAAAGCGACAAGCGACGCGCCGTCGCGCTCGGGCTCTCCGGGGATTTCAAATTTCAAATTTGAAATTTGAAATCCTCCCGCGTTGAGGCTCTTACTTCGGGCGCGGCAGAGCTTCAACACCGCCGCGCTCGGCGAATAAGAGATCTCGAACCTGTTAACCAGATAACCGGATTTATCCTTCAGCGCGTGGAAAGGCACATAATGAAGCGGGCCGTGCGGAATAACTACGAGGCGCGCGCCCGCAAGCTCGGCTTCAATCGGCGCGAAGATCATTTCGTAAAGACGGCTCAAATGATCGTCCGCCGAGCGTTTGAGTTGAGAGAAGTATGTCTCTACGTAGTCCGCGCCGTAGTTGAATTTTTCTATCTGAAACCTGAGCGATTCCAACACCTGATTAACTTCGCGCTTAGAGGCTATGCGCCGCGCCACCCGTATCTCGCCGCGCGCGGCGATAAAGGCCGACACTTCGTCGCCCGTTGTGAAATACTCTATCGCCGTCTCGTCGGCTTCGAGGACCCCGCGCAGGTCTGCGACCGTGGCGGCGCGCATGCGCTGAATTTCGCCAAACTGAGAGCCTTCGGCCTCTATGCGACGGAAAAGCTGCGCGATCTGCCGCTCGCAGCGGAACATGTCTTTGCGATAACGATCGGCCACGCCGACGCGCCTCTGGTCGCCTTTGTCCTCTTCGATACCGGCGTGCGAGCTGTACCAGTTCAAATCTTCGATCAGCTTCGCCAGCCGCGCGCGCGTCTCGTCTTCGGCGCCGCGCTCGTCGCTGGCCGCGTCGCGCACGTAACGCGCGATGAGGTCGGCCAAAGACCGCGATTTCGATGACTCGACCAGCCGGAATGCCTCTTCGACAAGCTCGGGGCTCCCTTCGTCCAGACATGCGGCTATGGCGTCTTCATAAACGTTTATCTTGTCGTTGAGGAACGAAACCTTTAACTCGTCTGCGGCGATTGCGCCTCGCATCTCGTCTACGGTCTCGACGGCGCGGCGGAAATTTTCGAGCGCCTCGGGCATTCGGCGGCGGTCGCGGTCGAGTCGTGCGATCAGGTGATAGCATTGATAAGTGATCGAGGGAACGAAGAGCCCTTCGACCGCTTTGAGCGCGGAGCGCGCCATCCGCGCCGCCCGCGAGCGGTCGCCCGTTTCATACGCGGCGCGCGCGGCAAGCAGACGACAGTAGCTCGACCGGGCAGGCAGTTTCTGACGGGTGAAGACGCGCATAGAAAGCGAGGCGCGGTCGAGCGCCTCTTTGGGAGAGCCGCGACGGAGCGCAAGCTCGGCCAGATACACATCAGTTTGCGCCGTAAAGTTTTTATTACCGCTCGCGTGAAAGACCGAGCGCGCCTGCTCGAAGTGGCCTTCAGCTTCATCAAATTGCCGACGGCCCGCCAGCGCCAGCCCGTAGACGAGCGCGGCCCGTGCCGATTCGTAAGGCATGCCGAGATCTGAAAAGCGCGAGCGCGCTGCGTCTGCGCTCTCCGAAGCGTCATCGAACGCGTTGAGCGCGAGCAATATTTCGGATGTCTCCAGGTTGCACCAGGCGACAAGGTGAGAACTGCCAAGCTCGGTCAGTTTATCGCGCGCTTGATAATAACTCGCAAGCGCGGTGTTATAGTTGCCGCGCAGAAATTCCAGATAAGCGATATTGTAGCGCGTGTGCGCGGCGAACAATTCCTGCCCCGCGCGGTCATAGGCTTCGGCTGCGCCCTCAAGCAGCGCGAGCGCTTCGTCGGGCCGGTCCATCTCTATAAAGACATTCGAGCGGCTGAAATCGACCAACGCTCGCATCGTGTCGTCGCCCGCGACCGAAAGCAGATCGCGCGCGCGGTCGTAATGCTCCAGGGCTTTTTTATAGCGGTCCTGGAAGTAATAAACATTGCCTACGTGAGTTTCGAGTTGCGCCAGGTGAACAGGCCCGGCGTCGGCGAGCACGCGCCTGGCAGAGCGCGCCTGGCGGAGCGCGTCGGTGTAACGGCCCAGTTTCATCAGCACGTTAACGCGCTGATTCTGGATAACGGCGGCTTCGGTCTTAAGCCCCGCCGCGCGCAAGCCGGCGGCCGCTCCCTGATAAATATCATCAGCTTCGGCGTGACGGCCCGTGTGATGAAGCACGCGCGCGTTGTTTGCGTCGGCGAACGCGCGCGAGATGGGGTCGCCTAGCAGCGCGGCCAATTGTTCTATTAGATCAACAAGGTGGGCGGCTGTCTTTAGATCAACGCGCACGAGGTGATCTACTTCGGGCTTAAGCGCGGCAAGCGTCCGCCACCCGGCAGAGCCGTTCTGGTCGAGCAAGAAAGCCCGGGGGCTTTCGGCGCTTATCAATCTGTTTGCCAGTTCTCTACTCACTCGGTTACTTCGCGCTCCGGCGCTCCCCGTCCCGGCGACGGGCTTCTTATGGTTAAAGACTCAAATAAAGATTGACCTTGAGATTGGCGGCTATGAATGCGCGATGGGCAAATCGTGAACGCTTATGACGCCTCCCGGCGTCACCACGCTGAGGTCATAATTGCCCTGTTGGATGGCTTTGATCTTAAACTCACCCATCTCGTTCGTGACAACCGAGCAGACAGTCCCGTCTTTGCGACTGAGCGAAAGCTCAAGGCCCGCCACGGATTGAAATGCCGTTTCGCCCTCTTTGAGCACCTGTCCCATTAGATCGGCCCGCGACTGATCCGACGGCGCGACCTGGATGTCTATGCTGTAATCGCCCGCACGGTAGAGCAACTGACGGTTAGCGGTTTCGGTAGAGCGCACCCCCGCGACGGCAGGCCGGGTCAGGCTGTCGAAAAGCAGAGCGGCGATCTTTTGACCGACACGCTCTACCAGGCGGGGGCGCGCCCGCTCAGTCTCGAACATCCTGATAGCCCGCTTCAAGACCCAGGGCGGCGGTTCGCACGAATCGTCGCTGGCCACTACGGCCTTCAGATTTACGTACCAGATGTGGGTTTCGGCGCACGCGTTGCAATCCGTAGCCAGATGCGCCGAAAGGTGGTTCGCCTCGGTGCCGGTGAGGCGGCCATCGAGGTAATCAATCAAACGCTCAAAACCAGGGCATTTCATATGCTTTCACTCCAGGGCCAAGTCCATCCACTTCATTAGAGCCGTCAATAAGGGCAAAAATACATCTGCCGAGGGCTAAATTTTGCCTTGTAATAGCTTCTTGAGCTTTTCAAGACAACGGGCGCGCGTTGGGCCTATGCTCGCCACCGGCATTTTCATTCGAGCGGCAATATCGGCATAACTCAGCTCGTCTTTCTGATAAAAGAGCATTGAAATCAACTCGCGGCACCGCTCAGGCATGGCGGCGACCCCTTCGCGGACTATCTGTTGCTGTTCAAGGGTTTGCCGCTCCTCGTCGGCCAGTGGCCCCACCGCCGGTATCTGGTTAAGCCCTTCCCCGTCGTCCTCTGTATCCGCCGTTACAGACTGTCCTTCGCGCCGCTGACGCGCAGCCTGCCGCCAGGTCTCGCGCGTCGTCGTCGTGATGAGCCAGGCGATAATCTTTTCATGTTCTCTCAGCGTAGAGAGCTTCTCGTAAAGCTTCAAGCAGACCGCTTGAAATATGTCAGCGGCATCGTCGGTCGACAGCCGCGCCTTAAGCGGGATTGAATAAATCAACCGCTGGTAGCGGACTATCAATGCCTCCCAGGCCGCGCCGTCGCCTTCCAGACACGCTGCTATAAGCTGGCGGTCTTCCTGCTGCGTATAATTTACGGATAATTTCGACCCTGCCTGATCCTTCATAAACCCTTTAAACCTTGCAGGCGTATGTGATAGAAGACTCCACTGTCTAAGCCCAAATCTATATGCTATCAGATCAATGTCGGCAGTTGGTAGGTAAAACTCTGCGGTTTCAAAGCCTGTGAATAGCTATAAAGAAAAGGGCCGCCGGGTTGAGTTAAACCGGCGGCCTCGACGGAGATGGTATTAAATATATTATTAGGCAGCTTCGGCGCGCTGTTGGAGCAGCCGTCTAAGCTTCAGACGCGCCTTATGTAATTGTGATTTCGAAGTGCCGGCGCTACAGCCGAGCAACCTGGCTATCTCTTCATGCTCGTAGCCTTCCACGTCGTGCAGCACAAAGACCGTGCGGTATCCCGGAGGGAGTTGTGCTATGGCGTTTTCGAGCCCTATGCGATCAATGATCGGCATGGCTTCGGGGTTTATCGTGTCCGGGTCTATCGAGTCAGGCATCTCGCCGTCGTCTGTCGTAAGCTCCGACCGGACCGAGCGCTTGCGGAAATGCATCAACACCTGGTTTACCGTGAGCCTGTGAAGCCAGGTTGTAAAGGCCGCTTCGCCGCGAAACGAGCCGATTTTGCGGTGCAATTGTATAAAGACTTCTTGCGTCAAGTCTTCGGCCTCGGCTATGTTGCCCGTCATCCTCAAGCATATCGAGTAGACCCTGCGATAATGCTTGCGATAAAGCTCCTCAAACCCGCTCATCGCGTCGCCGGCAATCGCCGCATTCACGCTCGCATCAGATTGAATTGAAATTGCGTTAGTCGCCATCCTAAAATTCCCTCCCTATCCGACTCTCTTAAACACCGGAGTCTGGGAGTAGATATAGCGACTGCCGTGCCATTCGGTATTACCGTCGTAAACGCTTAAATATAAAGACTTGCGCGACCGGGCTTCGATTCTGCGTTTAGCCTCTTCACTTGTTTTGGGATACCTTTACACCGATTGGTATAGAGTCTTGAAACCCCTTGCTGCCTCAACGCTACGAAGGTTGAATCGCTCTGCTATTGGGAAAGAGAGCGCCGTAGGCGCGAGATGTTTATAGCGATAAGCTAGATTCACCAATCAAGCCCCGTCAGGGGCGATATGTTAATTATTTCGCTCCTCACGGAGCTTGTTGAGAATGAATTGATCCTGGGGATTAATGGCGCAAGTATTTATAGGCGCTGATATAATCATGAATGTAGTAACAGGGCTGCCGTAGATAATATAAAAGGCAAAGAAGAAAATGCTCACCCAACTCAGGATTGAGTTTAGCAAGCTGATCCGCTCGAAGAGTTTCTATCTGTCATTGCTTGCGCTTGTGGGGTTCGTCGCCTTAATGCTGTGGGGATATTATTCCTATTCACAGCGCAAGACGGGAGGGGGCCAGGCTGTAGCGCAGTTCAAATACACGTATGAGTCAGGGAGTTATTTTAATGGTTTGACCTTCGCCCTCTACTCGGTGATTTTTTCTTTCAGTCTGCTCATACCGGTTTTCGTAGCAATGACGGCGGGCGCGAGTATCGCAGGTGAAGCCAGCGCGGGCACTTTACGCATGATATGTGTGCGACCTGTGTCGCGGGTCACTATTTTTCTTTCCAAGTTCTTGATTGTAGCCGTCCATATCTATTTATTAATGGCATTTTTTATTGGGCTAAACCTGTTAGTCGGGTACTACTTCGGGTGGGGCGACCTGGAGTTATTTCCCGGCCCGCTCAACCTGGTCGATGAACCGGGAAGGATCGCGCGCGAAGATGCTTTATGGCGCTTCCTCTACGCGAGCCTCTCCGGCACCTGGGCGTTGCTCGTAGTAGCGGCCATCGCGATGTTGTTTTCAGTCCTATTTGAGAGTTCGTCAATGGCAGTCGTAACAACGCTGTCCCTCTATCTCATGCTCTACATTATCGGGCGGGTAGAATTTTTTGAGGATCTAAGACCCTATTTCTTTACTACCGACATGGATTTCTGGCGAGACGTTTTCAAGCCCGTAATCCCCTGGCGCAGCTTCTACCATTATGGAAGCATCTGCGGCGCATACATCTTCGGGACACTGCTTGTTGCAGTCACTATCTTTGATCGGAAGGACATTACAAGCTGACATGTGGGCGAAAATTCTACTGGGAATACTATTGCTGGTTATGGTCGGCGCGGCATTCCATTTTGACCCTGCCCGCGACCGGTCGCTGTTGGGCGTGCCCCCTTCGGACGGAGTCCGGCTTCGGTTGATGACCTGGAACATCGGCCGCGCCAGTCTCGAAAGCGACTCGCGCGCTCACAGTGAAGACTTGAAAGCGGTTGCCGAAGTTATATTGAAATACGACCCCGATGCTTTAGCACTCCAAGAATTAACAGGGCCGGATCAGCTTGACATACTGCTCGGCCATTTGAAGCAGAGATATCGCGGCGCAGTCTGTAGCTTTGGCAGGTCCGATCGCGTCGAAGCCGTAATAGTCAAGAGTCATAGCGCCAGGTTCGAAGATATACCGGGCGGCGACAGATATGCGCTCGGCGCTATGTTTCCTTCCGGAAAGGATTCTACCGAGGTAGTGATGATAAGCGCGCACGCAGACGCCTTCAACGCCGCCCGCCGCCGTACCTTCGTCGGTGACATAGTAGATTGGGCACGCTCGCGGGCTGCTGACCAGATAGTTTTTATTGCGGGCGATTTCAACTTCGAGTTGAATGCCAGGAACCAATCGAATCTCTATACCGACAACCTGAAACATGATAGCGAGGCTTACGCTTATTTGTTGAAATACTTTCGCGATTTTGGGCGCGACGCGGGCGCGACAACGACCAACGACCGCCGCATAGATTATTTATTCGGCCTGCCCGAGGTCGCGCTGTTGCGCCGGGCTGAAGTGCTCAAACCCGAGGCCGTCGGACGGATGGACCACTTGCCGTTGCTAGTCGAGGTCGCGCTGTAACGGACATCAATGATCCGACAACCGACACGAGCCCGGAGGCGTTTGTGCTATGGGTGAAGTAATACTAGAGACTGAAGATTTGACAAAGCGGTTTGGCCGGCGTGTGGCTGTCGATGAGCTATCCATGCGAGTTGAAAGGGGCGACATTTTTGGTTTCCTAGGTCAGAATGGCGCAGGCAAATCGACCACCATTCGCATGGTGCTTGGCCTGGTGCGGCCCACTTCCGGGCGCGTGCGCCTGCTCGGCCATGACATGGCGAAACACCCGTTGCGGGCGCTCGCGCGAACAGGGGCGATTGTCGAAACACCCGCTTTCTACGAAAACTACTCCGGCCTGCAAAACCTGCGCCTGCTGGCGGCTATGTCCGGAGGGGTAGCTCGAAAGCGGATCGATCAGGTGCTGGACATAGTCGGGCTGCGCGCGAGGGCAAAAGATAAGGTGCGCGTTTATTCCCACGGCATGAGACAGCGGCTCGGCATTGCCCAGGCGCTGTTGCCCGCGCCCGAGGTGATCATTTTGGATGAACCTACGGACGGCCTCGACCCGCAGGGAATACATGAGGTGCGGGCGTTGATCCGACGCCTGCGAGATGAGCTTAATCTGACCGTGTTGCTGTCGAGCCATCTGCTAAATGAGGTCGAGCAGACTTGTGATCGCGTTGCAATCATTGATCACGGGCGCTTGCTTTACCAGGGCACAATCGAAGCCCTTATTGACAAGGAGAAGACCGTTAAGCTGACAGTTGATCGGCCGGAAGAGGCGTATGAGCTATTATCAGCCGACCCGGCTCTAGTAGTGAGCCGTAACGGCGCGCAATCTCTCTACGTAAAGATGGCGGACGATCAAATCCCGGACGTGAACCGCCTGCTGGTGGAGCGAGGGTTCCGCGTTATGGAATTATCCCACCAGCGCGAAACACTCGAACAGGTCTTTTTAAGACTCACCAGACCGCCTGTAGGAACCGACCGCTATATACAATGATGCGCTCACAGCTGTTGCCCCCGTTGTTTTATGTAAAGTCAATCTCCGCATTGTGAGCAAAAAAATCTGTAACATGTATTTAATGGCCTGCCTCGCGCACTATATAAAAGTACGAACACTGAGGTGATGCCCGATAACGAAGTTAGGGCTGGTTAGTATTTGCCGATCAACCAGGTATCGCGCAGATCAGGAAGTGAGGTGATGGATTTGCTCAAAGGTATTCCAAACGGGCAACCGGTTATAATCAGGAGGTGGACATAAACCCTATACCGCCCGACTCGCCGTTCGAAACTTACACGCTCCACGGTTGCGGTAAACTGCGGCGCTGATCAACCACAATTGCTTTGTCACCATGGTAGCGAACAGGGATTATTATTGAGACCGGGTCGTAGATTTCAATATATTGAATCTCCAAGTCCTCAGGCTTTGCATCTTTTAAATCACCAGTCTTCATGGTTGCCCCCTGCTAGCGACTCGATTTCTTCGCAGCATTGGGTCCTGCAAAGCCTGGGCCATAAGCTTTTACATCTTTGATTATCTATAAGTCTAACAAATCAGAAGATCATTTCTTTTGCGGGGGCTTTTCCAGCTACACACTTCGTATATTCTATAAATGAAACTACACGAAAAGGGGCATCTCATTTGTCAGGGTTATCTACTATCTCACACCGCTTCTCCGCTACCGGCTTCTTTATAAACCCTGTTGGGGTTGCGAAGGCATGTGCTTTTCAATCTGACGAAGCAGGTGAGCAATCTCACACGGCTTTGTAATTATGTCATCTGCTCCAAAAGTAGTCCGAGCTTCCCAGGTATAGGCCGGATTAGTGTAAACGGCCGTCAACATAATGACTCTCGGCGGTGACTCAAGCTCCTTGATTGCTTTGCAGACCAGAAAGCCGTGAAGCTTCGGCATCAAGCCATCGGTAATTACGAGGTCCGGTTTTTCACTCGCCGCTTTCTCTACCGCGCTCTCGCCGTCTTCAGCAAGTACTACATCATAGCCGGCCCTGGTCAATATATTTCCTATTATCTTTCGAAAGGCGGGATCATCTTCAGCAAAAAGTATTCTTCTAGGTCTGACCTGATCAGCGCTGTTCTCTACGGGGGCTGTAGCGGTATGGGCTTTCCATTCCTTATCTACAAACTCTAAACAAAGGCGGTCCTGGCCGTCCTGGTCTGCATACCTATTACGTATAATGGCATAACTCTCGAACCCCCTGTAGGGGTAGCTAACTCTGATCCTTTCTATCCCGGAAGGCGCGGCTTTAACACACACGCGCATTCCTCGATCACCGACATTCTCTGTTCGCGCCGCCTCTTTACCTACGCATTGCATCGAAGAGTCGAAGTATTCAACCCAGACCAGTTGCGAAACCTCCTTACGGTCTTGCTCCCGTCGCTCATCCTGCACAGGCTGCGTAACCCGAACCGGGTCCGAATCACCAATCTGGTCGCTCATTTCGGCAGCATCGCCCAAAATAGATGAATCGATAACATAAACGTCTTCTAAAGTTTCTTCACAGGCCAGGGTCTCTTCACTGGGCGTAGTTTCTGAAACAGGTGTGAAAGCGAAGTCAGAGAACTCCTCTTCGTTCGGGCCCATGTGGTAATCATCTGTGAATTCTTCGAAGCGATCACCGCCGTCGTCTACAAACCATGTTGAAGAATCGACCAAATCTTTTTCTGTCTCTTCGCCTTCAGCCAGCGTACCCGTTTTGTTACTACTAACCGAGTTATCAACAGCCTGGAGTCGAGTAGAATTATCAGGCACCGCTATGGACTGTAGTGATGGGCTTTCATTTTCGCCCCCGGTGAACTGCATGAGCGAGTCCAATAATTCCGTAGCTTCAAAACTGATTTCATCCGGCCCTACAGTTTCGCCCGCCTGTTCATTTGTCCGGACTGTAACATTTGATGGGTTATCTACAAGTTCCTGCGGAGGAGTATGTCTATTCGTCACTCCCCTCGCGTGTCGAGTTGCTACCCGTTTTTTTCTGCGCCTAAATGTCTTCGCTAGACTCATAACTTATCTCCGACTCCTGTTAGAGTTGCAATGCGCCCGTATACAGGTCGGACGTTGCTAATATATATCCGAGGAGTCCTATAAAAGCTGCCGATAGTAGTGGGGCCGGTCCTTCGACTCTTCATCTATCAATATTCGTGCCAGAAGCAAAATCGTTGTATCGCACGTTCTTTGAAATTCAGGCTGCAAACAATCTATTTGATACATTACCGAGTTGATCTAAATGGACGACTTAAAGGGTTAACTCTTTCTTACCGGCATCTATTCTGCGGCTGCTTATATATCGTAAGATGACTTACCACACATTCAAGGGTGGCCAACATGCAGGTGGACTGATTAAGGTCAGTTTGATAGAAATCGCGCAAGTTAATCATTCAATTCTGCGTTGCAATTAATAATTGCCCTGGAGGGGCAAACGGACATTAGCCGGTGGTGAAGCCACCGGGCCTGGCCGATAAAACCAGCGCGCGCCCTGGAGGGGCGCAGGACCGGATCATTCTCCTGCACCCCTCCAGGGCGCGAGAGCGTGTGGCGTATCAATCCGGTGGTTTACACCACCGGCTAATATCTTTCGCTCTTCCAGAGCGATTTGAGAGAATGAATAGTCCCTGTAGCGCCGCCTCTGTTGCTTGACGATTTCAGCGTGTAGCTTCTTGTTTATTTGTCTCTCCGAAATACTATCCTGGAACAAATAGACCTGCCTGAAACGTTCTTCCTCTTGACAGTCTACAAGAAGGCTTTTATTATCGCTTCCTGTAGATTATCTAGGAGAGAGAGATGGCCAAGACAAGATCAACGTTCAATAAGACCAGGGCGGACCTTTTGCAAGGCACGCTCGATATGTTGATTCTCAAGACGCTCGCCCTTGAACCCATGCACGGGTGGGGGATCACGCAGCGTTTGCAACAGATCTCCGAGGGCACATTCAATGTAAATCAAGGCTCGCTATACCCTGCGCTCTACAGGCTTGAGCAGCAGGGGTGGATAGAGTCGGAGTGGGGAAGCTCGGAAAACAACCGTCAGGCTAAGTATTACAAATTGACCCGGTCGGGGCGCAAACAGTTGAGCGAAGAGATGGAAAACTGGGAGCGCCTTTCGTCGGCAGTCAATCAAATTTTACAAACAACTTAGGCGAGGTATGCATGATAGTTGTGCAGTCATTTAAGCGCTTCCGCTCCCTCTTTCAAAAAAAGAAGATGGAGAGCGAGATGGAGAGCGAGATGAGTTTTCATATCGCTCTCGAAACGGAGAGAAATATCCAACGCGGCTTGAAGCCCCAGGACGCGCGCCGCGCGGCGTTGCTCGACTTCGGCGGCGTCGAGCGAATCAAGGAGGAGTGCCGCGATGTCAGCCGGTTGATGTGGCTCGAATCGCTCTGGCAAGACTGCCGCCACAGCCTGCGATCCTGGCGTCGCAATCCCGGCTATACGCTTCTGGCCGTCCTGACGCTGGCTTTAGGAATAGGCGCAAATACGGCGATTTTCAGCCTCATTTACGGCGTTCTGCTCCGCCCTCTCCCTTATCAAAACGGCACACACCTGGTCGTGCTGCGCCAGCAAGCGCCGCTCGCCGCGCAAACCAATCCGGGCTTTTCCGCTAAGGAGATCGAAGATTATCGCGATCAATCTCAAACTCTCGATCAGATCGCCGAACACCATTCTATGTCATTCATCCTGCTCGGGGGCGGCGAGCCTGAGCGGATTCAAACGGGAGTGGTATCGGCAAATTTCTTCGACCTTCTGGGAGTCAGGCCGCTTTACGGGAGGACTTTTCTGCCGGCCGACGAAGAGGCTGGCGCTGAAGCAGTCCTGGTTCTGAGTTTCGACTATTGGCAGCGCAGTCAGGGCGGCGACCCGAACGTCGTAGGCAAAGTCTTTAAGATGAATGACCGCACGCACACGGTCATAGGCGTCTTGCCGCCCATACCCCAGTACCCGAACGAGAACGACGTGTATATGACGACCGCCGCCTGTCCGACCCGCTCGTCCGAAAGATTCAAAGCGAATCGAAACGCGCGGATGATGAGCATCTTCGGAAGGCTCAAGCCGGATGCTACAGTCGAACAGGCGCAAGCCGATGTGGCGGCCATCGCCGGTCGCTTGCAACAACAATACCCGGATTCTTATCCCTCCAACATAGGCTATGGCGCCACCGCGACAACTCTCAAAAAAGAGCTTACCGAGCAGGCCCGGCCAACCTTCTTGCTGCTGCTCGGCACGGCCGGGTTTGTATTATTTATCGCCTGCTCAAACGTCGCCAATCTGACGCTTGCGCGGATGATGCGGCGCGAGCGCGAATTTGCGCTCAGGGCCGCGCTCGGCGCAACCAGGAGGCGATTGATTCAACAGTTGCTTACCGAAAGCACCCTGCTTGCATTGCTGGGCGGCGGCCTGGGGATATTGCTTGCCGCCTTCAGCCTCGATCTGCTTGTCAATTTCGCGGCGCGTTTTACGACGCGCGCATCCGAAATCAGCCTCGACGGCTCCGTGCTGTTGTTCACATTCGCCATCGCCGTCACGACGGGAGTCGTATTCGGACTCGTGCCTGCTCTTTCGGCAAAAGAGAACCTCGTCACGGGATTAAAAGAGGGCGGCAGTCAAGCGCCGGCAAAAAGCGCGCGCAGCCGCCTGCGCAGCCTTCTGGTTGTGGCTCAGGTGGCCGTCTCCTTCGTGCTATTAATCGGCGCGGGATTGATGCTCAAGAGTTTTGCAAAATTGCAGCAAGTCAATCTCGGCTACAACCCGGAAAAAGTCCTGGTGATGCGCGTCAACGCCAACTGGTCGAGATACAACACGTCGGAGCTTTACAAATCTTTCTCGCTTCGCGTGCTTGATAAGATCAAACAGCAGCCCGGTGTGATTTCGGCTGCTATGTCGAACAACTATCCGCTGAATCCTCTGGGAATCTCGAACGGTCCTTTCAATAGAAATTTCATCATCGAAGGTCGCCCCGTGATCGAAGGCGAGATTGCCCCGCTGGCCGACAACCGTGTGGCGAGCGCGGATTATTTTCAAACCATCCGCCTTCCAGTCATTCAAGGCAGAGTCTTCACGGACAGCGATACGGAGGAGGGCGCGCCCGTTGCTGCGATCAATCAAACGCTCGCGCGCCATCGCTTCGAGGGTGAGAACCCCTTGGGCAAGCGCATCAGTTTTAATAACGGCGAAAGCTGGGCAACGGTCGTCGGCGTGGTCGGTGACGCCAAGAGTTACGGCATGAATCAGGATTCGACCGACGAAGTTTACAGGCCTATTGCGCAAGCGGGCGGGGCAGGTTTTTTGTTAATCCGCACAATGGCAGAGCCTGAAACGATTATCAAACAGACTCGAAATGCGATCTACGAGCTTGACACCGATACGGCGATAGACCGCGTTCAAACCCTGGAAGACGCGCGCGACGAATCGATCTCTTCGCCGCGATTGACGGCGGTCCTGCTCTCCCTGTTCGCGGCGCTCGCGCTCGTGATTACGGCGGCAGGAATTGCGGGCATGATGGCTTTAACCGTCACGCAAAGGAGACACGAGTTAGGGATCAGGCTGGCGCTGGGGGCTACGCGAAGCAACGTCTTGTGGCTTGTCCTCAGGCAAGGCATGGCGCTGGTCTTTATCGGTCTGGCGCTGGGATCGGTCGGCGCGCTCGCCTTAACCCGCTGGCTCTCGACTCTGCTCTTTGCCGTCGAGCCGACAGACCCGCTCACGTTCATCAGCGTTTCGATAGTCCTGGCAACAGCCGCCGCAATCGCCTGTTACGTACCGGCGCGGCGCGTGACCGGAATCGACCCGATGATTGCTCTACGCAGCGAATAATTGAGAAGGGGTTTAGTAATGAAAAAACATCGCTTGATATATTCAACCATCTTTTCGGCGCTGGCTTTCTGCCTTGCCCTGTCACACCAGGCAAGCGTGCGCGCGGTCGCACTCATGACCTTTACGCAAGATGCTGAAACCGTGATTCCGCTCGAAGGATTAGATCCCGTGTTGCTCACTCAAGGTAAAGAGGTGATGGGCAATATGAAAATCTTTGTGATGCGCGGAAGGTATCAATATATTTTTGCGAGTGAAGAGAACAAGGCCCTGTTTGAAAAGGAGCCTGAGCGCTACGAGATTCAATTGCAAAGCTCCTGCGCGCGCATGGGGCCGCAAATAAACGGCAACCCCGATATGTACTCTGTTTATAAAGAGCGCATCTACATCTTCGGCAGCGGGGAATGCCAGAAGCTCTTTGAGGCCGCGCCCGAAAAATATCTCGAACCCGCGTCGGCGAAAGCATTCATCGCAACGCCCGAAGCCTTACAGAAAGGGCAGGCTTTAATTGAAAAGGCTGTGGCTGCGATGGGCGGGGCGGCGAAGATTGACGGCCTCACAAGTCTGCAAGAGACGGGAGTAGCTGTCACTTTGCAGCAACAGAAAGAGACTGAATATAAGCTGGTCACAACCAGAATGTTTCCCGACCAGGTCAGGCAAGAGCAGGCGCGCGTATTCGGCGCGACATCTGCCACGATCATCGATGTCTATTCCGCGAAAGAATCGTTCGAGCTTTTCAAGACCGATGCGCGGTCAAACTTGCGTTCAATATCGGCGGCGGCCCGCGCAGATGCGATGAAGCAAAATCGATTGAACCCGCTGGACGTGTTGCGCGCCCGCAAGCAGGCGGACTTCAAGGCCGCTTTCACTTCCGGCGACAAAATCGGCGACGCGGCGGTAGAACAAGTGGCGGTCATGTTTGACGGGATAAGCCTGCGACTCGGCATCGAGCCTTCAAGCGGGCGCATCCTGAGCCTTGCCTATCGCGGGCGCAACAGATCGAACGGGAGAGATCGGCGAAATCTTGCGAACCTATTCAGACTTTCGCACAGTTGACGGGTTGACCCAGCCTTTTAAAACCAGCGGCTCATTTAACGGGCAGCCGGACCCCGTGCAATCCTACAGAATCGAAACGCTCACGTTGAACGCCAAAATAGACCCGGCCCTGTTCGAAAAACCAAAGGAAGTCAAAGCTCCGTAGGTTGAAGTTATGAAGGTCTTATTTTTTTTAGCCATTTCGATTCTACTGACGCCGCTCGTCCACGCGCAGAATTGGGCGTCTTTTAGAGGCAACAATGCTTCGGGAGTTGCGGACGGATGCAACCCGCCGACAAGCTGGGATGCGGAAAAGTCTGTGAACATTTTGTGGAAGACGCCGATTCCCGGTCTTGGCCATTCGAGCCCCGTCGTATGGGGCGAGCGCGTATTCGTGACAACGGCCATCAGCAGCAGCGGCAAAGCGAGGCTTACGACGGGCCAGGTCGAAACAATAGAATCCGCCAATGATGTTTCTAAGCATAGCTGGCGCGTCTACTGTTTGGACGCGCGCAGCGGGAGCATCCGTTGGGAACGGGCGATCTATGAAGGCGTTCCCAAAGTCAAACGCCACCTGAAATCGAGCCACGCCAATTCGACGCCTGCTACGGACGGGAAGTATCTGGTCGTGTTGCTGGGGTCCGAGGGGCTTTATTGCTTTGACCTCGACGGCAAGCCGCTGTGGAATCAGAATCTCGGCGTGCTCGACGGCGGATGGACGCCTGCTCCGGGCGCGCAATGGGGCTTCGGGAGTTCGCCCATAATTTACAAGAACCTCGCCATCGTTCAATGCGACGCACAGAGTCAATCATTCATCGCCGCTTACAATCTTGCCGACGGCAAGCGAGTATGGGCGACCGAGCGCGGCGAGGACACTTCCTGGAGCAGCCCGGTCATTTACGAAGGCAAGGGCCGCGCAGAGCTGATTACGAGCGGGACAAAATTCTATCGCGGTTATGACCCGCTGACCGGCAAAGAGCTTTGGCGGCTGGCGGACGGGTCAGATGTCAAGATACCGACGCCCGTGGTCGCAAACGATTTGATATACGTGGGCGGCGGGACTTCACACACGCAAAACACCTTTTATGCTCTGCGGCCCGGCGCAAACGGAGAGATCAAAATAGGGAAAAGCGAACTGTCGAATAAAGAGATCGCCTGGAAAAATATTGCAAAGCCGCACGTCGTCACGCCCATCGTTTATGAAGATTATTTATATGTCTGCGCGGATAACGGCGTGCTGTCACAGTTCAATGCAAAGACGGGTGAGCCGTCTTATCGAGCGCGGCTGGGCAGAGGAGGCACATTCACCGCTTCACCTGTGGCGGCAGACGGGAAAGTCTATTTTGCCAGCGAAGACGGCGAGGTCTTTGTCGTCAAATCCGGCAACAAGTTTGAATTACTCTCACGCAATCCTTTAGGCGAAGTCATTATGGCGACGCCCGCAATCTCCAAAGGCATGCTCATAGTTCGCGGCGAGCATCACCTGTACGGCATTAAGTAGAGCACGCGAATTATAGGAGAGATAAAAATGAGGAGAAGGAGCTTTATAATGAATTCGGCAGCGGCGGGAATCGGTCTGGCTTCATCATCTGACTCAGGAAAAAAGGATCAGCAAAACAAGTCTGCCGGCGCAAAAGCTTCGACCTCGACACGGGGCGCGAGAAACGATCTCACGCCGCCCGAAAAGGGACGGATTCCTGTCGCCTTCACAATATCTCGCGGAGTTACGGTGATCGATTTCGCAGGCCCGTGGGAAGTCTTTCAGGACGTCATGATCGAAGGGCGTGGAGAGGGCATGGAGCAAATGCCTTTCCAGTTATTCACCGTCTCCGATACGCTTGAGCCGATCAGAGGTTCCGCAGGTTTGCAACTCATACCGGATTACACGTTCGAGACTGCGCCTCTCCCCAAGATCGTCGTGGTGCCTGCTCAGAGCGGTTCGGCTGCCCTGCATCAGTGGCTGCAAAAAGTCTCTCGGACGACCGATGTCACGATGTCCGTCTGCACGGGTGCGTTTCAATTAGCGAAAGCAGGATTGTTAAACGGGAAATCCGCCACGACGCATCACGACTTTATTGATCGCTTTGCAAAACAGTATCCGGATATTGACGTGAAGCGCGGGCTACGATTCGTCGAGGGGGAGAATATCTCGACCGCCGGGGGACTCACATCAGGGATCGATCTGGCACTGCGAGTTGTCGAGCGATACTTTGGGCGCAAGATCGCAGAGAAGACCGCCGTGTATATGGAGTATCAAAGTCGAGGCTGGATGGTGTGACTAGAGGGTTTTTGAAAAGCCTCGAAGAGGCGAAATTCAACAGCCTGGGGCGCTAGCCCCAGGTCAGTGCCAAACATAACGCAAAGCCCTGAAGAGACTGCTAAAAAAGTCCGAGTTGAAATGAAGCACGATACACCTCATCATCACCACGCACGGTCTGCTGCCCGCACTTCAGGCAGGCTGGTGACTCAGTGGCAGGTTCAACAGCTTGACCATGCGCTTGAGGTTGACGACGACGGCGGTCAGCACATACTGAATCTTCACTCGCAATCGCCCGCGATAGCGCACTCGCCTGCCGCCATGCCAGCGCATCATCTCGGCCAGCTTCCGCTCAATCCGCGGATGCTGCTTTCTCACCTCCTGATAGGCTGCCGTGGTGGCGCGCGCTCTGGCCGCTTGATATTCCGCTTCGTAGTCGTTCTTGATAACCGTTCGTCCTCCTTTCGCTCCCGCTTTCAGGCAAGTCGTGCGCAACCGACAAGCTTGGCATTGGCGGGCTGGAAAAAAGTATTGCCAGCCTTGATCGCGTCCTGTTCGCGTGCGACTGCGGCTGGTTTGCCCACCCGGACATTGCAATGCTTCGCCGGGCTCATCGAGTTGAAAATCTCCCGGTTGAAACAAGCCGGGCACCGAGCCCGGCCACTCATACGACGGCACATACACGGTCAGTTGTGGCCCGCTCTCGACCGCCAACTCGCGCAACACCTCGCCGCGAAAGCCGATCGCGTCCATCAACAAACTTTTGATGTCATTGCCGTGCGCCGCTTCTTCAGATTCAATCAAGGGCTGGGCATCCTTGGCTTCATCGCCATTGGCCGGCAGCACCTCGATGGCGCAGATCAACTCCGAGTCGGCATCCAGGCTGACATCCAGCAGATAGCCATTGTAATACTCGCCGTGTTTGCCGGTGCGCGCTTGCTCGTCAACCAGCGACAACAGCTTATCTTGGGCTTGGGGCTGGCGATCAGCCAATATCTTGTGGGCCAGGTCGAGCGCCGCGCGCAACTCGGTGGTGGCTTCGCCAACTGGCTCGCCAACTGGCTCGCCAACTGGCGGAGCGGCCCAGTGCTCGGCCCAGACGACGATCTCACGCAACTGCTCGACGCGTTGCAGCAAGCGCGCTTGGTCTTTGAGATCGGCGGTGGCTTGACGAATCCCGATGGCGCGCTGTTGATGCGCGACGACGGCTTCGGGCGCAAAGGGCTGGGCGGCCGCCAACAACCGCTCGCGGCTAGAAGCGACCAGGCGAATCGTCGAGGGCACGGCAATGTTAGCAATGATGTGGGTGGCGTCTTTGAGGCGCAGGCGATCTTTGACCAAGCCAAGGTGGCGGGCTTGGCGGAGAATCTCATCAAAGAGGTTTTGGAATCGCTCGACGCCAAGGCGGGTGCGAAACTGGGTCAACAAGGGCGGCGTTGGCAATGGGCTATCGAGCGCCAAGTCGAGGAAGAAACGGAAGGCGACATTGACCTGAGCCTCAGCGATGACTTCGCGATCCGACAACTCATAGTGAAATTGGAGGAAGTTGAGCTTGAGCAAGCGCACCGGGTCTTGGGCGCTGCGCCCCATCGAGGGTGAGTAACAATCGGCGACCAGATGACGCAGCGAGTCGAAATCAATCATGGCTTTGAGTTGGCGCAGATAGTGATCAGCGGGGATGAGTTTAGCAAAGACCAAGAGATCGATGTCGGTCGGGGCGATGTAGTAGTCTGGTTTGAGCATGGGAACCGCTCCTCTGCTAGAAGTCGCTTTCAGGATACTGCGCCGACCGGGACTTGCCAACTTTTTTAGCAGTCTCCTGAAAGGGCGAAATAAATCGTTCGGATTATTTCGCCCTTTCAGGGCTTGTCTTATCCAATATCCATTACCCGGCGCGGTGCGCCGGGCTATTGAATCTCGCCCCTTCGGGGCTTATGAATTTTATCCAGAGCATGTTTGAAAATAGTTCATAAGCCTATCGTCGGAGGCCCGTTTCGACGTCAAAGCACTTCGCGGCGCAATTGTGGAAAGACCTTCGAAATCTTATTCAGCAAGTAATCACCATAAGTGCCGTTAAACCGGTGAACGCTTGTCTGGTCCCACCGCTCGTCCTTGTTGTCATTTATCTCTCCGCCGATCATTATCGGTTTTACTTCCGCGTTAAAATTCGGATCAAAAAAGAAGGGGAAAGATAAGCGGTCGCGGCCAGAATTATTCTTCGCGCGATGTGGCGTAGACAGATACAGTCCTCCCGTCATTCGATCAAGCATATCTCCGATATTGCATACGAGAGAGTTCGGTATCGGGGGCGCATCAACCCAGCGCGAACCTATCTTTACCTGCAATCCGCCCGACTGGTCCTGTTTCAGTATAGTCAAAAGCCCGTAATCCGTGTGCTCGCCGACCCCCCAGTTCTCTCCTACCTCAGGCGGGTAGTTGAAGATGCGAAACAGTATGAGAGGGTCTGAGGTGTAATGATCGGCAAAGTACGACTCTTCCAGACCGAGGCTGAGCGCGATGCCCTTCATCAACACGTGGCCGAGCTGCGTCATCGCCGCCATATAGTCGAGCACGATCTCGCGGAATTGCGGTATACCGGTTGGAAAAAGGTTAGCCCCATGCAGAGGAGTCTTTGATTTCACAAGCGGGTGATCTGCGCCAAGCTCAGCGCCAAAGTATATGCCTTCCTTCTGATCGGGCTTGCCCGATGTCAGCTCGCCTCCAACGGGAAAGTAGCCGCGCCACGCTCTGCCTCCGCGCGTCATGCTTATTTCGTTTTTTTTGTCCGCGTCTTGAGCGAAAAATTGCCTGCTGACTTCTTCAAGCCTTTGCTGTAAATCCAGGTCTACGCCGTGGCCGACGGTGTAAAAAAAGCCTGCCTCGCGACAGGCCCGGCCTATTTCGGCTGCGACTTCGCGGCGATCACCGGCCCCATAAACCAGCGGGCTTATGTCGATCACAGGGATGCTTGACTCATTCATACGAAGCTCGCTTTACGCAGACCCCGCTATGGTTTCAACCCGAACATCAACGCGCGGTCTGAGAGTAAACGGCGCTCAGTATTTTCCTGGCTTTCTCGATCATCGCAGGCGTGGCTTTAGCTTGCGAGCCGGTATTAAACGGCGGTTGCGGGTCGTATTCAATCAACAGTTGAATCGTCTGCGCCATCTCTTCACCCTGTTCGAGCGAGACGAGCGAGAGCGCCATATCTATCCCGGCAGAGACTCCCGCCGCCGTAATTATCTTGCCCTGACGCACAAAACGTTTGGTGACAGGCTCCGCGCCGAACATCTTCAGATAAGGCATGGTGTTCCAGTAGGTCGTCGCCTGCAATCCTTTGAGCAGTCCCGCCGCGCCCAGTATCAGCGAGCCCGTGCAGACGGAAGTCGTCCACCTGGTCTTGGTGTGCAGGCGGCGGATCCAATCTAGAACCTCTTTGTCATTCATCTGCGCGGTCATATCGCCGCCCGGCACGATCAGCACGTCCGCCGTCTCTACGTCGGCTATTGCGTGCTCGGCGTTGAGCATCTGCAAACCGGAATCGGGCTGCACGAGTCCGGCCTTTTTGGCTGCGAAGCGCACGCGCGCGTTCGGCACACATCGCATGACTTCGTAAGGGCCGATTGCGTCCAGCACCGTCATACGGTTGTAAAGATAGATTACGACATCAAGCGTATTGCTCACGGGTTTCTCACTCTCTCCGGCCAAAGCCTGAACGTTGAGGCCGCCCAGTGCGCCCAGTCCGGCGACGGCAACCGGAGCGGTCTTAAGAAAATCGCGGCGCGCAACGCGCACGCGCTCCTGTTTTCTCTTTTTCATCGTTTTTTCTCCTGTACGTAAGCCAATGAAAAGCTTCACATATTGGCTACGAAAATGGAAATAATTTGTTGTCTGTTAACGCTCTCATCTGCCGGCGCGTCTTATCAAATGTGCCCAGGGGGTAAACGTGTCGCGAGAAAGGATAAGCTTATGATTAGAAGTTTTTTTCTCTGTCTGACGGTTCTTCTGGTCGGCTCCGGGATGATGCTGACCGGGTCGGCTCAAGGCAGAAAGCACCAGGGTTTTTCGATCTCTACCGGGCCCGGCAAGACGATTACAGACTGCTCGCAGATCAGGGTCACTGTGCATGATGGGCAGGTGATCGGCACCGAGCAGACACAGACGCTTCCGGGGTCTATATCTCCGCTACAGGTCCAGGCCCCGATTAATGGCGGGATTCATGTGCAGGGATATAGGGGCGGCGATTATGTGATTAAGACCTGTATGTATGCGACCGGAGACACCGTAGAGGAGGCGCGAAGTGTGTTGTCCCAGCTATCGCTTTCGTCAAACAACGGGCGATTGACAGTCAACGGGCCGGGCAGCGGTACGTGGGTCGCTTACCTAATAATACAGGCTCCTAACGGGGCGGCCATCGAGATGGAAGCGATTAACGGCCCTATCGGCGTTAGCGACTTTTCGGGGTCTGTGCAGGCGCGGACTAAAAACGGGCCGATCTCTTTTGAAGATGTCAGCGGACAGGCCCGCGCCGAAGCGCAAAACGGCCCTATCCATATAAGCGGCAGCAGCGGAGACATTCGCGCAAACGCGCAAAACGGCCCCATCGGAGTCTATCTTTCAGGGAGCCGCTGGGAGAATGGAGAACTGGAAGCGCACACGCAAAACGGGCCGCTCTCACTCGCGCTGCCGCCGGATTATCAATCTGCGGTGCGCGTTGAGGCTTCAAAGCATTCGCCTGTCGAATGCCGCGCAGTTCAGTGCAAGCAAGCAGTTCGCACCTGGGACAGGCCGAGCGTCATAGAATTCGGCGGGCCGTCGCCGGTCGTTCGCATGTCTACGGTGAACGGGCCTGTCACCGTCAGCTCGACCGGGGATAAGTCGAACTGACGAGTGTTGAACTTAAAAACCTGGCACTCGTCTCCACCAGGGCGAATCTTTTTTTCTAAACAGGCTCCGATTATTTACGATGAATGGATTGAACCTCAACGGCTGATTGCAGTGAGGGCACTCCGAGAGCAATCCCGGCTCGTCCCAGGCTTCAGCAGGCAATGTTGCGCATGGAGATTGGTCGGCAGAAAGACCGGCATTGCGAGAGATGCTGCGTATAGTGTCAATGACGCTTGCAGGCGGCGATATGCGCTGCCCGCACCACTCGCACACGGCAGTCGGCTGAGCATCCTGCTTGCCCCAGCGGAAGATCGTCCATGGCCGGGAACGTCGCCAATCGGGAAATCGGTAGAGATGCGCCAGCGTAACAATCGGGGGTTCAAAATTGATGCCTCTTAGCTTGAGAAAATAAACGCTATCTTTGATATCGTGGGTCACACAGGACCCATTCGCTCTGATCGCGCCTGAATAAAGATTATTTGCGGCGAGAAATGTGGCGATCACTGCGCCTGTTTCTAAATCCCATACCTTGAGGGTTCTGTCAGGTGATGCCAACACAATGCGCTTCCCGTCTGGAGAATAGGGGTAGGCGGTGTTCATATCCCAATTACCAGACAAGGTGGAAATCATCTCGCCTGTCTCTGCATCCCATACCTTGAGCGTGTTGTCATGTGATCCCGACACGATGCGCCTGCCATCAGGAGAATATGCGCAGGCATTTACCCAATTTGAATGACCAGACAGGGTTGCGATCATCTCACCTGTGTCGTTATCCCATATCTTGAGCGTGTTGTCCCACGATCCCGACATGATGCGTTTTCCGTCCGGGGAATAGGCGCAGGCATCTACGAAATTAGAATGACCCTCCAGGGTTCCGATCAAGAGACATAACTCTACATCCCATACCTTGAGCGTGTTGTCCTCTGATGCCGACACGACGCGCCTGCCGTCAGGGGAATATGCGCAGGCACTTATCCCATCAGAATGACCCTCCAGGGTTCCGATCATCTCACCTGTCTCTGCAATCCATACCTTGAGCGTGTTGTCATGTGATCCCGACACGATGCGCTTTCCGTCCGGGGAATATGCGCAGACCCTTACCCAACCCTCATGATTAGATAAGGTGTAGATAATCACACCCGTCTCTACGTCCCTTATCTTGAGCGTTCCGTCATCCGATGCCGACACGACGCGCCTGCCGTCAGGAGAATATGCGCAGGCACCTACCCGATTAGCATGACCATACAGGGTTGCCATCATCTTACCTGTCTCTACATCCCATACCTTGAGCGTGTAGTCAAACGATGCCGATACGATGCGCTTTCCGTCAGGAGAATATGCAAAGGCAGTTACCGGGTCGGTATGACCGGGCATTGTCGAGGTCATCTCGCTTGTCTCTACCTCTTCCACATCCCATACCTTGAGCGTTTTGTCCCGTGATGCCGACACGATGCGCTTCCCGTCTGGAGAATATGCGCAGGCAGTTACCGGGCCGGTATGACCAGGCATTAACGAAATCCCCTCACCTGTCTCCATATTCTGTACCTTGAGCGTTCCGTCATCTATTGCCGACACGGCGCGCTTGCCATCTGGAGACTTAACCCACAGACTTCTCACCGGAGACTTTTCCCGGAGACTTCCCAAATCTGAAAGACCAGGCGAGGTGGAGATCAGCTCGCCTGTCTCTGCATCCCATACCTTGTGCGTGTTGTCCCGTGATGCCGACATGATGCGCTTCCCGTCCGGAGAATATGCGCAGGTTTCTACTTCATCTGAATGACCGACTAGAGTCATAAGACATGGATCATAGACTTGTGGCTTGTTTATCCATTCAATCCAAGGGACTCCTTCAGATACCAAACGCTCTTTTGCTGCTGCCGCCTGTGGTGATGAATCCGGTTGATTTGCCGCCTGTTGGAATGTCAGTTCCGGGTATGCTGCTAAGATATGCGCGTCTTTTTTCACAAATCGGCTGAACCCCACTACCCGGTTTCTCCCAGCCCACACTACTTCGCGCTCCGTTGTCAAAAGCGCTTGGTGGTAGTCCTTAACCAGACCAACAGTCATCCCGGCCATGCACTTCGCCTCGATGAAATCCAGGTCGCAAAGGGTTTCTTCTAGCCTATCCCACTGCTGGGCCTCGGTCTGATGATACGGCAATTCTGATATCTTTCTGATTGTGGGATCTCTTCTAGATTCCACCCGAGACGAAGCGGACAATTCTCGCCAGGTTGGTAAGCTGCGAAAATAATCCGCTAACAGCTTATGCCACTGCTGAGATGTTCGTTCAGGCTGAGATTCTTTCGCAACACCGGCAGCGTAACGTTCGAACGCTGCCAGCTTGAAGCTTTCGTAAAAATAGTCATACCGGCCTTCTCGTCTTGCTAGAAACGTCCGCACCTGCCTCAACAACAGATTCACGGTGTCGGCTGCGGCCTCGCGCCACTCCTGGTTGTCTTCCAACTCTAGAGCCTGAATCAATAAAGCAGTCATCTCATCTACCGACAACCCGCGTCGCGCGTGTGCCAGCAATCCAAATATTGGCGGCACTGCCTTCTTCGGCTCGATTGGCGAATAGGCCGGGTTCTCTTTCCAGCCTCTTTAATACCTGCACGAAAGCACTGATAGGTGTCTGGCCGAAGTCTTCGTGAATCTTTGCTTCAAGGTTGTCGTAAGCTCCAAACACCCTCAACTCGCTCAACACCACTTTCAAATACAGCGGGTTTTCCGCACCCGGCAGATTGATCAGCCCCTCTGTGTGCCGACTGTCCAACTGTTTCAGATACTGAGCCAAGTAAGCCTCCACCAACCGACGGCGATGATCATCCTGCCTGAATGGCTCTACCTCTGAAAGCTCCACTTCTCCAGCCTGCCTATGCCTTTCATAAAGCTCCTCGGACGCTTCATCATCTCGCTTGAAACTCACTATCATCTTGATGTGGTCGGGCAAGCGACCAGGTATCCAGCGGATATCCGATAGCCCTGTCTCAAGCTGGTTGATCGCATCAATCACGATTATGGTCTTGCCGCGCTTGCCTGTTGCCTCAAGCAACCGAGGCCACTCGTTTCTGAGCCTTATCGGGTCGAGTGGTATCTCTTCATCAAGCTTTTGCGCTACCTCTTTGATTTCGCGAAGCAGCAGCAGCAGCAAAGAATAAAGACTTGTCGTCCCGTCGCTCTGCCCAATGAAGCGGAAGTGAATGGACTCGCCCTTGCGCCCTTTGATTCTACTGCGGTAGCGATCTACCCAGTTCGCAAGCAACGTTGACTTTCCCAGGCCGCCGGGCGCGGTGAGCACAAACAGCTTGTTAGAGTCGCTTTCTACGTAGCTGTTCAGCTCGACAAAATCACCCGCCCTCTCGACGAAGCCTTCGCTCGCAGAAAACAGAAACTGCTCCTGGTGATCTATCTCCTCTCGCAGGTCGTCTTCGTATTCAACTTCGGTGTGATCGGGATGGCGTGCGGCGATTGATTCTTGCAGATCTTCAAGAATCACGCGACTCAGGGGTTCATCTCCGCGCCTGAATCCTCCGAGCCTTCCTGTTGTTATCTGCGCGTTAAACTCTCTGGCTTTGCTCGCCTCAACCGGATCGTCCTCTATGTTAAAGCCAGTCGCGTTTACGCCTCTTCTCTGCCAATCCGTGCGCCACCTCTTGATGTTTGCAGGTTCTTCAGACGGACATTCGAGTGGCATCGCCAGTTCCGGCGTAGCTGCATCCCGATCCCATTTCGCTTTGTACAGATGAAAGGGACGGCCAGAGCGCGGGATGACAGATTCGCGCCACTTAGCAAGAGCAGCATCCTGGTTGCCTCGCTCTTCTTCGTCCTCAATGTATTCATTGGTGTAGACCCAGCGCAGTTGTGGAGGATCAGAGGGTAGCTCATCAAGATAAGACGGATCGCGAAGATAGAAAAAAGCGTACCTGACTCGCTCGTAATACTCTGTAGGGTTGGAAGGATCACGAGACAAGCTCTGATGGAAAGGGTCAATGAGCGCGTGCAAGATTTCTATCTCCGTTACAGAGGACTCACCTGCTACTCGACCTAAATCCGGAAAAGAATTAAAGGTTTCCGGAGAGATCTCATCCCGTTTCGGCACCCAGCCCCGCCGCTGTCCCAGAAAACAGAGGAAGAAGGGGCGGCAATCGTCAATCCGACTCAAGCAGACTTTAACGACGTTCTTATTACGAGTTGCATCCTGTTGAGTCACGCCCCAGCGCAGGTCAATGTCCACGAGCCGCAGCCTGCGCTGCTCGCACCAGTCCTGCAAATCAGGGAATACACGCTTAACTAGATAATCCCGCTCAGCATGCATATCGGTAAACGTGCTGCTGATGAAGATGTAGACCTTTTCCCAGCGGATGGGTTCACGTGAAGCTGCCATTATACCGGCGTCTCTTTGAGGCTCCTGTCTTTCTCAATTGGGTAGAAGAGGATTGCCCATTATACGTCTTTCTAGATAGTCTCGACGAAGGTCTGTTGCACACAGGGACGCATGCAGATTTCTTAATGCGGCGGATGCGCATCATCGGCCATCCCGTGTTCTCTGTGTCTCTGCGGTGAATCTTCTCTCATTCCTTCAAAACCTGCGCGCGAGAAGGTCGGCAACTTTTGTCAGCAGCGATTCGTCTTCTGCGGTGAAGGCGTTCACGCGGTCGCTATCAATATCTATTTGGCCGAAAATCCGGTCGCCGTCCCGTATCAGCACGACTATCTCGGCGCGCGTTTCAAGACTGCAAGCCAGATAATTATCCAGCGCCGTGACATCGCCCACGACTTGATTTGCGCGCTCGGCAACGGCGGTGCCGCAAACGCCCTGGCCTACGGCGATGCGCGTGTGCTCGGTCGGCTTGCCTTTGTAATTATGCAAAACCAGCGTGTCGCCTTCGAGCAGGTATATCCCCGTCCAGTCATAATACTCACGTTCCTGTTTTAGTATGCGCACCGTTTCGCGCAGGACTTCGTCGCGCGTCATATCGGATGCGACCAGCCGCTCAACACTGCTCACTATATCTTCAAAAGTGTTCATTAGATTTGAGAATATTGTTCGCTTCTCGGTATTGCAAGCCGTGTTGACGCGCGACGCGCGGCTCGCCATAATACAAGGGTTCGGCTTGGGTAGATTTTGTGGATGTGGCAGTGAATTGCCGAACTCAGCACCAGTTTAAAGAAAAGAGGTGAAAACAATATGTCACAATTAACCGACAAGTACGGAGATGTTTACATACTCGCGCAAAACCTCGGCGTCACCAACTTGAACGCTCAGGAAGAGAACGGACACATAACGTTAACCGGGAATGCCCCGTCACATTACGTCACCAATCAGATATGGGACAAGATCAAAGAGATAGACCCCGATCTGAAAGACGGTGATCTGACATTGAATCTGAGCGGCCAGCGCCAGGACATTTACGGCGAGCATGAAGTCAAGCCCGGCGAAACGCTTTCGGGCATAGCCAAGCAGGTAGGCAGAGGGAGCCTTAACTACCAGCAGATTTTCGAAGCGAATCGAGACCAGCTCTCAGACCCGGACAAGATTCAGCCGGGACAGCGATTGAAGATCCCGAACTTCACATCGGGGCAGAAAGCGTAAATCTCACTTGAAGACCGACTGAATACAGCTATGTAAGAGGCAGCCGCGCGCGGCTGCCTTTTCCACTATCGGATGATCGAAACCACTGCAACAGTAGAGAGCAACCTGGAGCTTGCGCCCGGATACCGCTTGCTCACATTGAATTTCGACGAAGAGATAAAAGCGCAGGCGGGCCAGTTTGCGATGCTTCGAGCGCACACGGCGTTCGAGCCTCTTTTGCGGCGCGCGATGGCTGTCTACCGAGTCGGCGGCCCCCGGCAGTTGAGCTTTCTTTTTCAGGTGCTCGGTCGCGGAACAGAAGCGCTTTCAGAAGTCGCAGCCGGAGGCAAAGTTGATGCCCTCGTCCCGCTCGGCAATAGCTGGCCCGTCGATTTCGGTTCATCAAAAGACGGAGCGCCGCGCCGCGCGATTGTAGTCGCGGGCGGCATAGGCTCGGCATCCGTGTTGATGCTGTGCCGGCGGCTTTTAGAATCTCACGTTGACACGCAGATTTTTTTCGGCGCGGCAAGCGACCGCGTAGCCCTTGGGTGCGGGCTTGAGGATTTTCGGGCGCTCGGTTTCCCGCTCACGATAAGCACCGACGACGGGAGCCTCGGAGAGCGGGGGTTTGTGACCGCGCCGCTTGAGCGTCACTTGAAAGAGACGGGGCGGCTGCCGGGCGCGCTCGTCTATGCCTGCGGCCCGTGGGTGATGATGAAGCGCGTGGCTGAAATCGCCGGCCACTGTGACGCCGAGTGCCTGGTTTCTCTAGAAGCTCCGATGGGATGCGGCTTCGGCGTGTGCGTCGGCTGCGTAGTCGCGGTCAAGACGGACGGGCCTGCGGGCTACGGCACGTATAAGCGCGTCTGCATAGACGGCTCGATATTTCCGGCTGAGTCTATCAAATGGGAAATCAACCCGATGACACACCAGTAGAGCTTGCGGTAGAGATTGCAGGCATCCAGTTCAAAAACCCTGTCCTGGGCGCGTCGGGCACGTTCGGCTACGGGCTTGAGTTCGCCGAGCTGATAGACCTGAACCTGATTGGCGGCTTTTCGACCAAGGGGCTGTCGGCGCGGCCACTCGCGGGCACGCCTCCTCCCAGAATAGTCGAAACTCACGGCGGCATGCTCAACGCCATAGGTCTTCAAAATATCGGCGCGCGCGCGTTCGTCGAAGAGAAGCTTCCGCTGCTCAGATGCTTTGACACGCGCATCATCGCTAACGTCTTCGGGTATTCGGACGAGGATTACATAGAAGCTATAAAGATGCTCAACGACGGCGAAGGCATATCTGCTTACGAGTTGAATATCTCGTGCCCGAACGTAAAAGAAGGCGGGATCGTCATCGGCAATTCGCCGGATGCCGCACGACGGCTGACGGAAAAAGCTAAGCGGGCAGCCGCGCGCCCGCTCATAGTAAAGCTATCGCCTAACGTCACGGACATAACCGTGCTTGCCCGCGCAATCGTCGAAGCCGGGGCCGACGCGCTTTCGTTGATAAACACGCTCGTAGGCATGTCCGTAGACATAAACACCCGAAAGCCCAGATTGAACTTTGGGACGGGCGGCCTTTCAGGTCCGGCCATTCGCCCTATCGCCGTGCGGATGGTCTACGAAGTAGCTCAGGCAGTCAAAGTGCCTCTCATAGGCATCGGCGGAATCGCTTCGGCAAGCGATGCGCTCGAATTCATAATCGCAGGAGCTACGGCAATCCAGGTAGGGACGGCGAACTATTACGACCCGCGCGCTACTATAAAAGTGATAGACGGGTTGATTGAGTATTGCACAAACAAAGGCATACCTCGATTGAGCGGGCTTACAGGCTCGATTATCAAACCTTAAAGCTCCCCGTATTTGATCCCAATCCCTGATTCGCCATCTGTTTCGTTGATTTATAACGATTTATCACAATGGAAAATATTAATGCTTCCCAAGAGAGAAGAGGACAAGCCGAAGCGGATCGAAGTGAAGATCGGCTAATCAAAGTTAATCGACGCCTTTACGGGGCCGCAACTCGATTTTAGTGCTGCGGCTTTTGCTTTTACCGGCCCACCCTTGACTTCTCGCGCTCGCGGGCGGTATAACGCTCGTCGGCCCCGCAGACCGACAATCTATAAGCAGTTTAATCAATAGTAAGTTTTCGGGCCTTTCTTCCGTCCTCACGCGGCAAGAGGCGAGCGGCTACTGGTGAGCTAATTCAACATGTGGAGATCAAAAATGAAACTGGTCAAAAACGACACTAGCAGTTCCGACTTCGGCTGGATAGGGCGCGGCATTGAGGTGAAAGGCGACATACATTTTACCGAGCGGCTTCAAGTGGACGGAAAGGTCATGGGCAAGGTCATTTCCGAGAAAGGCACTCTCGTAATCGGTGAAGGCGGCAGTGTCGAAGCGCAGGTCGATGTAGGCACCTGTGTCGTTCATGGATCTCTCAACGGCGATTTGATCGCAAGGTCCAGGCTTGAGATACACCGCACCGGCCGGCTCACTGGCGATGTTATGACCCCCGCGCTGTTTGTCGAAGAAGGCGCTATATTTAACGGGGCGATCAGAATGGGCGAGCAAGCCTCCAGGGGCTCGCTCGAAGAGATCATCTCCGAAGACCGGGTGAGCGAGCGCAAGGTCAGGGGCGCTTGATAGCATCTTGTCAGCAGTCCGTTGCCCGTCGTCAGTTGTTACTGGCTTGATCCCTCGTTAATATTGACTATGGACAACGGACTACGGACTATGAAGAATAACCTTCCCAATATAACGAGCGCGAAAGACCGCGTGGTGGTCGCGCTCGACGTTGCAGATCGCGACGGCGCGCTCAGACTCGTCGAGCAGTTGAGCGGGATGGTTGGAATGTTCAAGATCGGCAGCCAGCTTTTTACGGCTGAGGGGCCGGGCCTGGTGCGCGAGATAGTCGAAGCGGGCGAGCGGGTCTTTCTCGATCTCAAATTTCACGACATCCCGAACACCGTCGCCGGGGCGGCCCGTTCAGCCGCACGGTTAGGCGTATCTATATTCAACGTCCACGCGCTCGGCGGACTAGAAGCGATGCGCGCGGCCACTCGCGCCGTCGCGGACCGCGACATACTCTGGATCACGCGCCCGGCCGTTTTGGGCGTAACGGTGCTGACGAGCATGGACGAAGAGAACCTCGCGGATGTCGGGATCAGATATGACGTAAGCGCCGAGGTCGTCCGTCTCGCCTCGCTCGCGCGCGACGCGGAGCTTGACGGCGTCGTCGCCTCGCCACACGAGATAGGGCTGATCCGCGAATACGTGGCCCGCGAAGGGTTCATCATCCTGACTCCCGGCATAAGGCCCGCCTGGTCGGAAAGCAACGATCAAAAGCGTATCGCCACGCCGCTCGACGCCATACGCAAGGGCGCTGATTTTATCGTCGTGGGCCGAGCAATCACCGGCAGCGCCCACCCGCGCGCCGCCGCCGAACGAATACTTGAAGAGATCAGCGGATTTTGATCGAATAAGGGTTTAGCGGCGAGCAAGGATTAAGGGTGAAGCAGTGAATCAAACAGTAGTAGATGAGCTACCTTCGACCGGCTACCTGCCGCAGTACACTGTCGAAGGCCGGGGGCCGCTTCTGGTTTTCATTCCAGGGCTTGACGGCACAGGCCAATTATTCTTCAAGCAATCACCCGCGCTTTCTCGCTCGTATCGTGTCGTCACGTTTCGCACGCGCGAGCGCGGCCAGTTTACCTATGAAGACCTGGCCGATGACGTGGCGGCGATCATAAGAGATCAGCGTGAGCGGCGAGCTACCATCGTCGCCGAATCTTTCGGCGGAGGCGTCGCGCTCACGTTCGCCTTGCGACACCCGCAGATGCTAGACCGGCTGGTAGTAATAAACTCTTTCCCCAGGTTTCGAAATCGCATAGAGATCAAGCTGGGCTCGTGGCTCGCTTCCGCTCTGCCCTTCCCTTCGATTTGGCCTTTTCGAAAAGTGGCTTGCATAATGGGGCTGTGGGCGGACGGCGTTTCAAAAGATGACCGCCGCCGTTTTTTCAAAGCTGTCAAAACCGTTGAAGGCGAAGGTTACGTGCGCCGTTTGAAACTCATTCGAAACCTGGACCTCCGGGACCAGTTATCCATAATTGACGCCCCGACGCTTTTCATAGCAGCCGAAAAAGACCATCTCATCAACTCCGTGCGCGAAGCCCGCGCGATGGCCCGTAGAATGCCCGATGCTACGGTAAGAATAATAAAAGGCGCGGGCCACGCGTGCCTTCTTGGAAACCGCGTTCACCTCGCCGAAATCCTCGCAGACTAGTTACTTCGTCTCTTCCTGAGGGCGCTGCCACGAAGAGCCGTCTTCGTACTCGACGCGCATTATGCGAACGGCGTTGAGGCGGAAGCTCGTAACAAGCTCGTCCGTGTATTCACCGATCTGCTCGGTGAGCTTTCTTTTTTCGCCCGGAAGAATCTTCTCTTTATCGCTTCTGAGCTTGAGCGGACTGCCCTCGCGGTATTTGCCGACGGGCCGCGCGGGCGCGTACTCCCAATCGAAAGCGGTTATAGCTTTTTGGCTCAGGTTCTGAACCTCGATCACGAATGACGTGCGCCCTTTGCGGTCGCGACCGGAAGCCGAAACGCCAAGCACGAACAGGTCGGGCGCGTTACGTTTCTTGAGCTGCTCATCCGTGTTGTTGAGCGCACGGCCTTCCTGCGCTGCCGCAGCAAAACAGCAGGCGGTTATGATTAAAGCTAACGCGGCGATGGTTTTCATATCATGCTCCTTATCGTCATCAATTCTTTTTGTCCACTAAATCCTTCCTGCGGTAAATCAGAAAGCGACCCGTAGCCCCCAGGTAGTCGTAGCCTTTCATGATCTCGCTCAGCTCGGGGTAATCTTGAATCGACAGATCGTTATTAAAAAAACCAAGCTCGTCTATTATGTAAGCGGGCCGCGTCGCGCGCAGCTCGGCTGCTAATTCCTCGCGCGCCGGGGCGGTCTTTCGGTCGTCCAACAGGTGTTCGTAATTGCCGCCGAAATAATGTATATCGGCGGGGACTCCTGTGAGCGGTTGTGTGCTCAAGTAACGAGAGGCCGGGCGGAGGCCCGACCAATAATAAATCTCAGGCCGATAACCCCAGACGAAAAGATAATCACCCTCCGCATCCCGCCGCATGGCTTCTACATCCGTGTTTTCGGCCGCTTCGACCGGATCGGGCAACCGTCTTGCTACGGCAGCCGCCATTCGCTCTTCACGGTTGAGCCGTTCGTGAAACCAATCGGCGGTCTTCTCGCTTTTCGCTCCGCGCGACCAGTCCGAGGCGAGCGTGAAGGTTCGACTGTGAAAGCGGGCGAGCGTAATGATGAAACCGATTAATAGCAAACCCGAGGCTAGCCGGCGCACTGACGTTTTTACGCGCGGCGTCTTCAGTCTTGAGATAATCTCGATAAGGCCGCGCCCGCCGATCAAACAAAGCGTGGGCATGATTTGAAAAAAGTAATGGCCAAAGAATCTTCCCCCAACGGCAAGGCCGAGGTAAGACGCCGCGAGCCAGGCCAGCGCAATAAGATCGGAGCTGTATATACGCTCGGCCTCAGAACCGGCTGTGGGAGCCGGTTTCGCGCCTGCTTTATACAACCGCTTTCGTTTTATGATTACGCTTGCGACGACAAAGGCAAGTGTAACAAGCAGCGTGTTGTTAAGCGCAAAATAGTTCGCGCTTTGATCGAGTGCCGTTAAAAGGGTCTTCCATATTGAATAGTAACCGGCATAGCGCGCCCCCCAATCCCACACGTACAGCCAGTAATCGGAAAAAGATTCGGTGAGGGCTATGTAAGCGAAAAAAGGGAGCGCGCCCGCAACCGCGCCCGCGACCGCTAAAGCAAGTAGCCCGGCGCGAGCGCGCAGGTCTGCGGCGCTCCACCTGGCCGCGATCAATAAGAGGAAGGCGAAGAAGACCAGATCGAATACGGCCTTCGGGTTTATCTGAAACGCGACGCCGACCAGCGCGCCTCCACACAGCGCGAACAACTTTCGCCCATGCGCAGTCGCCTCGACCGCGCGCGTAAACAGATAAGCGCCAGCCGTGTAAGGCAGCAGCATCAGAAAATCTGTGTTCAATCCCTGGACGTGGCCTGTGGTGTAGGTCGTGGAAAAGACCGCGAACATTGCGGCGGCCAGCAATCCCGCGCGCGCGCCGTACAAACGCGACCCGAACAGATAAAGCAATGCCGATATTGAAACCGAGTAGAAGATGGTAAACAATCTGATCACGATAATGTGCGCGCCAAAGAGCTTGAACAGCAACGCGTAAAGCAGGGGAAGCGCGGGCGGCTTGTCGAAATAGATTTCGCGATAAAGCGCGCGGCCATCGAGCAGTTGTTCGGCCGCCGTGAACCACAACCCGTCGTCTTGATAAAGGTGATCGGCGTAGAAGATTCGCAGGAGGAAGCTGGCGGCCAGGATGCCTAAAAAGAGATTCAGCACCGTCCGGCGGCGGATATGTTTATGCTCGCGCGCGGAATGATTTTCGACTGCTATGGTAGTCGTCACAATACACAACCTGACGGATTGGATTGCTAGATCGCAGTGTTGAAAGTCACGGGCACAAGCGTAGCCGCAGGTATATCGTGCGCGCCGATGGCTCGATCAAGCTCGTCTGCAAGGCCCACTTTTCCTTCCGCCAGCGACTGGAAGTCGAATAATTGTCTGTCCATCAACTGTGACGGGCTGATGTTGCCGAGCGCGCCGAGCATCGAGTTGCGCACTTGAGGAATATCGTTTTGAAGCTCCGCGATCAATCTCTTGACGCGCTTGCGCTTGAGGTTCTCTTGCGAGCCGCACAGGTCGCAAGGGATGATGGGGAACTTTTGGGTTTCGGCAAAAGCGGCGACGTCGGCTTCCCAGCAGTAAGCCAGGGGCCGTATCACCATGTTGCGCCCGTCATCCGAGCGCAACGCGGGAGGCATGGCCTTGAGCGTGCCGCTGAAAAAAAGATTGAGCAAAAAAGTCTCCAGTATGTCGTCCGCATGATGGCCGAGCGCAATCTTTGTGCACCCCTGCTCGACCGCAGTGTTATAAAGAATTCCGCGTCTGAGGCGCGAGCAGACCGCGCAAGTCGTTTTCCCTTCCGGCACTATCGCTTTAACAATCGAATAGGTGTCGCGCTCGATGATGCGAAACGGCAGGCCAAGCCCGGAGAGATATTCGGGCAAGACATGAGCAGGAAAACCGGGCTGTTTTTGATCGAGGTTTACCGCGAGCAGATCGAACCTGACGGGCGCGCGGCGCTGGAGGTCGAGCAGCAGAGCGAGCAGTGTGTAGCTGTCTTTGCCGCCGCTCAGGCAGACCATCACGCGGTCGCCATCTTCAATCATATTGAAATCTTCGATGGCCTTACCCGTAGCGCGCAGCAGCCTTTGCTTTAGCCTGGAATGTTCTGTATCGCCGGTCATTCGTAGAACTATGATAGTACCATAGGGCGGATAACGATGACCACTTTTCGATCTCCTCCTTTCGATGCTCTCGCAACAGCCCTTTAAACTTTGCGCACTGCTGCCGGCTCCGGCTTGCCCCAGTCATTCATCTGAAAAGCGTATGCCTCTTTGAGATTCGTCTGACCGCTGTTGGTGTAAACCAGCAGCCGGGTGCCGTCTGTGCGAACCATAACGAGTCCGAATGCAGAACGCTTGAAGGCAAAGAATCGTTTGGGCGCGTCATCATCAAGCACAGCTTCCCCGTCTTCCAGGACGATGACTCCATCTTTCATCTTGTGACATTCGGGCATCACAGTGCCGACCATTTCAAAGAAAGCGACCATCTCCGTGACAAAGATCAGCGGCTCTTCGACTCGACCGTATTTGCCGAGTGCGCCCATGATCGTAGCCCTCGGGTGGATAAACTCCTTGCGAGCGCTTTCGTCTCCTGAAGAAACGATTGAAATTACCGGGGCCACTGCCTGGATGAAAGCGCCGGAAAAGTCCCTTGATCCATGGTGCGGGACTTTAAAGACTTCCGCTTGAAGATTTATCTCGCCCCGGTTGTGCGCGCGGGCAAGAACGCGCCCCGCCTCGTCGTTGAGGTCGCCCGTAAAAAGAAAATTGAAACAGCCATACGCAAGGCGAAAGATTATCGAGTGCCCGTTGATAGTGTGCGATGCCGATTTTCCTGAAAATCCCGCGCCGTCTGTTTGCAACGATTCTTGTCCTATGCGCGGCCCCTCGGGCGGATTGCCCAGGAACTTCATCCCCTCGACATCGCCTATTTTAGTTGGGATCGGGCCAAGCACCTCAATCTTGATATCCTCGTCAGCGAGAAAATCGAAAGCGTCATTGTCGCCTATCTGGAGCCGCCGGAACTCGATAGGGCCGCGCTCTTGATAAGTATTCAGCGCCTCCTGCCACTCTCTGAAAGGCTTATTCATCTCCTCGGTCGGAAACTCCAACAGGTCTTCTACCAACCCGGTGACGAGCGTGACGTCCTTATTAGTCTTGGGGTCGCGCACTGTTTTGGTTTCGCCGAGCAGTTCAACGTCTTTGCGCTTCTTGCCGTTGAGCGTTCCGGGGCGCTTAACAAACCCGTTGTGGTATACGCGCTCGGGAGAGATGAACAACCGCTTAAAGGGCTGGCTTGCGAGCCTCTCGTTAGTTTCAGACTTATGTACTTCGGTGAGTCCGAGGAAGTGATCGGCATCGCCGTGCGTCACAAGTATGCAGTCTATCTTTTTCGGCTTCTCCGCGCTCGTTTTCCCGAAGCGATTCGCAAGATAGCGGGCGAACATGACCGTGTCACCCCCGTCGATCAGCATCACTTTGCCCTGAGGTGATTCTATGACCGACCCGTCGCCTTGCTGCACGTCTACGAAATCGATCTTGAGTATTTTGCTGTCCTTCTTGCGCACGACTACGCTTTCAGGCTCTATTCCCTTTGGCGGAACTATAAACCCCGTAACAATCTCCGGTAAGATGCTCCCGTCCTCTTGCTCAACGAACTTTTTGACTTTCACCTCAAGGTGGTCCGAGCGTGGTTCCACCACCTCTACCTCGTCTCCCCATCCGAGAAGCGTGATAAAGCCCTTCTTATCTTTAGTCTCGAACACGTTGGCTAAATCCACATTGATCAAATGCTCTGCAGCCATAACTCACCTCCTGTAATTGAGCCGCCAGGGCGGCTAGTTAGAATCAGTTTGCGATCCGGAGTTTGCCGGAACAGTTACTTTGACAGTCGTGCGCCCGCGACGCCGGGGCGACGCGGGTTTTGGAGGCCCAAGGCCCAGTCTGCGCGAGTAATTATAGGCCCCGCTAAAAGCAATGCCGTTCTGGCCGTAACGGTGAGCAACAGCAGGATAAACAGACTTATAATTCGCATTTGACCTCCGCAAATTTTTATTTAACGCCTTGAGCCGCCCGATCATTAGCCAAGAATGCGGATCGAATGTGTGCTCCATATCATTCAACCCTACCTGTGAACAACGCCTAAAGCCTCTCTCTAACTTAGACATGACAAATTTAGGTAAAATATTACAAAAGGCAACGATAGTTTTTTTGCCTTTCCGATAAGCGCTTGACGATGAGGACGTGGAACGATGGAACGAGCAGGTTTATTTCATTCTTCAATGGCTGCGGAGCGCGGGAACCCACTCCGCGTCGAAGCGCGTGCCGAGCATCAGCCGAACGAGCAAGCCGTAGCTCTCTATCCCCGCTTCGACGCGGTTGGCTTTTAGATAACGGTCGTAAACCTCTCCCTGCACGCGGCTGATCGAAGGGCTTAAACGTCGCTCGGTTCGCTCGATCATAGCGCGCAAATCTGCTTTGACTTCCGGCGCAAGCTGAGGGATCGATTCCGCAAATCCCGCATCGTTGCTGTGCGCGCGGCGAACCGCTGAAAGGTAAGAGTACAGAGCCAGCCAGCCAGAATAACGCACCGGCGGTAATTCCGATTTGACGCACGTCAACAGCGCGACGAAGTTAGCTTCAGATTCGTCGGCATAACCCGCAAGGTGCGCCCACTCGTGCGCGAGCGTGAAAGGCTTTTCAAACGCGAGCAGATCAGAGTTGAGCAGGACTTCGTGACCGAAAGGGTTTGTGAATCCGTCAACGCCGGTCGCCCCCAGGTAAGCATCGAACAATGTTTTTTTCGGAATGGCTTTCGCGACCTCGCGACTGTTTCCCAGCATCATCACCGTCGCGTCAAAAGAGGGCTGCAATCCTAAGCGAAGCTCACCCTCGTCGAGCAAAGGGCTTTGACGGGCTTTTGTGCACTCTCGATTGAGCTGCTCTACCGTGCGGCGAAGGATATCTATTTCGGTCTGCGGCGTGATGCGCTGTTCATCGTATTCGAGCTTGTAAGTCAGAGGCTCGCGCATGTAGTTGAATCCCCAAAGCAGTTGAAAGCTCAAAAAGATCGCAGCGACCAGCACCGCGCTGTTAAGGACAAGAAGGCCGACGGCGCGCTTTCGCCGCCCGCGCCCCGCCCGACGAATTATGACCGCCCACCACAGCGGCAAGCCTAAAACGAGCGCGACCATCAACATGTCTGCCAGCGCGAAGGGCAGCAGGTTCGCCAGGGGCGTAAGCCAGGATTGTAACCAGGAATAAAATCCGTTTGAGTAGAACCGCTCTATCCAGCGGGCGGGCAGCGGGAAAAAGGCCGTTGCTGCGGCTGCGACGACGATAGCAATTTTAATAGCCGCTCGCGCCGTGAGACGACGCTTGCAAAAAAGAAACGAGCGCGATACAAACGACTTGATCCCGATCAAGCGCCGCGCGCTTCCCTTCTCTTGTCCAGAAGCTTTCGTACGGAACATCTCTGAAAAAATCTGAAACCCTCAGCCGCCGGTTGTGAGATCGCCCACCCGGTGCAGCTTCATCGAATGCGAGATCACGATGTCATCCATCCGGCCCGCCATCACAACCACGTTCTCGCCGCGCTCGGCCAGGCGATAATCGAGCAGCGCCCGGTCTGCCTGCTCGAAGTACGATCCCGGCGTTTGGGCATCGCCGTCAAACAGATGAGGCTCCACCCCCCAGAGCAGCGCCATCTGGCGATAGCTTTTTTCGACCTGCGTCAACGCGATGATGCGCTGGCGCGGTCTGAGCGAGGCGATGCGCCGCGCCATGTGACCGCTCTTGGTGATTACCACAATCAGGCGGCAGCCGACTTCTTCCGCGGCGAAGACCGCCGCTTCGGCAATCGCGCGCCCGTACGAGCCCGAGCGGCGCCCGAAAAGCGATTCTCGCATCATAGTCGTCGCCGGAGTCACCATCTCTTCCGTCGAGCGAATGATGCGGTCCATCATCACGACCGACGCGACCGGGTAGCGACCGACTGCCGTTTCGCCCGAAAGCATCACGGCGTCTGACCCATCGAGCACGGCGTTTGAAACGTCCGAAGCCTCTGCGCGCGTGGGCCGAGGGTTCTCAATCATCAACTGGAGCATCTGCGTGGCGGTGATGATAATCTTTTCGGCCTGGAGCGCGGCGGCGATTATCTGCTTTTGAAGCACGGGCACGCGCTCGGTCGATGTCTCTACAGCCAGGTCTCCGCGCGCGACCATAACGCCGTCCGCCGCAGCGATAATATTCTCCAGGTCGTCTATGGCTTCGGGCTTCTCGATCTTGGCGATGAGCTTTGCGTTGCCGCCCAGATCTTTTATCAACTCGCGCGCGCGGCGGCAATCGTCGGCGTTGCGAACGAAGGATTGCGCCACCAGGTCTATGTCGCGTGCGATGCCGAACTTGAGATCTACAACATCTTTTTCCGTTATAGAGGGGATAGAGATGTGAGCGCCGGGCAAGTTTATCCCTTTGTGAGAGCCTAGCACTCCGCCGTGAATCACTCGCGCGGTCACTTCGGTCGCGGTGGTTTCCAAGACCTGAAGCTCTATCTCGCCGTCGCTTATCAGTATGCGGTCGCCCGGTTTGACTTCGCGCGGCAGAAGCGGGTAATTGGCCGAGAAGCGGGTCGCATCGCCTTCGATCTGCTCGGTAGTAATGCGCACCACGTCGCCATCTTTGAGCGTGGCTTCGCCGTCCCGAATCTTGCCTGTGCGAATCTTTGGGCCTGACAGATCGAGCATCACGGCGACGGACTTTTTCAAATCCCCAGCTACTTGTCGAATGCGGTCGATCACCTCGCCGTGACGGTCGCGCTCGCCGTGCGACATATTTATACGCGCAACATCCATCCCCGCAAGCATCAATTCTCGCAGCTTATCCTCCGACTCACAGGCCGGGCCAATGGTGGCTACAATCTTTGCTCTGCGCATAATGAAAGAGATTTGAGATTTCAAATCCTTCTTATGATCCTGCGAGCGCGAGGTTAACCGCTTCATCGAGGGCGCGGGCATGAGCCGGGCCGTAGCCGACAAAGTGTTTGATCAGACGGCCCTTGCGGTCAAAGACGAGCGTCTGCGGGATCGTATCTTCTACGGTGCCCAGGTAATCCGTAAACATATCGTCGCTCGCCATTCCAATAGGATAGCTGATGCTGTACTGTTCGATAAACCGGCGAATCTGCTGAGGCGTAGATCGACCTCTATCATTGATGTGGAGACCAATGATCTCGACGCCGCGCTCGCGATTCTGATTATTGATACGCACCAGTTGAGGAATCTCCTGGCGGCACGGGCCGCACCACGTCGCCCAGAAATCGACTACGACTACTTTGCCGAGATAGTCCGAGAGCTTCAACTTAGCGCCGTCCAGTGTGGGCACTTCGTAGTCTGCGGGCATGTTCGTAGCCGCGCCGTTTGACATAACAGCACCGGGCAGCACCAGGCTCGACTCGATCTTTTCGTCAGAGTGGGGAGAGCAAGATGTATAACCGAAGACGGTCATCATCGCGACGACAATCGCGGTGGCGGCGATGCGCCCCGGCGTCCAGAAAGAGTCTTTGTGTGCGTTAGTGTGATCGGACATCCCTTGCCTCCAGGCCCTGCGCACGCTCGCGCGCGATCGATTTATGTTTAATCTTTCTGTTGCTCGCGTATTTCCTCAACATCGGTGAGCGGCAGTGATACGTTGTAATCTTCCGACGCCCAGTTGCCGAGGTCTATGATACGACATCGCTCGGAGCAAAACGGGCGGTCAGGATTATCTTTCCATTCGGTCGGCTTGCCGCAAATCGGACACTTCATAGCGCGAACACCTCAATAATGTTGTCACTTTAATGATACTACGAAACTGCCCGCGCCCGCAGCCGTGCCTGGCAAGATGAAAAGAGATTAATTGACCGCCCCGAAGGGGCAGGCGGATATTAGCCGGGGGCTGCGCTTCACTACGTTTCGCTTGCCCCTTCGGGGCGGTCTCTTTACCGCGACACCGCTTGCCTGTTCTGTTTTGAGTTTTGCCGTTTTTGCGATGTTTCGGGTTCGGGTCGCAGGTTCTCGTTAAACAGCTTGAGTATTCGCTTGTACTCGTCGGCCCAGCTCGTAGGCTCTACGAACCCGTGATCTTCGACCGGATAAACGGCCAGCTCCCAGTTCTCTTTGCGAAGCTCTATGAGTCGCTGCACGAGACGGACGGAGTCTTGAAAATGAACATTCGTATCTACCATCCCGTGACAGATCAATAAAGCGCCTTTCAAATTCTGAGCAAAATAGATCGGCGAAGACCGCTTGTAAGCCTCGGCGTCTGCTTGCGGGGTGTTCAAGATGTTAGACGTGTAAGGGTGATTGTAATGCGCCCAGTCGGTGACGGGGCGGAGCGCCGCGCCCGCCGCGAACACGTCAGGCTCAGTAAACAGCGCCATCAGCGTGATGAACCCGCCATAGCTCCCGCCGTAAATTCCTATGCGCTTGGGATCGACTCCGTGCGCGCTCACCAGCCACCGCGCCGCGTCAACCTGATCCTGCAAATCTTTGCCGCCCATGTGGCGATATATCCCCGTGCGCCAGTCTCGCCCGTACCCGGCCGAAGCTCGGTAATCAACGTCTATAACGATGTACCCCTGTTCCATCAACAGGTGATGAAACATGTATTCGCGGAAATAGCTCGACCACCAGCGATGCACGTTCTGCAAATATCCCGCGCCGTGAACGAAGATGACCGCAGGGCCGCCGCGCTTGAAATTCTTAGGCTTGTAAAGCCGCGCATAAACCGTGGCATTGTCGCGCGCCGCGAAGGTCGCTATCTCAGGCTCGATCCATTTGTAATTCCAGAAATCCATCGCAGGCGACGACGTAACTTTGACGGCGCTTGCGCCCGCGCGCGCCTCTTGAAGGTAAATCTCAGGCGGGCGGTTGCTGTAAGAGTAGATCAGCGCGAGCATCCGTTCGTCAGGCGAAACGAATGCTTGATTATTGCCGGCGCTTGAAGTGATCTTCGTGCGCTCGCCGCCGCCTTCGGCCATTAAATAGAGGTGACGCTCGCCCGGATGAATTTCGCTCGTCGTCAGAAAGAAACGCGTTTTGTCATCCGACATCTGAACGCCGGTCACTTCCCAATTGCCCGAAGTAAGCTGTCGCGGCTCCCCCCCGTCGTATGAAACGGTGTAGAGGTGCGCGTAGCCGTCCCGCTCGGATTGAAAATAGATGTGCTGGTTGTCGCGCATCCATCCGAGCGTAAACGCGCCCGGCCCGTCTATCCACGCGTCGTCGTGCATCGTGACTATGGGCCGCGTCTTCGCCGTAGCGGGATCGAGCGCGAGTATCCACCGGTCTTTGTTATCCGCCGAGCGCGCCAGTATGACTGCTTTCGTCCCGTCTTCGCTCCAGAGCGGTTGAAAGAGTTGGACGGCGCGCTCGCGTTGCTCGGCGGTGGCTTGCGCCGTTTCGGTCTGCCCTTCGCGGCGCTCCTGTGTTTGCGCGCCGGATTGCCGCACGGACTGGGTGCCTTCGCGCCGCTCGGCGCTTTCAGCCGTGGTCTTTTCGGTGCGCGTCTCGGTCCGAGGGGCGACCTGTTTCTGACCGTGTTCCACCCACTTCACGTCACCGCTCTGTACGCTCAAAGCCGCTAGCCGAGAGCGCGATTGCGCATCGCCCACCTTCGTCCGGCTGGAAATGTCTTCCGAATACGCAGTCTCTGTCACGTAGTTAGGCACTATAGTATTTTTCGCGCCCTCTGCTGCTTCGCTCACGGTCGCGATTACCTGGCTCTCGTCCGGCGTGAGCTGGAGGCTTATGACCGACTGGCGCGGCTGGAGGTTGAACGGCTTGCGCGGGTTATCGCGCTTGCGTTTCTGCTCGTCCTCTTCGCGCTTTTCGGCGCGCCGCTTAACAACGTCGAGCAGATCGCGCTCCTCTTTTTTTATAAACTCCTGGCTGTCGGTGCCGCGCTGCGCGCTCGCCCCGGCGCGCGCTTGCTGCCCGCCGCCGAACTGCCCGCCGCCAAACTGGCCGCCAGAGCCGCTTCCAGCCGTTAAGGGCGCGGCCCCGGCTGCGCGTACGTCCATCATTTGAACGAGCGAGCCGGTGTCGAGCGACATCACAAACAGGTTATTCGAGCGCGTGAAATAGACGCGGCGCTGGTCGCGCGTGAAATGAGCGTTGGACTCAATATCGGTCGTGCGAGTGATCTGCCGGCGCTGGCCGAGTGCGTTGTCATAAACAAACAGGTCGCCGTCTTCCGCAAACAGCGTGAGCTTTTTATCTTTCGACAGCTCGCCGTTTACCGGAGGCGCGTTTTTGGCCTCTTCTTCGGTGAGCTTTCTAAGCCCCGCGCCGTCGCGGCCCACGACGTAGGTATCGAAATCCTTCTCTCTCGAATCGTCGGCCTTCTTCCACTGAAAATATACGCGCTGGCTGTCTGCCGACCATCGAACGGCTCGCGGCTCATAACCCACCAGCCCCGGCCCGCGCATGATGTTGTCTATCGTCAGGTTGAATTTGCCGTTGGCAGTCGTCGCCTCTTTACCTGCCGGCGCGTTCTGCGTGGTGAGCGCAAGCCCCTGCCCCGATGCGATTGAGATGATGAGGCAGAAGAAAACGCTCCGCTCCCTTAGACGTCTGAAGCCGCTCATTTTTCCTCCAATAGGTTTTGTTGTCGAAAGGCTGTTTATAATAGAAGCGGGCGGCCCGCGCAAGACCGCCCGTTGATGACTTTAGTTTTTCCGGTCAATCCGCCTTCACACGCCGGGCATTGCGCGCTTCAAGGGCTTGAGCAGTATCAACAGCACGAATGCCATGACGAGGGCCGCGATGCTCAGCACCAGCCAGAAGGTCGAATGTGGCCAGTCGTCCCAAAGTTCGCCGATCTGCGTGAGCTTATTACCGATGGCTGTGGCGACGAACCAACCGCCCATCATCAGGCCGCGCATCCTGATGGGCGCGACTTTAGAGACGAGCGAGAGGCCCATCGGCGACAGCATCAACTCGCCCAGCGTCAGCACGCCGTAAGCCCCGAGCAGCCACAACGGCGACATCTTGTAATCATAGGGGCCCGCGCCCGGCGCAAGCGACCCCTCGCCGATCTTAGCGGCGATGAAGAAGACGAGGAAGGCGAGCGCTGTCATCACCATACCGATGACCATCTTCGTCGGGGTCCGTGGCTCCAGCCCCTTCTTATCGAGCCACCGCCAGAAGAAGACGAGCGGGAACGTCAGCACGAGCACCCAGCCCGGATTGATCGAGTTGGAAATGATTCCAGAGACTTTCCAGTCGGTGTTCTCGTCTCCCCAGTAAGTGATGGTTGTGCTGTTCTGGTGGAATACCATCCAGAAGACGATAACTATGAGGAAGATGACGATGAGCGCGCCGACTCTCTTCCAGTCGGGCACGGCGTCAATCGGGTTCTGATGGCTGATGCTCGCGGGCGGCGCGTCGACGGCGACGGCGGCGGTGTTGGCCACTGTCTTCGGGCCTTTGCTGGGGCGGCGGTCTGCCGCCTCGACGTGCCTCTTAAACCTCCAGAGGATTATGACCGAGAAGAGCATGCCGACCGCAGCGAGGGCGAACGCGGGATGGTAGCCCCACCGGCTCTGCACGAACTCCATGACTATCGGCGCGAGGAACGCGCCGACGTTTATCCCCATGTAGAAGATGCTATAGGCGCGGTCTTTCAAGTTGCTGTTCTCGGGGTATAGATTGCCGACCATCGCCGAGACGTTCGGCTTGAAAAAGCCGTTGCCGACTACCAGACAGCCGAGCGCGGCGTAAACAACCATGATCGATTTAATTGAGAGCAACAGGTGACCGGCCATGAAGAAGAGGCCGCCGATCATCACCGCCTTGCGATAGCCGATCTTCTTGTCCGCGATCCAGCCGCCGATGAGTGGCGAAGCGTATACGAACATCAGGTAGTTCGAGACGAGCGCCTGCGTGTCGTCAACCGACCAGCGGAATCCCTGGCCCGTCGTGTCGCGCATGTAGAGCGCGAACATAGCCAACATCGAGTAGAAGCTGAATCGCTCCCACATCTCTGTGGCAAACAACACGTAAAGTCCCGGCGGATGTTTCTTCAGATCGCCTGTCACCGGAGTTAAGATGTCTGGCGTGTGGGTTCTGGTAGCCATAATTTAGATAATCTCCATTTTGATTTCGACAGCGGGAATCAAGACCGTTGCGGTCCACAACCGATTTCTACAGACGCTCCCTGAAACATCCCCCATCTTTCGAAGCTTCAGAGGCAATTCGAGCAGCTAGATTTTATACCTAAAGACCGTAACGAGTAAACCGCGATGAGTAACAAGTGTCGGTAGTAGATGATATGTCCGGTGTAATTAGCAAATGAAATGTCCGCTTTCAACGGCGTAAGGTAGTGCTTTCGTCAGGAGGTCACTATGAAGCACTACTCACAAGCCGCAGTGGAGCGGGCTATGAAAGTTCAAGAGATCATTCTCCGTGCTATCGCTAAGAAGATCACCTGGTTACAGGCGGCTCAGATCATCGGCATCTCACCTCGTCAGATGCGCCGCTGGTTACGCAGGTATGAAGAGTTTGGCTATGATGGGCTGTTTGACCGTCGCAGAGGTAAACCCAGCCCAAAGCGCATTCCGCTTGAGATTGTTGAGCAAGTGCTTATGCTTTACCAACACCAATACTTCGACTTCAACGTCAAACACTTCCACGAGAAGCTCTCGGAAGATCACCAGATAGAGCTGAGCTATAGCTGGGTAAAGACCGCTCTTCAAGAGGCCGGACTGGTCAAAAAGAGCCGCAAGCGTGCTGTTCATCGAAAGCGCCGGCCACGCAGGCCCTTACCCGGAATGCTTCTGCACATTGACGCAAGCAAGCATCGCTGGTTTCAAGACTCTCGCTTCTATGACCTTATAGTCATACTTGATGATGCAACCTCTGAGATTTACTATGCCCAATTGGTTGAGGAGGAATCTACCTTCACGGTTATGAGAGCAATTCGCGAAGTTGTTGAGCAGAAAGGGATATTTTGTTCGCTTTACAGCGACAGGGCCAGTCATTTCTTTGTAAATGTGAAGGCAGGCTCGCGGGTAGATCGAGAGAGGCTGACACAGGTAGGGCGAGCGATGAAAGAGCTTGGCATAGAGATGATCGCTGCCTACTCACCGCAGGCTCGTGGGCGCAGCGAGCGAGGCTTTGCGACATGGCAAGGGAGACTTCCTCAAGAGCTGCGCCTGAGAGGTATAACAACAGTTTCGGGGGCCAATGACTTTCTCACGAACTCCTACATCAAGGAGTTTAACCGAAAGTTTACAGTCGCAGCCGCACAGCCAGGCACTGCGTTTGTCCCAGCCCGTGGGCGAGCTTTAGAGAAGATATTCTGCCTACAGCACGAGCGGGTAGTAGCCAAAGACAATACAGTGAGTTTGGGCAATCGCATCTTGCAGATAGAAAAGAGCAAGTGGCGGACAACGCTAGCAGGGTGCCGAGTTACGGTTTATGAGCATCAGGACCAAACTATAAGCATAGGATATGGACCGAATGAAGTGGGCAGGTACAAGCCAGAGGGTGAGCCTGTGACAACAATCAAAGAGAAACAAAAGAAAGCAAAAAGGAAGGGGACGCATCCCGGATTGAACTCAGCAGCCCATTCAGGAACTGGATGTGGCTATCAATAAGACCGGACATTTCACTTGCTACAAAAAGCGGACATTTTAATTTGCTACGAACACCGCGATGAGTAACAAGTAAGCAGAGACGGAAAGCTTTTATCTTGTCACCCCTCACGGTTCACTTGTCACGGCCTTCGGATCGGGCTATACATTATTCCCTTATGATGAAATGGAGCGCCAACGACAGGCATTTTTACATCCGCGAGGCCGCGCGAGAAGCCGAGTTCCACGAGATTGAAGAGATTCAAAAAGAGGTCTGGGGGTTTAGCGATCTCGACATAGTGCCTGCGGCCACTCTCATAGCGACGCAATGGGCGGGCGGTATGGCGCTCGGCGCGTTTGAAGGCGAGCGTATGATTGGATTCGCCTACGGCTTTCCGGCACACGAGCATGGGCGCTTGTTAATTCATTCACACATGCTCGCCGTAAGGGCCGAGTACCGAAATCTCCAGATAGGATTTTTGCTCAAGCTCGCGCAACGCGCGCGAGCCCTGGAGATGGGCGTCACAGAGATAACCTGGACCTTCGATCCGCTCCAAAGCCTCAACGCCCATCTGAACTTTGCGAAGCTCGGCGTCATATCGCATCGCTACATTGTGAACTTCTACGGCGAAGCGACTTCAAGCCCACTACACCAGGGGTTCGGCACCGACCGCCTGTGGGTAAACTGGCTGCTCGAAACTCAAAATGTAAAGCGGCGCATTGAGCATATCGAATTGGGTCAAAGTCCGGAGCCAGACTCGAAAAACCTTTCGATTAACGAAGCATCTCTGCTGGTCGGACGCGAAGGCGACCGACCACGGCTTGCCGATCTGAGCAACCCCTTTTCCGACGAGCAATACCTGATCGAAATACCCCACGATGCCACCGCGCTCAAACAGCGCGACCCAGAGGCCGCCATTCTGTGGCGAGAGGCCACCCGCGCAGCATTCCTGAGAGCTATAGAAGCCGGGTTTACGGTCAAAGATTTTCTCAAACGCGACGAAAAAGATATTTCCCGCTGGTTCTATCTATTAGCCCGCTTGAGCTGAAAAGTAAAAACCGAGCCTCGTTCCCACCCTTTTTAATGTAATTGCTGAAATAATAAGAAATGTTACTTTAGAAAAAACATTTCCTTGCAAAATTCGAATGTTGTTTTAGATATTTTCTTAAGGGGTATTTTATTATATTTCAGATTTTACAGTCAAAATCGATCTTTAATGGGTTCATCCAGCGGCCTGAGCCAGTAGTTTTTAGCTATTGATTATAATTTGTGGCACTCTCTTTGCGAATTAAAGTGTGTGAGCCAACTCCAGGCTTTTGAATGAATTAAAAACAGGCAATCAGCACAGCCTGGGGTATTGTAGTCGTATTGGAAACCTACGTCGTAAGGAGAGATTAGAATGAAAACTACCGTTGGCATTTTCGAAAAGCGCGCCCTTGCCGAGCGCGTTGTGGAGAACCTCAAAGTAATAGGCATAGCCGATAAAGATATAACCCTGTTGACGCCAAATGCTTCCGAGCAGCATCTTGAAGCTGTGGCTACTACGGATACGGAGCAGCCGGGTATGGGGAAAGCCCTTGGAGGGGTTGTTGGCGGGGCTATAGGGGCTGCCAGTGGTATGTCGCTGGGCGCGGCTGCCGCCAGCCTGTTTATACCCGGAGTCGGCCCCATAATCGCCACAGGAATTCTCGGCGCAGCATTATTTGGGGCCGGCGGCGCAATAGGCGGAGCGGCGGCGGGTGAGGCCCTGGAAGAGGGCATGGCAGACGGGTTGCCGAAAGACGAACTCTTCGTTTACGAAGACGCGCTCAGACAAGGTCACACAGTCGTTATCGTGCTCACCCAAGATGACCGGCAGGACAAAGCCGCCCGCAACGTGATGGCCCAGGCCGGGGCTGAAAGCATAGATTCGGCCCGCGAGAACTGGTGGGTAGGGCTTCGCGACGCCGAAGACCAGCATTACCGCGAACAGGGAGGCGACTTCGCGACCGACGAGCCGCATTATCGTCGCGGCTTTGAATCAGCTCTCTACCCCAATTCGCGGGACAAGTCTTATGAAGATGCCCTGGACTACCTGCGCGACTGTCACGGCGATGCGTGTGAGCAGCCACCTTTTCGCAGAGGTTATGAGCGCGGGCAAGCTTACTATAAAGGGTTGAGGGAAAAACAGTAGCCCTCAGGCGTGAGAAGATAGTTCAAAAGCCTCGAAGAGGCGAAATTCAATAGCCTGGGGCGCTAGCCCCAGGTCAGCGCCAAACATAACGACAAGCCCTGAAAGGGCGAAATAATCCGAACGATTTATTTCGCCCTTTCAGGGCTTGTTGTCTTCGGCGCGCATTACCCGGCGCGTTGCGCCGGGCTGTTGAATTTCGCCTCTTCGAGGTTTTTCAAACACCCTCTTAACATTCTTCCGCTCCACACTCTTTTCAGCGTTCAGGACTATTTTTTTGACGCGGATCAACTCCACCGAATAGAATGTATGATGGAAAGGCCATATGCCCGGCGGCTCTTCATGCTGAAAAAAGCTCTCATCCTTTCTGTTTTATTGATCGCGCTTGACTGCTCGTGCGCCCCGTTTGCCTTAGGGCAACAGATTAAAGAATCTGACAAGGTTTCGGGCGATAAGGCAAAACAGACTTTATCTGCGACCGAAGGCAGCTCGATATCAAGCTCACGGCTTGCGCTTCCGTTCAAACGCTCCTGGCAATACCTGACCGATAGCGCGGCAATGCTTCCGCCTACTCTTGACGCTTTGCGAATCTATCTTCCGCTGGCTGCGGGCCGCGTCGTGTGCCTCGACCTGGAAACCGGCTCCCTTCTCTGGTCGTCTGATACCGGAGGTGTTATCAGCGCTCCCGTTGCCGTCGGGGATAAAGCCGCTTATATCGTGACGCGCAAAACGACCGAGGATGGGTCGGATGCCGGGGCGCTGCTGCGCGCCGTGGACAAAGAGACGGGGCTGACGCTCTGGGCCAAAGATTACACGAGAGCATTCACATCGCCGCTAGCCCTCGCGCGCGGGCGCATCTACGCGGGCAGCGCAGACGGGTCGCTCTACGCGCTGGCTTCCGATACGGGAGAGATTATCTGGAAGGCCGAGACGCAAGATGTCGTTCGAGGCCGCGCCCTGGTGGCAGAGAGCGCCATCTATTTCGGCAGCGACGACGGCGCGCTTCGCGGCGTAGATGCTGAGCAAGGCCGCGAGGTCTTGAAATTTCAAACAAGCGGTAAGATCGAGGGCCGCCCCGCTATGGACGACCACGCCATCTATTTCGGGTCCGCAGATGGGTATGTCTATTCGCTCGATCTTCGGGCAGGCAAGCTCCGCTGGCGGTCGCGCACAGGAGCGGCGGTTGAAGCCTCTCCGGTGATCGCGGGCGAGATGGTGCTGGCGGCATCGTTCGACAATTTCCTCTACGCCCTCGCAAGGGCGAACGGCGACCGAGTCTGGAAGCGGCGGCTCGAAGGCCGCATCATCGCAGACCCGATAGTCGAAGGCGACGCCACTTTGATCGCCTCGCATCGCGGCGATTACGTCGCCGTCTTTTTGAACTCTGACGGAAGATCGGTGAATTATTACCAACTGGAGCGCGGGACCGAAATAATAGCCTATCCCATCTTCTCCGGTGACCGCCTGGTGCTATCAACAGACAAAGGACTCATAGTCGCAACCGCGCAGCCGCCCGGCACGCGCACAAACGCTGTCAAGAAGTGATCAGCTATCTTTAAGCTTTTCCTTTGCTATCTCGCCGACGAAAACTTCAAGCGCCTCGCGCCAGTGGCGCAGGGGCTTTAAGCCCAGGCCTTCGGAAACCAGACAATGCATGGCGGAATTCTGCGGTCTTGGAGCAAGTTGGTTGAGCGAGGCGCGCGTGATCGGCTGAATTTCGATGTCGCCCAGTCCCGCGAGTTCGAGCGCGAGAAGAGCGAAATCGTACCACGTGGTCACTCCGGTGCTGGTCACTTGATAGAGGTCGTGCGCGCCCAGGCGAAGTATCTCGACGATCCGCATCGCAAGATCCGGCGCGTAGGTAGGAATCGAAGTTTGATCCGTCACGCCTTTTAGCCTCGCGCCAGAGCGCGCGTATTCGATCACGCGGCTGCCAAAATTCTTCCCGCCTAAGCCGAATACCCAGGACGTGCGGATGATGTATGACTGCTCCAATTCCTGGCGGACTGCCCGCTCGCCCGCGAGCTTCGACTTCCCGTAAACGCTTATAGGGTTCGGCTCATCCTGCTGAGTGTAGAACCCCGTTTTCGACCCGTCGAAAACATAATCGGTGCTGACGTGGATAAGCTCTGCTCCCGCCTCTTTCGAAGCGCGGGCGAGCAGGCGGGGGCCTTCCGCGTTAACCGAAAAGGCCCAATCAGGCTCGCGCTCGCAGCGGTCAACGTCGGCGGTCGCCACGCAGTTTATGACATAATGAGGCTGCGCGCTCCGAACAGCCGCCTGCACATCTGCCTCGCGCGTGATGTCGAGTTGCTGGTGCGTGAGCGCAACGACGGGCCAGCCCAGCGCGGTAAGCAACTCTCGCATGTTTCGGCCCAGCAGCCCGCCAGCCCCTGTGATAAGCGCGATCTCTCGACGCGGGTCTTCACTATTCATCTCGCATCCTTTCCCTTGCTCCGTACATTCGATCATAGTAATGGATGTAATCGCCCGAACGCGCGCGCGCGACCCAATCGGAATTATCCGTATACCAGCGGACGGTCTTTTCAAGGCCGCTTTCAAAAGTCTCTCTCGCCCACCACCCAAGCTCGGTTTCAATGCGCGCCGGGTCGGTCGCGTATCTGCGGTCGTGCCCCGGACGGTCTGTCACAAACTTTATCAGCGAATGAGGCTTTCCGAGCAGGTCGAGCAGTGCGCGCACGACTTCGAGGTTGGTCTTTTCCGCCCGCGAACCGATGTTATAGACCTGGTTAGTTTTTCCTTTATGCAATACCGCATCGATCGCGTGGCAACAGTCTTCTACATAGAGCCAGTCGCGCACGTTCAGCCCGTCGCCGTAGACTGGCAGCTCGCGCTCTTCAATCGCGTTTGCGATCATCAAAGGGATGAGCTTTTCGGGGAATTGAAACGGCCCGTAATTATTCGAAGCTCGCGTTGTGACTACGTCCAGCCCGAACGTCTTGTGCGCGGCGCGAACCAGGTGCTCGGCGGCGGCCTTCGACGCGGCGTAAGGGCTGTTGGGCCGCAACGGTGAAGCTTCGGTGAAGTAGCCGCTCTCTTGGCAAGACCCCATCACCTCGTCAGTGCTTATTTGAACGAAGCGTGACACGCGGGCGCGGCGCGCGGCGTCGAGCAACACCTGAGCGCCCAGCACGTTTGTTTCTATAAAGTCGGTCGCGCGCGCTATCGAGCGGTCGACGTGGGACTCGGCGGCAAAGTTTACGACCGCGTCCGCGCCTGAGATTGCTTCATCCACCTCCGCGCGGTTGCAGATGTCGCCGCGAACGAAAGAGTAGTTTTTTTGCCCGGCCACATCGCTCAGGTTATCGAGGTTGCCCGCGTAGGTGAGCTTGTCGAAATTGACCACCTGATAATCGGGATAAGCAGACAGCAAGTGGCGAATAAAGTTCGAGCCTATGAACCCGGCTCCGCCTGTTATAAAAAGCCGCATAAAATCTCCTTCACTTTGCGTGGCTCGGCATTTTAGCCCCCCGCTTTAATCTTTATCAACCCGTAGCCGCCCCAGACGCAGTTCGATGTTTCGGGAGCGATTATGGAGCAAGCGATTCTTTGCCGGGTTTTGTTTGGAGTTGCAATTACGGTTGTGGTATAGTGCCACACCTGTAGTGGATCTGGGAAAACAGAGCAGTTTCATCAAGTTTTTATTCGAATTAAAGCGCAGTTTCGATTATGGACTGGGACGGCGAAGCTGGGCAACTCCGACAGGGATGCGCAACTAAAGACAGGGGCGTTTACCTGGTGTATTAATCCTGCGTTGCGCACACACTCTGTCAGTCCTCACATCTCTAGAGCGGTGGTTTGACCGCTGCTCTTCGATTCGCCGTCAGTCTTACATTTCACGCACAGCCAATAATCGCCCGTGCGGCGAGTTAACGCAATTGAGGAGGCGGATGATGAAGATGAAAAGATCTATTGTTTCGGCCCTATTTTTTATTATGGCGGCGATGTCGGCTTCGACTCTTTTGATACCGACGGCACAAGCCCAACAAGAAACTATTGTCTTCACTGCTGTACTATCGGCCACCCAGGAAGTGGCCCCGGTCATCGTCGACCCTACCGAGCGTGGCACGACAGGCTCTGCCTTCATCACGCTCACCGTGACCAGAAGCGGCGGCGTAATAACTGCCGCGACGACAAGGTTCGACGCCTCGCTTTCCGGCATGGCGGCTAACTCGGTGATCATACTGGCCCACGTTCATGAAGGGGCGGCAGGCGTGAACGGCCCGATCAGAATCGATTCGAACATAAGCCCGGCCGCGCCCGTCCCGACTCAAGGCGGAGCGGCGGCATTCACAAGGACGGGGCTTGCAACGACTAATGCTGTTGCGCAGGCGATCATCGATAATCCGGGTGGGTGGTATTTCAACGTCCACACGATACTCAGCCCCGGCGGTGTGGCGCGCGGTCAGCTTGTGCGACAGGTAACGGGCATACCCGGGCTAGGCGCGCCGACGCTTTCCGAGTGGGGCGCGATTTTGATGACGCTTTTGTTCATAGCCCTCGGCACATTCTTCATCATCGCGCGCGGCAAGACGGCTACGGCGCTTGCGGGCGCGACTGAATCGTCTCACACCGACGCGCGGGCGGCGGCCATCGATTGGCGCTTGCTGGCAAAGGTCGCGGTGATTGTCGAAATAGCAATCGGGGCGGCGCTCGTCGCGCTCAGGGCAGATGCGGTCGATGTCTTTGGCGCGCTCACGTCGGGGCTGCTGATCGCTTTCATCCTGCACCTGTTCGTAAGCAACTGGCGACGGTAATAGCGACACGCAGAGCGGGGACGCGGAGATAGATGCGGTAACTCAAGAATCTATCTCCGCGTCCCCGCGTCGGTTTATTATGAAGGCGGCTGAAAGGGCTATTGAATTCTTTACCGCGAATCGCAAGGCGCTGCGATTTTTATCGCTGTTTGCGCTCATATTCGCCCTGTGTTACTTACTGTTCGGGATAATGCCGGGCATAAGGATAAACGTCATCAAGCCCTACACGGAGTTTCTCGCTCGCGCGGTGGCTGCGATAATAAACCTGTTCGGCGAGGGGGCAGTGGCGGAAGGCGCGCTGGTTCGCTCGCCCCGCTTTTCAATCAACATTGCGATGGGCTGCGATGGGGTCGAAGCATCGAGCCTGTTTCTGGCCGGCGTGCTCGCCTTTCCGACAAACCGGCGAGCGAAGCTGATAGGAGTGGCCTTCGGCATTCCGTTGATCCATGCGATCAACCTGGGCAGGCTCGTAGGGCTATACTACGCGGGCGTGTTTATGCCGTCTGTCATCGATGAAGTTCATGTCGATGTCGCCCAAACCATCGTTATCCTCCTCTCAACAGCCCTCCTCTTCCTCTGGCTTGAGCGAGTTGCCGTTCGACATCGGCAAGCATAGATGGCTGCGTCTGCTCCTGGTAGCGGTCGGTCTATACCTCGTTCTGCTGCCGTTCTGGTGGTACGCGCTCGACGCGCTGGCGAGTTTGACGGGGGCCGCAGCAAACTTGATCTACGGCTTGTTTGATTCTGACGTCTCGATCACGACGCGCGGCAACACCATTGCGGTCGAAGTCACCGCCACTGTCGCAAGCGGGTTCGGCGGGCAGAAGCATTCGTCCGCGTTGCGTCTTTCCACGGTGACATACGGTCTGCCGATGTTTTTAGCGCTGGCGCTTGTGACGCGCGCCGATTCGATTCTCGCAAAGTTGCGCGCGCTCGCAGCAGGCTCATTGGTGATGATCCTGCTCACTATCCCCGCGATAATGGCGTGGGCAAAACTGACAAGCCTTCAGCTTTATGACCAGATAGAGCGAGAGGTGGGCGGGAGCGGGCAGGGAGCGGACTTTGTTTATTACAGCTTTCACGGCTATGCGTTCTCTCAGCCGGTCGTCGCGGTCCTCGTATGGTTTGCGCTGCTCGCGCTGGGGTTATTCAGAAAGAAGCCGAGGCAGGACGTGGCGGCCGCGCGCGTAGCCCGAAACGCGTTATGCCCTTGCGGAAGCGGTCGAAAATACAAGAAGTGTTGTGGCCGCGCAGGCAAGCCCTGAGCGCGGCCACTGAGGCTCACAGTTTCAAGAGGATCGCGCATCAATCAGGGCGCGAAAACAAGTAAGTGTTTGAAAGCTGGCCGTCCGGGTTGCGCACTTGTAGCGAGACGATCTGACCGCGCTCAATCTTTTTGCCGCCCTTTTTCGCGATCAAAACTCTCGCAAGGTTGAACGGATCAAAGTTCCCCGTCTTTTTCAGTCTCACTCCGTCCATAAAGACCTGCCCGCCTATGTCGAAGTTTTCACCCTCCAGGATAAGCTTTTTGCCATCCAGCCTTACGTTGACGATCTCTGGCGGCCCGCTCAGTATGGCGTGAGCAGCCGTGTAAACCTGATCGCCGTTCCTGGAGTCGTTGTTGTTGGCCTGGGTGCCTGCGGCGTAAAGCACGACCGCCCCTACATCCGTAGAGGGCGCTTCCCAGTTGAAGGTCCAGCTTGCCTGGTTGCGCTGTCCCGCGAATGTGCCGCTGAGACTTTGCTCGATATATTGCCTCGGGCCGTTCGGCCCATTATCGTCGAGTATGACGGTATTGTTATTGGTATTTTGAAATGTCCCGCCCCTTGCCCTGTCGCCCGTCAGCCCGGTCACCTGAAATCCCCAGCGGCGGCGGCTCGAATCATTGGTCGTGTGTCTCACTGTAATTTCATAGGTCTCCCCCGGCACATAGAGCTTCGGCCCGGTTACGGTAAACTGCCCCGGCCCTGCATTGATCTCGCTGCCCCCGTGACAACCCGATGTTGCGCAGCTCAGCTCAAACGGCGCATCCGTGAATCCGGCGGGAGGGCCGGAAGCATCTCCACGCACAGATGTGACGGATGGGTTATCCGTTAAAAGGATCATAACCACCCCGGCTATGAACAAGACAAGGCAACCAGTCTTAGCTCGATCTTTTTTCAACATCTCATCCTCCAATTTTGCGCGAATCGCATCAGGCGGGGCGTTCAAGAGGCTGTGTCGCGTCAAATAAAATGCGGGGGAATACCGGAAAGGTACTTTGAATGCTGAGAAAAATCAATAGTAACTGCAAGAGCAATACCTCACAGTAATGGCATGATTGAAAAGCCCCGCAGGGGCGAAATTCAATAGCCCGGCTGCCGCGCGCCGGGTAACACACGTATACAACAACAAGCCCTGAAAGGGCGAAATAAGGTTTCGGATTATTTCGCCCTTTCAGGGCTTGAATTATTTTGCGGTGCTGAACACAGGGCGTTGCCCTGTGCTATCGAATTTCGCCCCTGCGGGGCTTTGACTGGCTTTCAATCCCGTTCCGAGTAAAGCCTTCGTCAGAGCTTGCCGCATTGCGCGGCGTCGAATCTCTCTCTTTTTATTTTCAGTTCCGACAACTCCTTTTCAAGCTTTGCTATGGCCGACCTCAATACTTTCTCTCTTTCGGTGTCGGCTCCGAGCGCAGTCAAAAAGATTTGCATCTGCTCGTTATAATCCTTTATCGCCTGATCCAGCTCGGCCAAACATTTTTCCTTTGCCTGATAGCATTCGCTCTCCATACCTTTTGCTAATGCGCGCTCGAAAATGTGGCAGGCGTTATCGTTCGCCTGTTCGGTGCTCTGGGCGCAAGACTGAAAGCCGAAAAAGGCGCACGCCAATATGAATGCCCAGCATATCCTGGATGACCTCAACAAAATAGACTCCTTCATGCTTTTGATGACGGTCTGGTTCTGCGCCACCCGGCGTCCTCGAAATGATTTATGTACTCTATGGCCTTCTCGATCTCTTCCTGGCTTCCGAGCAGGACGATGATGTCGTCGGCTGCGAACTTGAAATCGGGGCCGGGGTTGAGCTGCGTTCCGCCCTCTCGTATCGCCGCGATGATGGTCGCGCCGGTCAATTTGCGCAAATCCAATCTGCCCAGGGTCTTGCCTATGACGGGAGAATCGGACCGTATGAACAAAGTCTCTGTCGCGGTCGAGCCTAAGGCTTCTGCTATTTCGCTCAGCTCTATGTGCGGGGCGGTGGGCAGCCGCAACATTTCGTATCCCTCGTGTCTTATGCTGTCAACCTCTCGTTGAATCACGTTGCGCGAGATATGGTACTGCCTCAGCACGCGCGAGAATATTTCGATGCTGGTCTCGAACTCTTCCGGGATGACTTCGTCCGCGCGCAGCTTATAGAGGTCGGTCAGCTCCGACATATAGCGCGTGCGCACGATGATGTGTATGTCGGGATTCATTTCGCGTGCAAGCGCCACGATGCGGCGCGTTGCTATAGGATCAGAGATGGCTATCACCAGCACGCGCGCCTCTCCCAGATTTGCCCGGTGAAGCACTTCCCTGCGCGATGAATCGCCGTACTGTATCGGCTCTCCCTGTTTAACTTCTTCGCGAACAACCTCTGCGTTCAACTCAAGCACCAGGTAAGGCACTTTCACTTTGTGCAAGACCCTCGATACGTTTCGCCCGTTCACCCCGTAACCGACAATTACTACGTGATCCTTCATATCCCCGCCCGCTGCAAGCCCCGCCATAGTCGGCTCAAGAAGAGAGTCAGGCGATAAGATTGATTGAATGCCGTAGCCTATTCGCGGCGCGGCCTTGATGAGGAAAGGCGTTATCACCATCGACAAGATAGCTGCGGCAAGAAATTTCTGATAATCAACTTCCGAAAGCAGACCCTGGCCGAGCCCCGCTTTTGCCAGGATAAAAGAGAACTCGCCGATCTGAGCAATGCCGAGCGCGGTCATTGCCGCCACTCTCAGCGGGTAGCCTAGAATGCGTATGACCAGCAGCACTATGATCGCTTTGCCGATCACAAGGCTGACGACCCAGGAGAGAACCGTCAGCAGGTTCGTAAAGAGGAAGCTCGCCGAAAGCAACATTCCTATGGAGATGAAAAAGACGCCGTTGAATACGTCGCGAAACGGCAGTATGTCGGCGACGATCTGATGGCTGTACTCGGATTCGGAAAGCACAAGCCCCGCGATGAACGCGCCCAGCGCGAGCGACAGCCCGAATTGCGCCGTCAGCCACGATGTGCCGAGACTCACCAGAACGACGAAGATGACGAATACTTCCGGGCTGCGAAGACGGACGATGTGATAAAGCGCGCGCGGCACTATGAAGTGAGCCATCAGGATGATTCCCGCGACCGCCGCGAGCGCAGTGCCGAGCGTTATAAGAATATTCGACGCGGAAGAGCCTTGCTTGCCGCTCAAGATCGGCACCATCAACATCATCGGGACGATGCAGAGGTCCTGGAAAAGAAGTATGCCTACGGCAGCCTTGCCGTGCGGCGTATCGATCTCCGCGCGCTCCACATAGCTCTTCAGCACGATTGCGGTGCTCGAAAGAGCGAATAGAAAACCGAAGAAGATCGACTGGCTGACGGTTTGCCCGAGCCAGTACGCCGCTCCCGTCGCAAGCAAGACGGTAAGCCCGACCTGCAAGCCCCCCCCGTACAGCACCAGCCGTTTCATCTCCACGATTCGCCGCAGCGAGAACTCCAGCCCGATAGTGAACAGCAAGAGCACCACGCCGATTTCGGCCAGCGATTCGACGGCGGCGACATCTTTTATCAACCTGAGGGCGAAAGGCCCTATCAGCACCCCCGTGATCATAAAGCCGACGATCAGGGGCAGCCGCAGGCGGTTACAGATAAACGCGATGGGAATCGAGGCGACCAGCAAGATCAGCAAATCTTGAAGCAATGTGAATTCATGCGGCATAAACTATTGCCCTTTCTCTTTGAATCTGTGACCGCAGAATTTGCACTTATAGAACCGGTCCTTCTTCTTTGGCTGGTATGCGGCAGCTTTCTTGCAATGAGTACAGACCCTCATCACGTCTTTAACGGCTTTATAGATCATCTGCTGCCAGATAGGGTTCATATCATCCTCCAAAGTTTTGACAGCCGGATTAAGCCGGGGCCAGGTTGTGCGTAGCCCGCTTGGCCGGCGTGTAACGTATGCGCAATATGCGACGGCGATGCACGCGCTCAACCTTAAAGCGCGCGCCCGAATATAGGATTGTTTCTCCCTGTCCTAACAACCGCCCGGCCTGGGCCAGGAGAAAGCCGGCGATGGTAGTGTAGCTGTCATCTTCGGGCAGGCCGAGTTTAAGGTGACGGTTTGCATCGCGCACGGCGAGCATTCCGTCGAGTATATATGTGCCGTTATCTTCGATAATCTGGGACCGCACTTCTTCATCAAACTCGTCGTCTATCTCTCCGACGATCTCTTCGAGCAGGTCTTCAAGCGTGATGATGCCCGCCGTCCCGCCGTGCTCGTCCGTAACAAAAGCCAGGTGCGTTCTGGCCGATTGCATCTGCTTAAGCGCGCCATCGAGTCGGGCGGTCACGGGAATAAACATCGGCGGGTGGATGAGCTTCTCAAGATCGAACTGCGACGCGGGCAGTTCATCCAGGTACGGTTCCAAATCTCTTCTGAAGACTACACCGGCGATGTCGTCCAGGCTGTTGCGGTAGACGGGAAGCCGCGAGTAGCCCAGCGTGCGAAATGCCCGCTTGGTGTCGGCAAGTGTGGCCGTTATCGGCAGCGCCTCGACCACCGTGCGCGGCACCATCGCCTCGCGCACTTCTGCGTCGGAAAACTCAAAGACGCGATCGATTAATTTCTGCTCTCCCTCTTCGATGTGCCCGCTCTTGCGCGAGGCGTCTATCAGTTGGCGCAACTCCTCTTCGGTGTAGATCGAGCCGTGCTCGGCTGACGGGTGCAGGCCAACCAGACGCACGGTGCGCGTGCCCGCCCAATCGAGCAGGCGTATCGGCCAGCGGAAGACCCTGTAGAAAATCGCCATAGGCAGAGCGATAGCAAGCGCGGTGCGCTCGGCCCGCTCAAGCGCGATTGTCTTCGGCGCAAGCTCGCCGAGCACGATATGAAGAAAGGTTATTATGCTGAAAGCGACGGCGAACGAAATCGTATGCAGAACCGTATCAGAGACGCGCCCTCTGAGCGGCGCTTCGAGCATATGAGCGATTGCCGGTTCGCCTAGCCAGCCAAGCGCGAGCGAGGCCAGCGTAATGCCGAGTTGCGTCGCGGAGATGTATGCGTTGAGGTTGTTGACCAGCCCCAACAGGCGCCTTGCCCGGCGGTCGCCGCCGTCGGCAAGCGCCGCGATGCGCGAGCGGCGCACGGCGACGAGCGCGAATTCAGAAGCGACGAAAAACCCGTTTGCAAAAACGAGCAGAATAACAATCAAGATGTTGAGTGCTTCTAACATAACTCTTATGAATTACCGGCCTTCAATCTCTCTGACTTCTATTTTTCTGGGTTCTTCTGTCACTTCCGGGACTGGCTGCTTGAACAGCCTGGCCAACAGATCGTAGATGCGCTCGGACTCTTTTGTGAGCAACGGGCCGAGGACTGCCAGAATCAGCACGTAAAGAGCGGCGAACGGTTGCAGGACCGGCAGCAGCCCTCCGGCCTTTGCCAGGTCGGCCATGATGATTGAGAACTCGCCGCGCGAAACAATCGTCAGACCGATGTTGAGCGAAGCCTTTGATGGCAGCCCCGCGTTTCTACCCGCCAGTACCCCTGCGGCGATATTGCCGATCAGTGTCACAACCACCGCGCCTATCGCCGTCCATACGGCCCCGCCCAGTGCGAGCGGATCGATGGTCAAACCGAACCCGAAGAAGAACAGCGCGCCAAAGAAATCTCTGAACGGCACTATCATTCTTTCAATTCGCTCGCCGTGCTCGGTTTCAGAAAGGACCAGTCCTAAAAGCAGCGCGCCGATTGCTTCGGCCACGTGGATCGTTTCGCCGAACCCGGCCAGCAGAAACAGGCTCGCAAAGATTACCAGCAGGAAGACCTCGTTGGACGAGATGCGAAAAGCCCTATTCAACAGCGGCGTCGCCAGACGCCCCAGCACAATCAAGCCCATTATAAATACAAATGCGAGCGCCGCCGACGTCAGCACTCCGCCTATTGATGTTGCGTTGCTTAAAACCACGCCGGAAACTAAAGAGAGATAAAAGGCCAGAAAGACATCCTGGAACATGACGATGCCCAGAATCAGCTCTGTTTCCGGGTTGGCTGAGCGGCGCAGATCGAACAGCACCTTTGCAACAATAGCGGTCGACGAGATTGTTGTGATTCCGGCGACAACCAGCACTTCCCTAATGGGCCATCCCATCAGGAAAGGGTAGAGGAGTCCTGTGGCAAGGTTGATGGCGAGGTAGATCGTCCCAGCAACGGCGATGGAGCGGCCCGACTTGATTAACCGGCTGACTGAAAATTCCAGGCCCAGGTAGAAGAGCAAAAATAGAACGCCGATGCGACCCATGAAACCTATCAGCGGCGCGCTCTCGATAAATCGAAAATCGAGTATCCAGATTTTTGGCGCGTGAGGGCCTACCGCCATCCCTACAAGGATCAGCAGCGGCACGTTTGAAAAGCGCAGCTTGGACGAGATGAGCGCGGCGGCAGCGACCAGGCCGAGCGCCAGGCCGACTTCAAAGACGATGTGATGCATCGGCTACCCCTTCCCTTGTTCAAGGAGTTGCCTTAGCGCCGAGATCGTTCGGCGGTCGCCCGCCAGTATGAGCGTCGCGCCTTCGTTGAGCACGGTGTCTGCTTCGGGGTTGACCCGCTTCACGCGATCGGGCTCGATGATCGAGACTATAGACGCGCCGGTCGCGGTGCGGGCGGCAAGCTCGCGGATCGTCTTACCGATGCAGGCCGCGCCCGCGGGGATCGTGTACCATTGAAGCAGGAGATCATCCAGAACGACCTCTGCCGACGGCAAAGCCTTGGGCACGTATGTCAGCCCGCCGATGATACCGGCGACCTGTCGAGCTTCGCTGTCGGTAAGAGTCACGACCGAGGCCACGCGGTCAGGGTGCTTGCGCATGAAGTGGTACAGCTCGCGCGTGCCGTCGTCATGTATGACGATTGTCAGCCGGTCGCCGCTCGTAGCTTCTATTTGAAACTTCTGGCCGACGCCGGGAAGATTCGATTCACGTATCGTAGACATTTAGTCAACCTTTCGCATCCGTTATAAGAGGCTGTTTTAACGCTGTCCCTCCGGGCTTTCGCCATAGGTACAGCCCGCCCGGATAGACCTGGCCCGCAAACACGGAAGCCTGCATCTGAGCTTCAAACGATGAGACTTGCTACAGAGCGACGACGGGCGGAGCGCGGTCAGCCGGAGGTGAGATAGCCGCTGCCGAGCAGCCCGGCTCATTCTGAAAAGCAGAGGACCATCGGTTACGGAGATAAACGCGGGCAAGCTCGCCGCGAGAAGAAGGTGGAATGAATTGTAACTGGCGGCGGTATCGCTTGCTCTCTACGGTCGAGATTCGCTTTTCCACGCGAACGATGGCCGAATCACTCAGCGATAGATGGGCATTAAGTCCGGCGCCATTTAGCGCAGCCGAGTCGGAACAGCGAGATAAATCGGAAAGATTTGCGCTACTCGAAAGAAAAAACCCGACAAGCGTGAATAAAAGTATCATCGCACGTAAGCGAGATCGCTCTCTCTTTTTGCGCGGTTCGGTCATTGAGATAGATTATAGCAAGCCGCGCCGCCAAAGAGCCAATTACAAACAGAGTGATGAGTATCATCACTCATCACTCTTTATGCTAGAGTATCGATGGAATGAGTGAGCAGAAGCCTACTGACATAGAGGCATTTATACGGCTGCTTCCCGACCCCGAAGCGGCCCGCACTTTTCTGCTCCGCCTCGAAACAGACTCGCCGTTTCCTCGCCGCGACGATTTGCTGCTGTCGCGCTTGCTCACGATTGCCGCTTACAGCCCTTTTCTGGCCGAAACCCTCTTGCGCCATCCCGAATACATCAATTGGCTCAAACGCGGAGACCGAAGGCGAATTCGGGCGCGTGAAATCGGCAGAGCAACTTTCAGAAGAGCTTGCGCGCTTTGTCACTCGCAACATCGATACGGATGAACGAACGCGGCTCACGCGGTTCAAACGCCGCGAGTTGCTTAGAATCTACCTGCGCGATTGTCTCGGCGTAGCGACTCTCTCGGAAGTGACGGAGGAATTGTCGAACCTGGCCGACGTGATACTGGCGCATGCGCTCGCGCTCGCCTTGCAAGAGATGACCAACCGACACGGCTCGCCGCTCGCGAAAGATGATCGCGGGCGAATTGAAAAAGCGGAGATGGCTATAGTCGCGCTCGGCAAGCTAGGATGCCGCGAGCTTAATTATGCGTCGGACATCGATCTGTTATTCCTGTACACGGGTCAGGGCGAAACGGCGGGCGATGGCCGGAACCCCGCGTCCGTTATCGGCAATAAAGAGTTCTTCATATCGGTAGCCAACCGCGTCGTTCAGATAATCGGGAGCAGCGCGGGCGAAGGCGCGGTCTATCGTATAGACCTCAGGCTCAGACCGTACGGTCGGGACGGCGATACGGTCTGGGAGATAGAGCGCGCGGCCGATTACTATCGCACAAAAGCGCAGAACTGGGAACGACAGGCGCTCATACGCGCGCGCGCTTCTGCCGGAAGCCAGGCGGTCGTGGGCCGCTTTCTCGAAAGCGTGCGCGACGTGGTCTTTCACAAAGATGCTCTGCCAACGGCTGTGGCCGACGTGCGCAAAGCCAAAGAGAAGATCGACCGCCAGGCGGCCGGGCGCACCGGCGGGTTCAACGTCAAGCTGGGTCGCGGAGGGATACGCGAGATCGAATTCATAGCTCAGGCTTTGCAGCTCGCCTATGGCGGGCGCGAGCCGTGGGTGCGCTCGGCTCAAACGTTGATCGTGCTTGCGAGGCTTGCTGAAAAAGGTTTCTTGAGCGAACAAGAGCGCACGCGATTATCTTCGGCCTACACATTCCTTCGCACGGTAGAACATCGGTTGCAAATGGAGCTTGGAGTGCAAACGCACAGGCTCCCGATCGCGCCTGACCGTATAGAGCTGCTCGCGCGCCGTTCGGGTTACAATCAACACCCGCAGCCTTCATCGGCCTTCGTGGCCGACCTCGAAGCGCATACCGCATCGGTGCGCGCCGTCTATAACCGGGTCTTCGCCGAAGGCCAGAGCGGCGCGACCGACGAAGAGATGAAGAGGGATGAATCCCAAAAGCGCGAGCAGCATCCGGACGACGAGACGGAGCGGCTCATACACCACACTTCGGCTGCCATAACCAAATTACTCCGATCGCAGGGCGAGCCGGACGCGGCCGGGATTCGAAGCGGGTTTGATGAAAGGGTGAAAGCAGCGATAGCGGCGGCGCTTCCCTCGGCGCGCGAGCCGGTGCGCGCTCTCAAAAATCTTATGGCGTGGGCCGACTCGCTTGCGACGTACGAGAGCGCGGCAAATCCCGAGACGAGGGTCGAGGAGAACCTGCCGCAGATCATCGAGCGGTTAATCGCTGTATTGAGCAGCCAGTACCTCGCTCACATACTCTTATCACGCCCGGCCCTCGCCCGCGCGCTCGTCGACGAGCGCGCGGCTACCAGACCGGACTTCTTTAAGGTGATGGGCGAAGCAGTCGAACACGCAAACGATATGGCAGCAAAGACCGACGCGCTGCGCCGCGCCTGGTATCGCGCCGTCGTCGAGATAGGCTATCGCGATATGTTGAGCGTTGCGCAAAGCATCTCGGATCAAAAAGCCGGCGAGAAGCTGCGCGCTAATAATCTTGAGCAGACGGCGCTGGCCGAGGCCGCTTTGAGCTTTGCTGTAAAGATCGCGCTCGAATCGCTCGGCATCGATGGAGCGCAAGCGGCGCGATTGCCTTTTACGATAATGGGGCTGGGGCGGTTAGGCCACGCGGGGATGGATTACGGGTCCGATCTGGATTTGCTGGTCGTATTCGATGACAGCGCGCCGTGGCCGCCGGAGAGCCACGACCCGAGTCAACCCGGACTCCTGTCGCCATCAGAATTCTTTGCCCGCGTCACCGCCCAGATTGTGAAGGTATTATCTTCGATCACGCGCGAAGGGTTTCTTTACCGCATCGATCTCAGGCTGAGGCCGGACGGCAAGAGCGGGCCGCTGGCGCAGGGGCTTTCGAGCTTGCTCACTTATCTTTCAGAGCGAGCTTCGGCCTGGGAGCATTCGGCATACCTGAAGGCGCGCGAAGTTGCGGGCGACCTGAAATTCGGAGCGCGAGCGCGCGAGGCAATATGCGAAGCGATCTTTGACCGGGCGGCGATGAACGCTTCGCTCGGTGAAGAGCTTTCGGCTATGCGAGCGAGGCTTGAAAAAGAGAAAGCGCGACCTGGAAGGCCGGACATAAAATGGGGGCGCGGCGGGATGACCGACGTTTATTTTATCACTCGATATCTACAGTTGCGCGACCGAATTTATTACCCGCCTGAGCGGGGCACCATCGCGCTGATAAAGCACCTGGGCGAGCGAGGGGCGCTGGATCAGGCGCAAACCGAAACGCTGTTTGAAGGTTATTATTTTTTAAGAAGGCTGGACCATTGGATGCGATTACTGCTCGACCGCCACAGCCCCGCCCTTCCCGCCTCGCACGTCGTGCTGGGGGCAATCGCTCGCGCCCTCGCGCTAGAATCGGCTGAAGCGGTTGGGCGCGAATACGCTCATCACAGCGCTCGAATACGCGATGTGTATAATCAGGTATTCAAGTAAATCCGGTTTTTTGTAAATCCGGTTTTTTGGAGTGTGCAGACTTGTGATACTGCTGGCGAATTCGATTCTAAAGAACTTATTGGCTTTACGATTTGAAAGGCTCACTGAGCCTAAAGGACTTAGCAGCCGGTAAATGAATTCGCCAGCAGTATCACAAGTCTGCACACTGCAAAGATGCAGCTTATATCATTTCGCGCGCGGCGCGGTAAACATCATCGACTTCGACGCGAGTCATGCAGCGATGGTCAATCGGGCAATCGCGCAGCATGCAGGGCGAGCACTCGACTTGATGGCGCACGACCGCAGCCATATCCGAGAACGGACGGGTGCTTGTGTGGTCGGTCGGGCCGAAGACGACCACAGTAGGCACGCCTAAAGCAGCCGATACGTGTGCAGTCCCGGTGTCATTCGAGATGACGAGCGACGAGCATGCGAGAACACCCTTTAACTCTGCTATGGAAGTCTGTCCCGCGAGTACCAGGGCAGGCGTCCGCATGCGGGAAGCGACTTCGTTAGCCGCCTGAATGTCACCAGCCGTTCCGACTATGACGGCGCGAAACCCGTCGCGAGCGGCCAGCCGGTCTGCCGTCTCCGCAAATCGTTCGGCCGACCATTGCTTTGCACGGCTGTTGGTCGCCCCAGGATTGATTGCGACCAGCCTTTCGTGAAGAGTTAATGATGCGCTGCTTGATCGAGAGAGCAGCCGTTGCGCACTCTCTTTTTGTTCTTCTGTAGCTTTAAGCCATGGATGCGGGCTATCAAAATCAACGCGGCTTTCTCCGCTCATCGCGCGCTCCAGATGCGCGGCAATGTTGAGATAATAGAAGACCTGATGACGGGATTTGTAATTCGGCTCGAACCCAACCGGGAGATTGAGCAACAGGCGGCGCGCGTCGGTAGGGTAGCCCGCGACAACTCGCGCGCCCGAGGCTCGCGCGAGCAGGGCCGCGCCAAAAGCGTTTTGAAGCAGCACCGCCAGATCGAATCGCTCACGACCGAGCCGCCGTCTGGCGCGAATAAACTGCTTAGCCGATTCACCGAATCCGCGTGCGTCATCAACGGGTATGACCCGGTCGGCAAGCCCTTCGCCGTCAAACAGCCCCGACACCCAGGGCCGGGCCACAAACGTTATCTGCGCGCGGGCCAGCACGCGCCGCAACTCGCGGAGCGCGGGCACGGCTATAACCGCGTCTCCGACCCAGTTCGGCAGGCGGACCATCGCACGTTTGATCGAACCCAATTTCATAGAGAGGGATGAAGGATGAGGGATGAGGGATGAAAAGGATTCCAGGGCCGTGCTGGATCATTGAGTTTGAAATCTGAAACCTCAAATCTCAAATCTTTTTCATCCCTCATCCCTTTGTTAGTTGATCTGGGAATAGTCGGTAATGACGGATTTGTCGCCGAGGACTGCCCCGCTCCCGACCGTGACCGAGCGGCCTATGTGACAACCCCTGCCGACAACAGCATTGCTGACAAATGCGCCCGTCCCTATGCGCGAGTTGCCTCGCACGACCGAGTTTTCTATGCGGGCGCGTTCTTCGATGTAGCAATTGCGGCTCACCACCGAATTGATAATCTGCGCGCCTGCCTTCACAATGCAACTAGGGTCAACACAGGATAAGGAATCGATCTCAGCAGTCTCGTCAAATTTGTCCCCGCGAGCGCCGGGCGGGATGTTTAATATCTTCACGCGGCCCGCCAGCACGTCCAGGTTAGATTGTAGGTAGCTCGCCGGCGTTCCTATGTCGCGCCAGTAGCCGCGCCAGATGTAGCCAAAGAAAGGCTCTCCGCGCTCAAGCAGCAGCGGGAAGACTCCGTACTCGAACATGAAAGGCTCGCCTTCGGGTATGTAATCGAGCACGCGCGGTTCGAGTATGTATATCCCTGCGTTGATCGTGTCGCAAGTCACCTCTTCGGGCTTCGGCTTTTCCAGAAATCTCTGAACGCGCCCGTCCTTATCGGTTCTCGACCAGCCCATAAGCCGTCGGGTTCGGCACAGGCGTAAGCACTATGGTAGCTGCGGCCTCGCGCTCGCGGTGAAAGCTTATAACGTCATTCAGGTCGATGTCTGTGAGCACATCGCCGTTGAATACGACGGTCGTCTCTCTTATCAAGCTTTCAGCGTTGCGATACGCGCCCGCAGTGCCGAGCGGCGACGCCTCGACCGCGTAGCTCAACCTTACGTTGTGATCGGTCCCGTCTCCGAGCCTGTCTTCAATCTTGTGAGGCTGGTAAGAGAGCGAGAGGATGACATCGCGCACGTCGGCTTGTTTGAGCAGCTCCAGTTGATAAAGCAGAAACGGGTGATTTGCGATAGGGACTATCGGTTTCGGAGTGTGCATTGTGAGCGGGCGAAGGCGCGTGCCTTTTCCGCCCGCAAGTATGAGCGCTTGCATCCGGTATTACGGCTCCTATTAATGATATGAAAAAGCAAGGATCATTAGAGTTCAATGAAGTCTATCACCGTAGTACCGACTCCCGCAAACTGGCTTCCTTGCGTGGCGCGTAAAGCGCAAACTATAATCGAAGAGGGGGTACGTTATGACAGACGCAGTCATTTTATCAGGAGCCAGAACGCCCGTCGGAAAGTTTATGGGCGCGCTCAAGGACTTCAGCGCCGTAGACCTGGGAGTGATCGCCGTGCGCGCCGCCATAGAGCGAGCGGGCATAGACCCGGCTGAGGTCAACGAAGTCATAATGGGCAACGTCGTTCAAGCCGGAAACGGGCAGAACCCGGCTCGTCAGGTGGCTCTCGGCGCGGGCGTTCCCGACGCCGTTTCGGCGCTGACTATCAATAAAGTATGCGGCTCCGGGTTGAAAGCCGTTATGCTGGCGGCGAACGCTCTCGGCGTCGGCGAGATTGAGATGGCGGTCGCGGGCGGCATGGAATCTATGACTAACGCGCCTTACCTCCTCGCGCGAGCGCGACAAGGGTACAGGCTCGGCAACGGCGAGTTGATCAACGCGATGATACACGACGGGCTGTGGTGCGCGTTCGACAACTGGCACATGGGCTGCACGGGCGAAGTCGTCGCCGAACGCTACAACGTCTCTCGCGAAGAGCAAGACCAGTATGCCCTCAACTCGCATCGCAAGGCCCTGGCCGCGATTGCCGAAGGCCGCTTCGATCAAGAGATAGTTCCGATAGAGATTCCTCAGAAAAAGGGAGAGCCTCTGGTGATTCGCCGAGACGAGGGGCCGCGCGAGGATACGTCGCTAGAAGCGCTCGCGCGCCTGAAGCCTGCTTTCAAAGAAGGAGGGAGCGTGACAGCGGGCAATGCGCCCGGTGTCAATGACGGCGCAGCCGCGCTGGTCGTAACCTCTTCTGACGTCGCGCGCCGGTTGGGGCGCAAGCCAATGGCTCGTATCGTAGCTCAGGCTTCGAGCGGAGTCGCCCCGGCGCTCGTCCTGATGGCTCCCGTCACCGCCATACAGAAGACGCTCGAACGCGCGGGTTGGGCGCTCGGCGACCTCGACCTTATCGAATTGAACGAGGCGTTCTCGGTCCAGGCCGTAGCCATCACTCGCGAGCTTGGGATTCTGCCCGAGCGATTGAATGTAAACGGCGGCGCGGTTGCGCTCGGCCATCCGATTGGCGCAAGCGGCGCGCGCGTGCTGGTCACACTGCTTCACGAGATGCAAAGGCGCGACGCGCGGCGAGGGCTTGCGGCGCTCTGTCTCGGCGGCGGGAACGCCGTCGCGATGGCCGTCGAAAGATAATTCAGCCTGTCATAAAGCGCGAGCCTCGGCTGAGGCGAACTATTCCAACTGAAACAGAATAATAATCCCTGCGAAGAGAAATAGTGATCGCAGGGATTATTTGCCCTACTTGCAGGTACGCGCCGCTTGAACATACCTATTGACAATTGAAAAAGGCAGTCCATAATAACTTCGACTTCAGATAAGCAAATTTTTTCTCGCCCCCACCGTAAGGGTCGAACATCAGACCGATCAATCTCTGAGAGGTGCTATCTTGACCGCGACGATCGAGACAACTCCGCCGGAGACGCGCGTAGCCGCCGAGCCGGATTTCACAACTGAACAGATGAGTGCCTATTACCTGGAGCTTGAACGGCTGCTGGAACGCATAGAGAGTTCAGTGACGCACTACCAGGCGCTCGGCATCGAGCGCTCCGCCGTCTATGAAGAGATACGCCTTACGTACCATCAGGCGCTGGGCCTGCTCTACCCGGCTTACAAATTGAGCGCGACGTTCCCCGCCGACACGCTTGCTAGAATAGAGCGCGCTTTCGGCAAAGTTTCTCGCGCTTATTCCGTGCTTGCGAATTATGCAAATCGACTCTCGTATGACAACGCGCTACAGGGGAGATCGCCCGACCCGAAGCCAACAACTACCGCACCGTCGGTCAAACACATTTCAGACCAGGGGAGTCCGGCGGACGCCGTTTCCGCAATGATGAACAGTCCCGCCCGGCCTGCCGCTGCGAGGGCTTCCGAGCAGCCTATCAGTATCCACAATCGCCCATCGGTGCAAAAAGTTCATTCAACGTTTTCCGAATCTGCGTCGAACGATAATCGCCGCAGGTGCGAGCGGTTCCGCCTCTCGATTCCCGCGCGCATCACGGGTTTTGAGAAAAAGGCCGGCAAGTGGAACGAGATGGCCGAGACAATAGACGTAAGCCGGACCGGCGTCAACCTTCGCATGCGCCGCCGTGTGAGACACGGTACGGTGCTGTACATGACGCTGCCGCTTCCGTCAAAACTGCGCGGCCACGGTTATGCAGAGCCGAGCTACAACGTCTACGCGCTTGTGCGCAGAGTTGAACCCGCCACGAAACGGCTCGCGTCTGGTCGGGCTTGAATTCCTTGGCGAGCACCCGCCTATGGGATACCTCGATAAGCCCTGGGCGTCATACCAGACCAGAAAATGGGGCGGCAACAATCGCAGGCGCAGGGATCGCCGCGAGCAGACAGAGATAATCGCCATCGAATACTTCAACGAATCAATGCAGCTAATGGCAAAAGAGATGGGCCGCACAGAAAATATTAGTCGCGGCGGCATGCGACTGTGCGTTAGAACGCCGCCGCCAGAATTCGATATGATTAGAGTCCATTGCCCAGCTCGCGGGTTTGAGAGCTTTGCGGCGGTCTGCAATCGGTATGTTGGGAAAGATGGTTTTGATCGCCTCTGTCTGAGATTTCTAAACGACGAATGGAGTTTCTGATTCGGCCCCTCTCACGCGCCGCAACCTGATCGTTTCCTGCTTGCTCTACCGAATTCCTTAAGTGGGTATTGAGTATCTTCTGGATACTTAATTGACAAATTCAAGTGAACTTAGTATCCACGCAGCAGCCGTTTTATACGATATAGCGGCTCATCCGATCAGTCATAAGTAGATTAATACCGGTAAATACGAGTTATGAGCGAGCCCTGCCATTATGAGTTTCAACGATGCTACATTCTGGCATAAGACGTGCACAGTGCAGGTCATCCACCTCATACCGATAACGGTTTGATCTTCTTAGGTTTAATATCGTTCGGCTTAAAGTGGATCAAGCGCGAGGCTTTATAGACATAAAAATTATTCAGGCTGCTCAACGCCTGAGTAATGTTCTTAGCAAATCTACTTCTCGGCAGTGAATGAGATCTGTCCGGCAGCGAGCCGGGCGCACACATTTTGAAATCCTGAATAGCCTCAAGAAATAATAAGGGAGGGATAGACGATGAAAATAAAAAGAGCAGTAATGCTTTCAGTGCTTGTCGCGGCCATTGCCGCTATCGCACTGCCTGTCATTGGCCTCAGGGCTCGCGCTGCTTCCAACTCGGCTAATTTCAAAGCCGCCGCAAGGCTCGCACCCTTGCCTCAGCAGGCGCCCGCTGCCGCTGAGTCGTTGGATCAGTCCGCCGCCGCCCCTTCGGGCAATTATTCTCCCGACACCCTTAAGGCGCTCGGGATCAAACGCCTCCCCGACGGTCTTCACTCCCGTCAGGTCGGCAAACTTCTGGCTCAGCGCATCCAGCGCGCCAACCCGGGCTCGAATCTTCGCGGCCCGCTTGGCCCCTTCACCGGCCCCGGCGGATCGGTTCCCATCGATCCTCCGGCTCAGCGCAAGGGCGGCGGCCAGGGGCCTCCTTTGGCCGGCCAGCCTGTCGTCCTCAGCGAGGTCGGCGCGCTGTCGGCCGCTCTGATCACGACGATCGGCGGCCGCGACACCCAGTTTTCCGAAGTCGCTTTGTTGGCCGACTGGGACGGCCGCGAGGACTGCACAGCCGATCGCTCGGCGAAGGTAGATGATTTCTCTACCATTGAGCCCGACATCGATTTCAGCCTCACGAAGGCCGCCATTTCGGAGGTGACTTTTGCAAACGGCCACCTGCTGAACCTCTACTACTACGGCGACTCTGTGGGCAACGTCTACTTCGGGGCCGACCTGGTCGGCAACTCGCTTGTGGATGTCGTTTTTGATGTGAACATACCTGACCTCGTCTCGTCGGGCACGGGCTTCACCTCAAACGGCTTTGTGTTGCAGAACCCGACTACGCTGGACTGCTCGGACGACCAGGTGACGGTCACGGGCATCGCCGTAAACCCTGTAGCCGACCTGGGAGATTTCGGGGCGGCATTTTGCGGGATAATCGGCGAGGTGATCTACGTATCGGTGCACGACTCGCAGGGCTGCGCGTCGAACGCGGCGAACCAGCCGATCCGCACGCGCATACTGGCCTTCGCGACATTCAACATCGGGGCGACGGTCTTCATCGTGCCGCAGGTGCGACAGATACTGCGCTCGCAGTTCGGCAACACGGGGGGCGTGGCGGTGGACGACGACGGGTCGTTGTACTTCCACCTGTCAGACCTGGTGCAGTTGTCAGGCGCGGCGATCTTCAAGGCGACCGAAGTGGCGCGAAGCACGGCCCAGAACGGATTGTGCGGATCGCCGGTGCCGCCGGGCCGCATAAACCGAGTGATCCCGTTGATCGCGACGCCGCCTACGTTGGGCAGCGCGGCGACGAGCGCGACGGCATTGACGGTCGTGGGATCGAGGTTGACGAATTATTCAGGCAACGCGACGACGTTCGGCAACGTGGTGGCGATAACGACGGGGCCGTGCAACGTGGTGTACGCAGCCGTGGCGGCATCGTTCCAGGCGGGGGCAGTAAGTTTCGAGCAGCTGACGCAAGGGTTGTTCACCAACCCTGGAGCGCTGCCGGCGACGCCCTCGATGGTAATAAGCTTCGCCGACTGCTCCGGGGCGTTCGACGTCTGTTCGAGCCCAGCGGCGGGATTCCCAGGCCAGATACCGCTGGCCGACGGGTTCGCCGACGGGCCGACGGCGACGATAGCGCGAGTGGTGGGAGTGAACAACTTCCGGGTATTCGTGCTGGGCAACGGGCCGGGGACGATCCAGACGACGCAGTCGCTGTTGGATGCGCGAGTGATCCTGGCGAGCGTGTTGAAGCTGGACTTCCAGGTGGACTTCACGGAGCACTCCGGGATAGCGGTGAGCGAGGAAGGGACGGTGTTCGTCATAAGCGGAGGAACGCCGGCAGGGATAGGGAAGAACCCGTCGCCGATGTTCACGGAGATACTCTGTTTTGAGGATATGTGTCCGATGGACCGGCGAGCGGACTTCGTGGATTTGAGGGGTTTGCCGACGGACCAGGTGCCGAACCCACCGGCGAGTGGAGGGAACCAGGGAGACGGAGACAGTGACCGGTTCGACCACATCTTCCACCAAGCGCCGATAGACCAGGTGACGTTGACGCCGACGGGGTTGAGCGGGTTGGCGCGAGGGTTCCTGCGCTACACCAATCGCCTGGCTCCCATTCCAATGAGCCCTGGAGTTGCGCTTGGCAACACGATTCCAACGTTGAGTGATGATGGCACCACGGGGACGGAACTTGTGCCGGGCGCCGGATTGACCGGGACGCCGATTATCTTTGAAGGACTTGATCCCAGCCATCAAGTAGCGGGCGGCGACGATCAGAACACGCCGAACCGAGGAGATGATGATGACGGCGCGGGCACGCCGATATTGGTGGGGCTGTTTGAAGGCGGATTCGAGTTCGTCTTCGGCGGGCCGGTAGGGACGGCGGCCTGTGTGCGGAATGGTTTCTTCTTGAATGCAAACGGCAACATAACATTTACAAGAGGGCTCCCCGACAGTTCGCCCACCGTACCTGAGTTCAGGAGCGGCCCGCCTATGATTGCTCCGGCGTGGGCCGATTTCGATCCTAGTACAAGGACGACCTCAGCAGGAGGCCCGTTCTTCAACACCTTCCCAGTGCAGGCGTTGGGATTTGCCAACATCAACGCGTTCAGGGTGCGATGGATAAACGTGCCGGAGTTCATTGACTTCGATGCAGATCCGTTTAACGATTCGCCCGAGTGCGGATCATCGAACACGTTCTCGGTGACATTGTATGATGACGGGACGGGGATTGACGAGAACTCCAATAAATTACTCGATCCTGCCGACCCGACGGGCGATAACGCTGACCCCGCCTTCGACCTGCAGGAAGGGCCTACGGACCTGAGATTCGTCCGCGAGCCGAACACGCAGATCATCGTCGGCTGCCCGCCAAGACCCGAAGGCAGCGGCCACTTCATATTCGAGTACTGCCGTATGGACCTGCTCGGCACGCCTGACCGACCTGTCATAGTCGGCTTCTCGATCGGCGGCACCAGCCCGCTCAACCCGCCCGGCCTGTGCGAGATCAACCTCTCGACGGCTGCTGCGGCAGCGGACACTGCTCCGTTCGGCGTGTTGCAGGGCGTGACGGCCAGCATCATGCCTTGCCTGATCGGGGAAGGCACCGAGCCTCACCTGTTCGAGTTGTTCAACGAAGGGTCTGATCCGACCATAGGGTCAGGCGGCGAGATCACGTTCGCCACGCCGGACTTCGATCTGAGGTTCGAAGGCAACGACGCGGCGCTGTGCACCCCTTCACGGCAGAGAGACCCGAACCGAGGGAAGGTGGGCTTCTTCGGCGTCGGCTGCGCCCCGCCGGCAAACCCGCTGTGCCGACAGGTGTTAGTAGGGTCGTTCGTGACGACGCCCAACGCAGGGACAGACCTGATAGACGCGCTGTGCGCTGTACAGGTTAACCTGTTAGGGTGTGGGTTCTTCCCCAACGAGACGACGATAATCTGTCAAGGGTTCCAGAGTGACACGGGAGTGCCGCTGCAGAGGAACGGGAAGACGGTTTCAACGGCCGTTACGCTAGCGTGTGACACGAACGGAGACGGCGTGATAGACGCGACGATAGCGTTGGGGACGGTGACGCCGGTCAACAAGAACCTGGTACGAGCGACGTTCAATCCGTTGGCGGCGTTCCCTGGCACGGCGTTCCCGACGGCGTGCTGCGGAGGGGCGGCGAACCTGACGGTGACGACGACGTTCACGGCAGGAGATAATAATATCTTCGGGCCGTTCACGCGGACGGTGGTATGCCCGATAGATCTGGGAGTGAGGGCGCCGGTGGTGTTCTCGGTGACGCCGAGTGACGGAAACTGTGCGGTGCCGATCCAGAACCTGATCGTGACGGGAGCGTGCTTCTGCCTGCCGGACGGGACGCCGGGAGTGACGAGCGCGTTCGCGGTAGAGGTAGGGAACACGGCGAACCGGATAAACGGGATAGTGAAGCCGTTGAGCTGTTTCGCGGTGGACGCGGAGTTTGTGTTCACGAGCGCGAATGCAGGGAAGAGGTTCTTGATCTTCCTGGTAGGCCCAGGAGGGACGAGTCGAAACCTGACGAGCTTGCCTGCGGGAGCGCCGGTGGGATGCCCGATAGGGAACGAGCAAGGCATCCAGGTCACCTTCACCTGTAACTCGACAGGAGGAGGGTCATGCATACCAGGGACACAGGGATGTCCAGCTTGTCAGGAGAACGACACGCGACCCGAATGCGTGGACGTGATTAACATTGCGGTTGTGAACGGATGCAATCTGAAACGCAGCGAGACAGGCGTGTTCACGCTCGACGTTACCGGGCGAAACTTCAAGCCGAATGCAACCGTAACAATCAACGGCATATCACCAAAGAAAGTGAAGTTCAAAGAACAACAGACCGGAAACACCTTCAACAAGCTTGTGCTGAAGGGCAGGATATGTGACCCCTTGCCGGGAGTGATTATAGTGATCAATCCCGGTGCAAGAGCTTCACTGCCGTTCCAGTGCAACGCGGCCTGTCCGACTAACTAACCCTGAGTCAAGGTGAAAGTTCTGCTTTCACCTTAATCTTCAAAACATTTGGGAGGGCTAGAATCTAGCCCTCCTTTTTTTCGTCATAACGGCAGGGAGAAAAGAATGTATAGCGAGATCGATAAAGTTGAGACGAATGGCAAAGGCAACTTCAGCGAATCGAAAGTGCTCACGGCTTATTTGGGAGCAGGTTTCATCGTCTATAGCGGTTTTCAATTGAATGTACTGTATGCGAGAGACATCTCACCGCCGCAGACACAGAGAACACATATGGCCGATGATGTGCTTCGCACGCGGCGGGGGCGCAGAGAAAACCAACCTCTGCTCTGCGCCCGCTCTGTGTTCTCTGTGTCTCTGCGGTGAATCTTCTTTCATTCCCTTACACTCATTTGAAATTCGCTCTAGTTGTCTTTCGGGGGCGGCGCTCCATACGATCTCATTGTAGACATGGGCAAGCGCATCTTGAAGGTTCAGGTGAAGAATAGAGAATTTAAGAAAGGAAGTGGAGCTAGTCGGGCTCGAACCGACGGCCTCTGCAATGCCATTGCAGCGCTCTCCCAACTGAGCTATAGCCCCAAACTGGCTGATGCTTTCAACGTAGATCAATACTAGCAAACGCACTTTTACAGAGTCAACCGACCTACCGGCATGCGCAAGCTGCTACGGATTACAAAGAGACTGAGAAACAGCGATTTTAACCGGCTTCCGTATGCATTCGTTCCCACTCCGACTTCCAAGTGGGGTCGAGATCCTTTATGCGCATCTCCAACTCAAGCGTCAGGTCGCTCAACTTATCCATGAAACGCTCAACGTCCGGGTAATCATTGTCCTCTGCCGCGCGCTCGGCGGCGATCGTCAAGCCGTTGAGCATCTCGTATAGCGTTTTAAGGACTTCTAATTCACCTTTGCTGCTCATCTCATAACCCCGATTCTCCTGTGCGCGTCAGGGTACTTGCGCCAACCCTCTATGCTGTTGAACATCTACGAAGATAACCTCGACGCCCGCTTTACGGCTCTCTTTTAAAATTTCTTCGGGAACCGCGTGCCGCGCATCGGCCAATATAAGCAGACGACCTACTGCGCCGCTGCGTATTTCATTTATTAGATTTCTATGTTCAGGGTTTCCTGCCGTGCCCGCCAGCGGAGCCCGATCGCCGAAGAAATGGCTCACTTCAAAATGGTGCAGCTCCGCATAGCGCTTTAGCGTGGCCCTCTGAAATGATGCGTTAACGTTTCCCGCGGCGGGTTCGATCAACGCCACGGTCCTTTTGTTTGCCTGCATACCGAATTGCTCCCTTGCACTTTTTCGCGCGCTCGATCTCATCAAGCGTTCCGGCGAATCACTCACAAGAGAAAACTCACGGGGAGAGTATATCTCAATTTGTAAAACAAAAGCCACGCGGCGAGTTCAACGTGAACTCGCCGCGTGGCTCCGGTTTAACTTGATTCTGCTTAGCTGCTCTGCGCCGTCGAGCGCTCGCGTTTATAAGGCTGGCCCAGATATTTTTCGACAGCCTTTTGCGCGTCGTTGTAATTGGTGCCGGTCTCTTTCGCCTTGTTGTACTCCGCCACCGCGCGGTCGCGATTGCCCTGAGCGTCGTATGCGTTCCCGCGATATATGTAGGACCAGACTTCAAGCCACGAAGGCTCAAGGTCGCCGTTGAGCGCCTCCGAAAAATAATCCTTCGCCTTATCCCAGTTCCTCTGCTCCATGAAGAGCAGACCCAGGTTATACCAGGCCCACGACGAGCGCGGGTTGAGCTTCAGCGCGGCGCGAAATTGCTCCTCGGCTTCTGCATACTCTTCGCGCTGGAAGTGCTGTATCCCGCGCCGCACGATTACCGAAGTCCGTATCGTGTCGGAGATGCGCAGGTAGCGGTTTTCGGGATCGATTATCACGTCGAGCGGCTTGCCTTCCGACGCAATTTCGAAATCCGCCGACGTTCCCTTCAGGTCTATAGTAGTCCGGCTCTCGCGCCCGCCCTCAGCTTCCAAAGCTATGCCGACGGGGCCGCGAAATGAATCCAGGTTTTGGCGCACGGTCCCGCGCACCTTGAATTTACCCTCTTTAGTTCTGATTATCGCGTAATCGACTTTGAACTCCGGGACGCCCGTCGAGTCGATCCACAAACCGAAAAAGCCTCTCATGTTCGAGCCTGCTATCTTGTCGGTCAACGCTTCGAACTGGTCTATTCCGGCGTTCTGCCCTTTGTAAGTCGAATAGTAATTCTTAATCAGGTTAAAGAATTTCTCGTCCCCAATCGTGCTGCGCAGCATGTGATAGACATAAGCGCCCTTGTAGAAGATGACCGAGCGATAGGCGGGCGACTGGTCGTTGAGTTGCGCGGGCGCGCGCGCTATGGAAGATTCCTGCTCGAAGGCCAGCGCAAGCTCAAGTATCTCCGAGATCGTTCCCTGGAATTCCGCAGCGCTTTGCCGCGATTCGCGATAAAGGACGCTGGAATACTCCGCAAGCCCTTGCGACAGCCACGAATCATCGAAGCTTTTCAAACCCACGGCCTGCCCCCACCACTGGTATGCCACTTCGCGCGCAAGGTCGTCGACGGGCAATTCTCTTTCCGATACCAGCATTCGATGCGATAGGAACCCGATGCCTGTGCCGCTGTAAGTATCAAGCGTCTCGTCGTCTACTTCCGCGATCACATAACGCGGCGCGAACTGATAAGCGCCGAAGCGCGTGTTGTAAAACTGTAGTATCTGCGCGATCTCCTGGCCGAACTCGTTTAAGCGCGCTTCGCTGCCGGGCAGCACGAACAGATCGACTTGCAATCCCGCGCTGTTGATCGTGCGACTGATGAACTGCCCCGCAGCAAACGAGCCGGGCAAAGTCGGCTGCGTCTCTACGAAGGTGAAAGTCTTTCGCCCGTCTTTCGCAGGCGCTGCCGCGACGGGGTTGGCGCTATGGCCTGCGACGAGCCAGTTGCCGGGAACCGTCAGGCTTATCTCAGACGTCGCGCGGTCCGCGGCATAGCCGTGAAAGGGGAACCAGCGGGCGGCATAAAAGAGATATGAACCTTCCGGTCCTACGTAAGCCAGCCTGCGGTCGGGCACGGGGCCGCCTTCGGGCGTCGCGAGCGGGCCTGCATAATCAAACGTCAGCGTGATCTCGCTCCCGGGTTGATATAACTGCCCAAGGTTTATTTTGACATTCAGGTCGTTGACTCTATCTTGAATGAATTGCAACTCGGTCTTGCCGTCAGGGCCTTTGACCGACGAGATAATAAGCGACCCGTTCATTTCAAGCACGGCCGATTGGGTCTGCTTGAGCGGTTTGAACGTGACTGCCGCAGTCGCTTTTAAAGTGTGCGAGTCGGGCAGCAACTCGGCGTTGATTTTGTAGCGCGATATATCAATCATTGCCCCCGCCTCTTCCGTCTGCGCCGGCGCGGCTGGAACAAACACCAGTGCCAGGGCAAGAGTCGCGATTGACATTGCCGTCTTAAAGATTCGTCTCTTATTCATTCTGTTCCGATTCCTTCTAGGTGAATAGATTACTTCGACTATAAATTATAACATCTGGTTGATCGGCCTGACTAGCATCGGCTTTCGGACGCCAGCCTACAATAGACGAATGGTGAGAAGGCCTCTTCTTGCGGTATTATGAGCGCCGCCAGATGGCCCCTTGCGCCACAGGGCTATAAAATCTTAGATGGAGAACGCTTCTGATGGCAACGCCTCGCCCGACACTCTCTGACACGCTGCCCGAGCCTCGGCCTGGCGCGCGCGCCAACCGCGCCGCGCGAGAGGTTGCCTGCCTCGTTCTTCTGGTCGAGACAATTATGTGGATCGCGCCAATGATAAAAGACGAGGGGGCGGCCCGGCTGGGGTTGACGTTTATGATAGTAGCGCTGCTCGTGACCTGTTACGTGCGGGATAAAGCGAAGGCGCGAGAGCTTGGATTGAGGCTCGACAATTTTCTCGGCGTTATAAAGCGGCTCGCGCTGCCGCTCGGCGCTTTCATCTTGCTTGTGATTGCAATCGGGTACGCGGCGGGAACGCTGAGGTTCGGGGCAAGGTTTTATTCCATGCTGCTCACGGTCCCGCTGTGGGCTCTGCTTCAACAGTACATGCTCTTGGCGTTCGCTAATCCGCGCTTGCGCGTGCTATCAAGGGAGGGACAAAGCGCGGCAATAACGGCTGCGCTGTTTGCGCTGCTTCACTTTCCGAATCCTATTCTGATGGTTACGTGTGCGGCAGGCGGTTACATCTGGGCGCGCGAGTACGAGCGAGAGCCTAACCTGTTTGCCAACGCGCTGACGCACACGCTGGCAAGCGCCTTTCTTGCCAATTCCCTTCCCGGCTCGCTGCTCAAGAACATGGTCGTGGGATACAATTTCTTTTTCAGGTGATCGTTGTTATAGCGCTTCCACATGGCATCCTCCCGTTCGCCTTAGAGAGTGCTTACCAGTGCCAGACCTGGTCGTGCTCCTGGATCAATCCCGCGATCTCGCTTCTACGAATCAGCCGAACAACATCGATGCAGTTGTCCTGATCGATTCCGCGCTCTTCCTTTAGTTACGGTCTGCCAGTTTCAGCCCGCCTACTTTGCGGCGTACCGCCTCTTTCCTTCTTGATAACAGCGCGATCAATCAACCATACTTATTGAAGTAACCCCGGAGCGTTCAAGCAAGAGAAAGGGAGAAGATGGCAAAATCCAAAAGTCCAAAAACAGTCTATGTCTGTCAGATATGCGGAGCGCAACAGCCCCGGTGGATGGGCAAGTGTCCCGACTGCGGCGAGTGGAATTCGCTGGTCGAAGAGAAGACCGTTTCGTCGCGCCCTGACGCAAGCCCGCGCGGCGGAATGTTTCGCCTGCGCGAAGTTCAGCCTGTCGCCTATCACGAAATCGAGAGCCAGGATGATTCGCGCCAGTCGTCAGGCATAGAAGAGTTCGACCGCGTGCTGGGCGGAGGCATCGTTCCCGGCTCGCTCGTGCTGATCGGCGGAGAACCGGGAATAGGAAAATCTACCCTGCTCCTCGAAGTCTCCGACAAGCTCACGCGCGGCTACGGCAAGGTGTTGTACATATCGGGCGAAGAGAGCGAACGGCAGATAAAGCTGCGCGGCGAGCGATTGGGGATCAACCCGACGGGGCTTTACCTTTTGCCCGAGACCTGTCTTGAGCGCATCTTTGAAGAGATAGACCGGCTCGAACCGCAAGCAGTCGTAGTAGATTCCGTGCAGACCGTCTTCTCGATGAAGCTTGAGTCCGCGCCCGGTTCGGTCTCGCAGGTGCGCGAAGTCGCGGGCCAGTTTTTGATTCTCGCAAAGAATCGCTCTGTGCCGGTCTTTCTGATCGGCCACGTCACGAAGGAAGGGACGATAGCCGGGCCGAAGGCGCTCGAACACATCGTAGACACGGTGCTTTACTTTGAAGGCGAGCGTCATCATAACCACCGGATCATCAGAGCCGTCAAGAATCGCTTTGGCGCTGCAAACGAGCTTGGCGTGTTCGAGATGACGGGCACGGGGCTTGTGCCGGTGCTCAACCCTTCGGGATTGTTTCTCAACGAGCGGCCCGTCGGAGTGAGCGGCTCCGTAGTCACGGCCTGCCTGGAAGGCACGCGCCCGCTTCTGGTCGAGCTTCAAGCGCTGGTCACATCAAACCGATACGGCACGAGCCGCAGGATGACTCAGGGCGTAGACACAAACCGCGTCGCGCTGTTGATGGCGATGCTCGAAAAGCGAGTCGGCATGAACGTGCTTGGAGACGACGTGTTCGTAAACGTGGCGGGCGGCATGTCGATAGACGAGCCGGCGGCAGATCTAGGCATAGTCGTAGCCATCGCTTCAAGCTTCCGAAACATTCCGGTAGACGAGCGGGCGGCGGTCTTCGGTGAGGTCGGGCTTGCCGGGGAGGTGCGCGCGACGAGTCAGGCGAGTGTGCGAGTCCGCGAGGCTTATGCGATGGGCTTTCGCCGCTGCGTCATTCCTCACGGCAATCTCATCGGGCTTGAATACGACGATGGAATTGAAGTCATCGGCTGCCGCAACGTAGCAGATGCGCTTGAAGCGCTCTTCTGATTTTGGATTGCAGATGCTGGTGATTTGTTGATGCGATGACAGGCTATACTCCGTCAATTCAAAATCCAAAATCCAAAATACTAAAGGGGATGACGCAGCCCCCGTTGCCTCATCCCCTTCAGCTTTTGTTTTGCTTTGTCTGTCGCTTCTCTCAGTTTTGCGATGACCGACGCAGCCCCCGTTGCCTCGGTCATCGCTTACTTTCTTAAGCTACGCTATTAGCTTTGGCAATGCGCGTGCCACGAGCGATGGCCCGCGCAGGTAGCTGTAAGTTTTGTATTTTCAAGAAAGCCGCCGGGAGCAGATGCGTCGGCTTACAAAACTTGTCATTCGACCGGTGACAGATCGCGTAAGCCTCTGCTTTTAGGTAGCAAATCCACGGAGTTCCGCTATAATGAATCCCGTCAGAGCACAGGACCTGACGCGACCGGCAGTTACCTGGGGATGCGGCGCTAGCGGGAAGCTCTATATTTCTAAGGCCCGTGAGCCGCGCCCACCGTCCCGGATTATTCATATCTTCTTTTTGTCCGGGCCAAAGTCAAACAGAGATGAGCGGGAACACTTAGTTTTAAGCCAATTTTTACAATCCTGTACTTTTCTGTTTTAGCGAGCGAGCCGGTCGGCTTCGCAACCGACGCTTGCGAATAGATCTTTTACAACTCAGCTTAACTATTCTTAGTCGTGCAGCAGGAACGGCTCAAGCGATAGATAAGACGTACGGAGGTCATATGAGATTCGACGTTACTTTAATTCGTATTGTCTTCGTCGCGGCGCTCGTGAGTGCAGGTTATTACCTAAAACCGATAAACGGCTGGCAATGGCGTTCGGCACTGATAGGTGGAATTCTTGCTGTCTCAATCATCTTTTTCGAAACCCGGATTCGCAAAGCCACTTTAAGGACTCTTATCGGCGGCGCAGTCGGGTCAGTAGTTGGGATTGCAGGCGCTACTTTAATTGGTTGGATCATATCAGCACAACAGACCGATTCAATATCGCCGAACTTCAAATCTTTTCTGACGCTCACGCTCACGCTTTTTATGGGTTATGTAGGTTTAATGGTCGGAGCGGTCAAAGGCGATTATCTCGATCTCACCGCGCTCGGAGGAATATTCGTAGAAAAAGGTGCTACAAAATCACACCCGCTCATACTCGACACATCGGTGATTATAGATGGCCGCGTAGCCGATATTGCCGAGACGGGCTTTCTGGCGGGGACACTTGTCATTCCTCAATTCGTTCTGCGCGAGCTTCAGCAGATAGCCGACAGCGCCGACTCGATAAAACGCAACCGGGGCCGGCGGGGCCTGGACATCCTCCAGCGGCTCCAAAAAAAGAAGGGCAGCTACGAGATTGTAATCAGCGAAGCCGATTTCCCGGACGTGCGCGAAGTTGACCATAAGCTCATAGAACTGGCGCGCCAGCTCGAAGGCAAAATCGTCACCAACGATTTCAACCTTAATAAAGTCGCGCAGCTCCGAGGCGTCTCCGTCCTCAACATAAACGAGCTGGCTAACGCGCTCAAGCCCGTGGTCTTGCCCGGCGAGATCATGCGCGTGTTCGTGCTGAAAGAAGGCAAAGAGTACAACCAGGGCGTGGCCTACCTGGACGACGGCACGATGGTAGTCGTCGATAATGCCCGCCGCATGATCGGCAAAAACGTTAACGTGTCGGTGACCAGCGTCCTACAGACCACGGCGGGTAAGATGATCTTCGGTCGCTACACCGAAGACGGGCGCGCAGCGGCAGGGCCGCGTCATAATTCAGCTCCGTAGTGACAGAAGGACGACTCAACATCGCAATAATCGCCGCAGCCGGCATCGGCGCGCGCATGCACGCAGACCGCGCCAAGCAGATGATAGAGCTTGCCGGCGTGCCGCTGCTCGTCCACACCCTTAGACGTTTTGAATCCGCAGACGCCATCGACCAGATCATTCTGGTGCTTCAACCTAACCTGACGCACGAAGTCCTCGGCCTGATCTCTCGCCACAACATAAAAAAAGTCGTGCGGGTAGTAGCGGGCGGGGCCGAGCGCCAGGATTCGATCTATCGCGGCATACAGGTCATCAAAGAAGAGACGGCAAACGTCATAGCCGTCCACGACGCCGTTCGCCCGTTCGTGCGTGTTGAAGAGATACGCGCAGTAGTCGAGCGCGCGCAGTCTACGGGCGCAGCGGTGCTGGCTGTGCACGCGACCGACACTATAAAGCAGGTGAAATCGGGACGCGTCCAGAAAACACTGGATCGCCGCCGCATCTATCACGCGCAAACGCCGCAAGCTTTTCGCTTCGCCGTAATACGCGAAGCTTACGAGCGCGCATACAAAGACGGCTTCATGGCTACGGACGATTCTCAGCTTGTCGAGCGGCTGGGGCATCGCGTATCCGTAGTCGAAGGCTCGCCCATGAATATCAAGATCACGCAGCCTTTAGATCTGCGCCTGGCCGAAGTGATACACGCAGACTTTTTTAAGTAATATGAGTCGCATAGGCATAGGCTACGACATACACAGACTGGTGGAGGGCCGGCGGCTCGTGCTTGCAGGCATAGAGATTCCGTTCGAGAAAGGGCTGCTGGGCCATTCGGATTCCGATGTTCTGACGCACGCGGTGTGCGACGCGCTGCTGGGCGCGGCGGCGGCGGGCGACATCGGCACTCATTTCCCCGATTCCGACCCGCGCTTTGCCGGGGCCGCGAGCCTTGATTTGCTGGCGCATGTGGTTGAGATAATAAAAGAGCGCGGCCTGAGGGTGTCAAACCTGGACGCGGTAGTGCTGGCCGAGCGACCCCGCCTCGCGCCTTACATACGGGCTATGCGTGAAAAGCTCGCGGCGGTTTTGGAGATCGAGATAGAGCTTGTGAGCGTGAAAGCAAAAACTAATGAAGGGCTTGATTCAGTAGGCCAGGGCGAAGCGATGGCCGCGCACGCGGTCGCGCTTCTCGCAGTCGCTTAAATTCAAGAAGGGTTTTCGATGCGCGCAGTCAATGTGATAGCGAAGAAACGTGATGGGCGAGAGTTGTCTCGCGAAGAGATAAGCTTTATCGTGCGCGGCTACACCAGAGGCGAAGTAGCCGACTATCAGATGTCCGCGCTGCTGATGGCAATTTTCTTGCGCGGGATGACCAACGAAGAGACGTTCGCATTGACCGACGAGATGCTCAATTCCGGCGCGGTCGTAGATTTTTCAGACCTGGGCCGCCCTCGCGTCAATAAACATTCGACGGGCGGCGTAGGCGACAAGACTTCGCTCGTGCTGGCCCCCGTCGTAGCGGCGGCGGGCGTGCTGGTTCCGATGATTTCGGGCCGCTCGCTGGCTCATTCGGGCGGCACGCTCGATAAGCTCGAATCGATACCCGGATTCAGAACCGATCTTTCGCTCGCGGAATTTCGCTCGACTCTCGAACGAGTCGGAGCGGCGCTTATTGGTCAGACTGCCGAGATAGCGCCCGCCGATAAGAAGCTCTACGCTCTGCGCGACGTGACGGCTACGGTTCCTTGCCGTCCGCTTATGGCCGCTTCGATTATGAGCAAGAAGATGGCCGAAGGAATAAGCGGGCTTGTGCTGGATGTGAAGACCGGAAGCGGCGCTTTTATGAAGGATCAAGCCGACGCCACGGCGCTCGCGCATTTGATGGTTGTGATCGCGCGTTTAATGGGGAAAGAGGCGGTCGCGCTCATCACAGACATGAACCAGCCGCTCGGTCGCGCCGTTGGCAATTCTATAGAGACGATTGAAGCTCTGGACACGCTTAACGGGCGCGGCCCGGATGATTTCAACGATTTATGCCGTGAGCTTGCGGCAGAGATGCTCTTGCTCGGTAAGGCTGTAACAGATGTTGAGAGCGGGCGCAATCTCTACGACCAGTTGATCGCCAACGGCAAAGCGCTTGAAAAGATGCGCGAGATCATCGAAGCCCAGCACGGCGACCCTCGCGTGGTCGATGATCACTCGCTTATGCCGCATGCGGCTCACGAGCGACGAGTGCTTGCCAGGCGATCAGGTTACGTGCGGACGATTGACACGGAAGCCGTCGGCCGCGCCTGCATGCTGCTGGGCGCGGGCCGAGCGCGGCTCGACACCCCGATAGATGCGAGCGTGGGAATGGTGATCAAAGCGAGAATAGGCGATGAAATCACGCCCGAATCCGAACTTGCCGTTTTGTACTTCAACGATCCTGCCCGCGCGGACGAGGCCGCTCCTGTCGTCACTCAGGCGTACGCAATCGCGAAGGAACAGGTAAGCAAGCCCTCGCTTATTAAAGATGTCTTGCGCTAAATATAAAAAACCGGACTTCACCGCCGCAGACACAGAGGACACAAAGATTGCGCAGAGAAAACCATATTCTGCTCTGCGCCCCCGCCGCGTGCGAAGCACATCATCGGCCATATGCGTTCTCTGTGTCTGCGGCGGTGAGATAGTTTTTGATTTTCATTGTATCTCTTTGGCGACTAATAAATTCACTACTGTTTATCCCAAAATCGTTTTCGCGCTCAACCGAATGTGAGCTAAAATCGGATGCCACACTGAAGTCATCCCGCCGCACCCGATGGAGGAGAACATGACAGCCAAACTCAATCGAAGAGATTTCGTTCGCAGCAGCGCGTTTGCCGGAGTCGTTGCCGGGTTGAACCCGCGCCTGCCTTCGCCGGCGCAATCGAAAGGCACGCGCCCCCTCATTATCTCCAGCGTGAACGGCTTGCCCGCTAACGCAAAAGCGATGGATATGATTCGCCATGGCGCAGACACTCTGGACGCCGTCATAGCCGGGGTCAACATAGTCGAAAACGACCCCGAAGATATGTCCGTGGGTTACGGCGGATTGCCGAACGAAGACGGCGACGTGGAGCTTGACGCAAGCGTCATGCACGGGCCTACGAAACGCGCGGGCGCTGTTGCGTCGTTGCGTCACATAAAGAACCCGTCTAAAGTAGCAAAGCTCGTCATGGAGCGAACCGATCACCTATTGCTGGTCGCCGACGGGGCGCTACGGTTTGCGCTCGCGCACGGGTTTAAGAAAGAAGATTTGCTGACCGATCAATCGCGCGCGATCTGGCTCAAATGGAGAGAGACGAGAAGCAACCGCGACGGGTGGGGGCCGGGGCTTGCAACCCCGGAAGCGAACAAGACCACATCGCGGGTGATGGATGATTCAAAAGAAGCGGCCCTCGTCGCGCTGGCAGACCGTATAATCGCACGCCCTCCGACCGGCACGATCAATTGCCTGGCCATCAACGAGCGCGGGGATATTTCAGGGACTACGACTACGAGCGGGCTTGCTTTCAAGATTCCGGGCCGCGTCGGAGATTCTCCGCTGATAGGGTGCGGGCTTTTCGTCAATAACGAAGTCGGCGCGGCAGGCTCAACCGGCAGAGGCGAAGAGTGCATAAAGATAAACGGCTCGCACACCGTAGTCGAGATGATGCGGCGCGGCGCGTCACCCAACGAGGCGTGTATGGAAGCCATCAAGCGCGTGGCTAACAACTATAACGGCAACCTGAAAAAGCTCCGTGAATTCAATATCCAGTTTTACGCGCTCAACAAAAACGGCGAGCACGGAGCGGCTACGCTCTGGGGCTTCAGCGTCGAGGGGAGCGGCAAGCGTAATCGTGTCCAGTATGCCGTCCACGACGGGCGCGAAAACAAGCTTCACGATATTCTTTATCTGTATGAAGCGCCCGATAAGCAATGACGGCAAAGGAGAGCTTATGACCAGGGTCAGCCTGATAATCATCACCGTGATTATGATGATGTTGCTGTCGCATATTGTATCGGGGCAAAACAGACCGCGCGCGCGTGACCTTGGCGTTCCATTTGAAGGGAGCGCCGGGCCGCTCAACGCCATCACGGACGTGAAGGGCGTTGAGGTCGGCCAGGTCACTTTGATTTCCGGCGAAGGAGCGTTAAAGGTCGGCTCCGGCCCCGTCAGAACAGGGGTCACCGCGATACTGCCGCGCGGCAAGCAATCGAACGATCAGGTCTTCGCGAGCTGGTTTTCCCTCAACGGCAACGGCGAGATGACCGGAACGACCTGGGTCGAAGAATCGGGTTTCCTCGAAGGCCCGATAATGATAACCAACACTCACAGCGTCGGCATTACGCGAGATGCGGTTATTGCCTGGCGCGTGAAGCGCAATCAAATGAATCAACCTTGGTCGCTGCCTATCGTGGCCGAAACGTATGATGGATACCTGAACGACATAAACGGGTTTCATGTAAAAGAGAAGCACGTCTTTGACGCTCTGGACACCGCCAAATCCGGGCCTGTGGCTGAAGGCAATGTGGGCGGCGGGACCGGTATGATCTGCTACGAGTTCAAAGGCGGCATCGGCACGGCGTCGAGACGATTGGGCGAAAATATGGGCGGCTACACAGTCGGCGTTCTGGTGCAGGCAAATTTTGGCCGCCGTAATCAACTGCGCGTCGCGGGAGTTCCGGTAGGGCAAGAGATAACCGATAACACGCTCGCATCGGTCGAAACAGGTCTGCCAAGAGAAGACGTTGGCTCGATCATCATAGTCGTCGCGACCGACGCGCCGCTCTTACCTCACCAACTGAAGCGGTTGGCGAGGCGCGCAGCGCTGGGGTTGGCGAGGACTGGGACCACTTCGGGCAACGGATCAGGCGACATCTTCATAGCCTTTTCCACAGCCAATGCTGAGGCTTCAAAGCCGACGGGGGTTGCTCAATTGACGATGCTTCCGAACGACCGTATAGGCTCGGTCTTTGAAGCGACCGTCCAGGCTACGGAAGAGGCTATTATCAACGCGCTGATTGCGGCAGAGACCATGACGGGAGTAGATAATCACAAGGTCACAGCGCTTCCGCATGATCGCCTCAAGCAGGTGTTGAAAAAATATAATCGGCTTGCGGAGCCGAGCGTGAAATAAGCATAAACCGAGGCGGTTGTCTGTTCTCAACCCTGTCGGCTAAAATCTATGTAAGGCTTATATCAGCCAGAGGCTACAGAGATGAAAAGAATTTTTTTGGCGCTTATTTTGGTTTCTGCGCTCGTCGTCGCGGGCTGCACGCGAGTGTTCGATAAGGTCGATGCCGCCGATAATAAACTGCGCGTCGGCATAGTCTTTGACATCGGCGGCAAAGACGACAAATCCTTTAACGCAGCCGCGTGGGAAGGCGTCAGGCGCGCCGCCGCCGATTATCCCGACAACATACACCTGCGCGACGTCGAGCCGGGCGACCCCAGCTCAATCGAGCCTTCGATGCTCGTTTTAGCCGAGCGCGGCTATGACCTGATTATCGGGATCGGGTTTGCTCAAGCTCCGATAATGAAGAACGTGGCGCGCGATTATCCGAACGTCAAGTTCGCCATCATCGATGGCGTGATAGATATGCCTAACGTCGCGTCGCTGCTGTTCAGAGAGCACGAAGGATCGTTCCTCGTCGGCATGATCGCGGGCAGCATCTCAAAGACGAACAAGGTCGGTTTTGTCGGCGGCATGGACATTCCGCTGATTCACAGATTCGAGACGGGCTACGCGGAAGGCGCGCGCTACGCGAACCCAAAAGTTGAAGTCTTTAAAAACTATGTCGGAGTGACGGACGGCGCGTGGAATAATCCGGGCAAGGGAAAAGAGCTTGCTAAAGCTCAGATCGAGCGCGGGGCCGACATAGTATTTCAGGCGGCGGGCAACTCGGGCCTCGGAGTCTTTGACGCAGCGGAGGAAGCTAGCACCGTAGATGGCGGCGGCAGGCCAGGCTCGACAAAGTATGCCATAGGCGTGGATTCGAATCAGAACTGGGTCAAGCCGGGATTTATTCTCACAAGCATGGTCAAGCGCGTAGATGTCGCCGTCTACAACACGGTCAAAGACCTGGTCGAAGGGCGGTTCAACGGAGGCAAACACCTTTTCGGACTCGACAACGAAGGCGTGGGTTACGCGCTCGACGAGTACAACGAAAAAGCCATACCGCCTGCGGTGCTCGAAGCCGTCGAGCGCGCGAAGCAGGACATAATCGCGGGCCGCATAAAAGTCACCGACGCAATGGCCAAGTGAAGCGACTTTCATCTGAATAATCTCCCATCATTCTTTCCGAAACAGCACTTGACAGGAATGTTAATCATATTATTTTGTTGACAGTAAAACAGAACGAATGTATAAGCGCTCCGTAGCTTCAGTCACATTTATTTACCCCATAGTGCTTTAAGTCTTATCTCGGCCGGGAGGACAGCATGAAGAATCCTAGAATCTTAGGTATCGGTAAAGGCATACCTTTCTTGAGCCTAGCCATCATTTTGGCATGTGCGGCTCTTTTGGCCGTAAAAGCCTGGTCGCCCCCGGCTTCTAAACAGGCGAAGAATAAAGAACGAGAAATGGAGAGGTATTATGGACCTACAGTAGACTATGAAGAAGACACAAGCCATTCGGTCCAGAGAGACTTGAAGCAAAGGCAGTTGAGACAAATAAGAAGTGACCGATACCAAAAGAGAGCCCGCAGCCTTTAGGAGAAATCCCCCCTGGTATGACAATGTACTACATTCAGGATCACAAGTTGATAGACCTTCCTGCGCTTCCGACAGGACAGAGTGATACGGTTATCGTAGGGGAAGTAACCGATGCGCAGGCTCATTTGTCGAACGACAAAACGGCTGTGTACTCCGAATTCACTGTTAATATAAAAGAAGTTTTAAAAGATAATGCCGCCAGCCCGTTAAGTACTAGCAAGTCAATACAAGTTTCGCGCGAAGGCGGTGTCGTTCGGTTCAAAGATGGACGTCAATTGCAATACTTTGTCGCTAACCAGGGCATGCCCAAAGAAGGACAGCAATACGTCTTTTTCCTGGAATACAGCACTGAAGCGCAGGATTATCCGATCGTTACAGCCTATGAGTTAAAAGATAACAAGGTTATTCCTATAGATGGCGCAGAGATTAAAGAATCGAGTGGGAAGCTCTCTTTTGCGGCCTACGAGGGTAAAGGTCGTGCAGATTTTATAAATGCTGTAAAAGAAGCTGTGATAAATCCACCTCAACCTCCGAATAGAAGAGGGGGCTTGAATCAATGAAAAAGGCAAATCTGTTGCTTCCACTCATAGCGGCTATCTCGTGCGGTTTGGTAGTAATTGTCCTCTCTTCCGGCACGGCGGAATCGCAACCCGGCTGCCCTACAATTCCACAATTGCATGGTAACCTGCAAGCGTGGTGCTGGCCACAAGGTGCAACAGTTCAGGTTAATATCGATCCTACTTTCACACAGGCACAAAAGGACGCGATAAGGACGCGATAAGGCAAGCTCTGTCTTACTGGAATCAGGCTGCTGATTTAATTGGCAATTGTTCTTATGTATATTTGGCTGATCCAACATTCATCGCGCCCGCCCCAACCTGGCCCCCCGGGGCTTACCTGCTTCAGATAACTAATCTCCCACCTCCCAATCCTACTGCTTGCGGGGTAGCTGGCGGCGGTAGTAATGGCAGTAATCGTCTCCTTTCGGAAATCAAGATAAAGAGTGACTGTTCAACGTTCATCAATACGTTTATGCATATAGTATCGCATGAAATAGGCCACACATTTGGATTGGGCGATTGTCCCTCTTGTCCATGTCAGACGCTCATGACTTATCAAAACTGTCTTCCGCGTATCGTTGCGCCCATGTTTTGCGATAACGCTAAGATTAAGGATGCGCTTGGAGCCTGCGCTGGCGGCGGTGGCGGGACCGGTAGTTGCGAGTTGTTTTGTACAGGAGGTGAAACTGAATCAGGATGCTTCTATCCGGCAGATCCCTGCGCTTATCCTCCTAACGGCTGTCCGTACCCAGGCTGGCCCAGTAGCCATTACGGTTGCTGTTGCTTTGCAACACCTATTGTAATAGATGTGAGTGGCAATGGATTTGATCTCACAGATAACCCTGGCGGTGTTCATTTTGATCTCGATAACAATAGCAATAAGGAAAGACTTTCCTGGACTGCTGCTGGCTCAGACGATGCCTTTTTAGTTCTAGACCTTAATGGCAACGGAACAATAGACGGCGGGCGGGAACTGTTTGGCAATACTGCTCCGCAACCAGCAACACGTGACCCAAACGGTTTTCTCGCACTTGCGGAATATGACAAATCAGTAAACGGTGGCAACAGTGATGGCAAGATAAATAGTAGCGATGCGATATTCACTTCCCTACGGCTGTGGCAGGATGCAAATCACAATGGCGTTTCTGAACCGAGTGAGCTATCTCCCCTCACCACGTTAGGAGTTGCGCGAATTGACCTTAATTACCGCGAGTCGAAACGCAATGACCAGAATGGGAATTGGTTCCGCTATAGGGCGAAGGTATACGATACTCACGGAGCGCACGTAGGGAGATGGGCTTGGGACGTATTCTTAGTGCGATAATAAAGCAGATAAGGTTAGTCACAAGTAGAATCTATTCGTAAGTGAGTCTTTGTGATTTGCTAGCAGTTTGCCTTTGATTTTTCATCCCTATTGATCTGAAGTTATAAAACGTACGGTGGAAGGCAAGACGGTCATTCGCGCAGGAGTGTAACCCGCCATCTCTCCGTCAATATCGATAGCCATCGGCTCGGCGGTCGTAATTGAGGCGTCGCGCGCGCGCGTCTCCGTAACTTTTTTATTTTTCAGATGGCCGCCTCGCCCGATGCGCGGCAACTCTTTTATCACGTCAAAGCGCGTCGCCCCATCGGTCAAGATTACGTCCAATAATCCATCGTCAAGCTGAGCGTGCGGGGCCAGCATCATGCCGCCGCCCGCGAAGCGCCCGTTTGCGACGACTACAAGATTGCTCGCTATTTTTTTATGAAACGTATCATCAAGGCGGACCTCTACAGGAACGAGCCGGTAGCGGTCGAGCGCGCGGATCGCCGCCGCGACGAAACGCGTTCGACCGCCTACCCACTTCGGAAGACTTCCGCGCCAGCGATTCACAAAACCCGACACGTCGCCCCCCAAGCCGAAAGTCGCGACGTTGATAAAGTAGCGAGTCACGCTCGCGCCGTCTTCTGTCTCGATGACGGCGCGAACCGCGTCTATCAATCTGGTTCTTCCGCTGGCTATCGCCGCGATACCGTCTCGGCTTGAGTTGATCCCAATGGAACGGCGAAAATCCGACCCGGTCCCGCTCGGCAGCAACCCTATCGCGGCGTCCGGGTTGACGCGAGCGCCCGACGAGTCAAAGTAACCGTTTACTACTTCGTTCAGAGTCCCGTCGCCTCCTACGGCGACGACGCGGCCCGTTCCCGATTCGAGCGCGCGGCGAGTGATTTCGGTAGCCTCGCCTGCTTTAGAGGTCAGTTGCTCGGAAAACTTGATCTCCAATTTTTCCAGCTCGCGGCGCGCCTCGGCCCAGAATCGCGGCGTTGTGCCGCGAGCCGACACGGGATTGATGATAAAGAGTGTCTCTTCCAATGGCGGCTGATATTATTGATGCGCGAGCGAGGTGTCAACAAAAGCAAAGGCGTGAAAAAAATCTCAAGCGGTGGGAAGCGGCGCGCTCTGGTCTGTCATACGCTCGACGCGGGCTTCGACTATGCGGTTGCCGGTGATATTCTCAACCGTCATGCGCAGCCCGTTGTAGTCAACGCTTTCGCCCTGGCGCAACAGGCGACCGGACCGCGCCATCATAAAGCCCGCCACCGTGTGATAACTGTCCGATTCCGGGAGCCCCAGGTCCAGCACTCTATTCGCTTCCTTGATCGAGAGCCTGCCGCTTACGGTAAAGCTGCCGTCCGCTTGCTCGACGATCTGGCGCACGGCAACTTCGTCGTGCTCGTCGCGTATGTCGCCGACTATCTCTTCGATCAGGTCTTCGAGCGTGACAAGCCCCTCGACGCCGCCGTGCTCGTCGACCACCAGCGCCATGTGCGCGCTTGAGCGGCGCAGGCTGCGCAGCGCGTCGTTGAGCCGCATCGTTGTCGGCAAAAAGACTGCGGGGCGGATGACCTCTTCGATGCTCGTCTGAGCGCCACTGCGAACGAGTCGGCCCAGGTCTTTATGAAGGGCGATGCCGATCACGTTGTCGAGCGAGTCGCGGTAGACGGGCATGCGCGAATAGCCTATCTGCTCGAACAGTTCGAGCATTTTTTCGAGCGGCATGTTGGCGTCTAACGCCTCAAGCTCCGTGCGCGGCGTCATCACGCTTTCGACCGTCGCGTCGGTGAAGTCGAACACGTTATGAATTAATTGCTGCTCGTCCGCGATCAGGTGGCCGCTCTGGTGGCTGAGCGTGATAAGGTTGCGAATCTCTTCTTCGCTGTATGCCTTGGCGTGCTCGTCCGTCGCGTGCAGCCCGAGCATCCGCAGCGCGAGTATGCCCGATTTATTTATCAACCAGATGGGCGCTTTGAATACTTTATTAAAAATCTCCATAGGCCGCGCCACCGCGAGCGCGACGCGTTCGGCGCGTTCGAGCGCGACCGCTTTTGGCACGAACTCTCCGAACAGAAGGTGAAGGTAAGTGACTACGGCCAACGCCGTGAAGGTGGCGATGGTGTGCGCCGCGACTACCGCGGAAACGGATTCGGGAAGAATACGATCAAGCGCCGGCTCGAGCAGTTGCGCCAGGTTCTTTTCGCCCAACCAGCCCAACACCAGGCTCGCCACGGTGATGCCGAACTGGCAAGCGGATATAAACGCGGTGATGTCTCCCATCACGCGCAACACGGCGCGGGCGCGGCGATTGCCATCGGCCACGAGCGCCTCTATTCGCGACCGCCGGACGCTGACGATTGCAAACTCTGCGGCGACAAAATAGCCGTTAGCCAGCACGAGCAGAAGTACGGCGGCCAGCTTCCAGAGAATCGATACAATCGAAGCGGCTTCCATAAATATAAAATTCTATCAACCCTGACTGTGGCTTGCCAGCGAGCGGATTGCATCTCACCGCGCGACTATCCAGTTGCCCGCGCGCTCGACGGCGCGCGTCCAGCCTTCTACGAGCCTCTGGCGGAGGCTTTCATTCATACGCGGCTGAAAGGTCTGCTCGCGCTGCCACATCTCTCCGAGCGACTCGACGCTCGGCCAGAAATCAACTGCAAGCCCGGCCAGAAAAGCAGCGCCCGCAGACGTGGTCTCGGTGTTGGCGGGCCGCACGACGGGGATGCCAAGTATGTCGGCTTGAAACTGCATCAGGAAATCGTTGCGCGCTGCTCCCCCATCCACGCGAAGCTCGCTTAACTCAATACTCGCGTCCTCGCGCATGCAGGCAAGCACGTCGCGAGTCTGATAGGCGATGGATTCAAGCGCCGCGCGCGCTATGTGCTCGCGCGTAGTCCCGCGCGTAAGCCCTATGATGGTCCCGCGCGCGTACTGGTCCCAGTGCGGCGCGCCGAGGCCGACGAACGCGGGGACGAAATAGACCCCGCCGTTATCTTCGACCGCGCGCGCCATCGGCTCCGTATCGGCGGCGGAGTCTATTATCTTCAGCCCGTCGCGCAGCCACTGAATGGCCGCGCCCGCTATAAAGACGCTTCCTTCGAGCGCATACTCTATGGGCTGATCTTCGATCTGCCAGGCGACGGTCGTGAGCAGGTTGCTGGTTGAGCGGACAAGCTCGCGCCCGGTATTCAACAGCATGAAACAGCCCGTGCCGTAAGTGTTTTTCGACATGCCGGGCTTTGTGCAGACTTGCCCGAAAAGCGCGGCCTGCTGGTCTCCGGCATTCCCGGCAATCGGTATGGCGCTGCCGAAAAGCGCTGTGTCGGTTCTCGCCCACCACGGCAGACGACGGGGCGACATCGGGAAGCAGCCCGCGCGGCACGTTGAGAGTCTCAAGCAGATAATCGTCCCACTCTGCACTCTCTATGTTGAACAACAACGTGCGGCTCGCGTTGGACGGGTCGGTCACATGAACTCGGCCGCCCGTGAGCTTCCAGATCAACCACGAATCGACCGTGCCGAATGCCAGCCTTCCCTGCTCGGCCAGCTTGCGCGCGCCCGCGACATGATCGAGCAGCCATCGCACTTTCGTCCCCGAAAAATATGCGTCGAGCACAAGGCCGGTCAGTTGTTGAAACTTGTCGGCAAGCCCGTCACGCCTCAGACGGTCGCAATCATCAGCCGTGCGCCGGCATTGCCAGACTATGGCGTTGTGAATCGGCTCTCCCGTTTGCCGGTCCCAGATGATAGCGGTCTCGCGCTGATTGGTGATGCCGATAGCGGCAATCTGATCGGGCCGGGCGTTCGCGTCCGCAAGCACGCGCCGGGCGGCATTCAACTGAGAAGACCAGATCTCTTCGGGACGGTGTTCGACCCATCCGGGCTGCGGGTAGAGCTGTTCGAATTCCTGTTGCGCTACTCGGACAGGCTGGCCCTCGCGGTCAAACAGAATTGCGCGTGAGCTTGTCGTGCCTTGATCGAGCGCGAGTATGTAATCCTTACTCATCGGTTCTCTCCACGGCTACGGTGAGGTGTCGGGCCGTGCTATCATACCATCCGCTTCTCGCAATTCCAAAGAAGCGTTCACAGAAGGCAAGAATGAGAAGAATGATAATAAGGAACTTTTTTCTTCTACATTCGCTTAACAAGATTGAGAAACAGTCATACCGGAAGACGCTCGGCGCACAGTCTTCAACAAGTGAGGTGAATAGGATGATAAGAATCTACGCAGCTTTGACGCTGCTCGTGTGTCTGCTTGCTCAAACGGCAACGGCACAGGAGCCAAGACCCGATCGGACAGTTATTCTCGACATAAGCATTATTGAGATGACGTCTGCCAGCGCAGAAGATATCGAAGCGATATCCAAGGACAAACAACGACTAAGCACTTTAATCAAAGAAGGGAAGGCCAAGCAAGTAGCAAGCCTTCAGATGCGCACGCGATCCGGCGAAAACGCCGGCGCGCAAATAGGGCAGCGCGTCCCCATACAGACTGCGACGCTCCCGGCGGTCGGCGTCGCGTCAGACCGCCAGCGCAACCGCACGGACCAACCGGGCGCAAACCCGAATGACCCTACGACAGCCGCGATTGCAGGGGTCGGCATTCCGCAAATACAGTACGAAAACATAGGGCTTAACGTGCAGGCCAATCCGCGCATTGTCTTAAACGATCAGATTGAAGTTCGGCTTAGAATCGAGCAGACGGGCATTGAGAGAAGCACAGGCACTTTGACCCCGACCTTTATTCAACGCACGCTGCAAGATTTTTCTCGCGTGCGGGCGGGAGAGCCGACGCTGGTGTTCGGCGTAGTCCAGCATCAGTCAGCTTTGCCGGGGACCCCGCAGCCGGCTGCGCGATCAACTGAGTTAGCGGGCGGAAGTTTCGTCGTTTTGCTGACCGCGCGAATAGTAGATTAGCTTTTGCTTTGTCCGTTGTCCGTTGTCCGTTGTCCGCATCGCTTGCATTTATAAAACGCTGGAACCCGCATCAGTGTTTTAATCAATCGATAACGGACAACGGACGGCTGACAAGTGCTTACTCTTCGATGGGGCTGACCCGGCGACCTGTGGGCGGCACTGCGACAGGCTGGAATTTGCGCGCGTAGGTCCAGACGTAGTTTCTCAGGTTGTAGTAATAAGGAGTGAAGCCCGCTTCATCCATCTCTTTGAGCGCCTCTTCGATTTTCCATTTATCATGCGCTATGCGGTATATCGCGCTCATCTCGCCCGTGCGGTGAATGCCGTCCGAGCAGAAGACGAAAAATGGCCCCTCGACTTTGTTCGTCACAAGCCGGACGAATTCGTTAGCTTCTTTATCAGTCGGAGGGTTCCAGACGCTCAACGGGAGCCTGCGATAGATGAATCCCAATTGCTCTGCCGCGACTTTGACATCGTCCGTGTAATCATAATCCGAGCGCAGATCGAGTATGGTCTTTACGCCCATTCGAGTGAGCACGCCCAAGCCGCCGCGCGCAGGCTCGCTCCCGCGCATGTAATTGTCGCCCAGGCGGCGAAACATCGGTAAAGAGAACCTGGACCTCGGCGCTCTTTTCGTCCAGACGAACGGGAACCACAGGCTGCGCCTGATTGTCTGCTTGTTTAGAAGTTTCCTCGGAATTGGCTTGGCCGAGTATGAGGGCGGCTATCACAACCGAGATTACTACCAGCAGTGAAACAACTATAAAAAAAAACTTCTTGCTCACTTCTTTAAAACGCCCCGTTGTTAATTCTTGAGGGCCAACACGCTTCATTATTTATACCTCACTTGGACTTAATTGGCAAAGTTTGATACGGCCTCAGATTGAAGAACGGTTTCACCGCTTCCGCGAGCCGCAATATATTGAACGGCAGTTTGACCGAAACTTTTCGGTCAAACTGATGCCTATTGCCACAATCCCCAATCCCGGACCCGGCCCGCAAACAAAGCTATCTATTGAAGTTACAGGGCTTAGCATTCAGCCAGAGGCATGGAATGGATTTCGCTTTAATGGCGCGGAAAACTGCGCTCAGTCGCCGCAAGCAAGTTAGTCGCAAGGATAGAAGGGATGAAACAAACGGGCTTCAAGCAAAATAGCCCTGCCGCCAACGCATTCATGGTCTGCGTGTCTGTGGCGGGACTTGCGCTTTTCGCTTACAGCGGATTCACGGCGGCTACGGGCAAGATAAGCTTCCAATGGGTTTTACTGAGCCTGGTCACGGTGCTGATGGTCTCGCGCATAGACTTAGGGATTCCCAAGACCGCGAGCGTGATGACGCTGACCGACACTTTCATATTTATCTCAGTCTTTTTGTACGGGCCGCACCCTTCGGTGATACTGGCCGGAGTCAATGCCGCTTTCTGCACGCTTCAATACAAGGGCAAGCGCATAGCCATCTTTTTCAACGCGGCGGTCATGAGCCTGTCGGTCTTTGCTTCCAGCATAATCGTCACTCTGATCTTTGGCGATCTGGCGGCGCTTTCCGGCGAACTGGACAAGTTGGCGATGGCCGCAGGGCTGCTAGCCCTTCTCCACTACGTTTTTAATACCGGCATTGTGGGCATAGCGACCTCGCTCAAGCAGCGCAGCAATCTCGTCACCACCTGGAAGCAGTGCTACCTGTGGACCTCGGTCACTTACTTTGCGGGGGCGGCGGCGGCCTGCATCATCATCAAGCTGATAACGATAATATCTTTCTACGCATTCATCATAGCCGTCCCGATACTGGCGATCATTTACTTTACATACAAGGTCTATCTCGACAAAGTGGAGGCTTCCAACCGCCACATCGAGCAGATGGCCGACCTTCACTTGAGAACAATCGAGGCGCTCGCGATAGCCATTGACGCGAAAGATGAAGTCACGCACGATCACGTCCGTCGCGTGCAGATTTACGCTACGGGGCTGGCAAGGCTTTTCGGGTTGAGCGAAGCGGAGATAGAAGCCTTAAAAGCAGGCGCGCTCTTGCACGACATAGGCAAGCTCGCCGTCCCCGATTACATACTCAACAAGCCGGGGTCGTTGACCCCCGCAGAGTTTGAAAAGATGAAAGTGCACACGATTGTCGGCGCAGAGATATTGGAGCGCGTCGGGTTCCCTTACCCCGTAGTGCCGGTCGTCCGTCATCATCACGAGCGTTGGGACGGGCGCGGCTACCCGGACGGGCTGCGCGGCGATCAGATACCTATTACGGCAAGGATACTCACCGTAGCCGACTGCTTTGATGCCGTGCGCGAAGACCGCCAGTATCGAAAAGCCATGACCCGCGAGCAGGCCATTCAGTTGCTCAGAGACGGCAGCGGCACTATGTTCGACCCGACGGTGATCACCGCGTTCTTAGATCACCTCGAAGACTTTGAAGCCGAGATACGCGAGAATCGCGTGGAGCCGCAGATTACGTTTGCGCAGCAGCAAGAGAAAGGCGTAGAGCGCCCGGCCGTCCCCGATACCGGCCCGCATGCCTTCGAGCGTATTCGCAGCGCACACCGCGAAGTCATAACGCTTTATGACATAGCGCAGACCATCGGGACGAGTCTCGACCTGCGTGACACGTTTGCCGTCTTCTCTTCGCGGCTGGAAGACATAGTCACTTACACCACGTGCGTGCTTTACCTTCAAAGACAGGATTCGACCGAGGTCGAAGCGATGCACGTATCGGGTCGCCACGCGGAGCGGTTCAAGGGTCGCCGTATGACTTCAGGGGCGGGCATAACCGGGTGGGTCGTCGCCAACTCACACCCCATGCACAACTGCGACCCGCGCCTCGACTTTGACGCGATGAAGCTGGAGTTGCCAGAACAGTATCGCATAGCCACGGTGGTCCCGTTGATCAAGGATGGGGAAGCGATCGGAGCGATGGCGCTCTACTCAGCCGACTTGAGCGCGTATGACGCGGACCATCTGAGGCTTGTCGAAGCTGTAGCCAAGCTCGCCTCGGATGCGATAGCCAATGCCGTGCGTCACGAAAGGACTGAAACCAACGCGCTGACAGATTTATTGACGGGGCTTCCGAACGCGCGCGCGCTCCGGTATCGCTTTGAAGATCAGGCAGACCGCTCGCGGCGGCATAAAGACGTGTTCTCGGTTATTATGATGGACCTGGACGGCTTCAAGGCGATTAATGACCGGCTCGGCCACCAGGCGGGCGACCACCTGCTGTGGGAGATTGGCCGGTTGCTGCTCACACAGATACGCACTTCAGATTTCGTAAGCCGGTACGCGGGCGACGAGTTTGTCGCCATATTGCAAGTCGGCCCCGAAGAGGTGCAAGAGCTTGCGATGCGTATCCAGAGGGCTATCAACAAACACGATTTCAGCTTCGGCAACAACAATCTTTACGTAGGCATAAGCGTAGGATGGGCCTGCTTTGGAATAGACGGCAACACGCTGGACGAGTTGCTGCTGGCGGCTGATCGCTCTATGTACGCAAACAAGAGTCGGCGCAAATCCGTGCCCGCGCAATCGGACAGATTAAACACTTCCGAACTCCCTCAGTACAAAGTGATGTAGTTCCCTTCCGCTTGAGCCGACACCCAATCGCAAATATGATCCAGGTATGACGTTCGACTTTTTGTTGAGGATGTTTCGCAGGTCGCCGAGCGAATCCACGAAAACGGAAGACGATTCGTTAGACCCGAACGATCCGTTCACCGAGCCGGTCGTCATAGAGTTCAGCGATGTGATCGACCTGCACTCGATACCGCCCCGGCAAGTTCGCCAGGTGGTCGAAGAGTACATCGAAGAAGCGCACAGGCGCGGCGTCGAGTGGGTGCGCATCATTCACGGCAAAGGGGTGGGCGTCCAGCGAGAGATGGTTCGCTCGATACTGGCCCGCTCGCCTTTCGTAGTCGAATTCCGAGATGCGCCGCCCGAAGCAGGCGGATGGGGCGCTACGATAGTCACTCTGGTTGTTACCGGCAACTGACAACTGACAAATGTTTATGATAAATTATTCAAGTTATGAGAAAAACTTTTAGGACGCTTTATATCATACCCGTCTTGATCGTGGCCTTGATGGCGGCGTGCTCTGCGCCGGAAGAATCTACTTCGACAAATAATAACGCTGCGCCTCAAGCCACGCAGAACGAGACTCCACAGCCGACGGTCAATACAACTCCGGTGACGCCGGAGCCACAACAGACAGAAACGCTGCCGCCCGCAAAGCTGCCTGAGCCGACCGTCGCAGACGGCAACACTCCGGCCAGCCTGCCTGCTCAGGGCGCTAAGCCAAGGCTGTATGTGCCAAAGTACGTGATAGATTTCGGCAAGCAGCCTAAAGAAAAATCGCTTGCCCGCACATTCGTTATAAGAAACAACGGCAACGCCGAACTGAAGATCGAGGCTGTCGAGCCTAGCTGAGGATGCACCGCTGTGGACTTCCCGAAAGTCCTCCCGCCTGGTAAGGCGGGCACGATAAAAGTAAAAGTTGATACCGGCACAGGGGTCGGGCCGCATACAAAATCCGTAACAATAAAATCGAACGATCCGGTTCAGCCATCTGTGAAAGTCAACCTGACATTCACCGTCAAATGAACGGCTCCTCTATGCTTGAAACAGAGACCGATTACGAAAACCTGCTGTCCGAGATAGGCCGCACAATGCGGCCTAACGCTATCCGCAAGCTCACGCAGATGCTGGGCCGCAGCGATATCATTTCGCTCGCCGCCGGAGCGCCCAGCGCCGAGACTTTTCCGATGGAAGAGATGGCCGACATCGCCTCGCGCGTGATACGCGAGCGAGGCGCGCTCGCGCTGCAATACGGGCCGACGCGCGGACAAGGCAAGCTGGTCGAAGCCGTAGTCGAGATCATGCGAGCGCGCGGAACGCCGCGCGCTCGCCCGTCGGAAGTCGTGATGACTACCGGCTCGCAACAGGGCCTCGATCTCACCGCGCGAATATTACTCGATCCGGGCGATGTCGCTATGGTTGAACTGCCCAGCTACATAGGCGGCATCATCGCCCTTCACAATGCGCGGGCCAGGATGGTGGGCGTCCGGCAGGACGACGGCGGCATAGTCATAGCCGATCTTCGCGAAAAGATCGCCCGCGAGCGAGCCGCAGGCCGCCGGGTCAAATGCGTATACACGATTTCAAACTTTCAGAATCCTTCGGGCGTGTCGCTGGCGGCTGAACGCCGCGAGAGGCTTATCGAAGTGGCCGACGAGCACGACCTGATAATCATAGAGGATGATCCTTACTACGAGCTTTACTTCGCGAGCGAGTCCGCGATGCCCACACCGCTTGTCGCCATCAGCCCGTCGCGCGTGATCTATTTAAGCAGCTTCTCAAAGGTGCTGGCACCGGGCATTCGCACTGCCTGGGTTCACGCGCCCGAACCGCTTGCCTCAAAGATCGAGCTTGCGAAAGAAGGCGCAGACCTCTCGTCAAGCGTGCTAGACCAGGCAATAGTCACGGAAGCTCTTTACACAGGATTGATAGAACGCCGGCTGCCTGAGATACGCAAGTTTTATGAAGTGCGCTGCCGGGCCATGCTCGACGCGCTTGAAAAGAACGCCCCCACGGGGGCGCGCTGGACCAAACCATCAGGCGGCTTTTTTATTTTAATGGAGCTTGGCCCGGAGGTTGACACTACAAAGCTGCTTCCCGCCGCAATCGAAAACGGCGTCGCTTATGTGCCCGGTCAGCCATTCTTCGTCGACGACACAGGCGCGAACACCTTGCGACTCGCTTACTCGAAGGAGACGCCGGAAAAGATAGCCGATGGCATTGCGCGGCTTTGCCGCTTGCTATAGCCTTAGCCGATGGCTGAAATCTACGTTAGCACAGACATTGAAACCGACGGTCCCGTTCCGGGACTTAACTCGATGCTCAGCTTCGGCTCTGCCGCATATCTGGCCGACAAAACCCTGATCGGCACTTTCTCTGCAAACCTCGAAACGCTGCCGGAAGCCGCAGGCAATCCCGCAACGATGGCCTGGTGGGATACACAACCCGACGCATGGCGGGCTTGCCGCAAAGACCCTCAGCCGCCCGCCGAGATAATGCCCCGTTATGTCTCCTGGCTGAAGGAACTGGGAGGAAACACCATCTTCGTAGGCTACCCGGCTGCGTTCGATTTCATGTTCATCACTTACTACCTGTATCGCTTTGCGGGCGAAAGCCCGTTCGCATATTTCGCGCTCGACATAAAGAGCTACGCGATGGCTCTGATGAAGCTGGATTTTTATGACGTGGTTAAAAGTAATATGCCCAGGCGCTGGTTCGACGAGTTGCCCTACACGCACGTAGCTTTAGATGACGCTATTTCACAGGGCGCTCTGTTTTGCAACATACTCGCAGAGAACATGGATGGTATAAAGCTTGAAAAATGATTGAACCCGGTAACGTATTTATAAGAGATTGCACAGGAGCAGATCATGGAAACAATCGAAACGATCCGCCGGCTTTTTAAATATAACGAATGGGCGAACCGCCGCGCCTTCGATGGGCTGAAAGACCCGGCCAACCACAGCGCAAAAGCCGTTCGCGCGCTCGCGCATTTGCTGATAGCCGAAGAGGCGTGGCTCGCGCGAATGCTGACAAACCAGGATTCAACCGGCTTCGACTTCTGGCAAGTATCAACGCTTGATGAGTGCGAACAACTGGCGGCGGAAGTCGTGAAAGGCTACGCCGATTTATTGGATGATCTGACAGAGCAAAAGCTCGACACCGTGGCAACGTACAAAAACAGCAAAGGGGTTGAGTACCAGACTCCGTTTCGAGACATATTGCAGCATGTCTTGATGCATTCGATGTATCATCGCGGCCAGGTGGCAATGGCCGTGCGAGCGGAAGGCGGCACGCCTGCCAACACCGATTACATCACGTTTGTCCGCGAAAACTAATTACGAGGTGAATCCGACGATGGAAATAAAATATATACTGACGCCGAACGCGCCGCAGCCCGGGGGCCATTATTCTCAGGCCGTAGTCTATAACGGTTCTCGTTTATGTCGCGGGCCAGCTCTCAATCGATCCCAAGACCGGAGAGAAAAAGATCGGCACAATCGAAGAGCAGACGGAGCTTGCTTTAAACAACGTGAGCGAGATTCTTAAAGCGGCGAACAGCGACCTGAGCAGGGTTTTGAAGATGACCGTGTATCTTGCGGACATCAACCTGTGGGAACCATTCAACGCGGTTTACGCGAGAGTGATGGAAGACAGTCGTCCGGCACGCGCGGCAATTCCTACGGGGCCGCTTCATTACGGATTCCTGGTAGAGATAGAAGCTATCGCCGCGACTCGCGATTGATTCCCGCAATGAAAAAAATCCACGAAGCACTCGAATCGCCCTAATCAATTCGTGACTCTTCGTGTGCTTCGTGGATAGAACCCTTCTCCAATTTGGCGCACGGGCTACACCAATTAGTGTAAAGCCGGTGATCGTTTCTCATATAAACTAATCTCGCCTATTTTTCTCCCGAGTTTATTTCCCTTTCAATTGAACAGTTTGAATGTGGAGGTCTTTATCGAATCAACATTCAAGGCTAACGGCATATTTATTGCTCGGAAGCTTTGCGTTTCGAGCGACTTTAAAAAGTTTGACAGAGGAATGAGTTATGAAATTCTCTCTCCCCGCGACCCTCACGCTGATTCTGCTGGCCGTAATATTTTTAGCTCCCGTAACTGCGGCGCAGACAATCGAACCAGACGTCCCCGATTCCGCCGAAGGCGAAGATGACGCTCCCATCCAACGAGTAGCGCGAATAACCTTTCTCGAAGGCGATGTCTCGTTTCTTCGGGCGGGCGTAAACGAGTGGGCGTCGGCTGCCGAGAACCTGCCGCTCTTCACAGGCGATCAGATTTACACAGGTCAAGGCGCGCGCGCCGAGATTCAATTGTCGCGCGGCAATTACATAAGATTATCCGAGCATACCGCGCTTACGATCACCGAGCTTGCGCACACCGTGGCGCAGTTCGAGATCACAGAAGGCACGGCGATCATTCGCCTTGAGCGATTCGGGAAGTCATTCGACCGGTTCGAAGTCGACACGCCCAACGCGGCGCTCACGCTTGAGCAGGACGGTTTCTACCGCGTCAACGTGCGCGGCGATAACGAATCCGAAATTATAACCCGCCAGGGCTCGATTGAAGTGGCGACCGCCGACGGCAGCTTCAAGGTGCGCGAAGGTAACAGGCTTTTAATCGATACTTCGACGGGAAGGCTTGAGATAGCCGTCGATAACTCGCTCGATAATTGGGACCAGTGGAGCACTGACCGTGACCGCACTATAGACCGTACAGTCAACGTCGGACAGATCATTGAGGGGGCGGCTACGGTCTTAAACCTCGTCTTCAATCGCGAATCAGAGAATAACTGTTTTTACGGCGCGAGCGAGCTTTCAGGTCATGGCTCGTGGATCAGCGACCTCGGCTACGGCCATTGCTGGGTTCCGCGCGTGGGCGCAGGCTGGGCGCCGTATCGTCACGGCCAATGGCTGTGGGTTCCGCGCGTGGGCTGGACCTGGCTTTCAAGCGAACCCTGGGGATGGGCTCCGTATCATTATGGTCGCTGGGCTTTCATTCCAAACTACGGGTGGGCATGGGTCCCCGGCATCGGCTCTCGTCATAGCTACGCGCATTCTTATTATCAATGGAGACCGGCGCTGGTTTACTTTTTCAACTCGCGCACGCCGCGCGGCGACTACATCGGCTGGTATCCGCTCACGCCTGGCGAGCGATGGCGCAGGCCCGATTTCAGAAGGAACGATCGCGATCACGATCATCTTAGATACCCGACCACTCGCAACGGGCATCGTCGTCCCGAACATCGCGACGGGCTGACCGTATTGCCGACCGAAGGGTTCATCAGACCCGATAGGTCGAAGTTGCGCCCCACGGCGCCCGACCGCGATATGCACACGTGGATAGGCAACGGCGCGCGGCCCGGGTTGCCTCAAATCACCCCGACCCAGACGGCGGTTGCTCCGATCTGGAATAACGGGAGAGGTAAGGAGCGCGTGATTGCGCCTCCGCGCGATGTTATCAATCGCCCGGTGGTAACGCGCAACCGTCCGACCGATCCTCAAATCGGCAACTCGGCCCCGCGCGAGCGACGGCTGATCGTGCCGACCAAGGAAAAACGCACGTTCCACATGCCGACGCGCGAAGGACGCGACATCGATCATAAAGACCACGACCGCGCCGCACCCGAAGAGGGCGGTAAAGATAACAATGCTTCTTCGAGCAGAATTCGCCCGCGACCCGATAATCAAGTCCAGTCGGGCGGCGACGACTCGAAGAAGTCTCAGGACCAGAATCAGGAAGAGGTTACTAAGAAGAAAGAGCGGTCTCGCCCCGTTTTAATACCGGCACAGCCGACGACCCGCGATAATTCATCCGGCGCGAGCAGCGCCGACCAGCGCGAGAAGAAATCGCCTACAGCCGAGCACCCGCGCCCGCGCGATGACGAGTCTTCAAAAACGCAACAACAACAAACGCAGCCTCGCGACCAGGAACGCCAGGAGCGACGCCAGGAAAAACAGGAACAAAAACAGGAACAAAAGCAGGAGCGCCGCGAAGAACGCAGCAGCGGGAAAAAGAATAGAGATAACGATAAGTGAACCGTGACGGGGTAAACCGTGACAGGTGATTTGAAATACCAAATCACTTCTTATCACTTGTCACGGTTCACGAATTACGGTTCGCGGTTTTTGGGTGGCACGGACTGGGCGGATGTGAGGCGAATTTAGTACGAACACCCCATCTGCTTCATCCTCCTTCGCTTGTCCCATCCGCCTGGTCGGCGCCACCCAAAATTAATGATGAGTAACTAGAGGCCAGTTACTCATCACCCATCACTCGTTTTTTGGAGGTGGTTATGAAAGCGTTGAAAACGGTCTCGTTATTACTGGCCCTGGCAACCTCTTGTTTTATCACGCCCCCGACCACGTCTCAGTCAATCGAGAAAAACAGCGCGCAAGTGAAAGCCGATGATCTTCGCCTTTCTGTAGACCTTGTCGTTATCGATGCGCAGGTGCTACAGCAAAAGACCGCGCGCATCGTGGGCAATCTGAAAAAGGAAGATTTCATTCTTTCAGAAGACGGGGCGCAACAACAGATAACTCACTTCAGCCAGGACACGCTCCCGCTATCGGTCATTCTCATGATCGATAGGGGCAGTTGCCTGGACCCATTTAGCGAGCAGGTCCATCGCGCCACCCTGGAAGCAATGTCCAGGTTAAAGCCGAATGACGAAGTGGCGTTGATGACCTTTTCGGATGATGTAGAGCTGGTGCAGGGTTTCACTCACGACAGACGCAAGATTGCCAGGGCGCTTGACCGCATTCCCGCGCATAACGAAGAGGCCAATCACTGTTACAACCTGGCATTCAACGACGCGGCCCACTACATGCGCCGCGCCGGCAATCCCGACGGTCGCCGCGTGATCATAGTCATCAGCACCGTGACGACCGCGTTCGATTGCCAGGGGCCTTCGGGTGAAGAGACGCGCCAGGTGTTGTTGGAATCGGGCAGCGTCGTCTGCGGCATTATCCCGAAAACCAAGATGCAGCGGATGGAGAGCGGGGCCATGCGGGCCGCGACCGGCATCGGCGGAATGTTCGGCGCCAAGAAGACGAGCCTCAACAAGCTGGCCGAAGAGACCGGCGGAGTTATTATCAATGACAGGCCGGAAGAAATGGACCGCGCTTTCAACAGTCTTGTAGACCAGCTCCGCACCAGGTACAGCATCGGCTTCGTCTCTACAAACACAAAGCGCGATGGGACTTTTCGCAAGCTCAAGCTCGACGTTTCGCCCTCGCTTCAAAAGCAGAATGAAAAACTTGTGGTCAAAACCCGGCGCGGTTACATAGCGTCGCGCGCCCCCGGCGAAAGAGTGGATTCGCTTCAACCCAAATAAAGCGCGGGTTCAAGAGCAGATCATCAATCGCTATTTGCGATCTAAGGAGAATATATGATTAATAAAGCCAGGATTTTTTTGTCTCTAATGCTCGTCGGCGGCTTCATTTTCGCGCTTCCCGCGAGCCACGCGCAAACCGGCAGCGCAAAACAGAACAATTCTTTCAATGTCCCTCCCGATGTAAGAAAGCTGATAGCCGAGCTTCAATCGACCAATGCCGCAAGGCGCGCAAAAGCGGCCTGCGCGCTCGGAGAGAAACGTGAGCGCGCGGTTGCCGCGATTCCATTCTTGCTCGTGTTGTTGAGCGACGGCGCTCCGATCGACCCTGATGATAGTTGCCCAAACGAGTTCCCTTTCGAAGACGAGACGTGGCAGCCCGCGTTTGCGGAGGTGAAAGAGACTTCGGTAGGCGAGGCGGCGACACAGGCGTTGATGGCAATCTATGAGCCTGCGATTGAGCCGCTCATTTCGGCGCTGCTCAAGGCCGAGCACTGGAGGGCGCGAAAGAACGCTGCCTGGGCGCTGCATAACAGAGGCGGCATACGCGGCGACGTGATGGAAGCCCTGATCGTCGCTACGCGCGACGAAGCGTGGCAGGTGCGAACGCAAGCAGCCCATGCGATCGGACATAAAGGCAGCAGTGAAATCGATGTGATGCCGCATTTGATCGCCGCCTTGAGCGACGAACATCCGCGCGTGCGCGAGGCAGCCGGCATGGGGCTTTGGCAGTGCGCCGACCAACGCGCCTTCGGCCCGCTCCTCACAGCGTTGAAAGACAGCGACCCCGACGTGCGACGCCAGGCTGCGGACACGCTCGGCAACCGCGCGGTCAACGACACGATCCCGCTGCTGGTCGCGGCGTCTAAAGATGATGATAAGCATGTCCGCAGCGGCGCTAACCGGGCATTAGACGTGATGAGACTGAGGGCCAGAGGGAATGAGACTAACCTCGATCCGTCGCTACTGCCGAAATGAGCAGTTAATTAAACCCGCCTGCTTGACACTACTGGCGGCGCGCGGCTAGAGTCGCCCTCGTATGAGCGACTTTACGAGCGTCGCCAGATTTATTTTCAAGAACGGCGAGGGCGAGCTGCGCTCAGGCTGGCGCATTCTGACCTTTCTTCTCCTGTTTCAAATCTTCCTGGTAATAATCGGCGGCATTGTCATAGGCCTTGGCACTATCATTACGGGCAACTACAACGCAGCAGCCGCGTTGCTGATCGAGCCGTCCTCGAACGAACCGGTAACCACCCAGAGGTTGATACGAATTACTGTGGCTCGTTCGGCGCTCCTTGTTTCGACGCTTGCGGCCTCAGCCGTTTGCGTGCGGCTGCTTGAGCGCCGCGGTTTCGCTTCGGTCGGCTACAAGCTGCACAGGGGATGGCCGAAGGATTTCTCTCTAGGTTATTTACTCGGCGCGGCGTCGCTTGCGCTGGCGGTGGCTGTTGCGGCGGTTGCGGGCGCGGTAACTTTTCACGGGCGAGCCTCAAACGCGGAGACGATCATGGCCAACGCCGCAATCTTGTTCTTTGTTTTTCTGATCGCCGCCGCGTTTGAAGAGGTGCTTGTGCGCGGCTTCATATTTCAAGCCTTGCTTCACAATTTTCAAATCCTTCTCGGCCAGTGGGGCGCTGTCGTGCCGATAGCAGTTACGTCGCTCGCATTCGGAATTATGCACATGTTCAACCCTAACGCGACCGCCTTTGCAGTAGCAAACACGATGCTTGCGGGCGTGTGGCTGGGCGTGGCCTACCTGAAGACGCGCAGCCTGTGGCTTGCGACCGCGCTGCACGCGGCGTGGAATTTTACGATGGTCTTTATCTTTGGCCTGCCGGTGAGCGGCATAACGATGTACAACGAGATGGCCTTAATGGAGGGAGTGCCGCGCCCGCCGATATGGTTATCGGGGGGTGATTACGGGCCGGAAGGAGGCGCGGCTGCAACCCTCGCTCTCATCATCTGCACGATTGTGATAATCAAGGCGCGCGTGTTTCGCGCTTCGGAAGAGATGGTACTGGCGACCCAACACGGCTCGCTTAAACAGCAGGCCGATATTTCTCCCGCCAAACCGTCAGAGACTTAAATCATTTTCAAAAACCTTCAGCTATTCTTTTCGGCGATGTCGCCTATCACAGGGATCTTCCACACTTCGTTGTTGTACGCCTTAACCATGCCGATGATGCTCAAAGCCAGCACCCCCAACCCGATTGCGCCTTGCAGAAGCGCAAGTATAGACCAGCCCGCCCCCCTGAAAGGCGACGCGGCCATAACTATACCGCCCAGCACTTGTATAACTATGTACAAAACGATGGCCGCGCCCGACAGCAACAGCCCCTGCAAAGCGTGAAAACGAACGAAGCGGTTCTGCTTCGGCTCGGTCACAAGCCAGATGATCGAAAAGATTAGATTGATCGAACAGAGCGGCAGGTAGCACAGCAACGCGGCCAGGTTATAATCGAGTCCCAGTTGTTGCGTCTTGCCCGGAGGCCGCCCCGGAGGCAAGCCTCCCCCCTGATACCCGCCCGGCGGCGGAGGCTGATAATTCCCCGGCGGATAGTTTCCTTGCGGCGGCGGGTAGTTATAATGCGGCTTGTTGCTCATTGCTCTCTCTCCTTGCTGGTTGACCGGATTGAACTTAAAAAGGCGTGGCTTTAATCTGCTCAGGCGGGACGCCCTGTTCCCCCATATCGAAAGCTCGACGAACGTCGTCGTTGAGATAAATTATCAGTCCGTAAATCACTAATGCTATGGCAGTCGGCGCGCAGTAACCCGTCATCATCGTCACGATGCTGGAGATCAAGGCCGCCATGCCGAGCGCTCTTCCGCGATACTTCAGGTTCTTGATCCCCGCGACAATCTTAAGCCCCGCCGTCAACAGAACCAGCACGCCCAGGATAATGAATACCGCCGACATGATTCCGACAGCTTCTTGCTCGCTCCTCGGCATGGTCGGCTTTGTAGAGAGCATCGCAGGCCCCATCACGAGAAGGATCAATCCGATTAATGCTTCCAAAGCGCCCTGTATTATCATCAGAATCGCAAGCGTCGTCACCTGCAACACCTTGCTTGACGCGCGCGGCGCGCGACCGTAAGGCGGGTAGCCTTGATAACCCGGCGGATAAGAGGAATGCGGAGGATTTGTCGGCGGCGGATAGCCTCCCTGCGGGGGATAAGGCGGCGGACTGCTCATAATTTTCTCCTTCGGCCAAATCCGAATCAATGTGTGATTTCCGGCGTGGCGCTATATTACTTCTCTCGGATGGCAGTGTCAAACCGCAACCAAAGTTAAAGCTTCAAGAACTTGAGCAACAGCGTAGCCGTGCCGAGGTAAAAGAAAAAAGTTATGGCGTCGGTCAAAGTGATGACGAAGACCGACGATGCGAGCGCGGGGTCTACGCGCATCCGTTTCAGCACGACGGGTATCAAAGTCCCTAGCAGCCCCGCTATAAGCAAGCTCAATATCATCGTGATGCCGAGCACGCCGCCTACCTGTACGCCGAACCAAACGGAGATGATCGCAAAGACTACTATGCCGACCGCTATGCCGTTTATTAAGCCCACGAGCGTCTCTTTAATGACGACGCGGCGGCTCGTCTCCCAGCCGATCTCGCCAAGCCCTATGCCTCGCACCACAACGGTCATCGTCTGAGTGGCGGCGCTGCTTCCCATTGCGGCGACTATCGGAATCAAGATCGCGAGATCGAGCGAGCTTTTCAGCGTGTTCAAGTAATAACGGACTATCGCGACGGCTATGAGCGCCGCGCCGAGCGTCAGCAACAGCCAGGGCAGCCGCCGGCGCACGGAGTTGATCGGAGACCCGAGCGCGCTGTCTTCCGCGTCTACGCCCGCGAGCGCGTATATGTCTTCGGTAGCTTCCTCGCGCATAACGTCAATTATGTCGTCAACGGTGATGATGCCCGCCATCTTGTTCTCTTCATCAACTACGGGCACGGCGAGCAGGTTGTAAGTGGCGACGATGCGCGCCACCTCTTCCTGGTCGGTGTCGGTCATCACTTTGATAATGTCGCTTATCATTATCTTGCGCAGCGGAGTGGAAGGAGAGTTCAGCAGCAACTGGCGAAGGCTGACGACCCCGAGCAAATGATTTCGCGAATCTACGACGTAAAGATAAAAGGCCATCTCGAACTCTTCCGAGCGGCGCTGCAACGCCGTGATGGCTTCCGACACCGTTACGTCTTCGTCGAGCGCGAAGTAATCGGGCGTCATTATGCGCCCGGCCGTCTCGTCCGCGAACCCGAGCAGTTCTTGAACGTCGGTCGAGTGCTCGACCTTCATGCGGTCGAGCAACTCGTCACGCATCTGTTCGGGCAGCTCGCCCACCAGAAGCGCGGCGTCGTCCGACGGCAACTCGCCGAGCAAGCGAAGCGAGTCTTCGCGGCTGAGCGTAGTAAGCAGCGAGACGGCCCGGTCGGTTTCCATTTCCGACAACGCTTCGGCGGCCCGCGTAAGCTCGTGATGCACCAGTGCGTCGAAAAGAGTTTCGCGTTCGTGTTGCGGCAGTTGAGAGAGGACTTGAGCTATGTCAACGGGGCGGATTTTTGTGAGCAGATTGACGGCGTTCGACATTGCGCCACGGCGAACGAGGCGACCGACAGAGTCCAGCATCAGATTGAGCCGCTGTGCCTGCATTAGAATCGTCTCCGCTGTGCTGCATAAGAAAACCGAAGCTAACCGTTCCGTTGAGAGTAAAGCAAACTCTTATAGCACATTCGCGCGCGCGCTATCCAGGACAAACAGAGGCAATGAGAATGTAAGACCTTTCTCACCGCCGCAGAGACACAGAGGACACAGAGCGGGCGCAGAGAAAACAGTATTCTGCTCTGCGCCCGCTCTGTGTCCTCTGTGTCTCTGCGGCGGTGAAGTCTGCTATTTCACCCTCAACTATTTTGCAGGTAAATTCGAGCGGTTCGATTCCGCCTCACTACAGCCCTATGCGGCGGAGCAGCTCTGCGTAGCGCGGGTCAGTGTGAAGGTTCGTTAATTTAGGATCGACTTTAGCGTAGATAAGAAAATCGCCCTGCTCATCAACCGTCTTCTTAAGCCATTCGAATGCGTTGTCTTTGTCTCCCAGGCACGCATAGATAGTCGCTATGTGATACGACGACAAATATCCTTGCGACGAGTTTTGTTTCAACTCCTCGATTATCCGCTCGGCTTCCGCTCGTTTGCCCGCGAGCGCTAGCGTGCTCCCGTATTCCGCCTTTATTACGGCGGAGCCTTTCGACCTTTCGACAGCCTTTTCAGATTCTGCGATGGCCTCAGCATATGCGCCCTTTTGCGCGAGCGAAAGCGCGAGGTAGCGCCGCGCCGCAAAGAAGTTCGGATCCAGTTTCAACGTCTTGCGGCATTGTTCTATCGCCTCGTCGTAGCGGTGCGCGTTGTAATAAGCATAAGCCCCCGTCGCGCTGACTATCAGCGATGTCGGGTCTAGCTCTTGCGCACGCTTGCTCTCGGCAATCGCTTCGTCCGGGCGGCCCACCGCCGAAAGGTAGTTGGCGTACCACTGACGCGTCTGGGCATAGTCGGGGTTGAGACTTATCGCCAGCCGGAACTCGCTTTCCGCTCCCGCCCAATCCAATGTCCTGAATCTGACCCACGCAAGCGAAGTGTGTCCTTCGGCCAGCTTCGGGTCTAAAGCCACGGCCTTTTCGGCTGCCTCCAAAGCTTTAGGGAATGCGTTACGGGGAGAATCAGCCCCGTAGATGACGAGCGTCGTGTAAGAGTCGGCCAGACCGGAGTAAGCCAGCGCATGTTTGGGATTAATATCTATCGCCTGGCGGAAAAATTCTATCCCGCGTTTTATCCCGTCGGCGGTGCGCTTCTCGTAATAATTTCGTCCTTCCTGATAAAGGCTTTCGGCGCGGCGCTGATTCTTCTCTTCGTCGTTGAATTCCAGGCCGAGCTTTTCCGACACCTCTTCAAGCATCTTCTCTTGCATGCGGCGCAGGTCCGCGAATTTCTGATTATATTCTTCGCTGTAGATAAGGCTGCCGTCTTTTATGCTGACCAGCTCGATGCTGACAGAGAGATTATCGTCGCCTTCGCGTTTGACGACGCTGCCGGTGAGCACGGCTTTGACGTCGAGTTGGCGACCGACGGCGATGGGGTCAATCTGCTGGTCGGCAAAACGCGCGACAGAGCTGTAGGGAATGACCCTCAGATCATCTTGCCACTTTGACAGGCGATTGATGACGCGCTTTGTGAGCAGGACGTTGAGGTCTTTGCTGTTTGCGTCGCTGACGGCGTTTGCGAACGGCAGAACGGCTACGGACTTTCGGTTGTCCTTGAAGTAGACCATAAGTCCGGCGGCGACGAAGACGAGCGCCGCGATTGTGAAAATGAAGCCGCGTTTGTGGCGTTTGATCTCCGTGATGATGTACTCGGCGCTCGACGCCGTTCGTATGGCGGTCGTTATCTCTTCGGTTCGCACGCCCGACTGTCGGGCCGGGGCGGTGGCGACAGAGGCGCCGCGCCCCCCGCTATCGCCGCTCGAAGCACTGCCGCTGCTGCTGCTGCTCCACTGCAACGGGTCGGACTCGCTCAACTCTTCCTGGAGGTCCTGTTGCTGCTTGAGGCGCTTGAGGTCATTGACCATGTCCTTGATGGTTTGATACCGGTCATCGCGGTCTTTTTCGAGCGCCTTGCGAACTATGCGTTGCAGCTCGGCCGGGACTTCGAGCGAATAGCGCGTTAGCGGCGCAGGTTTTTTGCCGAGTATTGAGAAGATAACATCGCTAACTGTCTGGCCCTCGAACGGCACGCGGCCGGCTATGGCTTCATACAAGACCACGCCGAGGCTGAAGATGTCCGTGCGGTGGTCTGCCGCAAGCCCGCGCGCCTGCTCAGGCGACATATAACTGACCGTGCCCAGCACCGTTCCCGGGTCGGTATCGACTAGCCGTCTGTTTACAGTGCCCGACTCGATGTTGGTCACTGCTTCCGGGTCGCTCGAAGTAGGCCCATGTTCGCCGGAAATTTCGGTGAGCTTCGCCAGGCCGAAGTCGAGTACCTTCACGTACCCGTCATTACGCAGCATTATATTTTCGGGCTTGATGTCGCGGTGCATGATCCCGGCCTTGTGCGCGGCGGCAATGGCGCTGGCCGTCTGTATGCCGAGTTCCACGACTTCGCGCGGGCTCATCTTTTCGTGGCTCAACCGCTGGCGAAGCGTTTCGCCGTCAATAAATTCTGTGGCGATAAAATGTGTCGACTCGGTTTCGCCGATCTCGTAAATAGTTATGATATTAGGGTGATTGAGCGCCGACACCGCGCGGGCCTCTTGCTGGAAGCGCATCACGCGGTCTTCGCGTTTGGTGAAGCCCGCCGACAAGAGCTTGAGCGCGACGCGGCGGCCCAGGTTGGTGTCTTGAGCGAGGTAGACCTCGCCCATGCCGCCTTTGCCGAGCATAGCAAGTATCTTGTAATGGCCGATACGGGTGCCAGCTTCGATGCCCATAAGATAATCTGCTTGATTATGGTTGACCGAGAACCGGGCCAGCGAATTAGATTTACAAAACTAGCCGCTTTTAACCGCGACAGCTTAACACTTGAACTGGCAAATTTCAACGGGCAAATTCCAAGTGATGAGTGATGAGTGAGGAGCAATGAGTTATGAGTATCGGCGCTTTGTTTTTACTCATTACTCATTGCTCCTCACTCATCACTTCTTATTTGTAGCCTTCTGCTTGAAGCCTGAACAACTCTGCGTACAGCCCGCCGCGCTCTACTAGCTCCTGATGCGTGCCTTCTTCGACCGCCGTGCCGTTTTGAAGCACAATTATGCGGTCGGCCATTCGAACGGTCGAAAAGCGGTGAGAGATAATGACGGCCATGCGGCCAGATACAAGCTCTGAAAATCTTTTGAAGACTTCGTACTCGGCCCGCGCGTCGAGCGCAGCCGTCGGCTCGTCTAAGATCAGCACCTGCGCATCGCGCATGTAGGCGCGGGCCAGCGCGACTTTCTGCCATTCGCCGCCTGAAAGATCGACCCCGCCTTCGAATCGGCGACCCAGCATCTGGCGATAGCCTTCCTTAAAGCGCGGCAAAAGCGTCGCGGCAAGCGATTTATCCGCGGCCGAAACGATTAACGCGGGAACATCTTTACGGTCATCGGACCGGGCGGCCTCCGATTCCGTGCCTTCGTCTTCGGCTCTCTTATCTTTCGCGCCCGCTCCGTTCCCGCTTTTTCCGCTCTGCAAGAGGTCAAGGTACGCGCGCACCTTATCAATTTCGCCCACGCCTATGTTCTCGTCAAAGCGCAACGCGTATCGCACGAAGTCTTGAAAGATCACCCCTATCGCGCGGCGCACGCTCGCAAGGTCGTACTCGCGGAGGTCGCGGCCGTCGAGCAGTATCCGGCCTTCCGTAGGGTCGTAAAGCCGGGCGAGCAGTTTTGTGAGCGTAGTCTTCCCCGCCCCGTTTTCGCCCACCAGGGCTATGCGCTCGCCGACGCGCAAACGGAAGCTCACGTGCCGCACTGCCCAGGTGTCGCTGCCGGGATAGCGAAACCCCACGTCTTCAAACACAAAGCCTTCGCGCACAGGATCAGGCACCTGCGGCGCGCCGGCGGGCGAAGTGATCGAAGGCTTCATCTCGAAGAAATCGAAGAGGTCTTTGAGGTAAAGGCTCTGCTGAAAGATGTCGCTCGCGCCCATCAAGAGGCGCTGAATGAGGTCGCGGCTGCGGGCAAACGATCCTGCAAGAAACGTGAGCGTGCCGAGCGTGATCGCACCCATCACGGCCCGCGCGAGTATTATCGCGTAAGCGCCGTAATAGCCGGCCGTGCCGATTAAAGAGAGCGCCGTAGAGACGATGGCCTTGCGGACGGAGAGCCGCTTGTTTTCGTCATAGAACTTTTCCGAGAGCTTGCGAAACCGCTCCGTGATCCAGGGCGCAAGCCCGAACATCTGGACCTCTTTCGCCGTCACGTCGCTCGCGCCGATGTAGCGTAAATAATCTAGCTGCCGCCGCTCAGGCGTCCAGCGGTAAAGCAGCGAGTATTGCAGCGAAGCGAAATGCGTTTCTCCTAAAAAGCTCGGCAAGACGGCGACCGCAAGCAACGCCAGCAGCCACGGGCTGTAGACCGCGAGCACTGCTCCGAGTGAGATGAGCGTCAAAGCGTCCTGCCCCATAGCCAGTAGCTGAGCGAGCAACCCCACTCGCGCCGTCGTCTGCCGCCGCGCGCGCTCAAGCTGGTCGTAGAAGTCCGGGTCTTCAAAGTGATAAAGGTCGAGACGGGCAGCGTGCTCCATCAACCGAACGCTCGTGTAGTTAGAGAAAAGATCGCCCAACAGGCTTTCGAACAGCCCCGAAGCTCGCGCGAGAATTTCTCCGGCAAGCACGATTGCGATCTCAAGCGCGACGAGTCTCCAAAGGCGAGCGAAGTCCGGCCCCGTGTCGAGCGCGGCGACTACCGCGTCGATAATCAGCTTTCCGACCCAGAGCGTTGCGACCGGCACGAACGCGCGCACAAGGCGCAGCGCGACCATCGAAGCGGCATACCCTCTGTGCGTTTGCCAGACTAGCTTGATAAAAGGAGGGACGTAGCGAAGCGCGGCCACGCGCTCGCGCCACGTGGCTTCGCCTTTCGCATTGCGGTCTCGCATTCGTGTCGGAGGAACAGCCATATATTAAGAACGTAACGCTCGCCGACACGGAAGACAAGAAAGACCCGGCCACGCTCGTTTGTGAAAGGCGCGTGGCCGGGTCTGATGAAGGTTGATTCTTAGAAAATAGTTTATAAGCCCCAACGGGGCGCAATTCAATAGCCCGGCTGCCGCGCGCCGGGTTACGCACGCATAAGAGAACAAGCCCTGAAAGGGCGAAATAAGTTTGATTGATCTACTTTATTTCGCCCTTTCAGGGCTTGTATAAACTAACGCTCACGACCTGGGGCGGTGCTCCAGGCTGTTGAATTATGCCCTTTCAGGGCTTTCAAAGACTCTCTTAGAAACCGCGCCGGCCTCGAACCTCATAAATCGTGCCCCTTGAAAGCGACACGACAAAAAGGCTGCCACTAACTGACTCGATGTCTGTGATAATGCCGAAGTCTCTGCCGATCACGAGGTTTTCGCTCTCGGTCAAATCGCGCTTCATAAGATTATCGGCGACCAGGTCAGCCTGTCCCGGCCCGGTCACGGCTACTCCCCTGCGGTCGCCCGTCAGGTCGAAACGCAGCAGCGGGCCGCCGAGGGGCACAGGAACAGAGAGGCCGACAAACAGATCGCCGTTGTACTGCGGGCCTAACCCGTTCCCGTTCTGAAAGCCGATTGCGCTCGGGGCTATCGCAAACTTCCAGCTAAACTCCGGGTCGCTGAAGCTGGAGCCGGGCAGCACGAACAGGCGTGACAAAGCCTCCGCTTGAGTGTCAGCTATGCGCGTCGGAGGCCAGCGCTGCTGCTGGAGCCCGAAAAGGTCCGCGCTCGTTTCAATCATTTTGTACTGCTGCAATCGCGCGAGCGGCCCCATGATCTGTATCCAGCCTGAATTCATCCCAGGATCAACGAGATTAATCTCGTCAAAGCTGTCGTCGCCGTTCTCTTGCATCCACAGGTTGCCCGCCAGCGGGTCGAAAGCCATGCCAAAGCTATTGCGGAAGCCGTAAGCAAATATCTTTTGAATGTTCGCGCCGACCTCGCCGCCTATCGCACCGCCCGTGGCGAAAAACGGGTTGTCGGGAGGGGTCGTGCCGTCGCCGTTAAGCCGCAAGATCACTCCGGTAAAGTGCGCGTCGTCGGGCTGCGGCCCGCCGAATTGATCGTCCGGCACAGGAGCCCCCAGCCCCGTCGCGGTAGGCCCGCTCGGAAGGTTCTGCAACTGCCCGCGCCGGCCGTTGTCGCCTATGATTATGTAGAGCTTGCCGTCGGGGCCAAACGTAATTATCCCGCCGTCGTGATTGCCTGCGGGCGGCTGCCCTTCGTCACCCTGGCCGGGCGGGTTGGGACAGCCGTCGTTTTGAAAGACTCGCAGCTTTATCAGGTTGCGATCAAACGTGAGCGTCGAGCCGTTCCAGATGAAACGGTCTACGCGGTTGCCGAGCAAAGGAACCGCGAGAATGTCATCGGTATCCGCTCCCAGCGCGGGCGTGTCCGGGCACTCAATCGCAGATGGTATGCAAGGGTCAGCAGGCGGCGCGGCGCTGCAAGTCCAATAAAGATAGACAAAATTATTAGTTGAAAAGGCCGGGTCCAGGGCGATGCCGAGCAGACCGCGCTCGGAAGCGAAGTTGACCGCAAGATCAAGCGCAGTGTTCTGTATAGTTCCGTTGGCGACGACCTGCACTTTCCCTGTGTTCTTCTCCAGCACGAGCATAAAGTTTCCTTTCCCGCCCGGCGGCGAGAACCCGCCGCCGCCCGGGCCTATGATCGTGCCGCCGATGAATGCAATGCTGGTCGGGGTGATCAGGCCCGAAACGACCGGCCTCACTTCCAGATTCGGGTCAAGCATCGTGGGAGCTGTCGCTTGCGCTTCTACTTTGTTGCGGCTTTCGGAAAAGTTTATTAACGACAGTGCCGCAAGCAGCGCAACGGAGATTAATAAAAAGAGTCTTCCGATTCCTGACCGATTTGCGGGATATTTACCGATTGTTTTTAACGACTGCCCGGTATTTCGCATTCTCTTTCTCCTTACCTTTATTCACTCGTTTTAGCAGTCCACTTTTTCAGTCACACGGTTTGTTTGCCTAAGCTATCTCAAAGAGCTTTTATAAGTCGTTTGAATGATAAGAGCAGGCGGACCTGGAAAAAGTACAAGAAGAGCGAGCGTTGAAAGAGGACATATTGAAAAATGGATACACGTATAATTTCTCAATGAATGACGGGGCAAAGGACAACGGATGCATCACAATCTAGCTTTAGCAACGAGCATACCAGGGCAATCAAGCATGTTACCCTTAAAATAACTTGAAATAATGCGGGCCGATTGACCGCGCCCGGCGGCCCGCGTGCATAATATGCGCGATGGCGCGCAAAGTTGACACCCTCGGTGAGGGTAAACTATCATCAAACTTGCTTTCTGATTTGTACCCGTCTGCCGTGTCTGAGTGACTTTATTTTTAGGAGCCAGCAATGAGCACAACCGACGTGACTAACCGCCTGCAAGAAGCCGAGCGCGAATGGGAAGAGCGCACGCTCAACCCGACGCTCAAGCGCGTGGCTGAAACGAAAAAGAGTTTCACGACCACATCGCTTGCGCCCGTAGAGCGTCTTTACACGCCTAACAGCATACCGAACTTTGATTACGAAACCGAGCTTGGCTTTCCCGGTGAGCCACCTTACACGCGCGGGATTCACGCGACGGGCTATCGGGGCAAGATGTGGACGATGCGCCAGTTCGCGGGGTTCGGCTCGGCCTTCGACACCAACGAGCGGTTCAAGTACCTGCTTGAGCACGGGCAGACGGGCCTTTCGGTAGCCTTCGATCTGCCGACGCTGATGGGTTACGACTCTGACCACGCGATCAGCGAAGGCGAGGTCGGCAAATGCGGCGTCGCAATCTCAAGCCTCGCCGACATGGAAGTGTTGTTTGACGGCATCCCGCTCGAACAGGTCACGACTTCGATGACAATCAACGCGCCCGCCTCGATGATATTTGCGATGTTTCTGGCCGTCGCAGAAAAGCAGGGCGCGGATTGGAAACGGGTGGGCGGCACTCTCCAAAACGACATTCTCAAAGAGTACATAGCGCAGAAAGAATGGATATACCCGCCGCGCCAGGCGATGCAGCTCATCGTAGACACGATTGAGTTTTGCACAAACGAAGTGCCGCGCTTCAACCCCGTCTCGATCTCGGGCTATCACATTCGCGAGGCAGGCTCGACCGCGCTTCAAGAGCTGGCATTCACACTTCGAGACGGAATCGAGTATGTGCAGTACGCGATCAATCACGGCATGGACGTAGACGAGTTCGCGCCGCGCCTGAGCTTCTTCTTTAATGCGCATAACGATTTCTTCGAGGAGATAGCCAAGTACCGCGCGGCGCGGCGCATCTGGCAGAAGGTGATGCGCGAGCGCTTCAACGCTAAAAGCCCGCGCTCGTGGATGCTCAGGTTCCACACCCAAACGGCGGGCGTATCGCTCACGGCCCAGCAGCCGCTCAACAACATCGTGCGCGTAGCCATTCAAGCTCTCGCGGGAGTCCTGGGCGGCACGCAGTCGCTTCACACCGACGCTTACGATGAAGCGCTCGCGCTGCCTTCGGACGAGGCGGCGTTAATCGCCCTGCGCACTCAGCAGATAATCGCGCACGAATCAGGCGTTGCGAATACAATTGATCCGCTCGGCGGCTCTTACTTTATCGAGAAGCTCACGCGCGAGATGGAAGAAGGCGCTTTAGAATACTTCCGCAAGATAGACGATTTCGGCGGGATGATTGAGGCCGTAGACATGGGCTTCCCGCAGCGCGAGATTCAAGAGTCGAGCTATCAATACCAGCTCGCTGTCGAATCGAAAGATAAGATAATCGTCGGCGTCAACGATTACGTGATGCAAGATGAGCCTACGGCAATGCCTCTCTTGCAGATAGACGAATCGGTGGGCGAGCTTCAGCGCGAGCGGCTCTCGCGGCTGCGAGCCGAGCGTGACAACGCGCGCGTGGCAGAGACTCTAAAAGCATTGGCCGACGGAGCGCGCGAGGGTCGAAACACGATGCCGCTTTTGCTGGACTGCACACGCGCCTACGCGACTCTGGGCGAGATGTGCGACGCGCTCCGGCCCGTTTATGGGGAGTACCGCGAGCCGATGTTCTGACGCGCGCCTACAAAAATAGCGGACAATCAAATATGGAAGAAAGAATCAGAGTGTTGCTGGCAAAGCCGGGGCTTGACGGGCATGATCGCGGCGTGAAAGTGATTGCGCGGGCGTTGCGCGATGCGGGGATGGAGGTCATCTACACGGGCCTCAGACAGACGCCCGAACAGGTTGTCAGCGCGGCGGTGCAGGAAGACGTCGACGCGATAGGGCTATCGATACTGTCGGGCGCGCACATGACTTTGTTCCCGCGCGTGGTCGAGCTTGCCCGCGAAGCCGGTATAGATGACGTTATAATCTTTGGCGGCGGCATCATCCCCGATGAAGACATACCGCGATTGAAAGAAGCGGGCGTGACCGAAGTATTCACGCCCGGCACCAGGATGGATGAGATAATCGAGTTCATACGCCGAAACGCCCGCCGCGCATCGCAATCGGTATAATCATCGCAATCAATATCAATGCTCGGGGCCTGATTACTGGCGGGCCGCGTTTTTTCTGATGACAACGCCCGCCGCGTGGCCTGTCGCGTGGCCATCGGCCCACACCTCTTCGCCGTTTACAAAGACGCGCTCTACACCTGCCGAAAGCAATTGCGGCTCTTTGAAAGTCGAGCGGTCTATAACTTTTTTCGGATCAAACAAGACGAGATCGGCTTTCATACCTGCGCGAACCGTCCCTCTATCGTCAAGGCCGAGCCGCCGGGCAGGCATCGATGTCATCTTGCGCACGGCTTCCGTCAAAGTGAGCCATCGGTTCTCGCGCACAAAGCGACCCAGCACGCGAGGGAATGTGCCTGCGCCTCGCGGGTGACGGCTGCCGACGCCGCCGTCGCTCGACACCATAACCCACGGCTGCCGGTAAAACGCCTGCACGTCCGCTTCATTCATCGAGTTGCACACCACTGCCGCGCCGCCGTCTTTTATTATCTGCTGATACACGGCAATCGGCGTCGAGCGATTGTCTCGCGCGATCTCTTCGAGCGTCTTCCCTTCGTAATCCGCATGGGCCTTGCAATTGGTAATCAGCACCTTGTCCGCGCCGCCGACATTGCGCAATGCGGTTTCGACCGCTGTCGCGTCTTCGTGGCGGCGGCTAGGAACCAGAATCGCAATCGTCGAAGCCCACGCCGTATACGGGTAACAATCGGCGGTGATGTCGAGGCCGGAGCTTTTAGCCCGGTTGACGAGTTTTATAGCTTCGGCGGATTTCCCCCACATATTTCGGTTCCCCATCTTTATGTGCGAAATCTGAACGGGCAGATGGGCTTCGCGACCTATGCGAATAGCTTCGCGCAGAGCTTCGATCATTCCTTCCTCTTCGTCGCGCATGTGGGTAATGTAAATTCCTCCGTAACGCGCGGCGATTTGCGCAAGCTCTATAATCTCCTCGGTCGTGCTCGGGCGGCCCACGTCGTATTCGAGCCCGGTCGAAAGCCCGAACGCTCCCTCGCGCATGGCCTGTTCTACAAGCGCGCGCATCTTTTGGATCTCTTTTTCTGTCGCCTGGCGGTTGTAGTTTTCGCCCAGGACCTGCTCGCGCACGGTCGCGTGTCCGACGAACGCGAGCACGTTGACCGAAGCTCCTCTTTGAGCGCGCCTCGACAGGTATTCGCCAAGCGGCCAGGGCGAGCCGCCGTCAGGCCCGACGGCCAGTGTAGTGATTCCTTGAGAAACCTGTGTCGTAGCCGCCGGGTCGCTGTCCAACCCCTGCTCCGAGTGATTATGAATATCTATGAAGCCCGGCGCGATGACCAGCCCGCGCGCGTTGATAATCTCTTCGCCGCGCCGGGGCGTAAACGCGCCCACCCTTACAATGCGGTCGCCTTCGATGCGCACGTTTGCTCGGAAAGGGGGGCGTCCGGTCCCATCAATAACTAATGCTCCGACGATTACGCGCGATTTGGCTTCTCTCGATGACGCCGCCGCAAACGGGAGCGATAAGAGAATAAAAAAAAGAGTGAGACGAAAAATATTTCTTGGCATAGATATACTCACTTTGAGATTTGAAATTCTACTCGTCAGCGCAGCCTACACTTGCAAATCAGATGACGTCAAGAAGTTGAAACCCTACACGTTCTGGTATTTAATGTCAGCCGGCTCGATTAAGCATTCAAAGAGGACTTATGAAACTCGACCTGCACACTCATTATTACCCCGAAAGATATTTCCAGATGATCCGTGACGCTCGGTCCGAGTTCTCTTTCGACGAAGACCCGACCGGGCGAACCATCATAACTCATCGAGGCGCTCGATTCTTTGGCGTCACGCCGCCGATGACCGACCCCGCTCGCAGGCTCGAAGACATGGATCGCGTGGGCATTGACGTAGAAGTGATCTCGCTTTCGACGCCGAATATATTCTTTGCCGACGAAAGCCATCAGCCCGAAGTAGCTCGAATAATAAATGACTCTTACGCGGAACTGATCGCGCGCCACCCTGAAAGATTCAAAGGCTTCGCCTCGATACCAATGGACGCGCCCGATGATGCCGTCAAAGAGCTTCATCGAGCTATCGATGAGCTGAAGATGAACGGCGTCATACTGCTCAGCAACATCCGAGGCCGCGCGCTAACCGAGCCCGATTACCGGCCCTTCTTTGAAGAAGCCAATCGAATGAAGCTTTGCATATTTCTTCACCCGATGATTCCGGCAAACACCGAACCCTACAAAGAATATGTGCTTGGGCCGCTGGTCGCTTTTCCGTTCGATACGACGCTTGCGGTCGCGCGAATGTGCTTTGCCGGAATGCTTCGCGACTTCCCGGACATACGCTGGATCATAGGCCACGCGGGAGGCGCTCTGCCTTTCCTGATGGAGCGCCTCGATAACGGCTACCGCGATTTTGCCGAATGCCGCATGAACATAGACCAGTTGCCCAGCACGTATCTCAAAAAGCTCTACTACGACACGGTGACCTTTAGCCCTCACACGCTCAGAATGCTTCGCGACATGGTCGGAGTCGATCACATGGTTATGGGGAGCGATTATCCGCACATGCTCGGCTCTATCGAGCGCGCGGTCTCTTCGATTGAAGAGTTGCAGATCCCCGAACACGAAAAGCAAACGATCTTCAACAACACGGCGCTCAAAATTCTCAACAACGTATAAAAACTCGTAGCGATTGTGAATAAGCTCAAAGCACCCGCTCGCACAACCGAAGACCAGTCGCCCGGACTAGTGCGCGCAATCGGGCTGTTCGGCCTCACCGCGATTGCCGTAAACGGGGTCATCGGGTCGGGCATCTTTGCGCTTCCGGCAACGGTCGCATCGCTGCTTGGAACGGCTAGCCCCGTGGCTTACATAATCGCGGCCCTGTTGATTGCGCTGATCGCAGCCTGCTTTGCCGAGGCGGGGAGCATGTTCGAGCGGACGGGCGGGCCTTACCTTTACGCGCGCGAGGCATTCGGGAGCTTCATCGGATTTGAAGTCGGTTGGATGTTTTTGCTATCGAGACTGGCCGCCGCCGCCGCTATCAGCAATGCATTCGCTTCTCACCTCGGACATTTCTGGCCGCCGCTTAAAAGCGGAGCCGGACGCGCTGCCGCTATCACGCTGCTGCTTGCCGGGTTGGCATGGATCAATCTGGTAGGCATTCGCTCAAGCTCGCGCGTAGTGAACCTGCTGACTGTGGCAAAGCTCGTCCCGCTGTTGCTTTTTATTTCGGTGGGATTGTTTTTCGTAGACAGCAGTCGATACGAATTTTTTGCGCTGCCCGAGATTAGCCGTTTGCAGCAAGCCAGCCTCGCGTTGATCTTCGCATTCGGAGGATTTGAGAATGCTTCCATACCCACTGAAGAATCCAGAGACCCGAGAGCGAACCTCCCCCTGGCTTTGTTGATAGCAATCGGGCTGACGACCGTCTTGTACATACTGATCCAGATTGTCGCGCAGGGGACACTCGCGGAGATTGTTGGCAACGAGACGCCGCTCGCTTCTGCCGGTGAAAAATTTCTTGGGCCTGCGGGCGCTGCGATAATCGCGGCGGGCGCTGTTTTGTCTACGAGCGGCAGCAACAGCGCCCTGGCATTGGTCGGCCCACGCATATTGTACGCGATGGGCGAAGAGGGTCAGTTTCCTGCCGCGCTTGCGCGCGTGCACCCGCGCTACCGGACGCCTCACATATCGGTGATCGTGTTTGCAATTGCCGCGTGGGCAGCCGCGTTGTACGGAAACTTCGCCGTGCTGGTTATGGTGAGCGCAATCGCGCGATTGTTGTTCAGCGCGACTACCTGTCTGGCTGTGCCGGTGCTGAGGCACAAAATGCCTGACGCATCGCGCAAGTTCAAGCTGCCGTTCGGGCCTTTGATTCCGGCTCTTGCTGCAATAATCTCTATCTGGCTGCTAACGGGCATCAACCGGTCGCAGGCAATCGCGGGCGCGGCAGGGTTGATTATAGGCGCGATTCTTTATTTCATCTTTCGACAAACCGGAGCAGGCCGAACAAAACACGCTGAATGAACCGAGACTAACGTGAGGGGTAGGGTTTACTTTTTAAGAAAGCGCTCGACGCCGCGTTTGCAATCCGGGGTCATCCTGGTAATGGCATTCAATTGAACGCCCGCTTCGATCGCCGCGTCAAACGCCATCGAATCCATGTGATAAAGCAGGTTTTTTGCCAGGCTCACGGCGCTGGCGGATTTCTTTGCCATCTCCCGGACGTACTCTTCGACGCTGTTTTCAAATTCGTCATCGGCAAAGACGCGGTTTATCATCCCTGAGTCGAGCGCCGCTCGCGCCCCTATCACTTCGCCGCGAGTTATCAACTCGAACGCGCGCTTTTCGGAAACCGAGCGGCGCAAGATAGCCATAACCATCGCCGGTATGAACCCTATGTTGACTTCGGGATAGCCGAATTGAGCGGACTCCCCGGCGAGCACTATGTCGCACGCGGTCGCAAGCCCGCACCCGCCAGCCAGCGCGCGCCCACGGACGGCGGCGATGATCGGGCGAGGGTGGCGGCGCATATCGATGAACAACTCGCCCATCCGCCGCGCATTAGCGACGTTCTCCATCACGCTCGCTTCGCTTATCTTTTGAAGCGCGGCGAGGTCAGCGCCGGAGCAAAAATCCTTGCCCGCGCCCGCGATCAAAACGACTCTCACACTTTCGTCGCCGGCCGAAAGGCGCATCGCGTCTTTCAGCTCGGTTACTACTTCGTCGTTGAGCGCGTTACGCTTTTCGGGCCGGTTGAGCGTTATGCGAGCAACGGCTTGCCCGACCGAATAGATTATCTTTTGATATTCAGGCATCGGCTATTTTGCTCAACCGGCAGCGCGGTTATTCGATCCCTCGCTCCTGCGCGAGCCTTCGCATGCGCAAGAGGGTAGAGTTATTCGGTCGGCTCTTACCTGAAAACCATCGGTCTATCGTCAACCGATGAAGGCCGAGCGCGCGGGCAAGCTCTTCTCTGTTGTTATGAAAATAATCGAACAATTTCGGCAATAACTGTGAGCTATCAAGATTTGAAACGTCCGGTTTTTCCTCGGCTCTTGTCGCTGCTGTGTTGCTGTTATCCACTTCTTTTTCCCTCTTACTCGAAATATTTCGACAAGCGCCACCCAAGCCAGCTTAACAAATAGCCCGAGAGCCTATCAAGCTGCGGCTCAAAGCTTAAAACTTCCCGATCAGTATCAGCACGCCGATGACGATGAACGCGATGGCGGCGACGCGCTTTATCCATTCGAGCGGGAGGTACTGGCTGAGCAGCGCGCCTACGGCCACGCCTAAAGCGGAGACACAGACGAGCGCCAGCGATGAGCCTACGAATACGGCCCAGGGCCGTTTCGTTTGCGCGGCCATCGTCATGGCCGCAAGCTGAGTCTTATCGCCCATCTCGGCCAGAAAGATCATGCCGAACGTAGTCAACACAACGCGCCAGTCCATTCGCTCTCCTTTCAAACAGCATTCAGGCTGCGCGCCGTCGCATCATCGACATCGATCTCCATGCGGAGAAGGGCCGAGCTATAGGTCTTGCCCTGCGCGTCGGTCTTGAGCGAAAGCGTGCCGCCGCCGTCCAGGCTTTCGTGCAAAAGGAAATTCAGCGCGCCAAGGTTCGGTATCTCGAACCGCTCGACCGCGCCCAGACAGATGCCCCGGAAATGCTCCTTCACGCGCTCGGCCGTCACCTGCTCTACAAGGATGGGATAAAACTCCGGCTTCAACGCTATCAACCCGACGTTAGCCGTATCGCCTTTATCGCCCGAACGCGCATGCGCAATTTGTACAAGTTTAACTTTTGCCATCTTGATTATGCCTCGATCACAGAAATTTCCGGCGCGACTTCGCTCTTAGGGATAAGCGCGGGCCAGTAAGCGATGATCTCTTCCACCTTGGGCCGCCCGCCCGCAAACCCCGTCACCGTCGGCGGGCCGTTTAACACGAGCGGCGCAATCTCGCGCGTGAACCGCTCGACCGCCGCTTTATCCTGGCCGCGAACGCCTATGCGGAAAGTTACTTCGGCAATGTCCGGCAGCGCATCGCCCGCCAGCGGCCCGTGACACGCATTCACCCCGACAAACTCCGTCAGAATTTGATCGAACTTCAATCCGAGCCTGTCGAGCCGCTCTCTCAGCACGCGGTCGGCGGCCTGCGCTTTCCGATAAGCGTCGGGCCATGCGTAGACGAGCGAGCCTACGGCCTTCCACCCGGCGGAATAGCTTATCGAAACTTTGTACATATCCGTCGCCGCGCGGCCTTCGATGCCTGAGAACCGCACGCGGTTCGGGCCATCTTGATCGAGACGAATCGTAGTGAAATCGGCTATGCAATCCGGAGTGATGTATTCGCGCGGGTCGCCCATCTCGTAAACCAGTTGCTCTTTAACCGAAGCTACGGTGATGCGCCCGCCCGTGCCATCGTGTTTTGTGATGACGAACGTGCCGTCCGGTTGAGCTTCGATTATCGGGTAGCCGATGTCGGCCATATTCGGAATCGTGTCCCAATCGATCAAACAGTTGCCGCCCGTGCATTGCGCGCCGCATTCAACCGTGTGGCCCGCAATAGTCCCGGCGGCAAGACGATTCCAATCCGTCTCTCCCCAGCCGAACTCATGAATCATAGGCCCGAGCGACAACCCTGTGTCCGTAGCGCGCCCGGCGATGATGATCTGTCCGCCTTGATCGAGCGCCTGAGCAATGGGCCGCCCGCCGAAATAGACATTCGCGCTTGCGACGCGCGAGCGGACCGAAGAGAGCGGCTCGTTTGTGTCGAGATTTTTGAGCGCGACGCCCCGCTCTATATAATCGTCGAGGCGGTGCATTATGTCGTCGCCCGCGACTATGCCGATTTTCACCCGACCGCCGAATCCCGCTTTGCGCGCCACTTCGATCACGGCGTCGCGACAGGCTTCGGGATTGACGCCGCCCGCGTTCGCCACGACTTTGATATTGCGCTCGACAATATCGGGGAGCACTTGCTCTATCATCTGCACGAAGTCGCGCGCGTAACCGGAGCGCGGGTCGCGCGCGCGCTGTTTCTGCATGATAGACATGGTAATCTCGGCCAGATAATCGAGCGTCAGGTAATCGATAGGGCCGCGCCGCACAAGCTCCAGCGGGGCTTCGAGCGAGTCGCCCCAGAAGCCCTGCCCGTTTGCAACTCTAATAGTTTTCATCCGTTACTCTCTGTTTAAACTTTCGGTTTCGGAGGCGGCAAATCGCGAGCCTCGACTTTGTCTTGAAACCCCGTGCGCGCGTGGCTGCCGTCGCAGAAAGGCTTGTTGTTGGATTGGCCGCAGCGGCAAAGCGAGATTACCGTGCGGCCCGCAAGGCCGAACTCTTTTCCCGTCGGGTCTTTGATGACGAAATCGCCGCTCACCTTAACCGAACCGTCATTGTTAATTACAATCTCCACAGGATCGCTCATGCTCTCTCCTCTCGGTAATTTGTCTTAGAATCGAAAACTATATTGTAGCGCATCAGTCGCTCGCATAAAAAGCCTGCCCGACACCCTCGCGTCTGCACGGCTTGCGGGAGGAAGGCGGCGAACATTAATATAGCCGCGCTTCTTTCAGGCTTAAAGGAAAGACGGATGGCTCAACCGACAGAAGAACGTCTCGTGCGCGGAATACGCCGGTGGGACCTTGTGGCAGTAGCGATAAACGGCATCATAGGCGCGGGCATTTTCGGAATGCCTTCAAGGGTCTTCGCCCTGATCGGCCCTTTCAGCATTATCGCCTTTGCCGTATGCGCGATAGTAGTCACCTTGATAATCCTCTGCTTTGCGGAAGTGGGCAGCCGTTTTCGCGCGACGGGCGGGCCATACCTCTATGCCCGCGATGCGTTCGGTCCCGTAGCCGGGTTTGAAGTCGGGTGGATGATGTGGCTCGCGCGGCTCACGGCATTCGCCGCCAACTGTAACCTGCTCATCAACTATCTCGGCCATTTCTGGCAGGGCTCAGGGTCGGGCGCATGGCGCGTAATAGTCATCGTAGCCATCGTCGTTCTGCTTACCGCAATAAATATAATGGGCGTTCGCGATGCCGCGCTCCTCAGCAACCTCTTTGCCGTAGGAAAGCTGATTCCTATCATACTGTTTATCGCGGTCGGGTTGTTCTTTGTAAACATCGAAAACCTTTCTGCCCCCGCGCCGCTCAACATAGGGTCTTTTTCGGAGTCGGTGCTGCTGCTGGTCTATGCGTTCACGGGTTTCGAGATGGCCGTCATCCCCGCGGGTGAAGTCTCAAACCCGCAACGCAATCTTCCGGTCGCGATGCTGATCGCGATAGGCGCGGTCGCCGTGATCTATATCTTGATTCAGGTCGTTGCGATAGGGACGTTTCCGGGGCTGGCCTCGTCCGAGAGGCCGCTGGCCGACGCGAGCAATCAATTCCTGGGCGTGGCGGGCGCTTCAATCATCACCGCAGGCGCGCTGGTTTCGATAACGGGGAATCTGAACGTGCTGATACTTGCAGGCTCGCGTCTGCCTTTCGCGATGGCCGAGCGGCTTGAGCTTCCGCGCTGGCTCGCAGTTACGCACAATCGTTTTCGCACGCCGTATGCGGCAATTCTATTTACGAGCGTGATAATGCTTGCGCTCACGCTCTGGAGCACGTTTGCCTCCGCAGCCAAGATAAGCACGATAACCCGCCTGATTGCCTACGCGGCCACGTGCGGGGCGTTGATTGTCTTGCGGTTTAAAAGCGATGCGCGTCCCGCGCTGTTCAAACTGCCTCTCGGCATAGACGTTTCAATGCTTACGCTGGCCCTTATCGCGTGGCTGCTCGCAAACACCACGTTTCGCGAAGTTCGAGATGTGCTGATCGCTGCATTGATAGGAAGGTTGCTTTACTCGGCCTGCACGTGGTGGGCCGGTCGCGGGGCAAAGCCGGAAGAGGAAACCGAATCTTCAAACGCGCCCGTGTAATTCTACCCGGCCGTCTTGCCCGTCGTTTCAAGCAACGGTTTTATTTTTTGCTCGAACTCTTCCGCGTCAATAATGCCTTTAATGCGGGCGCGGATATTTCCGTCGCGGTCTATGACGATAGTCAACGGCAAGACATCAATCAGACCGTACAGGTCTGTGGCTTCGCCGGTGTCGAGCAGTATCGGGTAATTGATTTTGAATCGCCGGATCGCCTCTCTCACGTCGACTGCGCGATAGGGCTGGAAAGTTACTCCGATGATTTGCAGCCCTCGATCTTTATACTCGTTTTGCCACCTGACCAGCTCAGGCATTTCCGCCTTACACGGCGCGCACCACGTAGCCCAGATATTTACTAAAACAACTTTGCCTTTGTAATCGCCGAGCCGCGTTCGTTTGCCTTTCAAGTCTTTGAGCGAAAACTCGGGCGCAGCCTGCCCGCCCGCTTTTTGATTGAAAGCTTCAGTCGGCTGATAAGGGAATAAAAGAAGACTCACCGCAGAGACACAGAGAACACATATGGCCGATGATGTGCTTCGCACGCGGCGGGGGCGCAGAGAGAAGCGTCTTCTCTGCGCCCGCTCTGTGTTCTCTGTGTCTCTGCGGTGAGATGTTCCGTATTTCCGTACTCTCATATCCAATATGCTCCAGGTTCAGTACAAATACCTGATGCCGACCAGCAGATTCTTGTCCGTGCGAAGCGACTGCGGCCCCGAGCTGTGCGCGACTGGAAACTGCAAGCTCGCTTCTATCACCAGCCTGGGGGTTGCGACGTATTGCAACGCAGGCGCGAGAGAGAACTCTGACGAACTGCTCCCAGCGACGGTTTGATCGCCCGCCCGCCCTCGACCTCTGAGCACTGTAGTAGTTTCAAGTATCAAGAATAACTCTTTTGTGGGGCTTCGGTATTTGAAGGGCAGCAACACATATTCAAGGTCGGTGTTTAATCTCAGCTCATGGCCCAGTCGAAATCCGTCGCGCTCGTTTCTGAATGTGCCTTCTATGTTGGCCCCATAAATCCAACGCCGTCGAGCCTGTGAATACGCCGCGTCCGCGTGAACGGCCAGCCCGCCATTGATGCCGCCAAGTTGCTGGCGAACAAACTCCGGGGCGGCAAGCTCTGCTGCGCCGGGCGCGCCCTTTTTGCCTGTCGGCAATTCCAGCCCGAACCGCAAGGCGGATTGTCTGTCGCCCCAAGTTTCAAGCGTGCGATAAAAGCGATACTTGCCCCAGAGCGTTATGTTGCCTAATCCGTGCCTTGAGCCGGACTGCGTTTCGTCGTCAAACCGGGTGCTTTGATAAGGAATCTCGGCTTCGAACTGAAGGGTTGGAGTCGGCGTGTAAGAGACGCCGAGCAGGAGGCTGTGGCGATCTACTTTCAAGCCGCCCAGATGTTGCCTCGTATAAGAGTAACGCGGCGTGATTGCGCCGCCCTTGTACACGGTTAGTCCGGGGCTGGTCGTCCGCACGGGCGCAAGCGGCATACCCGTCTCGCCGCTTGTTCCTTCAAGCGAAACCTCTATAGCTGAAAGCTCGTCTACCTTTTCATCTTTATTGCGCGGATCGGTTGCGAGTTTTTTTATAGAACTCGGGCGAATAACTTCTCGCGCGTCCATGCCCGTCCCCAATGTTTGCCAGTCGCCTGTGACCTCAATGCGTGAGGCTATTTCCTTATCCTCAGAAAACCGATCAGATAATCTCCCTTCGATTGCAAAGCGTTGTTTCGAAGAATCGACCACCAGCCATAAATCAACGCCTTCGCGCACGAGCCTGCCTGTGACGGTTATCTCAGCCGACGCGAGCGCGTAGCCTGCTTTCTTGAGCGCCGCTTTGAGCGCGGCATATGAAACTGGTTTATCAGGTTTCGGGGTAAAGACGCCAAGCCCGCGCTTGATGTCTGTGACTTTGATGTCATCTATCTTTGGCGCAAAATCGAGACGGCTCACGGCCTTCTTGATGTTGTACACTCAGTTGCCGCAGAGGTAGCCTGCGATCTTCATTTGAACCTGATTGATCTCGGCTCGCCCGTCGCCGGCGTTTGCAATCAACAGAACCAGTAAAGCGAATGTTGTCACAAAGTATTTCTTCATTGTCTTTCTCCAATTTGTTTAGAGTCGAATGCCTCGACCAGTTAACAGGTTTACTGGCCGATTTGCTGCGTGATTTTTGGAGGGTTTGACTCTAAATCAGGAGCGTACAAAGAAGATAAGTTCCGCTTCGATTATGCGGCAGAGAAGGAGTGACAAACCGCGACGCACTCAGGACGCTTAAAGAAACGATTTGCGGTCCGTTTATTTCGGCAATTGAATTATCTGCTACCTGCGATGAAGCTACGAAGCTGGGCGTCCGTTCATGGAAAAGATTACAAGCTTTCACGCCCTCCGGTTGTGTGATGGCATCTGTTGAATCGTTACAGCTTTGCTGCTTTGCACAGCAACTGCTTTCGCCGCGCTCGGCTTCTGAAGAAGTCACCTGACATCTATTTATTTGATCGGGACAGCAAGATTCTGTCATCTGGCCCGCGCAACATAACGCGCAACCAAAGCCGCCGAGCCACAGAGTAAGCGCGACAATTGCCAGGCAATAACATTTTATTTTGACCGGTATCATCGAATGCACCGCATTGATTCTAGCTTCTGAAATTACCCCTGTCTACAGGTTCCGGTTTTTGCCTAGCCGCTGTCTCGACAAGGCAGGCAGCTTTGCAGATATAATCGCTGTGGATGAAGACCCGGTCAAAGATTTCAAAGCTATCGAGCGAGTAAAGTTCGTGATGAAAGACGGAAATGTTTTCGTCGGAAATCAGTGATCATTCGAGCTGAATTATATGCATATCTACAACGCGGAATGGGTCCTGCCAGTAAGCTCGCCGCCCATCAAGGATGGCGCGGTCGTCGTCAGTGATGACCGCATAGTTTTTGTCGGCGCGCAGTCAGAGTTGGAAACTCGCGCGGAGTTCACACAAGCTGATCGCACAAACTTTAAACGGGCGGCGGTCTTGCCCGGCCTTGTGAACACTCACAGCCACCTTGAGCTTACCTTGATGCGAGGCTTTCTCGAAGACCTCGCGTTTCGAGATTGGATATTGAAGCTGACGCGAACCAAGTACGAGCAGCTCACGATTGACGATTTAAAATCGTCTGCCCTGCTTGGCGCAGCCGAAGCGATACGGGCGGGAATAACGACGCTCGCCGATACGGGAGATTCAAGCGCCGCTTTCGACGCGCTGCTTACGAGCGGACTTCGCGGCATCGCTTATCGCGAAGTCTTTGGCCCCGACTCCAAAGTCGCTAGCGACAGCTTCGAAGGTTTGAAAGCCAAAGTCGATGAGATGCGCAGTCGAGAGAATGCGCGAGTGCGAGCAGGCGTCTCTCCTCACGCGCCTTACACCGTCTCTGGCGATCTGTTTCGCCAGGTGAGCCAGTACGCAGCCCGCGAATCGCTCGATATGTGCATACACGCTGCCGAATCCGAAGCCGAACGCCAGTTGTTGCTCGCGGGCGAAGGCGATTTCGCGCGAGGGCTGGCCGCGCGCGGAATCGAGTGGCGCGCTCCGGGCGTGTCAACGATTCAATACCTCGACTCGCTCGGCGTGCTTGAATGCGCGCCGTTGCTTGTCCACGCAATCACTGTTGATAGTCGTGACATAGCTTCGATAGCCCGCAGCGGCTCGCGCGTGGCTCACTGCCCTAAGTCCAATGCGAAGCTCGGCCACGGCATCGCCCCACTTGCCGAGATGTTGGACTCAAGGATAAGCGTAGGTCTGGGAACTGACAGCGTGGCATCAAACAATCGTTGCGACCTGCTTGATGAAGCGCGATTCAGTTGTCTCATCCATCGCGCTCGGCACCGCGATTTCAACTGGCCAACAGCCGACCTCGCGCTCAAGCTCATGACTTTAGACGGCGCGCGGGCGTTAGGGCTTGCGCGCGAGATAGGCTCGCTTGAAGCAAACAAGCAGGCCGATCTAATAGCAATTGACCTCTCGCGAACTCATAATGCGCCGCTTCACGACCCGGCGGCGGCTATTATATTTAGCGTCGCGTCTTCGGATGTTTTGTTGACGATGGTCGCGGGCCGCATCTTATTCGACGGCCAGCAGGTGAAGACGCTCGACGAGGCCGAGCTTTTAGACCGCGTTGCTCTCGCAACGGACAAAATGCGTTCGGCTTAGATAATCACGCTATGCGGATTCAGAAACATTAATCGCCTTCTGATAATTTCATTTCTATTGCCGATCCGCTGGTCTCTGCCCATATTGATGCGTTCAATATTATGCACTCCTTGGCGCATCTCCTGCGTAATCATCAATGGATAAGTTTGTACGAACTCTTTGACCGCGATTAACGGTTTTACTCCGGATTTCGCGCGCTGAAAGCTGTAAGGATATTTCGGGAACCAACCGATACGGAGTTCCGTATGAACGGTAGACAAACAATCATTTCAAAGGTTTACTCGGTAGGCCGGGGGTTAATTATGGCGAGAAAAAAATCTCGTAAGTATCTCATTGTGTCTGTATTGATTTTAGCGGTGATCGCGGCGGTCGCTTACGGCTACGCGGCTATGTCCGGGACAAGGGCCGAGATCAACCCTTCGCGATTGACCGCAGTAGAGCGCGGCGACCTTGCGCGGAGCGTAGTGGCGACCGGGCGCGTCGAGCCTATTTCGAAGGTCGAGATCAAATCAAAGGCGAACGGCATCATCAAAGAGATTCGCGTCAAAGCGGGCGATATGGTGACGGAGGGCCAGGTGCTTGCCGAGCTTGATAAAGAGAACCTCGCCGCCAGGCTCCGCGAAGCGCGCGCGGCATTGCTCGGCGCTCAGTCGAATCACAGAGCGGCCCAGGCGGAATATGAAAAGAACAGGGTCGAGGCCGAAAGCCCTGACGTCAACTTTGCCACCCGCAACGTCGAGCGCGTGGATAAGCTTTTTAAAGGCGGCTTGATCTCGCATCAAGAACTGGACGACGCGCAGCGCTCGCTTGAGCAGGCAGAGAATCGCCAGCACGTCTCGCGCTCGCAATTGAGCGTCTCGACAGCGCGCATTTCTCAGGCCGAAGCCGAGGTCGCGCAATCGCGCGCGGCGGTCGAGCGCGCAGAAGAGGAATTAAACAACGCGACTATTCGCTCGCCTATTCGAGGCATGGTCTTGTCGCGCGATGTCGAGATAGGCAGCCCCGTCTCGTCCATCTTGAATATGGGTTCGGCCGCGACTCTGGTGATGGTGCTTGGCGACATCAGCCAGGTTTACGTTCGCGGCAAAGTGGATGAAGCCGACATAGGAAATGTTCGGCTCGGCCAGCCGGCTCGCATAAAAGTAGAGACGTTCAAAGGGCGCGAGTTCAACGGGCAAGTGACAGAGATCTCTCCGATGGGCGCCGAAAAAGATAACGTCGTCAGCTTCGAGGTCAAGGTTTCGATCAACAATCCCGGCGGCGAGCTGAGCGCGAACATGACGGCGAACGCCGAGATAATACTCGAAGAGCGCAAGGCCGTATTGATCGTCCCCGAAAGCGCGATCACTTATGACGCGCAGCGCAATGCTTCGGTCGATGTTCCTGCGCCCGCCTCTGACAAGGGCCGCGAAAAGAAACAGATCAAAGTCGGCGTGAGCAACGGCAGCCGCACAGAAGTTGTCGAAGGACTGATCGAAGGCCAGCAAATTATTCTTCAATAGCGGCCCCTGCTTTATGAAAGAGCTTTTTCGACAAACCTGGGCGAATCTGACAGCCAATAAGCTGCGCAGCTTTTTGACGATGTTTGGGATCGTCTGGGGAGTCATCTCGATAGTTCTGCTGTCGTCTATGGGCGAAGGGTTCCGGCGCGGCAACGAGCATGTGATGAAAGAGCTTGGCAAAAATATCTTGATCATACGAAACGGCCGCACGAGCATGCAGGCGGGCGGCGAGCGCGCCGGGCGCATCATCCGCCTCGATATCAGCGATGTCTATAAGCTCAAAGAGAGATCGCGGATGCTTGAGTTCATCAGCCCGGAATTGATGTCAGGGGTCAAGGCGAAAAGCGCGTTCAACGCAAGCTCAGTCGGCATCAGCGGCATCTGGCCCATCTATCAAAACATCCGAACCGTCGAGGTCGAGCGAGGCCGTTTGCTCACCGAGGTCGACAACGAACAGGTGCGCCGCGTCGCCGTCATAGGGTACGACGCGTCGAAACAGTTATTCGCGGACCGCGACCCCGTGGGGAGCCAGATTCAAGTCAACGGCATCCCTTACACGGTCATCGGTAAGATGCGCAAAAAGGAACAGGATTCTAACTACACGGGCGCGGACAACGGGCGGTTGTTCGTGCCTTACGAGACGATGAAAAAAGATTTCCCGCTGCGCGGCAACCTCGACACGCCCGATTCGCTCTCTACGATTATCGCCGCGCCGTATGACAGCGTGGCCGAGCAGATGGGCGACGCGCTCAGCGGGGGGAGCAAACGCTGGCTCAACGGGATGACCCCGATCGAAGTGGAGATACGTTCCATACTCGGCCCGAAACACGGTTTTGACGAGAAAGACGTCGAGGCGCTTTCGATCTGGAACACGGCCATCTCATCCGTGATGTTCGACAAAGTGATAAAAGCGATGAAGGAATTCTTTCTCGCCGTCAGCATCATCACGCTCGCGCTCGGCGGCATCGGCGTGATGAACATCATGCTCATAGCCGTAAAGGAACGCACGCGCGAGATAGGCGTGCGCAAGGCGCTGGGCGCAACTGCGAGCAACATTCAATGGCAGTTTCTTAGCGAAGGACTGTTTTTAACCCTGTTGAGCGGGGCGATAGGATTGGGGCTGGGGCTGGGGCTTTGCAGCCTGGTGAATATGCTTCCGCTGCCCGCGCGGTTCGCAGGAATGGTGACGACCTGGCAGATGGCGGCTTTCTCAATCGCGACGCTTGTAGTCATCGGCATACTCGCTTCCACTTATCCGGCTCGCCGCGCCGCAGAGCTTCGCCCAATCGAAGCTCTGCGATACGAAATGTGAAATCAGGAGTCGTCTTGTTACTGAAAGAAGTTTTACTGCAAGCCATCTACGCGCTGATAAACCACCGCTTTCGCGCGGCGCTGACTATGCTCGGCATAAGCTGGGGCATAGTGACGGTCGTGCTGATGATGGCTTACGGAAACGGGTTTCACACGTCTCTTGAGGTAGGACTGGGCGGGGCTTTTTCGGACGGCACGGCAGTAATATGGCCCGGCCAGACGAGCCTGCAAGCGGGCGGCGAGCGCGCGGGCCGCAGGATTCGCTTGAAAGAAGATGACGTTGAGGCGCTCAAGGAACTGGGCGTGGTGAAATACGCGAGCGCCGAATACGTCGAAGGCATGCCGCTGGCTTACGGCAACAAACAGACTTCGGCAACGTTGCGTGGCGTCGCTCCCGAATACGGGCTGATGCGAAATGAGGTTGCCGAGACGGGCCGCTTCATCGACGCGGAAGACACGGAAAAGCGAAAGCGCGTGGTCTTTCTCGGGACAGAAGTCGCGCGAAAGCTTTTCGGCAACAACCCCGCAGTCGGGGAATCGATTCGCATAAAGGGGCTGTCGTTCGAAGTGATCGGCGTGATGGTCAACAAGGTGCAGATGTCGTCTTATTATTCGCCCGACAAATACTGCGTCTTCATCCCCTATACGACCGTCAACCAGCTTTTCTATCAAGATTATGTTGACAACCTGGTAGTGCAGATCATCGATACTTCAAAACAGGAACAGGCGCTCAAGCAGATCAAAGAGACGCTGGCCGCGCGCCACGATTTTGACCCGCGCGACGAGCGCGCCATTCAGCTTCACGGCTCGGTAGAGATTAAGAAGATCATCGGCGGAATCACGGACGGGCTGAAGCTGGTCTTGAGCTTTATAGGGACGCTGACCTTGATGATCGGCGGGGTCGGCGTGATGAACATCATGCTCGTCTCCGTCACCGAGCGCACGCGCGAGATCGGGATACGCAAGGCATTGGGCGCGCGCCGCCGCCACATACTCTTTCAGTTCTTGCTCGAAGGACTGGTGATTACATTCCTCGGCGGCATCGTGGGCGTTGTGTTGTCTTACATACTGGCCGCAGTTGTCGGCGCGCGACCGTTTTTAGCAGACTTGCTCGAAGACGCCTCGGGCCGCACGGACATACACCTCATGCTTTCGACCGACGTGCTGTTGACGGCGACGGGCATCCTCATCTTCGTAGGCCTGATAAGCGGCTTCTGGCCCGCCTTCAGAGCTTCGCGCATGGACCCGATTGAATCCCTCCGTTACGAATAATCTGAAGATTTCTTCTATTTGTTACCTGGATAACATACAGAGTCGGGGCTTTCGTAGAGAATGTCGAGGCAGCTCGAAGCTCTGGCAGGCAGACGATTCAAGTCTTTGTCTGCCTGTTCGATCACCGCTTAGCTTTTAAAGTAAGCCATGCCTGTACGAACCGGGGAAATGGCAATATCAAGTTTCGAGAATAGGATCTATTCGTATCCCTAAAAGTAACGTTCACGGCAACAAAGGACGCGCACTTAACCGAAGAGAGGCTGTCCGCTTTGGCCTGAAATCAGGCCAATATCTTCCCTCGATATAAAGAACTATGAACCGTGACGGCTGATTCGAGCGGGGAAGTCTGTCTACAGCGAAACTTTATCTGCGATGCGGCTGTGACAGATCACAGCCGTAAGGGCCGAGTTGCGGCTTTAAGCCTGAGGACTTCAGTTTTGTCATAAGGAGGAATTACAAATGAGTGCAAACAAGCGGTCAAAGTTGATTGCTTTCGGGGTGTTCTTCACGGCAATTGCGCTGATGAGCATCCCCGCGCTGGCACAACTTGTTGACATAACCAGGACACCGAATTCCGCCGATCAGGGCATATGCAAGTCATTCCCCCAGCAGGTCGGGGCCGGCAGAGGCACTATCAACACGCCCGGCTCCTCGCTGTTTATTATCAACCGTGACCCGTTCCGATCTATACGCAGGGGCCGCCAGGTCTTTCATCGTAAATTCGCCAGATCGCAAGGCCAGGGGCCGATGTTCAATGACGGCTTAGGACCGGGCCTCAATGACATTCACGCCAAACCGAATCTGGGCGCAGGGCTGGGCGATAGCTGCGCCATATGTCACGCGCGCCCGCGAGGGTCAGCAGGCTTCGGCAGCGATGTCGTCACCAGGCCCGACAGCCGCGATGCGCCACACCTGTTCGGGCTGGGGTTGAAAGAGATGTTAGCAGACGAGATAACCGCCAGGCTGAGAAAAATCAGAACTGACGCCATCACTCAAGCTCACGATACAGGCCACGCAATCGACGTAGAACTCGAAGCCAAAGGGATCAGTTATGGGAAGATAACGGCCTTCCCCGACGGCACCGTTGACTACTCAGAGGTCCAGGGGATTGATACGCCTAGCCTGCGCGTGCGCCCATTCTTCCTCCACGGCGCGACCATCTCGATACGCGAGTTCGTCGTAGGAGCTTTCCAGGATGAGATGGGGCTTCAGGCCGTAGACCCGGACACGACGGCGGCGGCAAACGGCGCGATTGTGACCACGCCATCGGGGATGGTCTTAAACGGCGCGCTAGATGAGATCACTCCCGCGCCTACCAACAACCCCAATGATGACCTGGACAACGACGGCGTGGCGAACGAGATACCCACGAGCATAGTAGACTTCGAGGAGCACTACCTGCTCAACTACTTTGCGGCGGGCACATATCAGCCCGACATAAGCGCGGCCAACGGGAAGGCGATTTTCATCAGCATAGGCTGCGCCACCTGCCACATACCCGATTTGCAAATCGAGCGCGACCGCCGCGTGGCGACGTTCACAACGGCATTCAATCCTACGCTCGGAAACCCGTTCAATCATCTCTTCTCGACGCACACGGCGCTGTTCCACGAAGTCGATGACCCGCCGCCTCATCCCACGCTGAAGGTGCCGAACTTTAATCAATTCACCGTAGAGAACATCTTCACCGATTTCAAGCGACATGACCTGGGGCCGAACTTCCACGAGATAAACTATGACGGCTCGGTCAGGACGCAGTTCCTCACCATGGCGCTGCACGGCGTCGGCAGCACTGCGCCTTACGGACACGACGGGCGCAGCCATAACCTTAAAGAGGTGATCCTGCGTCACGGCGGAGAGGCGCAGACGGCAAGAAACCATTTCGTCGAAATGAATGCAGCCAGTCAGAATTCGTTGATCGCCTTCCTCAGCTCGCTGGTGCTGTTTCCGCCTGATGATACGGCTTCGACATTAAACGGGATAAACCCCAACTGCAATACGATAGACCAGGCAAGGTGTATGCAGTTCACGCCGCCGTCAGGCACTGTTCAATTCCCGCAGTGCGGGCACGGCAGCTTGAAACTTTCGGCGCTGTTTAACAACCCGAACGATCTTGAGTAATTCGATTGGCCGTTTGCGGGTGAGCGAGTTGAATAAATTGATTCGCTCATCCGCAAACAACCCTTGAGGCGATTATGAATAGACTAGCTATCATCCTGGCATTCGCTCTTGTTGCGAGCGCCTGCGCTAAAATCCCCGAAGATAATTCGCCCGCCGCGCCGCAGGTGAGCGAAAAGGCCGACACCCGCGAACAAGACCAATCCCGCGAGCGAGACCAGGCGCAGCGAGACCAATCGCTCGGTTTGCTCACTAAAGCTTTTCGCAACCTGGGAGCGGTCAAGACGTTTCGAGCAAGCATGCTGTCAGATCGCAAGCGAGAAGGGACTATTGAAAGCAAAGTGACGGCCGTCCTGCCCGACCGATTCCATGTCGTCAACGACCGTCTGGAAGTCAAAATCATCGGCTCTGATCTGTATAGAAAATTTCCTGACGGCAGTTGGAAAAAGGCTCCACAGTCCACGGACATAACGGGATTGCTCGACCCCAAGAAGCTCGAAACATACATAAGCTCTGCGGTTGAAATCAAACTGGTAGGCGAAGAAGAGTTCGGCGGCGTGGTGTCGGAAGTCTTTGAAGTAAGCCTTCCGCACATCCCGGCGCGCAGGGGCGCGCACGACCAGTTGCAGCCCTTTGCGGCGAAGGTCTGGGTCGGCAAACGGGATGGCCTGCCGCGCAAGCTCGAAGGCACGGCGCTTCTCTCCCAGGTCAGGACCGAAGTCGTCTACTACGACTACAACGCAAAAATAAGATTGTAGCCGCCGTCTTTATAACGGCTTGTAGAGGTGCCTGCCTATTTTGGAGTGCGGCGACAGAAAGCACTCCACAGGATTCGCGGTTTTATCCGGCGGCGACGCTGCTTTTTTTGACTTCTTATTGCGCTCTGTAGTTCGGTTCCGGCCTGGCTTCCAGGTATGCCTTCAAGGCCGTCGTGTGTATTGTGAGCCGACCTTTCCTGTTGTAATTGACCAGCCCCCGCTCGCGCAAACGGCCGAGCGCCATAGAAACCACTTCGCGCCGCGCCAGTACTATCTGCGACAACTCTTCCTGGCTGATAAAGTGTGACAACTCCACGCCGTGTTGAGACTGTTCGCCAATATCGTCTGCCAGCCTGAGCAATAGCTTTGCGAGCCGCACAGAAACAGTGTCGAATGATATCTCTCGGATCAGGTCGTAAGATCGAGCAAGCCGCTTGAGCAAAGATTGCAATAAGTCATAAAGGGGTTCTCTGCCCTCGTAAAGCATCGCAAAGAACTCGTCGGGTCTAAGCTCGACTGTCTCGCACGGCTCCATAGCGACGGCCATATAAGCCCGCTTAGTCAGGTACAGGCACAACTCCCCGAAGACTTCGCCGGTTCTGTAGACATCTAGAATTATTTCCTTGCCCGATTCTGAAATCGTGCTCAGCTTCACAAGACCGCTGCGCAGATAATAGACGCTGCGTGCTTCGTCGCCGATGTTATAGATTATCTGATTCGCTTCAAACAGTCGGGGCTTCCTCCCATTTAACCGTTCATTAAGCCCGTCGCCATACAGGGTCAGACAGCCCTTCTGGCCGTTAAGACACAGTGGATTCTCCATGCTCGTTCACCTGAATATTGAATCTGCCCGCGAGATATAAAAAGGGTGTCCCGCAGGTATGTTTTTGGCCTGGATTCACAGCGTCCGAGAAAGCGGGACAAAAGGATTGTTTATTATATAACTTGTAGTTTTGCTAACAGCGCTAGTATAGCATTAGCCCGCCCGGTCGACAACCGCGCTAGCCTGGAAAGAACCGGCTGTGGCAAAAGTTTACCGAGTTGAGAGAGCAGGTTTCTTGCCGCTCGTTGAACCTCTGGCTAAAATACCGTTGGTGAAATCGATAATTGTCGGAATAAGCGGCGCAAGCGGCGCCATCTACGCGCAGCGGCTTCTCGTGCAGCTTGAAGCGAGCGATGAGGTGCGCCAGATCAATCTGGTCGTCAGCGGCCCCGGTCGCCGCGTCATCAGCGACGAGCTGGACATACCGGCTACGGGCGACGCCGAGCAGATGGTAGCAGAGCTTCTGGGTCGCCCATCGGTTAAGACCAAAGTCTTTCATCCCGGCGACATCGGCGCGACCATCGCATCAGGCTCGTACCCCGTAGACGCGATGGTCATTATTCCCTGCTCTGCTTCAACGCTCGGGGTGCTGGCTTCGGGCTCGTGTCGCAACCTGCTTCATCGAGCAGCCGATGTCTGTTTGAAAGAAGGGCGCAAGCTTGTCCTTGTGCCGCGCGAGACGCCGCTGTCGAGCATACACCTGGAGAACATGCTGCGTCTGCGTCAGGCGGGCGCGATGATCGTTCCCGCCATGCCCGCTTTTTATCACCGTCCGGCGGATATAATCACGCTCGTAGATCATTTCGTTTATCGCGTTATGGATCACCTGGGGCTTGCGCACTCGCAAGAGACCGTGTGGCAGGGAGACATATAATATTTCAAATCGCGGCGCGCGAAAGCGCATCATCCGCCATGCAAATTTGAAATTTGAAATTGCTTTGACTGAGATGGAACAAACAAAACAGACGATAAGCAGCCGCCTTCGAATCACGCTCGAAATGATTAAGATCGAGCACACCCTGTTTGCGCTCCCCTTTGCACTGTTAGGCGCGACGCTCGCCGCGCGCGATCTTCCGCCGCAGACCGCCGGTTTTTGGATTTCAAAGCTCGCCTGGATAACGCTTGCGATGTTAGGCGCGCGCTCGGCCGCAATGGCATTCAATCGAATCGCAGACCGCCGCATAGACGCTGCCAACCCGCGCACGGCTAACCGCGCGCTGCCGGCGGGGCTGCTCGACCTGCGCTTCGCATGGATATTCACTCTGGCGTCCGCCGCGCTCTTCTTATTAGCAGCCTCTCAGCTCAACCGTCTGACGCTCATCTTATCGCCAATCGCGCTAGGCTCGATTCTCGCGTACTCCTACACGAAGCGGTTCACGGCCTTCTCTCACTTGATTCTGGGGTGGTGTCTCGCCATAGCCCCGTCGGGCGCGTGGATAGCGATCCAAGGCCGTCTCACACTGGCTCCTGTACTGTTGTCGCTTTCGGTGATGTTATGGACCGCCGGGTTCGACATTCTTTACGCCTGCCAGGATTATGATTTCGACCGCCGGGCAGGGCTCCACTCGATACCGGAACGATTCGGCATACGGCGTGCGCTTTGGATAGCTCGCGCGGTCCACGCGCTGATGTTCATCTCGCTGCTGCTCTTCTTTCGCGCAGCAGGGCTCGGGTGGATGGGGATCATAGGCGTTGCGGCCACGGCCGCGCTGCTCCTATACCAGCACAGCATCGTCAAAGCTGATGATCTGTCCAGACTCAACGCGGCGTTTTTCACTACGAACGCGTTCGTGAGCATCATACTGTTTGTCACGATGGCGGGCGATGCTCTCCTGCTCGGCCATTGAAATCGTGTTATAATCTCAAATTTCAATATGGCAAGAATTCTTGTTACAGGCGGGGCGGGCTTCATCGGCAGCCATCTCGTCGAGCGTTTGCTTGAGGCAGGCAACAAGGTGGCGGTCGTCAACAACTTTAACGATTTTTATGACGCGGCGATAAAGCGCGCGAACGTGAGCGCCCATCTTGACCGCAAGGATTTCGAGTTAGTCGAAGCAGACATCTCGGACGCGCAGGCGATTGATGAACTATTCGCGCGGTCAAAGTTCGACGCGGTAGCTCACCTTGCGGCGCGAGCAGGTGTGCGCCCTTCGCTTGAGCGCCCGCTTGCCTACGAGCAGACGAACGTGCACGGCACATACGTATTGCTTGAGGCCGCGAAACGTTACGACGTCGAGCGTTTCGTCTTCGGCTCATCAAGCTCTGTTTACGGAGTCAATTCGAGCGTCCCTTTCTCTGAAAACGACACTATCGCCCAACCCATCTCGCCTTACGCCGCGACGAAGATCGCGGGCGAAGCGGCCTGTCACGTCTACAGCCACCTGTTCGGGATTCGCGTCGTCTGCTTGCGGTTCTTCACCGTTTACGGCGCGCGCCAGCGTCCCGATCTTGCCATACATAAATTCGCGCGCTTGATAACCGAAGGCCGAGCCATCCCCGTTTTCGGAGACGGCACGACCCGCCGCGATTACACTTATATCGACGACATCATTTCAGGCGTCGTGGCCGCGCTCAATTACGATCAAAGCCGGTTTGAAATAATTAATCTGGGCGAATCGGAAACCACCGAGCTTGGCAAATTGATAGAACTCCTCGAACACGCGCTCGACCGCCAGGCCGTCATCGACCGCCAGCCGCCGCAGCCGGGCGACGTGCCCGTGACCTACGCCGACGTAAGCAAAGCCCGCAGGCTTTTAGGCTATGACCCGAAGACAAAGATCGAAGCCGGGATAGAGAAATTTGCCGAATGGTTTAAGAGACGGCCCTAGATTATGAAAAAACAACGGATCTCACCGCAGAGACACAGAGAACACAGAGCGGGCGCAGAGTTTTTCTCTGTGCATCCTCCGCGTTCTCTGTGTCTGCGGCGGTGAGATGGGATTTGCTTTTCATCGTCTTGCAGGGCTACTATTTTTGAACTGGAGGCCGCTCGCCCGCAGCTAGCCCCTTTAGACTTTTGTAAAGGGCAGACACTCGACAGGCCATGAAAGAATACCGATTAAAAACCGTCAAGCAGATTGAAAGCGATCCTACGAGGCCCGAAATCTCCGTATTCCTGCCCGTCTTCAACGAGGAGGATAATATCGAGCCGCTCAATCAGAAGCTCACCCTGTCGCTTGAGCAACTGGGCCGCAGCTTCGAAGTGATCTACGTCGATGACGGCTCGACCGACGGCAGCCTCAAGCATCTGCGCCGCATCGCGGAGCGCGACCGGCGCGTGCGCGTCATAGCCCTGCGCCGCAATTACGGGCAGACCGCGGCGATGAGCGCGGGCATAGACCATGCGCGCGGCGATATCCTCATCCCTATGGATGCGGATTTGCAAAACGACCCGGAAGACATCTACAGATTGCTTGAAAAACTGGACCAGGGCTATGACGTGGTATCGGGCTGGCGCAAGGACCGCAAAGACAAATGGCTCACGCGCCGCATACCTTCGATGATGGCTAATCGCTTGATCTCCTATATAACCGGCGTGAGGCTTCACGACTACGGTTGCAGCCTGAAGGCATACCGCCGCGACGTGCTTACGGACGTGAAGCTCTACGGCGAGATGCACCGCTTTATTCCGATCTACGCGAACTGGGCGGGCGCGCGAGTCGCAGAGATACCCGTCACACACCACGCGCGCCACGCGGGATCTTCCAAATACGGGCTGTCGCGCACGGTCAAGGTGGTCTTCGATCTGATCACAATAAAGTTCATGTCGAGCTATCTTACGAAGCCGCTTTACCTGTTTGGCTCGGCCGGGCTGATCTGCCTCGTAGTCTCCATCATCACGCTGATGCTGGCCCTGTTTTTGCGGTTCGTTCACGACATACACCTCAACCGCATGCCGCTCGCCACTTTCGCAATGATCATGTTCGGAATGGGCATACAGTTTATCTTCATGGGGCTGTTGGCCGAGATGATCGTTCGCACCTACCACGAATCGCAAAACAAACCGACGTACTTGATTCGCGAGCAGATAAACCTCGAATCTGAGAACGAACCGGCGGAGCTATGAAGCGTCGCGTCAACGTCGCGGGAGTCTATGTTGATAACCTGAGCGAAGACGAAACGCTCGCGCGCATAGACGAGTTGATCGCGGGCGGCGGCTCGCACTACATGACCGTAGTCAATGCAGCAAAGGTCGTGGCCGCCCGCCGCGACTCTGAGTTGCGCGACCGTCTGGCAAAGGCCTCGCTTGTGACGGCCGACGGCATGTCTGTGGTGTGGGCTTCGAGGCTCGTCGGCGACCCGCTCAAGCAGCGAGTCACGGGCATAGATTTGTTCGAGCGGCTCATCGGTTACGCCGCCGGTCGAGGGCTGTCGGTCTATTTTTTCGGCGCGCAAGAGCGAAGCGTCCGAGGCGTGGTCAAATATTTCACCGAGCGGTTTCCAGACCTGCGCGTGGCAGGTCATCGCAACGGCTATTTCGACGAGTCCGAGGAGCCTGAGATTGCCCAACAGATAAAGCGAAGCAAAGCCGACCTGCTGTTTGTAGCCCTTGGGTCGCCCAGGCAGGAGGACTGGATAAGCCGGCATCTTAAATCGACCGGCGCGCGCTTTGCGCTAGGCGTCGGGGGAAGCTTCGATCACCTGAGCGGCGTGCAGAGGCGCGCGCCCGCCTGGATGCAGCGGGCCGGGCTTGAGTGGCTGCATCGATTTGCCAGGGAGCCGCGCCGTTTGTGGCGACGCTACCTTATAGGCAACACGGTCTTCATCTGGTTGGTCGCAAAGCAGTTGCTTTCGCGCAATCGTTGAGCCGTCTCCTTACCGCGCACAAAATAATGACGGCCGCTAGAAAATCGCAACTACATTTCTAGTGCAATGAGCGCGCATATGTAGTAGAATTTCGCTCGCTGAGGAGACACAAATTCCCTTAGCCGCCTATAGTCCGGGCGGTTGTAAAAACACTGCTTAATAATGTGAGCTTAGATCGACCGAGGCTATGCTCGTGATCGGGCCCACATCATGAGAGCGATAACTATTACTAGTGTGGCTGAGGCAACGTTGCGGCTCGAACCTGTAAGAGAATCATCGTGATAGAAAACATCATCTCCTTCATAGCTGATTCTTTTCACACCGTCTACCGGGTGCCCGCAATATGGGGGAGTCCCCTCACAGTAGACACCGGCGACCGGTATGTGCCCGGCAAGCGCGACCGCAGCAAATGGAGCCGAACCCATCGATTTATCACCCACGTTAGGTGAAAACCAGATTGGGAGAGTCAGTATGCAGACAGCCGCTAACAATAATCTTTTTTTCACGGGCCGTTCCTCCTTTAAGCGGTTACTTGATTTTTATAAGACAACCAATCAAGGCGCATTCTACCAACAAATCGCCCTGGAGATAATCAAAGGTTGCAATTCTGCTCAATCCCGGAACGACCTTGCCGAACAGCTTGTTTTCATCGCGGATAACGCGTATTACCTTCGCCGGAAAGCGATAATCCAACAGGCCAGTCAACTTTTATTTAACCTGGACGGCAGTTACGATGAGATCGCCTTATACTATCAGGCGTTATCGGTTAAGCGAGAAGGCAGGATTGACCAGGCGCGCACTCTGATGGAAAGGGTCGCAGACCGAGCCCCGCTCGTCTACCAGGCAAGGGCGCTGCTCTCTCTGGGCACATTCTCTTACGAGACGGGTGACAATGAATCCGCTTTACGGTTTTATGCTGAGACCATTCGCGCGGAGGCGATAAGCAAACAGCCTAACATAATGACCGTCGCGCAGGCCCATTGGATGAGCGCGGTTACAAAGAGCGTAGACGGCGACCATAACGGCGTGCTGGACGACCTGATAAAAGTGAAGCCGATGTTCATTATGATCAGCTCAAGGTATCCGGTCTTTTATTACAAGTTTATGAACAGCCTTGCGGTGGAGCTGGGCGAGGTGGGCCGCCTGGATGAAGCTCTCAGCGTTGCCCGCGCCGCTGCCGCCTCCCCTTACGCGGCGGACTACCCGGAGATGCGCGAAACGTTGGACGAGTTGATGCAGAAATCCCGCCGCCCTTCTCGGTCAATGGTTGCTGTAAGCCCGCCCGCGCCGATGGCGGGAAACGTGGTGAGCCTGCCCGCAGTTCAGAGGACATTTTACGGCGGCTTCAAAACGTACGAAGCTTCCGTCCCGCACCAGGCGCGCGTCTTTAAGTTCAAGGATTATATAAAGCTCATTAAAGACGCCCGCCACGTTGCAGAAGATAAACTCCAAGCCGCCGTCGAATTGAAAGAGTCGAGGCTTGAGGATTTGAGGCGCTTGACTACAAAGCAAAAGCTGCTGAGGATCATGGACCTGATGAGTGACGACAGGATAACGGATAATAAGTTGCTCAAGATATTATTGGTGCTCGAAAGAGTTGAAGAAGGGTGCCCGTCTTAGAACAAACCCATAAATGATTTTCGGCCCGACCATTGCTGCGCAGTCGCGCAGCTACACGCCGCTCATCTTGGCGCATTAGAAGATACAGGTAGTCGGCATTATAGTTCTCGACAAAGCTGTCAAACTCTTCTTGCTTTAGCATTGATTCCCATTGCCCCCTGCCCGTTCTCGCTCAAAGTTTCACATAAGGCCGAAGGTTTTTGAAATGTAACCCGCTCGATGGCAAGATTCTCGATAAGGACTGCTGTTGTGTCAAGCTTGTTGTAACGCTACAATCTAGGCTGTTAACCTGAGCGGATGAGGCGGAAGTATGGGGAAGCCGCGCTATTTGAGTTGACCGAAAAGGAGAAACCGCCATGTCGAGAGAACGCAAACCACTTGCGGAAGTAGGCGGGAAGACGGGCGACGTTCGCCCGATGAGCAAGGCCGCCGAGCTTGCCTCGCTGCTTGAAGAACATAGGGGCGAGCGCCACGCCATAGTCATGCAGGATTACCCCGACCCGGACGCCATAAGCTCGGCCTGGGCGCACAAGATGATAGCCGCGCGCTACGGCATAGATTGCGACATTGTTTACGAAGGGCGCATCTCTCATCAAGAGAACCTCGCGCTCGTGCAGCTGACGGACATAGAGCTTGTGCGGCACGGTGAGACCTCGGACCTTTCGCAATACAGAGGCACGGTCTTTGTCGATAACCAGGGGACGACCGCTTCGCTGACCGACCGCTTCACCGCCGTCGGCGTGAAGCCTCTCGTCATAGTCGATCACCACGAGCGCCAGGACCGCATAGAAGCCGTCTACACGGACATACGCAAGATCGGTGCGACGGCGACCATCTATACCGAATACATACGCGAGGGCTTGCTTGAGCTGAACAAAAGTGACGTGCAGCACGTCCGGCTCGCCACCGCGCTCATGCACGGGATACGCAGCGAGACGTCGGGGCTGGTCCGCGCGCGCGAAGAAGAGATGGAGGCCGGAACTTTCCTCACACGTTTTACGGATCACTCGCTGCTGGAAGACATATTGTCGGTCAAGCGGTCCAAACAGGTGATGGATGTGATACGCCTCGCGCTTGAGAACCGAGAAGTGCGCGAGAGCTATTCGATCTCAGGCGTCGGCTATATCAGGAGCGAGGACCGCGATTCCATCCCGCAAGCGGCGGACTTTCTGTTGACCGAGGAGAATATACACACGGCCATAGCTTACGGGATAATAATCAAAGGCGACCGCGAGATGGTCGTAGGCTCTATGCGAACCAGCAAGGTCACGCTCAACCCGGACGAGTTTTTGAAAGAAGCGCTCGGGGCAACCGAAACCGGTCGCTACTACGGCGGGGGCCGAAGGGGCGCGGGCGGCTTCGAGATACCGATAGGGTTTCTCGCCGCTATAAAAGATGATGACCTGGTGCGGATGAAGTGGCGTCTTTATGACGACCTGATAAAGAAAAAGCTCTTTGCAAAGATAGGGATTCAGCCGCCCGTTATGCGTAGCGAAAACCTGCGCGGAGAAACCGGCCCCTTGCGCGCGGAAGAAGTCTAACGATTTCGGATTTCGGATTGCGGATTGAAAGACGAACGCAGCTTATTAATTCCGCAATCCGAAATCCGAAATCGTTATCGTCGGTGGTGTCGCGTTCTTCGGCGATTATAAAGATAGCCGCCGCCCGCGCCCGCGCCTGCTCCGATCAGCGCGCCTTTCTTGCCGCCGATCAACGCTCCGCCTACGGCCCCGATGGCTGTCCCGATAGCAATGTGCTTCGTCTTGCTATGGCGGTGACGATAAGGCCGCCGGTGCGCCATACTATCAGGGACAGCAGCAAGAAATAGAAATACGAAGGCAAGAAATATTGCTAGGATGTTCTTCTTTCCAACAGCTCGTATCATTTTCAATTCCTCCACTAATGAAAATCGCTCCTATAAGTTATTCCCTACAAACACCGTTCCACTCTCTTCGGTTGCAGAACTTACTTCTTGAGCACTTGAAAATACTGTACACTCGCCTGTAGCATTACCGGCATACAAAGGAGGCACGCATGTCCAGCAAAATAGACCGCCGCCAGTTCATCAAAGAGATGTCGTTCGCGGCAGCGGCGCTTATGTTGTCTTCGGGTGTGCGAAGGGCCGAAGGGCGCGGCCACGTTACGCTTGCCGGGCCGCCTAAGAATATCGTCATACTCGGAGGAGGGTTGGCCGGTCTGGCGGCCGCTTACGAGCTTAAACGCGCCGGGCACAAGGTGACGATCCTGGAAGCCCGCAAGGCGGCGGGCGGGCGCGTGCGCACGCTCAGGAATTTTTCCGAAGGCCAGTATGCAGAAGCAGGCCCGGTCAGTTTTCCTCAAAACCACACCTTCACCTGGGACTATGCAGAAGAATTCAATCTGCCTGTCATACCTTCGATAAGGTTCGGGCTTGAATCGGTAGCGCACGTTCGCGGGAGCCGGTTTCGTATAACCGGCGGCGGCGCGGCAAACGTGCCTTTCTCTCTCAAAGCGAGCGAGCGTGAAGCGGGCGTTTTCGGATTGCCCGCGCTCTACCTCGGCTCATTGATGCGTGACGTAGGCAATCCGCGAAAGCCCGACTGGCCGCCCGAGAGTTTAAGAGCGATTGACGGGATTACTTTGAAGCAGTTGCTTGAAGACCTGGGCGCTTCCGGCGGCGCGATAGATTTGATCGAAGCTTCGCAACTCGGATTGCTTGGGTTCGGGCTGGATTCTTTCTCTGCGCTCGACGGAGTGGTCACTGAGACGATAGCATCCGGCGGGCTGTTTCACGAAATACAGGGCGGCAACGACAAGCTTCCTAACGCGCTGAAAAAGCGCGTCAAAAAACAATTCAAAAAACAATCCGTAGTTCTCAGCATCACACAAAACGAGACGGGCGTCACCGTAACTTACTCGCAAGACGGGGTGATCCAGACCATCACGGCAGACCGCGCAATATGCACACTGCCCTTCCCCATTCTCAACGGCATCGAAGTTAACCCGCCGTTTCCCGAAGACAAGCAGCGAGCTATACGCGAGCTAAAGCTGACGCCCATCACACGCGCCTTTTTGCAATTCAAAACGCGGAACTGGGAGCAAGACGGGCTGGACGGCTACGGCATCACCGATCTTTCGATTCAAAACACTTATTCGCCCACGCTCCTGCAAGGCGGCAAGCGCGGGATACTGGCTACTTACACTGGCGGCGAGCGGGCTCTCTTTTGGGGCGCGATGAGCGAAAAAGACCGGCAGACGATGTCGTTGAACAAGCTGGGCAGCCTGTTTAACGGACTCAGCAACAATTACGAATCGGGAACCAGCCAGATTTGGCACGAAGACGAATGGGCGCGCGGCGCATTCACATACTTTCAACCGGGGCAGATAACCGAGCTTCTCCCCGTAGCGCAACGCCCGGAAGGCCGAATACATTTTGCCGGAGAGCATACCTCTGTGTGGCACGGATGGATGAACGGCGCTCTGGAATCGGGCAACCGCGCCGCCGAAGAAGTAAACCAGGCAGAAAGCGCGCAAACAATCTTTATTCAATCTTCGGCGATAAGCCGCCGAGCCTGAACGTTCACACCGAGATTAATTCTGACAGGCAGCAACACACTGGAACGTGTGAGAAGGTTTGCCGGGGTCCGTAACAACCAGGGCTCCGGGCAGGTTCCCACATACCCGTCCCTTAAGTATCAGCTTCTCGAAGAGTCCTGACCCAATACTGTTTTTGAACTTTACCTTTTTGGGCGAAACGCCGTTTACGGATACGGTCATCGCTTTATTAAACTGGCCCGTCACCTCCAGGCTAAACGCTCCCGCGTCGCTCCGCGTTACCCTGCACCCGGTTATGACGGGTGGCGGTGTGCCGCCACTGGGCGGAGGTTGGTTAGATGGACAAGTGAACGACACCTGAACGCCCTGCTCGTTGCCGAGCACACAATCTTCAGGAGCTTCTGCGGGTATCCTCAGGTTGCGGCTCGTCCCGTTAGGCCCGCTCGCATAGATCAAAAATACTCTTCCCGAATTGGCGAACCCGAAGTCGAATAAAGCATCGATCAGGTTGGGGCTCAGGATAACGAAATGCTCCGACGGTATGATCTTGGCCGGGTTGCTGCGCTCTACTGCAAAAACTTCGGTCACGTTGGGTGTGCCGTCCGCTTGGACAAAACACGCGCCGGAGATCACCGTGTTTTGAGCAATCGTGCAGTCGCCGTCGGACGGAGTGATCGAGATGATCACGGGCGCCCTCTGCCCCAAATCTATGTTGCAAGTGATCGACTGTGTTATATCGCCAAAGACGTTATCGTCGCCCGCTCCGATTCTTCTAGTCAAAGTAAGCTTTGCGACTCCTCCGCAGCATGTTAGGGGAAAAGGAGTGCCGGGCAAATGAGGCGCGAGCGGCGCAAGAGTGGCCTGCACCAGATTGGAGTTGACCTGAGTAATATTTTCAAGCGGGATTGATGCGTCCGACACGCCGTCTCCGTTCGTGTCGCAAGAGATAGTTATCTCCGTAGGCATAAAGCCGCACCCGACAAAATTCAAGGTCACTTCGCAAAGCGCGTTTATTATTCCCACTGTCGAGCCTGCGATCACCTCCGGCTGATTCGGCGATACGCGAACCGTGCCTTGCGGTAAAACTATCGGGCACCCGGGCGGGTTTTCGGTTTGCGCGCGGGCGGACAAACTTTCCACCTGAGTCATCATTGATGCGATAAGAATAATCAGCGCGGTTATGATAGCCTTTTTCATCGTCCTTACTCGTAAGCCAGAGGATTTCCCAATGATATGCGCTCGTCACTTTTCGGAATGCGGCGATATTATATAACAAAATAGTCCTGAGCCTTGAGTAATTGTATTTGACTTAGGACTGAGCAGTCAGAGGGTGTTTGAAAAGCCTCGAAGAGGCGCAATCCGATAGCCTGGCGCGATGCGCCAGGCTATCGGATTGCGCCTCTTCGAGGCTTCTGAACTATCTTTTCAAACAACCCTCTCACCATCTGGTATGTGCTTGTTCAGTTATAAGGGCGTATGGTAAAAGTCTTACTTGTATTTGCGGCTCAGTTTGTCATCTCCTATAGAGACGCTTGAATGAAACCCGTTAAACGACCAAAACGATCCCGCTCGGACTCTAAATGCTACATATCACTTTAATCAAAACGATCACAAAACCGTTGGTGGGCGCCGTGGCCTTTATTCAAGGCGCGGCTTCGGCGGCTTGGACTTTTCCTTCGGTTCTAGGTTCGGCCATGCTCATAGCCTGGGCCGCCGAGGCGGCGCAGTTTTTATTGTCGCAAGGGCTCGCGCTCGCCATACTGGCATGGCTACAGACCTTGCCCGAGTTCGCCGTTGAAGCGGTGATAGCCTGGGAAGCGGGTCAGGCCGCGCGCAACTTTCCTCCCGGGTCATTCGAAGCGCAGCACGCGACCGCGCTGATGACGGCCAATTTTACGGGGAGCCTCAGGCTGCTTGTGGGGCTTGGCTGGCCGATGATCTATGTGACTGCCGCAATGTTTTATCGCAAAAAAACTAAAGAGCGGCTCAACGAGATAAAACTCGAAAACGAGCACGCGGTCGAGATCATTTTCTTGCTGATATCAATTGGCTATTTTTTCATCGTCTATTTCAAAGGCACGCTCAACTGGGTCAACACGCTGCTCCTTTCGGTGATCTATTTTGTTTATCTCTTCTTCCTCAACAAGATTCCTCCGCAGGAAGAAGAGAAGATGGAGGACATCGAGCGAATACCGCGATTCATCCTCAAACAGCGGCGCGGGGTTCGCAACGCGATGATAATCGGGTTGTTTATGAGCGGCGGGCTTATACTCTATTTCGCCGCGCACCCGTTCCTTGAAAGCCTCAAAGCGATTGCGGTCGGGCTTGGAATCTCGACCTTCGTCTTCGTGCAATGGGTCGCGCCGTTTTTGTCGGAGTTTCCGGAAAAGGTCTCGGCTTTTAACTGGGCGCGGAGGGTCACGACCGCGCCGATAGCCTTGATGAACATGGTCAGCTCGAACATAAACCAGTGGACGATGCTGGTGGCGATGCTGCCGATTGCTTACGCCATCGCGTACGGCGGCCTCAGCACGATAATCTTTGACTCTCATCAAAAGGTCGAGATATTGCTGACCATAGGCCAGTCGTTACTGGGCGCGCTGCTGCTGGCAAACATGCGATTCGCGTGGTGGGAAGCCGCGCTGCTTTTTGTGCTGTGGGTCATACAGTTCATCTTTTCGGGGTTTGAAAAGCCGCTCGACCCGTCGGCTCACAACAGCCTGGCGCTTCAGCTTGCCGCGTGGCTGTCGCTAGGCGTCGAATTGATCGAGTCCATAGCTCACATCGGCAAAGTGATCATCACCTACATCTATTTCATCTGGAGCGCAGGCATTATAGTAATGGCGTTCAAGCGCCGCAGCTTTGAGGCAATAACCGTTTTCCCGCGCCTGATGCGGGAGCACTGGTAACGTCAAGCTGCGCGGGGAGGCAGTCGTGGAGATCAAGACTATACTCGTTGCTATAGATTTCAGCGAGAACGCCGAGGTGGCTTTCGACGTAGCATACGACCTCGCGAGACAACTCAAAGCGAAGCTATTCGCCCTGAACGTCCAGGACGAGAACACTTTGAGGACCGCCATCCGAGAAGGGCTGCTCGACGATTGTGCGACCGATGAAGAACTGGAAGCCGCAGTCAAAAAGCTAAACGAAGACCGGCTGACAAATCTTCTCTCGAAGGCCGATCCCACACAGGTCGAAATTGAGCGCATCTTGCGGCGCGGCGATCCCAAGGCGGTCATCGTCGATTGCGCCGCAAAAGCTAATGCAGATCTCGTCGTCGTAGGCCGTCGCGGCGTGAGCTTGATCAACCGCGTGGTGGGGCATGTCACCGACAGCGTTATAAGAAAATCGCCCTGTCCCGTCCTGGTAATCAGAAGAGAACACAAAAAACAAGGATGAGGGATGAGGGATGAGGGATGAAAAGGACTTTAAGCAAGACATCTGAAATTTGAGATTTCAAATTTAAAATCTTTTTCATCCTTCATCCCTCATCCCTTATTGTTATCCGCTGATTTTGAGCGAAGAGATCGTCCACCAGCCGCGATCCTGCCTGCGCTCTTCGGTCGCCGTGATTCGTACGTAGCGCGCGCGCTCGGGCGCGAAAGTCGCTACCGACCGTCCTCTGTTTTGTCCTTCACCTTCCCAAGCGGTTTTCCACCGCCTGCCGTCCTCACTCACTTCTATGCGATAGCGACGAGGGAAGTCTTTATCATGCGGCGTGTGGATCTGCTCCACTTTCGAGATCGTGTAGCTCCCGCCCAGGTCTAACAGAATGAAACTGCCTCTGTAATCGGGCGATTGAGTAGTCGCGAAGCTGTTTGTGTCGTTGTCAATCGCGCGCTCTATGTTGGCAAACCCCTGGGCCGTCGCCCTGGCAATCGGGCGCTCAAGCTGGCGGTTGTCATCAACCACATCTTCGTCGCGATTCGTGCGAATCTCGCTTATAGACCACCAGTGCGTGCGGTCGCGATTACGGAGCGCGGTGACGCGGACGTAGCGAGTCGTGATCGGGTCAAAAGTGACGCCGCTGCGGCCTCGCTCTCCAGGCCCGCGCCATACTTCGCGAAACGAGTTTTCGTCTCGGCGGCGGCTCACCTCTATCTTGTACTCGCCCGGATAATCTTCCGTCCAGGGGTTATGAATCTGCACAAAGCGCGACAATTCATACTCGCCGCCCAGGTCGAAAATAAAATACATCCCAACGTAATCGGGCGTTTGGCTCGAAGCGCGCGTGTCCTGCTTGCTGTCGATGGCCAGGTGCAAATCTTTAAGCGTGCCCACTATGCGCGCGTTGCTCGGCTGATCGGGCGGAGGCTTGGGAGTCTGTCGCGGCGGCTCGCCGGCCTCAGGAATAGTGCGCACGTTTCTGGCTCCGGGGTCTATGCCCGCTTTAAGCTCGGCGATGCTCCAGTCCGGCCCGCCCCCGCCCGCGCGCGTCGCAGTGATGCGTATAAAGCGCGCGCGCACGGCATCAAATACGGATTTGCTCTCTCCGCGCACGCCTTCCCCCTCAAAGGTCTTCAGCCAGGGGCCGTCCTGCGACGCCGCGACTTCTACCCTATAAGCGCCGGGATAGTGAGTCGGCCACCGCCCGTGATCCTGTATCGAGCCTACTACATTCTGCAAGCCGCCGATGTCGAGCGTGACCGATTGCCCGACGTAGTTAGGGCCGTTCGAATAAGCGCGCGTGTTCAGTTGCCCGTCATACGTTTTGTCTATGTCGATCAAATCGCCGACGACCGACACCGGCTTTATGGCCTTGGCCTGGTAAGTCAATTGCGCAGATACTACGCTTGCGCCTGAGAAAAATAGGGCTACAAGCACTGCGGTGATCAAACTGGTTGAAAGCTTTTTATTTGCTCTCATAATCGCTCCTCGATTTGTCGTTTTGTCTATTTTCACTATCTTGCGATGGTGTAATAAAGCTCCGGCGTTGCTCTGCGGAATCGGAGTGTGGCCGTTAACGCCTCCGTTCAGGGGTTATCAGACAAGCGTCCGTGAAAGATTTGTTTCCTAATCAGATGTTATCACGCTCAAGAAACCGGCGACAATTGAGCAGCCGTGATAATTGACATCGCTTCAAAACATAATATACTGTCAACCTGAGCAGGATGCACACTGATGGCCTATACTTCACTCCCCCAGAGGATTTGAATTAATGAAAAAGATAATCGCTTTGAGTCTTCTGCTGACTCTCATACTAATTGGCGGCTGCGGCCCGACGAGATCACAAAAAGCTACAGGCGCGCCTGACCCGCCGTTTGAAGGCCAGACGCCCGAAGACGCAATGACTGTCGACTCCACGCCCGGCAACTATGGCGGCACGCTGGTGATGGGGCTGCCCGGCAACCCGAAGACATTCAACGTAGTGACCGCCGTCGAAGTCTTGTCCGCCTGGGTGCTGGCCGGCCCGGTCTATAAAGCGCTTGTCGATTATGATAACGAAAAGCTGATAGACATACCGGGGCTGGCTAAATCGTGGGAATCGACTCCCGACGGGCTTGAATGGACATTCAACCTGCGCAAAGGCGTGATGTGGTCTGACGGCACGCCTTTTACCGCCGACGACGTTGTATTCACGTTTCAGGTTAACTTTGATCGAAGCATTGCGGCCCCCGGCGGCGATCTTTTCACACAATCCGACGGCTCGTTTCCTACCGTTCAGAAGATAGACGATCACACGGTAAAGTTTCAGCTTAAAGAGCCGAACGCCTTGTTTGCCGCCGCCATCGGCAGCACCTATCTGGTGCCGAAACATAAATGGGAGAGCGCCTATAAGGAGGGCAAGTTCCGTCAGGTCTTGTCGCTCGCTACTCCTCCACAAGATGTGGTGGGGCTTGGCCCGTTCCGCGTCCAATCGTTTACATCCGATCAGCGGCTGGTGCTTGAGCGAAATCCTTACTACTGGAGAATCGATAAAGATAAGAAGCGGCTTCCTTATCTGGATAAAGTAATATTTGTGATCGTGCCGGACTTCAACACTGCGGCTACGAAGTTTCAGAGTGGCGAGACAGATATGATGTGGGACATAAGCCCGGAGAACGTCGAGTTGGTCAGGAGCAAGGAGCAGGCGGGGGATTTCAAGGTCTACGATCTCGGCCCGTCGTTCAACACGAATTACATAGTCTTTAATCAGGACCTCGTCAAGAACAAAAACCCCATCAAGCTCCGCTGGTTCCGCGAGCAAAAATTCCGCCAGGCGGTCTCTCACGCGATTGACCGCGATGGCATGGTGCGCACGGCATTTCAAGGCAACGGCATCCCGCTTTTCCACTTTAATTCTCCGGCGAACAAAGTGTGGTACTCGGATGATATAATGAAGTACCCTTACAATCCCGACCGCTCGCGCGAGCTGTTAAAGGAGATAGGCATGGAAGACCGCAACGGCGACGGCACGCTTGAAGACAGTCAGGGCCACCCCATCAAGTTTACGATCATCACTAACTCCAACCGCCCGTACCGCATCAACATGGGGACGCTCATCAAAGATAACCTTACCCGAATCGGCATGGACGTCACACTCCAGCCGCTTGAGCCGGGGCTGGTCACCGAGAAGCTGCAAAACACGCGCGACTTCGACGCGATAATAATGGGATGGCAATCGCAAGTGCCGCCCGACCCCATTATAGGCAAAAACACTCTGTTGCCTTCGGGCAACACCTATTACGCTTTCCCGAATCAGAAGGAGCCATCTACAGAATGGGAGAAGCGGCTGCAAGAGCTAATCACGCTCAACTCGAAGCAGATCAACCTTGCCGACCGCCAGCGATCTTACAATGAAGCGATGCGTATATGGAGTGAGTACTTGCCCGATCTCGAGCTGGCTACGTCCAATTATTTTGTCGCGGCCAAGAACCGCTTCGGCAATTTCAAGCCGTCGCCACTCGCTAATTTCGTGTACTGGAACATAGATGAGCTTTACCTGACGAAATGAAAACAGGAGCAGGGGAGCGGAGGGGCAGAAGAGAATTTATCTCGGCTCCCCTGCCCCCCTGCTCCTCTGCTCCTAGACCCCTGCTATGAAGACCTTCCTAATCAGAAGATTGCTCGCTTTAATTCCGCTCATCATTGCAGTCACGTTCATAACCCAGGCCCTTCTGGTCGCGAGTCCGGGAAATTATCTGACCGCGCTTATGGAATCCCCCCAGGTTTCCAGGGAGTTGATAGAGCAGCTCAAGCACGAGTATCACCTGGAAAGCGAAAACGTCTTTGTGCGCTACTGGTACTGGCTGGGCGAGGCGGTACAGGGAAACTTCGGCTATTCGTTCAAGTACCAGCTACCCGTCTGGACTCTGATCTGGGAGCGGTTGTTCAACACGCTGCTTCTGGCCGTCACGGCCCTCGTGATCTCGTGGGGCCTTGCGATACCGCTCGGAATGCTCGCGGCGGTCAAGCGCAATACATGGGTAGACAAGATAATCGGCCTCATCTCTTTTTTCGGGCTTTCGATACCGTCGGTCTTCTTCTCGCTGCTGATGGTGCTGTTTGCGGCAAAAACCGGCTGGTTCCCCATTGACGGCATGCACGATCAGATATACTGGGATGATTTCACGCTGCTGGAAAAAACCCGCGACGTGTTGTGGCACCTGGCGTTGCCCGCATTCGTGCTCGGCACGATAGGCATGGCCGAGTACATGAGACAGATGCGAAGCGAGATGATCGAAACGCTTTCGCAAGACTACATACGCACGGCCAAAGCGAAGGGCTTGAGTTCCAGCCGCATACTTTTTCGACACGCGCTCGGAAACGCCATAAACCCTATCATCACGCTGTTCGGTTTCTCGTTCGCCTACCTGCTTGCGGGATCGGTGCTGACCGAGACGGTCTTCTCCTGGCCCGGAATGGGAAGGCTGACGGTCGAAGCCCTCTTTGCCAAAGACGAGCCGCTCGTTATGGCTTCGGTAGTCCTGTTGACGGTGATGCTGGTCTTAGGCTCTTTAATCAGCGATGTGCTGCTCGCCTTTATCGATCCGCGAATAAGGTTAGAAAGACAGTAATGGCGCTCAAGCAAGACGAACAAGATATCGCCCTCTCGTCAATCGCGCGCGAAGAGAGGCTGACTGAAAGAGGGGGCGGCGACCCGGTCGTCGAATTGCTGCCGTCGCCTGAGCTTGCCGCTGAGGTAATCGGTGAAGAGATAATCGAAGAAGAGCGCATACCCCTGCGCGGTCGCTCGCCGAGACAAATCCTCTGGCTCAAGCTGCGCCGCAACCGCACGGCTATGGCGGGGCTATATATTCTTGTGGCGCTTTACCTGGGAGCGATACTGGCGGGCTTCATTTCGCCTTACAGCTACTCGCGCATAAACCAGGAGAACAGCTTTCACCCGCCCATGCTCACGCGCGTGCACATCTTTGACGAAGCGGGCAATCTGTCGCGCCCGTTCGTCTACAGTATTGCCGTTACTAACCCGATGGCTAAAGGCTATAACGGCTATAGCGAGGACAAGAGCTTAAAGTATCCCATAAGATTATTCGTGCGCGGCGACGATTACCACATCTTCTGGATTATTCGCTCGAACGTACATCTTTTTGGCACGGACGAGCCGGGCCGCATTTACCTGTTCGGGACAGACCTTTTCGGGCGAGACACTTTTTCAAGGATAATGTTCGGCTCTCAGATTTCGCTCTCGGTTGGAGTTGTAGGAATAATAATATCAACCTTGCTCGCGTTGATAATCGGCGGGCTGGCCGGATACTGGGGAAAGCTGACAGATTTCTTATCGATGCGAGTGGTCGAAGTGATACTCGCTTTGCCGGGCATCTACCTCATACTGGTATTGCGCAGGGCATTCGGCGACGATCTCAGCTCTTCCTACACCTACCTGATAGTAGTAGTCATACTCTCTCTGATCGCGATGGCTTCGGAAGCGCGCATCATACGCGGCATGGTTCTTTCTTTGAAGGAGCAGGAATATGTCATCGCCGCGCGCGCTCTGGGGTTCAGCGACACTCGCATCATAGTGCGACACATACTGCCGAATACGTTGTCATTCGTCATAGTGACGGCGACGCTCACCATTCCATTCTACATTCTCAACGAAGTGGCTCTGTCATTCCTCGGCGTAGGCATTCAAGAGCCCGAAGCGAGCTGGGGCAACATGCTCCAGGGGGCGCAGAACGTAGGCTACCTGACAAACTTCACCTGGGTTCTGATCCCCGGCGTCTTTATCTTCATAGCCGTAATGGCGTGGAACTTCTTAGGCGACGGGCTGCGCGATGCAGCCGACCCCAGAACGTTGAGTTAAGATTTGATCTAAACCCCCTTGGGGCTTTTCAAACAGCCTCTAGTTAGAGTTGTTTTCGATTGAATGTACGGGATTGGCAGAGACATCTCACCGCCGCAGACACAGAGAACACAGGATGGCCGATGATGTGCTTCGCACGCGGCGGGGGCGCAGAGCAGAATACTGTTTTCTCTGCGCCCGCTCTGTGTTCTCTGTGTCTCTGCGGCGGTGAATCTTCTTTCATTCCCTTACACTCATATGTAGTTTGATCTAATTTCCGAACACGCGACGGTAGAACCCTATCATATCGCCGAAGGCTTGATCCGTAGCTTCAGAGTCGTAGCGCGGACCTTCATCTCGCATGAACGCATGCTCTGCCGTGTAGAGCCGCTCTTTAAACTTGACGCCCGACGCTCTGAGCGAGGCTTCAATTTTTGCGCGCCCGTCTTCCGGTATGTGCGGATCAAGCGCGCCCCACACCAACAACAGCTCGCCGCGTATCTCCCCGGCCCGCTCAAGCGAGCGCGCGTCATCATCCTTACCGAGCTTTCCGTTATGTATTCCTGTGCCGTAAAAACAGACCGTGGCTTTTACGTCCGGCTGTAGCGCGGCGCGAAACGACAGGTGACCGCCGATGCAAAAACCGGCCGCGCCTAACTGCTTTGATGCGACCGCCGGGTGTTGGCTTAAATAATCGAGCGCCGCTCGACAATCCGCGTCGAAGTGCGCTACGGGCGTCCGGGCTGCGTCTTCCAGCCCGCGCGTGCGACCGGCATCATCGAAAGGGATGGCCAGGCCCGCCGTCTCGATGCGGTGATATATTTCCGGCGCGGCTACGACAAAACCGTAGCCCGCGAGCCTCGCGCACGACCGCAGCATCGTTCCGGTCAGTTGAAAAATATCCGAGTAGAATAGGATGCCGGGATAGCGGCCTTCGGATTTCGGACGTGCAATAAAAGTACGCATAAAAGCGCCCTCGACTGGGATGTCTACGAACTCGGTTGCGATTATCATCAATAATTCTCCAAACTCTTTTTTCAACAGTAGCCGCAAGATAACCGGCCTTTGGATTTTATTCAAGCTCGCGGCTACGGTCTCTAATTGAGATTTCAGGCGGCCTGGGGTATCTTCTCGTCAAGTAATGCAAGAGCGAAGAGTAACAATATCTAACCGCCTGGGGTTGCACGCGCGCGCGGCAGCCCATCTTGTGCGACGCGCCACGCAGTACACGAGCCAGATAGAGCTGCTGCGCGAAGACACAAAGCAGACAGCCGACGGCAAGTCTATACTGAGCGTCTTGCTTCTGGCCGCATCGCGCGGCACGCGGATCATAATCAGAGCGACGGGGGCTGACGAGGAGCGCGCCGTCGCGGCGCTCGCGGAGCTGGTCGAGCAAAAGTTTGGAGAGGAGGTCTCGGATGGCCTCTTCTAAAGTGACGCGGTCGCGTGATCTGAGGATGAAAGGGCTTGCCGCTTCGCCCGGCATCGCCGTTGGCCGCGCCCTCAGGCTCGATGAGCGAGGCCGCCGCCAGTTCTACTACATCGCGGTTTCGCCCGCGCAGGTTCGCGTCGAAATCAGACGTCTCCGCCAAGCATTCGCCGAAGCCCGCGCCCAGCTCGAAGAGATCAAGGTAAGGCTCGCCAGCGAACTCGGCTACGAGCACTCTTACATACTCGACGCGCACCTGTTGATGCTCGAAGACGAAGGGTTGATCGGCGAGATCGAGCAGGACATACGCGCGCGCCGCATCAATGCCGAATGGGCCGTGCGCGATGTCACGGACCGCGTGATAAGCGCTTATAAACAGGTGAAAGATTCCTACTTGCGCGAGCGCTCTTCGGATATTGAAGACGTAGCCTCGCGGCTGCTTGGGATACTGTCGGGCCACGCGAAGTTCGACCTTTCAAAGCTCGACCAGAACATAATAATAGTCGCCGAAAACATCTGGCCTTCGACCGTGGCCGAGCTGGATTTCAATCAGGTGCTCGGGTTCGCGACCGACGCGGGCGGTATGACTTCTCACTCTGCAATAATGGCGCGCGCGCTCGGGATACCGGCTGTCGTGGGACTCCACGATGCGACGAGGCGAGTAAAAACCGGCGACGCGGTAGTAGTAAACGGGACCGAAGGCGAGCTGATATTGCGCCCCACCAAACCCGTTATAAAGACCTTCCTCGATAGACACAAGCGCGATGCCGAGTTGCGCTCGCCGACAGCCGATACGGCCTTCGAGCCTGCCAGGACCGCCGACGGCACGCAGGTGACGCTCAGGGCCAATGTCGAGCTTGCGAGCGAGATCGAACTCGCTACAGCTTTTCGGCGCGGAAGGGATAGGCCTTTACCGCTCCGAATTCATGTTCTTAAACCGTTTGCCCGAGCTTCCGAGCGAAGACGAGCAGTTCAAGCTCTATCGCAGGCTTTCAGAGGCGACGGGAGCGGCGGGCGCGAGCATACGCGTCTTTGATCTCGGGGGCGACAAGCTGACGCTCGAAGGGTTCGAGGCGGAGCAGAACCCGGCTCTCGGGCTTCGCGCGATCCGGCTGGCGCTCAAGGTCGAAGAGATTTTCCGCACTCAACTGCGCGCGATACTCAGGGCAAACCGCGAAGGCAACCTCCGCGTGGTGCTGCCCTTGATCAGCGCGATCACCGAGTTGCGAGAGGCGAAAAGAATTATAGCCGAAGTAAAAACGGAGCTGGCCGCATCACACGTCAAGCACAATGCGCGCCTTCCAGTGGGCGTGATGATAGAGGTTCCGTCGGCGGCGCTGATGGCAGACGTAGTAGCGCGCGAGGCCGATTTTCTAAGCATAGGCACTAACGACCTCATACAATACCTTCTCGCCGTCGACCGCGTTAACGAAAACGTCGCGCACCTTTACCAGCCGCTTCACCCGGCCGTGTTGAGAACTATCGCTTATGTGGTTCGCGCCGCCGACGCGACCGGCGTCCCGCTTGAGCTATGCGGCGAGATGGCAGCCGACCCGCTGCTGGCAATCGCGCTCATAGGGCTCGGCGTTCGCACGCTGAGCATGGTGCCTGCTTCAATACCACTGATAAAAAATGCAATCAGGTCGGTCGAGCTTGACCGCGTGCGCGCTCTGATGAGTGATGCGGTGAAGCTCAGCTCATGGATTGAAGTAAAAGAGTTGCTCACGCGCGAGTTGCCGCGCCAGGCCCCGCGATTCTTTGCCGCCTGGTCACCTCAGTAATCAACCGCGCCTCAAGGCCCAGGTTTTTGCTTCACGGTAAACGTCCTTCAGCCTTGCCCAAAAAATCGCCTTCGTGACTCCTACAGCCCGAGTAGAAAGATTCTATCAACAATTAACTGACTTTTTGGGCAAGCCAACGCCGGTAAGATTAACCGGGTGATCAACTGTTCCACCTTCAACAGTGGTTAAACAGGAGCCTCAATCTTTGCGCGAATGCTTTGAACGACCGAATCAATCGCTACATCTTCCGACGCGCGAGCGGCGCGCGTCATCAGCTCGACTTTGCCTTCTTTTATCTTTTTGCCGACGGTTATTCGATACGGCACGCCTATCAGATCGGCGTCGTTGAACTTCACGCCCGCGCGCTCGTCGCGGTCATCGAGCAAAGTCTCTACGCCTGCGGCCTCAAGCTCCGCGTAGATGCGCTCGGCTGCCGCCATCAAATTCTGGTCTTTGATGTTGACCACCGTTATACAGACGTGAAACGGCGCTATGGAAGCGGGCCAGACTATCCCGGCTTCGTCGCTGTGAAGCTCGACCGCAGCGGCCATCAATCGCTCGACGCCTATTCCGTAGCTGCCCATCACGATGGGGACTTCGCTTCCGTCCGCCTTAAGCACAGACGCACCCATGCTCTCGGAATACTTTGTGCCGAGCTTGAATATGTGGCCGATCTCGACCGCCTTGAAAACGTCAATCGTGCTTTCGCAATTGGGACAGCCTTCGCCCGCGCTGACGGTGCGCAGGTGCGCCCAGCGATCTGTTTTTATGTCTCGATCAACGGACACGCCGCGCAAATGAAAATCGTCTTTGTTCGCGCCCGTAGTCATGTTACGCCGCCCGCGCAAAGATTCATCGGCGATCACCTGAGCGATTTTCGGATGCGACTGGCGGGTGACGCCCACAGCGCCAAGCGACCCGGCGGATGCGCCGAGCGCTTCGCGTATCTCTTCAGCGTGCGCGGGACGGACGTTTATCGCACCTGTAGCGTCTATCAGTTTGGTCTCGTTCAATTCGTGATCGCCGCGCATCAAAACAAGTGTCACCCGGTCATCCAGCACGTATACAAGCGTTTTGATTTGACGATCGGCCGCCGCGCCGCCTTCAAATGTAGTGAGGTCTTCGATGGTGCGAACGCCGGGCGTCGGGAACCCTTCGGGCGCTGCCAACCCCGCTTCATCGTTGGCCTGTTCGAGCCGCGAGATGGCTTTCTCGACGTTGGCCGCGTAGCCGCACGTCTCGCACACGGCTATGCGGTCTTCGCCCGCCTCGGTCCGCACCATAAACTCTGTCGAACTGGCTCCCGCCCATCGCGCCGCTGCTTGCTTCGACGGGGGCAAACTTCAGCCCGCAGCGCGTGAAGATTTTTACATAAGCGTCGTGCTGGTCTTGAAACGCGCGGTCGAGTCCTTCGCGATCTACGTCGAACGAGTAAGCGTCTTTCATAGTGAACTCGCGCACGCGCAGCAGTCCCGACTTGGGCCGCGCTTCATCGCGGAACTTGGTTTGAATCTGATACCAGACCTGCGGCAGCTGGCGGTAAGAGTTGATCGAGTTGCGCGCGATTGAAGTGAACACCTCTTCGTGCGTCATCCCTAAAGCCATCTCTGTGTTTTTGCGGTCGCGCAGCCGGAACATGTTGTCGCCCATCACTTCCCAGCGGCCGGACTCTTTCCAGACCTCAGCCGGGTGGATCGCGGGCAGCAGAAACTCCTGCGCGCCTATGCGATTCATCTCTTCGCGGATAATCTCTATGACTTTGAGCCGCACGCGATGGGCGAGCGGAAGAAGCGAGTAGACTCCGGCGGTAAGCTGGCGTATGTAGCCCGCGCGAACCAGCAGCCGGTGGCTTATTACTTCGGCATCAGCCGGGTCTTCGCGCAGGGTCGGGATGAACATATTGGACCAACGCATTTTTCAGTTCTCCTATAAAAAATCTAGCGCAATGCGGAATTAGCAAAAGTAGCAACTCGACGAGACGAACGTCAAGCAAGGCGGCAGCCGCGCTTGCAAACCCGCAGTCGCTTTGATACATTCCATTGCTGGGGCGACCCGTCACCAGCACTGTATATTGTATAGCCGTTCAGGCGGCTCAGAATTCAGATCTTTTGAGGTAACCAAGATGCAGGCTGGCGATATTCCAGAAGCCCTGACCTTTGACGACGTTTCCCTGGTCCCCGCGCGAAGTGACGTTCTGCCGACCGACGCCGACACGACGACGCGCTTCTCTCGCAACATCCCGATAAATATTCCGATATCATCCGCCGCTATGGACACGGTGACCGAATCGCACCTTGCAATCGCCATCGCGCAGCAAGGCGGCATCGGCGTTATTCACAAGAACCTCTCGGTTGAAACCCAGCGCGACGAAGTCGATAAGGTCAAGCGCAGCGAGTCAGGCATGATCGTAGACCCGGTTACGATGACGCCCGACCGGCCCATCTTTGAGGCGATGGAGATGATGGACCGCTATCACATCTCAGGCGTCCCGATTGTCGAGCATAACGGCCAGCTGGTCGGCATACTCACGAATCGCGATCTGAGGTTTGAAACCCGCTTGAACCTGAGCATAAGCGAAGTGATGACGAAAGAGAACCTCATCACCGTTCCCGTAGGCACGACGCTCAACGAAGCGAAGGCTATCTTGCAGCGACACCGCGTCGAAAAGCTGTTAGTCGTAGACGAAGGCTACCGACTGAAGGGTCTGATTACGGTCAAGGATATTCAGAAGGCCATCAAATACCCGCTCGCGGCTAAAGACGACCTGGGGCGTCTGCGAGTAGGGGCGGCCATAGGCTCGACGGGCGATTTTCTGGAGCGAGCCGAAGAGCTTGTGCGCGCGCGCGTCGACGCGCTCGTGATTGATACGGCGCACGGCCACACCGAGAGCGTCATCAACGCGGTCAAAAAGATCAAGAGCCGCTACCCTGAAATCGATTTAATAGCGGGCAACATCGCGACCGCCGAAGCGACAAAAGATTTAATCCTTGCAGGCGTCGATGCGGTTAAGGCAGGAATGGGCCCCGGTAGCATCTGTACGACTCGCGTCGTGAGCGGCGCAGGCGTGCCGCAGATCACCGCGATAATGAATTGCGCGCAGGCGGCGCGCGGTTCGGGTGTCCCTGTTATTGCAGACGGCGGCATCAAGTATTCTGGCGACATCGCGAAAGCGATTGCGGCGGGCGCGGATTCCGTAATGATCGGATCGCTTTTTGCCGGGACGGATGAAAGCCCCGGCGAGATCATTCTGTTCCAGGGCCGCTCATTTAAAGCCTATCGCGGGATGGGGTCGCTTGCGGCGATGAAAGAGGGCAGCCGCGACCGCTACGGCCAGGGGGGCGAGACTCAAGCGTCCAAGCTTGTGCCGGAAGGCATCGAAGGCCGCGTCCCGCACAAAGGGCCGCTCGGCTCGCTCGTGCAACAACTGGTCGGGGGCTTGCGCTCGGGCATGGGCTACTGCGGATGCCGCACTGTCGATGAGCTGCACGAGAAGGCCCGCTTTATTCGCGTCACCTCTGCGGGCTTGCGCGAGAGCCACGTCCACGACGTTATCATCACAAAGGAAGCGCCCAATTATAGAATCGAGTAGATGAAAGCGGGCGCGTCCATAGAGTGTGTCTGACAAGCCCCGAAGAGGCGAGATTCTATAGCCCGGCTGCCGCGCGCCGGGGAACAGGTGTCGGAAGCAGCAAGCCCTGTAAGGGCGAAATAATCCGAACGATTTATTTCGCCCTTACAGGGCTTCGTGTCGTATGCGTGCGTCACCCGGCGCGATGCGCCGGGCTATTGAATCTCGCCCCTTCGGGGCTGTTGAACTATCTTTTCATACATCCTCTAGACCCTTACTCTCTGATCAAGTATCTAAGCAACAGGCGGCTGAACACCATTACTGTCAGGCCTCCGATCACATCGACGAAATAATGCTGTCTTGTGGTGATCGTTGAAAACGCAATGAGCGCTGCCCAGATTAAAGCAGCCGCCCCCTGTTTTCTGTTTTCGTCCATCACTCCTAATGCTCCGAGCCCCGCCAGCGCAACGTGGAGCGACGGGAAACAGTTGGTCTCCGAGTCCATCAAGTAAAGCGCTTCGTATGCAATTGCCGCCATCCCTCCGGGCAAGGGTGGACGAGGCAAGAATGTCGGATAGACTATGAACACGATAAAAGAGAGCAGGCTGGCCAGGGCCAGCCCGTAAAGAGTCCGGTTGATTGTCGCGGCCTTCTTTATCGCCCCGATGCACAGCGCCAGAAAAACGAATTGCGAGAGGTATACAAAGACAGTCCAATCAATAAAAGGTATTGATTGATCGATTGCCGACGGCTCAATTCGCGCAGGCTCTCTCAAATGCACCCGGCCCGTCAGCGTGTAAAGGACGCAAAAGCACGCGTACCCGATCCCCACGGCGACCCATTTCTTTTTGCTCTCAATAGCCGGAAGCTTCATTCTTTTGGATCGCTTCGGTTTTCGATTTAGCCGTCAGGTACTCGTTCAAAGCGTCGGTTGCGCGCTCGATCTCCCGGCGGTACTTGCCCGTGAGCACGTACAGAAACATCTTGTTGAGACAGCGCGACGCGCGAAAAGAGAAGACGGCGTCTTGCAGGTCGATGTGGCTCCGCTCGAAGAAGTAGTGTCCGGCGAGCCCCACCAGTTGTGAAAGCGGCAGCATCAACAAAAGCCAGGGATTGCCGAGCGCCACTGCAAGCGCAATCAGTCCGTAAAAAATTATTACCCCCAGAAGGTGCAGGGCGATGTTGATCGGGTTCCGATGCTTGAGAAGGAAGACATCCCAGTAATCCGTAAACGGATGGTCCGTGATCGAATCGTTGATGCGATTTCTGAGACGCCGTTTCGAGTCCTCTTTCGTGCCGGTCGGGTGAAGCACCTCGCCCAGCTTTTCGCGTCCAAGCGCGCTCATAATTTCACCTCGTATGATGACCGCCCTGCCGCCTATGTAGACGGCTTCGACAACGCGGTCAGAATCTCTTTTAACCATGCGCATCGCGCCGTCAAGCAGCGGGTCCGCGATCTCTACCTGCTCGCTTATCGGCTCGCGTAGAGATTCCGGTCGTATGATTACGATGTCTGCCCTGGCGCCCTCTTTGATCACCCCCGCATCCAGTCGAAACCATTTCGCAGGCTCGGCAGTCACGCGCGAGACGGCCCGCTCGATAGGCATAAAACCATCTGTGACGGCCTGCTTCAAAAGCGAGAGCGCCCCGTCGTAGTAACCGAGGTTTTGAACGTGCGCCCCGGCATCCGTAAACCCCGGAAGTATGTGCTCGTGTCTCATCAAACTGAGCCTCTGCGGCAAACGGTCGTTCGCGCCGGTCGCGCGCCAGCGGAGGTCTGTGTCATAGCTTTCGAGCAGTTCTATAAACAACTCGACCGGCTCTCGGCCGAGAAGCTCGGCGGCCTGAGTGAAGGTCTTGCCCACAAGCTGCCGGTCGGGGCATCGCACTATCTCCATCAATTCCAGGCGGCGGTGAAAAGAGTTACGATGTCTTGCGGTCCACTCGCGCCGGAACGCTTCGCGAAACTCGCGCGCTTTCCACAACCCCCGCCTTTCATCGCGCGTCGAGCAGTCATTCAATCTCACGCCGCTTGCGAACTCTTCAAACAGCGGCGTGACCGGCCCATCGGAATAAACGGTAAAAGGCTCGGTTAGAGTCTGAAATCTAATGTTGCATCCGAGCAGGCGGTTGAAGATAAAAAGCAGCGGGGGAAAGGTTCGCCACATCCTTCTATCGGCTACGGAATCCAGGGCCGCAAGCGAAGTGATGCGGAGCGGGCGGCCGCCGATTCCCAGGCTCATTCGCAAAATATCGACTACCGACATCAGCCGTTGCGGGTTGGGCGTGACCTGAAAGACTGCGTCCCGCTCGCGGCACACGTCCGAAAGCATTTTGTACTCGCGGTAGTCGGCATGCTGAGAAGGTATGGTTCTGCCGCGATGCTCGCCGCTCATCATGTGCCAGGGCACCATGTCTATGGATATGCCTGTGAAACCGGCGTCGAGCGCTTCGCCGGCTATATGCCTCATCTGCTCAAGCTCAGCGGGAGTGGCGCGGTCTTTGAGGCTTCGCTCAAGTCCCAGGACCTCTGCCCGGAGCGCGCTGTGACCAAACAGCGCGGCGACATTTGGGCCTACGGGCAGGCCGCGCAGGTGATCGAGGTATTCGCGCGGCGTGTGCCAGGAGACAGATCGCTCCAGCCATTTTTGAATAAGCACGGGCGAAAGCGTTTCCACTCTTTGAAAGATGTCGGCCAGCATCCTCGGAGTTCCAATCGCAAGCGACAGGCTGCAATTGCCGATCACGACGGTCGTCACTCCGTGGCGGACCGATTCACTGAGACCGGGCGCTACCTCAAGCTCTATGTCGTAGTGCGTGTGTATGTCTATGAACCCCGGCGTTACCCAGAGCCCTGCGGCATCAACGACTTCGAGGGCCGGTGCCGAGATGTGAGGCGAGATGGAAGCTATTTTGCAGTCTTTAACCGCGATGTCCGCGCAAAGAGGTGGAGAGCCAAGCCCGTCAAACAACAGGCCATTCTTTATAATAAGATCAAGCATAAGCGGTACGGCTAGAGATGAGTCATGCCGCGCCGGTCTTTTTGCGCATCAATCGAGCAATGACGAATCCGATCAACAGCCCTGCGGCGAGCGCGCCAGCGCCCACTTTGTAAATCGTGCTCTTGAGCGAAGAGACCACCGGGTTATCCAACAGGTTAGTCCCTATGTGCACATTAATTATTTTCCACTTTCCGTTGTCTTTGTAAAGCGTGGCGGTCCAGCGGCTGGTCATCTCGCGCGTGTCGCCGTCGGCAAAGTAGTAAGTGTCGGTCGAGGCGCCGCGGCTCAGGCCGATATTGTCGCCGACAAATTCAGTCAGCTCATCCGCTTCGGGCTTGATGGTAACGCTCTTGAGCGGGGCGTTCGGTCCCGTCATCAGCCCTTCATAGTAAGCTTTGAAGTCGGCGAGGTTGGTAAAGACTCGCTGATCAACGGTCGTGATCGAGAATCGCTCGTAGAAGAGCGGGGCGAGCGCGTCAAAGTTTCTGGAGTTCATCGCCTCGGTCGCGCTTTTGAGCAGGGCGCGCAGTTGTTCGTGATCCTGATTGCGGTCCTGAGCCATCGCGCGACTGCTGCTTAAAACCAGCAGGGCGATAAGAAGAAAAAACATCCGATTTAATGGGCAAGTTTTTTTTCTCATGTTTTCTCCTCGATTTGCTTTGTAAAGCACGCACCGAGCAGGTTATCACTTTGCGCGCTTATGTCAAACTACAGGGCAGGTCTTGCGCCGCTTTCGTATTGCTCCGTATAATTGATTTGCGTTTGTTGGGCCGGTGGAGGCCGCAGATGAACAGAGCACTCTCGCAGAGACACGAGAAGACACTGCTTGACGATTCAAGAACCTTCCGAAAGCTCGAACTAAATTATCGAAAGAACAAAGCTCAGGATAACTCTTCGGAGATGGATCGTCTTGCCGATGCGTTCTGTTACGAAGACGCGAAAGACTCCTACTGGAACCCTGAGATGTTTTCGCTGCTCTACGCCACGCCGCTGTGGGAACAGGCGCAAGCGGCGGAGCGCGTCAAGCTCAACCAGATTTACTGGGTGGCTTATTACTCGCAGATCATCTCAGCCGAAATCGCCACCATCTTTTTTAACCAGACCAGCGCCGCAGGGCTTTACTCCATAGAAGACTTTCGCCTCATCTGTGACACGCTCGATCTGGAATCGGCTCAAGAGCGCGCTCACATAAACGTCTTTAAAAAGATCGGCGAAGATTTCGAGCAGGCAGTCTTTGGCGAGCGTCTTTTTACTTACAGCATGCGCGGGCCGTTCGTCGAAACGATGGTCCATCACAATGCCAACCGCGTGAAAGATTTCTGGAGAAGAATACAACTCCACGGATTCACGCTGTTGTCTTCGGGTAATGCCTTCATCGCGTGCCAGTATTTCGCCGTGCGCGGGGTGAGGACGCTCAACGGCAAATTGATCCAGCACCAGCTCAGCCAGTTTTATTCCAAGAACCCTGACAAACAGAGCGCTCCCATACCTTCGCAAGTCAGCTATTGCCATTTTCTCGACGAGTCGTTTCACTTCAACAGCTCGACCGTAATTTCGCATGATGTGTTAAGCTCGCTTCCGAGCCCCAGCACATTTGAAAAGCGTGTGGCCAACCTCGCGCTGAGCGGGACACAGAAAGATCATTTCAATTTCTCGACGGCCATCAACGGGCTGTTCTGGTATGACCCGGCTCTCTACCCGAAGATATACAAAATTCTGCGCTCGCCGATCTTCCGCATGGAAGACCGGCAGGCCCGCCAGATGATGCAGGATTGTTTCACCACGGAGAACGAGGGACTGCACCTGAGCGCCCGCAGCCGCCAGATAGCTATAGACTCATACAGAGAATATCTATCTGCTATCGGTTATGTGAGCCGCGCGAACAAAGAGATGGAGATCATGCGGCGCAACTCCATCGCCAGACATCTGGAAACCAATCGCCGCGAGTTGAGAAAGTTTTTTTTGCGGCTTGACGCGTCATGAATTCCGATCAGGTTCAATATAAGATCAGCTTCACGGCTGAAAGCTATAATGCGGTCAATTTAACTGTCGGCTCTATACTCTCCGAGCACCTGACGGTTGAAAACTCTCCCGTGTTGTTCGGGTGCCGCACGGGTATCTGCGGCACCTGTTTGATCGAAGTCCAGGAAGAGATAAACGGGAGGCTTCCTGACGCGACCGACGACGAAAGGGAGCTTTTAGAGATCATCGCCCCCGATAATCCGAGGGCCAGGCTCGCCTGCCAGATAGAGCTTTGCGCGGACATAAAGATCAAATACATCGGAGCCGGCGGCTGATGGATTTCAGAGATTTCTGGTATATCGCAGCCGATTCGCGCAAGCTCAAGAAAGACTCGGTCGTGGGCGCGCGAGTTCTCGGACAGCCCGTAGCGGTCTTCAGGGATGAAAACGGCGAGGTCGCGGCGGTAGAAGATCGCTGCCTTCATCGTTCGGCGCGGTTGTCGAACGGGAAGGTGAGACGGGGGATTCTTCAATGCTCTTATCACGGCTGGTCGTACAATTCAAAGGGGCAGGTCGTTTGTGTTCCGAGCGAAGGGCCTGAGTCGCAAAAGGGGTCGCGCCACTGCGCGCGAACCTATCAGGTCGCGGAGTCGGATGATTATGTTTACGTGAGGCTGGCAGATCAGGCGGATGAACAACTGAAGCCTTTTCGGATTCCTTTTTATCGCGCCGAGGGCTGGGGCGCTATACGGCTCATGAACCGTTTCTCGAACAACGTGACCAACTGCGCAGAAAACTTCGTTGACGTTCCTCACACGGCTTTCGTGCACTCGAAGATATTTCGAGTGAGCAAGAACGAAAAGATCACCGCGCAGGTAGAGCGCAAAAGCGGATCGGTCACAATCAGCTATCGTGACGAGCGACAAAACCTCGGCATGTTCTCGCGGTTCTTAAACCCCGGCGGCAAGGATATAAAGCACACGGATTCATTTCACATGCCGAATGTCACCTGCGTAGATTATGACTTTGGCCCGAATCGCCGCTTCATAATAACTTCGCAATCGATCCCCGTGACCGATTGCGAGACTATCGTCTACACAGACCTGACATACAACTACGGCGTATGGAACAGAGTTGCGCGGCCCATCATCCGCTGGCAGGCGCAGACGATCATCGATCAGGACATTAAGATACTGGCCAACCAGATGGAGGCGATAAAAGAGCACGGCTGCCGGTTTTCAAACACAGAGGCCGACATTGTGCATATACTTATAGAATCGATCCGCAACGAGATCGAACGCGGCTCGGACCCAAGGCTGCTGCCTTATCTGAATCGCGAGATCGAATTTTGGGTATGAAGAGGTTTCGGGTGTGAAGTTGTTATGATAGTTCTCGTTTCATTTCTGGCGCTCACAGCATTGACTTTCTCGCTCAGGAAGCCGCGCGCCGCCGCGCTCGCCCGAAACGCTTCGGACTGGATACTCGACGCATCGGGGTTGATAGTACAGGGAATTCTCATACCTGTTTTGCAGGCAAGTCTGATTTACGGGTTGCTCACGATTATCGCTCCTACGGCAAAGGGCTCTCTAGAGCTAACATGGGTCGCGGGGTTCCTGCTGAATTTCGTCGCCATAGATTACCTATATTACTGGAACCACCGATTGCTCCATTCGAAGTGGCTGTGGAGCGCTCACGCCGTGCATCATACGCCACAGAGCGCGGATGTTTTCATCACGTCGAGAAACACGCTCTGGGCCCCGCTGCTGATTGTCTATGTATGGGCAAACGGTTTTTTCATCTTTGTGTTGAAAGACCCTTCCGGGTTCATACTTTCGGCCTCGATCACCGCGGGCCTCGACCTTTGGAGACACACGGGCTTTGCGCCCAGGCCGGGCACACGGCTCCATCGCGCGGCGGCGCTGATACTGATTACGCCGAACGAGCATTTATGGCACCACAGCAGCAACCAGACGGATTACAATATGGGCGCGAATCTTTCCGTATGGGACCGGATTCACGGCACGTACTACAGCCCTGATGGCCGGCCTGAACAGCTTGGGGTTCCGTTGAGTATGGGCTTAAAACGAAAGCTCGTTTTCCCTTTCAGGCTCCGTAGCGCCAACAGGGCTTTATCCGAGAAAGCCGTATGACTGTTCTTGGCCGGGTGATGTCTTTATATCCGACTATGATCCTTGCTCTGGTGGCGGGGACTCTCTTCTGGTTCGGCTACCGTCCGTCGCCCCTGCAACCGGCCTTATTGATAGCTATCATATACCTGCTGCCTCCGCTGACGTTTCGCGTGCACCAGATATTTTTTCCGGTTCGCGAGCGCATATCGGACCTGGCCGAGCGATGTTACTCTCCGTGGTGGGGGGCGCATCAAATCCAGGTCATCTACACAGCCCTCCCTCAACTGGAAGCCATATTGCGACTCGTGCCGGGGCTATACAGCCTGTGGCTGCGGCTCTGGGGCAGCAAGGTCGGGCGCAATGTCCACTGGACGCCCAACGTCGAGATAACCGACCGCAGCATGTTGATTATCGGCGACCGCGTGGTCTTCGGGCATAAGACAAAATGCCTGGGCCACGCCATAAAGCCGAGAGGCAAATCGATGCTGCTGTACGTGCGCGCGATCAGAATAGGCAACGATGTATTCATAGGGGCGGGCAGCCGAATCGGTCCCGGCGTAGTCATCAATGATGGCGTTTACCTGCCTATACTGACCGACCTTTACGTCAACCAGAAAGTCGATGCCTCGAAGGTCGAGACCCAAAAAGTCGATATTCAAAAAGTCGAGCTAGAAAATGCTGCGAACAATTCGCTCGCTGATTAAGCCCTGGCTGGGCGGCGCTCTTGCCCGGTTCAAAAGCGACCTTGAGCGTCCGTGCGAAGCGCAGCAGCGTGTGCTCGCCCAGCTCATCAAATCGCTATCGGCTACAGCGTATGGCCGCGCACATAAAGTGCGCGCGTTTGATGGCTATGATGACTTCGCACAGAAAGTGCCTATTGTCTGCTATGACGACCTGGAGGAATGGATCGAGCGACAAAAGAACAAGGAAGGCAACGTACTGGTTTCAGAAAGAGTGCTCTTCTACGAAAAAACTTCGGGCAGCTCCGGCCCCGCGAAATACATACCTTACACACAAGGGTTGAAAGATTCTTTCAACAGCATGTTCACTCTCTGGCTCTGCGACCTGCTGGATTGCGGTCCTGCGTTTGATACCGGAAAGCTTTTTATCAGCATCTCGCCCGCGCTCGCGAGCGGGCAAAAAACGGATCGCGGAATCCGCATCGGTCTTGAAGACGACTCGGAGTATTTGAGCGAAGGGCTACGTTTTCTTTTAAAACCTTTTATGGTGTTGCCCGCTTCGATCAAAAGACTTCGGGACCCGGCAATGTTTAAGCGCGCGGTCGCAGCCCTGCTTCTCGCAGAGGGCCGCCTTGAAGTCGTCTCGATATGGAACCCCACGATGTTCGAAATCATCCTGGACTACATACGAGAAAATCGCGAAGCATTGTCGCAGGATTTGCGCCGGGGCTCGGTCACCTGTGAAAAGATCGAGTTCAAATTCAAACCCGTTGCCGCGTCGCGTTTGAAGCTGCTCGAACAAACAGAGGTCGAGTGGACAGAAGTATGGCCGCGCTTAAAGTTGATTTCCTGCTGGACCGGCGCTCATTCAACCACGGCGGCCCACCGCCTGGGCGAGCGGTTTCCGGGGGTCTTCATTCAAGGAAAGGGATTGCTGGCAACCGAAGCGCCGATGACTTTTCCTCTGATCGAAGCTCGCGGGTTTGTGCCGTTGCCCGCCGAACTCTTTTATGAGTTCCTTGACGACGCGGGGCAGGTCCGTCTGCTTCACGACCTGGAAGCCGGGCAGGAATATGAAATCGTTGTGACGCAAAAGGGCGGGCTGTACCGCTACCGCATAGGTGATCGCGTCAAGGCCACGCATTATTATCGGTCTACGGCCTGCCTTGAGTTTACAGGTCGAAGCGATGCGGTCTGCGATATGGTGGGCGAAAAACTGAATGAGAGCTTTGTTCAAAGCTGTCTGAGCAGATTCTTTGTCGAGACGGGAAGCTTTCAATCCCTGCTCCCGGTCCTGTCCGCTCGTGGCGTGAGTTATTACCTGTTGCTTGCCGACAGGCTGCCGCAATCTGCCGGCTCATTTGAGGAGGCGTTTGACGAAGCGCTGTGCGGCGCATTTCATTACCGCAACGCTCGCGCGCTCGGCCAGTTGGGCCGGGCGAGGGTGATTGCCGCGTCAAAAGCGAGAGATATTTATTACGACTATTTCACGAGCAAAGGCGTGAAGCTGGGCGACATCAAGCACAGCTACTTGATTCGAGACGTACGCGATGCGGCGAATATAATCAAAAAGATCAACAGCCTTGCATAATCAGATGCCCGTATATAAAAGGGTTTTTGAAAAAATGGTTCAAAAGCCCCGAAGGGGCGAAATCCAATACTATCTAGATGCTCGCGGCGGCGCACTCCGAGGCGGTGTATGGCTTGAGCAGGCGGCTGTCTTCAAGCTCCGTAAGAATCGCGTCCGAGTGTCCAGTCGCGCCAATTAGCGATTTCAAGTTCTCGATCTTTCCAGCCGTATCGGCTTCCGCATTCAACTCTTCAAAGACTCTCACCTTCTGATCTCTCGAAAGATGGCCGAGTGCGCGCTCTATCTGCCACACGATCATTTGAGGACCGATCTGCACCATCTTAAAAAACTGCTTCAGTATGTCTGTGATGGTTTTGATCTGATTGGCGGAAAGTTGCTGCTCGTCGAACAGTATCAAACCGCTGCCGTGATGTCGCGCTTCGTCTCTGATGATGTTCTCAAAGGCCTGCGCCAGCCCCGCGTCATTACAATCTTTTGCCAGCGCGTGGTAGTGATTGATTCCCCACCCTTCGAGGATAACCTGCACGATGTAGGTCAATGTCGGCTTGCTCTCTTTTTCGAGCAATTCGGCAAGAAACTCAATAAACGGATTGTGCAGGTAGGCTTCGATGTCAGCGCGCGCGCAGTAATTGCTTATCCAGTGAAAATGGACGGCCTCGTCGGAAGCAAAAATACTATAAAGCATCTGCTCCTGAACGCTCTCGGCCATCAAGCTCATCTTTGAGGCGAAATACATCCCGCATTTCTCGATGTAGTAGCTTTCGGCCATCAGCGCGCGGCTGCACGATTCAAGTATAGCCTCGCGGTCCCGGTCGTCTGCTTCTCGAAAGAGACTGACTCGATCCAGATGGAAGTGACTCGCGGGCCAGAACGAACGCGCTGATGACTGACCCGGCGCGGCAGAGCGACTCTTGAGCGCGGAATGCAGGACCGCATATAAATTATGACCTTCGGCGAGGTCGGGTCTGTCGAGTCGAATAGCTGCTTGAATTGAATCACTCATTGGTATGGCGTCTCTCTTTCGGGAAAGAAAACAGAAACCTGCAAAGACGGGTCGCAGGTTGAATCATGCGGTCTTTCGCAAGGACTTTAAGCGCGTAATAAAAAGGCATAAACAGGCTCATCCGTGCGATGCAGGCAAGCTCTACACCTCTGTTCCATTGAGGGTTCGCTTTTTGAAAAAAGGCCACCCTTCGATTGGACGCAAGCAGGCTGTTTGATATGCCGGCCACGCCCGATTTCAAACATTCATGATTATCGGAAAACTTTATCAAACCTGTCTCCGGGTCATAGTTGCTCGGATAAAGCTCCGCGTAGAACGCATCCATCATCGCCTTCTTACTGGCGGGCGTGGGGCGCTCGAACCTCGGATAATGCTCCGAGAAATTGTTTGCCATCATCAGGTACGTTTTGTATCCCTTCGATATCAACAGCCAGTAAAGCGGCTCAAACGGGCGCTTGAGCTTTTCAAGGAAGAGAAATCTCAGAAAAGCTTTTCCGAGCGTGCGCTGTCCCCAGTAACGTTTTTCGATCACGGTGTCTCCGCTGAAGATGCCGCGCAATCGCTTATTACCGAGCCGTGCGTGAACTATCCTCAGAGTTGAAAACCCTCGGATTTTATTTTCAACTTCGTCTCGCAGAAGTATGACCGCGTGCTTATTCGAAAGATCGAGCAGAAACCTCTCTTCGGCCATACGGTCGTAGTACTGGCGCATCAACTCAAACATTCGCGCCCGCTCGGCGGCTTCAAGCCGGTCGATTGAAACGACCTCGGCCCGCAGTGAATCGCTAATCGCTGAAGCTTTCGGGTGCGGCTTCATCTCTTTACTTTCGCCTCTAAAGGTTCATTCGTTTCCGATATTGATAAAGTTGTTAGCAGGGTCTTCACCTCTGCTGTTTGCAGGTCGTCATCGGCTTGCTCGGACGGCAGGCCCCAGGTAGTCGTCTTTTGTCGCTCGGCGTGTTGAATGAATCGCACAACCGGCAGGTCTGCTTTGATGGGCGTGCGCAGATTGAACTTGATAGTCTTGAAGATCAAAGTATCACCTTTAGCGAAATAGGCCGCGACGACTCGCGTAAGAAAAAGCAGCGCGCGGCTGATTGCTTTTCCAAAAAGACCCTTTCGCTTGCGAGTGACCAGTATGGATTGACCTTCGGACCTGCCGTCGCGGGTCGGCCTCAGCGCAAAGATAATGTGAAAATGCAAAAAATCCGGGCCTATCGTAACCGTGCCCGTGCTGCCAAACCAGTAGCAGAGCACGTAAGTCAGAGCATTCCGGTAGAACCTTCTTAAAAACCGCGTCATCAGGTTGCTTGGAGGTATGCTCGTCGTGTTCGCAAAAAGGATGCAATTCGGATTTATCTCGGTAGGCTCAAGATCGAGGTTGACGGGCAGGCTATGCACCGAGTTGAAGTGTTGAGCGTCGATAGCGTTTATCATCATCACGTTAGGGTGACAGCTCTTTACGAAGCGATTTCCGAGCATGCAATCGCAGTCGTCTTCTCCGAGTTCGGGAACGTAAGGCACGGGCGTTTTCGGTTTACGGCCCGCCCATATCCATACGATCCCGTATTTTTCTTCGACCGGCCACGTCTGGATTTGCGGAACGAATGACGTATTTTGCTGGCAAGGTATCTCTATGCAACGACCGTCCGAGTCGTACTGCCAGTGATGAAACAGGCAGCGAATCGTGTTGCCTTCGACCTTGCCTTCGGCAAGATGCGCGCCCATGTGCGGGCAGTAAGCATCCATCGCCACGACGCGACCGTCCCGCCCTCTGTAAACAACCATCTCTCTTCCGAGAAACAGAAGAGGGCGCGCGCGCCCGCGTTTCAACTCGGCCGAACGCAACGCCCAGTACCACCCCTCGATTATTCTTTCGGGGTTGTTGAAAACCTCTGTGTTGACGAGTGGCTTCATACTCTGTTCGCCTTATAGATGCGCAATTCGTGCCAATGGTTCGGCGACATTATATGGCGCGTTAAAATCAAAAACAATCTGCCGATAAAGGGGGACGGGCTGCGCCATCTGTCATCAAAATACTGCGCCCGGTGTGCCTTGCCGTTTCCAGAAGCGCGCATTTACAATATTTAAAGCTGTTGTTTAACGGCATTATACTTGCACTCACAACCGATCTAACGTTATGGCGCGCAGGCAAGCAACAATAATCTATAACCCGATGTCGGGCCGTCGAGCGCGACGCGCGGACAACGCGCGAGAAATGGCGCGGTTGCTTGAGGAGCGCGGGATTCAGACCGAAGCTCGCGCGACTGCCGGGCCTAACCATGCCACGCGGCTCGCGCGCGAAGCCGTGGCCAACGGCGCAGACATAGTTATCAGCTACGGAGGCGACGGGACGCTCAACGAAGTTTTGCAAGGCATAGTCGGAAGTCCCGCTTCGCTTGCGGTCTGGGCCGGAGGCACTGCCAATGTTGTGGCGCGCGACCTCTGCCTACCGGCGGATGTCGAACGACTGGCCGACGTAATCGCGGCGGGCAAGACCAGACGCATCACGCTCGGCCTTGCAAAGTCAGGGGCCAGGGAAGAAGCAGAAAGGTACTTTTTCATGTTCGCGGGTATAGGGCTTGACGCTTCGATAGCTCGCAAGGTCAACCAGAAGCTCAAGCGCCGCACAGGCGAGTTCGCGTTCTGGGTTGAGGGGATCAAACACATACTGACGTGGCGGGCGGAGCCTTTCACCATCGAAATCGACGGGAAAAAATTCGAGAGCGTCTTTGCGCTCATAGGCAACGGCAAAGGCTACGGCGGCGGCTTCTGCATGGCCCCAAACGCCAATCTCGAAGAGCCCCTGTTTGAAGTCTATATGGTTCCGAAACGCGCCACCAACCTTGCGTACCTGCGCGACCTGGCCGCAGTCGCGCGCGGCAACCCCGCGATAAAAGGCATCAACATAGTTAAAGGTCGCCACGTCAAAGCTAACTCTTCGGACGAACCATGGGTCGAAGTGGACGGAGAGCTGATCGGACCGCTGCCAATGACATTCGATGTAGTGCCCGACGCGCTGTCTGTAATAGTGCCGTAGGCCCCGACAGCACGGGATCGGGTTTAGGAGATTTTAAGATGCGCTCAGTAGTAATTTCACTTTTATCGTTTGCGATAGTCATCTCGAATTCTTTCGCCTTTGCGCAAGTCGCAAGCAAGCCGCAAGCGCGGGCGCGCATTCAACAGACCGTCGCTTCTGCTGAAAAGCCTGTGGTCGCCCCTGACCCGGTAGAGTTCGACCGGTTGAGAAACGAGGGCAACGATTCGCTCTACAACCTCGATTACCAGACGGCGCGCGAACGCTACCTGCGGATGACAAAGCTGGCTCCCGACCACCCGGCAGGGTATGTCTATCTGGCCAATAATCTCTGGCTCGAAACTCTCAACGCCAGCCGCAGGCTCACGACTTCGGTCTATTCGAGCGGATCGTTTTACGCGCAGGATGCCGAAGAAGACGAGGTCAACAAGAAACGCGAACTCGAATTCAACAATCTTATAAAGCAGGCGCTGGCCGTGACCAAAGCGCGGCTCGATAAGGACCCTCAAGACGTTGAAGCGCTTTACTACAGCGCCGCCGCCCAGGGGTTGCGCGCCGGTTACAGCGTCAGCGTCAAGCGCAGTTTTCGCAAAGCCATCGGAGACGCCAACGGCTCCATCAAGCTTCAGAAGCGAGTCATAAAGATTGACCCCAATTACACAGATGCTTACATGAGCATAGGGCTTTACGAATACGTCATCGACAGCCTCCCGTTTTTCTGGCGCACGCTCGCTCGTCTTGCGGGCGTCAGCGGGTCGAAGAAGCGCGGCATAGAAAACCTTGAGCTTGTCGTCGCGCGCGGCAAGTACGCGTCGGATGATGCGCGAGTGCTGTTGATAGGCATCTACGGTCGCGAAGGCAAGCCTGAGCGGGCGCTCGAATTGATCAGCCATCTGGCAAACAAGTATCCGCGCAATTACCTGTTCGGAGTCGAGCGCGCCGGGATGCTTTACAAAATGGGGCGTACGGATGAAGGCAATCAAGCGTTCGCCGATATGCTCAAAGACGAGCGGATCGCCCAGGCGGCTGCGGACCTTATCAACTACCAGTGGGCCGAGAACCTCACGGCGAAAGGCGATTATGCCGCAGCCCTTGAGCGATACAACGCGGTCAAGCGATGGCCGAAGTCCGAGCCGAGTCTGGTATCGCTGTCGCACCTCCACGCGGGACAGGCGCTCGATATGCTGGGCAAGCGCGACGAGGCCGTCGCCGAATACCAGACCGTCCTCAAGCGCGAGAAGGTTTTCGATTCGCACAAGCTCGCCGCTCAGTACGTCAAGAAGCCTTACAGTTTGGCGAAAGGGTAAAAACAGAGATTGAGCAACAGGTGTCAGCGGTAACAGAAGCCAGAGAAGACCTCTCAAATAAGAATGGTAAAAGCGGCCTGACGCTGCGCATCCGGCTGCTGGGCATAGCTCCGCTCATGTTCTTTACCGCCCACTTGCTGTTTTATGTGAGCGATCCGTTTTATGCGTCCACGCATGGTGTCGAAAACATGCTCTGGATGTGCAACCTTGCAAACCTGCTGTTGGCCGCAGGGCTGCTGTTTGGCGTGAAGCGTGTGATAAGGCTGGCGGTGATCTGGCTCATCCCCGGTCTCCCGATATGGCTGTTTGACGCATTCTTGCGTGGCGGATTGCTCTTTACATCTTTCCTCACGCACATAGGCGGCCTGGCGGTAGGGTTGATAGTTATGCGAAGGGTGCGGGCCGATAAGTGGTCCTGGGTTTATGCATTCGCATGGTATCTGCTGATTCAACAACTGAGCAGGATTTTCACTTCGGAGTATTGGAACGTGAACGTCGCTCACAGGATGTATTCGGGGTACGAGTCGGTAGTCAGTCAATACTGGCAGTTCTGGCTGCTCACGAGCCTGATGGTAGCAGCCGGGTTGTGCATCATCGGGCTGATTTTGATAAAGCTGTTTCCGCCGCACGCCGCAAGCTCGACGGTTGAAGCATGAGCGGCGGTTTGCGGTTGTTCGATTTGAAAGGTAAGCGATCATGTCCGTGAAGTATTCGCCGCGCGCTGTGGAAGTAAGCGCCGCGTCACAGAAGCCGCCTAAGCGCCGTCTGGTCCTGGCGCTCGACGGAGTGCCGTGGCAAGTAATCGACGAAATCCGCTCTGGCGGCCACTTTCGTGTCTTCAACAAACCCGCGCGCGTGATCTCTCCTTTCCCGACTATGACCAACATAGGCATGTGCGCGATGCTCGGCGCGCCGCGCACGCTCGGCTATGAGCAGCTCTATTTTGACCGCGAGCGCGGGCGCATGTGCGGCGGGCACGTGAAGTACATAAAGAACCGCAAGCAAGACCCCGCGCGGCGCGGCTACAATCACCTGCTCGATTATGAAGAGCCGATGCAGTTCGAGTTCCTTGTGTACGTCTTGCCCGAACGCATATTTACGGCGGACCTGACGAGATTACTCGACGCGTTTAAGCGGTCAACAGCGCCGGTCTTTTATGCCTTCTTGAAATCTACGGACGGCATTGTGCACCTGGGAGGGCGCGAAAAGCTTTTGCCCGCGCTCGCGCAGTTGGACACAGCGCTCAGCGAGTTGTACGAAGACCACCGGGGAGAGCTTGAGATCATGGTCTATTCCGATCACGGAAATACCATCATGCCCTTCAAGCGCGTCTCGATGAGGACTCACCTGACGGGTCACGGGTTCAACATCTCGAATAGAATCAACGGGCGGCGCAGCTTGATAATTCCGGGATTCGGCCTTTGCAGCTATGCGCCTATCTTTACGGCTGCCGAGAACCGCAGAGAAGTGGCCGAGGCGCTGACGCGGCTCGCGGGCGTAGACTTTTCAGTCTTTCGCTCGATGGATGACGCCGCCGCCACGGATTTGATAGGCCACGCGGGCCACGCGCGTATTCATTATGACCGAGCAAGCCGAGCTTTTCGCTACGAGCAGATTACCGGCGACCCGCTTGAGCTTGCGGCAATAATCGAGCGACTCGAAGCCGAGGGCCTTATCGACAATCGAGGCTATGCCCCTGACGCTGTCTGGTTTGAAGCGACAAAAGACCATCTCTACCCGGATGCGCTCCGAAATATCTGGTCTTCGGTGCGCGACCATGTAGAATCTACGGCTGACGTGCTGGTGAGTTTCAAGGACGGCTATTGCTACGGCAGCAAACTGTTCGGGCGACTCGTCACGCTCGTTGCGACGCACGGCAGCGCATTGCGCTCGACCAGCTACGCCTTTCTCATGTCAACCCACCGCGAGACGGACGCGCACATGCGAGCGGAAGAAGCGCGCTCGCTGCTGCGCGTCTCTTAAGCCTGCCCGCTTGCCCACGATTTCTGAATCAACAAAACTCTGTGCTATGATCTATCAAGCGGCGGCTCAAGGCTGCCGGCTATTGATTCAGGTTTGACAGAGGTGACGGCGTATGACTAGCCAGCCCCGCAGGGAAGATAATTTGCCGGTGTCACCTCGCCCGTTTTATCCGTTCAGCCTGCTTGTAGCATCGACTTACCAATTCATTCATACGAGGTTTAGCCATGGCACGCGGCAGAAGGTTCCGTACGACGCGGCGCGCTCCGGAAAGCGAGCGGTCGCTGTTCGAGCAAAAATTAACGGGGCGCTATTCGCGCACGCTCGACCGGACTGATCTGCTTGGCCTTGTTCGAGGCGGCGAGGACACTCATCTCGAATTCAAAATCCGCCTGGTCAACACAGATAAAATCATCGCCGAGATAGTCGCGATGGCCAACACCGGCGGCGGCGCAATCATCTTTGGCGTAAACGATCAGCGAAGGCTTGAGGGGCTGGACGACCCGGAGCTTGTCGAAGAGCAATTGATAGACATTTGCCGCAACCAGATCAAGCCCCCCATACTGCCCCGCATAGACAAGGTCTCTTTCGATAATGCCGTTCGCATAGTCGTGCTCGAAGTAGACGACCGCCGCGCTCCGCATCAAACGCCGGACAACCGCTTTTTTATTCGCATAGGCTCGACCAAACGCGAAGCGGACGGAACCGAGATCGCCGCCCTGTTTGCGCGCTCGCGCGCGGCTTCGTTTGAAGACATGCCGCTTGTGAGGGCCGCTATAGAAGACGTTGACGAAGCGCTGGTCTGGAGCTACATACGCGATCTCGAAGGCGAGACTTTCCGAGAGCCTGAAGGGTTTCCAACCGCGCAGGCCATGCGCGAGCTTTGGCTCGCGGCCGATTACGGGATGAGCATAACGCCGACGCTCGCGGGCTTTCTTCTCTTCGGTCGCAGCGCGGCTGTCGAGCAGATAATCCCGCAAAGCAAGCTCACGCTCACGCGGTTTTCAGGCAATGACGTGAACGCGCCTGTCGTCGAACGCACGGAACTTTTTGGCAACCTGACCAGGTTGTTCGATCTGGCGCTCTCGTTCATCAAGCGTTACTCGGACCTTTGGGACGCCCGCCCACCCCGCCCGTCCCTGGCGTCGAATGGCGACAGCCGCGAGCCTGTGCGCGCCCGCGCCAACTACTCACGCGAGGCCGTTGTCGAAGCCCTCACGAACCTGCTTGTCCATCGCAACTACTCTATCGGCGTGGCAAGCTCGCGCGTTTTCGTCTTTGACGACCGGATAGAATTTATCAACCCCGCGCGCACAAACGGCGTGACACGCCGGTCGGTAGAGTACGGCGCGACCCTCGCGCTAAACCCGCGCCTGCATCACGTCTTTACAAGCGTTGAATACGGCATCGAAACGGCGCGGCGCGGAATACCTGCGCTCCGCCGCGCTCACCACAGCTTCACCCGCCGCGAGCCTCGCATCTCACTGCTCAACGACGAGTTCCGCCTTGAGCTGACAGGCGTGTAAAACCCGGCCCTACAATTAACCCCGGCGAACTATTAATTTTTTAATTGACAGCCCGAAGCCGATTTAGTACTCTACGGCGGGGCGAAATATTAATTCTTTAATACTTCATTTGGAGGTTGACTTGGGAAGGAAGAGATCACAGACGCTGACGGAGGCGGAGTTAAAGTTGATGGAAGTGTTATGGCAGAAAGGCTCAGCCACGGTGGGCGAGGTTGTCGAAGGGTTGCCCCGCAAAAAGGCGGTTGCCTACTCCACGGTTTTGACTACGCTCAGGATTTTGGAGCAGAAGGGCTACGTTCGTCACACCAAAGAGGGCCGGGCGTTCATCTATCACCCGGTCGTAGACCGCCGTCAGGCCTGTCACAGCGCCGTCACACATCTTGTCAGCCGTTTTTTCAACAACTCGCCGGAGTTGCTTGTGCTGAACATGCTCGAAGACGGTAAGATCGATTCACGCGAGCTTGAGCGGCTCAAAAAACTGACGGAAGAGAATGATTGAGAGGTACGCTTATGGTATTTGTTGACCTTATCGAAGCGATAGCGCGGCAAGCTGTAGAAGCGATGCTGAACGGATTGTGGCTGGGGACGGCGCTCACGGCGCTGGTGTGGTGTTTATTAAAAGCGGTCCCGCGAACCAATGCTACAACGCGACATGTCATCTGGTGGGGAACATTGATTGCCGTCACCTGTTTGCCGATAGTTACAAACCGCGCACCTCTCACTACGGGCGGCGACATAGAGCCTGCCACTTATGAGAGCACTGTACTCGAGGGCAGAGCCACACAGCACACAGAGATTGCACAAAGTAATACTCTGGCTACTCCGGCTTTAAAATCGCAAGAAGCGCCGCGCACACCTGAGCAGACGCAGCCTGAGCAAATGCAGCTTGAACAAACCCGCCCTGCCCGATCAATTTTTCCCGTTCGGCTGCCGGGGCGATGGGCAATCCTCTTCTTCGCGGCGTGGGCCGTGATCGCCGCTGTGATGATGGGGCGTGTGTTCTTGAGCTATTGCTACTTGCGGCGATTGAAACGAAACTGCTCGACACCTTCGCAACATCATCAAGACAGGTTGAAGCGATGGATTGCCGATGGGCGACTGAACAGGCCCGTTCGCTTGCGCAGTTCCGACGAGACTTCGGTGCCGATGGTGATCGGCTTTACGAAGCCCGTCATCGTGATCCCGCAGGCGCTAGCACAAGAGTTGACCGAGGAAGAATTCGAGCAGGTCGTGCTGCACGAGATAGCGCACGTCCGCCGCCGGGATGATTGGATGAAGCTCGCGCAGAAGCTCATCGAAGCCTTTCTGTTTTTTCACCCGGCAGTCTTGTGGATAGGCCGGCGCTTGAATCTTGAGCGCGAGATAGCTTGTGATGATTCGGTGATCTCATTGACCGGACGGCCCCGGCCTTACGCAGCTTGCTTGATAAAACTGCTTGAGCTTACAAGCCTGCGACAAAGCTCGTTGCTTGCCCCGGGCGCTGTTACGATCAAGCGGCAGATTACAAGCCGTGTAGAGATGATTGTTAATAAAAGGCGAAATGCGACTCTCATACTATCTAAAGCCGGTTTGCTCGTAATGCTTTTAGCGATGGCGCTGGTTGTCGCCCAGGCCACGCGAATATCGCCTGTGCTGGCTTTGATCCAGCCAGACGCTTCCTCATCTGAGCCTGACAATGAATTACCCAAAGACGAATTTGATTCGAAAGAATTCAAAAGCGATAAGGCCGCAACCGCGCAATCCGGCACCTCGCACATGCCGGGGACGACTGACGGTAAAGATTCATTAGCAGAGTCGAGCGATCAAACGGGAGCCTCGCAATTTGAAACGGCTCCCGCGCAGCCTTCGGACGCTGGTGAGAACGTTCCCACACAGCACGCATTATGGAGCTACAACAAACGCATTCAAGGGTCGTTACCCGAAGAGCCGCACCCACCCACGCCGCCCATCCCGCCAAATCCTCCCGTAGTAGTTCCGGTGCCGCCCCAGTCGGTCCCATCGCCTCCCACTCTGCCGGTTTCAGGATCGCGCGAAGCTAACGAACGGTATGATCGTATGATGGATAACTACAACCGACAGATGGAAAAATACCACGAGCAGATGCGCGACTACGACCGAAAAATGGAGGGGTATCACGAGCAGATGCGCGAATATGATCGCCAGATGGATAAATACAACGAGGACATGAAGCGTTACAACGAGCAGATAGAACGGTATCACGAGGAGATGAAAGAATACACGAAGCGGATTTTCGCTCTGGTGCCGGGCGCGATCTTGAATGTCATAGCAGAACAGATGGCCATGACTGACCTGAAGCTGGATGCCGGCGAGCGCGATAAATTCAACCGGAAGCTGGAACAGTTTGCCGCGACGCTTGCGAAAGAGCTGACGGAAAAATTAAAAGACCTTAAGATCAACAGGCCCGCGGGCCACATCACTATAGTGTCGTTTCTCTCTACAGCCGTTTTGCGAAACCGCTTGCGACAGTTTTTCAGCCGGATGGAGATTCGAATGGATGAAACAGCGCGCGGTGCGCTCGAACTTGCGGCAGACCGCGCCGCCCCGGCTTTGCAAACCCTGGTAGTCTACAGATGGCCGTAGTGAAACTTTCAATACCCGTTGGCGTATAAACTTTTCTGCGCTACCGATAGTTTTTCAGCGCTCACACGAACCAGATAAATCATTACTCGATAAAGAGTGAGCGACGTGTGCATGTCTTCAGGTCAGGCGACGTGTTATCCGATTCAAGGAGAAAAGCAATGAGACGGCTAATATATCTAGCATTCTTGATCGCCGCAGGCTGTAGCGCATCTTTTGCGCAAGAGCAGAATGGCCCGAAGCTCTTTCACCAGCCGACCGCGAATCAGACTCATATAGCTTTTTCTTACGCGGGCGATATATGGACGGTCGAGCGCGGCGGCGGCCAGGCGCGGCGGTTGACTACGGACCCGGCCACGGAAGATTTCCCTATCTTTTCGCCCGACGGCACTCAACTGGCTTTCTCGAAAATAGTCTCAGGCGACTGGGATGTCTTTGTGATGCCCGCAGCGGGAGGCGAAGCCCGGCAGATTACTTTTAACCCCGAGATGGACATTGTTCGCGGGTGGACGCCTGACGGGCGAAACCTGCTGTTCGTTTCTCACCGCGAAGAAGAGACCGTTTATCGTCTCTACAGCATTGCCTTCCCCAATGGTGTGCATCCTGCGCCGCTGCCGTTTCCCGTAGCGCTAAACGGCTCGTACTCGCCTGACGGGGCGCGCATAGCTTACACGCCGCGAGATTCGGTAGTAAGTTCATCGTGGCGCTTTTATCGAGGCGGCAAGATGTCGCAGATAGCCATCGGGCGGTTGAGCGATAGCTCGGTTGAGAAGCTGACTACGGGCGAGTTTAACGACTCTTATCCGATGTGGGTCGGGGACAAGATTTATTTCGTCTCTGACCGCAATGCTATTCACAATCTTTACGTCTTAGACACGAAGACGAAGCTCACAAAACAGCTCACCTCTTTTGAAAAGTACGGGATCAAATGGGCGACGGCGACAAAAGACGCGGTCGTGTTCGTACGGGACGGTCGGCTGCATTTATTCGATCTCAAAACAAATCAGGCGCGCGTAATCGATGTCCAGGTCGATGCGGATATGTCTGCGTTAAAGCCCCGCACGGTCAATGGCGCGCGGTGGATAGAATCGGCTTCGTTATCGTCAAAGGGCGACCGTATTATCTTTGGCGCGCGCGGCGAAGCCATCGCGTTTGATACTTCAAAAAATGAATCGCGCAATTTGACGGGGACTTCGGGCGCAGCCGAACGCTATCCAATGTTGTCGCCCGACGGAAAGCTCGTAGCTTATTTTTCGGATGAGTCGGGCGAATACATTCTTCACGTTCGCGCGGCGAGCGGCGAGGGCGCGGTAAAAAAAATATCCGTCGAGCCAAAGCCAACTTTCTACCGAGAGCTGACGTGGTCGCCAGATTCAAAGAGAGTCACCTTTGCAGACAAGCACCTTTCGATCTGGCACGCAGACATAGATAAAGGGAGAGTCGCCCGCATAGACACTTCCAACTATTCCGCACAGGACCGTTTCTATCCCGCGTGGTCGCCCGACGGCCGGTGGCTGGCTTACTCGAAGCGCCACGCAAATCGTATGGGAACCATTTATATCTATGACTCGCAGACAGACAAAAAACATCAGGTCACGGATGGGAGCATTCACGCGGAATTCCCCACGTTTGACGCGAGCGGAAAGTATCTCTACTTCACGGCCAGCGGCACAGCCGGGTTGAGCGAATTCGGTTGGGGAGTCCTGGGCGGCACGATGATGCGGCCATTAGTGACGCGGCGGCTCCATTTGATAGTGCTTGAAGAAAACAAGCCGTCGCCGCTTCTTTCCAACTCGCAGCCGAACCCGGACGTGAAGACCGACGGGCGCGAGCCGAGCGTTAAGATAGATTTTGAGAATATCGACCGGCGCATTATTACTCTGCCTCTCCAGCCGCGCGATTACGCCGAGCTTGCCGCAGGAAAGCCGGGCGAGCTTTACGCGCTTGTGACCGAATGGCCAAAGGCTTTAGGGGTGCTCACACGCGAGACGTTGACGCTTTATCGTTACACGCTTTCGAAGCCGCGCGAGATGGAAAAGCTCGTGGAAGGTCTTCAACAGTTCACGGTGTCGGGCGACGGCGAGAAATTGCTTTATAGAAAAGGGCAGGCGTGGGCTTTGGTTGATTCGGACAAAGCGGCGAAGGATGAAAACGCAAGGCTCGATTTAAAGGCGCTTGAGATAAAAGTAGACCCGGCAGCCGAGTACAAGCAGATATTTCACGAAGCGTGGCGCGTGATGCGCGACTACTTTTATGACCCTAATTATCACGGGCAGAATCTCGCAGAGCTTGAGCGTCACTACGGCGGGTATCTCCCTGCGGTCGCGCGCCGCGCTGATTTGAACGACTTGATGCGTCAGATGCTCGGTCACATTTCGGTGAGCCATCTTGGCGTGGGAGGAGGCGACGCGCCTGGGCCGTCCGGCCCGCCTGCTCGAATAGGGTTGCTGGGCGCGGATTATCGCGTGGACCAGAATCGTTATCAGATCGCTCGCATATATCGCTCGGTTCTCTATGCATTCTCCCAGCCTCAACGCAAGCGCGCCGCTCGACCAGCCGGGGATGAATGTGAAAGAAGGAGAGTACTTGCTCGCGATAGACGGCCAGGAGATCGATGCGTCGAAAAGCGTGGACATATATTTTGCAGGAAAGGCGGGGCAGGCGGTAAAGCTAAAGATCGGCCCGAAGCCGAACGGGGAAGGCGCGCGAACTATTACGGTCGTGCCTACGAATGGGGAAAACACATTGCGACTTGCCAACTGGGCGGAGCGCAATCGCCAACTGGTCGATAAGCTGAGCGGCGGGCGTCTCGGTTACATTTATGTGCCGGATTACAGCACGGGCATCGAAGACTTTTATCAAGGGATACTCGGCTACCGCGACAACAAGCAAGGACTGATAATCGACCAGCGATACAACGGCGGCGGCATCACTTCGGACGCTATCATCGAGATACTCAACAGGAAGCCGCTTTACTATTACATGTTCCGCGACGGTGAAGACATAGCAACGCCCACAAATCCCGTGAGCGGGCCAAAGGTGCTGATCACGAACGAGTACAACGGCTCGGCGGCAGAGACGTTTGCTTTTATGTTCAAGCTCGGAAAGGTAGGAACTATTGTCGGCAAGCGAACGGGCGGAGGCGGCATCGGCCCTTATGTTTTCACTCCCGACCCGATTGACGGTGGCGGCATACAGTTACCGAACCGGGCCGCTTACAACCCGAACACGGGAAGCTGGGACATCGAGAATTACGGAATAACACCGGACATCGATGTCGAGATTCTACCGAAAGACTGGCTCGCGGGGCGCGACCCTCAACTTGAGAAAGCGGTCGAAGTGGCGATGAGAGAGCTTGCAAAAACAAAGCCCGCGCCGAAGCTGCGGCCGAAATATCCCGTTCATAAATAGCCGGATCGCTTGCAGAGCGGACAAGCAGCGGCAAGCGATACCGGCTTTATAACGTCGTTCGGCTCATTGCACTATGCTCACGCGGGCCATCTCTACGTCGTCTTCGCCGCGCAGGCGGAGCGTCAATTTATCCTTCATCGAAACCTGCTTTGTGTCGAATACGACAATGCCGGTGATCGCTTCGCCGGGCTTGATTGTGCCTGCCGTCTCGTTCTGCACCACGTCTGCCGGAATGACTTTCGATGTATTGCCCGCCGTCGTCTCAAGCGAGATAGCGCCCACCGTCAGGTCTGCGCTGCTTGTATTTTGAATCGTGTAGCGGAGGTAAGATTTTTCGCCGAAGGTCAAAACATTCTGATCGAGCAGGACGGTGAATCTTTTTGAGATTACGCGCGTGTTATTGACCTTGAACTCGCGAAGCCCGCTCATCAGCGCGCGCACGAATCGCCGCTCGACCTCACGGTCGGCGCGCTCGGCTGTCTGGCGGTCGCGCTCGGCTGCTCTATGCTCGGCATCGGTCACGATCTGCGCGGCCTGACGGCGGGCGTTGCGAAGAATGTCGTCCGCTTCGGGCTCGGTTCGTGGACGCGACGACGATTGAGCTTTTTTTGCCGCCCCATCCGTTACGTTGATTACGCGCGTGGCTTGCGCCATCGACACTATCAGCAGGTCGAAGTTGTAGACGCGCTCTCCCTTCTCACCGGTCTTTATAAACAGGTTGCTGGCCCCTTTCACCACGACGGGCTTGAGGTACACGTCGTTGTCGCTGCGCTGCACGACGAAGCTGCCCCGCCCGCTTTGAGGATCGTAAAGATCGCCGCAGACTATTTCCTTGACCTGTTCCGGGAAAGATATTCTGGTTGTAAGCCCCTGCGCCGCACGCACAACAGCTATCTGGTCGGGTCCGAGCGTAACCGTTGTTATGGGCGATTGCGCTCGCGCTATTATTCCTGCCGCTGCCACACACATCAGGCACGCGAATGACTTTATTATGACATTTCTCATTATGAAATTACCTTTCGGGCCAGGGGACAAATACCGTTTAGGGGCACGGACTGAACAACCTGAGAACGTCTGCGATTAATTATCTATGCCCGGTATTGTGCCAGACCCCACTGCCTCTGGCAATAATAACTTTCCCTGCGAGATACATGCGGCGGCGTGATAGTATTTCAAGTTTAAGGATTCGGTGGAGGCTCTTTCGAATGAAGCGGTTGGTTCTGGTAATAGCCGGCGCATCACTTTTATTCGCGGCGTGCGGTCGCAACAAAGAGAGCCCCATCTCGACAGCAGACAGACGTGAAACGAGCGCGCAATCCCAACCGTCGCAGCCGAAGTCATGTATAAATTTGAACACCGCGACCTCAGAAGAGTTAATGACTTTGCCCGGCATCGGCGAGGTGATGGCTCGCAAGGTTATCGAATACCGCGAGCAGAACGGGCCGTTTCGCCGCGCCCAAGACATAATAATTATTGACGGATTCAGCGAGCGAAAATACCGCGCGATAGCCGAGCAGATTTGCGTCTGAGAGGGGCTGGAGGCTGGCAGCCCCTGGCCCCGTTGTCGTTCGCGCTGCGGTGCTGTAAATTAGAAAATCAACTGTGGGCGGCACGGGCTAAAGAATGAATAATGGACTTCCGGTACTGATCGAAGTCAGGCGAGGCGCAATTGTTGAATCCCGCCATCGCGGCGCAATCGTAATCCTAGAGCCTGACGGGCGGGTTATCTCTTGCCTCGGCGATGACGGCCTCACCATCTCAACGCGCTCGACTATCAAGCCGATTCAAGCTATTCCGCTTGTCGCGAGCGGCGCCGCCGATCAATTTCAGTTAACGCCGCGCGAGCTGGCCGTCGCCTGCGCGTCGCACGATGGCGAGCCGATTCACACCGACACTGTTGCCGGAATGCTTGCGCGCGCAGGGCTCAACGAAAGCCATCTTTTATGCGGCGCGCACCGTCCGTACAGCGAAGAGACTGCGCGAAAGCTCGAATGCGAAGGGCGGCCTTTTACTCAGCTTCACAACAACTGCTCGGGCAAGCACGCGGGGATGCTGATGACGGCGCTCAAACTCGGGCATCCTATCGAAGATTACATTTCGGCGGATCACCCCATACAGCGCGAGATTATCGAAATCTTCACCGAGATAGCCGAGCTTGACGAAAAGCCCGTGACGGCGATTGACGGTTGCAGCGCGCCTACCTTTGGCGTGTCGCTCCGGTCGCTCGCGCTCGCATTCGCGCGGCTCGCAGGCCCCTGGCAAAAAATCAGCACGGAGATGGCCGAGGCGGTAAAACGAATTATCGCGGCAATGACTATGCACCCTGAGATGGTCGGCGGGACTAAAGCCGTCTTTGACACCGACCTGATACGGGCGACGCGCGGGCGTGTCATAGCCAAGGTCGGCGCGGAGTCCTCCTACGCGATAGCCGTTCTGCCATGTCAGCAATTCGCGCGCGGTTTAGGGATATCTTTAAAGATCGAAGACGGCACGGCGCGCGCTCGCCAGCCGGTGGTGGTCGAGGTGCTGGCGCAACTCGGCTTGTTAAGCGATGAAGAGATGGCCGCGCTCAAAGAGTATCACTGTCCCGTTGTGACGAATTATCAACGGCTTGCGGTCGGAGAGATACGGGCGGTCTTTGATCTAGGGTTTGATAAAGGGCAAAGATGAACCGAGAGATTCGCTCTCTATTTCCGGTCACGGAAAAATACGTTTACCTGAATCACGCAGCCGTCTCGCCGCTGTCCGTGCCGGTGCGCGAAGCGATGCTCGGCATCATCGATGACGTTTCAGAGCGCGGCACGGTCGGTTACGAAGACTGGTGCGCGACTTACGAGCGGACTCGCGAGTCCGCGGCTCGATTGGTCAACGCGAGCGCGCATGAAATCGCGTTCATGCATAATACGTCCGAGGCCATCTCGACGGTGGCAAACGGCATCACCTGGCGCGAAGGCGACAACGTCGTCACCAGCAACGTAGAGTTCCCGTCGAATTTCTATCCCTGGATGAGGATCAGCAACGAGCAAGGCATCGAGATGAAGCTTGCCGCCGAACGCGATGGTCGCGTGGACGCGGGCGAACTGCTGGAACTGATCGATGATAGAACGCGGGTGGTTGCTATAAGCTGGGTCCAGTTCGCGAGCGGTTTCAGGTCAGACTTGCGGCGCATCGGACAGTATTGCCGCGAGCGCGACATCATTTTTATGATCGATGCCATACAGGCGCTTGGCGGTCTGAAGCTGGACGTGGAGCGCGACTCGGTTGACGCTTTTGCGGCCGACGCGCACAAATACCTGCTTGGCCCCGAAGGCGTCGCGCTGCTCTATGTCTCTGATCGCGTGATCGACCGCATACGCCCGACAGTCGTGGGGTGGACTTCCGTAAAAAATTACGAGAAGCACCTAGATTACGATCTGAATTACCGCGAAGGCGCGCTCCGCTTCGAGTACGGCACTTTGAACACGGTCGGGGTCTACGGGCTGGGCGCGGCTATAGGTCTGTTCCTGGAAGTCGGCCCCGAAAAGATTGAAGAGTATATTTTAGGCTTGAGCGATTACCTGGCTGAACGACTCATTGAAAAAGGCTACGACGTTGTAAGCTCGCGGCGGCCCGGCGAAACTTCTGCCATCGTCACTTGCAAGCATGAGAGCCACACTCCAAGAGATCTTTACTGGCTACTGCGCTCAAAGAACATCATCACCGCCCCGCGCGCCGGACGGCTGCGCATCTCGCCGCACTTTTATAACACGCGCGAAGAAATAGACGCGCTCATCACCGCACTACCTTAAAAACAGTTTCCAGATTTCCGTCGCCAGTTATTAACGGCTTTCGACAAGCTCAATAACTGGAAACTGAAAACTGTTTTAGTCGGCGCTGTCGGCTGCTTCTTTCAGTTTGCGTTTTGCGAGTTGCTGGCGCACCCCTTGAGTGTAGAGCTTTACGAAGTCAAGGATGGTGAGAGTCCGGGGCGCGCCTTCGTAATAGAAGGTGCAGGCATTACCTATCTCGCGCTGGAGCAGCTTCAGGTCCAGAGGGTCTAGCGGGAATTTGAGACAGGCATTTGGCGCGTGCGGCGTGGTGTAGATGGCGCAACGCGTGTTGTATGGTCCTTCGTCTATGAAGAAGGGACATTGAAATTGAATCTTGCAGCAAAGGCCACAACGGTTGCACTCGCCGCGCTGATAAGCCTTGTAACGCAAGACCAGATTATCCGGCAGGAAGTTTGCCAGAAGCGTCCTGCGCAGCGCCGCCCAGGTGTGTAGCGAGAAAGGCGATCTTATTACTTTCTTTGTCACCGCGCGTGTCATCTGCCAGTACATCCAGCGGCGCGAGGGCAGCTCAGGCGGAAGCGGCGGAGTTGGCGTCTGTCCAGAAATTATATTATTAAAGACATGAAGAACGTGGCCGCGCTGTTGCTCCTGCTGTGTCATTATGTATCCTTTTCAACCCTGATGCGGAAAGCTCTACTCTCGGCGTGTAGCGTCTCACCAGTGAAGCTGCATAAAAACGGCTGCGGCAACAATTTCCATAGTATCACTAACTTTGATGACCGGCAAACAGACACAGATTCATCCGGACTTGCGCCGTATCGCTCAGAGGTTTGATTCTTGCCCTCTGCAAATTCAATGTATCGCCCGCATCATGTTTTCAAGATATTAAGTCAGCCTGTCGCTTCCCGTTTGCACCTGTTTGGGACGTTTTTGTTACCCGTGAGATGTTACCTGAAAAGGCAGGTGTATCAGCAGGGGGTTCCTATAAGAGTATTTACAGTGGTTTGCAATTGAATGCAGCCAGAATAATCACTGTACGGCATCGGGTTTGATTTATACGAAGAGGACAGAATCAGAGCAGAGCAAGAGCGGGGCTGGTAGAGATGGCGGCGCTTGTCCTTTTATGTGAATTGAAATCCCCCCTTATTTGTGATATATCCCACTTGTCTTTATCGCGTCCTTTCACGGTGCGGTTGATTCTAAACTGAATCTGAATCAGTCAAGTTACCTCTGGCGTTTACATATTGTGTTGAGCACAAACGGTGGGAAGCGTTTAGCGGGAATTCACCATGCCTCAAATATTCTGTCCCCGATGCGGCAACCACGTGCAGGCAACTGAGTTCTGCTTTCGCTGCGGCGTCGAAAAAGGCGATGCCACTAGCGGAGTTCAAGTAAGTGTAATTGGATTTGCATCAGAGTCGATAGAAACCAAGATGGATAGACAATTTGTCTTACCTGCTCACGCAGCAAACGGCCAACAAATCCAGTTAAGCGTACAAAAGAGCGGATGCGAGCCAAAAACCCGAGGGGTTCCCACACCTATAAATTATCGCCAGTGAAGAGATAATCATGCAAAGACTACTTAGAGCTATATATATAGCAACGATCACTGCTAGTTGCTGCAGCTTAGCCTTTGCAGAAGATAATTATCTAGTCGTCGTTGTTGAGGATCTTCAGAAAAGGCCTATCCCTGGCGTGGTTATAAAAGTTAGAGGTGATAGTTCCGTAGAAACAACTAATGTTGCAGGCACTGCGCGGATTCTCCTGGCTCCCCAAACACAACCGAATAAAGAAGTCAGCTTACAGCTGCTCCGGCCAGATAACCTTGTTCTCATTTCACCGTATGATGGTCGTACCAGAGTACCATCTTATGAAAACTCTTCGGAAAACTTTGTACAAATAGTCCTGGCTGAGAAGGGTATTAGACAATTATTGGAAGATACGAGAGCCTTATCAGCAATGGTGGCTCTGATCAATGACAGAAACGCCCCCCAGGGGAGCAAGGTAAATCTGACCCAGGAAGAACGCTTGAGAGCTATAGCTGAAGTTGCGCAAGCTTTTGGTGTAACTGCCGGAGAGATGGATGGGGCTATTCGTGCCTGGGGAAAAAGAACGGAAGACCCTATCCAGAAAGGGCGAGTGGCATTATATTTGCGGAACTATCCAGAAGCAGCTAAGCATTTCTTAGCCGCCCTTGAAAGCGTGAAGAAAGAGATTGAATTATTAGAAGACCAAAAGACAAAGCTGCAACAGAAAGAATCGGAAATTAACTTCTATCTCGGCCAGTCTAGTTATAATGAAGGAAAATATCGCGAAGCAGCCGAAGCCTTCCAAAGGGCTGCCAGCCAACAACCAAATAATAGCAAAATACTAAATAGCCTTGCTCTGGCTTTTCATCAAGCCGGGGAGTACGCCAAATGCGAGGATATATATAAAATGTTATTAAACAATATACCTCCTGACTCACCATCCAATAGGATTGAGATTGCCGATATATTTAACAATTTGGCAGAAATCTATAGGATTCAAGGAAAATACTCGCAAGCAGAAGAGCTATATAAGCAGTCATTAATCATAAGGGAGGGAGAGTTAGGACTGAAACACATACATATTGGAGAAACCCTTAATAATTTGGCTTTGCTTTACTTAAATCAAAAAAGGTATGTAGAAGCAGAGCCACTCTTTATTCGCTCACTTGATATTATGAAGGTGTCTCCGGAACCAAACTACCTTGCCTTAGCCGCTAGCTTCAATAATCTAGCTTCCCTTTATTATGTACAGAACAAGAAAGCAGAGGCAGGATTATTCTACAGGTTGGCCTTTGCAATAATGAAGATGGAATTGAACCCAGAGCACCCTATGTTTGGGGAAGTTTTAAACCACATGGGGTTGATTCAATTCTCACAGGGTAATTATAAGGAAGCAGAGCCATTGTTTATAAAGTCTTTGGATATTATTGAAAAGAAACTAGGGAAAAATAATCTCAAAACAGCAATAGTTCTAAACAATCTAGCCGAAACCTATCATCGCTTAGGCAGACAAGCTGATTCTGAGCGTCTCTATTTGCGAGCTTTAGCAGTTTTCAAAAATGCTTTGGGGCTAACTCATCTAAGTATAGGCGGTTTCCTAAATAACCTGGCAACCCTTTACTACGATCAACAGAAATTCTCTGCGGCTGAAAGTCTCTATAGAGAAGCAATAACTATGTTTGAGAAAGTGTTAGGCGAGAATAACCCTTTTTTAATAAACACGCTGGAGTTCTATGCGTCATTATTACGGCGTACCAACCGCGCAGCTGAAGCAGAAAAATTAGAAGATCGCGCAAAAGCCCTTCGCGAGAGGCACAGCCAAAAAAAATAACAGAACTATGAGAAGAAATTACAAGTGCGATTAATTCAGAATTGGCATATATGAAAAGAATCAGGAAACCGAGCGGACTCCTACATATTATCTTATGCGTTGTAATAAGTTTTTATTCATTTGGTACATCTGCATCAATTGAAGGCCACCTGATCGAAAAAGATGTGATGGCAATGCGTGAGCGAGCAATCAACGTTTCACTAAACCAAGCAACAAGTGGCGCGCTATTAATTATCAGAGGAAGAATTATTATTAACGGTAACGTTGCTATAGTCGGGCAGACAGTTTTATCCGGCAGCACCATCACAACAGATATCGGAGGTGAGGCCATAATCGAATTAGGGTCTCTCGGACTTATCTGGATTCGTGAGAAGACGACAATTGTCCTAATATTCACGTCTAATGTGGTACAACTGAGGTCCGAGTGCAATAGCACAAGAATAGAGGTACGGTATGGACAAGTTGAAGTAAATCTACCAAAAAAGGAAACTCTTGGTCCTTACAACAGTGAAACTTATCTTAGCTCTGTAGCACTCTCAACGAAAGGGAACACAGGTTTTATAATCGATTGTAGTGGCAAGATACCTGATATTAATAAAAATAACAGTAGCCCAAAGAGTTTAATTGCAATGGTATTACTAGGAGTGGGAGCCTCTATCCTTTGGAAGGGGGGGGCTGGGGGAGAAGGCGATGGTCTGTTTTTGTCAAATCTTTTGCCGTAAAGTCGGCTTGTCTTATCTATAAAAATCGCCAAGCGAGATAACTTAGACAAGAACAACGCTCGCCAGCCTAGGCACTGACATCCGTTCGCCAATTGGATTAAATCCCGCATCAACGCGCCGCCCTCAGACCCCGGCGCGGCCCGGAGAGTAACTGGTTGATTCGGGCTAAGCACGTAAGTTATGACATTGAAATAAAGCTTTAGGGCAAACCGCTGATCGCTCAGGCGCTACGCTAGCGGAGCTTTAGTCTCTCCTTGAGAGCCCCCAGGTAATTACGCGCCACGGTGAGTTCGGTATGACTCTTATCTTTCATGCGGATAATCATTCGCCCTCCGAACCATCGGTGTATTTCGTCTACGAACGAAAGGTTGATCAGGGTGGCCCTGTGGATACGAATGAATTCCCTTGCGCCCAGTGCCTGCTCCAGCTCGGTGAGCGTATAGTTCACAACACAATGTCTATTATCAACGGATGCGTAAGTAAGTTTATCCTTAGAAAAGAAATGAGTGATTCTATTTAGGTCGATCAGATGTATCCGTTCGCCCAGGCGAGAGCAAATCCGATCAGGGAACCCCGGCGCGTCGGGAGAGAGGGCGTTCGTAAGTTTTGTTAACACGGATTGAAGCCGGTCGTGAAGCTCTAAATACCCACCACTGCCTCGTAGGGATTCCAGCTTGTTCAGGGCGCGGTCCAGGTGTCGAGGGTCCACGGGTTTTAACAGGTAATCAATCGAATTCACTTCAAAGGCTTTAAGAGCATACTGATCATATGCCGTCGTGAATACTACCATCGGCTGAGTGGGGAGCCTCGCAAGTAACTCGAAGGCATTCATGCCAGGCATCTGAATGTCCAGGAACAAAACGTCTACGGCTGTAGAAGAAAGAAATCTCTGGGCCACGGTCGGGTCGGTAGTGCCGCCGATTATTTTGACCCGGTTCGTAGCAGAAATCAGCCTGGTCAGGCGTTTTAATGCCAGGTACTCGTCATCAACCAGATAAGCGTTTAATAGTTCCATAGGTCAACTCGCGTCGAAACCCGCCAGGGGCAAATAGAGCGTAACCATTGTGCCCGTAGCCTGGCAGCACACGGATAGGCTTGCCGTATCGCCTAGCAGAGTTTTGAGCCGCGCCCGCAAATTGTCGAGGCTGTGGCCCGCCGGGATCGCTTCCAGGGAGAACCCTGCCCCGTCGTCCCAGACGCTGAGCACCAGTTGGCCTGCCCGTTGGCGGACCGAAACTCTTATTTCACCGCCCCTCAGCCTCGGCGCTATTGTGTACTTTATGCTGTTCTCGACAAGCGGCTGTAGAATCATCGGGGGCACCGGCAGCGATTCTAGCTCCGTCGTCTCGTCAATCGAGAAAGAGAGCCTTTCTCGGAAGCGCGCCTTCTCAATCTCTATGTAATCTTTGACCAGGTTGAGTTCTTCCTTGAGTGGTATACAGTTCTTCGCGCAAGCGCCGAGCGAGGCTCTTAAAAGGGCTGCCAGGCGTTGAATCATCTGCTCGGCAAGCAACGGCTCTTCGGAGATAAGCGCCGAGATAGAGTTCAGAGTGTTGAACAAGAAGTGAGGATGCAGCCTGGATTCCAACAGGGTGAGCCTGGCTTCCGTAGCGAGCTTGAGCGCGCGCTCTTTTTCCAATTGCTGAGTCCGCAATTGAAGGTTCGTCTCCTGAATCTGTCCGCGAAGCCTGTCATACGCCCGAACGCATACGGCAATCACCAGCGCGATGAACAACACCGCCAGGGCCTTATAACAGAATTCCGGCCAGAACCTTTCAGCGGTCAAGAGATTCAGAGTGAGCAGACAGAGTTGAACAGCCAGTGTGGACGCAGCCGCAATTAGCGTGAGAGACGCGACTATCCAAATCCAGTTCCACGGAAACCGTAAGGCCACCAGTCGCTCGCCCAGGTACGGCATCAATAATCCGAATATACCGCCGTATGCGACGGAATGGATGAGCGAAGCCGCCAGACGCGCAGGCAACAATCGCGCATCACCACTGGACTGAAACCACCAGAGAGTGACCGCCATTAGAATGCCTATTGAAACGTTCAGCCCGAACAGCCACAGCAGTCGCGGACCTGACGATTTGATCTTATCCGGCGAGATCATTCATTTTTGTAGCGGCGCTTTTCAGCGTAACCCAACTCAATATAACATCAGCGACCGTCGGAGCTAATACTGCTGGAGCTAATACTACCCGTATCAGCCGGAAGCTCGTACGTGGCAGCCTATGCAGTCATGTTGTACAACGACGGGCGGCTTTTTATCTAGCCACAGGCGCGCTTCCGCTTCGTAAGCAGTCTCCTTGCACTCCTTCAGAATTAACATCAGGTAGCCCCTGGCCCTCTTATAGTCCCCCAGAATGCTCCAGCCGCTGGCCAAACCGAACAGCAACTCGCCTCGGCTATGGGCAGAGAGCCTACCGAAATGTGGTTTCTGCCGGCGGTATACTTCTTCATAATCGAGGAGGGCGCTTCTGAGCAACGCCCTGGCATGAGTATCTGAATTGTCCCACCCTGATTGGGCGACGCCGATAAGCGTCGCAGACCGCCCGATCTTCACGCGTATATTCGCCGGGTCGAAGGCCCTTGCGTCATTCATCTCCTTTATCCCCTGATTCCAGAGCCGGTCGCCGAGGGCCGCATCCCCCGACGTGTACGCTTGTGCGGCGCGGGTCAGCAGCCCGCCGCCATGCCAGACCAGCGCGTCGGCATCTCTAGGATTCTTTGCCAGAATCTCCTCACAGATTTTCATGCCTCGGTCAAGGCGGGCGGCGTCTCCCATCATGCCGGCGAAGAAGTCGTCGCGCACCAGTATATCGAATCGCTTACCTCGCTTCGGCTCTCTCTCGGTTTGAATTAAAACCTGCGCCGCTTGAGCTGAGAGCCAGCCATCGGATCGAGGTGGTGTGGTAAAGACGAGTGTCAGAATAATGGCCCACACTGAAAGGCCCCACAACCGTAGGGTACGGCTCGAAGATGAGGTGTTCATTAGAGGTCTCCCGGTCTACCGCTTCTCGACGGCCTTTTTCCTGGCGGCTGTTACTTGATCGTATACGTACTGGGCGAAAATGCGCCCAGGGTTCAACCGACGCGCCTCATCGATCTCCCTCAAGGCGTCGTCTATCTTACCGGCATCAAGGTAGAATTGCGCCAGCCAGATGTGAGGCGTGTCCGCGAGCGGGTCGGCCTCGACGGCCTTTTGCAGCAGTTCAAAACCTCTCTGTTTGTTCCCGCCGAACGCTTCGGGCGAATACAGATAACTGATCGCCCGCGTGATGTAGGCGTTCGGGTTTTTAGGGTCCAGTTCAATTGCCTTATCAGCCTCTACTGTAGAACGCTTGCCGTAACGCATGCCGCCGCCAAAATCATTGGGAATCAACAGGCCGAGCGAGTCCGCAAGCAGTTGGTGTGCGTCTGAAGATTTAGGATTTAGCCTGACGGCCACTTCGGCTGCGGCGACGCCGGCCTCCGCCGCCTCTTTGACCAGCTTCCGATCATTGCGGGCCTCCGCTGCCTCGCACATCCAGTTCTGTAGAAGTGCGAGACGCAAGTAATCTTCAAAAGATTTCTTTTCGGAAGCTCTTTTCTGTATCTCGGCGATCTCTTTGCGTAGCGTAGGGACGTCCCCCCGGTCGCGTGCTCTGCGCGCGGCAGCAACACCGGGATCTTCGCCAGAAGCTGTTACGGGCCATGATATCAAAGAGCCCAAAATTACTGATATGAGGGCAAGTCTCATCTCTTAACTCCTTTGTCTGACCTGTTCACTCGGACAACTAGCCGGCAGAGAGGGTAAACCGGCTATCATAATCTCAGGTATATAAAACCGCTAACAGGAAGAATTATTTGATGAGGTGCACTATAGCAGTGACGAAAGGCTTTTGAACATTCAATCGGTTTTGTGATTGGGGCTGAGGGTCGGCTTCTCTGCCCTTGTAGCGAAAGACCGAGCGCGGGCGGGCTCGCTTCTCGGTTCAAGTTTTGGAAAAGATGGGAAGCGACAGAGGCGCGAAGATGGTAAGATTGAAAGCGTTAAGTATCCCCGGAGAATGTTTCTGTCGGCAAAAGCGGCAACAATCCACTTTGCCTTCTGCAAAGCTATTCTGGAGCCGCGACAGTGTCCCGGAGATTCGATTATGCGCGGGCCGAAATTCTGCTCCGAATGCGGGGAAAAGCTGATAGCTCGATATAATCGTCGCCTGCTCGCCCGCGCCTTCTGTAAAAGCTGCGCGCCCGGCATCTGGCGCTCGCGCGTCGCTTTGATTGCGGCGCTCGCCCTTTTGATAGCAATCAGTTTCGCCGCCGGTCGCCTGACCCGTTCAAGCGAGCCGCTCTATTTTGTCGGCACGCCCCTCGACTCAGCGCGCGACCCTGTCACGCTGGCCGAAAACAATTCCCCTCCCCAGCCCGCGCAACAAACCACCGAGAGCACAACTTTGTGTGGCGCGCCTACAAAATCCGGCGCTCCTTGCCGAAGACGTGTTCGAGGCGGCGGCCACTGTTTCCAGCACCGCGATAAACTCAAGAAATAAGTGATGAGTGATGAGTGATGAGTGCCGGGTTTACTCATCACTCATCACTTCAATAATGCGTTGAGCAGGCCGCTCTGCGCTTGCTATATTATGGGTGATTAGAAGGGCGATTTCGGCCCCACTGCTCGCCGCAGTCATTCACGTTCCAAAGCGAATCGATTCGCTTTGCGGCATCGTTGATACCGAGATGAAAAAATCCTTACTTAAGAAGCTGGAAATCGCTTCGCTTATCGTGGGGCTGGGCTTGCTCGTTTACCTGATAAAGCAGACGGGGCTTGACGAAGTTGTTCGCTATTTTCGTTTGTTGGGCTGGGGCTTCGGTTTGATCCTGGCCCTTTCAGCCGTTCGAAATCTTCTGCGCGCGGGCTCGTGGTATCTTTCAATCGAGCCCGCGCATCGCAGCATAGGCTTCTGGCCGCTTATAAACGTCATGCTCGCCGGAGAAGCTATCAAATACCTGACGGCGACGGGGCCGCTGCTGGGCGAGCCTGCAAAAGCGGCAATGGTACGGCGTCAGATACCGATGCTCCAAGGCTTCTCTTCGGTAGTCGTCGAAAATCTTATCTATAACCTTTCGGTGGCGCTTTTTATGTTCGCAGGTATCCCCGCGCTCGCCACGCTCGTTGAAGTTCCGGACAGATTAAAGATGGCCGGATACATTTTTGCAGCCGTCACTGTTTTTGTTCTTGCCGTCGCATGGCTTGCGATAAAAGGTCGCTGGTTTGTCTTTGCGCGCTCGCTTGAGCGGCTCGCTCGCTCGCGCGCAACCAGGAGCGAGAGGATGGGGACGGCGATATCACGCACGCGCTCGCTTGAAGAGAACATATATCTGTTTTATGAGAAACGGCGCGGAGCTTTTTATCTTATCCTTGCGATCAACATGGCCTGCCATCTGATAAATGTGATCGAGGTCTATGTAATACTCGCGCTGATGGGGCTGCCGGCCTCGATCTCGGCAGGCTTCGTAGTAGAATCAGTCACAAAGATGATCAACGTCGCTTTCTTTTTTGTGCCCACGCGCGCAGGCGTCTATGAAAGCGGGAACGAATTTGTGCTGCGGGCTCTGGGGATGAGCGCGGGCGCAGGGATCGCGCTTGCGATAATTCGTAAGCTGCGGGCATTCGTCTGGACCGCTTACGGGCTTGCGGTCATATTGGCGCTTGCCGTCAAAGACCGCCGTGGCGCGATTGATGAAGGTATTGACAAGTCCGCTCAAAAGCTATAAAAAAGAGGGCCTATCAGGTCTGTAACGAACAAGCTCGATACAGTGTTGAAAACAGTTCGAATTGCTAGGCGTAGCCTCTCGCTCGCGTTCGGCGCTATTTCAACAACCGATCTCACCGCCCGGACATTGCCGCTACGCTGAGATGGACGAGGCTGCGACCACACAGGTGGAGGTAAAACCCATGAATAGACCCGGTCGTTTGTTAACCGCTCTGTCATTGCTCGCGGCGATTTCCGTGACCGCGATTGCGGGCGACGCTAATTCCGACTTGCGCGAGGCGGCAAAAAAAGGCGACGCGGACGCCGTGACCCGATTGCTGGCCGCAGGCGCGCAGATAAACGCGAAAGATGATAGCGGCCGCACGGCTTTGATGGAGGCCGCGTACTGGGGACGCGCAGACGTGGCGAAGCTTTTATTGGAAAAAGGCGCTGACGCGAATCTTAAAGATAAAGTTGAGGCCACTGCGTTGATGCTCGCGGCAGGCACAGGCCAGACGCAGATAGTCGAGGATTTGCTGGCTAAAGGCGCTGAGGTCAACGCAAAAAACAGTGAAGGCTGCACGGCTCTGATAGAGGCTGCATCAAACGGTCGCACAGACTCGATGAAAGCCTTGATAGCCAAAGGTGCCGATTTGACTCTGAAGGAGAAAGAAGGCCGCACGGCCTTGATACTCGCGGCCAACTGGGGCCACACCGAAGCGGTGCAGGCGTTGATCGAAAAAGGCGCTGATTTGAATGCTAAAGACAAGTACGGCTACACGGCCATGATGTACGCGAAGCGCGAAGGCAAGACAGCCCTCGTCGACATGCTCAAGAACGCAGGAGCGAAGCAATAAAGCTCGACGGTCCCACAGAAATGTAGAGTCAGTGTGAACGGTTAGACCGAAAGCCCCGCAAGGGCGTGATTCGATAGCCTGGCGCATCGCGCCAGGTGATGGCCGATACAACATACAAGCCCTGTAAGGGCGTGATAAGATATGTCGCCCTTACAGGGCTTGAAATGTTTTTGCGTTGTCGAACACAGGGCGCTGCCCTGTGCTATTGAATTACGCTCCTGTGGGGCTGTTTAATCAGCAATCGGAGGGAAAATGCCACGCAGCCGTGTGAGCGGTTTCGCATCTGTCCTGGTTGTGCTTCTTCTGTCTGCCGGCGCGGGCTACCCGCGCCAATCTGCTGTGACCAGCTCGACTGACCGCTTTAAGTATCACCCCGAAAGGATAGAGGTCGGCACTGTTTATCATTACACAAAATCGAATCTGGACGGCTCAAAGCCTATAACTGTTTCCGTATTCGTCACGGCTAAAGACCGCCTTGAGGTGATGAAATCCGAAGAAGGTCTTATAGACTCGGCTCACGTCATCGCCGAGATGGATTGGAACACTTTTTCTGCCGCCAGGCTCGACGCAGGCGTGATACTTAAAGATGGGTCGCGCCAGGCCCGCGCTTTACTTCAGCTTTCGACAAAAGAGAATTCGGTATTAATAAAACTGGGGGGCATGGAAAAGACCGTGGCCGTCGGCCATTATCCGTTTCACATTTATAACTTTGACTTTGTCAGCTTGAACTTCATCTTTCGCCATCTCATCGATCCGAAAGCCGGGTTCGAGATCGGCGTTGGCGATCCCACTTTCGACGCAGACATATTTGCGTATAAGGGTAAAGCCCTGTTTCAGTATGTCGAAGATGCGAGGATTCACGGAGTCGAGTGCCGCAAGTACCGCGTCAACGGCGAAGCCTTTGGCGGAAAAGAGGGCACGATCTGGGTGAACAAAAAGAAAGGTCATGCCGAAAACATCGAGATTCCCGTCCGAGATAATCCCGATTGGAAGGATTTCAAGTTCGAGCTTAAAGCCATTCAAAAGATGAACCCTGACCAGTGGAAAAAGTATATGTTCGCCAACATCGGCAAACGTCCGTATTGATTGATGACTCAAGGGCGAATGATTGCAATAAAGTTGCGATCATTGACACGCGACTGACTCTGTGGTCAAATTTACCTGCCCTAAATAAGGATTCCTCAGTTTTTTTGGACTCCAAGAACGAACAAGACGGGTTGTAGTAAACTGGGTTAAGCTAAACGACTGGCAACTTACCTCATAGCCGGTTATCTGATTCCCAAAATAATTTTGCGCCCCTCGGAAGGCTCGGCTTCGGTCGCGCTTAATATTTAAAGGCAGGAGATATTCTTAATGAAAGGTTTGGTTTCTCGGCCTGCGCTTCAGGCTATTGCTGTTTTAATCGCCCTTTTCATCTTCGTAAAACCATCCGCGGCTACGACCGCCGTTCTGCTCACCGACGAGCAGCTTGCTGCCAGCTCTCGCGTTATCGTCGTCGGAGAAGTGCTGTCGCTCAAATCACAATGGGACGGCGAAAATCAAAACATTTACACCTATGTAAAAGTGCATGTCTCGCGCACTATCAAGGGCGAGCTTAAAAGCGATCAGATCGTCTTTAAACAATTAGGCGGCAGGGTCGGCGAATCGAGCACGGTCATCTTCGGCGCGCCCGAATATCAGGAGGGCCAGCGCGTGTTGCTGTTTTTGGACACGGCTGCAAACGGCACGCTCCGCGTCGCTCATCTCTTCCAGGGCAAGTACGACATTGTAGACGATCAAAGCAGCGGGAAAACTCTGATTGAAAGAAAGATAGACCGCGAATCCGTAACCCTGCTCGGAACGCAGGAAAGTCCCGACATAACCAACTCCGCAACGTTCGGCAGCTTTACGAAAAAGATCAAACGCGCGCTGCGCGAGCAAGCGGCTGACGCGGCCGTGTACGCGCAAGCCTACGAAAACATCCCCATAGTCGAGACGCCTCCCGAGTACATAGACGACGCGAGCGGGGGTGACATCTCTCCGAATTATACGTTTCTCGGCTCAGGCTTCAGGTGGTTTCAGCCGGATTCAGGGCAGGCAGTCTCGTACCGCCTCAATCAGACCGGCGCGCCCGTGGCCGGGGGCGGCGTCACTGAGATCAATCAAGGGCTGGCCGCCTGGACCAACGTTCAGACGACTGCGCTCGTGCTCCAAAACGCCGGCTCGACTTCAGCCTTCGGTTTTCAGGCGGACGGTGTAGCGGCAATATCATTCAACGACCCGCTGGATCAGATGCAGGACCCGGTAGGTTGCAGCGGAACACTTGCGATAGGCGGCGTTTCAAGCGCGAACGGCGAAACCAGGATCATCGGCGGGCAGGTGTTTCGTCGAATTCTCGAAGGCGACGTGGTATTCAACAGGAACTTTGGCTGCTTCCTGGGCGTGTCGATCAACCTCGCGGAAGTCGCTTGCCACGAAATCGGCCACTCGATAGGCTTCGGCCACAGCGCGGACGCCGCAGCCATAATGGCGCCCACGGCTCGCGGCAATCGCGGGGCGGTGCTTGCTGCTGACGACATAGCTGCCGTTTCATTCCTGTATCCCGGATCAAAGAGCGGCGGCGGCCCGGTCGTACCTGCGGCCCCCGGAAGTCTATCGGCATCTGCTTCCGGCACGACGATCAATCTTTCGTGGGCCGATAACAGCAATAACGAGGACGGGTTCAGGCTGGAGCGAAAGACGGGATCGACTGGAACCTATGCTCAGATAGCTCAGTTGCCCGCAGGGCAGACCAGCTATTCGAACACGGGATTGCAGGCATCGACGACTTACTTTTACCGCATCCGCGCCTTTAACACCGCCGGGAATTCCGGCTATTCCAACGAAGCGCTTGCTACGACCCAGTCGTCTTGTTCGTTTACGGTTCTCTCCGACAAGCCTGACATTCAACGGGTCGGGAGGCACCGGATTAGTAAACGTGACTACTTCGAGCGGGTGCAGTTGGACTGCTGTGAGCAATGTCTCGTGGGTCGTGCTGACTTCGGCAGGCGGCGGCACAGGCAACGGCATAATTACTTTTGAAGTGAGAGAGAATTTCACAGGCGGCTTCCGCTCCGGATCGCTCACGGTTGCGGGGACGACCGTAACTGTCAATCAAAACGGCACCCAGTCGGGCTGCACGTATGTTGTTGGTCCTTCCTCTGTGTCATACACTCGCGCAGGCGGGCCGGGAAACGCGACCATAACGACGTCGGGCGGGTGCAACTGGACCGCCGTGAGCAATGTCTCGTGGGTGACGATCACATCAGCCGGCAGCGGGGTCGGCTCCGCTACAGTGACCTATTCTGTGAGCGCAAACAATTCGGGAGCGCCGCGCCAGGGGACACTGACCATCGCAGGAAAGACGGTCTCTATAAAACAAAAATAGAGACATAATCGAATAACTTCGCAAAAGAGAAGGCCGGGAGAATGATTATAAAATTCTCCCGGCCTTCTCTTTTTTAGAGCGTGTTTGAAAAGCTAGTTTATAGCAGTTTGCAATTGGATGTGCCCGCTTATGTTGGAGTGCTGCGACAAGTCGCAGCTTTTGAGTTAGCAAAAACGGCTTCGGCCTGACTCAAAAGCGGTGACAAGTCGCAGCACTCCAAAGGAGACGCTGCTCATTCTGGCTACATTCAATCGCAAATCGCTATAAACTAGCTTTTCAAACACGATGTGGTTTCTCTTTTAAGTCTGGGCTACGAGCTGTCTTAGCACATAAGGCAAGATGCCGCCGTGACGGTAATAATCTATCTCTATCGGCGTATCTATACGCACGATGACAGGCGCTTCATCCATCTCGCCGCTCGCGCGATGGATGACCAGAATCACGTCCTGTCGCGGGCGGATTTCGCCTTCAAGACCCAGGAGGTCGAACGTCTCGCTGCCGTCGAGCCTCAATGTCCGCGCGCTTACGCCCTCTTTGAACTGGCACGGCAGCACGCCCATCCCAACAAGATTGCTGCGGTGTATACGCTCGAAGCTCTGCGCTATGACCGCCTTCACTCCCAACAGCAGCGTTCCTTTAGCGGCCCAATCGCGCGAGCTTCCCGTCCCGTACTCCTGCCCGGCGAAGACCACCAGCGGCGTGCGATTGGCTTGATAACGTATCGAAGCGTCGTAGATGCTCATCTGCTCGCCGGTCGGCTGGTAAACAGTGACTCCGCCTTCGGTGCCCGGAACCATCAAATTCTTAATACGCACGTTTGCGAAAGTCCCTCGCGTCATCACACGGTCGTTGCCTCGGCGCGCGCCGTAGCTGTTGAAGTCTTGGATCTCTACGCCCTTCTCTTGCAGATAGAGTCCGGCGGGCGATGAAGGCTTGATCGCGCCCGCGGGGCTTATATGATCGGTCGTCACCGAGTCGCCAAATATCGCCAACGAACGCGCTCCTTTTATGTCGCAGAAACGGCCCGCCTCCATGCTGAACTTCTCGAAGTAAGGCGGCTCCTGTATGTATGTCGATTGCGGGTCCCAGTCGTAGACGTCGCCCACGGTGCTGGGTATCTCGTTCCACATGGGGCTCTGCTCTTCAAAGTTGCTGTAGAGCTTGCGATAAGTCTCGGGGTCGAAAGCCTGGCTCATAAATTGCCGCACATCTTCCATGCTCGGCCAGATGTCGCGCAAGTAGACGGCCCCCCCGTCACTGCCGCGTCCCAGCGGGTCTTTCGACATATTTATATTGACCGTCCCGGCGAGCGCGAAAGCTACGACGAGCGGCGGGCTCATAAGAAAATTAGCCTTGATGCTCTGGTGCACGCGCGCCTCAAAGTTTCGATTGCCGCTCAGGACGCTTGCCGCAACCAGGTCGTTCTGATTGATCGCATCTTCTACGCACGGGTCGAGCGGGCCTGAATTGCCTATGCAGGTCGTGCAGCCGTAGCCCACAAGGTTGAAGCCTATGCGGTTGAGATACTCTTGCAATCCTGTGCGCTCCAGATAATCCGTCACCACACGCGAGCCGGGCGCGAGCGACGTTTTGACCGCCGGGCGAATAGTCAACCCGCGCTCGACGGCGTTCTTTGCCAGCAGCCCTGCGGCAAGCATCACGCTCGGATTTGAAGTATTCGTGCAAGAAGTTATCGCCGCGATCAGAACGTCGCCGTGGCCAAGCTCAACAGCGCCCTTCGGAAATTCGTCTTCCAGATCAGTCGCAACACGGTCGGGCGTGGGCCGGTTGTTCATCATCTCTATTTCGGTAAGCGTGCTGGTGTTGATCGCGCTGTTCGCATCCTGCACGGGAACGGGAACGGTTTCAGATTCCTGCTCCCCGCCTCCCGTCAAGGGTTCGGCAATTTCGTCATCGCACACGCCTGTGCGAGTGCGCACGCGCTTGCTTATCTCGTCCGGCGATTTGTTATAGCCGTTTTCGCCTATTGGCTTCGCCAGCAACTCGCCGAATCGTTCTCCGATCTCAGGCAGATTTATGCGGTCCTGTGGCCGCTTTGGCCCCGACACGCTCGGCTGGACCGCAGCCAGATCCAATTCGAGCAAGGTGCTGTAGAGGCATTCATCTTTGCGAGGGATGCCGAACATGCCCTGAGCCGTAAAGTAGTTGTATACCGCATCGATCTGCTCGTCGGTCCGGCCGGTGGCTTTGTAGTAAGCAAGCGTCTCTTCGTCAACGGGGAAGAAGCCCATCGTCGCGCCGTATTCGGGCGACATGTTCGCTATGGTCGCGCGGTCGGTCACCGAAAGCGTCGCCGCTCCTTCGCCGTGATACTCGACGAATTTGCCCACGACCTTCGCGTGGCGGAGCATCTCTGTGATGTGCAGCACGAGGTCGGTCGCCGTGACGCCCTCGTTCAGTTTCCCGCTCATGCAGACGCCGACGACATCGGGCGTCAGGAAATAGACGGGCTGTCCGAGCATCCCTGCTTCGGCCTCGATGCCGCCCACGCCCCAGCCGACAATGCCCAGGCCGTTAATCATTGTCGTGTGCGAATCGGTCCCCACGAGCGTGTCGGGATAATAAATGCCGTCGCGCTCCTGCACACCCTTAGCCAGGTATTCCAGGTTCACCTGATGGCATATCCCTATTCCGGGCGGGACCACATTGAATCCGTTGAAGCCTTGCATGCCCCATTTGAGAAACTGGTAGCGGGCGCGATTGCGCTTGAACTCCATCTGCATGTTGAGCGAATAGGCGTCGGGGCGGCTGGAGAAATCGACCTGCACCGAATGATCTATGACCAGATCAACGGTCACGAGCGGCTCTATCAGCTTCGGGTCGCGCCCCATTCGCGCGACGGCCGAGCGCATCGCCGCTAAATCGACGAGCAGCGGGACGCCCGTGAAGTCCTGCAAGAGTATGCGCGCCACGACAAAGGGTATCTCTTCGACGCGCTCGGCCGTCGGCTCCCAGTTGGCAAGTCTTCGCACATTCTCTTTGGTGATGCGCCTCTCGTCGAAGTTGCGCAAGACCGATTCCAGGACTATGCGAATGCTGACCGGGAGGCGAGAGGTCTGGCCTACGCCTTCGCGCTCAAGCTGCGGGAGAGAGTAAAACTCGCCCGTCAGATTGCGGCTGACGTTAAAGGTTTGGAGTGAGTTGAAAAGATTGTGTGCCATAAGTTTTCAAGCGTCTGTTGATACAACTGTTGATGGCGCGGGTGAGCGCGGCCAATTTAAGTTTAAGAAGCAGGTGATGCTGCACAGCTACTGAATTCCAGTTTAAGTGCCGCGCTCACCTTCGTCAAGCGAGTCGCAAAAGAGACATTGAAAACCGGGGTCATTCAGTAGTTGATAAAGAGAGACAATGAAAAGCAAAACCCATCTCACCGCCGCAGACACAGAGAACACAGAGGGGGCGCAGAGCAGACGTTGGTTTTCTCTGTGCAGCCTTTGCGTCCTCTGTGTCTCTGCGGTGAATCTTATTACGCTGCTACGGTACATTGATCGATAACCGCTCTATGTTTGCTCTTCTACGTCGATCTTGTCGCGCTCTATGCGTATCGCGCCCGAACGAATGCGGAGGTCGCGCTGCGGGAAGGGGATCTCGATTCCGTGGCTGCGAAAGGCGCGGTCTATCTGAAAATTGATCTTGCTTCGAATCTGCGGGTGCTTGTGCGGCTCGTTTATCCAGACGCGTATCTCAAAATCCAGAGCGGAATCGCCGAAGCCTCTGAAGTGCGGGCGCGGCTCAGGCTGTGGGAGGACTTCTTTTACGGCTTTTGCCGCTTCGACAAGAGCGGCTGAGACTTTGTCGAGGTCGCTCCCATACGCCACGCCGATGGGTATGTCGATTCGCACGGGCTCTTTATTATAAGACCAGTTGATAAATTTCCTTTGCACCAGTTGAGAGTTCGGCACGATGACGGCCATGTTTTCATTCGTGATTATCAGCGTCGAGCGCACGCGAATATTGGCTACGCGCCCTTCTACGTCATCGATCTTTATGCGGTCGCCCACGCGCACAGGTCTTTCAAAAAGCAGTATAAAGCCCGACACCATATCCGACGCGATGTATTGCAATCCGAAGCCTATGCCCACCGACAGGAAGCCGAGAATGACGGCCACGCTCGTCAAGTCTATGGCGAAACCGACCTTCAAGCCGTAAATGATGCCAATGGTGATAACCACATAATGAAGCACGCGGAGCAACGTGTATTGCAGCCCGGCATCCATGTGTTTCGGCAGGATGCTGTTCTTCAGAAATCGCCTGCTGTAGCGCGACACCATCGCCGCGATGATTATCACAAGGACCAGCAGCAGCAGGCTGAGCGCAGAGACTTTGAACTCTTTCTGATTTACGAACGGGTAATTCAGATAGTAAATGATCTTTTCAATGATGGTGTCGCCAATCGAAGGCGGCGCGAGTTGCTCGGTTTCCGAAGACGGCGGCGGCGGGGTTACGGATTCTTGAAAAAACAATCTTCGCTCTCCCAGTCAGGTATTATCGCTGCAAATTTCGGGGAGGTAACACGCAAGCGCCACATCGATGCGTTCAGAGCTTTACCGTGAAGCTCATATAAATCAATATATCACCGAAGCGCGGTCTTCGTCACCGCTCCGATAAGCCCTCCGGTCGCTCATTTAGTTTTAACAGAGCGGTTGATATAATATCGAAGCAGGTGATTTACCTCGCGCAGTATAAACAGCCCTAAGGAGTATTGAGCATGCAAAACCAGCCGCGCCGCGAGCAGAAGAGAGAACAGTTTTCCGGCAGCGCCAAGTCGAATAAAAAAGTCTGGATAATCGTTCCCGCATTGATAGCCGTCGCTTTAGGCGTTTACGTGGTCTTCAACGCTTCGAGCAGTAAACCCTCATCAAGCACCGTGACGACACCAAATCAGGCTGCGAGTGGAACAGGGGCGAGCGACATAAGAATTCCCGTTTCCGAGATCAGCGGCAAAGCGAAATTTTTCGACTACAACACGGCTGACAAGAGGTCCGTGCGCTTTTTCGTGATGAAAAGCTCGGACGGCGTTTACCGCGCCGCGCTCGACGCCTGCGATACCTGCTTTCACGCTAAGAAAGGTTACCACCAGGAAGGCGATGATATGATTTGCAACAACTGCGGCTTGAAGTTCCACTCGGCGATGATAAACGAGATGGCCGGCGGCTGTAATCCCATAGGACTGGCCCGCACAATCGAAGGCGATCAAATAGTGATCAAGGCGAGCGAGTTGGAGCGCAGCGGGCGATTCTTCTAATTGCGAATTTAAAACCGATCCATTATCGATAGATTTTTTATGCGAATAAGCACAATCGCTTTTGCAAACTTGAAGCGCCGTAAAGGCAAAGCTCTTTTCTTAATCATCGGCATCGCCATCGGCATAGGCACGGCGGTCGCCCTGTTGAGCTTGAGCGGCTCGATCAAAGAAGAGATAGGCTCGCAGCTCGACCAGTTCGGCGCAAACATCGTAGTCCTTCCGCAATCAAACAGCCTGTCGCTCAATTACGGCGGCGTTGCCGTGTCGAGCGTCGCTATCGACGAACAGCAGTTGAAAAGCAAGGACGCGACCGATCTTCTCGACATACCGTACCGCAACCGCCTGAGCATAGTCGCGCCGAAGCTGCTGCGCACAATCGAGGTCGAAGGCAAAACCGTGGTGCTTGCCGGGGTCGATTTCGACAGCGAGCTGAAGCTCAAGCGGTGGTGGCACATCGCGGGAAGCCGCCCCGCAGGCGCGCAGGAATTGCTCGCGGGTTATGAAGTCGCCCGCGCGCTTTCGTTGATCGAAATGACCGCAGGGTCGACGCCTCCCGATGTCTCGCATCACGGCTCGCACGACATGAGCGAAGATGCGAACCAGTTCAAGATAGTGCGCGACCGGTTGCAGGTGGCCGGAAGCCCGCATCGAGTGGCGGGTGTGCTCTATCCGACGGGCGGGCCGGAAGATCACATGATCTTTGGAGAGCTGGCCGAGGTTCAACGGCTGACGGGCAGAAGCGACCAGTTGAGCCTCATCGAAGTGGCCGCGCTGTGCAAAGACTGTCCCGTCGGAGACATAGTCTCGCAGATAAGCGAGCGGCTCCCGCACGCGAAGGTGTCGGCCATACAACAATCCGTCCGCGCCCGCGCAGAAACCGTAGAGCGGCTGACACGCTTTTTCGCCATCGTCGCCGTAATAGTCCTGAGCATCGGCGCGCTGATGATATTTACGACGATGATGGGTTCGGTCATCGAGCGAACCAAAGAGATCGGCGTGCTGCGCGCCATCGGGTTTAGAAAAGCTCACATCATCAAAGGATTGATTATCGAGGTGGCGGTGATAAGCGTCATCGGCGGGCTTGTCGGATGGGCCGCCGGTATGGCTGCAAGCTGGGTGGCTCTTCCTTACTTCGCTGAAACGGAGATCGCCTTCGAGCTACAACCGCAGCTTGCTATTGCCGCCATAACGGCTGGCCTCTTGATAGGCGTTGCAAGCAGCTTCTACCCGATCATTCGCGCATCCCGCCTCGACCCTTCCGAAGCGGTCCGATACGTTTGAGGAATCCCCTAGAGTGTCTTTCGTAAAACTGGAAAACATCAGCAAGGTTTATCACACCGATGGGACTCAAGCCGGGACGCGCGTGCTTGAGGACGTAAACGCGAGCGTTGAGGAAGGCGAGTTTATCTGTTTGATGGGTCCGTCAGGCTCAGGCAAGACTACGCTGCTCACAATCATAGGCGCGATGAGCCACCCGTCGGAAGGGCGCGTGATTATAGATAACATCAACGTGTACGGGCTTGAAGACGAGCGCCGCGCCGATTTTCGCCGCGAATATCTCGGCTTTGTTTTCCAGCACCATCATCTGATGCCCTACCTGACGGCGGTGGAAAACGCGATGCTTCCGCTCACCACCATAAATTTGAGCGCGCGTGAAAAACGCGAGCGGGCCATGACGGTGCTGGAACATGTTGGGCTTGGCGACAAAGCCGCGCGATTCCCGAATCAGCTCTCCGGCGGCGAGCAGGGCCGTTTAGCCATCGCCCGCGCGATAGTAAACGAGCCCCCGCTCATTCTTGCAGACGAGCCTACGGGCGCGCTCGACACGCGAACGGGCCGCGAAGTGATGGAAGTATTTTTGCGGCTCAACGAGCAAGGGCAAACGATTTTTATCGTCACTCATAACCCCGAAAACGCCGCGCTCGCGCATCGGATCATCAACATAAGGGATGGCCGCGTGGCCTTTGACCAGCCGGTTTAGAGCGAATTTCATCTGGGGTGTATAGTAATGAAAGAAGATTCACCGCCGCAGAGACACAGAGGACACAGAGGGGGCGCGGAGAAGACGTCTCTCTGCGCCCGCTCTGTGTCCTCTGTGTCTGCGGCGGTGAGATGTCTCTCCAGACCCGTACACTGGATTTAGTTTCCGGCGGCGCTCTTCGTTTGAGGAATCGGCTCGAAGCGCAGGGGCGGCAGCGCCACTCTCACTTTGCTTACATCTTTGCCGAGCAAGAAATCGATCATCGCCTGCTGAATGCGCGGCTCGACAAATGTGCTCTCGTGTCCCGCGTTGTCAACTACGATGTGGGTGCTGTTTTTGAATGTCTTGCGCACTTCGTCCGCTTGAAACGGCGGCGTGTTGTTGTCGAGTTCGCCGCTTACAAACAGTGTCGGCACGTTTGTGCGAATGGCGGACCTGAATTCATCTCCGAGGTCGGGGCTGCCGAAAAGCTGACCTATCTCTGGGTAGGGAAAATTGATCGCGTCGTTAAAGATCGCGTCTTTGGCCTCTCGCTGAATCCTTGCATCGCGCTCTTTAGTAGCCCCGCTCGATGCGTCCATCACAAATGTCATCAGCGAAACGCCCGCTCCGTACTGGTTGTACCGCTTTTCGACGAATCGCGCGAGTATAGAGTAATCGCCTTTATCGATTGTGTAGAACAGCGCGGGAAAGATCGGAAGGTCGTTTGTATCGCCAAGGTCGATCAAGATAATCATCTGTAACCCGAACTTCCCCACCTTTACGTCAACGGGCTGATTCTTTCTCCGGTCATTGACTCGCACGATAATCGGCTCTTTTTCGAGCCGGTCGAAAATGCGCTTTAGCATCGCCGTCATATCCGGGACCTTCGGGCCAATGGTCGGATCGGCGGCGGCGATCCGAGCCAATCTTTCAAGGCTCTTTTGCGAAGTGGTTGGGAGCTTGCGGGTATAATCCGGCCCTTCGGTTCCGAACAGAACAACCCGGTTTAGTTTCGCGCCGTGATAGCGTATTGTCGCAAGCCCCAGATGCGCGCCGTAGCTGAAGCCGACCAGATTGACCTTCTCGACGCCGAGCGCGCGGCGCAGGTCGTTGAACATCGGCGGCGCTTTCACGAGTGTTATAGGCGAGAATGTCTACGCCCTTGCTGCGGAAATACTCTATGGCCCCGCCGACACGTTCTTTGAATACGGCGAATGCCTTCTCACGGCTCTGAAAAACATCGAGAGGCAGGGACTCTGTTGACCCGCGCGCGAGGAGCGGGCGCGAAAGCCCGACGCCGCGCTGATCGAGCAAGATAACGTCCCCGACTTCGCGCAACTTCAAAAACGCCGCTGCGTATTCCGGGGCGTGCGCGATGTTGATGGCCGAAGAGCCCGGCCCGCCGTCAAGATAAACAACGGGCGGCCCCGGCTGCGCAGCCGTGCTTTTCAATCGCACGAAGGCAAGCTCTATGAGATTAGATTTCGGATTGCTCCGATTCTCTTTAACGACAAGCCGCCCAAGCTCGCCGTCAACAGACTGTCCGCCGAATTGCAGCTTGTAAGGCTCGAATTTCAAATCGCCCGGCTTGCGCTCGGCAACGGCCGTCGTCTGGTTTCGAGAGAGTGAATTAGCGGGCAGGTTTGCGCATAAAGCCGCGCACAGGAAAACGGCGGATAGAATAAGACTCACGATCTTCGACATGCTCTGCATGGCGTAATCATCCTTTTCAAGAGTGTTAGTAATACAGGTGGATTGTTATTGACGGCCTCAATACTGAAAATAGCAGATGTTTCGCGATTAGTATATTGGAGTGCGGCGATAAGTGATACTGCTGGCGAATTCGATTCTAAAGAACTTATTGGCTTTACGATTTGAAAGGCTCACTGAGCCTAAAGGACTTAGCAGCCGGTAAATGAATTCGCCAGCAGTATCATAAGTCGCCGCACTCCAAAGGGTGATGCTTATTCATACCTGAGCGCGATCATTGGATCGACCTTCGTAGCGCGCCGCGCAGGGATATAGCAGGCCGCAACGGCTACCACGGCGAGAATCACTGTGACCGCGGCAAAGGTGATCGGGTCGCGGGCGCTGACATCATAAAGCAAGGTCGAGAGAAACTTCGGGAGCAAGATCGTAGCGATGAAAGCTCCGACCAGTCCCGCTATCAAACCCAGGACGATAAAGACCAACCCCTGCCCTACGATCAGCTTCAGCACATCTTTTTGCCCCGCGCCCAGAGCCACACGGATTCCTATCTCGTGCGTGCGCTGCGAGACGGCATACGACATCACGCCGTAAATGCCTATCACGGCAAGCAGCAAAGCCAGGCCCGCAAACAATCCGAGCAGTGTCATGGCAAAGCGGCGCGTCCCGATGGAATCGGCTACCAGGCTATCCATAGTTTGAATCTGGTAAACGGGCTGGTCTTTATCGATGTTGCGAACTTGCGCTTGTATCGAACCGACAAGGTTCAGAGGGTCGCCGCTCGTCGCTCGCACGGCCAGGTTCATACGGCGGTATCGCCCCGCCATCTGCGCGAGCGGAAAATAGACTTCGGGTCTGGTCGCGACATCCAGGCTGCCTTGAGCCGAATCTTCGACCACCGCGCGAACACTCAGCCAGGGATTATTTGAATCGGCGCGGCCGAGCTTGATTCGCTTGCCTATCGCTTCTTCATCCGGCCAGAAGCGACGCGCCATAGCCTGGTTGACGATGACAACGCCGGGCGCGTCCGCCCTGTCTTGCGGAGAGAAAGTCTCTCCTTTGAGCAAGGGGATTCGCATCGCGTGAAAATATCCGGGGCTTACGGTTCTGGTGTCGAGGTTCTGTGTTTGCGCCGGTGCGCTCGCCGCCCCCTCTACGGTGAAAGTCCAGTCCTCGGTGTAGACGAAAGGCATGTGCGAAGCTACGGCTGCGGATTCGACGCCCGGAACGGTTTCGACTCGCTCGATGAGCTGTTGAAAGAAAGCGGCCATCCTTCCCTCTTGTGCATATCGGGCCGGAGGGAGATTGATGCGCATGCTGACTACATTTTCAGGCGTGAAACCGGGGTCTATCTGCGTGAGCCGCGCAAAGCTCCTCAACATCAGCCCGGCCATAATCAGCAGCAACAGCGAAAACCCTACTTCGGCGACGACCAGCAAGCTTTGAGCGCGGCGGTTTCGGTAGCCGCCAGTAGTTTTCTGGCCTCCCTCTTTCAACGACTCGTTCAAGTTTACTTTCGAAGCTTGAAGCGCGGGCCACAGCCCGAAGACGAGCGCAGTAGCAAGCGATACGGCAAGCGTGAATACCAGCACGCGCGCGTCTACGCTTACCTCAATGCCCTGTGGAATGCTTCCCGCAGGGACCAGGGCCACGAGCGCGTCGAGGCTCCAAACGGCTATCAACAACCCGAGGCCTCCGCCCAGCAGCGCAATCACGCCGCTCTCCGTTAACATCTGCCGGATGATGCGAGAGCGATTTGCGCCTAACGCCTGGCGGATGGCGATCTCACGCTCGCGCGAGACTGCGCGAGCAAGCAGCAGGTTCGCGATGTTCGCGCACGCAATGAGCAGCACCATCGCAACCGCGCCAAGCAAAATAATCAGCGCGGTCTGTACCGAGCCGATTGTAAATTCCAACAGAGGGACGAGCGATATCTTTCGGTCCGCGTATTCGGGAGTAGCGCCTGCCAGCGCTTGCTCCTGATTGCGCGCGACTACTTCCAAACTGGCGTTAGCTTGATCGATACTGACGTCCGGTTTTAGCCTTCCGAGGGTCAGAAAGACTCGGCCCGAACGCTGCCCCTCGCTCAACTCAAACGGGAAAGGAAACCATGCTTCGGCAGTATCAAACCGGAAGCGTTGCGGCATAACGCCGACGATGGTGTAAGGCTCGTCGTCCAGGGCCACTTTTTGCCCCAGCACCTCTTCGCCGCCGAAGCGCCGTTGCCATAACCCATGGCTTATGACCAGAACGCGCTCGGCCTTAGGCCCCTGGTCATCAGCCGTTATTTCGCGGCCTGCGAGCGGCGGGACTCCGAGCATGGGAAAGAAATCGGCGGAGACTTTGGCGGCGGCAATGCGCTCCGGCTCCTCGCCCCCGGTCAGGTTTCGGCTGACAGGCTCAAGGGCGGCCACCTGCTCGAACACGCCGGTCTGTTCTCGGAAGTCTACGAACTCCGGGCCGGAAGCGCGCAACTGTTCTTGCACGCCGATCTTCGGAAGGCTCTGCCGGATCATCACAAGCTTTGTATGATCGCGGTAAGGGAACGGATTCAACAGCACTGCATTGACTATGCTGAAGATAGCCGTGTTGGCTCCAATCCCCAGGGCGAGCGTAAGAATCGCGGCGACGGTGAAGGCCGGGTTCTTGCGCAGCATCCTCAAACTGTAGCGAATGTCTTGGAGTGCGTTTTCCATAGATCACCTTTCAATTTCAGATTATAAATTTGAGATGATTATTCATGTTTGAGCGCCGCGAGCGGATCGACTCGCATGGCGCGGCGCGCAGGTAAGTAGCAGGCCAGGAGCGCAACCAGAGTAAAGAGCACCGGGATTGCCGCAAATGTTATCGGATCGATCGCGCTCACCCCGACCAGAAGGCCGGTCAAAAATCGCGTCAGCGCAAACGCCCCCGCCAGCCCTATCGCTGTGCCGATTGCCGACAAAATCATTCCGTTGCCGACTACCAGCTTGAAGACGTGCGACGGCTGTGCGCCCAGCGCTATCCGTATTCCTATCTCGCGAGTGCGCTCGGTGACAGAGTAGGCCATCACAGCGTAGACGCCGATCATCGCTAGCACGAGCGCGATAAGGCCGAAGACAGCAAAGAGCGTAGCGGCAATCTGCCCCGGCGCAAGCACCACGCTGGTGTGCTCGTGCATGGTTCGCGCAAAAAACGCCTGCGGGTCTTTGTCGAGCGTCTGCAATTCCGCGCGCACCGCTCTCATCATCTGCCGCGTGTCTCCGGTCGTGCGCACAAGCAAGGTCATCCCTGCCTCGTAGTCCTGTAAAAAAGGGAGGTAGATGTGCGGGGTCTCTTCTTCAGACAATGTCCGGTATTTGGAATCTTTCGCCACGCCTATTACTTCAACGGTTTTTTCCGGCAAGCTCCGCGCCGCTTGCGCGACTAGACGGAAACGTTTTCCCACAGGGTTTTCATCCGGCCAGTAGCGCTGCGCCATCTGTTGATTAACGACGACAACCTGCGGAGCCTCTTTGGTGTCGCGCTCGTTGAAGTCTCTCCCGGCGACCAGAGGGATCGCCATGGTCTCGAAATAACCCGGCCCCGTGCGGTAAAACGATATGGGGATAGCACTCTTTCCGGGCGGCGGCTGGTAGCCATTGATCATCACATCCGTAGTCGGTGTCGAAATATCGAGCGGCGCGCGGTTGGCAAGCGCCGCCGACTCGACGCCCGGCAACGCCCGGACGCGTTCGACCATACTCGCGTAAAACCGTATTCCCTTCTCCTGGTTGAAGCCTTTCAAATCCAGATCGAAATCCATTGCGAAAGCGTTTTCCGCGCGGAAGCCGGGATCGATTGCCTGCGCGTTTTGCAAGCTCCTGACCAGCAGCGTCGCGCCGATCAGCAGCAGAAGCGAGACGGATATTTGAGCCACGACGAACGCGTTGCGCAAACGAGACTTGCTTGAGCCGCTCGTTGATGAACTCGTTTCGTCTTTTAAAGCCGCGAGCAGATCGGGCCGCGTGCCGCGCAGCGCCGGAATAATGCCGAGAATCAATCCGGTCAAAAGCGATGCGGCGAGCGAAAACCCTATCACGCGAGCGTCCGCCGAAAGGTCGAATTGAATCGGGAAAGTCGGGAGCGGGTTGAAATTGTGCAAAAGATTGCCGACCCACAAAGAGATTAACAACCCGGCAGCGCCGCCCATCAAAGCAAGCAAAATGCTCTCGGTCATGAACTGCCGCACAAGGCGGAACCGGCTCGCGCCGAGCGCAAGCTTTATCGCCATCTCTCGGCGGCGACCGATCGCGCGCACGAGCAGCAGGTTTGCGACGTTCGCGCAAGCGATCAACAACACAAGCCCAACCACCGCAAGAAGTATGGCGAAGAATGCCGCGACCGCCGTGCGGCGGCGACCTTCTATAAGCGACGCCTGCGTCAGCTCTGCGCCTTGCGACTTGTTGGTTTCTGGATACTGCGTGGCCATCTGGGCGGCGAGCGTGCTCATATTCGCCTGCGCCTCGTCGCGCGACAGCCCCGGTTTGAGGCGACCGATCAGTTGAAGCTTGGCATCCTTGCGGTTCTCCATCCATTCAGGCCCCATCCAGTTTCCGGTCTGCATCATAGGAACCCAGACGTCTATGAACGGCCCGATGCTGGTGCCCGTGAAATCTTTTTCGATGACGCCGATGACTGTGAACGGGTCGCCGTTCAAATAAATCGTCTTGCCCGTCAAATCCGGCTCTGCCGGGAAGCGGCGTTGATGAAAGCTGTGGCTGACGACCACGACGCGCTCTGCGCCCGCGCGATCTTCCTCCGGCGCGAAGGCGCGCCCGATACGCGCTCGAACGCCGAGAAGCGAAAAGTAGTTGCCGGAAACTATCTGTCCCAATATAGGCTCGGAGCCGTCGGCGACGCCGAGTGTGAGCGGGGTTAAAGACTGAGCCGCAAGCCCCCCCAGCGTTTCGTTCCGGTCGCGGTAATCGAGATAATTGAGGTACGAAAACCGTGAGGAGCGTGTCCCGTCCTGGGAGGTCGCATAAACGCTGACGACACGATCCGGCTCTTCGATAGGCAAGGGGCGGAGCAGTACCGCGTTTACGAGAGTGAAGATCGTAGAGTTGGCGCCAATCCCTAGAGCAAGCGTTAGCACGGCGACAAGGGTGAAGCCGGGCTTTTTCAAAAGCATGCGAAAGCTGAGACGAACGTCATTCATATTCAGTTGTCCTTTGTCAGTTGTCCGTGATCAATTGATCTTTAGTCTGTTGGTGACCGTTCAGGAGTAGCAGAGAATGCAACTGACTACGGACAACCGACAACTGACAACTGATTCTATTCGCGCCTTAATCTGATTCGCCCCCGGTCTGTTCTAAACACCAGACGAGGGCCGCCGCCGTTGATAGTTCCGTCAAAATTCTTGCCGCGCATGGTCTTAACATTGACTTGAAGGTCGGTTGAAAAATCGCCCCTGCGCGAAATGTCTGTCTCAATCGAAAGGCCCTGGTTGTCGGAAAGCTTTATGTCAAGCTCGCCCCTGTCCATATCGAATCGCGAATCTCCGTCAAAGCGAACGCCCTGCAAATCGATATCCGTGCGATCCGTGTCGATGTTGACGGAGCCTCTGATCTTCGCGAGCGTCAACTGGCCTCTATCCATTTGCACGCGTATGTCGCCCGCAAGGTCGCTTGCCGTCACAGGAGTCCTGTCCGTGTGGAGGCTGACGCTTCCTTCAAACCCGTTTAGCTCCATTTTGGATCTGTCTATATCGACGTTGAGCTTGAGGCTGCGAGGCGCACGAATCTCATAATGGACGTTTGGAAGCGATCTTGAGCGGCTGCCGAAATCATCCCGGTACGGGACGCCGTCAAAATTGGAGCGAACCGTAACCGCGTTGCCTCCGCCTATGACTTCAATCACGACGCCCTCGACGGCGCGGCGGCCATAATCCTGGCTCGCCTCTTCGGGCGGATCGATGCGGGCGACGACCTCGACCTGATTCTGGTTCCACGAGCTGAGCCGGACGCTGCCCTTATCGGTTGACAGTGTAAGGCTTCCGCCCGATTCAAGCTCCACCGTTTTCTTAAAATCCTTGCTCTGCGGCGAGCCTGTAAAGGCCTTGGCGGACAGGCAAAAAGGTAAAATGACTATCGCCAGGGTGAGCGCTAATGGCTTGAAATAAGCTTTCATTGCATACCTCCGAAACTATTCTCACCCCGTTAGTGCCGTTAGTCCACGATTCGTTTCAGTAAAACGCAAAAAGATTCACCGCCGCAGACACAGAGAACACAGAGCGGGCGCAGAGAAAACCAACGTCTGCTCTGCGCCCCCGCCGTGTCCTCTGTGTCTGCGGCGGTGAGATGTATTGAATAAAGCACACTTTTACCTCGAATAAGACGCGACCAGATCGTCTAACATTTTGCGAAGATCGGCCTCCGTCAGCCACTGGCCGCGAAGCATCACGCCCGCCCGCCGGTTTGCATTAGCCACGTCTTTGAGCGGGTCGCCTTCGACCAGCAACAGGTCGGCGCGCTTGCCCACTGACACTGTCCCCGTTCGGTCGGCTGTGCCTAAAAACTCTGCCGCATTGGCCGTAGCAGCCCTCAGCGCTTCGTAAGGCGTAAGCCCGGCCGTGACTAGATCGTGAAGCTCGTCGTGCGCAGAAAATCCCGGCACGACCGCCGTGTTGAGCGCGTCGGTCCCGATAAGCATCCTTACGCCTGCCGCGCGAAATCCTTTCACAAGTTTTTCCAGCAACGCGTACCGCGCCATTATGCCCGGGTACTGTTCTTTGCTGAATCGCCGCGTGTAAGGGTTTGTGGCCGGGCCCCATCCCTGCCTGATGTCCGGCGGCATAAAGCGCATCTCCGGGCGGTCGAGAATCTTTTGAAGGTCGTTTAACTGCATCCCTATATTTTTGAATGCCGTCAAATTAGGCATCATCCAGATGCCCGCTCTGGCCGTCGCTTGCCCAAGCTCAGGGATGCGAGGCTCGATTGCGGCAAAATTTCTTGAGCTGCTGTTGCGGTCGTAAATATATTCTTCGGCGTGAACGACGGCGTATTGCCGCTCTTCAAACATCGCTTCGAGTCCGAGATTTCGAGGCGCGTGCCCGATGACGCGTATGCCTTCACGCCGCGCGACGGTAAAGAGCCTCGCATACGCTTCTCTTGAAAGATCGCCGTGCATCTTTATGAAGTCATAGCCCGCGCGTTTCTGCTCGACGACTGCGCTCTCTACCTCGTCGGGCGTGTTGACGAACGGCTGGTTCACATAAGGGCCTACCGTGTAGATAGTCGGGCCAAACACTTCTCCCTTTTCAACGCTCGCGCGCAATTCCAGATGTTCGGGAGTCCCGCGCATATTCAAGACGGTCGTCACGCCGTTTGCAACAAAGAGTTGCAAAAGCGCCAGCACGTCTTCGCGCGTGGCAGCAAGGTGAACGTGCATATCGGAAAGCCCCGGCATCAGGTACTTGTCGCGCCCGTCCACGCGCAGCGCCGACGCGGGAATTTTGATTTTTGAAGCCGGCCCGATTTCAGCTATAAGGCCGTCTTTGACGATAACGGTCTGGTTTGCTATCACGCGCTCGGTGTCCATGGGGGCTACATTCACATTGACGAACGCGACCGTGCGCTGCGGTTTCGTTTGAGGCGGCTTGATCGCTTGAGGCAAGCTGCCGGGAAGCGATTCCTCATTCATCCCTTCGGGAAGCGATCCTTCGATCAGCGCCGAAGCTGTTTCCTCAACCGGCTCGCTCATGAAATAGACGAAGGCCACGGGGAGCGAGCCGATGGCGGTCACCAGCGCGAGCAGCCCCACACCTATGAGGATGTGTCGTTTGAGGCGCACTCGAAAAGTGTTTCGTGGAACTGCTAACGGTCTATCCATTTCTATCACACCCACCGCTCGAATCATTGTTTAGCGGACGGCATATCGAATTTCGCATCATCGATAGCAATGTTCTGTTTAACCTCTATCACCTTGCGAGTCGTCCCCAGGTGAGTATCGTCCAGGTATGACGCTCGAATGACGAACGGCAGCTTTACCCCGTTCACTTCGCGATAATCTTCAAAATCTGTCTGCACTGGTTCAAAGCCCAGCATCATAGGGGTAAAAACGATTCTGCGAACGAGCAGCCCGGTCTGAACGTCGAAGAAAAGCTTTTCCATTCGGTCATCCAAAACGACTCCTTCAACTACATAAGCTTCGCGCTCGCCGATCTTTTCCTTGCCCGTGACTTTCAAGCTCACGTAATAATCTTTAATGTTGAAATCCCGGTAGAGGTCGGCCTGGCGTTTTATTAGCGCCGTATCAAGGCTGTCCAATTCGCGAGCACCGTCCGGCGTCTTGACCCATCCGATTTTGCCGTTGAATCCCTGGTAGATAACTCCGTTGGGAGTTGTGATAACGGCAAGGTACTTATTCGGAGCTTTCTGATAAACCTCTACGGCCAGCTCCTGACCGCGAGCAATAACAGTGGCTTTTGGCGTGCCCCCATTAACGAGCTTTGCTCTCAGCATAGAAGACTTCGAAAACCGCGTCTGCACCTTGTCGGTCGCAGCCCTGCCGCCTACGGCTTGAGCGTGACGGTCGAGTATCTGTTCGACCGTAGGCAGCGGGGCGGGCCGGGGGGCGTCAGGGTCTTCTCTAGTCGTGTCAGCAAAAGCGCCTTGCCCGATGGGCGGAACCGAGATCGGAACGGTTCGGCCCTGATGACAGGTGTTGCAAGTGACTACGGTTTTGCCGCCGAAATCTCGTTTGTTGATCTCGGCCGTCATTTGAATCATCTGGCGCGCGACCTGCTTCGCGGGCTTGTCATCCATCCAGTACTTGCCGTTTTCCGCGATGTGGCAGTAATCGCACCTGACGCCGAGCGAAGTTCGCATGAAATGCATTACCGAAAGTAGCTGCGAGCTTGGCAATCCCTTTAGCACCTGAATATTTTTGTTCACCTGCTCAACAGGCTTATCGGATTGGGCCGTCACAGTTATCAAGCAGGACGCCAGGCCAAAGACTGCGATGCTGATTGAAAGTTTTAAGATCTTCATACTCATCACTCGTGCCTGAGCGCGACCATAGGGTCTACGCGGGTGGCCCGCCGCGCCGGGATATAACTCGCCGCCAGAGCGACCGCCGCAAGTATCAACGAGACAGCCGCGAACGTCACGGGGTCTGTCGCGTCAACTCCGTAAAGCTGGTTTGTCAGTATTCGAGTCGCTACAAATGATGCGGCAAGCCCAAGACCAAGCCCTATGCTCGTTAAAGCAATTCCGTCACCCATTATGAGTCGCAGCACATCCGCTCTTTGCGCGCCTAAAGCCATGCGTATGCCTATCTCGCGCGTGCGACCGGCCACGGCGTAAGCCATCACGCCGTATATGCCTACGGCAGACAGCAACAGCGCCATCGCCGCGAACACTCCAAGAAGCATCGCGGTGAATCGCGCGCGCGATGTCGCATCGCGGCTCCGTTCTTCAAGCGTCTTCACATCGTAAAGGGGCACGTTTTTATCGAGCGATAAAACTTCTCTGCGCAACCCGGCGACGAGCGCCGCAGGATTGCCGTTCGTGCGCATCAGAACAAACGACGGCGCTTCTTCGACCGTTTGCAGGTACGATATGTAAACATCCGGCTCGACCGTCTGTTCGACGTTGCGATACTTCACATCGCCGACGACGCCGACGATTTCGGCAAAGTCGTTTTTCTCCCACCCAATCGAAAGCCATATTCGCTTTCCGACAGCCTCTTCATCGGGCCAGATGCGGCGGGCCGCCGTGTCGTTGATGATAGCAACGCGCTTTGCCCCTTTCCGGTCTTGATCCGTAAACACCCTTCCGCGCAGCACTGGGATTTTCAACGCATCGAAGTGCTCAGGCCCTATGACGTGATAACCTGCGACCGCGCTCTCTTCGCCTTCGGGCGCGGGGCGGCCTTCGATTTTGAGAGCGGCTTTGCTCGAATTGCTGGAGAGCGGAGTTGAAATAGCGACGCTCGCCGATTCTACGCCGGGCAGGTTCCGTGCGCGGTCTAAAAGCTGTTCGTAAAACCCTATGGCCTTCCCTTCGTACTCGCGACCGGGAAGGCTGATCTTTGCCGTGAGCACGTTGTCGGGGTTAAAGCCTATCGCGGTCGCCTGCAATCGCGCGAAGCTTTTTATCATAAGTCCCGCCCCGACGAGCAGCACGAGCGAGATGGCGACCTCGCCTACGATCAGCGTGCTCGTAAAGCTCAAGCGGCGCAACCCGCCGGATTTTTCGGCTGCCAGGCCCGCGCCTTCCTTCAACCCATCGTTGACATCGCGGCGCGAGGCCCGCAAGGCGGGCGCAAGACCGAACACCAGTCCTGTGACAATTGAAAGCGCGACGTTAAACAGTAGCACCTGAGCGTCGATGCTAAAGACGTTGAAGTCGCGCATAAGATTATACCTGGCGCGCGACGCCGGATCGCTCATAGGGTTGATGGCGGTCAAAAGCTCTATCCCCCAGAGCGCGAGCAGCAGACCGACCAGCCCCCCGATCATCGACAGCAGCGTGCTTTCGGTCAAAAGCTGGCGGACGAGCCGCGCGCGACTCGCGCCGAGCGCTAGTCGTATGGCGATCTCTTTTTGCCGCGACCTGGATTTTGCGAGCAGCAGGTTCGCTATGTTCACGCAGGCTATCAACAGCACTAGACCGACCGCCGCGAAAAGTATTAAGAGCGATTTACTGATGGCCGGATCGATTTTCGACTCTCTGAGGTTCGTCACCTTGATCGCTTCCGGGTTTTGCTGTCCGGGATTCGCTTCGGCAATCTTCTGGTTCAACACTTCCATAGAGGCTTGCGCCTGAGTGAGGCTTACGCCCGGCTTAAGTCGCGCAACCACGTTATGCCAGTGAGCGCCGGTCGATTTCAGCCGTCGCGGGAAAGTGAGTTGCGGAGCCATCATCATCGGGACCCAAACTTCAACAGTGCCCGACTGGCCTTTGAATCCTTCGGGCAATACGCCTATGACGTTGAGGTGGACTTTGTTCAAGCTGATGGTCTGGCCTATCACACCGGGTTGTGCGCCGAAGCGCCGCTCCCACAACCCGTGACCGATAAGCGCGACCGGGTGCGTGCCGGGCGTCTGGTCTTCTTCGGGAGCAAAGGTGCGCCCCTGGATCGCCTCTACGCCGAGCATCTGAAAATAGCCGGCCGAAACCATCTCGACCTGCAACCGTTCTGGGTTATCGATTTCGGTGAGCGGAAAGCTCTGGAGGCTTATGGCCGCGACCTCTTCGAAGACTTCGTTGTTTGCGCGCAGCGCCTCGAATTTCGGATAAGACCACGGCGAGACGGGGTTGACCGGGTCGGAGCTTGTGCGGTCTACGGTCATCAAACGGTTGGGGTCTTTGAACGGGAGCGGGCGCAAGAGGACCGCATTGATGGCGCTAAAGATCGAAGTGTTCGCGCCGATGCCTAAAGCGAGAGAAAGAATCGTGACGGCGGCAAAGCCGGGGCTTTTCAGCATCGTTCGAAAGCAGTAACGAAGGTCTTGAAATAGATTCTCCATAAGATCACCCCCACTCGGCAGTCAATAAAGAGAGACTATGGAAAGCGAATACCATCTCACCGCAGAGACACAGAGGACGCAAAGGGGGCGCAGAGAAAACCAACGTCTGCTCTGCGCCACCGCCGCGTGCGAAGCACATCATCGGCCATATGTGCCCTCTGTGTCTCTGCGGTGAGTTCTGCTTTCCTGTCATAAACCTGCAATTGGCTGCCAGAGCCAGTTTCAAGCCTGGCTCACTTTTTCACATCAACGTGTTTCAGCGTCCAAAGGATCATCGCTATGCCGATTATTTTAAGCTTGTTCATTTGTCACCTCCCTTTTTACTCGTACCTGAGCGCGACCATCGGGTCAACCTTTGTCGCCCGCCGCGCCGGTATGTAGCACGCAAGCAGTACGACCAGCACGAGCAGGCCGGTGATGACGGCAAACGTCACCGGGTCGGTCGCGCTCACGCCGTACAGCAGGCTCTCCATAAACCGCGTCAACAGGAATGCCGCCGCAATGCCTATCGATATGCCTGTGAGAGCCAGTATCATCCCGCGCCCTGCGATCAACTTGAGCACGTCTGCCGCTTGCGCGCCCAACGCCATGCGTATGCCTATCTCGCGCGTCCGCTGCGCGACCGAAAAAGAGACCACGCCGTAAATGCCTATGGCCGAAAGTATCAAAGCGAGCACCCCGAAGCTCGTAAGCAGCGTCGCCGCAATGCGCGCGGGAAACAGCGACATGCCTATGTGCTCTGTAAAAGTCCTGACGCCGTAAAGAGGAAGGTTCGCGTCGAGCTTTTTCACCTCGGTGCGAATTGCGCCGATCATCGCTTGCGGGTCAGAGTTTGTGCGAATGATGAGGGTCGAATACGACGAATAGGATTGGAGCAAGGGGTAGTAGACAAAGGGTTGAGGCGCTTCGCCCATGGTCCAGTATTTCCCATCTTTCGCTACGCCGACGATTTCACGAAACGGGCCGTCGGGGCTGGTGCGGACTCGCTTGCCTATGGCGTCGTAAATAGAATCAACGCGCGGAAGAATCTGGTTGACGAAGGCTTCGTTGACTATAACGACTTGCGTCGCTTTGTCATCATCTTTTTCGTTGAAGTCGCGCCCGGCCATCACCGGCACGCCCATCGTAGAAAAATAGTCCAGCCCTATCGAAGCCACCATAGCCGTCGGCACGTTTGCCCCACGGTCGGTCGTCTCTCCTTCGACATAGAAGCTGTTGCCCGAATAGTTGATGCTCAACGGGAACAGGTCCGTGAGCGAGGCCGAGCGCACGCCCGGCAAGCTCTCGATGCGCTCGATCAACTGGCGATGAAACTGCTGCCCACGGGCCTGGTCGTACCCCTGTAACGAAACGTCGAACGACATGACAAGCCCGTTTTCGGCATCGAACCCTGGCCCTATCTTCTCCAGCTGCTGCAAGGCGCGAACCACAAGCCCGGCAGCTATCAGCAAGACGAGCGAAAGCGCTATCTGCGCGACGACCAGAATGCTGCGCACCGGCGAGCGGCGATAGCCCGCTTGCGCAGTCGTGTCTTTTAAAGCCGGGACGATGTCCGTCTTTGTCGCTTGCAGCGCAGGCACAAGCCCGAACAGCAGGCTCGTCACAAGCGAAGCCAGGAGCGAAAACAGCATCACGCGCCAGTCAACCGTCAGGCTTATCCACAAGGGGATGTCAATCGGAGGCTTGAACGCGACGATCAGATCGATTATCCAGATGGCGAAAAGAAATCCGGCCAGCCCTCCGGCTAAAGCGAGCAGGATGCTTTCCGTAAGCAACTGTCGTATGAGCCTCAGGCGGCTCGCGCCCATCGAAAGTCTTATGGCGATCTCTTTGCGCCGCTCCGTGGCGCGGGCCAGAAGCAGGCTCGCAAGATTCGTGCAGGCGATCAGCAGTACGAGCGCGACTATGGCCATCAATATCATGGTGAAGCTGACGACCGCGCCTCTGAGGCCGGGAATGATGAAGCCCGGCGGCATCAGCCTGATGACCTGCCCTTCGTTCGTGTCCGGGTACTCTTCGGCGAGCGAGCCGGCCAGGACGTTAAGCGAAGCCTCCGCCTGCTCGCTCGTCACGCCGGGCTTGAGGCGGCCAGTCGCAAAGATGTTCTGAGTGCGGCGGGTTTCGAGCCAGGGGTTTCCCGGCTCGATCCACTCCTGCATCATCATAGGCACCCAGACTTCGGGCGTGTAAACAAGCTCGGTCCCGCTGAAGCCTTCGGGCGCGATGCCTATGATCTCGAACTTGTGATCGTTAATAACGATCTGCTGCCCGACGAGCGCCGGGTCCGAGCCGAAGCGATTCTTCCACGAGTCGTAGCTGACCACGGCTACGGGATGCGAAAGCGGCGTGCGGTCTTCTTCGGGCCGAAACATCCGGCCCTGGACGGCGCTCACGCCCAGTATATCAAAGTAATTGCCCGATACTTCGTAGCCCCAGATGCGCTGGTTATTGCCGTCGCGGCTCAAGCTCATCGGGGCGATGCGCGTGGCGTAAAGCCCCGACAACACCTCGTTGCGGTCGCGAAAATCTTTGTAGTTAGGATAAGAGAAGGCTTGCAGCGAATCGTTTTTGCCCATCACGCTGAGCGAAACAAGCTCGCCGGGCGCTTCAACCGGAAGCGGGCGCAGCAAGACCGTGTTGACCAGCGTGAAGATCGCCGAGTTTGCGCCTATGCCGAGCGCGAGCGTCAGCACAGCGATTACGGTGAACAGAGGCTTGCGCTTGAGCATACGAAAGCCGTATCGAAAGTCTTGCAAGAGAGTGTTCATCTTTCCTCCGATGAGCAGGTTTGATTCTTATGGTCTCCCTGGCCACGGCCTGGGTCGAAACAGTATGGAGTTCACCACGCTGAATATTGCGGTGTTGGCCCCCATCCCCAAATTTATAGCGGTTTTCAATTGAATGTGACCGCTTCTTTTGGAGTGCTGTGACAAGTGATACTGCTGGCGAATTCGGATAACCGGCGGATCCAGCATGGTAAGTGTTGGTATTTCTTCGGCTCGATCTCTGTAAGTGGTGCAAAACTGAATTCGCCAGCAGTATCACTTGTCACCGCACTCCGAAGGAGACGCATTCAATTGCAAACTGCCCTATTCGCCTCTTAACGCGACCACAGGGTCTACGCGCGTGGCTCGGCGCGCAGGGATGAAACTGGCTCCCAGAGCCACTCCTACGAGCAACAGCGGAATCGCTATGAAAGTAACCGGGTCGGTTGCGCTCACCCCATAAAGCAGGCTCGTCATCACACGGGTCAATGCAAAAGCCCCGGCAAGCCCTACCCCCACGCCCGCCAGCGCAAGCAATAGCACCTGTCTTAAGACAAGCTTCATCACGTCCAAAGCCTGCGCGCCCAACGCCATGCGTATGCCTATCTCCTGTGTGCGCTCGGCGACCGAATAAGACATGACGCCGTATACGCCTACTGCCGCAAGCAGCAGGGCAAGGCAGGCGAACGCGGTCAGCAAAGCCATGTAAAGGCGCGGCTCGGCCAGCGCGCTGTTCAGAGCCTGTTCCGCCGTATTCATCTTTGTGAGCGATTGATCTTTGTTGACCAGGCGCACCGCCTGATGCGCATCTTTCCTCACGCTTTCAGGATTGCCCGCAGCGCGCAAAATGAGCGTCGCGCTGAGCCAGGGCTGTTGCTGGTAGGGCGCGTATATCTGAGGCTTGACCTTGCCCGCCTCTCCCTGGTTGAGGTCTTTAACCACGCCCACAATTTCGCGCGTCTGGGGCTGGCCTAGATAGTTGATCGAGATTCGCTTGCTGATAGGATCTTCATCGGCAAAATACTGACGCGCCAGTTTCTCGTTGACGATAGCGACGCCGGGCGCGCCCGCATTGTCGCGGTCGTCGAACTCGCGCCCGGCAAGAAACTGCGCCTTGAGCGCGCGGAAGTAGTTCGGGCTGATAGAGTCGTACAGCGCCGCCGCTCCCGCGTCATCAGGGTGGTTCTCTATCTTGAACACGAATTCAAGATACGGGAAAGGCATGCCGCTCGACGCGGCTGCGGATTCTACGCCCGGCGTCTGCTCGACCTGTTCCAGCACGCGCTTTATCGCTCGCACGCGCGATTGATCGTCGGGGTATCTGGTGAAAGGCATTTGAATGCTTATCGTGATGAGGTTCTTCGCATCGAACCCAAGCTCGGCCTGTCTCATCCGCACAAAGCTTTGAACCAGCAGCCCCGCGCCGACCAGCAGCACCATAGCCAGCGCGATCTCTGCAATCATCAAGCCGTTGCGCGCGCGCTGGTGTTGCAAGCCGCCTCCCGTGCGGCCTCCGGCCTTGAGCTGCTCGTTGATGTTTGTGCGCGACGCGTGATGCGCGGGGATGATCCCGAACAGCAGGCTCGTCGCAAGCGTAACGGCAAGCGTGAACAGCAGCACCGCCGCATCAATGCGAACCAGGTCTTGAAGCCGCAGGTAAGCGTACTCTTCGGGCAGCAGCATGATCAGCAGCTCGACGCCCCAGAGCGCGAGCAGCAACCCGAGCGCGCTCCCCGCGACGCCTAAGATCAGGCTCTCGGTCAACACCTGGCGCATCAATCGCCAGCGACTCGCCCCAAGCGCCGCGCGTATCGCCATCTCTTTGCGCCGAGAAGCGGCGCGAGCAAGCAGGAGGTTTGCAACATTGGCGCTCGCCACGGCCAGCACAAAGCCCACCGCGCCGAGCAGTATAAGAAGCGAAGATTTTACGTCTCGCACCAGGCGGTCGCGGAACGGCACCAGACGAACCGTGACATCTTTATTCGTATCCGCGTGCTCAGACTCCAGGCGCGCGGCGATGGTCTTCATTTCGGCCTCGGCGTTCTCTCGCGTCCGGTCCGATTTGAGCAGACCCGCGACCGAGAAATAACGGTTGGCGCGGTTTCTCATCTCGCCCGAATCGCGGAGCAGCGGCATCCAGACCTCTGCGGTGACGGGGAACTTGAAATCCGCAGGCATCACGCCGACGACAGTTGCCCCGGTGTTGCCGAGCGGCTTTCCTACAATCTCCCGGTCGCCGTTAAAGCGACGCTGCCAGAGGTCGTAACTCAGTATGAGGGTTTCGGGAGACTTCACACTGCCGTCTTCTGTTATGAACGCGCGGCCCAGAAGCGGCTTTACCTTTAGCGCGTCAAAGAAATTTGTTGACACGCGGGAGGCGGCAAAAGTCTCAGGCGTTTCTATGCCGGTAAGGTTAAAGCCCCCGCCCGATATGGCGACCAGTTGCTCGAAGCTATCGTTCTGGTCCTGATATTCCCAGAAATCCGCAGGCGACACGCCGCCGAACTGGTCGGGGGCGGACTGCCCTTTTCCGGATTCCATCACGACCAGCCGCTCAGGGTCCATGTAAGGCAGCGGGCGAAGCAACACGGCATTAACAATGCTAAAGATCGCCGTGTTAGCCCCAATTCCCATCGCCAGGGCTATCACCGCCATAATGGTAAAGCCCGGCTTGCTGATCAGTATACGGACGCCGTAACGAATGTCTTGCGCCAGATTGCCCATAATCTCTCCTAGTGATGAGTAATGAGTAATGAGTAATGAGTGATGAGCAAGTGGTCTTTCACTCATTACTCATCACTTCTATCTTGAGGCGGCTTTCATCACGCGCTCGCGCTCGTAATCGGAACTCATAGTCTTTGCCGCATCCATCACCGCGTTGCGAACCGCTTCGTCGCCCGCCGACACCGAGACCACCATGGTCAGCACCCGCGCTTTTTCGTAATCCGAAGACATGCCGGCGGTGGACTTGACCGCGAGCAGCAAATCTTCCCTGCTCAAGTCCCTCTTGTTGAGCAGAGCCGAAAGCGCGCGCGCGCGCTCGTAATCCGAATGCATGCTGCGCGTCGCTTCGAGGTATGCAGCGCGCCCGCTGTCCTTATCGTTTGAGGCTTGCGAGAATTTGATGAGCGACTCTGCTTTCTCGTAATCGGAAGAGATTTCAGAAATGGCCTTGATTGCGAGCAGCAATTCTTCCCGGTTCAGATCGCCCTTGTTGAACAAGGCCGTGAGCGCGCGCTTTCGCTCATAATCCGAATGTATGCTGCGCGTCGCTTCGAGGTAAGCCGTGCGCCAGTTGTCTCGCCCAAGCGAAGCCTCTGAAACTTTGATGAGCGTCTGAGCTTTTTCATAATCGGAACTCATCTCGCGAGCAATTTGCGCAAGCATTCGGCGCGCGGTTTGAGTGTCGAGGCTGCCGCTCTTTATCAACTCTTCAAGGTAGAGTTTCTTTACGTGATCGCTGTAGAGATTTGAAACCTCGTCAAGCAAGCCTGCCGGCCCTCGCCGGCTCAGGATTTTTCTTGCCCTCGGGCCTGCGTCCAGCCCGGCCTGACGCGTCGCTTCGCTCAAAAGGCGCGATAACCACGCCTGGGCTTCGCTGTCGTAAGGGCGAGCCTGGCCCCGCACAGAGTAAGCGCGGTTGAGGCTGCCATCGCTTGCGGCCGTTATATCGATCTGGCGCGTAGTGCCTCCGCGCTCGTCTTTGATGCGGAGCGACCCGCCGGGCGAGATGCGAGCAACGTCCGTATAATCGTCGTTGAACTCGACCTTGCCGCGCACCTTCATTTCGAGGTTGATTCCATTATCGGTCCATCTCCACGTCCACTGGTTGTCGTTTTCGTCAACTATCCTGACGCGCTGCTGCGCCGAAGCGGCAAAAGATGCGCAGAGTAAAACCGTCAACGACGCGACGAATATCGATTTGATCCATCTATTCATAATTGCTGTCCCTCACCTTTCAATATCAAATTTCAAATTTGCATGGCGCGACCCGTCGGAACGGGTGCCCCGGCGCTTACGCATAAGCCAGCGACTACGCTGGCGCCGCGATCATTCATATCTGAGAGCGACCATCGGGTCGACCTTTGTCGCCCGCCGCGCCGGTATGTAGCACGCAAGCAAAGCGATTAACGCGAGCAGTAAAGAGATTCCGGCAAACGTCAGCACGTCTGTCGACGTGACGCCGTAAAGGACCTTCGACAACGCGCGAGTCACGGCGAATGCCCCGACCAGACCTATCGCTAAGCCGATGGCCGTGAGCCTCAATCCGTAGCGAATCACGAGGTGCAAAATGTTTCGCGGCTGCGCGCCCAACGCCATCCGCACGCCTATCTCGTGCGTGCGCTGCGACACGGCGTAAGACATCACGGCGTAAATTCCAACAGCGGCCAAAAGTAGCGCTATCCCGGCCAGAACCATAAACACAAAAGTCGCCAGACGCTTCGGCGATAACCTTTCGTCGATCACCTGTCCCATCGGCTTGACGTTAAAGACCGGCGGAGTCTTATCAATAGCGCTTACCTCGCTCCGCACCGCCGGGGTGAGCGAGGCAGGATCAGAGCTTGTGCTGATAACCAGGAACATCCCTCGAAAGGGGTCTTGCTTGTAAGGCACGTACATGCTCGGCTCGGCAAGGTTGTCCATATCGTCATTCATCACATTAGCCGTGACGCCGATGATCTCAAGCGGCTTGCCTTCATCGATCTTGATCTGCTGCCCCGTCGCTTCCTGGTTGGCGAAGAACCGTTTTGCGAAAGCTTCATTGACAAGAACGACGCGCGGGCTTTCAAAGCTTTCCTGGCCGCTGAAGTTTCGCCCTCTCAGAATCTGCGTGCCTGCCGCCTCGAAGTAGCCCGGCGTCACCGAGCGGTAATCAATCGATGGTTGTTTGCCTTTAGCAAAAAGGGACTGACCGGCGCTTACAAGGCTACGGCTTGTGGTGCTACCTCCCATCGGCAGGTGCGAAACCGCGCCGACTTTCGATACGGTTGAAAGCGCCGACAGGCGACCGAGAAGTTCTTCGTAAAAATTTATGCGCTGTTCGGGCGGCGTGTATTTCTCGTTGGGAAGCGATACCTGCATCGTAAGGACGCCCGTCGAACGAACTCCGAAATCCGATTGCAGCAACTCGACGAAGCTTCGGATCATCAACCCCGCGCAGATTAAAAGAATCATAGACAACGCGACTTCCGATATGACCAGGAGGCTGCGCGTGCGGTTGCGCGCGCTTTTGCCCGAAGTGCCCCTGCCGCCCTCTTTCAAAGCTTCGTTGAGGTTCATCTTCGTCGCTTGCAGCGCGGGGATGAGCCCGAACAACAGGCCCGTGAAGATCGAGATTATGAGCGTAAAGAGCAGAGTTGTTTTATCGATCTCAAGCTTATGCCAGCCGGGGATGAATTTGGAAAAACTTTCCGGTATGCCGGTGGCGAGTCCCTCAACTCCCCAGACGGAAATGAGCAGTCCTAACGCGCCGCCTACGAAAGCCAGCAAGAGGCTTTCCGTAAGCAACTGTCGTATGAGTCGCAAGCGGCTCGCGCCCATAGCCAGGCGAATAGCTATCTCTTTTTGACGACCGGACGAGCGCACCAGCAAAAGATTCGCGACGTTTGCGCAGGCTATCAAAAGGACGAACCCGACCGCGCCCAACAAAATTGGCGCATACATTTGCGCCCCTCTTACAGCGTCTTCGGTCATCGAGAGGATGTGGACGCTTCTGCCGGCATTAGTTTCCGGGTACTGCTCGCCCGCGCGCGCGCTGATGGCGTCGAGGTCCTGGCGGGCCTGGTCGATGGTGATGCCGGGCTTGAGCCTGCCCAGCACCTGTAGGTAGTGACCGGCGCGATTAGCCTTTTCTTTAGGGTCGAAGACGAGCGGGGACCACATCTCTCCGGCGTTGAACGGGTAGTTGAACTCTTCGGGCATGACGCCGATGACGGTGAAGCGCTCGCCGTTAATAATAACTGGCTGGTTTAAGACGTTCGGGTCAGCGCCGAAGCGGCTCTGCCAGAGGCTATGTTTGAGAACGACGACCCGGTTGGCCCCGGCCTGCCCCTCTTCGGGCAAGAAAGTCCGACCGAGAGCGGCGCTTGCTCCGAGCGAATCGAAAAAGTCCGCAGAGACTTTATACCCGGCGAAACGCTCCGGCTGGTCCGAGTCTGTCAGGTCGAAATAGCTCTGGTTTATTGCGACGAGATGGTCGAATGATTGACTCTGCTCGGACCAATCATGATAATTGCCCGGCGCGATTGACCCGCGCTGGATGCCGACCTCGAAGTTGCGCTCCCAGATGGCGACAAGCCGCTCCTGGTTTGGGAAAGAGAAGGGCTGGAACACAACCGCGTTCAGAGAGCTGAAGATGGTCGTGTTGGCGCCTATGCCCAGGGCTATAGTTATTACGGCCACAGCCGTAAAGGCCGGGGTCTTTCTCAACACCTGAATCCCGTATCGCAAGTCTTGCCAGAGTGTATTCATCGCTTACCTTTCAATCTCAAATTTGCATGGCGCGACCCGTCGGAACGGGTGCCCCGGCGCTTACGCATAAGCCAGCGACTACGCTGGCGCCGCGATCATTCATATCTAAGAGCGACCATCGGGTCAACTTTCGTAGCTCGCCGCGCGGGGATATAACTCGCAAGCGCGGCCACCAGCGTGAGCAGCAGCGGGACGGCGATAAAGGTTTGAAAGTCGGTCGTGCTCACACCATAAAGTAAGCCCGACATAACGCGGGTCAAGGCAAACGCCCCCGCAACGCCTATCGCAACGCCCACGGCGGCGAGCTTTAAACCCTGGCTTACTACGAGGCTGAGAACGTCGCGCGATGCGGCGCCCATTGCCATGCGTATGCCTATCTCGCGCGTCCGCTGAGAGACCGAATAAGCCATGACGCCGTATATCCCGACTGCCGCCAGGACGAGCGCCACCAGCGCGAATATGGCTAGCAAGAGCATACTGAATCGCTGCGCGGCCACCGAGCGGGAAAGCAATTGCTCCATAGTCCTGATTCTATAAACGGGCTGGTCATTATCTATGGCTTTCACCTCGCTTTTCACAGCCTCGGCCAGGCTCGCGGGGTCGGAAGTCGAGCGAATCACAACGGACGTGAACACGAGAGGCTCTTGATAAAGCGGCCAGTACATCTCGGGCCTCGACTCTTCCTCAAGCCCCCAGTGCTTCACATCCCCGACTACGGCGACGATCTCGCGCGGGGTCTTTTCGCCTTCCATAATCAATCGCTTGCCCACGGGGTCTTCGCCGGGCCAATAGACGTCCGCCATCTTTGCGTTGATTATGATCGCGGGCACGGATTGAATGTTATCCCGCTCCGTAAAGTCACGCCCGCTTAAAACAGGAATCGACATGGCTCGGAAATAATTCGGGCTGATTGCGCGCGCCTCGGCCAGGAACCTTTCGTCCGGGGCCGGTGCGGGGCGACCTTCGATGTTGAACGTGAGGCGCAGGTTGTCCTCGCTGAGAGGGAGATGGGTGACTGCGCCGACCGAAACGACTCCGGGCAGCGATTGAATTTGCCTCTGGACCTGTTGATAAAAAGCTACGCCTTCACTCTTATTGCGAAACTTGGAGATCGTGGGCGAGAGCTTGACCGTCAGCAGGTTGTCGGGATCAAAGCCGGGGGTGACGCTTTGAAGGCGCAGAAAGCTTTTCACCATCAATCCCGCCCCGATCAACAGCACAAGCGACAACGCCACTTCCGATATGACAAGCAGGCTGCGGGTGCGGCTGCGGAGAGTGCCGCCCGAAGACCGCCCGCCTTCTTTGAGCAATTCGTTCAGCCTTGGCCTCGAAGCTTGAAGGGCGGGCATCAGTCCGAAGATGACGCCCGTCAGCAGAGAGAGCGTGAAGGTGAAGCCGAGCACGCGCGCGTCGATCCTGATGTGGCCGAGGCCGGAGATGCTTTCCGGGCCGAGTCGAGCAAGAAGGTCCGTCCCCCACAGGGCTATTATCGCGCCTATGGAGCCGCCCAGCAGGGCCAGTATCAAGCTCTCCGTCAGCATCTGCTTAACCAGGCGGAGCCGACTTGCGCCAAGAGCCTGGCGGATGGCGATCTCTTTTTGGCGTACTGCGGCGCGGGCCAATAAAAGGTTGGCCGTGTTTGCGCAGGCGATAAGCAAGACCAGCCCGACCGCGCCGAGCAGTATGAGCAGCGCGGGCCGGATTCGGCTGACCAGATGCTCGCTCAAAAGAGTGAGGTGCGCTCCGAGCTTCGAATTAGTTTCGGGATACTGCTGCTCCAATCTCTGGGCGATGACATTCATCCCGGCGCGGGCCTGCTCGACGGTCACGCCCGGCTTCAGGCGCGCGATGACGCTCAGGTAATGAAAGTCGCGTGTCTTCGCCTCTTCGTCGTCAAAAGCGATTGGGACCCAGAAGTCTACGGACTGCGGCACGTCAAAGTCCGCGGGCATAACTCCGATCACGGTGTAGCTGCGCAGGTTGAGCGTGAGCGTTCTTCCGAGTATGTCAGGGTCTGCACCGAACCGGCGCTGCCAGAAGCCCTGGCTTAGAATGATGACGCGATTATTTCCCTGCCGGTCTTCTTCCTCGGTGAAGAAGCGGCCCAGGGTTGGCTGGACGCCCAGGAGTGGAAAGAGGCCGGCAGAGACGCGCGAGCCTTCTATGTGTTCGGATTCGCCCCCGTCGGTGAGATTGAACCCTCTGCGGTTGCCTTCATAGGCTGCGATCTGCTCAAAGACTTCATTCTGGCCGGCCCAGTCGATGAAGTTTGCCGGCGCGACGTTCGCTTTATCATCCCGGAGCTTTGCGTTCGGGTGGACTTCCCATACCTTTACAATTCGGTCAGGCTCACGGTAAGGCAGCGGACGCAATAAGACGGCGTTGACGACGCTAAAGATCGCCGTGTTCGCCCCTATCCCTAAGGCGAGCGCAACGACCACCATAAAGGTGAAGCCGGGCTTCTTTACAAACATTCGCAGGGCGTACCGAACGTCCTGTAGTAAGTTATTCATCGCTCACCTTTCAATTTCAAATTTGATATTTGATATTTGAAATCATTCGTATCTAAGCGCGACCATCGGATCGACCTTTGTCGCCCGCCGCGCCGGTATGTAGCACGCAAGCAAAGCGACGCCGACCAGCAGCAACGAGATGACGGCGAACGTGACGGGGTCGAACGCCTTTACCTCGTAGAGCATCGTCGTCATAAACTGTGTCGCCAACAGCGCGACCGCCAGTCCTATCCCCACGCCGATGAGCGCGAGCGTTATCCCCTGTCCGACGACGTAACTGAGCACGTCACGCGTCTGCGCGCCCAACGCCATGCGTATTCCTATCTCGCGCGTCCGCTGGGTGACCGAGTAGCTCATAACGCCAAAGATGCCTACCGCCGCGAGCATCAGCGCCATCACGGCGAACAGCGAGAGCAGCAGCATGTAAAATCGCTGCTCCGCTATCGATCTTGCGACGACCTCGCCCATCGTGCGGATGTTTGAAACCGGCTGGTCGGGGTCCACGGCCAGGACCTGGCTGCGCATGGGTGCGACCAGCGACCTGGGGTCCGACGAAGAGCGAGCCACCAGGGTCATAAAGCTCCAGGGCTGCTGTGCGTGAGGCACATACATTTCAGCCACCGGCTCGGTGTCTAAAGAGAAGTGCTTCACGTTGCCGACTATACCGACGATCTGCCATTCTTCCGGCTCGTTTTCACTGACCGAAACGCCGACAGACATGATCTGGCCCAGGGGGTCTTCGTCCGGCCAGTACTGGCGGGCCATCGCGTCGTTGATGATGATCGCGCCCGGCTTGCCTTTAACGTCCTGCTCGGTGAATGCGCGCCCTTTCAATATAGGGACGCCCATCGCGCGGAAATAATTCGGAGTCACCGCGCGCACTTCTGCGGGCGGCTCCTGGTTTTCTGGAAAAGGGCGGCTCTTGATATTGAACGACGTGCGAGTGTTTGTGCCCGCCAGCGGAAGCACGGTGATTGCGCCGACCGACTCTACCCCGGATACACTCTCGATACGTTCCGTGACCTGCTTGACGAACGCCGCCGCCTGCTCGTTCTCCTCGTACCTTGATGGCAAAGAGATTCTCATCGTCATCACGTTTTCGGGGGCGGCGAATCCCGGATCGACTTGCTGGAGCTTGAGAAAGCTTTTAACCAAAAGCGCCGCGCTTACCAGCAGCACGAGCGTGATGGCCATCTGAAAGACGACCAGAAGGTTGCGCAGCGAGTAACGACTGAAGCTTTCGCTCGTGCCGCGCCCTCCTTCCTTGAGCGATTCATTCATATTGGGTTTGGAAGCTTTGAGCGCGGGCGCAAGCCCGAATATGACCCCCGTCAATATAGTAGCCCCGAATGTGAACCAGAGCACCGGCCCGTCTATGCCTATGTCATTGAGGCGCGGAATATCCGCCGGGCCTATGGATATCAGCAGCTCAATTCCCCAGAGCGCGAGCAGCAGCCCCGCTCCCCCGCCGATAAGGGCGAGCAGCAGGCTCTCCGTCAGCAACTGCCGCACGACACGCTTCCGGCTTGCGCCGAGAGCCGTGCGTATGGCCATCTCTTTCGAGCGCGCCGCCGCCCGCGCAAGCATCAGGTTCGCCACGTTAAAACAGGCGATCAGGAGCACGAGCCCGACCGCGCCGAGCACATAAAACAGCTTGCGGCGTATGCTTCCGACCAGATGCTCGTACAGAGGAGAGAGGGCGACTACGCGACCTGTGTTCGCGTCCGGGTATTGCTGTTCGAGCCGGGCCGCTATGGCGTCCATCTCCGCCTGGGCCTCGCCGACCGAGACGCCGGGCTTGAGCCGCCCGATCACTTTCAAATAATGAGCGCCTCGCTGCTCGGTCACCTCGCCGTCGTGTATGGCGGGCGACCATATCTCCGCTTCTGCGACCTCTACTGGAAACCTGAAACGAGGAGGCAGTACGCCTATGACCGTGTAGCCCCGGCCGTCGAGCTTGAGCGTTTGCCCGATCAGCCCGGCTTCGCGCCCGAAGCGGCGCTCCCAAAGCTCGTAGCTTATGACCGCGACTCGCTCGGCGCCGGGCTTGTCCTCCTCCGGTCTGAATGTGCGGCCCTCGACTGCTTCGACTCCGAGAAGGGGGAAAAACTCCGCCGACGCGCGCCCGCCGTTTATGCGCTCGGGCTCACTGCCGCCCGTCAGCGTGTAGTCCGTAGGGCGAAACATCGCCATCTCTTCAAAGGACTGGCTCTGTTGTTTCCAGTCGACGGCGTCGAGGTAAGAGGCCGAGCCGCTGCCCCTGATCGCACCCTGTTTATTCGAAAAGATAACCGTGAGCCGGTCCGAGTCTTTGTAGGGCAGCGAGCGCAGCAGCACTGCATTGACTACGCTGAAGATCGCCGTGTTTGCGCCTATGCCGAGGGCTATTGCAAGGACAGCCGCGACGGTGAATCCCGGTTTTTTCGTAAGCATGCGAAACGCGTATCGAATGTCCTGTAAAAGTGTATCCATCTCTCACCTTTCAATCTCAAATTTGAAATTTGAGATTTGAAATTATTCGTACCTGAGCGCAACCATCGGATCGACTCGCATCGCCCGTCGCGCAGGGATGTAGCTCGCGACGAGCGCGACCGTAGTAAGCAATGTCGCGACCAGCGCAAAAGTTATCGGGTCTGTCGTGCTTACGCCAAACAACAGGCTCTCCATCAGCCGCGTCAGCAGGAATGACGCGACCAACCCGAGGCCCACACCCATTAGCGCGAGCAGAGCGGCCTGGCCTACTATGAGCTTGAGCACATCACGCTTCGCCGCGCCCAACGCCATGCGTATGCCTATCTCGTGCGTGCGCTCGGTGACCGAATAGCTGATCACGCCGTAGATGCCTACCGTGGCGAGGATCAAAGCTACCAGGGCGAATATGCAGAGCAGCAGCATCGCAAAGCGCTTTTGCGCGAGCGATGCGCTCAGAATCTCCGTCATCGTCTTGATGTCAAAAGCGGGCAGGTCTTTATCAAGCGCGCGTATCTCGCCTCGCACCGCCCCGATCAAGCTCTCCGGGTCGTTGACCGTTCGCACGGCGAAGGTCATCTGCGACCGGGGGTCTTGCAGGTATGACTTGTAGACTTCGGGCTTGATCGCGACATCCATCCCGTCCTGCTTTTCGCCGCGCACTATGCCTATGATCGTGTGCCAGGTGGAATCGATTGTCGGTTTGGTGAACTTGACGCGGTGGCCCAGCGGGTTTTCGCCCGGAAAATACAGGTCGGCCAGCGCCTGATTGACTATCACGACCTGTGTGCTGTTGGCGTTGTCCGACGGCTCGAACTCTCGCCCTTCCATCATAGGAATTTTCATCGTTCGAAAATAGCTCGGAGTGATCTCTTTGTGCCGCACCTCGCGGAAGTAATCTTCGACGGGGCGGCCTTCGACCGTTAAATCGCCGGTCCAGTTGTACTCGTTTAGCGTGATGCGCGTGGACGCCCCGACATCCGTAACGCCCGGGAGATTTTTTATTCGCTCTTCGAGCTGCTGGAAGAAAGCCATGCGTTGCGGGGCTTCGCTGTATTTGTTTCCGGGCAGCGCGACGCGGAAGGTTAAAAGGTTGTTGGGGTCTATCCCCGGATCGACCTGTTGAAGCCGATAAAAGCTCTTTATCAACAGCCCGGCCCCGATCACAAGGATGAGCGACAGCGCGACCTCTGAAACAACTAAGACTTTGCGCGCGCCGCCGCCTTGCGAGCCGCCCGACCCTTTCTGGCCTTCCTTAAGCGATGATGTCAGGTCGGGCTTCGAGATTTGCAAAGCCGGGAGCAGCCCGAATATCAGCGCCGTAAGCAGCGTGATCCCTCCAGTGAACAGCAGGGCGCGAAGGTCGAGGCTGATCTCGTCAAAGCGATAAATCTTGCCCGGGCTGAATGCCAGCAGCAGGTCGCGCGCCCACACGGCGAGCAGTAAACCGAGCGCGCCGCCCATCAAGGCGAGCAGCAAGTTTTCGGTCAGCAATTGCCTGACGATGCGCATGCGTTGAGCGCCGAGCGCCGTGCGTATGGCTATCTCTTTTCGCCGCGAGGAGGCACGCGCAAGCAGCAGGTTCGCCACGTTCGCGCAGGCGATCAGTAACACCAATCCGACGGCGGTTAAAAATAAGAGCAGCGCCGGTCGCGTCTTCTCGACGTACCATTCTTGCAGCGGCCCCACGCCCACGCTCATCTTGGTGTTGGTGTCGGGGTATTGTTCTTCAAGCACGGACGCAATTGATGTCATCTCGGCTTGCGCCTGCTCTATGGACACGCCCGGCTTGAGCCGCCCGATTGCCCGCAGAAAATGCGGACGCCGCAGCATGGATATTTCGTTATACTCCCATCCCATCGGAGACCACAGCTCTATCTCTTTGGTCGGGAAATAAAAGCCTTCGGGCATGATGCCTATCACCATCTGGTTGCGGCCATTGAGCGGGATCGTCTGACCCACAATATTCGGGTCCCCGTTAAAGCGCCGCTGCCAGAGGTTGTGGCTGATGACCACCACAAGATTATTGCCATCCCAGGTCTCTTCCGGCTTAAAGCCCCGCCCCTCGGCAGGCTCGACGCCGAGGACCGAGAAGAACTCGCCGGTCACACCCAGCCCCTGCAACCGCTCGGGCTCGCCCTCGCCCGTGAGGTAATAATTAGACGTGCCTGCATCCCTGGTTTGAGACCCAAAGTAAGCCGCCATTAGCTCGAACGACTCGCTCTGTTTTTGCCAGTCGAGAAAGTTGGCGGGCGCGACCGTAGCCTCTGTCCATCCCCTGAGCGGATTCGTCTCCCAGAACTGGACTATGCGATTCGGCTCTTTGTAGGGCAGCGGGCGGAGCAAGACTGCATTGACCACGCTGAAGATCGCGGTGTTTGCGCCTATGCCTAAGGCGAGCGCAAGCACGGCCACAACGGTGAAGCCGGGTTTGCTTAACAAAACGCGAAAGCCGTAACGGATGTCTTGCAGGAACGTTTCCATCGCTCACCCCTTTCAATGTGAAATTTCAAATTTGAAATCTGAAATCATTCGTACCTGAGCGCGACCATCGGATCGACTTTCGCCGCGCGGCGCGCAGGGATATAACTCGCAAGCAAGGACACGCCCACAAGCAACAGCGAGATCGCCGCAAACGTCACCGGGTCGAAAGTGTCTACTTCGTAAAGCAAGCTCTTCATAAATCGCGTCAGCGCGAACGCGCCCGCAAGCCCAAGGGTTACGCCCGCGAGCGCGAGCAGAGCGGCGCGGCCTACGATAAGCTTGAGCACGTCACGCGCCTCGGCGCCCAGCGCCATGCGTATGCCTATCTCGCGCGTGCGCTCGGTGACGCCGTAAGCTATGACGCTGTAGATCCCGACTGCCGCAAGGATCAAAGCCAGCCCGGCAAAGACCGCAAGCAACAGCATAATCAGCCGCGACGGCGCGATAGATGTCGCGACCATCTCTTGCATGCTGCTGATGTTTGAGATGGCAAGCTCGCTGTCCAGGCCGGAGACCTGGCTGCGGACTGCTGCGATGATCGAAGTCGGCTCTGCGGTAGTGCGAACGGTCACGCTCATGAATCTACTCGAAGACTGCGCGTGCGGGATATAAATGGTCGGTCGCGCATCCGCATCTATGCCGAACTGCTTCACGTCTCGGACGACGCCGACGATCTCGCGCCAGTTCGGACTATCGGGATTGCCGCCCATGCTCAACCGCTTGCCGACAGGGTCTTCGCCCGGCCAGTAGCGGCGGGCCAGGGTTTCGCTGACGATGACCACGCGCGGAGATTTTGCCTGCTCTCGCTCGTCGAACGGGCGACCGCTCACCACTCCTATTCCCATCGTGTGGAAATAATCCGAAGTCACACGCGAGTACCAGGCCGCTTGCTTCTCGCCGGGTCCGGGCGCCGGGCGGCCTTCTATAAAGAAGCTGACATCCGTGTCGTTTCCCGCAAGCGGGAGCGCTGAACCAGCGGCGACAGACTCGACTCCGGGTATGGTCTTTATGCGACCGAGGAAGTCCGCGTAGAACGCGAACACCTGCCGGCCTTCGGGGTATCTCGTGACGGGCAGGTTGAGCTGGAGCGTCATCACGTTTGCAGGGTTGAAGCCCGGGTCTACGTGCAATAGATTTGCGAAGCTCTTTATCAAAAGCCCCGCGCCGATCAACAGCATCAGCGCGAGCGCGACTTCCGCCACTACTAAGGTGCTGCGAGCCGCTTTTCCGCCCGAAGACGTGTCGGTCCCTTTGCCTTCTTTGAGCGACTGGTTGAAATCGGGTCTGGTCGCCGAGAGCGCGGGGACGAGGCCAAAGACGAGGCCGGTGATTACGGCCACGGCGAGCGTGAAGCCCAGAACCATTATGTCTATCGAGACTTCATCTATGCGCGGAGTGCCTGCGGGGCTGAAAGCAACCATCACATTGACGAGCCAGAACGCGAGCAGCAGCCCCAGTGCGCCGCCCATCAGCGCGAGCAGCAAGCTCTCTGTAAGAAGCTGCCGAACCAGGCGGGCGCGGCTCGCCCCGAGCGCCGTGCGTATGGCTATCTCGCGCTCGCGCGTGGCGGCGCGAGCAAGCATCAGGTTGGCGACGTTGGCGCACGCAATCAGCAGCACAAAGCCTACGGCCCCCAACAGCACCAGCAGCATGGGCTTGAGCTGGCCGACGATCTGCTCGTGCAAAGGGACGAGCGTGATTCCTATGCCGGTGTTTGCTTCGGGGTATTTTTCAGCAAGCCCCTCGGCAAGCGCGCCCATCTCCTGGCGCGCGCGCTCGATTGTCACTCCCGGCTTGAGCCGCGCAACAGTCCTCAGCGTGTAGCACCCGCGCCCGCAATCCGGGCTTACCCTCTGCTGCAACGGCGTCCACGCTTCGGCGTTTGAGATTATTGGAAAGCGAAAACCTTCGGGCATAACGCCTATGACCGTGTACGGCTCGCCGTTGAGCGCGACTGTGCGGTCGAGTATGGAAGCGTCAGCGCCGAACCTGCGCTTCCACAATCCGTGACTGAGGATTACGACCCGCTCGCCGCCCGCGCGGTCTTCTTCCGCGCGAAAGCCGCGACCGAGCGAAGGGTCTACGCCCAGCGTCTGAAAAATATTGTGAGAGACTGCCGCACCGTTTAGACTTTCCGGCTCGGCGCCGCCCGTGACGGTCGGCAACCAGGATTGAAACGCGGCTATATAATCGAAGACCTGGTTTTGATCTCTCCAGTCGCCAAAGGTGACAGGCGAAGTCCATTCGGTCTTCGGCCCCTCGCGCGCCTCGTGATTCTCCCAGACCATCAGCAAACGATCGGACTCTTTATAGGCGAGCGGGCGCAGCAAGACTGCATTGACTACGCTGAAGATCGCGGTGTTTGCGCCTATGCCTAAGGCGAGCGCAAGCACAGCCACGACAGTAAAGGATGGCCTGTTTGCAAGCATTCGGACGGCGTATCGCAAATCTTGTAAGAGCGTATCCATCGCTTACCCTTTCAATTTCAAATTTGAAATCATTCGTATCTGAGCGCGACCATCGGGTCAACTTTCGTAGCTCGCCGCGCGGGGATGTAGCTCGCAAGCAACATTACTCCGGTCAGCGACAGCGCGGCCGACACAAAAGATACGGAGTCAGTTGGGCTGATCTCATAAAGCAAGCCGGCGATTAAACGAGTGAAGATCAGCGTGAACGCCACGCCTACGGCGAGGCCGATGCCCGAAAGCAGCAGGCTCTGGCCCAGCACGAGAAAGAGAATGTTTCTCTTATTGGCCCCAAGCGCCATGCGTATGCCTATCTCGCGAATACGCTCGGTCACGGAGTAAGCCATAAGCCCGTAAATTCCAACCGCCGCAAGCAACAGCGCGAGAAGTCCGAAAAGCCCTACGAGCGTTGCGACCATTCGCTCTCTTGCGAGGGCTACTCCTAAATGCTCGGTGAGCGTTTTCACGTTATAAATCGGAACGTTTTTGTTCAGCCTTTGCACTTCGGACCGCATGGCGGGCAAGATCGTGCCGGGATCGGCAGTCGCGCGAATGACGAGAGTCATCCTCGCGCGGTATTGATTATCGTAGGGCAGGTAGATGTACGGCAGAGGTTGTTCGCGAAAGTTGCGATACTTGCCCGTGCGGGCCACGCCTATGATTTCAAGGTAAGGGCTTCGCGAATCGCCTACCCTGATGCGGCGGCCCACCGCGTTTTGCCCAGGCCAGTAGAGTTCGGCCATCGCTTCATTTATCACCGCCTTTTGTGGCGACGAGCGATCCTGCTCGGTGAAAGCGCGTCCCGCCTGTAATGAGATACCCATAGTCTCAAAATAGTCTTGCCCGACAGTGTTGATGTTAAGCTCCATATCTTCGTTCGGGCGCGGTTCATAACCTTCTACCGAGACGCTGTCACGGCTGCCGTTAATGTTGACCGGAATGTATGCCGCCATGCTCGCGGACTCGACGCCGGGCAAAGCTTCTACGCGCTCCAGGAGTTGTTTGTAGAAATCTCTCCCCTGCGCTTCGTTGTACCCTTGAGAAGAAAGATCAATGGTGGCTAACAGAGCGTTATTGAGTGCGAAACCCAGGTCGGTTGTGTAAGCCTTCTGCAAGCTTCTTAAGAAAAGCCCGGCCCCTATGAGCAAGACCATAGATAAAACGACCTGGAAGACGACCAGCAGGCCGCGCAACCCGAACCGGCGATGCGCGAATCTTTCTCGCCCCTGCGAATCTTTTAAGGCCGGGACGAGATCGGGTCTTGACGCTTGTAACGCGGGGGCGAGTCCGAAAATAATTCCTGTTAAAACCGAAACTATTAAGGTGAATACAAGCACGCGGCCATTGACGTTTATCTCAAGCGCGGCGAAAGAGCTTAACTGGTCGAAGGTCGAAAGAAGCTCCGTCATCCAGACGGCTACGAGCAGACCTGCGGCCCCGCCGACGAGCGAAAGAAAGACGCTTTCCGTAAGCATCTGACGGATGATGCGGCGGCGGCTTGCGCCCAGGGCGAGGCGGACGGCAATCTCTTTTTGACGCCCGCGCGCGCGCGCAAGCAAAAGGTTAGCTACATTTGCGCACGCGATTAAAAGCACGACTCCGACCACTATCATCAGCAGTCTCACAAATCTTTCGGTCTCTTCGCGCGTGTTGGGATTGACCATAGCCACGCTCGCGGGGATAACCGACATAGGTCTCGGTTGATCGGGCTGTTGTAGTGTCCCCAGGTTCGTGTCCGGGTAAGCAGCGGCGAGTTGTGCGGCGATAGTCTGTATTTGCGCCTGCGCCTGTTCGGCAGTCGCTTCCGGGTTGAGGCGTCCTATGATGTTAAGCCAGCGCGCGCCGCGCCGGGTCAGTATCGGAGTAGGTGAGCCTTGAAGCTGCGCTATCTTCGCCATCGGCACCCAGAGCGCAGGAGACGCTTCCAACCGCACGCCTTTGAAGTCTTCGGGAGCAATGCCGACAACCGTGAAGCCCTGGTTATTCAGGCTGACGGTCTTGCCGATGATGTTTTGGTCGGAGCCAAAACGGTCTTGCCAGAGATGATGACTTAAGACGGCCGCCGGAGGGCTTTCAATCCTGTCGTCTTCGGGCGTCAGCGCGCGGCCAAGTTGCGGATTGATTCCAAGGACTGAAAAATAGTTGCCCGTGACAAGCCCTCCATTGATTCGCTCTGTCCCCTCGCCTACACCCAGGTTGATAGGAGTTGAATCGGTGAAAGCCGCTAGCCCGGAAAAAAGATCGCTCTGATCCCGAAAATCTATGTAGTCGGGGAACGAAGATGAGCTATAGCGGCTGCTGCTGAAATCCGAGGTATAGACGGCGGCGAGTTTATCAGGGTCTGCTACGCCGGGCAGCGGTTGCAACAAAAGGGCGTTGATCACGCTGAAGATCGCCGTGTTTGCGCCTATGCCTAATGCCAGAGCTATCACCGCCACGGCGTTGAGCGCCGGGTGTTTGACCATCGTGCGAATGCCGTAGCGCAAGTCTTGAAGCAAACTTTCCATAGCTCATCCCTTCGATTTGAAATTTGAAATTTCAAATCATTCGTACTTGAGAGCGATCAGCGGATCGACGCGGGCCGCGCGGCGCGCAGGCACGAAACAGGCTCCCAGAGCCACTCCTGCCAGTACCAGCGAAATTACTACGTACGTAGTCACGTCCATCGGGCTGACCTCGTATAACAGGTTCGTTATCAAACGAGACAAACCAAATGCAGCAGTGATTCCGATAACCACGCCGATCAAAACCAGGATCATTCCTTTTCCTACAACCTGACGGAGCACATCGCTCGTTTGCGCGCCCAGCGCCATGCGTATTCCAATTTCGTGCGTCCGCTGCGCGACCGAGTAAGATATAACGCCGTAAATTCCGACCGCCGCCAGTATGACGGCTACGGCGGCAAAGACGGCGAGCAGCAGCATGGAAAAACGCCGGGGCGCGAGCCACCTTGAGCGTAATTGCTCCATCGAAGCGACGCTGCCTACGGGCTGGTCCGGGTCTACGGCCAGCACCTGATTGCGCAACACAGAAGCCATCTCAAGCGGATCGGTCGAGGTGCGCGTCACAAGAAACAGGTTTCGCACGGGGCTTTGCGCGTAAGGCAGATACATCTCCTGTCTTGTTTCTGCATCAAGGCCCGTGTGCTTTATGTCCGCGACCACGCCGACGATCTCAAGCCACGGGTTATTGTTTCTATCGGGCGCGCCGATCTTGAACCTTTTGCCTAAAACGTCCTGACCGGGCCAAAACTTGCGCGCCATCGTTTCGTTTACGATGGCTACCGGCGTCGATTGCTCTGTGTCGTTAGCAGTGAAAGCGCGTCCTTCGAGCAGGCTCATCCCCATCGCGCGAAAGTAAGCATTCGTGATGTTGCGGCGGTCGGCATTCGGGCGCTCGCCCGGAGGCGCGGGCGGCTGGCCTTCGATAGTAACCGTGCTCGATGAATTGCTGCCGCTCAACGGAAGGACGTTGACTCCGGCGGCGGCCTGAACCGCCGGGACCGTTTCCACCTGCTGTATCAGGCGGTCATAAAAAGCGATGACTTGAGGTTGTTTGGGATACTTCGCGGTCGGCAAAACGATCTCCATCGTCATCAGGTTCGAAGCATTAAAGCCGGGATTGACCTGGCTCAGCCTGTAGAAACTCTTCAGCATCAATCCGGCCCCGACCATCAATACAAGCGTCAGCGCGATCTCGAATACGACCAGCAGGCTGCGCACGCGATTGCGGCGCGCCCCGTCAGTCGAGCCGCGACTGCCTTCCTTCAGCACTTCGTTGAGGTCGGGCCTGGAAGATTGCAGCGCGGGCGTAAGCCCGAACAGCACGCCCGTCGCCAATGAGATTAAGAGCGTGAAGAGAAAGACAGCCGAGTCGAGTTTGATTTCACCCACGCGCGGGGTGCCTTCGGGGCTGAGCGCGACCAGCACATCGATGCCCCACCAGGCCAGGAGCAAACCGAGCGCGCCGCCCGCCGACGACAGCAACAGGCTCTCGGCAAGCAACTGTCGTACGATGCGCCAGCGGCTCGCTCCGAGCGCCGCGCGTATAGCCATCTCCTTGTGCCGCGCGGCTGCTCGCGCAAGCAGCAGGTTCGCCACGTTCGCGCAAGCAATCAGCAGCACGAACGCGACGGCCCCCAGCAGCACAAGCAGCGCCGTGCGCGAATCTCCCACGATCTGCTCGTGCAAACTCACAAGCCTGACCTGATGCCCCCTGCTCCTGTCAGGGTCAGCCTGTTCTATGCCGCTTGCAATCGCGGTCATTTCAGCCTGAGCTTGATTGATCGACACACCCGGCTTTACTCGCGCAAAGATTTCGAGAAAGTGATTGCCGGTATTGTTGCGCGCTTCGGGCGTGAAGGCGATAGGCTCCCAGAGGTCTACGAGCAGAGGGAATTGAAATTCGCGCGGCATTATGCCGACCACGGTGAATTTGTTTCCATCAAGATTGACCTGCTGATTCACAAGGTCGGGGTCGCCTGCGAAGCGCCGCTGCCACAAACCGTAGCTGATGATCGCAACGCGACTGCGGTCGGGCTGGTCCTCTTCTTCGAGAAACACGCGGCCCGCTATGGGCTTGACGCCGAGCATCGGGAAGAAGCTGGCCGACACCTGTAGGCTCTGTATCTGCTCAGGCTCGCCGTTGCCTATCAGGTTGTGCAGGGTGTAATTGATCGCGGCAATCTGCTCGAACGACTCGGCCTGCTCGCGCCACGCGATAAACTCGGCGGGCGAGACGACCGTCCGCTCTCTGTTTTGAAGCGGGCGATGCTCCCAGATTTCAACAAGCCGGTCAGGGTCCGCGTAAGGCAGCGGGCGAAGCAGGACGGCATTCACGGTGCTGAAGATCGCGCTGTTAGCCCCGATGCCTAAAGCCAGGGCGATCACCGCCACGGCCGTAAAGCCGGGGCTTTTAGCAAGCATTCGCGCGCCGTATCGCAAATCTTTCAAGAGCGTATTCATCGCTTACCTTTCAATGTGAAATCTCAGATTTGAGATTTGAAATCACTCGTATCTGAGCGCGACCATCGGATCGACTTTTGTAGCCCGCCGCGCGGGCAGGTAACAGGCCATCAGCGCCACGCCCGCAAGCAACAGCGAGATCGCCGCGAACGTAGCCGCGTCCGTCGCGGTCACTCCGAAAAGCAAGCTCTGCATGAATCTTGTTAAAAGCAGCGCCGCCGCCACACCTATCACTACGCCTGCGAGCGCCAACGCCATGCCCTGCCCCACGACAAGCCTCAACACGTCCCCGGCCTTCGCCCCAAGCGCCATGCGTATGCCTATCTCGTGCGTGCGCTCCGTGACCGTGTAGCTCATCACGCCGTAAATGCCCACTGCCGACAGTATCAAAGCCACGGCGGCAAATATGGCGAGCAGCAACATGGATAACCGCTTTCTCGAAACGGAGTCGGAACGAACTTGCTCCATAGTAGACACGCGGTAAACGGGCTGGTCTTTGTCCACGCTCGCGACGGCGCCCCGTACTACGGATGCTACGCTCTCAGGGTCGGTCGAGGTGCGCACGACTAAGGACATGATGGGTTCCGGGCGTTGCGCTTGCGGGAAATAGAAATGATCTTTAATCTCTGCGTCGAGGCGCTTGTGCCTGATAGAGCCAACGACGCCTACGATCTCGCGCCAGAGAGGCCCATTCGGCCCGGCCATACCGAACTCGATGCGCTTGCCTACGGGGTCTTCATTGGGGAAATAATGCTCGGCCAAGGTCTGATCGATGATAGCAACGAGTTTGGAGCCTGCTACGTCCCGCTCGTCAAAATAGCGGCCCGCGACGAGCGGAATCTTCATCGTCTCAAAGTAGCCGGGTGTGATAGCTCTAAAAGCGCTGTGCGGCTCTGCCTGTCCGGGCGCGATAGTCTGTCCTTCGATATTAAAGCTGCCAGTCCATCCGGAGCCGGTCAAAGGCAGGCCCGTTATTCCGCCTACCGACTCGACGCCGGGAGAGTTTTTTATCTGCTCGATGACCTGCTGGTAAAACGAGTTGATCTGCGCCCGTTCGCGATATTTGAAAGCGGGGAGCGAAACCTCCGCCGTCAAGACGTTCTCCGGATCGAAGCCAGGGTTGACGTTTTGAAGTCGTATGAAACTCTTTATCATCAGCCCCGCGCCTATCAACAGGACGAGCGCGAGCGCGACTTCTACGACGACAAGCGCGCGCCGTATGTGAGGGCTGGCGGCGGTCGAACCTCGACCGCCCTCCTTGAGCGCGCCCTGCAAATCTATCTTTGATGACTGGAGCGCGGGGATAAGTCCAAACAGAATTGCCGTCAGCAACGAAACGACTAGGGTGAAGACAAGCACGCGGCCATCTATGCCGACCTCGGAGGCGCGCGGGATGTTCGATTCATTCAAACGCACGATCAGGTCTACGCTCCACAGCGCGAGCAGAAGCCCTGCGCCCCCGCTCATCAACGCGAGCAGCAGGCTTTCGGTGAGCAACTGGCGAATCAAGCGGCTGCGTTTGGCTCCGAGAGCCTGCCGTATGGCGAGTTCTTTTTGACGCGCCGTAGCGCGGGCCAACAGAAGGTTGGCGACGTTTGCGCACGCGATAAGCAGAACGAACCCTACGGCGATCAATAAGACTATGAGCACCGGTCTTATGTCTCCGACGACCTCCTCGGTCAAAGATTTGACGCCGATTCGCCAGTTGGCTTCCTCCGGGTATATGCCGGGGTTTGCCAGGCGGATGTTGCCGGCAATCGTGTCCATCTCTGCCTGCGCCTGTTGAACGGTCACGCCCGGCTTGAGGCGCGCGATCACGTCGAGGAACTCGTTGCCGCGATTGTTCGGGGCGAAGTTCGTCGGGGCGAGCGCCAGCGGCGACCACAACTCGTCCTTCCCCCATTCGAAGCTCGCGGGCATGACGGCCACGACTTCGTAGTTCTGGCCGTTGAGTTTTATAATCTTGCCCAAAATATCAGGGTCGGAATTGAAGCGGAGCTGCCACAGTTTGTGGCTGAGCGCGACAACCCGGTTGTGACCGGGCTGGTCTTGCTCGGCTACGAACGTGTTGCCAAGCAAAGGGGCGACGCCGAGCGCGGTAAAAAAATTTGAGGAGACGCGATGGCCTCGGAGCTGCACAGGATCGCCCTGCTCGGTGAGGTTGTAATCAAAGTCGAGCAGCGCCGTTACGCTCTCGAAAGACTGGCCCTGGTCCCTGTAATCGGCAAACCCCGGCGCGGAAACGCTCGCCGCGCTGAGGTTCACATACGAGTGAGTGATCGTGACCAGCTGTTGCGGGTCTTTGTAAGCGAGCGGGTGTAAAAGTATGCTGTTTACCACGCTAAAGATCGCGGTGTTCGCGCCTATGCCTAAGGCGAGCGCAAGCACGGCCACGGCGGTGAAGCCGACGTTTTTAAACAACCTGCGGATGCTGTATCGAATGTCTTGTAAGATGGTATCCATTGCTTACCCTCTAAATTTGAAATATCAAATTTGAAATATGAAATCATTCATGTCTGAGCGCGACCATCGGGTCTACTCGCATGGCGCGGAGCGCGGGGATGTAGCTTGCGAGCACCGCTACCAGTGTGAGCAGCAGCGAGATGGAAACGAACGTCGCGGGGTCCGCCGCATCAACAGAGTAAAGCAAGCTGGTCATCAGTTGTGTCGCGGCGAGCGCGCCCGCTACGCCTATGCCGACGCCGACCAGCGCGAGCCACAGCCCGTGGCCTACGACCAGCTTCAACACGTCGCGGCTGTTTGCCCCGAGCGCGAGGCGTATGCCTATCTCGTGAGTGCGCTGGGTGACGGAATAAGAGATGACTCCGTAAATGCCTACCGCCGCGAGCGTCAGCGCTACGGCTGCAAACGAGCCGAGAAGCGTCATCAAGAAACGGCGCAGCGAGATTGAATCCAGCAACAGTTGATTCATCGTGGCGACGTTGAAGACGGCCTGCTCGGGGTCGACCGAAAGAATCGCTTTTCTCACCGCAGCCGTCTGGGCCGCCGCGTCGGAATCGGCGCGGACTACCAGCGTCATCGCCGGCCAGGGGTACTGAGTCTGCGGCAGGTACATCTGCATACTGCCTTCGACATCAAGCTTCCTTTGCTTAACGTCGCTTACTACTCCGACGATCTCGCGCCACTGTTCCGGGCGGCTTTCGGAGCCGGGAAACTTGATTCGCTTGCCCACAGGGTTCTCGTCAGGCCAGTAGCGGCGCACGAATGTCTCGTTGACCAGTGTGACCAGCGGCGCGTCCTTCGTGTCGCGCTCGGTGAAAGCGCGGCCTCGTTGAACCGCAATCTCCATCGCTTCCAGATAGCCTGCGGTCGTCACGTAAAGCTCCGCCTCCGACTCGTCGCCGCGCGCGACCGGGTGGTCTTCGATTTGAATCCCGCGGGTGTCGAAATTATCGCCGAGCGGCAGTATGCTTGTGAGGCCCGCCGAGCGCACGCCTGGAATTGTTTTCACTTGCTCTATCATTCGATCATAAAAAGCGAGTTGGCTCGGCCCGTCCGGATACTTTTTACTGGGCAGCCACACGTTCATCGCCAACACGTTTTCCGCGTTGAACCCCGTCTCGACGTTTCGCAATTTGAGAACGCTTTTTATCATCAGCCCCGCAGAAACAAGCAAGACAAGCGCAAGCGCGACTTCCGCGATCACCAGACAGTTGCGCAATTCTGCGCGCGAGGCCGATCCGCCCGACGCGCGGCCGCCTTCTTTGAGCGCTTCGGTAAGGTCGGGACTCGTCGCGTGAAGCGCGGGCGCAAGTCCAAATGCGATTCCCGTCAGTATCGAGACGGCGAGTGTGAACAAAAGCACTGGAAGGTTTATCTCAACCTGGCTGATAAGCGGGGTGACGCGCGAGGCGATCTCCGCGATAAGCCCGACGCCCCACATTGCGAGCAGAAGGCCGACCGCGCCGCCCATCAAGGCCAGCAACAGGCTTTCGGCGAGAAACTGTCGAACCAGTTGCCAGCGCCTTGCGCCGAGCGCGGCTCTTATCGCGATCTCTTTTTGCCTGACAGTAGAGCGCGCGAGCAACAGATTGCCGACGTTGGCGCAGGCGATCAACAGCACAAAGGCCACGGCCCCGAACACCAGCATCAGCGGGTCGCGCAACCCGCCTACGGTGTCGTCCGTGATGCTGACGAGGTAAACGCCGTAATCGGTGTTCGATTGAGGGTGCTCCTGGGATATGCGGCTCGCGATGAGCGTCATTTCCGATTGAGCCTGTTTGATTTCGACGCCGGGTTTGAGCCTGGCGATGGCTCGCAAGTGGCGCGAGCCGCGCTGCTCCTCGTCGTAAGTTTCGGCTACGGGGCGGTACATCTCAGCCGAAGGGTGTACCAGCCCGACCGGGAGCGGGTGGAAATTTTCCGGCATAACGCCGACGACCGTGTAAGGGCGGCTGTTGAGGTAAACGGTCTTAGCGATGACGTCGGGGTCCGCATTAAACTGCCGCCGCCATAACCCGTAGCTCAAAATGATGACGAAGTCTTTGCCGTCTTGCTGCTCCTCGGGCGTAAAGACGCGACCGAGCATCGGCTCGGTCTTCATAACGCGGAAGTAGCCGTCCGACACCTGCATTGCGGGCACTCTTTCAGCTTCGCCCGCGCCCGACAGTATCGGCCTCCAGTCCGTGTAAGCCACTATCTCTTCAAAGACGCTGTTTTGTTTGCGCCAATCTTCCACGTCGGTGAAAGAAACCTGGCTGCGGTTGTCTGCTTCCGCCAGGTCGTCGCCCCAAAGCAGCACGAGGCTCGCGGGATCGTTGTAAGGAAGCTCTTTGAGCAAGACCGTGTTGACGACGCTGAAGATCGCCGTGTTTGCGCCGATACCTAAAGCGAGCGAGATGATCGCCGCGACGGTGAAGCCGGGGGATTTGCGCAGCATACGAAATCCGTACCGGAGATCTTTTAATAGAGTTTCCATCCCTTGGCCTTTCTTCGAGAAAATCCGCGCCGATTACCGTACCGAAAGCGCGATCAGCGTAGCGTCATCGTGAAAGCTGACAGCGGTATAATCGGCGACCGTTTGCATAACGACCGCTTGCAACTCGCACGCTTCAAGGTTGCGATTTTCAACCGCCAGCCGGATCAATCGCTCTTCGCCGAACTCTTCTCCGCCAGCGTTTCTTGCTTCCGTAATTCCATCGGTGAACAGCAGGACTCTATCGCCCGGTTGTATCTCTAGCTCGCCCTGCTCGTAACTGCACTCCTCGAACGGGCCGAGGACCGCGCCACCTTTTTCTAGCCGCTCGACCGCGCCTGAGGAGCGAACAAGGATGCCTGCGTTATGACCTGCGTTGGCATAGGTGAGCCTTCCCGCTTCGTAATCAACGAAGCAGTAAAGCAGAGTTATAAACTTGTCATCGGCGGTGTTACTGGCTATGACTCGATTCACCTTTGTACAGACTTCGGCGGGCGCGGTTTCAACAGAAGCGAACGCTTTGACGGCGGCCTGCACGTTTGACATCAGTATAGCCGCGGGCAATCCTTTTCCCGATACATCGGCTATGCACAAAGCCACGCGCGAGTCGTCGAATCGAAGCGCGTCGAAATAATCGCCGCTCACGGTCTCAGCCGGTTGCCACGCGGACGAGATATTGCAGCCTCGGATTTGCGGAATCTCTTTCGGCAATAATCGCAGTTGAATCTCTCTCGCCTCATCGATCTGACGGTCGCGCTCGCACGCTCGCCGGTCGGCTTCGGCTTTCAGGCGTTGTTGTTCGCGAAGCGTGTGGCCGAATTCAAGCTGATCGTGCAGTATGTCGAGCAGCCGCGAGTTCTCCCAGGGCTTGAGAATAAAATCTCTCACGCCGCGCCTCATGGCTTCCACGGTAAGCTCTATGCTGCCCCAGGCAGTCATCACGATTATGGGGAGCGTGCTGTCGAGCGCCTGAACGTGCGAGAGCAGATCAAGCCCTTCGCGGCCCGAAGTCGTATCGCGGGTGTAATTGAGGTCCATCAAAAGCAGGTCGAAGCGGTCGGTCTTCAAGACTTCGAGCACGGCAGCCGGAGAGGTCACAGCTTTGGTCTGGTATCCGGCTCCCTTGAGCAACAAGCGAAGCGCTTCGATGACATCGGGCTGATCGTCAGCAATCAAGGCTCGCGCAATTGGTGTATCAGTGCTTCTCATAATGCCAATCAATCTCGTCTGCGGAAATTGACCCTCGCATGACTAGCCAATTCGCGTGCCATTAAAGGATGCCCGCTTAAATGAATAAATAACTTGTCTTATAAATTGATCGAGGAATGATTGGGTGTTCGCGTATGTTCACTTCTGGGAAACGGATTCCCAAAATAAAGACGTCCGTTGTTCGTCATTTTTTGTCCATAATGTCTGCAAAAGCGATTTTGAGAGTTTCATTATGTAAAGCCCACATTGGTTAATCTCCCTTGCCACTTCGAGAAATTCGATTAGTATTTCTGAGACTGCTGTCCCGAAGCGATTACGCACGAAGAGGGCAGGCCGCCATTTTGTCTCGTCAGAAGGATGAAACTAGAGCGAATTTCATATAAGCGTAAGGGAATGAAAGAAGATTCACCGCAGAGACACAGAGAACGCAAAGGGGGCGCAGAGCAGATAGTTTTTCTCTGCGCCCGCTCTGTGCTCTCTGTGTCTCTGCGGTGAGATGTCTCTGCCAATCCCGTACACTCAATTGAAAACCGCTATAGAGCCGCGATTGATCGCGTGAGGCTGACGATGAAAAAGCCTGACGTAACGAAAACCAATCACTCACTGCCGTTCGGCGAATTATCGCCTGCGGATTTCGAGCGCTTGTGTTTGTGGTTAGTGGCACGCGAAGGCTACCTGCGCCCGGAACATCTTGGCGCAGCGGGAAGCGAACAGGGGCGCGATGTGATAGCTTACCGCGCGACCGGCAGCGGCGAACAACTCTGGTATTTTCAGTGCAAGCGTTACCAGACAATCAGCGCCGCGACGCTTATTAAAGAAATCGAAAAGTACAATGAGATGGGTGAGGCTGACCCGACGAAAAAGCCTTTTGGTATTGTCTTCGTCACCAATGCCCTGCTCTCTGCTGCTGCGAGAGAAAAGGTGCGTGAGTTTTGCAGCAAACACGGCTATGACTGCGAATTCTGGGCGCGCACAGAGCTTGATATGCGCGTCAACAAGCATAAGGACATCGTCGCATATTTCTTCAACGTCACGCTGCCGCCTCTTTCACTCGACAAAATCTCCCTTGCGCGTTTGCCCGTCAGCGGCCCCGACCTCTTTGGCCGCAACGCAGAATTGCAACTCCTCGACGACACGTGGGCGAATCTCAGCATCAATATCATCGCCTTCGTCGCCTGGGGCGGCGTAGGCAAGACCGCGCTGGTCAATCATTGGATAAAACAACGCATGGCGCGGGACAATTATCGCGGCGCAGAGCGCGTCTATAGCTGGTCGTTTTACTCTCAGGGGCTCGAACGAGCAAGCGACATCCGCCGATGAATTTATTTACGCCGCGCTCCGCGACTTTGGCGACCCAGACCCGACGCTCGGCTCGCCGTGGGACAAAGGTGAAAGGCTTGCGCGCTTTATTCGACAGACTCGCGCGTTGCTGATTCTTGACGGACTCGAACCGCTGCAACATCCGCCGGGGGCACAGGGAGGATTGTTGAAAGATGCAGCGTTGCAGTCGCTTTTGCGCGAGTTGGCGGCGCATCAACCGGGGTTGTGCGTAATCTCGACGCGTGAACGAATCAGCGATCTAGGCGAATTTGAAAACGGCACGGTCATTCAGCACGAACTCGAATACCTGTCGCCGCAAGCAGGCATGCAGATTTTGCGGGCGTTGAATGTCAAAGGCGATGATGAAGAATTGGAAGAAGCAGCAAAAGATTTCGACGGGCACGCTTTCTCATTGACTCTGTTGGGCAGTTATCTGGATGAGGTGTTGCGCGGCGACATCCGGCGGCGCAAAGAGATTGAGAATCTGTTTGATGAGATGGAGCACGGCGACAAGGCGCAAAAGATGATTGCCGCATATGAAAAGTGGCTTAGCGAAGGCGTAGAACTGGCGGTACTGCGTTTGACGGGGCTGTTTGATCGTCCCGCCGATGCAGCAAGCATTACTGCCTTACGCGCTGCCCCCGCTATTCCTGGGCTGACCGAAGCTTTGCAGAATTTGAGTAAAGTGAAATGGCAACAGGCATTGGCAAAGCTGCGCCGGATCAAGCTACTGGGCGCAGAATTGATCAACGAGCATGACACGCTGGATGCGCACCCGCTGGTGCGCGAGTATTTCAAACAACAACTCAAACGCGAGCGACCGGATGCTTGGCGCGAAGCAAACAATCGGCTGTACGAACACCTTAAGCGCACAACTAAAGAATACCCTGACACGGTAGAAGAGATGTCGCCGCTTTTTGCTGCCGTCTTGCATGGTTGCGCAGCGGGCAGGCATCAGGAGGCATTGGATGAGGTCTATTTGCGGCGGATTTTGAGAGGTGATGAATTCTTCAGTTCCAGAAAGCTTGGCGCATTGGGAGCTAATTTGGCGGCACTGTCCGGCTTCTTTGAAATACTATGGGAACAACCAGGAGCAGGGATCACGGAAGATAGGAAAGGGTTTGTGCTGAATGAGGTAGGTTTTTACCTGCGCGCGTTGGGGCGATTGCAGGAAGCGGCACAACCGTTACAGGCGGGATGGGAAGCGCGGATCGCAACCGAGAATTGGAAAAATGCTGCTATCAATGCCCGCAACCTCAGTCAACTCTACCTGACCATTGGTGACCTGTCGGAGGCGCTCAAGCTTGCCGAGCAGAGCGTGGAACTGGCGGATCGCAGCAGTGACGAGTTTGAAAGAATAGTCGAACGAACAACGCTGGCCGATGCGCTACATCAATTGGGTCGTACCGAGGAAGCCGCCGCCGCCTTCCGCGAGTCAGAAGAGATGCAAAAGCAAAGGCAGCCCGAATACCCGTTCCTCTATTCACTACAGGGGTTTCGATACTGTGACCTGCTGCTCAATAAGGGGCGAGTTCAGAAAGTGAAAGAACGAGCTAATCGAACGCTTGAAGAGAGTCTAAGCTGGTACTCGCTGCTTAGCATCGCATTGGACAATCTCTCATTGGGGCGTGCTTGGCTGCTCGAAGCGCAACAGGCAGGTACGGACGATACCACGCAGGCAGCAGAGTTTTTGCAACGTGCCGTAGACGGATTGCGACAAGCAGGGACAATGGATCAATTACCTCGTGGATTGCTGGCGCGTGCGGAGTTACTCAGGGTCAAGGGTGACTACGGGCGAGCCGAGCGCGATCTGGCCGAAGCGTTGCGCATAGCCACGCGTGGCGGGATGGATTTGTATCTCGCGGATTATCATCTGGAGTCTGCGCGGCTGCATCTGGCGCAAGGCAATCAGGAAAAAGCTCGCGAGCATTGGACGACTGCTAAAGAGATGATCGAGCGCATGGGCTATCACCGGCGCGACAACGAAGTAAATGAGATTGCCGCACAGCTACGTTGAGTCATAGCAACCGATGATTATTCATATCTGAGCGCAACCATCGGATCGACCTTTGTCGCGCGGCGCGCGGGCACGAAACAGGCTACCAGAGCCACTCCTGTCAGAAGCACGGTAATCACCGCGAACGTCAGCCCGTCGGTTGCGCTCACTTTGTAAAGCAAGCTCTCTATGAGCCGGGTCAAAAACAGCGACGCGATCAGGCCCGCCCCGATGCCTATGAGCGCAAGCGTCATGCCTTGCCCTACTACGAGGCGCAACACATCGCTCATTCGAGCGCCGAGCGCGAGCCTTATGCCTATCTCGTGCGTGCGCTGGGTCACAGAGTAGGACATGACTCCGTATATTCCTACGGCGGCCAGCAACAGCGCCACTGCCGCAAAGATGGCGATAAACAACATGTTCAGCCGCCGTTTTGCGAGCGAATTTCCGATGACCTCTTCCATCGTCTTGAAATCATAGACGGGCTGCTGCGGGTCTAAGGCTTGCACCTGGCCGCGCACTGCGGCGACAAGAGTGGCAGGCTCGGTCGCGGTGCGAATGATGACCGACATATACCGGTAAGGGGCTTGAGTGTACGGCACGTAAGCTTCGGGTGTGGCTTCGTCCTCCAGCTTGGCGTGTCTCACGTTTCCGACGACGCCTACGATCTCAACCCAAGTGGGCTGGTTATCGGCGTTGGACCCATAGCTGATACTTTTGCCCAGAGGGTTATCATTGGGCCAGTAGCGTTCGGCCATCGCTTGATTGATAATCACTACCTGCGCAGATTCAGCCGTGTCCGCTTCATTAAAATCGCGGCCCGCCACAAGAGGCGTCCCCATCACGTTAAAATAATTCGGGCTTACAGAGTGAAACCCCGAACCCTGCTCGCGCCTCTGTTCCGGCGTAGGCATAGGTTGTTCGGGAGTGATAAATCCATAAAAAGCGCCGCGAGAAAATATCGGAGCGACCTCGATTGCGCCCGTCGATTCGACTCCGGGCAGCGCCGCGATGCGATCCAGCAGTTGTTTGTAAAAAGCGGCCTGGCTGTCGCCTTCGGCGTACCTTTCCCCTGAAAGCGAGAGCCGCATCATCAGCGCCCCCTCGGCCTTAAAACCCGGATCGGTGCTTTCCAGACGCAAGAAGCTGTTTATCAAAAGTCCCGCGCCGACCAGCAGCACCAGCGACAGCGCTATTTCGATCACCACAAGTGTGCTGCGTATGCCCGCGCCCCGCGCGCCGCTGCCCGCTCCACGGCTTCCCTCTTTTAGCGCTTCGTTCAAATCGGGCTTTGACGCTTGGAGCGCGGGCACAAGCCCAAAGATCACGCCCGTCAGCAATGAGGTGAGCATCGTAAATCCGAGCACGCGACCGTCGAGGCTTATATCTCTCAAGCGCGGCAGTGCGCCGGGGCTTACGGCTATCAAAAGGTCCGTGCCCCATAGCGCCAGCAGCAAGCCCAGCCCTCCGCCTATCAAAGCCAACAGCAAGCTCTCCGTCAAAAGCTGGCGGACTATCCTGAGCCGTCGCGCCCCAAGAGCTGTGCGGATGGCTATCTCGCGCTGCCGCCCGCTCGCTCTTACGAGCATCAGGTTCGCGACGTTTGCGCACGCGATCAACAACACGAAGCCGACGGCCCCGAGCATTATCATGAGCGGGAGCTTTACATCACCGACCACATGCTCTTGCATTGTCGCAAGCGTTACATTGTCGCCAACATTTGTATCGGGGTATTGCTGCGCAAGGCGAAGCGTGATTGTTTCCATCTCAGCCTGAGCTTCGTCGATCGTGACCTGCGGCTTCAATCGCCCGATGACGTGCATATAATGGAGGTTGCGATTTTGCGAGAGATTAGGAGAGCGGAAAGGCAGCTCAGGTATTACGTTCTTTGCCAGCCCCCAGAGGTCGGCCGTCCCGTTAGGATGGCGAAAGTCGCGCGGCATGACTCCGACTATCGTGAAGCTCTCGCCGTTTAGCGTGATCGCGCTGCCGACAATGCTTGTTTCAGACCCGAATCGCCGCTCCCATAATCCATAGCTCAGGACCGCAAAGCCAGCCGAAGCGTTCTGCTCCTGTTCGGGAGAAAATGTGTTACCGATAAGCGCGGGCACTCCGAGCATAGAGAAGAATCCCGGGGAGACGAGCGAGCCTGATAGTCGTTCAGGCTCGGCATTGCCTGTGAGGTTTACGCCCCAGCCTATGAATGCGGCCATCTGCTCGAAGCTCTGGTTCTGCTCCCTGTAGTCGAGGAAGTCGGCAGGCGTAAACGTATCTTCGTGTGAAACCCAAACCAGGCGGTCAGGCTCGCCGTAAGGGAGCGGCTCAAGCAGTATCGCGTTAACGACGCTGAAGATCGCCGTGTTCGCCCCCACGCCAAGCGCAAGCGTGATGATAGCGATGGCGGTAAATACCGGTTTTTTGGCGAGCATCCGAATCGCATATCGAACGTCTTGCAAGAACGTATCCATCGCTTACCTCCCGATTTCAAATTTGAAATTATTCGTACCTGAGCGCGACCATGGGGTCTGTCTTTGCCGCTCGTCGCGCAGGCACGTAACAGGCTGCCAGAGCCACTCCTGTTAAAATGAGCGCGACACTGACGAAGGTCAACACATCGGTCGCGCCGATGCCGAACAGCATGCTCGACAAGAAACGGGTCAGGAGAAATGATGCGAGCAATCCGAAAGCAACGCCGATAATTGTCAACCGCAATCCCTGTCCCAGTATCATCTTCAACACGTCGCGGCCCTGGGCGCCCAAAGCCATGCGTATGCCTATCTCGTGCGTCCGCTGCGAGACAGTGTAAGCCGTCACACCGTAAATTCCCGCCGCCGATAAAACGAGCGCGATGGCGCTGAATATGCCCAGCAACGCAAAGTTGAAGCGCGGCTGAGTCACGGCGTCGCTCACGATCTTCTCCATAGTGCGGATGTCGGCCACCGGTTGAGCTTTATCAACGCTTCCGACGGCCTGCCGCACGGCCGCCGTCAGGCCCGACGGCTCTATGCCCGAGCGGACGACGAAAGACATGTTGGAGAAAGCATCTTGAAGGGCCGAGGTGTAAATCTCCGGCGCAGGTTCCGTGTTCAACTCAAGGCTGCGAACGTTCGACACGACACCGATAATCTCAAACCAGATCGGCTGATTGTTGCTGTCCGTGCCGCCGAAGTTGATACGCTTGCCGACCGGGTTTTCTCCTGCGAAATCGCGCTCGGCTGCGGCCTGGTTGATTATGACCGCAAGCGGAGCCTGAGCATTATCGCGCTCTTCGAACCCGCGCCCTTGAAGTATCGGGATGCTCAAGGCGCGGAAATAATCGGGTGTGACGTTGCGATAATTCACGCCCGGCCACTGGTCAGGCGGGAGTAGCGGGCGGCCTTCGATGCGGATGGCCGTGGTCGGTCCTTTCTCAAGAGGCAGCGTATTGATCGCGCCGACCATTTCAACGCCCGGAATCGCGCTGAGCCGTTCGGCCACCTGTTTGTAATACGTGATGTATTGCTCGTCCTGCCGGAAGTTCGTTCCCGACGGGCTGAGCCTCATGGTAAGCACCTGCTGAGGATTGAAGCCTGCATTGACCGACTGCAATTCCAGAAAGCTGCGGAAAAGCAATCCCGCGCCTACGAGCAATACGAGCGAGAGCGCGACTTCGGCAACGGCGAAGAGACTGCGCAGGCGGTTGCGCATGCCGCCGGTCGTGCCCCGCGAACTCTCTTTTAGAGATTCGTGAACGTCCGTTCTTGAGAACCTGCCAGGCCGGGGCGAATCCGAAAACGATTCCCGTCGCAAGCGACACAAGGGCCGTAAAACCTAAGACTGCGAAATCTAAATTGATGTCCTCGAATCGCGGAAAATCTTTCGGCAGCAGCTTCGTCAATAAATCAACGCCCCACCACCCAAGAAGCAGCCCCACAGCGCCCCCGCCAAACGCGAGCAGCACACTTTCCGTGAGCAGTTGCCGGATGATGTGCAGCCGGGATGCGCCAAGCGCGGTGCGGATGGCAATCTCTTTTTGACGCGCAGTGGCGCGCACCAGCATCAGATTCGCGACGTTGGCGCAGGCGATCAGAAGCACGAAACAGACTGCGCCTAATAGCATCCATAATATCTTGCTCGTATCGCCCACCAGGTGCGTGTGAAGCGAGACGACTCTGTTAAAACGGTTGTTGTTGGTTTCCGGGTACTGCTCTCTGAGGCGGGCGGTTATCGTCTCCATCTCTGTTTTGGCTTGCTCAAGCGAAACGCCCGGTCTTAGCAGAGCCACCGCGCTCAAATACCCAAAGCCGCGCAACCGCGTCACGTCAACCGAAGCATTGATTTCGGGCGCAAGGCGAAGCGGCGGCAGCCACACTTCCGTGTTACCGGGGTATTGAAATCCGGCTGGCGCGATGCCGGCGACGGTGTAGCTCCTGCCGTCAAGCGTGATCGCCTGGCCTATGATTTCAGCGTCGCCGCCGTAGCGCCGTTGCCACAGCGAATGAGAGATGACGGCTATCGATGGATGACCTGCCTGTTCGTCATCCATCGAGAAGAGCCGCCCGTGTAGCGGACGGACGCCAAACACGTCAAAGAAATTTGCGGAAGTCACCGCAAGTCTTATGCGTTCGGCTTCGTCTGCTCCGGCAAGATTTGATGTGCGTTCGAAGATCGCCGCGACGTGTTCAAAGACGGTGTTTTGCGCGCGCCAGTCTAAATAATTTGCGGGCGTGACCTGTATGCGGTTGGCGTCTTTGCCCAACTCTTGAATGGCGACAATCCTCTCGGCGTCGCGATAAGGCAACGGGCGCAACAGCACGGCATTAACGACGCTGAATATCGCCGTGTTCGCGCCAATGCCTAAAGCGAGCGTGATGATGGCAATAAGAGTAAACCCGGGCTTTTTGATGAGCACCCGAATCGCGAATCGAACATCTTGCAATAGCGTATCCATCGCCTACCCCTTATTCGTAAATTTGAGATTTGAAATCACTCGTATCTGAGCGCGACCATCGGATCAACTTTCGTAGCACGTCGCGCGGGGATGTAACAGGCCGCGAGCGCAACCACCGCCAGCGCTACGGGTATTGCGGCAAATGTCGCGACATCAAGCGTGCTGACATCGTAAAGAAAGCCGGCCAGTATCCGCGTCGCGGCGACAGCGCCCAACACGCCCAGCCCGACGCCCACTCCGACAAGCGTCATGCCTTCCCTCAACACAAGCCCGAGCACGTCCCTGGTCTGCGCGCCGAGCGCCATTCTCACGCCGATCTCGCGGGTGCGGCGCGCGACCGAAAACGACATTACGCCGTACAGGCCGACCGATGCTAAAAGCAACGCCAGCAAACCGAATGCGCCCAACAACACCGCGCCCATCCTTGCGGCATACAGTGAGGTGTCGAGCAATTCGGTCATCGGAGCTACGCCGGGAACGGGCAGGTTACGGTCGAGCGATTGAATTTCGCTGCGCACTGTGTTGACAAGATTTGCCGGATCACCGGTCGTGCGCACATGCAGCACCATCCCGGTCTCGTGATTCTGACCGAGCGGCAAGTAAACGAAAGGCGTCGCGCGCTCGCCGAGCGTAATGTATTTGCTGTCGCTCACAACGCCAACGATCTCAAGCCAGGGGCCGCGCTGTCCGCGCAGGCTCAATCGACGGCCAATCGCTTCCTCGCCTGCGAAGTGGCGCGCGGCAAAAGTTTCGTTGACAATGACGATGCCCGGTCTGTCCGCCGTGTCCTGCGGGGTAAAATCGCGGCCTCGAATCGGCCTTATGCCCATGGTTTGAAAATACTTCATGCCGATGGTGTTCACGTTGACGACGTTGGGATTGTCGAGTGCCGTGCCGCCTGCCCCGGTATCGCTGCGGAGATCATTGTCGAGCGCCTCGCGGCCTTCGATCATCAGCCCGCGCACAGAGGCCCCGCCGCCGAGCGCGACCGTGCGAGCAAGAGTGGCCGATTCCACGCCGGGCAGAGCTTCGACGCGCTCGACCACCTGACGATAAAATTCGCGACCCTGCGCGCTCGTGTAACGCAAGAGATTGATCGTGATCGGGGCCGTCAGAATCCGCTCTGCATCAAAGCCCGGATCGATCTGCTGCGCGCGCCACAGGCTGCGCAAAAACAGCCCGCCGCTAATCAGCAATATCAGCGACAAGGCAACCTGCGCGACCACCAGCACTCCGCGCAGATTGAAAGCGCGTTGTGGATCATTCGCGCGCGATTCGTCTTTCAAGGCAGGCACAAGATCGGGTCGCGAAGCTTGCAGGGCGGGCACGAGTCCAAAGACGATTCCCGTCACAACCGCGAGCAGGAACGTGAATCCGAGCACACGCCCGTCCAGATTGAAATCGGGATTGATCGGCAACGCACCGGGCGGCGGCGGACTCGCCTTCCATAAATCGGTTATCCACCAGGCCAAAAGCGTGCCGACCAATCCGCCGCACACGGCCAACAAAACGCTTTCGGTCAATAACTGCCGCACGAGCCGCGCGCGGCTCGCGCCTAAAGCCAGTCGCACGGCGATCTCTTTGCGCCTCGACGACGCTCGCGCGAGCAAAAGATTGGCGACGTTGGCGCAGGCGATTAACAGCACTATGCCGACGACGCCCATCAACAATCCGGCGACGGAGACCAACTGATCGCGCTGTAAAGGATCGCTTTGACCTACGGACGTGAGCGTTGCTATGCGACTATTGTTGGTATCGGGATAAGCCTTCATCTGCTGCTCGGTAATGACAGCCAGTTCCGCCTGCGCTTGCTCTCGCGACACACCCGGCTTGAGCCGCCCTATCAGGCGCAGCCAGCGATTGCCGCGCACTTTGAGCAGATCGGGGTTCATCTCGCCGGAATACCCCCCGCGCGGTGGGCGCATTATGGCCTGCATCATCATCGGGACGTACAAGTCCCGGCGAATTCCTATTTCGGTGCCGTTAAACTCGGCGGGCACGACGCCGATGATAGTAAAGGCCTGGCCGTTCAATTTGATCTGCTGTCCCAGGATGTCCGTCCTGCCGTTAAAACGTGTCTGCCACAACCTGTTGCTGATGACGACGACCGGATGCGCGCCCGGCGTCACGTCTTCATCCGAGCCGAAGGTGCGTCCGTGTTTGGCTTTGACGCCAAGCACCTCAAAGTAATTGCCCGAGACGATCAAACCTGTGACAGGGTCCGCCTGCGCCGTCGTATCGTCGCTGTTGAGGCTGGCCGCGATCCCGCCCGAACAGACTAATCCGCTGAAGACCTGATTCTGATCGCGGAACTCGGCATAGTCAGGATAAGAAGACACGCCGTAGGGATCGTTGGGATTGCCTGTAAAGACGTAGACCAGCTCATCAGGCTCGCTTACCGGCAATTGGCTGAGCAACGTCGCGTTGACCAGACTGAAGATCGCGCTGTTCGCGCCAATGCCTAACGCAATCGTCAGGATTGCGATCAACGTAAAACCGGGCCTCTTCAACAGCATCCTTGCGCCGTATCGAACGTCCTGTATGAGCGTATCCATCGCTTACCCTTTCAATTTGATACTCGAAATTATTCGTATCTGAGCGCGACCATCGGATCGACTTTCGTGGCCCGTCGCGCGGGGATGTAACAGGCCAGCAAGGCTACCGCCGTCAGCAACACCGTGATGACCGCATACGTCAGCAAGTCGGTCGCGCTCACTTTGAACAAGAGGTTTTCCATCAGCCTCGTGAGCGCAAACGCGGCTATCAATCCGACCGCGACTCCTATCAATGCCAGTTTCATCCCCTTCCCGATAACGAGCTTCAGCACGTCTCGCGGGCGCGCGCCCAGAGCCATTCTTATGCCGATTTCGTGCGTCCGCTGCGTGACCGAATAAGCGATGACGCCGTAGATGCCGATTGCCGCGAGCACCAGGGCCACCAGCGCGAAGATCGCTATCAGCGTCGTGTGAAAACGCGGCTGCCCGACCGACTCGGCCAGAAGCTTTTCGCCCGTTTTGATGTTGGCAATCGGCAGGTCGCTATCCATCTGCTCGACCTCGTGCCGAACGGCGGCAATAAGATTTTGTGGGTCTGTTGAGGTGCGGAGCAGAATGTATATCGATCCGCGCAACTGGTTCTGTTGTTCGTAGGGCGTATAGATGGTCGGCGCTTCTTCGGCAGCAAGGCCGTTGTACTTCACATCGCCGACGACCCCGATGATTGTGATCCAGGGATCTTCCGGCCCGAAGCCTCCGGCGTGAATATGCTTGTCGATCGCTCCCCCCTCAGGAAAGTACCGTCGCTCCATAGTCTGATTTATCAAGACGACAGGCGGCGAGTTGGCGTTATCCATCTCGGTAAAATGGCGTCCCTGCAACACCGGTATGCCGAGCGCGCGGAAGTAATCCGAGTGGATGAACAATTGCTCGGTCAGCGGATAATTCTGACCTTCAGGAATCGGTTGCCCTTCGACCTCAAACATCTCGATGGTGCCCAGAGTCTGTGGCGGGATGGAGTCGCTGAAACTGGCCGTTTGCACTCCGGGCAAGGCCCGAACTCGCTCGACAAGCTGCCGGTAGAACCCGGACACCTTTGAATTATCCGAATACCTGGTTTCAGGCAGTGAAAGCTGAAGCGTTAACAGCCCCTCGGACTCAAAACCCGGGGTTACCTTCTGCAAGCGAATGAAGCTCCTGACCATCAGCCCTGCGCCTACCAGAAGCATCAGAGCAAGCGCCATCTGTACAACCACTAGCACTCCCCGCATGCGCTGCCCGCGCGCTCCGGTCGCACCCCTACCGCCCTCTTTGAGCGAATCGTTCAAATTTGTGCGCGAGAGTTGCAGCGCGGGCGCGAGTCCGAACAAGACGCCGCTTGCGAGCGATATGAAAGAGGTGAAGACGAGAGCCGAAGGGTCAATATTGACTTCGTTGATCCGGGGCAGGTTTCCCGGTTCGAGCGCCACCAGCAGGTCTACGCCCCACAGCGCCAGCAGTAACCCCAGCACGCCGCCCGCAACCGCAAGCAGCAAGCTTTCGGTCAATAACTGCCGAACCAGCCGCAAACGAGAAGCGCCCATCGCAGCGCGAACGGCGATCTCGCGCTCGCGCGCGGCTGCCCGCGACAAAAGCAGGTTGGCGACGTTGCCGGTCGCGATCAGAAGAACGAATCCGACAGCAATCAGTAAGACCAGCATCATAGGTCGCAAATCGCCGACGATAAATTCCTTGAGCGGCTCAGACTCGTAAGCCCAATCGGAGATCGGCTGCTCGGGATAGAGTCGCAGGGTCTCGTCGCGCATGGCGTCAAACTCTGCGCGCACCTGTTCCGGGCTGACCCCGGGCTTGAGCCTTCCTATCATCCGCCAGCCGTATGGAGGTCTTCTCTGCTGAGGATTTATTTGCAGTATGGGCCAGACTTCGGTTGCGTACAGAAATTTGAAGCCCTGCGGCATCACGCCGACGATAGTGTAGGTCTTGTCATTCAGGTTGATCGTGCGGCCAATAGCATCGGGGTCGGAATTGAGATGACGCTGCCACAGGCCGTTGCTGATGACCGCGACCGGCGGGCTGCCGGGCTGCCCTTCGTCCGGGTAAAACGTGCGCCCGAGCGCGGCACTTACGCCGAGCGTCGAGAAAAATTCCGCCGTCGCCCACGTCCCCACGATACGCTCGGGCTCGCGCCCGCCCGTCATATTCAGCCGCTCCCCTCTGAATTCGGCCAGCTTCTCAAAGCTCTGCATATTCTCTTTGAGAATTAAATAATCAGCCCTCGACATCGGGAAGCGCGGGCCGAGGTCGCGCCGGTCGATAGAGATATAGGCCAATTGCTCAGGGTCGGCATAAGGCAATGAGCGCAGCACAATTCCATTGACTACGCTGAAGATCGCCGTGTTTGCGCCGATGCCTAAAGCGAGCGTGAAAATGGCAATCAACGTAAAGCCGGGTTTCTTCAGCAGCATCCTCGCGCCGTATCGAACGTCCTGTATGAGCGTATCCATCGCTTACCCTTTCAATTTGAAATTTGAAATCTGATGACCATCGCCAGCACGTCTCCGGTTCGCGCGCCCAGAGCCATTCTTATGCCGATTTCGTGCGTCCGCTGCGCGACCGAATACGACATCACGCCGTATATGCCGATTGATGCCAGCAGTAACGCCAGCGCCGACAAGCTCCCCATCAAAAGCATATTCAAGCGGCGCGGCGCGATTGAGCGCGAGACAAGATGCTCCATTGTAGAGACGCTGTAGAGGGGCTGATCGTTATCAATGTTTTTTACGGCTTCGCGAACGAACGGGAGCAAATTCTGAGGCTCGCCTTCTGTTCGCACGGATAGAAAAACGGATTGCAGGTTCCAGTCTTTAAGCGGCGGCTGATGATAAGAGACGTACATCTCCGGCCTGGGTTCGAGATCAACCCCCCGGTGCTTGATGTCGTTGATGACGCCGACGATCTCCAACCAGCGGAAAGGGCTATCAAGCCCGCCCATTTTAATTCGCTTTCCGAGCGGGGCTTCATCGGGCAAGAAAACTTTTGTGAAAGTTTCATTGACGACTACAATGTAAGTCGAGTCTTCACGGTCGCTCTCACTTAAAAAACGGCCTTCGCGAAGCCGTATCCCCATCGCGCGGAAGTATGCGGCGTTGCTTATACGGAACTCCGCGTTGATAGGGTTTTCCGGCTCGCCCGCGCCCGTGAGGTTGCGCCCGAGCGATGCGTAAACGGCCACGGCTGAAAAAGCCTGGTTGCGATCACGATAATCAACAAACTCTGGCGGCGATAGATTGAGCTTCTGTATTTCGTGACCGGGGAGCTTACCCCAGACCATCACCAGTTGATCGGAATTGGGGAAAGGCAGCGGGTCGAGCAGCACCGCATTGACTACGCTAAAGATGGCGCTGTTTGCGCCGATGCCCAATGCGATGGTGATGACCGCTATCAATGTGAAGGCGGGCTTTTTTACCAGCATACGATAGCTGAATTGAACGTCTTGCAGAAGAGTTCGCATAGCTCCTCCTCATTCGTATCTGAGCGCGATCATCGGGTCGACTTTCGTAGCTCGCCGCGCGGGGATGTAACAGGCCAGCAATGCTACCGCCGTCAGCAGCAACGCTATCGCCGCAAACGTCGCCGGGTCGGTCGCGCTCACCCCGTAGAGCAGGCTCGTCATCACGCGGGTCAGGGCAAAGGCCGCGAGCAACCCGATAACGACGCCCACTCCCGCAAGCGTCATCCCTTGCCTCAGGACCATACTCATAACGTCGCGGCCCTCTGCGCCTAACGCCATTCGTATGCCTATCTCGCGTGTCCGCCTGGATACTCCGTAAGACATAACGCCGTAAATGCCGATTGCCGCGAGCACGAGCGCAAGCACGCCGAAGCTGCCGAGCACCGACGCCGCGACGCGGGCGGGGAGCAGCGGCAGGCTCATATGATCGACCAGAGTCTTGGCGCCTGAGATCGGCAATTGCGAATCCATCTGTTGCAACTCGCTTCTGAGCGCGACGATCATTTTCTGCTGGTCCGCCTGGCTTCGGACGATCAGGTTCGTAGCCCCGGCGTAAGACTGCCATACCGGGCGATAGACGAAAGGCCTGGGGTCTTCGGTCAGCCCCGCGTATTTGCCGTCCTGGGCGACGCCTATGACTTGCCATTTCGGCCCTTCAGGATCGCTTATGGAAAACCGCTTGCCGATGGGGTCTTCTGCGGGCCAGAAGCGGCGCGCGAATGTTTCATTGACGATTGCCACGCGCACGGCCGTCTGATCGTCTTGCTCGGTGAAATCGCGCCCCGCTACGAGTCGTGTCCCCATCGCGCCGAAATAGCCGGGGCTGATTCGGCTGGTCAGGGCGCGCGGCGTGTTGGCGCTGCGCTGCGGCACTTGTCCTTCGACGTAAATCCCCTCTCTTGAAAAATGGAGGTTGACCGGGACGAGGTCTGCGGTCCCAGCCGCTTCGACGCCGGGCAACGCGCGCACGCGCTCAAGCAAACGTTTCTGAAATTCTTTGCCGCGCTCGGTGTTGTATCCTTGCAGCCGCAGATCGAACGAGATTTCGACGGCGTTTTGTTGATTGAACCCTAGATCGAGCGTTTGCGCGCGCTGTAATCCGCGCAGCATCAAGGCCCCCGATATTAAGAGCACCAGCGACAACGCAACCTGAAAAACAATCAACCCGCCTTTCAAATAAGAGCGGCGATAACCGCTCGTCGCCGCTTCGTCCTTCAAGGCCGACACCAGATCGGTCTTCGTAGCTTGCAGCGCGGGCAGCAAACCGAACAGCACTCCGGTCACAAACGAGAGCGCGACGGTGAACAGGAGCACGCGTTGATCGATATAGAGATTGATCGTAAGCGGCACGTCTACCGGAGGCTTTAACGCGATTGCTAAATCTACGAGCCAGAAAGCCAGCAACAATCCCAACAGCCCTCCGGCTAAAGCAAGCAGCAGGCTTTCGGTCAGCAGTTGCCGCACGAGCCGGAAGCGGCTCGCGCCTAAAGCCAGTCGCACGGCAATCTCTTTGCGCCGTTCGGTCACGCGCGCCAGCAGCAGGTTCGCCAGGTTCGTGCAGGCCAGCAGCAGCACTAACCCGACGACGGCCATCAACAATCCGGCAAAGCCCATCACCGCGCCGCGCATAGTGCCGCCGACAAAACCGGGAGACGCAACCGTGATCCGCTTCCCCTGATTAATGTCCGGGTATTCGCCTTCCAGTTGTAAAGCAATCGAGTTGAGCGCGGCCTGCGCCTGGTCGCGGCTTACGCCGGGCTTGAGCCGCCCCTGCAAAGAGATGTTTTCCGTATCGCGCTTATTGAGCCATTCGTAGCCGACTTCGATCTCGGCCTGCATAGCAATCGGGAAAAAGAGTTCCGGCGCGGTGATGATTTCGGTGCCATAAAAACCCTTCGGCGCTACGCCTATGACGGTGAAGCCGCGCCCGTTGACTATTATGTTTTTGTCCAAGATTTCGGGGTCGCCGCCGAACCGGCCCTGCCAGTATTTGTAGCTCAAGACCGTTACAGGGTGCCCGCCCGGCGTCACGTCGTCGTCGGTCGTAATCACCCGCCCGAGGGCTGCGCCGACGCCCAGCGTCTCGAAGTAATTGCCCGTAACCTCGTAGCCCCACAGCCGCTCATTGACCCCGTTGTAGCTCACGCTCAACGGCGCGAAGCGGTAAGCGATAAGGCCGGAAAATACTTCGCTGCGGTCGCGAAAATCTTTGTAGTTGGGATAAGAGAAAGAGGGGAACATCCGATTCTCTGCCAGGTTGTTGATCGCAACGAGTTGATCGGGATCGGCGACCGGCAGCTTCAGCAGCACCGCCGTGTTGACCAGGCTGAAGATGGCCGTATTCGCCCCGATGCCTAACGCGAGAGATATTATCGCAATAACCGTGAAGCCGGGTTTCTTCAATAGCATTCTCATGCCGTAGCGCAAATCCTGTAATAGCGTCTCCATCATTCACCTTTCAATTTCAAAGTTGGAATTATTCATATCTGAGCGCGATCATCGGATCGACCTTCGTAGCACGCCGCGCGGGGATGTAACTGGCCGCGAAGGCCAGGCCCATCAGTAACAATGACACCGCGAGGAACGTCACAGGGTCGGTCGCGCTCACGTTAAAAAGCAAGCTCTTCATCAATCGCGTGAGCAAGAAGGAGGCGATAAGCCCTATCGCTACTCCCGCAAGCGCGAGCCGTGCGGCTTGCGAGATGACCATAGCGAGCACGTCGCGCGTTTGCGCGCCCAACGCCATGCGTATGCCTATCTCCTGTGTGCGCTGCGCGACCGAGTACGAGATGACTCCGTAAATTCCTACTGCCGCAAGCAACAACGCAAGGCCCGCGAACATCGCCAACAAGAGCATGTTGAACCGGCGACCGGCGACCGAAGCCGCAAGCACCTCTTCCATCGTTTGAATCGTGTTGACGGGCTGGTCTTTATTCATCGCGGCGACCTGTGCGCGCACGGATGCGGCCACATTCATAGGGTCGGACGTGGTGCGAACGACCATAAACGGGCTGTCGGGCGGAGCTTGATTGAAAGCGACATACATTTCCGGTCGCGCGTCGGCATCCAGTCCGAAATGCTTCACGTCTCCGACGACACCAACAACCGTGTTCCAAGAAAAGTTCGGATCCGGACTTGTTCTCACACGTTTGCCGATAGCCGTATCATTGGGCCAGAATCGGCGGGCCGCCGACTGGTTGATGATGACTACACCGGGCGCCTGCATATTATCTTCATTGGTGAAATATCGTCCGTCTATCAACGGCACGCCGAGCGCGCTGAAATAGTCGGAACTGGCACGGCGGAACTCTATATCAGGCTCTTCGCCCGGCGCGACCGCGCGCCCTTCGATAAATAGCTTGGTTGTAACGCCTCTTGCCGTGAGCGGAAGCCGCGTGGCCGCGCCTGCGGACTGGACTCCGGGTATCGCTTCTATGCGCTCGAAGAGTTCCTTATAGTAGGCGATCTTTTGCGGCGGCGCAGACCTCATAGAAGTCGGGACCGCGATGCCCATAACCAGCAGGTTTTCTGTTCTAAAACCGGGATCGACATTCATCAACCGTACGAAGCTTCTTATCAACAATCCCGCGCCTATGAGCAGCACGAGCGTCAAGGCGACCTGCGAAATGACAAGCGCGCTGCGCACGCCCTGGCGAGTTGTGCCTGCCGAGCTTCGCCCGCCTTCTTTCAACGATTCGTGCAGATCGGATTTAGAGAGCTGTAACGCAGGGACAAGTCCAAAGATGACGCCGGTCAAAACCGACAACCCGAGCGTGAAGACGAGCACCGTCGCATCGATTCCAATCTCGTTCTGGCGCGGAATCTCGGACGGGCTGAGCGCGAGTATCAAGTTGATGCCCCAGACTGCGAGAAGCGCTCCAAGCGCTCCTCCGAGCGCCGCGAGCAATACGGATTCGGTCAACAGTTGTCTTACCAGTCGAATGCGGCCCGCGCCGAGCGCCGCGCGTATTGAAATCTCTTTTTGACGCGAAGCTGCGCGAGCGAGCAACAATGTGGCGACATTCGCGCAAGCGACCAGAAGCACGAAGCTCACCGCCGCAAGCAGAACAAGCAACGCCGTCTGTACAGACTCTGTCATCTGTTCGTCGAGAGAGACGAGCGTTACGCCTATTCCGCTATTGACCGCCGGGTACTGGTCGGAGAGGCGCGCGGCGATTGCGTCCATTTCCGCTCGCGCCTGCTCGATGGAGACGTCGGATTTCAAACGCCCTATCAAGCCGAGTGCTCCGCCCGCGCGATTGGTGATCGTAAAATTAGGATTGAATCTGGTGTTGAACGACAGCGGTATCCACAAATCCGCGTTGCGATATAAGAAGTAGAAATCCTGCGGCATCACGCCGATGACGGTGTATGGCACGCCGTCAAGCGTGACCTTTTGACCTAGTATATTTTCATTGCCGCCGAATTGCCTCTGCCACAGCCCGTGGCTGAGTATGACAACCTGATCTTTTCCGACCTGCGCTTCTTCATCGGAAAAGGTGCGTCCCAGCATGGCTTCCACTCCCAATAGCGGAAACAGCTCAGGCGACACTGAAGATTGGGTTACCTGCACCGGTTCAGTCGCTGCCGCGAGCGTCATATTCGGAGTGAACGAAAGATAAGCCGCCAGCCGATCAAAGGACCGGTTCTGCTCTTTGAAGTCGACGAAATTAGCTGCGGCAACCGGATAGCGAGGGTTGCCTTCGCGCGCGTTGTTAGACCAGACGACCACCAGCCGGTCAGGGTCTTTGTAGGCGAGCGGGCGCAGCAAGACCGCATTGACTACGCTGAAGATGGCCGTGTTTGCGCCGATGCCTAACGCGAGAGCGAGCACCGCCACAACAGTAAAGCCGGGTTTCTTAATCAACATACGCGCGCCGTAGCGCAAGTCTTGAAGCAAGGTTTCCATCGCTTACCTTTCAATCTGAAATTTGAAATTATTCATATCTGAGCGCGACCATCGGATCGACTCTCGTAGCGCGTCGCGCAGGCACGAAACAGGCTGCCAGAGCCACTCCTGCCAGCAACACCGCTACGACGATAAAAGTTATCGGGTCGGTCGCGGTTACTTCATACAACAGGCTTTCCATAAATCGCGTCAGCGCGAACGCGCCTATTAGCCCTGCGGCAATCCCCGTTATAGCAAGCGCCATCCCCTGTGATACGACCATCTTCAAAACGTCAACCCGGCTCGCGCCTAACGCCATTCGTATGCCTATCTCCCGCGTGCGCCCGGCCACCGTGTAAGACATCACGCCGTAGACGCCGAGCGCCGCTAAAATGAGCGCAAGCGCGGCAAAGGTTCCGAGCAATATCATCGACAGGCGCGGTTGCGCCACCGAATCCGAGAGCTGGCGCTCAAGCGTCTTGACGTTAGAGATGGGTTGGCCGGGGTCTACCGCCAGCACCTGGCTTCGGATGGCGGCGGTCAGGTTTAGAGGGTTAGATTCCGCGCGCGCGACAAGCGTCATACTGCGAAGCGGAAATTGCCGGTAAGGCACATATATCTCCGGCCTCAAATCTTCGGCCAGACCTTCCTGCCTTATATCTCCGACCACCCCGACTATCGTCCGGCAAAGATCGGCTTCACATCCGAACCCTATGCGTTTGCCTATGGGGCTTTCATCGGGCCAGAAGCGGCGAGCCATCGCCTGGTTGATAATCACAACTTGCTGCGTGCCCTCCGAGTCGCGGTCATCGAACTGACGGCCAGCAATGAGCGGAACACCCATCGCATCAAAGTAACCCTTGCTTACCACTCCTATTGGGACGGGCTTGTCTTTGCCTCGCTCCAGTTTTTCCTGACTCTCAAGAGAGAAGAACGCGATCAGGCTGTAATCCGATAAAGGCGTATGGCTTATCAAGCCGACGCTTCGCACATCAGGTATTGCTTCGACTCTATCAAGCAGTTGATTGAAAAAGACTGCGCTGCCGGCCGGCTCGGCGTACCTCGACATCGGAAGCTCTATCCGCATCATCAGGGCATTGTCAGGGTTGAAGCCCGGCTTTACATCGAGCAAGCGCGCGAAACTTTTTATCATCAACCCCGCGCCTACCAACAGCACGAGCGCGAGGGCAAGCTCTGAAACCACAAGCAGCCCGCGAAGGCTTTTGAGGCTTGCGCCTGCCGCAATCGGCCCGCCTCCTTCTTTCAGCGTCTCGTTGAGGTCGGGCTTTGAAGCGATGAGCGCCGGGGCGAGTCCGAAAAGAATTCCCGTGACCAGTGCAATCACAAAAGTAAATCCGAGCACCTGGGAATCGACTCTTATGTAGTTCAAGCTGTGAATAGATTCCGCAAGATCAGTGGGCAAAGCAGAGACCATAAGGTCAACGCTCCACAACGCTACCAGGACTGCCAGGGCTCCGCCCATAAGCGCGAGCATCACGCTCTCCGTAAGCAACTGCCTGACGATCCTCCATCGCCGTGCGCCGAGCGCCGCGCGTATGGCAATCTCTTTCCGGCGGCCCGCCGAGCGCGCAAGCAGCAGGTTGGCGACGTTGGCGCACGCGATCAACAACACGAAGCCGACGGCCCCGAGCAAAACCAGTATGAGCAGCCGGACTCCTTCGACCACCTGCTCGCGCAGGGAGACAATTTCAAGGCGCTCGCTTTCGGGCTCCACCTGGTTCTGCTGCTGTCTCCAGGTTCTTACGGCTTGCAGGTCCGATTGTGCGCGTTCTGCCGAAACGTCGGGCTTGAGGCGGCCAATCACTTCGAGCAATGTCCAGAAGTCGCTCGTGCGCTCTGCTACGGGGTCGAGCGCAATAGGCACCCATATGTCGTAGGAGCGGGGAAAGCGCAGGCTCGCCGGCATCACTCCGACGATGGTGTAGCTTTTATCATCGAGCGTAAAAGTCTGGCCCAGGATGTTCGGGTCGCCTCCCGCGCGGTGCTGCCAGAAGCCTTCGCTTATAACCGCCACCTGATTATGGCCGCGGCGATCTTCTTCGGGAAGAAAGGCGCGGCCCCGCAGGGGGTCAACGCCGAGCAAGGTGAAAAAGCTTGCGGTGACCTGCCCGCATACGACTCGCTCCGGCTCGCCGTTGTAAATGAGATTGAAATTATTGTAGGAATAGCCTGCCATCTCGTCGAAGACCTGATTCTGCTCTTGCCAATCCAGGTACTCGTTAGCGGCGATTCCGGGCAGTCCGCCCTTCTCCGCGATCCTGTTGATCGTCACGATGCTCGCCGGATCGCGATAAGGCAGGGGCTTGAGCAAGACCGCGTTAACGACGCTAAATATGGCGCTGTTTGCGCCGATCCCAAGCGCTAAAGCGAGGACGGTTATCACGGTAAATCCCGGATTCTTGAGAAGCATCCTGCCACCGTAATGAAGGTCTTGCAGAAGTGTCGACATGGCTTTCCTTTCAATTTCAAATTTGAAATTATTCGTACCTGAGCGCGACCATCGGATCGACCTTCGTAGCCCGCCTCGCAGGAATATAGCTCGCGACGGCCGCGACTCCCGCGAGCAACAGCGAGAGAATTGCGAAAGTTACCGGGTCGGTCGCGCTCACTTCATACAAAAGGCTTTCCATAAATCGCGTCAGCGCGAATGCGCCGCCAAGCCCTATCAATATACCTGTTATGGCAAGCGCCATCCCCTGCGATACGACCATCTTCAGAACATCAATTCGCCCTGCCCCCAGGGCCATTCGTATGCCTATCTCGCGCGTGCGCTCGGTCACCATATAAGACATCACGCCGTAGATGCCGACTACGGAAAGCAGCAATGCGAGCGAAGCAAACAGCCCCAGCAATAAAGTGTAAGAGCGCGTCTCGGACGCCTGTTTGGCGAGCCGCTCTTGCATTGTCGAAATGTTGTAGACGGGAATTTCCGAATCGAAACTCTGTATCTCGTTTCGGACCGTTGCCGCCATCTCTGCGGGATTGCCGCGCGTGCGCGCCATCACGTTCAGGTTGATTACGACCTGGCTTTGAAGCAGCGGGACATAGACGATTGAATAAGCATCGAGGTCTTGACGCAGGTTTACGAACTTGACGTTCCCGACGACCCCGACGATGGTCATCCATGCCTGCTTTGAATCCAGAGGCCCGTACTTTATGCGCTTGCCTATGGGGCTTTCGCCCGGCCAGTAGCGGCGGGCAAAAGCCTGGCTTACTATCGCGACGCGCGGCGCTTCATCATCATCGGTGGTCGCAAAATCGCGTCCCGACAAAAAAGGTATTCCCATCGTGTGAAAATAATTCGGGCTGATGTCGTGAAAATAGACCGCGTCCTGCGCGCCGGGCGGGTCGAGCGGCGCTCCTTCTACCGTGAAGCCGCGATTGATGCCGTCCCACAAAAACGGGTCTGTGAAAGTGATCGCGACCGATTCCAGCCCCGGGACAGTTTCCAGCCGCTCGATGAGCCGTTGTCCGACGCGCAACCTCTCGCCGCCTTCATACTTTTTATTCGGGACATCAAATCTCATCATCAACAACCGATCAGGCTCAAACCCCGTCTCGACCATCCGCATCTGCCGAAAGCTCTTGAGCATCAACCCCGCGCCGATCATCAAAACGAGCGCGAGCGCAATCTCGCTGACGATGAGCAGGCTCCGCGTGCGACGCCCCTTGAGGCTGCCGCCCAGGCTGCGGCCACCCTCTTTGAGCGCTTCTCTCAGATCGAGCTTTGAAGCCTGGAGCGCAGGGACCAATCCCAAGACCAATCCTGTAAGCAGAGAGAGCGACAGCGTGAATGCAAGCACGCCGCGATCAATGCCGGCGGTTGCGAACTTGGGAAGGTTCAGCGGAAGAATAGAGACGAGCAGGTCTACGCCCCAGACGGCGACCAGAAGCCCGGCAGCGCCGCCGATCAAAGCTATCACGGTGCTTTCGGTCAGCAGTTGTCGAACGAGACGGAGGCGGCCTGCGCCCATCGCCTGTCGTATGGCGATCTCTCTTGTGCGCGCGGCGGCCCGGGCGAGCATCAGGCTCGCCACGTTCGCGCAGGCGATTAAAAGCACGAAGGCGACCGCGCCTAACAGCACTATCAGGGCGGGCCGCACATCGCCCACGAGTCTCTCTTGCGCAGAGACGACGAGCGCGCTGCGGTTGGCATTATCTTTTGGAAAACTCTGTTCGAGCCGCGCCGCTATCGTCTCCATGTCCGCTTGCGCGCGCTTGCGGTCTACGCCCGGTTTGAGGCGGCCCAGGACTCTGTGAAAATGAACGTCGCGATTATCGAGAAAATTGAACTGCCCGGTCTGGGGCCAAAGAGTGTGGTACATCGACATGGGGACCCACATATCGGCTTCCGCCGAAAAACCTTTGAAGCCTTCGGGCGCGATGCCTATGCAGGTGTAGTCCGCCCCGTTGAGCTTGAGCGTCTGTCCCACAAGCGTCGTGTCGCCGCCGAACACGTTTTGCCAGCAGCTATAGCTGATGACGACTACGGGGCCGCTTCCGGGCGCGCCGTTTTCTTCGGGCAAAAATGCACGCCCGTTTATTGGCGTGACGCCGAGCAGCGAGAAATAATTATCTGAAACCAGCTCGCCCGCTACGCGCTCGGCGCGCTCGGCGGTCGTATAAGTAATCACCGTGGGGCAGTGTGCCGCGATGTCTTCGAAGACTTCGTTCTGCGCCCGCCAGTCGCGGAAGTTCGGATAAGAGACGGGTCGCGGTTCTTTGGCTATAGCTTCCGACACGACCACTAATCGTTCCGGCGATTTGTAAGGAAGCGAGCGCAGCAGCACGGCGCTCACGACGCTAAAGACCGCCGTGTTTGCGCCTATGCCGAGCGCAAGCGTCAGCACGGCAACGACCGTAAAGCCGGGTCTTCTCGCAAGCAGCCGCAAGCTGTATCGAAGGTCTTGTAATAAAGTGTCCATCATTCCCCTTCAATCTCAAATTTCGAATATCAAATTTGAAATTGATTATTCATACCTGAGCGCAATCATCGGGTCGACTTTCGTAGCCCGTCGCGCGGGGATGTAGCACGCCGCAAGCGCGACTAAAGCGAGCAACAGAGAGATCGCGATGAAAGTGATCTGGTCCCTGGCGCTCACGCCGAAAAGCAGGCTCGCCATTGTGGTCGTCAGGAAGTATGCCCCGCCGAGTCCTATCACAAGCCCGATGCCGGCCAAAAACATCCCCTGTTTAAGAATCATATTGAGGACTTCATAACGATTTGCCCCGAGCGCCATGCGTATGCCTATCTCGCGCGTGCGAATGGAAACGGAATAATTCATCACGCCGTAAATTCCTATCGCCGCAAGCAGCATCGCAAGCAGGCCAAACCCGCCGACGAACGTGGCTATCGCTTGCGCCCCCACGAGCGACCTGGTCATGAATTCCTGGATCGTCTTGACGCCGAATACCGGGAGGGTTGCGTCAAGCGCCCGGACTTCTTCGCGGATAGAGGGAACAAGCTGCTTCGGGTCCGCGCCGCGAACTACCAGGGTCATTCGCCCGTCATAATTCTGCTCGAACGGCAGGAACATGTAAGGCGTCGCCCCTTCGCCTAAAGTCACGTACTTGCCGTCTTCGGCCACGCCGACGACTTCGCTGAACGGGTTGCTCTCTCTGCCGATTCTGATGCGCTTGCCTATGGGGTTTTCGCCCGGCCAGTAGCGGCGGGCCAGCGTCTCGTTTACGATGACGACGCGCGGGGCGTCTTTACTGTCGCGCTCCGTGAAATCGCGCCCGTCTACGAGCCGCGTTCCCATCGCTTGAAAATAACCCGGCCCGGCAGTGGTGTAGCCAAGCCTCACTCTTCCTTCATCGGGCGGCGGCGTGTAGCCCTCGATATCGACCCTCGTCCCGTAATCATAAGCGTCGAGCGGGAGCGGAAACGCTATCGCCGCCGCCTCAACGCCGGGAATCTCACGCACGCGCTCGACCATCTGCTTGTAAAAATCCTTCCCCTTCTCTTCCTTGTACCCTTGCACCCCCAGATCGGTCGAAGCGAACACAATGTTTGTCGTATCAAAGCCCGGATCGATCTTCTCGGCATTCTGCACGCTTCGAATAAAGAGTCCTGCGGTTATAAGCAGAACGAGCGACAAAGCCACCTGCGCAATCACAAGCATATTGCTCAAGCCAAACCGGCGCGGGCCGCGCATCCCTGACATTTCGCCTTTCAAAGTCGGTACCAGGTCCGGCTTGGAAGCGCCGAGAGCAGGCGCCAGGCCGAACACAAACCCTGTGAGGATCGACACGGCGAGCGAAAAACTGATGACACGCCAATCGAGGCTCAAGTCGTAAGCGGGCTCGATGGTGTTAAAGTCGAGCACGGGGTAGAAGGCCATCAACAAGTCGCCGAGCCAGAGGGCCACCAGCATGCCGAGGCCGCCGCCCGCCAGCGAAAGGATCATGCTTTCCGTAAGCAACTGTCGTATCAATCGGGCGCGGCTCGCGCCGAGCGCAAGGCGTATGGCTATCTCGCGCCTTCGGCCCGCCGCGCGCGCGAGCAACAGGTTGGCAATGTTCGCGCAGGCGATCAGCAGAACAAGCCCGACTATTGCCATCAGCGAAGTAGTGATGATCGGTATCGCGCCCGTGGTCGTTATATACGGCTCGACTTTTGTGCTGCCGTCGATGACGTTGACGGACTGGTTTTTATTCGTTTGAGGATAGGCTTCCTCAAGCTGGCGCGCGCGAACGTTCATTGCGGCTTCGGCCTGCTCAAGGCTCACGCCCGGCTTGAGCTTTCCGCGAAGACTTAGAAAGTGACTCGCCCTGTTGGCAAGTATATTCGCGGAGTCCGGCCACACCTGATCGTGCATCATTACGGGGACCCAAATGTCCGGGATGAATCCGAGGAACTTCGCCCCCGTAAAGCCGAAAGGCGCGACGCCGACTATTGTAAAGTCGTGGTTGTTCAGCTTGATTACCTTGCCCACAATGTCGGGGTCAGAGCCGAAGCGGTGCTGCCAGAAGCTGTAGTTCATGACGGCGACGGGATGCGCGCCCGGCGTCCGGCCTTCTTCGGGCAAGAAGCCCCGGCCCAGGACAGGCTCCACGCCCAGACCGGAAAAATAGTTACCCGTCACCATCTCGCCCCAGATCAATTCGGGCTGGCTGCTGCTGATGCTCATGTTTAAGGGAATGCCCGTAAAACCCATTAACTCCGAGAAGGCTTCGTTGTTTTCGCTGTAATCGAGATAATCGGGATAAGAGAAACCGGAAGGTATTCTCGTTTGCGGCTCCGTGATGTAGATTGCGGCCAATTGTCCCGGCTCTTTTACCGGCATGGGTTTGAACAGTATCAAGTTGACCACGCTGAAAACCGCGACATTGGCTCCTATCCCCAGGGCAAGCGAAAGAATCGCTACCAGCGCAAAGCCCGGTTTTTTGGCTAGCATACGGAAGGTGTATTGAATGTCTCGCAATAAAGTGTCCATATTTTATTTCCTGGTTTCCTTGGCCGATGATGCGGCAGTTTGTGATTTCCAGTTTGGCCTCTTCTAACCAGAAACCGCCGCGTCATCGGCTTCTATTCATATCTGAGCGCGATCATCGGATCGACTTTCGTTGCGCGCCGCGCCGGGACGTAGCTTGCCACGAGCGCGATCGCCACAAGCAGCACAGAGATCGCCGCGAAAGTAAGCGGGTCTGTCGGCGTGACTCCGAACAAAAATCCTTTGAGGAATCGCGTCAGCAAAAGCGCCCCCACAACGCCCCCGCCGACGCCTATTAGCGCGAGCACGATTCCCTCGCCCAGAACCATCCGAGTTATGTCGCGCGTCCTGGCTCCGAGCGCCATGCGAACGCCTATTTCGTGCGTGCGCTGGCTGATCGAAAAACTGATCAACCCGTAGATGCCTACGCCCGCAAGCGTCAAAGCAATCGCGGCGAACGTGCATAGCAGCAGCAGATTGAAGCGGCGCTCTACGAGAGATTTCGAGACGAGCGCGTCCATCGTGTTGATGCTGTAAAAAGGCTGGTCTTTATAGATCGCCCTGATCTGGTCTTTGGCGGCAGTCAATAGCGCAGCCGGGTCGGAAGAAGTTCGCACCACGATGGCCATGCCGCCGAACGGGTTTTGAAGATGGGGCACGAAAAACTCGGGTCTTGGGTTGCTGTCGAGTCCCGTGTGGCGAACGTCGCCTACGACGCCAATGATCTCGCGCGACATCGGTCGCCCGAACGAGCCGACTGTTATCTTTTTTCCGACAGGGTCTTCGTCGGGCCAGAAGCGGCGCGCCATGGATTCATTAATCAGCACGACGAGTGGTGAGCGCGGCCCGTCGAATTCGTTAAACATGCGCCCCTCGACCAGCGGGATTCGCATGACTTTGAAATAGTCTATCGTCGCTACGGTTGAGTAAGCAGTGAGTAGCTGCCCCGGTTCAGGCGCAGGTTGACCGTCAATCGTAAAATTCGTATTGACATCAATTGTGTCTTCATTGTTGAAAGGAAGCGCCGTCACAGCGCCAACCGATTCGACGCCGGGCAAGCTCGATAGGCGTGCGAAGGCTTCCTCAAAAAATGCCGTTCTCTGCTGAGGCGTTTGATACTTGTCCCAGATGAAAACCTGTAATGATAAGACGTTGTCCTTAGTAAAGCCCGGATCGACCTGTAAGAGACGAACGAAGCTGCGAACAAACAAGCCCGCGCCCACCAGCAACATCAGCGCGAGGGCCATCTCTAAAATGACCAGCACCTGGCGCAACCGGCGGCGGCCAAAGCCGGCCGTCGTTGTGCGCCCGCCCTCTTTTAAGAACTGTTGAAGCTCCGGCCTTGAAAACTGAATTGCCGGGGCCAGCCCGAAGATAAGCGCCGTCAGCACCGAGAACCGCAAACGTAAATGCGATCACGCGAGAGTCAATCGTTATCTCGTCTATGCGCGGAAGGTTTGCGGGGCCGAGGGCCAGTATCGCCTCGATTCCCCAGCTTGCCAGCAGGACTGCGCAGATGCCGCCTAACACGGCTAAGAATATGCTCTCGGTAAACAACTGCCGTACGAGTCGCGCACGCGAGGCTCCGAGCGCGGCGCGTATCGCAAGCTCTCTACTTCTTTCCGCCCCGCGCGCGAGCAACAGGTTAGCTACGTTGGCGCAAGCTATAAGCAGCACCAGCCCGACCGCGCCCAGCAGCAGAATCAACGCGGGCCTGACATGCCCTACGAGTTGTTCAGGCAAAGGAACAAGCCGGACGCCGAGAGCTTGATTTGTTCGGGGGTGCTCGCTGGCGAGTCCCGCGGCGACGGCGTTCATCTCATCGCGAGCCTGCTCCAGGGTCACGCCCGGTTTCAACCGCGCGACGACATCTATGTAACCGCCGCTCCGCTGACGCCTGTCGTGATCGGCAAAGATTTTCGGCGCCCACATCTGTTTTTCGTCGAGGAATCGAAACTCGGGCGGAAGAATTCCGACAACCGTGTAAGGCTCGCCGTCGAGCAGGAGTTTTTGTCCCACCAGATTCGGGTCGCCTCCGAACCGCCGCTGCCACAGACCGTAGCCTATGACTACGACCTGCCCTTTGCCCGCCTGAAACTCTTCGGGGTCAAACGTTCTGCCGTAGAGAGCGCGGACGCCGAAGATTTCAAAGAAGCCTTCCGAGACCAGCCACGAGCGAAAAGTTTCAGGCTCGCCGCCGCCCGTGTAATCAAACCCGTAAGGGAAGACGGCGGCCATCTGATCGAATACTTGATTGCGCTCGCGCCAATCTAAGAAATTAGCCGGAGCGACTTTCTCTTGCTTCATCGCGTTCTGCGGCATGCTCTCCCAGAGCGTGATGATGCGGTCGGGGTCTTTATACGGCAGCCGGCTGAGCAGCACTTTATTGACGACGCTAAAGATGGCCGTATTAGCGCCTATGCCGAGCGCGAGCGTTATGATGGCAACAAGGGTAAAACCGGGCTTCCTTGCAAGAACGCGAAAGCTGTAGCGAAGGTCCTGCCATAGAGTCTCCATCATGGTCCTCCACGATTAATCACAGAGTGGACGTTGAGGAGCAAGGTAAACGGCGTGCCAGGGAAGGATTCTGGATTTTGGATTTTAGATTTTGGATTTTAGATTGAATGCCATTTTGATCGGAGCAACATTAAGTTCAAGTCTAACAAAGGCTTTAGTCAAAACGTCGCAAGAGATGCTAAACAGATTGCAGACTCAATCCAAAATCTAAAATCTAAAATCTAAAATGGGCAGTGTGTTCGCTTTCGGGAACCATTTTCCCAATATCGAATTGTCAGAAGGATAAAAACATCTCACCGCCGCAGACACAGAGAGCACAGAGCGGGCGCAGAGCAGACTATTTTCTCTGCGCATCCGCCGCGTGCGAAGCACATCATCGGCCATATGCGTCCTCTGTGTCTGCGGCGGTGAATCCTATTGCGTCTCCTTACATTCGCCCTAAAGATTGAGCTTATACGTAGCAGAGAGGCTGCGCGCGCCTGCGCCCTTTTTCACTTTTACGGGAATGCTGACCTTTGCCTCTTTGATAAAGCAGAGACTCTCTTTTGCCGATTCGCAATAATAGATCACGTATCGAGCCTCGACAGTTGTCTCTCCTTCCACGGCTTTGATGAGAAGACGGACGGGGAATTTCGGGTTTCGTATGTTTTCACTCGCGTTCTCTTTTAAGCTGACTATCTGCTTTTGCGCCGAATTGATCGCCACGGCAGAAGGCGCGAGCGCATTCAGCTTGTATCCGGCGGGCAATTCAAGTTGCAGCGTCAAAGTCGCGTCGCCCGGCTCGATTGTTTGCTCGGTCGCGGTGATTACTTCGCCAGTAAACTGTGCCTGTCTCGCGCGAAGCCGCAGCTTTTCAAGCCCCTTTATCTGAAGCGTCTCGACGCGCTTTGTTTTCAAATCCGCGACACGGATGGCGTGATTATTCGTGTCCGCGATGTAGAGCTTGCCGAAAGCCACGCTCACGCCGCCCGGCTCGTCAAATGTCGCGCGCTCGCCGTCCGCGAGCCCTTCTTCGCCCGTGCCGACGAAAGTCTGTGAAGATTTGTCTTTAGGCAACACGCGCTTGATCTTGTTATTGTAGGTGTCCGCGACGTAAAGCCCGCCATCGTGATAAACGACTCCGAGCGGATGCTGTAAGCGCACCTCTTTCGCTTTGCCGTCTTTATCGCCAAACTCGAACAGACCTTCGCCGACGATTGTCTCTACATTACCGTTCGGGTCAAGGTCAGCCGAGCGTATGGCGCTGACTTCGCTGTCTGCGAAGTAGAGCTTCGCCGAGTCGGTAGTTATACCGGAGGGCTGCGCGAGCGCAGCATTCGCGAGCGGCCCATCAATTATGTTCTCGCGCCCGCTCCCCGCATAAGGCACTATGCCGCCGGTCTTCGGGTTCATCTTCCATAATTGATGCGGCCCGGCCATCGCTATGTAGAGCATCCCGCCGTGCATAACAATGTCCCAGGGCGAGTTCAACTCCGTCTGCTTGCCCTGCCCGCCCAACTGGTCTATGCGGCGGGCCTGCTGGCCCGTGCCGGCGATTGTCGTAACCTGTCGCTTATCAAAATCAATGGCGCGGATGGCATGATTTTCGGTGTCGGCAACATAAAGCGTGCGCCCGTCGAGAGCCATCCCCTGCGGGTGATTAAAGGTCGCGGTTTCAAAGCCGCCGTCGGTTATCCCTATCTCGCCCGTGCCTATCACTTCTTTGACGTCGTTATCGTCGAGCGACAAGACCACGATCCGGTTGTGATTTGAATCGGCTATGAACAACTGGCGGCTCTTTTCATCCGCGAGCACTTTGCCCGGAAACGCGAGCATTGATGCAGGCGCGCGATGGCTTTCAAGCTTCAGTTTGAACGGGCGGCGGTCGATCTGGCCGCGAGCGTCGAACTGCTCTATGACTTTCGATATCAGCTTATCAAACGGCTCGTATATGCCTTCGCCCGAAACGTAGCCTATGACCTTTCCCGCAGGGTCTATCAACATCAAGGTGGGCCACGCGCGCACGCCGTACTGCTGCCAGACTTCCATCTCCCAGTCGTTGACTACCGGGTGCTCTATCTCGTAGCGAAGTACGGCCTGGCGTATGTTATCGATGTCGCGCTCGCCGTTGAATTTGGCAGAATGTACGCCTATGACTACAAGCTCGTTAGCATATTTCTTTTCGAGTTTCTTAAGATCGGGTATGACGTGCATGCAGTTGATGCAGCAATAAGTCCAGAAATCCAGTAACACGACCTTGCCGCGCAGGTCGCGGAGCGATATCGGCTTCTCGGTGTTGAGCCATTGCATCCCTTCGGGAAAATCGGGGGCGTTTACTTTGCCTTCGTACTCTGGCATCTTCTCTTGCTCCTTTTGAAAAGTCGCGCCTTTGGGCGCAGGGCCGAATCCTGCTGCGCAGATTGCGACGAACAATAAGATTACAAGCAGCGACTTTTTCATCATCATTTTATGCTCCACTTTTATTGTCGGTTATCAATGCTCATGAATCAATTCGAGTGATTATAGCAGATTGGATGGGTGTGAGAATCCGTCAAGCTTCGAGTTGCACGGTGACGCGGTGATAGCCGGTTGCGCCTTGCGGGACGGTGCTGCGGTCTTCGGCCAGTTGGAGCGCGCCCGCGCCGTCCGCAGCGCGAACGACCAGCTTGTATTCGCCTACCGCAGCGGGCCGCCAATCATAACTCCACAAGGCCCATGTCAGCCGCGAGCCGGGATAATCGATCTTTGCTTCCTGCCACGCGCGGCCCCCGTCGGTGCTGACTTCGACACGGCTCACGCCACGGTCGCCGCCAAAGGCTATGCCCTTGAGCGCAATCGCAGGCTGAAGCTTTATCGCTTGATCGTAGTAAGGAAAATCGAAGCGCGAGCGAGTAGGCACAACGAAATCAGGCCCCCAGCCCTGCTGCTCGTAAAAGCCTTTTGCGTCGTGGTCGACAAGCTCTATGCGCGTGACCCATTTGACGCTCTTTTCGCCGTACATCCCCGGCACAACTATCCGCGCAGGGTAGCCGTGCGTTTGAGGCAGCGGCGCGCCGTTTATCTCGTAAGCGACAAACGTAGCCGGGTCCATAGCCTTTTCAAACGGTATGGTATCGGTGTAGCCGTCGACGGCCCGGAACATCACTTCGACCACGCCCGGTCGCGGGCCTGCCGTCTCGATCAGGCTGCGGAGCGGAAGCCCCTTCCACACGGCGTTGCTCATCAGCCCGCCGCCGACCCAGTTGCTGATGCACATCAAGGTCGTCTCTTGAGTCGTGGGCGGCAACGCAAGCAAGTCTTCAAAACTGTAATCGCGAGGGCGCTCGACCATTCCGGTGACTTCGAGCCGCCAAGCAGATTTCGCTACGTCAGGATCGATGACGTTCTTTGTGACCGTGTAAAAATCTTCCGTAGGCGTGATGGGCTGAACGTCCGGACCTATGTATTGCTTGCCGTCATAACTGAATGTCGCGAGCTGATAAAACTTGTAGAGCAATCCGCCGACGGCGGCTGCGAGGGCCACGCCTGCGGCGCTCGCAATAAAGACGCGGCGCTTGATTGGCGGGCCTCCGGCCGTCGTGCGCTCTTTGATGGGCGCGCTGCCGGTCAAGAAGCGATAGACAAACACCAGGGCCGCGCCGTAACTTGCATACGAGATCAGCATCCCCGCGGCAGTGGCGATTGTGGCCCACGCGGGCGGAAAGCCCAGATAGCTCGTCTCAAGCACCGACCAGAAGACTACGAGCGACGCCACCCAAAACAACGCGACAAACACAGCGGCAAAGATAAGCCCGCCCCGGCTAATTCCATAACGCCACGCTCGCCCGTCTGCCGCGCGCCGCCCGCGCTCGACGAGATACGCATAAAGCGCGCCGCCCAGAGTCCCGACCGCTATTTGTCCGGCCAGCACCGAACCTGCGCCCGTCTGTTTCAACTCGTTGTAACCGCCGAACTCCTGTAGAAGCTGAAGAAACTCGCCGGGGTTGAAGGTAGGAGCGATGCGGTCGCCGAATAATTCTGCGGGCGTCGCCATGCCGAGCAGATAACGCAAGAGCGCCATCACGAGCGTCATCACTAGCGAGGCAATAAATCCGGCCAGAAGACCTGTCGCCAGAGTTTTTATCGTGCGCCAGACGTTACTCATCCGTTTGAAAGCTGCCTTTTGAATAAGCGTGAAAGACTATTTAAACCCAAGTCTCTTAATTATCAAAAGTCCCGGAGGGACTCAAGGATATTAGCCGGTCAAGAGTATAATCCATGCCGCCGCACGAAGTATTCCCACACAAAGAGTTTTTTGGAGATAAAAAACGGGGAAGCCTCAAAAGGGCTTCCCCGCTCGTTCGGGCGGCTCACGCCTCTAACGGTTCAACCGAGCGATTATCGCGGCATAATTTGCCCCTTGATCTCTTAATCCTGTTATAAGATTTGACAATTCCCGGTGAGGATATATACTTGCCGCGTGCTCAGCTTCACGCTCGTCGAAGCGAGCGCCTTTCAGGTTGATTAAGTCGCAAAATTCGCGAGTGAGAATCACATCCGTTAGTCCGCAGCACTGCATCGTCTGTCTTGCGTGGCTATACGGGCATATCCGTTAAACGACCGGTTTTCCATTGCGTCCTAATTTGGTGGTTCAGGCGCAACACCATGGAGGCAGAAATGGAGTCTATTGTCCGGCGTACGTGTAATTCCACGCTTTCACCTTCTTTTAAAGCAAGCCTCTCATTGTTGATAGTCTTCCTCGTCTTTGGTGAAACAGTTTCCGAGGCGCAGACGTCTCGCTTGGCCACGGACTATTTAGACAGGGGGAATTCTCACTATGAGAAGGGAAACCTAAAAGCAGCCGTAGAGGATTTCACGGCGGCGATAGCCTTCGACCCGCAGTTTGCCGAAGCTTACAACCGCCGCGCGCTTGCGCGGTCTGCCTTGAATGATTTAGAGGGCGCTTTAGCCGATCTAAGAAAAGCGGTCGAGATCGCTCCCGATTTTATTGTAGCGAGGATAAATCTGGGCAAGGGCTATCTGGCTACGGGAGACTTCGAGCGGGCGACCCAAGAGTTTAACAAAGCCTTAGAGCTAGACCCGCGCAACGCCGACGCATACAACAATCGAGGGCTTATCAAACGCCAGCGAGGAGACCTCGACGGCGCGCTTAATGATTTCAACCGGGCGATTGAGGCGAACCCACACCTTGCGATGGCTTATAACAACCGAGGCTCTGTTTATCTGGCCAGGGGAGATTTGAAGCAGGCAATCGCGGATTTCAATAAGTCGCTCGAAACCGACCCGCTCCTGGCAATAGCTTTTGCGAATCGGGCTATTACCAACCTTGCCAACGGCAACGATGCCGAAGCCGAAAACGATTACCGGCGCTCGCTGGAATTGAACAAGAAATTAAAGCCGTTGCTGGAGCACTGCTTTAACCAGGTAAGACAGCAGCGCATGGCAAAAGCAGCGGGCGCGGTCACAGCAAAGCCATAAAACAATGATGAGTGATGAGAGCGCGTTTGAAAAGCCTCGAAGAGGCGAAATCCAATAGCCCGGCGCGCGGCAGCCGGGCTATTGGATTTCGCCCCTTTCGGGGCTTATGAACTGTCTTTCATTAAACCTCTCTCAATTAAATCCTGCCATCACTCATCACTCATTACTCATCACTTAGAAAACGTACGGAAGCGTGCTCGACAAAGTAGGATATGCGTAAACGAAGTTCTTCAAATCGTCGGCCAGTATGCCGAACTTCATCGCCACACCAAAAATGTTTATTATATCTCCCGCGCTCTGCCCGTACATGTGCGCTCCGAGTATCAACCCCGACCGGGCTTCGGTGATGATCTTTGAGCGGGCTATTTCTTCGCCTAAAATCTGGTAGACCTTCCAGCCCGCCATATCGTTGTTAGTAACTTTTATATCGAACCCGCGCTTTCGGGCGTCCTCTTCTGTCAGCCCTACGGAAGCAAGCGGCGGAACAGTGTAGACCGCTCTCGGTATCGAATCGTGTCTGACGCGCTCGGCGTCGTTTTCGAGAAAGTTCCTAGCCACTACGCGCCCTTCATACGAAGCAACCGGCGACAACTGCATGCGCCCGTGAGCATCGCCCGCCGCAAAAATTTGCGGGTTCGACCGGCTCCTCAAAAACTCGTTCACCACAACACCGCGCCTGTCCGTTTCGACCTCGGCTTTATCTAAATCCAGATCCGTTATCGAAGCTACGCGCCCGGCCGCATTGAGAACGAAATCGGCTCGCACAGTCTGGTCCCGGCCCTCAGCTTGAAACTCTACCGAGAGATTATCGCCTTCGCGGCGCACAGCCTTCAGCCTCGCTTGAAAAAAGAACTCTATTCCGAGTCCCTTTGAGTATTCAACCAGCGCCGCGACTATATCTTCATCTTCGCCTGAAAGCGCCTGCTTGCCCGGCGTGATGATCTTCACGCGAGAGCCAGTGCGAGCGAAGACCTGGCCGAACTCCATCGCGACGACTCCCGCGCCGATAATCACAAGGTCCGTAGGGATGTCGCGCAAGGCCATTATGTCGTTTGACGTTTTAATAAACTCGCTGCCTTCGACCTCTAGCCCTCGCGGAGTGGAGCCTGTCGCGATGACGAACGATTTAGCCTGTATGCGTTGGCCTTCGACTTCCACCTCGTTATGCGAGACAAAGCGCGGCGACCCTTGAATCAGGTCGATGCCCTGCTCTTTCAGTGACGCTTCGCTTGCGGCGGTCACGCCGTCCGTAAAACTCTCCTTGCGATCTATGACGCGTGACCAGTTTATGCGCGGCTCCGCGACTTCTATTCCGAACTTTGCCGCGTGTCTGATCTCGTCGAGCAATTCGGTGCTGCGCACCAATACTTTTTTCGGGTTGCAGCCGTTCAAAGAGCACAAGCCGCCTATCGGCCCGCGATCTATGAGGGCCGTCCGGTGGCCCTCGCCCGCTATGCGCGCCGCCGCCGTCAATCCCGCGTTCCCGCCGCCTATCGCCACGAAGTCGTAATCTCTCATTTGTCGCCTCCTGAGACTTGCCTGATCTAGCTTGGCACTAGACTACCACAACTGAGTCGTTGAAATCAGACTGCGCGGACGTTAATCTTTTTTTTATATCTATCCTGCTGACTCCACTCTTATACTCTTACGGCTTACAGCCATCAACACCTCGAACAGAGCGAGAAGCAACACCGCACAGGTAAAGAGCGCGGGGCCGACCGTCTCAAGTTTAAATCTGCCTGCCAATACGCCCACTAAGGCCGGAACGAGAGACTGGCCCAGGACGGCTGCGGCGATCTGAAACCCGACGCCGTTGGCCGTGTGCGCATCGCCCAGCCGGGCGGGCGTCGAGGCTATGAGCGTAGGGAATATTGGAGCCGACGATAGCCCCATCAGCGCAAGTCCTAAAAAGCTCGACAGCTCTGAGATGTTTAGCCAGATCAGCGCCGCGCCTACCGCTATGCCGATGATCGAAAAGCGCAACAGCAGCGAAACCGGCGCAAAGCCTACGACGACGCCCGACAGAAAACGCCCAAATGTTAGATTGGCCCAGTAGACGCTGACCCACATTCCCGCGGTCGCGGCAGGAACAGCGCGCGATTCCGTAAACAGGCTGTACGCCCACTTCCCCGCGGCGGCTTCAATCCCCGTGTAGAGAAAAAAGACCGCGATGCTCATCCACACGACGGGCAGTCTGAGCGTGCTGCGGCTTGAAACCGAGCGAGCCCGGTCATTAACTTGAGCAGTCTCGACGGCTCCGTTAGCGCTCCAACGCGCCCGCGTCAATCCGAAACAGATTGCTAAGATCAACTGCCAGATGCCGACGATCCAGTAGCCGCGTTGCCAGCCGTAACCCGCGCCGAGCGTCACCGTCATAACGAGCGGCCCGATGGTCGCGCCGACGCCGTAAAAAGCGTGGAGCCAGTTCACCACGCGCGCGCTGAAATGACGCGCGGCATAAATATTCAACCCGGCATCAATGGCTCCCGCGCCAAGCCCCTCAAGCGCGCCCAGCACGACCATCACCGGCCAAGATGGAGCAGTCGCGTAGCCCACAAGGCTCACCGCCGTCGCCAGACAACTCAGAGCTAGAAGCGTCCCTACGCTCATGCGCGCAAGCAAGCGCCCGCTTGTAAAGCTTGAAATCAGATACCCGGCGGTGAACAGAACCAGCAACGCGCCGAGCGAATCGATTGGTATGTGGAAGTACGCGCGAATCAACGGCCACGCAACGCCCAAGAGCCCATCGGGCAAGCCGAGGCTTATAAAGCTCACGTAAGCAAGCCCGATGAGCAATAGACCATGTTTGCGTTTCACCATCGCAAATCTTTCCTTGGATGGGTTAGGTGCGCTCTGCGCATAATAATAATGTCATATTATTACGCCGTTATTCCGCTTATATACTCGGATGTACGAGTTCAAGGCCCGCGAGAGCTTGCAACAGCAACATACTTCTGTGAAAAATATTGACCAAGCTTTTTATACAATCGCAAGATGAAAGGTGACGGTTAGCGGGAATTGAAAAGCGCTTCATCGGGAAGGGCGTTACGTAAAGAGAAGCCCCGCATCCAAGCGCAGACAGCCTCACCGTTACAGGCTTTTCTCTCTCGTTGATTACAAAGGGCTGGGACAGAATTACTCCCTATTTCCTTCTTCACTTGAGCCACATGATCTGAACCTCCTGCTCTACCTGCGCGAATTCAGGATCACCTGTTACAAGATGCGCTTTCCTCTGCTTCGCAAGCGCCGCCGCAAAGGAGTCGGCATATGACATTTTGTGCTTTGATTTAAACCCGGCGGCTTCTCGTGTCAGCGGCCAGTCGGCGTCTACAATTTCGATACCGAGTTGTCTGAGCTCGACTATGCTTCGCTCGGCTTCTGCTTCTGATGCTTCACGCGCGATGATGTACCAGACTTCTCCCAAGTTCACGACGGTCATTTCCAATGGCGTGCCTTCCTCAATGGCGTCAGCAATGATGTCAGCCACGCGTTCTGCAGTTGGCTCATCTTCAAGGTAGGCCATTAACGCCCATGAGTCGAGGACTATGGCTCGCGGCTTTTTCGCCCTCATAACTCCCTCTCGCGCTTCTTATCCGCCTTGAGCGCTTTCAGCAGCCCCTTGCCGCGAAACTTGCCACGCAGGCTGTGGACGTATTCGCGCGTGATTGGCTTCAGGATAATCTGGTTCGCCTTTTCGTCAACCTCTATCTGAATGCGCGTGCCTTCCTTAATTCCAAACCTGCGCCTGACGGATGAGGGAATAACTATCTGCCCCTTTGATGTCGCTGTAGTTTCCATAATAGAACCTCTTTCATCAATTCCTACCGTGCACAAATTTATGCCATGCTTAGATAAGTAAGTCAAATAAGGAAAGTAATACTTCGAGTTGAAAGTTGGAGAGAGAATATGGCAGGCTGAGCAGGGCGCAACGATCTCAGAAGGATAAAATATTCCTGAGTATGCCGGTCAGTTGATAGATTGATAGTAATGAATAAAGTAATGCCGTTTCCTGCCGCGTAGCGGAAGATTGATTTTAGCCCGGCGTTTCAACACCGGGGACCGATGCAGACATTACCTCCTCGTCGCGTCAGCGACGAATGAATTCATTCGTCGCTGACGCGACGAGGGATGTCTCAATCTCTACTCTACCGTGCGCTAAAGCACACGGCTAAAATCATTCTGCCGTTACGCGGCAAGGCACAGCCGGATTATTTCTTCTTCCCCACTTCTTGTTGGAGCATCTCAAGAGTGTTTTTCTTGGCCTCTTCGACCGACTGGCCCATTGCTTTGGCCGCGTCTTCAAAAGTCTTATCGGTGATGTTCTTTTCATCGCCCATGTCGTTGTCCGACATCTGGCATCCGCAGTTGTAGCACATGATTGATCTCCTTTGTTTGTTAGTAGCCGGTGAATTTTTCGCTACGCACGTCTTCGCCGCTGATTCCCGCTTCGTTCAGCACATTCTTCAACGCTTCGGTCATAGCCGCAGGCCCGGCGACATAATAGATAGGCGCGCTCAAATCCTGTACGTGCCTGGCTATCATCTCGCGGGTTATGCGGCCTCGCTCGCCCTGCCAGGACTGATCGGCTGCCGATAGCGTCCCGATAAACTTGTAACGAGGGTTTATCTTTTCAAGCTCGCTCAGCTCATCAAAGAACGCGGCATCCGCCCTCCTTCGGTTAGAGTAAAAGAGAAATATCTGTTGATCCGGTCGGGTGCGCGTGGCCTCCAGCGCAAGGCTGCGAAACGGCGTGATGCCTATGCCGCCGGCAAGGAATACCACCGGGCGGCCTCCGTCTTCGGGCAGAGTTAGCTTTCCAATCGGGCCGTTGATAGCGATTTCGGCCCCTTCGGGCATCCCCTTCAAGATGCGCTTGAACGCCGTGTCGCGCATCCGCGTAGTCATCATCAGATCGTCTTCGTAACACGCGCTCGCAATCGAAAAGATTCGGCGGGTTCCTTCCGCGTCGGTTTCGGGCGGATCGATCAGACTCCAGGTGAGAAACTGTCCGGCCTTGAACTCAAACCCTTCCGGCTTTTCAAAGCGAAAAGCGTATGTAGCGTCGGCTACCTCTTCTCTGCTCTTTAGTCTGGTAGTGAAATTAGCCATGCGAATTTCTGTCTTCGAGTCAAAGATGTGCGGCGCAATCTGGCCGCAACGTTTGATACGCGGCGCGGCGCTACATCGGTTTTACGGTTTGATTACTTTATTCTATGAGCGATTCTATGATCCGGCATTTATCCGCCGTCGTGCCGCCGGACGGGATCGGCACGATTGTCATCGTCGCGCCCGCCATCTCATCAAGTTGCGCGCGACAGCTTTCTAACGTGCCGCAAATCGCAATCGCGTCAACCACCCGGTCAGTGATGGACTTTATAGCCTCTTTCGGGCGGCCCGACTGCCAGAGCGCGCGAATCCTATCTGCTTCAATTTGAAACCCTGATTCGGCGAGAGAGCGGTGATAGTAATTGCCCATCCCTCCGACATAGTAAGCAATCGGCAGCCGCGCTTCGTTGCGCGCTCGGGCTGGATCATCCGACACGACGACGTTTACGAATGGAGCAATCGCAATCTGCTTCACATCACGCCCAGCTCTCTCTGCGCCAAGATGAATGTCACCGATTCCGCGAGCGAGCGCGGCGCGCGGCCAGTGAGCCGGCAGCCACCCGTCGGCTATCTCGCCTAGCTGAACAAGGCTCTTTGAAGAAAGTGCGGCGATGTAGATAGGGACATCGGCGCGTACGGGCTTAAACCCGAGCTTGAAGCGCGACAGCTTGAAACACTCGCCGTTGAAATCCACACGTTCCGCCGAAAGCAATTTTCGTATGATCTCGACGGCTTCTCTGAGCCTGGTGAGCGGCTTTTCGTAGGGTATGCCGTGAAGGTCTTCGACGACGCGCGCGCCGCTGGTGCCGAGCCCAAGCCTGAATCGCCCGCCTGAGATTTCATCAATCGTTGCCGCGCCCATCGCTATAAGCGCGGGGCTGCGGCTAAAAACGTTTATGATCCCCGTGGCAAGCCCTATGTGCTGTGTCTGAGCCGCAATCTCTGCGAGAGTTGAAAAGCTTTCCCGCTCCCATGCTTCGGGCAGCCAGAAAGAATCATAGCCGCAGCCGTCGGCCACGCGAACGCACTCGATCAACTCGCGGCGGTCAAATCCGCGCTTATCAAAGCCGGGCAATCGCCCCAGATAAAGACCAAGTCTGCGCATAAGAGCAAGGGAAAGGATGAAGGATGAGGGATGAGGGATGAATATAGCGCATGATGCGCTTGCGCGCGGCGCGGATTTGAAATCTCAAATCTCAAATCTCAGATTCGTGTTCCCTACTTTCAGAGGTTGGGCTTAAAGTCTTTTTCATCCTTCATCCCTCACCCCTCATCCCTTATTTCGTACAGCGTTGTGCGCTCGGCGGGGATGCGGCCAAGCTCGCGTATGCGATCGCGAAACTCTTCGGGCGCGAGATACTGACCCGACGTGGACCCCGCCAGCCGCGAGATGTTTTCGTCCATCAACGTGCCGCCGTAATCATTCGCGCCCGCGCGCAAGCAAGCCTGCGTTATCTCGCGCGGCATCTTTACCCACGATACCTGTATGTTGTCTATCCACCCTTGCAGCATCAAACGCGAGAGCGCGTGAACTATCAGATGCTCATCTGCGGTGGGGCCGGGCCGCGCGTCTCCCGATCTGTATAACTGTGTAAGCTCGTGAACGAAGCCGAGCGGGACGAACTCCGTGAAACCGCCGGTCTGTTTTTGAATATCGCGCAACAGCAAAAGGTGACGCACCCAGTGCTCTCTCGTTTCCGTGTGGCCGTACATCATAGTCGATGTCGTGCGTATGCCGAGCCTGTGCGCCGTCGTGACGACCTCTATCCATTGTGCGACCTTGAGCTTTATGCGCTCTATCTGGTGGCGCACTGTGTCGTCCAGGATTTCAGCCGCCGTCCCCGGCAACGTGCCAAGCCCGGCTTCTTTGAGCATCACCAGGTAATCCGCAAGCGACATCCCCGTTAACTCTACGCCGTAGACTATCTCCATAGGCGAAAAAGCGTGTATGTGCATGGCGGGAGTCGCTTGCTTGATGGCCTTGAGAACGTCGCGGTAGTAGTAAGGGTCAAGATCGCGCGGCAGCCCGCCCTGTATGCAGACTTCGCGAGCGCCGCGATCCCACGCTTCGCGCGAGCGCCGCGCGATCTCTTCAAAGGAATGAAAGTAAGCATCCTTTTCTCGCGGCGCGCGGCTGAAGGCGCAGAAGCGGCATCCGATGAAACATATATTCGTGAAGTTGATGTTGCGATTAACAACGTAAGTGATGCGGTCGCCGACCCGCTCGCGTCGAATGCGGTCAGCCGCAAGCACGAGCGCTTCCAGCTCATCCCCCGTAACGTGTGCAAGCAGCAGCCCGTCTTCAAAGCAAAGCTCGTCGCCGCCGATCGCCCGTTCGAGCGTGCGCGCAAGCGTTGCGTCGATATCAGTCAACAGCGAGGCAAGCCTGCCGGGTTTATCCCAACCTATGCGGTCGAGCGCGTTCATAATCGTCTCCCTATCATTTGCTCAGTATTCCCACGAGAAGCCGTCTTCGGCGACCAGCCGCCAGTAGACCGTGTCCGCGTCATCGACCTGGCCGTATATCTCTACAAACTTCGGATGATTCTTCTCGCCGAAATATTTCAAGGAAAGCCCGTCATAGACCTTCTGCCGCCACTCGGGGTCCGTGACTTCTTCGACGTGGCCGTGTTCCGAGACGCCTTTATAATGGTTTCGCTCGCCGCCATCAATCACCCATCCGACGTGCGGATTCTTATCGACGGCTTTTCGCTTCGCGCTCGTAGTCCCCGTGCCGACGTGACAACTGTTATTGATCATCACGAACCATAAGGGGACTGCGCGCGGGTAGCCGTCGCCGTCTATGTAAGCGAACCTCACCAATTCTTGACTCTCGCAAAACTCTTTTAACGAATCAGAAAGCTTTTTCATACTAACCTCCTGCATAACCGTCTTCGTCCACCATTGCGCGCACGCGCTCGCGCGCCCGCGCGTCGAGAAATTCGTCGCGCGCGACGAATTCAGGGTAAACGCTTAAACGCTCTTTCAACTCGTACCCGGCAGCAGCAGTTCGCGCGCGCAGGGTTCTCGATGTGCGGCCAGGGCTTTTCTGGATTGATATAGTCGCGGGTCACGGGCGATATGCCTCCCCAATCATTTATTCCCGCGTCGAGCAGAAACGGATAGTTGTCGTCGGAAAGGTTTGGCGGCGCTTGCACGTTCATCTTTCCGAGCACAAGGCGCGCGACCGCTATCGTGCGCGCAAGGTCTGACTGAGGAGGCTCAGGGTGAAGCCTCATGGGGATGTCGGGCTTGGCGCGAAAGTTTTGAATGATGACTTCCTGAACGTGGCCGTAGCGATCATTCATTTCGCGTATCGCAAAAAGCGAATCAATACGCTCGGCAAGCGTTTCGCCTATGCCGATCAGAATCCCGGTCGTGAAAGGTATCGAGAGCCGCCCCGCCTCTTCGATAGTCTTGAGCCTGAGGCCGGGCCGTTTGTCCGGGGCACCCGCGTGCGGCATACCGCTCGCGGTCAAACGGTCGCTCACGTTTTCGAGCATCAGCCCGACGCTTGGACACGCGCGACGGAGCCGTTCAAGATCGCTTCTTCCCATCAAGCCGGGGTTCGCGTGCGGCAGCAATCCCGTCTCGTTAAAAACGCGCTCGCACATCTCCGCGAGGTAAGAGAGCGTAGTCCGGTGGCCGAACTTTTTAAGCGTTTCGCGCATTTCGGGAAAGATAGCTTCGGGGCGATCACCGAGGCTAAAAAGCGCTTCCTTGCAACCGACGCGCGCGCCCGCAACGGCTACTGCAATCACTTCGTCGGGCGTCATCGTATGCGCGCCCGCTTGCGCCGGGTCTTTACGAAAAGTGCAATAGCCGCAATAATCGCGGCACAGGTTTGTGAGCGGGATGAAGACCTTTTTTGAAAAGCTGACGCGGCGGCCTTTGACGCGGTCGCGCAAGCCGCCCGCGACTTCCAACAGAGATTGAAGCTCCTCGCCCGCGCGCGCTTCGATGAGCGCAATGGCATGCTTACGGGTTATCTCACCAAAGCGAGCCGCGCTGATCGCTTCGTCAAACTCTACCCGGTCGATTGAGATGCTTGCATTCATACGAAACTTGCTTTTGAAAATCCTCTCAACTGCGAAACTCCGGAATCACCTCTTCGGCAAAGCGGCGTATCGAGTCGTGATTGTACGGCGGGTTGGCAATCATTATGAAATGGGTCACGCCCACTTCGATGAATTTATGTATGCGGTCGCGTATCAGTCCGGCCTCGCCTACAAGCAACCCCGGCTCGACCTCTTCTACGGGGCGGCCAAAGGCTTGAGCCATCCCCTTGATCATCTGTTCCTGTTCGGCCTTTGACGAAGTCACTACGCCCATTCCCGCCCAGGATTTTTCGATCTCGTTTATGTCGCGGCCAACCGCGTTGCAATGCTCGCCGAGCACGTTGATTTTGTGACGGAACAATTCGGGCGGGCCGAACGTGTTCCACTGGTCGGCATGTTTTGCTATCACCCTGAGCATCATCTTCTCACCCGAACCGCCTATCATTATCGGCGGGCGCGGCTGGCGAACGGGCTTCGGCTCGCAGTAAGCGTCTTTCAGTTGATAGTAGCGGCCTTCGAACGTCACCTGATGCTCGGACCACAACCGCTTTATGATCTCGGCCGCCTCGTCAAGCCGGCGTATGCGCTCGGCGGTAGTGTAAAAAGGGATGCCGTAAGCCGTGTGCTCAAGCTCGAACCACCCCGCGCCTATTCCCATTATCAACCGCCCGTTGCTCGTGTGATCGAGCGTGGCGGCCATCTTCGCCAGCACGGCCGGGTTTCTGTACGTGTTTCCCGTGACCAGCACGCCCGCTTCGATGCGCGAAGTGGCGGCGGCAAGCGCCGTGAGCGAAATCCAGCCTTCGAGACACGGCCCCGTCGGGTCTGTCAAAATCGGGAAGAAGTGATCGAACGTCCAGGCCGTGTCGTAGCCCAGTTCTTCGATCAGCTTCCACGTATCGCGCATCTCGTTCCAGGTAGTGTTTTGAGGCGGCGTCTGTATGCCGAACCTGATAGGTCTTGTCATTATTTCGATTCCTCTCTGCTTCGATCTCGACTAGCGTCCCAGCGTCTCACACCTTTGATCGTTATTTTTATGATCAACCTTTCCTCAAGCGCCATCAAGCGATACTGCTCATATTTTTCGCGCAAGAGCGCGACCGCGCGAGCGTGCTCCGGGGCGCTCTCTTCGGGGGAGATTATTTCGGCTCGGCCTGTGATCAAAACAAAACCGAGCTTGCTCCAATCCTCCGAGTAATCGTCAATGACAAGCGAGACTTTCGGGTTAGCCCGGATATTTCTGACGCGCTTTAACTGAGCAGGCGCTACTCGCTTCGGTTTTTCATCGACCGGCGAATAGATATTTTCTCCGTCAAGCACGTAACAGAAAGGCACGACCACGGGCTGCCCGTCCGCGTCCGCCGTAGCAAAGCGGGCTACGCGGTGGTTGCGAATAAATTCTCTCGTCGCGTCATCGATCACCATTGTTATGATTTCAAACCTAACCTTGAACAAATGACGTTATACCTAAGATGTGACGAGTGACAAGAGGAGCCGGGTCGGTTTTAAAATAAATGCGCCGTATTCGAGAGGCATCTCACCGCAGAGACACAGAGAGCACAGAGCGGGCGCAGAGAAAAGCATAAAACTCTGCGCCCGCTTTGCGTCCTCTGTGTCTGCGGCGGTGAATCTTTTTGCCTATGAAAACCGATCTAGTCCCCATAGTTATTGACACTCGCCCGTGTGGGTGGCAACCTTGACGCTTATGAACATCGGCGATCTGAAAATAGGATTGATAGGCGGCACGGGCGAGGAGGGGCGCGGCCTCGCGCTCAGGTTTGCGATGGCCGGGGCGCAGGTAACAATCGGGTCGCGCAGCGCGGAGCGCGCAAAAGAAGCGGCTGACGAATTGAATAAGATTCTCGGCAAAGACGCCGTTCTCTATGCGACCAATCAAGAGGCCATAGCAGGCTCCGAGTTTGTGCTGATTACCGTGCCGTTCGAGCACGCGGCCTCGACGCTGGAAGCGCACCGGAATGATTTTCGCGAAGGCTCGATACTCATAGACATAACCGTCCCGGTCACTTTCGACAAAGGCGCGCGCTATCTTGAACTACCCGAAGGTTCGGCGAGCGAGCACCTGCTCGCTCGCTCGCCTGACGCGATTCCGCTCGTCGCGGCGTTTAAGACCGAGCCTGCTCATCTGTTGGTTCGATCCTCAAGAGGCTTTAGACTGTGACGTGTTTGTTGCGAGCGATTCAAAAGAAGCAAAGCTGCGCGTGATGGAAGCGATCAAATTCATAGAAGGGGCGCGGCCCGTAGACGCGGGCACGTTAGTCTCTGCGCGCACGCTTGAGCGTATGACAGTGCTCGCCATCGGGATCAACCGTCGTTACAAAATAAAGACCGCGCGTTATCGCGTGGTTGGTTTGCCTTAAAGATGAAAGTCACTGCGCTCGCTGGCGGCATCGGGGCCTCGAAATTCTTGCTCGGCCTCTCACGCGTGATGCCGCCCGAAGACATTACAGTAATTGCCAACACGGGCGACGACATCGAATTGTTCGGGCTTCGCGTCTGCCCGGACATCGATACAGTGATCTACACGCTCGCAGGCGTCATCAACGAAGAGACAGGATGGGGCGTCAAGCACGACACGTTCGAGTGCTTGAGGTGGACCGCTCGCTACACTGACGCGCCGTGGTTTAACCTCGGCGACCGTGACCTCGCGACTCATATCTATCGCACCGATGCGCTTCGACAGGGGCAGACGCTGACCGAAGTGACCGGGCATATCAGCCGCTCGCTCGGCGTCACATCAAGCATACTTCCGATGACCGACCGCTACACGCCTACGCGCGTGGTGACGGACGAAGGCGAGATGCACTTTCAAGAGTATTTCGTGCGTCGCCGCTGCGAGCCGCGAGTCCGAGAAATCAGATTTGAAAACATCGAGCGAGCCGAACCTTCTGCCGGCATAGAGCGCGCGATCTTCGACGCGGACGCCGTGATTATTTGCCCAAGCAATCCCTTCATCAGCATCGGCCCAATACTTGCCGTGCCGGGCATACGCCCGTGGCTTGAGCAGACCGAAGCCCGCGTCATTGCAATCACGCCGATAATCGCGGGCCGCGCGCTCAAGGGGCCTGCGGCTGACATGCTCCGCGACCTGGGGCACGAAGTCTCTGCGCTCGGAGTAGCTTGCGTTTACCGCCGTATCGCAAACGTGTTCGTGTTGGATGAAGCAGACCACGAGCTTCGACCGGCAATAGAAGCGCTCGGCCTGCGCGTGATGACTGCCAATACAGTGATGAATTCCATCGAAGACAAAAGGCGATTGGCCGAAGCGGTCTTGAGTTATTTGTGAAAGCTCTTCTAATTCCAATTAAAGACCCTGCGCGCGGCAAGACTCGGTTGAGCGAGTTGCTTTCGGCACAAGAGCGCGCGCGGCTTGCCTGGGCGATGTTTGAAGACGTGTGCCGCGCAGTCGATTCTTGTAAACAGGCAGACAGGATTGTGATCGTGACTAGCTTCGCCCCGGCAATCGAGCGTGCGCGGGCGTCAGGCTGGGACGTGTTAATAGAAGAGTCCCAAATTTCAGAGAGCGCGTCCGTCGACTGGGCTTCGCGGAGGCTTGCGGAAAGCGGCTTTGATACGGTGATGAGACTGCCTGCGGACATACCGACGGTGAAAGCGGAAGACATTGACGAGTTGCTCGCGATTGATCTCGTGCGGCCTGGGGCGGCGCTTGTGCCCTCACGTGAAGGGACAGGCACGAACGCCATTATGCGCACGCCGCCCGATCTATTCCCTTCGCGATTCGGGCCGGACTCGCTCAGGCTCCACGGACAAGAAGCCGCGCGCGTCGGCGTCGAGTCTCTTATCGTTGAAAACGCACGCATCGCTCTTGATATAGATGAGCCTGCGGACATCGAGCTTTTGCTTGAGCGAGGGCGCGGCACCGAAGCTTTTGACGCGCTTGCCCGGATGAATATAGAAGAGAGATTGACGCGACTGAAATCTAAGATTTGAGATTTCAAATTTGAGATTATCAAAGTCTATGCCTGATTGTGAGATTCGACTGATCGGAGTTCAGGGAATACCCGAAATAGCAGCCGGTGATGATCTGGGGTCGCTCATCGTGCGCGCCGTGCGCGATATGGGGATCGAGATCGAGGATAAAGACATTATCGTCATCGCGCAAAAGGTGGTATCGAAAGCCGAAGGACGCGTGATTATGCTCGACCGGATAACCCCGTCGAGGCTTGCGCGCGAGTGGGCTGCGGCTTTCGATAAAGACGCTCGAATGGTCGAAGCCGTCCTCAGCGAATCGCGCCGCATCGTGCGGATGGAACGGGGCGTGATTATCTGCGAAACTCGCCACGGGTTTGTGTGCGCAAACGCCGGGGTTGATGCTTCCAATGTTGCCGAAGGTACGATTACGCTGCTACCCGAAAACCCCGATGATTCGGCGCGGCTCATTCAAGCCGCGCTTGAGCAAGCATTCAAAGTGTGCGTCGCGGTTATCGTCTCGGACACTTTTGGAAGGCCGTGGCGCGAGGGCATCGCCAACGTCGCCATTGGAATCGCGGGGATCGCTCCGCTGATCGATTATCGCGGTCAGGTGGACTCTCATGGCCGCCCGCTCCGCGTGACGGTCATCGCCGTAGCCGATGAGCTTGCTTCGGCGGCAGAGCTTGTGATGCAAAAAAGCGCGGGCGTCCCGGTAGTGATAATTCGCGGGTTCGATTACGAAGCGCGAGCGGCTTCGGCCCGCGAGCTTGTTCGCCCGCCTGAGCAGGATTTGTTTCGTTGACCCGCGCTTGTTTGTGATAAAATCGCCAATCCTTCATAACAGTTCTTCCACGCATTCAGGAGGGCGAACGCATGCTTACACGGCGAAGATTTTTCCGGTCAATGGGCGCGGCAGCGGGCCTGGCTGCGGCCTCATTTGGCGAGGGCGGCATAGAAAAAATATTTGCGGCATCGCGAGCGGCGGGCACTGCCGCGCCCGGCAGCCTTGCTGCGGATGAAGATTTCTGGCGAGAGATTCAACAGGCTTTCACCGTCAACCGCTCGATAATCAATCTTAACAACGGCGGAGTAAGCCCCTCGCCCCGCATCGTGCAGGACGCGATGCGACGTTATGTCGAATACTCGAACGAAGCGCCGGTTCATACCATGTGGCGCGTGCTTGAGCCGCAGATTGAAAGCGTGCGCAGAAACCTGGCAGCCGCTTTCGGTTGCGACCCGGAAGAGATGGCTATAACGCGCAACGCCAGCGAGTCGCTTGAGATATGCATCTTCGGGCTGGACCTAAAACCGGGCGATGAAGTGCTGACTACGAACCAGGATTATCCTCGGATGATTACTTCGTGGCAGCAGCGCGAGCGGCGCGAAAAGATAAAGCTCAATACGATCTCTTTTCCGGTCCCGCCACCTTCGATGGACGATCTGTACGAGCGGTTCGAGCGCGCCATTACGCCCCGCACAAAAGTTATACTGGTATGTCACATAACTAACCTGACGGGGCAGATATTTCCCGTAAAGCGGATATGCCGCCTGGGACGCGAGCGCGGAATCGAGGTCATAGTAGACGGCGCGCACGCGTTCGCGCATTTCCCGTTCAAGCACTCGGATTTGGACTGCGATTACTACGGCACGAGCTTGCACAAATGGCTGCTCGCGCCTCACGGCACAGGTTTTCTTTACGTCAGAAAATCGAAGATCAAAAACCTGTGGCCGTTGATGGCCGCGGATAAAAGCCAGGACGACAACATTCGCAAGTTTGAAGAGATCGGCACGCACCCGGCGGCCAATCACAACGCGATTGCCGAAGCTCTCACGTTTCACGAAGGCATAGGGGCGGAGCGAAAAGCGGCGCGGCTCCGTTACCTGAAGGACCGATGGGCGCGGCGGCTCGAAACGCAAAAGGGCGTGCGAATACTGACGCCTTATGACCCGGCGCAGTCGTGCGGGCTGGCGAACATGAGCATTGACGGAATCGATCCTATAAAGCTCTCAGGGCACCTCTGGGACAACCACCGAATACTCGCCACGCCGATCGTTCATAAAGAGTTCAGCGGGATCAGAATAACGCCCAACGTCTACACCACGCTAAGAGAAGTGGATACCTTCTGCGACGCGATAGAGCGAGTGATTCGCACAGGGCTATCGGCCTGATGGCATAGTCAATCTGATGGCATAGTCAATCCGCCTCGCGAGGGCGCAAGCCGCGAGAGCTTTTGCTTGTGCCGATCCATTTGCGAATCGAGTAGACGCTGCCGATTACGGCGATGATGAGAAATCCGTAAACGAAATATTCCATCACATCAGAATTCAAATACCTCAGAATCCTTCGGCCAAAGTAGATCGCCAGCATCGCTTCGATGGTGAAGCGTAGGAGGCGGCCAAAGAAGACCGCGAGCAATATTTTTTTGCGCGAGAATTGCAACGCCGCAGCCGTCATTACGACCGCAGTGAACGGAAAGGGCGGCGGCATCAGGGTGGCCCAGAATACGGCCCATCCGGCCTTCTTTTCCATCTTTCGCTTCAAACGTTCGATCTTCTTCGGCTTGACGAATTTTTCCAGCCCCTTCTCGCCCGCCTTTCGCATTATCAGGTCTATGAGCAACACGCCGATGACCGAGCCTAGAGACGACATCAGCACGTAAAGAATCCACTCCGGGCCGGAGCGGTTCGAGCTTATAAGTGCGATCAACAACAGGTCGTTGCCGAAGGGCAAAAACAGGAAAGACGAATCGAGTATGCCGAGCAGAAAAAGCCCGACTGCGCCGAGGCTGCGAAGAAAAGCAAATATCGAATAAGCCCACGAACCTGCAAATAAGACCGATAAATACACTCGCACCTTCCTTAAGATAGAATATTACCCGGTAGTCTCCTGCAATCGTCAGGCCATTCGCTGCTAACTCAAAAGGCGCGGCTTTACGCCGTTTGGACAACATTATTTGCAAGAACACGCGTTTAATCGGACAAGAATGATTCAGTTGCGCGGCTCGGCATGCAATGATTAGATTCGACGTGTTAAATTATTCTTTATGGCTTCCTGCACGGTATGCAACAAGCGAACGGCAAAGCGTTATTGCCCCGCGCTGAGGACTAAGATATGCCCTATCTGCTGCGCCGAAGAGCGCATGATAGAGTTGGCCTGCCCCGAATCCTGCCAGTACCTGCAATCGGCGCGCACGCAAGCGGGAGAGCGCGAAAGCGAGCTTCGCACGAGAGAGCTTGCAGCCGAGGGCAAGCCCAGCCCTCGATTTGACGACAGGTTTCTGAGCGCCCTCTATTTGATCGAAGGCGCTATAGTCGCAGCGCAGCGCGGCACGGACGGAACCGCTCTTAAGGACCTGGTAGACGAAGAGGTGATCGCCGCGATCGAAAACACTATCAAGAATTTCGAGACCGAAGAGAGCGGCGTCATTTATGAGCACCGCGCCCCGTCGCCGCGCATACAGGAAGTGGGCCGTCGCATACGCGAGGGGTTTGAAGGATTGAACAATCGCGCGAGCGCCGAAGAGCGATTGCGGCGCGGCGAGATAATTAAAGCCCTGAAATACGTGCGCGACACGGTGCGCGCTCACGCGCGGCGCACTGACGCGGACCCTGTTCGTTCGCGCAGCTACATACGCCACATAACGTTATTCTTCCCCTGGCCCGAAGAGGCCACAAAGCCGTTGATTATCGCCCCATAGCCGCCGGCCACATCGTTGATTTTGATCTGGCCTCGTATCAATTTCGTAACCGCTCTTAATCCTGCGCGTCCGGCCGTCAATAAATCATTCTGACCGAATGCAGCTAATGCAAGCTGACCGAACCCCCGGCCGGGCTTGATACGGCCCACATCCCGCCGCGCCATAAGCTCAGCATTTACAACATTTCACAATGAGAAGCGAAACCCTGGTTTTGTGGCACCCGGGTTGTATTTATCACGGCGCACGAAGATTCTGGCTCCCTTCAATCCAGGCTACATGATCGCGGCAGGAGGAAAGATGTTAAGTAAAGGGCTGACAACTGTGATAAGCATGGCGCTCTCGGTGGTCATAACAATCAGCCTCATTGCCTATACGCCGATGACAGACGCAGTTTCGGCCAACGTCAATAGCGGGGGGATCGACGAACCGAGCGCAAAGATTTCGCCGGAGCTAGAATCGCTTATTAATAATTCCGACCTGAATTCGGACGAGCCGGTCCGCGTGATCATCCAGACGCGATCTGGTATTCAAGAAGCCCCCGATTTACTTATCACTAAAGGAGGCCGAATCAAACGGTCGCTCCCGCTCGTCGGAGGCTACGTTGCCGAGGTGCCTGCGAGCGCACTTGCCAAAGTTGCTTCGGACGACGACACGCTTTACATCACCCTTGATCGAGAGACTACGCTGCTTCAAAACCGTTACGACTTTAACCTTTTGCGCTCGACGACCGGCATCAATAATGTTTTGGGCAACAACCGCATGGACCGCAATCACGGCGAGCGCGAGATAAGAGACCACGTTCGCTCTCTGCCCTCAGGCCCCAACGGCGACGGCGTAACAATAGCCGTGCTCGACTCCGGCATATACGACAACGGAGCGCTGCACGAAGACCTGAGGGTAATAAACGATCCGTCGAGAACGCGCATAGTTGCTCGCCAGAATTTTGTCGCCTGCGAGCAGTTGAGCGCAGACGAACTCAGGCGCGGCTTCGACCCTTACGGACACGGCACCCACGTAGCGGGAATAGCCGCAGGGAGCGGGCGCGAATCTTTGCAAGAGCCGACAGCCGTGGGCAACTTTTACGGCGGGGTAGCTATTAATGCCGACATGGTTGACCTCAGAGTTATAGGGAGAGACGGGACCGGCCACATCAGCGACACCATCGCCGCAATCGATTGGATGATGCGCAACCGCACTCGTTATAACATCCGCGTCGCAAACTTCTCGATAGGCGCGGGCGTCACCGAATCTTACAGAAAAGACCCGCTCTGCCAGGCGGTCGAGCGGGCGGTTGCGGCAGGCATAGTCTGTGTGGTCGCGGCAGGGAATTTTGGCCGCGACGAGGACGGACAGACGATTTACGGCGGAATATTAGCCCCCGCAAACGATCCCTTTGTCATCACGGTCGGAGCTGCGAACACGCAAGGCTCTGCCCCCAGATCTGACGACACGATTGCCAGCTACAGCTCGCGAGGGCCGACGCTGGTCGACTATGTAGCAAAGCCCGACCTGGTAGCCCCCGGCACACTTATCCGCTCGGTCGCGTCAAATAGAAACCAACTGACGGTAAACAACAATTTGACGGTCTACTCGCGCGAGGGCGAGGACGTTTATATGTGGCTGAGCGGCACCTCGATGGCAGCGCCGGTCGTCGCGGGCACTGTGGCATTGATGCTGGACGCCAATCCCAGCCTGACGCCCGCGATGGTCAAATCGATATTGCAGTTCACGGCTCAATCGCTTCCCTCGCTCTCAAACGCGAATCCGCTTATGAGCATGCTCAACCAGGGAGCGGGCTACCTGAACGCGGACGGCGCGGTGCGTCTGGCCTCGGCATTTGATCGCAACGCGGACAGGGCTAGAGCCGGGGAGCAGCTGTTAATCCGAAGCCAGGGCCAGTTGAACCAACTGCTCTACTCGTCGCAAGCGTCAACGGGCGAGTTCACAAGCACCATAGCCGGCGAGATCGTACCCTGGGGCAACAACGTTTTCTTCTCTCACGGCCTGGTCTATTTTTACGACAGGAACTACAGGCTGGGAACATATAACACGGCCGGCTGGCAGGTCTCGCCTTCGTTCATCCTCTTGCAAGGTTATTTAACTACGGATGGACGATTGCTCACCGACGGGCGGCTGCTTACCGACGGGCGGTTGCTCACCGACGGGCGACTGCTTACAGATGGCCGCTTGCTCACCGACGGGCGGTTGCTCACCGACGGGTGGCTTTACGATACCAACGAGGGCGGGTTCACTAACACTTCGGCAGTGCAACCGATCTGGTCATCCAACCTGATCGACCAGGGCATGCTGGGGAGCAACATGTTCGACCAGCACGCGGCGCGCGAGCAAATAATGGTTAGGGGAGACGACGCTCCCGGCATAGCGATCAAGCGAATAGAGAGCAAAGATCATCCTCTATTCCCACGCGGCAGAAAGAATCGAAATTGAAAGGAGGCAAGCAATGAATAAACCAGGCGTATGCACAGGAGTTATTTGGGACGGCGATTATTGCTAATCTCAATAAAGTAGTACGAGCAATTAATCTGAGCTTCAAATGATCTTGCGCCGGAGGCGCAAGGGATATTAGCCGGAAGGCCGCGCGAAGCGCAGCCACCGGAAACAAGGCCCAACAGCCTTTCGCGCCCTGGAAGGGAGCAGGATTCCTACTCCCTTCCAGGGCGCGGTCAATTGAATCGATGAATCCCGGTGGTTTCATCCCCGGCTAATTTCCGTTGCTCCTTCCGAGCACCCTCAATCCCCGTTCTAATCCATTTCTTGTAAAATCCTTCTAAGTATTGATTATTCTTGACGTAGCCGCTGCCATAAGGTTAAATACAGACCGGCAAGAAGGATCGGCCCCTTCTACAATCGCAATAAAATAAAGAAAGTTTGAAATAGCCATGGCAGTTTATGGATACCTATTGATGGCAAGCGATCTGCTGCTCATTCTAGGCGGCGCGACGATGTTCTGGTTTTCTCCGAGGCTCAGAAGAAGCTGGTTTCTAGGCTACGGCTCTCCGCGCTCGATGGTAAACGACGCGACCTGGCAGGCGGCAAATCGCTTTGCGGGGTTGGTGCTGGCCATGCTCGCACTGATCGCAATGACCGTTCACGTGACTCTATTGAAAGAGCTTGAAAACGAAGATGTGGCTCAGACCGTTGCGGTTGCCGTAATCTTTTCGCTGCCTTTCGTGGTGATGTATTTGACTGAGAAATACCTCGCTCGCGTTTTTAAGAACTAGGTTCCGCAGCCCCGCGCAAGATATTCTAATATATAACTTGCAAGCCTCCTCCGTTCAAGCGATCATTCAAGTGCAGTCGCGCGGTTTGAAGTGGCGCAAGATTGTGTGTTAATACTTTTAACAGAGATGTGAGCGCCACACGCGCCGGAGTTGCAGACGATGAAAAGATTTTTTCTGCTGGCTATATTTACTTTACTTTTGAACTCTGCAATAGCCGCGCAGGACGGGCGCCCCGACCTCAAACCTCCAACTTCGGATCAAGATATTTCGCTTCCCGATGAGATGCGTGCGCGGCTGCTGATCGCGCGCGCAGAGGAAGAGCATCGCAAGTTCCTCGAAGACGTAAAAAAATTGGGCGACCTGTCGAATGAAGTAACCGTAAGCTTCGATAAGCGCGGCAGCCTGGCTTCCGATGACGTCAAGAAGCTCGCCACCATAGAAAAGCTCGCCAAGCGAATACTCGGACACGCGGGCGGCTCAGAGGTGGACGATAAGACGTCCCAGTCGAAGCAGCTGTCCGTCAAAGACGCTATCGCTCAGCTAGGCGATGCGGTCGGGAAGATTACAAAGACCGTTATGGCTGAGACTCGCCACGTGGTTTCGGCGACGGTGATCGAACAGGCGAACGAAGTGATAAATCTGGCTCAGTTCATCCGGCACTCTCAAGATCAAAAATAGCTATACGATGCTTACCCATCCAAGCCTCAAAGCTTCAAACGCGCGCTCACAAGTTTACCGTTTTTTGCTCGCGGCCCTGGGCCTCTCACTTCTGATCGCCGGGGCAAGCGCAACCCAGCAACCGAAACAGAAATCCGCCGACCAGGATGATACGGTCCGGCTGCACTCCGATCTGGTCGTTTTAACGGTGACCGTCACAGACGCGGCGGGGCAATACGCTCACGGGTTGAAAGATAAAGATTTCACCGTGTTTGAAGACGGAGCGCCGCAAACCGTCAGTTCTTTTTTTGCCGAGGAGTCTCCTTTTGCCGCAACCATATTGATGGATATGAGCGCGAGCATGGAAACGAAGTTCGGGATGGTGCGAGCAGCCGCAGCCTCTTTCATCGATCACATACGCGATGACGACCAGGTGGCGGTCTACGGCTTTAATAACAAGGTGAAGCTCTTTCAAGAATTCACCAATACGCGCGACATAAGCGAATACGTATGGGAGGCCGAGGCCGAAGGCAACACGCGAATGTATGATTGCATGAGCGATGCCATTGACGCGCTCCTCAGGCGTGAAGAGAAGCGGCGCGCAATCTTACTTATATCCGACGGCTGGGACAGCAGCAGCCAGAAGGCTTCGCTCGATTCAGTGATGAAGAAGGCGCTCGGCGCGGGCGTAACCGTTTATACGATAGACCTGATCGACAATAACATGATGATGGGCAGCACGAAGGAAGTTATGTTCCTCAGACGCGGCCGCAGGGAGATGCAAGATTTTGCCGAACAGACGGGCGGGCGCTATATCCACTCGCCACAAGGCGACAAACTCGACGAGGGATTTACCAATATAGTCGATGAGCTCCGCAACCAGTATACGCTCGTTTACTATTCCACAAACCAGAAGCGCGACGGGCGGTGGCGCAAGCTTTCCGTCGCGACCGCGCGCCAGGGGTTTTCTACACGCTCCCGCCGGGGCTATTACGCGCCGAAAGGTTAAAAAAAACCCGTTGCCAGTCCACATTTTGTTTCCCGAGAATCAAAACTGACTCATTCGTTTCAAGCCGTCATCTCTCAAAATTGGTCTTCCGTCTTTAAACCCGCCAATTAGCAAGTCCGGGACATAGGCACACATCTTGCGATGAGCAATTTGGGAATATTCCTATGCGCGTTATGGTCACAGGGGGAGCAGGGTACGTCGGAAGTGTCGTCAGCGAAGAGTTGATGCGCGACGGGCACGAAGTAGCCGTGTATGACAACCTTGAAAAAGGCCATCTCGGCGCAATAGTCGAAGGCGCTCCTTTCATACAGGCAGACTTACTTGACGGCGACCTGTTGCGCGATATGTTGAAGATATATCGCATCGAAGCCGTCATTCATCTGGCCGCACACACGCCGGTCGGCGAGCCTATCCAGTGCCCGGCAAAATATTATTGCAATAACGTGACGGCGGGCCTCTCGCTGTTGGGCGCGATGAAGGATTGCGATGTTAAGCGCATAGTCTTTTCGTCAACGGCAGCCGTTTATGGCGAAGCCCGAAAACAGCCCATCGAAGAAGATGACCCGACCGCTCCGACAAATCCTTACGGCGAAACAAAGCTCGTTTTTGAGCGCGCGCTCAAGTGGTACGAAGCCGCTTACGGCATACGCTTTGTGATCTTGCGAGGTTTCAACGCGGCCGGGGCGAGCCGAGGGTTCGGCGAAGCGCACGAGGTGGAAACGCACCTCATCCCCGTCATATTGCAGGCCGCAGTCGGGAAAAGGAACTGCGTCGAAATTTATGGAGACGATTATCCCACGCGAGACGGCACGTGCGTGCGCGATTACGTCCACGTCGTAGACCTTGCGCGCGCACACGTACTGGCGTTAAGCGCTACGGATGAGCAGAGCGCAATTTACAACCTGGGCTGCGGGGGCCGGGGCCACACGGTCCGCGAAGTGATAGAAGCGGCGCGCGAAGTGACGGAGCTAGATATTCCAACCCAGATAGGACCGCGCCGCGTCGGCGACCCTGCGGCGCTCGTCGCCTCAAGCGAAAAGATCAAACGGCAGCTCAACTGGCGCCCGCAGACCGAAGACCTGCGAGCTATGATTGAATCAAGCTGGAACTGGATGCAAGAGCATCCGAGCGGGTATGAAGATTACGGGCTGTGGGCGCGTTTCAGCAGGTCCGCGTGAACGTTGCAACCGATGACTGAATCGAAGGCCAGGTCACAAGGTGCCATCAGTCTCGCTGACCTCGCGCGCAGACGCGAGCTTACGGGCGACCTGACGGTAAAGATCGGGCGCAACACTGTTGAGTTGACCAGCCTCGATAAAGTCTACTGGCCCGATGAAGGTCATACGAAAGGCGATCTGCTGCGCTATTACATAGAAACATCCGACTACATCATGCCTTATCTGAAAGACCGGCCCGCAATACTCAAGCGGTATCCGAACGGCGTGGGCGGGCAGATGTTTTTTCAACACAATGTCGAAAGCGCCCCCGCATTGCTCAAGACCGAAGCGTTGGTAAGTGAGACGGGTCGAAAGCTCAATTATGCCGTTTACACCGACACGGCATCGTTAATTTACCTGATAAACATAGGGGTCATCGAACAGCATCCCTGGCATTCGCGCGTGAAGAATCTGGACCGTCCCGACTACATAGTCTTTGACCTTGACCCGCACGGCGCGCCTTTTTCAAACGTGCTCGCGGTCGCGCTCGTGATGCGCGACATATTGAAAGATTTGAAGCTCACCGGCTACCCGAAGACTTCCGGTTCATCGGGCGTTCATATTTACGTGCCGCTCACCCCACGCTACGCGTACGAAGAGGTGGCCGGGTTCGCCGAAGAGGTTTCAAACCGCGTGGCCGAACGCGAGCCTCGGATAGCGACTGTCGAACGAAGGATTGCCGAGCGCAAGAAAGATCAAATATATGTCGACTGGCAGCAGAACGCTCGCGGAAAATCTGCGGCTTCGGTTTACACCGTGCGCGCGAAATCGGGGGCTACGGTTTCAACGCCGGTGACGTGGCGCGAGATTGCCAGAGGCATCGAGATCAGCGAGTTCACTATCAAGACGGTCCCCGCGCGGCTCAAGAAGAGAGGCGACCTGTGGAAAGATTTTTTTAAGGATCGCCAACGGCTCCCCAAATTGAAACGCGAGCAATAGGCTGGCAACCTATCCCGCCCCACCATCATCAACCCTGAGACTCTCGCCGCCGAGCCGGAGGCCGTGCTCGCGCGGGCAAGGCTCAACACACTCATTGCAGCTTGACTTCAATCAGCAATCGGGGCAACAATGACTTCGACAAAAGACAGGTTCCCCACTTATAGCCCCACCGGCCCTGTGTGCAAGCCCCAGGGAGCAGACCTAATCATCAGGAGTTTTGCTATGCCTTCAAAGAGGTTTATTCACGTGCGCATTTTTGCAGTCGCGCTCGCCGTCATTACTCTGTTCGGCGCGGCGGTGGCAGAGACTCAATCGCTTGAGACGCTGCTGGCATATTTGAAAAGTCCCAACTCCGACACGCGCCGGGACGCCGCGCGCAAGCTGGGCGAGCGCCGCATCCGTAATCAGCTCGCCGTAGAAGCGCTGGCCGTAGCCGCGCGCAAGGATGAAGACCGAGAGGTGCGCAGCACCGCCGTCGAATCGCTCGGCCTGATAAAAGATTTTTCGGCGCTGCCTGAAATGCTCGGCGCGCTGAAAGACACGCAACCCGACGTTCGCGGCATGGCCGTGCGGTCGCTTGTCGCTCTCTACACAGAGCACGACATAGATTTCATCACCAACCGGCGCACGGGCTGGAATCGGCTAAATCCTTTCCTCGACACGAGCGACCACGAGATAATCGAGTCTTACATGAAAGTTGACCCTGAGATTATTCGTGCGCTTGGCGAGACGGCTCGCGGCGACACAAACCGCGACGTGAGGATCTCGGCCATCCGCGCGCTGGGCGTGCTGCGCGGCAGCGACGCGATACCGCATCTGGCAGACGCGCTCACCGCAGATCAGGACGTGCGAATAGAAGTGCTGCGCGCCTTCATAAAGATAGGCGACCCGGCGGCGGGGCCGCATCTGACGGCGTTCTTCCGCGACTCGAATCAAAAAGTTAGAACGCAGGCTATGATCGCAGCCGGGATGCTGAAGTATCGCCCGGCGGTCGAACCATTGCTTTCGGTCTACGGGCTCGGGCCTCAAAATAAAGGCACGGTGTCAAAGCTGACGGGCAAAGTCAGGGGGGTGTTCTCTTATCTGCCGCCGCGCGACGAAGCGGCGTTGTGGGCGCTCGCGCTCATTGGCGACGAGAGGGCTGAGCAGATATTTGTTGAAAACATGGCCGATAAGAATTCCAACCGCCGCCAGTACGCATTCGAGGGACTCGCGCGCATAGCCGACCCGCGTCATTCGGATCAGATTTCAAGGCTGATACTGACCGAAGGCGACCCGGACGTAAAACTGGCTCAGCACTGGGCGCTCTACCAGATGGGAACGCGCGCCCACCTGCAATACATCGTGCGCAAGCTGGACACGGACCAGGAAGGACAGGCGCGCGAATACCTGCTTGAGATCAGCTCGCCCGCGGACCTTTACCCTTACGTTCGCGCGAGCAACAAGACTGTTCGCCAGTCGATCATAGACATACTCGGACGCATAGGCGATCAGGCCACTATCAAAGAGCTTGAGCCTGTGGCGCGCACATCGGGCGCAGAGACTTCGGATGCGGCTACTGTAGCGATCAAGCGAATCGAGTGGCGTATGACGGGTCGGCCGCGCGCAAATGATGAGGTGCTGCGCCGCGAGACGCGCCCGCGTCGCTCTGCCAATCCGTAGACGTAAAAACAAAAATGCCGACCGGTCGCGACACCGGTCGGCGCATGACTAACGAAAGAACCAACCTTGTTGGCTCATGCATATTGTAATACCTGCCCGGCCTACCCTCAATAGTTTTTTGAGTGATAAGTCGTAAGGCATGGTATTTCTCGATTCCCTGACTCATCACTCATCACTCATCACTCATCACTTCTGATGTCACGTTGCGCACACGCCAGCGCGCCTTTACAATGGCCGAACGTATCGATCACGCTGAACGGAGAGCGAGTATGGGAAAGCAATTAGTCGCGATTGCGTGCATAGCATTTATTTGTTCCGCCGCGACGGCGCAAGACCTCACGACCGAAGCTAAGAGATTGATGCAACGCACTGACATGAAGCGCGCGTTTGAACAGATCGAACGCCAGCGCGCGCAAATACTGACGGAATGGAAGACGCTTACAGAGATTAACGCCCCGTCGGGCAAAGAGCGCGAGCGGGCCGAAGCCGTGCGCCGATTGCTTCTCTCTTATAAGCTCGACCGCGTCTATTACGATCAAAGAGGAAACCTTGTGGCTGTACGCAAAGGCACGGGGGGCGCAAAGGCCGTAATCTTTGACGCCCATCTCGACACGGTCTTTCAGCCCGGGCTCAAGATCAAAGTCGAGATGCGCGACGGGAAAATATTCGCCCCCGGCGTCGGAGACAACACGCGCAACGTCGAAGCTTTGCTCGCAAGCATTCGCGCGCTGAACGCCACAGGGATAAGAACAAGGGCCGATCTGATCTTTGTCTTCTCCGTCGAAGAAGAGACCAAGATGAGCGGCGCAAAATATTTTGTGGCCGAAAACCGCGACCGCATAGGCCAGTACGTCGCGCTCGACGGCGGATTCGAAGGGCTGACTTACGGCGGGATAGGCATCAACTGGTATCGCCATCATTTCATAGGGCCGGGCGGCCACACGCGGTCAAGGACTCCGCCCTTTTCGGCCACGCTCCCGCTCGCGCGCGCCATCGCCCGCATCTACGCGCTTGAGCTGCCCGACGAGCCTGCGGTCAATATCAACATAGGAATGCTGGGGGGTTCGGACGTCGTGAACGCCAAAGCGGCTGACGCGTGGTTTACCGTAGACCTGCGCTCGACCGATCAGGCGCTGATCGATGAGTTCGAACGGAAGATAGCCGGGATAGTCAAGGAAGAGGCCGAACGCGTAGGGATGCAGGCAAAGACCGAGTTGATAGACGAGAAGCTGCCCGCCGCGCAGATTCCCGGCAACCGCCAGTCGTTCACCGTGAGAATGAGCGAGGCCGTGCACCGCGCCATCGGGATGGAAAACGTTACGATCACGCCCACGGCGTCCAACAACGCAAATATAGCTTTGCTCGCGGGGCTTCCGGCAATCTCTACGGGCGCTGCGCCCTGCGGCGACGCGCACGCGCTGACCGAGTGGTGCTGGGTCGAGCCGTTTTATTTAGGCATCAAAAAAATATTATTGCTTGAAGTCGCGCTTGCAGGTCTATCAGGCGAGCAGGACAAAAAGGAGGAGCGATGAAAGGCTCAAAGCTGTTGTTCCTGGCAAGTTGGGTGATTCTCTTAATTCTGTCAATTGGCATCGCGGTCACTTCAGCAGGCTCGATGTCGAACGCATATTTCGGCCCTACCGATGAACTGGTCCCGAACGCAGTCACGCTCGAAAACATCAGGCTCGCGGGCGGAGAGCATGGCGAACAAGCCGTTAAAGCTTTTCGCGGTCGTCGCGCGACGGCTGCGACGTGGGCGCTGGGCGCGGCGTTGTTGTCTATGGCAATAGTGCTGATACCGTACCGCAGAGGCGAGCGATGGGCCTGGTGGGCGCTGCTTGCCGGGATAGGGATTTCGCAATTTCTTTCACTGGCGCGCGCGATTACTCTCGGCACAACATTCGGCACGGCAGCACCGGCCATGATCCTTGCAATCCTGTTATTAGGATTGCTCGCGGGCGTGCCGCGAATGTTCAAAAAGCGCGACGAGACATTAGAGATTTCAGAAGTTATATAAAAAGCCCTGTAAGGGCGATATATTTTTGTGACGCCCTTACAGTTTGCGCTGATGAACACAGGGCGTTGCCTTGTGCTATCGAATTTCGCCTCTTCGAGGCTTGTCGATGCTTTCTCTTTGTTCCAGCCGCAATTGACACTCATTCGCGCTGGCCGATATGATTTATCATTAGTTACCTTTTTATTTTCCTGGCACAAGAAACAGCAAAGAAGTATCGGAGTTATCTGATTATGAAAGCATTAACAAAGATTAGAAAAGCCTGTCTGCTGGTAATCATAACAGCGATGTCAGCAAGCGTGGCCGCGCCTGATTTCGCAAGCTCGTCAAGAGTCGCCGCAAGCTACTTTCAGCAACCCGCGCGCGACCAGCAAGCCTCTATCGAGCGCATACGCAAACACGTGGAGTTTCTCGCGTCCGACAAGCTCCAGGGCCGCCGCGCCGGAACCCCTGCCGCAGACGAAGCTGCTAAGTACATTGCAAAAGAGTTCCGCGCCGTGGGACTTGAGCCAATGGCTTCCAACTTTCTCCAGCCCTTTAGCTTTGTCGCAAGCGTTCGGCTCGGCGCTCAAAACAGCTTTCAAATAAAGAGCGCCGCAGGCAGTCGCGCGCTTAAAGTCGGAGAAGAGTTCATGCCGCTTGCGTTCTCTTCCGCAGACCTCGCAACGGGCCAGGCGGTCTTTGTCGGCTACGGAATAAGCGCGCCCGAGCTTCAATACGATAACTACGCGAACCTCGACGCAACGGGAAAGATCGTCGTGATGATGCGCGGCGGCCCCGAAGGCGATAACCCGCATAGCCGATTTGCCGAGTTCACCGCGCCCGGACTTGAGATACAGCAGAAGACGCTCAAGGCGCGCGAGAAGGGCGCGCGCGGAGTCGTCTTTATCAGCGCCGAGCAAAATTTCAAAGAGGACCGTTTGTCCCGCCTGCGACACGACTTGAATTTCTTAAGCGCAGGCATACCGGCTGCGATCATAACCCGCCAGGTGGCCGAATCGCTTCTCGCTTCTGCAGGCTCTTCGCTCGCCGAAGCGGAAAACCGCGCAACCGGGTCGGCAACGCCCTTCGCGCTTGAAAATATCTCAATCGAGTTTAAGACCGATGTCGTTCAGGTCAACGGCAACAGCTCGAACGTCGTAGGACACCTCAAGGGCAGCGACGCGCGGCTCGCGGCAGAGTACATAGTCATAGGCGCGCACTACGATCACCTGGGACTGGGCGGAGCGGAATCGCTGGCACAGCGACCGGAAGGCGATATACACTACGGCGCTGACGATAATGCGTCAGGTACTTCGGCCCTGATAGAGCTTGCGCGTATGCTCGCCAAAGACCGCGCGCGCGTGAAGCGCAGCATACTCTTCATAGCATTCGGGGCCGAAGAGGAAGGGCTGCTCGGCTCTGCCGCTTACACAAAGAACCCCGGCGTGCCGCTCGCTTCGACCGTCGCGATGATCAACATGGACATGGTCGGACGATTGCGCAACGGCTCGCTTACAATCGGCGGCGTAGGCACTTCGCCCGCGTGGAAGCCATTAATAGACAGGCTGAATCTTTTAACTACTGCCGGCACTGAAGCACATCGTTTCAACCTGTCGCTAGGCCAGGACGGGTTTGGCCCCAGCGATCACCAATCTTTTTATGTTCGCGATATTCCTGTGCTCTTCTTTTTCACAGGCACGCACAATGACTATCACAAGCCTTCCGACACGGCGGATAAAATCAACGCGGAAGGGATAGGCGCGATTGCGGAATTTGTGCAAGCGATAGCCCTGGCGGTTGCGACCGAGCCTGAGCGCATAGCTTTCAATCGCGTCAAGGTTGAAACCCGGCCTTCGGGGCGCGGCTTCCGCGTCTATCTCGGCACGGTCCCGAACTATTCCGACCAGGCCGACGGCATGAAACTGGACGGCGTGCGTCCCGGCTCTCCCGCCGAGCGCGCAGGATTGCAGGCGGGCGACTTTATAGTAAGACTCGGAAGCGTGCCGATTAAGAATGTCTACGATTACACCTACGCGCTGGGCGAGCTTAAAGCCGGAGAAGAGATCGACGTCCGTATACGCCGCGAGGGGCGCGAGATGACGGTAAAGCTCACGCCGGATAAAAGGCAATAAAGCAAGACCGAGGAACATCATGTTATTGAGTGGAAAAACGGGCATCGTTTTTGGGGTGGCAAACAAGCGCAGCCTGGCGTGGGCCATCGCGCGGCGCGCCGCAGAAGAGGGCGCGCGGATAGCTCTCACATATCAGGGCGAGCGGCTTGAAGAGAACGCCCGCGAGCTTGCCTCGACGCTCAAAGACGCGATAGTGCTGCCGTGCGACGTTACTAAAGATGAAGAGATTGTGACAGTATTCGAGCGCATCAAAGAAGAGTTCGGCACGCTCGATTTTGTTGTGCACGGCATAGCCTTTGCGCTCAGAGAAGAGCTTGAGGGCGAGTTCGTAAACACCTCTCGCGAAGGCTATCGCATAGCGCAGGATGTAAGCGCGTACTCGCTGACGGCCATCGCGCGCCAGGCCGCGCCGCTTATGGAGGGGCGCAACGGGTGCATACTGACGCTCACCTACCTGGGCGGCGAACAGGTAATCCCCGGCTACAACGTGATGGGAGTGGCGAAAGCGGCCCTCGATATGAGCGTCAGGTATCTGGCCTCGGATCTCGGCCCGCGCGCGATCCGAGTCAACGCGCTTTCAGCCGGTCCAATCAAGACCCTCGCGTCGGCAGGCATAGCGGGGTTCTCAAAGATACTTGAGCACATGCGCAACCGCGCGCCGCTCCGGCGCAACGTTGATCAGGCGGAAGTCGCCGACGCGGCCCTGTTTCTGCTCTCGGACATGGCGCGCGGCGTCACGGGCGAAGTGCTGCACGTTGACAGCGGCTATCACATTATGGGGATGTGATTGGAGCGGCTGAATTCCTGGAATCGGTGAAATCTAATTTCAACGCAAAGAACGCCAAGAGGACGCAAAACACGCAAAAAATATTTGCGAGCTTTGCGTTATTCTGCGCCTTTTGCGACGAATTGACGGCTTTTGCTTTTCTAGCTCGCGCCTCTCATTCAATCCAATTATGAAAAAAACTTTTCTAACTTCACCCGCCAAAAAGCTCGTCCTCTTTCTACTCATCTCGACGCTGTTTGTTGCGCCCGCCGAAGCTCAAAGCCGCAGGAGTGCGAAGGCAGACAGCCAGGGCAAAGTCATACTCGTAAGCCTGGACGGCCTCGCTTATCATATGTGGGCGAAAGACCCGGCTGTGCGAGGGCTTAAAACGCTTCGCAGCATTGCGGCGCGCGGCGTTATGGCTCGCGGAATGATCCAGTCTTTTCCGAGCATCACTCCGGCAGGCCACGCGGCTATGTGGACCGGAGCCTACGGCGACGTGAGCGGCATCATCACGTCGGGCAATCCTATTTTACCCAGGAGCGAGCACACGGCGTTTGAGCGAAAGAGCGGTTATGACGCTGACCTGCTTCACGCCGAGCCTATCTGGGTGACGGCGGCGCGTCAGGGAATCAAAGCCCTGGCTCACCAGTCAACGCAAAACTATCCGTTCGTCGAGCAGACAACCGCGCCCGGCGCTGCCACGCCGCCGATACTCGTGACCGGATACGGGCCGGGGAATATCGAGCGCGACGGAGTGATCCGCCCGGCCAATGTCACGCCCGAAGATGCGACCGAGTGGAAACCCGCGCTCCCGCGCTCATCGCTTCCCGTGCGCGCATTCCGCTGGAGCATCAGGAACGTGACTTTTCACGGCGCGCTTGTAGCCGAGCAGTCTTCTTCGCGCGGGTACACGGCTATGTACGTCGCGGCTGACCCGAAAGGCGCGCGAGTGCGCGTTCAGCCTCATGCTACGGAAAACATCCCACCACCGGGTCGCGCGCTTGCGCGATACTTCAGCGAGGGGCTACGGCTGATGGCGGGAAATAAGAATCTGCCGACGGTCGCGTATTTCCGACTCTTTGAGCTTGCGCCGGACGGCAGCGATTTTCTTCTCTACCAGCCATACATACACGAACTGGCGCTTTATGACGGCACTGCGGCGTCGAGATCGGTTGTCGAATCGGCGCTAAAGGAAGCGGGCGGTTTTATAGGCAACGGGCCGGGCTATATCTACGACGATGGGAAGCTGGGAAAGCAAGTCTACAACGGCGGCGACGGAACAGCAGAGCGGCGTTACCTTGAAGGCATGGAGATGGTCATACGCCAGTTGAACCGGCTCACCCTCTGGTTTCACAACCGTTACTCGCCGCGCCTGCATATCGATTACTGTCCGTATCCCGACGAGATGGATCATACGTGGTACGGTCTGGCGCGGACGGATGTGACCGGCAGCGCGCCAGCGGTCGCGCGCCGCATACAGGAGTTCCGCCGATGGGGCTACGCTGCGATCGATACGAGAGTTGCTTTGCTTGACCGCCTCGCCGGCCCACGCGGGCACTTAATCTTCGGAAGCGATCACGGCATGTCGCCTATCAAGAAAGAGGTGAACGTAAACGTGGCTCTGCGCGAAGCCGGGCTTCTGGCGCTGGACGGCAATAACGCGATAGATACTAAACGCACGCAGGCGATACACCTGAAGCTGTGCGTGCTGGTAAACACGACGGATTGGAAAGGCGGAATCGTGCCGCTTGAAAAACGCAAAGAAGTAGTTGACCGAGCGGAACAGGCGCTCAGGGCGGTGCGCGACCCTGAGACAAATCAGCCCGTCTTTACTGCTTTCTTCCGGCCCGAAGAATATCAGGAGAAACTCGGCATAGGCGGGCCTGCGGGCGGCGATCTTTACTTCGAGCTTGCGCCGGGATACTACACCGCCGAAAGGGTTACGGGCGCGGTCGTGACACCTTTAAAAGTGCCGGACGCCCATCACGGGTTTTTGTCTACACGGCCCGAGATGCTCGCGAGCTTTATAGCTCGCGGGCCGAGGCTCCCGCGAGGCGCGCAGATACCGTCCATACGCTCAATCGATGTGGCTCCTCTCGTAGCCGAGCTGCTAGGCATATCGCCGCCCGCGCAGGCCAGAGGGAAATCGCCCTTCGGGCGAATTAAGGATTAGATTTGAAATCTCAGACGCGCCGGGCGTCCGAGGGCCAGATGTATTTGTGAAGCTGTAGCTGAAACCGCGCCCGCAGCTTATCTGAAAGCATCCATTCGACTACCTGCCGAGGCTCAATAAAATTAAATGCGGTCGAGATCAAAAGCCCTACGCGGTCTTCCAGGCCGCGCTCGCGTATTGTAGCAAGCGACCACTCGTAATCTTTGCGGTCGGCAATCACAAATTTCACTTCGTCGAAAGGGCGCAGATGATCCAGGTTAGACCAGAGGTTCTTTTCGCACTCGCCCGACGCGGGGCATTTCAAATCCATAATGCGAATCACGCGAGGGTCGAGCTTTGAAAGGTCGCGGTGGCCTCCGGTCTCTATCAGAAGCGTGTGGCCGAGATCCGCCAGCCGCGAGGCCAGATCATAAATTTCCGGCTGCAACATCGGCTCGCCGCCCGTAAGCTCGACAAGACGGCAATCATACTTTTCAACCTCCGCCACTATCTCGTCGAGCGTCATTCGCGTGCCACCCGTAAATGTAAACTCCGAATCACACCACTGGCACCTGAGGTCGCAGCCCGTAGTTCGGACAAAGACGCAGGGCAGACCGGCATAGCTCGATTCGCCCTGTATGCTCTGATAAATCTCCGTGATTTTCATGCGTTGGCTATCATTCTAGCCTTGTCATGCCGGGGTGCGCGAGCGGGTTCTAGCCGTTTGCCGATTACAGTAAAATGACCAAAGTCGGGCATGGTTATTAAGTCATTCTGACCGAAGATGACTTGGGCTAATCCATCACAAAATTTACAGTCGAAATGATTTCTGAGATCGCCGGCCCCGAATAAATATATCTCCGCCAGACGCGCTTCGTAAGTTTTATGAAATACATTACTTATGGCTGACCTTGCGGTAAGGGCCAAACCTTGCGCTGCCTGTCTGCCCGAAAACTCAGGGCGTTTCGGCTCCTGGCACGTTTGTTGATTAATGGGTTGGGGAAATATTCCCCACTCTTTAGTAAGCGTCACAAGGGTTCGACTAAAGATAGAAATAAAAAGATAAACGATTTGGCGAAGTCCGGTGGGAAAGACAGAGGGAAGTATGAGAATAAAGAAGGTTCAAGCTTATCTCCTCGTCGTCGCCCTTGTGATGTTTTCGATTTTGGCGGGGTTTCCTTTTAAGGGCTTTGAAACTACTGTCAAAGCCGAGAAGAAAGAAGCCCCTGCGCCGAAGCGCAAAATCTCAAGCGATCTTGAAAGCATAATAAATAAAAACATGGCGGGGCCGGTTGCTGTAATCATTCAAACGCCGGATGCGCCGAGCGCCGCGCTTCAATCGACGATCTCGCGCAGCCGGGGCAGCGCACAAAGAAACTTTGCCAACCTCAACGCTGTGGCAGTGCAGCTTCCTCCCGGCCAGGTGAGGCAACTGGCCTCCCGATCTGATGTCGGTTACATCTCTTTAGACAGAAAGACCAATGTATCGGGCCACGTCGAAGTGACGACGGGCACGGACCAGGCGAGAAGCCAGTACACTCAATCGGGCCAGCCGATTAACGGATCGGGCATCGGCATTGCCGTTATCGATTCCGGCATAAATATTACTCATCACTCTTTTCTCTCCTCGCGGGTAGTCGCCAGCGTAGATTTTACCGGCGAAGGAAGGATTGACGATCCTTTCGGCCACGGCACTCACGTTGCCGGCATAGCGGCCGGGAACGACCACGTCGCCCAGGGCGCATACACCGGCATCGCCCCGGCGGCCCGTATAATCAATGTCCGCGTGCTCAACTCTCAAGGGCAAGGGTCGGTTTCAAGCGCAGTCGCAGGGATAGATTGGTGCATCTCAAATAAAACCGCTTATAACATACGAGTTCTAAATCTCAGCCTCGGCTCGACGGCTGTCGACTCTTACGTAGACGATCCGCTCTGCCAGGCGGCCAGGCGAGCTTTTCAGGCCGGAATAGTAGTCTGCGCCGCGGCGGGAAATCTTGGCAAAAACTCCGAAGGCGACAAGCTGTACGGAGCTATACACACGCCGGGCATAGAGCCGTCTGCGATCACCGTAGGCGCTGCCAACACGTTCGGGACCGATTCTCGCTCGGATGACGGAGTGGCTACCTATAGCTCGCGCGGCCCGACGAGAGGCTTTTACACGGACGCCGAAGGGGTGAAGCATTACGACAATCTCATCAAGCCCGATCTGATTGCCCCGGGAAATCGAATCATCGCGGCGAAATCGCCCGGCAACCATCTCGTCACAGCTCACCCCGAACTTGACACGACGGTCAGCTCCTATTCCGCGCACGGCATGATGTATTTGAGCGGCACGTCAATGGCGACTCCGGTAGTTGCCGGAGCAGCCGCATTATTGTTACAGCGGAATCCGCAACTGACGCCAAATCTGGTCAAGGCGGTACTGGAATACACCTCGCAGCCGCTCGCCGGGTTCAACACCCTGGAACAGGGCGCGGGGTTACTGAACATCGAAGGCGCAGTACGGATGGCCGGGATAATTCGTCAGGACCTCGCGGGGCTCGAACTGGGCGACTCGCTGCTCGTCCCGAACCAGCAGACCCCGGAGACGAGCCTTATAGCCGGGCAATCTTTTGTGTGGGGCGGCGGCATACTTCAAAAGTGGAACTTTATTACAAGCCCTCTCTTGATGCAGCAGTACCAGCTCATCTACGGGTCGGGAGTCCTACTGACAGACGGCGTTATCGTCACGGACGGGATGATGCTGGCCGACGGGATGATGCTGGCCGATGGAATGATGCTTTCGGACGGGGTAATGGAATCGGACGGGACGACGCTGGCAAACGGCGTTATCGTCACGGACGGCATGTTGCTGGCCGACGGCGTTATCGTTACGGACGGCATGCTGCTGGCCGACGGGATGATGCTGTCCGATTCGACCGTGCCCCTATCTACATCTTCAACAATGAGCTTGTCGGCCCTGCTAAACGGCGACGCCACCTCGCAGATGCCCTCTATCATCGATACAGGCGGCGGGGATTGAGGCTTCCCGGCATAACTAGTTCGGGCAGGCACAACAGATTGATAGGCGATGGTGAGATAAAGACGGAACAAATCATTCGGCTCAGCCCCGCGCTGGGCCGACTTTTTTCTCAACCCGCGATCTTTAATAAGCGAGAAAACAATCCGTCTATGAGGTGAGGACATGGACCAGAACTCTACCCGAAAAGACAATCGCGCATCATGGCTGTTTATAGCCTGGGTGTCTGTGGTCGGATTATCCGTTTTTGGCTTTGCGCTCTACCAGGTCATAACCCTTCCCTTCTCGAAAGACTGGTTGCTGTTGAGCCTCGTGACTATTGCCGTAGCTTCGCGCACGGACATAAAGATCCCGAAAATATCGAGCACCGTTACCATAACCGACATGTTCATCTACATCTCCATCCTGCTTTACGGGGTGCCGCATTCGGTAGTGCTTGCGGGAATAGACGCAGCCATCTGTTCGCTTCATTATAAGAACAAGCGGAAAGTGATGCCGTTCAACGTCGCCGTAACAAGCCTGTCGGTCTTTCTGGCAAGCGCCATCTCTACGGTCACTTTTGGAGACCTGACCGCAGTGAAAGCCGATTTGGGCCGGCTGGCGATGGTCGCCCTGTCTTTATCGTTACTCCACTACGTTTTCAATTCAGGAACGATAAGTGTGGTAAACGCTTTGAGGGGAAAGAGCGATCTTTTGGCCGCGTGGCGCGACTCTTTCCTCTGGACGTCGGTTTCGTATTTTGCCGGAGGCGTCGCGGCCTGCCTGGTGATAAAGCTGATAACGTTCCTGTCGTTTTACGCTTTCCTCATAGCCGTGCCGATATTGGCGATCACTTATCTCACGTACAGAAATTATCTGGACAAAGTGCAATCTTCCATCACTCACGCCGAAGAGATGGCCGATCTGCATTTGAGAACTATCGAGGCCCTCGCGATAGCCATCGATGCTAAAGACGAGGTGACTCACGATCACGTGCACCGGGTGCAAATCTACGCCACGGGTCTGGGGAGGTTGTTCGGATTGAGTGCAGCGGAGATAGAATCGTTAAAGGCGGGCGCGCTCTTACACGACATAGGCAAGCTCGCCGTCCCCGATTACATCCTCAACAAGCCGGGCAAGCTCACCCAGGCCGAGTTCGACAGGATGAAAGTTCACACCATAGTCGGATCAGAGATACTGGAGCACGTGGGATTCCCTTACCCCGTAGTGCCGGTCGTTCGTCATCACCACGAGCGGTGGGACGGGCGCGGCTATCCCGACGGGTTGAAAGGCGAGCAGATACCGATCACGGCCAGGATACTTTCCGTAGTCGATTGCTTTGACGCAGTGTGCGAGGACCGCCAGTACCGAAAAGCAATGACGCGAGACGAAGCGATTGCGCTGCTCCAGGCCAACAGCGGCTCGATGTACGATCCCGAAATAGTCGCTGCTTTTCTCGAACACCTGCCCGAATTCGAAGCCGAGATACGACAGCAAAAACTCGAAATGCAATCGGAATCGAGCAAGCCGGAAGAAGAGAACTTGCCTGCGGTATCGGAGAAAAAGCGGGATACCGGCAAGCTCGCATTCGAGAGCATCCGCAGCGCGCACCGCGAAGTGATAACGCTTTACGACATAGCGCAGACGATCGGGACGAGCCTCGACCTGCGCGACACGTTCGCGGTCTTTTCGTCCCGCCTGCGCGATATAGTCAGCTATACGACGTGCGTGCTTTACCTTCAAAAGCCGAACTCGACCGTGCTTGAGGCGGCGCACATATCGGGCAGCAATGCAGAAGCGTTTAAGGGTAGGACGATAAACCTCGGCAGCGGAATAACCGGGTGGGTTGTTGCCAACTGCCGAGCGATGCACAACTCCGACCCGCGCCTCGACTTTGACGCGTTGAAGCTACAGACGGACGAACAATACAGCACCGTCGCCGCAGTGCCCCTTGTGAAAGAGGGCGAGATGTTCGGCGCGCTGACGCTGTACAGCAAAGAGCTTGCTTCATACGAAGCGGACCACCTGCGATTGATAGAGGCTGTGGCGAAACTGGCTTCCGACGCGATAGCAAACGCCTTGCATCACGAGCGGACGGAAGCAAAGGCGTTGACCGATCTGCTGACGGGGCTGCCGAATGCTCGCGCGCTCAGGCATCGTTTTGAAGAAGAAGCTGCGCTGGCCGAGCGCCACTCGAACAGCTTCGCCGTATTGATGATGGACCTGGATGGGTTCAAAGCGATAAACGATACGATGGGACACAACGCAGGCGACGAAGCGCTCAGAGAGATGGCCCAGATGTTGAGCCGCCACATTCGCTCCTCCGATTTTCTATGCCGCTACGCGGGCGACGAGTTTGTGGCGCTGGTGCAGGCCAATTCCAAAGAGGTGTTCGAGCTGGTTGGCCGTTTGCAGCGAGCGATAGACCAGCACAGCTTCAGCAACCATAACGCGGCTGTCTACCTGGGAATCAGCGTCGGCTGGGCCTGCTTTGGCACGGACGGCGATACGCTTGATGAGCTGTTGCTGACTGCCGACCGCACGATGTACGCCAACAAGCTCAAGCGCAAGGCTACGCTTTCAGAGACGGAAGGTAAGAAAGTCGCTTCGGGCCATTACAGATTGATGTAGCGGCTACTCGCCGAAATAATCACAGCGCGCTGTGCAGGTCTCGCTGATAGTCACGCGGTTAAGCCCCGGCAACCGGCCTTCGAGTCGTTCCCATACCCAGCGGGCGATGTTTTCGCTCGTCGCGTTTTCCAGTCCATCAATCTCGTTCAAATAATAATGATCGAGCCTCTGGCGAAGCGGCTCGAATGCGTCGGCTATCTCCGCATAATCGATAAACCATCCGGTGCGAGCGTCAACCTCGCCGCGCACTGCTACCTCGCAGCGAAACGAGTGGCCGTGCAACCGAGCGCATTTATGACCTTCCGGCACGTTGGGCAAATGATGCGCGGCTTCAAAGGTGAATTCCTTAACCAGCTCGACAATCATATGCAAATCGTATCAAAGCGATTTCAAATTTGCATGTCGCGACCCGTCGGAACGGGTGCCCGGCGCTTATGCGCGCCGCAATTTCAAATTTGAAATCCGCTGAGTTAAACTGAATTGCTTCGAGCGATGACGCAAAAAGACAAACAATACATGCTCCAGACGCTGAGGCTTGCGAGCCGCCGCCGAGACCGCCCTTCGTCCGAGCCGCGCGCCGCCGCGATTGTGGTCGCCCGCGATCAAATAGTCGGGAAAGGCTTGTCTAATTCAAACAACGCAGCCTCCGCCATCAGCCTGGGGCTTGATCGGGCAGGCCCGAGCGCCGAAGGCGCGACGCTTTATACGAACATAGAGCCAGGGCTTGAAGACCGAGACCGGCAATCTTCTATCAATCGGATAATTGATAGCCGCATCGCGCGCGTTGTTGTCGGCGCAGCAGCTCACACAGTAGAGCCGGGCAACGAAAGCGCGCTCGACCTGCTTCGACAGGCGGGAATTGAAGTGTCAACCGGGGTCTGCGAGCAGAAGTGCCGAGAGCTGAATGAGAGCTTCTTCAAGTATTCGAACACGGGGCTGCCGTTCGTGACGGTCAAGTTCGCATCCACTCTCGATGGCCGCATCGCGACCCGCACGGGCGACTCGCAGTGGATAAGCGGGCCTGCCTCGCTGCGCCTGGCGCATCAACTCCGCCGCGAAAATGACGGGATACTGGTCGGCATAGGGACGGTGCTTGCGGACAATCCAAGGCTTACGGTCAGGCTCGTAAACGGTCGCGACCCGCTGCGCATAGTTATTGACAGTCGCCTTCGCATACCCGTCACCGCGCGTGTGCTTCAAGAAGGGGCCGCGCACCACACGCTGATTGCGACGACAGACCGGGCAGACCCCGGGCGTATTCGCGAGCTTGAAGAACTGGGCGCAGAGGTTTTGATGCTGCCCGAAGAGGCTAACGGCGCGGGCGTGAATCTCATAGAACTTTTTGCGGCGCTGGGTCGAAGGCGGGTTGCATCGGTGCTCGTCGAAGGGGGCGCGGGGATTATAACTTCGCTTTTAGCAGCGCGTTTGGTTAACCGCATGGTCATAGCCATCGCGCCGAAAATAATGGGCCAGGGGCTAGAAGCCATAGGCGACCTCGGCATAACCAGCCTCTCAAGCGCGCTCACATTTTCTTCGGTCAAAACACGCCGGCTCGGCGACGACATTATATTCGACGGGCGACTGCCGATTTGACGATTGCGGATTCACGGATCGATACGCCTGCAAATTCTCTTCAGTCCGCAATCCAAAATCAGAAGAGGCTTACCTTAACGCTCAGATATTTTCTAGGGTTCTGGCGGAAGTCGTACAGCAGCTTCACCACTTCGCCCGACATCTGGTTGACGTTGTTGTAGAGTTTTTCATCTTTCAAAAGCTTCCCGGCTGTTCCCTGCCCTTCCTCAAGCTGTTTCGAGATCGTTCGCACAGAGGCAATCGTCGCCTGCAGGTCGTCGTGCAGCTTCTCGTCCTTTATGAGCTTGCCGATAGTGCCGCGCCCGCTTTCGATTTCAGCAGTGATCCGGTCAAGTTTTTCAATCGCAGTGTTGGCTTTCGAAATTGCCTGCGTCGCTTCGTTGTAAAGCTGATCGTCGCTGAGCAGCTTGCCCGCAGTCCCCTTTCCCGAACGGAGGTCTGCGGCGATATATTTTAATTCGTTCGTCGCCCCGCGCAGATCATTGTAAAGAGTCGGGTCGTTAAGAAATTTTGCGACGCTGCCCTCGCCTTGCTGTATGCGTTTGCCGAGCGCCTGGAACTCGACCACCGTGCGGTTGAGGTTCACGTACAGCGCGTCGTCGTGCAGCAGCTTGCCTATAGTCCCTTCGCCTCTGTTAATGTCATCGACCAGTTCCTGGAGTTGTTTGCCGACGGCATTGAATTGCACAAGCACATCGCTGGCCCCCGAAAAAACCGCCGAGAGGCTTGCTTGATCGGCGCTCGGTATCTCTGCGCCTTCCGGCAGGGGGTCGCCCGCCCTTGTGCCGGGCGTTATGTCGATGACGCGATCACCAAGAAAACCTTGCTGCCCCAGCACAGACTTTGAATCGGTGCGGATGCGGTCGCGCACCTCTTTGCCGTCAACGGTCAGGGTAACGACTATGGGCTTTTCGTTTTCAGTAGCCGGCACGTCTCCGAAATCGACGCTCTCAACTTTGCCCACGCGCTTCCCGGCCAGCCGCACCTCGTCGCCGCTCTTAAGCCCTTCGGCCGCGGCGAACCGCGTCTTGTAGGTCAAAGTGTCTTTGAAGAGCGATATGTCGCCCGTGACCGACAGTATGAAGACTATGAGGATCACAATAGTCGCAATCGCAAGTATGCCGACGCGAAGCTCAGACAGCGTGGTCTTCTTTCTTGCCATAACGCCTCCACTGGCAGGGTTTGAGATTTCAAATTTGAAATTTGAAATCTCGGATGTCCTGATTCCTGCCGATCATTCTCGAAAGAAATCATGCATGTAAGGGTCCGACGACGACCATAACTCTTCGTCGGTCCCGCTGAAAATCACCCGGCCTTCCTTAAGCATTATAAACCGAGTGTTGATTAAGCACACGTTCCCTTCCTCTTGCTGAAACTCGACTTCGCCGCTCTCGTTGATCGTGGCGTAGCTTGAGGACATAAGCTTTATGTCTTCCAGCCTGTGAGTAACAAAAATAGAGCTGACGCCTTCAAGGTCGCGGAGCTTCATCGCCAGCTCAAGTATCGTGCGGGCGGTCGGCGGGTCAAGCCCTGCGGTCGGCTCATCAAACAGCACCAGCTTCGGGCTGGTGGCGAGCGCGCGAGCGATGCCGACGCGGCGGCGCATCCCGCCCGACAGCTCCGAAGGCATCATATTGATAGCCTGCTCCAGATTCACGAAACGGAGCATGCGGCGGACCGTGTCTTCGATCTCGGATTCCGGAACGCCTTGCTCGAACAGGCGGAACCCGACGTTTTCGTAGACCGAAAGCGAGTCGAACAACGCGCCTTCCTGAAACACCATACCGATCTTGCGGCGCACAGTGATCATCTCCTGTTCGGAGTAGTTTGTGATCTCTTCGCCGTCAATTAAAATGCTGCCCGCGTCGGGCTTGATCAAACCGAGCACCAGTTTCAATATCGTCGATTTGCCGGTTCCCGACCCGCCCATCACTATCTTGGTCTCGCCCGGATTGACGACAAAGCTCACGTCGTCGAGTATCACGCGCGAGTCGTAAGACATGGTGACGTTCTTAAACTCTATTGCGCCGTTTATCGCTTCAGACATAACGAGTGACGAGTGATGAGTAATGAGTGATGAGTAACTGTTTTCACTCATCACTCATCACTAACTAAAGGCCAGTATCAGCCTCGACAAGAAAAAGTCGGATGCCAGTATCAAGATATCCGATAAGACGACGGCTTGCGTCGTCGAGCGGCCCACGCCGACCGTGCCGCCGTGCGTGCGAAGACCTGACCGGCAGCTCACTACGGCGATGATAAAACCGAAGACGGCAGGCTTCATCATCCCGCCGATGATGTCGTTGTAAGTCAGCGCGTCTTTGGCCGAACTGATGTAGACGCTGCTCGCGACGTTCATCAAAGCCGAGGCGACCGCCCAGCCTCCGACCGCGCCGACTATGTCCGCGATAAGCGTCAGGGCCGGCGTCATTATGATCAAGGCAAAAATCCTCGGCCAAACCAGCTTCTTGATAGGGTCCGTGCCCAGCGCGCGCATAGCGTCTACTTGCTCGCTGACGACCATAGAGCCAAGCTCGGCGGCTATGGCTGACCCGACCCGACCCGCAAGCATCAGCGAGGCCAGCACCGGCCCCATCTCGCGCACCATCGAGGTCATGACGAGCGTGCCCGTCACGCCCGTCGCGCCGAAAGTCTTAAGCGTTGAGGAAGTTTGAAGCGCCAGAACGCCGCCCGTGAACACGCCCGTAAGCACTATTATCATGAGCGAGCCGACGCCTATCGTGTCCATCTGGACGATGATTTCGCGCAAGTAATATGGCCGCTTGAGCGCACGCCCGAATGCGCGCCCTGCCATTAATGTACCTTCTTGAATCTCGATGAGGGCCTGTAAGAATGGGTTCATTACTCAGACGATCTCTACCGGCTCCGAGAGATTAGCTCCCTTGCTTATTGTGGTGTCGCGCGCACAGGACGACCTTACTCACTGGCCGAATAAAGACTTATGATGTATGTTTCGCCAGCCTCAGTCAAGTAAACGAAGAATAAACGGTGTGTGGATTCATCCGTCAATAGAATAGATACTTTCGCCACGATTCGTCAGCGCGACCAAGATAACGAATTATCTGGCGATTTACGTGGAGATTGTATGCCTGCGGGCGCTTGAGCAGGCGCATGCCTGCTTCTTCGGGCGAACGGTCCCCCTTGCGGTTATTGCACGAGCGGCAGCAGGTAACCAGGTTGTCCCAGGTTGAATCCCCCGCGCGCGAGCGCGGAGTTATATGATCGAGCGTAAGCTCTTGCGGCGTGAAAACGCGGCCACAATACTGACAAGTGTTATGGTCGCGCAGCAGAATGTTTTTCCGCGACAGGCTCTTTCGCTCGAACGGTATATGAATATATTCGACCAGGCGGATCACCGACGGCATTGGCATGGAAAAACGCGACGAGTGCAGCCACGACGAGCTGCTCTCTTCGGCATAGGCCACGCCTTTTAGAATTAAGACGACGGCACGCCGCGCCGTGCAAACATTGATGGGCTCAAAAGAGGCGTTGAGAACTAAAACGCGCGAGTTCATTCGGAAATGTAATATATCAGTGTCAGGCAAATCGTGACAAGTGACAAGAAAGTGGTGTTGTGGAGTAATAGTGTGCCGCCTTTCAAAATTTCGAAGATCAGATTATAAGACCGGCTTCGGAGTCGAACCGAATAGGGCGCTTTCACACGACCCCCGGACGGGTTTGCAGCCCGTGGGAAGCTCGGCTTCCTGGACCGGCCATTTCCGCAAAAAATGTCAGTAGTAGCACAAGGTTAGCAACATACTATTACCCCACTCTGCTGCCTACTGCGAACTGCTGTCAGGCACGGGCGGCGGGCCGGCAGGGATATACGGCTTGTAGACGTGCCCTTTTGTCTTCTCTTTGAATTCCGCGCGAATCGCTTCGCGCGTCTGTGCGTCTTCAAAAAGGTCTACCATAGTCGCGGCCAGCGCTTTGGCGGCGTGGGCAAGCCCCTTGTGACCTATCGTCATCCCTCCGCAGGCCACTACAGGCCACGCGTGCCAGGGAGCGCCCTCCGGCGCGGTCGTGACCGACAGGTGCAGTGTAGGAACGATCCAGCTCACATCGGCCACGTCGGTCGAGCCGCCTTCGGGGTCGGGCCTTTGCTCTTCCAACGGCTGAATCGCGCCGTTCAAGCCCTTCTCTTCCACTCCCGAGGCGCGCTGAATGGCGCGGGCGAACTGTTGTTCTTCAGCCGTGTACAGTATGGGGCCGAGCCACGTGAGGTTCGAGTGTATAAGCTTTGCGCCATTGATATTGACCATCATCTCGTAATCGCCCGCTTGCACCGTGAGCTTGGATTCGACCCCGGCCATAAGGGCTGCGCCTTCGGCCATCTTGCGCACGCGCGCGAGCACCTCTTCCACGCCTTGTCGCTTCGAATCTCTTACCCAGCACCAGAGCCTTGCGTATTCAGGCACCACGTTCGGAACATCGCCGCCTTTTTGTATCGTGTAATGAATCCGCACCGTGGGCTTCACATGCTCGCGCATCAAGTTCAACCCATGAGTAAACAATTCCAGCCCGTCCACTGCGCTGCGCCCGTTCCACGGATCGAAAGCCGCGTGCGAAGCTTTACCTTTGAACTCGACTATAAAGTCCACGATTGCTTGCGAGCTTTGAGTGTCGGCGCGCGTCTCATCATCAGGGTGCCAGGCGAGACACACATCCAGGTCATTGAACAACCCGTCGCGCGCCATATAAACCTTACCGCCCACGGCCTCCTCCGCCGGGGTGCCGTAGAAGCGTATCGTCCCTTTGAGCTTTCCTTGCTGAATCAACTCTTTGATCGCAACGGCTGCCCCAAGACACGCCGCGCCGAACAGGTTATGTCCGCAGCCGTGCCCGGCTTCGCCCTGCTTAAGAGCCTCTTTAACGGGCGAAACTTTCTGTGAAAGCCCCGGCAGCGCGTCGTACTCGCCCAGTATGCCTATGATGGGCCGCCCCTCGCCGTAGGTAGCGGTAAAGGCCGTCGGCATGCCTGCGACGCCGCGTTGAACTTTGAATCCCTGTTTTTCAGCGTAATCGGCGAGCAAGCGTGAAGAGCGGGTCTCGCGCAACGCAGTCTCGGCAAAAGCCCACACTTGATCGCTGAGGCTTGTAAGCTCGGCCTTGTGTTTTTCGATCGAAGCGACAGCCTCTTCCTTCTTTTTAAGATCAGCGCCGAGGCCCGCAATCGGGCAGGCGAGCGCAACAAGTAAAATAGCGACCACACACAAGCGCAATTTCATTCTGACTCCTTTCCATCAGTTGTGCGGTTGGCGGCGCACTCGTCGCAGGGACAGATCGCGCGCAGCCGCTCCCAGGTGTAGATGCCGTCATCGTGGCGGTCGCTAAAGAGAAACTTGACGCCGTAGCGACCAACGTGCTCGGCGTTCAGCACCGTCAGGTCTTCCGCCACAGTTCGCGGGTCGAGTATGCGCATCCCCGTCACCTCGCTGACGCAGCGCGCGCAAGAGCATTCGGACCGCAGGTATTTGATCGCGAATCGGCTCACGTGGCCGTCGTCCCAGCGAATGGTAATCTCGTTCGCGCCGGTCTTTTTTATCTCAATCGGAAGTGGAATAGACATCAAAACTCCGAAAGGATGAGGGATGAGGGATGAAAAAGACTTGAAATCTCAAATTTAAAATAAGAGATCGCCTATGACATATGGAATCTTTTTCATCCCTCATCCCTCATCCTTTATTTATGTTTCCATCGCGGCGGGCGCTTTTCGATAAACGCTTCTACGCCCTCCTGCGGGTCTTTGTACGACATCAACTGGTTGAGGTAGATATTTTCGGCGCGTTTGAGCATTTCATCAAATGTGGCGTCCTGGACCATCGCGCGCCGGGCCATCTCTAGCGCGGGCGCGCTCAACTGGCGAAGGTCGTTAAGCAGCTTTTCTGCTTTCCCCTCAAGCTCCTGCTCGTCAACGACGTGATTGACAAGCCCAAGATTGTGAGCCGTCTCAGCCGTGAGCAGTTCGCCCGTCAGTATGAGTTCGCGCGCGCGTTTTTCGCCCACGACTTTCGGCAGTATGACGGCGGCCACAGGCGGGAACGTACCTATCTTGATTTCCGGCTGACCGAATCGCGCGTTGCGAGCCGCAATAACAATATCGGCGAAAGCTACAAGCTCGCACCCGCCGCCCAACGCCGCGCCGTTTACCAATGCCACCACGGGTTTTGACACCGCGTTGAGCGCGCGAAAGATCGAATGAAAGGCATCAAGCATCTGAAAGACGGACTCCGCTCGATGCTCCTCAATAGAGACGCCCGCCGAAAATGCTCTGGTCGTGGGCGCGGCAGCAAAGACTATCGCGCAGACTTCGCCCATCTTTCCGACTCGATAAATGGCTTCGGCGATCTCTTTCATCATCGAGATCGTCAGCACATTTAGCGGTGGGCGCGCAAAGGTTATTCGCGCCACGCGGTCGGTCACCTTAAATTGAATCTCTTTGTAAGGCATAGCCTGAGTGATGAATGATGAGTAATGAGTGATGAGTGAAAAATTGTCACTCATCACTCATTACTCATTACTATGTTTGAGTCATCATACGCGACTCGATTTCTCGCGCAATCGCTTCGGCATCTTTGATAAGCGACTTTACTTGACGTTCAATCTCGGCGGCGCGCTCGCGGTCTGTAATCGTGCCCAGGTTGATGGCTACATTATAGTAAGCGCCTTTGACAGCCGTCTGTGCCAGTTGCCCGCCTACGGCTACGTCAGAAAGCGCATTCGGGTTTCCGATGCTTGCGACTTCGGCGAGCAGCCGTAACACTTCAAGCGAGCGCCGGGCCGTTTCGTAAGGCGTGTTTGTCGCGCCCCAGGTGGCCGATTCGATCTGTCGCTGCCGTTCGGCTTTCTCGTCGTCCGTCTCTTTCGGAAGCCTGTACGCGCTGCGCACGGCTTCAAAACTCGCCGCGTCTTCGACGATCAATTCGCGCAGCCGCGTCCCCAGTTGTTCAAGCTCCGCGTTTATCTGTTTGAGCCGGTCTTCTACGGCTGCGTACTTTGGCTTGCCGATGGTTATATTACAGACCATGCGACCGAGCGCGGCGGCGAGCATTCCGCAGTGTGCCGCGACGCTGCCCCCGCCCGGGGTGGGGGTGCCTTCGGCGACAAGCTCCGCGAACGCGCCCAGAGCGTCGGACAAAGAGAATGAAGCCACGGAATCGGCTCCTGGAGCCTTATTCGCGGCCGGTGAGTTCGCATCGCTCATTCTATCCCGTCCTCCATCGTCGCTTCGAGCCTGTGCTCAAGTATCTGATCCTCGCTAAAGTTTTCTAGCTGTAGATAAAAATCCGCGACCGCGTTTAGCGCGCCCTGCGGCACGAGGCCGACGATCTCCGAGCCGAGCACGGGGACGCCGTACCGCTCGGCTTCGCGCTTTATCATCTCAAAGGCGCGAAAAAGCGGCGTCCCTTCGTAGTTGACCATGTTCATAGAGACCTGCACGATGCCTCGGTCTTTAAGCTCGAACCCCAGCGCCTTCACGTAGCGCAACCCGCCCGACAGGTGACGGACGGCGCGCGCGATCTTGTTCGCAATCTCGATGTCTGCGGTGCCTAGATTGACGTTGTAGGCGATAAGCGGAGGCCGCGCGCCTACGGCAGTGATGCCTGCCGTGGGGTGAACGCGGGCTTCGCCGAAATCGGGCCGTCGAGTTTCGCTCGTCTCTATCTCGTTGCGTATGCCCTCGAACTGGCCTTTGCGAATCGCCGCGAGATTTTCGCGTTCCGGCCGCGTCGCCGCTTTTTCGTAAAGGTAAACGGGAATTGAAAGCTCGCGCCACATACGCTCGCCGCACTCGCGCGCAAGCGCGACGCAGTCGTCCATCGTGACGCCCGAGATAGGCACGAACGGGATCACGTCGGTCGCGCCCATTCGCGGGTGCTCGCCTTTGTGCTGGTTGAGGTCTATCAACTCTGCCGCTTTTTTTGCCGCCGCAATCGCGGCGTCGACGACGCGGTCGGGCGGGGCTACAAAGGTTACGACCGAGCGGTTATGATCGGCGTCCGATTCGCGGTCGAGCAATGTTGCGGCGGGAATTGTTTTTATCGCCGCGACTATCTCGTTGATAATTTCCGTGCGGCGGCCTTCGCTGAAATTTGGTATGCATTCGACTATCTTTCTCATATAGCCTGGAAATCCTAACCGATTAATCGAGCGTATGCAAAGAGAGCAAGCTTAGATGAGAGACGCCCTGGTCCGGCAATGAGAATTTCCCACCCACACGGGTGGCGACTTGTGACACCCGGGCGTAGTAACATCCCGTCATGAGGTAGAGATGAATTTGTTTGACATGTAAATCAAGCTGGTTTATTCTCAGACATCCGCTCGACTAATGCGGAGGCGATTTGTATGAGAGATGCTCTCGCAAAAACTCACCGGATTCCGATGCTCGCCAAACCCGGCGCGACGCAGGGCGCCGCGTTCGGAGCGCGGCTTGAGGCCCCAGGCACGTGGGATTTCTGCCCCGTCCTGCCTTTAATCGGGATCGACCAAACTAAGGTCAAAGCCACATAACCAGTTTTATAGCGTCAAGCGCGCAAGCCGCCAGCGTCAACTTGATGCTGGCGGCTTTCAGTTTTTTGCGAGGTTTTTCGATCCCTGAATCAGTGAGGCGGAATAGATTATCGCCAAACGCCGGTGCCCGCGATTGACGATTATAGCGGAGTTGATCATGTCGTCAGTAACTTACAGCAAATTGCTAAGAGACAATAAGAATTTTCGCCGGCTCTGGACGGGCCAGGTGATAAGCGAGCTTGGCACCTGGTTCTCATTCATTGCCGAACTCGGCCTCGTGCGAATGATGTCCGGCTCGGCGATGGCTACTACGGGGCTGATGCTCGCGCGAATGCTGCCGTTCTTGATAGTCGCGCCGTTTGCAGGCGTCTTTGTAGACCGCCGCTCGCGCAAGCATATATTGATCGCCACGGACTTGCTGCGCGCCGTCATCGCGCTTATGTATTTGTCCGCCGGACGAGTAGGCTCGCTGTGGTTCGTATTCACGTGCGCCGCTTTAGAGTCATCGCTCGGGACATTCTTCGAGGCGTCAAAGAATGCCGCGCTTCCTAATGTGGCTAATAAGGGAGAGCTGTTGACCGCAAACGTGATGATGTTGTCGACGCGCTTTCTGCAGTTCACGCTGGGGGCGGCCCTCGGCGGCATCACGGCCGCGCAGTTCGGTTATGACGCGGCGTTTATCGTCAATTCGCTCTCGTTCGTTCTGTCGGCCCTGTGCATAGCGCCGATACCGGCTTCGGCTATGCGCAAGACCTATCAAGAGCGGCTGCGCGCGCAGGCGGCGCCTGCTTGCGATGATTCGAAAGTCGCTTTTGAAAGTCCTGCGCTTGTTTCCGATCCGCCGGCGGATTCGATAGGCACGCTTCCGGTCGCAGCCGACGTGCACACGGTCGAGCAAAAGCAAGTGACCTTCTTTTCGGATTTGCGCGAAGGGCTTCATTACGTCTGGTCAACTCCGTTCGTGCGCGGAGTCATACTGGTCAACATAGGCTGGGCGATGGGCGGAGGGATGAACAACATCCTGTACGACCAGATGGGCGGCCATGTCTTTGCCGGGGGCGAAGGCGACCGGGGCGACTGGGGCGTGGCGATGATATTTACTGCCGTCGGCGCGGGCCTGTTCATGGGCATGATGCTCGCGCGCAGGGCCGGAGCCTGGGCGGCAGACGAGCGCCGCGCGGGCCACTTCATAGGGTGGTCACTGGTGGCTCACGGGGTATGCTTCTCGTTAGCCGGGTTTATGCCAACGCTCGTGCTGATGGCGCTATTTCTCGCCGCAAGCCGGTTCATAATAGGCATGGAATTCGGCGTGCAGGAGACGATGGTGATGCGCATGACGCCGGACGAATATCGGGGGCGCGTGTTTACTACGGACCGCGCGCTTGAGCTTACCATGATGATGATCTCTATGATCGTCGGCGGGTGGTTGCTGACCAGGTTCAGCCCTCGCACGATGATGATCGCTTCCGGCATGTTGTCTGCAACTCCGGGAATCGCGTGGCTGCTCGCAATGTGGCTCGCGCGTTTCCGCGTACCTGCGCGTGCCGTCAGCGAAAGCTACGGAGATTAAAAACAGGGGCCGGGGGTCGGGGAGCGGGGTCAGGAAATCGGAGAGCAGAGGCAATTTTTTCTCTGCGCTCTTACCCTGGCCCCGCCCCCTGGCCCTTCGCTCCCTTTCTTGCATCGGGGGGGGATTTTCGAGTACCATTCTGGCAGATGAGTGCGCTGGTCTTTAAATCCAATTCATAAGGAGGAAATGCCCATGGATGTGTCAGAAACCGAAGCGATCAAGCAGCAGCTTCTCGCCAATGATTCTCAGTTCGCAGCGCTCGCGCACGAACACAGTGAGTACGAAAAAAGATTGAGCGAGTTGGCCGCGCTGCATTACCCGAACGCTGAGGAACAGGTGGAAGAGTCTACTTTGAAGAAGAAAAAGCTATATCTTAAAGACCAGATGGAATCCATTTTGCGGCGCTATCGAGAGCAACAACACGCCGCGGGGCAATGATTTTAAGAGCTTGAGATTGCACGGCTGGCCGGTAGCGCACCGGGCCGCTAATAAACTAAACGAAAGACTGGTTACTCACGACCGCTGAGTCGTCGCGCATCCGTAGCGCGCCTCATATGCGCACGTTGAGTAACCCTTTTTATTTTGGATTTTGGTTTGCAGATGCTGATGAGTTGTTGATACTGCAACAGGCTGTGTTCTATTAATCCAAAATCTAAAATCCAAGTGATGGCTAAAGAAGGCATTCCATTCATAATACTATTCCTCATCCCCGCGGGCATATTCGCGGCCTTTGGCTGGTGGGTGGCGGCGGCGGCTTGTTTTCTGCTGGCCGCCTTCATGGCTTTCTTCTTTCGCGACCCTGATCGCAACTGCCCGGTGGACGACCGCATAATCGTCTCGCCCGCGGACGGGCGCGTCGTGGTGGTAGCGCCGGTTAACGCGGGTGTAAAAGACTCCCCGACCCAGGTCTCTATCTTTTTATCGCCTATGGACGTGCATATAAACCGCTCGCCGATTGCGGGCGAAATCATGGACGTAGTCTATAAGCCGGGCGCGTTCCACGTAGCGTCACGCGACATCGCGTCGGTCGAAAACGAGCAGAATATCATCACAGTTCGCGGGGCGCGCGTCACGGTCGTTGTCCGCCAGATTGCGGGCGTGCTGGCGCGCCGCGTGGTATTGTGGAAAAAGAAAGGCGACCGCTTGCAGTTGGGCGAACGCCTCGGGCTGATGAAGTTCAGCTCGCGCATGGACGTCGTTTTGCCTTCGGAGGTCGAAGTGCTGGTCAAGCGCGGCGAGCGCGTTACGGGCGGGGTGAGCGTGATCGGTAGAATCGAGTGCGATTAACCGCAGGTCCGGCGATAGGAGTAAACTGAAATGCTCGATAGACTCAAAGAGACTGATATAGTTCAACAGCGACAGATGAGGCGTCGATTCCGCAAGGGCGTATTCGTAGTCCCGAGCTTGCTGACGACTGCCAACATCTTCTGCGGTTTTTACTCGGTGATGGAATCGCTCGCGGGGGTCGAGGCGCTTGCGGGAAACAATATTTTAGGGGCGACCGAGCACTTTGACCGCGCGGCGATCAATATAGCTTTCTCGTGGCTCTTCGATAACCTCGATGGCCGCATCGCGCGAATGGCGGGCGCGACAAGCGAATTCGGGATCGAGCTTGATTCGATTGCGGACGTTTTGTCGTTCGGACTTGCGCCCGCGCTGCTCGCTTACGCATGGGGCTACGGCCAGGTAGAAGGGTTGCACAAGCTGGCGTGGGCTATCTCGTTTCTCTTTATTATCTGCGGGGCGCTGCGCCTTGCCCGATTCAACGTCCAGGCCCGGCAGACAAAGCCCGACCTTCCGCCTAAAAACCCTAAAGTTGACAAGAAGGCCTTTGTCGGATTGCCGATACCTGCGGCCGGCGGGTTGGTCGCGGCCATCGTTCACTTTTCACCGACCCCTATCGCGTACGTAAACAGTCTTCAGTTTTCGGCTTTCGGTCGCGCGATTGTCATTGGCGGCAAAGCTTACGCGGTGGGGCTCATAGTGCTGGTGGCGTGTCTCTCTTTTCTGATGGTGTCAACGATACGGCATTCGACCTTTAAGTGGCTTAGCTCGCGCAGCCAGCAACCGCGCATGGTGATCCTTCTGCTGGCGCTGATCGTAGTCGGGATATGGTTTTACTCGCACTGGTTCATGCTCATCTTTGCGACGGCTTACGCGCTACACGGAGTGCTTGCAAAACTGTGGTCGATGATAAAACCGCGCCGGGGAACCGCCGAGCTTGAGCTTGACAGAAAGACACGATGATCGAGCGATTATTTCGCTACGGGCGCAAACTCTATCAAAGTCGCAAAAAACTTTTCGAGCATTAAGGGCTTGGTGAGGAAAGCATTCGCGCCTGATCGTATCGCCTCTTCCCGCTCGTCTCCGAAACCGGAACCGGACAAGAATATGATAGGGACCTGTTTGTTGAACTTTCGCACCTGGCGGCATAACTCGATTCCGTTTCCGTCCGGCAGCATGTTATCCATCAACACGGCATCAGGATCATTCTCGCGAATCAAGCGAAGCGCATCCGCACAGTTATCTACCGCACCGAAGCTATAACCGCACTGCTCTATCAACAATGCGAGCATCTCCTGTGTGTCAGGATCATCCTCGACGCTGAGGATGAACTTGCGATTCCTGTTCATCCAGCTTTCTCCTCTGGCCCGTATTAGGTTCGTTCTAAGGGTAACCTGGGGGTGAGATACAAGTGTAGCAAACGACGTAACGACGAACAAGCACTTCTAAGTCCCGGGTAAAAACATCAGCACAGTATTACATAGTCTCTGGTTTCTGACCCAGCACTCAGCACTTATTTGGCGCGCTCTCGTTCGGCAACGATGATGTAACTGCGCAAGCCGCCTGCGACCTCTGTCAGGTCTTTTGAGTATGTAGCCTGAACGGGCCTGTGCTCTTTTATAAGCTCGCTGATGTCTCGCGCCGAAACCAACCCGACCTCTTGATAGCCGATTGCCCACGTCTTTATGTGACCGGCCGCCTGCAACAACCGATTAGCCATAGCAAGATAGGCCCGCTTGGATTGAGGCGCGTTCATAAGGCCCAGCAGCTCATCAACCGTCTGCCCGTCCGTGCCTCGCACCCAGGCTTCCCGCCACGTCGAGCGCGCTTCGTCGCCTGCCATCTCGCTGTGCGCGGGAGGCAGCGTCAGGTAGAGGAGATCGGCCTTCGCGCGTTTTATGAATTCGTCTGCCGGTTGATTATAGCTGCGGTTGTGCGGATGCCCTTTCGGGCCGGTGGGCGCACGGCCGGCCAATCGCCAGAAGATCGTAGTCAGCGGGCGGCGCAGCTCGCGCGTCGAGTCTCGAAACGATAAGGCGTAATCGCCCGTCTGCATACCGAGCACGAGCGCCTGCGCCCGCATCTCTTCATCTTCCAGATTATCGATGTTGCGGCGCAGGTTATCCATCCACCACGCGTCTGTCTCGCCGAACCACTGGCGCAGGTGAAGGTTCCGAAGATTTACGCCCGGCACGTAGATGTCTTCGAGCAACCGTGAGATTTGATCTTCCATGAGCAGCTCTTTTGCCTCGACCATCGCGCGCGATGCTGCCGCAGCCCAGGCGCGCGGGTCGTTCGATAAAACGAGCTTGCCCCATATCTTGAGATACCAGTCCAGCCGCGCTCTCCCGCACAACGGTATCGCGATTGAGCGAAAGTCTATCTGGCGCAAGACGCTTGCCTCAAACCCGAAAAGCGACCTCTCGTTATATTTGCTGCCCGCCCACTCGCGCCACTCCGAAGCCCCTGCTACTTCCGAATCCTTCGCTTTCGCCGCGCGCGAGATTAGAAACTCGATTGCGGGAAGCGTTTCGATTGACGGAGGAGGGGCAGCTTGCGCGGCAGGCTCTTGATGTTCAGCCTCCTGATGTTCAGGCTCCTGATGTTCAGCCTCCGGCTGCGCCGATTCAGGGGGTGCCGGTTGTTGCCCGGCCTCGACGGGCGAAGCGGCGGCGCGAGACTCGGATTCCTGCCCGGAGAGCGGAGCGGCCTCGCTTTCCATAATCCGGGGTTCAAACCGAGCCCGCTCATCAGGCTGCTGCGCGGATTCAGACGCGCCAGCCGTACTCGAAGAGCTATAACCGGCAACCCAGGGATCAGCCTCTTGAGCAAGGGGCGGTTGCTCTGTCTCAGGTTCGGGCGCGGGCGCAGATTCGCGCGCCGCCTCGCTAAGGTCTTCGAGCAGCGCGAGCAACGCTTTTACCACGTAAGGGTCGCACTCTATGCCCGCCGACACGGCGAGCGCATCAAGAGCCTGTTCTTCGGTGGCCGCAGGGCGATAAGGCCGGTCGGATATGAGCGCGCTGTATAGCTCGACGGCCCGAAGTATGCGCGCCCCGATGGGAATGTCTTCGAACGCGAGCATGTCGGGGTAGCCCGTACCGTTCCACCATTCATGATGCCAGCGCACGAGCAATTGAGCGTGACGGGTCGCTTCGCGCTTAGCCATCTGCTGTTCGCCGATGATCGGATGCCGCCATAAATCCATCCGCTCGTCGAGGCTCAACGGGCCGGGCGACGCGTGATACGCGGGGTTCATTGCATAAAGCCCTATGTCGTGGAGAAATGCCGCTTCGGCGATGGAGTTGATGTCGGATTGCCCAAGCCCTAACCGGCGAGCCAGGCGCGCGGCAAGCTCTGCCATCACGCGCGAGTGCGGTTGAGAGTACTTTTCAAATTTATCTATGCGTTCGGCGAGACGGGTGATGGTCTCTTCACGTGTTTTACCCTTGGCGGTTTCCACACTGCCTCCTGATGATCCAGCAAGGCTGTAAATTACAGGCTAACTGTGCGCCCGTCAAGGCAACGCCATTTCATATAATGGTAAAGTGGCGCAAGGCGGAGGTTTTGCGCCACTTCTTTGAGGTTATGATGTATATATCAGTCAGATAATCTACTCGGCTCTGCCAGTAGTCGCTCGCTGGCTGAAGCAGGCTTCGCACCAGCCATAAAGGATTCCTTCAATCAGGTGATACGCGATTGTTTCGGATTCGCTAACTACAAGGTGACAGTGCTTGCATTCCCACGCGCGGCCGTGAACGCCTCTAATTTGCTCGAATATTGCAGCCATCTTTAAAATCTTACGGGGCTTGTTGCCCCTCCTCCTCTTCAATCTTTTCCAGTTACTTACACAGAGCAACGGGAGCATTGTTTGATACATGCAAACGCCGCTCTCACACTATAGTTCCACACAATAATCAAAAGTCCAGACAAAAGAATCATAAGAATAAGTTGCCTCATTCTTATGATTATTAGCAAAGCCGGGCTGAAATATTATTGAAAGAACCTTGAATCGGACTGGTTTTCGCGCAGGCGGGTTGCTGAATTAATAGCTAATCTCAATTAATAAGCTTCGGTTTTTCTTCCGTACCTTCTCCGATCATCTCTTCTTCGACCGTCCATATTTCGCACAGCTCGCGCGGGACTTCTGTTATGAAGCGGGACGGCTTTTGTATGACCGTCTGCCGGGACCAGTCGGTCACCACAAGCGGGTAGCAGAGATAAAGCTCGTCTTTGGCCCGCGTGACGGCGACATAAAACAAGCGCCGCTCCTCTTCTTCGCTCTCGGCGTCGCGCAAAGACCGGGCCGATGGAAATTTCCCGTCCGCAGCCCATATCAAAAAGACTTCGCGCCATTCCAGCCCCTTCGCCTGATGCACGGAGCTTAAAACCAGTTTTTCGTCCTCGTCGCCGCCCATAACTACGTCTTCGGCCGTGGTGCCCTGCGGCGCGCCGAACCGCTCGGTATTGACCAGCGCCAGCTCTGAGAGAAACCCTTCCGTAGAATCGAACCTCGCCCCGTAGTTTGACAACTGGCGCAGGTCTTCCGCGCGCAGGTCGGCGTTCTCATAAGTATTTTGAAGGTGCTCTTCGTATCCGCTCGAAAGTATCAAAGCGATCTGCGCCGCCGGGCGATCAACATTTTCGGGGCTTATGAGCTGCTCGATAAGTCGTATGAAATTCGCCCAACCTTCGGACGCGCGGGGCCGCGCGTCGAAATCGGTTTGGCGCACCAGGGCCAGCGGCTCCGCCGCAAAAGCTATGCGCTCCCAGATTCGATTCGCCGTAGCGTTTCCGACCTGCGGTATGAGCTTGAGCACGCGCTTCCAGGCAAGCTCGTCGTGCGGGTTGACTATCAATCTCAAATACGAGATCACGTCTTTGATGTGCGCCTGCTCGAAGAACCTCACGCCCGACCGTATGACATAAGGGATGTCGCGCCGCACAAGCTCAAGCTGTAGCTCAAGCGCGTGCCAGTGGCTGCGATAGAGCACGGCTATCTCGGACAGGGGGACGCCTTCGTCTCTCAATTCGAGCACGCGCCCGGCGACAAACGCCGCCTGCTGTTCCGCGTCGGAAAGCGGCACGACGGCGGGCGATAAGCCCGCAGAGTTGCGGGCCGCCTGCAAGTTTTTTGGAAACTGGCGGCGGTTATTTCTGATCGAGGCATTGGCGAGCAGAATAATCTCCGGGCGCGAGCGGTAGTTGGTCTCCAACCGAAATTCCTGTGCATCAGGGTAACGCTCTTTGAAAGTGTAGATGTTCGCAAAGTGCGCGCCGCGCCAGCCGAAAATCGATTGCGCATCGTCGCCTACGACCATCACGTTGCGGTGGGCGACGGCCAGCAAGTCCACTATCTCCGCCTGGATTTTGTTTGTGTCCTGGTATTCATCAACGAGTATGTGCTCGAACGTGTCGGCCCAATACCGGCCTATCTCCTCTTTTTCCGTAAGCAGCCGCTTCCAGTTCATCAAAAGATCGTCATAATCCATCGTGTTGCGCTCAAGCTTGCGAGCTTGATAGATGCGGTCAACGCGTTCTATCTGCGTCATGAGCGGCTCGAAATGAGGATAGTTTTTGACTATCGTGTCCCGGATCATCATATCGCGGTTATTTGCAAAGCTGATGATGTCGGCAAGGACTTCCGCTTTCGGAAAGCGGCGCGCTTTCGTGTCTATGCCCGCTTCCTGTATCGAAGATTCGATCAGGTCTTTAGCGTCTTCCGAATCCATTATCGTAAAATTCGGCTGATAGCCTACCGACTCCGCGTGACGGCGCAATATACGGTTTGCAATCGAGTGAAAGGTCCCGCCCCATATCCTGCGCACGTCGGCCTGCACGAGCCCTTCGACGCGGTGCAGCATCTCGCGCGCAGCCTTGTTAGTGAAGGTGACGAGCAATATGCGCGCCGGCGCGACCCCGCTTTCAACCAGCCTTGAGACGCGATAGGTGACGGCGCGGGTTTTGCCCGATCCTGCCCCGGCAATAACAAGTATCGGTCCCGGCCCGGCAGTGACTACCGAGTATTGCTCCTCGTTCAAGTCGGCCTTGTAATTAACGAGGAAGCGGCGAGGCACATCGCGTTTTATTACATACCGTTTCGACATATCATCCCGAATTATAAAACATTCGCGCCCGTGGTGAGACGATTATGCTCCGCGTCCGTCACAAATTGCGAGGGCCGCCGACGCGTCAGGGTATTTTCCGGCCTTGAAAAGATTTTTAGCAAAGTTTTCTGTGTTTTGCTTTTCATGAAAGCATCCGACTTGATACGATATTTATTTTCCAGGAGACTACATGATCGAGACAAAGACTGTCGCACCTTCCCCTGCGAACGAGCAAAATTCATCGGTTCTTGAAACAAACCAAAAGAATTTCGGAATTAAAACCATACCCTTTGTGCTGATGCACCTGGCTTGCCTGGGCGCAATCTTTACGGGTGTGAGCTGGTTTGCAATTCTGCTTTGCGTCGGCTTATATGCTTTGCGCATGTTCGCGCTAACTGCGGGGTATCATCGATATTTTTCGCATCGGACTTACAAGACGAGCCGCTTCTTTCAATTCCTTCTGGCGCTGCTCGGCTGCACTGCATTGCAGAAAGGGCCGCTATGGTGGGCGGCTCATCACCGCCGCCATCATAAATACACGGACCAGGACGGCGACGTTCATTCGCCCCGTCAGAACGGCTTCTGGTGGTCGCACGTAGGCTGGGTCATAAGCGATCTTTACAACCCGACAGACTGGGACGCGATAAAAGATTTCGCCCGCTACCCGGAGTTGCGCTGGCTCAACAAGTATCATCTTATCCCGGGCATCGTGCTGGCCGTCGCATGTTTTCTTTTGGGGGACTGGCAGGGGCTTGTGTGGGGATTTTTTGTCAGCACTGTGATCCTGTATCACGGCACGTTTTCGATAAACTCGCTCGCGCACATGTGGGGCAGCCGCAGGTACGAGACTGCGGACGACAGCCGCAACAATTTTTTGCTTGCGCTGCTGACGGGCGGCGAAGGCTGGCATAACAATCATCACCACTATATGGCTGCGGTCAAGCAGGGTTTTTTCTGGTGGGAGATCGATTTAAGTTACTACACTCTCAGGGTGCTTGCGTGGCTGAGACTTGTCTGGGATCTGCGTTACCCGCCTCAACGACTGACCGAGGCGCGCAACGGGTGAGCGGATAATTTGCAACATTAGCTGCGGTTGCGCGTATCTGGGTAAATAGCGGGCCGGGCTTTGAAGTAATTGCTTTCGGCTTCTTGCAAAAGGCGCGCGTTTCGGTTTAGATTTTTCATCGTTTTATGCCACCTGCATCAAGTGGATAAGACGGGTAATTACGACGGAGGAAGAAAAACATGCCAAGAGGAACCTGCCCTGAATGCGACGCTGATGTACAGGTTGACGAAGACACCGATAAAGGCGATTCTGTCGAATGCTCGGACTGCGGAACCTTGCTTGAGGTAGTCGGCCTTGACCCAATCGAGCTGGACGTAGCAGTAGAAGAAGAGGAAGAAGATTGGACGGAGTAGCGAGCGGGCGAAGACAAGCAGCCAAACAAAATGCAGCCGTACAAAAGGCCACCTTACCCGGTGGCCTTTTGTAGTAATGAGTGATGAGTATCTGGCTTAACTCATCACTCATCACCTTCTTTGCAGCTTGCCCGGGTTAAGTTATAGTATTGCTGCCGGGCGCGATCACTGTTTTCAATCCGAGGTAAAAAGACGAATGACTATCACTGATGACAGCAGTGTAAAAACAAACGGGCGAAAGTTGCACGTGCTTTTTAATTGCTCGAAATGCCCTGCGTACTGTTGCAGCTATGATCGTATCGAAGTTACGCGAAGAGACATCGCGCGCCTGGCCCGACATTTCGGCATCACTTATCAGCAGGCCGAGAAGCGGTACACGAAGATAGCCTATGGCGACCGCGTGCTTCGCCGTCAAAGTGACCATATATTCAAGCAAGTCTGCCAGTTTCTCGATAAAGAGTCGCGCCGCTGCACGATCTACGAGGCGCGGCCGGCAGTCTGCCGCGAGTACCCGGACAGCCTCCGCTGCGGTTATTATGATTTCCTCGCCTCCGAGCGCCGCCGTCAGTGCGACGACGATTTCATTCCGTCCGCCTGAAGCCGGTCTGCGTTTGTAGGTCATTGCCGCAGACCGCCATCCCCAAATCTTCCCTATAAAAATCGCTTTGACAGGATTTATATTTCTAAATAATATGTGGCTATGCCATATAAGACATCTCAGATGTTTGACCGCGAGCTAAAGAAGGGCAGCGCCGAGTTGTTGATACTGTCGCTGGTCGAGGTGCGACCGCGTCACGGCTACGAGATAAGCAAGCTGATCGAAGCCAGGTCGGAGGGCGCGATCCGCTTTAACGTAGCCTCGCTCTACCCACTGCTGTACCGGCTCGAAAAGCGCGGGTGGATACAGGGCCGGTGGGTGGAGAAGGCCGGGCAGCGGCGGCGGCGCTACTACCGGCTGACGAGCGAGGGGAAGAAGGTGCTGGCGGCGCAGCGCAGCAGCTGGCGCCAGTTTGTAGAGGCGATCAAACGCATTACAGAGACCGAAAATGCCTGAGTGGAAAGCTGAGATCAAAAAACTTCTCTGCGGTCTACGGCTTGAGCCGACGCGAGAGTCGGAGATCGTAGAAGAGCTGGCTCAACACCTTGACGACCGGTACGAAGAGTTGCTCGCCCGTGGCGCGACCGAAGAAGAAGCCCGCCTGGGCGCGCTCGCCGAGCTTAACGGCAACGAGATGCTTTTGCGAGAGCTAGGTCAGGTCGAGCGCATGATAAGGCATGACGCCGTGGTTTTTGGCGCAGCGGCGCGGCGCGCCGGAAGGAGAAACATTATGGGAGATTTGTTGCAGGACACACGTTACGGCCTGCGGGTGCTCAGAAAAAATCCCGGCTTTACTACTATTGCCGTGTTGACGCTGGCATTAGGGATTGGCGCAAACACCGCCATCTTCAGCGTGCTATACGGCGTCCTGTTAAAACCGCTTCCCTATTCGAGCCCTGACAGAATCGTGAGTATATGGCAGGCGACGCCCTCTTCCGGTTTTTCTCAGCTTGGGATGTCAGAGCCGCAGTTTTTAGAGCTACGCACCGAAGGCCAATCCTTTGATGCGGTCGGCGGATACTTATTACGGCGAGTCACGATGGATGGCCATGAAGGGTCCGAGCGCATAGTGGCAGCAATAATGTCGGCGGGCGTTCTTGATTCGCTGGGAGTTCAGCCTGTCGTCGGTCGAGCCTTCGGCGCTGGAGACGAAGCCCCTGGCAGCCAGCGCGTGGTTATACTGAGCCACGCGCTCTGGCAACGCCAGTTCGGAGGCGACAGCGGCGTGCTGGGTCAAACATTGCGGCTGAACGATAATATTTATACGGTCGTCGGCGTTATGCCCGCAGACTTTCGCTTGCCCGAAGATTTTTCCGGCGCAGAGGTCGCACAGCTCTATCTGCCTCTTAGATTCAATATTGCCCAATTGAACTGGGGCAGCTACTACATGCGCCCCGTTGCTCGCCTCAAGCCCGGGATCGAGCCTGAGCAAGCGTACGCAGAGGTCAGCACCATTTATGCGCGCCTCAGAGAAGCACACCCGGCGGGCGCGCTCACCGATCCGGCATACAGCCTTCGCGTCCAACCTCTGCATGACGATATGGTCAGCAACGTGCGTTTTGCGTTGTGGGTGCTGGTCGGCGCTGTGGCAGTAGTGTTGTTGATTGCCTGCGCCAATGTTTCCAGTCTTCTTCTTGCGCGAGCTGCGGCGCGGCAGAAAGAGATAGCCGTGCGCGCCGCGCTTGGGGCAAGCCGTCAGCGGCTCGTGCGCCAGTTGTTGACCGAAAGCTCCCTTATAGCGTTACTCGGTGGCGGCATTGGCGTAGCGCTCGCCGCCTGGGGCTTGCAGGCCATAGTAAATCTAAACTTGAGCAACGTGCCTCGACTGAGCGAAGTCACTCTGAATTTGCCCGTTCTGCTTTTCACGCTGGGGGTCTGTTTCCTTGCAGCAATCCTGTTCGGACTTATCCCGGCTTTGCAAACTTTGCGAATCGATCTCAATAGCTCGCTGCGCGAGGAAGGGCGAGGAGTGTCGGGGAACCGCAGCAGAAACCGCATCCACCGCGTGCTGGTCGTGTCGGAAGTTGCGCTCGCAGTCGTGCTGGTCATAAGCGCGGGATTGCTGCTGCGCAGTTTCAATCGAATGCTCAGAATCGATCCGGGGTTCAAAGTGGAGAACCTGCTCACTGTCTCGCTCAACTTGCCTGCCGCGCGCTACCAGGACAGCGCTCAAGTTACGGCTTTCTACAACCAGCTCATCGAGCGCGTGGGCCGGCTGCCCGGAGTCATTTCGGCGTCTGCCGCAAGCGGGCTGCCTTTGACCGACGCAAGCGGCGACACCATTTTTCAAATCGAGGGGCGCGCGGTCACGCAAGAGACGCTGCCGCCTGACCAGAGCGCCGAAGGGCATGTCTATTACTGGCAGGTGGCTCCCGGTTATTTCAAAACAATGGGCATTGCCCTCGAACGCGGGCGCGCGTTACAAGACTCTGACAACAGGGATGGCCGCCCGGTTACGGTAATCAATAAAACGCTGGCGCGCAAATTTTGGCCGACCGATGACCCGATAGGAAAGCGCATACGGCTCTCTTGGAACACAACAGACCTGAGCCCCTGGGCAGAGATTGTCGGTGTCGTCAGTGACGTTCCGCTTCGCCGATTGAACGAAGAGCCGTTGCCGGAAGCGTACTTTTCGCTCGCGCAGGGTCAGCAGATGTGCAACTGGATGGCAACGGGGATGTCGCTGGTCATAAGAACCGATTCCGACCCGCTGATGTTGTCAGACACCGTGCGCCGCGAAGCGCAGGCCCTCGATAGCGGCGTTCCTATCTTCGCCGTCCGCACTGTTGAGCAGGTGCTCTCCCGGACTGTTGCGCAGCCGCGATTCAATCTGATTTTGCTCGGACTGTTCGCCGCCGTCGCGCTCTTGCTTGCGGCGGTCGGCATCTACGGCATTCTGGCTAACACGGTGCGCGCGCGGACGCATGAAATCGGCATACGGTTGGCGCTGGGCGCATCGCGCAGTGATATTTTTCGACTGATCGTCGGCCAGGGGATGGTGTTGACGATTGCGGGCGTAGCCCTTGGGCTTGGCGTAGCGTTCGCGCTGACGCGTTATCTGGAAAGTCTTCTCTTCGAAGTAAAGCCGACCGACCCGCTGACTTTCGGCGGCGTAGCCCTTCTGCTGGCCGGGGTCGCCTGCCTTGCGTGCTATCTGCCGGCTCGGCGCGCTATGCAAGTAGATCCGATGGTCGCTTTGCGTTACGAATAAGAACGACGAGCGACAGACGAATGGCGCGCGATCTCATATTGGGATAGAGTTTTATCCCCGTATGAAATCGAAAGGCGCAAAGCCAGCCATCAGTCCTGCGCGCCGCGCCGCGTTTGACATACTCAACAGAGTCGAAAAAGAGAGCGCCTATGCGTCGGTTCTGATTGCGGCGCTCAATGAATCAACCCTCGCGCGCGAAGACCGTTCGCTCGCTCAAGAGATAACGCTCGGCGTTCTCAGACTGCAAAAGTCGCTCGATTATTTTATTGAGCGGTATTCACGACGCAAGGCCGAGAGCCTCGACCTTCCGGTTCTGATCTCGCTCAGGATAGGGCTTTATCAGCTTCGCCACCTCACGCGCATCCCGTCGTCGGCTGCGGTCAACGAATCTGTCAATCTCGTAAAAGGCTCGCGCGCCCGCAGCGCATACGGATTTGTAAACGCCGTGCTGCGCAACGCCGCGCGCCACATGAACGATCAGGCGGGCGACCAGATCGCAGACGAAATCGAGAGAGCCTCAGTTGAGCTGTCACATCCGCGATGGCTCATCGAGCGATGGACTGCTCAACTAGGCGCAATCGAAGCGCGCGAGCTTGCCTCAGCCAACAATCAAGCTCCCCGAACAACTTTTCGCATCAATACTCTCGCCACAGTCGAGCGTGATGCGATGGCGCTTCTCGAAACTCGCGGCGTGAAGACGCTCGGGTCCGATTATGTGCCCGGCGCGTTCGTAGTAGAGAGCGGCCCCGCGTCAGAGGTGCAGCAAGCAGCCGCGCAAGGGCTGATCTACTTGCAGGACGAAGCATCGCAACTTATCTCATTGCTCGTGGACGCGAAGGGCGGCGAGCGCATACTCGACCTTTGCGCCGCCCCGGGCTCAAAGTCGTCGCACATCGCCGCGCTCACCAATAACGGCGCGTGGCTATTAGCCTGCGACATACATCCGCACAGGCTCGCCCAGGTTGCGGCAACCTGCGGCCGTTTAGGCGTGCATTCGGTCGAACGGATAGTGCTGGACGCGGCCCGTGAGTTGCCCTTGCTCGCCGGGGCGCAGAAATTCGACCGCGTGTTGATAGACGCGCCCTGCTCAGGCACGGGGACGCTCCGTCGAAATCCTGAGATAAAATGGCGGCTCGCGCCCGACGACCCGGCGCGGCTGGCCGACGTTCAGCTCAGCATCCTCAACCGCGCTGCCGATGTGATTCGTAAAGGCGGAAGACTCGTTTATTCGACTTGCTCGATAGAGCCGGAAGAGAATGAAGACGTGATTATTCGGTTTATTGATGAAGGAGCGCCGTTTCATATCATCAGACCGGGCGCGCACGCGGACTTAATAACCTCGGAAGGGTTTGTTAGAACTTTCCCTCACCGTCATCATACGGATGGGTTCTTTGCCGCAGTGCTTGAGAGGTTATAATCGTTTTCAAAATATCGAATTTCAAATTTGATTTTTTCAATGTTATGAGACACGCGATTTTGAGTCTATTGATCGTAGCCCTTTCAGGGTTTAATTTTGCCCGGACAAATGCCCCTGCGAATTCAATCCAGCAGCAAAACACGCAGTCAAAGACTCAGATAGTACTGCTCGGAACGGGCACTCCCAATGCAGACCCTGATCGGTCAGGCCCGTCGGTCGCCATCGTAGTCAACGATACTCCCTACATAATCAACTTCGGGCCGGGAGTTGTACGGCGCGCAGCGGCGGCGCATCGCAAGGGCGTGAAGGGGTTGGAAGTTAAAAATCTGAGACGCGCTTTTGTCACACACCTGCACTCGGACCACACGCTCGGATTGCCCGACCTTATCTTTTCGCCCTGGACCCTGGAAAGAAAAGAGCCTCTGGAAGTCTACGGCCCAAGCGGCATAAGAGCGATGGCCCAAAACATAATGAAGGCTTACGAGCAGGATATCAATATACGCTTAAACGGGCTTGAGCCTGCCAACAAAACGGGCTACAAGGTGAACGCGCACGAGATAAAACCCGGCGTGGTGTATCGCGACCAGAACGTAACGGTCAAAGCTTTTCCGGTCGGTCACGGCTCGTGGAAACAGGCATTCGGTTACAGATTTGAAACGCCGGACCGAGTCATCGTCATCTCGGGCGACTGCACGCCGAGCGCAAGCGTGGTAGAAAACTGCAACGGGTGTGACGTGCTTATTCACGAGGTATATTCTCAAGCGGGCTTTGCCACGCGGCCACCTGAGTGGCAGAAGTACCATTCCAACTTTCACACCTCGACGCGCGAGCTGGCCGAGATCGCCCGGAAGGCGAAACCCCGCCTGCTCATCTTGTACCACCAGTTGTTCTGGGGTGTGAGCGAAGAGGATTTGCTCAAAGAGATGCGCGAGAGCTACAGCGGCAACGTCGTATCGGGGCGCGACCTGGATATTTATTGATATGAATAACAACCAAGTAACTATTGCCGATATCGAGCAGGCGCACCGCCGCATAGCGGATGGCGTGCGCCGCACTCCTCTGGAACGCCCGCTCTGGCTCGCAAACGAGTCGGGGCGCCAGGCGTGGCTCAAGATGGAATGCTTTCAGACCACCGGGTCATTCAAGCTTCGCGGCGCGATGTCGAGACTTTCGGCGCTCACCGAAAGCGAGAAAGCGCGCGGCGTGCTTACGGTTTCAGCAGGCAATCACGGTCTTGCCGTCGCGCACTGCTCCAGCTTGCTCGGCATTGATGCGACGATCATCGTGCCGCGCACGGCTTCGCGCGCCAAGGTCGAAGCCATTGCCAGATACCCTGTCACGTTGATCGAGCGCGGCACGGGCTATGACGAAGCCGAGCGCGCGGCCCGCGAGTTGGAGCAACAGAGCGGGAAACTATTCGTCTCGCCTTACAACGACCCATACGTGATAGCGGGACAGGGGACGGTCGGCCTTGAGATCATAATGGGCGAGCCGCGTCTAGAAGCGATACTGGTGCCGACAGGCGGTGGCGGCCTCCTTGCGGGCGTCGCGATAGCCGTGAAAGCTTTGATGCCGCACATAGAAGTTTACGGCGTGGAATCCACGGCGTCTCCTTCTATGCTTCGGAGCCTGGAGGCGGGGCGCATTGTCGAGATCGAAGAAGAAGAGAGCATCGCAGACGGGCTGGCAGGCAATATCGAGCAGGACTCGATTACATTCCCCATCATTCAGCACTTGATCGACGGCATTGTGTTGGTGAGCGAAGACTCTATACGCCGATCTGTAGCTCGCATGGCGCGAGAAGAGCATGTAATGATCGAAGGCGCTGCTGCGGCAAGCCTTGCCGCGCTCGATGACGATCGGTTCAAGGATTATCGAGTTGCCGCGATAATCACAGGCCGCAATATCACCCTCGACCTTTTTCAAGCCGTGACAGCATAGCGTGCAGCAGGCAGCGGGCAGTATTTGAATCTGAAATTTGATATTTCAAATAACTGGGCACCGTCTACTGCCTGCTGCGCATTGTCTTTTTATGCCGGCACGTCTATCAACAACAGGCTTGTGTCGTCGTAAGCTTCAAGCTCGATCGTGCTTGTCGCATCAATTCGCGCCTGGTCTTTTGTCGCGAGCCTCTCGCCATTGACCCCGAGATCGCCCGACGTGACATAGACAAAAACTTTGCGCGAAGGGGCCGCCTCATATTTTAGTGATTCACCCGCATCCAGGTCCGAGCGATATATGGTCGCGTCCGTGTGAAAAGTGACCGTATCAGTCAAGCCTTGCCCGCTTGCTACTGCCAGCAATCGGTTCTTCCACGCTTCGGGCGAAAAGCTTTTCTGGTCATAGCTCGGTTTCAGCCTGCGCGTGTCGGGGTGTATCCATATCTGGTAGAGGTGAACAGGGGTGTCTGCGCGATTGAACTCCGAGTGAGCGATGCCTGTGCCTGCGCTCATTCGCTGCACGTCGCCCGCCTTGATTACCGTCTTGTTTCCTATGCTGTCTTCGTGCGTGATCTCGCCGCTTAAAACGACGGTGATGATTTCCATCTCGCGGTGGGGATGAGTGGGAAAACCGGTGTGTTGCTCTATAACGTCGTCGTTAAAGACGCGCAGAGCGCCGAATTGAAGATTATTCGGATCGTAATATTCCGAGAATGAGAAGAGCCAGTATGTCTTTAGCCAGCCGTAGTCCGAAAAATATCTTTCATCGGCGCGTATCGTCTGAATCATTATTGCTTCCTTCCTGCTGATCTGTCATCGCTCAAACAAGTATAGCAAGAAGGTAAAGCACGCGCTTTGCGGTTTCAGGTCAGGGCCATTGATGAACGGCGCGAGCCCGTGTAAAAGACATAGATCGGATCGTCGGCGTCTCCGAGCTTGACCGCAGACCAGACAAATCGCTCTTCGGCGTCGTGTACAATCACTTCGCCTGACGCGGCAAAGCCGTCCGCATCGGTTCTCTGCGACCGCGATTGCCACCCATTGATTCGGATAAATGCGTTCGATCTCGTTTATCGAAAATAGAGATGGAGCGTTGCGAAACATTGTGAGGCGACCTCTCATGAGGGATGAGGGATGAAAAGGATCCTAAATCTTAAACCGAGAATTTAGCATAAGACCTGGAATCTTTTTCATCTCTCATCCTTCATCCTTCATCCTTTATTTTTCGTGGGGTCTGATTAAGGGGCTATCTGATTAAGGGGCTAGACGAAATCGGAAGCGGGCGGCAATTGGGGACCGCCCGCTCATTATTTTACCATCGGTTGTCAATAATACTGCTTGCGAATTTATTGCAAAGCGGCGCAATTCTACTGCATCGCCCATCAACTCAATTCCATAGTTTCCAGTTGTCCAGTTTCAGAATGGGCCAGTTCTCACGCGCCCGCAGGGCATCCTCGGTAACTTGGCCCATTAAATCCGGCTCATCACTAAACAGACCGAGAACCGAGTCGTGGGCTATTGTTGGAGGCGGGGTTATGGCTTGCTCAAGCAATTCTAGAAGGAGCTGCTCAATCGTGATACCTCGCTGTACGGCTAAACGTTCAGCCCGCGAATGCACTTCATCATCTAAGTCTAGTTGTAAACGGCTCATAGTTTAGATTTAAAAGCGAGGTTTGAGTCATAGCTTGTCTTATGACTCAAACCCCGCAACCGATTGAAGATTATATATCGAGGTTCTTGACATCCAGGGCGTTATCTTCGATAAAGCGGCGGCGCGGCTCGACCGCATCGCCCATCAAGACTGTGAACATCTCGTCCGTCTCGACCGCGTCATTGACCTGCACATTGAGGATCGTCCGCTTTTCGGGGTTGAGGGTGGTCTCCCACAACTGGTCCGGGTTCATCTCGCCCAGCCCTTTATAGCGCTGGATCGAGATGTCCTTTTTGGCGGCCGTCATGACGTGCTCAAGCAGCGCGCCGCGAGAATCGACTATCGTATGATTGCCGTTTTCGGCGATCACAAACGGCGGGCGGCTCAAGTCTTGAAGGTCGCCGTAAAGCTGCACGGCCTTCTGGAACTCGACGTGAGTGGCAAGCTCCCAATCGATCACGATCCGACCGTTGCCGCGCGAGCGGGTAATCGCGATCTCAAAAGTCCCGTGCTCTTCGTCTTCTTCGATCTGAGTCTCGTATCCCGCAGCTTCGAGCGCGGCGGCGACGGTTTGAAGCAACTTCTCTTTCTCGAATACCTCGTGGAGCTTCAGGCCGCCTTTCGCAAGCGCCCCGTTCGGACCGGCGAAAGCGTCTATCACCGTCTCGACCAGCTTGCGGTCGTGCAAGCGGCGCTCAAGCTTGTCCATGTAAGTGTCAAGCTCTGCCAGTTTCTCAAGCATGCGGCGGAGTTCCGCGCCCTTGAATTGCGTACTGGTAGGCTTGACCGTCACGGTGACGTTTTCGGTCGCCTTGCGCATAAGGAATTTCTGCAACTCTTTTTCATCGCGCAGGTACTGCTCGCTTCTGCCCTTCTTGATCTTGAACAGCGGCGGCTGCGCGATGTAGACGTGGCCGTGATCCAGAAGCTCGGGCATCTGCCGGTAGAAGAACGTCAGCAGCAGCGTGCGAATATGCGAGCCGTCTACGTCTGCGTCGCAAAGCAGTATGATGCGGTCATAACGCAGCTTCGCCAGGTCGAAATCGTTTTTGCCTATGCCGGTCCCGAGCGCGGTGATCATAGTGCGAATCTCGGAATGCGACAGCATCTTGTCGTAGCGGGCCTTTTCGACGTTGAGGATTTTGCCTTTGAGCGGCAGTATCGCCTGCGTCCTCCGGTCGCGCCCTTGCTTTGCCGATCCGCCTGCGCTGTCGCCTTCGACGATGAATAGCTCGCACAGCTTAGGGTCTTTCTCGGAACAATCGGCGAGCTTGCCCGGCAGCGCCGCCCCGTCTAGCGCCCCCTTGCGGCGCGTCAGATCGCGAGCCTTGCGGGCGGCTTCGCGCGCGCGGGCGGCTTCGATGGCTTTCGCGATGATCTTGCGTGCGACCGAGGGGTTCTCTTCAAAGTAGTGACCCAGATTTTCATTAACGAACGCCTCGACGTTGCCTTTCACGTCCGAGTTGAGTTTGCCCTTGGTCTGCCCTTCAAACTGCGGCTGCGGCAGCTTCACGCTTATGACGGCGACCAACCCCTCGCGCACGTCTTCGGGCGCAAGCTTTTCGTCGTCTTTCTTAAACAGCCCCGCAGACTTCGCGTAGTTGTTGATCGTGCGCGTGAGCGCGGCGCGAAAGCCCGTCAGGTGAGTCCCGCCGTCAACGGTGTTTATGTTGTTGGCGAACGAATGGACTATCTCGTTATAGCTGTCGTTATATTGTATGGCGACTTCGATGGCGACGGGGTCCGTATCGGTCCCTTCCTTAGAAAAATGTATAGGCTGGGTGTGCAGCACCGTCTTGCTTTTGTTCAAATGCTTGACGAACTCGGCGATGCCGCCTTTGTAAAAGAACTCGTGAGCCTTTTCGGTGCGCTCGTCGTTGATCGTGATGCGTATGCCCGAATTCAAAAAAGCTTTTTCGCGCAGTCGCTGCGAAAGCGTGTCGAAGTTGAACTCCGTTACAGTGAATATTTCCGTGTCGGGCTTGAAGGAAACTTTCGTCCCGCGCTTGCGAGTCTTCCCGGTCTGCTTGAGACGTTCTTCGGGTATGCCGCGCCTGTACTCCTGCTCGTAAGTAGAACCGTCGCGCCAGATTTCTAAGCGCAGCCACTCGGAGAGAAAATTGACGACCGAAACGCCGACGCCGTGCAACCCGCCCGATACTTTGTAAGCGTTAGTGTCGAACTTGCCGCCCGCGTGAAGCTTGGTCAGTACGACTTCGGCGGCGGACTTCTTCTCCTGCTTGTGAATATCCACGGGTATGCCGCGCCCGTTATCGACGACCGTTATGGAGTTGTCTATGTGGATATAGACCTCTACCCGGTCGCAATAACCCGCCAGAGCTTCGTCAATAGAATTATCAACAACTTCGTAAACCAGATGATGAAGACCCAGATCGCTCGTCGAACCGATGTACATCGCGGGCCGCTTGCGCACGGCTTCTCTTCCTTCGAGCACCGTGATTGAACCCGCTCCGTAATTATCTATGCTCACAGTCTTCTCCTTACGTGTAACTTGCTTTAATGCTCTGCTCATTCGTCTCCCCTGTCCGGCGACAGAATGCCTCAATAAGTAGCATTCTGCTCGCTCTCCTCATCGACCATCATCTCGCGCACGGCACGTTCAAGCTCGCTTTCGCTTGCCACGCCGCGCGCCTGTTCCTGCTCGGCGGCACTGATGCTCACCTCACCGGGACCGGCTTCTCGAAGAGCGCGACCCCGGTCAACCAGGTAGACCGAAGCCCGCTCACGATAGCGATTGGCGATGGCTCGACGCGACGTGCTGACGAAGGTTTGAGCGCTGCCTTCAAGCTGCTGAAGTAGCGATTCAATACGGCTTCGATCAAGCTCTGCGTCGATATCATCGATGAGCAATACGGGGCTTTCTTCGTAAATAGAATTATAGATGGAAAGTTGCGCTAAATCAAGGAGTAATAAGGCACTTCGCTGCTGTCCGGCGCTCCCGTAACGGGCCACTTCGCGCTGGTCCGCGAGGATTTCCAGATCGTCGCGGTGAGGCCCTATCAAAGAGTGCCCGGCTGCAATTTCAGCCGTCAAACGCAGGCGCAGCCGCTGGGAAAAAAGGCTCCTGAAATCGTCCAGATCGCCTTTACCTTCAAGCTGCGACCGGTAGCGAACGCTTATCCGTTCTGCGCCAAAGATGGCCCGCCCGTGATCGTTTGTATCAAGCACGCCATTCAATCGATCAACGTAATTGAGTCTCGCATGATGAATGGCCGCGCCAAAATCCAGGAGCTGTTCATTCCATGCTTCGACCTGGTTTTGATACGACGACGGGTAATCGCTTTTCGCGGCCTCGGCAAGCAGGCGATTCTTCTGCTTTATGATGTGGTTGTACTGCGAAATCGTGTTTAGAAACGACGGCGTGATTGTGACCAGCCCGCGATCAAGAAAGCGGCGGCGCTCCTGCGGGCCGCCGCGTATCACCTCCATCTCTTCGAGAGAGAAGACAAAGACATCGAGGTTGCCGAGATAACGAACGACCGACTCGCGCTTGGCATTGATGAACAGCTCTTTTGTGCTTTCAGTCAGCAGGAGCTGCAACTGTTTGGTTAGCGACCCGCGAAGCGTCTCTCCGCGAAGTATCGCCTGGTCAGCGCCGAAGCTCAGGCAGTCGCGCACCTGACTTGTGCGAAAAGATTTCGTCGTGCCGAGGATGTAGATGGCTTCGAGCCAGTTAGTCTTTCCCTGAGCATTATCGCCGTAAAAGATATTTAGTCCGGGGCCGAATTGAGCCGAGCCTTCGAGATTGCGAAACCCGTTAGCCTCAATTCGCGTCAATATCATTCTTGAATGTTATCACGAAACCGAGATCATCGTCATGAACGGCGACCGGCTGAGTTTGACAACTTTAGTTTTTCTGATATAGCTTTGCTGCGCTAATTCATAAAGCATGGCTTATAGAGGTGCGCCAGACGTGAGACAGCAAGTAAGAATCGAAATTAAAGGTCGGGATGAGTTTTGGGGACGCGCCTTTCACGTCGAATGGTGTCACCAGTTCCCCGCAAGAGAGCTTGTCCGAGCAGGCAAAGACTCTTTTCTCGCCGAGCTTGACTGGATGAGCGATCTTGAGCGCGTCGCCGCCGAAACTTTTTGCAGCATTATTCGCGCGCCCGAGAACCCTCGACGCAGAGAGTGGTTAAGCTCTATTGTCGCGCGGCGTGATAGGAACTAAGAATGCGTAAGATTCGAGCAGGGATAATCGGCGCAGGATTTGTCGGCCCGCATCACGTCAATGCCGTCCGGCGGCTCGGCTACGTCGAGGTGGTCGCGATTGCCGCCTCTACGCTTGAGTCCGCCGAGCGGAAGGCCGCGCGCCTCGGCATAGACCGCGCTTATTCAAGCTACGAGGAGCTGCTGGCAGACCGTGCGATCGAGGTAGTCCATGTCTGCACGCCGAATTACCTGCATTACTCCGTAGTGATGGCCGCGATCCGCAGCAATAAGCATGTGATCTGCGACAAGCCGCTCGCGCTGACGGCGGTCGAGGCGCGCGAGATGCGCGATTACGCGCTGGCGGCAGGCGTGGTGAATTCAGTCGCGTTCAATTATCGCTTCAGTCCTATGGTTGAGCAGGCCCGCGCGATGGTTGCCGGCGGAGAGATCGGCAACGTCAGATTCGTTCACGGCCATTATTTGCAGGACTGGCTGTTGTACGAGACGGATTTTTCCTGGCGACTGGAAGCAGAAAAGGCCGGCCCGTCAAACTCGGTCGGAGACATCGGCTCTCACTGGTGCGACACGGCGCAGTTCATCGCGGGGCTTAAAATCGAGCGCGTGCTGGCAAGCCTCAACACAATGGTGCAGGTGCGGAAGAAGCCGGCAGGGTCCCCCGCCGACAGGTTTGAAGAACATGCGGAAGCCGAAGACTACGTCATAACGTCTGACGATTTAGGCTCGATTCTGGTCGAGTTTGAAGGCGGCGCGCGCGGCGTCTTTCTGGTAGGGCAAGTCTGCCCGGGTCATAAAAACGATTTGAAGATTGAAATAAACGGCTCGTCTGCATCGTTGAAGTGGAAGCAAGAGCAGCCCGACGAGTTGTGGGTAGGCAGGCGTGACAAGCCAAACATGCAGATGACGCGCGACCCTGCTTTGCTCACAGCATCGGCGCGTCCGCTTTCAAGCTCGCCCGCCGGCTACAGCGAAGGCTGGGCCGACGGATTCAAGAATCTCATGGAGCGGGTCTACTGGTTTATTGCAAAGGGGCGACATCCGGTGGTGAATCGCGACAAGATCGATTTCCCGACGTTTGAGGATGGCTACCTTGCAAATTGCGTTGTCGATGCAATAATCAGGTCTAACGTAGACAGGTCGCGCTGGACCGAAGTTGAATACTAAGCACTGAGCGTGGAGGGGTAAAATGGCAAAAGAGAAAAAAGGCGAAATAACCCGAAGAGAGGCTATTAAGAGTATCGGCGCGAGCGCGGGCGTGATCGCGGCGCTTCCGGTGCTGGGTGCGGCTCAAGACCATTCGGCGCACGGGCGCGCTCCCCAGGCCGCGCAGCCGTCCTCATCGCCACAGCCGCTCAAGTTTTTTACCGAAGAAGAAAATAAAACCATCGTCGAGATGTCAGAGCGCATAATACCAGCCGACGAGTCCTCGCCGGGCGCGACCGCAGCCGGCGTCAGTCAGTACATAGACCTGATCGTGAGTGAATCGGGCGAGGCGACCCAAAAGATCTGGCGCGACGGATTGGCGGCTATCAATAAAATGAGCCGCGACCGCGCGGGCGTCCCCTTTGCCGCCGCAACCGTAGCCCAACAGACCGACCTGCTCAAAGAGATCAGCAAGAATGAAAGATCGCCGCAGACCGTAGAAGAGCGCTTCTTCAGAACGATCAAGAATGCCATCGTTGACGGGTATTACACTTCGGAGATAGGCATTCACAAAGAGCTTCGCTACAAAGGCAACTCATTTTTGAAAGAGTACACCGGGTGCACGCACCCCGAGCATCAAAGCTAGCTGCGCGCGTCGCGAGCAGATTATATTTCGAGCAAGAGGGTTTCCGGGTTTGCCTCTATAACTGCCCTTTCGACCCGTCATGAAAAAGGCAATCACAATCATACTTGCCTGCGCGGCATCTCTTCTTCTAATGCTCGAAGCCTCTGCTCAAGATCTAAAGCTCATTCCCGAACCGCGCCAGGTGCAAAAAAGAGAAGCCATTTTCACGGTTGACTCAAAGACTCGTATCGTAATAAACCGCGCTCACGAAAAACAGGACCGCGTCGCCGCCGAAATGCTCGCGGAAGAGATCGAGAAGGCTTGCGGCAAGAGAGTCAAAATCAGCACGGCGGGACGCATGCCCGACTCGCGCGGCGTTATCTATCTTGCGCAAACCGTCGGTGATGATCGCCGCTTGAAGACTGCGCTTGAGGCAAAGGGGCTTTCTATTGATGAGAAGTTTGATCAACAAGGCTACGTACTCGACGCAACCCGAGAGCGAATAGTAGTAGCCGGGCGCACCGGGCAAGGTCTGTTTTATGGCGTGCAGACTCTGCGCCAGTTATTGACTCGCGGTGACGCGGGCAGTTTGAAATGCCCGGCGGTTTCGATAAAAGATTGGCCCGCGCTCAGATGGCGCGGCGTTCACGACGACATAAGTCGCGGCCCCGTGCCGACGCTTGATTACATGAAAAAACAGATTCGTTTGTGCGCAAGCTACAAGCTGAATCTCTTTTCGCTATACATCGAGCACGTATTCGATTACCAGAAACACCCGCTAATCGGCCCGAAAGAGGGCGCGCTCACGGCCACCGAGATCAAAGAGCTTGTCGAATACGGGAGAGCCCATTACGTGACCATACTTCCGGAACAGCAGGCATTCGGCCATCTTCATCACGTTCTGAAAAACGAGGTCTACAACGATCTGGCAGAGACCCCGCACGGGCACGTGCTCGCTCCTGTGAACGAAAAATCTTACGAGTTGATAAAAGAACTTTACGAAGAGCTTGTGCCGCTTTTTGACGGCCCGCTTTTTCACATAGGCGCGGACGAGACTGACGAGCTGGGTAGCGGGCAGACGAAAGAGCGCGCGGACGAAGTGGGGGTAGGCCGCGTTTATCTCGATCATCTGAAGCGCGTGTCGGAGATCCTTAAGCCTTACAACAAGCGGTTGATGTTCTGGGGCGACATCGCTATTCGCTACCCGCAGCTTCTAAAGACGCTACCCAGAGACGCAATCGCGGTTGCCTGGAGGTACGATGCCGCGTCGAGCTTCGATAACCTGCTCAAGCCGTACAAAGACGCGGGGCTTGAGCTTTTCGTAGCGCCGGGAGCCAACAACTGGAACCGCATCTTTCCGAACCTGGACGCGGCGTTTATAAACATCAAGAACTTTGTGCGCGACGGCCAGAAATACAACGCGCTCGGCATGCTGAACACTACCTGGGATGACGATGGCGAAGCGATATTCGCCATGACATGGCCCGCGATTGTTTTCGGCGCACAGTGCGCGTGGCGCGAGGGCGAGTCGTCAATCGAAACGTTCAAGACGAAATACGACTGGGCGTTTTATCGAAACGATGACCGCGCATTCATAGAGGCCATACAGAACCTTTCGCGCTCGCATTCGTTGCTGATAAGCGCTGGACTCGGCGGCGCGAACGACGAAGATTTCTGGCTGGACCCGTTCACAGAAGTAGGCTCGAATTACACGGAGGACGCGCTGCCCGTAGCGCGCGACCTGCGACTTGCAGCCGAGCAAGCGCTCGAATCCCTCTACCGCAATCGCACGAAGGCTCGCCTGAATCAAGATACGCTTGACGCTCTGATCTTCGCGGCGCTCAGGCTCGATATGCTCGGGATGAAGATTCAATTCGCGGCCGAGACGAGCAAATTTTACTGGGACGCCTACTTGAATATGAGCGACCGGCAGAGAGTTTTTAACAACCTCAACGAGATTACCGGCGTCAACGCGCGGCTCGAAGATTTGCGCGACGCGACGACCAGGCTTCGCGGGATGTATTCGGATTTGTGGTTCAAGGAGAACCGCCCTTACTGGCTGGGGAACGTCGAGGTGCGCTACGACAACCTTGCGAGCCTGTTTCAATCAAAGATTCAAGCAGTACAGGCCGCGAGACAACAGTACCGCCAGCAACAGGCGCTGCCCACGCCTCAACAACTGGGTTTCTTCATTCGATAAAGCTTCGTTCTGTTCTTAGCGCACTTGCGGCGCGCGTCCAGGTGTCGGTAAACTTGCAGCAGTGTGGACCTTTCAGTATTAGACATTCATTGCCAGTGCTTCAACGAATAATCAGGTAAAGGAGAATAGCAAATGGCTAATCAGCGAAGAGGCGGAGCGGGCGGCTCGCGGCGACCCGGCCCCAAACGATCGGGCGAAAGAGATGGGGGATTGATAGACACTGCGGCAGGCATCGTAGGAACGGCGCTTGACATTGCCGGCACGGCGATACGCACTGTCGGCGAGACGGTTGAATTGATGGCGCCCGCAGCAGAACAGACCACACAGGCGGCGGGCGAGACTATCAGGAATACGGCTCAAGCTACTACGGCGTCCGTCGTGAACACGGGCGAGTTGATAGCGCGGCGCGGCCGGTCGGCTATTGGAACCGGCGACCCGGCAACCAAAGCCAACAAGGCCGGGAGTTCTGCAAGACAAGCAGGCAGGTCTGCAGCAAAAGCGGGCGCGACTGCTATGAAGGGGACCGCTGCGGCTATGAATAGAAGCGCGTCTTCCGTTGAACGAAGCGCTCGCGCGAGCGGCGGTAAAAATGCTGACGCTAAAAAAGGCGCGACAAAGAAAGCCTCTTCCAAATCCGGCGCTGCAAGAAAAGGAGCCGCCAAACAATTGGCCGGCAAGAAGAGCGGCGCTAAAAAAGCCCCGGCTGTAAAAAAAGCCCCGGTTGTAAAAAAAGCCCCGGTTGTAAAAAAAGCCCCGGCTGTAAAAAAAGGGGCCGCAAAAAAGAGAGCCTCCGGGCGCAGATAACAAAGGCAAAAGCCATTGTCGGAGCTTGTGATGAACATTCCCGGTTTTCAAGACGTGTTGCTTGCGCGCCGCCGCATAGCGCCTTACCTGCCGCCGACGCCCATGCACACTTACGCGGCGGTCAATGATCTGATCGGCACAGAGGTTTTTATAAAGCATGAAAATTATCAGCCGGTCGGAGCGTTCAAGGTGCGCGGCGGCGTCAATCTTATTTCTCAACTCAGCTCTGAAGAGCGCGAGCGCGGCGTGATCGCCGCCTCGACGGGCAATCACGGACAGTCGGTTTCGTATGCCGCGCGGCTGTTCGGCGTCAAAGCGCGCATAGTCGTTCCCGAAGGAGCGAACCCCGGCAAAGTGGCCGCGATGCGCGGCATGGGGGCCGAGGTGATAGTTCACGGCGCGCGCTTTGACGAAGCGCGCGTCTATTGCGAGCGCGTGGCGCGCGACGAACGGCTTCGCTACATACATTCGGGCGACGAGCCTCTCTTGATCGCAGGCGTAGCTACCGAAGCTCTCGAAATGCTCGAAGCCGAGCCTGAGCTTCGAGTCATCATCGTGCCGGTCGGTGGAGGCAGCGGGGCCGCCGGGTGCTCGATTGTAGCCCGCGCTATCAACCCGGAGATTACAGTCATCGGCGTGCAATCGGAAGCCTCGCCCGCGGCATACGAGTCCTGGAGACAGAAGCAACTTGTTGATGCGCCAAATCGCACCTCAGCCGAGGGGCTTGCGACGGGGACGGCATTCGCTCTGCCCCAAAAGATATTATGGGATTTGCTTGATGATTTTATGCTCTTGAGCGAAGAAGAGATACTGCGAGCGATGGCCTGGATGGTAGAGCGAGCGCACACGCTTTCGGAGGCAGCGGGCGCGGCCCCGCTGGCCGCTGCCTATCGTTTGCGCGACAATCTGGCCGGTAAAAAAGTCGGCCTCGTCTGTTCGGGCGGCAACACATCGGTCGAGCAACTGAAGCAGGCTCTCAGTATGATTTAATCGATGCCCGGGGGAGCACGCCCGCCAATCGAAAAAACGCAAAGGGTCAACGTTGCCGTCGACCCTTTTGCCTGTACGATTATACCAACAGCCTTACCGGACTCAGCGACACCTTGCCGCAGCACTTTGGATGGCGCCTTTTTGCTGCCCCGTAATCAGACCGTCCTGGACCCACTGGTTTGTCAGTTGGGCAACCCCCGAGACAAACTGGCCATGGTTGCTCGCCGACGCAGCTAGCTGAGCGATTAGATCCGCCATGGTGCATCCGTTCTCAAACAGCGTGTTGGGAACGCCGGTGTTTCTATTGCAAAGCACTATTGTCGGCCTCACGTCAGAATTCGGATTGCAATCCTCATCATCGGCCACTCCGTCGCCGTCCGCATCAGGGAAGGTCCAACCCTCGTCTCTCAATAATTCAAACGTCAGGTCGTCCGGGGCTTTAACATTGTGCGTCAAATCCCCATTGATTGCCGGCTCCATCAGCAGGTTGCGGAAAGCAATCGTGTCGTAGTGGGAGATTGAAGAGCCGCCAACAACCGGGAAAGGCGCAAAAACGCGGGCCCTGCCCTGCGCATCGGCGCCCGCGCGGATGGTCGGGTCGACTCCCAGATTTGCAGTAACACCTCCGCCGAGCTGGGCGATGATGGAAAGCCCGTCAGCGCGTCTCACGCTGGCGGTCGGGATAGTTACAAACTGGCCGTTGATTCCGTCATCGGCCATGCCCGGAGGCGCAGCGTTGACGTTTGCGGCGTTGTTGTAGATTATCACAGCGGCCGCGCCCGCGTTCGTCGCGTTTCTTGCCTTGACGGCGAAACCGCAGGTCCCACGTTCGACCAGAGCGATCTTGCCGGCAACAGCCGCCGCGTTTGTAAAGGGCGAACATCCGTCAGTCGTAGTAGGTCCTGCGCCGTCTGCCGGATCGATCGCTTCAACCACGTTTGCCAACACAGAAGGATTACCAATGGTTGGACCGAAAGCCGCCGTTCCGAACTGATAAGGTCCGGCGATAGCGGGCGGGCTTGTCACCAGCACTCCCGGGCTTCCGAAAACCAGCACGCTTGGCACGCCGGCTGTTACAAATCCGCCGTCCCACACAACCCGCGCGAAATTGGTGGCCGAAGCCAAACGCTGGGCGTTGGTCATCTGATTCCAGTGCAGCCCCGAGGTGAGGTCCAGCAGATGGGTATTGTAAACGTCGGGGAAGCCGCTAAAGAGAGCCCCGGTATTCAAACTGGCAAACTGGCTAAACCCGAGCCCGTGGGCAAACTCGTGCAGAAGCACGGTCACCAGATCGGGTTGCGCTCCGTGGTTGTTGTCAAGCCCCAGATAGAAATTGAAGTTTGTGCTGAAGTTCGCATTGATGTCGTCGTTCGCCGGAAGCAGGTCAACGCCCGCAAGCTTATTTGCAAGCGCGACGTGATACCAGGTGCCTGCAAGCGGCGCATTGGGAAAGTCGCGAACTACGCTAACCGCACCTGCGCTGCCGAGCACGCCCGCGCCAAGCGCGGTGAACTGCGCTCGAATCCGAATAGGAACATTGCTGTCGAGCCTCGCGCCCCAAATATTGGCCGCATGTTGAAAGGCATTTAGACGCTGCTGGCCGAGCGTTGTCCCGTTATTGCCGCCGACGGGAGCAGCCACTGTTGGATCATTGAATCCCACGCCCGGGGCATTTATATTCACGATGACTATCTGGGCTGGACCGGCAAACGTGTTTCCGCCGGAAAGGGCGATGAACATCAGACCAAACGTCAGTAACAACAGTCTTTTTGAAAATAGTATTCTTTTCATGTGTGCATCGACCTCCTTATCGCTGTGAATTGTCCTCTACAAGACCCAGAAACGATGCGCCCTCTTCAATCGTGAAGACGCACTTCGTTTCCCAGGTGCCATCGCCCTTTGGCCGAGCCAGCATGACACCGCCAAATCCCCCGTCGAGGTCTACAGCCGTCCCCCCGTTTGAGAGGGCCGTTTGCTGCAATCCTTCGGACGGACGTTTTGCCAATGTCGCCAGGCTCTCCACGACCTGGTCTATCTCTTGCTTTGTAGGCATGCGCAACTGGCCTGTCTGCTGATCAACGACGATAGGCCGTGTTGCCTTGTAGCGCTTTTGAGTCATTGGGGTGGGTTTAGGATTAGTTGATGCGGCGACGCCTTTAGATGAGCCTGCTCCGGCCAGCGATATGACTAAGACCGAAACGGCAGTGATCACTCCCAGTAGAATCAACAATGTCGCTTTTGAAACAGGTGTCGAATTCTTCTTGAATTTTGCAGGTTTTTTCATAGAACGCGATTTCTTCATTTTTGTGCCCTCCAACGGTCAGCTTGTTTTTTCGTAGCAAGACACACAAAGCGAGGCGTTCAGGCCTTCGGTTCAGACAATTGAAGAACCAGCCATCTTTAAGGAACAAATTAAATGAGCTATTCCTGAGAGGAAACGCCTTACTTGCGGCTCACAAACGTGCTATTGAGGGACGAATGTTATGCCGCATCGGCCAGTATGTCAAGGGCACTATTTCGTGAAATACTCCGTGGCCTGCCAGATGGTAAAGCCGGTCCGGGATTTTGTGTAAAGTGTGTGAATATCTTTTACTGCCGGGCCAATTTCTGCCCGGCGCGATCAAGCCGCTGGCGCGCGCGCTTTGCTTCATCGCTTGCGGGAAATCTTTTTATGATCTCGCGGTAGGCCTGGCCGTCATAGACATACTCGGTGGTCGATGGATTGAAATCGAACTTCACGCGCAGCTTGCTATAGCGGTCAAGTCCCGGGTCGTTAAGATAGTAATCACGCGGGCTGTCTTCGTCTAATTTTGCAAGCCGCTTTCGCGCGCGGCGGCTGAGCGTCGCCGCTGCCCGGTCGGCCTCCTGCGCCATCGCCAATAAGACGCGCGACGCGCGCGTCGCGCGCCCAAAATGCTCCAGGAAAAACTCGCACATCGCTATGCGGTCCAGCCCGTCGGAAGCCGATTCAATCAATCTCATTATGCGCTCGTCTTCACCCGGTCGGCCCGGCACCGTAAGTGCCGATTGGTGAATCCAGCCGCGAGTCCTGCGGGTCACGGCCACGCGGTAGAATGTCGGGTTGCCGAGACGGCCTCCCTTCGTTCCTATAATAAAGACGCGGCGGCCCAGGCGCAGTCTCTGAATCACCTCCGATTGAATATCTGCATCCCGCCTGAGCGCCGATAACCTGTCGTCAACAACATAGGCTTTTATAAACCGTGTCGAGCCGGCAGAAGACGCGGGCCTTACGGTCGCGCCCGGTGTGCCTGATTGGGCAAGGGCGGTTGAAGTGAGCATCAAAAAAGTGATGCCCCAGATTCCTGCTTTCTTAAATAGCGCGTGGGGACGCATAGCCGGGTTCCTCCTTACTCATTACTCTCTATCAGTAACAGGACGTAAAAGGCCGGAACGGTAATTCATTATTTTCAAATTTTTTATTTATTTTCAACCCGGTGCGGCCATTGACCGATCTTCAATCGCATTGCTATAAGTGTAGGCTTATGAACATACTGGTTACAGGCGGCGCAGGTTATATTGGAAGCGTCGTTGCCGAGCGGCTGCTTGAAGCGGGGCACACGCCCATAATCTACGACAATCTCTCAAAAGGACATCGCGAGGCAGTGTTGCCGGGGTCTGTGCTAGTAGTCGGCGATCTGGCTGACACGCACAAGCTCGAAGAGTGCTTGCGCTCGAATCGCGTCGAAGCGGTGATACACATGGCGGCAAGCTCGCTCGTCGGTGAGTCTATGACTGTGCCGTCGAAGTATTTTCGCAACAACACGGTTATGGGAATCGAGCTGTTGGACGCGATGCTGGCTTGCGGCGTCTATCGAATAGTCTTCTCTTCCACGGCTGCGGTTTACGGCGAGCCTGAGACCACGCCTATAATAGAGGATTCAATGCAGCGCCCGACCAATCCATACGGAGAATCGAAGCTGGCCTTCGAGAGGGCGTTGCACTGGTACGATGTTGCATACGGAATCAAATACGCAAGCCTTCGCTACTTCAATGCCGCCGGTGCGACGACAAAGCTCGGCGAGCACCACGAGCCTGAAACCCACTTGATACCTATAGTCCTCAACTGCGCGCTCGGGCGGCTCTCCGAGGTCGCGGTCTTGGGCGACGATTACCCGACGCCTGACGGCACTTGCATACGCGATTACATACACGTCGCCGATCTTGCGGACGCGCACATACTGGCTCTGGGTGGGTTAGACCGTGGCAGTCGCATATACAATCTCGGCAACGGCAACGGCTACTCGGTCAACGAAGTGATAGAGGCGGCCCGGCGCATCACGGGGCAAAGCATTCCGGCGCGCATCGCGCCTCGACGAGCCGGAGACCCGGCGGTGCTGGTGGCGAGTTCCGAGCTTATCAAGCAAGAGATCAAATGGAGCCCAAAGCATTTCGAGCTTGAAGTGATAATTGAGAGCGCGTGGAACTGGCATCGGGCGCATCCGCGTGGTTATGAGAGCTGATCCGCGAATGTCGATTAGATTTGGAATCTGAAATTTCAGATTCCAAATCTAATCTTTGGTATCAGGCTGCCGGGATTATGCGTTTACTTTGATTCGTAGATGGTCACTTTTTTTCGTCCCGTAGCAGAGGCTGCGCCGACCAGCACGCCCACTGCCGCGCCGATGCCGGCTCCGATGGCGCCCAGTATGCCGACCAGCGAGGCAGTCTCAATATCTTCATACTGGCCGGCGGCAAGACCAACGCCCGCGCCCGCGCCGAAACCTATTCCCGCGCCGATGGCGGTTGATTTGCCTATCGATTTTCCGACCGAGTTTGAAACGTAGCGTTGTACCCGCGCTATCGAATTCCGGTCCAGATCCGAAGTCTGCTTTCCGCGATCAAGCGTAATGGAGGTATCGGAAGCGGCAACCAGCCTGCCTTCCATCTTCTTACCATCCTTCAGCTTTACGCTTAACCTATCGCCCAGAGGGACCGATTGGACGGCTCTCCAATCGTTGGACACGGTGCCGGACTGGCCGGCAATGGCGGCCATCGGCAGCGCCATACAGAGAATTAGTGCAAAAGAGATTAACTTTTTCATGATGTTAACAGGTCCTTTCATTTAGCTTCATAAATGAGCACTTTGATTCGATTGCTTCCAGAGATAGCCCCGACTATAGCGCCGATGCCTGCCCCGATTAATGCAAAGATCGGTATGACCCATCCGGCTTCGACATCATCGCTGCTGCTCAAGCCCGCGCCTACCGCGACGCCCCCGGCCAGGCCGCCAAGAGTGCCGATCTGTGTTCGAGTGAGCCCGGACTTGGGAACCTTGCGATAGACTTTCTGGACGTTAGCCCGGTCGAGGGCAGTAGTCTTATCTTTGCGTGAAATTATCAGCGCGTTATCGGAGGAGCTGACGATCCGTCCATTAAGGGTCCTACCGTCTTTGAGATTCACGACCAGCTCATCACCGGGCGGGACCAGCCTGACGCCGTCCCAGAGCATTGCAGCCTGATCAGTCGCCTGTTGAGCGAACGAGGCGTGCGGCAATATCAAAAGAAGGGCCAGGGTGAGACTTAATAGGGAGTTAAATTTCATTTCGGTTCTCCTCATCGTATCGAAGTGCGCAGCAACAATGGCTAGGGCAAAAACGGTGCCATAGCAAAATCCGCATTAAATCAAGCAAATCGAGGATAAATGCAAATAATCAGAAGAAGAGGGATGCAGTAAAAATCGGACAGATAGCAGTCTATCTTGCGCCTGCAAGCAAGCAGATAGAGGCAACTAAGGCAAGCTTGACAGGTGCGCGCGGCCTCTAGAGCGAATTTGTAAGGGAATGAAAGAAGATTCACCGCAGAGACACAGAGAGCACAGAGCGGGCGCAGAGAAAACAGTATTCTGCTCTGCGCCCCCTTTGCGTCCTCTGTGTCTGCGGCGGTGAGATGTCTCTCTTATCCCGTACATTCAATTCTGGAGTTCCAGGCATGTCAGCGACGCTATCACGGCCTTGGTTCTGATCGGATCAAAACCTGAGAACTGAAGGGCCTTGCTTCTATTCTTGCTGTTCGTTACTCATATTACTTTCTGCTTGACTCGAAATTTCGCAAGGCATAAGATATCGCAAATCTGGACTTCTACTTCAGATAAACCTTCGGGGTTCTTATGGTAAGACACGCTAATCTTTATTAATATTGATCTTTTGAGATGTATCTTATCGCGCAATGCCGCGCGTTAAAGCATTTTGCTTAGAAAGGTTGCTAAGGCCTCATCTCCTCATGTTCGGCAATCAACCAACCTCTTCTGATCCGGCCAAGCAGAAGAGAGATAATCAGGCAGTAAACCTGAGGCTGCGTCTCGCTGTTGTATTCGGATCGGAAAGCGCAAAAATGTCTATCAAGTAGCTTTCAGGCAATGGCGAGGCATTATGGCCGCTCCCCAGTTGGTAGGATTAACCACAGGCACCGCAGATTATGTGAAAGACGAAGAACTATTCGCGGCTCACGATCAGCCTTGTAGTCCTGACTTTATATCGTAGTTCTTGCGATAACCAGCCGGAAGGAGTTTGTTGACATGAATAGATTAAGTGTTTGTCTCCTCGGGAAGTTTTCCGCGCGCCGGGATGAGCAGGAATTAGCGGGTCTGGACTTCACCAAAATACAACATCTGTTCTGTTATCTTCTTTTATATAGGATGCGCTCCCACTCCCGAGAGGCTCTGGCTGCTTTGCTCTGGGGCGATAGCCCGACATCCCAATCAAAAAAGTATTTGCGACAAGCGCTCTGGCAACTTCAGTCGGCGCTGAATTCCGGGGCCGATTCCCTGGAAGATTACATATTGGTGATCGAGGCCGACTGGATCAGCATCAACTCGAAAGCCAATCTCTTATTTGATGTCGCTGCATTCGAGCAAAACTTCGCCGTCGTTCAAGGAGTGCCGATCCACGAGATGGATGAGCAAAGCGCACAGGCCATTATAGATGCGGCCCAGCTCTATCGGGGTGATCTAATGGAAGGTTGCTACGAAGAGTGGTGCCTGTATGAGCGCGAGCGGTTTCAGAATATGTATATTTCCATGCTTGATAAGCTGATGTCTTACTGTGAAGCGCATAAACAGTACGAGACGGGCTTGCAATACGGGAGCCGCATATTGTGCTACGACCGAGCGCGCGAGCATGCCCACCGGAAGTTGATGCGTCTTCAATACCTGGCGGGCGACCGAACCGGGGCGTTGCGACAGTACGAACGCTGCGTTAAGGCCCTTGAGGAGGAATTGGGCGTCAAGCCCGCTAAAAAGACCGTAGCGCTCTATGAGCAGATTCGAGCCGATCAACTCTACGACCCGCCTCCGGGCGCGACAAAGGTTGATGTTGATATGGAGCCGACCGTTGCGGCTGACTCGCTGCCCGAAGTGCTTAATCGTCTGAAAAAGATCAGAGCAGCCCTGACTAACCTCCAACATCAGATAAAAAAGGATATTCAGGCGGTCGAGCTGGTTTTGAAAGGCCGACGCTAATCTCAGTCTTCGTCGAAACTCTGAATTGTCCCGCTCAATCTTTCATCAGTCCTCTGCCAAAAATCGCCTTCAGCATAGTTAAAGTTTAACGCCACCTAAGCCTGTAATGATGTATCGCTCGTCTAAAAATTAACAACTATATGAAATAAGACGTTGCGACAGACGCAAAAAAGACGTTTTGAAATACGGGGATTTATTATATCTGGCTCGCATATGATCGATCATATGCATCAGTGAAAGTTGAGCGCAGCTTGGCAAGCAAGACCTGCTTTCGGAAAAACCGAGAGGCGGGATCAGCATGGACTTATTCGAGTCCGCTACGCATTCATTCGTTATAAAGATATGGCTTGAAGATGGCGACCAACCTCAATGGCGCGGTCATATTACCCATGTACCGAGTGGCGAGAGACGTTACGTGGAAGATATGAGCGAAATAACGGACTTCATAATGCCTTACATGGAGCAGATGGGTGTAAAGCTCGGCCTGCTCTGGCGAGTGAGGCAATGGCTGAGCCACTGGAAACTGTATTGAAGCGGCCCTGACCAGACATCTTTGAGCCGTCTATAGCGCTTTGCATTTTTAGTCCAACGGCACGATTGCCGAACCAGCGGGAGGAATTCGGGCTTGGCAACTTACCACGCAATTGCTGCGACCAGTCAGGCTATCCTCGGCTTATTGGAAAGAGCTTGCCCGAAGTCTGAGTTCGAGGGCGCAATCTTCGAGCTTTACCAGGCCAAAGATTTTCAGAGCCCTATGGAAGAAGGCGTCTCGCTGTATTTGTATCGCGTGACAAGCGGCTCACGCCGCAACCTGCCTTCACGTATAGGTCCGAACGGTCAGCAATATCGCCCGCCGCTCCCGCTCGACCTTTACTACATGCTCACGGCCTGGGCAAAGTCCGCCACAAAGCAGCAGCGGCTGCTAGGCTTTTGCATACGCGAGATCGGAGACACGCCCGTACTGCCAGCTTCACTGCTGAACCACTTTGGCCCTGAGCCTGATACCTTTCGCCCGGAGGAATCAGTCGAGGTAATCTTCGAGTCGCTCACCCTACAGGATATGTCCAACGTGTGGGAGCCGCTTAAGCCAAACTTACAACCTTCTGCGACTTATGTCGCTCGCATGATTTCCATCGAATCTTTAGTGGAGCTGCCCGATACCCGCCCGGTGCAGACGCGCGAATTCGATTTCGCAAAGATGAGCAAGCGATGATTGACCCGACTCAGCTTGAGCGGCTTCAAATCATTGAGCGCCTGACGATTGTCGCTCCGCTGGGATTGCGCTTCCGCGACGAGGTGACGGGCAAGGACATCGGAGACGGGCTGATCGTCACTGCATACACGCTTGATAATCCCACGCGCCGCACAAAGGCTTTCGTCAATAAATCGAACACCTACGTGCTGAGAAGCCTGCCGGGATTGCACGAAGCCGAGATCGGAAGCGGGGACTCGGAGTTTTGGGACGAACCGCCAAAGAAGCGTAGCTTCGTCATAGAAGTGTTCGATGTCGAGCGCCGCTTTCAGCCGTTCACATTTGTTGCGGATGCGCCTGTGCGCGGGCTGTTCGAATGGGAAGGTCTGCCCGCAGACTCGCCGCCGATAGCAGGGGCTCGGGATGCCGCTTTTTTCCTCTCCGTCTCGCTCGGTGCCTGCGGCCATGGCCGTGCTTCGCGCTGAGCTGCACGAGTGGAGTCAAGAAGCCGATCACATAGGCGGCCCGGCGGCCTGGGCCGTGATTGAAGCGCGGATAGGTGGACGCGTCACGGCGCGTGGGTTTGCTGACGAAAAAGGTCGCATCGCATTGATCTTTCCTTACCCGGAGCCTTTGATTGATGGGCTGGACTCGCCGCCCGACGTTTCGCGCCTCTCCCCTCCGGGTCCGGCGGGCCAATCGCTCAGAGCACAGGAATGGTCAATCGAATTGGTAGCATTCTACGGGCGGCTGCGGCCTGTGCCGCCAACCTTCAACGCGCAGCCGATCCCCGACCTGAGCGACGTTTTCATGCAGCCGCCCGCAGACTTGTATGCCGACTCGGAGCGTCAAATGCCTCTCACGGTGGTGAAATTGAGGTTCGGGCAAGAGCTTACCGTGCGGTCCAGGGATTTTACGAAAGACCCCATTGATGGCGATCCGATGTCAGCGCTCTTTATCACCCCGGCGGGATCACCGCCGTAGACAAGAAGGAGGAAACGGGGATGCCAGAATATTTAGCTCCCGGAGTGTATGTCGAAGAAGTCTCGTTCCGATCAAAGTCGATTGAAGGTGTCAGCACCACGACGACTGGCCTCATCGGACCGGCGCGCAATGGCCCGATTGAGCTGGAGCCCGATCTCATTACCAGCCTGTCTGAGTTCGAGCGCGTCTACGGGGACGGGCAGCAACTGAATTTCAACGACGTAGGCACGATGCCTAATTTCCTCTGGCATGCCGTGCGCGCATTCTTCGACGAAGGCGGTAAGCGGCTTTATGTCGCGCGCGTGTTCCTGGGCTCATCCGACATAGACGATGGCATAGCGAACTGGCGATTGCCGTCGGGGATCAACGCTAATGATGTGCTGGATGTGCGGGCGCGGTTCCCAGGCTTCGGCGGCAATCGTCGCGTCAGCTTTAAGGTGCGCATAGGCCAGAATATGCTGACGAGCGACAGGGACGGCAACGCTGCTGTCAACGGGCTGATCGATAATGACATAGTCTGGATAGGCGCCAGCGACCCGGCCAGTCCCCCTGACGACCTGATGTTCCAGGGTGAATTCTTCAGGGCCGAGAAATACTTCGATACAGTTCTTCAAGAAGATACCTGGCGATTCCGCAACGCAACCAATAGCGTGCGCGAGCTGAGGCCGTCTTCGCCCCCCGCCTCCGGCGCGTTCGACCCCGATGAAGATGAGATCAGGGTTGTTAGAGTCAACGTCACCGTGTTTCCGAGCGACCCGAACGATCCAAGAGGCGTGACACAGGTATGGGAAGACCTGGCGCTCGACCCGGCGCATCAGCTTTCAGGCGCGCCCGACTCGCTTACGGCTACTTTTCATCACGATTACAATAAGCTGAGCAATCGCGCATCGGCCTACACGCTGCCTATAGCAATCGAGCAAGGAAGCAACGTGACCGATAGCGGGCTCAGCATTCTGACCGCGTTGTCTACAGCATCGGGCGGCGCGCTGGGGCTTGCGACATGGCTCGGCTCGTCCCGACTTGATCGCACATTCGATATAATGCTCGAAGGCGGCAACGACGGTATTCGCCCGACCGCAACCGAGTACGAAGGCACTGACAACCCCAACGACCCGTTCAAGACAGGTCTGAAAGCCTTCGAGGACATCGAAGACATATCTATTGTTGCTGCGCCCGGATCAACCTTTCGCCTCGAAATCGGTTATCGCACCAATGCCATGACTATAGTCGGGCTGCTGATCTCTCACGCCGAGAGGATGCGCTATCGCATAGCCGTACTCGATTCCGGCGACGGTCAGGCGCTTGCGGCGGTGCGAGCCATGCGCGCGAAGCTCGATTCAAAATATGCCGCGCTCTACTACCCGTGGGTCAGGGTGCTCGACCCCATAACACGCAAGGAAATCTACCTGCCGCCGAGCGGGTTTGTCGCAGGAATCTACGCGCGCAATGACATTGAGCGCGCGGTCTACAAAGCCCCCGCCAACGAAGTGGTCAATCTCGCCCTCGGCTTTGAGATACTGTTGAACAAGAGCCAGCAAGACGTTCTCAATCCCGAAGGCATAAATTGTTTCCGCTTCTTTGAGGGGCGCGGGTTTCGCTTATGGGGCGCTCGCACGATCAGTTCCGACCCCGAGTGGAAGTATGTGAACCTTCGACGTTACTTCGCCTACCTTGAGCGCTCTATAGACAAAGGCACACAGTGGGCCGTGTTCGAGCCGAATGGAGAGCGACTCTGGGGGAACGTGCGCCGCACAATCGAAGACTTCCTGCTCAACGAATGGATGAGCGGCGCGCTGCTGGGCGATAAGCCTGAGAAGGCTTACTTCGTGAAGTGCGACCGCTCGACGATGACGCAAAACGATCTCGACAACGGACGGCTGATCTGCTTGATCGGCGTCGCGCCGCTCCGCCCGGCAGAGTTTGTCATCTTCCGCATAGGCCAATGGACCGCAGACCGTAAAGTGTAATCAGTCGCCGCTGGTCAGTCGGGCCGCGAGCACGCGACAAGCGACTACTGACCACTGACCACCGCTTTAAGGAGGCAAGCATGGCTGAATTTCGTGACCGCCCGTACGTTCAGTTCAATTTCCTGGTAGACCTCGGAACCGGCAACACTGATGGGCCAGACGCAGGATTTCAAGAGATCAGCGGTATAGGCATGGAAGTGACTGTTGCCGAGTACCGGAATGGAAATGAAAAAGAGAACAGCGTTCGTAAGATCACAGGGCTTAACAAGTCTACGGACGTGACGATGAAACGCGGCGTCATCGGTTCGCTGACGCTCTATAATTGGCTCAACCAGATTCGCAACGGCGACCAGAATTCGTTGCGAACTATAGTCATCCAGTTGCAGAACGAAGACCATACGGCGGTCGTGCAGACGTGGAAGCTGCTGCGGGCGCGCATCACCAAGCACACAAGCGGCCCATTGAACGCCAAGGGCACCGATGTGGCTATGGAAGAGCTTGTAGTCGCTTACGAGCGACTGGAGATGGAGTAGCAGCAAAAGGCACAAGAGACGTAGAAAATAGCATCAGGTTTTTTGTGAGTTTTCTGCTGCTTTGGTGGCTATAGCTCAGGAGATGAAGATGGTCGCGCGCACATCCCGCCGATTGCCAGGCTTTCGATTCGAGGCTAATTCGCCGCGACTTGCCGAGGCGCTGCCGCGCATGGACGTGGCGGTCTTTGTCGGCTTCGCAGCATCCGGCCCGATTAATACGCCGGTCGCCGTAGAAGATGCCGCGCAGTTTGCGGCAATCTTCGGCGAGGATGCGCCGCTGGTCTGGGATAAAGAGCGCGGCCAGCAACTCTACGCTTATCTTGCCCCGGCCGTGCGCGCGTTCTTCCGCAACGGCGGGCGCCGCTGCTGGATTGTGCGAGTCGCAAGAGCCACGGCGCGAGCAAACTACTTTCCAATCCCCTCGCTTGCGAGGGCTGAATTTGATGACGCCGGAAAGCTGACGCGAATCACGCCGGCTTTTGCGCCCGCGCGCTCCGAAGGTAGCTGGTCCGACTCATTGCGCGTCAGCACTTCACTGCTCAGCCAGCCGCTTGAGCTTATAAAGCTTTCACAAAATGGGACTGTCGCCGACCTGGCCGTCAACTCGCCCAAAGATATTAAGGAAGGCGATCTGCTGCGATTTACGTTTGACGATGAAGGATATGTGCTTATGCTCGCAGTCGAGGCAACAGCCGTCCTGGCGGCGAGCCCCCCGTCCAACCGCGTTGCAATGCAGGTCAGCGGCAGCCGCCCCCTCTGGTTCAAAACGGACCTGTTTGCCAGCCCGCCATCAGAGGCTATTGCGGCAACGGCGCGAGTCTATACACGCGAAGAGCTATCCGGCAGCTTTCAGAGCGCGCCCATAACGGCCTCGATTCACTTGCCGGAAAATGTTGACGAGCCGATAACGCTCGAACTGCACCTTTCGCTTGCGGACGCGCCGTTGCCCGGCTCGCTCGTTCGCGTTGAAGTTGGCGAAGATGAGCTGTGGTTATCGGTCCAGGACCTGGGTGTTACGAGCAGCGCAGGATCGCCGCCCGCCGAAGTCGTGCAAGTTACGGGGCGCGGGTTGTGGCTGTTGAAAGATGCGCCATCACCTCTGCCGTTAGAAATCTCTGCTGTCGAAAAATTGAGCTTCGAGCTATGGGTCAAGCAAGGCGGCGACTATTCGATTCGCTTGAGCGATCTTGGGTTCGAGGCAAAACACGCGCGCTTCTGGGCAGGCTTGCCGACCGACGAGAATTTTTATCAAAAGGCCGGAGAGCTTTTTGAAGAGGGACGAGCGGAGCTGGCTTTCGAAAAGGAGCGCACGGAGCTTGGGCTGACGACAGGCAATCTGCGTTTCCCGCTTGCAGGAAGCGGCTCGCAGTCGTCCATCTTTTTCCCTGTCTTTATGCCGGTCATCCCCGATCAATATCTGGGCGCGGTTCAGTTGCCGGGCACAAACCTGGAGCGCGATGGGCTTGATGAGTTCAATGCAGCTCTTTTTCTCGACCCCGATCTTGTTGAAGTCCAGACGACAACTTTCATGGCGCAAGCGGATTTCCTGCGCTATCTGAGTCCCTCGCCGCGCAGGCTGAAAGGGATACATGCCGCGCTAGGCTTCGGCGAATCGACAATCATAGAAGAAGCAACCGTTATAGCTGTGCCTGACCTCACTCATCGCGGATGGCTGTTATCAGAAAAAGAACCGGCGCTGTTGGCTGAAGTATCGTCGCCACCCGCCCGGCCTGAGTGGTGGCACTTTCTTGCGTGCGATCCGCCGCCGGAAATCCCTCTTGAGCGTGAGCCGAAGCTGGGTCATTTTCTCAACTGCGATATCCGAATCATTCCCGCGCCCACGCTTCAGGCTATCGGCGAGCCGGACCAGGCAGGGACCTTTATTCTCATGTGGTCATCAACGCTCGCCGAGGCAAAGCTAAAGTTCGTCCTCGAAGAATCGGGTCATTCCAATTTCATTGGGGCAGAAAGAATCTATGAAGGCGAGCAGAACCGGCTGGTAATTTATGGTCGCAGCCAGGGCGAGTATTTCTACCGCGTGCGCGCGGAAATCAAAGATCAAATCAGCAACTGGTCAAACGGCGTCGGCGTGCGTGTATCGCCTGCGAATCGGTATCAGTTGAAGACGGAAGATGAATACTCACAAGATGAGATGCTTGCCGTGCATCGCGCGCTGCTGCGTATGTGCGGGGCGCGCGGGGATATGTTTGCGGCGCTCGCCCTGCCCGAGCATTACCGCGAGGATGACGCCGAAAGCTATATCGAAACTCTGAAGTCAACACAAGCGCAGCCAATCCCTGTAGGCAAATCTGTGATACTCCCTCTCGGCTTCGGTGAAGCGAATGATTTCAGTTACGCGGCGGCCTATCACCCCTGGATCATTGCGGGCGACGAGCAGCAACTTCGCAATCTCCGGCGAATGCCCCCCGACGGAGCAGCCGCCGGAGTTATAGCCGACCGCGCGCTCAGTCGCGGCTGTTGGATCGCGCCCGCCAACCAGTTGATGCGCGGAATAGTCGCGCTCACGCATCCCACACCGCGCGAGCGTATGCTGGAGTTGCAAGAGGCTCAAATCAATCTGATTCGGCAGGAGCCGCGCGGCTTCGTCGCTTTGAGCGCAGATACGCTGAGCGACGATGCGGACGTGCGACCGATCAGCGTGCGCCGCCTGATGATCTTGCTGCGTCGCCTGGCCTTGCGGCTCGGGGCGAGGTACGCCTTCGAGCCGAACGGTGAATTATTGCAGCGCACGGTCAAACGCGGTTTTGACGCGATGCTCGGCGACATGTTTGAGCGCGGCGCATTCGCGGGCAACACGACCGCGACCTCATTTCAGGTTATCACGAGCAGCTCGATCAATACGCAGCAGAGCCTGGATCAGGGCCGCTTCATAGTCGAGCTGAGAGTTGCGCCCTCACTGCCTATGACTTTTCTAACTATACGTCTGGTGCAGACGGGTGATCGCGCGATGGTTACAGAGGGGCGATAAGCAATGGCAAATCCGGCTGATGAGACTGTGCTCTCCCCGTTCACTGCTTTTAATTTTGCCATCGAGATAGACGTGCCGGATGTGTCTCCGAATGTTTGCAACGCGTCATTCTCTGAGTGCGACGGCCTTGAGATGACTATGGACGTAAAAACGATTAGAGAAGGCGGCAACAACGGCAAGCAGATTCGACTGACCGGCCCGATCAACTACGGGCAACTTACGTTGAAGCGCGGCCTGACGGCGAACTTCGACTTGTGGCGCTGGTTCAACAAGATGCTGCTCACCCCGTCGCTGCGCGCCGATGCCACGGTAGTCTTAAAGGCAGCCGATAGAACGACCGAGCGCGCGCGCTTTCTGCTTACGCGCTGCGTGCCGATCAAGCTTAAAGCTCCCGCGCTGAACGCTAAGGACGGTATGGTTGCCATCGAAGAGTTTCAACTCTCTTACGAATCGCTGACGCTGCAAGAGCCGGAAGGCTGATGCTTAATAACCGAGGGGGTGACGATGCCCGATCAAGTAAAGCTCGAAAAGGCTCAGATTTGGGAGATGGAGTCAGACTTCAAGAGCGAAAAGTCAGGCGGAAAGAGAATTACTGTTCAGTTCAACCCGGAGTCGTTGAAGGTGAGCTTCGCCAATCAGATCGCCACGCCGTCGGGCGCGGGCGACCAGAGCGGCACTCCGGCCAGGCAATTTGTAGGCGCGGGCACAACAAAGCTCGCTTTGCAATTGTGGTTCGACGTGAATGCTCCGTTGCCGGAAGGCGCTTTGCCGTCAGGCGAAACCACGGTTGATGACGTGCGAAAGCTCACGCAGGAGGTCGCTTATTTTATAACCCCGCAGCCGGAAGGCGATAAATTTATACCTCCCGCCGTGCGCTTCTTATGGGGGACATTTCAATTCGACGGCATCATGGAATCGCTCGAAGAGTCGCTCGAATTCTTTTCCGGCGAAGGCCGCCCGCTGCGCGCAAGCATGTCTTTGAATCTATCCAAGCAGAAGATCACAAAGTTTGACTTCGGGAAAGCGGGTCAGCCGCCTGGCCCAGCCCCTGCTCCCGGCAGACGACCTCTCACTCAAGCTCAAAGCGGCTCGACGCTGCAAAGCATGGCCGCCAGTCAGGGCAAGGGCGACAACTGGCAAGCGATTGCCGAAGCCAACGGAATTGAAAACCCGCGCCTGCTCGAGCCGGGCCAGTTGATAGATATGAACGTCAGTCCGCCGCAATTACCCACCGGCGCGAGTCCGCCCCGGCCATTGCGGTAGATAGGAGCAAGTTAATATGCCGGTTGTGATTAATGAATTTGAGGTAGAGCCTCAGCCTTTAAGCCAATCTTCTGACGCGACTCAGGCGCGTTCATCGGAGGCGGAACCGAAACCCGCTGTGCACGAGATAGAAAAACTCATGCGCGTGCAGGTAGAAAGATGCGAGCGCATAAGGGCGCATTAATAAATCATGGCAAACGGAGCAGCCACAGGATTTCAAGTATCACGGCCCACGATCAGTGTCGCCGGGCAGGATAATCCCGCGCTGGCCGGGGGCCTGTTGAAACTGCTCATAGCTGAAAGCACAAACGGGCTTTATCGCTGCGAAGCGTTGTTCGGCAACTGGGGCAATGTCAACAATCGCCCGGACTTTCTCTACTTCGACCGCCGCACACTCGATTTCGGCAAGCAGTTCACGATCAAGCTAGGGGCGGGAGCAACGCTTTTTGACGGGAAGATCATGGCGCTAGAGGCAAACTTTCCTGAAGGCCAGTCGGCAGAGCTAAACGTGCTTGCGGAAGACCGGATGCAGGATTTGCGAATGACTCGCCGCACGCGCACTTTCCAGGACGTAAGCGATGCCGATGTCATGAATCAGATAGCCGGTGAGCATAGCTTGAGCGCAAGCGTCGGCCTCAATGGACCAACACACAAAGTGCTCGCTCAAGTCAATCAAAGCGATCTTGCATTCTTGCGCGAGCGCGCATGTGCAAACGATGCGGAGTTGTGGATCGAAGGCAGCACGCTCAATGTCAAGTCGCGCACAGACCGAATCAGCGGCAGCGTAGAGTTGACCTATGGTAACAAACTGCGCGAGTTCTCGACCCTTGCCGATCTGGCCAACCAGCGTACGAGCGTGATCGTAAGCGGCTGGGACGTTTCGAGCAAATCCGCCATCAAGCATGAAGCGGACGATTCGATCATAAGCGGCGAGTTGGACGGCGATCAGAGCGGCGTGAGCATTCTTAAGTCGGCCTTTGGGCAGCGCAAAGAAGAGCTGGCGCACACGGTCCCGCTCACCAGCCGGCAGGCGCAGGCCGAAGCAGAATCTTTCTTTAAAATGAGCGCGCGACGTTTTGTAGTCGGGCGCGGCGTTGCCGAGGTGGACACATCGTTGCGCGTCGGTCGCTACGTTGACTTGAAAGGGCTAGGCCCGCTTTTCAGCGGCAAGTATTACGTGTCGGAAGTCATGCACATTTTCGATAACGCGAAGGGCATTCGCACGGAATTTAAAGGCGAGCGACCTGGACTGGGAAGACCTTAATCAAGAGGGGTAAAGCAGTGCTCGATAAGAGTCCGCTTGAAATGATGCTCGATGCGCGGGTTCCGGCCGGCCTGGGCGGTCGTTGGTACGGCGTGTATCCGGCGCTGGTCACGGACATCAAGGACCCGGACGGCCAGGGGCGTGTCAAGGTTGCACTGCCCTGGTCGCCCGATACGGATGGCAGCCGCTATGAAGCATGGGCGCGGCTCGCGACTCTGATGGGCGGCAACAATCGCGGCAGCTGGCTCATTCCCGATGTCAACGACGAAGTGTTGATTGTATTTGAGGGCGGCGATCCGCGCCGCCCTTACGTCATCGGCGGATTGTGGAACGGCAGCGACACGCCACCCGATTCGATGGACGGCGCGGGCAACAATTTTCGCAAGGTGCTGCGCTCGCGCAACGGCGTCAAGGTCACGCTCGATGACGCGGACGGGCAGGAAAAGCTGATTCTTGAAACGCCCGGCGGGCAAAAACTCACGATGAAGGATGGGCCGGGCGCGGTTGAGATTGTCGATAGCAACGGAAATTCGGTGAAGCTTGAAACCGGCGGCATCACCATCACCGCCTCTATAAAGGTGACTATCAACGCAAGCCAGGTAGAAATCTCGGCAGGCCTGGTCACGGTCAACGCGGGCACGTCGAAATTCAGCGGGGTCGTGCATGCCGATACAGTAATCACTAACTGCGTCGTGAGCGCTACATACACCCCAGGCGCAGGAAACATCTGGTGAAGCAATGAGCGAGCATCAAGTGCTATGGGTTGCTCCGTCTCCCTTGTGGCCCGAAGCAGCCAGCGCCCCTACAGTTGAACAGCGCAGTTTGCTTGGTCAACCGGCCATCCTCCGCTTCGCTACGGATTCGTTCATGGAAGACTTCTTGAGAATAATGGAGAACCGACCCCGCGCAACTCGGCGGCCTTGTGGCGCAGCCTGAGACATGGCGCGGGCCGACTCCCCCGCCTCAAGCGACATCTCTGCTTGAGCCGGCAGAGCCAATGTCGAGCTTTGCGCGAAAGCTGAAACGGTTGCGCCTCCTGTCTGAGCGCCTGGGCAACGCGTCAACGGTTGCAGTCTTTTCTGGCAATGGCTCGCAGAGCGGGCAAGGAGGCGTCTTCAAGCTTTATCAGCCGGGGCACCAGAGGTTTTACCTCGTGACCTCTTGTCTGGTGTGCGGCATCGCGGGCTTGCCCGACCGCGCGCTCAATACGGCTGGTCAGGAGCGCGTTTCATTTGTTGTGCGCCGATTGTTTCCGCAGGGCGAGCCGCCCCCCGAAAATGATTTGCCGGCGCCGGACCAGACCTGGGATGAATACGCGTTAGTTAGCGCGCCGAGCGGAAGCGGCTGGCAGAAGATTTCTAAACAGGCGGGGGTCACGCCTGCCGTCGCGATTCCCGGCGAAGAGCAACTGCCGCTGTTTCCGGTCAACTTTACCGAAGACGACGGACGACGGCGACGACTCTTTGCAGGGCTTGTGCCTGTTGGCAAACGCGAAGCCTACATGGGCGCGAGCAGGCGCAGAGCAGCCGGAGAGCCAGCGCCTGCTTCAGAGAAAAAAGTTGATCCTCGGATGATGTTCTTCTGGACGCAGGTGACAGAGCCATGGAAGACGCTGATCGAGCAAGCCAGCGCCGCCAGGAGAATGCAGGGGGGGCCGGTTGCGGGCGATCCTCCTTCTGATGATAAGCCTCTGAGCACTAATCCCAGCGCCCTGGCCGCTTCGAAAAAGGCGACACGCGAGCAGATTCAAACCATCTCCTGGTACATCCTGCTCGACCTGGCGAAGCTTCTCAAGCAATATATCCCGAACGTCTGGCAATCGCTGATGGGGCAACCGGCCACGCTCAATGCCAACCAGAACGCTCTGATCAACGCGATAAACAATACTACGATTGGGCAACCTTACGTCAACGAGCTGGTGAGCGAGCCGCCTTATACCGACCCGGACGTGAAGCGAACTTTGCGCAATGCGCTGGTTGCGATCAAGGGAGGCACGCCGCCCAATCCGCAGTTGGAGCAACAACTGGAGAAGCGGCTCGATTCGATAAAGGACCCTTATGATCGCAAGAATCCTGATCCGGCGTGGCCGTCGTTTCTGTTCCCGCTGGCCGACCCTGTCTTCACAGGCCCGCTGCCGCCAGCGCCGCCCGGCGTGTCGGATGATCCGACAAAGTTGGAAGACGCGCTTGAGCGCATCAGTAAGTTGGCGGACTTGATTGAGAATGCGCTGCCTCCGCCGCCTTCAGAGACGCTGCCGACCGCTTCGCTGGCTTCACAGCCTTTGATGGACCCGCGCGAAGGGTGGTTCGTAATTCGCTCTGTGCTGGAGCGTCCAAACTGTGGGCCTCTTGAGCCTGCGATAGTGAGCTTGCCCACCAGGCCGTTTCAGATGGCAGGCTTTTTTGATCCCGATGCGCCTGCGCGACCCATTCGAATCGCGCTGCCGCTCGATACATCGCCTGCGGGCTTGCGAAAGTTCGACAAGAATACCGCCTTTATGATCTCAGATATCCTGTGCGGCCAAATAAATCGGGCGAAGGGCATGTCGCTGGGCGACCTTGTGCGCTCGGTGCTGCCGTGGCCTCTTCATAAAGATTTGTCGGCAGGCGGCGGCTCGTGCAAGACAGGCGCAGGGCTTGAGGTGGGAATGATATGCTCGCTTTCGATTCCCATCATCACGATATGCGCTTTGATCCTGCTGATAATAATCGTGAATCTGCTGAACATAATCTTCAAATGGATTCCATATTTTTTGATTTGCTTCCCGCTACCGGGATTTAAGGGAAAAAGATGATTGATGCTGGACGATTATTTGGACGGGGCATCAGCTTCCCTCCGCGCGTCGGGCCTGACGGTAGAGTTGCCTGGTCGGAGGGCGAAGCAAATGTGCGCGAAGCGATACGCATAATCCTGATGACGGAGCAGAACGAGCGGTTGCGCCTGCCCGAGTTTGGCGGCAGTCTCACCCGGTTTCTGTTCGAGCCGAACAACGTCACCACGCGGCACTTGATCGGCGAGCGCATAAAGGTTGCGCTTGAAGATTGGGAGCCGCGCATACGGGTCGAATCGGTCACGATAGAGCCTGACCCCGTAGACCCGCAAGCGGCTGTCGCTACGATCACCTACAAGCTTGTGGCCACGCAGGCGCGCGAGCGCGTGAGCTTGTCTGTGACGCTGGCAGGCTAATGAGGAGTATTTCATGCCGCTCCAGATTCCGAACCTAGATGATCGAAAGTATCAGGACTTGCTTGACGAGGCGCTGGCGCGAATCCCCGTCTACACGCCCGAGTGGACGAACTTCAACAACAGCGATCCCGGCGTCACGCTGATCGAAGTGTTTGCCTTCCTGGCCGAGAGCCTGCTGTTTCGCAGCAACCAGATTCCTGAGCGAAACCGCCTGAAGTTTCTCAAGCTGCTCGACATACCGCTTCAACCGGCGTCGGCAGCGCGCGGGCTTGTGACTTTTTCAAACGAGCGCGGGCCGCTGGAACCGATCGTCTTGAGCGCGGGCCTTGAAGTGCGCGCGGGCCAGGTCCCGTTCCGCACGGAGCAGGGGCTGGGCGTGCTGCCTATCGAGGCGCGGTTTTTTTACAAGCGTGAGCTTGCGGGTGCTTCCGATCAGCTCAAGGCTTATTACAATCAACTCTACGCATCATTCTTGAAGCCGCCGCTCAACGCCCAGGCTCAGCTCTACGAAGCGGCCCCGTTCCCCCCGCGAGACGGAAGCGCTGTCGATCTGGGACAACAGACGATTGATAGCTCGCTGTGGATCGCTTTGCTTGTCCGCGCAGGCGACAGGCCAGCCGAGAATACCGAGGCGGCGCGCGAAAATCTCAAAGAAGATGTGCGCCGGAAGATCGCAGGCAAGACGCTCAGCCTCGGAGTCGTTCCGTCGCTTGCCGACGCTCAGCGCACATTATCGCCGGGCGGAGAAGCCAACCCCGAAGGCGTGCCGCTGCTCAAATATGAAATCCCAATCGGCGGAACGCTGTCGAGCGTTGCCAGTGAGCGCGTGCCGAAATATAAATCGCTCGAATCGGTTTCTCCCGCGAACGTGCTTGCTCGCCCCGGCATAGTGCAAATCACTCTCCCTTCCGCTCCTGAGCTAAAGCTGTGGGACAATCTCGACCCGCTGGAATCGGGCGTGCTCGATTTTCCGCCCGCGCTCGAAGATACGAGCCTCAACGACCGCATCATCACCTGGATTCGCGTGCGCGCATCTGCCTCGGCGCAGGCCAGAATGCTGTGGATGGGCATTAACACGACCACCGTCACACAACGCGCGCGCGTATCGAACGAGCTTCTGCCACAGGGCACGGGCGCGCCCGATCAGATGGTCGTTTTATCGAAGAAGCCTGTGATCCCTCAATCGGTGCGGCTGACCGTTACGACCAGAAGTGAAACGGAGGTGTGGACTGAGATAGACGATCTGACGAGCGCGGGTCCCGAAGTGCCCTCGCCCTCGCCGCGCAACCCGCCCGGTACCCCCATAGTAAAAAACAATCTGGTGAAGGTCTACGTGGTCAATGCCGAGTCGGGCGAGATTCGCTTCGGCGATGGCTTGCGCGGGGCGCGCCCGCCGTTCGGGGCGCAGATTAGGGCCGATTACGATTACGGGGTCGGGCGTGAAGGCAATGTGAATGCAGGCTCGATTAACAGCAGCCCCGCCCTGCCTGCCGGGATCAAAGTAAATAATCCCGTGGCTACGTGGGGAGGGGCTGAGGCCGAGACGCCGGGCGAGGGCGAAAAGCAAATTGCCCTCTACCTCCAGCACCGCGACAGGCTTGTTAATGCTGCCGACTTCCATACCATCACGCGTCGCACGCCCGGCGTTGAGATTGGCCGCATAGAGGTTATCCCGGCCTTCAATCCTGAGCTTGGGTCTAGCGAGCCGGGCGATGCGCCGGGCGCAATCACGCTGATGGTCATTCCCGAGCATGATCCGAATCAGCCCGACGCGCCGGTGCCGGATCGCCTCTTTCTCGACACGATCTGTGAGTATATTGACACGCGCCGATTGGTCACCAGCGAAGCATTCTTACGCGGCCCCATCTACAAACAGGTGTGGGTTTCGGCAGGTATCAATGTTGTTTCAGGCAAGAGCATTGCCGAGGTGCGCGAAGCAGTCAAACGAGAGCTGCTCAACTTTCTCGCGCCACTGCAAGCCGCGCAGGATGGATTGGCCGACGATCAAACGGCGCTCATCACTACGCCGCAGTTCGCGGATGCGCGAAGAGGATGGCCGCTCAGAAAATCTGTAGTCGCGCTTGAGCTGATGGCAGTCGCCAGCCGCGTGCCCGGCGTTTCCCTGGTTACTAAAGTGCTGCTGGCAGAAGGCACGGAGGGCGACAAGGATCAGGTGGAGATGGTGGGACTTCAATTACCGCGAGTTATGGGAATATCTGTTTCGGTAGGCGAGCCTCTGGCTATTGATGAGCTTCGCGGCAAGTCAACACAAGCAGCTCCTGGGCCTGGCGAAGCGCCTAAGCTCGTACCCGTGCCCGTGATCCCGGAGGAGTGCGAATAAGCCTGGTCGCACAGAGTCAATTAACTGATGCGGTCTGTGATCAATAGTTGAAATATGGACGCAAACGGCACACGATTTCACTTACTGCTTGGCAAGGAGGATTGGGGGCGCTCGACAGATGAGCAGGGGCGCTTGCTGGCCTCGCTGTGGAACTCGCCCCCCCCGGAGTTGAGTTCGCCTCCCACAGAAAGCGAAGCGGCCAAGCTGTACTGGGACCAGCAACGCCACGAGCTGACCTTGCAGCCGCGCCTGTTTCATTTCCCTGCCGTGCCGAAAGACATCCCGCCCAAGTTCAGCGACCGCAGAGGCGCGGGTCGTGATCGCTTCGACAACTGGTACTGGATTGATGAATCTGGAGGCAACATTCTTGTCAACTCATCGGGCACAGCGACTACTTCGCTATTCTGGTCTGTGTGCTACGGCTTGCTGTGCAAGCAACAACCCGGCTTCGGCGATTTCCAGCGCGTTGTTGCGAACCCCGCGCCCGCAGCCTTGCAACTGAGCGGGTTAGCCGTGACCGAAGATCATTACCTCGTCGTTGGAGTGTCGAAACCGGCGGGGCTGTTGATATTCGATCTGCATTCAGGCGGCCCGCCTCAACAGATGCTGTGGCCGGAGAAGATAGGTTTCTCTCCGTTCGATATGTCGCCGCGACCCGGAGGCGGCGTTTGGATTCTCGACCGCGACTTCGACAATCCTTCGCGGCCTCCGCGATACTGGGCGCTTGACCGTCACTTCAATGTCGTCACGCAAGACCAGCAGGAAGAGACTATCGCAGATGAGCAGAGAGATGATTTTCAACCGACCGACGGGAGCTTGACCCGGCGCACCTCGAAGCGAACATTTCCGCAGGGCATTTCACTCGAAGCGGCTTCGCCGCTCACCGCGCTCGACGCGATTGCGATAGAAGGGCTGCCCGACGGCACAGTGCTGATACTCGACCGCAACGAAGGCGGGCTATTCTCGCTCATCTATCATTACAACTTCGGCCAACAATTGGGGGCTCCGGCTTCGACCAGAGTGATAAAGGAATTGATCGAAGAAGCGAAGCGATCAGAGTTCACTTTAGTCGCGCACGATTTCGCATTCGTGCCTGAGCACGAAGAGGCGGATGGACAAGTGCCCGACCGCATATACTTTGTCTCGCGGGATGGCAATCAGTCGTTCGCCTTCGACATATCCCAAAAGCACGGGCGGATCATATTAAACCCGGTTGACGAGTACCTTCCGATGCGATTGTTCCGAGGCAAGGGGCTGGTAGCGGCGGGCGCGCAAGCTTACTACGATTTCGGCGACACATGGATACCGCTGGTCGAGCAACGCCGCCCGCGCTATGTGCTTGAAGCGACGCTTCTGACGCCTCGCTTTGACGGAAGCGAGCCGGATTGTGTGTGGCACCGGCTTATGCTCGACGCATTCATTCCGCCGGAATCGAACGTGCGAGTGTGGAGCCGCGCAGCAAATGAAGAGCGCGACCTTCCTTCTGCACAGTGGCAGCCGGAGCCTGACTTCTACCTGCGCGGCGACGGCTCGGAACTCCCCTTCGCGCAGGACGCGCGCGCAGGCGCGATCTGCCGCTCACAACGAGCTAACGGGGCGCGGCAGCAGCCTGCGTCGAGAGCAAACGAAGGCAGGGGAACCTGGGAGCTTCTATTTCAGCGCGCGCGCGGGCGATTCCTTCAGCTTAAGTTGACGCTCACAGGCGATGCTCGCACGACGCCGCGACTGCGAGCGTTGCGCGCTTACTTTCCGCGCTTCTCTTATCTTGCGCGATATCTCCCGGCTGTATACCGAGAGGACGCGGAATCGGCCTGGTTCCTCGACCGTTTTCTTGCAAACATCGAAGGTTTCTACACCGCGATTGAAGATAAGGTTGCTGCCGTGCAGATGTTATTCGATGTGCGCAGCGCACCGCCGGAAACGCTCGATTGGCTCGCAAGCTGGTTTGGTCTGGTGCTCGACCCGGCGTGGGACGAAAGAAAGCAGCGGTTGTTGATCGACCACGCGATGGAATTCTTTCAATACCGGGGCACGATTGCCGGGTTGAAGATGGCGCTGCGGCTCGCGTTCGACGATTGCGCTGATGAGACGCTCTTCGACACACGGCCATCGAGGAGTCCGCAGAACAACTCGATTCGGATCATTGAAAAATACCGCACGCGCCGCACGCCAGGCGTGGTGCTTGGCGATTCGACTGAGCTTGTCGTGCCGCGCCAGATATTGCAGACGGCTCGCTGGCTGCCCGCCGCCGGCAGAGATGACCTGTACACTCGCTACAGGCAGTTTCTTGAGCAGCGTTACGGGCTGGCGGCCCCGCTGCCCGTGGCTGTCTCGTTCCCCCTCAGAAATCCGGCGTGGCAAAAAGCTCCTGCGCGAGTGCCTGCAACAGGCTTTGCGCCCATAGTAATGCCGGGAGACTTGCAGCTATGGCGCAGCTTTCTGGAGCGCCGCTATTTGACGCCGAGCGCGCTGAGCCAGGCGCACGGGCAAAACTTTAGTAGCTTCGCGGTTGTGCCGCTGCCCGCGAATCTGCCGCCCGATAGCAAGACCTTAGCGGACTGGAATGACTTCATAACTGAAAAGGCCGAGGTGTGGGAGCAGTTCGCTCAAGCAGTTTTGGGATTCGTCCCCGCAGCAGCAGGCGATGAGCGAAGCCTGTGGAAAGATTTTCTCACGAGACGCTATCCGAGCATCGGCGCGCTCAACAGCGCCTATCAATCGAGCTATACGAGATTTGATGAAGTGCCGCTGCCCGCAGACTTGCCGACCAATCAGGCCCGACTTAACGATTGGCTGGCTTTCACCAGGCGGCCGCCAACATCGCCGGCCGCAAACCGGCGAAAGCTCTGGCAGAATTTTCTTGCCCGCCGCTACAAACGCGTCGGCGCGCTCAATGAAGCTCACCATACGAGATGGACGGGCTTTGACGTTGTTTCACTATACGACGAACTGCCGCTCGATACTGCGTCATTGAAAGACTGGTATCAATTTGAGAGCGTGGTGCTTGCGATGCACGCGGCGGCTCATCGTTTCACTGTGCTGCTGCCGATAAATCAAAAGCGGGCGACCGACACAGCCGAATACCTGCGGCGGCGCGACCTTGCCACTCGCATAATCAACTGGGAAAAACCTGCACACACGGTCTTCAACGTGAAGTTCTACTGGGCGATGTTTCGCATAGGCGGGGCGCGGCTGGGCGACGACACGCTGCTTGATGTAGGCAGCCGCGCGCCTCAGCTCATGCCGCCGATGATACTGGGACAGAACTATCTCGCAGAGAGCTTTCTCGCGCCTGCACCCCCGCAGGATGCAGCCGACCGAAGTATTCTAGGGCGCGACCAGTTGCGCGGGCGAACAAAAGCAACCGACCAAGCTTCGGGAGACTTACAGTTTGAGTGTTAAAGAGGAATTGAAAAATGAAACCGCGTATGAGCAGAGATAATTCCGAGTCTTTCATCCGTTTTTATCCGTGCTCATTTGTGGTTCCTCAGGAGAGAAAATCATGAGCGACTTCATACCGCGCGCAGCAGCTACGGCGAACGCGCAACCCGACCCGACCAAACACGTCAAATATAACCTGGGGATGGTGCTGGGCGTTGATGATTTCAATCAAGAGTTCGCCTACCTGATAGGTCGCGATCAATGGTTGGCGCGCGACCTGATTGGATACGGAACTGTGTCCGGCCTTCGCGTGCTGACCGAGCCTGATGACAAAGGGCCGCGCGTAGTCGTCGCGCCCGGTGTGGCGCTGAGCCCGCTCGGTCAGTTGATCCGAGTCCCGACGGCGCAGTGTGCATACTTCAACGACTGGCTCAAGCTGGATAAGACGGAGCAGGAACTGCTCAACCGCCACATCACATCTCCGGCCACTATTAGACTGTACGTCGTGCTGTGCTATCGCGACTGTCCCACGGACAAAGTCCCGATTCCGGGCGAGCCATGCCGCAGCGAAGATGATGTGATGGCGCCTTCTCGCCTGACCGACGACTTCAAACTGGAGTTGCGCTTCGACCCGCCGAGCCAGATTGAAGAAGATGCTATCCGTGACTTCATTCTCTGGCTGAGCCAGATTGAAATCAGCCACACGCTTAGCAGCACGCCGTTAGACGATTTTCTGGACGCGATTCGAGAAGCCGCGGAGGGCGCAGGCTCGCCGCCTGATTTCATGTACGGCTCGCCCCCGGTGTCGCTCGTAATCAACATAGCTGATTTATGCGAATACCTGCGCGCGGCGTTCCGCGTCTGGGTCACACAGCTAAGGCCGAAGTGGCGACCGGACCTGTTTGGAAATTCGCCATGCTGCTCAGGGCAATCGAGCGGTGAAGAAACTAAGCCCGAAGAATGCTTGCTGCTTGCCGAGCTTGACGTACCCATCATCATACCGGGCGGCGGTGGCGATTGGCAGGTAGAAGACCCGACCGCGATTATCGTGAACGAAGAGCGCAGACCGTACCTGATCCACTTACGGATGCTGCAGGAATTGATTCTTTGCGGGCCAGTCGGGAGTATAGCAGGGCCGACTGGCGCAACAGGACCGACCGGCGCGACCGGAGTAACAGGAGCGACTGGGCCCACAGGGGCAACCGGCGCAACTGGCGCGACAGGCGCGACCGGCGCAACGGGAACAGGTGTAGGAGGCGCAACTGGCGCGACTGGCGCGACCGGAGTAACAGGTGCGACGGGCGCGACCGGCGCGACCGGCGCGACCGGAGCAACCGGAGCGACTGGCGCAACGGGAACAGGTGTAGGAGGCGCGACCGGACCAACCGGCCCGACTGGCGTGACTGGAGCAACAGGCACTTCGGCTCCTGTAGTGCCTGTGACACGTATTATCGCTCTCAGTTGGGAACACACCCGCCCAATATTAAGTTTGGCTCAAGTAACCCGGGCAACGCCCTCGAACCTAAGAAATCTTGGTATTGTCGTAGAGTTTGGCGAGAGAGTTGGCAGCCTACGCCCAGTTAGAGTCGGGCCGTTGGGTCAACCTGGGATTGTGGATGAGTTTACATTCCAGGTCTTTACTCTACAGGATCGTCCAACACCGACCATTCCTAGATCAGTTTACACAAGGTTCAACCCAAACGCTTTAAGTAGAGACATCGAGTTGATTCCCGTTGTAGTGACCCAGAGAGACGCCTCAGGAGTAATTACCGCTGCGAGGGAAGTGGCGGGTGACGTTGCAACAGCTGCGGCAATGGTTTTCACCTCCACCTTTATCGCTACGCAGTTCGGAAACTCGGAAAGTCTTCCGTTATTTGTGGAAGTAAAAGGCGACCTCATTCTTGATACTCAAGGTCGCCCCACGGCTGTAGACGGGAATTTCCTGGGAGGCGTCTTGCCCACCGGAGACGGTATTCCGGGCGGAACATTCTGGAGCTGGTTCTTCCTCCGTCGCATTACGTAAGTCGAGAGTGATTGAAATGAGGGTCTTAATTCGCTCATACGATATGGATGACTTGGGAGGCAGCGGCATCTCTTTGAACGCCGTCGCGCGCTATCTCTCCGCGCAGGGTGATGATGTCTGGGCTACCAACTCCGCGCATGCGCTCGACGAGATACGCGAGTGGTCGCCAGATATTATCATCGGTCAGCAATGGGCTACCGAAGAGGCAAGCCGCTGGGCCACAGCCCTGCATGTCCCATTCGTGATGCTGGTGCATGGGCCGGGCCAGTACGAACAGTTCATGCCTCAGTGCGATATGGTCGTCTTTAACACGAATCATCAACTCCAATTAGCCAGACCTGCTCTCGGCGCTACTCCGGCAATGGTGCTCTACCCGCCGGTATTGCGTCGGGACTACGCAACTGATGGCTTGGGAGATTGCGTGACCTTGATTGGGTCGGGCGTGATAAAAGGCGTAGACACGTTCATAAATCTGGCGCGCGCTATTGCAGAACAACAGTTCCTGTTAGTGACTGATGACAGCATCGAGAGTGGCCCATCGAACATCGAAGTCCACCCCAAAATAACAGACATCAGATCAATATACGCGCGCACCAAGCTGTTGCTCATGCCATCCACGCAGGAATCCTATGGTCGCGTAGCCGTCGAAGCGGCTATGAGCGGCATTCCCACTATAGCAACCGATCTTGCGGGCATACGAGAAGCGACCTCCGGCCATGCGATCTTACTAGGGGAGGAGGAAAACTGGGAACAGGCGGTTCGTAATGCATTGCTCAACCTCGAACTGCACCGGCAATCAGCCCGCGTGCTTGCCGATCTTCGCGATCCGGCGGAGGAACTCGCCGTCTTGCGCGCAAAGCTGTGCGCGCTTGCGACGGCAGGGCGACGAAAGCCTACGCTCACGCTCTGCATGACGGTCGCCAACGAAGCCTTGACGCTGGAGAAAGCCATTCAATCAGTCGCGCCGTTCGTCAACGAGATCATCATTGGAGTTGATCGAAAGTCAACCGATGAAACATCCGTGATCGCTCGACGGTTGGCTACTCATTATTTTGAGTATAGCGAAAGCAGCCCTCCCAATTTCCCCCGAATGCGTAACCGCGCGATGGAGATGGTGAAGACCGATTGGGCCATCGTAGTCGACGGGCACGAATGGATTGAGCATGCCGAGCGCATACGACCGGCGCTTGAGACAACAGCCTGGTCGATTGAGATTCAAACTCTTTACGAGCCTGACGAGAACCGCGTTCCGGGTCTTGCTTTTCCATTCCCGCGAATTCATCGCCGCCATGTGCGATTCGTTGGCGTCGAGGCGCACGAAGAAGTGTCTACGCCTATGGAGCGGCGCGACCTGCGCGCTGAAATCAAAGTCTGGCACGAGCGCAAGCCGGGAGAAGCCGCCAGCGCCCGCAGCGAAGAAAAGGCCGGCGCGGAACTCGACGCATTGCGCGCTGGTTGGAGCGAGCGAGGAGACCGCCGGGCGCTGTTTTATCTCGCGAACGGATTGCGCGACTCCGGACGCTATCGCGAAGCCATTGACGCGTATCAGGAATATCTACAAGCTCCGAACTTCAAAGAGGAGGGCTGGCAGGCGATGCTCTACTTAGCCCGCTGTTTTGCGGCCGAAAGGGACTGGAGCAAAGCGCGACATCTGTTTGAGCAAGCGGTCCTGGCAAGCCCTGAGCGCGCGGAAGCAGTAGCGGGGCTCGGTCATGTGCTTTTGGAATTAGGAGAAGCACGGGCCTCGGCGGCATGGTTTCGCATGGCGGCAGCCCTACCCGAGCCAACACACTGCCGGTTGTTTGTGGAAATTCCTACGTACCGTTGGGGAGCCTGGCATGGTCTGGCTCTCGCGCTAGATCGGATGGGTGATTATGCGGCGGCTGCCGAAGCCGAGAGCCGCGCAATGGCCGGGGGCGCGGGCGCGTGGGCACAGCAGAACATCGAAATGTGGCTTACAAAGGGTGACAACCCCAGGAAGATTCCGCAAGGCACAGGTGATGGGGCGGTGCAATACGACAAGGCGCTTACTTCTTGCGCCTCAGAATCAGGTCTTTTGTCTCAAAGCGGGAGCTAGAATCATATGACCATAGAACTTCTACAACCGTTGCTGGAGGATGGAATCCGCAACGTAAATTTTTTCAACGGGCGGCTTTTGAGCGCCGAAGATCTTCGCGCGGAACAGGTCGCGAATCGGCAACAAAACCGGCAACTCGGTCAGGCTATAGGCGAGGGCATTGCTTACGGTCTTGAAGTCTCCAAGTCAACGCAGCCAGGCACGAAGCCGCTTCTCACCATAAAGCCAGGGCTTGCGATCAATCGCGCGGGAGACACCTTGCGCCTGACTAAAGCCATTGACGTGTCGCTCGTTCGACCACAAAACGGCAGCACGCCCGCACCGACGGATTCAATTTTCAGCGCTTGTCAGCCGCCTCAAGCGGGCGTCTATGTCACAGGCTCGGGCGTCTATTTACTGACTATCGGCCCGGCCAGCGGAAGCGAAGGGCGCGCGCTCGTAAGCGGACTCGAAAATGTCGCCGCCAAATGCAACACGAAATACATCGTCAACGGTGTGCAATTTCGTCTGATCCAGCTCAACCTTATGGCAACTGAATTGAGCGATCCCAGGTTGCGCAATATAGTCGCCTACAGATGCTTCGGCGTTGATTACATCAAATCCTTCACATCAGACCCGTTCAGACACCCGCCAGAGCAATATGGTTTGCTTGATGAGCTTCGACCGGGCCGCCTGACGGATTGCGAGGTCCCGCTGGCAGTCCTGCATTGGACGGCGACCGCCGGAATAAAGTTCGTTGATATGTGGACTGCGCGCAGGCGGGCGATTGCCCCGGCAGCCACCGGGCGATGGAATACCTTTACGGGTGATAGGCGGCGGAGCGAAGGTGAAGCCATACTGTTGCAGTTTGCCGATCAGGTTGAAGAATTGCGCTCTACCCTAACAAATCCTGAATCTGCCGTGTTGACAAATCACTTCCGCCACTTGCCGCCTGTCGGACTCCTGCCACTTGCAGGAATCGGAGCCGGTTTTAATTATTTGAAATTCTTTGAAGGGCGGGTCTACTTCGGCCCCGTGTTTATTGAAGGAAGTCGCGTCGAGCCTTTAGTCCGCTCCGCTTTGCCCTTCGCGCCGATTGACCTGAGCAAGAATGAAATGGTCTGGCTTTACTTTGTGCGCGAGAACAAGGATCCCAGAGCATTCGAGGGCAGCCAGACTCCTTTGGCTTACCTGATCTTTGCTAGCGGGCATATGCCATTTTTCGGAGAGGCACGCTTTGATGTTGCTCGCTGGAACTATAGCAATTACACATCAACGCTGGCCTTTTAAGCCTGACGAGGAGGAGATTCCGATGAGCAACAATCCGTTTGTGAACAACCCATTTCTAGAGTCTATTTTGGTCCAGCCTGGGATTGATACATCAGGGTTTGTTGGAATTAATCTGGGAGGGATAACGGGTCAGCAAGTAGCCTTGTCGCCGCAGCAAATCGCAGGGGTTGTTCCTGGCGACGTTATCACGTCCGATTTGATGAATCAGATACTCGCCAGGCTTACTTTGCTGGAAGCATCCAGGGTTACAGGAATCCTTTTAGGGCCGCTTTCGGAGAACACACACACGATTGTCGCCTTAGGCACGGGGTTCGAATCCGGCGGCGGGATATTCCTGGATGGGGTGTCTCTACTGGCAGGCCCGGTCCAACGCGGCATAAACATGGTAATACTCAACCCTAACCTGAATGTGAAATTCCGCAGCGCTTACGATACGCTGGGTGCAGCATCTGAATCCACCAGGCTGATTAATGATTTGCAAACCCAGGCTGTCGCTCAGGACCTGGTGGTGGTCGCAACTCATGACGCTTACCTGGGTATAAGCCCGGAAGCCAGCGCCGCTCTGGGTGCGGTGGGAGGAGCAGCGCTGGGCACTGCCACGCGAGGCCGTGACAATGGTGCGTTTATCGGAGTAGTCCCGACCAACAGAGCCAATGTCAGATTCAATTATCTTGCATCAATAATCCCCGCTGATATTGAGGGCTTCACAAGCGCTCGTCTATCGGCGCTGCCGTTCGTGTGGGGAATATACAGCATACCTCTCAAGCGATTCTTGATAGGCGGCGGATCAAATTCCGGGTCTATATTGACGATAGACAAGGGTGGGGATAAAACCTTTGATAAGATCGTCAAAGAGACGGATAAAACCACTGATAAGGTCGTCAAAGAGACAGATAAAACCACCGATAAGGTCGTCAAAGAGACGGATAAGACCACCGATAAAATCGTCAAAGAGACGGATAAGGGGGGTGAGAAAGTAGCGGACAAAGTGACGGACAAAGGGGTCGAGAAGGTAACGGATAAAGGGGTCGAGAAAGTAACGGACGTGGCCTTACCCAGTAGCAGAACGGACGCGAGGACGGCTGAAACCGAACCAAACGAGAATGCGATCCCGGAGGACGATGATGCGTCAGTCAGTGCTGCGAATGGGCGATCATTCATTCGCTCCGAAGAGCGCCCCGATGTAGAACAAAAAGCGATTGGCAAAGCAGGTCAGCCAGAAGAGGAGGCAGAGCCGCCAAAAAGAGAGCCGCCAAAAAGTAAGACCAGGAGGAAACCGTCTGATGCTCGTCGTCGTCGCAAGTCGTCATGACGCCAGTGCGAGAAATCTTGTTTCACGCTGGGCGTCACATGATGCTGTCCTGCTCACAAGCGCAGACCTATCAGTTGCCGGGTGGCGACATTACATCGGCGCGCAAGGAGCTTTAACAGCCGTCGCCGGTGGGCGAGTAGTCAATGTCGCGGAGATCACGGGAGTTTTAACCCGTCTGCCCTCGGTGGTTGAAGCAGAATTGCCGCACATCGTTTCCGATGACCGCAGCTATGTGGCAATGGAAATGACGGCATTTCTGCTTTCCTGGCTTTCCAGTTTCACTTGCCCTGTGATCAATCACCCTCGGCCAGGATGCCTGATCGGGCCAAACTGGCGGGAAGCTCAGTGGTTTCGTTTGGTATCCCGGATAGGTATTCCCTCGCGCACAATGAATTGACACATCAAACTTTCCTACGATTCAATCTCACAGCCGCTCTATAACGATGCTGTTGCCGTGACTGTGGTAGGTAATCACTGCTTCGGATCAACTGATGCAACGCTCAACAATTATGCTCGGCGAATAAGCAAGGCAGCCGATGTTAATCTGCTTACAGTCTATTTCACTGAGGAGTCGTCGAGAGCCCAGTTCCTTGGTATTCAGCTATGCCCGGCCATCTCGTCGGACGAGATGGCCGATGCGATTTTAGAACTCCTGATCGGGGGTGACGTATGCTGATATTGTTGTGGGGGCTTGGAACAGAAAGTCCGTTGAGACTCGTTCACGAAGAGTTGCAACGGCTCAAGGCCCGCACGCGGCTTGTAGATCAACGAGAAGTGCTCGCGACCGAAGTCACGCTGTCGGTAGGCTCAGAGATATTCGGCTCGGTTGTGACGCCGGATCAAAACATTGATCTCGGCGAGGTCACAGCAGCATACATACGGCCTTACGATTCTCGGCTCTTACCCGTGGTTTCGCAGGCAGGCTCAGATAGCTATGAGTGGAATCACGCTCTTATGATCGATGACACTTTAACATCCTGGGCCGAAGTCACGCCGTCGCTGGTCGTCAACAGGCTCGGGAACATGGCTGTTAACAGCTCTAAGCCATACCAGCTCGAACTGATCCGAATGCTGGGTTTCAATACGCCTGAAACACTGGTAACGACCGTCCCCATCGAGGCCCAGGCGTTTTGGGAACGACATGGAGTTGTGATTTACAAATCGGTGAGCGGCTTGCGAAGCATCGTTTCGCGTTTAAAGCCTGAGCACATAGAACGCCTCGCCGACATAACATTTTGCCCGACACAGTTTCAGCAATACATAACAGGGTGCGACTATCGCGTTCACGTTGTCGGGTCTGAGATTTTTGCCTGCGAGGTAAGCACGGACGCGACCGATTACAGGTATCCGAACGGAAACTCTGTCGAAATACGCTCTTGCCATCTCCCGCGAGAAGAGGAGGACCGTTGTCAATTGTTAGCGGCTGCAATGAGTCTGCCGGTTGCAGGAATCGATCTCCGGCGAAGCCCGGACGGCGAGTGGTACTGCTTCGAGGTGAATCCATCACCGGCGTTTTCTTACTATCAATCCGAGAGCGGCCAGCCTATTAGCTCCGCCATCGCGAGATTACTCATAAACGGCTCGGCGTGTGAGCCCACTGTGCCTGATTTCCTGTACAACTATCCTGAAGAGGGGGCAAGAACGAATGCCTTTTGAGCCGGGGAAAACATGTATCAGGAAGTTGCGCGCCACTTACGCCGGGCGCGATACGCATGCGCTTGAGAGTCATTTGAGGCGCGTACTCTCTGCCATGAATCTACATCCGGCTGGATTGCCTCCGCGTGCAATCGTTTGCATTCGTGTGCTTCGCGACCCGCTGCCGGGTTCGTTGCGGCTAGACCAGAGGGAGACTCGCCCGCCGCCCGCGTGGGAGCGGGCGCTCGGCGCATCGCTCGACAAGCTGGTACGCAGCGCCGTGCGTCCGGCACTCGGCGCGGTTCCTGCAAGCGCCGAGGCGGTTCTCTTTATGGACCGCTCGGAATTTCTTGCCTGCCTTGCTAACGATTCGTGCGAAGGGAGCGCGATCACTCGCTGGTGGTGGCAGGGTCTGTTTAAATTAACAGAGATATCGCAAGCCGTCCTGCGCGAGTGGCTAGATCAACCCGAGTACATTCCCGCTGCGCTCTCCCGACTGGCAGAGAGCAAAAAGGTCACACAGTTCATCAAATCATTGAGCGCAGCAGAGGCGCGCTCGATGCTCGAAGCCCTCACACGCACCTTTGCGCTCGTCGAATTAAAGCCTGCGCTTGCGCTTGTTCTAAATCACAACCACGAATCGAACAGCGCGCGAAGATCAGGTGAGCAACATTCAATGCGGCATGAGGCAGCGCCCTGGCGGCGCTGGGTGGCCGAAAGCGAAAGCGCCGCGCATCTTGAGCAAGCGTGTCTGCTCGCAGTGGGGCTGATGCTCGAACGCGCGCCCGCCATTGTTCGCTCACCCAGTTTCGCGCGCGCGGTATCGGAATGGCATCAAGCAACAGACAACCTGCAAGCAGTGACTACGGAAAACGAGTTCTTCATGAAGGCTTCTGCCGCGCCAAAAACGGAAGATCGCTTATCGGCCGCCGGGTTGAGGCTTGCAACTGAAGACTCGCGTGCTGATAGCCCGCCCGACCTGCTTGCAAAATCGCCCGCCCCAACTGCTGATGAAAAAAGATCGCCCGCGCCATTGTCTGAGCCGGAAGCGCGGTCTGAAATTTCAAATGAGATTGATGTGAAAGAGCAAGTCGCCGGCGTCGAGTCTCCGCGAGTTGCACAGATGTCGCTTGCGCCCCTTGAATCAGCAGATGCACCCGTTGAGTTGGCGGAACAATTGATCGCTCCCACAGAAATGAAATCGCCCATCGAGCAGGCGCAAGAAGTCGTCACGTTGTTTGAAGCTCAGATTGAGACAGACCAGGGCGGGGTTTTTTATCTTATTAATCTCGGCCTCTTCTTGAACCTGTATGGAGATTTCACTACTCCGGCTCAACCGGGGATTGAGCTTCCCATCTGGGATTTCATTGCCCTGATCGGTCGTCAGCTTTCAGGCAAGAAGCTTCAACGCGACCCTGTATGGTCGTTGCTTGCACAACTGGTCGGTCGCAGCGAGCGGCAGGAGCCGGGCGAGGGCTTTCAGCCGCCAGACATCTGGCGCGTGCCTGCCGATTGGCCTGTGCCCCGTCGCGAGGCCGTGAATGCGTTTGAACGGCAGGATGAAAGCCTGTGTGAATCTGATTTGAAGCGGTGGATAGATTGGCTTATGCCTTACGTGCGAGCGCGATTGCGTGAGGCATTAGGCTTGAGTGAAACAAGCGATTTATCGCGCGTCTTGCTCGATCACCACGCACGCGCACTTGTAACGGCGACGCACCTGGATGTTTTCTTTTCGTTGGATGAATTACCGGTCGAGATTCGATTGTCGGGACTCGACCGTGATCCCGGATGGGTGCCGGCCGCAGGCCGGTTCATCGCTTTCCATTTTGAGTAAAGGATATGAGCCACCACAATCGACCGAGCGCTTTTTCGAACGTGCCGCAAACGCCCATCGAGCATTTTAAGCTGTGCTTCTATGCGGCGGTGCTGCGCGTGATCGGGCAACTGGCTAAATCGCTCGGCTCGCTCGACGCAGTATATGAGCAGTTCCCATTTCTTGCCGGTTATGCCGAAGAGATGGCGGCTTTTGGAATGACGAGAGTTAATTCTGAAGACGCCACTGACCTGTGGCGCGAACGGCTAAGCGCCTGGGAAGCTGCAACAACAGAGCATCTGCCGTTGCGTGCGCTGCGCGAGTCAGCGGCGTTGGATCACCAGGCAATTACTTTGCTTTTGAGTGTTGGGTTGATCGAAGAGGATAGCCGTTTCGGGTTCTTATTTGAAACCATGCAGGCCACGCCCGGCCAACATCGCCCGAACGCAGGGTTGTTGAGCGCGTGGTGGCGAGATGCTGATAATGAAGGCGCGGGGCGAATCAATCTTCGCCGTTTGCAAGAACTCGGTTCTCGTCAATGTCGTCAACAGGGATGCCCCCCGCATTGAGTGGGCGCTTCAAACACCTGCGCTGCTGTGGGACGTGTTACGAGGTGAAAGCCACCATCAGCTTGCGCCGTGGGTCAATTACTGCGCGCCGGTTGATCTTCTCTCGCTTGATGAGTTGCTGGTGCCGGAGGCGATTCAGCAAAGACTTCTGATGGTTCCGCAACTACTTGCATCCGGCGAGGCGCAAGCGCTTATCGCGCGAGGTCCGAATCATAATGGCAGGCAAACGCTGCTTGGCGCAGTGGCCCGCGAGCTTGGTCGCGGGACGCTCGAAATAAACGGTATAAGCAAAGCGGACGATGAGCGATGGCGACTCGTCGGCCCGCTGGCAACCTTGCTGCACGCGCTGCCGATCATCACGCTTGAGCTTGCGCCGGGAGAGACGGTCGAGCTTCCGAACTTGAATGGGTATGAAGGCCCTCTGGGGATAGTGATCGGGAAACAGGGTGGTATTGCCGGTCCCTGCGTTGAGCGGGCGCTGACCTTGATGCTTGAGATGCCCGACGTGAATGCTCGCCGCCTGCACTGGCTTGCCGGTCTTGGCTCGCACGAAGTCAAAGAGATCGCGGGGATCAGCGAGCGATTCAGGATGAGCAGCGGAAACATTCGCCGGGCCGCGAGCCTCGCCATTCCCTATGCTGCGCTGGAACGTCGCACGACAATAACAGCGGCAGACGTTCAACAAGCGAGCCGCGCTTTGAATCGGCAGGCGCTCGATACGCTTGCGGCGCAAGTCAATGCGTCAGGTGATTGGAGCCATCTGGCTGTCGGCTCGCAGACGCTGGCCGAGCTTTATAGCCTTGAGAGTCGTTGTCGCAATCGCGAGCGTTTACGCGAGTCAGTCGGCCACGCGCTTGGCTCGCAGTTGAATGCGGGCGTCCGCGCGCTTTTCAGCGGGCCGAGCGGAACGGGCAAGTCTCTTGCCGCGCGGCTGCTCGCTTCGATGCTGCAAATGGATTTGTACCGATTGGACCTCTCCTCGATTGTCAGCAAATACATCGGCGAAACAGAGAAGGCTTTGAATCAGCTCTTCGCGCGGGCTGAAGAGCTTGACGTAATGCTATTGCTTGACGAAGGCGATGCGCTGCTAACCCAGAGGACTCAAGTCCGCGATTCACATGATCGTTATGCCAATCTCGAAACGAACTTTTTGCTGCAACGGCTTGAGACTTTTGAAGGCATCTTGCTTGTTACTACTAATGCGGTTGATCGCATAGACAGTGCTTTCCAGCGGCGGATGGATGTGATCGTAGATTTTCGCCCGCCGGACGCGGCAGAGCGCTGGACCATCTGGCAGATGCACCTGCCCGCAACGCACGCAGTCGCTCCATCGCTGCTCAGAGAAGTGGCCGCACGTTGTGTGCTCACCGGAGGGCAGATACGCAATGCTGTCTTGCATACATCGCTGCTCGCCTTGAGCGATGGAGGTATCGTCACATCATCTCACCTTCAATCGGCGGTGCAGCGCGAGTATCGGAAGATGGGCGCGGTGTGCCCGCTGCGTCACACCGCGACGTTATCCGTGGTTGGGGAGTAAATATCAGATGGCTGAAACTGCTGGTCGCACTCCAGCCTCCACTTCCCGCTCCATTCCTTCGGTGAAGCCGGCGCCCCCTGCCGCGCCGCCGGGGCGAATGGCCGCGCCGCCGCCACGGTTCCAGGTTATGCAGACAGCGCCGCCAGCCGTTCGCCTCAGCGCGCCGGGGATGGAGGGAGGCGGCCAGCCCTTGCCTCCCTCCATCCGAAAGAGAATCGAGCAAAGCCTCAAGGTTAACCTGCAATCGGTGCGCGTGCACACAGACGCACATGCGAATGAAGTAGCAGGGAGCTTATCCGCACGAGCAGTCACCTACGGCAATCACATCTTTCTTGGCCGGGGCGAACGCGCAACAGACCTCGGCCTGATAACGCACGAAGTTGCCCATGTCGTGCAGCAACAGCGTGCGCCAAAACTGCAACCGTCAGCTTCAGGCCAGAATAATGCCTACGAAACCGAGGCACAGCACGCTTCGGCGGCAGTGATTCGGCACGAGCCGTTTACAGTCAGCGAGCGGACCAGCGGCCCACGCGTGCAGCGTTTGGGTATCAGCGATGCGCTCGACTATTTCGCAGACAAGGCGAACAATATTCCCGGCTTCCGTATGTTCACCATCGTGCTTGGCGTGAACCCTATCAACATGAGGTCGGTCGCGCGCACCGCAGCAAACGTCATGCGCGCGGTAGTTGAATTCATCCCCGGCGGTGGCCTCATTACACAGGCGCTCGATAATTACGGCATATTCGATAAAGTCGGAAACTGGGTCGATCAACAGATACGCTCGCTCGGCATGATCGGCAGCGCCTTCAAACAGGCAGTCACTGAATTCCTCGATTCCCTGGGCTGGTCGGACATCTTCGACCTGGGTGATGTCTGGAGCCGCGCCAAGCGGATATTTACCGACCCCATAGACCAGATCATAAATTTTGTAAAAGGGTTTGCCGCCGACATCATCAAGTTCATAAAAGATGCCATCCTTCGCCCGCTGGCAAAGCTTGCGGAGGGAACGCGCGGGTACGACCTGTTGAAAGCCGTGATGGGGCAGGACCCAATAACGGGCGACCCTGTCCCGCAAACCGCCGACACGCTGATCGGCGGCTTCATGAAACTGATCGGGCAGGAGGAGGTGTGGAATAACCTCAAGAAGGCGAACGCGGTCGCGCGAGCGTGGTCATGGTTCCAGAGCGCGCTTAGCGAGCTGATGGGATTTGTAAGAGAAATACCTTCGTTATTCGTGAAGGCGCTGGAGTCGCTCGTACTGGAGGACATCATTCTACTCCCTCAGGCATTTGCGAAAGTAGGGAGGGTGTTTGCTGATTTCGTTGGCCGGTTCATCTCATGGGCGATTGAGAAGGTAATGAAGCTCTTAGAAATCATCTTCGAGGTATTGGCGCCCGCAGCCGTGCCTTACATAAAGAAAGCCGCAGGAGCTTTCAAGAAGATAATCGAAAACCCCATAGGCTTTATCGGCAATCTCGTGCGCGCAGGCATACAGGGCTTCAATCAGTTTGCCTCTAATTTCCTGAAGCACCTCAAGAAGTCACTGATCGACTGGATCACAGGGACTTTGAGCGGCGCGAGTATTTACATCCCGCAATCGCTCGACCTGCGCGAGATTATCAAATTTGTGCTCAGCGTGCTTGGGCTGACCTGGGAGAACATCCGCCAAAAGCTGGTAAAAGCGATTGGCGAAACTGCTGTCAAAGCGATGGAAGCAGGGTTTGACATCGTCGTCACGCTCGTCACTCAAGGCCCCGCTGCCGCCTGGGAGAAAATAAAAGAAGGCGTCTCGAACCTCCAGCAGATGGTGATGGATGAGATCATGAGTTTTGTTAAGCGTCGGGTCGTGGAGGCAGCCATCAAGAAACTCGTCACCAGCCTCAACCCGGCGGGCGCATTCATTCAAGCAGTGATCGCCATCTACAACACGATCATGTTTTTTATAGAAAGGCTGAAGCAGATAAAGCAGGTGGCGATGTCATTCATAGATTCGATTTCCGCCATCGCCAATGGGGTTATCGGCGCTGCCGCCAACCGTGTAGAGACGACAATGGCCGGTTTATTGACGCTGGTCATAAGCTTCCTTGCGCGATTTGCCGGTCTGGGCAAAGTAAGTGACGCGGTCATCAACATCGTCAACAAGGTTCGGACTCCGATTGATAAAGCGTTGGACCGGGTTATTGAGTGGATTATGACCATGGCGAAGCGGCTGCTGTCGGCTGGAAAAAATCTTGCGGGGAAAGTGGCCGGCTGGCTTGGCCTGCGGAAGACCTTCAAGACAATAGGCGGTAAATCTCACACGATGTTCTTCAAGAAGCAAGGGACCGGCGGGCAGCTATCCATACGCAGCGCCGAGATGTCGCTGGAAATCTTCCTCGCAGACCTGGCAACAAAGTACGCGGGCGATAAGGACAAGCTGCCCAAAGTAAAAGCGGCGCAAGGGCTGGTCGGCGAGATCAAGACCCTGACGGCTGTACCGCCCACGGGCGGCGGAGTGGCCGCGCCTACGGCCACTGAGAAGGCTTCGGCTGACGCAGCAGTTCAGGAAAAAGTAAATCAACTCGGCGTTATCCTTCAAGAGGTCGGCGACGGCGTGAGTCTGAAAGGCGCAGGCGCGGCTTACCGAGGTATGCACTTCTGGGTTGATCCTGCGAAAACTCCCGTCGAGGCGGACGAAGATTACCAGAAGAGACTAAATAAAGAAGTTCTTGGGATACGAATAATAAGCGATGCCGTAAAGGCCCTCCTGGCTGCTACATTGCCAGCGGGCAGAGAGGCGACCCCAGCCGATATTGATGATGCCGTCAGCATCGTGCGCGAGAAGCTGAAATCGCTCGAAGGAAGTGGTCCTTACGAAGCTGAAGGGAAAGTATATGTTGACAGATTTCACTTCTTGCTGGGCCGTTATGTGATGAACCTGACCGCTTTTAAAAAGCAGCTACGAGAGGCCGGGGAACCTACGAAACTCGATGAGGGAATTAAGAAGTATAAACAGGATGAGAAAGACATGGGTAGCCTGAGCAAAGATGCAAAAAGAAAACTGGATGAAATGATTGAGAGAAGAAATCGTCAGCCCAAGTCGCCATACCGACAAGTGCAGCCCGAAGTGCAAGCTTCGCCATTTATTGCAACGTCTCTAAGTCCGAAGCAGGTAGCCAGGTATTCCCTGGGGTTAAAAGGGAAGCCGTCAGATACTTTTCAAACGCGAACTGTCGGCACGGTTGGACGAATTATCATTCTAGTCGCCGGCGCAGAAGAACTGTTTAAAGACGGGACCTATAACATTGAAGAACTCAGAGGAGCAGGAAAAATCAGGATAAGCGAAGATATGAAAGAAGACGAGATCACCTTTACCGATGTCCCTGGAAAATACGTCAGGGGCCAACTCAATGTGGGGGCAGGCCACTCACAGGACGCCATAGCCTCAAGCGCACAGGGGCGCGCGGCGGCTGAAGCTGCACGATTCGGAGGCCTGAAATAATGGCTGGCATGCAGGAGATTAAGAGCAAGGTCGCGGCACTTCTAAGGCAACCTACAGAATTCGGCGCGGAAAGAATTCGCGGCGCGGCTGACAACTATGCGCGACTCTCAGGGCCTGTCCGGTCCTCGCTTGAGTGGATGAACCTTAGAACAGATGAGTCGGAACAGCACATCAAGGATTATCGGTTGACGCTGCGGGAATTGGTTTCACTCGAATGCGCGGCAGGGGCCGATGCGCAACGCTGTAGAGCAATCTTTTCATGCATAGCTGAGCTTGGCAGACTCAGCCTTGCGGGCAGCAACTTGCCGATTGACCCCAGCCGCGCTGTGATCTATGCGGCCCTTGCGGGCGACTTCTCAAAGGATCACTATGACGCCTGGCCGAACGACATTCCCTCGCTAGTGACATCGGAGAGGGTGATTTACATGCTGATGACGGGAAAACAACTGAGCCTGCCGACTGACGCACAATTCTTCGATAACAGGCACTGGAGAGAGTTATATGATGCTTTCACACGGAATGATGCGGAGGGCGTTCGGGCCGCTTTAATCTCCATCGCCAACTGGTGGCTTTCGGAGTACGAAGATGCAGAGAGGCCTGTTTACGATCCTGAACGATATCCTCTCTTTGAGTCTGATGCCAACGCGGCTCTCGCCATAGCCAATTTAAGAGAAGGCATGAACATAGATTTCGATCTGGAAGAACACAAGCTGTTTTATATCGCGGCGCGGCTTTAGCCCGCGAAGGAGTTTTTTATGAAGATTCTTAACCTGATACTCTCGATCTTTTTCGTCGCGGTAATACTTGGGGCGCTGGGTGTAGGAATATACTTCGCCCTCAGGTTTATTGCGGGTCCTTTGGGGAAAATAGATTCCCAGGTCGCTTCGGTTACTGCCATCGCTTCTATCGTTACGCTGCTATCCGCCACCATAATCGCCAGCAGCATTCGCCAGGCAAGCAACCGGAAAGAGGCTAATCAGTTCCTGACCGAGAGGGCTGCGACCTACCAGATATTTCTAGATGTGTGGGGCGATCTGCTTCGACAGGGGCGCGAGGCAGAAGAGAATTCGTCCGAACGTCTAAAGATTCTGGATCGCATATTAGTTCTTTATGGCAGACCAGACGTTGTTAAGGCACACAGCGCGCTCCGCGCGTTGGAGCGAGAAAGTGGGGCGCAGAATCCGAAACTGAGATCGCAATTCATCAAGGTGCTGATGGAGATTCGTAATGAACTCGGGTCGGAGATGCGTGGGCTCACAGCCGAAGAGTTACAACAACTCCTCTTCGCCGACGCTGCCAACGTAAGCGCCCCCGCCAACGTAAGCGCCCCCGCCAAGGCGAACGCTTACCAGGACCTCCAACCCCGCGTGTCTCTGACATCAAACTTATAAGGGGATAATGTGAGCAGCGAGCCTCTAGTCTCTTGCATCATGCCGACCGCCAACCGGCGCGCTTTCGTGCCGCAGGCGATTCGCTATTTTCTCGCGCAGGATTATGCGAACAAAGAACTGCTCATACTCGATGACGGCTCTGACAGTGTGGCCGACCTTGCGCCGACCGATTCGCGCATACGCTACTTGCGGCTCGATCACAAAATGGCGCTCGGCGCTAAGCGCAATCTTGGCTGTACGGAAGCAAGTGGCGAACTCATCGCGCACTGGGATGATGACGATTGGACGGCGAGCTGGAGGTTGAGCTATCAAGTCGCGCACCTCGTGAACGAGCAAGCCGATTTATGCGGTCTTAATAAGCTATTTTTTTATGAGCCGTCGCGCAATCAAGCCTGGCATTACGTCTATGATCGAGCGAGCAAGTTCTGGGTTGCCGGGGCTACGCTCTGTTACAGGAAAGCCTTTTGGAGAGAAAACCCTTTCCCGAACATCAATGTCGGAGAAGATACTCGCTTCGTGTGGGGAAGCCGCTCAAACCGGATGCTTGCGCTCAAGGAGACAGGCTTTTATGTGGCGATGATTCATGCGGGCAATACCAGCCCGAAACAAACGAGAGACGCAAGGTATCACGCTTACCCTGCGACTGAGATTAATAATCTGTTAGGCGAAGATTTGAAATTCTACGCTGACCTGTTGCAGTGCCGGTCAGCTTAAAGGCGAAGGGCGTCATTCTGCGCCACGCGGGTCTGTTATGAACGGTTTAACAGCGCTGGTTTCAGCGGCAGGCGGCATAGGAGACATTCTGCGCGTCACTCCGCTCGTACGAGTCTTTGTCCATCTCGGATATGAAGTAGACGTGCTCGTCGCGCCGGACTACCTCGGCACTGTGAAGCTGCTTGAAGGCGCGGCTGAGATTCGCCGCCTCTTCTATCTTCCGAGTCAGTGGTGCAGCGAGAAGCAGCAAAACCTTGACGGGCTAAACCGGCAAATCTATGACGTGGCCACATTCACTTTATGGAGCGCGACGCTGCAAAGATATGTGCTCGCCCGGCAAGTCTTCGCCTTTAATCAGCGTCAGTGGATACAGGAAGGCGACATTAGATGCATTGAAAAGATTGCAAGAGCAGTCGGATGGGATGGTGATTTGCCCTCGCCTTTCGCCATTGCTTCGGAAAGAAAATTCGGATTGCCGCCGTCAACCGTCGCGCTGCACCCTGGTTGCAAGCCCGGATGGCCCTGGAAAAAATGGCATGGCTTTCAAGAGCTGGCCCGGTTGCTCCCTGAAGTGGCAATCATCGGCACCGGCTCGGACCTGCGCAACGAAGATACCTATTTCAGAAGCTCGTTCGCGTGGCCACGCCACGCAAGAGATTTTGTCGACACCCTGAGCCTACAAGACACGGCGGCGCTCATCCGTGAGTGCGCCGCGCTGGTTTCAAACGATTCAGGATTAATGCACCTGGGAGTCGCGATGGGCGTCCAGACCTTCGGCATCTTTGGATTGACCAGCCCGCAGCGCGAAGCCGTGCCCGCGCAAAACATGTTTGCCATCAGCAAAGGCTTGCCCTGCGAGCCTGCTTGCCGCAAGCACCCATGGGGCCGCCGCGATTGCGAGTATCATCTCCAGTGCATGAAATCACTGACTGCCGAAGAGGTCTTTGCAAGAATCAAACAAACCGTTCCTCAATATCTTTAATGCGATGAGGCGATGGCAATGGATGAACTCAGCATAATCTATTACGGATACGTCTTTGATGCGTCAGGCTATGGACAGGCGGCGCGCGCTTACATTCACGCGCTGCACAGCGCAGGTATCGCGCTCTCCGTAGTTAATCTGACCAATCGTAGCATTCAGGTTCGCGATGAGCTTGTAGCTTCCCTGGTCGGGAGAAAGGTGGCTGCTGATTTCCATCTTTTCCATGGCATCCCTCCGCAATGGGCACGCCTCGCCTTCCGCCTTCCCAATGCAATAGGGATGACAGTCTGGGAGAACCGACACAATGCCTTCGCAGTGGCGCAACGCGCTCAATCACACGATGGAAGTCTGGCTGCCCTGCGAATTCAATGTTTCTGCTTTTAGTCGCGCGCTGGAAAAACCTATCTTCAAGCTCCCCCACCCGGTATTCCCCCCACGCGGCAACGGCAACGGCAACGGTCATCTACCAGTCGCACATCAGATGCCGTCAGCCTCCGATGGGGAGTTCGTCTTTTACAGCATCTTTGAATGGCAGGAGCGCAAAAGCCCTCAAGGGTTGATTGAATCATTCCTGCGCGCATTTCCAACCGAAAGCGAGGTCGTGCTGATTATCAAGACTAATCATGGGGCTGCCGACCCGGCTCGCGGCAGCCTTGAAACGGCAAGACGCCTGGTGCGCTCTGATGCGCGAGTTGAGATTCACTCCCAGGCATGGGATGAGGCGCAGATTGGTGCGCTGCACAGACGCGGCGATTGCTATGTCTCTTTGCATCGCGGGGAAGGTTGGGGCTATCCGCTATTTGAGGCTGCGAGCCGAGGCAAGCCCGTCATCGCCACTAACTATTCCGGCCCGCTCGATTATCTCGACCCTCAGGCGCATAGCCTGATTCGATGCCAGCCAACCGCAGTTCGTCAACCTTATCTTTACTACCACCCCAGTATGCGATGGGCTGAGCCTGACCTGGCGCATGCCAGTGAGCTTATGCGATGGGTCTACTACAACCGCGATAGGGCAAGAGGTCAGGCGGCAAGAGCCGCGAAGGAAATTCAAAGAGCTTACTCGCTTGAGTCGGTCGGCGCGATGGCTAGAGAGAGATTTACGGAATTGCTGCGGCGAAAACAACCGCAAAAGTTGTTGCGGCAGGAGAGGGCGCGGCGCGCGGCAAGTCTGAAACCGGCCATTCCCATTCCAGCCGAATGGTATGATAAAGACTATTTTGAGAATGGATTGAAAAGCAACTGGGTACAGGGTTATACCTGGCCGCTGTTCCAGGAGATATTCCAGAACACCGCCGATTTTCTGACTGACATTTTCCAGGATGCCTCTTCTTACCTCGATGCTGGAACCGCAAAAGGTTTTCTCGTGCGTGCTCTGCGCGAGCGGGGGAAGGAGTGTTGGGGGTTTGATCATAGTCGCTGGGCAATTGATCGAGCGGACGAACAGGCCAGACCATTCCTGACCTGCACAAGCGTTGACGACGTACAGTATGATCGAGCGTTCGACATATTGCTTGCGTTTTCAATCTTCGAAAGCCTGACCGAACAGCAGGCTCTCTCGTTTCTTTCGCGCGCGCTTCGGTGGATACGGCAGGCGATGCTGGCCGTCATCCCATCTTTTGAGGACGAACAGGAAGAAGAGAGTTACAAAAGAAATGATCAAGACCTCTCTCACATTACGATGAAGAGCCGCAGATGGTGGCACGAAATGTTTATCCGCGCGGGCTGGCGTCAAGACCCCCTGCACAAAATCGTCGAGCGAATAAGCCAAAGACATGAGTTGCCTACAAAGATGGGATGGAAAGTCTACGTCTATGCTCCACAGTAGGTCTATCTTTGCAAGGCGATAGTACCGCGCCGGCAGTGGGATTGAAGGAGTTAGAAAATGATACCGGACTACCTGAAGAAGGAGCGCGCCGATCTTGAAACGATCTCCAGGCAGCAGTGTCAGACCGTTCGGCTGAGCGACCGCGCGCTGCTGTGTCGCGTGCTGGGCAAGTATATTTTCCACGCCGATCCGGATGATGTCGGCATCACGCCGCACCTGTGCCTGGATGGTTTTTGGGAATCCTGGACCACCATCGCGATTGCGCGCGAGCTTGAGCCGGGTTGGCACTGCGTGGATGTTGGCGCAAATCATGGTTACTTCACGTTGATTATGGCTGATGCAGTCGAGTCGGCGGGGCGTGTGATGGCCATCGAGCCGATTCCTCAACTTGCGGACCTCATCAACCTCTCGCTCGAAGTTAACGGATACAATCGCCGCGCTGCTGTGCTGCAAAGAGCCGCATCCGATGCGTGTTCAAGAAAAGTTCCCCTGGTTGTTCCCCGAAATCGGGCAATGGATGCGAGTCTTTGCAGGGATGCTACTCATTCTGACGACATAATCGAAGTAGAGACGATCACGCTCGACCGTGCGACTGAGAATTGGCCGCGCGTAGACATGGTGAAGATAGATGCGGAGGGAAGCGAGCAGGCGATCTGGCGCGGGATGCGCGGCATCATCGAGAGAAACCAAAAAATCACAATCATTATGGAGATGAGATGCTCGCGTTACGCCGACCCGCGCGCGTTCGTGCGCCAGATACAAGAAGCGGGATTCCCGCTGCGCTACATCACCTACGACGGCTCGATAAAAGACGTTACGGAACGACAGGTCTTGAATGAAAGGGCTGAAGAGGACTGGATGCTGTTTTTGCGAAGGTACTGACAACAAAACTGGTAATTAGGAATGGCTACTATCGAACAGAACAAGCAAGTCTGGGACAGGGACTGGCCGGATGAAGGCCAGGGATGGTCCGTGGCATGGGGAGGTGTGGAGTCTCAATGGTTCGGCACAATTCTACCGAGAATACAGGCATTCATTCCTACGGATACGATACTAGAGATTGCGCCCGGATTTGGCCGCTGGACACAGTATCTGATAGACCATTGTCACGATCTGATAGTAGTTGATTTAGCTGAGAAATGTATCAAGGCATGCGAGAATAGATTTCAAGCCTACTCCCATGTTAAGTGCCACATTAATGACGGCAAATCGCTGGATATGATCCAGGATCGATCCATCGGTTTTGCGTTCAGTTTTGATTCTTTAGTCCATGCTGATAATGATGTCATCGAAGCCTACCTCAAGCAACTGGCAATCAAGCTTACGCCGAATGGTGTCGGCTTTATTCATCATTCCAATATAGGCGCATATGTAAATGGCTCAATGGGAGTACAGACATCCGATCTCAGTAATGCTCATTGGCGTGCTGAAAACATGACGGCTCGGCTTTTTCAGGAGTACTGCGAAAAAACAGGCTTGCAATGCATCACTCAGGAAATAATAAACTGGGGAGGTGAAGTTCTTAACGATTGTTTTTCTTTGTTTACTTGCAAAGGGTCCGTTTGGAGCCGCCCAAACAAGGTCATCACCAATGCAAGCTTTATGGATGAAGTGAAACACTTTTCCAGGATGTCTCAACTATACGCTACTTCATCTTTCAAAAAATAATTCGGAAAACTGATCGCAAGGATAATTCCATGACGAGCGCAAGTGAGAACACGGCATTTCCAAAGGTGGCCATAATAGTCCTGAATTTTAACACCCCGGACCTCACGGACGCGTTGGCGTTTTATCTTAATAACCATCTCACCTATCCCAATAAAAAAGTCTATATAGTTGATAACGGCTCTACGAAGCCTCTGACTTCAGCAACCCACGTTCTTGCAGATAACCTTGGATTCACGAGGGGGATGCATCAGGGATACTTGATCGCGTCGGAAGAGGATGAATACGACGCTTACTGGCTTCTGAATTCGGATGTGGGCTTCGAGTTCGGCAATAACGTTCTCCTGGATCTGGCAGACGTGCTTTTCTCCTCCGAAGGCTACGCGCAGATTGCCCCGCAGCACAACTCGCCGCATGAATTCATGGAGCATGCTTACTTTGAAGCCCAGGCGGTCGCTTATCTTGAGCCTACCGCCACACTCATTAAATCATCCACGATTAAAGCGCTGGGCTTTTGGGACCTGGACCTCACTTACGGTTGGGGAGTGGATTTTGATTACGGATACCGCATCAGGGAGTCAGGATTAATGAGCATCCTGACGAACAGGGCGAGGATAACTCACAAGCAGCACAGGTCTATCACAGACATCTCCGATTACATCAACAAGGCAAGCAGCGAAATGAACCACGTGCTTCGCAAGAAATACGGCGAGGACTGGGGTCGAATAATGAAAATGGAACGTAATGTTGTTCCATTAATCCTCACCTGTGATCGCGATTTACCTCTGATGGAACGATTCGTATCTTCTTACAAAACGGTGCAAGCGGGCATGGCCAGACCTGTAGTTATCATTGACATAAGCTCGTCGCCGAAAATATCGGCGGAATACTTATCGCTTGTCGCCTCGCTCAATCCGAAATCCGTATACGTTCATTCTAAAGAAAGCGGCATGAGCGTCTACGACTCTGTGCAAGAGGCCGTTGACTTCGGCTTCAAAAAGGCAATAGAGGAAACAAGCGTGAACGACCTCATTCTTTTCATGGAAGACGATATAATCTTTTCTTCTCGATTCCTGGGAGAATTACACTCTATTGAGATCAGACCGGACGCAGGCTTCATAAGTTTTTACCTGCCCGGCAATGAATATGGCTCTTTGGAAATTGATGCGCACAGTTTTTATGGGACTCAGTGCGTATTGTTTCCTCGAAAGGCTGTCGAAGAGATAACCGTCAACTGGGGTGATATAAAATCGCGTATCTATCCCGGCTACGATATTCGCTGGAGTCGTTTTCTCGGTGAGAGGGGCTATAAGCTGTACGGCACAGCTTATTCTTACGTTCAACACCTGCAATCTACATCGAGACTACACGGACATTCTTCTCACGTATCAAACCGGTTTCTCGATTGACCGAGAACCTCAGGTAGAAGATTTATGCACGATTCGGTCATGCAATGGGTATATCAGCTTGCGCGCGACTATGACTTTGCGGGCCAGACGGTGCAGGAAGTCGGGTCACTTGATGTCATCGGGAGCGTCAGGCCGCTCTTTGCAAACGTGAGTAGCTATGTCGGGATAGATTTCCGCCAGGGACCTAATGTTGATGTTGTAATGAACGCTCACAACCTGGAATTTCAGGCTGACGGCTTCGACGTGGTTATCTCCACCGAAATGCTTGAGCACGATGATGAATTCCGGGTGTCAGTCAAGGAGATGGGGCGTGTACTCAAAAAGGGAGGGATTCTGATCCTCACTGCCAGAGGTAACGGATTCATGCCGCACGATTATCCTTATGACTTCTGGCGATTCATGCCAACCTCGTTCAACAAGCTTTTCAACCTGGCGGGCTGTGAAGTTGTGCTTATACGAGAGGACTGGCAGCCGGGACATCCCGGCGTGTTTAGGTTGGGAAGGAGACTGTAAATAGGGATGGTAAACGATAAGCAAACCGTTCTGGCTCATTTCGCTTCCGGGATCGGTAACATCGTTTTGGCGACGCCGCTGCTGGTTGCGCTCAATCAGATGGAGTTTATCATCGATCTATTGATACAAGCAGATTACCCGCAGACGGGCGATCTGCTTCGCGATTGGAGCGTAGTTCGCTCAATCTACACTGGGAGTTCAAAGGTAAGCGGTCATAAAGATTATGATTTTATAATCCCGGCTGTGCCTCCATTTTACTGGTCACGTTACGCGCGCCTTTACAGGAATTCCACAAAGGTTGTTCGCCGCCCGCCCGACTCGCTTTTTTATCAGGACGAACAGGAATATTATTTATCGTTTGCTCGCGCGCTCGGCTACCCGCCTGATCTGAAACCTTTCTATCGCCTCCCTGTCGCGCCTTGTGAATCATTCGAAGTGAGCGGTCGAACTCTCATAATCGCGCCGGGGTGCAAGACAGGTGAGATGGCGGCAAAGCGATGGCCCTATTTCCCTCAACTCGCCGAAGCGTTCGAAGACGTAGTAATCGTAGGCACAAAGAACGATTTATACGGAAGCGAAGGGACGCCATTTCAATTTCCCCCGCATACCCGGTTGCTAATCGACAAACTGAGTCTGCGTCAGACTGCCGAGTTGATGGCTGCAGCCGGAGCCGTCGTAGGCAACGACAGCGGCCTGTCGCACGTCGCAGCCGCAGTGGGAGCGCCAACCATAATGATTTTCGGCCCGACTCCTCACATAACGCTTGGGCATTTGCCTCCCAATGCGAGAGTGATGCGCGCCAACCTGGAATGTGAGCCATGCTGGTTCGGCGCGCGCTTCCGAGCATGTTTCCAACAGATTGATTGCCTTCGCCAGATCACAGTGCAAACAGTAGAACAAGAATTAAAGATGCTTCTAGGAAAGGGTTGCTGAGAAGCTGCCAACAAAGGTCTTGAAAGTATTGTTAGTCTCTTATCTCCGTGATGTGCATACCCACTATTGTTTGTTCCAACGCCTCGAAATTCTTTCACTATGATGATCGCGTTTTATGGCAATCCTCTGCACATACACTCGTGTCGTGGACGGATTCTTATGATCTAACGCATCTTATGTTGCTGTGATCGAGCCAGTTTCCTCTGGAACAATTCTCGTGAACGTGTGCCTGGTCTGATGCAGATGAAAGTGGTCCAGGCCCGCATCGCGCGCATAACGCTTCAGGTTTTTCACGTAGCAGTGTGAAGAGAGCGCCTCACCCGGACTTCCACCTCGGTCGTGTCTCGTTCACACAGGGGCGTCAGTCTTGAACACAGGCAAGCGATTGGCTGTTGAAAAGTAGTCGATTAAAGCGTCTTTCACTGATGAATCGATTACCTCACGCCCGGTAATGGGGCGCATGGACATACACACAACAATGCGGTACGTTCATGCGACTGAAGAAGGAAAGCGTCGAGCAGTGTTCGTAGCAAATTAAAATGTCCGCTTTTTGTAGCAAGTGAAATGTCCGGTCTTATTGATAGCCACATCCAGTTCCTGAATGGGCTGCTGAGTTCAATCCGGGATGCGTCCCCTTCCTTTTTGCTTTCTTTTGTTTCTCTTTGATTGTTGTCACAGGCTCACCCTCTGGCTTGTACCTGCCCACTTCATTCGGTCCATATCCTATGCTTATAGTTTGGTCCTGATGCTCATAAACCGTAACTCGGCACCCTGCTAGCGTTGTCCGCCACTTGCTCTTTTCTATCTGCAAGATGCGATTGCCCAAACTCACTGTATTGTCTTTGGCTACTACCCGCTCGTGCTGTAGGCAGAATATCTTCTCTAAAGCTCGCCCACGGGCTGGGACAAACGCAGTGCCTGGCTGTGCGGCTGCGACTGTAAACTTTCGGTTAAACTCCTTGATGTAGGAGTTCGTGAGAAAGTCATTGGCCCCCGAAACTGTTGTTATACCTCTCAGGCGCAGCTCTTGAGGAAGTCTCCCTTGCCATGTCGCAAAGCCTCGCTCGCTGCGCCCACGAGCCTGCGGTGAGTAGGCAGCGATCATCTCTATGCCAAGCTCTTTCATCGCTCGCCCTACCTGTGTCAGCCTCTCTCGATCTACCCGCGAGCCTGCCTTCACATTTACAAAGAAATGACTGGCCCTGTCGCTGTAAAGCGAACAAAATATCCCTTTCTGCTCAACAACTTCGCGAATTGCTCTCATAACCGTGAAGGTAGATTCCTCCTCAACCAATTGGGCATAGTAAATCTCAGAGGTTGCATCATCAAGTATGACTATAAGGTCATAGAAGCGAGAGTCTTGAAACCAGCGATGCTTGCTTGCGTCAATGTGCAGAAGCATTCCGGGTAAGGGCCTGCGTGGCCGGCGCTTTCGATGAACAGCACGCTTGCGGCTCTTTTTGACCAGTCCGGCCTCTTGAAGAGCGGTCTTTACCCAGCTATAGCTCAGCTCTATCTGGTGATCTTCCGAGAGCTTCTCGTGGAAGTGTTTGACGTTGAAGTCGAAGTATTGGTGTTGGTAAAGCATAAGCACTTGCTCAACAATCTCAAGCGGAATGCGCTTTGGGCTGGGTTTACCTCTGCGACGGTCAAACAGCCCATCATAGCCAAACTCTTCATACCTGCGTAACCAGCGGCGCATCTGACGAGGTGAGATGCCGATGATCTGAGCCGCCTGTAACCAGGTGATCTTCTTAGCGATAGCACGGAGAATGATCTCTTGAACTTTCATAGCCCGCTCCACTGCGGCTTGTGAGTAGTGCTTCATAGTGACCTCCTGACGAAAGCACTACCTTACGCCGTTGAAAGCGGACATTTCATTTGCTAATTACACCGGACATATCATCTACTACCGACAGGAAAGCGTCGAGCAGTTGAAGCGGGGGCGAAAAGTAGGGTAAAATCAAACCTTGCCACAAATCTGCCATAAACTGAAACGGCAACGGCGTGAGCGGCTCTTTTAATTATAGATAGAACAAGGGTTTGCCAGCGTAGCTCAGTTGGTAGAGCATCGGTTTCGTAAACCGGAGGTCAAGGGTTCGAGTCCCTTCGCTGGCTCCATAGAAATCAAACAATTAGAGGCCGCCGGGATGGCGGCCTTCGTGCGTGTGGACACCGATGTGGACATATTGGTGTGCCGGTGCGCGGCGCATTTCAAGATGGTATTTTCCTATTACGCGCAGGGAATTTCGGCGCGGACATTTCCAGGTTAGGATTGGGGACTAGCGGGGCACGGTGGCTGGCGGCGCGAACTAGGGATTGGATTGTGGTTTGGTGCACCAGATTGATCGTTAGAAGGATAGACTCTTGGAATTGGATATGTTAGCCATGGCAAAGCTAGTGGTCACTTTCAACGGGTTGCAGAGATGGCGCTTCCAAATCACCCGAATACCAAACAAGTCTCGTTTCCTACTTGAAACGCTGTTTGACGCATGGTATAACGTATATGATCAGCTTGATTTGGAGGAGAAAAACAGACTATGGCAGTGGATAAGAAAGAACATTTGGAGAAAGTATTAGAAACTCATAGAATGGCTCATGTAAGTGAGTTGTTAGAAAAGTACAAATCCAAACGTGAAGAGATTAAGAACGCATTAACAGAAAAATACGCCGACAAGATTTACACGCCTTTTAATTCAGGCTCCTTCAAAAAACATACAGCCATAAATATCAAGTTTGATTTAGACATCGTTGCTCCTTTCAAAAGAAATTCATTCGATACCCTAGAAAAATTGTTTGATGATGTATATGAATTCCTTTATGAAAAATACAAAGATGAAGCTGAAGTAAAGAAACAGAAAGTTTCGATAGGGCTAACTTTTCATCCTGATGATGATGGTGATGTGGTATGTATTGATGTGACGCCTGGAAGAGAATTGAATCAAGCTCAGTATGCCGAAGATAAATTCGTAAATCTTTTTGTAAATTCAAATTATGGATTGATACCTGAAAAATCAACACGTCTTCAAACCAATATCCACAAACAAATTGACCACATAAAGGCTAAAGGCGATGAAAGGAAAACCATTCGCTTACTCAATACTTCGGACATTATTTGATCGAAAGGGGTTAACAAGAAAGGCCAAGAACTGGTTGAATCTGAGTGTCGAACTCCACTTCAACCGGTTAATGGCCTATGACAATTGTCAAAGACATTCTCAAACAGATGCCTGCTCTCAGTCAACCGCAGCGTAAGTTCCTTGAAACTTTGTTTGCTACTATCCTCGCCCTGCGCGGAAGAGTCAACTTTCGCAATCTGAGCCGCTACTGTGACTACTCCGAGCGCACGATTGCACGACAGTTCCGGCGCTCGTTTGACTGGCCGGTCTTTCATCAACAAGTCATGGCCACAGCCATCAGTCGGCTCTCGGAAATCATCTCGGCTCAAGATGCTTCTTTCATCCCCAAGAGCGGCAAGCAGACTTTTGGTCTCGGCCATTTCTTCAACGGTTGCACTTCTCGCGCCGAACGCGGGCTGGAGATTTCCACCCTTGCGGTCGTTGATGTGACGCGCCGCTGCGCCTTCACGTTGGCCGTGGCGCAGACGCCACCCGGTGATGGCGAGGCCGCCTCGCAGCAGGAAAAAGAGGAGACTCGGATTGATTTTTACAAGCAGCAACTGCGTGCGCAGCGTCACCGCTTGCCACAAAGTATCAAATATCACTGTGTGGATGGCTACTTTGCGAAAAAGAAATATATTGATGAGGTCGTTTCGCTCAAGCTCCATCCGATCACGAAGTTGCGCTGCGATGCCGACTGTCATTTCCTCTATACGGGGCCGCACCCGAAGCGACGCGGGCGAAAGCGCAAGTATTCGGGCAAGGCCAACTTTCAAGACTTGGGCCGTTTTGCCTATCTCGGCACGATGAAGGAGGCTCAATATGTGCATCTGTATGCAGCTATCGTCTGGCACGTTTCCCTTAAGCGGAAACTGCGTGTGGTCGTCCTGGTCAATCGCAAGCAAGCCAACAAGGCGCGTTACATTGTCTTGGCCTCGACGGATCTGGAACTGGACGCTCACAAGCTGGTCGAGTTGTACGCCGCGCGTTTCCAGATCGAGTTTATCTTCCGCGACAGCAAACAGTTCACAGGCCTGTCGGACTGTCAGGCGCGAGCCGAGGCCGCACTGGATTTTCACTTTAATGCGAGCTTGGCGACGCTCAATCTAGCGCGTGCCGAGCAATTGCTGGCGCAGACTGATGAGTCCGTGCAAGTTTTCTCGATGGCGAGTTGGAAACAGCGTCATTTCAATCAACGATTGCTCGATTTATTTATTGAGAACTTAGCTCTCGATCTGAGTTGGGTGAAAAATCACCCCTGTTATGACAAACTCAGGGCTTACGGCGCGATTGCCGCCTGATTTTGTCCGAACCATTGTTACTCAAAGTTTGGAAATTTAGAGCTGGTTGCAAAATTAACTTTTCAGAAATCGATGCGCGATGATGCCACAAGCCAACAGCATGAGTGCTTCATGAGTGGAGCCTTTTGTTTCTTCACGCATCCTCAGCTTTCTGAACTGATGCAGCCAGGACAGCGAGCGCTCGACGACCCATCTCGTTTTTCCCAGTCCGCTCCCATGTTCAGTCCTTCGCTTTGCTAACAGCGGCTTGATCCCTTTTTTTTCAGTGCCCGGCGATGTGGTTCGCTGTCATAGGCCCGATCCCCTTGCAGCTTTTTCGGTTTCTGGCGCGGGTGCCCACGCCTGCCACGCACCTGTGGAATACTCTCCACTAACATCATCAGTTGTGTGATGTCATGCCGGTTCGCGCCCGTCAAACTCATCGAGAGTGGAACGCCTTGGCCCTCCACCAGCAGATGATGCTTGCTGCCCAGTTTGCTCCGATCCACGGGGTTTTTGCCGGTTTTCTCGCCCCCGTGGCCTGCTCTCACACTGGAACTGTCAACCACACCCCGCTCCCAATCGAGTTGCCCTTCGGACTGAAGTTCAGCAAGGATGCTTTGCCAAAGCTGCTTCCAGACGCCTCGCCGCTCCCATTCGATGAGTCTGCGGCGGCAGGTATGACCCGAAGGAAAATCGCTCGTTGCAGGAAGAGATTTCCACGGAATTCTGGTCCGAAGAACGAATAGGATGCCTGTCATCACCTTGCGCGGATCAACTGGCTTTCTACCCGCATGTTGAATGTTGCGTCTCTTCTTCTTCGGCAGCAGTGGCTCAATGCGTTGCCATAATTGATCGGAGAGGATCGAGTCGGACATACGGCTTACCCCTTTGAAGGTTTCGATCCTCTATCTTATTCTGTTTTTTCCTTCGCTCCTTTTAATTTTGCAACCAGCTCTTAGTAATAATGAGAAGTATAAATCATTCCTTATTGAATTGATTTGTATCAAGGCTTTTGACTGCGTGGAAGTTTCTGGCAACCTATGGGAAATGCTCAAGACTATAGTTGGCCCCATTGTCTAGACCACGAATTAAGAAAAATAAAGTGGACATTTCCTAGCTGCCAAAGTGAACCTCCGATGGGGTACGATAGCTTAGGCTCTGGTGCGGTCGTTCTTGATTATAGAACCAGAAGTAAGTATCGAGCCCTGTCTCCAACTCTGGAACACTGGCGTACTCTTTCAGATAAATGTCCTCGTACTTCACGCTTCGCCATAATCGCTCAACAAATATATTGTCCAATGCCCGGCCTCGCCCATCCATGCTGACGCGAATGCCTGCCTCCTCCAAGGTTGAGGTGAAAGCCTGTGCTGTGAATTGAACCCCTTGATCAGTGTTGAATATCTCAGGCTGCCCACCCGACAGCGCACGCTTTAATGCCAGTAGACAAAATTCTCCATCCAGAGTGTTCGACAACTGCCAGGCGACCACATACCTGCTGAACCAATCAATGATTGCCATCAGATACATGAAGCCCGCTCGCATTGGCACGTATGTTATATCAGCGCTCCAAACCTGATTCACTCGGCTGATAGAGAAGTCTCGCAGTAAGTACGGATATTTCTTATGCTCACGATTAGCTACAGTCGTCTTCGGTCCAGGGAAGATGGCTTGTAGGCCCATTAGCGCCATTAATCGCCTTACCCGCTTGTGGTTGACCTTGTGACCGAGTCGCTGCAAGTGAGCTGTCAAGCGTGGCCAACCATAAAATGGAGTCTTGGTGTATTGCTCATCAATCAGTCGCATTATCTGCAAGTTGAACTCGGACTCTGTAGCCAGGCTGTAGTAGAAAGTCGAACGGCTCAGGCCGATCAACTCACACTGCCGACGCATACTGATGTCTGCCTGCTGCGGCTCAATCATACCCCGTTTGATCTCAATTGAACGGGGCAGCTTTTTTTTTCAGCCACTCCAATTCCATCTTTAGTCGCCCGATTTGCTCAAACAATTCGGCCTCACGTGTTTGTAGTTGCTGTTGATGACCAGTCCTAGAGTGATTGAAAATCTCTGGCCCCGAATTGAGCAATTGGCGCTTCCAGAGGCTGACCAAGTTTGGGTGTAAGCCATGTTCGCTGGCGAGTTGATTAATCGTTTTCGTCTCTCTGACTGCTTCTATCGCTACCTGGAACTTGAACTTACTGCTGTATTGCTTGCGAATCCTGGACATGATTGACCCTCCACTGGCTCGGTGGATCATAGCCTACTTCCACCTTAGCCTGTGGTCCAGCTTTCGGGGCCAATTATACCATCTATTGAATTTGTCTTTGAAAACGTACCCTTTCTCCCTAGCCATTTAATTTTCCTCCTAAATTCCCACGAAGTGATGGACACCGTTGTGGACATATTGATAGTAATTTAGGTCACATGGGGTTCAAAACGAATTTCTTCACGCAAGTGCTAACTAGTGGAATCGATGGCTTTGGAGTTTTCCGCGTGGACTCGGCCCGGTCTGGGCCGAGTTTCGTAAACCGGAGGTCAAGGGTTCGAGTCCCTTCGCTGGCTCCATATTATCATAGATTTGTAGCCAGCCAGCCATTGCAAATTTATTACATCTACGAAACCGTCTACGGATGAATTTCCTTGGAGCTAATGTGGCGCTGTTTATTTATGGCTCAGGATGGAATTTAAAAGCAAGTCTAGAACCCTCGAAGCGCAAACTTACAAGAAGATAGCGATCAGCTTGATAGAGGCGAGATCATTCCAGGTAGCCGAGTAACGAAGAATAAAGCCAAATCCATGAAATAAATGTATCCAGCCTTCTTGCTCATAGGTATGGGAGAAAACTATAGGGGTGTTTTCCAGTTCATCTCTAATGTCATAATTTGACATTTTCTGTTATTTGCCTAATACTTAAATCGTCGCCAAACCAATATTTCTTGAGGACTATGGGTATGAATGTTTCACTCACCCCAGAGCTTGAAAAGCTCGTCAATGACAAAGTCAAAAGCGGCCAGTATACCTCTGCCAGCGAGGTGGTCCGCGAAGGGCTGCGCTTGATACAAGAGCAGGATGAATTGCGCAGAATAAAGTTGCAAGCGCTAAGGCGCGATATTGCCCAAGGCATAGAGCAACTAGATAGGGGAGAGGTGGTCCCGGCAAAGCAGGTGTTTGCAGACATCAAAAAACGCAATAAAGCACTCAGGCGGAAAAAATGAAGCGGTGCGTATTTACCCTGCTCGCTCAGGCAGACCTTAGAGATATTCACGACTATATCGCAGAGCAAGACCCTGACGCGGCATTAGATTACGTCACACGATTAGAGCTAGCGTGTGAAAAACTCGTACAGATGCCAGAGGCAGGGCGAAAACGAGATAAGTTTGCGCCTTCCTTAAGAAGCCTACCTGTAGGGCGTTATATCATTTTCTACCGCATCACTGATGAAGGGATCGAAATTGCGCGGGTGCTACACGGCGCGCGAGATATTGAAAGCATCTTCTCTGATGAGCAGCCATAGCTGAGTGGCCCGCAACACTACAAAGATACCTCAATCTCGCACTTGCAAGGACTGCCCGCTAAAAGGCGAGGACACTACCCCTTCAACCATTAGCTTGAGATAGATGTGGTAATTGGGCAGCCTCATCAAATCTATCGCTGAAATCTCAGGGGAGAATTCACGCTCTAAAAGAAGCGCATCAGACACACCAACTCGAAAAGAAATAAGCGTCCCTACATTGCCAAGAATTGCTTCACGCACTTGTTGGTCAAGCTGATGCAAATACTGATGCGCCAGAATAAGCCCAACACGATACTTACGAAGTTCTGACAGCATTGTAGCAAAGCTTAACGTGGTGAAGGTGTGAAACTCATCCAGATACACGGCTGTAACAAAGTCTGATTCAGCGGCGCAGGATGAGCTTTAGCCCCTCAAGTGGTTGCGCACTATACTTCCTCCTAGCATCCGGCAGGTACTTGAAGCCCTGCCTCAATGCCAGCCCCACTATCAGATTGTTGATTATCGCCATGGCTTGTGCCGCATCTCCTATTCGTAACCTGCAATAATCCTCTCTCAGTGTCCAATCCTTTCTATAGTGCAGCCCGTTTTCTATCTGCCAGTGCTTTCTGACTGTCTCCAACAGCTTCTCTGCATTTGCCCGTTTGTTGCTCAGGCTTGTTACCCCATAGCTGACCTCGCTGCGCTTCTTGCCGCTCACGAGCTCTTCCACTTCTCTTTCTATCTTGAAGACCTGGCAAAGCCCTGGCCAATCGAGGCGTCCTGCCAACATACTGCTTGTTGTAATCCGCCGCTGCTCAAGCCGCCCGTGCTCTTTATCTGTTGTCTGAGCTCTCTGCAAGTCATTGCCGATTACCTTGAGATTGGTCTTGCCTTCTTCTATCTCAAACAGAGCTTCTATTTCTGAGCGAAGGCCGGGTTGATTATCTTTCACTGCCCAGACGTAGTCCGCGCCTGCTTCTACGACCTGTCGAGAGAGTTCACGCTGAGCAAACATCGCATCGCCCGTAACTACTTTTCCCTTTAAATCTATCGTTTTGAGCAGGCGGGGAGCAGCCACTATCTCATTCTCTTTCGAGCCTACCTCCATCTGCCAAAGCACTATTCCTTCATCGGGCAAGTAGGCGGCAAGCAAGTGCAATCCTTGTCTTTGGCCTGCCGGGATAGTCCCTCTCACAGCCTTCCCATCCAGATTTATCTCTGACGATTGCCCCGCGTTAGGAGCAGAAAGCAGAAACAGACTCACGGCCTGTTGAAGCTCTGCTAGATCAACGGCGCGGCCAAGTATTCTAGAATAAGTAATCGGGTGCGGCACTGTGTCGCGGTCAAAGTGGAGAGCTTCTTTTAGAAGTTCTTTTCGCAAATCAACCCACTGAGCAATGCCGCGAGGCTCCTGCTCGCCAGCAAGTTTAGCCAGGATAACGAAAACCAAAGCTATAGCAAGCGGATAGCGAATCCCATGCGGGTCACGGCGATCATTGAGGCTCTCCAGATGCTCATAGAGGCTGCCAACGTCAAAGAAGAAAGCTTCGTTTAAATCGTCAAGCTCCAGGCCAGCAGTGTTATACTTCATAGAGACCTTCCTCCGGTTCTGTTTAGTCTTCCAACTTACAGATTAACCGGGTTAGGTCCTTATTTTTAGTTGTCAAGCTACTTTGTTACAGCCCTGCATCCAGATAGATGTAAAAATCCTTGCGCTCCACTTCGGCTATATCAGCTCTGCTCAATGCAGCTATGCTTAAGCTGGTAACAAGCAACGCTCCAAGTAGGCTTGCAGCATCCTCGCCTATCCTACCTTTGGCGAGATTCACCAAAAGGATTCTGCCTTCATCCATTACTTGGCGCACATCAAAGGCGCTTCTTGTCTGATTCAAGATACTGCTCAATACAGGGTGAGCTAAAAAAGCTCCCACTTTATTTTGAAGTGGTGCGATAGCCTCAGTTCGAAAATGTTTAGTATAGCCTTCATACTCTTTAAGCCAGAAGTGGCGCACTTGGGCATTGGCAACTCTCTCTGCGGCATTTTTCCGAAATGATTGGTCCTCAAGAAGGCGCAATAGATCAGCAAGCGTTGCTTGAGGCTGATCGAGCAGTGCCAGCAGCGCATTCCTTAAAATATGCTCTGTGCGTGGTCCCCAAAACTCAGACCAGATTTTCTTAAACGCTTCCAATAACCCTGACGCAGCTAACGCTCGATTTGCAGCAGGCACACGCTCAAGAGGGTTAAATCCCAAAGGCTCTGCACGGTAAGGCACGTTGAAGTAGATAAGATTTTCTTTTCTCCCTTCGGGCACACCTGCTAATACTTTTTCAACAAGGTCACCGTGAGGATCCAAAAGAGCAAAGCCTTGCGGTGAAGCTAGGTCCTGCTGGATTAAAGTCTCAATAAGCGTAGACTTGCCTGTACTCGTTTTCCCAATCACATACATATGCGCTCGCCTATCCGCCTGCCTGATACCAAATACCCTTCCTCCGCTTCGAAAGTTAGTTCGGGCAAAATAGCTGATGCGGTTATCCGTTTCTGATGCCATCTCACCATTCTGCTATTAACTGAATCCCTGCCAAGACTCATATTCGTGCCGCTTTGGGCAAGTTTCTCCTTCTTGTGAGCTTCTGCCTGTTTCTTAGGCTGAATGCAGGTTCTTTGAGAACTACATCTTCACAAAGGAGAGACAATCTTTATGGTTTGCTATTTCTGCGACCGCAACGTTGCTCGCGATGAGCTTAACTACCATCACCCCACCCCTAAAAGTGAAGGAGGCGTTGATACCGTTCCTGCGCACAAGTCCTGCCATATTGCCTATCACATCAGGGAGGGACACTTTCGAGCATGGGGCAAACTAGGCGGCCAGCTTGGTGCAATTACTCGACATTGGGCATTCACACTCAAGAATGTGAAAGATAACCCAGCCTTTGAGATGGACCGTCAATTCTACCGAATGTTCTACGCCAGCGCATAAGCGACACACCACCTGCTTATCCACATAAACCGCTTACCTATTTTGAATTCAAGAAAGGAGACAAGAGTATGAGTGAAAAGTACGAGTTCTTCCCAGACGATGTGAAGTCTACGCTACCACCCCTGTATTCACAGGAGGGGAGCAAAGATCCGACCGTGCATGTGAAGTTCTTTTGTCCGTGGAACCAGTGGACTTGGTTTGCCACTGAAGGCCAGGAACAAGATGGAGACTATATCCTCTTCGGATACGTCATCGGGCACGAACGAGAGTGGGGATATTTCTCGCGTGCGCCACGAGGTGCGTAGATGGAATGAGTGAACGGCGAAAGCCAGTAACTCCCTAGCCTATACAGGTAGGCAATGAGCCTTTGGAGCGTAGCGACCGCCCGATGCAAAGCGGTCGTGAAATAGCTGCTCCTAAAAGGTACTGGTGAGGTGCGATGCAAGCCACCAATAAGCCAGGCTTGGCTAAGAGGTAACACGGTGAGTCCATACAAAGCGGATTTCAACCTACGGGAAATAGCCCCCCTGCCACGTAATATCTTGCATACCCAAACGGGTCTACGGGGCAGCGAACGAACCTCAACGCTCAGGCTGATCCGAGAGGTTACCGAGGCTGGTTAGAGTGAGATGCCAGCCCAAAGGTTGAAGCAGGCCACCTGATTTACCCTGCTTCCGTTCGGGATACCGCAAAGAGCGGGATGGGTTGTGTTGGTAACCGCCACCTACATTACCTCGCAAAGTCCATTTACGTGAACGTGGGAGGCTTTCACTCAGATGCCAAGGCCAGCAGTCGGCCAATGCCGGGTGAAAGCGTCGGAGCGGCCATAGTAGTCGGGGGAGTTACGACCCCCTCACGGAACACGGGAAAGCCGTGTACAGGGCGAAGGGCCGCAGTCTCTCAGAATCTCCGAAGCACAGGTAACCGAATGCCAACAAGGAGGAATCTCTATGAATGTCGGTGAACTGCAACGGAAGCTTAGTTGGTGGGCGGAACAGGACAAAGAACACAAGTTCTTCGATCTGTACCACCTGCTCTATGACAAAGACTGGCTGAGACTTGCTCACGATTATGTCAAACAGAACGCCGGCTCAAAGACGGCGGGCTGTGACGGCATTACGATGAGCGCCTTTGATGAGAATCTGGAGGACAACCTTCAGAAACTCAGAGAAGAACTCAAGTCGCAGACCTTTGAACCGCTCCCCGTGCGACGGGTAATGATTCCGAAAGCAAATGGAAAGTTTCGCCCGTTAGGGATTCCTTCCGTCTGTGATCGGATCGTACAGGAAGCGCTGCGAATGATCCTGGAGCCTATCTATGAGGCTGACTTCAATCAACACTCGTTCGGGTTCCGACCAAACCGCTGCACGATGGATGCAATCAGGGCAATCACCTGGTACACCAGCGAAAGCAAGGGGTTCTTTTGGGTCGTCGAGGGTGACATTGCTTCATACTTCGACACAATCTGTCACCGGAAGCTCGTTAAGCTTATCCGGCGACGGATTAAGGATGAAAAACTCATTCGACTCATTTGGAAGTTCTTGCGAGCAGGGGTGATGGAAGGAAGGCTGTTCAAGGACACCGAACGCGGCACACCCCAGGGCGGCATCATCAGCCCACTGCTTGCCAACATATACCTCAATGAACTTGATCGGTATGTGCTGCGCCATACGGGATTCTCGCAGTATGAGAAGACCAAACGCAGAAAGCAAGGGATGGGAAATGTCGTCTATGTCCGGTATGCCGATGACTTCGTGGTTCTGACCAACGGCGGCAAGGCCCAGGCAGAAGAAATCAAAGAGGAACTCTACCAGTTCCTTAAAGACGAACTCCGCCTGAACCTCTCGAAAGAGAAGACGAAGGTGACGCACCTCAACGATGGGTTCAGGTTCCTTGGATTCGAGATGAGACGATGCCTTGGAGGCAAAGGGAAGATGACGACGAAAATCCTCATCCCCCGCCAAGCCAAAGACCGATTCCGCGCAACGATTGCGGTGGCAACGGCGAGGGAAACCTTCAAGGACTCGTTGAACGCAATAATCCTGGCCCTGAACCAGATCATTGGTGGATGGTGCCGCTATTACCAGTACACCAGTAAAGCAAGCTCCGAGTTTGGGGAGTTGGGACACTGGGTGTTCTGGAAAATGGCCCACTGGTTGGGAGGGAAATACAAACTGGCAATGCCAGAGGTGATGAGACGGTATTACCTCCGTGGCGGGAAGAATACTTTCGCTACGGTCGAGGGTTACCGGCTCATTCTCCCAAGTGAATTTTCCTCGGCGACCTACAAGAAGCGATTCCTGAAGCCGAACCCTTACACCACACAGGAGGAAGTCAAACGGGAAGAACTCCCGAATGACAAAAACTGGAGTGGATATGAAGCCCGACTAGGAATGGCAGACTTACGCCTGATTGTTCTCGAACGAGATGGCTACACCTGCCAGGTCTGCGAGGTAGAAGTGACCTTGCATACTGCCGAAGTCGATCACCTCAAACCAGTCCGGCGGTTCAAGAAACCAGTGGATGCCAACACGCCAGAGAATCTCTGGGTGCTGTGCGAAGAATGTCATAGGAGGAAAACTGAGTTAGACCGACAGATGGAGAGCCGGGTGCATTGAAAGGGTGCGCCGCGAAACGCGGTGCTGGATTCTTGGCAGAGCCAAGAGAAGTTCGGAGGAATACTTCTGGGTCATTGACTTACCTAGAAGCGAAAGCCGAAGGGGACAAGAGCATGTCAGAAAAGCGGGAGACAACTGAAGACGTTTAAGTTGTTGTCCTGCGAGAACCCGCGCGATATGGTGAAAGCTAGACTGCCTGAATCTCAATCTCCAGCGGTGTAACCGCACACCCACCGCTACAACGTCTGCGCGGTGTCATCAGGAACGAGTCGTACACCTTTCGCGGTTCGTATCCTTCGCTTGATGAGCGATAGAGAGCGACTCTATTTAAGGAGATGAGTGGGACACCTAAGTCGCGCTAGATACGTCCAGCGCTGACGGAACGTGGGATCGCCTACAGGGCGCGAGCCCCAGGGTGACGGAGTTCTAGTAGTAGTCGATGGAGTAACGACCATCCAGGGAGAACGGGAAAGCCGTTCACAGGGCGAAGGAGAACAGGTGATCTGACAACCAGGTATATGAGGTACGCGAGATGCGGAACGCCGAAACTATCCTGAGTGTCATCTATGAGCGCGGCAAACGAGGGCTGCCACTGGAAGACATTTATCGGCAACTGTTCAACCGCGATCTCTATCTACGTGCTTATGGGCGTCTCTACCGCAATGACGGTGCGATGACCACAGGCTCAACGACGGACACCGTAGATGCCATGTCGATAGCAAAAATCAATGCGCTCATAGAAACCCTACGATATGAGCGTTACCGATGGACACCAGTAAGGCGAACTTACATTCCTAAGAAATCAGGAAAGATGCGCCCACTGGGTATACCGACTTGGACGGATAAACTGCTGCAAGAAGTGATGCGCTCACTGTTAGAGGCATACTATGAGCCGCAGTTTAGCCAACACTCTCACGGATTCCGCCCCGGTCTTGGTTGCCACACTGCTCTTGAAGAGATTACCAGACAGTGGAAAGGGGTGAAGTGGTTTATCGAGGGCGATATCACTCAATGTTTCGATAGTCTTGACCACGGTATCCTGCTGTCGATCTTAGGTGAGAAGCTACGAGACAACCGCTTCTTGCGGCTGATTGGGAACCTGCTCAGGGCTGGTTATCTAGAGGACTGGCGTTACAACGCGACGCTAAGTGGAGCACCGCAAGGCGGCGTGTTGAGTCCCCTGCTAGCCAACATTTATCTCTACAGGTTAGATCAGTTTGTTGAAACAATGCTCGTTCCAGCTTACAACTACGGAGACCGCAGAAAAGGCTATCTACCTTACAGGGCATTACTGAATGCTGCACGAAGGAAGAGGGATGTTGGTGAGCACGCACAGGCGAAGGCGCTACGGCAACAGGCGCAGCATATGCCTTCGCGTGACCCTAGTGACCCTGACTTTCGGCGGCTGAGGTATGTCAGGTATGCGGATGATTTTCTGCTCGGTTTCATAGGGCCTCGATCAGAAGCAGAAGAGATTAAGCGGCGACTGCGCGAGTTCTTGCAAGATAACCTCAAGCTCGAACTCTCACAGCAAAAGACGCTAATCACCAACGCAAGGACCGAGGCCGCACGATTCCTCAACTATGAAATCGTCAGTCTAGCTGCCGATAGCAAACACGATCAGCGCAAACAACGCTGTATCAACGGTGGGCCAGGGCTGAAGGTTCCCGAAGATGTCATCCGAGCTAAATGCACTTCCTACATGCGGCACGGAAAACCGATCCATCTGGCTGCCAGACTCAACGATACAGATTTTAGTATCGTGACACAGTATCAGTCGGAGTACCGGGGATACGTGCAATACTACCTGCTGGCATTCAACGTCCATCGCCTCTGGCGACTGCATCGGGTGATGGAACTTTCGCTAGTGATGACGCTAGCCAATAAACACAAAACTAGCATCAACAAGGTCTATCGAAAGTACCACAAAACCGTTGCTACCACTCACGGCACACAGAAGGTGCTGGAAGTGGTTGTCAACAGAGGTGTGGAGAAGAAACCACTGGTAGCACGATTCGGAGGCATTGAGCTACGGTGGAAGAAACAGACAACCCTTAACGACCATCCCAAGATGGTATTTAGCTGTAGAAGTGAAGTGGTGCAGCGACTCTTAGCCGACGAGTGCGAATTATGCGGGGAGACGGATAACTGCGAAGTTCATCATATCCGTAAACTCGCTGATCTAAATCGACCGGGGCAAGGGGAAAGACCGGCTTGGGCAAGGCGGATGGCAGCACGCCGACGTAAAACACTGGTCGTATGTCGAAAATGCCACGAAGCGATTCACAAAGGAGAGCCAAGGGGCAGAAAGTTCATAGCGAAGATCACTGGCGAGCCGCTTGAGATCGAAAAGACTCACGAGCGGTTCTGAGGGGGGCCGTTGGAAAAGTGCTCAACAGGTAACTCGCTAGCGGCCTACCCTACTGCAAGCCCGGTTCGGAGGGGGGAGTGTGGAAACGTGCCGTAAGGTTACGCGCCGCGCTCCTACCCTACTTAATGAGATTCAGTCTGTTACCGGTCCGTTTGGTTTGAAGATCGAGCGCGACATCTACTTTACCCCTAAGCCGAAAAGCCAGGTAAGAGAGATCACGTCATGAAATGCGAAGTCTGCAACGAAACGGAGCTTGAAGGTGAGCTTGGAGTGTTTGCGACTTCTGCATCCTCTGAGGCACTGAGCGAAGAAGTCACTATCCTCTCGTTGATGGAAGTCGCGCGCCGCAACCATATAGTGTGTGATTCATGTAATCGAGCCGTCTGTCACAACTGCTGCACTCACGCCAAAAGTGGGTACTGCGACCGATGCATCGAGATATATAATCTCCACGATCTTGTAAGTGACATTTCGATCTAAATTAGGAAGTATCCATAATTGCCCTGTCTATGCAGGGCAATTTATTTTTGGCTTATATGAATTTTTGATTTCAATCATATGATCTTGATAACAAGTTTATTAATCTGAGACTGCACTCTGCCTAATCCTATATAAGCTTATTTGCTGTAGAAGTGCGGGTGCAGTTCAGTTTCAGGAATGTAGCGTGTAGCTTGTTTGTAGATTGCTTTCAGAGTGCCTTTGTCAAGTTCTGGATGAGCAGGAATAGTAAGGGTTTGCTTTGTGCCGTCTGAAAGAATGCGACGCAGTTTCACGTGGCTACCGCGTTGAGACACTTGCTGGAAACCGAGCGATTCGAAGATGCTTATTACTTGTTGACCCGAGAGGCGTTTAAGTTTTGGCATTTGTCACAGGATCTAGCTCAAAGCTGACAAGGACGGATGGTTCACTATCTAAATCCAATTCTTCCAGATTCTCATCTTCCAGATGAAGCGAAATTGCTTCCTGAAGATTCTTGCTTACTTCATCGAGTGTTTCGCCTTGCGTCACAACAGGCAAATCCAGGCACTCGGCTACGTAGTACTTCTCCCCTTGAAAAATGCGTGCTTGGATAATCTTTTTCATACCTTTCATTCTGCCTCTTCTACAGAAAAAAGCAAGTGGCTACCTTCTCGCCCAGGGCTGTAACAAAGTAGCTTGAGAAATGAAAACAAAGGACTTGGCGCAGTCGCCGCGATATGCAAGTTGAGAAAAGCTGAGGGAAATCGCACATTGCTTTTTCGAGCTTTGATCTTCGAATCCAGTTCAGCCCAACAAAATCAACTTTGTTACAGCCGTGCTTCTCGCCACTGTACTATCAGCTTTTGTTATTCGGACAAGAACCTCCTAATCATATCATCTTCCAAGCGAGGATAATTCGACGGGTCAGACTGAGATTTCCTTAAAGCATAATTGAAAAGGTAAACGGGAGAGTCACCAAGTTGCCAGTCTCGTGATGGATTGGCCTCTTCGGGAAGAAACCTCCTTGGGGCAGCTTCAATCAGCATATCTGAAATAATACTGTCTACAGTATCCTCCAAAACCTCGTCATAAAATCCGTGATAATCCTCATTCACGCCTAATGTGCTTGCAACAACAGACCACTCCTTTTCAACAGCAACCGCTTCTTGGACAAGACCAAGTAATTTTGCACGGCGCACAAGTAAGCGTATGCGCAACCAGGTAATTGGATGGCTACTATTACCAAGATCTTGCGCTGACCGATAGAAGTCGCCTTGACTGAGAAGGCCCAGGTAGTTGGAGAATGCGTGTAGATACGCCGGCCCGCACATCTCCAAGCCAACAGCATCGCAGAAAAGCTCTATTGTCCATTTATACCAGGCAGCGACAACTTTTCGCCGATGTGCAGCTTGTACCTCGGCGTGACGGTCATTACGCCGGGACATTGGTTTCATAACTTGATCTACTTTTTCTTGGAGCTCACGAACTAAATCATCCATTTCCGGCTTGTGGAGTCTATAAAGAAGATGACCAAACTCGTGGAAGTAGAGCGGGAGATAGAGCAGGCTGCGTTGCACCAACCTAGGAACATAATAAAGGGCAGCAATAACAACCACAAGGAATGTAAAAACGGCCACACCACCCTCAGCAAATGCAGCAGGTATATTTTTTGTACCAGGATGAGTGCTGTGCATCCAGATAAGGAGCCGCAAACATACAGAGAAGTCTTCTCAAAACTCTAAAAGAGCCTAAAACAGTAGGTCTAAATAGTGTTTCATAAAAAAGACTCGCATAAAAGCGCGATACGATCTTTGACTTTCTTCAAGAAATCTATCCAAGCGACGACAGTTGTTGACCCAGGCAAAACTACGCTCGACCTTCCAGCGTTGACGACAGTAGCGTTTTTCATGTTTGTCTTTCGGTGGTCTGCCACGTGGGACACTAACATGGTTATCGCGATAGGGAGCATTCGGAACAATCCTGCGCTGTCTGAGTTCGCGGCGCAATGGCTCACTGTCATAACCTTTGTCCAATCCTAAGCGTTTGGGTCGCCGTCGTCTTTTGCCGATGCGAATGCCGTCTATGGTTTCAAGTATCAGGCGTTGGTCATGCCAGTTGGCTTTGCTCAATTGGAAGCTCAAAGGATGACCGTTCGCATCAACAACGAGATGGCGTTTGATGCCGCAAATACGGTGTTTTCCTGAAAAACCTACTTGCGACTTGCCCCTTTTTTAGTCTTAATCACGCTGGCATCGTGATAAGCGTTATTCAAATTGATTTTGCCTTTGCGATAGGCTTCTTTCATCAACTCTTGGACGATCTTTTGCCAGACTCGGCGGCGCTGATAGTCAAGCAACCGCCGATGACAAGTTTGATATGAAGCACCGATATCATGTGGCAAATACTCCCAGCTGCAGCCGGTGACGAGAACGTAAAGAATGCCGTTGATAATTTCACGGTCATCTTCTTTGGGTCTTCCAGTGCGCTTCGGTTTGGGCAACAATGGTTTGATCCGTTGCCATTGTGCATCAGTTAAATCTGAGCGATAAGGCTTGCGCTGCATCTGGTTCATGCAGGAATTTTGCCATCAACTCAGATTTTTCAATAACTGAAAGTAGCAAATTTACTGGCAATTTCGCTGCTTTTCAGAGTTTTGAGAAGGCTTCAGAATCAGTGTCTGCGGCTCGCAACACTGGCGCTGCCATTCTCTCGCTGATAAGGCGACAATAGCGCATTGCTTGTTGGGTGTCGCTACGCACATCTTCCAGAATTGAATCTTGTTGCAACTTCAACCGGTTCAAATTCTTTGCTGCGACGTTAGCCCAATGTTGACACCAATCCTGAAGACGCTTTTGATAGGGCTGTAGGAGCGGCGGGACTGGCGCATTTGCCAATGAGAGTGCTAATGAATCGAAGTCGCGCAACAAAGCTCTATTGCGGACATCAAGTAATGCCCGCATTGATGCAGATGTATTTGTTGACCTACTCATCAAGAAACTACAACTCCCCAAAAATACCTACAACATCTGATTGAACGTGCTGTTCCATTAAAGACCGCAAAGCGCGCAAACATTCGATAAGATCAGGTAAATCGGTTGCACGTTCAGAGTTGAGCAACTGCTTGAATTGGTTGAGAGGCATATCGTAGAGAGCAGGATGTGGCCACTGATGTTTGGCAGATACGAATTGTTGAGCCAATGAACTCAGTCTTGGATCTACACCAGGCAATGGAGCTTCTTCATCTTTCTCCACTTCGCTTACGATGTGCTCAAACTGATCCAAGAACAAGGACAGCTGTTGGCGCGCGTCGGCGATTTCTTCTAGTGTAGTTGTGTCTTCAACACCTGCTATGGTGAGCTTGGCGTGAATGGAGAGGGTATTGATTGCCGAAATAATCTTGTGCGCACGCTCGAAGCTCTCGGCAGCAAGCCATTCTTCGCTCATAGTGTCACCCCCTTCTTGAGTAGTATTTATCGAGAATGTCGAATCTCCTGTTGAACCCGAGCCTTCAATTCTTCATCGGTTCTCTTGAATGGTAATCCAATACGCTGCGCCACCGTCGGGCTTGACCAATTAAGATGTGATGCTGCGTGCGCGGCCTCAACTGCATCTTGCAAAGATGAACAGTGGCCGTTGGCTTCGATAACAACCGGTTCGGCGGTGCCCTTATGCAACGTCTCGCGCCCGGTATTGCCCAACACAGCCATTTTCGCCTGCACTTCGACTGCTGTTCCCGCGCTCACATTCACTGCGTTGCCTTCTGGTGTGATATCCCAAACCCGAATTGATTTTTGGCTTTCCTTATAGAAGGCAGAAATATCAACACGCTCGTCAGCTATCATAAAACCCTGGTCACTAAACTTCTTCATTGCGCGGTCTATTGCTCCTTGCTCATCACCACAAAGCCGCCCGTCCTGCTGCACAAACCCTGGCCCCAATGGATCGTAACGGCCCGATGGATGGCTTTTAAGTTCACTCTTCACAAAGTTCACAATCTCATCTTCCAGAATGCGCGCGTTGATCGTCTCTTTGTCGTGGTCAATCTTTAAACAAACCTTTGTGGCTATCGCAAAGCTTGGTGATTTGTCTTTTCGTCGCGCAATAAGAAGAGATAGGGCGTAATGACGCCGATTGTGCCCAACGTCAATGACCAATTGCCATTCATAGGGGCCGGTTGTTGGAATCCGCCAGGGAATACCATCTATTTGTTGCAGTACATCCAGGGCTGTCATTGTGACAAACTGATTCCACTTCTGCCTGCCTTTAGTCAGCGACAACGTTCCTTTGTGGAAATAGCCCTCTTTCAAGTAGCGGTAATACTCACGCAACTTGCCGGTTGTTACTCTTTTAGGCCGCCACTCGGATAGACCCAATGCTACTTCGTAATAGGCGGCTGGTTCCTGGTTCAGTACAAAAAGAATCGTTCCTGATGAGAGATTGTACTTGCCCATTTGCTGGAACTTCTCAATAGCTTGGTGAACGTCTTCATACGAAACCAGATTGGAGGTGAAGGGTTTGCCAGTCCAATCGGAAATGAACTCACATACATCCTTAATTAAATGAGGCCCCGGCACAAAGACCGGGGCCAAGTGGTTGAGATGGTATGGTTTGTCTTGACAAGGAGACAAACATGCTTACCACCGACAACCACCTCATTAAAATACTGGAAAAAGTGGGCGAAATCTATGCGCCACCTACTAAAGCTAAACCAGGTCGTCCATATGACTACTCTGAATTGGTGATGCTTAGAGTCTTTATGCTGATGGTGCTCAAACGTATCAAACAATTTGCTGCATTGTATCGCTACCTTCTGGCTCACCCAGACCTCCTCACTGCTTGCGGTCTTCACCAGATGCCCGATGAATCTACCTTGCGCAAGCGCCTCAAGAAGTTGAAGCCCGCCGTCAAGCGCCAGATTCGAGCTTGGGCGCGTGAGTTGATCAAGCGCGCCCTGACTTCGGCTGAGGTAGTCGCTGTTGATAAGAAGATGATCAAGGCTCAGGGACCGCTTTGGCACAAGGCAGACCGACAGCTCAATAAAATCCCTGCGGGCCTCAGAGGAGTTGATCGCGACAGCTCGTGGTCGAAGTCTTATTATCGAGGATGGGTGCAAGGCTACGGTTCTCACATCGCAGTCACTGCCACGCCCGGTCTGCCTATCGTCCCTATATGGAGCGATTTCACTAAAAACTCTCTCCCGGAAGCTAAAATAGCTCGCCAGTTGGGAGGCTTGCTGCCCGATGAAGTAAAGAAAGTGTTGGGCGATACACATTACGATGACCCTGGGTTGAGAGATGAAGTCGAGCGATATGAGAAACACTTGCTGGAGAGATGTTTGATAGTGCCGATAGAAGTTAAGAACAGAACCACACCAAAGAGAAGACGATACGCAAGTCTGTATGAGAATAATCTGAATGTGTATGGGAGACGGAAAGTGAGCATCGAGCCATTTTTTGATAGGCTGGATCAATGCTTCGACATAGAGCCGGCGTGGATGAAAGGACTGGCAAACAACGCAAGCATCGGGGTGCTGTGGGTAGCGGCCTATCAGTTGATGATGTTGTATCTTCATGAGCAAGGCGAAAATCCAGAGCATGTCAAGCAACTCGTTGACATCTTATGAGTTCCGGCTCCGATTTGTGCCGGGGCCTCAATTAATTGCCCGGCCATCTTCTCGTCCACAGTATTGTCGTGGGCACAATGGACAGTCCTGACGGCTAACGGCACGCCATAGCATCCACCGCCTTCTAGCATCTTCATACGGTCGCGATAGTAATTCTTTCGTTCCTCTTCAGAAGATTCCGCAGTTGGTGCGTGCTGTATGCGACCTTGTCCATACTCCAAATCTGGTCCTGGTATGTGCCACACGCGCCCTGGCTTGGGACGCCAGAAGCCTGCTTGAAGACCAGGCGCTACCTGACCTATCGGGTGCGGCTCTATCTCTTTCCAGAATTCTTGAATATAGCTTCGCCGCTGCTCAGGGGATAGCTGAGCTATTCCAGTTAGAGATTCCGGGACGCTGTCGTTGAAGATTCGCAACCATACGCGATCAGCCGCAACTGGCTGAGGCTGGCTAATGTTTTTGAATGAAACATAGATAGCTGGCGTATCTGGGCGAACTGTCAAATCGGGATACTCCTTCTGGTAATAGTCCAAAAGTGATGAATAAGACTTGCGATGCGCACGAACCGTCTTAGTCTTTTCACACGTCAACCCTTCAGGCGCTTCGACGAAATAGCATTGGCTGTAGTTGCGACCGTTGTAATATACGAGGGTTCCCTGGCCCTGTTGTCGCGCAGCCATCTCATCGAAGAGTTGCCGACGATATACCTGCTCTTCGCGCGGTTGCGTACTGTCAAAAAACCAGGCGAGTGGTTGAGCTGTAAAGAATGAAGTTTCTACGTCTGCTGCTACTCCAATACCTACTTCATCTACAACGAGCGTGCCGATAACGACGCGCCGATACGCCTTTACTCCCTGCCGTTTGATAAAAGAGTAACGTTCATACCAATGCCTCGGGCTGCCTACAATAGCCCAACGCGAAGTGCGCCGCTCAATTTGAGCGAGAATGGATCGCTCAATTAAACTAGGCATAAGCTCAACACCCAGCGAATCATTTAAGGTGAGACGTGTTGCCCGGCCCGCATCGGAAATAGTGATCTCCCAATCATCATCTTTCAATTCAATCTTAGGGACTGGATTGCGGCTCGCAATAATCAGCGAAGGTGGTTTACCAGGCAGTGGAGTTGCCGCTAGCCCGTATCTGTGTTGGAGCTTTGCGCAGACACTCTCTAGTATTTTAGGTGTAGGCGGCGTCCCTTCGAGATTGACAGATCGGGTAGCGATCCAGAGGCCCAATCCCGGCCTGACGATGCGAATATTCGTTTCGACAATATTGGCGGTGCTCGTGGTTGGGGTGATTGCTTCAGTCATAGAGACATTTTCTCCCTTCTTCGCAGGCTTGTAAGAATGGGCAAAGCCTGCAAATGTTTGGCTCGGCGCGAGGCGTGAAGGCTTCGCGAATTCCCTTCTCACCATATGAATGCACAGACGCCATACGTTCGGCATCTTGGAGAACACGCGCTCTGGCAGCAGCCAAAACTTCGCTCGTTACTCGAAATGGAACTAGATCACCACTGCCTAAATATGCTTTGAAAACTGAAATATCTTTTGGATCACGCTGGAACCGCTCACGCGACCAGAGGGCATATACCGCTAACTGCAAACTATCATCGCCCTCCACACCAGCTTCTCCGATCTTCCAATCCACGATATGGACAGCCTGCCCCTCACAAAAAAGGAGATCAATTCTACCTATGACGCGGCAGGTAAGATTCTCAATTGTTAAATGCTCTTCAATAAGAGCATCCGGTTGCGCACCCACAAAACGAAGGTGCTCGTATACCGGATGCAAGGCAAAATTCTGCAAGGCGCTAATTAATCGCTCCTCTGCTTGAATGCAAAGCTCCTCGGCGTTAGGAAGCTCATAGTAGAATTCCTGAAGCAGTTTCGGCGGGTAGCGGCCTTCAATCGGATTATTGCCTTGTGGGTCCGAGCGCGAATACTTAATATCTGCTCGAAAGATAACTCTCGCCCAATCTATAAGGCGATCACTTGACCAGACCTCGCCCGCCTGTGCTTTGCGAAAATATGTCGCAATGACATCATGGAGAATCTTGCCTACGCGCTGATGCCGGTTTTGAAGCTGCGTTAATCGGCTGAGCATAGGCTGCAATGATTCTTTGTCAGCCAACGCTTTTTTATGACCATAATATTTGTTGTAATAGTGCAGCGGACACTGCTCCAGCTTTCCTCGGCGACTATAAGACCATATGATTCGCGCCATAACTTCAAGTATCGGCTTCGGTACAACTTCAGCCTCACCCATATCAAATAGAGTTCCCACAAATGTTGAAGCTTGGGCCTTGCTTTTACTCGTATAACGGCGCATCAGTCATCACCTCGGAGTTGCTTTACGTGGTCGCTCAGTAATCTCCAATCTTCTTCTGCCAGATCGTGGCGTTGAGCCTCCCGCAAGAATGCTTGTGCGGCAGGACTGGCGCTAATAGTTTGTTTAACGTCAGTGGGGATTTTGCCAGTTAAGGCTAGTAACTTTTCTGGTGGCTCTTTTAGCTCTTTACAAATCTTGACGAGGGTATCAGCCGCCGGTGGTGGATTGCGGTCATTTTCGAGTTTACTGATATATGAGAAATCCAATCCGGTTTTCTCTGCAAGATCACGTTGGCTGATACCGCGCTTACGGCGTAATTCGCGTAAAGCTTCTCCAAAAGTCATTTTTATACCTCCGATGGGAGGCCATAATATAGTGGGTTGGGTATTTTGTCAACCCCACATATTGTGGCGGTCTTGGGGAAAGGGGTAAATCGCTTCTTTCTTTGGATTTACCAGAAAAATCAGAAGTTTCTTAAGCGATTTCTGTTCCTTAATAGGCGGGATTAATTTAGAACCTTGCAGATGATACTTACGACTTCTTAGTTCGGCGCGGTGTTGTATATTCATAAACAGCAAAACCCTGTGTACGAGCCGCTGCAATCAAAAGATTGTCAAAGCAAACAAATGGCTTATTTCGCGGCTTCTCGTTAGTCCAAACCAATGCTGCGGCTAACTGCAATGCATCAGCAGCACGCACGTTATGAGTGCTAGGTAGCGCTTCCGCAATGTCGCGTACGCGTATTGTAGGTGTGATCTCACTCCACGTGTCACGTAATGCCTCCAGCTTTTTTAAAGCCTGATCATACTCTTTCTCAGTGATTTCTCCGTCACGCTTAAGGCGCGCTAATGCGCTTTGTACTTCAACAGGTGTGCCCCACCAGACAATGATGCGACCGAGGCGTCGCAAGTATTGCCGAACAACACTTGTTTCTGGTTGCCGACACAGGAGCGAAACGATGGCGCTTGAGTCCCAGAAGGCCAAATACTATTGGCCCTCCCTGTCACGGCTGACGGCCTGTGCAGCTTTTGCAATAGACAGGCGTGGTCCGCCCATACGCCAGAAATTTTTGGGAAGAGCTTTCACGCGCGGCGGGGTCATCTGCCCTGACGCAATAAGGGCAAGCTCCTCCGCATCTGTATCATCTGCTAGTGAGAGAGGCACTATCTTGGCTATTGGGAGGTTGCGATCTCTTATCACAATCTCTTCGCCGGCGCGCACTTTGTTCAAGTACGTAGATAGCTGGTTTTTCAAATCTGCAATATTGACACTATGCATTATTCACCTCGTTGGTGGCTATTATAGCCATATTAAGCCAGTACTTCTAGCAAGAAGACAAGTTCGACAAAGTTGAATAAGCTATCTAGAATTACCGTGATGAGCTTCAGCGATTGCAGAAGCCACAGATACAACAAATGCTTTTAAGGAACACATGAATTATTACGGTCTTTTTGTCGGAATTGATAAATATGCTTCGCCGTATATTCCGAATCTTACTTGCTCGTCGCGTGATGCGCAGGCAATTTATGCTCTTTTCTCAGATACCTTTGGAGAGAACAAGGCTGTCCTGCTAACCAATGATACTGCGACTAATGAGGCGATACGCTCTGAATTTGAGGATCGATTATGGAAAACTGATCAGGAAGATATTGTGGTACTAGCATTTTCCGGGCACGGATCTGATTCTCATCATCTAGTGACCTATGATGCTGATCCGTTAAACCTAGACGCGACAACTATCCACCTTGATGAACTTACAGAATTGTTCTCTCGCATCCCCGCAAAGAATGTAATTCTTTTTCTGGACTGTTGTTTTGCGGGAGGAGCAGGAGCCAAAGTCTTTCATCCCGATTACGCAAAGAAAGACTCTACTTCAACTGACGATATCCTTAAGCATATAGCTGGCGAAGGGCGTGTGATTTTTGCTGCCGTAAAGTCTGATCAGGAAGCAATTGAAGATCGAAGGCGAAAACACAGCATCTTTACATATTACGTTTTAGAGGCATTGCGTGGGGCACCTGAAATAGTAAAGAGCGGACGCATTTCTCTTCTTTCAATGGTTGACTTTGTTACTCGCCGAGTCACAGAAGCCGCGAGTCAGTTCCGGCATCAGCAGGAGCCAAGCTTTCGTGGGACCGTTGAAGGAGAAGTCTCCTTTCCAGTTTTCAGTCCAGGGCAAGTATATGGTCAATACTTTCCAGAGCAAGTGATAGCTCCTATTGGATCACCAGTAAGAGAATTGAAAGCGTATGGCTTCCCTGAACCGTTGGTAGACGTGTGGAAGGGATCTATTTCTGATCTAAATGAACTTCAATTAACAAGCATTAATGACTTTGGACTATTCGAGGGAACACATCTTGTGGTTTCGGCTCCCACCTCTTCTGGGAAGACAATGATCGGGGAGCTTGCTGCTCTTAAAGCGTACTTAAATCGCGAACGCAGTTATTTCTTGCTTCCCTTACGAGCCTTAGTAAATGATAAATACGCAGATTTCACTCGCAAGTATGGAGCGTATGGTGTGCGCACAATACGCTCGACAGGAGAAATCGCAGACGATAATGATGCGCTCATGCGAGGAAAGTTCGATATAGCTCTACTCACCTATGAGAGGTTTGCCGCGTTAGCCGTGACCAATCCCCACTTGCTGCGGCAAGTCGGATTGGTAGTTGTAGATGAAGTTCAAATGATTGCTGATCGGACGCGGGGTGCCAATCTGGAATTTTTGCTCACATTGTTGAAGTCTCAGCGGAGATTAGGTGTAGAGCCACAAATGATAGCACTTTCCGCAGTGATTGGTGACACCAATGGGCTTGAAGAATGGCTTTCTGCACGATTATTGCGCTCCAATAAAAGGCCTGTACCACTTGAGGAAGGTACGCTGGCTATGGACGGAGCATTTCACTTTTTGACTGACCAAGGAGACGAAAAGCGCGAAGTGCGATATATTATGCCAGAGTATAAAAAGGGGTCCTCACAAGATATCATAATTCCTCTTGTTCGGAAGCTGGTGAATGATGGAGAAAAGGTCATTGTCTTTCGGGAGACGAAACCAATTGTTCGCTCAACTGCAAACTATCTACGCAGAGATTTAGGGCTTGCTCCTGCTCAATCGGTCATTGACTCACTCCCTACTGGAGATCCTTCTGAGGCATCGAGGCTATTACGTGAATGCATATTGGGAGGAGTAGCATTCCATAATGCTGATTTAGATCGTGAGGAGCGACGGGTGATTGAAGAGGCCTTTCGCGATCCAAACAATGGCTTGAAGGTGCTGGTTGCAACTACTACCTTGGCTATGGGAGTGAATACGCCAGCGTGGTCAGTTATTATTGCGGGCCTTCAGCATCCAGATGGCCCGTACTCTATTGCAGAATACAAGAATATGGTCGGACGTGCTGGCCGGCTAGGATTTACGCCTAAAGGCAAGTCTTTCCTGATTGCTATGTCTTCAGGAGAAGAGCACCAGAATTGGACACATTACGTAACCGCGAAGCCGGAAGACATCGAATCCCGATTTGCAGAAACTGACCCATTATCTCTTATCTGTCGTGTACTCGCCACAGCAGCAGCTTCCCGAATCGCCTCAATGTCAGAAGAAGATATCCTCGATTTTATCCAGGATAGCTTTGGCGGTTACCAACACAAACGACAAACTAGCCAAGCATTGTGGAGCAGAAGTGATTTGATTGAGGCAATTCAACGACTAAGGAGCAACGACCTGGTAGGCGAGCGCGAAGGACAGTACTACTTAACCGAATTAGGAAAAGTCGCCGGAGAATCAGGTACAGATGTTGTAAGTATCATCCGTTTAGCCCAAGCCTTGCGAGGTGTTTCAGACACTGAATTAACAGATGGTGCTTTGGCCGCAGCCGCTCAAGTTACCAAAGAATTAGACGATGTGCTGTTCCCGATCCACAGAAGATCTACGCAAGAAAGGGATCAATGGCAAGGCGCTATCCACCAACAGCGCCTTCCTCGCTCCCTACTTGCTACTCTTCGCTCGACTGCCAAAGACGAGGCTGATTATACGTGCCGTTGTAAAAAGATCGCTGCAATTCTTATGTGGATTGATGGAATCGAAATCAATAAGCTGGAAGCATCTCTGCTGCGACATCTGCCTAGCGACAATGCAGCGGGGCAGATCAGAGCGGTCGTTGATCGCACAAGAGATCTTCTGGGAACAGTCGTGAGAGTCGCTGAGTTATTGAGCAATGGGAATATTCAACTAGGAAATCAGATAGAGGAGTTGACCGTACGCTTAGAACTTGGCATCCCCCAATCTATGGTGTGGCTAGGTAACCTTGCTGGACAGTCCTTAGACCGTGGCGATTACTTGAACCTATTTCGGGCAAATATTACTACTCAGGAACAGCTCTTCAGTTCTGACGACAAAACTCTTGCGAGTATCCTCATCAACCCCCGGAAAGTAGAAGCTATGAAGTGGATTAAAGAGCGTTTGTTGGAACAGAAAGCAATGAAGGCGGATGATGATACACTTCCGATGCCCCGTATTCCTAGTTAACACTTGAGTATGCCAGATTAAGAAAGAGAGGCTATGAAATACTTTGCCTATGGTTCCAATATGTGCACCAATCGGTTACGCAGGCGTGTACCGTCATGCCAGTTCTACGCGGTGGCATCTCTGAAAGGGTATGCCCTCAGGTTTCACAAAAGGAGTACAGATGGTTCTGGCAAGGAAGCTTTACACAATAGGGTTTGTGGCGAGATTTTATAAGACTAATTTGAAATCCCACACCGTTTAATCTGGCCTATCGAACTCGATGAATCTAGGCTGTCAACCCGAACTGATTGGATCCAGGAACGGGTGCAACTTGGCTGAAGACGCGTGCAGCCTCAACAGCCGCCTAATCTCATCCGCTACAATAATGCCTATAACGATTTCATTCAGATGATCTTCCAGCAGCTTGCTCTGTTTGTCAGCCAACCCGCTACTGACGTTTAGTTATTTTATAGATTGCCGCCTTTTTACCAGACACAAGTATGTTGTATTTCTTCTTAACAGAGAAAACGTGATTGAATTTGTGCTCAAGAGTCTCCTCGAAGATTTCTTTTGCACCGATTAGGATAGTGATAATGCCGCTCGGTTTTAGGATACGGTCGAATTTCTCAAAAACTTTCTCGTAGAACAGCTTGAGATTTAGTATCTGTTGATATTCCCCCCATGGCGGGTCAGTAATGATTTTGTCAACAGAGGCATTGGGTAGATTGAGGTGGAGAGCATCTACTTGAGCAACATCGATGCCCCTAAATCTTTTCACCTTATTCCTAAGCTCTTGCACGAGCATATTCTCAATATCAGAGGCATAGATTTTTTGGTAGGGGAACGAACTTGCCAGTTCAATAACAAGAGAGCCACGACCTGCAAATGGATCACATACTATATCACTACGCTTCGGTTCCGAAACAAGGCATAGTATGTGTGCAAGCTCAGTTCTCAGTTCGCCCCTTTTCCTTTGTTTATTCTCTTTCCTTAGTTTTGTAAGCCGTAGCCCGAAAAGTCCAATCCCCTCACTTCGAGCCATAAACCAGAACTCCAAGTCTGGATTCTTAACATTTAGACGTAGTCCAGTGGCTCTACTGATTTGTCCTTCAACTCGACGTAGCAGTTCTCTGCTAACAGAAGCCAATTCGTTCTCGATGGAAATGAAAACTCTAAAGGTTCTCTTGCCGCTAATAATCTCTCTAAATAAAGAATGTAGCTTCATTTTGTATGAGCCAACGGCTTGCAATAATTCTACAATTAACTCCTTACTGGGAGCCCTACTTTCTCTCAAGGCGAGTGATAGGAAAAGATTGTTGAAATAACGGATATGCTCAAGTTCCTTCCTAGAGCGTGAGAATCGAAAAACAACCAATCCGTCGTACATTCTAATAATAGACACGCCCCCAAGTAGTCCCAGTTGCTCTTGGACTATTTCTCCTAATCCTGTAATAAATGTCGCAAAATAAGTATTCATGGCGGTTGCAGTTTTTGGTTGATGATACGGTCACCCAGAGATGTGGCTGTCGGCTCAGTTGAATCATAACACTAGCTATATGCCTGCCTACATAGTCGAGCAGCCAGAAAAAAGAATGACATGAAAGTTGTGCCGGTTCAGTAGACGCAGCAACTCTCCGCGCCAATGTTTTTCCATTTTCTTGAAAATGTCAATGTGCACTTGCTGCCGGACCATTCTTGGCAGTGCTCCAAGGCGTGCTCGATACGCATCGCCACCAGATCGAGTTCTCGCGCGAAGCCGTGTGGGCGCGGCTTGCACTTTTCTTCTTGCGAGTCTGACGAATAGATTCGGGCCAGACAGGAGGAAAAGGGCTTGGCCCAATTCCCGGTTGTGGAATTGCAAGGTTTCAAAGAGTTATTTGCAATTTCTGATGATTCAGCCATCACTTTCCCGAGGCTCGTCAGCAGGACTATCAGGCATATGGTAGACCTAGAGGATGGTAACTTTGTCTTTGCATACACAATAGCAGCCACAGAAATCCGTGTAGGGACCGCGATCCGCTGAACGAGGATCAATAATGGGGTTTCCGCTGTTATCTAGATTCGTGGGTAGCATATCACCTGGTTTATGAAACCAAAGTCCGTTTTGATCTTGCCTGTACAAATGAAAACCATTACGTGGCCAAATGACTAGCGCAACCTTATGGCACCGTCTATGGCATCTTTTTCCACACTCAACAGGAATTAGTCCGTCCGCTATTACTGCCCGACTAACTTCTGCGCAATCGTAGCTAGTAAATTCGCTATTAGAAGCGCGGCCTGGCTGTGCGTAAGCGCCTTTGATGTTACAGGCATAGTTGTAACAGTTATTGTTGAATTGTATGTCATTAACATCTCCCCACTCGCTGAGGTCAAATGGTGGCATATAATTGGCTCTTCCTAAGCATAAAATGCGGTGAACTTTTTATTGAGCACTCTCTACACAATTCTGACAACACTCTAATATCTTATTCTTTATAAATGATTCTCGCATCTCTCTGAAATGCGAGTTATTGAAGGAATCCTCATCATTGAACGCCCCATATTGCGGTTTGGGTGTGATGAATCTACCGCAGCCGCTTACATTGCCACCCGCATCAATGCTTATATTCTTCCAGTACCAGAGACAATCAGGTTTTTTCTCTTTCAACTCTCTCTTTAACAAAGTAGGAGTTTCGATCTGAACATAGTGTCCGTATTTTTCCTGCAAGTGCTCAAAGTATGTCTTTGTCTCAACGTCTTCAAAGAGGCACTCTTCCAATTCAAAACTCGTGATTTCAGCGAAGATCAGGTTGTGAAATATCACTTTGTCAACGCCCAGTTTTATACCCAGTTGGATGAACTCTTCAGCCTTATGCACAGTGCTTTTTGTAAGTATACGGCTGATCTTGATTTCTAACTTGATTCCTCGCTGGTTACGCGAAGCAACTAATGTCGCGATATCCTGGGTGATCTTGCCGAAGACATTCCTTTTGATATTGATTAGATAATTGTGCTCTTTTTCGTCGGATTCCAAAAGGCTAATCGTAATACGATCCAGCCGGCTATCAAAGATCTTCTCTATTTGTATAGGTGAAAGAAATGATCCATTAGTTATAACTTCCGTAATCATTCTCTTCGATTTAGCATAGGCGATCATATGAAATATCTCTGCGTTCAAGAACGGTTCCCCCACCCCGCAGAGCGTGCATACCATGGCACGGTCGAACTTGTTAATGGCTTCTTTAAATGTTGACAAAGTCAAATCCGGCAGCGGCCTATGATATCCTATTGACACCTTGCCGGTTTCACCCTCTGAATGATTCGTGCAAAACCGGCACCTGAAATTACATCTACTACTTACGTAGAAGTGTAACCAGATAGGATGGTAGTGGCAGTTCAGTAATCTTAGACGGGAGGCGAGTTCATAATGAGCCCGGTTATAAAGTTGGACCGGGCGAAAGCCGTACGCTACTGCATGGGCAATTTGAGTCAGTATCCTCATAATACTCTCAACCTACCTTTCAATCGCATACCCCATCTTCTGCAAATCAAAAGATTGTAACACTAGCTCATACAAATGAGCATAGTATCTCTTTAGCCATTTCAGCGTAATGATTGCCTCGTCCCTTATACTACCCCTATCAGCAAGATGAAAGAGTCCATAGTACTGCATATCTATCCACGATGATTCTCGTATAGGTTGTTTTAAAAAGTCTGTCTGAGAATAACAAGGATGTAAAGGGATACTATTCTGCTTTAGAAAACTCGTAACCTGAGATTTCGACCAATTGAAAATTGGAGCAAAAGATATTTGGCCCATGTGCCATTGATACTCATCAGCCCGGTAGCCGACTAAACGTGCGGCGAAATTATTCCTGGCTAGCAGTTTCCGCATTGGGTTGTGATACTGGCGATTATAGAATTTGCGAAAGGCGGAGAGATAATCGTTGCAGGTGTTTATGCATTTTACGAAGTATTTGAAGCTATCGGGTATAGTTATATCTATGAGTTCGACACCTAGTAACTCGCAAATCTCGGCACAATAGCGTGCCGATTCTGGGTGGTCAGTTTCGCCCGATATAGATAGGGCCTTGAGATTCACACCATTTCTTAAAGCCAATACAAGAACGGCCGTACTATCCATTCCCCCACTAAATGAAAGCGCGACATTTTGCGTTTTCAAGAACTCCCAATTAGGCTTCCGTCGTTCCTGTATACACAACATGTTAAACTTCCTATTAATCAATAAAATCAGAGGATCTAGCGAGCATGCTAACTATAATCATCAAGAAGTAAGTCGGTAACCTCTTACTACACTGGAAACTAAATAATCTGGGGTTTTGGACATCTCCTATACCTATGCAAAAAGAACACGTGAAACTGAGCCAAATCGACCAAGATTTTTTGACTTCGCTACTTGCCAAAGGGCAAACCTCTGTCAGAGTTTTCAAACGCGCTACCGCGCTGCTGGAACTCCATCGCGGTAAGACGCTATCGGCTGTGGCAAACTCCTTGCAGGTTTCTTCCTTCACTGTTGCCACCTGGCGCGATAACTATCTCGCCAACCGTTTATCGGCCCTACACGACAAACCGCGTTCCGGCAGGCCCATTGAAATTGATGGCTCACAGCGCGCCAAGCTCACCGCCTTAGCTTGCTCTTCGCCTCCCGAAGGACGCGCTCGATGGACGCTGCGGCTGCTTGCTGACAAAGCTGTTGAACTCCGTTATTGTGATCATCTGTCGCATACGGCGGCCAAGCAGATTCTAAAAAAAATGACTTGCGACCGCATCTGAAAAAGAGCTGGTGTATTGGCGTTATGGATTCCAACTTTATCGCTCGCATGGAACAGATTCTCCATCTCTACGCGTTGCCCAAGGATGCGCTCTACCCGCTCGTTTGTTTCGATGAACGCCCGTGTTTCTTGATTGGCGAGACGGTTGGAGGACTAGAGATGAAAGCCGGCCAAGTCGCTCGCCAGCATTATGCTTATGAGAAAAACGGTTCGTGCGCCTTGCTGATGGCGATTGAGCCGCACAGTGCCAAGCGGCTGGCGCAAGTCCACGACCGACGCACGAAGCGCGAATACGCGCTGTTTATGAAAGAGTTGGCCGCCCGCTACCCGAAAGCGAAAAAGATTCGGGTCATTCAAGATAATCTCAACACACATTCAACGAGTTCGTTTTATGAGACGTTCTGTGCTGAGGAAGCATTCGCTTTATCGCAGAGGTTCGAGTTTTACTACACGCCAAAGTCAGCGAGTTGGCTCAATATGATCGAGATCGAGTTTTCGGCGCTTGCGAAGCAATGCCTGAATCGTCGGATCGCGACGCGGGAACTACTGGCACAAGAAGTCATGGCGATTGTCAAAGAGCGAGAAGAGAAAGCCATCAAGATAGATTGGCAGTTCTCTATCGAGTCAGCGCGAAGCAAATTGAATCGGCATTATCAGCAAGTCAATAGCGATAATGCAAAATATCAACAAACTTAATTTCCAATGTACTTACCTTGAAATGGTATCTCTCATTATATACAGCTAGCATAATAGCGCAAAGAGAGTATTAATCGTCAGGGCATCCTATAAGTTGATTAAAGTCAAGACAAACTATATGTCGCCCCCGTTCTCGGCCTTGGCCTGAAGGATGATTATCGCTTCAATTACAACGAAAGGGCGCTCCTTTTATTCCCAATCAGGTTCCGTATTATAAGGCTTTAAAGTATGTTGCAGGCACAAAAAAGGCCTTTCCGTCTTGTCATCACTGCCGATGGCACTCATTTTCTCGGCAGGACTTAAAGCGCTGGTTAGCACGCGAGTCTCCAGGACCGTAAGGTTGTGCTTTCTGATGCTGCTGAGGCAATACTATCTGAAGTCTTCTCAAAACTCTAAAAGAGCCTAAAACAGTAGGTCTAAATAGTGTTTCATAAAAAAGACTCGCATAAAAGCGCGATACGATCTTTGACTTTCTTCAAGAAATCTATCCAAGCGACGACAGTTGTTGACCCAGGCAAAACTACGCTCGACCTTCCAGCGTTGACGACAGTAGCGTTTTTCATGTTTGTCTTTCGGTGGTCTGCCACGTGGGACACTAACATGGTTATCGCGATAGGGAGCATTCGGAACAATCCTGCGCTGTCTGAGTTCGCGGCGCAATGGCTCACTGTCATAACCTTTGTCCAATCCTAAGCGTTTGGGTCGCCGTCGTCTTTTGCCGATGCGAATGCCGTCTATGGTTTCAAGTATCAGGCGTTGGTCATGCCAGTTGGCTTTGCTCAATTGGAAGCTCAAAGGATGACCGTTCGCATCAACAACGAGATGGCGTTTGATGCCGCAAATACGGTGTTTTCCTGAAAAACCTACTTGCGACTTGCCCCTTTTTTAGTCTTAATCACGCTGGCATCGTGATAAGCGTTATTCAAATTGATTTTGCCTTTGCGATAGGCTTCTTTCATCAACTCTTGGACGATCTTTTGCCAGACTCGGCGGCGCTGATAGTCAAGCAACCGCCGATGACAAGTTTGATATGAAGCACCGATATCATGTGGCAAATACTCCCAGCTGCAGCCGGTGACGAGAACGTAAAGAATGCCGTTGATAATTTCACGGTCATCTTCTTTGGGTCTTCCAGTGCGCTTCGGTTTGGGCAACAATGGTTTGATCCGTTGCCATTGTGCATCAGTTAAATCTGAGCGATAAGGCTTGCGCTGCATCTGGTTCATGCAGGAATTTTGCCATCAACTCAGATTTTTCAATAACTGAAAGTAGCAAATTTACTGGCAATTTCGCTGCTTTTCAGAGTTTTGAGAAGGCTTCTCTGTATCCGTATAGAAGAATCCTATCACATTTGCTTGCTCCATAACAGCACTGATGAAGTACCAGATCGTGAAAAACGAACAGCCGAGAGGGCTGGGTCTTTGCCACCTGCGATTGCGGCTGCTATGGCCTTCTTAGGCAAGACGAAAGTAGATGATATTATAGTTGATCCAGTATGCGGAACCGGAACATTTCTGGCAGAAGTGTCTGCGTTTGTTCCTGATGCAAAGGGTGTCGGGATAGATATGGATCTAAAAGCCCTTCGAGCAGCGGAACGCAACTTGTCGCCTGTGAAGAACCATCAGCTCAATCATGGTAATGGAGCCAATACAGAATTGCCTCCGGCATCAACAACACATTTTCTCGCTAATCTTCCCTTCGGGAAGCAATATGGAAATAAGGGGCAACCCCCCCCACTTTATAGATCACCGCTTGCTGAGATGCAACGCGTAGGTGTTCCTAAGAAACGGCGAGCTGTGTTATTATTATCACATGTAGAAGCAGTTGAAAACGCTTTATCTTATTACCCGTCGCTAGCGGTTTCTAAGCGGTTATCCGTAATTGTCAGAGGTGAACGAGCGACTATATTTCAAGTTGTTTCCCAATTGTGAATTTCGGGAAAGAGCCTCCTGGATGTTTGGACTGCCTTATGCCTTTTGAAGCGCCTAATAGGGTTTAAAAGGCGCTGCATTCATCCAAATTAATGCTTCATCTCTCGTCAGGGGGTGGCCTGAGTCCATGAAAGAGAAGCTTCTCTACTTATGTAAATTCAATCCCTTTTGTACCTATGGCGGCGCGGCTATAAGAAATCGGGCCATCACCTATCTCCTCTCAAAGAGATTTGATATTCATGTAGTGTGTTTCTCCTCATCTGACCCTGATCTTCTTGATGATAAGAAGAGAGTCTATCCTGTCAGCGCTACCCCCAATCTGATTACTGGCTTGTGGGTTGAGCAGAGTTTCTCTGTTGCAAGATTCCATTCAAGGCCTATGGCCCGGTTGATTCAGCGATTAGTGCAGGACCACGATTTTTCAGTTATCTATATTTCAGAATTAGCAATGTTTCAATATGTTAAAAACTGCGCAACCACCAAACGACCGAAGATCGTTCTGGATTGTCATAATGTGGAAAGCACCCTACTAAGAGAAGGAATCCCCCATCAATCCTGGTGGCAAAGACCTTTATTCTATTTTGAACACCGGTCACTTTCTTGGTTTGAGCGTCAGGCGATACAAGAATCTGATTTGATCATCTTCGTGAGCGAAGGTGATCAGGAATTAGCAAACAATCTTGCTGATTGCAGAAACAAGGCAATAGTAATTCCCAACTGCCTTCGAGAGAGTGTTATACCGGATAACGTTGAGGCCCCGACAGATTCAAAGTTCAATCGCTTTGCAATCGTCGGTACACTTGACTGGCACGCGAACAGATGCGGCATTAAATGGTTCATTGATCAGATATGGGAAAAATATGCTTCAGAGCATCCAGATGCCGAGCTGTTCTTAATCGGGAAAAAATACAAGAAAAGTGTTAATTTTACTGGGAAGAGAATTAAACATTTCTATAATGTTGAGAACGTAGGTCAGCTACTCAGATCAGTCGATATTTGTCTGGCGCCGTTGTTATATGGTGGCGGGAGCAGGTTGAAGATACTTGAGTATTTTGCCCACCGGAAGCCCGTTATCGCGACATCGAAAGCCGCTCAGGGCTTAGATATCACGCCGGACATTCACTATTTAAAGGCAGATAATTATCTCGAGTTTCAAAGAGCCATTGGCGATTTGCTCGATTCCAAATTGCGGAAACGCTTGGTGCAGAATGGGTTAGATTTGTTACAAAGTAAATATGATATTAATCTATATCAAGATAGACTTTTTGCTGCTCTCTAAATCTTTTAGGAACTTGTGAGCTTACTAATGATGAAGAGAATTTTATTCATTTCTCCAACACCTCCGAATCACATAAACAGAATCAGAACTTTGAATCTATTGAAAGCCTGGGAGGGAAAGGCCAGGCTTCACTTTGTATGTCTGGCCAAAGAGCGAAATGATTACGAGAACATAGAAAAGTACAAGCACTTGTTTGAGGATGTGAAAGTCTTTTGGCAGCCCAAATGGCGCTCTCTCTTGCTTTGCTTGTGGGGAGTGATTACCGGGAAGTCCTTGCAGTCTTCTTATTGCCGGAATAAAAAGCTCGCGCGATATTTACGTGAATTGGATTGCGATTCATTCGACATCATCTACATTAAGAGACTGAGAATGGCTCAATACGCCGATTATCTCCCCATAAACAAGGTCTGGATAGATTTAACGGATTCCATGCGGTTGTATTACACGAGACTGTTAGGAATAAAAGTACCGCTTACTGCCAGGGCCATTGCTCTATACGAAAGAAAATTCCTGGGCGACCTTGAGAGACGAGTGACTCAAACCTATAAAACAATTTTCTGTTCAAGAGTCGATCTTTCCTATGCCTGTAAGAACCTGGAAGAGAAATGCCCGGCCATCATCATACCCAATGCGGTTGACCTGAATGACTTTGGTTATAGTGAAGGCGATGGTAGACCGCCCGCATACAGAATTTGCTATTGGGGGAATCTTAATGTCCCCATGAATTTTACGGCTATCGAAATATTGATTCGAGACATTCTTCCCAGGATTCTAGAGAAATCTCCTGACTTTCAACTGGAAATCATCGGCCCGAATTCCCCTAAGCATTTGTTACGGATGGGTTCAGGCGCAGTGAAATTTACAGGGCATGTGGAACGGCTGAATACCAAGCTTTCGCAGATGGATCTGTTCGTATGCCCTTTGATTTTTGGCACGGGTGTGAAGAACAAGGTTTTGCAATCATTGGCGCTCAATCTTCCAGTCTTGACAACGACAATCGGTGTGGAGGGAATAGAGGGAATAGACGAGTTGGTTGAAAAGCGGATGGTGTTTATAGAGGATAATATCGCTGCCTATCCTGACGTGATCCTTTCTCTGAGTAAAAAGCCGACCTCAAGGAAGAAGCAGACACGGGACTTTATTAGTGCGAATTATTCCATTGACTCATTGCGAGATACTTTGGCGAGTAAAGGTTTGCTTTGAAAATACCCGATCACATAACGCGCCTCTGCGTTGCAAGAGAGGTTTTGCTAATATGATTTGGCCCTGGCACGCCAGGAGTCGAAAGATGGAATTACATTTCACCAATCTAAAGACGGTTTTAATCACCGGAGGAGCCGGCGGGATAGGGTCTGCTATCGCATTAGAGTTGATGGAGATGGGATGTACGGTATTGGTAATCAATAATGACGCCGCCGGTCTGGAAAAGTTGGAGAGTCAATCACAAGGCAGGCAAGGGAAGCTTGTGCCATACAATTTCGATCTGGCAAAGACTGAGAATCTTGAGTCTTTTTTTTTATCCGAGATCGCTCCAACTCATGATCAGATCGAACGCTCTAGTCTGTTGCGCCGGAATTCATGAAGACCAGGAACTTTTCGCTCTGGACCTTATGAACTGGAGAAAGCTTTACGCTATCAACCTTGAAAGCTGCTTTATACTTTGCAGACTCGTAGTACAAAACATGGTGGAGAAAAACATTCCTGGGTCGGTTATTTTCATCTCCTCAATCCACAGCTACGTAATTGCCGAGAGGCCGCCGTATTCCTCGGCGAAAGCGGCTCTGGATATGCTATCAAAGGAACTCGCATATAAGTTTGCCGGGTTTAACGTCAGGGTGAATACAATCGCTCCGGGCAGTATTGACACCCCTCTACTGAGGAAGGCGTTGAACTCTGAGGTGATGATGGGCAAGGCCGCCCAAAGAGTTCCGTTAGGCCGTCTGGGCAAGCCTGAAGAAGTCGCTTATTTGACACTGTACCTGTTGTCTGAGGAGGCAGCCTACATCACGGGCTCCAGTTTTGTTATCAACGGCGGACTTCTTTTGAGAAGCTGATGGAATTCGGTTACAGCGGATCTGCGCCATTGCACTCCAATCGAGGTGAAACAATATGAAGATACTGGGCCTAGGTTTCACAGACCATGAAACCTCAGCCGCCTTAGTAATCGATGGCAACCTTCGGTCGGCCATTGCGCGCGAACGTCTCACGCGGATAAAAAGAGATGGAAAAATGTGGGGAAGCGGCCGAATGGATCTATCAAACGCCATCTCGTATTGCCTCGAAGAGCATGGCTTGGAACTGGCTGATCTTGATCTCATTGTGTGGAGCCATATAGATCATATACCTGCGTCACAGCTCTTGCGATTGCTGAAGCAAGAGGGCAGCGTCGATCTATCGTTACGACCTTTTATTTGCCTACCCCACCATTTTGCTCATGCCTGTTGTGCTTATTACGTATCGCCATTCAAAGAGGCAGCTGTTCTGGTGGCAGACGGCTCCGGAGGGTCGTTAAATTGTCTAAAGCAATATTGCGCCGGACCAGAGCCAGAAGCGCTGGCTAACGGTTTCACGATCCTGCAAAACCTTAACGCGGGTCAATTTGAAAAAGGACTTGAGCGGGAAAGCTTCTACCACTTTGACGGCCTCCGGTACGAGGTCTTGCGCAAGATCATTGGGGACCGGGGCGGAATCGGGTCAGCCTACGGCACCGTATCAGAGTTCTTGTTCGGTGATTGCCTTGATGCAGGAAAAACGATGGGTTTAGCTCCTTACGGACAGCCTCATCCTGCCAATCTATTCTTAGAAATATCAGAAAATGATTCGCTGGCGACCTTTGGAAGCATGCATTCGTTCGAGCAAAATTCTGTCGAAGAGGAGATTCAATCGCTTAAGGGTAAGCGAGCCAATATGGGCTATGAAACGAGGCTTCTAGCCAATTTTGCTGCAAGTATTCAATATGAAACGGAGGAAGCTTTGCTCGCCCATGCCCGCTGGCTACGAAGACATACCAGTTCCAGGAATCTTTGCCTGTCAGGAGGGGTTGCGCTGAATTGCGTTGCCAATTCGCGTATAGCCCGCGAAGCGGGATTCGATGAAGTTTTTGTGCCGCCATACCCCGGAGACGATGGCATCGCGGTAGGCTGTGCCCTGTACGGCGCATCTATCACTGGCAAAGTTGAGAGAGTAGATAATCCGGTTTTCCTGGGCCGCTCTTACACTCATGATCCATCGGCATTAGCAGCAATCGGACTGGTCCGAGTGTTCGAGCACGCCGATACCTTCGAGACCATTGCAAAAGAAATCGCTAACGGCGCTGTCGTTGCTTGGTTTCAAGGCGGCGCGGAATTAGGGCCAAGGGCTTTGGGCCATAGGAGCTTCCTGGCTGATCCGAGGCGTGCTGACATGAAGGACTATCTTAATGGAGTCGTGAAAAACAGAGAGCCGTTCCGCCCTTTCGCCCCTGTCGTGCTCGCTGAAGCTGTGTCAGATTTCTTTGTTGAGAATTATCCGAGCTATTTCATGTCCTTCACCGCTACAGTCCGAGAGGAGATACACCATCTCATCCCCGCTGTTACTCATGTCAATGCGACAGCTCGATACCAGGTTCTTCGAGAGCCAGACAATCCACAGTTGTACAAGCTGATTGCAGCTTTCTCCCGCCTAACGGGCATCCCGATATTGCTCAACACCTCCTTTAATCGGGCGGGAGAACCATTGGTAGAAACACCTAGCGAGGCTGCTCGTTGTGCGGTCGCGTCTTCGGCTGATTACCTCGTATTGGATGGGAGCATTTACCAGCGTACTTTGAAGAACCATGCTCGACACTAGGACTGTGTTTGGCGAATGGCTGAAAACACATGAACGAAATCACTGTTCTATTCATATCGAGCATTTACTCGCCGCAAGAATCAGGCGGAACGCAGCGAATCAGCCAATTCTTTAATGCCTTGAACAAGTCAAAACGTCATAAGGCATTACTGGTGACTACCAAGTGTTATCCTGATCATACTGCATCAACGGAAATCATCCACCGAGAGCACGATCTTTATAAGCTATTGAAAGCGAGAGCAGGGAAGAAGGAGTCCGGAAAAAATGCCATTCATCGGACAAATCAATTCAGACGGTTGATCAGGATGATTTTATATCTGGCCTTCTGCTTCCCAGACGAATCCGCCACTTTCATTCCGTTTGGTTTATATAGATCGTTAACGCTGATGCGTAAGCACCGAGTTGATTACGTGTTCTCCACTTACCCTTCGGCGAGTAATCTAGTGATCGGGTGGATTGTTTCTTCCGTCTTTAGAAAGAAGCATGTTGTTGACCTGCGAGAACCCTGGCTCGACAAGCCGGATTGGACGATGAGGTACGCAAGGAACCGCTTATGTCTGGCTCGGCTCAGTTTAGAGAATGTCTTGGAAGGCTTGATATTGCGAAGTGCTCATAAAGTTATTATGAATCACCGATGGATGAGCCGGCAGTATGAAGGTTTAGTCGGCGAGGGCTCCAAGCTGGTAGTTATACCGAATGGGTTCGATGATGATCTGGTCTCAAAGGCAAGCCGCCTGCCTGGCAACAGACGCGACTCGGACACGTTGAACCTTATTTATACGGGAAGCTACTACCTGGATCACCAGCCTGACTTCATACTCAAAGCAATAGCCAGAGCAATCGAAAAAGAGCAAAGATTGCGAGGCAAGATCGTCTTTCATCTTTATGGCTCTATAGACAATGTGACTGAACTCCTGATGGAAAGATACTCTGCGTTATTTACGATTAAGTACCAATCCCACATAAGAAGGGAACGGGTTTTCAGAAGGATGCTGGAATCGGACCTAGGAGTGATAACCTTTCCGCCTACCCAATGGAGCCGCGGCATGATCCCAAGCAAAATCTACGAGTACAAAAAATTGAATATTCCTTTGCTCGTGATCGGAGAAAAAGACAGCGCGTTGCAAGCTCTGGCTGAAGAGTGGGGAGAGCCCTTTTACCATGCCGAGGACACAGAGGGCATTGCCGATTTCTTGATCAAGTTTCCGAACTGCGCGCGAAGTCGTCTCAGCCTCTCGGAAAGCAGCGCGGCTATCGATGATTATGCGTATTCCCAATTAACCCAAAGATTCTTGGATCTGTTCAAATGAAACCATCACTCATCCGCATCTCACACGCGCTCAAGGCCGAGGAATTGATTAAGAGGATTTCTAATCCCTTCAACCTGAGGATTGTTTGCTATCACAGCGTCGCAACGAATCACCCGTTTCTGCCGAGAAAGTTGTATATAAGCCCAGAGAACTTCATAGAGCAGATGTATGTCATAGAAAGACACTTTCAGATTATATCCTTTGACGACATTGAAGAAGTCAAAGCGCGGCGCATCTCATTCCCAATTATCGTCACATTTGATGACGGGCTGATGGACAATTATAAAGTCGCCTTGCCGATATTGAAAAAGCTCGGCATCAAGGCCACGTTTTATTTAAATACTCTCCCTCTAGAGAACGAGCAGGTACTGTGGACGCATAACCTCGATATACTATACAGGGCCTGCGACATCAAAACGTTGAAGAAGGTACTTTTGAAGAGAGGTGACACGGTTGATGGTACGCTTGCACTCTCCAAGTACGTCGCCCGGAACTATGGCTATGAAGAAATTCTCGAACTCCTGGATCACTTGAATTCTCTGAGCGGCATTAAACCGGATGCCAGAAAACTATATATGGGACAAAACGAGATCAAGGATTTACTCAAGTCGGGGATGGAGGTCGGATGCCACGGGCGAACTCACTGCAATCTGGTGAAAGTGGACGATGTCAGTAACGAAATATTGCCTGCCAAGGAATCACTGGAATCTTTGTGCAAGAGAGAGGTGAAGACATTCGCGTATCCATTCGGCGACCCCGATAGCTTTAATCAGTTATTACACACTTACCTCAAGAAGCATTTCCGGCATATCTGTACGACGGTTCCTAAAGTCAACCGAGATTTAGGGCAGCAAATCTATCACCGAGTATGCTCTTATGAGATGAGCAGCGAGAAGATCATCCTCAAACTGCTGTTGGGCATTTAAGACTCATATAGGGTGATCTGATTTACGGCGGGTTGTTTAGCCAGGGGCACCATGAAAAAAATCCTCGTAATCACCACTTCCTATTTCCCCTTTACCGGTGGCGGCGAAGTCGGCGTAAAACGGCTGGTTCAAGCCATCAAAACGCATCACGGAGACTATCAGCTTTCCATTCTCACTCCTCGTTATCATCCCAGTCACCCGGCCTTCGAGATAGACAATGGTGTTGAGGTTTTCCGATACAATAGCTGTTTGATTAAATACCCATCCAAACTGTTTCCGAACGTGATCAATCTGCTCGTCCATATGATGTACGGTTTAATGTTTATTGGTCGGCATATCAAGAGAATTAATCCGGATTTTGCCATCATTAACTTCTTATTGCCCTCGGCCTTTCCGGCGACCTACCATCTAAGAAAGCGTCGCATTCCGAATCTGGTGTTTCTTGCAGGGAATGATATTCATAACAAGAACTGGATCATCAGGCGCACCAACGAGTACGTCTTTAAAAATACCAGGAGAATCATTATCGCCTCGGAGTTTGTACGTAGAACCATTCAAGATGAATATGGAATGCGCGGTTTGAACCTCGAGATGATCCCTTATGGCATTGACAGCGAAGATTACTCTTACGTGAATAAAACTGCGGGTGCCCAAATCAATATCCTGTGCGTGCAACGCTTGGTTAAGATTAAAGGAACTGAGTATCTAATTCTGGCTTTGAGTAAGTTGGTAAGCGAAGGCATTTCCAATTTCACTGTAGACATAGTCGGCGATGGCGAGGAGAAAAGTCGTTTGGAAGAGCTGGTCGCCTCGCTAAATTTGCAAGGCAGAATCACGTTTCATGGCAATGTTGAGAATAACAAGATCAAAAGCTTCTACCAGCATTCAAATGTTTTCGTTTTCCCTACGTTGACAGAACCTTTCGGAATCGTTTTGCTCGAAGCAATGGCGACGAATAATATAATCATCGCTTCCAGGTGCGGCGCGATTCCGGAAATCATTCAAGATGAGCAGAACGGCATATTATTCCAACCGGGCGATGTTACGGATTTGTCAAACAAACTCAGGTCTGTATTAAATAACATCGATGATTTCACCCAACTTGGGGAGAACGCGCGGCACGATGTCTCTCGGTATGAGCTTTCTACCATAAGCAAAAGAATCCTGGATTTACTTTCAACAGTAGCCTGACAATCTATGAGTATGAATATCTCAGTTGCGCTCATAACATATAATCGCCTTTCTTTCTTGAGGAAGAATGTGCCTCGGATTATGGCTCTTTTGCGTGAGCAGGACGAACTTCTGATCATCGATAACAATTCGATTGATCAAACCCCTAAATATCTTAGCTCTTTGATTTATTCCAACGTCCGAGTGATTCGCGTCGAAAGGCAGGGACTCAATGTATGTAGAAACGTGGCGTTGCAGGAAGCGAAGTTCGACTACATCGCTTTCATAGATGATGATGCTTACCCCCACCCCGAATGGCTTGATGCTTTACGAAAGGCTATGGGTCAGAACCGCTCGGACATCGCGATATTCGCAGGTCGGACATTGATCGAATATCAGATGGACAGGCCCGGTTTTCTGGCTCCCAAATTTGAATACTTGCTGGGAGGCAAGGACTATGGCCAGAAATCTTTTTTCCTTGAGCAGAGCCAATCACCCGGTGGCGGCAACATGATGGTTGACCGTAGAATCATAACCGCGCTTGGGCGATTCGATGAGCAGTTTGACCGTAAAGGAACGAACCTGCTATCGAATGGTGAGACAGAGCTTGTCGAAAGGATATTTTCCAACGGGCTTAAAATTCTCTACGTTCCCAATGTGATGATATACCACTGGGCCGGAGTGGAGCGGCTCAACAAAAAGTGGCTGCTGAAGAGGATGTATTGGCAGGGGCTTTCCGATGGGTTTATGGCTCTGAAGAAGAATAAGTATTTCGTGCTACTGATGAGAAGGGGCTTGTCTCATCTGCTGCGAGTCCCGATGGAAACTGTCACAAGTATCCGACAGCCGGGCACAGCTCTGTTTAACCTGCAATTGGAAACTGCCAAAACGTTGGGCATCATCATGGCCAGCAGTTTGAGAATAGAGAATGTTTGAATTCGGCATCAACGTAGCCTTCCCACCGAAGCGGTCTGATATATCAGAGTACTACGAGCGTATCTTCAAGTTGATGTGGCAGCAAGGCCTCAGCATCTGTAGAGTCTGGCTCTCAGATTTCTCTTTTAATTATTACAACCACCGTGACCAAACCTATGACTTGAACATGAACCACCTAGCTGGAATCGCCTCAATTGCATCTGCATATGGGATCAGGCTTGTCCCCGTTTTGTTCGACTTCAACGAATTTTCAACTACCAATGTGCATTGGAGCAATTATGAACACACCTTTCGTACCAGCTTCATAAGCAAGTATCTCAAGCGGCCCCGGGATTTTTTTTTAGCCGAGCACTTCGAACTCGGTTTGAGCAAGCTGAATAAACTGAAATCTATCTTCAACGAAGAGAACCTCTACGCCTGGGAGTTGTTCAACGAGGTGGACCTAGCCAAAGACTACAACCTTCAGACCGTAGCAAGATGGGCGGCGGACTATTCAAACGAAATCAGGAAGTGCAGCTCAAAACCTATCTATATCTCCCTATCTAACCCGAAGCACCTGGACGATGCGGCTCGCTCTCTCCAAAATGTGGATGTCGCTCTGCACATTTATCAATGGCCATACAAAGATATTTACAAGAATCTGATCTTCTGGCAAAAAAAGTATCCGTCGCATTGGATTATGGAATGTGGCTCCCCGATAGCCAGTTCACAAGATATGCTCGTAGGCCTGTTGGCGAGTTTCATTCTGAGCAATCATAGGCAAGCGGCTATGCCCTGGTTTTGGGAGCATATCCTGAGTCTGAAGATATACGATGATCTGAAAAGCATGGTGGCGTTTTTGAGCCAGCATATGGAGGATGGTGAACATTTCGAGTTTGTCGGCGAGCTTGGCGCGAATGTGAGAAACATCAACCTTAACGTGATACGAAATAACTTGAAGCTATCCGGGATTCGAAGTTTGCTGTTTAAGGCAAGCGTCACCGCAAAGACAATGACCTCGAAATCGAATGGTGTATGCCTATTGAAGTTCCAATCCCATAAAATGCTAGTTACGATTGAAACACAATCGTCAGACGGTTTATCAATCCATCCGACCCGATTCTGTTTGCTGGATTCCTGCTGTGTGAATGGGGTAAGGATAACTCTCTACGGCAGAAACAACCCGGCGATGCATTGAGGAGAAGGGATGAAGAAAAGGGCGTGCCGACGCAATAGCAGCATTGCAATGCGCTGTGTCACATCAATACTCTGGTGCCTCTGTCGCAAGCTCACAATCAGCCTATCACCGACGGAGCTTACCTGTTTGACCTAGTCCTTGCTGTCCACTCCCGAAGTCGCGGATGCGCTCATAGTTGTCCGGTTAATAATATAAATGATAGACTTCACCGGGACGGAATTATAACTTCATAGTCTAGCAGAGGCGTTGATGCGCAAACTTTTCAAAGTCATCCTCATCGAAACCAGAAATATATGCACGCGCAAATGCTGGTTCTGCAAATTTGGACAGGAGCGCCAGGACGAAACAGCAAGCCAGATGGATTGGCAGACGATTGAACGCATAGTCTACAACTTGAGAGATTTGAAGTATGACGGGAGGATCTCCTGGTTCTTAATTAACGAACCTCTGCTTGATAAAAGGATATTTGAGATACTTCAATTCACCAGGAAGAATTGCCCCGACACATTCATGACTCTGAACACCAATGGAGATTTACTAAACGGCGAAATCTATGATCGTTTAATCACAGCCGGGCTGGATGCCCTGGGAGTCAGCATTTATGATGATGCCACTTTAACTAAGATTCATAACATGAAAGCGGATGGGCGGCTTGTCATCCTGGATATGCGAAACCCCACCGCCGGGTGTATCGAGAATCGCGGGGGGAATATCAAAGTTAATGCCCCTTTCTTCGAGATAGACACGTCGCGCTTTGCAAATAAATCTTGTGCACAGCCGCTCACGATGATGGCTATCAATGTGAAAGGGCAGGTGATTCTCTGCTGTGCAGATATGTATGGCGATGTTGTAATGGGAAATGTAAAAGAGGAGAGGCTCGAATCCATCTGGAATGGCGAGCGCTTCGAGTACTATCGCAACCACTTGAAAACTCATGGCAGGAAAGGACTGAAATTGTGTGATGGCTGCTCTCATAATGGTCGTCCCTCCCCGGTGTATTACCCCCTCCAAGGTAGACCTAACTCCATTGGTGCCGCAATTGTGCCTATCCGAAATCTCATAAGTAAGTACTGGAACGCTTGAGGTATTATTGATTGCATCCTAGCCAATCGGAAATGTGACGGAATACAGTTCGATGAAGCATCAGACACTACCATAATGACGGCTCAAGTTGCTCTAGATCGGGTTCACCTTCGAAGGCTAAGGTCATTGCCGATGGATTGCTTCAAGCGTAGAACCCCGCCGAACTTTGTAACTTGCCGCTCCCGGCAAATTCCCCCCTCTTTCACGCTGCTATCGGTTCGCTATTATCATCACACAATTGCATAGCTGCAAATCTCGCGGCAAGCCGCGAGAATGTCTCAGGAAATTCAAGAATTCCAAACCACTCATGGAAGAGTATTATAATACCTTCATCGGTTCGAGTAATGTCCCGCGATGGGAGCAAAAGTTTGCCGCCTTCGACAACAAATAACCTCTTTACCCCCCTCATGAATCAATGGATTCACAACCACCGATGAAAATGCAATTGAGTTGGAGTAAACTACTGTTGGTCATCGGCGTAACGAGGACCGAAACGCATTGGTGCCGTGAGCCCTAGCTGAGTCTGACCGGAGAGCCTTCTAGGTACAACCAACTGTTGCCTGGAGCATGAAGAGCAAACTCTTTAACTTGTATGGCTCCCACACCGATGCCAAATCTACTAGGTTAAGTTTTTGAGCTAGCTATTGTTGAAATACATTCAGTACACTGGAAACTAAATAATCTGGGGTTTTGGACATCTCCTATACCTATGCAAAAAGAACACGTGAAACTGAGCCAAATCGACCAAGATTTTTTGACTTCGCTACTTGCCAAAGGGCAAACCTCTGTCAGAGTTTTCAAACGCGCTACCGCGCTGCTGGAACTCCATCGCGGTAAGACGCTATCGGCTGTGGCAAACTCCTTGCAGGTTTCTTCCTTCACTGTTGCCACCTGGCGCGATAACTATCTCGCCAACCGTTTATCGGCCCTACACGACAAACCGCGTTCCGGCAGGCCCATTGAAATTGATGGCTCACAGCGCGCCAAGCTCACCGCCTTAGCTTGCTCTTCGCCTCCCGAAGGACGCGCTCGATGGACGCTGCGGCTGCTTGCTGACAAAGCTGTTGAACTCCGTTATTGTGATCATCTGTCGCATACGGCGGCCAAGCAGATTCTAAAAAAAATGACTTGCGACCGCATCTGAAAAAGAGCTGGTGTATTGGCGTTATGGATTCCAACTTTATCGCTCGCATGGAACAGATTCTCCATCTCTACGCGTTGCCCAAGGATGCGCTCTACCCGCTCGTTTGTTTCGATGAACGCCCGTGTTTCTTGATTGGCGAGACGGTTGGAGGACTAGAGATGAAAGCCGGCCAAGTCGCTCGCCAGCATTATGCTTATGAGAAAAACGGTTCGTGCGCCTTGCTGATGGCGATTGAGCCGCACAGTGCCAAGCGGCTGGCGCAAGTCCACGACCGACGCACGAAGCGCGAATACGCGCTGTTTATGAAAGAGTTGGCCGCCCGCTACCCGAAAGCGAAAAAGATTCGGGTCATTCAAGATAATCTCAACACACATTCAACGAGTTCGTTTTATGAGACGTTCTGTGCTGAGGAAGCATTCGCTTTATCGCAGAGGTTCGAGTTTTACTACACGCCAAAGTCAGCGAGTTGGCTCAATATGATCGAGATCGAGTTTTCGGCGCTTGCGAAGCAATGCCTGAATCGTCGGATCGCGACGCGGGAACTACTGGCACAAGAAGTCATGGCGATTGTCAAAGAGCGAGAAGAGAAAGCCATCAAGATAGATTGGCAGTTCTCTATCGAGTCAGCGCGAAGCAAATTGAATCGGCATTATCAGCAAGTCAATAGCGATAATGCAAAATATCAACAAACTTAATTTCCAATGTATTCAGTTGAAGAATTTAATTATTGGGTTGAAATGATAACGCGTCACGCTTCGGCTGACAGAAGTATGGAGGTGCACTGTGAGAGAAGTATTACCTGAGTTTCTTCAGAGGATGAAAGATCTCAGGTATCAAGTGAATAGGCTTATATCGAAGGAGATAAATGAATACGAGATTTTTTTAGTTGATCTTTCATCGTTGAGGTTGCGGTTTTCAAGCCTCACACCTCTCATATGGATCAAACCCGAGATGGTAAGTCGCTTCCGTGCCGTAGAATTAGTGAAAAGACTGCAAGATCTAGCTAAGGAACATAGATGGCGCCGCGATTGTATAATTCTGCTGGATGGAAATGGACAGGAGCTTAAATTGCAAACAGCTAACCAGCATTTCCCTCGTTTCGTAATTATTGATGAAATGGATCAGCAAGTGGCTCTCACTGCAGTATCTTTTACTAGCTCTTTGCTGGACACGATTTGCGAACAGACACCTATTTCATGGCTTGCGCCTTATCAGATTGGTGCACCGGTAGAGGGCAGTGGGTTCTTTGGACGCAAGAACGAATTGGGCCGAGTTCTGAGACAACCAGACACTAGTATTGTGATACTTGGGGTTCGGCGTATTGGTAAAACGTCTCTGCTTAAGGAAATCAAGCGACGGATGCTCGCACAGGGGGATGATCCAAACCGAATTATCTGGTTAGACTGCAGCACCCTTACTGGCCCAACTCAGTTCGTGCAGGAGGTGGTGCGTCACTTGAATATAAGAGAGTTGCCACACTTGGTCAATAGGCAACAATCCCCCTTCGTAATCGGTCAGTAACGCGGGGAATAGACTAATCCACTAAGAGTATGATCCAAGTTATAATTTCTTGGTGCTTCCCTATTCATTAGCTGCTGTCGGTTTCAAACAATGCCTGACTTGGATTGATTTGTGAGTTAGTGGCTATTTTGTCCAACGCTTCTTTGAACTTTTGTCTGGGGTCTGGAACTCGCTTCTTCAATGTTTGCATCACACTCATCAACACTTCACGAGTCTTTGCTCCTTCTTCGGCTTGTGACCCGTGGCTCACTTTTCTCGCTATTACTGTCGTACGCAACTCTCTCTCGGCTCGATTATTCTCACAAGGCACTCGCCTCTCTTCTACCCAATGGTAGAGTCGGCTCGCTTCTTCCACAAAAAAGTCTTGCCATCGCTTGACCGCCAAATGATGCGACGGCTCTCGACAAGCCCGCAGGATAGCTCGTTTGATTCGTCTTGCCTCCCGGTAATACTCCTCGTCGTCCGGCCTGCTGCTTTGCAAGCGCATCGCTTGCGCAACCAACTCCGCCATCGTTTTTGAGTAGGCTTCCACTTCCAACTCGTCTGAAAACTCCGATTGCAAATCGATCAACTCTCTGAGCAAGTGAGCGTAACAATACTGAATCTGGCAACCCACGCGCTTGTAGGCCGCATAGCGATCAACGACCAAGTATCCTTTCAACTTCTTCTGATGGCCGAAAACTTCTTCAACGACACGAGCCGAGCGCGTATTTCTATAAAGATGCAAACTCACCTTCTCGCTTGCAAAAAGCCAACAATAACCGTTCTTCCCGTCAGTGCGCCAAGTCGTCTCGTCCGCATGTCGAACGAAGGCTTGTTGGTAGGCTTGTTTCAAGTCCTTCATCACCCGCTCAAAGTGCGCGCCAACTCGATGCAACGCTTCGATGACGGTCCCATAATTCAACTGCCAACGAGCGCAAACTCTGCCCATCGGCATGCCTTGCAAGTAGTGTGAGTCAACGATCTCGGCCATCAGTTGATTCGATAGTAGACTTTTGGGTAAGAGATCAGTCAGGGTTGGCGTAACTTCCACCCCGCACCTCCGACACACCTTCCTCTGGATGCGATAGAGCACTTTGCGTAGGGTGATCGGATCAATGTCGAGAACCGAACGCTGCCGATACCCTTTGGAAAGCAAAACCGAATGGCAGGTTGAACAAATTGAGGCAGTGGAAATCTCGCGTATCTCATCAACCTCTTGTGGGCAATGCTTCTTCCTGCCCTTACCAATGTGACCGGGTTTTGCCCCGCCTCGCCTGGCCGAGGCTTCGTCTTTTGAATAGGCTTTCAAGGGGAGTTGAGATGAGGGCGTGGAGGAGCCAAAGAATCCTGCTTTATCTTTTCGTTTCTGTTTAGACAACTGCTCGCGAAGACGTTGATTCTCTTGTTTCAAACGATCAATCTCGCGCTGCTTATCAAGACAGCTCTGGCAGGAGTTCACGCCAAGCGAACGGTTCTTTGGTTCTTGATAAACTGAGCGCATCGGACATGCCTATATGTTGGAGAAATGTCCAACGCTTCCTATTTCCCAAATCGCTCCCCGCGTTACTGACCGATTACCCCCCTTCTTTTTCACAGATTTTCTAAGCCGTATGTCCAGAATGCATGGTGGGCAAATCACTTTCCTTCTGGATGAGGCCGATCCATTACTATCATGGGGGCGCTTGGAGTCTACATTCTTTCCCATAATTCGCGCATCTTTGAATGCTGGGAACTGTCGCTACATCGTCTCTGGATATCAGACCTGGATGGATGAAATTCATGATTCTACCTCTCCTTTTTATTTGGGATTTGATCCGCTGATTTTGCGACCTTTCGAAAGGAAAGACACAGCGGAAATTGTTTTGGAGCCGATGAAGTCAATGCGTATACGACTAGAGCATGAACAAGACCTAATAGAACGCATATATGTCGATACACGGGGACACCCATATCTTATCCAATACTACTGCGTAGAATTGATCCGTCAAATGAAGCTCCGCGCAGCAAGCTGCGCGGTATCGCGCGCGTGCGCGAGTCGTCAGAATAGTTCGAGTTGCTGATTATGCAATTGCTTATACTCTTTTTCCCTGCCCTGCTGCTTTATGTACTTGCTGATCATCTGCTCGTTGCCGTGCTGTCCAACCGTGCTGATGTAATAGCCGTCCGTCCAGAACTCTCCGCCCCACAGTCTCTTCTTTACCTCCGGACACGCTGCAAAGATCTCCCTGGCCGTAATGCTCTTGATGATTTGTACGATCTTCTTCGGGCTGTACATCGGCACCGACTGCACCAGGAAATGGACGTGGTCTGTGTCGGTGCCTATCTCCAGAAACGTTATCTCATACCGCTTACTAATCTCAACACAAACCTCTTTGAGCTTCTGATCTACTTCGGAGCTAAATATCACTCTGCGATACTTCGCTGGACAAACTATGTGGTACAGCAGTACCGAAACGTTATGGCTCTTATGTATGAAGCGGCTCACTCATCCAGTATACTGACGCAGCAAGCTGCGGGGAACTAACCCCCTAGAGATTAGACAAGCAAAACGAGCAGCCTCAAGACTGCTCGTAATTGTTTGAAATGTTGGTGGCCCCTGAAGGATTCGAACCTACAACCAAAGGATTATGAGTCCTCTGCTCTACCGTTGAGCTAAGGGGCCAAACTGTTTGTCAAGAAATACTTACGGGCGATTCACCATCTGGCAAGATTCCTACTGTAGTAGAAATTGTAGTAGCCTCAAGCATCGCTTCAATTCGCCTGCCTGCATTCGCATTCAGTGCCTCTAACCGTTCAAAAGCACGCTCTAGCGATTCAGGCGACGGATGCACATAGCGTTGTGAAACTGTAATAGAGCTATGGCCTGCGATCTTCATAATCGTGAACGCATCAACACCAGCTTCCCCTAATCGCGTCAGCATCGTGTGACGTAAAGAATGTATCACGAAATCGTCAGGGAGGCCAAGTAAGCGCCTGACTTTGACAGGGCTATTGCAAAGTAGGTCTATCGGCGCAAAATGAGATTCAGCGCTTCAAGCGGATTGGCACTGTAGCTTCTTCTTGCCGCTGCTAGATTGTTTATGCCCTGTCTCAGAACCAATCCTATTATCAGGTTGTTTATCACGGCCATCACCTGCGCCGCCTCTCCCACTTTTAATCTGCAACCATCCTCCCCTAGCGTTTTGTCTTTCCGATAGTGCAACCCGTTTTCTATCCCCCAGTGCCTTCTCACTATTTCCATCAATCTCTCGGCTGTGGCTTCTTCCCTCCTCAGACTTGTCACTCCATAGCTCACTTCACTTCGCTTCTTGCCAGTACTTATCTCTTCGACTTCTCGCTCAATCTTGAAGACCTGCTCAAGGCAGGGCCACTGCAAATATCCCTTCAACAGGCTGGTCGCCACAAGACGCCTCTCCTCTATTCGTCCGTGCCCCTTTTCTATCGTCTCAGCTCGTGACAAGTCATTCTCCATTGCTTTCAGCGCCGTCTTGCCTTCCTCAATCTCGAATGCTGCCTCTATCTCAGCCCTCAATGTGGATTGATTATCTTTGACCGTCCACACATACTCTCCTCCGCCCTCGACTACCATTTGAGACAGTTCTCTCTGCGCAAACATCGCATCGCCTGTCACGATTTTTCCCTTTAAATCTACGCTTTTTAAGACTCGTGGTGCTGCAACTATCTCGTTTTCTTTGCATCCTACTTCAACCTGGCAAAGCACTATGCCTTCAGCAGGAAGATAGGCTGCCAGCAGGTGAACTCCCTGTGTTTTGCCTGGAGGAATCGTCCCTCGCAAGGTCTTTCCATCTAAGGGCATCTGTAAAGACAAGCCTCCTTCCACAGTTGAAAGCAGAAACTGCGTGAATGATTCTTGAAGCTGCTCGACCGAAACCGCCCAACCAAGTATGCGAGAGAAAGTAGTCGGATGAGGTGTAGTCTTTCGCTTGAGCTTGAGAGCTTCGATGAGCAAATCCTTGCGAAGAGCGATCCAGTGAGCAATCCCCTCAGGGTCATCCTCGCCGGCAAGCTTTGCCAAAATGACAAAGACCAAAGCGACCGCCAGAGGGTAACGCACGCCCTTTGGTTTGCGGCGATCAGTAAGGCAGTCGAGGTGATAAAAGAGACTATCAACATCAAAGATAAACGGCTCGGATTTTTGCTCCAATGAGAAGCTTGCAGTGTTATGCTTCATCTAAGACCTTCCTCCGGTTCAGTTTTGAATTACTTTGCTATTGAACCGAGGTAGGTCTTTTCTTTTCAATTGTCAAGCGACTTTGCAGGAACCCTGGCAGGAACCCTGCTGACTTTGATATGTTGATGATTCAGCGACGTTGATAGAAACGAGTTTTCAGTCTCACCAGGGAATACCCAGTTATGTTCACTTGCAGAGTGGCGCGCAATTAACATCTCTCTCACGCGAGCAGTTAAACTAACATTGCGCTTTGCGTTCTTTGACTTTCCCTTACGAACGCACAAATAACCATACTTTGCTCTGCCTACAGGCTCAAGATGAATGTCGGACCATTCAAGGTTTACAGCCTCGCCTACACGCAAGCCAGTATCCAGAATTAACAACGCAACATCTTTAAGCGGCTGTGGCGCAAAATCAAGATAGTCAGGTTCTAGGTTGTGGCTCAAGACAAATTCACGATTACGCTCACCCGGAAGCAGCTTGATCGTAGGTATGCTGGCGATCAGCTTCCATTCTTTAGCCAGGTATAACAACCGGCGCAGTGTAGCAAGCTCCCTGTTAACGGATGCTGGACTCAGATTCCTTTTGTCCTCACCCTTACCGATTACAGTATTTCTGCGCGCCTGCACATAGCGTTCAATCAATGCCTCATCAATCCTATCAAGCTTGGCTGATGCTAGAGGCTCATGCTCTAGCAGTCTATCTAGTTTCGATTTATAAAAAGAGATAGTCATAGGCTTCTCGGCGCAACGCACTTCTATTGCTTCCGTGAAACGTGGAGCAAAGGCTTTCAGAGTTGGGGCTGGCTTTCGCTCTTCAATTCCAACTTGACCTTTAGCTAATTGCGTCTTATGCGCTGCTTCCATCTGCTCTGCAACTCTCTTGTTGGTCTGGTGAGTAGACGCTTGAATGTGCTCTCCTTCCCACCAGAAGTTGTACCAGTAGATTTTACCGCGCTTAAATATTAACATTATTTCCTTCCTTTCTTTGCTTCCTGACGTTCAAGGTCCTCTTTCTCATTCTTTTTGTACCGCTGTTCCTTGTATTTCTCCTCATACCTTTCGCGCCATCTGCGGGCACGTAGATTCCCCGCGCATTGGTGTGAACAGCAAGACTGATCTATTCGGCCCGCCCAAAAAACCTTTCCACAGAATTGACATGCTCGGATACGAGCGACTTCGACGCCCTCTAATGCCTCAAGTAGTGGCGGAGGAGAATTAATAAAGCGCCCTTTGTCATCAGTCTTCAAAATCAGAGTTGTTTCTATGGAATAGGAGAAAGGGGAGCCGTCGTTTGCTCGGTTTAAATCTGCTATCTTCCGAATTAAGTCTATAGTTTGAGAAAAAAAGTAGACTTTCCCGTAAGCCTCGTCAATAGTTTCGTGAGTAATAGGCCCAATGAATTCTTGAAGGCTTTCAGGTAATTTTTGGATGACGGTCTGATGTGCTTCCAACCGCCAGTCTTCGGCGCTATTCTCGTATGATGGTTTTCCACCCCTTTCCAGGTCTTGTTGTTTTTTGTTGTGCTCTCTTTCTGCCACAGACCTTTGCTCCCGCAAAATAGCATGAAAAAACTCATTAAAAGTTGGTATGGTTTGGTCAGGTGGCACATGATTTTCAAGTTCAATGGCTTTCCGTATTTCTTCGGGAACAGGTCTGCTGCGTAACGCTTGTCGGCTTGATTTACCCGCGTTTTGCTGGACTCTAATTCTTGACATAAATTAGCATACACAATAACATGCATCCGTATCAGATAGCAAGGAGAGATAAGGATACATATGGAGACAAGCGTTATCAATCAAGTTAACCCATTAGCCGTCAGCATTGAGGAAGCGGCCCGTCTCTCTGGGTTGAGCAAATACACAATTCGCGCCTACGAGCGGAAAGGATTAATCAGAGCTACACGCATCGGTCGTCGCGTTCTGATTCCTGTAGACGAATTAAAAAGAATCCTACGAGATGGCGTAAATAGTGGTCAGAAACACGGCTTTTCTTCTCTTTAGCGAGTCAGAGAAACAAGATGCGCTTTTCAGGTTGATAGGAATGGGGATACCACGTCCAGCTATCCTCAAGTGAACAAACCGCAACTTCTATAACTCAATTTCAAATAGGACTACACAAGACCAATCTCTATACACCAGAGGTGTAGGTACAGCCATTAAAGCGTAAAGGGAGAAAACCGGATGAGATTCGCTATTTCGCTCTTCACAAGCATACGCGACAACAAGCCGGTACAGGTGCAACGCACCTGGGAGGAAATGTGTGAGGAGTTCACCCATCCGGTGATTCGATCCTCAAAGGATGGCCTCTTGTTTTCTCCGGCGATTTTCGACCCAGCCAAACGTAAGAAGGAAAACGTCAAAGAACTTTCGATGCTGGTGCTCGATTATGACCATCAAGCAAGTTTTGAGAATGATCTGAATGTGTGGCGCGAGCTAAATATTTGCCTTGCGGCGTACACCACACACTCTCACCGAATTACTTCGGATTCCAATCCCAAAGCAGAGGAAAGATTCCGAGTAGTCATACCTTTGGCAGAGCCAATATCAAAACGTCTCTTCGGCGAACTGTGGAAATGGGCGGCTGGCGTCTCAAAAGACAAAATCAATACACAGGCTAAGGATGAATCACGGATATTTTACAGACCTGTGAAATCTGCAACGGACGCGCCTTATGAGTATCGTGTAATGGATGGCAAACTGCTTGACTGGCGCGAGCTTGGACTTGAGATTGAGGCTGATTCTGATAATGCCAATCCTTGTAAGCAACGCCAGCAGAGAAGCGCCAAAGGCTCAGGATATGAAACATGGGATGCACTATGGGCAGAATGGGGCCGACGTTTAATAGCACATTCCTCTGCGCGCCGGAACAGTACGGGCAATTGGGATTGCCAAGGGATTTGTCATGACGGTAAAGGTAACTCTGGTCTGGTCTATTTCCCACAAAGAAATCGCGGACATTGCAACAACGGCTGCGATGGAGCAGCAATGTTGCGAGCTTTTGGACTACCTGAGCTACCAAACAGCGAACTAGCAAGGTCAAATGGTAGAGTAGAGCCTGCAAGTGAAACGAAGAAAGCGGCCACGAATTTAAAGCAGCGTATAGAGGCTATTATAAGCGCGAAGGATAAGAAGCGCGATGATCTCATTCGCGCACTCGTTCGTGATTTGGTATCCAATGCCGACACACTGACTATAAAGAGGGCTGGCAAAGAACTAAAAAATGGTAAAGCTTTATCACTGGAGATATATTCTCAATTGGTGAGGGAGGAGCGTGAGCGACAACGGTTGCAAAAACAATTAGCCGCGCAAAACAAGGACAAAGCCAAACGAGAGGCCAAACTACAAGAGCTAATCAACACTGAATGTAATCTATCAATTATTCACAGAAAGCTAACGCAAATCACTTCGTCTCCACATTCACATGATGTTATCGAGTTGGCGATGGCGGCTTCAATAGGTCATCTGCTCTCTAGCGAAGTATTATTGTGGTTACTCATAGTCGGTCCTCCTTCGAGTGATAAGACACACACCGCACTTGCAATTAAAGATGCTCCCCATGTAATTCACCTAGATACCCTGACCGAAAACGCCTTTATTAGTGGTTTTGTATCACCTGATGGCAGTCTAGTCCAAGACCTGCTCGCCGAACTAGATAAGTGCTGTTTGACCATCAAGGATTTAAACTCGCTATTTGGTCAACATCCCGACAAAGTGGCTAAAGTGCTTGGTGATCTGACAGCTATTTACGATGGTGAGTTTGCCAAGTGGACAGGAACAAGAGGGAATGTGAGTTACAAAGCTCGATTTTCGCTCATCGGATGTGTGACTCCAATAACCCTAGCGAACCATCACCGCTATATGAATATGATAGGGGCGCGTTTTCTTAGCTATCGAGTAGCGGAACTTAGTTCCGATTCGGTAAATGAAGGTTTTGATACGATTTGGAGAGGCACTAGCGAAGCTAAGTTCCAACTGCGGCAGTTGGCCTCGGCCTATGTCACTCAGTTGCATCAAGTGATCGGCGAGAAGACATTAGCGATTCCAACCTTTAGCGAGAATGCCAGACGCTCATTGAACGCTCTAGCGACGTTTCTCGCATATGCACGCGCCTCAGTTCGCACGCAACGCAGCGAAATCACTACTGATAGTGGCAAGACCGCAACAGCGTATGACATCGTTGAGGTTCAACGTGAAGAGCCTTTCCGTGCTCTCTTACAGCTTAGAACATTAGCAAAGGCATTGGCGATTATTCATCGCCGTAGCGAAGTCACCGAACATGAGTTGGAGTTATGTCGCCGTGTCGTGCTATCGTCTATGCCCTATGATCGTTCGTTAATTCTCGCCTTGTTCCAGAACTCTGAATACCTTACACAAGATTCTGGGCTAACACGAAAAGCAGCCGCAGAAGGAATTGGAAAAGCTCGAAACCAAGCAATTCGGCTGCTTACAGAGCTGGACGCGATCAATGTCTTAAAGAAGGAGAAGCTTCACGACGCCGATCAGGATGTTGACATTTGGACTTACTACCCTGCCTCGGAAGAATTTACAAACATTCTGGCTAAACCAACACAACCTCTTGACCATGAGAAAGACTTAGATTTTATTTCAACCCTGGCGTAGTTTTGTGTTAGGGGGGCTAACACAAAACTACGCCAGGGTTGAAATAAAATCACAGCAAAAGCGAGAGCAAAAGTCCATATAGAGGCGCTGAACAGTCCGCTATGGATTAAAATAAAACAGATTAAAATCTTTTGGGCCATATAATGAATATAATACCCGGTTTGCACATATTAGAGGTTCTGTGTAGCTCTGATTTTTTGTTTTTGTACTCTACCCCTGAGTCTCGTCTGTCCTGCTCAAAGAATTTCCCATATAAGCTTGATTGAGGCTAAAAGGGCCGCGCAAGGAGCAGCGCGGCCCGCAGCTTAACGCTATTCTTCACGTCCAGCGCGTAAGATTCTGTCTGCCGATCCGAATACCTTCTGGGCTGATTTCTCAGGTATCACATCGCTCCTGAGCCAGTGCTGTATGTATCCTCTCGCATACTCCGCTCCTGGCAAAACAAGAGATTCGCACAGCAACAGGGCTACAGCCTCAGCCTCTACCTCTCTCAAGTTTCGGGGCGTGTTCTCCGAATCACTGAATGACGCTTCGGCTGTGTGTCCTAGCTCGATGTGAGCTTATGTTGTGCACCACATAAGCGCACTTATGTTGTCTTCGCAGTTATGTAGTGCTGAGTCTGTAAGCCGTTTAGTTGTCGCAGGCTTCACTCGTCAGCCACAACATAACCTTTCAATGTTGCTCTTAATCAGAATTGAGCGGGGAGCGGCTCAGAACGCCGTTAGATTATTTACAAGTAATGTAGAACACCCCCCAGTGACGGGTCCTGCCACAAATGCTTAATGCCTGTTGACTGTCCCGGATGTTGGGTAGCAGAATGCAACATCAGTAAAGATGACTACTGGATGGATGCAGAGAAAAGTTATGTGAGGCTCAAAACCAAGCGATACTTCATTCCAAAGGACTTGGGCTATCAACAGCACATAACTGTGAAGACAACATAAGTGCGCCATTTCATGGAACAGCGTCTTGTGGGGTAGAGGGCAAAGCGGCGATATTGCGACCTGCCTTTTGCTTGCATACCCCATCGTGTTGCCGTCCAGCAAATCAAACTCCACTTCCTCAATGTTGAGATTGGCAAGCGCACCGGCCTTATCCCAATCCGGCGTCGGCGGCATCGGCACTGGCTCCCCTTCGGTCTGGGCGAGAATAAACCGTCTCGGCTTCCATACAAAGCAGGTGATGACTTCTTCATCATCTTTCTGATCGCCCTTCTTCTTGCGAGTGAGCGGCATACAAAGCCATATCGCCTTCTCGCCTTTCTTCACCTGACGGTTGAGATTCTGCCATCCCTGGTAGGTATTGATTGGCCCTGGCTCAATTCCTCTCTGTTGACACTGTACGAGCGCGGCAACCTGATTGCTCAAGCTATATCCATGAAAGTTTGAGTATGCTTTGAGAATCAATCCTGGCTCGGTTACGGCTGCTTTTAGTAGATCACACCATTTATTCTGATTATCCATAATTCCTCCATCATGTGAGAAGGGCAGACCTGAAAGCCTGCCCTCGATTCACTATTGCGCGTACATCATCAAGTAGTAGGCGCGGTCAAAGTCATAGGCGGGGTGGTTGCGGACATTCTTGAGATTGAACGCCCAAGCTCTGGTTATAGAACTGAGCTTGCCCCATTGCCTAAAATCCCCCTGCCTGCTGTGGTACTCGATATGACAAGCTTCATGAGCAGGCACGGTTTCAGTCCCTCCCTTGCTCTTATATGTGGGGTGATGGAGGTTTATGGATTGATCTGGCTCTATCTGCTTTGTGCAAAAGTAGCAGATTAGAGGCTCACTTTCGTATGCTTCTAAAGCCTCTCTGTCTTGTTGCCGGTAGATATGACCTCGATAGGGTTGCTCACCTATTAAGGACTTGATGTCTCTAGCGGAATGGTTGTATGCTGGCATTGGATGAAAATTCCTTTCTCCCTGCTATAACAGGGGGATATTCAAGGGCTGGATGCTCTAACATCTAGCCCTTTACTGTTATTAGCTCATTTCTTAGTGTGCATTCGTCGGCGGGTGAGTGTCTTACTCAAATCGCTCTGCTTATTCACCTACTCAGCACGGCAACAATCCAAATCCAGACCCTTTCGGCTTTCAGCTTGATTGTCAAAGAGCATCTAACTAGATTGACAGTATACACCAATTTGATGTATACTGTCAATTGAAAAATACATCATTCTGATAAATAAATCGTTGTGCTGCATAATGCAATGTGATATATAGAAGGCTCGCGGAGGCTTTATGGTGCGAATACGAATTGATGAGCTATTAGAAGAACGAGGGCGTTCAGCTTATTGGTTGGCTATCGAGGGTGGCATCACGCATTCAACCGTGTATAAGCTGCGTCACGGCAAAATGAAAACACTTTCGCTTGAGTTAATCGAGGCTTTATGCAGAACATTGGAATGTAGTCCAGGAGAACTCCTGGAGGTTGTGAACACTAACACAGAAGGTAAACGAAAGATGAAAGATAAGTGATCATGCATAGGCTTGATATTTATGGAAAGTTAGTCTCTCTACGCAAGTAAACCGCATGTAAGAAATGGGCCGAGTTGCTCCCCAGACTAGGCCCGCGCTCTTTTCTCTGCAATTTTTGGAAATCCTCCATGTGAGGAGTTAAACTCTCATAGGTAAACTTGGATACTGCCCCTGGCTTGTAGATATTAATGGCTTTACCAGGATGCTCGCCATCCATTAATCAATGTTTCCCTCTCTTCACAGCTTCCATAACCGGAGGCTGTTCCGGTAGATTCGGTAGCTTCTCAGATAGGTCTAGTTTGTCATCAATAAACTCATTGACCGAGATTCCGGTCAGCTTAGAGTATGCCAAAAGTGTTAGTAAGCTTGGCTCCCTACTTCTACTATTCTCATAATCTGCTATGTACCCGCTGTGTAGAGACTTGTCACCTCCAAGCTTCCGAAGCCTTTTAGCCATCTCTTCCTGAGTGATCCCAAAGACATGCTCTCTGATGAAGCGTAGTTTCGATCCAAGCTTTTTCGGCCTCGGACGTTTTCCATGTCCCATCAGAAGCTACCTCCTGACGGAACAGGCAAAGGCTGGCTAGCGCCTTTTATAAAGAGCTTGATTTTACTCCTTATAAGGAGTATAGATGGCCCAACCTCAAGACTTACCAGGAATGCCAAAGCATTCAGGATAGTCTCGGTCACTTCGGAAAGAATACCACATTAAGCTGTAGTCGGGCTTCTACATGGAATCGCATTTGATCTGGTCGGCAGTAGATAAAAATCTCCTTTGGTGGACAATTTGCGCGATCATTGCGAGTGTAGTTGGGGCTAGAAAAGGCAGACCGGTCCTGGGATTCTTGCTTGGCCTCTTATGCGGTCCAATCGGGATACTTATTACCCTCTTGATAAAGGGCAACCGTAGAGAGTGCTCTCATTGCAGGGAGCGAATTCATAAAAACGCATCAATTTGCCCTCATTGCCAGACTGAGATACCGAGAGGTTATGGCGAGATACGGTTGGGTAATTGGGTGTTTGGCTTGGTGATAGCGATTGGGGTTATTCTCTGCACGGCGGGGATAATCGCATATCTTAATGAACAATCTCAAAGTATTATTACAAGTAATACTGCGGGTAAACCAAAGCAAATCATTCCACCTGATTCCGGTGCTGATCCGAATAGGCTGAACGTGTCAGAGCCAACTTTCAGCACGGCAGGCATTCGCTTTATGCTGAATGATAACCGGCCTAATGGTTCTTTGTGGGTTTCGGTCAAGATAGGGAGGAGCGGTGCGGATAAAAACTTTATGAGTTGGATTTCATTCTCTGGTGTCAAATCAGGCGCGGTTTCCATCCCGTTTCAAGACTGCAAGTATTTAGATGAAGGAACATACTCGCTTCTTTCTGCCAGCAAATGTGAAGTGACGATAGGGGCGAAACTAAAAGATACCGATAAGATCGTTTACACCTCGTATGATGTTCCGATTTCTGAGTTGCGTACATCATTGGTCAATGCGGTAAGGTGATGTCTGATATTTTAACAGAAGAAAAAGCCAGGCAAGCGAAGACCGCAGGGCGAGAGCATCTAAATTCCCAACAAAAATGAGGGGTTCAACTTTTCGAGCAATTTTGCCAATTCAAATTACCGTCAAAAGTCGAAGGAATTTGCTCATATTTGTATCTGGTATAGAAGTCTAAGAAACCAAAATCCTTATTCTCCTAGAAAATTAGATGCTCTCGCCCTAGCGAAGACCGCCACAATTGTTTGTGTTTCGGTGGTGCTTGGCTTAGTTGCGGTAGGTATAGCGTCACACTACATAAGAAAGTCAAAAGAGATACCGCTAGGAGCGGAGAAGATACTCAAGAAACCACCACAAGCGCCTGATCCTGCGTCCGATTACGGCTATGAGCTTGGTCCTGCTATAGTCATCGTAGCCACAAACGAATATTACTATGATGAGTACCATAAAGCGGTACAGATTGGAGATGGACAGGAAGCTTGGTCTTTGATTTTTGATGAGAAGGTTTTGATCGTTCAGACAGATACCAGAGTTCGAGTTGTTGATACTGGCGTTAGCAAATACACAGAGGACAACAGGAGATACAAGGTGAGAATGCTTGAGGGTCTGAATTACGGTATGACCGGATGGGTGCCGGGAGCCTGCCTTACAGACGAGAAGCAACCCTGAGTAGTACACTAATCTTAGTTTTGTCGGATTTGAATTTGTAGGTTTTACAAATTGTATTCAATTTCTTTTCAGTTTCTTCCATAAGTACAATTTCGACTTAGAGCCTATACGAAAAATGACGAAAAGGTCTTGGAAGCATAAACTTTCTTTGTTGAAACATCTTTCGATGGAGAAAAGTTGTGTCTTCCAAGACCTCGGTAAATACAATTTGGCATATCCCCGATGATTTGTGGAGCCTGATTGCGCCGATTCTGGGGCCGGAGAAACCACCCGGCACCCGTGGTCGCAGGCCCACTGCTTTTCGCTTGGTCTTTGACGCCATTGTTTATGTGTTGCGCACGGGCTGTCAGTGGCACGCCTTGCCCCGACAAGAATATGCGCCAGCTTCTACGATTCACGGCGTCTATCGCAAGTGGGTTGAAGCTGGCGTCTTTGAGCAAGCTTGGCTGGTGCTGCTCAACTACTATGACCAGAAACTTGGCATTGATTGGAAGTGGCAATCGCTTGACGGTGCAATGACGAAAGCGCCGTTGGGCGGCGATGAAACCGGCCCAAGCCCTGTAGATCGCGGCAAAAGCGGCACGAAACGCTCGCTGTTGACTGACAGACGTGGTGCGCCTCTGTCGGTTGTGGTGACCGCAGCCAACACGCACGACAAGACGGTCGCGCTTGAGACACTTGATGGGATAATGGTGCAGCGGCCCGAAAAGATAATCTATCGCATACATCATTTGTGCTTGGATAAAGGCTACGATTATGCGGACGTAATCGCGGGCGTGCTTGCCAGAGATTACATCTTGCACTTGAAGAAGCGTGGAGAAGACGACAATTTGATTGATGGAGCGAAGAAGCACCCGGCGCGGCGATGGGTGGTTGAGCGGACACACTCGTGGATGAACCGCTTCCGCCGATTGCTGATCCGGTGGGAGAAGAAAGTTGAAAATTATAAAGCGATGTTGCATCTGGCTTGTGTGCTGATTCTGTATCGGCTTGTGTTGTCAGCCGCGAACTGATTTGTCGTACAGGCTCTTAGAGACTCTGACTCTAATGCTCTTGAACGATTCTTACTAATAGTTTGACTTCCAAGTTTTGTGGTATAGAATACGCTCGTTTGATTTCGTAGTATAGATACACAAATATTAAGCCGCCAGATGTCCAGGCGGTAATAAGTAATACATTAGTTATCAAACTAGGCTCTTGCTTTTAGAGACAGCAGTACGGCTACTAAGAATAAGCCTAGATCAATGTCAGAATCAGGAGCCAGTTCTTGATTATTGTCCCGAACAAGCCCATTAGGTGTGTTGTGGCTTTCTAGATTGTCACAATCACACTCTATGCCTCCCGTTTGCGTATGCCCCGCAAACACAGGAAAGGACAGATACAAAATGAGTGTAAAGGTTGCGAGTAATCGCTTCATTGTTCCCTCCTTAAAAAGGTACGCTGGATTCTATCAGCAACTTTTTCAGAGTGTGTCAGGCTTTGATGAAGTAGGGAAGCGGCTTATACACTTGGCAGAACAGGCGAGAGTATTGCGACAAATAGAACAGGTGGCAGAAGCAGGGCATATGCTCTCAAACATTCCTATGAGAGAGTACCAGATAGTTGGGCAATATTACTTAGGTTTATCTGAGTACAGAGAAGAGAAGAAACGAGAAGAAATACAGCGCGTATTTGAGCAAGTAGCTGAAACCTCTTCTCTGACAACCTATCGTGGCCGCGCAATGCTTTCGTTAGCTGCTGTCGCGGCAGGCAAGGGTGATTATGCGACCGAGCTTTACTATGACCTTGAAGCAATGAAAGTATCATCCCATTTCTCTATTCGACTGGATACACTCAAAGCCATTGCTGTAATCAAATCCAAAGAAGGAAATCATTGACAAGCACTAAAAGAGGCAGAGTCTTTGCTGCCTCTTCTGCGTTATGCCGATCCTATTACGTACTACGATTGCTTGAATAGCTTGGCGGTAGAACTATGCGAAGCTGGCAGACTGGAAGAGGCACGTAATATATCAAACATCGTCCTTGCATCCCCTTATGCTTTTGCATATCCTGAGTGGCGCGAGACTAGCGACGAGATAGCTTTAAGGGAATACCGTCACTCTCGTTCTCTTGTATGGATTTCTCAGGCTGTGCCATACAACGTTCTACCACTTCCAGAGCGGAGCAATGAAATTACCGTACCCACGCAACAACCAGCGCGGGTACTCAACTACACAGACTGGAAAAACAAAATGGTAAAAGAACCGAACGGCAATAACGATGAGGAAAAGCTTGATGATTTGAGCGGGGGCGATTTAGTAATGAAGCTCCTCAATTTGGTCACTGATGATAATGTCACAGATGAACAGAGACGCAAGATTCTCGAATACGCCGCTAAGATAATCTCATATCCTAAGAAATAGTCATTTGCGCCGCGATCTTGGTGCTTTTCGTTTCTGCTTCTGTACAAGTTTGAAGGTTTGCAAGAATGTCTTTTGACGTTCCTTTGGAATCCGTACCCATTCTTGCAGCACTTGTATTAACTCCGGGTTCATAATAAGTTTCTGGACCGTATCGGCCAGCAACATCATATCAACACCTTCCTTAGCTTCAATCGGTTTGCCGTATGCAGCGACAAAAAGATCAACAGGGTCTATCTCCAATCCTTGCGCCAAGGTCGCTATGGTTTTAACCGTCAAGTTGGTTACAGTGCCATTGAGGATTCTGCGAATATAGCTTTCAGCGATCCCGCAACGCTCTTGAACATCGGGAGGGTTGAAGCCCTTCTGCCTCATCACACGGTCAAGATATTCGCTCAGTGTTTCTTTCATAATTTGCCTCTATAGCACTAAATTTCCGAATTCGGACATATAGTGTTGACAAGAATAACTTGTTAAAGTAGTATATGCCACGCTTATGGGGCAAGAGACAGATCAGTTTAACATAATCCTCGTTTTCCTCCTTTAGCGGCTGAGTAGAGGGGCGCAAACGTATCGTGGTAACTGGGGAACCATAATACGCTTGTGTCCCCTCATTTTTCATTATGAGCAAACGATTAAAGATCAGCGGAAAAAGAAAGCATATTCTTCCCGATAGAATGAAGGCTCTAGCCGCTTTGACGCTTGCACAAAAGATTGGCTACTTGCGAGTAGAGGATTTTCCAGGCTCAAGCATATTCGCCACGCTGCCGAGACGTGAATACGACCCAAAGCGGATCATCCGATGCAAAGATGAGCTATGTCTTGTCATCGGCGGGTCGGTACAGATCAAGCATTCTCACCACGAGTATTTAGTAACTGAACTACCGGCAGGCGCATTATTTGGGGATATGCCGTTGCTCGGTCAGACAATGATAGGTACTGAGGCGATAGCCGGACTCGAAGGGTCTTTAGTTGCAGTGATGGACGCCGATACGGTGCGAGAGTGGGTAAAGATCAATCCGGTTGCGATACTTGAGAGAGTTGGTTTCCGGCTCGCCAGACTTGAGAGCGAGGGCTATAGCTCTCGGTTCCAGTTGGCCGATTCGAGGATTGCCGCCTTGCTTCTGGAGTTTGCCAAAAGAGGCTCCACCATCGAGGGGATAAGTCACAAAGAATTAGGCGAACAGCTTGGTTTATATCGTGAGACGGTAACGGTCGTGCTTGATGCAATGAAGCTGGATAAGCTCATAGATGTTGGTCGGATGAAAATAACCATACTCGACAAGCGGGCGTTGCGGGAGTTGAGCGAGTTGTAGGTATGGCGAAGTTTCCGAAACAAGCAGAGGCTACAAAATATATCAAGAACTTACTTGCCAGTCGGAAAGTCGAGCTAGAGCCTGGAATCATTGTTTTGGGAGAAGCCGATGAGTGCCAGGTTTTTGAATTTAAGAAACGCTGTCTGGCAATTGATACCAAGTCTGGTATATGGATAGGCCCGAAAGGTGGAGATTGGAGATGCATAGCCAACGCTTGCACGGTGAGTTCTGCACTTGAGGCAATAGAGTTCCTGCTCAAGAACTAAACTAGCTTACTGTCCATACTCGAATACCATACTTGGTTTTCTGCCGCGAGGTCATCTGCACCTTTAGCAACATTTGCCAGGGCGTATCGAGTCCACCGCTCATGCGGCTCTAAGACCTGCCACAGTTTATTGAATAACCAATTCCGCGTCCAACGCTTCTCTTCATTATTAGTGTCAACAACGCTTACTAAACATCCTAAGATTTCCCCATCGGCGTTATCAAGTTTCTTTCCGCTTAAAGCTTTATTAAATGCAGCCAATGAGTCTAAAGGATCGGAATCCACTATTCCTATAATTGCCTGTTCTACTTCTGACTCTGCTACTCCCAAAGTGAGTAATAGTTTCACTACTTGATTGCGAAGGGGCGAAGAATCCGATTCAAGACATTGAGTTATTCTTTGCAATACGTTCTTATCCTCTTTTGCTAGTTTTAGCAGAGTCTTCCAAGCCTCTTCATGAAAATACTTATCGCCGCTTCCTAGCCAGTCTAAGTACGTATCTATTACTTTTCCCTTAAATCTTCCTAATTTCCATATCCTATGGGCTGCCTCGGATTTCAAAAGAGCATGCCCATTATCAAGACAAGATATTAATGCCTTTACTACTTTGATGTCTTCAACGCCCATTTCTAAGAACACCCGCACTGCCTCCATTCGTATATCAAGGTCATCTACAATCAGGCATGGGCGAATTGCATTGGCTAGGTGCTGGCCTTCTTCCCCTATTTCATGTAGATGCCATACCGCATCAATTCGTAGGTGTAGATCATTACTACCGAGACATTGGAGAAGAGCTTTTCTTATTTCCTCGGTTGGCATCATATGGCTGAGAGTATCAAGGGCCTCATGCCGCTGTTCGGATTCATCCGAAGTTAGCCAGGAGATTAATATTTCTTCTAGTAGTTCTTGTGCAGGCCCTATTTTCGCAAGTGCGCGCACTCCCGCGATCCGTAATCTAAGGTTATCAGAGGTAGCCCAAGAAAGCGCACTCTGAATGAGTTTTTCATTAGTTTGCCTTAACTCAATTAGGCGAAAAGCTGAGTTTAAACGCAAATCAGTATTGTCCTCATCCAACCAGGCGGACAATGCCTGAATTACTATATCAGTGGCCTGATTTGTATCAATAAGAAGCTCCGCTACGACAAGTCGATGGTTTATGTCACTGAGAGTAAGACCTGAAATCATCGCTTCGACAACTACTTGCTTTTTATGCTCAAACTTGAGAAGCAATCTAGCTATTCTAATTCTATGAGAAAAATTACTACTGTGTAGATATGGCTCTAGCAAATTCAAAATATTCTCGTTAGCTTTTGCAGAGTCTAAAATCATTTTAGAGGCTTCACTATTTAAGTGAGGATCGCGTGAAGTCGCACAGGGAACTAGAGCATTTATTAGCTTCTCATCAGAGTATCCTAATGATTTTAGCAACTGTATCACCTCATACCGGAGGTGAAGGTCATCAGTTAGAAGGCAACTTTCAAGCGTCTTGATTATCTCATCATGCATCCATCCAAGTGCGTGGATCAGATATGCTATATCGTAACGCAATTTTAAATCAGAAGCATTCAAACACGACTTCATGGCGGCTATTGCGTCTTTAGGAGCTTTAGCAAAAAACTCCCGTACAGCAGACTCGATCCTAGCAAGAGGACGTTGGAAACCAGATAAAGCCTGCCATATTTCAGGCCGGTATTCGCCTGCTCGCGCAAGTCCTAAAGCAGCATGACATCGTACATCAATGTCTCTATCGTTGAATAACTGCTTGCATAGGTTAAGAACATCTGCGTTCCTATCGGCAACATAACTGAAAAGCCGGGCTACCTCTCTTCTTATTTGCCATTCATCATGATCTATTAGATGACTCAGACTATTTATGGTTTCTGGACTCGGTTGAAAGTGTGGTAAGCCTGCAACTAATTCAATAAAATTTTCAGCAAATAAGTCATAAGGTTTGGCTTTAACAATATTTGCAAGTTGAGTAACGAGTTGTTCAACTAGACTGAGTTGGACTCTTACTTTATCAGCAACACAAGCAACAGCAAGGCGAAGGTTTGGATATAATAATTGTTCAATAGGACCAGGGTCATCTCCAATAAGCGATTTGATAATTTGCGACGCCGTTGTTTCATCGTGAAGGATAACACCAACGTAACCAACCGTAAGGAGTATGACCTCGCGCCAGCGTGGGTCATTTCGAAGGGTAAGCAATCGACTAGCTGCGGTTTCAGGTGGAGTAGCAAACTCGACAGCCGCAAGGAATTCCTCAAATGTCGAATGCCAAAAAGCGAAGATGTCCTGCATGCGCTCTTCCAGCAAACCTGCGCGAGCAGCGGCCACATTCAAATAATCCTCCGCAGTAGCACTTGGATTATTTTCGTCTAACTTTCTCGCAATTAATATCCGAACCAAAACACGTTTCAGTTCAGCATAATGTATAACGCCGGTTGGATTATTTCTATGGGACCATTCAGCTACACCAGCCCAAACTTGAATTAATTGTTCAAAAGATAATTTCTTGCCATCGCTATTTACCTGGAATGATGAGCGCCAGTAGTTCCAAGTTTCCATTAAGGTTTTCACTGCACGATAATAAAGTTGCACTCGCTGTTCAGGCAGATGAGTATCTTCGAGATGGATAAGACATAGAATTGTTAAGAGCAAGGGATTGGTTGCGAGTTCGCCAATACCTTGATTTCGTTTAATATCCTTTAATAACCCTTCTGCTTCACTATTAGAACGGTTAAGGTCGGGGTTGCTTGGATTCCGCCGGAGTTCAAGAGCATCGTGCCACTTGTGAACGTAAGTTTCAGCTTGCGCTGGAGAAAAATTCAGTAATTGGAAATATGCGATCTTCCGTTCAATGTGAGTGTACCTATTGGGACGAGACGTTATCAAGAATCGGTTACTGGCGTAACCAGCAATGAACTCTTCAATAGCTCGTATTAATTTGGCATTTATACTTCTGTTTGATGTTTCATCCATACCATCTAGCATTAACCAAACTTTGCCCTTTATTAACTCCTCACCGATCCTTGTATGCAGCACTTCGCCCCCATCTTTAATCAATTTTTCATCTAAGAACTCCCGTATTGTGAGATGAGAATTTTGATGGAGACTATCCGCAAACTCTGCTAGCGAAATTACAACAGGTATAATCTCTTCTACCCACCCTAGACGCTCCTGCATTATCACTTCGCCTATGGCGCATGATTGTGCAAGGTAATGAGTCAGTGTGCTCTTTCCAACGCCAGGGCTACCAGTAATAACAACATGACGCTCTCTTTTCGCTAGATCAGCAAAGGACAATTCATCTTGTTTTTTTACGTCTGGTTTCCAATATTGCTCTGCAAGCTTTTTGTATTCTTCCTCAAGCTTCACACGTCGTTCGTCAGGCGTAAAAGAACTGTCAAGTTCTTTTAATATATTACTCATTTGTATGCGACTAGTATCTTGAAAGTGTTCTGGGATAAGGCTTGGTAGAACATATACTTTATCCAATGGCAAAGATATTGATCGCTCGGCTCCTGCGATACCTTCAATACCACGATAATTAATGTTCATATACTTATCAACTAGTTGTCTTAAATATGAACTTAGAGATTCTTGGCTCTCTACATAAGCCGAATGCTCTCTCTCAGGATTAGGAGATTCTTCATTTCCGAGATTGCCATTATCTAACTTCGATAGGATTTCAAAAGCAAAGGCACTAGCATGTCTTGAAGCCATTTCTTGGCGAATTCTTTCATCACCCGTATTCTTTTTATCTATAAGGTCTGAAATACCACGAACAATAAGTGCTTCAACCGGATGATTGGCGTGAGCGGCTTTAAGGGTGCCGCTTCCCTCCATCTCGACGGCTATAGCGTCATTGTAATGCTCCCTGATGAATTTGAAAGTCTCAGAACGCTTGGAAGCCACTACTTTTGGCCCTGCGGCGATTGGCGCAACGAAAACACTTGGGAGTGGGTCGGGAAGATTCGGTTCAATCCTCTGCAACCATTCCGTCTTTTTACTCTCAGCTCGCGCTCGTTGAATTAAGCTGTAGCTAGAGTTGCCTACGTCAGGCCGAGTCTTGAACGTTTGTCCTTCCTTCCCGGACCCGTATCCGTAAACTTTCGTCCCTATTGCTACATCTCCGATTTTGACATCTTTTATCCCTCCAGCTATTCCAACAAAGAGAAGGATACCCGGATTGAAGTGTTGAATTGCGCGTTCAGCTTCTATTGCGGCCTCCTCATTACCTGCTCCAGTCTCAGTTATGATTACCTCCCATAACCCCATATCTGCTGAAAAGCTCCCGATCTCATAAACCGTTCCCTTTGGATGACGTTCTTCGCTTACATCTGTCAGATGAGAGCGTACAGCTTGGTATTCCACAGGAAGAGCAGTTAATATGACTGCGCGCCGGGCCTTCATAGAATTCGCCATCTTTCCTCACCTATCGCTTTTTGAACGTAATAACATCTCTTTAATCTGTGGGTATCATTCAGTGATCCAACGACCGATTTCAATAGGCACGCGAGCGGCGTTGAGGAATTGATACGAAACTCGCCTTGCGTCGCGGCCTACGCTGGGTGCGTTTGTTGGACCCGCAATGAGCACAAATCTCATTTCCATATCTCGCTAAAGCGCTTCGTTAAATAATTTTGTAGCCGTGAGTATCGCTCTGCTAGTTTCTCTTCCTTCTCATCCTGAAATCTTTGTTGTTCCTTCTGTACGAATGCTAAGGACTTTTCGATTAGTTCTCGGTGATTACCCCACATCTCTTTAGCAGCAGGGCCTATATAATCTAGAATGATTTCACTGTCATCATCAGTGTATAACCAGTCTTTGCATTTCTCGGCCATAGAATCTTCTAACTTCATCCTCAATACTTCGCACGGGAATTTTAGATTCAAAATCAATATAGCTGCGCAATTCGCTTCCAACTACAATTCTTGGATACTTCGCTACTTCGCTTTCGAGTCGATAAGCTTGATATAAAGCAGGTCCGTAAATCTCATTCTTAAATACATCGCCAGCGATACCTGCTTCAATTCCGCCTCGGCATGCCAGCCCGATTGAAAGCGTTGATAGAATACTGGAAGCACAACCGGCTAATAGAGCCTGGACATTGGTAATTGCAAACCGCTGTGAAGTATTCTCTAACGAAGCATAGTAGATTATAGAATCAGAGAATAGTTGTTTATTTAAATTGGGGTTCCTAAAACGATTCATTGACTCTATCTGTTCACGATTCAGACCTGTTGTTTGCAAAGGTCCGCTCTTCAAGAATGATTGAAAGAAGCTATCAAAGCTGGTGCGGAATAGCTGTACTACACCGAATGTATTTTTGACTTGGCTGATGAACTCAGATTTCTCTTGTTCATTTGTCGGGAGCTTCTTTATTTTTCGAAGCTCACTTTTTTGATTCAGAATGTCGACGAACGCAAGCGCGTAATACTGAAAGTAATAAGTTTTCGGGTTCTGAGAAGGTCGTTTTAGCGGTTTAGCTCTTTTCTTCTTTTTACGTTTTGCCATAGATCACTCCTTATATGCGGGTTTAAAGCTGCGCATCAGCGGGGCCGCGAACGGCATTGATGAATTGATGCGAGACTCGCTTCGCGGCCTCCTCTCATGCGCTTGTTAGCCGAAATGTGTTATTGATTCTTTGTTGCCCGCCAATTTTCCTGCTGAAACCAAAGCTCGAGGGTAACAGAGGCAAAGAAGGTTGAAAAGCGTGGAACACTGGCGAAGCTAGCGCTTTTTACGACTTCGCGCCATGCGTCGCCATCTACATATCCGCGCTCAACGATATGGGGACGGTCTGTCAGTATATTGATTACCGCTGGGTTTTTAGCCAATCCATCGAAAAAAGACTGATCCGGACCACGTTTATCGCGTCGTGACCTGATCTTTTCAGGAAGCACATTAAGGAGAGAACGCCGTTGCAGAATACGGTCGTCCCCAGGCTTCATTTTGTACTCAATCGGAATGCCGCACATAAACTCGACGAGGGGCCGGTACAGAATGGGAAAGCGCATTTCGAAATTATCAATAAGTTGATTCCAGTGTTGATCCATCGAGTAGGCGATAACCTGCAAGTCTTCGAAAAAGTATTGATTCAAGATGGAGCTAGATCGTGGCTTTCCAGCCGGAATCTTGCGGCTCGCAAGTCCAACCTTAGCAATGAATCCCGGATCTAGCCATGGGCAATACGAATGCTGAGATTGCCGTTCGACAATTCGATGTCCCCTGTAGTAGTTTGTTATCGGTAGCACCACATATTCTGTAAGGACGTAACGGCCCGAACGGTTGATTAACTTTGATCCCGCCCAGTTTCTTAGCTCTCTAAAGAATCTGCCAAACCATAGATGACGCACATAATCTGCCAAGAACACAGGCCGAAACCCATCGGCATATAAAACCTGGTCCCCTCCCATGCCTGACAGCACAACGTCCACATCATTTTCAATAACGCATTGCTCATAACGTTTGAAGAGTCTCCACGACAAACTTGCGTCATACGGGCATTGCATAAGCCGATCTGGCGGCTCTGAAAATGGGGTTTCGATGTCCTCGTCAATCTTCCGCCATCCCGCCTTATAAGTGTCCACAACATCTCGCATCCATACTGTTTCGTCAGCACTCTTAGACTTTGAATAGACGATAGAGATCGCCTCCAGTCCTGGCACTTGCAGATTTCTGGCAGTGCAAAAAATCGATGACGAATCTAGACCCCCAGATAGCTCACACCAAGTTTTGCTGCCGATAGATGTGCTGACAGCTTCGGCAAGAAGTTCTCGAAACCGCTCCTCATATTGTTCTGAGGAACTGAACCGAATAGGAGTAATATCATTCAAATGCCATCCGGAGATCTTATGCAATCCATTATTTCGCCAACGGAGCGATTCTCCAGGTTCTAGTCTATAGCAGTCTTTGAAGATAGTTCTGTTGCCAAAATGACGCGATAGCGTTAGGTAATCAGCAACAAACTCATCACATATTTCCGTTGAACCAATTCGGTCAACGAGAGTATCCAAATGGGATGCGATATAAAGCACATCCTTCTGCACAGAGTAGAACATCGGGCGTAGCGTCAGCGCATCCGCCGTAATAAACGTGTCCCCAGTTTTGTGATCAAAGACGACACCACAGTACTCGCCGTAAACCTCTTTATGAAGCCCTTCACCCCATTTGCGATACCCTTCTGCGAAGAGTTGCGCGTCGCTTAGGGACGGATATGATTGTCGCCCAAGACATGCGTACGCTACTGAGTCACGATTGGCGATAAAACCGCGAAATAGCACCTCACAATCCCGCCATGCGGTCGGCATAGGTTTGGAGAGCATGCCATTCGGCCTGTTCGGTTGAATTTCAGCAATGAATCTAATATTCGACATGCTGCTTGTTAGTGTCATCGTTCCCTCAAGATCTTTCCTCTCAATCGATAGTTGCAAGAGGTATGAAGTCTTTCGATTCGGCGCGATCCACAAGAACTTGATTCTCGTGTTCGACCCAAGCGTGCATGGTCATGGATGGGTAACGGCGAACACCGATGTAGTGCTTGCAAGAGATACCCATTGTTCGCAAGAAACGGAACAGAGCCAGCGAGCGCGGTAAGCAGTCATTGGGGGCGTCGGCAAGTGAAACGAAGTTTTCCGCTCGGAGAAATGCCGTCAACATCTGTTGAATAGTTACTTTAGATGGATGACTAACTCGCGCATCAAAGCTCTTAGAGTAGAACCCATATGTAATGGAAAAACCGTGTTGCCTGAGCATCCGCACGGTCTGATACAAACTCACCAGGGCGGCCAATGTTGGTGAACCCAAGCCATTAAAATGCGTTCTCAATAGCAGCCCTGGTGCTTTAGGAATAAAAGAGAAGTGGGAAGATTGTGAATCTTCAAGAAAGCCCCGATCTTTGCAATCATTGATAAAAATCCGAAGACCAGAGAATACGCTATCTCGTTTTTCCTCTTCAACTTGATCTTGCAGATCACTACATACACGGTCAATATTTCCACTATGTTGAACAAGGAGTAGCCAAATTTTCGTGGCTGACGCATCAAGTGCGAAATAGTTTTCAGTTCTGAAATCCATAATGATGATCAGATTGTCTACTAGCGCATACCGGATATTTCGGCTTGGAACTAACGATTTCCCCATGCTTGGATGCTCCATTTCCTTATCAGGGTTCCTGCAAAGTCGCTTGACAATTGAAAAGAAAAGACCTACCTCGGTTCAATAGCAAAGTAATTCAAAACTGAACCGGAGGAAGGTCTTAGATGAAGCATAACACTGCAAGCTTCTCATTGGAGCAAAAATCCGAGCCGTTTATCTTTGATGTCGATAGTCTCTTTTATCACCTCGACTGCCTTACTGATCGCCGCAAACCAAAGGGCGTGCGTTACCCTCTGGCGGTCGCTTTGGTCTTTGTCATTTTGGCAAAGCTTGCCGGCGAGGATGACCCTGAGGGGATTGCTCACTGGATCGCTCTTCGCAAGGATTTGCTCATCGAAGCTCTCAAGCTCAAGCGAAAGACTACACCTCATCCGACTACTTTCTCTCGCATACTTGGTTGGGCGGTTTCGGTCGAGCAGCTTCAAGAATCATTCACGCAGTTTCTGCTTTCAACTGTGGAAGGAGGCTTGTCTTTACAGATGCCCTTAGATGGAAAGACCTTGCGAGGGACGATTCCTCCAGGCAAAACACAGGGAGTTCACCTGCTGGCAGCCTATCTTCCTGCTGAAGGCATAGTGCTTTGCCAGGTTGAAGTAGGATGCAAAGAAAACGAGATAGTTGCAGCACCACGAGTCTTAAAAAGCGTAGATTTAAAGGGAAAAATCGTGACAGGCGATGCGATGTTTGCGCAGAGAGAACTGTCTCAAATGGTAGTCGAGGGCGGAGGAGAGTATGTGTGGACGGTCAAAGATAATCAATCCACATTGAGGGCTGAGATAGAGGCAGCATTCGAGATTGAGGAAGGCAAGACGGCGCTGAAAGCAATGGAGAATGACTTGTCACGAGCTGAGACGATAGAAAAGGGGCACGGACGAATAGAGGAGAGGCGTCTTGTGGCGACCAGCCTGTTGAAGGGATATTTGCAGTGGCCCTGCCTTGAGCAGGTCTTCAAGATTGAGCGAGAAGTCGAAGAGATAAGTACTGGCAAGAAGCGAAGTGAAGTGAGCTATGGAGTGACAAGTCTGAGGAGGGAAGAAGCCACAGCCGAGAGATTGATGGAAATAGTGAGAAGGCACTGGGGGATAGAAAACGGGTTGCACTATCGGAAAGACAAAACGCTAGGGGAGGATGGTTGCAGATTAAAAGTGGGAGAGGCGGCGCAGGTGATGGCCGTGATAAACAACCTGATAATAGGATTGGTTCTGAGACAGGGCATAAACAATCTAGCAGCGGCAAGAAGAAGCTACAGTGCCAATCCGCTTGAAGCGCTGAATCTCATTTTGCGCCGATAGACCTACTTTGCAATAGCCCTGATTTCCTTATTGACTGATAGTCCTATTAAGGCCATAATCAATTTTGCTTTACCCTATCTTCCTAGAAAGGAAACTACCATGCCTGAAATCGTAATAGAAGATACAACAGCGAACGATAAATCTAACACTCAGCAGCAAGAGCCTGCTACATCTTTACTCTCGCCGACCATATTCTGCTTAGGCTCGATCACCAACCTTACAGGCAAGGGGCGGCAGTACGAAGATGGCCGAAAGTATAGTGAGCGACAGTAGCGCTTATGCGCTCTATGAGTACGCAACAACGCGCAACAGGAAGTCACTGCCCGATGCGGTGGCTTCCTCTGCTCTATAAATAGAGAATCGTTCTCCTCAATAGTAGACTGTGATTTTTCGGCTAACTAGATTTAGAAGGCTTAGTTGTAGTCGAATTGTGACGTGACCCAATCATGTTGGTCACATATAGGCATTCATTCTGATCTAAATCAGGTTGTAGTGACTGTAGTAGATAATGTAGTAGCTACCTGCACAGATGGAGTGATATGGGTTAGCATGCCGTCAGCCTAAATCGCTGATTTTACCAGCCTATATCACTCCATATAACTCAGTGCAAATGGCTTTTTTCTGATTATGAGTCCTCTGCTCTACCGTTGAGCTAAGGGGCCTTTAGTTTCAACACTTAACTTGAAAAAATCCTCTGCTCTAAATCGGAGTCCTCTGATCTAAATGACTCTACATAGAGCATAAAAAGCTGCACCAAACAAAAAGGGATTATACCACTACTTCCACCAAATCTATCAAGTCCTATCAATTCAGTCATTGAAAATAAAGATGTGAAAAGTTTACCAATTCTCATTAGCAGTACTTACCAAATCATTTCATTGATGCAATCAGATTTTCATCAGAGCTTTTTCTCAAGCTTGGAAGAGCTACGCTAAATGTGAATGGAATCTGATGTGAAATAATTTCGACTCGAACGTTGGAGAAATCTCAAATCTGTTTTAGACTGTGGGAAGTCAAATTATTTCGTGCTGTAAGATTGACCAAATTTCAGATTAGTATTAATGTTATTTTGCGCGCCAAACTTTTGTGCGTCGCTTACAATGGCAAGCTTTTATCTTCGGTTTTCTCACTTCTGAAAGCCACTTAGAACGCCTGCTCTCCTCAAGGAAATAAGTAGAAGGCTCAACTATTTATTAGTTGTGGCTGGATCAAGTGGACGTAACTACGGCCATCTTTGTCCCTCTGCTTATTATCCAGACCCTACAGCAATTCTCGCCAATTCAGGCAGGTTTCGATTCCACCTGAAATTGTGAGTTCAAGATAACCGCGTAAGGCTAAAGCTTTATGCTCAACCGTCCTACTTCCGTGTAGGTACAAGGAAAGGTAATGGATTTAGATTCAATACTCGCACAACTCGACAAAGTTCGTAAGAGTGGTGATGGATGGTCGGCTAGATGCCCGGCTCACTCTGATAAAAATAACAGCCTGAGTATACGACGTGGTAATGATGACCGTGTTCTAGTCCACTGTCACGCAGGTTGCTCGACAGAAAGTATAAGTTCAGCACTCGGTCTGGAGATGCGCGAACTTTTCAATGATTTGGATGATCGTGGTTACGTAAAAAATCAATCCAATCAACATCGAATAATAGCGACATCCGATCTAAAAAGCGATGTCGAAAGTATTGGCTTCATTGTTGAAGGTGAAAAGGACTGTGATCGCCTTAGCAGGCTTGGGTTACTTGCCACTACGAATGTTGGCGGTGCGAGCAACAATATGCAGATGACAATCTATGCCGATGGCCTATGCGAGCCGCGTAATCCCGGTGGCTTTGCGTGTTGGGCATGGGTCGCGTTCGATAATAGCGGTCAAGAGATCGCCAACAATCGTGGTTGTGTCGGGTCTGGTCAAGGCATGACCAACAATGTCGCCGAATACAGCGCGGTACTTGAAGCCTTTAGATTTGCCTCAGAGAGCTTCTACAGTAAGCAGGTTCAATTTTATACTGACTCACAACTTGTCGTAAAACAGGTTAATGGTGAATGGTCTTGCAATTCGCCAAATCTGCTACCACTGTGCGCGGAAGCCTCAGAATGGCTAAGTTAAGAGTCTCATATTTACTCTCTTCCATATCTGGAGTAATATCTTGCCGAGTAATATTAATAACTGATTCTTGCGGTTTGCGCTCAGCCGGTCACGTCCCGAACGGGCGGCGCATTTAACTTTAGACGGACGCTTGCCCTCACTGCCTGCTGTCCCTGGAAGGTGAAACCTATCGGAGGAGAATCCTTATGAAAAGAATCTCAAAAAGCGCGTTTATTGTCTCATTTCTCGTATTAGTTTTATCGCTCGCGCAGACCATATCGCTTGCTTCTGACTTTAAAGGTGAAGTTATCTACCAGATCATCACTGATCGTTTCTTTGACGGAGATACGACGAACAATAACCCCTCCCAAAGCTCAGGGCTTTACGACAGCACGCGCTCAAACTGGCGGCTGTACTGGGGTGGCGACCTGGCTGGCATTCAGCAGAAGATGTCTTACCTGGCAGGCTTGGGCGTCACTTCAATCTGGATTTCGCCGCCGGTTGATAACCTCAACCTTAACATCCCGGATGGCAGCGGCAACCCCACCGCTTCCTATCACGGCTATCAATCCCGCGATTTCAAAAGAATCGAAGATCACTTCGGCGATTCAAGCAATTCCTGGACTGCCTTTGACAACCTCGTAACTGCTGCGCACCAGAATGGCATCAAGGTCATCGTCAATTTCGCGCCTAACCATTCGACGCAGGACAACGCGGGTGAGTTTGGGTCGCTCTACGATAACGGCACGTTTCTCGGTAACTTCACTGGCGACACCAACGGCTACTTTCATCACAATGCAAACATTATAGATTGGAATGACCGCTATCAGGTGCAGTACTACACGCTGTTTGACCTGGCCGACGTCAACCAGGAAAGCTCATCTATGGATGCTTACATGAAGGCGGCGGCGCAGCTATTTCAGCAGCATGGAGTTGACGGATTCCGAATCGATGCGGTCAAGCATATAACCTGGGGATGGCAGTACAGCCTTGCCAACTCGATTTACACAAACGGCGATAGTTTCCTGTTCGGCGAATGGTTTCAAGGAAATACTTCGGACCCGCTCTATCGCGACTCCTACAAGTTCGCCAACAAGAGCGGAATCTCGCTGCTGGACTTTCCGCTCAATACCGCCATCCGCAATGTCTTTGGCGGGTCATCGGGCTTCTCTGAAATCGATTCGGTGATAACACAGGAGGGGACCAACTTCACCTGGAAAGACGATCTCGTGACATTCATCGACAACCACGACATGGCCCGATTTCTTTCGGTCAACAATAACAATAATCGGCTGCATGAGGCGCTGGCGTTCATCCTCACCAGCCGAGGGATACCCTGCATCTACTACGGCACAGAGCAATATCTGCACAACGACACGAACGGCGGCGGCGATCCTTATAACCGCCCGATGATGAATAGCTTTTCAACCACAACAGCCGCATACTCGCTTATCAACAATCTTTCGACGCTCAGGCGCAACAATCCAGCTATAGCATACGGCTCGATGGGGCAGCGATGGATCAACAACGACGTGTACATCTACGAGAGGAAGTTTTTCAACAGTGTCGTGCTTGTGGCGATCAACAAGAACGAGTCGTCTTCGTATAACATTAGCGGGCTTAACACTGCTCTACCGGCAGGGACGTATTCAGATAATCTGAATGGGCTGGTTGGTGGACTCTCTATCACAGTCAACTCTGGTTCAGGCGGGAACAACCCTGTGACAAATTTCACGCTGCCTGCGCACGCGGTTTCAGTGTGGAGCTTTGTGCAGGGATCATCAACGCCGCAGCTTGGATCTATAGGTCCGACCGCTGGCCAGCCGGGTGTGAAGGTAACGATAGGTGGTCGCAACTTCGGCACAACACAGGGGACGGTAAAATTCGGCACTACCACGGCCACAGTGGTTCCATGGTCCCCGACCAAAATCGTCGCTAATGTGCCGTCTGTCTCGAATGGGAATTACAACGTAACCGTGACCAACTCAAGCGGGCAGGTGTCGAACGGGATACAATTCACGGTGCTTGCGGCAAAGCTAATCCCGGTCACGTTCACTGTGAACAACGCGACGCCGACCAGTATGGGCGATTACATATTTCTGACAGGAGACACGATAGAGTTAAGCAACTGGAGCACGAGTTGGGACGGGGCAGTGGGGCCGATGCTGCCGCCGAATTACCCGAACTGGTTCATCAACGTGAGCGTCCCTGCGGGCCGAACTATACAGTTTAAGTTCATAAAGATCGCCACCAACGGCTCGGTCACTTGGGAAGCAGGAAGCAATCACACATACACCGTGCCTACAAGCGGCACCGGTTTTGTGAATGTCAACTGGCAATATTAGTAAGCCCAGATGACGACAAAACACGGATGAGCAAGATGGGCACCGATACACACGAGAGATCGGCGTTATTCTAAAACGTCTTTCATCTACAGCTCTCAGGTGAATCGAACTTTATTGGCTTATTTATGAGGGGCTCAATTTGAGAGATTCAAATTAATTCTGAAAAGCGCAATTTCTCGAACGTATTTTAGCCAATAAAAAAGCCGGTTTTTCACCGGTACTTTTACATGGTAGCCCACAACGTGGCACAGATTGAACACTTTCCTTAATTCTAAGCCAGCCCTGCGAGCATCTCCAAAACCATGAATTCTATCCATCACAAGATTCAGTAGTTACATAACAGACTCCGCTCCCTGAACCTTAATTTATTAACGTGCAAAAGTTTTATTAGCCTAAAGAGGCTAATCCTAAAATTGACAGGTCTGTATTTGCCCTTTATGCTGAGGACAAGTTCAACCATTGAGCTTCAAATTTCATGAAAAAACATTATAAGCAATCTGCTCTTATCAAAAGACCTGGCATCTCTAATTATGACCTGGTCTTATCTGACATTGTTGATTTACTCGAAGCAGCACGCCGAGCTTCGGCCCGGGCGATCAATGCCTTTATGACTGCAACCTATTGGGAAATCGGGCGGCGGATCGTCGAATTCGAACAAGGCGGCAAGCAGCGTGCTGCTTATGCGGAAGCCTTGTTGAAACATCTTTCTGCTGAGCTTACGACTAAATTTGGTCGCGGCTTTTCCCGTCAGAATCTTCAACAGATGCGCCAGTTTTATGCAGTGTACCCGCCGGAAAAGATTCGCCAGACACTGTCTGGCAAATTAAGCCAAATAGAGATTGAGAATACTGTCACCTTGTCAAGAACGTCCAAGCTGAAAGAACTCGCTGGCATTTTTCCGCTTTCCTGGTCGCATTATGTGGCACTGCTTTCAGTAAAGAATCCGCACGCACGAGAATTCTACGAAACCGAAGCCATACGTGGAGGCTGGTCGGTGCGCCAGCTTAACCGACAGATAAATACCCTGTTTTATGAGCGTACGGCGCTGTCACGCAACAAAGCTGCAATGCTCACTAAGGGTGCAAAGCCAAAACCTGAAGACGCGGTTACTCCCGAAGAGGAAATCAAAAATCCTTTCGTACTCGAATTCTTAGGATTCAAAGATGAATATTCTGAAAGCGAGCTTGAAGAAGCGCTAATCAGGCATCTTGAGGCATTCCTGCTTGAGCTTGGCGGGGATTTTACGTTTGTCGGACGGCAGAAGCGGCTAAGGATCGGCGACCAATGGTTTAGGGTTGATCTGGTGTTCTTCCATCGTCGCCTGCGTTGTCTGATTATCATTGATCTGAAGTTGGATGAGTTCACTCATTCCGATGCCGGTCAGATGCACATGTACCTCAACTATGCGCGGCATCATTGGACACACCCAGATGAGAATCCGCCGGTTGGCCTGATCCTTTGTGCAAAGAAGAATGCCGCTGTTGCGCAGTATGCACTGGAAGGGCTTCCTAATAAAATCTTAGCGACTGAATACCGCACCACCTTGCCTGATGCGCAGACGCTTGCCGCTGAACTTGAACGAACGCGCAATATGCTTGAAGACGGCAGGTCTATTAAACGAAAGATAAAGAAAAGGCGAGGATAGAGGTAAGAGGTTCTATCGCAAAGTATTTTCATGCTAAAAGAGTTCGGCCCATAAACCGAATTCTTTTGGCATACATCTCTGATCATAGACTGATGAGGCTAATTATTCCTGCTTTGATCCATCCTGCTCTTACGCCATAATGTTGATAGCAACACTACTGCCTTCTTGCTACAGCATTGCATTATAAGAAACCCGTACTCATGAGAGCATTCTGTACGAGAGCTTGATCATTAATATCGGCCTACCTACTTGCCTCGAACTATCAACCAGTTTATAAATCAAATCCTTTGCGGTGATGCACGTCAAGCCTTGCAGCAATTACCAGATGAAAGCATTGATTGCGTAGTCACTAGCCCTCCTTATTGGGCGCTCCGAGACTATGGAGTAAAAGGACAACTCGGGCTTGAACTGAGTTTTCACCAGTACGTCCTAAAGCTCTGCGATATGTTCGATGAAGTGAAGCGTGTGCTGAAACATACAGGAACCTGCTGGGTGAATCTCGGAGATACCTACTACTCTAATCGCGGTAGCGGCAATCCGGCCAAGATCAATGCCGAAGTGACACCACAGTTCTTATCAGTTGGAAACCCGATCAGAAGTCGAGAGCTCCAGGAAAAATCCCTCTGCCAGATTCCGTCACGGTTCGCTATCGAAATGACCAACCGTGGCTGGATTCTCCGTAATGAGATTATCTGGTGGAAGCCTAATGCTCTGCCAGCAGGTGCTAAGGATCGCTTCACCGTAGATTTCGAAAAGATATTCTTCTTTGTAAAAGATAAAAGGTGCTGGTTTGATCTTGATTCTGTGCGAGAGCCTCAAAGTAAGAAAAACATAGCCGAAGCGATACAACAAGCAAAAGCCATGGGCTATTCTGGCAAAGGATCATACCAGGAGTGGTATTTTCATCAGAGAACAAAAACAGACTGGCTAAATGGCAAAAGAAATCTGGGATTTGGCATGGCGGCTTCACGCAGACTGCCAAAAACAAGATTAGTGCATCCGCTAGGCAGAGCGAAACGTTGCGTCTGGTCAATTCCAACCCAACCGTTTACCGGTAAGCACTATGCCGTGTATCCGCCACAGCTTATAGAAACGCCAATCAAGGCAGGCTGCCCTAAAGGCGGGATCGTGCTTGACCCCTTTATGGGTAGTGGTACAACAGCCCTGGTCGCAAGAAGACTGAGAAGAAAGTTTATAGGTATTGATCTAAATCCTGCCTATGTCAATATGGCAAGGGCGCGATTAAGAGAACAACCCTTGCCTTAAGTGTGTTCTCACGACCAGCAGTTGGCTCGTATATCCAAATAACTCATTCATAAGATCGGGCTTCAAAGGGTCTGTCACGTTGGCAACCCTTTTTATTAGTGGAACCGCTCTGATTGAGAGACACCTATTTTTGATAGTTTTATATTAATGTTTTGTGGTATAGAATACGCTCGTTTGGACTTGGAATATAGATACACAAATGCTAAGCCGCCACTAGAGCGGCAAGTGGTTTCCGAGCTTTTATAAACTTCCGAGCGTTAGGCTTTTAATTTAAGCCAAGCCGTAAGCAGCAGTAACGCAAAAGCAAGATCAGTTACATTTTGCGCAGTACCAGCATCCTGCGGCGTCGAGTCACCAGTTCTTACACTTAGACCGGCGGTGCAAGTTTCAGGGTTGTCGCAAGGGCAGTAACGCCCACCCATTAATGAGTGTCCTGCTATTGCAACTGTGGCAAACGGAGCCGAGTTCACCTGTCTATCACCCAAAGAAGATGATGCAAACAGGGGGAGAGTGAATATGCAAACAACCGCGAAAAGGAGTCGTTTCCTCATAAAATCTCCTTCCTTGAAACTATCAACTGACTTACTAATAGCCAGTAAACAGGGCGAATTTTATCAGCTATTTACTCAAGGACTCATAAGAGGCGTTCATACAAAACAGGTTCTTACCGACTTAGGCAATAAACTTGTTGCTTTTGCCGAGTATGCGTACCAAATTCGCCAGATGGAAACGCTTGAGCAGGTAAGCAATATTCTTCTAGGAATACCACTTGATCGTGAGTACGAAAGCATCGGCTATTACTACCAAGCCTTATGCATTAAGCGACAGGGACAAGTTATTGAGGCGCGGGCACTGTTTGAACGTGTGGCGGAAAAAGCACCGCTTCGTTATAAGGCCAGAGCTATGCAGTCTTTGGGTATTACCTTCGTCCAAAGCAATGACTTTCAAGTTGCATTACCACTTTTCACTGAGGTAGGTAAGGTTCTAAAACACTGCGGAGTAATTGACCCACTGATAGCAATTCCAACACAACAGGCGATTGCCGTACTTAAAAGTATTGACGGGGATCATCGAGGCGCATTCGCATACCTGAAAAATATGCTCCCACTTTTTCATTCAGCGGGTCCAGTATACCTGCCTATGTATTACGCTTATCTAAATAGCCTTGCAGTAGAGATGGCTGAATTGGGACAGCTCGAGGAAGCTCGATATTTAAGTAATATTGTCCTTGCATCTCCTTATGCATTTGCATATCCTGAGTGGCGCGAGACGAGCGATGATATTGACCGGAAGGCATACCGCTCGCCTCGGTCATTTGTACCACTCAATTATAGACCCTTAGATATAAAGAACGTTTTGTATCTGTCTGTGCGCGAGCCAGGCGGCATCACCGACTCAGAGAAGCATCACTGCAACCCGTTTCAGCAGGGTAGTATAACCAGCTTACAAGATTGGAAAAGAAAAATGGTCAAAGAACCCAACGACAAGCAGAGCGATAAGGAAGATTTAAAGAATGCGACCGAGAAAGACCTCTATTTGAAACTTATGGAGCTTATGGCAAAGCGCGACTTGTTGACTAAGCAACTGCGCTGGGTCATAGATTTTGTTGAAAGAATTTCATCCGAGCCTGACTCTGATCCTAAAGCTGATTAACGTTTTTTCTTCTTGCGAGATTTTGGCTGTTTCTTACTTTTCTCACGCAAATATCTTAACTGGACAAGCACAGCGTCTTGATCTTTGGGCGGCAACCCTTCGCAGAGTTGTAGCATTTCGATCAAACGTGGGTCAGTCATAATCTTTTGCAGCATATCTACAACCATTCGCGCATCCAGTGGCTGCTCACCTTCAGCAGGTGGCGATTGTCCACACATCGCGGCAAAGACTTCAAAAGGACTCACGCCCAAGCCCGCAGCAAGAGCTACAGTCTTATCGGCTGTCAGGTTGGTCATCTTCCCGCTTATGATCTTACTGATGTAGCTGTTGGTAATCTTGCCTCCGCTATTGCGTTCAATGTCGTGAAAGTTTAATCCCTTCTGCCGGGCTATGCGATCAACGTACTGGCTGAGTGTTTCGTTTGGCATATTCCCTCACGTCTAATAATCAATATCGCGTAATATTAACATTAACACTGGAAAGCCCTTTCAGTAATATAGCTCCCGCTTTGTAGCACAACGATTGTGGCTAAACAAGCTTCAGCTTTATCAAGTTTCCTCCTTTTGCGGCTTGAGAGGGGATTCGTGCGCCTGAGTGCGTAACTGGGGATTGCCACTTTGCGCTGTATTCCCTCTCTTTTTAGATATGAGCAAGAAATCAACCATTCCAGGCGGGATGAGAAAGCACCTTCTCACTGACCGCAGGAAGGCTTTAGCCGCAAAGGCTCTTTCTTTGAAGATCGGGCACTTGAATTTAGAAGACTTTCCTGAGCTGCCGCTTCCGGCAAGACTTCCCACACAATCATTCAACCCGAGCCGCATCATTCGCTTGAAAGATGAATTGTGCTTAGTCCGTCACGGCTCGGTTCAAATCCGGCACGTTCATCATGACAGTCTGGTTACTACCTTGGGGGCTGATGCTTTATTCGGGGATATGGCTTTGCTCGGCCAAACAATGCTCGACACTCAAGCGATCTCCGGGCCGACAGGAGCTACAATCTCATTACTTGATGTTCAAGCCGTTAAGGCCTGGATCGAGACTGATCCATTCATGGTTCTTGAGAAGGTAGGCACCCGGCTCTCCTATCTTGAGAGCGAGCACTACAGGGCAGAGTTTCAGCTGGCAGATTCCAGAATAGCAGCGCTGCTCTTGGAGATAGCAGGCAAAGGCTCAACTGTCGAAGGGTATAGCCATGAACAGATAGGCGAGCGCCTTGGTTTATATCGAGAGACAGTGACAGTGATCCTGGATGGATTGAAGTTCGACAAACTTATAGAAGTAGGCCGCAAGAGGATAAGGATTTTGGACAAGAGAGCCTTGAGAGAGTTGAGCGAATTATAAGTATGGCTAAATTCACTAAACAAACCCAAGCCACAAATCAGATTAAGAGCTTACTTGCCAGTAGGAATATCCAGATAGAGCCGGGGGTTATTGTTTTTGGAGAAGCCGAAGAATGCCAAGTATTCGAGTACGGGCGCGGCGCTAGGCCGCATAGCAATGCTGGGTAACCTAGTCAGAATTGGCAAAGCAGTTCTGTCCTCACCGCTCCGATGTTCACCGCATTGCCGCGATGAACGGGCATTGAGTTAAGCTTGAGCGGGAAACGGGCGAGACTTGAGGGGGAGTCACACTCCCAATAGGAGTACGTCACGGAAGTTGATAGGGCTAGACGGTTATTGTCCAACCTGAGATCTCCTATAAAAACTGCCCCACCTACGGTGACTAATGAGGTGGTGAGACGAGCGGTGTCTGAGTTGCTACTCACTCACCGCCCCGCAACTCGTATTGTATTCGACGAGTCGTCAGATACGGGGGCTGTGAGTTCTTTGCAATCTCACAGCCTAGTCTCAAGCGTGGTCCGCCACGTCAAGGGGTCTGATAGGAGCCTAAGTCAACAGATAAATTGCTATGCGAGCAACGCCGGAACCGAATGTGGCTCCCCGCTAGCGGCAACGCTTCGGGGTAGGCTGGCAGATAGCCAATGTCACACCAGGGGCAGCGAGATCGTAGTAGTCGGTGGTGTAACGACCACTCAGGGAGATCGGGAAAGCCGATCACAGGGCGAAGGGACTCAGTCTCAACCTGTTTCTATGACACTCAGAAGCGGACGGACAGGTCGCCGTCCATAGATGAATATCTATGATAAACGTAGCTGAGGAAATGAAACGCTTGCACCAGCTAGCCAAGCGGACTCCTGAGCAAATACGCAAACCTCTATGGAAACTACTAACAAGCCCAGAATGGTTGGCGCAAGCTTGGGAACAGATCAGGCGTAATCGAGGTAGTCAAACGGCTGGTATTGACAACAAAACAGCCCTTGACGTTGATATAAACCTGATTCACAAGTTGGCTGAGGAACTGAGGACTGGTAAATACAGACCGAAACCTGTACGACGGGTCCTCATCCCAAAAGCCAACGGTAAGACAAGACCGCTCGGTATCCCAACAATCAAAGATAGGATCGTACAACAAGCCGTCAAGATGTTGCTCGAACCTATCTTTGAAGCCGACTTCCTCAACTGCTCTCACGGATTCCGACAAGGCAGATCGACTCATACAGCTTTACGCGATGTCGCCAGAAGTTATCCACCCACAAGCTGGATAATAGAAGGTGACATAGAAGCCTGCTTCGACAACATCTCACACGCAAAGCTGTTAAACCGGATCGGGAACCGCTTAGCAGATGAAAAAGTCTTGAACCTGATACGACTCTTTCTCAAAGCGGGGTATATGGAAGATTGGAGATACCATAAGACTTACAGTGGTACTGCGCAGGGCGGGATAATCTCTCCGCTACTGGCAAACATCTTCCTACATCAACTCGATGAGTACATCGAGAAAGAACTTGACGCCAACCGGAGTCAGTCACAGAAACAACTAAACTCCAGGCGCAACCCTGAGTATTGCGTGATAGAACGAAGGATCACTCGGCTCAGGAGAAAGCTCAGAGAGACTGATAGGGAAGGACACAGGTTAATAACCGGTGAACTTAGAGAGCTGGAACGGCAGAGAAAGCGCATCCCCTTCCTTGCAAAAGAGAAGAAGCACCCTTGCAAGGTAAAATATGTGCGCTACGCCGATGACTTTGTGCTGCTGATAGTCGGGGCTAAATCAGAAGCAGAGGCGATCAGGAACAAAGTCAAAGAAAGACTCTCAGAGATGGGGCTGAGCCTGAATGAGGGAAAGACAAAAATCACTCATTGGAGCCGAACAGTCCCGTTTCTTGGGTACAACATAAAAGGAAAGCTAAAAGAACGAGGCGTAGGCATACGAGCCGGACTAATGATCCCGCAGGAAAGAAAGCAGAAGGTAAAGGATACCGTCAAGCAGATATGCGGTTACTACCACATCCCGGAGGCCGACGCTATGAACCAACTAAGCGCGGTCTATAGAGGGTGGAGCAACTACTATCGCTATGCCACATCACCCCAAAGAGCTTTCAACGACATAGCCTATTATGTGTGGTCAGAATATGCACACTTATTGGCCAGGAAGCAAAAATCAAGTATCGCCAAAATGATAAGGCGAGAACGAGAAGCAGGAAGACTCCGACAGGTGAAAAAGAATAACCGTCTGAGGACGACATTCCAGACCAAGGTAGGGAACCGAACAATGACGCTAGATAACTTCCCGCCGCAAAGCGGGCAGATCAGAACGGTTCCCAATGGGCAGGAATGGAGAGTAGACCTAAAGCCGGTTATAGCGATGAGCTGGCAAAGCGGACGAAGTCTTACAACACGCTTGGCAGCACTGGATAGGGCAAACGGAGTATGTGAAGGGTGTAAAGAGAAAGCAATCGAAGATATACACCATAGAGTGCCAATAAGAGGTAGAGCATTCTTAGCAAGAGTAATGTCGGATCAAAGGCAAAAGGAGACGGCAATAGCATTATGCAAAGGATGTCATCTTGAGGCACACGGAGGCTCATTCAGTCGAAAAAGCAAGAGGAAGAGAGGGAACGCCGGATACATTGAAAGGGTGCGCCGCGAAACGCGGTGCTGGATTCTTGGCAGAGCCAAGAGAAGTTCGGAGGAATACTTCTGGGTCATTGACTTACCTAGAAGCGAAAGCCGAAGGGGACAAGAGCATGTCAGAAAAGCGGGAGACAACTGAAGACGTTTAAGTTGTTGTCCTGCGAGACCCGCGCGATATGGTGAAAGCTAGACTGCCTGAATCTCAATCTCCAGCGGTGTAACCGCACACCCACCGCTACAACGTCTGCGCGGTGTCATCAGGAACGAGTCGTACACCTTTCGCGGTTCGTATCCTTCGCTTGATGAGCGATAGAGAGCGACTCTATTTAAGGAGATGAGTGGGACACCTAAGTCGCGCTAGATACGTCCAGCGCTGACGGAACGTGGGATCGCCTACAGGGCGCGAGCCCCAGGGTGACGGAGTTCTAGTAGTAGTCGATGGAGTAACGACCATCCAGGGAGAACGGGAAAGCCGTTCACAGGGCGAAGGAGAACAGGTGATCTGACAACCAGGTATATGAGGTACGCGAGATGCGGAACGCCGAAACTATCCTGAGTGTCATCTATGAGCGCGGCAAACGAGGGCTGCCACTGGAAGACATTTATCGGCAACTGTTCAACCGCGATCTCTATCTACGTGCTTATGGGCGTCTCTACCGCAATGACGGTGCGATGACCACAGGCTCAACGACGGACACCGTAGATGCCATGTCGATAGCAAAAATCGATGCGCTCATAGAAACCCTACGATATGAGCGTTACCGATGGACACCAGTAAGGCGAACTTACATTCCTAAGAAATCAGGAAAGATGCGCCCACTGGGTATACCGACTTGGACGGATAAACTGCTGCAAGAAGTGATGCGCTCACTGTTAGAGGCATACTATGAGCCGCAGTTTAGCCAACACTCTCACGGATTCCGCCCCGGTCTTGGTTGCCACACTGCTCTTGAAGAGATTACCAGACAGTGGAAAGGGGTGAAGTGGTTTATCGAGGGCGATATCACTCAATGTTTCGATAGTCTTGACCACGGTATCCTGCTGTCGATCTTAGGTGAGAAGCTACGAGACAACCGCTTCTTGCGGCTGATTGGGAACCTGCTCAGGGCTGGTTATCTAGAGGACTGGCGTTACAACGCGACGCTAAGTGGAGCACCGCAAGGCGGCGTGTTGAGTCCCCTGCTAGCCAACATTTATCTCTACAGGTTAGATCAGTTTGTTGAAACAATGCTCGTTCCAGCTTACAACTACGGAGACCGCAGAAAAGGCTATCTACCTTACAGGGCATTACTGAATGCTGCACGAAGGAAGAGGGATGTTGGTGAGCACGCACAGGCGAAGGCGCTACGGCAACAGGCGCAGCATATGCCTTCGCGTGACCCTAGTGACCCTGACTTTCGGCGGCTGAGGTATGTCAGGTATGCGGATGATTTTCTGCTCGGTTTCATAGGGCCTCGATCAGAAGCAGAAGAGATTAAGCGGCGACTGCGCGAGTTCTTGCAAGATAACCTCAAGCTCGAACTCTCACAGCAAAAGACGCTAATCACCAACGCAAGGACCGAGGCCGCACGATTCCTCAACTATGAAATCGTCAGTCTAGCTGCCGATAGCAAACACGATCAGCGCAAACAACGCTGTATCAACGGTGGGCCAGGGCTGAAGGTTCCCGAAGATGTCATCCGAGCTAAATGCACTTCCTACATGCGGCACGGAAAACCGATCCATCTGGCTGCCAGACTCAACGATACAGATTTTAGTATCGTGACACAGTATCAGTCGGAGTACCGGGGATACGTGCAATACTACCTGCTGGCATTCAACGTCCATCGCCTCTGGCGACTGCATCGGGTGATGGAACTTTCGCTAGTGATGACGCTAGCCAATAAACACAAAACTAGCATCAACAAGGTCTATCGAAAGTACCACAAAACCGTTGCTACCACTCACGGCACACAGAAGGTGCTGGAAGTGGTTGTCAACAGAGGTGTGGAGAAGAAACCACTGGTAGCACGATTCGGAGGCATTGAGCTACGGTGGAAGAAACAGACAACCCTTAACGACCATCCCAAGATGGTATTTAGCTGTAGAAGTGAAGTGGTGCAGCGACTCTTAGCCGACGAGTGCGAATTATGCGGGGAGACGGATAACTGCGAAGTTCATCATATCCGTAAACTCGCTGATCTAAATTGACCGGGGCAAGGGGAAAGACCGGCTTGGGCAAGGCGGATGGCAGCACGCCGACGTAAAACACTGGTCGTATGTCGAAAATGCCACGAAGCGATTCACAAAGGAGAGCCAAGGGGCAGAAAGTTCATAGCGAAGATCACTGGCGAGCCGCTTGAGATCGAAAGACTCACGAGCGGTTCTGAGGGGGGCCGTTGGAAAAGTGCTCAACAGGTAACTCGCTAGCGGCCTACCCTACTGCTTGTCCGGTGTGGGGTCGGCTGTAGAGAAACCTACCGCAGAGATGCGATAAGGCGCTCTACTTCCAGACCATAATAATTGTTGCCTGGCAGTAGATACGAAGTCTGGATTATGGGTCGGCCATTTAGGTGGGGATTGGAGGCAGATTTCAAACTCTTGCACGGTGAGCGGGGCCTTGCAGGCTGTGGAATTTCTCACTCAAGATTAATCACCGGCTGCTATCAATTATTGACTCTATAAACTTCATAAAAAAGAAGCTCCGCAGTAGCAGAGCTTAAAGGTCTTCAATAGCTTAAGGATCAATCTCAAGAGGCAATCCCCAAGGCCGGTTATTGCCTACTCATCGTTTTGCAGAGCTTCCCGCAGTTCATCAAAAGCCTCATAAAAGTCTTCTGGAACTTCGGGGAGGTCTCCGCCTTCGATTGCATCATAGTCTACAAGGCAGACATCTACCTCTCCCTTTGTGCGGTACTCGGCTACACCGCCTCGGACTTCAATCAGAACCTTTGGCTTTTGCATGACTCCTCGCTTTCTATGCAGGGGATGCAGTTGCTTCCTTCGTGAAGAGTGTATCGGTCACAGAAACCGCAGTACTGTAGACCAGTCTCGCGTAAGGGTGTCCATTGGGCTATCCAAGTAGCGTTTCTGTCATCGAGTTGATAGAGGTCAACCGGGCCAACGTGCAGAACCCCAAGCAACGCGAACCACGTTGCAATTGCGTAGCTTCATGTCGGCGCTACTCCTTCAACACCGTAGCTAGGAACGTACTTGTAGCCATTGATCCCGGCCCACCTTCTGGCTGAGTGCCAGATGTGCTCAACCTTAGCTACCATACAACTGCTAACTTCTTTAGCAGGGAAAGTCGGCTTGCCGACTAATACAACGCTCATACGTCCTCCTCAATGTCTCTCACGAGACTGTGAAGGTTGTACTTTTCTATGCAGCGGTCACAGAAACCGCTTTTCGCGTGAGAGCAGCAGTTGTGGCAGACGGCTCGATTACACGAATCACACACGATGTGGTTGCGGCGTGCGACCTCCATCAACGGGATAATAGTGACCTCTTCGCTCAGTACCTCAGAGAATGCAGAAGTCGTAAACACTCCAAGCTCGTCTTCAAGCTCAGTTTCGTTGCAAACTTCACATTTCATGACGTGATCTCCTTTATCTGGCTTTTGGGCTTAGGGGTGAAGTAGATGTCGCGCTCTATTTTCAAACCGAACGGGCCGGTTACGGACTGAAGCTCATTAAGAGAGAAGTATCCCCATTCTCGCTCGTGTCCGATGACGTACCCGAAGAGTATGAAGTCTCCATCTTGCTGTTGGCCTTCAGTGGCAAACCAAGTCCACTGGTTCCAGGGGCAGAAGAACTTGACGTGAGCTGTTGGATCTTTGCTTGACTCCTGCGAATACAGTGGCGGGAGCGTAGACTTCACATCGTCTGGGAAGAACTCATACTTTTCTCCCATGATCTTGTCTCCTTTCTTGAATTCAAAACAGGAAAACGGTTTGGGTGGATAAACTGGTGTGTTGCTTATGCGCTTGCGTAGTACATCCGGTAAAACTGCCGGTGCAGTTCATAGGCAGGGTTGTCTTTGACACCTCGGAGAGTGAATGCCCATCGGCATGTTAGAGCACTAAGCTTGCCTCCGATTTCTCCCCAGGATTGAAAGTGCCCTTCAGTGCTGTGGTGAGTGATGTGGCAGGACTTATGAGTGGGGACTGTAGCGGTTCCGCCTTGGCTTTTAGGAATTACGTGGTGATTGTTTAAATCAGCGACACGTATGCGCCGCTTGCAAAAGTAGCAAGTCATAATGCATTTCTTTCCTCCTTTGAGTTTTGTCTGATGTGAAGGGAAATCTAAGGTGAGTACCAAGAAACCCTTTCCTACATCATAGGGACTTGGAGGAAGGCAGGTAGGAGGAAGAATTTGTTTTAGGAGTCTATTTTTGACCGCTTCTTTTCTTTGCTGTGGATTGTATAGTCATAATAGTGAACCGAAATTTAGCTGCACTCTCTATGACCAATTCTATTGAGAAGGAAAATCCAATTACATTCTTTGCCGAAACGAACTTCCGCAATAAGCAAGTGAGGTTTGGCATTAAACGCTCTGACCGGCGGGCTCATATGTACGTGATCGGAAAGACCGGTACGGGGAAATCTACGCTGCTAGAAACCTTGATTCGGCAAGATATAGAGTCAGGGCAAGGCTTGGCTCTGTTAGATCCCCATGGTGATCTGGTTGAAAGGGTACTTGCGCAGTTACCTGAGCAGAGAAAAGAGGATGTGATTTACTTTAATGTGCCCGACCACGCTCAGCCCTTGGGACTTAATCCGCTTGAAAACATCGCTCCATTAAAGCGGCCCCTTGCTGCCTCTGGCTTGCTTGAGGTGTTTAAGAAAATCTGGATGGATTCCTGGGGGCCAAGGCTAGAGCACATTATGAGGAATGCGCTGCTGGCTCTGCTTGATCAACCTCAAGCAACCTTAGCTGATGTGCTCAAGTTATTAAATGACCAGGAATATCGAAGGAAGGCTCAAGTCAGAATCCAAAATGATCAGGTGCGCGATTTCTGGGCTAAAGAGTATGAGAACTACCCGGTCCGATTCCGCATGGAGGCGATTGCTCCGATTCAGAATAAGGTGGGAGCGTTTTTGGCTAATCCTGTTTTAAACAAGATTTTGACGCAGACTAAAAATGCTTTTATCTGAGGCGAGTGATGGATGAAGGAAAAATCCTGCTGGTGAACTTAGCGAAAGGAAAGATCGGTGAAGATACAGCAACGCTGCTAGGCGCTCTACTGGTAACGAGAGTAGGGTTAGCTGCCCTAAGCCGGGCTGATGTTTCCGAAGAGAGTCGTAAAGATTTTTATTTATACCTCGATGAATTTCAAAACTTCACTACGTTAAGCTTGGCTACGATGCTTTCAGAGTTAAGAAAATATCGAGTGAATATGATCTTTGCTCACCAGTATCTGTCGCAACTCGACCTACAAGTGAGGGATGCTATCTTGGGAAATGTGGGGACACTTATTTCTTTCCGTCTTGGTGTGACTGACGCAGAGCTTTTAGAGAAGGAATTCTACCCAGAATTTTCGATAAAGGATTTAATCAGCTTGCCTAATTACCATATTTATCTGAAGCTTATGATTAATGGGATGCTCTCTGCTCCATTTAGCGCTAAGACATCCAACTAGAGATTCTTAATGCTGCTGGGTGAGTTTAATAAACGAGTTAGAAAAAGCTCTGGGCCAGAGAGATTTAGATTCTACTCACCAATATAATCTGATAATTATGGCATAAATGCAAAATCCTATGTAATTGAGGACGAGCCTATCGCGCTCGGTGAACAATGTTACGTGGTTTTTTGGTGGCTTTCCTCTTCCATTCTCTCACCGTCTTACGAGTAACTTTTAGTTTTTGGGCTATCTCTCCTTCGCTCTCATTATTCTTTCCTGCTTGGTATATAAGGAATGCCTTAAGCTTTTTGTCGTAATACCTGTAACCACGCCCCCTTTTGAAAACGTCTTCAACCTTGATAATGAAATCGGGTTTGAGCCCCTCAATAGCTTTTTCAACTGCATCCGCGAATGAATGTATGATTACGTGCTCAATATTCCTGAGCCGACTTTTGGCCTGTGCCAAGTAATCTCGCGCCTGTCGTTCATCCTTCTTTTGAACATAGATACGAGCAAGATTAAGATTACATACAGCCTGAATCCGCGGATTTCTCGGTTCTGGAAGGTTTGACGAGCGAGGTGATGTAGAGAGCCTGTTGAGGCTTTTCGCTTCTTCAAAATCAGTCTGTGCATCTTCAAAGCTATTCAGCTTGAACCTTGCTTTTCCCCTTGCAAGTCTCGCATCTATCATACAAAGTATCTGCTCATTTTCTTCAGCAGTTTCCAGTGCACGCGAAGCAAGACGTTCCGCTTCCAGGTACTTCTCATCCCATCTCTCAATTCGGCTCTGAATAATATATGCGTTTGAAACCCATCTCCAATCTTTCATGGCCTCGGATATCCTTAATACTTCTTGGGCCATCTCCCTAGCATTATTGATATTCTCTTTCCGCTTTGATGAGTTCTGCTCCTTCTTGAAAATGTAAGATAAGTACAAATGCGCTAAAGACAACTCGTATGCTGATCTGGCGCGATAGCGGTCATGGCCTATACTACTGAATACCGATAATGACTTGTTGATCAGTTTTATAACCGATTCTAGTTCTTTAGAATTATTTCCTGCCAAACAACGTTTGATCGCGCCAAATATAATGTCTAGATAAGCCTTGTTGATTTGGTCTCCACTATGCGCGAGCATGACTCGTGCGGGTATAATGTTGTTTCGAAGAGCTGATGTGAGTAGCCCTTTTGTAAAGTTCACCCATCCTAGGCCAAGCCCCAAAGAGATTGCCGACCTGTATCTTGCATGAGAAATATCCTCCTGGCATTCCTCGTATGTATATCCACCCTGTTCATACTTGTCCCACTTTTGTTCAGCGCGCTCGTAGTGTAAGTTGATGCTTTCAGCAAAGTACTTCTCAGCTTGATCAAATTCGTTTGTCTGGCGATAGCCTCGAGCCATCTGGTAAGCAATATTTGCCTGAGTACCCCAGCAAGGAAATTTAGAGTTACTTATCTTGCGCATGATCTCCTTACAGAGCAAAACTCGACTTATAAAATGACCATAAGAATGCTCTCTGTAAAGATTAACCTGGGCGTGAACCAGGCAGAATTGAATACGATCGCGTATAACGCGTGGGTTTTGACGTCCAGATTCTTTCGAAAACCGCTGGAGTTCTTCAAGGTTCGTATTGCCTTCCGGCTCAAGCAGCCTTTGCGCTCTTTCGGTTTGACCGAAATAGTCGAGCACTTCTGCAATCATACATTTGGCTTTTAAGTAGTTGATGATATCTCTCGCAACTTCATCTTTTTGGTGTTCCATTACATCTTCCAGGATTCCAGCCTTAGTAACCAACCTATTATCGAATCGTCCTGATTTCATTAATGACTTGAGTTCGGCAAGTTTATTAAGAAAGCTGTCCATAAGCCTCTCCTATTAAGTTAGTTTAGTTAACGTATATTCGAACTCTCCGGCAGATGGGTAAAAAGTAGTCAGCTAAAGTGTAACTCTCGATACAGAGTTAGAGATTGCGATTGCTATAAAAAACCTTGCTCTTTATCCTAGCCACGAAACGCGATAGAGGGCCTTAAGCTCTCGCCTAGTATGTATGGTAAAAAGCGGACAATGTCAATGAGTTATGGATGACATATAACAAAGTTCGCACGCTGTGCCTACTATGAACGCTGGATCTGTAGAAGATGGTTTTTTGAGAAATCAGATCGATACGGACCAGGAGGCTTCTGGATCCAGCATGCTCGGGTTACCCAATCAATACATACGACCGGGAAGGAGAAGGGCTATGACTTTTAGATCGCAATTCTGGCGATGCTCACCCAACCTCATGCTTGCTGTAACCGCTCTTGTGATAGCCGCTTGCGCATTTCAATCGTATTACTTCACGCGCGGGGGTGAGGGCGCAAAGAAAGGCGAGTCGGCGCGTCAGGCTTCCGCACCGTTCCCTAATCAAATCCATTCATCCGAGCAAAAGGGCGTGCGGACAGGGGCTAGTTTATCAGTTTATCATTCAGAAGGTAGGCCCGTCACAACCGAGCGCTCGGTGTGTTGTGTTACTAAGTCTAAATCGCCAGGGCTTACCCCTAACCGGAAGAAGTATGCTGCCCCGACTATTGTTGCAAATGCGCTGGTAGCAAAGCCAACCGTACAAGATAGTAATATTAACAGCTTGGTTTCTTTAGGCATGGCCTCTAACCAGAGCAGCACTATTGTTCCGGCTGTTAATGCTAATACAGCATCATCCGCGCTGGGTCAGGCCATCTATAACAAGACTGGTGGCCCAGTTCTGGTTGCGGCCGCCAGCGCAGTGGCCTTGCCCAGAAGAGTCGAATTCCCCATACCACTTCAGCCCAATACCCGTCAGCCGAAACTGGACCTTTCTGACCTCCGGCCTGATCCAGCAACTCCGTCGGGCGAGCAGCCTTCAGAGGCATCTGATGAATCGGCGATCAGGCTCAATACTATTCTCGTCACAACATCGGTGAGGGTCCTAACTCACGGCGACAGGTTCATACCTGATTTGACGCCCACCGACTTTCATATCTATGAGGACAATCAAGAGCAGCAAATAGACAAATTCGAGACTGCCAATACGCCATTTTATCTGATCTTGCTTCTGGATACCTCTGGGAGCACACAGTCCAGGTTGGCCGACATGCAGCATGCCACTGAACAATTTATTGAGATGATCCGGCCACAAGATCAGGTAATGATAGTCACGTTCGACGACACAATCAATGTATACTCCGAGTTTACTTCGGATAAGGACACGCTACGCGAAGCAATCTACCGAACACGCACAGGAGATGGCACAAGGCTTTATGACAGTGTCTTTTACTCAATTGCAAGTCTATTTGACTCAATTTCCGGGCGAAAGGGCCTCGTCCTTCTTACGGATGGTGAAGATACCGCAAGCTCATTCATAACCGCCGATCAAACGCTCGACCTTGTAATTGAATCATCGGTGCTAGTTTATCCCATTTATTACTTTACGCGTTACACTTCCTTACATTACAGCAAGACATACCTGAGACAGCTTGCTGAAAACAGTGGGGCAAGATATGAGGAAGCTGATTCGCTTCCTGATCTACATCTGGCTTGTTCTCGCATTGCTCAGGAACTGGGCCAACTATATTCTCTCAGCTACTATCCTAAAAACTATTCCTCCGACGGAACCTACCGGCGAATTCGTGTAAAAGTAGATAAGGACAACGTGGCAGTGCAGGCCCGCAAAGGTTACCGTGCTCCCGGTGGCTCAGGAATACAGGATCCAGTTACGCGGCAAAATCAAACAAGGTGAAGCGTTATTTTAAGGCTCCACTTTTGTATTCGATTATTTTAATGGACAGGAGGTAATCCGCTGTGTCAGCGATAGAAAAAAACCTGGAACTCATCCCTCCAAAAAACAAGGAAGTCACTCAAGCCCAACCTGTAAGCGATTCGGGGGACGGAGAGCCGAAAGCGACTGAAGAGAGATACACAAAAGCGATCGATCAAGCAGAGCCCGCAAAGAAAAAGTTCAGCCAGCTTAACGAAGCAGCAGATGTTTGGGGAAAACTTTTTATCGGCATTGCAACCTTATTGATAAGCTTGTTAATCGGCTATAACCAGATACACCTGGCAAAAGAACTGAATGACAAACAGCAACAACAGGCAAACAACATAGAGGACCTACGGAAAGGACTAGCTGAGAACCAACTAAACGTGCAGAAGCAGGAGTTTGCGGCAGGACTGATTGGAGTCCTGCTGAAGGGATCAGAAAAAGAAAAAAAGTTGGCCTTGATGACGCTGGAGCGAGTTGATAAGGAATTGGCGCTCGCGTTCTCCGAAGTACTCGCACAAAATGACCCGGACGTTGGTGTACGCCTCAAGGCTATAGAGGTCTTGAGTAAAGCCGGAGGAGGTAGCACACGGCAGATTCTTTCAACTATTCAAAAAGAAGGTAAAACAAATCGAGAAAGAGAAGAGGCCAGACGTGCAGAAGATTCTATGGTGAGCAAGTTCAGAGAGATACTGACGAGAGCAAGGGCGTATTACAACGCAAAAAGTTGGGAGCTGGCGGCTTACTACTTCAATGAAGCTTCAGGCTACCTCGACGAAGCTCACATAGATAGATCTAAGCTACAGGCAGCAAAAAGCCATTACGAACACAAAGGCTATTACGAAGCGGCAACAGCATTCAATAGCCTTTTATCAGACTTCAAATCTCAATGATGGGGGAACTATGAACAACATAAGAAAAACGCTTTCAGTGTCTAGGTATTTGGTGATTGTCACCCTATTAACCTTCTGGGTGGCTGCCACTCTGCATGATGTGTATGCTCAGCAGCAGTTCAGTGTAGATCAAATAGTGAAGTTGTTGGAGAGTTCTGTTGGGGAGGAAGAGATCATAAAACAAATTGAGCGGTATAAAGTCGATTTTCAACTAACTGCGGATATCACTCGCAGGCTGATCAGGGCAGGTGCGAGTAATCAGCTTCTTGACTTCATAGATAGAAACGCACATCGGGAATTAAGGGTTACTTCGCCGACCGAGGGCGAGGGTGTTGGCCGTATAGTTACAATCCAAGGTAACGGTAGAAGAATTCCTGATAGGCATCTATGGGTTTTTGCGCATAGAAGGGGGCTGAGCGTTTGGTGGCCGCAAGGCGGAGAGATAAACCTCCAGGCAAATGGGGACTGGATGCAAAATGTATTCATAGGTCAGGAACAGGATGTCGGCTTTTCGTTTGAGATTGTCGCGCAATGGGTAGATGAGGCTGCCCATAGAGAGTTGATGAATTATATGCAACAGGGAGAAGTAAGCAACTATTTCCCCGGTATCCTTTTGCCTAAAGGAACACCCATCGCACGAGTGGAAGTCAAAAAAGTTAAGCATTAATACGTTGAGGCCTCTATTCTAAATTGAGTAAGGGGTCGGGCAAAGCCTGACTCCTTACTCAGTATGTCTGGACACTCAAGATCTATCGAAATGAAAGCAAAAACATAAGCTACCTCTAAAGAGAAAGTCTTTGAAGGACAACAGTTCATCGAGAGAGGAAAGTCATATTTGCGAAATTCTTCAATAAATCTGTTGCGTGATAAGACAGCTTAAAGAAAGACCAAGCTGCCTACCCAGTCCTTCGGATTAGAGCTCTAACCCCGTTCTTTGAAAGATTCTGTCATAGGCTCTTAAATTGACCAAACCCGCTACGATATTCATTGTCTGATCGTAGTCTTCGTCGCGGTTGCGATAAATGTCGGCTGCTATCTGATATTTCTTACGCCGCGAGAAGGTATGTTCAATCTTGATGCGCGTGCTGCTGCGCAGTCGGTTCAACTCCTTCTGCTTACGTGTCAGTGGATGGTTGCGCCTCGCTTTTTCATTCAGTCGCACACTCAGAGGCAAGTTCATATCGCCCATCCCGTCAAAGCCGCTGTCGCCGTACATCGTTACACGATAGTCTTTGAATTCCTTGCAGGTGCCGCGCGCAGCGTGATCGTCCTTGAACACTTTGAAGTCATGTGCTCGTCCTCCAACCGATGGGCTTTGATCAATGATGATACCCGATGGTGTGCCGATCACAATCTGTTTGCGCGTGTGCCGCTTCTTCTTGCCGGAGTAGTCGCTTTTGCGCTTATCTTTATTCTTAGGCTTGCGCTTGGGCTGTTCGACGCCATCAATGATGAAGGTCAATTCAGGGTAGGCTTGCCGAAACTCATCAACGCTGCCGATTCGCTTTTGGCGACGCTTCTGTTCCTTGTCGGCCAGCGATAAGATACGCCTTCGTGCTATGGTTGGGATTGGCAAGACCGCCTCGCAGACCGGGCGCATCTGCTTTATGCCACGACAGATGACGCTCTTATCTTCGGCCTTGAACAATAGAGTCATAAACTCCTGGGTCAGATAGAGCCGATAGTACAGCAGCAACATCAGCAGTCGGTCAGGCAATTGGTTGGCGAAGTGTGCGCCACCACCAACTTGGCGTTGTCGCTCGTTGCCAGTGCGCACGACTTTCTGTTTACGCTGCCGTTCGAGCTTGTCATAAACTTGTTCGAACTGCGGCAACAGGGCTTGAAACTGATGTAGGTTCATGCCGGTTACGGCGAGAAACTGTTTTGGCTTACGGGCTAGTTTACGGTACAAGGACATCAAGTTTGCTCCTGCTCTCAAACTTAGCCTCCTCAAGCCTTATCACGCATCAGGTTTAATGTATTAGCTGCTTGAGAATCTATTTATAGCTGGTCGGGATTTAAAGTCTCACTCAGCCCTGGATCAATATTCGTCAAAGCTTCTATGAACGAAGAACGGTCATCCTCATTTGCGTTTTCCAAGGCTTTAAGCAGTTCGGGCACAGCATCAATTGCATCTGATCCAATTTTTCCCAAAGTTGCTGCTGCCCATCGGCGTACAGACCCACGCCGAATCTTTAGCGCTTCAGTCAATGCAGGAACAACTAATTTGGCCTGCCCCTCAATTTCCCAAATTGCCAGAGCTACAAAGAATCGCACCTCAGGATCATTTGTCTGAAGTGCCTTAAGTAGTATGGCTGAGCTTGCCCCGGATTGGTGGACAGTTTCTCACTTGAGCATTACGCGCTCTTCGGGTGAAGCCTTTCGTACTCTACAGGTGAATGATACCCGATTGCAGAGTGCCGACGGCGCGTATTGTACCACCCCTCAATGAAGTCGAAGATTGCCATCCTCGCTTCCCTTATAGTTCGGAATCTCTCTCGATCCAGCAGTTCGCATTCCAAAGTAGCGAAGAAACTTTCGCACATCGCATTATCGTAGCAATCTCCCACCCTCCCCATTGATGGCCTCACCCCTGCCTCCCGACATCGCTTCCCAAACGCTATAGAAGTGTACTGACTCCCCTGATCCGAGTGATGGATTACCTCCCGACAGGGCCTGCTCCAGCGCCTCCAAGACGATCTCAACCTTCAGGCTTGTTCTCATTGACCAACCGACTACCTTCCGACTCCACACGTCGAGCACGACCGCCAGGTAGAGGAACCCTGCCCATGTCGCAACATATGTTATATCCGCAACCCAGAGCTGGTCCGGCCCGTTGGCTGAGAAGTTACGCTTCACCAGGTCGGATGCTGGTCTAGCTGAGGGGTCCCGATGCGTTGTTTTGCCTGACTTTCTGCGGCTTACTCCGACAAGGCCGGTCAGGCGCATCAAGCGAGCTACCCGTTTCCGCCCGTGTGCGTTCCCTGTAGCCTTCAGCTCTTGCTGCAGACGAGGTGATCCATATGTGCCTCTCGATTGCCGGTGGATTTTTTCGATCCTTTGACAAAGAGCCGAGTCCTCAAGCTGGCGCTTTGACAGTGGCCGAGAGTGCCAGGAGTAATAACCACTTTTTGAGACCTCAAGCACACGACACATCGTTGCGATTGGATGAGATGCCTGGTTGGCTCTCACGAACTCAAAGACCCGTCTGGTATGGAGTTTGTCTCGCGAGCGAACCAGGCCGCGGCTTTTTTTAGAATCTCGCGTTCTTCCTTGAGGCTTCTATTCTCTCGCCGCAAATGCAGCAACTCATCTCGCTGGGTAGTGGTTAGGCCATCGTCTCGCAGTCCCTGATCGAGATCAGCCTGCTTGACCCAATTACGAATGGCCTGGGCAGAGGGTTCGAACTCCTTGGCCAACTGCTGAGGAGTTCGCCCGGCTCTGACCATTCGATCATTCTGCGTCGAAACTCTTCTGGATAAGGTGGGTGTGTTCCTGTCATCGTGGACTCCTTTCTGATTGATCTTCGTTTGTCCACGAAACCGGGTCAACTCCACTTCCCCTATTCGTATCGCAACGCGATCATAGGATCTACCCTTGTTGCCCTGCGGGCCGGGATGAAGCTTGCCACCACGGCGACCAGAGTCAGCAGCACAGAGATTGCGACAAATGTGACGAGGTCGGTCGCGCTCACGCCGTAGAGCAAAGCGGCCATCAATCGCGTCAGAAGGACCGATGCGAGGATTCCCATCCCTACGCCTCCGGCGGCAAGCGCGACACCTTGCTTGACGACCATCTTGACTATGTCCCTCCGCCGCGCTCCCAACGCCATACGAATGCCGATCTCGTGCGTGCGCTGGGTCACCGAGTACGCGATGACGCCGTAGATGCCGACCGCCGCCAGAACCAATGCGACTCCCGCGAGTATGGCAAACAGCAGCATATTCAACCGGCGTTGCGCCATCATATCGCCCAACAGCGCGTCCATAGGCTTGACGCTGAAGACCGGCAGGTCTCCGTCAATCGAGCGAACCGCCTCGCGCACCGCGCCCGTCAGGCTCGCGGGATCTGATGTGGACCTGACCATCAACATCATTCCTCTGGCAGGGGCCTGCCCGTGAGGCAGAAAAGTCTCCGGTCGCACCTCCGCGTCGAAGCCTGTCCGGCGGACGTCGCCTACTACGCCGACGATCGTCATCCACTGCGGATCGCCGTTCCCGGGAGTGCCGTACATGAACCGCCTGCCTATGGGGTCTTCGCCCTGCCAGAACCGCTTCGCCATCGTCTCGTTGATGATGACGACATTGGGCGTGTCGCTGCCATCTTGCGATGTGAACTCACGCCCGCCGACGAGCGGGATTCCCGCCGATTTGAAGAAGCCCGGCGTGACGATATCGACGGGCACTTCGACCTGTTCGTTAGGCGCAAACGGCGCGCGGCCTTCGATCGTGAAGTTTGTAGAGTTCGGCGTCTTGCTCAAAAAGAGCGTCAATATCGCGCTGGCCGATTCGACTCCCGGCATAGCTTCGACGCGCTCCAGAAGTTGTTTATAAAAATTTGTGGCGGACACATCCTCGCGGTACTTCGTGCCCGAAAGTTGCAATCTAACCGTCAACAGCCTGTCGGGGTTAAAGCCCAGCTTCACCTCCTGGAGGTTCAGGAAGCTCTTTATCATCAGCCCCGCGCAAATCAATAGCACGAGCGCGGTCGCTACCTCAAAGACGACGAGCCCGCTGCGAATTCGCTTGCCCTGGAGCCCGCCCGACGAGCCGCGACCCCCCTCTTTGAGCGATTCGGTCAGGTCGGGCCTCGAAGCCTGCAAGGCGGGAACAAGCCCGAAGATCAACCCCGTCAGCAAAGATACTCCTAGCGTGAACCCGAGCACGCGGCGGTCTATCGTGATCTGGTCGAGTCGCGGTAGATCCGACGGGCTTATGGCGAGCAGCAGGTTGAGCCCCCAGAAGGCGATCAGCAACCCGATCCCGCCGCCGATAAGCGCGAGAAGCAGGCTCTCCGTGAGCAGCTGGCGTATGATCCGAGCGCGTCCTGCCCCGAGCGCGGTACGGATGGCAATCTCTCTCGACCGCGCGGCGGCCCGCGAAAGCAGGAGGTTCGCGACGTTTGCACAGGCGATCAACAGCACGAAGGCGACCGCTCCCAGCAGGGCAAGCAAGGCAGGGCGGACCGACCCCACCACCTGATCGTGATACGGCACGGGGTTGACGCCGTACCCTTCCTGATTCGGGTTCTGATTCAGGATCCACCTGTTGACCGTCTCGAGATTGGCCTTCGCCTGCCCGAATGTGACGCCCGGTTTGATCCTGCCGATCACCTGATACGCGATGGAATTTCGAGCAGCCATCTGTTGCTGGGTCAGAGCGATTGGCACCCACATCTCCGAGTCTTTCGCCGGAAAAGCGAAGCCCTGCGGCATCACGCCGATCACGGTTCGAGGGCTGCCGTTTAGCATGATCGTCTGCTCCAGGATATTCGGGTCGCCGCCGAACCTCCGCTTCCATAATCCGTGGCCAATTATGACTACCTGATCTTTTCCCGGCTGCTCTTCTTCGGATGAGAAGTTCCGTCCGAGCGCCGGGGCTACTCCGAGCAGAGGCAGGAGGCTGCCGGTCATCCACGCGCCTTGAACACGCTCCGGCTCGCCCGTCCCGGTGATGTTGAAGCTTCGATTGTTGAAGGCCGCTATCAATTCGAGCACCTCGTTGTGATCGCGGTAATCGGTGTAGTTGGGAAATGAGTGCCAGTCTTCGGCTATGTTGATCCGGCTGTTGTCCATCCAGATCATCACGAGCCTCTCGGGGTCGGCATAAGGGAGCGGGCGCAGTAAGACGGAGTTTACTACGCTAAAGATGGCCGAATTTGCCCCGATCCCTACAGCCAGCGCCAGCACTACCACAAATGTGAAAGCGGGCTTTTGCAGAAGCATCCGCACGCCGTAACGAAGGTCTTGCACAAGATTCTCCATAAAATCTCCTCTGCCGATTTTCGATAAATCACAACTCGGCCATTTAACAGCGTTTTGGGTCTAAGTTCTACTAGGAAAATCTTATGCCATACGATAATTCGGAATCTTTATTTGTCATCCGGTCAACTAAAAGGCTAATCGGCAGGATGAAGGAGGTTTACCGGGTTCGAGAGCGGCGCGCCGCCCGGCTCAAAATCGAGATATGTTCGCTTTTGGGAAACCGTCTTCCCAAAAGCGAGGCACTCCCGGTGAGAGCGCAAAGCTGCCTAGCGGCTTCAGGTCAGGCGGAAAACTCAATACGATCTAAAACCATTAAGCGTCGCCGTCGGCCCGGCGCGGCGAGCCACACTTCGCCCATGCCGCCCTTGCCGATAGGGGAGCGAATCTCAATGCGCTCCGATATTTCAGACTTGTTTGACGAGCATGGACGAATCAGTATTGACGATATACGCGAGCGGGGGCTTGGTAGGTTTATTAAATCCATCACCGTAGAGCAGAAGAAGACAAACGGGACTGCGGAGCCTGCCCAGATTTTGAAAAGTCGCTCGGCATTAAGTCGAGGCATGACAGCAAGCACCTTAGTATTGAGTATCGGTTGAACTCGCACGAACGGCCCGAAGCAGCGACGGCATACTGGAGAGATCACCGCGACCTTGAGGGGTTGAGCTTCTGACAGATTGACACGAAACAGGCGAAAGAGGGCATTCTACACCTTCAAGAATTCCATCAGATTGATTACACGCAATTTCACCCGTTCCGTATTGATTCGAGAACTATCCCGCCGTTAGATAAGCGACCAACTGTAAAGCCGCTCTGTCTTATCTGTGGGTTGAAGCATTGGGGCCAGCATCTACGGGGTAGGCCGAGAGCTTTATATATTGTCGCTGATGGTCAAGGTGAATTGTATGTGGACAAGTCAGGGAAGCTCGCAGTTAAGCCTGCTAAAGACGAATTCGGCATGGCTCGCACCCGTTGGGAATATCCAAGACACAGGGCAAGAGAAACGAGTGAGGGCGAAGAGAAAGAAGCGGCCAAGAAAGACGACGATATTATTGATTGCGACCGCGCGCTAATGGGCTATTGCTTCTATATGATTAAGCGGCTCTCGTATGAGGAACGCTGCACGCTCCTTTATCGGGAACTCCACGATCAGGCGATGGGAGTTGTATACGTGGATGCGGTGGCAAGGGAAGCGGCGATTACAGCCTTGCCTCTACGCTATGCGGAAGAAGAAGAGAGATTGAGAAACGACGAGCCTAAAAGCTGGCTTCAATCGCTCGATGGGTGGGGCGATGAACCGGAGCGGCATTGGTGAAGCTATGAAAGAGCGTGAAGAGTTATCACCGGAGTTTGAACTGCCTGGCCCGCCTGAGCCTAAGAAACAACCGATGGCTGACTATACGGCATATTTCCGCTTTCACGAGATAAGAAAAGAGGAAGAGGCGAAGCGAATCAAGACGCGACGGTTTACGCCTTTGAGCCGCCGCGTCAAAGGTAGGAGGGTATTTTGATGCGTAATCAGGAACCATTATCACCGGAGTTTGAGATACCAGCCGAGCAGGAGCGCAAGCCTATTGATGAAGCGGGTATGTATCAGCGTTATTGGGAAGCAAAGGATCGCGAGCGACGGCGCGCGCAGGCGTTCAACAGCGGGGGGCTGAATATCTATGAACGGGCCAGGGGCGAAGATTGGAGCAATAAGCGATGAGCGACGATCTAACACCCGAATTCGAGCTGCCGTCTGAATCTGCGAGGCGCAGGGATGATGATTCCATTGCCTTGCAGGGCGCATATCAGCGTTATTGGGAAGTCGTAGAGATGGAGCGAAGGCAAAAAGCAAGACGACGGAGGCGCGTGTCGCGGGGGCCGTATGAAGAGGCTTGGCGCGAATACTATGGGGGGGCAAAGCGATGAGTGATGACTTAGCACCCATCCAGGCATGACGGACGGCAAGCTGCTCCAAGTCATTCAGTATATGTATAAGCTGTTGATTGATGCTCCAAAGCCAGATGACGATGGCGACGATGAAACAGGGGCGTAAACCCTACACCATTTCGTACAACACACTTATTTAGCACGGCCCGCGGCCTCCGTTGCATGCGCTTGTTAGACCGCTACTTGGTACATACGTCTAAAACCTCAAGGACATCTTCCACTAGCTCGTCCGCTGCTTTCTCAATGAACTTGGCTTTTCTTGCCATATAGTCAATCAACTTAATCTGATCTACCATCACGAGGCCAGTCAGTGATGATGAGGCTGGAACCGGCAGATGAAATGGTATATTTTTATTCGTGTTCGTAACAGGACAGACAATCGCCAATCCGGTATGTTTATTGAACAAGTAGTTGCTGACAACCAGCGCAGGTCGCCGTCCTTTCTGCTCGTGTCCAGATTGAGGATCAAATGACAGGGCGATGAAATCTCCCTTTTGAGGGACGTACTTTGCCATTCACCACTCTTCTTTGCCTACAGGCTTGCCGAAAGATTCCTCGCCAGCTTTATGGTTGCGAGGCATGCGGGAGACCATTTCTGCTAGATCAAATTTTCGTTTGGATACCTTCTTAATAAGGATTTGGCCTTCTTGGGGAATCACTTCAACATCATCTCCAATAGAGATGTCGGCGGTTTCTAAGATGTGCTTCGGGAGCCGTAAGCCTTGACTGTTCCCCCACCTTTGGACTTTTGCAACCATACAGCAACTCCTTCATACTATGTTTAGCCTATGTATATACCTAAGTCCAGTATTTGGTCAAGAGCAGGGTGTCAAGCGGTATAACGCTCCGCATTATCGGGGCCGCGCACGGCACTCAGAGAAACCATACGAAACTCGTTTCGCGGGCTCGGGTGAATGCAGTAGTTAGACCGCGTTTGTAGGATAATATTTTACTCATAGGCGGCTCCCCGATGTCGAATAATCACCTACACGTATCCGCCATAGATTCTTTTCGCCTCGCAGCTTACGACACCCCTTCGGACGTGGCTCTTTTGCTAGCGCTTCTATCTTCGGAAAGATTCTTTCGACTACAGACGCATTCAAAGATTCCAGTTCTTTCCGAGCAGATCGTGCAAAATTGATCGAGTAATTAGCCATTCAGTTTTCTTTGTTTAATGAGGCGCGCCTTAACGGAAGCAAGGGTTTCCCTGGGCTCTTTAGCGCGTTGGCGAGCCGTCAGGCTGTCGTAAACATCTTCCCAAATGTCGCCATACTTACGCAGGTCAATCTGTACAGCAACTCTTTCGCCTTTATCATTCGTCACAAATTGAATGCCTTCCATAATAACTCCTGTGAAATCTTCCCCGTCGAATTATACATCATCATACCCATTTGTTTAGGGCACCAGGATCGCGTAAGCGGTCTAACGCTCCGCATTATCGGGGCCGCGTCGAGTACTCAAATGAACCATGCGAAATTCGCTTCGCGGCCTCCGCTGGAACCGATTGTTAGGCTCGCCTTAAGTCATTAAGAATTAGCTGAAGCTGTTTCAAGTGCATTAGCAAATCCCTTGGCAGTTGCAAAGCGGTCGCGCGGGCTTTTTTCAAGCGCTTTCATTATAGCCTCATCAATAAAAGAGGGAATATCTGGTACTGAGTCGCGCATTCTTGGAGGCGTTAAAGTTACATGATTCATTGCGACTTGAATAGGACTCCTTGAAGTTGCAAATGGATTTATTCCTGTGAGAATTTCATAACCAACTACGCCAAGGCTATATATGTCTGATAGAGGAGTCAGTTTCTCTGATTCAGCCTGCTCGGGGGACATATAAGCAACAGTGCCTGCAAACTCGCCTACTCCGGTAGGGTTCTCCATAGCAGATATTCTCTCTACAATAGCGATTCCAAAGTCGAGGATTTTTGCATGTGGCGACCCATCTAGATCAGAGGTAAGCATTATATTTTCGGGTTTAATGTCCCTATGGATGATATCCATTTGGTGCGCTACGTGTAGCCCGCTGCAAACTTCTTGCAAAATATGTACAGCTTCTTCAATCATTAATCTTCCACAACGCTTTAGGCGGTCGCGTAATGTTTCACCTTCAACATATTCAATGGCAATATAAAAAAAGGAGCTAGTAGTTGAAGCGTCGTATACTTGAGCAATGTTAGGGTGATTGAGTTTTGCTAAAGCCTTAATTTCATGGCGGAAGAACTTAACTAGCTGATCGTCTTCGTCCATGTCTAAAGCGAGCATTGTTTTTATGGCAACTTTTCGCCCAGTAGCCACTTGTTCTGCCAAGTAGATTTTCCCCATTCCTCCTCGCCCTAGAAGGCTCATTACTTTGTAGCGGCCTTCAAGAACCGTCCCTACCAAAGGGTCTTGTCTTAATGTGGGTTGGTCGTCTGTTGTATGGTTCATATTCTTCACCTCTCTTTCCTGACACAAATTTCAATTCCACAAAGTATAAACGTAAAAGCAATTGGCCTGATAGGATAAACTCCAAACTTACACCATGTGCCTCAGCCCATTCTGCTAAAGCCATGGAAATCATTTCCGGCCCATTGTCGAGACGCAACTTCTGCCGATAACCTCGCCACAAAGCAACTCTCTCCAACACTCTGACGACTCGCTGAGCCGGCAAGTTTAAATCTACTTCAATTTTAAATCTACTTCATTCGCCAAGGCTTCTCGGTTGAACTCATCAACAATATTGAAAGTGCGAAACCGCCGTCCACACCATAAGGTATCGCTCATGTCAGCTTCCAACCTCTAGCGCCCATGCTTTACCTCATTGCTTACAGAAATGACTAGCCTCTTACCCCTTCTCAATCAGAGGCAACCAGACCGAGCTAGCGACGGAGCAATTGTTGCGAGTTTTGTACCGGTATACAGTTCGTAGCTAGCTGATCTATTGCGCTATGGCAAAGCCGATATGCAGTATTGCTGTTGCCAGGTAATGACAAGAGAATCCAAGAGGTGTTAGATAAATCGCTACTATTCCCTTGGACGCATCGGCTTAGCGAAATCTCTAAGGGGTATCGCTGTGGTCAATAATGATCCGTGGATTGACGCTATTTAGCTAACGAATTCAAGAACGTCTGAGGGCAAATTTGAGTCTCTCAAATTCATCCTGTAGCATTAGTCATGGAAATGACGAGCAGGGATGAAAGAGACTACCGCCCCATACGCGACTACGCGCTGATAGGCGACGCGCACACGGCCGCGCTGGTCGCAAGCGATGGCTCAATCAACTGGTGCTGCTGGCCTCACTTCGACAGCCCTGCCCTTTTTTGCCGCCTGCTTGACCAAAGAAAAGGCGGTTGGTTTCAGATCAGCCCGGCGCAAGATTACCGGGTGACGCGCTCATATGCCGGACCCACCAGTGTCCTTGCGACCACCTTCAGCACTGATGGCGGTCGGTTTCGTTTGACTGACTTTATGCCCGTCGAGAGGCTGACGGAAAGCCATATAGGCGAGGACATCGGGTCAAGGCATAACATCATGAGATTGTTGGAGGGGCTGTCTGGCAGCGTTGAAGTCGAGATCAGTTTTCATCCAACCTTCGATTATGCGCGGGCCGAGACCACCGTCGCTCTGCGCGAAGGCGGCGCGATTGCCACCTGCGGCTGCGAGGCCCTCGCGCTCATCTGCCCGATTCAACTTAAACAGGATGACGCGGGCACGCTGGTTGGGCGTTTTCGGTTGTCCGAAGGCGAGCGCGTCTGGGTTTCACTCCTTTATTATGCTGATGCGGCTGCCGTGGACATAAAGCTTTTACCATCCGACGGCGAACGGGAGCTTGAGCGAACGCTCCGTTATTGGCAGGAGTGGTGGAGCGACTGTAGATACGATGGGCCGTATCGTGATCTTGTGCGCCGTAGTGCGCTCACGCTCAAGTTGCTGACATTCGAGCCGACTGGTGCACTTGTCGCTGCGCCGACGACCTCTCTGCCGGAACAGATTGGAGGGGTCCGCAACTGGGATTATCAATACACGTGGCTGCGGGACTCGGCCCTCATTTTATACACGCTACAACTGCTCGGATACTTTGAGGAAGCGACAGACTTCTTCAACTGGCTCGATAGTCTATGCATCACGTGCCACAGTCAGATGCAGATCATGTACACAATTCACGGCAAGTCCCATCTGCCGGAGTATACGCTCAATCACCTGGAGGGCTACAGAGGATCTCGCCCTGTTAGAATCGGCAACGCCGCTTTCGATCAGAAGCAACTCGACATTTATGGCGAAGTGCTCGACGCGGCGCACCTCTATCATGAACATATGCGGCAACCTGTCCGCGCGCAGTGGTGGGATGAGCTGAGCTTCATGGCTGACGAGACAGTCAGGCGATGGCGCGAGCCTGACCAGGGCATATGGGAGGTGCGGGGCGGCCCACGCCACTTTCTTTACTCGAAGCTGATGTGCTGGGTGGCGCTTGACCGCGCCACACGAATGGCCGGACGTTTGGGCAAAGCCCAGGACGCGGGTCTATGGATGAGGACTCGCGACGAGATCCGCCAAGCAATCCTCGTTGAGGGGTTCAACAAGGATATAGGCGCATTCACGCAGGCTTTTGGAAAGCAATCACTCGACGCCAGCGCACTTGTTATTCCACTCACAGGTTTTCTGCCCGCCACCGACCCACGCATGCGGTCTACGGTTGAAAGGATACAGGAAAGGTTGACCTCGCACGGGCTTGTCTATCGCTATCTGACAGAAGACGGACTGCCGGGGGCCGAAGCTACCTTCGCCATGTGCAGTTTCTGGCTGGTTGATAATCTCGCGCTTCAGGGCAGGCTTGATGAAGCGCGCGAGTTGTTCGAGAGGATCGCCGGTTACGCCAGCGATCTCGGCTTGCTCGCCGAAGAGATCGATCCGGCAAGCGGCGAGCTATTAGGGAACTACCCGCAAGGGTTTACTCACCTGGCGCTGATCCGCTCCGCACTGCATATAGCCAAAGCCGAGGCGCATGGCCCGGAGGACCACGCCGAGAATGCCGCCGAGCGCGCGGCTAAAGTCGAAAAGACTGGATATTTCTCGGCCTCGCCCCGGCTGTTGAAGTAATTCGGTACTTTAGTTGAAGTAATTCGGTACTTTATAAGACCGATAGAACTTCACTGCTGACCGGCTTTTGATTTGGTTAGCAACTCTTCTATTTCTTTGTGCTTCTGGCTTCTCGCATAATCTAGCGCAGTGTATCCGTCCTTATCCTTAGCCTTCACGTCTGCGCCTTTCTCCAGCAGCGCCTGGACTATGTTGGTATGTCCCCAATAGGCTGCAAGCATCAATGCTGTACGACCGGTTTCCGTTACATCATTCACGCCTGCGCCGGCCTCAATCAGGCCTTTCATAACATCCGCATGCCCTCTCGCCGCGGCTTCTATAAACGCCGTACGCCCTTGTACGTTCTTAGCCTTCGTTTCAGCACCTTTGCCCAACAAAGCTTGAATGATTTTTATATGTCCCGGTTGGGCCGCCAAGATCAATGCCGTATTCCCCTGGTTGTCTTTCGCGTTGGTGTCAACACCTGTATTAAGGAGCAGGTTGACCGCCTCCAGGCGGCCCCAGTAAGCCGCCTCCATCAAAGCCGTTCTGCCATTGCCGTCTTTAGCGTTCGCGTCAGCGCCTTTCCCCAATAAGATCTTCACTGCTTCGACATCACCCATTTTGGCCGCTTTAATCAGATTCGGGTTGTCGTCGTTTGCGTATACTGGAAACGCGATCGCTGAGGCTAACATTATGGCTAGAACCCCAATGCTTTTCATGACTACTTCCTCCCACTATTTGTAAACGGCGCGTCAACAATCGGCACTATCCGTTTTCTTAATCGAGGCAGGTGAAACAATTTATAGAAATCATCCTTCTTATTAAGTTAGTATGTTCAAGCGCTATCAGTCAATGGCGAGGGCAAGCTGGATTCTTGGAGTCTCGAGGTGAATAATTGCCGGTTATTACCTCGAAATCAAACTAGGTTTAGCAGATGGCCCATTCGCTCCTTCTTAGTGCGCAGGTAGCGCATGGCATCATCCGCCGGATTGACCTCCAGCGCAATGCGCTCGATGACTTCAAGTCCACACTGTTTGAGCGCCCGAATCTTGGCCGGGTTGTTCGACAATACGCGCACCTTCCAGAAGCCGAGGTCGCAGAGTATCTCTGCGCATTGCTCGTAACGTCGGCTGTCAACATCAAGGCCCAACTGCTCATTTGCTTCGACTGTATCCGCGCCTTCATCCTGTAACGCGTAGGCGCGGATCTTGTTGATGATGCCTATGCCGCGCCCCTCCTGTTGTTGATAGATGATCGCGCCTTCTCCCTCGGCTGCTATAAGCCTCATGGCCTCGTAAAGTTGTTTGCCGCAGTCGCAGCGGGTCGAGCCGAACACGTCCCCCGTCAAACACTGTGAGTGAATGCGGACAAGACTGGCGCGATCAGGGCGCGGAACACCTCTGACCAGTGCGATGAACTCTTCGGCTGAGGTGAGCGATCGGTAGCCGACGATCTGAAAATCACCGAGTTCGGTCGGCAATCTCGCTTCGGCAACCTTCCCGACCGTGCTCAGGCTCATATGCCGGTAAGGGTGTGTCTCGGATACATGTTGGATTTCGTCCAGCATCTTCAGCGCGGCTCCCGCTGACAAGCATCAAAGCCATACCAATCAGCGCCACGAGCATTACGGCTAAAGAGAGAGCTTTCTTAACAGGCATAGTTCCCCTTTCATCTGGCTGACATCGTTTCCTCTTGCTTGGGCTAGCGGGTTAGCGCGCTATAGGACGTATGCCCTCCGAGCGGCAACGCCTCTTGCTCAGTGGCCGGTTGCCTCACCTCTGTAAGACGCGCGAGCGTGTAAGCCGCGATTGCCATCTCAAGGTCACGCACCGCGACATCAAAGAACTTTCCGGTGGTGATCAGATTGACCGCTATTACAACAAGCCAGAGCATGGCGACATAACTGCCTATGCGTGTCCATCGGGTCAGAATCATAAGCCCTACGATCATCTCTATTACGCCGACTACGTGCATGAAGGTCGTTCCACTCATGGGGAGCAGTCGCTCTGCCAGTGGACTAAGGTACATCTCCCAGTTGGTGAGAAGGTTAAAGAATTTATCCAATCCTGCCAGAAATGCAGCAGCGCCCAGGCCTACGCGGAGCGCCCACCAGGCAGAGTTCAGTCTGTTATCAGGTATTGACATGGCTTTTTTCCTCCTACCCTAATAGAGTTTTTATGAGAGGATTGGTTACAAAACCGCAACGAAATAAAGTTTGTAACCTTTTATGAGATAGAGACTCTGTATATAGGGGGCTTGTAAATACAAAGGAGCTGGATTTAGGAGTGATATGACATGGTGACTACGGCAGCAATTGGTGCAGCGGCAAGCGCGTTGACCGACGAAGAAGTCGTCAAGCGGGTGAGGGCGGGCGAGACGGCCCTTTTTGAGATACTGATGCGTCGTTATAACCAGCGGCTATACCGTGTAACCCGTTCTATCTTGGGCAACGACACAGAGGCCGAGGACGTGACGCAAGATGCTTATGTTCGCTCTTATATGCATCTGGATCAATTTGATGGCCGAGCCAAGTTTTCGACGTGGCTCACTAAGATCGCGGTGCACGAGGCGCTGGCCAGGGCGCGCAGCCGCCAGAGGCTCGTAGAGATTGACGCCGCGTCAGGGTCAATGGAGGATGGCATGAACCTGGAATCCAAAACGCCATCTCCTGAACAAGAAGTGCTGACTCATACAATGAGAATAGTCTTGGAGGCTGCCGTAGAAAGGCTGCCGGAGACTTACCGGTCAGTCTTCATGTTGCGGGAGGTCGAAGAGATGAGTACGGCAGAGACAGCCGAGTGTCTCGATCTCAGCGAAGAGGCGGTGAAGGTCCGCTTGCACAGGGCACGCTCCCTGCTGCGTAAAGATATATACGCACAGACCGGAGCGGCCACGGCATCGGCATTTCAATTTATGGGCGCTCGCTGTGACCGCATGGTGGCTACCGTGCTCGAAAGAATTCAGTCGCTGCCTGGCTCAGATGTTAAAAGGTAATAAGTCCTACGTCATAAGTAAGACCTATGACCAGGATAATCCACTATGACCCAGGCTTGAAGATTTGGTTCTTTAAGTCTTCTTCGAACTCAGTTTCCCAGCTCGCCCCGTCATACATCCGCCTAAAACCAGTGGGTTTGTATATGACGTAGACAGTCTCCCCGCCTGGCATTTGACTCTTCCCGCTATGGACCCACTCGAAGTCATCTTTCGAGTATCCGTACTTTTCCAAAGCAACTCTCGCACTCGCTTTTTGCGAGTCCGGGATACGGGATCCGTCCGACTGCATGGCGTTCTCCTATGTGCGAATTCAGGTATTAACCGTGACGAGAGTATAATGCATCCATCGTGCTGAAATCCTCAACGTCAGATCAAGGTACCGCCGACACTCCCTCTTCTTTGCATGTCTGCAATGAAACCATCACAGATTGTCTCTGATGCCAGTATCCGGGGATGATGCTTACGGCGTACGTACAACCTCAACCGAGCAATTCGCCTGCGCAGCCACGCCCGCCGACACGCTGCCCAGCAGGAACCTCTCGATGCGTCTCAGCCCCCTCGCGCCGACGAATATGCAGTCGGCCTGCCACCTCTCGGCTTCATCGAGTAATTCAAGCTTAGGGTCTCCTTCTCTGACTACTGTTGAAGCCACAAACCCGGCCGCGCGGAGCTTTTCTACGGAGAGATCGGCGATACTTTGAGCTAACGCGTTCCTATCATCAACGTGTTCTCTGGCCGCCACTAACACTGGTTGTATGAAATGTCCGATTGCTAACATCGTTTGTAGGGAATGAATGGTGATCACGCGTGCTTCCGTGCCGCTCGGCCAGTCGCGCGCTGCCACGGCATCCACCGCAGCCTCAGCCCCCGGCGAGCCATCTACACCAATAACAAGTTTGAGCGGAGAGTCATCCTCCTTGGAGTTGGCGCGCGCTATTCGGACAGAACAGCGCGCCTCGTAGAGAACCTTCTGTGACACGCTTCCTAGTATTAACCGGCTCAGCGCGGAGCGGCCCTGTGATCCCACAACAATAAGGTCTGCTCCCCATTCACCAGCCCTATTAATCACGGCCCACGCGGGCGAATCGCCATAGCCTTCGGCGTCCACTTTCCAAGAGGGGAAGGCTGCTTTAACCCGCTCGCTCGCTTGAGCTGCTAGCTTCCGAGCCTCCTCTACGGCTTGTTCTGATTGTGCCCGTGCTTTTTTCAAGCCGATGATGTCCAGTTCTTCCGCGCGTAAACCGCGTGCGTCATCCGTGGGTGGCGGCCACATCCATACGTCGGCTACCGATATAACCAGCGCCTCTGCTTCAGGCGGCAATCCCGCCCGCCCCAAATCATCCAGCGCCGCATCGGCATGACTTGAGCCGTCATAAGCGATCAGTATTTTCATCCTTTTCATACTAGTTCTACCTCCACCTCGTCATAGTTGGTCAGATGAGGCTAACAATCACTTCTCAATGTCGAGATCTAAGATCTGAGTTCCTGCACCGGCTCATCTGGCCTCAAGCATCCCAGCTCTTGCCATCTCCTCATCAGGGATTCGCACTATAAGCACAGGGCACCTGGCTTGATCGAGCACCTTCTTCGAGACGCTCCCCATCAATAGTCGCATCACTCCTGTCCGACCATGTGATCCCATTGCTATCAGGTCGGCACCCACCTTAGCTGCAAATTTCAAAATCTCATCCGCAGGATCGCCCTCAACCATTAATTGACGGTGTGCCGTTAATCCGTGCCGGGCGAGCGCGGCATTAGTTGTAGAAAAAATCTGCCTGGCTTCAGTCTGCCATGTGATCTTCTCTGTGCCATCAGCCACGAAGAGCAGTGAGAGTTCCGCCCCTTGAACATTAAGCAGTTGGCCAAGTTTTCGAGCACTGCTTCAATCATCATCAACTCGCGCGCCAATCCCAGTCCTGCTACTGCAGGGCGCACATACCGAGTAATTCCCACCGTTGAAGCCATCCCGCGATGCGCCAGCGCAAAAGCATCATTGCAATAAACATCGCATAATTGACCGAGCTGTCGCGCGAACTCCGGCTCATTCGAGTCCTCGCCAAAGTTGAATCGCAGATTCTCAAGCAGCATCAGTTAAGCTGCCTGTGGTTGTTACCTGATAGCCCTGCATTCCAAGCAAAGCCATCATCATTGCGCGGGTATCATCATGGTCATCAGCGCACAAGATACGCTTCCGCTTTTCAACAACCGCGCCCGAAGTATCGCCTTCCGACGCGAAAACCGTTTTACTCATATCAGCCTCCTCACCCAAGTTTGCTTGAGTAGGAGTGACAGTAGTGAGTGAGGAAAGTTATTGCCCGTGTTCGTGTTTCACGGACGTAGCTTACTCAGGGATTTCTAATTGGCGACAATACTCTATGCTCGAATAGATAGAAAGTCTGTTCAAAATGATACGGTTATCAAATTAATTGCGCCTATCACTTTATTGTCGTAGCGAACTATCGGCGCGGCTATCTCAGACTTTGTTTCTGACCTCACCAGGACATGACGCGTGTCATACTTCACATCGTTTGCGACTCTGGATGGCAAGCGAGAGGTTCTCCTCTCGGTGCTAAGTATTATGGATGACTTCGACCGCGCTCTTGAATATATAGGCGAAGCTTCGGAACCTGTGGCGGAGGGGCTGCGAGCTATTCACCGCAGCCTGGGGATTATGCTCTGGGCACAGGGCGTTACACCCTTTGAATGCGTGGGGCAGGAATTTGACCCTACAGTTCATGAAGCGGTAGCAGTTGTTGACGACGACGCAGCTTTGCCTGGGACCGTATTTGACGAAATAAGTCGTGGCTACCGGTGGGAGAATAGGCTGCTCAGGCCGGCCAGGGTCCGCGTCGTTCGTTCCGACTCAAAGTGATCAGATAGCGCTAAAGCAACCGGAACGGCTATATATCTACAAAGTAGGTTCAGGGCTTCAGGGCAAGCAGAAGTGCTGACATCTTTATACTCGCCCTGAAGCTCTATCACACGTTTACTGTCACAGAAGCGGAAGCGACCGGATTAGAGATGATAATCGCCCGAAGCTTCGGGTTGATAAATAATCTCCTCGACTTTCAGCCTCCTCAGCCCTGATGGGACTTCCCATTCGATCAAATCTCCAACCCTGTAGCCGATCATGGCTGTGCCCACTGGCGCCAGGACCGAAATCTTGCCCTCATCAACATCCGCCTCATTAGGGAATACCAGCGAGTAAACCATCTCCTTGCCGTTATCCAGGTCTTTCAGGCGAACTGTAGAACGCATGGTGACGACATCCTTGGGGATGTCGATTGGATTGACGACCTCGGCTCGGTCCAACTCGCCTTCCAATCTATCCAGGTACATCCTGTTGGCATCGTTGCCGGTTTCTCTAGCGAGATCGATCAGCTTTCTTAAACGAGCCAGGTCAACCTCATTTATATAGATAGTAGCTTCCTTAGTCATAGTTCCCTTCATGATTTCCTCCTGCCAAAGCGTTCCGCTTCGGTCCCTTTCCAGTACTGTTCTTGCCCCTTTTCGAAGTGGCTGAACCAAACCCTGCGAGGCTTGATCCTCCAAAATCTCATTCTTCAATTATCTTCACCCAATAAGCATCTCCGGCAGCCGCGGCTAGCCTGTGCTTTTGCGCGTTTGTCGAGTAAAATTTTTGCTCAAACCCTATTGCCGCATTACACGGTGAGGTAAATGCCCAAGGATAAGATCCTAATAGTAGACGACGATTCGGCAGTGCGCTGGACCCTCGCGCAGGCGTTACGCGGCGGTGGGTACGATCCTATTGAAGCCGAGAACGCCGCCGTCGCGCTCGCTAAATTTGACGCCGAACAACCCGCGATCACTCTGCTCGACATCAATCTCCCCGATGAGTCGGGCCTCAGCGTCCTCACGAAGATCAAAGAGCGCAGCCCGGAAGCAATAGTCATAATGATTACGACCGATGTCCACGTCGAGAATACGATTGCCGCTTTGCGCGGCCAGGCTTACGACTTTCTAGGAAAACCGATAAAGCTGGACGAGCTTGAGGTCAGAATCCACAACGCGCTCGAGGCCGGGCAACTGCGCAAAGAAGTAAACCATATCCGTAAAGAGCGTGCGAAAGAGTTTAGCTTCGACCAGATCATCGGCAGGTCCCAGGCCCACAATGAAATGATCGCCCTCGCGCGCAAGGTTGCCGAAAGCGAGGTGTCAACGGTCCTCTTACAGGGGGAATCAGGCACGGGCAAAGATTTGCTGGCCAAAGCTATTCATTACGGCTCTCGCCGCGCCCGCGCCCCTTTCATCCCCATCAATTGCGCCGCCATACCGCCGACTCTTATGGAGAGCGAGTTCTTCGGGTACGAAAAAGGCGCGTTCACCGACGCGAAGGCGCGCAAGCAGGGGCTTCTCGAACAGGCTGAGGGCGGCACGGTCTTTCTAGACGAGATCGGCGAGATGGAACTCAACCTTCAATCGAAGCTGCTCCGCGTCCTTGAAGAAGGCGCTTTCAGGCGTGTGGGGGGGCTTAAAGATGTTCCGCTCGACGTGCGTGTAATTGCTGCGTCGAATCGCAACCTCAAGGCGGATAGCGAAGAGGGGCGGTTCCGGCTCGACCTCTACTACCGCCTCTCGATAATCCAGATCGAGAACCCTCCCCTCAGGGAGCGCGGCGAGGACGTGCTGATCCTTGCCGAGCATTTTATTGAGCGTTTCAAAGAACAGATGCGCAAGCGCATTCGCGGCATCACCCCTGAGGTGGCTGACATCTTCCGCCGCTACAGTTGGCCCGGCAACGTGCGAGAGCTGCGCAACGTGATCGAGCGAGTGATGATCCTCGAAGACGGCGATATGATAACGACCGCCTACCTGCCCCGTGACCTCATCGCGGGTGCAACGGGGTCCGCGCCGGCCGCGCGCGGCGCTGACGACTCTCAATCTCAAGTAAATCCCCCTGACAAAGGTCCGCTCGTTCCTCTTCCAGAAGCAGGCGTTCCCCTCGACGAAGTGGAGATGTCGCTCGTCCGCCAAGCCCTTGAGCGCAGCGGCGGCAATCAAACTCGCGCAGCTGAGCTGCTCAGAATATCGCGCGGGCAACTCCGCTACCGCATGAAAAAGCTCGAAGAGGCGACGACAAATCATTAGGCCATTTCCAGCTATTATGATTGCCGCAGAAATGCACCAACTAGCCTCTGGCATAAAGAGGACGGTCGCGAATCACCTCGACTGAGCAATGAGCGTGAATGGCAACGGCCTCCGAGACGCTTCCCTGTAAAATGCGATCTATCCCGCCTCGCCCCTGCGCTCCAACCACAACCAGGTCAGCTCCCCATTCTTTTGCTTCGTCTATGATCCGGGCCTTTGCATCACCCACCAGAGCGACGCCGGCTGACTTCAGACCGGCGCTGTTTAAAATGCTACCGGCTGCGCTGAGAGCCTCTTGAGCCATCTCCTTCTTTATCTCGTCCGCGTGATCGATCACCTCTGCCACGCCATACAAAGGGTCAATAACAATATCAGGAGTATCAATGACACTTACGAGTTTGATCTTGGTCCGCTTAGGCCAGGGCCGTTGGGCGACCGAGCGCACAGCCGTCTCCGAGTACTTCGAGCCGTCGGTGGCGAGCAGTATTTTCATTCCGACCTTCGCCAGCCTGTCACCCGCGAAGGGCCTCAGGATTCCGACCGAGCAGGGGACATGGCGAAGCACTGTCTTGGCAACGCTGCCGAGAAAGAACCGTGTAAGACCGCCGTGCCCGTGTGACCCAATGAAGACGAAATCGGGCACCCATGCGCGGGCATAATCTACGATAGCGGTCCGGGGGTTTCCCTCGGTGACGACCCAAGAAGCCTCAAGCCCGCGCGATGTGAACCGATCAACGGCGGATGCAACAAGAGCCTTGGCAACTTCAGTCTCCGCATTAACGAGCGGCCCAATGTCAGGCACGCTGCTATAAGCGGCGACCGAGCCCACCGCGCTGAGGACGCGAACCATTGTGCCCTCCGGCCATCTTCGCCCAGCAATCTCGCTTATGACCGCATCGGATGAAGCGGATGAATCTATGGCGACAAGTATTTTCATGTTAATGCCTTCAGTTATCTCTTTATTCGCTGTATTAACGAATGCATGTTATGAGTGCAAGACTGGTGCCGAATCGAAAACCGAGCATTTCGCCGAAAGGGGGCGCATACCCGCTCCCTACTGCCAAAAATCAGCCATTAAGGTGCAAGATTTTTCGCACTACAGTCCTTTATATATAGTCGATCAATAAATCCCGAGCCGAAGTGCCCGGTGAGGCCTTTCTTGACGGGTACATTACTTGCAGTTCTTTGGGTTAGGTGTGAGAGATGCTTGATATAGAGATCAATCGCTGATAGAGATTTACAAGAGGGGTATATGGCGCATCAAACTACGACCGGAAAACAGCAATCTACGGGTCAGAACGAGACTCATAATAGTACTGGCTTTGATAACGAGCAGATTCGCCGAATACTCGAAAGTATTACAGACGGGTTCTTCGCGCTCGACAACGAGTGGCGCTTCACCTATGTCAACCGGCAAACAGAAGCGCTCCTACAGAAGGATCGGCAAGACCTGCTTGGCCAATCTATTTGGGACAAGATCCCGCAGGCAGCAGGCTCGACCTTTTATGAGCAATGCCACAAAGCGGTATCAGAGCAGACCGATATAAAATTCGAGAGTTTCTATCCCCAACTGGAAAGCTGGTTTGAAGTATATGCCTGCCCATCCCCGGATGGCCTGTCTGTCTATTTCAATGACATTACCGAGCGCAAGCTTTCGGAAGAGGCGCTCAGGGAGTCAGAGGCCAATTACCGCACGATATTTGATGCAGTAGATGACGCAATCTTCGTCCATGACATCGAAACGAGCGCAATAGTTGATGTCAATCAGAAGATGTGTGAAATGTACGGATGGACTCCGGAAGAGGCGCGTAACCTCAAGCCGGGCAGTTGGGGCGCAACCTGGGTCCCTTTCAAAGAAGAGATCGTCTTACAAAGGATAAGAAAAGCAGCCGAAGGAGAACCTCAACTCTTTGAATGGCAGACAGAGGATAAAACAGGGCGCAGGTTCTGGGTCGAAGTAAGCCTTAAGCGTGCCTGTATTGGGGGCAAAGACAGAGTGCTGGCTGTGGTGCGCGACATCAGTCTGCGCAAGCAGGAAGAAGAGCAATTGCGCGAACAGGCGGCCCTGCTCGATCACGCGACGGACGCCATCATCGTTCAAGATTTGGACGGCGTGGTCCTGTACTGGAACATGGGCGCCGAGCGAATGTATGGATGGCTGGCCTCGGAGGCAAAAGGTAAGAACGTTCGTGACCTTTACTATAAAGAAAACCTGTCTCAGTACAGGGCCGCAAAAAGCGCCCTGCTTGAGAACGGCCAATGGTTTGGCGAGATACGTCAGCATACTAAATACGGCAAAGAGATCATTGCCGAGGGTCACTGGACGCTCGTACCCGAGGAGGACAGGAAGCCAAAATCGATGTTTGCGATCAACACCGATATTACAGAGAGGAAAAAGCTAGAAGCGCAATTCCTGCGGGCCCAGCGTATGGAGAGCATAGGCACGCTGGCGAGCGGCATCGCCCACAACCTCGGCAACCTTCTGTCGCCGATCCTTCTGTCTATCCAGATGCTCAAAAGAAAATTTACCGACGAGGAGAGCCAGCACATGCTCGCCATCCTCAAGATTAATGCCGAGCGCGCCGGAGAAATGATAAGGCAGGTGCTGGAGTTTGCCAGAGGTATAGAGGGTGAGCGCATAGAGCTTCAATCGACACACCTGATAAAAGAGGTGGCGAAGATTCTGAAAAGCACTTTCCCTAAGACGATCGATATTAAAGTCTCGATAGCAGAAGACCTGTCGCCCGTCGTGGGCGATGCCACTCAGTTGCACCAAGTCTTGATGAACCTTAGCGTGAACGCGCGGGACGCGATGCCCAGTGGCGGCAGTTTAACAATCGAGGCCGAGAATGCTTACCTCGATGAGAATTATGCCCGCATGCACTTCGAGGCCAAACAGGGTCGTTACGTCCTTATAAGGGTTACAGACACTGGAGTCGGCATGCCGCCCGACGTTATAGAGAAGATATACGAGCCTTTCTTTACCACTAAGGAAGAGGGCAAAGGAACGGGACTGGGGCTGCCGAGCATCCGAGGTATAGTCAAAGGCCACGGCGGGTTCATTGATGTTCATAGCGAGGTCGGCAAAGGAACGGAATTCAGGATATATATTCCCGCAGCCACGTCGGGCCAGGTGAGCCAGCCCGAAGAGATCGCGGCCGCTTTGCCTGCCGGGCGCGGCGAGTTGATCCTGGTAGTCGATGATGAGGCCCCCATTCTTGAAGTAGCTAGAAAAACGCTTGAAGGGAATGGGTATAAGGTTCTGACTGCACGCGACGGCATTGAAGCGCTGGCTTTATACGCCGAACATAAGAAGGAGATCGAGGCAGTGCTTATGGACATGATGATGCCTTACCTGGATGGCGCGGCAACTATCCGGGCCTTGCGAAAGCTCAATCCGGGCATCAAGATAATTGCCTCAAGCGGGCTGTCGGCGAACGATAAAGGGGTTGAAGCCGCCAATGAAGGTGTAAAGATATTTTTGATGAAGCCATACACGGCAGAAAGATTACTGAAAGCATTGGCCGAGACGCTCGGTACGGTTTAGGGCTGCCTCTATCCGAGCGCAAGCAGACGGCTGTTCTCGGTGATACTTTTTTAAACCCTTTGTCGAAGCACACCACCCGCATTCCACCTGTCATTCTCACATCGCTGCTGCTGTAGCGGTTGCGCTTTCTGCCAACTTGAGGCTGCTTTGAAGCTCCCGGACTGGACCTTCTCCATCCTCGATGCGAAGGCTGGTAATCAGATGGCCAGGCGCCAATCTCGCACGCTCATGACATCGCCTGATCAAATTCAGGACCTGATCCCAATCACATTCCCTGCAAGCAGGATCGAGCCTTTGATGGTAGCGGTTGCCATCAATGATCCTGGCGATTTCGGCCAGATGCTCTTCAGAGCGATCATCGCCGCCAGTAAAGCCAATATCAAGCTCGACCCTTACCCGCCGCGACTGGCCAAAACTAAACACAGCGCGGAGGCTTGCAGGTGAAGTTGCCTTTAACTCGGTTATCATCATTTCCCCACTTACTGAGTCTGTCAGTACATCACCTGGCGGACGCTTACACATGAGAGGGCTTATCGGCGACAAACTTTGGCAATGAGATGCTCAGTACGCCATCGGCGAGTGTAGCTTCTACCTTATCGGTATCAATCTCAACAGGCAGGTCGAGTAAGTGGAAGGTGTCCCTGGTCAGGATCTCTCGAGAAAAAGTATTCTCCTCCTCTTTGCCATTAGTCAGACCGGTCCTGCCGCTAAGGATGAGGCGACGCGGCTCGGCGCTGACAGTGACCTCCTCGGCGCTGAAGCCTGGCAATTCAGCCTCCACAGCCAGGCGATCTTCATACTCATTGAGTTTGATTTGAAGGGGCTGTAGTATTTCGGACTCTGCGCGGAGCCAGTCTGCAAGGTCCTGCCCGTGCTCGCAGCCACGAGCCTGGAATAGTTCAAAGGCCCGGCAGGCAGTCGCTTCCTGTAGGTCTCTCAATCTATCAAAATGGATTTCTGGCGTAATCAGCTCAGGGCTGGCCGGTTTGGTTTTTGCTTGCGCATTGTGCGCGGTTTGATTCTTCATCGCTTGTCCTTTCTACGTTTGAGTTATCAACTGAATAAATGCGGCGCCACATGCACACCACGCCTGTAAAGGTGTGCAATAAGTGTGCCCTCATATTTTCTGATGCTCCCTGTGTGTAAGCGCACGATTTGCCTGATTATTGCAAAGTATTTGACATCGCGTTGGCGGATTTCTCACAACCGAGCGAGGAATTATGCACAGCAACTCAGACAATCAATGGATTGACTTCGATTGCACCCTGGCGCATAGATTGCGGCCATACTCGCTCGCCAAATTCAGATCGAACGCGCGATTTCTAAGCCTGGCACGGCTTTGCACCTTAAGTCTGAAAATCAAGGTACTATAGGTTCAAGTGCGATTTCTGAGCTAAATGTCATTTCCCGTTCAATATTGAACAGACAAGATTTCAGCATATGTGATATGCCTTCCCTTGTAATGTCTTTTGCCCAGGCAGCCAACAGGGGCCTACTAAGGTGGTGGGCGACTTTTTGGCTCAACCCGCTAACTTTTATTCTTCGAGTCTACTTTCAGTCCGCACGAATGTGCGGATGGAGTTAAAACTCACGAATTTCATTCGCATTCACTTTCAGTCCGCAGCTTGCCTGCGGATACGCAACCTATGCACTTTTAGTGCATAGTGGTTTAGTTCAAAAGCGACTTTAGGTGCAAAGCCGCTTGGTACCAGGATACAAGAAAATGGAGCTGCCATCCGCTATCGGAATGAACTTTGATCGGTTGCTCTCTCAGAAAGGAGATCGTTATGCCAAGTAGAAGCAATCACGGGATTAACCCTGTGGAAGACGCGATCCGAAAAGGGTGTGACGCTAATGCCGGGGACGGAAAGCTCATGATGCTAATCAAGGTCATGGTGATGGCGGCGAGCTTTACCGTCGCGCTCGGCTATCTTGCTGATCGAAGCAGCGCACAAAGCTCAGACAATCGGGGTGGCAGTCAAGAAGAACAGGGATATGATCAGCAGATTAGCGAAAACGCACAACGGATGATGGAGCAAGGGAAACAAATCTTCCGCTACGACACGTTTGGCTCGGAGGATTTCTGGGGCGGCAAGCTGCGGCTGCACGAGGCAATTGCCGGCGAGAAGCTTGGCGGAGTGGGGAGCGGGGTAAGCCCGAAGACGGCCCTGTCGCTGGGCTTGAAAGTCGATGCCCAGGCGCTTCCTGCCGACCTGGTGGCGCAGATCAAGGCCGGCAAGGTCGACCTCGACGACCCGGCCACGACCGTGGCACTGCTCAAGCTGAACGCTGTCGTCGGCGTGACCGGTGTTTTCAATCCGGAGGGGAAGCTGCGATCCATCGGCATCCAATGCGCGCTGTGTCATTCCACCGTTGACGACTCATTCTCCCCCGGAATTGGCAAGCGACTCGACGGCTGGGGGAATCGCGATCTGAATGTGGGCGCGATCGTGGCGATTGCGCCGAACCTCAAGCCGTTCGGCGATCTGCTCGGCGTGGACGTGGCGACGGTCAAGGCCGTCCTGAATAGTTGGGGGCCGGGCCGGTACGACGCGGAACTGAACATGGATGGAAAGGCCAAGCGGCGCGACGGCAAGAGCGCCGCGACAATGATGCCCTCAGCGTTTGGCCTGGCCGGCGTCAACCAGCACACCTGGACCGGCGGTTGGGGCACGGTCACCTATTGGAACGCGTACGTCGCCAACACGCAGATGTACGGCAAGGGTACTTTCATCGATTCGCGGCTGGAGAATGCCCAGCAATACCCGGTCGCGGCAAAGGCCGGTTGGGGGCATAAGCGTGACGCAACGGACTTGATCACCGCCAAGCTGCCGGCTTTGCATTTCTATCAACTCGCGATGCCGACGCCCAAGGCGCCCGAAGGGAGTTATGACGCCGAGGCTGCCCGCCGCGGACAATTACTGTTCAACGGCAACGCCAAGTGCTCGACCTGCCACGTCCCGCCGATCTTCACCGAACCCGGATACAACCTTCACAAGGCTGAAGAGATCGGCATCGACAGTTTCCAGGCCGACCGCGGCCCGGAGCGACGCTATGTGACAACGCCGTTGCGAGCCTTGTTCGACACGCAAAAGATTCACAAGGGCGGCTTCTACCATGACGGCCGCTTTGCCACGCTGAAAGAGGTCGTCGAGCACTACGACGGCTTCCTCAAGTTGCGCCTATCAGACAAGCAAAAGAACGATCTGATCGAGTACTTGAAATCGATTTGAAGCGCGGCCTCCGCAAGGTTAGGTTGGTCGCCCGACCTCGGGCGAGCGGTGCTCAGAACCGCGCGATTCCACGGTGATCAGGAGGTATAGCCATGCTGGTACGAGTTGGTAAGGCGAAGGATGTCGTCGCCGGGGCGATGCGTGTATTCGATGTCGAGGGAACCAATGTGAATGTTGCGAGTGCAGGCGGACATCTGCATGCCTTCGATGACACCTGTACCCACGCGGGGTGCTCGCTCGCTAAGGGCAAGCTGGAAGGCACGACGGTGACGTGCGCCTGTCACGGCAGCCAGTTCGAAGTGACCTCCGGCGCCGTCCTCCGCGGGCCAGCCCGGCGGCCCGTGCGCTCTCGGTTGGTGCAAGTCGAGGGCGAGGATCTGCTTGTCGAGGCGTGAGGAGAGGCCCCGCATCGCGGAGGTTTTCGGCAGACTGTCGCGCCGCAGCCCCGGTCAGCGCCGAGCCACGACTAACCCTGGTTTTGTAACTATAGTCCGGTAGAGCTTCAGGACTGGACGGGAGCCGGTTTGTCTCAAAGGGAGTGCGAAGTGACTTTGAAGATGGAAATGTTAGGCTGGGCCGGGACAGCACTCGTCATAGTCGCGTATGTCCCTCAGATACACCACCTCTTAGTTGAGAAATGCGCCTGGGGTATCAGCATTTCAACGTGGCTAATCTGGCTTCTTGCCGGCGCACTCCTTTTGAGCTACTGCATATTTCGGAACGACACACTGTTCACATTCGTGCAAGCCATCAACATAACCGCCATAATTGCTACTATCATTCTCGCGCGCAGAAGCAATAGAATTTGCCCCTACCACTTAGACGCTGCTTTGGCACGAGCGCGGAATAGAAAAGGTGAACAATCAGCTCAAGGCCGCGATCTGCCGCGCGCCTGAACGTGATCGCGTTGTGGTTCTTGCGGCGGGTTTTACCTGCGCATGACGAGCGGCGCAGGCTTTACGTGGTTACTGCAAAGAAATTGACATCGAACTGGCGGATTTCTCGCAAAGTAGCGAGAAATTATACAGGGCATCACACACAATCAGTATCTTGACTTCGATCACTGCCTCGGCACATAGATTGCCACCTTACAAACATTGAAAGTTAATCCCAAAGGAGGAAGAGCGAATGATCGCGAACGCACTGTACAAAGCGGAGCAGTTTAATCTGAGCGGGCTTAACGGCATTTCTGACAGAACCATGGAAATGCATTTCAAGCTCTACGAAGGATACGTCAAAGAGAACCAACAGGCTCACTGAGAAAATCTCTGAGTTCTTAGCGGACGGAAAGGTAGATCAAGACGAGATGCCTGCTTACTCTGAGCTGAAACGACGCCTCGGCTTCGAATACAACGGCATGGTGCTGCATGAATACTACTTCGGCAACATGAAACGCGGAGGGTCAGTCGACCCGGACAAGACGGCGGCATTCTATCGAGCGGCAGAGCAGAGCTTTGGCAGCTATGATATCTGGAAGGCCGACTTCGTCAGCACGGGGAAGATGCGCGGCGTAGGTTGGGCCATATGTTATGAAGATCCGACTAGCGGTCAACTATCAAATCACTGGATCAGCCTGCACCAGATTGGCAACGTCGCGGGGTTCAACCCGGTGCTAGTGATGGATGTTTGGGAACATGCTTTCCTGCTTGATTACAAGCCTGCCGAGCGCCCGAGGTATATCGAAGCGTTCTTCTCAAACATTGACTGGGACGCTGTCGAAGGCCGTTTACAGTACGCCAAGTATAGCAGCGCATCTATGCCACGCTGATCAGCGCCAGATTGAAGATAGAGATGTGTTTCAAGGTAAGGAGATGATCGCATGAGCGTTAATCCACTCGTTGAATTGACAAAGTCAGGCCAGTCGATCTGGCACGACGGTATTGAACGGGGGCTTATCACGTCGGGTGAGTTGAAGCGGCTTATTGACGAAGATGAGTTGCGCGGCATCACCTCAAATCCGACGATTTTCGAGAAGGCTATAGACAGCTCAGACGATTACTCTGGCCAGTTACGCGAGCAGGCCGAGCGCCAAAAGAGCGCAAGCGAGATATACGAAGCGCTTGCTGTGCGCGATATTCAAATGGCGGCGGACCTGCTCGCGCCAATTTTTGAAAAGACCCGTGGCACAGATGGATTCGTGAGCCTTGAATGTTCGCCCCTGCTTGCGCACGACACGGCGACCACAATCGAAGAGGTGCGCCATCTGTGGCGCGTGCTCAATCGCAAGAACGTGATGATCAAGATTCCCGCCACGTCCGAAGGGTTTCCTGCTATTGAACAATGCGTCTACGAAGGCATCAACATCAATATCACGCTCATATTCGCGCTGGAGAGTTACAAGAAAACCATCGACGCCTATCTTCGCGGGCTTGAGCGCCGCGTAGCAGAAGACAAGCCGATTGACAGAATCGCATCTGTGGCAAGCTTCTTTGTAAGCCGCATAGACACTGCGGTCGATAAGCGGATTGAGGAGCGGATCGCCCGCGCAGGCAGCGAAAAGGAGAAAGAGAAGATTGCATCTTTGCTGGGCCGCGTCGCAATTGCGAACGCGAAGATGGCCTATCAAATATTCAAAGAGGTATTTCACGGCGAGCGGTTCGCAACCCTCAGAACTCAAGGCGCGCGAGTCCAGCGACCGCTGTGGGCTTCGACCTCGGCAAAGAACCCTGCTTACTCGGATGTCTACTATGTAGAGGCGTTGATCGGGCCTGAAACAGTCAATACCTTGCCGCCTGCCACGCTCAAAGCATTCCGGGATCATGGGCGCGTGAGGCTCTCAATCGAAGAAAACCTGGAGGAAGAACGCGCGGTGCTGGCGAGGCTTGAGGATGTCGGGATCAGCCTCGATGAGGTCACTCAACAGGTGCTCGACGAGGGCGTGAGCCTGTTTTCCCGCTCGTTCGAGAAGCTTATGAAGGCAATCCAATTGCAGCGGGATGAGATTGTGAGCGGCCTGAAAGGTTCGCAATCGGCAACTGCCCCTGATTAGAAATCTGCGCAGTGGGCATTCGATTAATTTCGACCAAGATAACAGTTCGCGGCAACTGTATCACTCCGAAAGGCTTTATGGCTATTTATAGAATCAAACTCAAGAATCGTAGACAGATCGCCGAGGGCACGATGGCATTTCATTTTGAAAAGCCGGAGGGGTTTGCCTACAAAGCAGGCCAATTCGGTGACTACACCCTGATCGACCCCGCTGAAACTGACGCCGAGGGCAATATACGAGGGTTTTCTCTGGCGAGCGCGCCTTACGAAGACTTTCTCATGTTTGCGACCCGGATGCGCGATACCGCATTCAAGCGGGTGTTAAAAACAATGGAGCCTGGCACTGAACTCACCTTGGATGCCCCTTACGGCTCGTTCACGCTCCACAACAATGCGAGCATTCCCGCCGTCTTCCTCACGGGCGGCATCGGAGTTACGCCTGTCAGAAGTATTGTGCGTCAAGCTGCCCATGAGAAGCTTCCCCACAAGATTTTCTTGTTCGATTCCAACAACAGGCCGGAAAATGCAGCGTTTTTGGACGAGTTGACGGAAGCCCAGGAGGAGAATCCGAATTACACCTTTATCGGCACGATGACACATATGGAAAAGTCAAGCCGCGCCTGGCATGGAGAGATCGGATACATCACCCAGGCCATGCTCCTGAAATACATTGACGACCTGACGCTCCCCATTTACTACATCGCCGGCCCACAGGCAATGGTGCATGCGATGCGTGGAATACTTAACGAAGCGGGAGTCAACGACGACAATATCCGGACCGAAGAATTTACCGGCTACTAAGGCAACCGCAAGGCTGCCTTTAAGAAGGGAGACAGACATTATGTGCTACAACTGCGGGTGTCAGATGCCCGACAACGATATGGGCAATCCAAAAAACATCACTAACAAGACTTTCAACGAGGCAGCGATAGCCGCCGGCCAATCGGCAGAAGAAGCCAAGAAAAACACCCTGCAGCTTCTGCAAAAAACGCGCGACGCGGAGCAACCACCGCAAGAGCAGAAAAAATGAATGGCCCCTCTGATGAGTGCTAGCTTGTCTGCGAAAAAGTTAGTCTATTTCCGAGATTGAGAGCCGGCGCATCATCGTGCGCCGCTTGGACTGGTGAGCATCCATGCGTTCGAGTATGCCGTTTAGGAAGCGGACGGTCTCAACGATGTAGGGGCCTTTGTTCAACATTACGCACTCAGCGCGTCCGCTCATCGCGGCGTCAGAAACTTCGGCGCGAGCGGGCTTGGGAGACTTCAACGGATCCTGCTGGGCAGCGTTTCATCCGCTGTCGTTGCGCAAGCGAAATGCTCTGTTGAAGTAATCCGTACGCGCTATTGATTAGGCCCGGTGGTGTAGGTTCACCACCGGGCTTGCCATTCTACCGCTACTACCTTAGGAATGCGCCGACGCCGCCTGCCTCCTGGAGCCGTGTGGCTGCGTCACCTCTGACCTGTTCTACGACCCCTCACATCGCCACCACGCGCCTCGCTGCGCGCGCAAGCAGATCGTTAACCGCATGGAGGCCAGCGCCGCAGTACCCGCAGAACTGTTCTGCATCAGGTACGGCTTACTGCTCCACCGCGCCTCGGTCTTCACTGGGACGTGTAGTTCATAAGCCCAGATAAAATCCTCTGAAGAATCGCAGAAGATGACCAGCCCTTTAGCCTGAGGACGGTATCCTTCGATAAATTGCCGGATGCGGATGGCATCCTTCTTGAAATCCCCAAGGTCGTGGTTGTCGAGTGTCTCTTCTACTTCGCGCAGGACGTTGAATAGTGAGACTTCAAACATGCAGTTGAGGTTCGCCGCGTTGGATTGATCTATATCCAGGTAGACACTAAGGATGGGTCTGTCCGGCTTGGCTTTGTAGTCTATGAGTTCCTTCAGCCTAAGTTTAGTTATCATGATTGCTCTCCTTATACGTCTGATACCAATGGAATTGGGTTAAGTGCTCACTTAGACATCTTCTCTTCAAATGTAGGGCTTTGAACTTTTAGTGTTCTCGGTAAATTATCAGCGCATCCCGAACACGGTTCATTCTCACGGCCTAATGTCCATGGCGGCGGATCACTCGCGGGAAAAGAATCCCCCAGTATCGCGTCTATCATCTCTTCTGAGAGTGATCCATAGATAGAGTTGTTAATCATCAGTTTTCTCCCTTCGGTGTTTTGAAGCCGTCCGATTCGCTTCCCCAATGCCTTTAGCATAAGTGCCATTTATTAGTGCAAGTCTAGTGCCGCTTCTAAATTTAAACATTTCGCGAAAAGGGAGGGGTGCACGAAAAACGGTGTTAATTATTTACCATCGGATGTGCGAAATCTTGCATTTCTCAGCCCGCAACGGAACGCCTTTTTATAACTGCGGCCACGATGCACACATACGCTTGCTATAGAAACGGCTCGCGGCGTATCGTCTGCACTAGCGGCGCGGGCACCACGTAGTATATCGGCCATGGATCGGCGGCTTGCGGGAACCTTCAAGCCGTGATGCTGTATACCAAAACACACCCTTTATTTTTGGAAATAGCGGAGAAGATATGTACTACTGGGCACTGCTTTTCGTAGCTGGAATACTTGAAATCGGCTGGGCTATCGGCCTCAAATACACGGAGGGCTTCACCCGTCTCTGGCCGTCCATAGTGACAATCGTGACCATGGCCGCAAGTATGTATTTGTTGGCTCTGGCCGCGCGCGGGCTGCCGATTGGCACCGCTTACGCCGTCTGGACTGGCATCGGTGCCGTGGGGACTGCAATCATCGGTATATTCTTGTTCGACGAGTCTCGTGACTGGATGCGACTGCTTTGCATCGGATTGATCATCTCGGGCGTGCTTGGACTTAAGCTGGTGAGCAAGTGATACACAGTCCCAGCTGGTAAAACAGATCTATAGGATATGGCATACGATTTTTCCTATTTGGCTATGATACGTCTCATGAAAACCTTGCCACTTCACATGCTACTTGTATGATTCAGAACTACTCGTGCGTTTAGAAACTTGGAACAGCAAGTGAGATTCGACGCCTTAATCTGAAATGTTCTCGCCTCGGTCGTTTTAAGTTTGCGAACCTGATCTCCAGAAATTGCTGCGAAATTTTCTACTGCCTGCTGGCTGTAATTTTACACCCGCCATCCATGCAGCCTCGAAATCTGATAGTTACGAAGCGGCACATTCGTTGCTCAAGACATGGTTGGAAGCAAACTACTTTGCACTAGCGTGGGAATTATGTCTAAGAACGAGCGAATAAATATTGAGCGGATACTCTACCCGACGGACCTGTCCCTAGAGTCTGTCAACGCGCTTGCGTATGCGGTGGCTTTGGCGCGGTCTTATGGCGCGAAGCTTTTGTTGTGTCATTCGACGGGCTCTCAGCCCGCACAGGGCGCGTCAGACGATAGCAGGTGGCTGCTCAGTGAAATAATGGCGGAACCCATTCATACCGACGCGGCCTCGCCCATTGATTGGGATGCCGTTGTTGTTGAAGGAGACACGGCCACAGAAGTTGCACGAGTAGCCGCCGAGCAGCACATTGACTTGATAGTTACTTACTCGCGCAAAGTCCCAGGCGCGGCGACTTTGCTGGATTCTACTGCGGAAGCGATCACCCGCACGGCCCCGTGCCCTGTCCTCATCACCCCCCAGGGGAACCCTGAGGACCGAATAGCAAACGGCGCGATCGGCTTTAACCGCATACTGGTGGCCTATGACTTTTCAGGAGATTCGGAGCTGGCGCTCACTTACGGGCTCTCACTTGCGCAGGAGTTTCAATCAGAGCTTCACCTGATACACGTATTATCTCCGGCCCCGAAAGCCCTCCCTCAGGAGCCCAAGATGGACCGGGCTAATCCTGAGAACGCATTTCACACGACGGCGAAGCGTCTTTCCAACGTGGTGCCGGCTGAGACTCACCTGTGGAGCGAGGTTAAGCAAGTGGTGAGTCAAGGGCTACCTTATCGTGAGATTCTCGCTTACGCACGGGAAAGTGAGATTGACTTGATTTGCATAGGTGCGAGCGGCGCTGGTTTTGGGCTGTGGGCTCTCTTCGGGTCAAATACTGACAGGATTCTGCGTCAGGCGCCATGCCCGGTTTTGATCGCACGACCTCTCCGGCCGGTAGCCGATAAAGCGAGCATTACAGTCAAATGTCAAGTAGCAAGTTGAACAACGGATATTAACAATGAAAAAGGAAAACGTGATAGAGCAACTTTCAACATTTGTAACGAGGGCTTCATATGAAGACATGTCGGCAGAGGCCCGACGTCAGATCAAAGTGAGGGTATTAGACTGGCTGGCCTGTGCGATAGGTGCAACTGGGTTTGAGCCTATGCGCAGACTCCGAAACCAGATAGAAGAATTCGGAGGAAAGCCGCTCGCCACAATGATCGGCGGGGGGAAAACGTCACCCGACCGGGCCGCGCTTTACAATTGCGCGCTGACGCGGTATCTGGGCTTCAATGACAGCTTTCTATCCGGGGAAGCGTCCTGCCATCCGAGCGACAGCATACCGGCAGTTCTTGCCGCGAGCGAATACCGGGGCGCGTCGGGACGGGAGTTCCTCACGGCGCTTGCAATCTCGTACCAGGTGCAATGCCGGCTTTGTGAAGTTTCGCGTGTGAGCGCTGGCGTCGTCAGTCACAGCGCGCCCGGAGCCTACGCAGTTGCGGCAGGGATGGCTAAAGCTCTGAAGCTCAATCAGGGGCAAACTGCGAACGCTATAGCCTCAATCGCCGCAGCTAATAGTGCGCTGCAGGCTCCCCGCGTGGATGAGATTTCACGGCGTAAGAATACTCTTTATTTAGATTCCCCGTTTTCGATGGCTCAAGCTGTCTTGCTCTCACTGAGCGGTATAAGCGATGACCATGAGCCGTCCGAAGCCGAAAAGCATTTATTAGAAACTGCCGCCCCCAATCTTGAAATTGATTGGCGTAAGGAAGATTTGGAGGCAGTGCGGCGCACAATAATAAAGAAATACAATGCCGAGATTCATGCACAGTCGGCGATCGAAGCCATTCTGCATCTTAGAGAGAGGCGGCCATGCCATCCTAATCAGATTGAGCGGATAGAGCTAGATACGTTTGACGCAGCCTATCACCTTCTCGGCGGTAGTGGAGAAGGACCCAGTTATCAAGTGCGCACCAAAGCGGAAGCCTATTACAGTCTGCCATATCTGCTAGCGGTAGCACTGCTGGATGGAAAGGTAAGCCCGTCGCAGTATAAGCCAGATCGGATAGTTAGAGAGGACGTGCAAAGCCTCATGCGCAAGGTGGTTGTTCAGCCCGACAGGGATTTCAGTCAGGGCTTCCCACAAGAGATGCCTGCGCGAGTACAAATCTTTTTGCGTGATGGGCAAATCCTAACTAAAGAGAAACGCGATTACGAAGGGTTCTTTACGCGGCCTTTACCCTGGGAGAGGGCGGTTGAGAAGTTTAAGGACCTGACAGTATTTCAGACAGGCTACGAGTTAGGCGAGAGGATTATTGAGAAGGTTCTAGATATTGAGGACATCCAGGTTCGGGAATTGACCGAATTGCTTGCGGGGATGATCAAATCCACGCAGGACAGAGTCCAGGAAAAGGTTCTTACCTTACGAAAGCATAAGCGGGCGGCCTGATACGTGGTTAGGCGGACAATCCAAGATATACCTAATTCTTTTAAGGAGCGGAGAGAGCAAAAGAGGGAGTTTAATATGATCGAAGTAAAACCTACTCATACTGAAGCCATTGCAAGCCGGGACGGGCAGATTGCAGTTGCTCAGGCGCAAAAAGGCAGATCGCTATATGACAACGTCGTCAAGCAATTCAACAAAGCAGCCGATCTAATGCGGCTTGACCTAAACATCCAAAAGATACTTGAAAAGACGGCAAACGAGATTATCGTTCACTTCCCCGTGAAGATGGACGATGGGCGCATCGAAATGTTTACAGGCTATCGAGTTCAGCACAACAACGCGCTCGGCCCGTTTAAGGGCGGACTTCGCTTCCATCCGTCAGTAGATATTGATGAGGTCCGCGCGCTTGCGACGTGGATGACGTGGAAGACGGCGCTCGCAGGTGTGCCTTTCGGCGGGGCGAAGGGCGGTATTCAAATTGATCCAGCCAATTACTCAATGGAGGAACTGGAGCGCATAACCCGCCGCTTCACTTTCGCGCTTGGCAACAATATAGGGCCTGATTACGACATCCCCGCGCCGGACGTGAACACGAACGCTCAAATAATGGCCTGGATACTGGACACTTATCTTTCGACCATGCCTCCTCACGAGCGATTTCGGTCAACCCATGTTGTCACAGGCAAGCCTGTTAAATCGGGAGGCAGCCTTGGACGTGAAAAGGCCACGGGTCAGGGCGTAGTCTATCTGATTCAGGAATGGGCTAAGGATCACGACTTTAATCTCAAGGGTGCGAAATACATCATACAAGGGTTCGGCAACGTCGGCTCTTGGGTGGCGCGACTTATGAAGCCGCTCGGCGCGAAGTTAATTGCAGTTGAAGATATCACGGGAGCAATCGCTAACACTTCGGGCATCGATCCTGACGACCTGGCCGAATATGTCAAACTCACTCGCGGCGTCTCAGGCTATCGAAAAGGCTCTCCGATAGATCACGAGACTTTTCTGCGCACTGATGCCGACATATTCATTCCGGCTGCGATGGAAAACCAGATCACAGCCCGCACCGCGCCGCTTTTGAGGGTCAGGCTCGTTGCTGAAGCTGCTAACGGCCCGACCGATCCTGAAGGCGATGAGATTCTGCAAGCAAGGAAGATTGGGATACTACCTGATATTCTTAGCAACTCCGGCGGCGTTATTGTAAGCTACTTCGAGTGGCTACAGAACAAGCGAAGCGAGTTCTGGGAACTTGAAGAGGTTGATTCCAAGCTTCGCAAGAAGATCGTGGGCTCTTATGAGCGAGTGCGCTCCGCAGTCCGCGATTTAGAAACAGACTGGCGCACGGCTGCCTATGTTGTGGCTCTTTCACATCTGGAAAAGGTTTACAACGAGCGCGGGATTTTCCCGTAAGAGAGCAAAGGCTCTATAGTGGTTATTGGCTGAGTTCTACTTTCAATTGTTTCACCAGCGGTAATCACCCAGTTCAAAATCCGTAGATACAAATGGATTTGCGATCTCACTGATTTTCGACACCTACTGAATTTGACGACTCTCGGGCTTCGCCTTGAGACATTTCCTGGTCTTCATGATTGACCGAGGGCGCGGCGTACCATTGCTCCTTCGGCACTACTACGGGCCGGGGTGGGTCTTGCATGTAATGCGGGCTCATGATCTGTACCCCGTGCTCGTTAAAGACGTCTTGTATATTGAGATGCAATTTACTAATCACGGGCAAACGTTCTTCCGTCCGGTCCAGGGCTGCGTTTATCTGGTACTCCACGTAAAAATCGGAGAGGCTCACTTGTATGACAAAAGGCGGAGGCTCTTTACGCAAACCGGGAGTCCGCTCTGCCGCGAGAAGCAACATCGCATGACCCTGTCGCCACGGAACCCCGTACCCTATGGTCACGCTGGTGTAAGCCAGGCTGCCTGAGTCTGCGGTCAATCGTGAGTAGTTCCGGGTGGTTGTTGCGAGTAGGAATGAGTTGGGAATAGTAATCTCCTCGGCCTTGATTGTACGTACCTTTGTCGAAAACATACCCACGGAATCTACAACGCCCTCCACATCATTGATATGCACATATTCACCCGGCTTCAGAGCGCGCGAATATATCAACACGAGTCCGCTCATCGCCTGCACGAGCAGACCGCTGGAGCTGAGGGAAATCACAACACCTAGAAAAACCCCAACCGCCTTGAAAACCGCAGTGTCGCTGCCGGGGATGTAGGGGTAGGCCACGATCAGCGCGAATAGCCAGATGAGAATGACCAGGATGGTGCGGGTCGCCGGAGCGGTATCGGGGTAGATTCCAGTCACAGCCACCTTGCCCGCTTCGACTGCGTTGAAGAAAGCCCTCACCGTGCGCACCAAAAGGTGTGTCACATATAAGATGACGACGACCACCAGCAGTCCCGGCAGCGCACCGATGGCGCCGAGCAAAAGAATCTTGAATGTGATGAGCAGATAGTTACCAAGCGCCTCTCCCCACGGGCGTGTATAAGGAAAGCGTTTCAAACAGTAGGCCAGCCACAGATAAATCAACACCAACTGGACAGCCCATATTAAGATTCTCAACAACCGCCGCGTGAGAGTTAGCAGCCTCTCTCTCGTCAAAAATGTGAAACCGCTAATGCCCACGTCCCGGACACGCGTGCCGGCGACGCGAGTTAAGTGCGCTTGCCCAAAGTTCCTTAACCGGTGCAGCACCCAAAAGCTGAGGAGAAAGAGAACAGTTGCAAGGACTGTGAGCCCAACCGCTTCGGAGATTCGTCTCGCATCCCGTAGTTCCAGGGTCTCGGCATACGCAACCCGCAGATTATTTACGGCGCGGTTGCCGGCCTCATCCATTGTCTCTTCAGAGACCTGATCGAGGTCTTCGGGCGTAAGCACAAAGATGCTTTCTTCAGCAATCGAAACCAGCACACCCTCCGGAATAGTCCGAGCGGTCACAGCGCCCGCCTGAGGAGAATTAGTCGCTGCCTGAAATTGTCTTTGAGCGCCTTCCATGCGCACCCTCGGTGAGCGACCCTGAAACCGCGAACGGAAAACAGTGATCGTGCGATTCTGAATGACGAGCGTCGCTTCCTCGACCGGTGGCGGAGCAGTTTCCTCAACGCGCGGACTGGGGGGAGCCGTCGCGGCTGTTTGGGCCGTGAGGTTAGCGGCCCCTGAAAAGTTGACCAAACAAAATAGTATACCCAGGCCGAGGCGCCGGACGGACTTCCACAGGAATGCTAAGGACGCACTTGCTCGATTTAACCCCGTGTGGTGTGGTGCGTTAAAATCTTGAGTAACTTTCATAGCCACCTTCTCAAGGTCAGCAGAGGAGCACTCGTGGAGTTGCTTGGCGGCACTCATTGTCTCGTTCTCCCCTCGGCGATTGAATGCAAAAGGCGGATGTTCGGGTGACTGGACATCCGCCTTTTCGTGACAACTGACTTTCCCCAGATGTTCGCTATGATAACTCTATTGCGCGAGCGGCTACAGTTCGTGGCGGCACCTCAAGATGCTGCGGCAGGCGCGCGCAACTCATGCATCTGCTGCCTTTCTAATGAGCGACTGAACGTTTCCCCTGCCATACGTACACGGGCAAACTCATACTTTATCGAGTAGTGTCAGTTGAAGATGAAGAGATTCATTCTGGCGCTTCTCCGGTAGGGGACGAACGGCTATCGTTGTCTTGTTCATCCACATCACGGCGTTTCACTCCGCTCACCCATCCGGGCGGGTCGCTCGCCGGGAAAGAATCCCTCAAGTCCCTGTCTATCTTTTCTTCGACCCTGTCCTCGCTCCCACCAAACGGGGGCAACTCTTCCCCCTGCCTCTTACCGTCAGACTCTACTGCCATTTAATCGTCCTCCTTCGCCGGTCGGCTACCGGCCCCGGTCCCTGCTGAAAAGGGATTTACCAATTTAGGCGAATTCCGGCCGGCAGTCTTTTCTCTTCTTGACTTTTATTTTCTAATCTTGACTTTAATTTGTGATGGCTGGCTTGTATCCGTGAAGGCGGGAGTTGCATGTGGGGCGCATGAAGGGGTTGTGAGGTGATGCCCCGCCTTGATACATGAGGAGGATGGTAATTGAGCTGACTGCCTTACCGGCCGAGCAGGCGCTCGGACTCGGCCTTCACGACCGCGTAGCACTCGCAAGTGAACTCTTCCAGCCCCGCTCTATCAACGATTGAGATGTGCCCGCGCGAATAACGGATCAAGCCCTGTTCTTGAAGAATGATCGCCGCCTCGCTCACCCTGGAGCGCCGCGTGCCGAGCATCTGCGCTATGAACTCCTGAGTCAGCCGCAACTCATCACCTTCCACCCGGTCATGACACGACAGGAGCCAGCGCGCGAGCCGCTCGCCGATGGGATGGTTGCGGTTACAGGCCGCCGTCTGCGAACCTGCTGGAGCAGCGAGAGCGAGTAGCGCAGCAGCAGCCCGGGCAACCGACCGCCGCGCCTCATCTCTTTCGTGAGCGCAGCCGCTTTCATCCGCATCGCCCCGTCCGCGATCTGCACGACGGCGTGATTCTGTGCCACGTCGTCGCCGAGAGCCACGGACAGCCCGACCATCCCCTCGTTGCCCACCATGCCGACTTCGACGCTCTCCCCTTTCTTCAGGTGGGTGACGAGTGAGACTGCGCCTGTGTTGATGAAGTAAATGTACCTGATGCGCTCGCCTATGCCGTAGAGGGTTTGCCCGATAGGCAGAGAGACCGGAGTTAATAATGGGAGCAGGCGGTTGTACTCATTAGCCGGGAGGGCGGAGAGAATCCTATTCCGTGGGGGTGGTTTTGCCGTGGTAGTCAGTCGCATCTCCTTACGCTTCCGCGCGTGTCATAAACACAAGCTGTCGGCAAGAGAAGATGCTTGTTGAAGGCAAGTCCTGATGTCGTTAGTTGGATTCTTAAAGAACGGTCGCTGATAAAATACTAAACCATCTTAACACATCGGAAGGGGCTATGTCGCCGGATCCGGCGTTCAGGTTATATGTCCGATTTTGGGCATATGACCTTGACCCGCCAGTAGCTAACGTTTAGACTCAACTCATTGAATTAGCTGTTTACTGCGGAAACTTTAATCCTTTTACGTGGGCCTAAATTCCCAGACGGTCGCCTACGCTCTAGCCTTAACCTTTCTCCAGCAAACACCATCAATCATGTAGGCGGTGAGTGTATATGGCCCTCGGTGCGGCCTGAGTCCAGGGATGGTGTATGAAAACGAAAGACACTCACACAAAGTCCCTCCTGACGGGTGAGAGCGGAGAATCTCCGACCAGTGATATAGAGAGCCGCCACACGATCTCCCCCCGGAGGATTTCGGTCTCCGATAAGGACGGAACGCCAACGCCATTGTTCCCTTCAGATGATACCGCGATGGCTAAAGCAGAAGTCGTCTGGCCTGGCCTCATCATAGAACAACATCACCTGAAGCCTTTAGAATTCCCCGAACGCACGGCGGACAGTCACCTCATCGCCATGCATTTCCGGCCGGCAAAACTGGAATGGTTCCTCGGCGGCCACCCGCAGACCATGCGCATGAGGCGTGGCAGCCTCGACATTATTCCGCGAGGCACACTCCTCGGGGGGTACAGTCGGGACGAGACGGAATTCCTGATGCTGGCGCTCGATCCGTGCATCGTCGAACGTGTGGCGGGCGAGTCGGGGGCGGCAGAGCGTGTCGTATTGGTCCGGCACCTCGGAATCCGCGACCCGCAGATCGAACACATCTGCTTGGCGCTAAAGGCGGAACTCGAAACGGGCTGCCCTTCGGGCCGGCTATATGGTGACGCGCTCGCCACGGGGCTGGCGGCTCGCCTGCTCGGCAAGTATTCGGCGCGTATTCCCGCCGCTCAAAACCACAACATCAATCTTCCCCCCTACAAGCTGCGGCGGGTGATCGAATACATCAACGACAATCTGACTGAAAATTTAACGCTGGCCGAGCTGGCGGCCGTCGCGTTTATGAACCCTCACTCCTTCTCACGGGCCTTCAAGCAGACGACCGGCACGCCGCCGCACAGGTACGTCATCAACTGCCGTGTGGAGAGGGCCAAGACGTTGCTGGCGGACGACAAATTGCCTCTGGTCGAGGTAGGCCTCAGCGTCGGCTTCCAGACCCAGAGCCACTTCACCACGCTCTTCCACCGGCTGACGGGCGTGACGCCAAAAGCCTTCCGCGACGGAATGTAGTAGAAGCCCGGCGCGTTCGCTTCCCACCCCTCGCGCCCGACAGAGCCCGTCCGACCCGCGGCCTCATCCGAACAGGAACCGGCCCTGGACGTGTCGTCCGGAAAGGCCCGCGCAATAAAGTCAAGATTAGAAAATAAAAGTCAAGAAGAGAAAAGACGGCCAGGCGGGATTCAGCTAGTTTGCTGACTGCGGGCGTCGGTCGGCGAAAGCTTGCAACACCGATCGGCGACGGTAAGCGCCGTCTGCCGTATCGTCCCACGCAGAGTAAAGATCGGGATCTCCCCCGGCGGCCCGCAAGCCGGCACGTCCTGCACAGGTGTTGGCTCATACCATGGCGTCAAAGGTGATGGGTGAAAAGCTGCCAGTACCGGGGAGAGCTAAGGATGAATGAGGCGTTGAATAAGGGAGGCGACGGGTCACATCTCGTCTTGCCGGTCGGCGCGCGCGACCACGCGCAAGGCTCCGCCGCGGCGGCCGTGACGCTTCTGGAATATGGCGATTTCGAGTGCGAGCATTGCGCCGAAGCTTTCCCCGTGGTGAAGGAGGTCAACCGTTGGCTGCGCGGCACGTTGCGCTACGTGTTCCGCCACTTTCCTGTCGCGGAAAGACACCCGAACGCGCTGCGGGCGGCGGAGGCGGCGGAAGCCGTCGGCGCGCAAGGGCGCTTCTGGGAGATGCATGACCTGTTATGCGAGCGCAGCCCCGCTCTCAGCTATACTCACCTGAACGGCTACGCGCGAGAGTTGGGCCTTGATTTGGAGCGCTTCGGGCGTGAGATGCGAGAGCACACGCACACGGGGAAGGTGCGGGAGGATTTTACGAGCGGCGTCCAGAGCGGCGTCAGCGGGACCCCGGCCTTCTTCATCAACGGCGTGCGTTATACGGGCGCCGCCGACCTGGACGGCCTGCTGGCGGCGATTGAGGAGGCCGGCTACCGGGCGGTAAGCGGAGATAAATAACCGTTAAAGCGCCGTCTACCGCCACACATCACGGCTCGCGCGGTTCGCCCGCCGAACCGCGCCGGATTAGTTTCAAATTACAAGGGAGGTACACGGGCTGACAGTTAGACGAGACGGTCGTGAAGAACAACTGCGCGCCACGCTCGGCGAGTTGCGCTATGTGTTCCGCCACTTTCCAGACGCAGAAAAACACCCGCATGCGCTCCGGCGGTTTCCGCCGCTTCCGCCGCCCGGAGCGTAAGGGCGATTTTGCGAGATGCATGACCTGTTATGCGAGCGCAGTCCTGCGCTCGACGCCGTTCACTTGAAATGTTATGCGCAAGAGCTGGGTCTCGATTTAGAACGCTTCGCGCGTGGGATGCGCGCCTACGTCTACCTAAAGAAGGTGCGCGAAGATATGACGAGCGCCGTCGCAAGCGGCGTCATACGGACGCCGACGTTTTTCATCAACGGCGTGCGGTACAGGGGTGAGGTGGACTTGGGCAGCCTGCTGGCGGCGATTGAGGAAGCCGGGAACCGGGCGACGGGCGACGGCAAGGAGAATGTAAATGTTTGAGTTTTTTAGAAGCCTCGTCCAGATCGTGGCCCCGATTTTTGTGGTTTCCACGATGCTGAACGTCGGTTTGACGCAGAAGTTGTCAAACATTACCGGGCATCTGAAGAACTATCCTTTCGTTCTAAAGATGCTCGTCGCTAACTTCGTTGTCGCGCCTCTCTTGATGATTGCCGCCCTGCATTTCGCGCCGTTTGACCCGGCGCTTAAAGCCGGACTGCTGATCTTCAGCCTGTGCGCCGGCGCGCCGTTCCTCATCAAGCTGACGCAGACGGCGAAACATGACGTGGCGCTCGGGGCGGCGGTGATGATGCTTATGATGATGGTGACGGTCGTCTATACGCCGATCGTGCTGCCGTTGGTGTTGTCCGGCATCAGCGTGGACGCTTGGGCGGTTGCCAAATCACTGTTGCTGCAATTGCTCTTGCCGATTGCCGCCGGGATGCTGGTCGTTCAACTTCTCCCTGACTTTGCGAAAAAGGCGCAGCCGTGGGTCGGATGGTTGGGCAACATCGCTATGTATGTTCTGGTCGGTGCGACCTTAATCGGCTACTTCCCCAATATGATCGCCATCGTCGGAACGGGTGCGATTCTCGTCGGTCTAGCGTTTGTCGCCGCAGCGTTCGGCATCGGTTACCTTGCGGGCGCGGGAAAGGATCATCTTCAAGACGTGGGCGGACTCGGCACAGCGCAACGCAACACCGCCGCCGGGATGATTATCGCCGTGCAAAACTTCAGCAGTTACCCGGATGTTCTGATGATGCTGACGCTCGCCAACACCCTCGGCATCGTGATGCTGTTATTTATCGCCAAGGCGCTCAGCCGCGACAACAAGGTTGAGACGGAAACAGTCTGAAGATCCATCTGTTTCCGTCCGGTTCTGCTTCAAGAAGTCGCGCTGGAGGAAGGTCTGACCGGAGAAGCAGCCGAAAATCACAAAGAGGAAGCGACAGAAAAAAGGAGACGGACATGAGCCAACGTTCACTGCTGAAAACTGTTTGTTTGATGATCTTGGTTACGGGTGCGGTCGCCGTATCGCTGGGGGGCCGGGCGAAGGGCGACGCACAGGGAACCGCCGCTAAAGAGCGCAAGGGCTGCGACCAGGACAACGGCGGTCTCACGCTGCCGCCCGGGTTTTGCGCATCGGTGTTTGCCGACAACCTCGGGCGCGCGCGTCATCTCACGGTCGCACCCAACGGGGATGTTTACGTGAACACCTGGAGCAGTTCGTACACCGAGCTGAAGAACGCGCCGGGCGGTTATATCGTGGCCCTGCGCGACACCAATCGCGACGGCAGAGCCGATATGGTCGAGCGTTTCGGCACGGTGCATCAGGATGGGAAGGCGGGCGGCGGAACCGGCATCGCAGTGCATCGTGACGCGCTGTATGTCGAGGATAACGGGAAGATCGTGCGTTATCGGCTCGGGCGCGGGCGGCTGGTCCCGCAGGGGAATCCTGACGTCATCTTGAGCGGTTTGTGGACCGAGCGCGGTCACATCATGCATCCGTTTGCGATCACATCCAACGGCGTCCTGTACGTAAACTCCGGCTCAATCACGAACTCGTGTCAGGAGAAGGATCGCACGCTGGAGTCGCCGGGAATTTCGCCGTGCCCGGAACTTCAGCTACACGCGGGCATCTGGCGTTACGACGCCGGCAAGACCGGCCAGACTTTCTCCCCCGCCGAACGCTTTGCCACCGGCACCCGCAACGTCGTCGCGCCGACGGTGAACGAGGCGGATGGGGCGCTGTATGCCACGTTGCATGGACGCGACCATTTAGGCCCCCACTGGCCGAAGCTATACACCATGGAGCAGAACAACGAACTGCCCGCGGAAGTCTTCGCGCGCATCAATCGCGGTGACGACTTCGGCTGGCCGTACTGCTACTTCGACGGCCGCCAGCGCAAGCACGTGCTCGCGCCGGAATACGGCGGAGACGGCGGTAAGGCGCAGGGCGTCTGCGCGCAGAAGAAACAACCCGAGCTGACCTTCCCCGCGCATTGGGCTCCCAACGGCATGACGTTCTATAGCGGATCGACTTTTCCGGCGAAGTATCGCGGCGGCGCATTTGTAGCTTTTCACGGTTCGCATGATCGAGCGCCGAAGCAGGCCGGCTTTCTCGTGGCGTTCGTGCCATTTGAAGCGGGCAAGCCGGCGGGCCGCTATGAAGAATTCGCGACGGGGTTTGCCGGCGCAGGGCCGCTTGCAAGTCCTGCCGAAGCGCCCCACCGACCCATGGGCCTGGCGGTCGGTCCTGATGGGGCGCTGTACGTCTCCGATGATGTCAAAGGGCGGATTTGGAGAATCACTTACGTTGGCGGCGTCTGACCTCGGTTGCCAGTGAAGGCGAAGGGTGAGAGTCGCCTTTCGCCTTCACTAAATAGAGGAGAGGAATCACGCAACTGACTGCATGAGTGCTTATTCACCGGGAAGGAGTTGATATGAATATGAGGAAGACGAAGACCAACGCGCGCGGGAGTGTTTCGACGAGGCCAAATTTTGTGTTCATCTTGGCGGACGACCTCGGTTACGCGGACCTCCACTGCTATGGCGGCAGGGAAGACTGCTCGCCGAATCTCGACAAAATGGCGACCGAAGGTTTGCTTTTTACGAACGGCTACGCCAACTCGTCGGTTTGCTCGCCGTCGCGGTTTGCAATTGCGACGGGACGCTATCAGCACCGGCTGCGCGGCGGCTTTGACGAGCCTATTGCCAGCGTTTCGCCCGCGTTGGGCTTGCCGCCGGAACATCCGACGATGGCTTCCCTTTTGCGCGACGCGGGTTACGCCACCGCGCTCATCGGGAAATGGCATCTGGGTTCGCTGCCCTGGTTCAGCCCGCTCAAAAGCGGTTACGACGAGTTTTTCGGGCATCACGCCGGAGCAGCCGATTATTTCACACACGCCGGTTTCGGCGGACACGATCTTTGGGAAGGCGACGAGGAGATAGTTAAAGAGGGCTACCTGACCGATTTGCTGACCGATCGTGCGATTGATTTTGTAAAACGCCAGTCGGCGGAAAAACCGTTTTTGCTCTCATTGCATTACAACGCTCCGCACTGGCCTTGGGAAACGCGTGACGACGAAGAAGAGTCGAAAAGAATCGGGAAGAAAATCGAGCATCTCGACGGCGGTTCGGTGAAAACGTATCTGGAAATGATTCGCATTATGGACGAGGGCATCGGGCGCGTTTTGGCGGCGCTCGACGACATCGGCGCGCGGGAAAACACGCTCATCGTTTTTACGAGTGACAACGGCGGCGAGCGTTTTTCCGACACTTACCCGCTCGTCGGCAAAAAGATGGATTTACTCGAAGGCGGCATTCGCGTGCCATATATCGTGCGCTGGACGGGCAAATTGCCCGAAGGCGAAACTTATGACCGTCTGGCTATCGGAATGGATTGGATGCCGACGTTTTTAGCCGCAGCGGGCGTTGAAGCGCATCCAGACTATCCGCTCGACGGAATTGATTTGTTCGGCGAGGAGATCGAGCGAAATCTTTACTGGCGGATGGTTTATCGCAATCAAAAGGCGGTTCGTTCGGGCGTCTGGAAATATCTTTCGATTGACGGCAGCGAGTTTTTGTATGATTTGTCGCGCGACCAGCGCGAGCGTGCGAATATGCGCTACCGCGAGCCGGAAAAATTCGAGGAACTCAGAAGAGCTTATTTTGAGTGGGACGTTTCGATGCCGCCGCGCCCGCAAGACGCCGCGGTCGCTTTAGAATACACCGCTGAAACGATGGCAAAGTCCGACGGTTAGTTCCGCGCCGAAAACGCTCGAAGAACTATACGCGACGGGCGACGTAACTTTGCACGACCTTGTGAACGACCCCGGCGAGATGGAGAATCTCGCGCGCCCGGAACACCCTGCGCACTGCCCAGGCCAACGGGCGCACAGAACCCGGTGGTGGTCCTGCGTTTGCGAGGACGTAATAATCTCGGCGCGACGCTGGTAGAGGTCCTCGCCAACTATGCCGACAAGCTACAGGCAGTGAACGGGCGGCTGTACCTCACCGGCATCAGCGAGGGGGCGTATGAACAGGTGATTCGCACGGGTAAGCTCCGACTGACCGGGCCGGTGCGAGCCTACGAGGCGACCCCCGTCCGCGGGCAATCAACACAGGAGGCGGTCGCCGACGCACGGACGTGGCTGGTCGGCAAGGGCGCAGACGCCTCGCCCGACGATGCGTCAAGCTCAACGCGCGAAGGTGAAGCCGGATAGTTTCGGGCGGACGAACAGGCGGCGCACTTGTCGGAATGCACTGGCTCTTTGCGGCGCTCGCTTTCCGTATTGATTGGTTTGGTTCGCTCGTTAAGGGCAATTCGATCTTGTTGATAGAGGACGGGAAAATTCAGCGGGAGGGGATGCGGCAGGCGGGACTCACCGACCACGATCTGAAGCAGGCTCTACGAATGCAGAATAATCACACCGATCCCGCTAATATCCGGCTCGCCTATCTTGAGCGCAGCGGCAACATCAGCGTCATCCCCTTCAAAGGCGAGCCGCGCGTCCTCGACGTGTCGGTCGCGGCCGGCGTGCAGACCGTTCGCATCGAGCTTCAATGATTGAGACAGGGGCGACGAGCGTTATCGTATGAAAGCCGACCGGCTGTCAGTTGACCGAGCAGCAAGAAGATAGATTCATGAACGAGAAAAGATGACCCTTTCCGATTTCATACTTACTCCAACTGTTCGCGTCGAAGCTTCGAGCGTCCGCGCTGAAAATGGAGGAGACCGGCGATGAGCGATCCCATTCCATCCCCCGAAGCGACGACCGAAACCGAGTCGCGGTGGAGCAGGCTGCGGAAAGATACGGTCGCCGGGCTCGTCAACGCCGTGGTGAGCGTGCCCGACGGGCTGGCCTGTGCCGCCCTCGCAGGCGTCAATCCGGTTTACGGACTCTACACCAGCATCGTGGCGCCGATTGGCGGAAGCCTCCTGGTGAGCGCGCAACTGATGCAGATCGCCACCACCAGCGCCTCGGCGCTTGCCGCCGCGCAAGCCATTGCGAGCTATCCGGCGGAACAGCGCGACGCGGCACTGTTCCAGCTAGTCGCGATAGTCGGCGTGTTACTCGCCATCTTCGGGCTGCTGAAGTTGGGACGGAGTGGAAGCCCGACCTAATTGTAGTTGGTTCACAGGGGCGCTCGGCGCTCGGGCGGTTCTTTCTCGGCAGCGTCTCGAAAAAGCTCGTCACCGAGTCACGCTCGTCTGTGCGTGTCGCGTGCCGCACGGTCGAAAAGGGTCAAGACGCGCCGCCGCGAATAATGATCGGTGTGGACGGATCAATCGGCGAGAGCAAGATTTCGATGGAGGACTACGCAATTGCGCTTGTAGATGAGTTGGAGACGCCACGCCATTCGCGCAAGCGGCTCACCGCAGGTTATTGATGAGCAAGCTGCGTGCGCGCGGGTGGCCTGGCGGTCGGCCGCCACTCGCATGATCTCTGTGAGACCTCAACTAATTCGAAAGGAGACTTATGGGAAAGCCACCGAGTGACAGACACGATGATCCTGATTTTATCTTCTACCCGACCAACAAGGTCGTCGGGATTATTGATGACCCGGCTGACGCCAAAGCCGCGCTTCGCGACTTGAGGGCAGCAGGGTTTACGGCCGATGAGATAGAAGTCCTGACCGGCGAAGAAGGGGCACACCGGATTGATCCTACTGGTGGCTTTGCACCTAAAGTCCTTAAATCAACCTACATTTGGTTCAAGTGCGATTTTTGAACCTAAAGTCAGTTTACTTGATATACCTAATAATCAAGGCGTATTCTTGCCTGCATGGAATGGGGCGAGCACAAAGGCAAGTGTATTTCTTGTGGCTACCTTGCTTTGCGTCCCATAGCGCGTCTTGACCACCATATAGGCAAAAGTGGTGATGCTGTTCCGTATACTCCTAATGCTTATTATGAAGTTGATACTTATACCCGCCATCGTCTCGATTTTGACACTCATTGCCCAGAGGGATTTGTCGGCCCAATAAAAACCTCTCCCGCTTGCTTTCGCGGTGTGACTTCTTTGACCGGAGAGATACGTCATTACTCGGAAGAACATGGTGGCGAACGAAGGGCAACAGAAGTAGTAGTCAAAACGGAAAGAGGGTGTAAGGCTTGGTATTGTTATATCGAAGGGTTTAGTCCAAAAGAGCATCTTTTCATGCAGCGGTTTGAACTATTAGAAAAACATCGTGAAGAGTTTGAGGAGCGATTAGAACAATCTCGTAAAGATTACGAGGAACGCGCAGAGAAAGACCGCCGCAAGTGGAATACTGATTTTGAGCATCGGCTTGAGAAAGACCGCCGCGATTGGGTTGATAGAAGAGATGAGACTAGAGCTATAGATCAAAAGAGGAATGACAGGCTTATGAGAAGATTAACTTATGCGGCTGTTATTTTAGGACTAGCCCAAGTAATTGCAGCGGCCTTATCCTTAACTAAGGATTCTTGGATTGTGCAATTGTTTTGTAAGTGGTTTGCGGGATAATAGATCGCTAACAGTACCGTCAAACTCCAAATATGGTCAGTTGGGCATGAAACTCGGTTCAATCCCAAACTCAAACATACTCTGAATCACGCAGCATAGGTTGTGACACAGAATCTTGCAAAGAGCTTCGTTAACCTGTCCCGTATCGCTCTTGCTGCGAATGTGGCCGCCAAATTTCGCTTTGACCATGCTGAAAGTTGATTCCACGTTTGACCGCTTATGGTAAGCCATCAGGAACTCATCACGCTTGTAGCTGTAGAAGTGAAACATCTTTTCAAACAACCCGCCGACACCGCCCGTCGCGTTGCTCTTGAATGCGATGTACGGTGTGGCTCCGACTGCCGCAATTGCATCATGGTTATCGAGGCTTGAATAACCCTTGTCACCTGATACCTCTTTCACCGTGAAGTTGTTTGCGGTTTGTCTAACGAGTGCGGGCAACTGCGGTGCATCGTGGTCATGCCGTCCGGTGATTTCAACCGAAGTGACGATGTGAGTTTTTACGCCTGTCATAAGGTGGCACTTAATCCAGTCGTGAGCGTCAACCTCTTTTCCATATTTGGCATCGAACCATCGCACATATCGGCATGTGCTGAATCCAGACGAGTCAACCGCGAAGTCAGTTTCAATCGCTTTAAGCGGCAAGCTGCTATAGGTGATAAGCTCGCGCAGTAAAGATGTGAGAGCAGGATTAGCAAGGTAGCGATTAACGGAATTGAAGTGAGCCGATTTAGAAACATGCCCTTTGATCTGAGCCTCGCACAAGTCAGTGTTGAACCTGCGAGCCGACATGCCACAATAGACTTTAAGCGCGGCGGCGAAGATCATATCTTTGTACATCAAGCGCGGCCTGCCTGTCTTTTGAAACGGCTCGACAATCCCGCTACAAAGATCATGCAAGAGAGATTCAAACAAGTGCTTTTCGTTCGTCTGCGCCGTGTTGTATGCACTCCAGCTTTGCTTATACGTTACGCGCTTCGTAACCTTGACGCTCTCGGTTATTGTTGTTGTGGTCGTTTCGCCGTCCGTTGTTTCGGTGACGCTACGCTCGCGCTCAACAACTATTTCAACCGCGTAGATATGTTTACAGTGAATGCGCCTCAGTTCAAAGTCAGGGCATGTGCAGGTCGGCCAATCAGGGTCAGTATTATTAACCTTGTAATTCCCGTTGCCTGACTGTGAAGGAACAAGCCAAAGATCGCCCTTTTTCACTATCTTACTCTTGGCTGCAATCATCAAGGCTTTTTGCTGTCTCTCGCTCATCGCTATCTCCGTTCCTGATACGTGATACTATCTCATATACGCGCTCAAAAAATTTTACCGCTGGGCTAGCGTGGTTTTTGTCGCTCTTTCCATGCTTCAACTTCGTCTGCCTTTAGCAAGGTGAGAGTCTTGAACTTGTATGCGGTCAATCTGCCTTCCGACAGATAGTTTCTTATGACAGTCGGTTTCAAACCTAATTCGTTTGCCGCCTCTTCGACCGTCATAAAGCTGTCAATGTCGGCCTTTTTTAGTATCTTCGTCTCTCCCATAACGAAAGGTATTATATGTGATACTGTATCAGGTGTCAAGACTTTTATGAGATAAATTTATTCGGCACTTCTCTTCTTGAACTCTTTTAATGTGAGGTAGTACACTCTCACAAACTCACTTGAAGGGAATAGCCAGTATGAGCGCGAATGCTAGATATGAGGTATTAGATGAGTCTCATGGGATGGGCGGTTTTGGTAAAATATCAAAACAGCGTGACCGTTTTTTAGAGCGGCTAGTTGCAGTCAAGACGCAACACTTATTTGCGGACAGCGAAACAAGACAACGATTTATAGGCGAAGCAAAAACCCTCGCTAAGATGTCTCATCCCTATATCCCCTCGATTTATGATGTTGTTTTCGAGGGCGATGAAATGATGATTTATTTTGAGTTTATCGAAGGGGATAATCTTAGAAAGCACATTCAGCAGGGAACGATCCCTTCGGTTCAACAAGCCGTCCTCTGGTTTACGAATGTTGCCTCGGCATTAGAGCATGCGTCAGGCTTAGGTATAATCCATCGAGATATAAAACCTGAGAATATTATAATCTCACAAAACACCTCGGCGGCCTATCTTGTTGATTTTGGGATTGCACTAAGAGCAGATGATATAAGACGAATCACGGATACCGGATATGTGGTTGGAACGCGAGATTACATGTCGCCTGAGCAACGGAACGGTGAAGACCTCGATCCGGTTTCGGATATATATTCGTTAGGTCTTACGTTATACGAGACATTATCAGGTCATTTGCCCTTACCAGGACAGAATTATGAGCGACTTTCTGATTCTAACGAGGCTATCCCCCCTGGTATTGATGACTTGATTAAGGATTGCTTAATTCCCGAAAGGGACAGGCGGTTAGCTTCCGCTCACGAGTTTGGTAAGAAGTTACAGAGCGTCTTCAGGACAGACATACCGTTAGCAGATTTGCTAACGGTAGGACGGTTACACGAATTGCAAGCTGCCTTACAGAATATGTCGCCAGAAGAATTTTCCAAAAAGGGAAAAGGACAAAAACTGCTAGTCATTAGGAAAGCCAAAGACTTAATCAGAACCGATAAGCCCCAACTGCTTAAACCTACAGCGGATTTTTTGGCTATTCTTGTGCGCCTCGCTCTTCATGAACCGCCCGATCAATATAAGATCGTAGCTGATGCGGCATATGAATGGGGATATGAAAAGGAATTCTCTCTGTACTGGCATGGGGATGAAGGTATCAGGGATGCGCTAATTTATGCGGCCCGAAACGCCTCTGCATCGTCACATGCTGTTTTATCTAAGTCTCTTCTGGAATTTGCTGAGAGGTCTGGTCTGGATGGTAAGGAAAAGTGGTATTACTCTGATTTACGAAAGAATATATCTAGTCTTCTAGCTAATCCTAACTGCGAAGACATTGCCGAAAGTTTAGGTGAATTGGATGATCGGATAATTGCTATTACATACACCTAGAGGAGTGCCGGTAACCTATCCCCACAATTCCTGAATCGTCTTATAGTAAGTCGAGCAGATTTTATCAACCTCTTCATCTGTGATTCGATCTGTAAGCACGACTTTAAGTATAACGGCGAGTAGTTTCATGGGTGTTATTTCTATTGGCTTAAAACCGTTCCCCTCTTGAGGCTTGCGTGTTTCTTTCTCTGGTTTATCTGGCATGTTAAACTCACGAACTGAAAGTGGACAGGTCACGAAACACTTTGTTGTATTCGGCAGACCTGAACAGCGATGTTATTCTAGTCGCAAATGCGACCACCGTCAATATGGTTTTCCCATCGGAGGCATGGTGATGGGAAAATCCGCAAGGGAACGACCCAAGAGGCTTGCTGAGAAGCTGTTACAGATTAGGCTAGGATTGGGACTCTCTCAAAACGAGATGCTGGCAGCTTTAGGGTTGAAGGGCAAGATATTGCGTAGTGCTATTTCAGGCTTCGAGACTGGCGCGAGAGAGCCGTCATTACTGGCCGTGTTGAGATATGCGAGATTAGCGGGAGTATCAACCGATGTGCTGATTGATGATAAGTTGGACTTGCCTGAACGCTTACCCGCAACGGTCAAAAAGCGGCGTTAAGACTTTTGGTTCAACTTGCCTACTTTTGGTTCAAAACGGACTTTAGGTGCAAAGCCCCTACTGGTGAGGAACATGGAAGGTTAGCGCGTATCATTCGCTGGCTCCAGAAATTTGGTGACATGGAACCCGAGCATGTCAGGCGGCACGAGCAAGAGCTGCTGGCCGGCCACTACGGCATAGGTGTAACCGCCAAGGAGCCGGAAGCGCGCGAGAAAGTACGAGAGATATTGAAGTCCCATAACGGCCACTTCATCAATTTCTATGGGGAATGGGTGATCGAAGCGTTAGAGATGTAATCCTTCTACACCTATCAAGTTAACACCGGGCCATAGTCCTCACCGATACCGTTTCGGGGGCTTTCACGTCGAGAGCGCAATGCCCGGACCTCTAATGAGCGGACGAACGGGGTGCCTTGCATTCGACAACGTTTCATTTGAAAACGCGGGGGTTGTATATGGAAGCACAGATCAGACTCGGTCGCATCTTCGGCGTTGAGATTGGCTTGCATTACACCTGGTTCCTTATCGCGCTGTTGATCACACTCTCGCTAGCCGGGCAGTTCCGCACCGCCAACCCGGAGTGGGGAGGTGGCGTGATCTGGACAACGGCCGTGTTGACGGGGGTGCTCTTTTTTGCCGCCATCATCGCCCACGAACTCTCACATGCGGCAGTGGCCAAAGCGCGCGGCCTGCCGGTCAAGTCGATAACTCTATTCGCGCTCGGTGGCGTCGCGCAGATTGAGAAAGATGCCGCCGACGCAAAGACAGAGTTCTGGATGGGGATTGCAGGCCCGATCGCGAGCGCCGTTATCGGCTTTCTTCTTCTGGGAATCGCGTTTGCGCTTGGCTGGACCCCTATGTCCGGGACAATGATGTCTACGCCGGATTCGCCGCTTCTGGCGATGCTCGTGTGGCTCGGCTACATCAACATCACGCTCGCCATATTTGACATGATACCGGGCTTCCCTCTGGACGGCGGCCGGGTGCTGCGGGCCATCATCTGGTGGGTCACGGGCAAGGCCGACCGCTCGACACGCATCGCGGCGCGAGTAGGTCAGGCTGTAGCGCTCGGCTTCATCGCGCTCGGTCTGATACGGTTTTTCGGCGGTGAGGGCTTCGGAGGCTACGATGCGCAGGCTAGGGATTCTAAAGGCGAGAGACGTGGCTCGTTAGAGCTACTGCAAAGGGGTACAGCGTCAGATTAAAGGAGAAGACATGAAGAAAAGGAGACTATTCGGTTTTCTATGTTCGTTTTGCTGTGGCTTGCCCAAAAAGTCAGTTAATTGTTGATAGAATTTTTCTACTTGGGCTGTAGGAGTCACGAAGGCGATTTTTTGGGCAAGGCTTTCTCAGAGATGTTCTGGTGGTTGCCGCTTTGACGTACCTGTCGAAGTGAGGAAGGAGGGCGCCGGAATTGATCCAGCCATCGGGAAGTGAAGAGGCACTGAACGCCTTAGCAGAGTTCAAGGCGTATGCGGCGGGCACGCTTCTGGTGCTCGACCTGATCGGCACGTTCGTGTTCGCTCTGAGCGGCGCGGTGGCCGGTGTTAAGGAACGTCTCGATCTGTTCGGAGTGCTTGTGCTCTCCTTCGCGGCAGCCAGTGCCGGAGGCATCATGCGCGACCTGCTGATCGGCGCGGTCCCGCCGGCGGCAATCAGCGACTGGCGTTACCTCGGAGTCTCTCTCCTCGCCGGGTTGGTAATATTCTTCTGGTTTCCCCGTAGCGAGCGGCTGCACAAGCTAGCCAACCTCGTGCTGATTTTCGATGGCGCCGGCTTGGCGGTCTTCGCCGTTGTCGGCACGCAAAAGGCGCTCGGCTACGGTCTCAACCCGGTGATGTCCGCACTGCTCGGTATGCTGACCGGGATCGGCGGCGGAATGCTGCGAGACGTACTTCTCGCCCAAGTCCCCACCGTTTTACGTTCCGAGCTTTATGCTGTCGCCGCGCTCGTCGGCGCGTCCGTGGTGGTGGTAGGCCATGTGCTGAACTTCCCTCCTACCGTGATGGCAATCGCCGGTGCAGTCCTCTGCTTCGGGATTCGCCTCATTGCCATACGGCGCGGCTGGCGCCTCCCCGTCGCCGACCTACCGCAACGGTTTGAGGCGGGAGCGGGCGTTGCGGACGATCAGCAGGACAAGGTAGGGAAGCTCTAAGATGTCTACAGTTGTGTTGTAGTAAAGCATAAGGTAACGAACGCTCGGAATAATCGAAAAGAGGGAAAACGATGACTGAAAAATCACGTGATCAACACCCAATGTCTCCAATCACAGACGTGCTGGCCGATCTCCAGGCGACCTCAAGTTGGCAGGAACATGTTTACAAGCAGCTCCATGCGCATCCCGAGCTGAGTTTTCAAGAAACCGAAACAGCCGCGCTCGCGGCGTCGAAACTCAAGGAACTCGGTTACGAAGTCCTCGAAGGGATCGGTCGGACCGGCGTCGGCGGCGTCCTGCGTAACGGCCAAGGCCAGACCGTGCTCGCGCGGGCCGACATGGACGCGCTTCCCGTCAAGGAAAACACCGGTCTGCCTTACGCCTCGACGCTGACCGCGGCTGATGATGCGGGGGAAACAGTCAGCGTCGCGCATGCCTGCGGCCACGACGCGCATGTGACGTGTCTGCTGGGCGCGGCGGAACTGCTCGCCAAGGCGCGGGAGTCGTGGGGCGGAACCTTCATCGCGTTGTTCCAACCCGCGGAAGAAGTCGCGGGCGGCGCGAAGGCGATGATGGCTGACGGCTTGCGCGAGCGGATTCCGAAACCGGATGTCGCATTCTCGCAGCACGTGCTGGCCCACCCTGCGGGAACAATCGGTACTCAGGTAGGCCCTGTCCTCTCCGCCGGGGACAGCATTCACATCACCCTGCACGGCAAAGGGTCGCATGGCTCAATGCCCCATAACAGCGTTGACCCTGTGGTGCTGGCCGCACTCGTTGTGCTCCGCCTCCAGACGATTGTCTCGCGCGAGACGAAGCCCGGCGAGTTTGCGGTCTTGACCGTAGGCAGCAGTGTGGCCGGCTCCAAGAGCAATATCATCGCGGACTGCGCGGTGCTCCTGGTCAATCTGCGGACTTATGACATGGCCGTGCGCCAGCGCATGATCGACAGCATCGAGCGCATGGTCAGGGCCGAGTGCGAGGCGTCCGGTTCGCCGCACCCGCCTGAATTTGAGTACTACGACCAATACCCACTCACCGAGAATGACCCGGAAGTCACGGAAAAAATCACGTCCGCATTCCGGAGCCATTTCGGGTCAGAGACCGTCTTCAACCTCGGACGAGTGACTGCCAGCGAGGACTTCAGCCACGTCCCCGATGCGTTGGGGACGCCCTACACTTATTGGGGGGTTGGCTGTATTGACCCGCAGAAGTACGAGCAAGCTCTCAAGGCCGGTCGGGTAGAACAGGACATCCCGGTCAACCACTCGGAATTCTTTGCGCCGGTCATCGAGCCGACGCTGTCCACCGGCACACAGGCGCTTGTGGTTGCGGCTCTGACGTATCTGGCGAAGTGAGGGTTGCGTGCTGACCGTTGGCTATCTGGTCGCCATTCTGAGCACCATTCGTGTCGGTGAAAAGCTTCTTCAGAAGATGGGCGCGCGAAAGCCGATGTTGATGGGCTGCGCCATCACTGCGATCGGAATCCTACTGATGACCTTTACCTTCCTGCTGGCGGGTCAATACATGATTGCGGCCTTTGTTGGGTTCACACTCTTCGGAGTCGGGTTGGGCTTTTACGCCACCCCATCTACCGACGCGGCACTCTCGAATGTGCCGGACGACAAGGCAGGCGCCGCGTCCGGCATCTACAAGATGGCATCATCGCTGGGGGCGGCCTTCGGCGTGGCCATCTCCGCGGCGCTCTTCACTGCACTTAGCGAACTCAATACCAGTTTCACGGCCATGTCAGACCTGTTCCTCGGAAGGACTGACAACGTCGCTATTCGATTCGCGGCCGCCGTGGCACTGCTGTTCAACGTCCTAATGGTGATCATAGCGATAATCGCAATCATCGTAACCGTACCCAAGGACGACCGCAGGGAGAGCATAAATGTTTGAGTTTTTTAGAAGAGGCGTCCAGATCATCGCTCCGATTTTCGTGATCTCCACGATGTTGAACGTCGGTTTGACGCAAAGGTTGTCAGACAATACCGGGCATTTGAAGAACTATCCCTTTGTCCTCAGAGCAAGCTTCAGACGCGCGGCTCGACAAGTTATTTATTGATAGCCGGAGTTCGCCCGCGCCGGGAAACTCCTCTATAGCCGCCCCCCCTGACCGATGAGGATGACGTCACCCGGCACAACATCCACAGCCATGATGCTACGGCGCGCGCCGTCGCGAATAACGTTGGCGTGCGCGGCCGACATCTGGCGCAACGCTGCCACCGCCTCCTCCGCTCGTGACTCCTGAATGTATCCCATGACGGCGTTAAGCAGGACGACGGCGAAGATCGCCATCGCTTCATAAGGCAGTGCCGACTCGCGCTCAAACATCCACAGTCCTGCCGAAATCAATGTCGCGATGAGCAGCAGGATGACGAGCACATCCTGGAACTGGGCAAGGAACTTCTTCCACCGAGGGACAGGCTTTTCCGCCGTCAACTCGTTCTTACCGTGGCGACCGAGCCGCGCCTGCGCCTCCCGTTCATTCAAGCCGCTCCGCCCATCTGTGCCGAGCGCAGTCAATACTTCATCAACACTCTGTTGATATGGCTCCTTTGGGATTCTCTCGACACTCATCCTTCTTCCTCCTTAACTGTCGCCACTGTCTCTGGCTGACGTTTACGGCGGCGCAGCTTAAATCCTCTCAAGAGAAGCGCGAAGGCGATCCAAACGAAAACTACGATGACCGGGTAGGTTAACGCCCGCGGGAAGTAAAAGAAGAAAATTGCTAATGACAACAACAGCGCGCCCGTCGTCAGCATGATGCGCGCTTCGACCGGCTCAAGCACGCGACGATTTGTGAACGCCGCGCCGACGGCGTTGCCGATCCGGATCGCTCCGGCTGCCGCGCGTCCAGCGCTCCCTCCGCCGCTTGTCATTACAGGGTGTAGATGACGCGGCTCGCCCGGCGCGCGGACCTTCTGTTTCATATCCAGGACGACTTCCGTCGCGTTAGTTAAATCCTGAAGATACATCTCTTCCATCTCGCGTGCGAAATGTCTATTCTCAACGACTGCATCCAGCTCACAGTTGCCGAACCAGCTTGAAATGTTGAGGTTAGTCGAACCTACGCGCGCCCAGCGCCCGTCAGCAACAGCAGTTTTCGCGTGCAGCATCGTGCCATTCCACTCGAAGACTCGCACGCCTGCTTCAAGAAGCGGACGATAGCCCGCCCTCGATAACGGTCTCAAGATAGGGATGTCCGTACCGTTAGGCACAAGCAGCCGCACGTCAACGCCGTCGCGCGCCGCCGCGCGCAGGGCTTGCACATAAGTGGTCATTCCGGCGTAGTAAGCGTCTGTCAACCACAAGCGATCCCTTGCAAGCGCTGCAACAAGTTGATCTAAACGGAACAGCCCAGCCGTCGCGGGCACGCTCGCCACGATACGCATGCTGACGTCGCCCTCAGGCGAGAGTGAGTCTCTATTAACCAGTTCATGCTCGGGGATCGGCTCCCCCATCATCACCCAGACTTGCGCGAATGCTCGCTCGATGTCCGCGACGGCAGGCCCACGCACCTCGATGCCCGTGTCACGCCACGGATCGATCTTCTTTTCAGGAACGCCGACCCACATCCGACCTACGCACAGGCCGGTGATGAAGCCTACTTGACCGTCAACAGTGAGCATCTTGCGGTGGTCGCGCGAGAGCCACCCGAAGGGAGAATCGAGGCGTGGCGGGTTGTAACAACGCACCTCGACACCGCCCGCCCGCAAGTGATTCCAGAACGAGCGCGAAGTTTTGCCGAAGCCGCCCATCCAGTCGTAGATCAGACGCACGTGCACGCCTTCACGGGCTCTTGCTACAAGCGCATCGGCGAACATCCGCCCCGCATCGTCTCCATGAATGATATAGCTCTCGAAGTGAATGTTTCGTTTAGCCGCGCCGATAGCGTCGAGCCAGGCCGGGTAATTCTCTCTCGCGTCTTTCAACAGTCGAACGTTGTTGCCTTCAACGAGGGGGGCGCCGGCTGCGCGTGAGAAAGCCTGGTTGGCAAATGCTCTCACATCCTTGATTATTTTACGCTCGCGGTCACGGGGATGGATGGCGGCACTCATTGCCTCGTACTCCCTTCGGGGAGGATGCGCAAAACGTCCACGTTCAGTTTACCCGAACGTCCACCTTTTCGTAACGACTCATCCGGCTCGGTCGCCGGTCGGCTTTGCCATGCGCCGCGCTTCGCAGTATCTTCTAGGTAGGGAGGGGCAATGGCTCGACAGTGTTCCCACCTCGATCAAATAAGGGCGGTCACGCCCAGCGCGCAAGGCTGTGAAGATTGCCTCAAGACGGGCGACACCTGGGTGCATCTGCGACTGTGCGAAACCTGCGGCCACGTCGGCTGTTGCGACAGCTCTCCGAATAAGCACGCGACCAAACACTTTCATGCCACACTTCACCCGATCATCAAGTCGTTCGAGCCGGGCGAGGAGTGGGGCTATTGCTACCCGGATGACCTGTTCTTTGAGTCTCTCTAACTTTGATACACAAGGTTTCATACAGGAGAAAGGAAAGGAAGAAGGTGAACTGTGGCGGCACTTCTTCCTCTACATCGTCTACAAGGAGTGTAAGGATATGGCTGTGCAATGGAACAAAGATGCGGATGCATCGCTTGCCGAGGCAAAGGCAACAAAGAGGCCCTTACTAATTGACTTCAGCGCCGCCCCCGCATGAGGCGCATGCGTTCGGCTGGAGGCCGAATCATACGCTGACGCTGAAACCTCTTCCTTCATCAACGAGAATTTCCTGCCTGTCGAGGCGCACATCAAAGAACACCCTGCTTATTTCCATCGCTTCGATGCACTGTGGACGCCGACGGTGCTAATACTGGATTCGGACGGAACAGAAAGGCTACGCATCGAGGGCTATCTGCCGAAGACAGAATTCCGCGCCCAGTTAGAGATGGCGCTGGCGCGCGTCGCCTTCATGCACAAGCAGTGGGCTGATGCGGAACGCAGATATGCAGAGGTCGTCGAGCGTTACCCGGACTCGAAGGTCGCGCCTGAAGCCACTTATTGGAGGAGCGTGAGCCACTACAAAGCGACGAATGATCACACCGTTCTGGGCGAAGTGGCCGACCAACTCAAAGAAAGATACCCGGACAGCGTGTGGGCGTTGAAGGCTTCAGTTTGGTCTCAGTAAATGTGGCCAGGTGAGGGTAATTGGCTTAGAAGGGCAAGACCTGATGTAGTGTGGGGTAGAGGAGTTGAGACGCTTACCTGTTACCGTCTCCGGTCGCGGCTAAGACTTTTTGAGCGACATTGAGCTGCTTCCCATCGCCTATAAGCCCCACGAGGTCATTGGCTTGTAAAAGAGCCCGGGCTCCGGGTTCGTTATTAGCTCCCTGCCACGCATAATGGCTACGACCGAAGCACCTGTTCTCGCCCGCAAGTTCGCCTCTGCCAGCGTCCGGCCCACCAGAGGATTGTTTGCTCCCAGCCGCAGCCACGTGATTCCGATATTATCGCTCGCGCTCAGCAGGTCGCGCAGCAGTTGCCGCTCTTGCTCCGTGTCGATACTCAAATCGTAATAATCACTGCTCACGACATCCTCATACTCCTGGACCTTGTTTAACGGGAAACCGAGGTGCAGCATCGTCCGGCGTACGATCTGTAGCCCGCCCTCGAGCTCCGGGTGAACCACCTGTTGCGCACCCAGCTTCGCCAGTCGTTTGATCCCCGAGGTCGTCGCCGCACGGGCGATGATGGACAGATCAGGCGCTTGATCCCGCGCCGCACCGACAATCGCCTCTGTGGCTGCTTCTTCAGGGATAGTAACTACGAGCAAGCGCGCGCGCTCCAACCCGGCATGTGAAAGCACCTCGGAGCTGGCCGCGTCGCCAAACAGCGTCGGCACTCCTCGCGAGTTCAACTCCTCGACCCGCGCCGCGTCCGAATCTACGACCAGACGAGGGACATTGAGCTGCCCCAATACATTGATTATATGCTGCCCCACCCGCCCGTAGCCGATAACGACAACATGGCCTGAAAGAGGCTCGGCGGCGGCAGGCGGGGAAGGGCCGTGACGGTCCATCCACATCCAGACGGCGGGGAATCGCCTTATCCACTTCTCGACTACGCTGATCGAGCGGAACATTAGCGGGTTAACCGTTATCGACAGAAGCGAGCCGGCCAGTATCAGAGAGTATTGATCTTGATCGAGCAGCCCCATGGATAGACCAGCCTGCCCCAGTATGAAGGAGAACTCCCCGATCTGGCTCAACCCCGCGGCGACGACGAGGAAGGTGCGGGCGGGGCGGCGAATAAAGAATCCCAGCAAGAGCGTAATAATATACTTGCCTACAACGATCAGAGCCGACAGCGCCAGGACCGCTCCTATGTTGCTCGCCAGATAACGCAAGTTTACAAGCATCCCGATAGAGACGAAGAACAAGACGGAGAACGCCTCCCGGAATGGCAACAGGTCGGCGCTCACCTGGTGGCTGAGTGGCGATTCGCTGACGACAACTCCGGCGACGAACGCCCCCAGAGCCAGCGAGATGCCGAATATTTCTGCCGCCCCCAAAGCCGTCCCTAACGAGATGGCAAGGACCGCCAGTACGAATAACTCGCGAGAGCCGCTGCGGGCGGAGTTGAGCAATACCCAGGGGATCAGCTTCTTGCCCACGAATAGCAGGATCGCTACGAAGGCCGCCGCTTTGAGCAATGTCAGCCCGAGTACATTCCATTCAACTCCCCCTGTCGCTGACGCCAACCCCGGCATGAGAATTAGTATTAGGATCGTAGCCAAGTCTTCGAACACCAGCCATCCGATTGCCGCCTGGCCATGAGGCGTGTTGAGCAGGCCGTTGCTCATTAGCCCCCTGATCAAGACGACCGTGCTCGCGACCGATATGGCAAGCCCCAATACGAGGCTCGCCGACTTTGGCCAGCCCCAAACTTGGGTCAGCCCGTAGCCCAGCAGGGTAGCAATAATCGTCTGGCCGAGAGCGCCTGGAATAGCAATATCTCTTACCTTCCAAAGGTCGTTGAGGGAGAAATGTAAGCCGACGCCGAACATCAAGAAAATCACTCCCAGCTCGGCCAATTGGCTGATGGTGCCGACATCCCCGACAAACCCGGGCGTGAAGGGGCCGATGGCGATCCCCGCCAACATATAACCAACAATGGTTGGCAGGCCGATTCGCCGAGCTATCATTCCTCCGAAGAATGCGACAACAAGAGCGACGGCTATATTGATGAGCAGTGGTAATTCGTGCATAAGACCCTCGCCGAGACTGAATCAGGCGTAGCACCTAAGGATTCAAAGATTGGCGTGTCGGAATCTGCTGACGCGATACAGTAGGAGAAGTTCATTCTCTCACAGGCAAAAATAGAACACTACCTGTTAGGTTGCAGTCAACTCCGTCGGCAAGTCCCAATACCTGGGCTGCCAATCAATACCGTCTGCGTTTCGCCTGACGCTTAACTCGTCGCTGTGCTCTTTGAGCGGTCGACACATGCGTATCGGTGGGTTCAGAGGGGCTTTTCATATCGGAATGAGCGTCCACAGCCTCGGTTTTATCCGTCTCAAGCTTCGCATGCTCAGGGTATACCTTCTCTATCTCCACACCGTAATCGAAGGCGATGAGGGCAAGGAAAATACAAAACCCAAGAGTTATGACCCAGTACCCTATGATGAGCCACACTCCGCCGAGAGAGACGGCGGCTACGATGACTCCGGCAATTGCCGCTAACGACAGCACACGAGGCAACGTCAGTTGCCCCCGCTTTATCAAACTCTCTTCGGCCAAGGCCGAATCTGTTCTTCCTGTTTTAGTCCCTCGTATCGAAACGACTTTGTTATCAGCGGGTGGGACAGTGAGAACCCGGTGAATGGCTTTGCTTTTGGCCCTCCCCACGAGGGCGCAGCCTTGACATATATTATACCCCTTTCTCTTTGAACCTGTGGCCGCAGAAGCGACACTTGTAGTATTGCCCCGGCCGCTTCTGCGGATAGGCCCCGGCTTTCTTACAATTTGTACATACCTTCATCGCGTCTTTGACGGCTTTATAAATCATCTGAGTCCAGATCGGGTTCATTTACTTTTCTCCCTCGTCTTCAGCTTCGATCGTTTGAGGCTTGTCACAACTTGTATCATTGATCTTTTGTCTCTGTAACGAAAGCCTGGTTATCTCGCTTTCCAAATCTAGAATTGCGATGTGTAGCAGATGGGCCTGCTCACTCTTGCCTCTAAGCTGCGCAAGCAGCGCATCGCGTTCTTCCGTTTTTCCCTTGATCGCCTCATCAAGCAAGGTCAGATACTTCTTTTGGTTGCGGAGGCATTCCTCCTCGTCGGCCCTTATCAGCATGCGATTGAAGTCTTCGTATAGGTTTTCAGGTTTCTGCTCAGGGCTCTTCCGGCATGCAGGAGTTAATGCAAAAAGAAGTAGTCCCAAAGTGCAGACTCCCATAATAGAAAGAGCTTCTTTCAATCTCCCTCCCGGTTCAGATTCGACCCTCTCTACCTAGACCGAAGCCGGAGTGTTGGCCGGCCAGCCATTTCAGCGCACTACTTCGACCGAGCAGCTCGCATTGGCCACGACCGACGACGAAACGCTACCGAGGAAGAACCTTTTGAAAGCACTGTCCAGCCCTCTCGACCCGACGAAAATGGAGTCGGCTCCCCAGCTTTTGGCTTCCGCGATCAGCACATTCATGGCCTCGCCCTCCTTGATTGCTGACGAAACATTCAGGCCCACCTCGCGGAGCATTGTCTCTACAGCTTGTTGCATCTTAGCGGCGCGTCTGTGCTGCTCATCAGGTGCGATTCCGTACAGGCCGAAGGGCTTCGTTGCAGTAACGAGCCGCACTTCGCTCGACCGAGGCCATGCGCGCTCTGCCACCGCGCGGGCCGCCTTCTCGGCGAAGCTTGAGCCGTCCAAACCGACTATTATCCTTACCGGAGAATCGCCTTTAAGGGGTTGACTTCGCGCAACACGAACCGAGCAAGCGGCTTCGTTCACTATCTTTTTCGACACGCTGCCAAGGATGAGACGCCCGAGCGCGCTTCGCCCCTCGGTTCCAACGACGATCAAATCTGCGCCCCAGTCATCGGCCTTCTTGATCACGGCAGATGCAGGCGAATCTGCGTAAGCTTCCGCGCGCACATCCCACGTTTGGAACTCCGACCCGATCTGCTCGGCGGCCTGACGGGCTAACCGTAACGCGCCATTCACAGCGAACAATGTCCTTTCACGCTCCTTCATCACAACGTCGTAATGTGCTTGAGCGCGCGCCCTCAAGAGGGTGGAAAGCCGTTCATTGACAGACGTCGCTGAGACATAATCTGGTGCAGGAGGCAAAACAATATTAGCCGCCGATATCACGATTGCCTCGACTTCGCGCGGCAGGCCCGCCCTCGGCAACTCGGCCAGTGCCGCTTGAGCACTACTTGAGCCGTCATAAGCAATCAACACTTTCATCCGTTCACTCATCATAATCCCTTTCATTCCCGCGCCTGCGAGCGCTTAACTATAGATATATTAGGGGATTAGCGACGAATAAACATCCGTGACTTCACTTGACCCGCACAGGTGTTTTCACCTGTTTTGGTATCAACGAGCCGATCACTTTATGAAGTGTGAAATGTCCCTTTTACAGGCCGAATTGCGGTCGGAGTGGCAGGTAAGGCTAGAGCTAACGTGATAAACTAGAGTTAACGTGATAAAGAGGTAGTATGAAGGCGGCCAGGTAGTACGCTACAGCATACGATCTAACCCTGTTCGCCGCGCTCGAACATGTGGCGTGCGATCTCTACGCGATTGCTCCAGCCCTTCTTAGAAAGGATATTACTGATGTGACCTTCGACCGTGCGCACGCTGATGCCGAGTTCGGCGGCGATCTCTTTGTTGCTCAGGCCGGCGGCGACAAGGCGGGCGACGCGCGCTTCGGCTTCGGTAAAATCTTTATCAATCGCGAACGCCGACGGCACTCTCTCTTCACCCATCGCGGTGCTTACAAGTCGCGAAAGCTCTGCGCTGGTCCGCTCGACGCGGTTAAGGATATTGACGACAACTGCGATCAACTCTTCCGGGTCGAACGGTTTCGTTAGATAAGCATCCACGCCTGCGCGGATGCCTGCGATGCGGTCACGGCGTTCGTCTTTCGCTGTGAGGAAGATGATCGGGATGAGCGCCGTGCGGGGACTGGACCGCAACGCCCGCGCGAGCTGGTGGCCGTCCATGCCGGGCATCCGAATGTCGCTGATGACAAGGTCGGGTATCGCCTCGTTGATGCGCACGAGGGCGTCGGCGCCGGTGCGCGCGGTCGTAACTTCGTAACCCTCTTCGCGCAATGTGACGGCGACGGCGCGCAACAGCTTCGCTTCGTCATCTACGACAAGTATCCGTTTAGCCATTTTGGCGCCCCTCTCGCCTCACCGCGCCACCTGCCAAGTTCTCCTCGGCGGGTGTGTTTACAAAGCTTGTCACTAATTCGTCGCCTTCGGCATTGGTCTCAGCGCGCCACACGGGGAGGCGCAGGGTGAAGGTGCTGCCTTGCCCAATTTCGCTTCGCACTTCAATCGAGCCGTTCATCCCTTCGACCAGCGCCCGCGCAAGGTAAAGACCGAGAACCCACACCGGGAATTTCACGATCATCTGCGTCCGACCGGCCTGCGCCGTCGCCTGTAGCCCGCCCGCGATAGAAGCTCTCGAAGATGTGCGGCAGGTCTTCCCTGTGGATGCCAGGCCCATTGTCTTCTACTTCAATCGCGATCTGTCCGTCGCCGCTAGGATGAGCGCGAAGTCGGATGCGTCCACCGTCCGGTGTGTACTTGATTGCGTTTTCGACGATGGTGCAGATGGCGCGGCGCAGGGCGTTGCTATCAGCGAGAATGAAGGGCAAGTCCGATGCTGCTTCAATGGAGAGTTCATGGTGACGCTCGGCAGCTTCGACGCGCTCGATCTTTTCGCACGCCCGCACAACTTCTTCCGCGTCCACACGTTGTAGCTTGAGCTGTACGCCGATCGCTTTAATTCGTGACAGGTCGAGCAGGTTATGCACGAGATCGATCTGGCGATCACATTCTGATGCGATGTCTTCGAGATAATCACGCCGCTCGCTTTCGGTCGGATTCTTGCGCAGCAGCACGCGCGTTAAGGCTTTGATCGTCGTCAGCGGTGTGCGGAGTTCGTGCGATACGGCGGCGAGGAATTCATCTTTGACGGCGTTTGCCCTTTCGGCTTCGATTCGCGCAGCCCGCTCTCTGAAGAGCAAGGCTTCTCGTTCTTGTTCCGCCTTCCTGCGCGCAGAGCTGAGCGTCCCGATGATAACGGCAGCAATCGTGAAGACAAACAGCCTTAAGAGATAATCGGGATCTATAGAAAATGAGAAGTGGGGCGGTATGAAGGCGTATGCCGTCGCCAGGGTAGATAGTGCAGTGGCGAGCAACCCTGCGCCAAGTCCGCCGCGCCAGGCGCTCACCATCACGGCGAGCAGAAAGAGGGGTGAGAGGCCCGGCGTTATAAAAGGGGATGACAGGAATGTTCCTAAGAACGCGAGCCCAACCGTCCACACAGCGATAAAGTATCGCCGCGCTGCCCGGCCGACTCAGGAGCGGATCCTTTCCTGCATCTTTGCTTGCTTCATAAAGCTTTTAAGAGTTCAAGAAAACCGTCTTAATTATACAAGCGCGGTTTACAAGTGAAAACACCTGTCAAGGCGCGTAGATTCACGCTTTTTCTTGCTCGTCGAAGCGCATAAGGTAATAGCTAGTGATCGGGTAAGCGTATGGTTTTCTTTTACAAAGGCAAAGAGTACATGGGAGAGACTGCCATAGAGATTGTGCGTGAGATGGCGCTAGACTCCAATTGGCGCACGCATCAGCGCGGCTTAATTAGAGATTATATACGCTCGGAACTCGCAGGCCTAAGCGACCGCATACACCTACGCGACCTGGACCTTGCCCGCCACCACTCTGAGGAACTGCTTGCCTTCAACTATCTTTGCCTCCTAGATGAGTATGGCATCGGACGCCTGCAAGTCTCAGCGCCCGACAAGCAATCTAAGCCCGAGGCCAGCCGATGAACCTGACCGAAAAAGACTCAAGCAACACATCGGCATGAGCAGGATCGAGATTAGTTTTTGCCAGCGGGAGAGAGACAGCGGTCTATAGCTGCTGCTATACTTTCTATAGAGCCTGGCCCCACACAAAGTGGCTGGGCTTAATTCTTCAGTGTGGACACTTACGCCTTCCTGGATACTCTCCTCATTAAAGAGGAGAAGCGGCTTTGGCGGTTCGAGAGCCGGATGAGACTCATAACAAGCTGTGATTCTGTCACATTCACGAGCGCGGTCTATCACGTTGATGATGAGGTCAACGACATGAACCAGTTGAATGATGAAGCTCTGAACCTTCTGCTCCGCGAGGCACGCACACACAATGCCTGGCTAGACAAACCCATAACTGACGATACACTCCGACAACTGTATGACGTAATGAGGTGGGGTCCGACCAGTGCTAACACTTGCCCTGCACGCTGTTGTGAACCGGCGGGCTCGCTGTCGAACCTGGCATAAAGAAGGATGCAAGTAGGCAAGCACTGCTGAAACAACTCGTCGGAATTTTTGAGGGGCATCTCTACCGTGCTGTTGATATCTGTTGAGCATGCGAGGTAATCAGTATCAGTGATCATCTCACGCGAAGGGTATGGACATGACAAAGCCTATGCCTGCCATTTTCTTCGGGCACGGCAACCCGATGAATGCGTTGGCCAGTAACACATGGACCGAAGGGTGGACCGACATCGGAACTTCGATCCCCAGACCGAAAGCCGTGCTCGCCGTGTCCGCGCACTGGTATTTGCCATCCACTCTGGTGACTGCTACAGCCACTCCGCGGACGATCCATGACTTCGGCGGCTTCCCTCGAGAGCTGTATCAAGTCACGTATCCCGCGCCCGGAGACCCGGAGCTTGCCAGTCGCGTTCAAACTCTGCTCGCGCCCATCACCGTCGGACTCGACCAGCGCTGGGGGCTGGATCACGGAACCTGGTCTGTGCTCCGTCATGTTTTCCCGCGGGCAGACGTTCCGGTAGCGCAGCTCAGCATTGACGAGACGCAACCGGCCGTCTTTCACTACGAGGTCGGGAAACGGCTCGCGCCGTTGCGCAATGAAGGTGTGCTCGTCATCGGGAGCGGCAACCTCGTGCATAACCTGCACGCCTACGCGTGGGGGCGGCACAGTGTTAGGGCACGCTTGAATAGAGACGCCTCACGACTGACATCGCCGGGCCACCGAACGGCAGTAATTGTATCATACGTGACTTGTTAATCGTCGCCTTCAATTCGCCACCCTCAACCGCCGCGAGCCGGGAGCCACCTTTCGTGGTAAACAGCTCCGGGCCGGAGAGTGGCATAAGCTTCCCGGCCCTATTTGTCTTCATTGAATAAATGAGATATTGTGCGATACATAGATGATATGAGAACCAGAATCAAGAGCGTCATCACGGCTTGCCTCTGCATCTTATTGCTTTGCATATTACTTTTCTTACCCTGGTCTGCTCGTCTGCAATACACTGCTAAGAGAGCAGCCGTAAAACTTGAATCTAAGATTGCGGCCTGGTGCGGCCACCAATCCGGGCCGGTTCTCTATTTACGGCAAGTTAATTGGAAGCGGAGCCTTCGTCGAGTCGCTCAAAGGCGCGCAGGTAATCGCTCTTGAATCCCCCTCGGGGTATGCTGCTTTAAGCGACAACCAGGGTAGGTTCACTTTGCCTCATCTATTGTGGTATCCCGGCGCAACATACACGCTCTTTATCACCACAGATACTTATCATGCAAAGCAGTTCAAGATCATCGCGCCATCAGCCTATCCGCAGGATGGTATTATTCAAGCCGGTGAGTTGCGATTTGACGAGGGTATCGCCCTTCCCACCAAAGAGGGGCTCGTTCGCTTTCTGAGATACGATGTTGAGAACCGCGACTATTACAAGGCGTTGTTTGAGACGATGACCGCTTCCTCGCTTACGGATCACCAGATCATTGATACGATCTGTAAGTACATTGCCACAAGGCACACCTCCACCGGAGACCATAGGGAGTTCAAGTCCGCCCGTCAAATAATCGAAAAAGGCGCTCCCCACTGTAGCAACCTTGCGTACGCGATGGCTGCTGTCACCTCGGCTGGAGGATATATGACCAGGACTGTCCATACCAGCGATACTCCTGAATACACGAACACACATGTTGCTGTCGAAGTCTTTTATTCGGATGGATGGCACCTTTATGACCCCACTTATGGAGTCTTCTTCCTAAACGAATCAGGCGTTGTGGCGAGCTATAAGGAATTGAGGCTGAACCCCTCGCTGATTACGACAGGAGCGTTTCAACAACTCAAGCCCGATATCGCCCGCGATGCCCTGGCCTGGATGCCGAACGTATACAGTTCCGGCTTACACCAGCTTTACCACGTTGGCGAAACGGAATTTGCCAATCCGTGCTCCTTTTTGAATTAGCTACCTAATTTTGAATTAGCTACCTAATAATGAGGCGAAGATGCGAAAGGCAACTAAACGATTCTCCGCAAGATGCGCACTCGTTATGTTGATTCTGGTAATAACCTTTATGCCAGGGCTCCCCTGGTCAGCCAGAAGCATTCACTTCGTTAATAAACTAATTGCAAAGGCCGAGATGAAGGTTTCTACGTGGAGAGGCATATCGCCCGGCCTCATCTCTCTAACGGGAAAGGTAGTTGCTAGGAAGGAAGCCCTAAGAGGCGCGGAAGTAGAAGTTCTAGACTCCGTCTCCGGGTGGGCTAGCCTGACCGACGAGCAAGGCAGATTCGTGCTTCGCGACGTGATGTGGTATCCGCGAGCGAGCTATAGCGTGATTATCAAGGTGAATGACTATCAGGTAAGGCAGGCGAAGGTGATCGCCCCGTCAACCTACCCGGAGGGAGGTATCCTGAACATTGGCGAGTTGGGATTCGATAAAGGTTGTCAGATAGACGCAACAGACCTGCCGGGAAAGAACTCCATAAGCTACATCGAGAATGACAGACATAACTTCTCTTACTACAAGGAGCTATTCAATGAGCTTACGGCGGAAAAGCAAACAGATGAAGAGAAACTGGATGCCATAAGTCGCTTCGTAGCAAGTAAGCTTATTCCAAGTGCGGGCGTAGAAACAGACGTATATATGAAGGCCGTATCGCCGCGACATATTTTGGAGAACGGTTCGCACTATTGCGGGGATCTGGCATTGGCGATGGCTGTTATTGCGGAGGCAGGAAACTACAAGACGAGAATGCTCGATCTGATTGATGCTGCCTCTCAGCCGTCATCTCACATGGTCGCGGAGGTCTATTATGGGGAAAGATGGCACTTGTATGATCCGATTATCGGGTCATCCGTTCGAATTAAAGAGAAAAGGGTCTTGAGCTATAAAGAGGTACGGCTAGATAGCGATTTCAAATTCCCAAGGGCGATACCGGAGCATCTTCCCAAGATCCCTAATCATCAGGATAACTGGACAGCTCACTTATATGGTTCGGGATTGCATCACTATTATTACCTCAGGTAGGCGGCTGTCTAATATATTAAGCAGTCTTCATTTTCCGAGTATCCTCTCCAAGCGTTCCGTAACACTCCTCTTATCAAGGTATTTGTCAAGATTATCTCTGTGTTCAAAAGGCATAGGTAATCTATCTATCTTCCATTGCATTCATGCGGGTCAGTTCATATACTTCAAGCGAATCGCGTGTCGGGGGGATATCGGCACAATTAATAGTTTGGTTCTAACTCAGGTTAAACGCATTAAGAAATCACTGGATAGTTGAGACATTATGGCGCCGGCATTCGGGACTAATGGCCTCTCGGCCCAAGTTCTGGACACCTGTAAAGATTGATGGCTCCATTTGGTTACTTGATCACCCTCGCAATGAGTTACCAATGAGGTGCTTGTATGGCAGACGCCAAGTCACATTCGACCAAGGATCTTCTCTTGTTATTAGTAGGCTTGTACAAGCTGCAACATCCCCAGTCTGCGTCAATAGCCTCGGCCGAAGATTATTGGCTTAACGATAATAAAGATTCGTTGCGCGATTCGGAATGGAATTGGATGTGGCTCCTTAGCCCCCAGGCCGCCTGGGAAAGCGTCGTCCACCGCGATTGGCTGATTGCTCAGATACTATCTAATCTCGCCGGCCAAAAGCAGGAATTCGGCGCGCTCTCCGAACCCCTCCTCGCCTCGATTGATCTGCTGAGCAAAGAGTTCAAGCCGCGCATGGGCCACTCTACGGATGCCATCGACCGGCTTGTCGTCTCCAAATCCGGCTATGAGCGTAGCTTCCATACGACTCTCTCTATCAGCCTCTCGCGACAGAAGACTAAAGACAAGCACGATAAGGACAAAGAGGTGTTCGTTGTCGGCGCGGGGATCAGGCGGCGCACCGGCGTGTGGAGCAAAGGCGTAGACGAGCGAACCGCGCTGCGGGGCGATGTCGAGTTTCTTGTGCCCTTTTATGTCGTGCCTGCGACAAGTCAATCATCGGATGATTCTTTTCCGGGCGCCCGCTCGCTTTGTGGCGGCATTGTCCTCACGCGGGCCAATGGCAACCGCTTGCTGGACGAAGAAGATATTGCCGCCGTGCGTTTCAACTTCCGCATCCCTTTCACGGCGCGAATGTCGCAGATCTACCGGCGGGATGATTACGAGATGGTAACCCAATTCGACACTCCGGTGATTAAAGCGGAAAAGCGGGACTGGGTAATCTCCGGCGCAAACCAGGCGGAGTGGGAGGAGTTTAAAGACTGGAAAGGCTTCGTCAAAAAAGTATGCGCCTCGAAAGATGGCAAGGAGCTGCTCAACGCTCCCATCGGCCCCATCCTGCTTGAGACGATGAACGACGAAAGCAGCATCAAGGACATTCTCAAATCCAAGCGGCCCAAGGTCAAAGAAGATTTCACGAAAGTCAAAGACGAACTTAAGGAGACGGCCACGCTGCTCCACGGGTTGTGGAAGGATTGGAAGCGGCCGGATGAGAACCCTGAGCATGGATCGCCCTCGGCGCCTTCCAGCGAACGCAAGTTCGGGAGTCTGCTTGTCGCGCTCGGGTTGCTTGAAAACGACGACGGCAAATACAAGTTGGGTGTTCCGGCTGACCTGCAAGTCTGGGACGTCGTCCATCGTTTGCTTGCAGAGCTGGACGGCTTCCCGCTCTATGTCTCAGGCATAGACCCGAAAAAGGAGAAATCCACCAGCATCGTCGTCGCGCTTGCCTCTCAAAAAGATCTGATCGACACCAAGAAACATTATTTCGGGCTGGCAGGCATAATCTCCAACATCCCCATCAAGACGGTCTCCGAAAAAGACCCCGCCGCCAAAGACCCCGAGCCGGACGCAACCAGGCTCGTTGTCGAAGACGAGACTTTCACAGACGATGATTGGGTCCTGGTCGGGGAGGACGAAGAGGGAGACGACACGCCGCCCGCCGAGCCCGAGACAGAGGAATCAAACAAGAAGAAGAGCAGCGTGGAAATCTATCTGCACCTCGGCAAGTGGTTTGACGGCGAGACGCTGGATAATAACTGGTTTCGCCGCCTGCTGCCGGGGGGCGAAGGCTCGGAAGAATCTCCCTGGAAGCGGCGGGTTCCTCTGCCCGGTATTCGCCTGTTGCCTTTCCAACGCGTGCAGGAAGATAACAGGGAGGCAAAGTATTCGCTGGCGCTGCGTGGTGATCTTTTGAGCGCCGGGATAGACATCAAGGGGACAACCAAAGATGGCCTGACATTCTTACAGCTCAATAAAGGCCCGCTCGCCTACTTCGGCCTGGGCAAGGTTGAAGCACGTATCGCGCTGTTATTGTCCGCTGATCGTATCGCCTTTGGCCTGGCAGTCAAGCTCAGCGATTTGCGCCTCTCGTTCGGCCCCAAAGAGAAAAAGAAGGACGACAAAAAAGACGACGAGAAAGGCTCGGGCAACGACATCCTCGACGGGCTCGAAGACCTGCTGGCCGACGATTGGGTAGTCGTTCCTCCGACTGAGAAGCCCAAGGAAAAGAAACCGAGAACCCGGCTGAGCGCCAAGAAGAAGGATAAGTTTTCGATCTCGGTCGGCTATCTTTCGCCGCTTTCACCCGGCAGTAGCGGCACGCTCGACATCCAGCTTTACGACGAGAAGGGCAACGCGGGCAAGATGGTCTGGATACCGATTGAGCGTCGCTACCGCGCGGTCTATTTGAAGCAGATCGGCATCGGGCTGAAAGGCGTCGAGAACGTTGAGCTGAGCGAAGGGCTCGGCGAGGACGCTCAATTGACGGTTGCGCTCACCGGCGGCCTGCGCTTCCCCATCTTCGAGCTGGGCTTTATCGGCGCGAAGCTCAGCTTCCCGCTCAGGGAACCGCGCGCCGCGCAGTTTAGTCTCGACGGCCTCGACGTCTCGCTCAAGGTAGGCCCGGCGGTCATCTCCGGAAGTTTTCTCAAGAGCGGCGTCGAGTACGCGGGCAGCCTCACTATCGATCTGCCCAAATTCTCCATCGGCGCGATGGGCTTCTACGGCAACCTGATCGTTTGCAGCCCGAAGTCCGACAAAGATATTCGCAGTGCTTTGAAAGCCGGCATTATCCACCAGAAACTGATCAAAGAACTGGCCGATAACGACATCAGACTGAATCCCATCAAACCGGCCACGCGAGGTTTTTCGATAGGCGAATGGGATCTCGTCACCGACGACGATAAACACTACACCCTCGTCGAAGCCGACGGCGAGCTGCACGTCTTGAGTGATGAGAAGACCCTGTTCATCTACGGCGCGGTGAGCGCGGCCACGGGAGGCGGCATCAGGGTCGGGCCGATTGAATTTACCGGCATCGCGCTCGGCTTCGGTATCAATCGCAGGGTCAAGGTTCCGCCGATTGAAAAGGTGGCCGAGTTTCCTCTAGTCCAGATGGTGATGGGCGAAGGCGGCTATCAGAAAGATGACACGAGCGGCGACATCCGCCGGCAGTTAGGCGAAGCGGTTGACGATCCCGTCAATGTGCTCACAGAGATGGCCGACGCGCTGCCGGCCGAGCAGGGCCAACATTTCATCTGTGGCGGCGTTCGTTTCACCATCGCCTCGACGGTCAACTGTTTCGGTTTGATTATCGTGCAGTGGGGCAACGACTTTGAATTCGCGTTGCTGGGCCTTGCGCGTTTCAGGCACCCCCGCGACCTGAGCGCCAAGCCGATCTGCTACATCGAAATGCAAATACTGATGTCGGTCAAACCGAGCGACGGATGCTTCAAGTTGCAGGCGCTGCTGACCGATAATTCATGGCTCATCAACAAGGATTGCAAGCTGACGGGCGGCTTTGCGCTCTACGTCTGGTTTAGCGGAGATCATAAATCCGATTTCGTCATCACGCTCGGCGGGTATCACCCGCGCTTCAGGCGGCCTGAGCATTATCCCGAAGTGCCGAGGCTCGGGTTGAACTGGCGGGTCAATAAAAACCTCTCCATCAAGGGCGGCGTCTACTACGCCATCACGCCTTCCTGTTGCATGCTAGGCTCGCGGCTTGAAGCGACCTTTCAGTCGGGGCGCGTCTCGGCATGGTTTACGGCCTATCTCGATGTCATCCTCGCCTGGAGCCCGTTTCATTTCGAGGTGGACGTAGGCATCTCGCTGCGGGTCGAAGTTGCTTTCGTGACCACGCTCAAGGTCGAGATTTCGGCGTCGGTGCAAATCTGGGGGCCGCCTACGGGCGGGATCGCCCACATCGAGCTGACCGTCATCTCGTTCGACATTCCATTCGGTAGGCCGCGCGATGAAGCCAAACTCGAATTGATCGAGTCGTGGGCGAAGTTCGCCAGCACCTTCCTCAATGCGCCCAAAGCCGACGAGGAAGTGACCGACAGACCCGTGGCCGCCTCTCCTATGACGCGCCCCTCTCTGACATCGGGACGCAACAACCTCGATAAGCTGCCGGACACGCAAAGAGAGCAGACGAACCAGTCGCGCGAGAACCTGACCTGGAAAGTGCGGGGTGATGAGTTGGAGCTAGCGGCCTCCGCAGCGGTTCCCGTGACGACCTTGAATGTAGGCCGCGTCAAATCCAACAGCCCGGTCGCAGGGGTTCAGGAACGCAGCTTGACCGGCCAGTCTTTACTGGTCAAGAAGCCGGTCGAGCTGGTGACCGACGGGCTGTATTCCAAGAAATATGACGACGCGTTGGGAGTTCATCCCATGGGCAAAAAGCTGGAGTCGGTGCTCAATGTCGCGATAGTGCGCGACGATGCGCCGCAGCCGATTGACCTGAAGGGATGGGTTATCGAACCCGAGTTCAGTTCGGTCCCGGCGGCCCTGTGGGATTCGGCCAAGCCGAAACTCAAAGGCCCGAAAGAGCCCAGCGCTAAACTCGTCCCGGATTGCATCACCGGACTCAAGCGGCTCAAGCCGCCGCCCGGCGAGTTGGGCCAGCAGGCCGAGCTTTCAACAGTAGAGTGGCGCTCGCTTGGAGATATTCACGTTCCCAAATCCGGCGCGTCGCAGCAGGCCCCTTCGGGGACCCGCTCGCGGAACATTCAGGCGGAGGTGGCGAGCAAGCAAGCGAAGCAAAAACGGATGGCTGATGCGCTCGCCCTGATCGGCTTCAACCTGGACTGGCCGCCGCCGCAAACAGAAATTCGCTTCCGCGAGTTGCAGGCCGATCCGCTGGTCGTCACAAGCTCAACATCTGCTTGATGACGGCAGCGAAAAAGTTGACGGCTTCCCGAGGAGAAAAATGGCGGATTCCAAGCTGATGACCTTTTACGACTACTACAAAGCGCCCTTGTCGGCTGGCTCCTACCGCTTCGTCCTGCAACAGACGGTCAAAGTGGGGGACGAGCAGGATCGCTATTATTACCGCGATCAGCCCTTTGAAGTCCAGGCCCCGCGTTATTCGATCGAAGGCAACGAAATCCAGGCTCAATTTCCCCCGCCCGGCGGGGTAGCCGATTATCAAAACGTTCTGCCGCACCTGGTGCTGCGCGCGCGCAACCTGCCGTGGGAGCGCAGCGTCTGGGAGGACGCGGGGCACGAGCCGTGGCTCGCGCTGCTGGTGATCTCCGAACAGGAGACACTGGATGGTCAGGCCGTGGTGAAGACCGGCAAGGTCAGTGACCTCGCGCCTGAAGACACTGCCGCAACCGAGTGGTTGCGCGTGGAAAATGGCGCGACGATACTGCTGCCGCGCTTCGCCCGCCAGGAAGACCCCGGCACGCCTGTACGGATGCTAGACCTGGACCTCAAGCTTTTCCGCGAGCTTTGCCCGCGCCGGGAAGACTTGCCGTTGCTGGCTCACATTCGCAGTGTGGATACGACGAATAAGATTCCGCTGGAGATGGTCGCGGACGGCGAATTCTCTGTGCTGGTCGCCAATCGCTTCCCGCCGTCGGGCCCCAACACTATCCACCTTATTTCGCTCGAAGGCTGGCGCGGGCTGCTCGACGCGCCTGCCGGCAGGTCGTTTCCTGCTTCCCGCGTGCGATTGATTACGCCGGCCAGTTGGAGCTTTGTGAGCGACCCGGCGGGTAACGATACATTCGGCAAGCTGATGCTGGGGTTAAAGCGGAACGTCTCGGTGTTCGGCGTTGCGCTGCCCGCGCCTTCAAGCGACGATAAGGTGAATAAGGCGCTGACGCACGGTTACGCGCCTATAAGCTATAAACCGCTCAATAGCACGCCGACTTTCGCCTGGTATCGCGGGCCGCTCGCGCCGGGGGCCATGAAGCGGATGGATCAACCGCCTTTCCAGCGAGCTGATGCCGCGCTGATCTTTGACGAGGAGACAGCCGTACTGGACGTGTCGTATGCTGTCGCATGGCAGCTCGGACGGCTGCTGGCGCTGGCAACACCCGCCTTCTCGAAGGGCCTGCGCCTGTTTGTTGAAAATAGCCGCAACGCTGTCGAATTGGCTCAGCAGATCGCAGCTTTTCTGAATCTGCATCGCAGCGCTTTCAAGGACCTCAAATCAGATACCGTACCGCCAGAAATCGAAGAGGTCGCCATAGCCGATGAGTTGGTGCAGTGGCTGTCTCGTCTTGTCCTGCTCTATCCGGTGCCTTTCCACTACCTCGTTCCGCATGCTTCGCTGTTGCCGATGGAATCGTTGCGCTTCTTCCACCTGGATGATAACTGGGTTGATGCGCTCGTGGATGGAGCGCTCAGCATTGCCGTGCGCGGCCTCGCGGGTCAGGACGTGGCGGCGCGCAAAGATTTACAGTCGGCCTTGTCGAAGATCGTCTATCAGTATCGGCTGCGCTTGCAAGGCAAGAACCCGGACTGGAATCCGTCGGAGCATTATATGGGCATGCCTAAGTCTGGTTTCTTGTTGCGCTCAAGGCTGCTGACGGGCTGGCCGGGAGTTGAAATCACTGCGACGACCAGCGCCGCGCGGGATGACTTCCTGCCTGAAATCCTGCGCCTGGATCAGATCGCCGACGGGGTGCTCTTTTGTCTCGCACGCGGCTCCCTGGAAAAAGTGACCTTCCGCGAGCCGCGCGAAGGAATCACTTTCGGCGTGGATAGCCTGGGCGCGATCAAAGCGCATAAATCGGGCCAAACTTTCGATCTCAAAAAAGATTGGCTCCGAGCCGACGCGCGCGCGGGCGTGCTCAACCTCGGCGCGCTCGGCGACAAGTTGACTAAGACGGAAGGGGTCACGGTCGGCTCGGCTGAACTCGCGTTGCGAATGATTCGGATGCCTGAAGAGTTGGACATACAGTGGGGTTAAAGAGGAATCCTTATGGCGGACAAAGAGCATCTGCTCGTACCCATCAAGGTGCAAGCGCTGGTGATTGACGATCTGGTTATCGCCAGAAGCGGCACCCTGAAAAACAAGGATCAAGAGTATATAGTCAACGACGGCAAGTGGTCGCCCATGGCGCAGAATTACCGGTGGCTGCTCAATGCCCTTGGAGCGCCGGGACCCAGACTATTTTACGGGGCCGGTCACACCTACAACGGCCAACCGACCGACCGGCTCGTGTTCGAAGCGGGGGCGGACGCTTTGCCGACAGAAAAAGATCATGGAGTCTATCTGCATTGGGTGCTGCCTTCGGGGCTGCGACACTCTTACGAAACTAAGTCGCTCAAATTCCCGGCCCTGCCCGACCAGTGGTTGATCGTGCGCTTCTGCCGTCGCGGCGCAGAGCCTCAGACGAAAGCCTGGTTCGTAGACAGCAGTCTGGTAGGCGATTCAGGTGACGCTCCAAACTTGCTCATCGAGCGAGGTGATGAGTACAAAGCGCGGCGCGTGGGCAAAGTGGTTCCGCTTGATGAGTTCGTGCCCGCCGGTTCTCAGGCAGAGCGGACGACCATAACCGCCGTCGGCAACTCGCACACCGGCTCGCCGACCTTCACAGCTTTTGTCGCCGAAAATCGCAACATGCTCTCCTGGCACGACGACCTTGATGACTTGCGCGATCCGGCCAACAAGAACAAGGTTCCGCAAGAGACGGCGCTCAGTTATCTATTGTTGGGCTGGTATCACGACGAGCGAAACGAGCCGCTTGCGGCGCTTCCCGTTAAGCTCGTCGAACAGAAAGAGCCGGAAGCGCCGGGCTGGCTCATTGACCCGCCGGGCTGGTTCGTCGATTCAGCTTCGCTTCCGGCTGATCTGTTGAAGCGTCGTTGTATCTTTCATGGCATGGTCGCGCATATCAACTACTGGAACTCTGACACCTATCAGGGAACGATGCTCGGCTATCCGGGTTCGCCTTCGGTCGAAGGGGTGTTCCGCACCTCGCCGCCATCGATCACAGTCGGCGTCGGCAATAACGCTGAGGATGCGCTGGTCTCGCTGGTTTCGAGCGAATACAGCGGCGCGGATAACAAGCCGAATCTGTGGAAGGCATTGGAAGCGGTCATCTATCGTGAACTGGAATCGCTGGTCGGGGGTTGGAACACCGCGCCGCGCGATCAGACGGTCCACCAAAACTGGTTCTCTACGCTTGAGGCGGGCAAGGTCTGGGCTATACGTCCGCGCCCTGACAACAAGGGGGCGTTTCCCGCCGACCCGGCCGCGACGGCCGCGCAAAGCGCGGCCAGGCCGACGCCGGAGCAACTCGCCGCACTGAAGCAACTCAATGAGCTGCAATCGGCCGCCGACGCCGCGGGCCGCGAGCTAGCCGCGTTGCAGCAGGATTTGTACGCGCGCTGGTGGAAATTGTCCGAGAAATCCCGCGACGAAACGGCCAATCTGGATGATGAAGAAGCCGACTGCCGCGAGATGATCAAGCGCATCTCAGCCCTGCACGGCCGACGCAACGGGATACTTGATCAATTGCGGACGCTGCCTGAAAAACTTGAGAAGCTGTTGTCGAAAGAGTTGGAACTCCGCTACGACGCCGCGCCGCGTTTCTATACGCCGGATGATCCGGTCATTGTCGTCAATAACTGCGGCATGCCGACCAAGCATCAATTCCCGCGCCCCCTGCCTTGCCGATTGCCTGAACAGATCGTCACAGCCGCAGAGGTCGTGGTAGACAAGAAGCCCCAATCGTTCAGCATCGCTGCCGAGGTCACACAGCAAATTGCGGCGGCCGTGCGAACGCACTTTGCCGAGCATTATGAAATTCTGACGCGCCTGCTCGAAGAAGCCTCAATCGTCGAGCGGGCAATCACTGATCTTGTGACCAGAAGCTTACCGGCCCTTAAGCGGTTCGATTCCGCCAAGTCATGGAGTAACTGGACTGCGCGACTCTTCAAAGATTTGATGGCGGATAAGCAAGCCCAGGATCAAATTCGCTTCGGCAATCAGGGCGACCTGAATGTGCCGCCGTACCGCCTGGTTGAACTGTGGGGGCAACAACCCTGGTCGCCGCTTTTCCTGGATTGGCAGATCACCTGGTTTCCGACACAGTCTTCCGGCCAGGGCTTCGGCCCCGCCTGGCGACTGGGCGAATACGATTATCAGCCGGTGAATAAAGAGTCGTTGCCGCAAACAGGCTACACGGTGCAAGGCCGCAGCCTGATTACTCCCATTGACGAGCGCATCTTCATGGAGCCGATTGAGACTCTACGGGGATTCCTCAATGCCAGGCGCAGCCAGGACGAGGAGACGGACGGCAATAAGGCTTTCCCCGCCGCCGTGGCGGAAATCCTCTCGCGCTATGAAGAGGTTTGGGACAAGACGTTGCGAAAGCTTGCCGCCGGGGGGCTGATGGGGCAGGCGCTGACGGGCTTTCATCAAGTGTTGCTGCGCCGCGATGTCACGCTCCCTCGGGTAATGCCCGACCCGGCGCATCCCTGGATCAAAGATGATGTGCTGAAATCAATTGATGGCGAAGTAAGCGCGATGCTCGACACACCGGACGAAGCGGCGCTGATCGGCGAGCGCTTGCCACCGCCCGCGCCACCGCCCGATCGGCTCTTGTCTCCCCCTCCGCCGTTCCAGATGGTCAGGGCGGGCGCGTTCAAGCTTGACGAGCTTTGGCTCGTCAACGATTTCGGACAATGGGCAGACCTGCTGCGGGGAACTTCTGCGGGCGGGGCTTTCGGAGCGATCTTCCATCCGCGCGTGCGCTGGCATGAGGATCAGTTCGTCGTAGCGATGCCGCCGCGCGTCGTTCAGCCCGTGCGCCTCAACTTCCGCTTCACCGCGGCGGACAATGGCGTGGTTGAAAGCGGCTCTGATCCAGCGCTCAACTCTATTTGCGGCTTGGTCTTTCATAATCGGCTTGACCAGGCGCTGGCGCTTTGCGACAAAGAGGGACGGCTGCTTGGCGAACTCGTCATAACCGAAATCGAGGGCCTGTATCTCGTCAATTGGGAATCCGTCGCAGGCGGCGTCGCCGTTGACGAGATTGACAATGACAGTCTCAGAGGATTTGCCAGGGCGCTGATAGAAACTGCTCCAAAGCCGAGGACCCGGTTGCAGGACCTGTTGGAATTAATCAATAGTGCGCTCAAACGCATTCGGCCCGCCGCCGCTCGCCGTGACATGGGGCTGTTTGGACGCCCGCTCGCGCTGGTGAGCGCCGCGCTCGGTTTTGAACTCTTCGGCAAAGCGTGGACGGACCCGCATCAAGAACTTCCCGCCGATCACCTCAAGGCCACGGGCGATGCGATGCTCGATGCGCTCCAGATTCCTGTCAATCTCGGTTATCGGCACAACACTGAGGATGGTCTGGTCGGCTATTTCAAAAAGGGCGTTTACGATCGGATCGTGTCATCCTACTTGCCGCCGGAGGGCGGGCCTTCCGGTTACATTGCCAATCAGGCGACAGATGCGGTGCGGGTCGGGTTTCAGGCCCTGGAGCCGCTCACGCTTCTGATGGACCCGTGGGGATCGGTGCAGGCTGTGGCGGGCATCGTCCCTGCGAAGACTATCACAATGGCTCAGGTCGAGCTAGACAAGGCGCTTGCGCGCATGGAAGCTTCATTCCGCGTCGGCCCTGTCTTAGTTCAACCTGAGAGGCTCGCTTTGCCAACGCCCGCCGGTGACAAAGGGCGTTGGAGCTTCATCGGGCCTTTGACCAATAATACTGCGGCGACCCTTCTCCCCTCCGACTCCAGGTACTTCAGCGACCAGCCGGTGGTGGCAACTGAGGGGCGGCTGCTGTTGCTCAACACGGAAGAATAGCCCTGAGGAAAAGTCTATGTCAGAAACTACAAAGCTCACCTTCACTGCGCGCCCCATAACCTCCGACAAGTTGGAGATTGAAGTCAAAAACGGCGCTGCGCCGCTGGTTAATCCCCTGATGATCGAAGTCACGCTACCGCTGCAAATGGTGACCAAGGATGTCCAGAACGCAGCCAAGCTGGCCCGCCAAAAAGAGAGTGGTATGGCGAGCCTGGCAGGCGTAGTCACTGTGCCGGCCGGGTGGACTGTCTGGGCTTTCAGAGAGCAGAAAGACCTCTTCGCCATTATTCGCGCCTTTAATGGTAATCTCGACGAACAAACCGGCAAAAGGGTGGGGGAGCCAATCAAGGTTGACGCGAACGCTGCATTCAGCCTTCGCTTTCCGATGACCGAACAAGCCAAACGCACCCACATCACGATTGCGTATGGATACCAGCACGGAGGACCGAGGGCCAAGCGCGTAGATGGTGAGCTTGAGCTGAAGCCCACCACGGATGATTTGAAGGACTGGACGCCGACGGTCAAGCTCTTCACCAAGCAGGAAAACCCGACCAGGATTCCGCCCGGCACGAAAGTGAAAATCGAGTGGGAGATCGAAGACGGAGTGAGGGCCATATTGCGCGGGCCGGTGCCGGGTGGCAATGCGGAGTTGGAGCTCAAAACGGACGGTCACTCGGCTTATCAACTAAAAAAAGGCGAGCTTACAATTTATGCGGTCGGCGCGGCGACCTACCTCCTGGATGCCGAAGTGAAAGGCCCGGGAAAACCACCAAATGTGCAGGTGATTAGAACGCTCCAGCTCGACATTGATTCAGCCCAGGACTACTCCTACCTTGCCGTGCGCCCGAACTTCGTCCTGCCTAGCGGCTACGTTGATATCGATTGGACAGTGTGGGGCATCGAAGAAGCGATCATCAGGGTCGGCACACGTAAAGAGCTTCCGCTCAGATTAACCGAACAGAATTTGACCCTCCATTATCAGGGCAGCGGCACGGTGCGTGTCCGCGCGCGGGGCCTTAAGCGGGAAGAAGGCGTCAAGACTCCTATAAAAGTCACGAAGACTGAGAACGTCAACCTGGCAATCGTGATGGGGGATAATGAGACTTCATGGAAGGATGCTCAGATCAAAGTAAACCCCTGGAACAGTCTCGGCAACCCTGCCTTCAGCGGCAAGCCGGTGGGGCTTGCCTACGCAGCCGAGCGCCTGGCGCTGCTGACCGACAAGGGGCTTTGGATAGCCGACGTCGGCGAAGATGATTATCACGAAGATGAGAAGGTGAAGTTCAACCAGATCGCCACGAGTGAGGCTAAAGCGTGGCTCGCGCTTGCAGCAGTGGGCGATCATTTTGTGGCCTTGCGGCGAACGGCTGACGACGGGTTGCAATTGGTGCGCTACAACGCCGAGGGCAAGCAGCAAAAGCTGCCCATCGATCTGCCCGGCAGTGTCAAAGCGCTGGTCGGACGCGCGGGGACGGTCTTTGATCTATCCGCGTTGTTAAATAATCGCGTCTACGTCGTTGTGGAAACCCCTGTGCACGGCGGGACGGTCCGCCGAGCCTGGTCTGCGCGCTTCGACCCGCAGGATGAGTTGCGCCGCGAACGGGTCCTTGAAACGATGCCCAATCACCGGCTGGTGACCTTCGACGGCTCGCTCTATGCGCTGAATCGCGACTCAGGCCAGATGTTTCGGTTCGGCGTCACGGAAAAAGGAGAGCTAGAGCCGCCCGGTAAAGCGGCCAGCGCCATCGAAAAGAGCAAATCCATGATCGAGCAGGGCCTTTTTGTTATGGTCGGCTCCGTCTTCGCCGTCTTAAACCCCACTGCCGTCCCTGCGATCAAGCTTGAGACAGAGGGATTAAGAAGTCAGCCCACGTCGGAAGTAACGAATGAGGATTTGATTTACAACCCGCAAAGAGACGAGTGGGCCGCCTGCGGGCATGGTCTGGATATACAGGCGGGCGCGGTGGCCGCATTTCGTGGCGGAGGCTCCAAACGTCTGTGGGTGCTTCAGCCTGACGGCGCAATGTACACGCTCACGGGCGCTTCCGAAGACCTCTTCGCGCGCAACTACGTAAGGAAGTCCCAATTCAATGATAAATTCCCGACCGCAAACTTGCAGCCCGCCATCAACGCCAGGAAGAAGTTTGATATTAGTCTTTCAAGATTAACCGTTGGCCCGGTAGACGACACCTGCTTCCTGGCGGGCCTGGATGATTTCAGCGCGAGCGGCCCGGCCGACCTGACGCTGGCGAATCAGGAATTCGGCGGCGGAGGCCAAAACACGTTCGAGATCGCGTACAACAAGAAAGACGCGTCGCCGATCAAGCTGCGCTTCATGGTGAAGAACCCTCGCGGGACAGCCCCGCGTTATCTCCTTGAGCTGACCTTGTCCGGCCCCGACCTGTCATCCGTCACATCGGTCTTCAAGCGCCTGAAAACTGACGAGCGCGGCGCGGTGTCGATTGTCGAAATACCCGGCTCTTCAGCGCAGCACTCGCCCGAAGGTCTGATCAAGGTGGAATCCCCCAAGTCACTCACCTCAACGTACCTGATCCTCTGCAATATGTCGCCCTATGACCTGACGATGCCTGCGTTGGCAGGGCCCATACAGTATGTCGGGAAAATATGGTTCAGTTACGATATGCCCATCCCTGTCTTATCCCACCCCGATCTGGGCGAATTGCGCCTCGATATTGATTACGCACTGCCTATCGGCATCGAGGTGTCATCGGGAAGCGTGGCCCAGCAGCGCCAGGTCCGTATCAATACTGATAAGTCGGTCGGGCTGGCAGTCTTGTTTGCCCAGGTCTTGAATCCCGGCGACAAAATGGTGACGGTTGAGAATCGCGCAGGCGAGACGAACGTGCGTCCAGAAAGTGGTTTTCCCATATATGCGTGTCAGATCGGCTTCAAGGTCAAGAAGCCATTGGATGCGATCTACCTCGGCGATGGGGCGGCCCTTAAAGATGACAAGCATTTCTATTTGCCCGTAGCTTTGCGGCAGGACGTGTCGAAAGCGCAAGTCTGGAAAGTAGACACGCAAACTCTAGCCATAACGGCAGGCCCCACTCTCCCCGGCAAAACCCCCTTCTACCTACCGAACAGCGTGGCCGTCTCGTCAAACAAGGTCTTCGCCATGTTCGGCGATACAGACCTCCATCAACTGAGCACTTCGATGCAAGTCGAGAAGAAAACGAGCTTCGAGCAGCCATATCCGATTATTTCGACTACAGTAGCCCAGCTTAAGGCAACTGCCGGCGGCGACGTTTTCATGTTGATTATGAGAATGGACCGAAACTGGCAGGGCGATGACCATTATATTCAATACCACTACATTTTGAGAGCGGAGTACGCTAATGGAAAGAATAAAGAGATACCGCTGGACTCTGTGCCCGGCATTAAAGGGGGGAGTTTTAGTATAGCCCCGGCCTGGGTGAACCAGTATGAGGATTACCAGCATCCGATGGCCGTCTCTCCGAATGGCGACAAGGTCGCCATCGGCATCGAAGGCGGGTTCATCCTGATTGATGTTTCAAGTAGCAGGTCCGAGGTAGTCAGCTTGCTAGGCACCAAGAGGGCGGAAGATGTCTTATTCGCTCATGACGGATACTATGTCTACTTTGCGCATACTCCAGTAGACGAGATGAAGGGGGTAATGGTTTCGCGCGTACGCGTCAGCTACTTGCGCGATACGGACGCGCTCTTACTTCCTCCCGATGAGGGGTCTGTCAATCTCACCCGTGGCCAGCCGCCCGATGATCTATACAAATACTCACGCGCGATTAGTCTGGCCCTAGGACCGACGCTCGACCGCCTATTCGTTTCGCATGGAAGAAACATCATGGAGATTTTGTCGGGAAGTCACATGCAGGAACTGCCCTGGAAGGAGACTGTTGATTTACCCTGTCGCCTCTTTCAAGTGAAAGTAGGCCCGGGCTATCAACGCGATAATCAAATGAGACCAACCTGGCTAGTATACGCAATAGGCGCGAAGCATAACGACAGCGATGCGGGAGCGTCTGAGACTCATCTCTATGTGCTGGTGTCATTGTTTTAGCCAAGCCGATTGCGGTGCAAGCCGAGCGCTTGCGTCATCGATAGCCAGTCGGTGAAGACAACAGAGCGTGACGGCGCCAAGAAGGTCGGAGGCCGTAAGCCCGGTTTCATATGACGAATGTGGGTTAACTTGTTAACTGGCATGAGCCACCGCGGTGTCAACGATCCACTCCAACGGTCGCGGCTGAAAATTCAGTTCGCGTTTTGCCTTGGCATTCGATACGCCTCGCATCTGAGTCCCGTAGTAAACCGCATCCGCACCTCTCGCTTTCAGAGCATCCTCAACCGATAGCTGCGGCGGCGGTGGAGCATTCAGCCATTGAGCAAACGCAGGGAGCCATTCGCGCACCGCTAAAGGTTGATCATTCGCAATCAAATAAATTCCAGGATTGCCTTGCTCTGCTGCTGCAACGGTGGCAATCGCCGCGTCCTCAATGTGTAACCACGACCAGACGCCTTCGCCATTCCCGACGATCGGGAACTGTTGCTGTCGCACCTGTTGGGCAACATCGCCATCGGGGTTGAACCAGGTGCCGGGTCCATAGAAGAAGCCATAACGCAGGGCAATCCCTTCTATCTTGGGATTTCCTAGTAAGCGATGCTCAAGCTCAGTTACTACGCGGGCATCTGCTGCAACCGCAGGCGAGGCATCAAATGCTAGAGGCGTTTCTTCATCTGCCAATCCAGGACCAGGAACTGCCCAGAATCCGATCAACTGCTTCAGGTAACGCCGCACACCTGCCGCTTGCGCGGCTGCCAGCACATTGGCGCCCCCTTCTAAACGGATGCGGTTGTTGAAGGCGGCGGCGGCACTCATTGACTCACGGGTGTAGGTTCTGGGTAGGGTCGTGAGTTGTTCAATCACGACTTCCGGCTGAGCGCGGCTGACAACCGCTTTGACCGCATCGGTATCAAATACATCGGCGATCGCAGGTTCTATGCCTTGTTCCACTAAAGCCTGAGCTTTTTCTGGAGAACGGGTCAGAGCAACTGGAGCGTGTCCTTTGGCAAGCAATTCCGCGATCAGCGGACGACCGATCGCTCCCGTTCCCCCTGCAACAAAAATCTTCATCTGTGAACCTCCTGTTGAAGTATGGAACTATTGATGAATAAGACAAACATCAAGGGATCAAGCCAATGCTGAAGACGCCCATGCTTTTCTCGGGCACATGATCTGAAATCGATAGGAATCTGCGCCGCCTTCATTGGCGCTGTTGCAACTTTTGTAGTTTCCATAACTCCTCCTATGAATTTCTGGCCATTGTTGAAAAGCACTGCTTGCTACATTCGCGTCCTCTTTATCTACTAACCGTCGGCTCTTTCAACCCTCCTGCGACTTAAGATTATGAACTTTCGGAGCAAGCAATACATCACGAAATCGAATGGTTTTTCGCTACCACTTTCAGGAGTATTGCGACATCTCCATATCGGGGTACTGCGGTTCGCTGCAGACACTCAGGCCTCTTTTGCCGACGCGGTGAACGTCGCCCGTCGAGGCGTATTTTCTTGAGTCCTTAACCATAAACTGAACCCCGTTCTTTGGGTGCCCGGCCACGAAAGATTGGGGACGGCCAAAGACTTTGTTGTTTTCCTCCGACGGGTCGTAACTCCAGGCTATTCGGGCAATGATTGTGCCTATCGGGAACGGAAGCTTCCCTTCCCGATAGGCATTGATCGCTTTATCGCTGCCCAGAATGGCGCGGATATCGTTGAGGCTGCCTTCTTCGCGGGCCACGGAGATCAACATCCAGTCGCGGTATCCGGGGGGGGATTTGGGTTACGAAGATCGGCGAGCCCTTGTCATCGGCGAGGGCGACAGAGATGCGGGTCGCCGAGTCACCTCAATCGTCAGTGGCCGATTCACATCGTCAGAACCACTCGGAACTGTGCGTCGCCGCTCAGCATGCGCGCGTAAGCCTCCGCCGCTTCTTCGAGCGGGTATGTCTCGATCATGGCGCGCACGCCCGTTAATTCGGCGAAGCGCAGTGTGTCCTCGGAGTCAACCGGTGTCCCCGATGCCCAGCCTTGAATCGTCCGACTTCCGCCGATGAGCTGTATCGGTGTGACCTCAATCGGATCAAAAGCCGCACCTATGACCATGAGCTTGCCGTTCGGCCCCAGGCCGTCAATCAGCTCGGACATCGCCTTCGAGCTTGGGGCCGTCGCCAGGATCACCTGTGCCCCGCCCAGCTTTTGCAATTCCTCTGCTGCGTTCGTCGCTTTGCTATCAATGTACACGCTCGCTCCGAGTTTCTTTGCGAGCGCCGCGTTTCCCGGCCCGCGCCCGATGGCCGCCACTTTGTAACCGAACTTGTTCGCGAATTGGATTCCGAGGTGCCCCAGACCGCCGATACCCTGCACCGCAACAAGGTCGCCGGGGGATGCGCCGCTGTGCCGCAGCGCGTTGAAGGTGGTAATTCCGGCGCAGAGCAGCGGTGCTGCTTCGGTGTCATTTAGACTTTCCGGTATCGCCACCAGTGCCTCCGCGGGAGCCACCATGTATTGTTGGTATCCGCCGTCATAGCTGATGCCCGCAATTTTCAGATTCCGGCAGTTGCCAAAATCTCCGCGCCGACACGCCCGGCACGTGCCGTCGTGACCGCCGTGCCAGCCGACGCCGACGCGCTGTCCAATTGTCCACTCGGAAACACCGGCACCCACTTCATCAATGATGCCTACGACCTCGTGTCCTGGAACGCGGGGGTACTCAATGCCGGGCCACAAGCCTTCTTTCGTGAGCACGTCGCTGTGGCAGACGCCACAGGCCTGCACCTTGATGCGGACCTGTCGTGCATCGGGGGTGGGAATCTCGCGTTCGACGATTTGGAAATCTGCTCCCGGATTTAGAATCTGCGCCACCTTCATTGGTGCTGTTGCGACTTTTGTAGTTTCCATAACTCCTCCTATAAATTTCTAGCCATTGTTGAAAAGCGCTTCTTGCAACTTTCCTTTTCTTTATCAACCGTCGGCTCTTTCACTGCTCCTGCGACTTCAGACTCTATGGCGTCTGCACATAGGATCATTGCCATCATTGTCCTTCAGCAGTGACTTCAGTGGCTGAGTACCAGCAGGATCAGTAAGGCCACAAAACCAACGACCAGCAGCAGGCCGTTGAACTGCGGCGAGCCGTGGAACGCCTCTGGGATCATCGTTTCCGAGACCAGCGCCAGGATCGCGCCCGCTGCGAACGCCTCGACCGTTCCCCGGACCGCCGGCCCGGTGCCTCGGAGCACAAGCCCGGCAACCGCCGCTGCGAGGCCGATCATCAAGGCGATTCCAATCCACACGCCAAACACGTAGCGCGCGGACCGTCCCGCCCGCCGCATTCCGGCGCTGCTCGATAGGGCTTCCGGGATGTTCCCCAGGAAGAACGCCGCGACTGTCCCCAAGCCGGGCGCGCCCTGGTGCAGCACGCTCAACCCCAGCACCACCCCCTCGGGAACGCCGTCGAGGAACGTGCCGGCCGCGATGGCCAGTCCGCTACCGGGCTGCTGCTCTTCTCCCGGCTGCTCCACGCATTCGCCGCAACGTTTTCGATGCTGTGCCCCGCGGCGGGAGAGTAACCAGTTTACGGAACTGAACGTCGCCGCGCCACACAGCAGACCCATGACCGTCCAGTGCAGGCTTGCCGCGCCACGCGCGTTGATCACCAAGTCCACAGCCACCACAGCCAGAAGTACGCCGGCTGCGAACGTCATCGCGCGGGAGATGGTGGTGTGCTGAAGCGGCGTGTAGTAGCCACTCACGGCCCCGATCAGCAGGCCGGATGCAGACAGGGCTCCCCAGCCGGCTGCTTGCAACCAGCCGGGCAGCTCCGCAAGCGGTCCCGTCACCGTCTGGAACAGCCCCGCTTGGTGGTCGAGCAACAACAGGACCGCATCGGTGGCATCGAGCAGGGCCCGACCGCTCTCGGCTCCCTGGAGCACGGGCTGAATCTGATCCGTCATGAAAGATTCCTCTAGCCCGATGAGAAAGGCATATAGAAGCGTCATTATCCGACCGTCCCTTTAGTCTCTCATGTTAAGCCGCAGCGTTCTTAAATAGAGATCAAACACGAAAGGCGATCAAAACTGAGGGCTCATCTTGCCGTCACGTGATTTGTCGACACGTCAGCTATCAACTTATCATTCTCGCCCAATACCGTTGTTCGCACGACACTGACTGTTTTACCCTTTTTGACGAAGGAAGCAACGGCTCTAAACCTGCCCGCTTTTTGGTTGCTTGCGAAATTTGCATTCAGACTTATGGCAAGGGGAAAGCCTGCTACTGCCGCGTCAAATTGAGTTGAACCCATTGCGAGAACGGTGGCGGTGACATCGGCAAACCAGAGTATTGCCCCAGCATGAACCACGCCGTATGGATTCAGTATGCCAGGCTGAATCGGCATCTCAGAAATCACCTGCTCCGGCCTTTGTTCCAGAATAGTAAATTCTATACTTCCTTCAACTCTCATTAGCGCTCCTTCCTGTTGATGTCCTTCTCAGGTAGGGTGAAGATCCGGCGGCGTTAGCTGCACCACTCGATAGCTCGCCGCGCCGCGCTGTCTGAAGCCCAGCACCTCCTCGCACGGCGCTTTAATGACGCTTGCCAAGGGCCGGGCTTAAAAGGCGGCCCCGGCTACTCCGCCTTCCCGCGCGGCTGGTACTTCCCGACCTCCGTCCGGAAGGCGATGGCCAGGCGGTTCCAGCCGTTGATGGCGATGACGGCCATCGTCAGCTTGACTAACTCCTCCTCGCTGAACTGCGCGCGGGCGGCCTCGTACTCTTCGTCTGACGCGTGGGTCTGGGAGATCAGCGTAACTACCTCCGCCCAGGCCAGCGCGGCACGCTCGCGCTCGGAGTAGTAAGGCGCCTCGCGCCACGCGCTCAGGCCGTAAAGCCGCTGCTCGGTCTCGCCCGCAGCGCGCGCATCCTTCGTGTGCATGTCTATGCAGAAGGCGCAGCCGTTGATCTGCGAGACGCGCGTCTTGACGAGTTCGAGCAGCGAGTGCTCCAGCCCCGACTCGTCCACGTACTTCTGTAGTTTGTACATCGCCTGCACCGAGCCCGGCGCGGCCTTGCTGTAGTCCAAACGGGTCTGCATTTCTTTACCTCACGTCCTGCTGTTGAATGAAACGCCCTCGGCGCGTGCCCGTCAGGCCGTCTCGAGTCCGATTCCGGAGCTGTCGCCGATCACGACGACGGTCTGCCCGAGGAGCTAGGGTTCGCGGACGGTCGGAGGGACCGTGGTTGCGGCGGTCATGGTCTCCCCCGGCGCTCGCTGTAGACGACGGTCACTCACCCGGGGGCGACGTATCCGGAGAGCGCCGCCACTCGAACGGCGTCATCGAGGAGGAACCTGATGGACCTCCTCCATGTAGCGGTCGGCGGCGGCTGCGGCCTCCTCCGGACTGCTCCCCTGCTGACGCGCGCTCAGGTAGGGCGCGTACCAGTCCCACCAGTGGTGCTCGCCGTGCGTCCTCTCGTATTGGCCGTGGTGCTCTTCCGTCTCGTGGAGGAGTTCTGCAAGGGTTGCGACGTCCATGGCTTGCGCTCGCGTCACTTTCCACTCGCGGCCGGGAAGCCGCGTCTGGATCTCCTGGAGCAGCCAGCCGTTCCCGTCCGGATCCTCGAACGAGGCGAACGAGAAGTAGGAACGACCCTCAGGGTCGCGCCCGCCGACGCGCGGGTTCTCCACGGCGTTGTTGAAGGGGCCGCCAGCGTAGTGGAAGACCTCGCTCACCTCGACGCCGCGGGCGACAAGGTCGTCGCGGGCGGCGGCGACGTCGTCGACGGCGAGGACTAGGCTGTCGGCCGAGCCAGGCTTGGCCGACGTGACTCCCCTGCCGAAGATGATCGAGGCTTCCGAGTTGTGCGGCGTCATCTGCACGCCGCGGAAGTCGCCCGCCGCGATGTCGATGTCGAGCCGCCAGCCGAGATTCTCGTAAAACGCCTTCGCGCGATCAACGTCGGAGACGCCGAGCAACACGACTTCGAGCTTCATGTCGACCGGTTCGACTTTTGCGTTTTTTGTAGTTTCCATAACTCCTCCTATATATTTTCAGCCATTGTTGAAAAGCATTGCTTGCTACATTCGCGTCCTCTTTATCTACTAACCGTCGGCTCCTTCAATCCTCCTGCGACTTAAGATTATGAACTTTCGGAGCAAGCAATACATCACGAGAAGGAATGGTTTTTCGCTACCACTTTCAGGAGTATTGCGACATCCCCATATCGGGTTACTGGTGAGCCAGTAGAGCGTGATATCATCCAGCCTCTCGTCTTTCGTGCTTCCGTTTGGTGGAATCCTTACAGACTTCGCTCAGGACCCTTCGTCTATTCTTTTGCATCTGTTTGCGGTTCGTCGCCCTCAACCGGTTATGAAACAGGCTCCTGTAAGGATTCGAACCGGCGTCCCCGGGCGCGCCTTCAACGCTTGATCGTCCCCGGCTTGAAGGCGATGTGTTTGCATTCAAGAAAGTCATCCAAACCTGCTTGCCCGCGCAGACGACCCCGGCCACTCTGCTTGAAGCCGCCTTCTTCAAACTCGTCGTGAATGCTGGCCCAATCGTTGATCCAGACCGTCCCGGCCTGTAGCGCGCGCGCCACGCGCAGCGGCCGGTCCACGTCACGCGACCACACGCTGGCGGACAACCCGTATTCGCTGTCGTTGGCCAGCGAAACCGCTTCGGCTTCTGTGTCGAAGACCTGCATCGTCAGCACCGGCCCGAAGACCTCTTGCTGCACGATCGGCAGACTGGAATCCGTCACCTCGAGAAGGGTCGGCCTGTAAAAAGCGCCTTTCGCCAGAGGCCCTTCCGTCGCGGGGCCGCCGCGCACGATGATTTTCGCGCCGGCCGCGATGGCGTCCTCGACCATCTTGTTCACGCGCTCTACATTTGGCTTGTCGATGAGAGGCCCCATCTCGCTGCGCGGATCGGACGCCGGACCAACCCTAACCTTCTCCAGTCGCTCCGACAGCGCGGTTCGGAACCGCTCCGCAATTCCTCGCTGGACGATGGCGCGGCTGCCGGTCATGCAGAACTGGCCCGCGAAGACGGTCAGCCCCGCCGTGACCTTCGCCACCGCGGCGTCAAGGTCGGCGTCATCAAAGATCACCATCGGTGCCTTGCCGCCCAGCTCCAGGCCGAACCTTTTGAGACGGGCCGCGCCGGCGGCGGAGATCGCCCGCCCCGTCCGGGTGCTGCCGGTGAAGCTGATTACCGGCACGTCCGGCGTTTCGACTATGTACTCCAACCCCTCGCGTCCGCCGGTAAGGATGTTGACCACACCGGGGGGCAAGCCGTCGGTCTCGGAAATCACCTCGCCGATCAGGGCGTTCACCTGCGCGGTCTCTTTCGGCAGGATGACGGCGGCGGTGCAGCCGGCGGCCAGGGCCGGCGCCAGGGAGCGAATCCCCAGCGCGATGGGCGCGTTCCACGGCGCGAAGATGCCCGCCACACCGACCGGCTGGCGAATGACGATCGAGAGGCTGTCCTCACCCGCCTCGGCGGCGCGACCGAATTCCGTCAACGCCAGGGCGGCGTTGAAACGCAGGTTGAAGGGGACCGTGGTCGTTTCGAACCGCGCGTCCGGGAGGACCTTGCCAACCTCGGTGGCCAGAAGCTGGGCCAGGTCCTCGGCACGAGCCTCGAACCGCGCGGCCATCGCATTGAGCACACGGGCGCGCAGCGAGCGGTTGTCTTTCCAGTCTGTCTCCCGGAATGCCCGCAACGCCGCGTTCACGGCCAGCTCGGCTTCCTTGCGGCCGCCCTTCGCGTAGCTGCCTATCACCTCGCCCGTCGCCGGGTTGATGCTTTCCCGGTGTTCACCGGAATCCAGCCACTGGCCACCGATCCAGTGCCTGGCAGTTCCGCCACTCGGCTCCTCCCGAGCCAACAGTTCCGTTTGCTTGATCGTTGCCATAGAAACTCTCTCCTTTCTGGATTTCGCCTACGCTATGCGAAGGACGGGTTTGATGACCGCGCGCTCTGAGCGTCGGCGACAGCCTGGTTGCTCTTCCTCCTTGCTGCTGCGGTTCAGTATTAAGGTGCGTAACGGGTGAAGACAAAGTCGCGCTCTTTGACGGCCTGGTGGCAGGCAAAGCAGGTGTTGAGCACCGCCTCGTCGGCGGTCTTGCCGTCGTCGAAATGAGCGAATCCCCAGCCACCCGTCGAGGCGTATTTTTTTGAGTCCTTGACCATAAACTGAACCCCATTCTTGGGGGCTCCGGCGACGAAAGATTGGGGACGGCCAAACGTTTTGTTGTTTTCCTCCGAAGCATCGTGACTCCAGGCAAGCCGGGCGATGATTGTGCCGTCCGGGAACGGAAGCTTCGCTTCGCGATAGGCCTTGATCGCCACGTCGTTACCCAGAATGGCGCGGATATCGTTGAGGCTGCCTTCTTCGCGGGCCACGGAGATCAACCTCCAGTCGCGGTATCCCGGTGGAATTGTTTTTACGAAGAGTGGGGCGGCCTCTTGATTAGTGTGTCGAGATGCGGGCGCCGCGAAGGCGATAACGCCCGCCACTGTTGCAACTGCAATTAAGAAAGTGATCCGTTTCATAATGGTGCCTCCTTCAATCGAATCAGTGTTCAGAAACAAGCGTTATGACAAGCAATCCTGGATCAGGACTGCTGGTTGCGATTAGCGAAGTGATCGAAACGCGGCACGGATATCTTGAGAGAAAACTTGCGGCTCTTCCCACGCCGCGAAGTGTCCACCCTTGTCGACCTTGTTGTAATAGATGAGCTTGGGATAAGCCCGCTCGGTCCAGTTTCGCGGAGCTTCATATTGCTCGCCGGGGAAGACTGTTACAGCCACCGGGATCTTGACGCCTTTGGCGTTGAAAAAGCCCCCCTTGTATTCCCAGTAGAGACGCGACGCAGAGACGCCAGTGTTCGTCAGCCAATAAAGCGTGATGTTGTCGAGGATTTCGTCACGCGTCAGTTCGCCCGTGGCGCTCGTGGTCCGCTTCAGAGCCGCGGCGACCGTCGCGGCCGGCTGCTTGAGCAAACTCCCGCGGCGCTTCCTGAGGCAGGTTGTGCCCGACGCCGCCGTTGATGATTCCTTCCACCCCACTGCCTTGGGTATTGAGTAGGCATCCACCGTTTACGACGCAGACCGGTTCAGCGATATACGGTCTTCTCCCCGCTTGCTGCCCACCTGTTTTCAAATTTGCTGATCAACATCATAGGCAATCTGAGCGGAGAACACATCACGAGAAGGAATGGTTTTTTGCTACCACTGTTGGCTATCTGCCGGGATACCTCGATCGTGGTAGCCGAGACTCAACCGGCTCTCGGGCTGAAGACGATCGAACTTGAACGATGACGGTGGCTCCGACCCCCGCTCGCAACAGCAGCAAGCCGATGCCGGGTTTCCCGCCCGGGAACGTGGAGAAAAATAGCCTTTGCAGTGTGGGCCTCCTTAATCGTCATCGGTGATCTTCCAGCGCTCCTATAACTAGAGTAATCGTCGCAAGCGGAAAGCGAATCCCTAAAGGTAGGAATTCTTTTGTACCACTTTCGTGAACTTGCTTTGCGTCAGGCGGGCGGCGCGGCTCACAACTGGATGATGCCGCGGCGCACGGCGATTGCCACCGCCTGCGTGCGGTCACTGGCCCCCAGCTTTTCCATGATGTGTTTGATATGGACTTTGACCGTCTCTTCCGAGATAAACAGCCGTTCTGCAATGTCCCGATTTCGATTCCCGCCGGCAACGTGCCGCAGGACGTCTACCTCGCGCCCGGTCAGGGCATCGTCGCCGAAGTACTCTGCCAGGTTGGCCGCCACCTCCGCAGGGATACGCTTCTTGCCGGCATGCACCTGGCGGATGATCTCGACCATATCTTTCGGCGGCATGTTCTTGAGCATATAGCCGCGTGCGCCTGCCTCAAGCGAGCGCCGAATGTCAACGTCGCCTTCGAATGTGGTCAGCATGATAATTCGGGCTTCGGGGAATTCTGTACGGATCGCAATCGTCGCGTCTATGCCGGTCATATCGGGAAGTCTGAGATCCATGAGGGTGACGTCAGGCTGGTGTTGCCTGAACATTTGAATTGCTTCGCTTCCGGTGGCCGCCTGAGCCACCATCAGCATATCGGGTTGGTTGTTGATAATGGCGGCGATCCCCTCGCGGAGCAGGGGATGGTCATCAACGCTGAAGACGCGAATGTGGGCCTGGTCGCTCATTTACTTTCCTCCCTTTTGGGCTTCTGTAGTTCTTGGTCTGGCATCTCGCGCATCCAATCTGTAAACCATTTTAGCGGGTTTCTAGAAGGTTTGTCTTGAAAGGCAATATGTCCGGGGACTGACAGTTCGACTTCTGTTCCGGCTGCGGCACGGCTTCGCACTTTGAGACGCGCACCGATTCTGTCCGCTCGCTTGCGCATGTCCGAAAGCTCCCAATGTCCCTTGCCGTTAGACCGCAGTATTTGCGCGTCGCTCCCGCCGCCATCATCACGAATGACGATGCGTAAACGGTTGGTCCTGTATTCCACTTTAGCTTCTATGTGCTTGGCTCGCGAATGGCGGAAGGCGTTGACCAGCGCTTCGCGACCGATGCGGTAGACTTCATCGCGGATGATCGGATGCACCGGACGCGAGCGGCCTTCAACCGTGACGCGAAAATCAATCGGCTCCTCGACGGCCAATTCTTGCCGAATACGAGAGAATGCCTGTTCAAGATCAAGAGAGTCACTACTGGCAGACGAACGGAGGCGTTGAAGCGCGTTACGGCCTTCTTCGACGACCTGTTTCATGACCTGCAAGACATGGTCGAGCGATGCTCGCGCCGGCAAATCCTCGGGCAAGCTATCAACCGCGATGTGGAGTTGCATGGAGACACTGATGACGCCCTGCAACCATGTATCCTGAAGGTCCTCTGCGACTCGCGTCCGCTCCGCGAGCCGTTCTTCAAAGCGGAGATTCAACTGCCTGCTCGACTGGTGTAGACGGTAACTATAGAATGCCAACACTGTAGACATAAAGGCCAGTACACAAAGGAGCAGAAACCACCATCTCTGCCAGAAGACCGGCTCGCCTTTCACCACGGCTACGGCGATCACCCCGTCGCCTTCATCCGGCAGCGCCTCGGTTACGGGGGAAGGCTGATACCCCGTCTCAACGAGCAGAGCGGCGTACTCTGTGCCAAGGTGTGTAGTGCTATTCCATTTTGAATCGGATTGAATTTGTGTGAAGGGCTGGTCAGCGAAGGGTTGGACATACCAGGCTCCGCTTCGGGCGAACAAGACGATCTGTAGATTGGGATGATCTCCAATGACGCGCCCTTCGATGACATCAAGTTTCGGCGTCCCACCCTCATCCGCAGGAGGAACCTTGGTGAATTCAATGTAAGCCCCTGCGTTGGTGTGCTCAGCGCGGCAACCACTGAAAATCATACAACTGATACCCAGCAGTAGAATGCTTTTCCATGCTTGGTTGCTTGCAACTAAGTTTTTAGGTTCTGGATTCAATCCTGGACCTCTCAGAAGAGCGCCTATGTCGTTCCGTCCAGCAATCACGATCCGCCGAACCCTGATAGCCGGAGTCCTTGACTTTAAAGCCAAAGACAACATGCGGTGTGTGCTGTTCCATCGCAACTTGCGCCGGCAAATTACAAGGCAGCCCGGCAAACCAGGACAGCTTGGTGTTTCCAGTCACATAGAGGGCGAAGGATTCATCATCTTGCACTCATCCGAACCGTCCGGTCGCTTTACCACATATCTAGAGTAAAGGCTGCGACGCAAGAGCGAATCCCTATAGACAGGCATCTTTTTATACCACGAAAGTGGTATTCATCATACCAAGCGGATTATCTGGAATGCGTTAAGCAGATCCTATGCGGTAGGCTTCATCGCGGATAATCGGATGCAGGGACAGAGGGCGACCGATACGAAAACCGATCTGTTCTTGAATGTCGAGTTCTTGCCGTATATGGGAGAATGCCTCTCCAAGATCAACCGCTCACTACCATCGGACGAGCGGAGTCCTCGAACCGCGTTCCGGCGATCTTCAGTTGATTAGTACCTACTGCAACTAAACTCATGTCCGATTGACTGGCCAGGAGCGCGGCTATTCCATGTCGCAACAGCAGGTGATCGGCGACCGCTGGAATCCGAATCACGTTCCTTTTCCCCGCGCAACGGGCGGTTTTGCGTAGGCTATGGAGGCGGGTATGGTTAGCTCGGCCTCCGTACCGGAATCGAGTCTACTAAAGACTCTCAGCTTGCCCCCCACAAGTTTGGCGCGTTCCTGCATGCCAGCCAGGCCGAAGTGTCCTTCGCGCCCGCCTCCAGCAAGAACCTTCGGGTCAATACCCTTTCCGTCGTCACGGACACACAACCGAAGCCGCCTGTTGTCATAGTGGATTTCCACTTCTATCCGCCCCGCCTGTGCGTGCAGGAATGCATTGTGCAACGCCTCGCCTGCAATCCGATATACTTCGTCCCTGACGAGCGGAAGGAGATCTCGCGGTGTGCCTTCCACAATCACACGAAAGTCGGGACAAGGCTGGCCGGTTTGATCTCCAGCGAGTTCTTCTCCGAGCGTGCTTAAGACCAGGGCGAGGTCGTTGGTAACAACCGTGGAGGAGCGCAACCCCTGCACCGCATCCCGGCCCTCGTTGATCGCCTGCCTGGCCTGCTCAAGGGTGGTCTCCAGCATCCTCTGGGCTTCGTCAGCGCGATGCGGGAGCAGGTAAGACACGGCGTGAAACTTCAGCAACACGCCTTGAAAACTCTGCAACAGGGTATCGTGGAAATCCCGCGCAATGCGTATCCGCTCGTTGACTCGCTCTTCCAGTCGCATGTTGAATTGCCGCGCCACCTGCCGCAGTCGCAGTTGGTAGAGCACTGCGAGCAATATTAGAAAAGCGGCCACGTATCAACACACGGAACCAGGTGGTCTGGTAGTAGGCAGGGGCGATGGTGAATTCAAGGAATGTGCCTTCCTCGTTCCACACGCCGCTGTTGTTGCAAGCCATCACGCGGAAGCGGTAGTTGCCCGGAGGTAGATTGTTGTAGAACGCCTGCCGGCGATTGTCGACGTTCTGCCAATCGCTATCGTGACCTTCCAGCTTGTAACGAAAAAGCACCTTTTCCGGCGCGACGAGGCTGAGTGCGGTATAGTCAATCTCCAGATCGCGCACGAGCGGGGGCAGGCGCAAGAGCTCGTTTGAATCGGACATCGCATCGTAAGTTTTGTGGTCAGCAGTTATCTGTTCGATGTGCACAAGCGGAGGAAGTGAGTTGAAGGGAAGGCGGCGGGGATCAATGACGCTGACACCATCCAAAGGTAAGAACCACAGTTTTCCATCCGAGGACTTGGCGACCTGCGGGCTGAAGTGGCCGGCACCGGCAAGGATTCTTACTCCGTCGGAACTGTCGAAAACGGTGGCCTGGATCTTCCGCTTCGCATCTTTATCCTGGTCCACTGCGGCGGCCCAGGCGGCGAGCTCCGTGCGCGCAACGCGCAGCAGACCGCAGGCCGTGTACAGCCAGACCGAATGGACGTCGTCTTCGATCGTCCAATGAACGGTATCGCACGGCAATCCGTTCTCGGTGGTAAGCGTGGCAATACGCCCGTTTTTCAACCGGCTGAGCCCGCCCTCGGTGGTCACCCAGAGCGCACCGTCATGATCGAGTCGCAAGTGGTTAACACGCCCCTCACCCAGCCCGTCGGTGGCTGCGTACGATGCACGGACCTGACCATCAGCGAAATAGGCGACGCCACCAAGATGAAATCCAAGCCACAGGCCGCCCTGCAATCGATCGGCGGCTAGAGCACTCGCATGTGCATTAGACCCCAGCCTGGACCAGGGGATCTGTTGGACCACACTCCCTCGAAGCAATTGAAAGAGAGCGGAATGTTCGTTGGCTATCCACAAATTGCCGGCCGTGTCCTGCGCGATGGCAGTCACACCTCCGGGCACAGCGCTAACGGAAACAAAGCGGTCATTCTCCAGATAGCCGAACCCAAACGGTGTTGAGACCCAGATTCGCCCGCTATCATCCTGAAAAAGAGAATTCGGGTTAAATCCGTTCAGTCTCCCATCGTTGCCGGTTATTGGCGGTGCGCCGCCCTTGGCCTGTGCGACGCGCTGGCCGTAAATCGCAATTTGCCCGTTAATCCATCTGTTCAAGCCGCCACGGGTGGCGAACCAAATACTTCCATCCCTGGCCGCTAGAACGGATCCGACGATAGCACTCGACAAACCCTGCTTCACATTAAAAGTGGCTACGGCAAAGTCGTGAAAGCGGTCGAGGCCGTTAATCGTAGCGACCCAAATATTGCCTTCACGATCCTCAAACAGCGTGTAAACGGATTCTCCTGAGAGGCCGTTAGACGGCGCAAACACATCTGTCCTTCCCTGGTGTACATGCAAAAGGCCCCGGTTCGTTGTTCCGATCCACAGACTGCCATCGCGATCGCGGAACAGCCTCTTGGCCCTGAACTGTCCCACGGTACCTGGCAGTGGATACGCCTCGGTTTTTCCGCCAACGAATCGGCTGATTCCGCCGCGCCAGCCGACCAGAAGCGTGCCGTCATCGTCTTCACCCAGACCTTGTATCCCGTCCGGCTCGCCCGGCAGCGGATAGAATTGTGGAGGACCTGGTTTCCATCGCCACAGCCCGGTCTTCACTCCCGCCCATAGATTGCCCTTGCTGTCCTCATACAGATTGAATGCTCCGCGGCCGAGAGCGCCGTCCTCTCCGTAGCACAGGACGCTGCCATTGCGAATCGCGCAGAGCCTTCCGGTGGTAACCGTAATTCCGCTGGCCCATACGGTTCCTTCATGATCCTCAAGGAGCTTGAAAATATACTGCCCGGCAAGCTCAGGGTACTCGGTGAGCTTGCCGTCCTTCCAACTTGCAAGCCCTTTCGAGGTGCCAATCCAAAGAGTCCCGTCGCGCGTGACGAGCAGGCTGAAAATGAAGTTGGAAGGGAGTTGCTGATCGGCTGGCGGCTGGAAGGGGACGTTCCTGATACCGTCGAAGCGAAGCAGGCCGAATTCCGTACCCAGCCAGAGATAACCGTCGGGCGTCTGAGCAATTGAGGTAATCTGGCCTTTGGGAAAACCGTCGCGGATCTTCCACGAAGTATGTGCGTACTGACTAACGTCAAGTGAGGGATTCAACGCGAACACAGAAGGGCACCACGCCAGCAGCATCCAAGCCAGCAGTGCGCCCAACGTGGTGGCGTGTCGTCCTCGTCCGCCCGCGCTCTCCATAACGCTTCCATTTTATCTCACTCTCCGAATACTACAATCAACGCCGCTATGTTGCACCCGCTCACCTTATCTTTACCGAGCCGCTCTTAAGGAACTTTTGCGTTCCTTGCCGGCTACTCCTTGACCAAACGGTGAGCCGGGAATAGTCTTATGCCATCGCCATGAGGTTTGACCTATGCGTCGAGTTCCCCCACTCGCTCTCCTTCTCCTTGTTTCGTTTACGACAGTTGTTCACGCCCAATCCACAAATGCCTCGCTCACGGGCCGCATAACCGATATCGCAAAAGCCCTGATTACGGATGCCAAAGTCGCCGCCATCAGCAACAGCACAAATGTGCGTTACGAGACCACGACTAACGGATCGGGCGAATACCACCTGGCGAATCTCCCCCCCGGCCTCTATCGCATCGAGATCGAAAAGTCAGGCTTCAAAAAGATAATCAAGCCGGATGTGATCCTTCACGTCCAGGATGCTCTCGAACTCGACTTCGAGATGACGGTTGGTTCCGTCTCCGAGAGCATCACGGTCGAAGCAGGCGCGCCTCCGGTGAATACCGAGTCGGCGACCGTCAGCACGGTCGTTGACCGCACGTTCGTCGAGAATCTTCCTCTCAATGGCCGGAGTTTCCAGACGTTGATCACGCTTACGCCGGGTGTTGTCCTGACCGCCACGGGTTTCAACGACCAGGGACAATTCAGTGTGAATGGACAACGCGCGGACGCAAACTATTTCACAGTGGATGGGGTGAGCGCGAACTTCGGCGTCACCGGCTTCATTGCAATGATGCAGAGCGCTTCCGGGACGTTACCGGCGCTCAGCGCTTCGGGTGGGACAAACAGCCTTGTGTCGGTCGATGCCATGCAGGAGTTTCGCATTCAAACATCTTCGTTTGCTCCAGAGTTCGGACGCACTCCCGGCGGACAAATCTCGATTGTGACGCGCTCCGGAACGAATGCTTTTCATGGCACGCTGTTCGAATATTTCAGGAATAACTCGCTGGATGCAAAGGACTGGTTTGTGAATTTCAATGGTCTGGCAAAACCCGAGGAGCGCCTGAATGACTTTGGCGGTGTACTTGGCGGCCCGGTCATTAAGGACAAGACGTTCTTCTTCTTCTCATACGAAGGGCAACGGTTGCGCCAGCCATCGAGCCTGCAAACCGTCGTCCCGGATAATCAATCGCGGCAGCATTGCTCCAGCCGCCATGCGTCCATACTTGAACGCATACCCTATTGCGAACGGCGCTGCGCTCGGGGCAGGGTTGGCGCAATTCAACGCCAGCTTTTCGAATCCTTCTACGCTTGACGCCTACAGTATCCGCGTGGATCACGTGGTCAACCCCAGGCTCAACTTGTTTGGCAGGTATAACTACTCACCTTCCAGCCTGGACCAGCGGGGTCCATCTTTCTCCTCAGGTAGAGTCCTCAGCTCGACGAATTCGATGTCATCCTCCGTACACACTGCAACAATCGGCATCACGGCATTGATCAGTCCGGGAATCAGCAATGAAGTGCTGGTGAATTACAGCAATCACAGAGTTGGCATTAAGTTCGTTATGGATGATTTCGGCGGAGCCGTGCCGCTTCCCGACACTCTCTTTTTCCCCACCGGGTACTCGTCTAAGAACAGCAATTTTATATTGGTCATCGCAGGCGCCGGACAGTATGTACAAGGCAAATCGTCGATCGGCGAGCAGCGCCAGGTCAATCTTATCGACAATCTATCGGTGACGAGGGGCGGCCACCAATTAAAATTTGGCGTGGACTATCGCTGGCTTGCCCCTTTCAGTAGCCCATTCTCTTACCGTCAATCTGCCCAGTTCTCGGGGATGTCGACCAGCCCGGGGGGGGCGCTTTCGGGAACGGCCTTGTTCGCCCAGGCATCCACCTTTCAAACCAATTCGCTACTATCACAAAACTTCTCGCTGTATGGCCAGGACACCTGGAAAATCACGCCCCGATTAACACTGACTTATGGCTTGAGGTGGGACGTCAATCCGCCGCTGAAGGGAAAGAATTCGGCAAACGATCCATTCACCGTGTTGGGCCTGGATGATCCGGCCACGATGACCCTGGCACCTCGCGGCACTCCGCTCTATGAGACAACCTACGGAAATGTTGCGCCGAGATTTGGACTAGCCTGGCAACTCCGTGGAATACGAAATTGGGACGCCGTCCTGCGTGCAGGCTTCGGAGTCTTTTACGATCTAGGGCAAGGATCACTTGGAGGAGTCTCAAGCTTTTTTCCCTACAGCGCCGGCAGGAACTTTGCACCCGGACAGTTTCCGCTAAGCCCCCAGAACGCTGCTCCTCCGACCATTACCACCAATCTACCCGTTTCTACAATTCTTGTAGCCGACCCTCATTTAAAACTTCCGCGGACGTATCAGTGGGATGTTGCGCTGGAGCAGTCTATTGGAAGCAGCCAAAGTCTCTCTGCAACCTACATCGGTGCGATTGGTCGCGATTTGCTTCGCGTAACCAATTTATTCAACGTGAATCCGAATTTTCAGTTTGTCGCGCTGACCGACAATTCGGCGACATCGGATTACCACGCTTTGCAGTTCAAGTTCCAGAGGCGTTTGTCGCGCGGGTTGCAAGCATTAGCTTCGTATTCATGGTCCCACTCGATTGATGTTGCTTCAACAGATGCACTTGCTACGAACATCAACACGCCCGGCCAAATCGCTTTTCCAAACGCAGACCGCGGGAATTCCGACTTTGACATCCGCCATTCTTTCACGGCCGGCGTAACTTATGATCTGCCCTCTGCCGGATCACAAAAAATTTTCAAAGCTATAATGGGCGACTGGTCGCTGGACAGTTTCGTTTTTGCCAGATCAGCTCCGCCTGTGAACGTTGTTGGCGCAAACTTCTTTGCTGCGGGCACACAGCTTGCCCCCCGCCCGAACGTAAACCCGGGAATACCTCTTGTGTTACGTGGGACGCAATTCCCCGGCGGCAAAATCTTGAATCGCGCGGCTTTTACGGCGGCGCCCGTCGGGCAGCAGGGTAATTTAGGGCGCAATGTGCTGCGGGGTTTCGGAGCCTGGCAAGCAGATGTCGGAGTGCAGCGGCAATTTCACGTCACCGAGGAGGTGAGGCTTCGTTTCCGGGCGGAGTTCTTCAACATCTTTAACCACCCAAACTTCGGCAATCCCATCAATGTCCTAACCAGTCCTCTGTTCGGACGCTCGACGCAAACGCTGGCGAACAGTCTGGGGTCAGGTGGAGCCAATGGCGGTTTGAACCCTCTCTATCAGGTTGGCGGACCGCGCTCGATCCAGTTGGCGCTTAAGCTTCAATTTTGAACAAGCTAAATTGATTAAAGCTCGGCCATTACTTTGCCCGAAGGAGTGAAAGAGAGTTGCGTTTGTCCTATCCGTTCACGCGACGGCGAAAGGGCGCGCCGGGAAGCGAGGTGAGAATGTTGTCATCGGAAAACTGGATTTTGTGGGCCTTACTCTCCGCTGTCTTTGCGGCTCTCACAGCCATTTTCGCTAAGATCGGGCTCTGTCATGGCTCTATTCGCTTCGATCAACACGGCCGGAAACCCTGCCTATGCTACGTTGAGATAACGATCAGCAGGCTGAGATAAGGGAGCACCCCTTAAGGTTTGATGTGAAGGCTCGCTGTAGGTATTTTGCCCCCTGTATGCCCTCGGCGTGGTGCCTGTTATCTGCCGAAATAGAGTAGTGAATCGGCTCTGACTCTGGAAGCCTGTTTCGAGCGCGATCTGCGCTATGGGTAGCTCTGTTTCGACAAGGAACTTCTTTGCCATCTCAATCCTTTTCTGCATTATGTACTGATGGGGGGCAAGCCCCGTAGCCTGTTTGAAGAGCCGCGTGAAGTGGTAGGGGCTCATGTTCACCTCGTCAGCGATCTCTGCAACCCTCAACTCCCCTCCTAACTTATCGCTAATATATTCAACGGCGCGGCGCAGCTTGTACTTCGGCATGCCGCCGCTGTAGCTCGGAGGAAGGGGGCTTTCTAAGGCGTGCTTTCGGAGCAAATGTACGGCAAGCGCGGTGGCGAGCAGGTCTGCATACGCCTTCCCTGCCCAGCTCGTGCTCTCAAGCTCTTGCAGTAACGAGTCGGCCGCCAGGTCGGCCTTAAGCAAGACCTTGCTTCTGCGCAGCTCGCTCTGGGCCAGCGCGATAACTTCTCTTATCGCCCCGTTGACGTCGAGGGGTGACTTCTGCGGGGCGGTCTTCTTCAGCATCGCCCGTATTCGCTTTATAACCTCGCTCGCACGGTTCCCGTCGCGGACGATGCGGCTGATGGCTTCGCGCGCCTCGCCGAGGTTGGGCGTCTGGCCCGCGAGCCATCGCGTACAGGCGTTGGCGTTGGTGATTACGGCGGTGAGCGGTTGATTGACCTCATGGGCAATTGAGGCGGCCAGCTCGCCCATCGTCATCATCCGCGTGAGGTGGGCTAGCTCCGCCTGCGCTTTGTTGAGCGCCTCCTCGGCCCGCTTGCGCTCGCTGATGTCGTTGTTAGTTTCAAGAAGGGCGATGAAGATATCATTCCCGATTACTTCATCCCGTGTCAATGTAGACAGCACTCTATTGAAGCTATAGAATCTGGGCCGATGTTTGAGCACCGCAGCCAACCATTGCTCCCCAAAGCCGCGTATCTGCTCCGCGTCACCTTACATGCGTCGGTTGGTTTCGGGATAATTGCCTGCTCGTTAGCAATCGGGATAATAGGCTATCACAGCCTGGAAGGGTTATCCTGGATAGACTCTACACTCAACGCGGCTATGATTTTGGGCGGCATGGGGCCTGTCAACGAACTTCACACCACGAGAGGGAAGCTGTTCGCTTCTTGTTACGCATTGTTTTCGGGAGTGGTCTTTTTGGTAGTGGCAGGCGTGCTATTCGCGCCGATGATTCACAGGCTGCTGCACAAGTTCCATCTTGAGAACGATCCAAAAGACGGCACAGAAAAGAAAGATCGGTGAGTGCGCAGGTTCGATTCAACCGCGTCTAACGAGCGCAGGAAGGCGACCGCCTGACCTGACGGGCATCTCAGTCATATCCGGTAAAACAGACCTGTTTAACACCCTATCGCTTGATTGGGACCACGCTGATCTCGCTTACCCTGTCGTGCACTGGCCCAATCGATGGGGTCAGAGCAGCAAGCCCTGGCCGCGATCTACGGCACAATGCAGAGGCAAGCGGCGCTATTGACCTACGTAGATAACTTCCACCTTTTCGTCTTAATCGGCGTCGCCTGCGCCCTGGCGGCCTTTCTCTTCAAGAAGGTGAAAGCGGCACGGCCGATGGCGGCCCATTGACCGCGGTCTTCGATCCCTCCATTTCCGCAAAAGAGAAAAAAAAGTAGCAGGAACTAGAAATACCACCACGCACTGTTTTCGATAAAGTGGTGATGGGCAGCAGAGATGATGACAGAAGTGGTCGATTTCGCGGACAGGACATAGCACGGGATGCGGTCATTAGTTCGGCGACTACCTGTGAAATGCTGCCCCAATAAGAATAAGGCTGTCCGTTTTGTAGATAGATATCGAGATAAGGACTAGAGCGAAATTCATCTGAGTGTAAGGAAATGAAAGAAGATTCACCGCCGCAGACACAGAGGACACGGAGGGGGCGCAGAGAAAACAGTATCTTGAACGTGCTTGTCCCGAGCACCGGCGTTAACCGTCGGCGGCAACGCGCTGGCCATCAAAAAGCACAACGTAATAAGAAAACCGCATAACATCTTGAATTTCATCTACCCTTCCTTTCAGCGCCACCAATGTGGCGACATTCACAAGACAATCTTCTGATTCCGACGGTGCGTTTAGTTTCTTATTCTAGGCGTGTGCGTGCGGCGGGTCTTTCCGCTTTTTGCGACAAAGTGCTGATTCCTGCTACAGGATCGTGGAGATGATGGCGACACTAATAAAGGCGATACAGGTTTTCATTCGATTACATTCGTAACGTTCGGCTCGCAGGCGAGGTGACGAGCGCAGATACGTTTCATTGCCCGCACGGCAGAGTTGAAGGCTGTGATGATTGATCCGCCGGCTTTGCCTACGACCAGGTCTCCGAGCAGGTAGAGCCCGTCTACATCGGTCGCTCCGGCTTCGTCGAATTTCGGCCCCCGATCGTCGAAGGCTATCCCCAGCATCTTCAGAAAATTCGTTGGCGTGGTGCCTCCAAGCGCATATATCACGCGGTCAAATGTGCGCGGCGTATATTTTTCTTCCTGGAATATGACTTGCGGGCGCCCGTCTTCATCCTCTACCCGTTTGATGTTGGAGCTTCGAATTATCTCGGCTTCTCCGCGCGCTTCCATTGCAAAGAGAGCAGTCCGGTTCTGCTCGTTCAACCGCGCGAACTCCGCCTGCCGGTATGATAGAGTTACGCGATTGCCTTGTTTGTGGAGGTACAGGACGTACTCTGCGGCCGTATCGCCTCCGCCTACGACAAGCACATCCTCCTTATAGATGGGATATGAAGTCATATCGAAAAGTAATCTCTGTTTAAGAGATGATGGTAGTCTGTACTCTTCCGGTTTGTTCGGGCGACCGAATATACCGATGGCGACAGCGAGAACTCTGGTCTCGTATGATCCCTTTGAGGACTCGACGATAAAGCGGGCGCCAGATTCTCCGTCTAGCTGGCGTGCGGCGTAAACCTCCGCGTTGTATTGGATGTTGAGTTGATAGTCCTCGATGACCTTGTCGAAGAGTTCTATAGTCTCCGATTTCGTCATATCGGTTATGCATAGGAGGCCTTCGCATCGCGCCTCGAACCCTTTGTAATTGGCCGTGGTGAGCTTCTGGTCCGGGTAGAGTTGTCTGATGGCCCAGTTGTGGGTGGCGCCCTTTTCCAGAATAAGTGTTCGCGACGGATCGATGCCGTACGTGCGGGCCTCCGCAGCAAGAGCAATACCGCCGGGCCCGGCGCCAATTATGATCAGGTCTTTCACCATGTTCCTCCGAACTGTCGCCATAATACTACAGAAGCGGTGCATTCGTTGTCTTTCCACTCTTTGCTGAAAGAAGCTGTTTCTTGCGGTAATGAGCGGCCCGGTTACAGGCCTGCGACTGCGGGAATATCGCAGGATATAGAAGCTTGTCGCAGGATTCGGAAAGACGGCCGTAACCTTATTCAATACAATTAAGACCGTCTATGCTCTCTTTCGTCGTGCGGATTCTGCGACCGTACTGGCTGTGGGGCTTGAGAGAATCAAGGCCATAATCGATACGGATGAGCAGACTCCGGAGCTTCCGGACGCGCGCGAGGCTGACAGCCTCAAGGGGGAGGTCGGGTTCTGCAACGTTTCGTTCGGTTATGAGCCCGGTCGTCTCATCCTCAAGGAGGTGAGCTTCAGGATATCGCCAGGCCAGATGGTCGGCATCGTCGGCGCGACCGGTGGGGGCAAGTCGACGATCATCAGCCTCATCCCCCGCTTCTACGATCCGGTCTCAGGTCAGGTGAAACTGGATGGCACGGACGTGCGCGACTTCACGCACAAATCGCTGCGCGAGCAGATCAGTTGTGTGCTGCAAGACACGCAACTATTCCGCGCCCAAATCTGGCAGAACATCGCATACGGCAAGCCTGAAGCGACGCGCGAAGAGATCGTGCGCGCCGCCACACTCGCCAACGCCCATGAGTTCATAGCGAAGATGGATCAGGGCTATAACACTATGGTGGGCGAGCGCGGTGTGACTTTGTCAGGCGGGCAGCGCCAGCGCATCGGCATCGCCCGCGCGATAATTCGCGACACCCCTATTCTACTGCTGGATGAGCCGACCTCGGGGCTTGACGGGGAGGCGGAGCGACAGGTCCTTGAAGCGCTGGCTCGACTGATGAAGGGCAGGACGACGATCATCATCGCTCACAGGCTTGCGACAGTCCGCAGTGCCGACCTCATCCTTGTCGTAAAAGACGGAACGATAGCCGAGAGCGGAACACATGAAGAGCTGCTCGCGCGCGGCGGCCTGTACGCCGGGTCTTACCGGATTCAAGCGCCGGCCACGGACACACCTTCGTTTGCTAAAGAGCGCGTGGAATTATGGGCGACGGGGCACGAAAGCTGACTAAATGTCAAAATCGCATGACCGGGTGTGAAAGCTTTGAGGATGAAACACCGTCATGCGCTCAACCATCTTGCGTTAACACAGGATCGATCTTATGGAAATGGCGACCGGCAGTCTTTTCATTTCCTGCCAAAAGCGTCTGTTTCCTGCGGCATTAATCCAACTGGTTCATCCTCGGAGTGATGCTCTTCTCTTACGCCGTGCGCGCTGTCTACATCGAATCATGCACGACTCTACGAAGAGGACGATGGCTCCCGGCACGCGGTCTGGTTCCTCGACGCGGTGACCGCTTTTAACCAGATACGGGCGGCGCGCGGCTACGGGTGCGCGGGGTTCGCCCTCTGGCGTTTGGGGTCAGAAGACCCGTCGGTCTGGTCCGTCTTCGGCTCATCAGAGATGGGCGGTTTAGTTGATGGCTTGCGGCAGATTAGGTACGGCTACGACGTCGACTTCGAAGGGGCGGGCGAGATACTTCAGGTGGCGGCCGCGCGCGGGGCGCTCGTCGGCTGGGGCAAGCTCGAACGCAAAGCGACTGTGAACGTCGAGGCGTGAGCGACTAACAGCAGACTGAGCTGGAATTGATTCTAACCGGAGCCAGGGAGAGATGGAGTTAAAGCGCGGGAGGGTCCGAAAGTTCTTTTCCGATCTAGGCCCCGGTCTAATAACCGGGGCGGCCGATGACGACCCTTCGGGCATCTCGACATACTGTGAATCACGACTGTTCTACTATTGTATTAGGTAATGCCTCAGTTACGTGGGGAGCAAAAACCGTAAATCCTTTGTTTGCAAAGAGGGCATCTCAACTTTCCCCACGTAACTGACCGATTACTGTATTAGTCTTTGAGCTATTGACTTTTCATCAAATGCGTGCGGAAATACACGATGCCTTGACTGGTGATATCGCTTACGAAGGTTATTAATCTTCATTTCGAAGTGTAATCGCGAGGCAAAGAAGATATCCACGGCGGCCCCCGGCTCACCAGACATCAAAGCGGGAGATTAGCCCGATAATAAATTAGTCCTTCGGCAGTCTCACGAGTCTGTGCAAGCCTTGCTTAGAATCAACATTCGTTAATGTAACGGCCAGGCCCCGGCTTACGCCGAGTTTTCATCTAAAAGTCTCAATCGCAAAGGGGAAAAATGACTAAAGATAATACTGACGCAACATCCACGTCGAACGACCAAGCCTCTACTGGGGCAAACCTGTCCTCACGCGCCAATCGCAAGAATATTCTTTTGATGCTGGTCGACCAGTACCGTTTTCCGCGATTCAGCTACGGCTCTGACTATGGATTTTCGCAGCCGATCAAACTGATTGCAGGATTTCAGGAACCGCGCGACCAGGAGAATCTCGATACGGATTGGGCCAAAAAATTCTTTCCGGGACTCTGGTCATTGCGGCAGAACTCTGTCGTACTGCGACGGCATTACATAGCGGCGTCTGCCTGTACCCCCAGTCGGGCAACAATAATGACCGGCCAATATGGCACGCGCACTGCGGTCACGCAGACCGACGGCACATTCAAAAACGGGGACAGTCCCGCATTTCCATGGCTGTCGCCCGATGGGATACCGACTATCGGGAGCTGGATGCGCCAGGCCGGATATTCCACGCATTATTTCGGTAAATGGCATGTCAGTAATCCGCCCGATCAAAGCCTGAAAAGTTATGGTTTCGATGACTGGGAGTTGAGCTATCCGGAACCGCACGGCTCGCTGTCGAATAACCTGGGAGTCTATCGCGATTATCAATTCGCTGATTTGTGCGCGTCTTTCCTCAGGCGACGTGGACTGGGTGTGCCATTCGCGCATTTTGTCGCCACTGAAAATTATCAACATCCTATTGCCGTAACCGCCAACCGAGCGCATGCTGCGGGCCTGGGACCGGATGTGCTGGGCGGTGAAGACGACGGCTCTACTCTTGATCTCTCTTCGCAGGACAAGCCGTGGTTCGCCGTAATATCTTTCACAAATCCACACGACATCGCCGCGTATCCCAGTTTGCCACGCGGGCTCGTTGCCAGTGACAACTTTGCCAGCCAGCAGGAATATCTGCAGTATCTGCGCTCGCCTCTGGGTGTGCCCGAACAGGGCTGGATCAGTAACCCACCGCAGCATGGGACCGCTCGGATAAAGCTGAACCCGCTCGGATTTCCGACCGGCAGCGGGGCGGCGAATCCTCCGCCTACAATGTTAGAGAACCTTTCGACCAAACCTCGCTGCCAGTATGACTATTCTTACAAGATGGGGTTGACGCTGGCTTCGAAACTCGGTTGGAGCATTGCAACCGGTAACATCAGTGAGGGAACCAATCTCGAGCAGCTTTGGAACAAAGCAGCCGCCGCAATGAAACTGAGCGGTCTGCCTTTCCAGACTCAGGAAGATCCCGAAGGCTGGGTCGCGGCGTTCATTCGATACTACGCCTATCTAATTCACGTAGTCGACGAACACATCGCGCGGGTGCTGAACGCGCTTCGCGACAGCGGTCAGGAAGAAAACACCATCGTCATCTTTACCGCGGATCACGGCGAATACGGCGGGGCGCACGGGATGTTGATGGAGAAATGGCATACTGCATATGAGGAGGCGCTGCACGTTCCCGTGGTTGTACGATCTGCGGATATCAATGCCGATCCGAACATGAAACAGTGCGACGCGCTGACCAGCCACGTAGATCTGCTGCCGACTATCCTCGGTTTTGCGGGAGTCGATGAAGAGGGACGCCAGCGCATTCGCCGTCATCTGCGCATCCGCAATGAAGTGCCGGAACCTGTAGGGTGCAACATTGCTCCGCTCATCGAAAAGGTCGGCGCTCGCGGCACAACAGAGCCAACCGAAGACGAGGTTGTTTCGCTACCGGATGGCGCGCCGCGCAGGGGTGTCCTGTTCATTACGGACGACGAGATCACGGCTCCGCTGCCAGAGCCGCCGGGCGATCCTCATTCCACCAGAAATGAAAACGAATATCAGGCGTACAAAATTGCGGTGAATTACGTCGCCGAAGAGCTGCAGAAAAAAGGAGAGCAACCCATAGCCGAAGGTTCGGTCATCCAGCCGAATCATGTTCGGTGCGTTGTATCCAGCGGTCACAAACTGGCCCGATACTGCGATCCCTCTGGCAAAGTGGCAGACGAATGGGAGATGTACGATCTTCTGCACGATCCGAACGAAGTGGATAATCTGCTGGCATATGATCAGCCATTCCCAACCGCGGCCGGCAATCTGCCCTCGTGGGCAGAAAGCGCGGCGGCAGTGGAAGCGACTGCGCGCGAGCTTCGCGCCCTGTTAGGGGATCTGGAAGCGACGATGTTATAGAAAAAACCGGCTGGTCAGGAGGATAGGAAATAGGGCCGGCTCTGGTGCAAAGTTTTAAGCAGCTACAATAAGTTGTAGTAAATGCGAAATCTGTATACAAGATTTTGTGCATAGCGAAAACTTTGCACCAGAGCCCTATTGAGTTCCTATTGAAAGTTTAGGTTTGCTCGTCAGTGGCGCGGTAGCCCATTCAGTTGAGAAACTTCCTTCGCGGCCTCCAGTGCATGCGGAACGTTAGTCGCTATCTCCGTTCTGAGTGATAAACTCCGCAGTGACTCCCGCGTTGCGGCTATTGACCGTTCAATAAAGCGATTGGAAAAGTGGCTTCACGTCCAACCAGTAAGCCTATTTTCATATAAGAATCTCATCTTAATTATGGTTAAGAAGGCGGACTTTTTAGCACAGGTCAAAGGGCTTGCAATTATTCCCCTCACTGCCGATTGATAACGATTCGCAGAGCGGTTTGTTTGAGCGCCTGACTGACGCCGCCGGATTTGGCAATCTGGCGGATTTCAGGTTCGGGCAACGTCGGAAGTAATTTAATGGCAAGCGGCGTTGGCGTTCGGGGGTTATGAACCAGAGCGGCGCGGATTTCCGAATTGCTAGCCCAGATGGTTGTCTTGGCAATCAACTCAGCCCCTATGGATGAAAGCAAAGGAGAACGCGCGATACGTATCACCTCTTCCGTAGTAATGCGGGGATTTTTTAGCAGCGAAAAAAGCACTTGCGAGTCATTGTCTTGAATCAACACTTGCCTGTCGCTGCGGTCTGCTTTTGGCGCAAGCAATAATTTCTCTATGCGAGACAGATTGCGAATTCTGTCCCAAGAATTTTGTTCCACGCGAGATGTGTCCTGGTTATTTTCAGAGATTTTGGCGGTAAGCGTTGACCAAATCAATTCCGGTGGTTGTTCGAGTGAAACCGCCAGAGCCGTTCCCATAGAACGGACGACTGTGGCAGGAACTATCATCTGACTGCGCTCTGACAATTTAAGTGTGAGTTGAAGCGGCGTGAATTCAGGCAACTGCGAAGAGGTTTGAAAGAATAGACCTCCGGCTGAAATATTGTTGTCATACTCAGCCTTGAATTCGTCCTCGTTTTCAAACTCGATTGAAAAATGTTCTGAGGCAATCTCGGTAACTTTCAATTTGAAAACCTCACAATATTATTATGCAGCACAACTGTTCGTGAATAATTTTATTCCGTCTAACGCCTCGCATCAATGAGCCGCGAGCGGTATCGGTGGAACGATAAGAGACTCGCTTCGCGCGCTACGGTCGATCCCGTTGTTAGGCGGAGCGGGGCAACACCACATTGGGACCTGCTATTTCTCCACTGCGAATGATCCCGCCTCTCCAATCTTGTTGTCTCTTGAATCGAATACGTGATACTTCTGTTTTAGCTTGCTGTTCTTTGCATCAAGACCAACTGCAAAGTATCCGAAGTCGTTGATGACTTCTGTGAGTCTTGACTGGGTTGCACCGTTGTATTTGCTGAGATCGATTTCCTTACGTAGCAAACTCGGCTCTCCTGGGATTGGCTTTTTATTGATCTGATCGTAACCAAGTTTCAGAATTATAGTCTTTCCATCCAATCCCATTCCAATAAGGGTGACGGATCCATCTATGAGCTTAATGGCCGTTGGAACAACTGCGGGATCGCCCTGAGAATAAGCAACCCCGCAGTTAATGAGGATGGAAGCAAAGAAGATCGGGGCCAAGACTTTTCTTTTAATCAGAGAGGTCATCATACTCAACTCCTTCTCATATTGCTAAAGATTCTCGAATTCTAGAGATATATTTAGAATCCATCGACATGAGGTTGATTGACGGTGGCCCGGATATCCTCCGCCGTGACCAGGAGGCCGAGCTGAATCAGCCGAGCCGTTATCTCATCCTCGGTTTTCAGCCTCTCGCGGTGCACATCGGCAAGCTGGCCGGCCGGATCACTCTGTTTTAATCGGCTGACGCTCTTAGGCAACGGCATTGGATCTCGATCCGTTGTCTTCCCGGTCAATGCCTTCTCAACCCCGAGCCCCATCGCTTCCAACACCTTGAATGTCCCCCTGGAGAAACGCTCGAGGGCGTTCCCTTCGGCTTTTTCGAGCTGCAAGATCTGGTCGATTGCCTGGCGCTCTGCTGACTGCAACTCTTCGCGCTTCAGGTTGAGCGCGACGATTTCTTCGGGCGGTTCTTGAACCCTCAACAACCGCACCCTCGCACAGGTTTCATCAAGTAAGTCTATCAACCGGTCCGGCTGCTTGCGCCCCGGCAAGTACTCAAGCGATAAATCGGCAGCCGCCTCCAGCGCTTCTTCGGTGATGCTCAGGAGGTGGTGCATTTCCAACCGCCACTTCCGGGCGCGCAGGACCTCTAAGGTTTGCTCGCGCCCCAGTTCCGAGACGCGAACCGGCTGGAACCTGCGCTCCAGTGCAGCATCGGCGCGAATGTACCGCCCGTATTCGTATTCTGTGGTCGCGCCAATCACGCGAATATGGCCGCTGGCGAGTGCCGGCTTGAGCATGTTTGCGGCGTCCATAGGCGCGCCGACGGCCGAGCCGGCGCCTATGAGGTTATGAAGTTCATCAATGAACAGAATGACGTCCTTGCTTTCGGTGGCAGAGTCGATAACGGATTTGAGCCTCTTCTCATACTGCCCGCGGAAGCTCGTCCCGGAAATCAAGTCTATATGGCTGAGCGCGAGGATGCGCGCGTCAAGAAGGGAGGCGGGCACCCGACGGGCAGCAACGCGCTGGGCCAGTCCCTCGACCACCGCCGTTTTGCCGACGCCTGCCTCGCCGATGAGCACAGGGTTATTCTTCGACTGGCGAAGCAACGTGGCAATGACGCGCTCGATCTCGGCATCGCGACAGCGGACTGGCTCAAGCTCATCGCGAAGCGCGGCCCTCGTCAAGTCGCGCGTGAGGCTATCAAGCGAGTTCTTAAATGAGAATGGCAATTCGATATCCTTCACAACGTACCTTCCTTTCTCACTTTTATTATACGGCACTCTATAATTAGATGCTTTATCGTAGTCACAGCCTTGCATCACGTCTGAACAATGAAACTCTTTAGTCATAGCTGTCTCCTGAAAAGAAGGTGAGAACACGTGGGAGAGGCATTCTAAAAACCCGGTAATCGCAAGCGCGATCATATGAAGGAGAGATGATTATCAGGCCGATTAAGATCTGCGGCATCAATATGGGCTATCGTATTTTCTCAGCGAAAATAAGCATTCAGCACATATTGATGCATCATCCTATGTGTATTAAAGAACGAGCCGTTGATAGCAATCGCATGCAGCATCACGTCTAGATAAGAGGAGTTGCGTCTATGATCGCCTCCCGGAGAGAGCCCGGGCCACTCTCGTTTAAGTTGGTCACGGTGATGCCGGACAGTATCGATTCCCCGTTAAGCCCTGCTGATATTCTAACGCGCGTTGGATGGAATCTTTCAGTTCTTGGATATTGGCGGACTTGTCTACGTAATCAAAACAGCCGTTCATTAACCGCCCCTTTAGGTCTTGAAGGCCGGCCACGCCTGAGACGAGGATGACGACTGTATTCGGATATTGACGATGGATTGAAGAACTCAGGTCCAATCCCGAAGCTCCCGGCAAATTGATATCGACCAGGGCCAGATGGAAGAAGATTGATTCAAGCAGCGTTAATGCTTCCTCAGCCGTCGCCACCGCAGAGCAACTATGTTCTACGGTCAAAAAAGAGGAGATCAGTAAAGCCAATGCTCTTCGCGTGGTTTCATGATCGTCAACGATTAAAATCGAGAACCCCTTTGTTGCCCATACCCCCTCCCTGAAACGGAAGAAACCGCAGCGGGGAGGCGGCAAGCAGTCCGAGACGAAGCAATAACAGAATCAGATCAAGCAAAAGCCGTTCCTGGCCTGAACCTTAAAACGGGCCAGGAAAGCGAGACCCAATGCTAATAAAATGTACTATTATGCGTGATTGTTAGACGGGCCGTGTAAGAATTACCCTCCCACAAGATCGCTCAGTTTCTCAGCCTCTTCCAATTCGTCAGCAGGGTTGCAGGATTCCGCTTCTCTTAGCCTAGACTGAAATGCCGCATCGCGAGCAATCCAAGCCAAAATTGCCGCCTCTTTTATTCCAAGCACAAGGGCTGTATATCTTACACTGCAGCCCGATGTAAGCATTTTGACCGTAGCTTCTTGCTCAGGACTTAAATTGATCTGAGAAGCGTTATTCATGTCAACAAGCTTGATCAATTCAGGACAATTGTTTTTTAGTGAGGGCTTCCGCTCGAAGCTCACTTATAACGTAAGGCTCAGTCGTTGTCAATATGAGGACCACGAAGCAATCGGCAAATGGATGCTTTATATCATCTCATCAGATTATTGAATAAGAGAACCAATATAGACTATCTGAAAAGGAGGGGCTTAGACACTGAATACCGCAACTGAAAAGCCTGTGGCTCCTTGCGAGGATCGCAGGAGATGGAAGAGATACCCGGTAGATTGGCCGTTTCTCATGACAGGTGTCTCCGCCGCAGGCAAGGCTTTCGAAAGCGAAGGTATTCTGTGTAACATTAGCGCGCGCGGCTCTCTTGGCCGTTGTAAAGACCCTCCCCAGGAGGGGATGAGGCTAGAGGTCTTTATAAGCATCCCTTTCGGGACCGGAAAGCGAATCAAGTATTCAGCCCAGGTCGTGCGGGTAGAAAGCGGCCCCTATCCGGCTGTGGCTTTAATGTTCGATACAGCCAGGCCAGTCTTTAACGAAGGGACGTCCCAGGCGTGAGCGAGGCGTTCAACCGAACCGAAGTTAAAAGCTTCGCGAATCAATTATCGGATCGGGCCCGGTCACCCGCCGGCAGTCACGCTCTGCCGGAGGCGGCTCTGCTGAGCGGTCTTGCCGGAGAACAGAAAGAGGTGGCACTCATACTCTGTTTCCTGCTTTGAGCCGACAGGGTATGCTCGCTCTCACGTCCGTTCCATTCGGATATGATTGCCGCCAGACGCCGGGAAAGAGCGCCGTTGAGCAGTATAAAATCATCTATGCTCAGGTCCAGGGTCCGTATATAGGAATCAAAGATGCCCCGGTAATGGCTCACCAGAGAGTCGGAGATGCCCATCATTCTAGCCAGCCTTGTTTGCGACAAAGAGGTGGGGTCAAAATAACAGTGCCACACAACCTTCAGAAGCTTTTTATATCTATTGGGCTTGTTTCTGACCTGCTCTTTGAGGACCCTTAACATATCCTCCGCCAGCTCCTCTATTTGAAGCCTGTTCTCCTTCTGCAAGAGGGTCTCTAAAGGCGTGGGCCTTTTATCCGATAGATCAAAATATGGCAGGTCTGCGTCCGGGTTTGTCGAAGCGGGCGTCGTCACATTGAGCGACACCAGGCGTGAATCCTCTATAGGGAGCTTCGACATTACAAGCGCCCTCATCTTCCTTACAGAAAGAGGTGTGTCTAAGGCCGAAAACACGTCTACTATTAACTGGACCAGGTCTTCATTTGAGATGACTATCTGCGAGCCGGCCCCACGGCCAGTGCGCTTGATGTCACGGGTCCGAAAGACTACGTCCTTAATTAGCTCCGACAGGTCAGACTCAGGCCTTATAGACTTATCCGCCGGCCAGATGCTCAGACCGTAAAGCTTCAGGACCATCTTATTACAATTATGCGGCCCGTCTGGCGACGAAGATGAGGGGGAGAAATACTGGAATTCGGCCCGCGTTTTAATCAAATCACTGATGCGACGCGCTATCCGGTAGGATTCAGGGTGTAGATCACGCTGTAGGAGCGTGATCATATTAGGCACTTCGATGCGGTACAGCTCCTGCTGTATTCTTTCGTCGCTGTAGCAGTGATCAAGGTAATACTGCCACCGCTGTTTTTCGAATAGCTTCAGGAAGAGGTCCTGCGTCAGATCACAATAATTATCCCTGAGCATGTCGGTCGAGGATTCGTTTGGTGAGTACAGCATCCTGACCGACGAGTGTCTTGAAATCAGGTTGAATAGTTTCGACCACAAAGTTTCGACATCGTTGTTTGTAAGCGCTTCTATCCAGCCAATATCTCTAGTTCCCACTAGTATGCCTCCGAAAGAAAAGTTTTGGTTCAACAACTCAGGCAGCCAAAATTTATTATTTTTTATACACTCTCATATCGGAGTGTGCTGGTTCGTTTGGGTGCAGAATTCATCCACTTGATCGCTTCAAGTCTATGCAACTGGCTCTCCTCTCCTGAAAATCGGTATCTATACCTGCCCTTGATTTTTTTGCCAGGGCCATTCTCACAAAAATATCTCGTAAGCTTCGCCATGATTGAGATTTTCAGGTCCCTCCCAACAATATTCTTTAAAGTGTTGCTCCGGGCAGTTAGTAAAGCAGGTATATGACTAAGGAATTATTCGAGCATAACTTACCCAGATAGGGGTCAATCATGTCACATGTGCAAAACGGCTGATCAGCTATGCGATCCCTCTATTACCGTAAAATGCTTGGGGCTTGACCACTGGTTGAATTCCAGGTCGTCGCTTGTAGTCATGTCACTGGTTGAGATGTCCAGCACATCTATGACGTCTTCGATTATGTCGCGGGAGATCACTTCACAATTAGCTGCATAACCCTGTAGCAGCGCATTATCACAGATATTATTCACGACGCGCGGTATTCCGAGCGAAACGCGGGCGATTAATCCCAGGGCCGCTGCATCGAAAATGTCCATTCTCTCAGCGCCCGCCGTCCTCAGACGAAAACGTATATACTTAGTTACTTCATCCGAGGTCAGCGGCTTGATCGAGCACCGAAGCGATATTCGCTGTTTGAGTTGTCTGAGGCCCGGCTGGTTGAGCGTTTCCCGAAGCTCAGGCTGCCCGCACAGTACGATTTGAAAGAGCTTTTCCGTGTTCGTTTCCAGATTCGCAAGCAATCTGATCTCTTCAAGAACCGCCGGCGATAACCCGTGCGCTTCGTCCGCGATTAGCACTGTTCTCATCCCTTTCAGGTGGCGCTGGCTCAGGAACCGGGCAAGCGTATTGAGAATCTCAGGCTTGGATGCCTGTGGCGACAGGCCCAGTCTGAGGCTGGTAGTAAGCTGCTCATAGAATTCGGGGATAGTCAGAAATGGGTTCAGTATGTAAACGGCCAGCACTTCGTGACCAAGCTGCTGTATCATCGAGCGCAAGGTCGTCGTCTTGCCCGTACCGACCTCGCCCGTTACGGTCACAATACCTTTATAATGGCTGATGCAGTACTTGAGGTTCGCAATCACTTCGAGATAACTATCGGTCTTGAAAATGTATTTGGGGTTCGGCGTCAGGCCAAACGGTATCTCTTTCAACCCATAGAATCTTGTGTACATTTAGCTCTCTCCTTACTTTATTAGCGACCAGCTCTTCTCGAATAACATTGTGGTCCGCCTGTCCTACAACTCCTTCTGCTTGAACAAGTCTTCCAGGTCAAACATTTGCGTCCACCCCCTGATGCGTCTCAAGTACACAGGCTTGCGTGCTTTCCGTTTGGCCTGAGGCTTCCGCCGAGCGGATTGACTGACCTTTCCGGCAGCCGGACGCCTGACATATTTTCTTCTGGGAGGTGTAACTTTCTCTTTAGCAGGGCTCGCACTCAGGCCAGTCCCATTTAACTGTTTCTTCGTTTCAGTCGGGATTGCCTGTTCTGCCGGTCCAGGCGAAACGGTCTCGGAGGTCGCAGGCTCTGGATTCGTAATAGGCGACCGGGCAAGCGCATCGGGCAGATTATTCTGCTGCCCGGCGCTTGCAGCCATAAAAAGTCCGGGGAGGTAGTTGCGTCCTAAGAGCGAAATCAATAGCAGGATTACAACCATTATCGCCAGGAATGCAAATACCTGCTTTCTGCCTTGCGGTCTGTTCGACGAGACATAGAGCGAAGGCGGTTGAATATTCTCTCTTGCCGTAGAGACGCGTTTTGGTGGCTCGATCCGAGTCCTGCGTTCGGGCACTGTATCCGGCGGAGGATCGATCTTAATAATAGTAGGAGGCTCGAAGACCTCACGATGAGTAAGGAAGTTGTGAGCAGCTTCAGCAGCTTCGGTTTGTGGTGGGGGGATATTGCCAGCCGCCGCATCAGACGCTTCGAGATCGATCTGCGGCTCTATACCGATCTGCGGTTCTATAAAGTCAAACTCCTCGCTTTGAGTATTCACTTCTACCGCCTGAGGCTCCGGCTGGTAAGAATCCTCATTTTTATCATGAGAATGTAGATTCCCCTCGTCTTCATCGGCCAAATCCGTTTCATAGGCCAAATCCGTCGGGGCCACTTTACTTAGCGCTGTCTGTAATTGCTGGGCAGATCGGAAACGCCAATCAGGGTTCTTTTCGAGTAACGTGAGGACGAGCGCGGAAAGATAATTAGAGATCCCCTGACGAAATAGCTGCGGCGGATGTGGAGCTTGCGTGAGATGTTTTCTCTTCAACAGGCCGGCATCCGTAGAATCGAACGGCACGCGATCCGTCAACATTTCAAATAGAATGATCCCAAGTGAATAGAGGTCGCTGCGAGAATCTGCGTACAAGCCTTGAATCTGCTCCGGGCTTGCGTATTGCAGGCAGTGACGGCCGGACCGATCAATGTGCGCCCATACTAATTCCTGATCCGCGCTAATACCGAAGTCTGTAACCAGCACTCTGCCGTCACCCTCGATCAGTACGTTCGCGGGGTTCAGGTTGAGGTGCAGCACTCCATTTCGGTGCGCGTAATCGAGAGCATCGGCCATCTGCAGGGCAATCGACATGGCAACGTCTATTTCAAGCCACGACCGTATATCGAGCAGATCGCGCAGTGATTCCGCATTCGGTTTCTGCTCAATCGTACAAAAGTGTATGCCGCTCAGCTCTTCCGCCCCGGTCGTTCGAGTTATATTCTGATGTGACAGTTTTGCCGCAGCCGCTGCTTCAAGGTAGAACAACTCCTTTTGCGCCTCATCGGCTGCCGCATCATCTGAGAGTACTTTCAACCTGACCGGCTTTCCGGTCGTGCGATCAAGCGCCGTAAAACAAAAAGAGTTCCCGCACGGGCCCAGGAATTTCAGAATATCGAATCGCCCGGTAAGGTTTGCCTGGACCGTGGGCTGATCTTCACAGGGAGACTGTTTGGCGAGAGCAGGCGAGGTGATGCTTGCTGCGATGGGACTGGACATGACGGAATCTTTCATTGCAGGGGCTTTCGTTTTAATAAGCAGGTTTCTCTGCTACAAAGATTCACTTGCTCGTTCTTAAAGCAAATTTCCGGGCTCGACGGAAAATGATGGAATCATAAATTCTATTCATAAAAAGGATTTCCTTCTTTTCAAATACTCTCAACTGGCGGGAGGATTCAAAAAATCTCTCCTTCACCTGGATAGAAGGTCGAGAAAATGGCTGACAAACACCTCTCGGCTGAAGGACTGCGCCCGCCGCCGCGCCTGTTCGGCCATCTCCTGGCGCAGCCTCTCATCGCGAGTCAATAGCGAGGTGTATTCTTTGAGTTCATCAAAAGTATTCCAGAGAAAACCGCTGACCCCGTGACGGACGATTTCCGACTGCCCGCCTTTATTGATGACCACAGGCACGCAACCGGCAGCCATGGCCTCCGCCGTAACGATGCCGAAATGCTCGAACAGCTCTGGCCGCTCATCGTCTTCTCCGTATCCTGCCGCGTGCCAGAAAATCTTCGCCTGTTGATAAAACCGCTTCAAACGATCTCGTTCGAGGTTGGCGAGCACTTCCGCCCCGCACTGCTCGGCTTTTTGCTCCACGCTCCTGAAATAGGATTTATCCCGAGCCGACTCTCCGAGGTTGCCGGCGCAGGTATATTCCCATCCTGTCAGACCCGCGTCTTTCATCTGTCGAAACGCATCCATTATTTCCGATTGCTTCTTAGAATGTCCTTCGGTCGTAAACCTGCCGGCGCTGAGAATCAGGTTCGCTTTCGGAGCGGAAGCAAAATGCGTGTCGACGGGCGGGTATAGAATCTGGCAATCGGCGCTCCACCGCCGTCTAGTCCAGACTTGAGAGAACTCTGAAATCGTCGTTTTTATTTGATACGAGCCCATCCGCCTTTGCCATTCCCAATCGTGATAAATCAGCTTGGCGCATTTTTTAAGCAGCGAGCCAATTGACAACGCGCGCGAATTTCCAAGTTGGCCCGCGGGCTGTTCGCCGATTGGAAACAGGACGATGAGAGCGCTCCGTCGCGCATGGCAAAACGGAGGTATGCCGTGTGTGACGTTGATGAACAGATCATACGGCTCACTCAACGAAGCGCGCCAGGCGCGCGCATCACGGTAACGCCGCCAGGGGAGGTGGGAGCTGCCGAAAATGTAAGGTTCCGGCGCGACGTATCGCAAACTGACGCCGTCCAGATGTGTGCCGGATACCTCTCTGAGGTCTTCTAAACAGAGAGCGCTCCTGTGGTGAACAATATCAACTTGATGCGCGGCGCTCAAGGCTTCTGCCAGTATTGCCACGGTCGCTTCAGCGCCACCTATGCCGCCGCCGGAAGGCTCGTTATAAATACCTACCTTCATAAATATAGACCTTCTGGCTCACCTGATCGGCCTCGGCCATGCACACCGGCCATAACTCTTTCGAGCGAATCCTCAATTCTGTCAATCATAGTGTCGAGCCGGAAACCACTTTGAACAGCTCTCACGCCGTTCTGCCGGATTCTGTCGAAAAGCTGAGGGTCGTCAATAAGTCGCTTCACCTGCCTGGCGCAGGCCTCGGCGTCCTGCTTGGGGAAGGTCAACGCATTCACCCCATCGGCAAGTAACTCGGCGCTGCCGCCGGTAGTAGTGCCCACCACGGCCAGCCCTGATGACATCGCTTCAAGCAGAGTAATGCTGAACGGCTCATCCCAGACCGAAGGAAATATAAGGGTGCCGTGCTCTTTGTAGATATCCGGGAGCCGCTCGCGGGAGATCAATCCGGTAAAGCGCACATTGCCCTCTAGGCCGAGCAAGCGAACAAGCCGCTCAATCTCTCCGTCATAATCCGGCCCCCCCACAACGGTCAGCGTGGCTTTATCGCAGCCGTATCTTTCCCGAATCAGCTTGAGCGTTTCGACCGCCGTTCGGACCCCTTTGTGCGTGGTTATCTGCCCGACATAAAGCAGCTTTGAAGGGTCGCGAGACGCCCCGTTCGTCGAGAAGCGAGCTACGTTGATCCCCCAGTGAATAACCTCTGAGCTTGCGGCAGGCTTACCGGCTTCGAGAGCCGCTTGCTTAAGGAAACGGCTGACGAACTGGGTGTTACTCAAGTCCAGAGAGTCTTCTGGACATAGGCCCGAGGCGCGCAATAACGAGCGGAACAGACGCCATAAAATCTTCCGATGAAGGCGGCGCGGGTTGCGGCGCGTCTTTAAAATCCAGAGATCATTCTCCCATCGCGACAGCCAGTGATCAGACACAAAGTAATAAACCGGCAGTCCCATCTGCTGGGCCATTAACAGGTTTGAAACCGAAATATGAGTTATGTTCCACGCGTAAATGACGTCTGGCCTGAATGAGCGGCAAGCGTACTTGAACGCCCATCTATTGGTAAGCTCTTTCCTGAGAAGTCTGAAAAAACCTGAGCGGTTCCCATTGTTTGCAAAATCTGTCTGAAGCCAGCGGTAAACCTCATGCTTTCGGCTCGGCTTATTCACTTTATAAATTGATGTCAAAACCCTGACTTCATGCCCGCGCGCTCTCAGCCCTTCCACCACGTCGCGGCAGCCGAGTTCATAACCACCGACGTAATGGGGCGGGTAGAAATTTGTCAGGACCAGTATCCGCATTGCCACCTTACCGAGTGTCGAACCACTGCCCGAGCAGTCCGTCAAGTACCTCTCCGTCAACGTCTGGCGCTTGAAAGCGGGGCAACTCGAACAGGTTCGAGCGCCGACTGACCAGCCCGTTCGCCGTAGAACAGGCGGAATCAAATCCCGCCGCTTTTACGACCGCCACAGTCTCCGCCGTGTAGTCACATGGCCGCCCGTATGGATAAGCGAAACTCTTGATTCTGCGATTCAGTAATTCTTCCAGCCTTGACTTGCTTCGATTGATCTCGTCGCGCTGCGAGTCCAAATCGAGCGATGCAAGCTTTGGGTGCGTGACCGTATGACAGCCGATTTCGATAAGCCCGCCTTCGGCCAGCTCACGCAGTTCATCGCGCGAAAGCGCGCGATGCGTCGCGCGAGGCGACGTGTCGGCCCCTGCCCAGGGAGACCAGATCGTCCCGCACTCTCTGCCGCTCATCCTCCGACAGAGGGTGCATCAGTTCCCAAAGCGAGCGATACAGTAGATGCCGAGAGCAGGGATCGTCTTTCTGCCAGGCCCGCCACCGCTCATTCGTATGGAAAGCTGACTCGACGTAGCGAGCCGCTTCGCCTAAATCCCATCTGTAATCCTTTCTATTGATGGTGAGGTGAAGACTCGACGGCAGCGCGCCGGGTTGAAGAAACAATTTATCCAACTCGTCCCACCAGAACTCCCGGTCGGAGCCTGCGAAACCTGTCGTCACGAAGACCGTCGCAGGAGAATCGTTTTTCTCCAGGAGAGGCCTGGCGTTAAGAAGGTTATCCGCGTATCCGTCATCAAAAGTAATCACGACAGCGCGGCGAGGAAGCTTGTTGGCTGCGACCGCAGCCACCAGCTCTTCTACCGACAGCACTCTCGCGCGTTTTTTAATTACTTCCAGATGTTCGGCGAAGTGTGCGGGCTTAACGGCCAGGGACCAGGGGTCAGAGTTCGATTCGGCCACTCGGTGATAAAGCAGTATTAACGCCCCGTTTGATAATCGCTTTCTCGCTCCGGCGGCAAGACGGCGCAGACGCCCCAGCAGTGAGGGATTCATTCGGCCTCCTTTACTGCCCGGACGGCGATTGTTACTTCATAATCGGGGTCGCTAAAATCGAGTTCCTCTTTGCGCAGTTCCTCAAGCGCAATGCCGTAGAGAAAGGCCGTTGCCGCAAGCACGTTTCCGTGTGTCTCGACGCTGAGCGCGCGCTCTGAAAATGCTTCGCCGAACAACCGCCGCGCCGCCAGCGCCGTGAATGCCCAGTACCAGGATTTGCCCCATTCGTGACGGTCTATCTGACTGATGCCAGGGAAAGTGGCAAGCAGGACTCCGCCCGGCTTTAGAATTCTGTGGAGCGTATTGATTGCGGTGCGCGCGTCATAGATAAGGTGAAGCGTCTGCGTAAGGATTATGCAGTCGAAACTTTCGGAGGGTATATGATCCGCCTCTGTCAGGTCGGCTATTATCGTGGCCTGCGGGCTCCCCTCCTCAACATGCAGCACATCGATTTTATCGACGCGTTCACCGCCGTATCTGCGCGTGTAAGAATCGTCGCCCACTTCCAGGACTCGGCCCCGAATATCGTCGCAGTTGCGGGCGAGAAAACCTTCGATGTAGTAGCGGTTGACGGGCGTGCCCCGGTCATACCCGAATACGCGGCTGAAAGGCGCGAGCCGCCTCAAATCGCCGAACTTGATTGCCCCCGGCTGAGGCAAGAAGTCGCGACCGCGCCTCCGAGCTTTGATCAACCCGTATATGGGGGTAGGGACCAGGCGTCTGGCGATTGATTTCACTCTCTCTTTTGTCATCTTCGCACGGTATCGAATGTGATCCGGGGTCCGAGATAGCTTTGGGAACCGGCACGCCCATCGCGCACGCTTGAGGCTTTGCCATACGCCCTTATCTTTTATCGCATTCTCATTCAAGTAGGATTCGAGCCAGTTCAACAAAAGCAGTCGCTCAGAGTGCTGGCGACCACGGCTTTCGGCCAGCTCGCAGCATGAATCCGGGTGCTTGCGGTATTTATACCAGCACCCGCCACTGATGAAGATCGGGACTTTGAGGCACACTTTGGCGTAAAAAGCCTGATCCTCATACAAACCGCGAAAGCTCTCCTCGTACCCGCCTACGGTTTCGATCGCGTCGCGCCGCACGAGACTGCCTGTGCTTGTGACGACCTGATTTCGCATAAGGGCGGGAAATAGCGCGGGAGGGTTTACGAGCCTGTCATGCGGCACGCCCAGTTCCGGGATGAAGTCTCTCGACAGGTCCTCTTTTCTGCCGCTCCAGCTATACCAGTACCGCGTCCTCCCGCAGACCATCGCCGCCGCAGGCTGTAATCTCAATATCTCAACCTGCCGCTCAAGCTTTTCCGCCAGCCAAACGTCGTCAGCGTCTAAGAAAGCTATCAGCTCTCCCCTGGCGCTGTTTATGCCCAGGTTGCGCGAAGCGCTCATGCCGAGATTTGCGCCGCCCATGTGACTGAGGTATCGCATCTTCTCGGCATATCTGTCGGCGTACTGCCGCGCTACTTTGCCGCTTGAATCAATAGACCCGTCATCTATTAAGAGCAACTCCCAGTTGGCGTAGCTCTGCGCCAGCACGCTCTCTATCGCCTCTTGAATAAATCTCTCCGCATTCAAGAAGATCATTATTATTGAAACCAGCGGCTCTCGATTCATTTCTGATAATCGCTCCCGAATGATTGTTTGCTCGTAGAGCGAAAAAGCTTTCGCCGGATCAGCCGCGCCAGCCCTTCCGGGTAGTACCTGAGCAGCGTGAGCGTGCCCGGCAGAGCTTGCCTCCACTCGCGAGCGCGCAATTGCGCGCCGACCGCCCTGATGAGCTTTTCGCCATAATCTTTCTGCGCAGCCCTGGTCCCACTCTCCAGAGCCTCTTTCTGTAAGCTGTTCAGCTTCCCATGCCTCCTGTGTGATCGCCTGACGGCCATCGAGGTTTTAAGCATGTCAGCAAAGTTGCGCGTCATGTTCGAGCCATGCTTGCGGTATTCGAGCACCACCTCTCCGTGGCAAAAGATTGGAAAATTCTTGGCGATGCGCAGGTTGAGGTCATAGTCAGCCGAAGCATTTACACCTGGATCGAAAAGGCCAATACCATCAAAGACGCTGCGACGGTACATCACTGCGCCGGGAGACCAGATGTGATTGTGGCGAAGCAGCTCAAGGTAATGATCCCGTTCTATGTTTACGCCCGGAGGGTATAAAATCAGTGAGCCATTTGCATCGATGAGCTTGACGTTCCCATAAACGAAAGCGCAATCGGGACGAGAGTCTAGCGTGTCTGCTCCTACTCTCAACGCACCCGCCGCTAGCCTGTCGTCCGCATCCAAAAATACTACGTACTCTCCTCTGCTCCCCTCCAGCCCTCGGTTCCGCGCTGCCGCTAGCCCTCGGTTTGCCTGCCTCTCGCATACTACGCGCGGGTATCTCCCGGCCACCTCTGCCGTTTCATCTGTGGACCCGTCGTCTACTACTATCACCTCCAGTCTGGCGTAGTTTTGATCGAGCGCGCTTCTGATAGCCTCGCCCAGAAAATCGGCCTGGTTGTAGCAAGGTATTACTACAGTTACTAGGCGCAATTCCGACATAACTACTTAGCCCTTCCCTGGCGTAAAAGGTAATGGCGACTGGTGCGCAACCATTGATGAAGCGTAGCGGGCAGTATCACGCGCGCCGCAGATCTCAGATGTTCTTTAACGATTGACACGCGGTAACGCGCGGCGTTCGGCAGACGAGACAGCCTCGGATACCTACATCTCCTTTTCGCGCCCCTGAGCGCGCGCCATACGCCGGCAGTTTTGACATGCTGCCGGCTGAGAAACTTTTCAAGCCAGTTCAGATAAGCCAGTCGCGCAGTGCGCAGCTCGCCTCTTTTCTTCACCACCGACACTGAAGAATCGGGATGTCTCCTGTACTTGAACCAGCACTGCCCGCTCGCGACAACCGGCGCTTTCAGGCAGAGTTTTGCGTAAAAGACTTGATCGGTGAAGATGCGCCGGAATGATTCCTCGAACCCGCCTACGGCTTTGATCGCATCGCGCCGCACCAGTATGTCTGAAGGACACGGGATCGGGGCCACCTCTTTTAAGAAACGTATCAAAAGCGCGGGCGGGTTTATGGGCACATCAAGTTCGACGTTCGGGTCTATCGTCAAATCGCGACCGGCATCATTCCCATCGGTCCAACTGTACCAGTACCAGGTAACTCCATAAACCATCGCCGCCTCAGGCCACGAATCCAAAATCGCGACCTGCCGCTCAAGCTTTTCCGGCATCCACACATCATCCGCGTCAAGAAAAGCTATGTATTCTCCTCTGGCACATTCGACGCCGAGATTACGTGACGCGCTCATCCCCCGGTTCTCTCTGCCGGGATGATGTAGGTAGCGCACCTTCCCGGCATGTTCCTCCACATAGCTCAAAGCAATGTCCGTACTGCCGTCAGTCGAACCGTCATCAACAAGCAAGAGTTCCCACGCCTGGTAGCTTTGAGCTAAGACACTATCGAGCGCTTCTCTAAAGAACTCTTTAGAGTTCAGGAAGTGTGTGATTACGGAGACCCTGGGATTGCCTGTCATTTTAATCCTTGGAGCAAAGCAGAAATGCGCGCGACCCGCTGTAGAGCTTTATCACTTCCACGCCGGAAAAATACTTGCCAATCGCATTAATTAAATTCTCCAGCGTGTACCACTGAAAACCATGGGTCAACTTTCTGCCGCCTGCCAGGTGTTCGGGCGGAACAAATTCGACAACGGCCCATCGCTTCGAGAATGATGAAATGCCCTCTGCTATCAGGTCGAAACTCAGGTACTTGTCGAACACAAGATGTTCGATGATTGAAAAAGCCAGGACCATATCGCACCTGAAGCGCTCGGTCGCGGCGACTGTGTAATGGCTCGAATAACCGATTGACGGAGTAGGCTTGATGAAATCCATGACCAGAGGAAGTATGGTCAACGCTTCGCTTTGTGCGCAGTGGTAAAGCTCGGCAACGACTTTCTGGTCTGTGCCGAAATATACGACATCGCTCCCCAGACGCGCGGCCTGTATTGAGTGCCGCCCTCCGGGGCCATTAATGTCGAGCACCGATCCGGGTCGCAAACGCTTGAGAATCCTCTGTAAGACTTGCTGCGCAGCAGATGTCTGCGACAAATCTTTCAGGCTTTGCGACGCCAGATCGTTCGAGCCAGGAGTCTTTATTCGCTCTACATCTCGTTTGAGCCGCTCGAAGAAAAGTAATTGTGAGCCTGGCCCGTCATTTTTTTTGAACAGCCGCACGGGTTTCAATACGCGGTCGATCACTTTTCGGAAGGCGAACGGCGATAGAGCGAAGCGGCGCGGCAACATAGAAAGGTCAGACCTCAAGACCCCTTCATATTCAGCGATCAAAGACCTCGCGACACGCTCGCGCCCGTGACACATCAAAATCAGCGGGTAATAACAGAAACGACAGAACTCGTCGTATGCCGGCCAGGTCGAGTTCGCTCCTAGCGGCACGATGGATGTCAAATCCACAAATACCGGCTTACAGCCATCAAACAGAATGTTCCACGGGTGCGCGTCCTTCAAAGAGAGGTTCTGTCGGCTAAGCTCTATCGCCAGATCGAGAAGGCAGGCAGAGGCGTCTTTCAGCATCCCGGCGCACCATTCGTTCGGGTACGAAGGGAACGGAACGTTTTTGTGACGCACGATCAGCTCGTAGCCGTCGATCTTAAAAGCGGTCGGCTCTGTCTCGATCAGCAGCCCCCGATCAACCAGGCTTTGAATTACGCCATCCCGAAACAGTCCTGAAAAGAAAGCCGCCTGCTCTTTGCGTATCCCTCTGTAAAGCTCGCCATTCCACCGAAAGAGTCTCCCGTGAGAATCTGCAAACGAGTGCGGATGAAAATCGACATCCTCGGATGGGATTGTTCGGGACAGCGAGTCTATTATCTTCGGGCTGACCATACTTGCCATTGTATTCATCGACTGAAATAAGTTCGCGCGCCTCGTCAACCGATCTGCTCCGGCGCTTTGTGATAGCTCTGTCTCGACAATAGCGAATACACGAACTCTGCCACCTCGCGCACAGTTCCGTGTTGACGAGTTGATAGGTAATCTCTCTTGCGCGTCTGGAAGAATCCCGCGAAGAAGCGCAACCGAGTTTCGTAAAAGAAAGCGCGGTCGGGCCTGCCCAACACCGAATACTTGACCCAATTGGCCGCGTCTATTACCGACTGACGGTAGAGGTGAGCCGGGACACCGAACAACGTCCTTTTCGATGAGCGCTCAAAATCGGGCGAGCGCATGAGCGCGTAGAAGCGACCATGCCCTCGATGCCATCTTCGGTGATACTTTTTGGTTGTTCGAGCGACCGGGACTTCGGCAGTCACGACGAGTGCCGGCAGATAAAGACTCTGGCCCCCCGCGCGCCAGTAGCGAATCAACAACTCCAGGTCTTCCATTGAGCCTATCCCGTCCTTCACTCGCTGCAACTCCGGAGCGAACAACCCCGTACGAGAAAAAACCTCACGGCGAAAAGATAGATTGGCGCTGACCAGGCAGAGCGGGTTTTCCGCATTCACATAAAACGGCTCGTCGCCATAGTCCTGCAAAGCAAGCGGCGACCAGTGCTCGCGAGTAAGCCATGCGGGCGGCTCGCCCTTCCACTCGGGCAGCACTTTGCCTCCGAGACAATCTATGCCTGAGTGAGTATCAAACTCGCGCTTGATAACTGCTACCCAGTCCCGCGCCACTAATACATCGTCGTCAGCAAACGCGATGATAGGCGCGCGCGCGCGTTGAAGCCCCGAGTTGCGCGCGTACGAGACGCCCTGTTTAGGCTCGAAGACGTAATGAAGGTTCGAGTGGCCTCTTTCTATGAACGATTCTACGACCTCCCTCGTCCGGTCCGTCGAGTTGTTGTCTACGACTATCACCTCGTAGCTCACGCCCTTGCCCTGCTGCCCGAGCAAGCGGTCCAAGGCCACGCCGAGCATCTCGCACCGATTGTAGGTGCTGATTACTGCTGAAACATCCGGTCGTTCGGTCATCGCTCGTCCTCTAGTTCCGATAGAGCTTCTTTCGCAACAGGGCCTTCGTGAAAGCCCCGATTTCATGAAGGCTGGAATGCTTCCGCTCGGCGGCGTCCTTTTCGAAGCGTTTGCTGATGTAGCCGATCAGATACCATATGTGATTTTTGTGCTGCTGCGATTTTCCGTTTTGCAATCGCGCGGCCGCCGCAATCCAGCAGAAGCTTTCTGTAAGAAGCTTGCGGTAAACAAACCCCGGCACGCCGAATAGTGTTGCAAGGTCTGGCAGCTCTCCGACGAACCGGCCATCTCGGCTGACGCTCTCGTTAAGCCGCATGAGCGAATTGAACTTGCCAGTCTTAAGATTCCACTTGCGGTGATAATCTTTTTTTAGCCTTTCAGGCTGCACTTCCGCCGTGACAACTATGTTGGGAATGTATATGCCCTGCCGGTCCGTTCGCCACAACCGTACAAGCAGTTCGTGGTCTTCCCTTCCCGAAAACTCAGGCGAGAAGAGGCCGATGCTGTCGAACGCCCGACGTCGGAAAGAGATGTTTGCAGTGGGCAGGCATACGGGAATGTCTATATTCACGTAGAATGGTTTGTCTCCAAAATCTAAAAGCGCGAGCGGCCACCAGTGCTCGCGAGTCAGCCACTCAGGCGGCTTGCTCTTCCACTCAGGCAGTATAGGTCCGCCGACAAAATTGACTTCGGGGTGTTCGTTGAAAGCGCGATTTATGTTGCCAACCCAGTCCTGGCTGACGCGCACATCGTCGTCAGTAAAGGCAATTATTTCGGCACTCGAATAAGCTATGCCTGTGTTCCTCCCGTACGAGACGCCCTGCTTAGGCTCGAAGACGTAATGAAGGTTCGAGTGGCCTCTTTCTATGAATGACTCTACGACCTCTCTCGTCCGGTCCGTCGAGTTGTTGTCTACGACTATCACCTCGTAGCTCACGCCCTTGCCCTGCTGCCCGAGCAAGCGGTCTAAGGCCACGCCGAGCATCTCGCACCGATTGTAGGTGCTGATTACCACCGAAATGTCATATTGTTCAGCCATTCAACCTCAACGCATAAAGCTAAAACGTGATGACAACAACGCCGCTCGCTTAAACACCTTTCGGATCAGGCGTGGCGCGACCCGGCGCGTAAAGGCTCGCGGGTGATGGCGTAGAAGCGCCTGTGATCCGGATAGCGCGTTGCGCCATTCGCGCAGCCCGAGACTGCTTTTCACCTGCCTGATCAAACCGCCGGCGCAGTAGTCTTGCCAGAACCTGATTCCCTCTCTGTAAGCGCGTTCAAGCTCTTTATCTCCTCGCACAAACTCCCACTGCGAGCGGAGAACTGATAAGGAGCTTCTCATCATCAATTCATAATCTCTGCTCATGTTGCCGCCGTGCTGGCGGTACTCTGCCACTAGATGGTGGTGGCAATGGACCTGGAAGTTCCTGGCAATCCGCAGGTACAGGTCATAGTCCTCACACGCCCGCCTCGAAGTATCAAAGCCTTTGACGATTTCCAAAACAGTGCGGCGATACACGACCGTCGCATGCATACCTATGTAGTTGCCGCGCAACAGAGCGCTGTAATGATCGCTTTCCGCACAAGCGGAAGCCCGATGCGGTATGGTTATGCCCTCCGCATTGATAAGGCTGTAATGACCGGAGACGAAAGCACAATCGGGGCGAGAGTCTAGCGTGTCTGCTCCTACTCTCAACGCACCCGCCGCTAGCCTGTCGTCCGCATCCAAAAATACTACGTACTCTCCTCTGCTCCCCTCCAGCCCTCGGTTCCGCGCTCCCGCTAGCCCTCGGTTTGCCTGCCTCTCGCATACTACGCGCGGGTATCTCCCGGCCACCTCTGCCGTTTCATCTGTGGACCCGTCGTCTACTACTATCACCTCCAGCCTGGCGTAGTTTTGATCGAGCGCGCTTCTGATAGCCTCGCCCAGAAAATCGGCCTGGTTGTAGCAAGGTATGATCACCGAGATAAGACGAGCTTCTGATACCGTCATAGGCTTTCTCTCTCAACCGGCTCATGAACGTTGATCTCATTGCCGCTCACCCTTCCGAGACCTGCCACAGTCGTCACCGGCTTTTGCAATGTGGGCGATGACGCATCAAAACCCGAATCCACGCGCCATTCGTGAGCCATGTAGAAATCTCCGAGGACCGACTTGCCCGGGTCTACTCGAAACGTTGCACATCGGCACTGCCAATTGATCTCCGAAGAAGCTCCGCGCTTTTTAATTACCGAATCGACATGGTAAACGCCCGGCTGCAACCCTAGATTCGGACAGAAGAATTCAACAGCCCCCACTCCCTTATCCAGGTCCAGGCGCGCGCCGTCGGAATTTGTAGATAATTGCGAATGATACTTGCCCTCGGCTGAGTAAAAGAAGACCTCAAAGACAACGTCGCTTATGTCATCGCGAGCGCTGTACTGGATGCGCGCAGAGAGCGGTTCGCCGGTGCGAAAGACATTCGTCTGGCGGCCATAGTCATCAAAGAGCGCGAAACCGGTGACATCAACCTCTTTTTCCGGCCCCGTAGCGTTTGTGGTTTGTCGCTCGAAGGAATCACGCTCACAACCTTGCTGATACAGCGATATCACGTCGCGCGGCGGTCCATCAGCCGCGACCCTCCCCCGGCTCAACAGCAATACTCGATTGCACAAAAGCTCAACCGAGGTCAGATCGTGCGATATGAAAACTATAGTAGTGCCGCTTTGCTTAAGCTCACTTATACGTTTGATGCACTTGGCCTGGAAGGAGGCATCGCCGACGGCCAGCACCTCGTCGAGCAAGAGTATGTCAGGGTGCAGGTGCGCGGCTATGGAAAATCCTAGCCGGACATACATCCCCGAAGAGTATCGTTTTACAGGAGTGTCGATGAATTGGGGGACTTCCGCAAAATCGATTATGCTTTCAAGCTTCTCGGCGATCTCGCGGCGGCGCATCCCCAATATCGAGCCGCTGAGGAAAACATTTTCGCGGCCCGTAAGCTCCGGGTGAAAACCCGAGCCTACCTCGATGAGCGCCGAGAGACGGCCTCGGATTCCGATCTCACCGGAGGTAGGCGTAGTGATGTTTGAAAGCAGTTTTAAGATCGTACTCTTTCCTGCCCCGTTAGGCCCTATTATCCCGAGCGCCTCGCTTCGCTTGACCTCAAAGCTCACATCTCGCAATGCCCAGAACTGCTCCGAGCGCCGCCGAAGACTCTTAACCCTGCTTATGAACGAACGCGGCAAATCGTTCCGGTCCTGTTCACGACGGATTAGATACTTTTTACTGACCCGGTCAAACCTGATGTCGATCATAAGTTATATAAGGCGGCTTCAGATCATGTCGGCCATTGTTGCCTCTACCCGCTTGAACCTCGCGTAGCCTGCTATGAGTAACAGAACCGAGATTGCCGCAGAGATTCCCAATGAGAAAAAATCGGGTGGAGTATCGTAAAGAACCACACGGCGAAAGTTTTCAATTAGACCGGCCACGGGGTTCAATGAATAAAGAGCGCGTAAACCCTCCGGCACGGCGCTGAGCGGGTAGACGACCGGGGTAGCGAACATCCAGACCTGTAGCAACAACGGCATCCCGATGCCTATATCCCGAAAGCGCACTTGCATCGCCGAGAGCAGAAAAGACGCGGCGGTCGCCAATAAAGCCAGTAAAAAGATGATCGGCAGCGCGTAAAGATAATTCAACGTCAACGGCACTTTATAATATGTAATTAACGCCACTAAAATACTCGACCCGATCACGAAATCGAAGAGCGCGGCGACAACGTAGGTGAGGGGCAGGATCTCGCGCGGAAACGAGACCTTTGTTATAAGCTGCGAGTTATTGACCAGAGAGTTAGTTCCGTTCAACAGCGCGGTCGAGAAGAACGTCCAGGGCAGCAGCGCCGTGTAGGCGAATACCGGATAAGCAGCGCCTTCGCTCGGCATTCTTACGATGACAGAAAAGATCAGAGTAAATATCAGCATTATCGCGAGCGGCTGCACTATTGCCCACAGAATGCCGAGGGCGGTCTGCTTGTACCGCACACGTATGCGGTGGAGGCTCAGCGTGTAGAACAGGTCTCTGTATTGCCAGAGTTTAATAAGATTTCCGACAAGGTCCAATCGCGCGAGCGAAGGCGCGCGTATGATAGTCTCGCTGCGAGCTTCAAAGCTCGGCGGCGAAGTGACAGCCTCGGAGCCTGGCGTATAATAGGTACCCATTTTTATGAATCACCTCCGGGCGATTCCAACTGTTTGAAAACCATGGCGACTCCCACAGCCGAGCCGCCGGATCGGGTCAGTATGCAGACCTATAGAAATGCTTTCCATAGAAGAAGCCTGCAAGGTCCCATAAAGCAAGTTCATCCGAAAACGTCTGTGCAGGGTTCGGCCTCAAAGCGATTAAGGCGCGGGCTATCCTCAAAGCCCCACGCGCGGCCTGCCCGTAAAGCCACCTTGGAACGCCCGCCCAACGAGCCGCTTGCGCGGGGCGCTCCCGGTCTATGACCGCGCGCGAGACGCCGCGCCAGAAGCACCACCGCCGAAAGTAATGCCTGGTTAAGCGCTCGGGCGGAATGTAGTGATAGATGATCAGGTTCGGTATATAGAGGCCCCTGGCGCCCGCCGCAAGCAGGCGCTGGTACATGTCTTCGTCCTCACCGGCAAGCAGTCGCTTGCCCGTTCGGCTTATCGAAGTCTTATAAAGGCCGACCTTATCGAGTATCGCACGAGTAAGCACGGCGTTGCCGCCCATCAACATGCCCGGATACTTATCATCATAGGCAACAACATTCGCGCCTCCATCGATCCAGCCGATTACTCCAAGATAATTCATCGGCAACCAGGTCGGAGGCTTTGCCCCCCATCGGGGCTTGTAGGGGCCGCCTATAAAGTCTATCTCCCCCGTCGAGAAGGCATGATAGATATTTGAGTACCACTGGCTATCGATCTCTTCATCATCATCTATCATTCCGACCAGCTCGCCCGTCGTCGAGCATATACCTCGGTTGAGCGCGGAGGACCTCCCCTGTTCGGCTTCAAATAGATAGTGAAGGCGACCATTGAACCTTTTCATGTCCTCTTCAACAACTTTTCGGGTCTGGTCCTTTGAGTTGTTATCAACTACGGTGACTCGCACTTCGAGTCCCGAAGGCACATCGGCCTCAAGCAAGCTGTTGAGAGTTCTTTTGAGCATGGCGTGGCGATTAAAAGTCGGGATGATGACATCTAATTGCATAACACGTTTACAAAGCCTTTGTTAGCGTTCGGCCCTATACAAAATCTATCCGCCAATTCCCTTGATTCGGATATGTTTTCTTCATAATAATTCGTCTACAGGCAATTCAGCATAGATCTACTACTATTTCGATACTCTTAATTAGGCGGGGTCTGCAAAATCCGCTTATTATAGAAAACAAGCCGGATATTGTTGCAAAAAGATTGCAAAAAAACTAAATTCTTGACCCCTTCTATAGTGCGTGATATAAAGCATCTTCCCAAAACAATAGGGTTGACAGGGTTAAAGAGTTTATTGACAGAGATGACGTGCGGGATGCTCTCGGGTGGAGAGCCTCCTGGCTATTCTGGTGCTCCCTCACAGTGACTATCCTCTGGCCCCTGAAAAAGAATAAGCGCTCGATGGTAAGTGTGCGCCCCAGCACCCTACCAGAACGACTAAAGGTCTGGCCGATAGATTGATAGAGCCTACCTGGTCCAAAGGCGCATCGCCCCTCAGGCTTGATAAGCAGTATCCAAAATCAAGGCCCTGAATAGTTAGATGATGTAGTGCAGGCAAGCTGTTCGCGCTCGACCTCACCACACGCGGATACTGCTGTTTTAACAATTATTCGCAAGAGGGAAATGTACCGGGACCGGTGGTCAATCAACGACTATCCTGGCCGGGCGTTGGAGGCTCATGGAGAGATTTACAAAAAGGATTAATCTGAGAGTATTGGCTTTAATCGTTCTTCTAACATCGTCATTTCTGGCGATTACAGCCGCACAGACGGGCGCAACAAACATAGTGCTGTATGCGTCGGAAGCGACGAGAGTAGGCAACTGGCAAGTGGTGTCAGATGCGACAGCAGCAGGAGGGGCGCGCTTGCATAACCCCGACCAGGGGGCGGCAAAACGGACCACCGCGCTTGCAAACCCGACCGATTACTTCGAGATGACGTTCAACGCGCAGGCCAACACAGCCTACCGCTTGTGGATCAGAGGCAAAGCCCAAAACGACTACTGGAGCAACGACTCTGTCTTCGTGCAGTTTTCAGGAAGCGTCACAAGCAGCCAGGTAGCGACCTACAGGATAGGGACTACGTCTGCAACAGAGATGAACCTTGAAGACTGCTCCGGGTGCGGGATACAAGGATGGGGGTGGCAAGACAACGGCTGGGGAGTGGGCGTGATGGGACCCCAGATATATTTTCAGACAACAGGGTCACAGACTATTCGGGTGCAGGTGCGTGAAGACGGATTATCGATAGACCAGATAGTGTTGTCGCCGACTACATACTTAAGCAGCTCGCCGGGCGCGTTGAAGAATGACACCACGATTCTTCCGAAGAGCAGCCCACCGCCGCCACCGCCGCCCAGCAATCAGCCGCCGCAGGTGACTATCACCGCGTCGTCGATATTGGGCATCGCGCCGCTGGCAGTCAACTTTACTTCCAATGCTTCCGACCCCGACGGCTTCATCGCCTCTTACAGTTGGACCTTCGGCGACGGCAACACATCCTCGCAGTCGCAGCCGTCGAACATCTACCTGGGGGCCGGGACTTATACGGCCAGGCTGACGGTCACTGACAATCAGGGCGCGACCGCAAGCGCGACCAAAGTTATTACCGTTAATTCAGCTCCACCGCCACCGCCGCCTCCTTCAAACCCATCCAACATTGTCATCTGGGCTTCGGACATTCCTATCAGCCAGACTGCGGGCAACTGGACGAGGGTCTTTGAAAGCACCGCCGCCGGACAGACAGCCTTGCGCAACCCGGATAATGGAGGGGCAAAATTAAGCGCGCCTCTTGCTAATCCTACAAATTATTTCGAAATGACGTTTAACGCCGTCGCGGGCGCGCCATACCATCTGTGGATAAGAGGCAAAGCCCAAAACGACTACTGGAGCAATGACTCTGTCTTCGTGCAGTTTTCGGGCAGTGTCAATGCAGCCGGGAGCACACTCTACCGCATTGGCACAACCTCGGCGATGGAGATGAACCTGGAAGACTGCTCCGGGTGCGGGCTGAGCGGATGGGGTTGGCAGGATAACGGCTGGGGCGTGGGCGTGAGGGGGCCTCAAGTCTATTTTCAAGCTACGGGACAACAGACGCTGCGGGTGCAAGTGCGCGAAGACGGTTTATCGATAGACCAGATAGTGTTGTCACCTACGACGTATTTAACTAACTCACCGGGCGCGTTGAAGAATGACACCACCATACTCCCCAGCACGATAGGTAGCCCGCCGCCGCCGCCCAGCAATCAGCCGCCGCAGGTGACTATCACCGCGCAGCCGACATCGGGCATCGCGCCGCTGGCGGTCAATTTCTCTTCCTCCGCTTCCGACCCCGACGGCTTCATCGCCTCTTACAGTTGGACCTTCGGCGACGGCAACACATCGTCCCAGTCGCAGCCGTCGAACATCTACCTGGGGGCCGGGACTTATACGGCCAGGCTGACGGTCACTGACAACCTCGGCGCCACCGCGACGGTGACGACCGTCATTACCGTCAACCCGCCTGCGCCGCCGCCGAGCGGCGGACAGCTAAAGGTGATGACCTGGAACGTCGCATTCGGCAAAGGGACTGACAACATCTTTAACCCGGATCGCACGGCCACCTACATCGCCAATATGAACCCTGATCTTGTGGCGATGTGTGAAGTGCCGCTCGCCCTTGCGCCTACTTTGAGAGACTTGGTCGCGCAGAAGACGGGACGCGCGTGGTATTACCATCATGCTGTGAAGTACGTCGGCACGGATGAAGGCAATATGATTCTTTCGAAGTACCCGCTTTCCAGCACTAGCTACATTTTCCTGAGCTATCAGCGGTCAGTGGCGCAGGCGACCGTTACAGTCGGCGGCAGGACTATCAACTTCTTTGCGACGCATCTCGACCCTGATTCGTCCGGAAGGCGGGCGACACAGGTCAACGAGCTGAAGAGCTTCGCCGCAGGCTACGGCGAATCGCGAATCATCTGCGGCGATTTCAACGCCGGGCCGGATACTTATGAGATGTCACTGATGCAATCGGGGTATTACGACTCGTGGGTCCAGGCTATGAATATAGCCGCTGCTACGGCGTATCCTGACAACCCCGTAGGCATGCACACCAGGACGCGCAGAGGCCGGATCGATGCCATCTGGTATTCCAGCGTGTCATCAACGCTTGTTATTAGAAGCGGCCAGATACCTGATATTCGCGACCTTAGTAATCCGAATGTAGTAATCGCCCTTGGCACACTCGACGACAGGGGCGTGAGGCCTTCGGATCACAATCTCGCACTGGCTATTTTTGATTTGAGGTAGACGAAACGAAGAGGCGCTGCCCGTCGGTTATTTGTCGCCGGGCAGCGCCTCTTCTTCGCAAATCCGGGCTACGGTCGGGCCGCTTTGAAGTTATCGAATATGACAGTGCCCGGCGCGTTAGCCTCAACCTGCCACGTGCCGCCTTTAAGCTCGAACTGGATTGCGCTTAAATTCACAGACGGGCTCCATTGCTTGCTGAATCTTAGTGTCCAGGCACCGGGCACACCTGCGTTGTCGGGCGCTGTCTCAAAGATGACGCTTCCTGCGCTTGAGTTATGGCGTATGCGTAAGAACCTGTGACCGGAAGGATCATAAGCCATAGTAAGTAAGGTCCCTTTTACGCCGTTGATCCTCTCCTGAAAGACCAGGCTCCCCGCCTCGACGAAGATTCTATAGTAATTATCGACGCTGGTGCCCAGAGTGAACATTGCATCGGCGGTCGTGTTTGCCGCACCTGGCTGAACGAATTGCACGTAGCAATACGCGCCTGTGAAATCATACAGGCTTGCCGACTTGATGCCGTTGTAATGTGACCCGCTTATTCCCTGTCGCAGGGGGCCTATTTCGAAACGCTGATTCCTCTCGACGGCAGCGATAGACAAATCCGTAAAGCCGCTGTAAAGATTTCCCGCCACCCACTTCGCGCCGTCGAGTGAATTATCATTGAAGTCATCCGCCAACAATACCGTTTCACCGCCTGGCAGCGTGTACGTGAATCCGCCGGTCAACGCGCCGCTGCGGCCATTTGTATTAGTGACCGTCACGTCTACAGTTCCAGCCGCGTGCGCCGGGGTGATGGCGGTAATAGTTGCGCCGCCCGCCACATTGACGCCGGTCGCCGGCGTTCCGCCTATAATCACCGTTGCTCCGGTCGTAAAGCCGCTCCCGGTTATGGTTATCGAGGTCCCTCCGGCAGTCGGTCCCGTGTTCGGAGAGACTGAGCTTACAAATGGAGTCGGGCTTGTTGACAGGTCGAAGAACTCTGTCATATCAGGCGCAGTCGAAGCCGCGGCAGGAGGGTTGTTTAATCCCAGAGCCTGATACAACAGACGGAGCGTGCTCTGGTGCTGGAGGAAGGTCGTCGACTGGAACCCTGGCCGTGATCGCGAGCTTATAACGAGTGTCGCTACATGGCCGCCGCCGTTTTGCGTGTCGCTGTTGTTCGATTCATCGAAAGTGATTATCAGCAATCCGCCCTGCTGGAAGGCCGCGCTCCCGAGCAGCGGGGCGATGTTGGATTGCAGCCAGTTGTCGGCTGCTGCCAGCTTATCCGCATCCGTGCAGGAAGGCGGCCCTGCGGGGCAATCGTGCGCGTTGTTTTGTTGATTGGGAATGATGTATGAGAAATTGGGCAGTTGATTGTTCGCAAGATCGACGGCGAACTGCGTGAAGGGCACGAGCTTGTTTAACTGCGCGGGGCTTTCGAGGACATCAGAGAAATACGCGAACGGGTTATGGCGCTTAACATACGGGTATGCATTGTCGCCCGTGTATCCGACCGAGGGAAGGCTTTCGGCGTACGACTTCCAACTCTTACCGGCAGCCGTCAACTGTCGCACGATGTTGTCAACTGACACCGTGCCAGAAAAGTTGCTGTCGTTAGTTATGATCTGCCCGGTCGTCAGCATGAAGTAGTTGCCTATTGAAGGCTGAGTGTTGGCGTAGTAATTCATCGCCAACCCGTACCTGGAGGCGAGGCTGTTAAGGTAGGGCATTGACGAGCCGTTGATTACGCTTTCAAAGCTGTGATTCTCTTCCACCAGCAAGAAGACGCGGGCAAACTGCGGCGCAGGGGAAGGAGGCGGAGGAGGGGGTGGAGGCGCCGTGTAAGTGAACCCATTCGTTAGAGTCCCGGTCTGTCCATCTGGATTTGTGACGACTACGTTAACAGCTCCTGCCGAACGTGGAGGCGTATTGGCTGTTATCTGAGCAGGATTTGTAAGTACTACATTTGTTGCTGCCGTCCCGCCGAACGTCACGCCTGCTCCCGATTGAAATCCGCTACCCGTGATAGTTACTGCTGTGCCTCCGCTAGTCGGCCCCGTGTTAGGCGTCACCGTGTTTACGATAGGGGGCGGATTGCCTCCACCTCCTCCGCTCCTCGGCAGTATAGTCGTGTCATTCTTCAACGCACCCGGTGAGTTGGTTAAATACGTCGTTGGCGACAACACTATCTGGTCTATCGATAAACCGTCTTCGCGCACTTGCACGCGCAACGTCTGTGGCCCTGTTGTCTGAAAATATATCTGCGGCCCCATCACGCCCACTCCCCAGCCGTTATCTTGCCAGCCCCACCCCTGTACTCCGCACCCGGAGCAGTCTTCAAGGTTCATCTCTGTTGCAGACGTAGTCCCTATCCTGTAGGTCGCTGCCTGGCTGCTTGTGACGCTGCCTGAAAACTGTATAAATACCGAGTCGTTGCCCCAGAAGTCATTCTGGGCCTTGCTTCTGATCCACAGATGGTATGGCGTGTTGGCCTGCGCGCTGAAGGTCATCTCGAAGTAATCGGTCGGGTTGGCAAGCGCGGTAGTCCGTTTTGCCGCCCCCTGGTCGGGGTTATGTATGCGCGCCCCTCCTGCTGCTGTCGCATCTGACACCACTTGCCAGTTGCCTACTTTAACCGGCGCTTCCGACGCATACAGGACAATCTCTGCCGCTGATGGAGCGGGCGGGCTTGATGGCAAAACTTGCCCCCACCACGTGCCCCAACGGTCGCTGCCTCCCAGCGGGAGAGCGGCGTACTGCTGAATTGTCCAAAAGTCCGTATCGTTTACCGGATCGATCAACGCGCCGCTATAGTCGCCCCATTTGTTCCTGGTTCCGCTGTTGATTTTGAAGTAAGGCGCTTCGCCGGTCTTGAGAATGACCGGATCTCTCAATATATTTGGCGGGTCTGTCGCCAGTCGCATCGAGTAGGTGCCGCTCGCGTACTGCGCCGGAGAGAAGCGCGAATACCCGATCAACACGTCGTTGTTGCGATTGACTGTAATGCTAGGAAAACCGTAGTACGTATTCCCGCTGGGATCGTCAAGCCGCCCGCGCTGTTGTATCGCACCCGTCGGACCTAGTTGCCACCATTGCAACGCGCTTCGCGTGCTCGCGCCACCGGCGGGCAAAAATATAGTCTGCACGCACCAGATCGAGCCGTTGCGGTAGACAGCGTTTTGTATGACGGCATCTCCGTTGTTGATCTTCTGAACGGAGCCGAGCTGTGGCGCGAAGTTTCCGCCTCCCGGGGGAACGGTGTCCCACGGATTCGGCGTCGAAGGAAACGCAATGCCCCGAGTCAGCGTCTCTGACCCGACGCTTCCCGTGATCGTGCTCAGCCGAAGGAAGCCGCTTCCTCCCGAGTTGCCATTCCAGTTTTCGACTATGTGCACGGTCGAAAGCGTGTTGTCGTAGGTGACAGCGGGAACTTGAGAATTGCCCGTGTTGTCCTGGAAAAGCGTAAACGAGTTGCCCGTCCCGCCGTAAAGCCTGGCTTTGTCAAAGACGTAAATGTTCGAGGAAACGAAGGCCCTGTCACTGACACGATGCGTGTTTGATGTGACTACTATCCAGTCTTTGTTGAATCCGAGGTTCGGATAATCTGCGAAAACCAGATTAGCTGCGTCCGTATCAATATCGTAGAGGCTCCAGGTTGCAGTCGGGTCGCCAGTCTGACTTACACCTACGAGCAAGGACGAAGTGGCAGTCCCAAAGTCAGTCAGCGAGATAAACATCCAGCGGTTTGTGAAAGGGTCGTAGGCCACCTTCGGGTCGAATACGTTGGAGTGACCAAAGGCTGCCCAAAAGCCGCTCAATGACATTGTGCTGATCGTGGCTCCGGCCCTGGTTTGAATTCTCACCTGGCTATTTAGCGCGACCATAAGGTGGTTCGGGCCGACCGCGCCGTGTGTATCGGGCGGGATTCGAGTATTGTCGTCGGCCAGCGCCTGAAAGCTTGCTGATGGGGCTGGCGATGGGACCGCCGGCTCCAACTGCGTCTGAGCAGCGCGCGCCGCGTCCGTAGGCGTGTATGCGCCTGCGGGCACCTGGCGGGCCGGCGGTTCCTCAAGCGATTCAAGCGGCTCGTGTATGGTCTGTTAACGGATTACTGGTGGATTGATCCTTTCACGCTCGGCCAGATCAGAAAAGTTGATTCTCGCTGTCTGAGAGATCAGACCGCGCGTGCCCTGCAACGGCTCAATCTCTTTTTGACCGCGCGGGGCTTCGACGTTTTTCCGCGCGGGGGCTGCGCCGGATGTGCCGATTTGAGCGCACAACAATGTGCTCACAAGAGCGGCGCGGATTATTAACCTTAATCTGGAACTCAAGAAGTCTGCTCCCGCTATCTTCTGCCGGATGGTGTAGAATTGCTTCAACGCATTCCCTTTCTATGCTCGATATATCTTAAATGAACTTGTGAGGAGAGACTCGGCTGATTGTCAGCAGGCGGCATCCCAACGTAAGCATCAGGATGCCGCCTGCTAAGAAAGAATAATAGATTTCATTGCCTGGCGGCCTTGAAATTGTCGAAGATGACGGTGCCTGGCACGTTTGCTTCGACCTGCCACGTGCCGCCTTTAAGCTCGAACAGGACTGTTCCGAGGCTCACAGACGCACTCCAGACTTCGCCATAACGCTGCGTCCAGGTGCCTGGCACCCCGGCGTTGTCGGGCGCAGTCTCAAAGATCACACTGTTGCTTGCTGCGTCGTGCCGTATGCGCCAGTACCTGTCATTGACTGCGTTAAAAGGCGCGCTAAGAAGTGTGGCCTTCGCCGCATTGATTCTCTTCTGCAAAAAGAGCGTGCCGCCCTCGACGTAAATGCGATAGTAGTTGTTGACGGTGTTGCCCAGAGTAAACATCGCGTCTGCGGCGGTGTTTGCCGCACCCGGCTGCACAATCTCGACGTAGGCGTACCCGTTTGTGAAACTGAAGGCCGAAGCAGACTTGATCCCGTTATAATGAGACCCGCCGACATTCCGCAGCAATGGTCCGAACTCGATGTGCTGCCCGACCTCCGCGACCGGGACGCCCGCATCCGTAAAACCGCTAAAGAGATTGTTGGCCGTCCACTTCGACGTGTTCAGAGAGTTGTCGTTAAAGTCATCCTGTAACAGCACGGTTTCCGTTGTTTGCGACTGGGCATAAGTGTAGCCGTTAGCGAGAGTGCCGCTTTGCGCGTCCGCGTTGATAACAACAACATTCACAACCCCGACAGGGTGAGGCGGAGTAGTAGCTGTTATTGACGTGCTACTCACCACCGATACGTTCGTAGCGCGCACGCCATCGAATTCCACCACCGCGCCCGCCAGGAACCCGGTCCCTGTGACCGTCACATTAGTGCCACCCTGAGTGCTGCCTGAATTCGGGGACACGGAGCTTACGGTCGGGGCCGGGGTCGGCGGAGGCTGAGTATAGGTGAAACCATTAGAAAGCGTACCAGGTTGCCCGTCAGAATTCGTGACTACCACATCTACCGCACCTGCCGTGTGCGAAGGAGTTGTGGCAGTTATATGGGTAGCGTTTGTGACTACTACGTTGGTCGCCGCCGTACCTCCGAACCTTACACTTGCTCCTGATTGAAACCCTGTCCCTGTGATCGTTACCGCAGTGCCCCCCGTGGTCGGGCCTGACGTGGGTGAAATATTAGAAACGGTCGGAGCAGGCGGAGGCGGTGGCGTGGTGTATGTGAACCCGTTAGTAAGCGTGCTCGACTGTCCGTCCGAATTCGTCACCACTACGTTTACACCGCCCGCCGCATGCGCCGGTGTACTAGCTGTTATCTGTGTCGCGCTCGTGACTATTACATTCGTCGCCGCCGTACCCCCGAATGTCACGCCAGCGCCGGATAGGAAGCCCGTTCCCGTAACCGTTACCGCAGTACCCCCTGCCGTCGGACCTGACGAGGGTGATACGCCGGTCACAGTCGGAGCAGGCGGTGGCGGTGGCGTATTGTATGTGAACCCATTAGCGAGCGTGCCCGACTGCCCGTCCGAATTCGTCACCACCACGTTTACACCGCCCGCCGCATGCGCCGGTGTACTAGCAGTTATCTGTGTCGCGTTTGTGACTACTACATTAGTCGCCGCTGTTCCGCCGAACGTCACGCCCGCTCCCGCCTGGAATCCCGTGCCGGTGATCGTCACGGCAGTGCTGCCCGTGGTCGGCCCGCTGGCCGGCGATACGTTGCTGACGGTCGGAGCAGGACTGGGTGGCCCGCTCCTCGGCAGTATCGTAGCGTCATTCTTCAACGCGCCCGGCGAACTGCTTAAGTATGTTGTCGGCGACAACACTATCTGGTCTATCAATAATCCGTCTTCACGCACCTGCACCCGCAACGTCTGTGACCCTGTTGTCTGAAAATATATCTGCGGCCCCAACACGCCCACTCCCCAACCGTTGTCTTGCCAGCCCCATCCCTGTACTCCGCACCCAGAGCAGTCTTCAAGGTTCATCTCTGTTGCAGAAGTAGTCCCTATCCTGTAGGTCGCTGCCTGGCTGCTTGTGACGCTTCCTGAAAATTGTATGAAGATAGAGTCATTGGCCCACTGGTCATTTTGAGCTTTGCCTCTTATCCACAAGCGGTAGGCTGTGTTGGCCTGCACGTTGAACGTCATCTCGAAGTAGTCTGCCGGGTTGGCTAAAGCCGTAGCTCGCTTAGGTGCCCCTGCATCCGGGTTATGTATGCGCGCGCCTCCTGCTGCTGTCGCATCCGACACCACTTGCCAGTTGCCTACCTTGGTCGCTTCCGACGCATACAGCACTATGTCCGTGGCTCCCGGAGGAGGTGGCGGAGGTTGAGTATATGTGAAGCCATTGCTGAGCGTGCCGCTTTGTGTGTCGGGATTGGTGACGACAACATCGACAGCCCCTGCCGAATGAGCAGGCGTGACGGCATTTATAGAAGTGGAGTTGACGACATTAACCGAACTGGCAGGCGATCCGCCGATCCTCACTGTTGCGCCGGTTTGAAAGTTCGTGCCGGTGATTGTGACGAAAGTGCCGCCGCCGGTCGAACCCGTGTTCGGCGAGATCGAAGTCACCGTCGGCGCCGGGCCGGGGTTTGGAGGGACTCCCGCTGTAGTGAATCGCCAGACTGGCCCGCTTGCTGTCACATTGGCCATCGTCTTGCTGACGATGCGCCAATAATAAGTCGTTCCCGGCGTCAATGTCTGCTGTAAGGTATAGCGCTCTACAACGCCATCATCAACCCTGCCTATGAACTGGTCGGTTGCTAGCAGAGGCGGATTCGTGGTTGTCCCGAAATAGATGTCGAACTTGTGCGCCCATGGACCTCCTTCCCAGCTCAAAACCATGTTTGTAGTGGGCTGGCTCGCCGCGCCATCGGAAGGAGAAAGCAACGAGGGAGAGTCAGGCGGGAGAGGCGTGAACGGCGCTGTCTCGTTCGAATTCCACTTCCGGTCAAAGTGATTGACGAACCAATTGAAGAACCACGGCTTCGTGGTGAAGTAATTATGCTCCGCTTGCGAGTTTGAAGACGGCCCGGTCCAGTTCGACGAGCCGAAGATAGTCCTGCCTTGCCCGTAGAGCAGTACCGCCTTCTCGTGATTCAGACCTTGATGATTTCTTATCTTTATCTGGACTCCCGCGTTGTAGAGCAGGTCGATGTTGTATGCGTCCCACTGCCGCGCAAGATTTCGATACTCTTGCTGCTCGGTTATCATGCGAACCGGTACGCCGCGCTCGCGCGCCTCGACCGTTCGGGCTGTGTACCGGTCGTTGGTGTGGCGGTACATGATTATATCTATCTTCTGATTCTCCTGATTCATGTAAAAGGCCGTGCGATTGTAAAAGTCCTCGCTGCCATCCGCGCTCGGCGGGAAGTTAAGCTCGGGGTCTATAGGGAATGTCGGGTAGTGGCGCGTAGGAGCACTTGTGATGTTTCCATAGTTCGCGTAATTCGCAGTGTCGGTCCACAGATCGTCATACTTGGTCTTGAAACTGTTAACGACCGACGGATCGTCCGTGAAGTATATGGCTTCGTCAATGTAGTCCTGGAACGGGATGCTGGGAACAAAAAAGAAGGGGCCGAAGTTTGCCCCGCTGAATTCCAATTTATTCTGGCCTTCAAACAACATCATCTTCCAATGCAGAATGCCGCCGCCCACTTTGAAGCGCATAGGGATTCCGGCATTTCTGAGCTGGTTCAGGATCGCCTCGTTTCCGGAGTAAGTGGGGTTGGCTCGCGGGTCAACCAGTATGCGCACACGCACTCCGGCATTGTGCCTGGCTATTATCTTGTTGGACACAGAGGTGTCCTGTATGAACCACAACGCGACATCTATGCCCATCTGCTCGTTATCGATGAGAGTCCATAAAGGCTGGCGGCAGTCCTCAAAAGCAGTGTCACACAATCGTTCCTGGGCTGCGGCCGACTGCGAAACGAAACCCAGCCAAAGTAGCAGGCATATGCTCAAGGCGAATCTTTTTATCAACATCATCTGCTTCCTCATCCTTGAATTGCACAAGTTCAAATGTCAATGGGTGTCCGGTTTCCTTTCGGATATGTTTATTCGGGCAAAGATGAAGCGAGTGTCGTGCCGGGGATTGTAACCGGGCAAACCGTGGATCTGGTTTTTCAATCTTCATTAGCACATATTCTCAAGACGTATTTTTCGGAAGACAGAATGCTCAACGACTTTCGCACAGAGCAGAACCGGTAAATTGTCGCGCGCTATATACTACTCCGATACAGTGACTCATAAATCAGTACATCTTAATATTCAAGCCTATCCAGGTTTTATTCGCGCATAATCCGTCCAGCACATCCGAACCTCTTGCGGTAAAGCAGTGCCGACACGACCGCCTACCTTTTTCAATAGTGTAAACAGCGGGCTTCTTGCAAAACGAAATGGGAAGAGGCAGGTGAATAGGGAGGCGAGAATAATGGAGAGCGATTTCATGCTACGCCCTGTTTAAAAAGTCTGACAGGTTTTCGGCCAGCTCTTTGACATGGCTTGTGATGCAGGTCAAATGGCCTCCGGGTACTATGCGCACTTCCACCTCATCTGTAACGCTTCCCCATCCCCAGGTGGAATCATAAGAATGGCCCGGAGGTGATTCAGCGGGAAGTAAAAGCGTCACCCTTCCGTTATATCGGCGCGGCACATACGCAGACATTGCTTTGACATAAGCGTCCATCACTTTTTTTCGACTTTCTTCAGCGGAACCTGTTTCCGCTTCGGGCAAAGCCGCGCCATTTTCCGGGCTGCTTGAAACCTTGTCAGGGAAATTCCTTAAAAGAGACTTCATACTTGAAGCAAAATGGCCGAGAGCCGCAATCTTATCTCGCAGACTAGCATGCGAAATTTCGCCGAGTCGCGCACTGTAGTACTCGCGAATCTCGCCTGCGCGCTCGACGCGGCGACGCCAGGCAAGAAATCGCTCTTGCCGCTCGTTGGTTCCGAAGCCCCGCAAGTGGTAGTAAGCGCTCAAGACCCTGTTCAGGGCGTGAAAGCGGGCATTCTCGCCCGTCGTGCAGATCAAGGCGAGCAGATCGACACGCTCGCCCCGGTCGGCGAGTTGACGAGCCATCTCGTATGCGATCAGCCCGCCATTGCAATGCCCGCCGAGTAGATAAGGGCCTTCCGGCTGAAAGGCGCGAAGAGTTTCGATGTGATGCGCGGCCATCTCCTCTATAGTCGGCGGCACCGCTTCGTCATTGAGCCCGTGAGGCTGAAGCGCATAAAAAGGCTGATCATGTCCGAGATGGCGGGCGAGGCTCGAACAGTACAGGCCGCCTCCATTGAAATCTCCGTGCAGGTAATAAAAGGGGCGCTTCGTACCGGAAGGCTGTATCGGTACTAGAGGCGAGTCTGTATACCCTTCGGCCTGATTTATTAAAGCATTGGCCAGATGCTCAATCGTCGCCCCTTCAAAGAGAGTCGCCAGAGGCACCTTCTTGCCAAAGAGTCGCTCGACCCTGTCCATCATTCGCACGCTGAGCAGCGAGTGTCCGCCGAGGTCAAAGAAACTGTCCCTGATCCCTATCGGGCGGATTTGAAACAACTCTTCCCAAACTTCTACAAGCTGGTATTCGAGCGGGTTTCTCGGCTTGACATAAGTCCCGCCCGCCGTCTCTTTCTGCAAGTGTGGCGCGGGGAGCATTCGACGATTCACCTTGCCGTTTTGACTGAGCGGCAATGACTCAAGGATGATAAAGGTGGACGGGATCATGTAATGCGGCAGCCTGCTTCTCAGAAAGTCCTTCAGTCGCGCGGCTATCTCCTGTGGATCGACGCCCGCACAGTGCGGGGCGGGCACGACGTATGCCACCAGACGTTTGTCACCCATTGCGTCTTCACGCGCCAATACAACCGCGCTGCTCGCGATTGAGTTGCGGGCAATGACCGCTTCAATTTCGCCCAACTCTATGCGAAATCCGTGAATCTTTACCTGGTCGTCTGCGCGCCCGCAAAACTCAATATTGCCATCCGGCAGGTAGCGAGCCAGATCACCTGTCTTATACAGTCGACTCTTATACAGGCGGCCGTCTTTACAATCCCCGAAAGGGTTCGGGATGAATTTTTCTGATGTGAGTTCAGGGCGGTTTAAGTACCCTCTTGCAAGCCCCGCCCCGCCTATGCATAGCTCTCCGGGAATGCCTACGGGGACAGGCTGGCCGTGGCGGTCCAGTATATAAACCTGCGCATTACTCACGGGTCGCCCTATCGGAACACTCTTCAAATTCGAAATAGATTCTTCGCAACTCGTCAGGTCACAAACGGTCGTAACGACGGTGGCTTCCGTAGGGCCGTAGGTGTTGACGAGCCGGACCTTCTTGCCAACACGCTTTTGCCATAGCCTCAACTTTTCAGCCGACGCGCTCTCGCCTCCTATGATGATCAGCCGAAGATGAACGGGCAGCATCAATTCCTCCGAGCGAATGGCGTCCGCCACCTCGTGCCAATAAGCTGTCGGCAGGTCGAGCACGGTTATGCGCCACTCGCCGCACTTTTCAAGCAGTGACGAGATGGAAGAAGCCATGCCTTCGGTTCGAAGCACCAGGGTCGCGCCGCGCGTCAGACACGCGTAAATCTCTTCTGCGCTCGCATCAAAACTAATGGAAGCAAACTGTAAAACGCGATCACCAGGGCCGAGCGCGTAATGGCTCCCGGCGAACTGCGAAAAATTCACAAGCGAGCGGTGCTCGATCAACACCCCCTTGGGCGTCCCGGTCGAGCCGGACGTGTAAATCACATAAGCGAGGTTGTCGGCTTTCACCTCGACGTCGAGGTTTCGCTTGTCCTGTCGGTCTGTATGCTCTCGCTCAGAGTTGACCGGGACCACAAGCGTCTCGAATTTAGAAAGTTTATCGAGCGATTTTTTTTCGGTGAGCACCACTCGGGGCCGCGCGTCCTGTAGAATCACCGAGAGGTGATCCGCCGGGTAAGAGGGGTCTAAAGGCAAATATGCCCCGCCCGCTTTTAGCGTTGCAAGCAGGCTCACAATCATATCGAGCGACCGATTCATACAAACCGCGACTAAGACGTCAGGCCCTACCCCCAGCCGTCGTAAACGACGCGCCAGATGATTCGCCCTCTCGTTGAGCCGGCCGTAGCTCAGGCTCTCGCCGCCGAATATCACAGCCGTGGCGGCGGGCGTCCTCTCCGCTTGCAATTCGAACAGATGATGTATGCACGAGTTCGAGGAGTAGTCTGCCCCGGTGGCGTTCCATTCCACCAGCAACCGGCGGCGCTCGTCGTCGTCGAGGAGGGGCAGTGAGGCGAGTCTCTGATACGGGTTTTCGGCTATCGCTTTTAGAAGCGTCGCAAGCCCGCCGAGCATACTCCTGATCGCGTCGTCGTCAAAGCGGCGGCTGTCATAAGCCAGCCTGAACAGGAGTTCCTCTCCGGCCCATGCCGATAGCTCCATCGGGTAAGTCGGTTGCTCGTGAATCTCGAATTCCCTGCTCTTCCAATCCTCTCCCAGCGATTGCAAGAAAGAGTTCAATTCATAGCCTTCAAAAATAAGTATGCTGTCAAACAAGGCTCTGCCTTTAGGAACTTCGCTCCACTCCTGAATTTTAACCAGGGGCGTGTGCTCGACCTTGCGCAGATGGACGTGCTGGGCGCGAATCTCCTTCAACCAGGGGAGCAGGCAACGCTCGCCGCTGACCGTCACCCTCACAGGCAGAGTGTTGATGAATAACCCGACTATCGAGTCGGCATCCGCAAGCGACGACCGGCGGCACCTCCTTGTCGCCCCAAAAACGACCTCTTCTTCGCCGCTGTAACGACTCAACATCAACGCCCACGCTCCCTGGACCAGCGTGTTGAGAGTAATCTCTGACCCTTTGGCTAAAGCTCTCAAGCGCGACGTCACAGGGGCGGCAAGCGTTATCTCCTGCTCTTTGTGCCGCGAGGCGGCGAAGGCTGCGACACCCGGACCAACGCCGTCAGGCTCGCGGTCGATTGCAAGCAATGTCGGCGAGGTGAACCCCCGAAGCGCCTCGCGCCAAAAACTTTCTGTCACGGATAGGTCTTGATCGGCGAGCCATTCGATGTAGTCGCGGTAGGGCCTTGAGTGTGGTATCTCTAAAGTTCTGCTTTTTCCGAGCGCGTTGTAATACGCAAAGACCTCTTTAAGAATTATGACGAGCGAGCGCCCATCTACTATCGCGTGGTGGAAAGTCCATACAAACTTGTAACAGCGATTCCTCGTGCGAAAAAGGGCCACGCGGTTGAGCGTTCGCTCGTTCAGGGTAAACTCTCGCGCCCGATCATCTCTGAGATAGCTTTCAAGCCGCTCGCCTTGCTCGCTTTCAGTGAAGCCGCGCCAATCTTCCCTCCGCCACTCAAGCGGGGCAACGCTATGGACCGCCTGAAGCGGCTCGTCCAGCCCCTCCCAGCGGAAGCTTGAACGCATTATCGCGTGGCGATCAACGACGCGCTGCCAGGCCAGCATGAAGGCTAAAGCGTTGAGGCTCTCATGCAAGGTGAGGACAACCTGCTCTATGTTTACACCGCTGTCTCTGGCGTAAAGACTATGAAAGAGCATGCCCTGCTGCATGGGTGAGAGAGGGTAACTCTCTTCAACGAAGTCCGCATCAGGGTCTTCGCATATCTGCCTCTGTAGACGGGGAACCGACATACGAGAACCATGCTTTCGAGAGTTTAACTTTCAACACTCACATTGTCTGCCCACTGCTGTAGAGTCACCGCCGAGTCGGCAGCTATAGGATCAAGCTCAAGCACTTCGTAAAGCTCACTCACTGCGCGCGCAGTGGCTGTGCCAGGCAGATAGAAAAGATCTTCGGCGACGCTTTTGCGTGCGGACGACTTATGCGAAGGCTCTGCAAAACTGCTTTCCACAGCCGCCACGGCCTGCGAGTGCGTTCGCACCGTTATGGAAGCTTCCGCCAACAATGAGACGTAGGCGGGCAGAATACTTGTAGACGCGATCAGCTCAGGCATTTCAATACGGACGAGGGGGCGATCAAGCAGCAAGTATTCAAACCCGACGGAACTGTGGTCTGTAATTAAGACGTCGGCCGCAGCCAGGTACGGCGACGCGTCGCTTTCGGTGGCCAGATGGCCGCCGTATTTTTCCAGGATGGGTTCTAAGCGCAGCGCCCAGTTTACGCCGCCCGAATGCACGTACTGCGAGCTGCGCGACCGATCATGCAGCTTGACTATGACTTTGTGCCCGGCTTTTGAGAGCCGCTTTATCAACTCTTCCCCCATAGCATTCAAAGACGAGTAAGGCGACCAGGTGGGCGCATACAAAACGGTCCGACTCGCCGGATCAATGCCGAGCGAGTTCAGAACTTTATCTCGCTTTAGCGTGCCGTCTACCAGACAGTCCAGTTTCGGATAACCTACGAGGCGGGCCGCCGGGCTGTCGGCGTCGATTGCGCCTGCGGTAATGAAGTTCCCCATCCGCCGCCTGTTAATAAAAAAGAGCCGGTCCCACTCGCGCATAGACCGATCAGGAGTGTCGTAGATGTTGCCGTATTTACCTGCGACGCCATGAAAGAGCAACACACGGCGCGCGCCGCGAGGCAGCCTCACCCATAAAAGATCGGCCACCAGATAAGCGTCAAACTTCATTAGCGCCGCCCGCCGAGGGCTTATGATTCGCTCCGAGCCCTCAAATCCGCTGTAGATTTCTGAAGGGCAAAGCGTGTTCTCACTTGCCGTGAAGTAAAACTTAACGCGCGGATCACTTTGCATAGCTCGGTGAATCGGCGCGATGATATCGTAGTTCATCGGCGTGCGCGCGTTTACAAGGACAGACCGCGTGTGTCTGAGCCAGCGCTGCCATCGTTTATCGACTTCACGCGCCAGTCCCATTAAGTGGCTATAGATCATGCTGTACCCGGTCTCGCATATCCCCACTCGTCGCAAAGGCAAGGCGGCGAGCCTCTCCGTCTCGCTCGTCTCTTAATATCAAGGGCAAGATTTCGTTTACGGCTCTAAGGTAGTCTTCCGGGAAATCTATCTCGATCCACGGACGCCCCCGCGTGCCGATGGCATGCAGAGGGAGTCCACGCGCGAATTCACGAAACGCGCGCGGCGCCCAGTCGCGTCGAGCGCCGCTTGAAATGAGCGACTCCATGTGTTGTACGAGGGCATGCGCGCCCGAAGGCCCGAACTTAACTATTCCGACGTTCTCGCCATCCGCCGAGCGCGGATCGATTGCCTTTGAAATGTCTGCGACACGTCCTTCACGCACGCACACCTTCATCTCCTCTTCGCCCAGCGGCGGCGCTTGCTCATCCGAATACGCGACCAACAACGCGTCTTCGCAGTCCGATAGCAGAAGGTCTACCAGTAATTGGGGGTGAAAAAGAACATCCGCATTCAGCACCACAAATCCGTCGCGCAGAAAGTCGCGCGCGAGCCAGAGCGAGAAAAGGCTGTTGGTAGACGCGTAATCTATATTCTCGACGTAGACGCAGTCAGGCCCGCATGTCTGGCGAACGCGATCAGCGCCATGCCCTATGACAACGACGATCTGGTCGATGCCCGCCGAGCGGAGCGCCTGAATTTGACGCTCTATCAGCGTAGACCCTCCGACCTTTACAAGACACTTGGGCAGCTCGCCCGCCGTGCCGTTGAGCCTCACGCCTTTACCTGCTGCAAGTATGACCGCTCTCATTTGCCTCATGTTCAACCGCTCTCTAAATAGGGACAATTCTCTAAATAGGAACGATTCTCTAAACGGCTACAGCCGCGCGGGGCCGCCGTACGATTTGTTTGATCTTGCCGAAGTACCAGTCTCGTTCATCGCGACTGATGGCCAGTCTGAGAAAGATAATTGCGTAAAGTGAGCCTGCGACGACGGCTTGCGCCGCTACGGCGGGCAGGCTCGCGCCGACCAGATTGCGAGTAAACAAAAGCAGCAATGCTACGGGTAATATCGGCCATACAGACGGCCAGACGCCTTGCGACACAGCCTCCGGTAAAGGAAGCTCGACCCGCCGACACGCCGCAGGGAACAGGACCAGGACTGAGACTACGGCCAGCGGAACCAACGTCCCCAGCGCCACGCCGATCAATCCGTAGCGGCCTACCAGTGCGACGCTCAACGCAAGGTTTGCCAGAGCCATCAAGAGGTTTGCTCCTGCAAGCAGGCCGTGGCGGCCCGCCCCCTTGAGCAGAGTCGTCGCCGTTGAATTGCCGACGCGAATAATCACGGCCGCCGCGAGTATGTAGATCACCGGGACGCTCTCGGAGAAATCTTTCCCCACCCAGGCCAGAACCAGAGGCTCGGCCAGCAGCCCCAGCGCGACGGCAATGGGGATGACCATTGCCAGCGAAAGCCGTGTCCCTTGCAAAAAGACCCTTCGCAATCGCGCCATTTCGCCGAGAGTCGCGATGTCAACTACGATCGGAAATAACGACGCGTTTATCTGGGTAGTCAGACCTTGAGTCGTCGTAATCAAGCGTTGCGCCACCGCCCAGACGGCAATCGCCGCCGTGCTCATGAATGCTCCTATCACTATCGCATCGGTCGAATAATTCAGCTTATTTGCCAGGTCGATCAAGAGTATGAAGGCGCTGAAGCCTGTCACTTCACCGAGGCGCGAAAGCTTTACGTGCGCCGGGCGTATGCTCAGCCCGGGGAAAGCGCGGTAAGCGTTCGCGCGGTAGCCTATGTATGCAAGTAAGCGAACGGCAGTCGTCGCGGCGACAAGCTCGACCAGCCCGTAGCCCGCCATCACAACGGCCAGGTTGACTATGGCAACGGCAATCGAAGTCCCTATCGAGACAAACCCGTTAAGAAAATGGCGCTGGAACCCATTGACCACGCCGCCGAATACGCTGAACGGAAAACCTAATGCGACATAGAGGCTGATTATCAGCAGGACCTGGCGGCCCGTGGAGGATTGCTCCGGCGTGACCTGGAAGAAACGCTCAAGGTTGAAGGCGATGACCGCGCCGACCGCAAACGCGATCAGCCCGATTATGGTGAAGAGAAAAAAGAGCGTGCTGACGATTTGATTCAACCCCTCGCGGTCGCGGCGGGCGCGGTACTGAGCCGCAAACTTCACCTGCGCCACACCGTAACCCAGGTCGAGCATCGAGAAGTACATAGGTATAGAGGCCGCCAGTACCCACAACCCATAAGCAGACTGGCCCAGGTATGCGACGTTGAAGGGCAGCATCAGCACGCCGATCACCATCTCTACGCCGAGGGCCAGATAGTCCATCGAGATGTTTCGCGCGAATACATCGAACTGGCTGAAGGCGCGCCCCCAGACCGCTTCGTCTGAATCTTTGGCGACGGCAACTCCGGCGCTGACAGCTTGCCCCTGATCGTTGCTCGGCTGAGTTGACAACTCTTCCTTATGAAGACTCTTCATCGCTCGGAACCGGCTACCTTGGCGACTTGCGCTTCGACCGTCGCCTGTAGCTTACGATCTTTCCATCGCTGCTTGACCACCCCCGCAAAAAACCAGACCCACAGCTCGCTTTCAAAAGTGGCGACGGCGTCCCTGCGCAGGGCCGCCTTAAAGACCTCTCCGCACTTCCGCAGGCAGGAGCGAAACATGTAGCGAGGCACGCCCAGGACGTGAGGCACACGTGAGAAATCGAGCGTGGTCTGTTCAGGCGCTTCCATATCAACTCTTTTTTGCTCGTACAGCATCGCGCGGCTGATCCCGTGCCAGTAGAACCATCTGCGAAAGTATCGCTTCTTCAACCTGTCGGCAGAGATGACGTGACGGACGATCATATCCGGGACGTAAAAGCCCCTGAGTCCTGCGGCCTTCGCGCGCAACCCCCATTCGCGCACTTCCTGTCCGAGCAGGGTCCCCGCCTTGCGGCCCACGCGGTTGTCCCAGAGTCCCGCGCGTCGGAAAGCCTCGCGCCGGAAAGCCATGTTCACGCCGATAGGCACATGATTGACGAACTCTACAGGCTCCGGCCCGTAATCGAGCAAAGCAATCACCGCCCAATGCTTTCCGCCGTGGTCGGGCAGCCAACGGGGCCGCGCGCCCCCCCAGATCGGCAAGACTTTTCCGCCCACGTAATCACAGCCGAGTGAGTCCAGCGCCCGCGCCGCCGCATCCGTCCAATCAGGCTCTATGCGGACATCGTCATCCGTAGTCAATATAATCTGCCCGCGCGATGCGCGAATCCCCGCGTTGAGGGCGGCCGAGCGGCCCTGCTCTGCCTCAAAGATATATCTCAGGTCTGAGGGAAACTCTCGCGCAGCATCCGATACAACTTCTCTGGTATTGTCGCGCGAGTTGTTGTCAACGACTACCACCTCCCATTCGCCCGATGGAGATAGGCGAGCTATACTGCGCAAGGTCTCCCGAAGGTCGTCTGCGCGGTTGTAGGTGGCAATGATTATGGAGAATTTCATCTTCCTCGACCCCGGTTTAATGAGACAGTCAGTCGAAGCACATAGAGCGGATTACATATAAAAATGATGGTTTCATAAATAGTGAGAAAAGAGGCGTGCAGCACACAGATACGCAACAGCCCCTGCCCCCTTTTTCAAATACTCTTAATTGTCAGGGATTTGCAATTTTTGCTCAGGCCCTTTGGTTAGATCACCTATCGGCAGGAGCGCCATTTCTGGCCGCTTCAATCGCATCCAGGTCTGCGCCGACATCTTTGCGCTTGACCCCGGCTCGCTTGTACGGGCTGGTATCGGCAAGGCGATAATTCCCCGCCGCGAGGTCTATAAAACCCACTTCCTCAAGCGAGCGGGGGAAGAAGTTTTTCTTTGGATAAATCGCGCTCTGTCCGCCTACAATCGCATTTTTCTTGAATACACTTTCGGGCAAGTATCTTTGGATCGAGACATTCCCGCTCTGTGAGTTATCTCCGACCACTCCGTATTCGTTATTGCGCATTAGATTGTTGATAAAGACGAAAGCAGGGTTAGGCTTGCCATAAGCGGTGATGATGTTGCCGGTGTGGATTACCGTATTGTTGGCCACCGAGACATCCGCGCTATCCGTGATTTGAAGGAACCGGCCATTGCTTCCCCATTGCGTCCCTCCTATGTCGTCAAAGAGATTGTTTTTAATCTCTATACGCTTTGTTTTGTCGCTCGGGTGAATGTCGTCTTGTCCGAGAATGTTGACGCCCCCCGCCGAGTGGCGAACCACGTTGTTTGTGAATTGAATGTCTTCGGTCACAGACCAGGGGGCTGTGCCATCCTGGTTGCGCACGGTGAAGAGTATCGCAAACCCGCTTTGCGCATCGACCCAGTTGTTTTCAAATAGATTGCCGTCAATTGTGACGCGGCGGGCGTTCTTAAGCTCGAACAGGTTTTTGACCGACCAGCGCGTCGCGTTATTCGGCGGAACAGAGCCATCAGCTTCACCTGTAACATTGCCGATGTCCGTAAATGAACTCGACGTCACATCCGTGTGGACCCAGTTTCTCGACTCCCGGTCAGGCGGGTCACTGGTCCGGTAGACTCGATACACGGTCGCGTGCTCGACCGTCTCCCAGCCGAGGCTGATAGAGTTCAGCCCGACATCAGGCGTGACGGCAATCTCATCAGACGCCCTTGAAGTGGCGACCGTACCGTACCCGGCCCGCGCGCGCGCAGTTATTCTGTAGTAGTAAGTAGTCCCCGCCGGAAGATTGCCGTCTATCGAGTGGCTCGCAGCAGAGGTGATGCCTGCGGGACGGGCAAGTATGCCCTCCCGCCAGGAGAGCGGCTTCGAGCAGTCGTTGCGACGGAATTCGATATCTTCGGGAACGAGGTCAGGTATTTTCGGATCGGCCCCCCCGAACAGGACGTTCTCGCCCGCAGCCTCCAGATAGTTATTGATAATCTTAAACGGACCCGGCCCGTTCCAGCCGCAGATCGCCTGCGTGTCGAACCCTATCCCGTGTATGTCGGAGAGGTATGAATTGATTATGTCCGTGCTCGCGCTGTTAAGCGCAAGGGCGCGCGAGACGTCCGCGAGAGGATGGCCGTGAATATAACAGCGATCAATCACTATGTTGCTCGGTAAAAGCTCCCTCTCTTTTTCATCCCCATCGCCGAGCCTCACGATTCCGTAGTTGAGCATCACTTCCGGGGCAATGGTGAATTCAATCCCGATCAAACGATAATGGTGTGCGCGCGGGCTTGTTCTAAGCGCGGGCTGCGCGTCCGGGCTGACAAGCTTCGGCATGAAAGCGGAATGAGCAGGGGTGACGCGCGCGTCCGGCGGAAGAGTTTCATCCGAGGCGGAGGACCGTATCGTGATCCAGTCGTTGGAACCGTTTGTACTCTTAGCGGGGAGGATAAAATTCCCGACCAGGGTGGCGCCCGCTTCTATGGTTATGACATCACCCGGCCTGGCCCGGTCAAGCGCCGCCTGAAAATCTTCGCTCGTCGCGACGTTGAGCGACTGTGCGGCAGGTGATTTAGTTGTGACTGTAGCTCTGTTTGTATTCGAATCAACGGCGGCTGACAAAAGCAGTATTATAACGATTGAGATTACCGTCGCAAAAAGGCTTCTAAGGATTCCCATTGCTTCTCCCGATGTTCAGTTCGTAGTTGCGGACACTACACAATACTCGCGAGTTCACTCGATTGCCAGCGCAAAGCATCTTTTCTCAAAAGGGCGTCGCGGCAGCCTTCTCCGCCTTCGCCTGTCGATGCTTTGCCGGCGATTGTTTGCCGGCCGTTTCGTAATAGAGGTCGATCCATTGGCTTTTAACCGCAGCCCATTCGTATTTCTTACATTCTTCGCGCGCCCGCGCGGCAACCTTTAAAGCAAGTCTCTCGTCGCCGAGCAACATCAGCGCGCGTTCTGCCATGGCTTCGTGATCATTACGCTCGACGAGCAACCCCGTCACCCGGTCTGTGACGATGTAAGGGATGCCGCCCGCGTCCGTGGTAACGACGGGCAGCCCGGAGGCGAACGCTTCAAGGATTGAGCCGGGCATGTTGTCTATGTCGGGAGAGTTCAGATATATGTCTGCCTCGTCGTAAAGCCTGTGTATCTTTTCCGGCGCGCTGCGCCCGACGAATTCGACTCCGCGCAGTTGAAGCTTGCAGGCAAGTTCTTTGAGCGCGTCCTGCCGGCTGCCGTTTCCTGCGACTATCAATCGAGCATCGGGCACTCGACTTTGAATTATTGCAAAGGCGCGAAGGATGCAGGCGACGTTATAGAGTGGCTCAAGATTTCTGTTGGATAAGAATACCGGGCGCAGGGGGGTTCGAGTTCGAAATTTGAAGCTGTCGGTGTCAACGAAATTGAAGATAGAGTGGGCGCTTAAACCGAACCTCCCGAACACTTCGACCAGGTAACCCGACGGAACGGCTATTCGATCAACCAGGCGGATGGTCGGGAGCGCAGTCCTGCGCCAACGCTGTAAATGGTCCGCCGCCTCGCCGCTTCGATAGTTAAGAATGACCTTCTTACGATAAAGCTTTGCGACAATTATCGCGGGAGTCGGCGCGAGGACGAAAGAGGTGTAAGAGGCAGAAAAGACGTGAATGACATCGTATTTTCGCACGCGCGCTAACAGCAACGCCCAGTAAAGCAACGATGTCACAACGGTGCGAATGTATTTGAATGATTGCAGCCGCCTGAGCACGCCAGGCAGCCTCGGGTTGACGGGCAAGAAAGAGACTTCGACTGCCGACTGTTCGCGCAGCCGGGCCAACAAGCGGGAAGCCTGGACGGCCTGCCCTCCCAGGATGTCGAGCGAGGGGGCGACGATCAGCACGCGCAAAGGGGTAGAGTTTTTCTCTGTGTAAGCTCTGTGTTCTCTGCGTCTCTGCGGTGAATCTTTTTGCATTACCTTTATTCCAGCGCCACGCTCTTCACCCGTTGCGGCTGGCGGCTTCGGGCAGGCGCGAGCAATTCGTCATAAAGATTCTCTGTCCTCTCAAGCTGCGCGCGGCATGAGAATTCTTGCTCGACCCGCGCTCGCCCGCGCTCGCCCATCGCGCGCGCAAGGTCAGGCTGGCTGAGCAATTCGACTATACGCGAGGCCATAGCCGTCGGGTCGCCGGGCGGCACTATGAACCCCGTCTCTTTGTCAATTGCCGCTTCACGCGCCCCGCCCACATCCGTCACGACGACCGGACGCGCCGCAGCCATGTATTCGAGTATAGAGTTTGAAAACCCTTCGGCTTTCGAACTCAAGACGCACACGTCAGACGCGGCGAGCAACTCGGCCACCCGTCCCACGCGGCCTATGAAAAAGGTTTCTCGCTCAAGCCCCAGCTCTTTCGCCAACCCGCGCATCCCGGCGGTCAATTCGCCCTCGCCTGCGATGATGAACCGCGCGCCGGGCCGGGCGGCGTGCACGCGGGCGGCGGCGCGCAAAAATGTCGGATGGTCTTTTACCGGATGGCGCAAGTTCGCAACGATGGTGACGAATTGCAACTCGTCGTTGCAAGGGAGTCCGAACGAAGCCAACGTCTCGCCCCGCTTTGAACCGGACGATGGTTTGATTCGAGCCAGGTCCAGTCCGTTATAGACCGTGAATATCTTTTCAGAGTTTACTCCCTCTTTGACGAGTTGATCCCGTACGGCTTCGGCATTCGCGACGATCTTGTGCGCGAGGCGATAGGCCAGGCGCTCTACGAACTTCTGCTTTTCAGTTCGCCAGCCTGTAGTCTCCCGCCGCGATGCAATGCGAACAGGCACGCGCGCAATCGCGCCCGCCGTCAGGCCGAAGACGTTGGTATAGAAATCATGCGTGTGAAGGGCATCTATACCTTCCCTGCGTAAGAAAGTGGCGAACCGTCGAAGTTGCGTGGCCATATTGCGGTCATAAAAACTCGTAAGCCTGTATTCGGGAATTTCACCAAGCTCCAGCCGTTGAGCTTCGTCCAATAAAATGCCGCTCAGGTCCAGGCAAGCGAGCCTCACCTCGTATCGCCCGCTCTCTTTGAGCAATCGAGCGAGCTGAACTGCCTGGCGCTCGGAACCGCCCTGATTAAAACTGCTGACGAGTTGTAATACTTTTCTTTTCAAAATCGTTTTGTTTCCCTAAAAGGCTCGCCTTCCTTGTTCTCCTCACCGCCGCAGAGCCGCAGAGGACACAGAGCGGGCGCAGAGGTCTATTGCAAGTTCCCGCTCATTCCTTAACCAGCATTCGAGCACGAAAGCGTACCAGAGTTGATTCGGGGCCGCGCCCTGCCCGGCAGATATATTCAATTGTTCAAGGACGGCGTTCGAACGCAGGTAGCCTTCGCGGTCGAGCAACGAGTCTCGAAACGTCTCTTCGACTACGGGTCGCCACCGCCCCGCCATCCACCGCCCCACGGGGATGCCGAAGCCGCGCTTTCGACCGCGCGCAACGCGCGAGCCGATCTTTCGTCGGGCCAGCTCGCGCAGGATTGCCTTTAACCGCCCCCCGTTCAGCCGCACATCGAAAGGAAGGCTGGCCGCGAACTCCCAGAGCTTTTGGTCGAGAAACGGCGAACGGGCCTCGACCGAGTGATGCATAGTAGCGCCATCAACCTTCGGCAGATACTCTCCCGTGAATCGGACGTTACGATCATACGCTAAGAACTCCGTCAGTAACCGCCTGGCCGAATCTAACGAGCTGGGCATCGAGTGTTGAGAAAGGGTTGCGCCCCGGAGCCTGTCGCCGAGCATGCCCGTGTCCCTGTACATCGCCAGCCCATAGCGCGCGCGAGTGACTGCCCCCAATCCTCCTGTCGTGTAATCGATGAATGAACGTATGCGCCGCATGGGGCCGGCGGCGGGTGCTTTATCGCGGAGCGCGAGCCACCACCTGCCGCTTATTCCGGGGAGCGCTCGCGCCACCTTTTCCGCCGCCCAAAAATGGCGGTGCTCAGGATACCCTAAGAATACGTCGTCGCCGCCGTCGCCTGTTAAAAGCACCCTGGCCGAAGGCGCCACCGCGCGCGATACGTTGAGCATGCCGAGCGCGGACGAGCAAGCGAATGGCTCGCCATAAGCCGATACAAGCTCGTTAACGTCGGGGGCGTCTGTCGCCGACAAGGCTATGACGCGGTGAGACAAGCCGAGCGCGCGCGCCGTGGCAGTCGCGTCGAGAGTCTCATCCAGCGGATCGCCCGGCGTGCCGACAGTGTAAGCCGTGATCTCTGCCCCGAGACGCGCAACCGCCCAGCAGACGAGACTTGAGTCGACGCCGCCGCTCAGCAGCGCGCCGACTGGAACGTCAGCGTGCAGTCGCAATCTTACGGCTTCAAGAAAGATTCGCTCGGTTCTCTTCGACCGCTTCATCAAAAGATGGCGACCTGGACTCGTCAACCGGGGGCGTCGACCAGTACTCTCGCGTGCTGAGATGGCCTTGCGACCATTCAAGGATGGTCGCCGCAGGTACTTTTTTGACCCCCTTGTAAATGGAACGCTCGTCGGTGATGAAACCGAATTCCAGGTACTCCGTGACGGCCTGATCGTCTATCTCTACGGCAAAGCCTGCAACGCGCAAAGCTCGCGCCGTCGAAGCAAACGCTATGGAGTCGCCTCGCGCGACGTAAAGAAGCGGCTTGACGCCGAGCCTGTCGCGAACAAGAAAAAATCTTCCGAGGCGGTCGTCCCACAACGCGAAAGCAAACATCCCTCGCATACGCGACACGAGGCGGTCGATGCCCCATTCTTTGTAGCCGTGAACCAGAACTTCAGTGTCCGTATCGCTTACGAAGTTATAACCAAGCCCTATCAACTCGACCCGCAAATCAAGAAAGTTGTAAACCTCGCCGTTGAAGACCACGCCACAGGCGCCGTCGGGCGAAAGCATTGGCTGTCTTCCCGCGTCACTCAGGTCAATGATGGCGAGCCTGCGATGGCCCAGCACAGCGTCATTCCAAACTTCGATCCCTTCGCCGTCAGGCCCGCGCCGCGCGATGGAATCGGTCATCTTACGAACAGCCGTCACCGCCTCGGGGATGTTCTTTGTTCCTATCACTCCTGCGATTCCACACATCAGATGTTCCTCGAATTGCCTTCTGCGGAGCCGGCAGCCGCCCGCCATCCTGCGGGATAGATGACGGCCGGAGTATCCCTTGATGTCAAGATATGTTCTGCATTGCCCGCGCCCAAGTCGCCTAACACTGTCACGTCGCCCGGCGTGTAGGAGGTTATAGGCCACCTGAAATCGGCGAAGGCTTCTCGCACTATACTTATTCGCGCCGGGTCGTAGCCGAGCAAGCGCGCCCCTATCCAATCTACGGCCGCTGCATTTGTTCCCATAAAGAGCAATCCGAGCGGCAGAGGCTCAGGCCGCAAGGGTCCGTCTCCCTGTCCCGCAACGACCGCATCAACTATGTGAAAGACGCGGCGTCGGGGTACTTCTGCAAGCGTCGCATCCGGCTGCCCATACAGAAGGATTCGATTAAGGTCCAGCCCCGTACGCCAGACCGTGTCGTTGCCCGCCCAGGAGCCTTCGACGCCAAGCTCATCTCCCGAGCGAATCGATATGCGTTCCAGGTTGACTGCGACTTCGCGCCAGAGACGGCCTGCTACAAAAGAGGCCGTCTGGTTCTGACGATCGAGCGAGTATTCAAGCGCGCGCTTCACAAAGCTCGCGCCGGGATAGCAGTCCCCGCCCGCCGCCGACCCGCCCGCGCGGTGGTGCGGCAGAAACTCTTTATTGCCGTTTATGCCTATCAGGTTTTTTAGCGCGCATGTGACGCCCGCCTTTTTGTGCGTCTTGAGTTTAGGGAGGTTTATGATTACGTCCGCCTCCATCACGTCTTTAGCCACCAGGTACTGGTGCCGTCCCGGCGCGTGAGTCTTAGCCATCAAGCGCGGGTCGTAGCACGTTACTCGAAAAGAAGCCTTGCCATCAGTGATTGGCTCAAGCAGGCTTTCGCGGCCCAGATCGAACAGGACGAAGCGGTCTTCGTCCTGTAGATTCTCCGAAGCTACTCGCACCCCGTCTACAAAGACGCAAGTAGTCCGCCGGAAATCATGTATGCCTTTGAAGCGCGGCTCAACACTTTCCAGATCGGCGGCCCATTCGCCCAGACCCGTCGCCGACAACAGCCGGTCGAAGTCGCATCCCTGGACCGGCGCATCGCCCACCATGACCTGCGACGCTCCGGCCTGAAGCGCGGAGATTACGGTCGCGCGAATAATCGAGGGGTGAGTGATTAGCGGCTCTATTCCCCACGGCCCCTGGTTTTCGTGCATAACGAAATTGGGCTTTATCAAGACGCGCGCGCCCGCAGGTATCGCTCCTGCTAACGGGCCTCTTCCGTCTTCTGCCAATCCCAGCTCGGTCGCGCCGCGCTTGATCGCATCCTGTGCCGTCGCTTCCGAGTAAACCGGTTCAGCCAATCTTGTAATCGCGACGCGCGCATCTTTAGCAGTACAATTCATGCAGACTTCCTGAACGAGATCGCGACCTCGCTGACGACCGGACGCCACTTGTTGGCGCGGGTTCGCGGTATCTCATCGACCAGTTGTGTAGTTATATTCAGCCCGGGCAGATTTGCCTGGACCGTCGCCATAATCTTGCGGCGGCTGTGCTCTCCGAATCCGTCCCTGGGCACGATCTTTATTTCAATCGAAAAATCTTTTCGCTGCGTGAACATATACTCGCGCACAGGGTAGTCTTTCATCATGTGAGGAATCTGCAACCCTGTGATCCAACGTCCATCGGGAAGCCAGATGCGGTCCGTGTCGCGACCTATGACTTCGTGTAAGACAAAAGCGGGGTGCCCTGGCCTCGCGTCTTCCGAGAAGCGGCCCAGGTCGCCCACGCGGTAGCGGAGCATCGGCATGCCGTCGGCGTGCAGCTTCGTGATGAGTATGCTCGATTCACTCTCGTCAGTCTCCGGTTCTACTAAGACGTTTGACCAATCAACTTCATAATCAAGCGTACGCGCCGGGTCTGTCTGAAAAGCGATTAAGCCGACATCGCGCCCGCCATAACGCTCGTAAACGGGACGGCCGAAAGCCCTCTCGATTATCTCGCGGTGAGCGGGCAGGAGCTTCTCCGCCCCTGTAACAAAACAGCGCGTGGGATAGCTCGGACGATAGCCCCGCTCAAGCACGTGCTCGGCCAGGTGCCAGACCGCGCTCGCGTAAGCGACGAATGCGGCGGGACGCCACCGCTCGAACTCCAGGTGATAGCTCTCCAGAACATCCGGAGAGAGCCTCAAGCTATCGAACCATCTGCTGTTTGTTTCGAAAGCGTGATAACGCTCAAGCCAGCTATCACTGGCTCGCGGGTCGAGGTGATGCCCCCACAACAGCGCGGTCCCGGTTCCCGTCGCCGCATTGATGCGCCTCATGAAATATTCGCTCCCGCTCTCTTTCCACCCCATCTCTTCGGGACCAATCCATACGTCCGTAGGCATGCCGGTAGAGCCGCCTGTCGAATCTTTTTTAAGCTCGCTTGTCGGCACTGAGCGCGCAAGAAGTCTTGCGCCTTCTTCGCGGACCTGGTCTCGCTCAAGCACGGGCAGCCGCCCGAAATCTTCAAACGTGAAATCCGCGTAAGGGTCAAAGCCAATGCGGTCGAAGAGGTCTCTATAATACTCGGTCTCGCCGTATGATCTGCGCAAGGTAAACCGCAACTGTTCAAGCACCCACTCGCGCTTTTGCTCCGGGCTCCACGCCGCTGTCGCGTGACGAAATTTCAACCCGCGCCGAACGGCCATAGCCGTAGCGCGCCTGGAGGGGCGCGCGATGCGTTGTAGCTGCCAGAGCGGCAGCAGCACGTTGCGCGATAAGAACTGGTGAGCGTGGTGTTTTAATCTTCGCATGTTCTGCCTCACTGCTGTGCTCGATAAGCGATTACGGCTTAGCCGCCTTGAAATTGTCAAAGCTCACTGTGCCCGGCGCATTGACTTCTGCTTGCCAGGTCCCGGCTTTCAGCTCCATCTTGACGGACGTAATAGTTAACTCTCGCGAAACTGTTACCCGTGTGGTCCAACTTCCTGGCAAGCCGCCATTATTTGGGGCTGTCTCGAAGATGATCTGGTCTGTTATCGAGTTGTGCCTTATTCGCCAGAATGCGTGATTCGCAGCATCGAACGTGATGCTCCCGAGCGAGGTCTTCGTATCGGCCAGTTTCTTCTCAAAGTAGAGGACACCCGCCTCGACATAGATTCGATAGTGGTTCGAGCCGTCCACGGGAATCGTGAACATCATATCGGCCGTGGTATTGCTCGCGGGCGCAGTGACCGCTCGCACATAGGCGTATGCATTGGTGAAATCGAATGCGCCGGCAGAGAGTATGCCGTTGTAGTGCGGCCCGGAGGTGTTTTGTTTCAAGGGGCCTATTTGAAGCGTTCCGCCCGTCTGGCTCACGCCGACAGATGTGTCCTGAGTGCCGCTCAGTACACTGATGCTCCACTTGCTTGTATCAAGGCTCGCCCCGTTGAAATCATCGGCCATCAGCACCGTCTCGCTTCCTGTGGTGGTGAAGGTCTGGTCCGGAGAGAGCGCTACATTACCCGCAGCATCCCGCGACTTTACGCGGTAATGGTAGGTAGTTGAACTTGATAAGCCTGTGAGGTTTACCGAGTGAGATGTGACGTTGGCTGAAGAGAACGCCGATATGCCGCCGGAATAGAAAGTTGTCGTACCCCATTCGACCTGGCTTGTCGCGCCTTCGTCCGTTGACCATGTGATTGTTGCCGAACTATCGCCGGGCGTGCCTGATGACACGCTGCTGATGGCAGGCGCGGTCCAGTCGGTGTTGAGCGCGCGGAGCTGTATGACGCAAACGTCCGTGAAGTCGAACGTGGGCTGGAGCGCAAAGTTTGTGCGAAAGAAACACCATGTCCCGCGCTGTGAGATGCCTGCCCCGACCACTCCCCAATACAGACCCGTATCGAGCCTTGAACGATGGTGCGCGAGGTGGCGAATCTCTCCCGTCTCGACGTTTATCAGGCTTATCTCGTTCCAGTTCTCGTCCCGCCACCTGAAGGAGTTGTGCGCGTCCCAGTCTGAAGCAAGACCTGATCCTCCCGGCAGCGTTGCCGTGCGCCCGGTGTTGAGCGGATTCGTGGCGTCACTGAACTTATTGTCTATCGACCCGACGATGATCCACGGGAATACGCCTGTAGAAGCTATGCTCGGATACTTCGTCGAGAAGTACGGCATATCCAGGAGGGCTGACTCTACCTGAGTGTTGAGGTTGTACATCTGCACGCCTCCGCCCGATGCGGTTGACGGCGTGAAGTCTGAATCCGCCTCTTGCAAATGGACCTCGTTGCCGTTCGGAAGTCTCCCCACGTCGCAATGGTAGAGCACCTGGATCGCGGGGCTGAGCGCCACGCGGGTCATCGCCTTGGTGTAGAGCTGCGTACCCGTAGCGTCGTAGGTGCTATTGCCGCTGCTATTGGGCTGGTAATACCCGACCAGCACGCGGTTATCCGGCGTGACGTGGCACTGGTCGAAGGATTTCACCAGCCCCACCTTGTCGCCCACGGCCGTCCCGGCGGGCAACCCGCCGCCGGCCGTCAGTTGATTCGTGGCGGGCTTCGAGGTGATCTGCGCGTACCCGCGTATCGTATTCGGCGAGCCCGCCTGGAATATCTTCATCTTGCTACGCCCGCCCGACGTTTGGTAACTCGCCCAGGAGTAGCCGTTCTGGTAGTTGGTGAGCGTGATGGTGTTGCCGGCTATGGCAGAGATTTGGGCAGTCGGGATTTCAGCGGTCTTCAGCACCGGGCCGATCTCAAGCGTGCTGATCTTGAACAGGAATACGTCCTCTATGCCCTGTGCGGTCCCCGCCGAGATGACCAGGTGGTCGCCGTCCCAACTGAAGTCCCCCTCGCCCTCGCCCATGTTGATGTCTGTGTAGCCTGTGAAGGTGTACACGGTTGACCGCACTCCCGTATCAACGTTGTACTTCTTGAGGACGTTGGAGGACAGCTCGGTGTAGTAAATCTCGTTGGCGTTGGCGGCCCATTTGGGCTCGTAGTTATTGTTGATCGCCAGCGTCGTGTCGTTGACAACCGTGTTCCCAGACAAGTCTGTGACGTAGCCCATGCCCCCGTTCCTAAACAACAACAGGCGATCTTCTTTCCAGTTGGTCGCATTCGTGGAATGAAGATCGTGCGCCGCAAGCCCGGACGCGCCGAAGTCAGCCTGCCCGTTCGACACGCGCTTGACGGTCGTGCCGAATCGAGAATCTACAAATGTCCCGCCCTTAGCCGGAAGAGTGAAGCCGCTCGTGTAATTCAGGGGCGTATAACGCGAGCCGTCATTTGCCAGGCCCGGCAGTGAGCTTCCGCCGGATGATGACAGTACCGCATCACTGATCGTAGAGCTAGAGCTAAGCAGAGACGTGTCTACCAGCAAAGGAAAGGTGGGCGCGACAGTACTTGTGTGGATAAGCGCGGCGTTCTTATAGTATTTGACGACACCCGATTCTACAGAAATGCGGAACAGATCTGCGGCATTGTAAGTCGTATCAGCCCTATAGACATTGTTCTCACGCACCTCGGCGCTGCCGCCCGCATTGAGTTTGATAGCAAAATCGATCTCTGTGTAGCCCGTGCCTGTGCTGCCATTACTCAGTCCCAGGAACAGAGTTTTATTCGTTGCAGCGGCGGCAAATTCAACATAGCCGTCTCCCGACGTGATTGTTTGTTGAGACGCGGCGCCCGCGTCCCCGCACCCGTCACAGCCCGCCGACTTTTGTAGCGAGTTACCTGTTACGGTGCAGTTGACTTGATTTACCCAGACAATGTTTTGAACAGAAGGACTGGCGGCAGACATGAAAGCAAAGCTGGCAAGCCCATACACTAAACCAATTGTAAGAAGAAAATATTTTGCTCTCACTTCAATCACCTATAACCCTCTTGTTCGAGTTTCATGAACGCTTTTCCCTCGGCTCAAGCGCCATAGGCCGGTAGTGGTTGTAGATGCGGCAAAGAAGGTGCGGCGAGAAGCGAAGCCAGAAGAGCACCCAGCGCAGCTTCCAGCTGCGGTAGAACTCGTTGGCCTCCTTAAACGCTTCTACCGCCGCCGTGAACTGGCCGCGCGCGAGGTTGAGCTTCCCGCTTTCGAGCTTCAAATAGGCCAGGAGCTTTTTCCTGTGCCTCGTGAGAGCAGTCCTCTCGCTGTCGGTCAGATCGCCGCGGCCCACCTTGTCGAGCACGTGCAGCGCATTCTCAAACAGCCTCTTGCCATCGGCGGTAAGGCTCTCCCAGTGCCTCCTCTTGTTAAGCAGCACCTTACGCTGATAAGCCAGGCGCGCCCCACGCTTGGCCATGCGCAACCACAGGTCGTAGTCTTCCGCGTAACGGAAGCTCTCGTCGAACATCCCGGCGGCCATCACCGACTGCTTCCGCGCGACCACGCTGGAAAGTAAGACCGTACACCTCTCATCGAGCAGCCCTTCGAGCGTGACCTCGCCGCTTGACGGAATCTCTTCCATGAAAGTGCGCCCGGCCATTTGAAAATCGTCTACCAGATAGGCGTCCGCGTAAGCGAGGTCGGTTGCGGGCTCGCGGTTTATGAAAGCGATCTGCTCGGCCAGGTGGTTCGGCTCCCAGTAATCGTCCGCGTCGAGAAAGGCGACGAACCGTCCGCTCGCGGCGAGCAACCCCGCGTTGCGGGCCGCGCTCGGGCCGCGGTTCTTCTGCTTCAGGTAGATTATCGGTTCGCGGCGACTTGCCAGGCAGCGCTCGATCTCTTCCGTGTCGTCCGAGCCGTCGTTGACGATTATCACCTCGTAATTCGTGAATGTCTGAGCGCGGACGGAATCCAGGGCCGACCCTAAGTAGCGGATGCACTGGTACACCGGGATGATGACGCTGACCTCAGGCCCGCCCTTATCATCCGTCGCCGCTTTTGCATCTGTTTTCATCTGAGTCATGAACAGCTCGCCGTTTTAAGTTAATTCTCTCAGGGCTCAGGGCCCCTGGGTCGCAGACGAAACCTTGGCCGGGCGATTAAACCCGGAAAGCGCGCTGCGCAAGTCCGACTTTTCGGCATCGGTCACCGCGCCCACGACGAATGCAGCCGTCAGGTACACGCCGCCGAAGGCCGCCGTACATAAGAGCAAAATTGCCATCCCTCGCACGTCAGGCAGCAGGTGCTTTACTGAAATGGCCGCGAGTGAAGCCGCCGCCGCCGCCGCAAACGTCCTGGCGAGCGGCGCCAGGTGGCGGAGATCCTTGAGCTTCAGCCCGAGCATCTGTCCCGCCTTCGCCGTCGTAATCGCGACGTCAACGGTCTGGACCAGGGCGAAGGCCGCCATCGCGCCCACCAGCCCCCACGCATGTATTCCGACCCACAGCGACGCCCACATCACCGGGATCAGCAGAATGTGGAGTTTCATTGAAAAGTACTTGCACTGATCGAAGGCGCGAAGCACGGCGCTCGAAAGGGCGACGTTAAAGAACACGGCCACCACATTGATCGTGAAGATGGGCACGGCCCCGACATAGTTTTGCGTGAACAGGGCCGTGATGAACTCGTAGCGCATCACCAACAGAAAAGCGCACACCGGCACGAAGAAAAAGGCTATCTTGCGCGCGGCGCTGACCCACAGCAGGAATATCGCCCTGCGGTCACCCTCGACCTGTAGCCGCGCGATCTCTGGTATGAGCACGCTGCCGACCGAATCCAGGAGCAGCGTGAACAGCGGCAACTGAAAGCAGCCGACCGCGTACAGCGCGAACGTCGCCGGGTCGAAGTAGTGCGAGACGAAATAATTGTGCATGTCCGACTGCACGACGTAAGCCAGCCCGCCCAGCCCGAACGGGAGCGCGTTGCCGAGCTGCGCTTTAAAAAGCGGCGCGTCAAATGACCGCCAGAAATGGCCGAACTCCTTGCGCAGGTAACCGAACAGGATCGCGCACTGTAGCGCCCCCTGGATCACGGCGGCCACGACCACGGCGCGCACGGTGCCGAACAGGACCGCCGCCCCCAGTATTAATGAGGTTCTCGTCAGCTGGGACAGAACTATGAAGACCGACGCCGCGCGTATGTCGCTGTTGGCGACGGGAGCTATTTCGATAAATGAAGAGACGAGCCAGAACACTATTGCCAGCCCCAGCACAGACATCTGCGGCACCAGCTCTTCGCCATTGAAGATCAGCGTCACCCAGCGCGGGTAGACGGCGAACAGGAGGGCGACCACAGACCCGACGACCAGGTAAAAGATCAACACGTTCATTGCCACCTGTGCCTTCTTCTCAGGCAGGCGCGGCATGAAGTAATAGGCGCTGGCCGAGACCTGTAGCCCGAACAGCATCAGGGCCGACGACAAGATCAGGAAGGCCTGTTTGTAGAGGCCGAACTCCGATTGGCTGAGAGTGCGGACGAGCACGAGCGGCATCAATACGGCCAGGGCAAAGGCTACGGACTTGGCGGCCGCCAGCATCGCGGCGCGCTTGGTCAATCTATTCCTGCCGGCTGTTTGGTCTTTGCTCATAAAAACCCGGGTCAACTCTTATGCTCTCTTCGATCCTCTCGAAACCGGAATCGCGGCCGATCTAATCTTTGTTCCCGTATATCCAAAGGCTCCACCCGTAGCGGCGCGCCCAGGACTTGAGCGCCAGGCGCGGTATCGCGCGCGCCACAAGCGGCAGCATTCGCCTGAAGGCCTGATCGAGGTCCGTGCCGAGACATCTCACGCCGACGTTGCGGCTGTGCGGCTTGAGCAACTCCTTCGCCTCCTCTGTAGTGATCGGCCACGTGTGAGGGTTGCCTTCCTGCGCGTCGCCGTCCCCGTACCTGCTGGCCAGCTCCAGCGGGCCCAGGAACTGGTTCTCGTAATGAAGGAACCCTTCGAGGTAGCGGACAACGTAGTGGTAAAGGACCGAGCGCCGGTTGTAGAGCATGATCCCGTAGCCGCCCCCCGGTCGAATGACGCGCATCAATTCAGAGACGGACCGCTCCAGATTCGGCGAGTGATGCAGCACGCCCCACGAATAGGCGTAATCGAATGTGTCGTCTTCAAACGAGAGCGAGCGGGCATCTTCCAGACGGATGTCGCCGTCGAGCCCATATAGCGCAAAGCGGCGGCGCGTCATCTCTATCGAGGTAGGATTCAAGTCTACGGCCGTCACCTTTGCGCCATGGCGAGAACCAGTTCATGGCCATCGTGCCCAGGCCGCAGCCCACCTCAAGCACGCGGCTGCCCGGCGGGCAGTCCTGGTATGGGAAGAGCCTGTCGAAAGGCTCGTCTTTATGAAGAGGTCTATTCCAGCTATAGAACTCCTGATCCAACCTGTCAAAAAACGGGCGCGAGCCGGGCTCGTACTGCCCCTCGCTGTAGACGGTCTGCCCGTGCGTCTCGCCATAGGTCATGGGGTTCTGGGCCCACCACTGTTGAACGTCGCGCGCATCTTGATAATCGCTCATCGCCGCCCCCTCACCAGATCGCTCACCAGGAACAGAGGCGTAATGGCCATGAAGGCGACCACCGCCACCGCTTCGCCCAGCATAGAGCGCTCTAGAAAGCGCCGCAGCCGTAGCTGTCTGGCAGTTTGACGTTTCAACAGGAACTCCCTGCGCCTTCCGTTGAGCGCGCGCACAACGGCCCATGTCTTCTTCTGTTTCTTAACAGTAGATTCGATGGGCGAAAACCCTATCCCTATCGAATCCGGGTAAAGCATCACGACCGTGTCAGCCGACGACACATACTCTGTCCAGCCCGATTGCTCGTCTACGTTGATGAATCTTCCCTGCGGGTAGCGCTCCGAGAAGAGTTCTTTCATGTAGGACTGGCTGCGCGGGTTTGCCTTCAGCCATACGGCCCTGCGATAAAGCTCCGCGAGAGACTTGCGCGGCTCGTATTCGGTCCGCCACGGGTTGTGAAATATGCCTATGACTTTGCGTTCCATAAAAACACCTTATTCACCAAAAACACCTTGTTCGCCGTTCCCGGCGGGCCGAGGCGCGCATTCTTCCCGCTCACTTTTCCAGGTCTAGCCCGACCCGGCTTTCCTGTTTGTACAGGCGCGGTCGCCATGCGCTGCTGCGCATCGATTTATGAATGACCGTTCCGGCGATCTTGAGGAATTCTTCAGCAACAGATTCCTTCTCGTACTTGTTGACGGAAAGCGGCAAATTCTCCGGCCTCTGTTCCAGCACCTTCTTGAGAGAGACGACAATTTGATCAACATCCGAGGGGTTGGCGACCACCCCGCCTGCCTCTTTCACTATTCTTGCGGTCGCGCCCTTCGGAGAAAGGGCCAGGATAAAACGCCGCGCCCCCATATACTCGACTAGCTTCGACGGGAAAAAGACCGACAGGTCGGCGGGCGCGTCAATGACCAGCAAACAGTGTGCGGTCTGCATCAAACGAATGGCCTCCGCGTGCGGGACCAGCCCGACGAACTTTATGATACGACGGGCAGCCGGGTACATATTTACAGCCTCCGTGCCGCCATGTATGTAGCCCGCGAACTCAATCGAAACGCCTTCCAGTAGCGAGCCGTTTTCGCGCGCAATCTTTTCAATCGCCTCGTAGAGTGGTTCAGGGGAACGGTTGCCATAGAGGCTCCCTATGGAGCGAATCACGTAACGGCCGTCCGCGGGTCTCAGCGCGTTGTCATATGCGTCCCCGTCATAGCAGTGGGGGAGGTAAAAGGCTTTGTCCCGCCAGGAGGCCGGATACTTCTTCATCACCATATCGAGCGTTTCAGGCGACGTAAATATTACGGCGTCCGCCTCGCCGATGACCCGGCGCTCCATACGCCTGTTTATCCAATCCGCAGGGAACGAGTGGCGGTTGTAGGGATTATCAACCCAGGGGTCGCTGAAGTGAGCGATCCACGGCGTACCTTTGCGCCTCTTGTATTCAGCCCCGAAGAAGTGATCCGACATGGGATGGCCGAAGGTGACGACCAGATCGGGCTCGTAACCCGAGACTTGCTGCCACTTGAAGAAGCGTTTGCTGACCCGGCTTACCCACCCCCGATGTATGTCGGGCAGGCTCGACCACGGGATGGTGTAGCGGTTGGCGAGTTCGTCGAGTTGCCGGGCAAGCTTGCTCCGGTAAAACGGCTCGCGGATGACTCCTGCCATTCTCCCTTCTACCCCCGACGCGATGGTTTCGTCCGTGCCATACGGAGTGAACGTATGGTCTTCCGAGCCGCAGATCACCAGGGTTGAGGCATCCAGACTTCCGAGCAACCGGGCCACCTGAATGCTGCGCGGGTAGGCCATGGGGGGAAGCTGTAGGAGACTGCCAGGAGCTGAAGGTTATGCAAGGTTGACCTCCCATTTTCGTAACCAGTATTCCAATACCACAAGGCTCCACACACGATGGGCCGACTCCAGGCTGCCCTGACGCGCGCCCTCCGAGTGGCGAAGTATTGAATCGCGGCGGAACGCTCTCGCTATGCGGCTGTCGGGGCCGACTAGAAGGTCGCGCGCCCAGTCGGCCAGGCCGTTCTGTACCCAGGAGTAGGCCGGCACCGGGAATCCCCTCTTCGGGCGGTTCAAGATCTCCTGCGGCAAGCGGCCCGCCGAGAAGCGGCGCAGGACGCTCTTTGTCTTGTAGTGACCGAGCGCCGTGCGCCTCACTTTCGTAGCGTTCGATTGTCGATTCGCCCACTCGACCAGGCGATAATCCAGGAATGGAGTCCTCAACTCCAGGGAAGTGGCCATGCTCATCTTGTCGGCCTTCATCAAGAGGTCTTCTATCAGCCACCCCTTCTGATAGACCGATAGCAATTGTTGGAGCGGGTCATCGGATCGCACATCACCATACTGTGCTTTCAGTATCCTGTCGGAGTCTTGCATCCCGCCGGTCGGCCATAAATCCTCTTTCTCTTGCTGGTCCAGTACGCGCGTCATGCTCGGGCGCTCGACACGGTTCCAGGTCGAAAGCGGCATATGAGAGATTCGCTCGGCGTGTCTTTGGAATCGCTCCGGCAGGAAAGGACTTGTGCAGCGCGCACCTACCTTGAGCAGGGGCGAGGGGATTCGCTGCAAGGCGCGAGCCATGTTCCAACTCCTTTCAGCCCGATCCAGATCATACCCTGCCAGCACCTCGTCACTCCCTTCGCCGGAGAGGACGACCTTAACATCCTGGCGCGCGAGTCAACATACGGCAAGCAACGGCACTGAGGCCAGGTCGGCGAGAGGCTCGTCGGAAAAGTGAACCAGCTCAGGCAGCATCTCTAAGAACTCTTTTCGCCCGATTACGACCTCGTGGTACCGGGCGCCCGTGTGACGGGCGACCTGGCGCGCGTAAGGGAGTTCGCTCTCGTAGCCGCCGTCCTCAAAACCTACGGAGAAGGTGTGAAAATTGCGGTGCCCAAGCTCGACGGCTGCCGCCGCTATTGCGCTCGAATCGAGGCCGCCGCTGAGCAATACCCCGACCGGCACGTCCGACGCCACGAGGCGCAATTGAACGGCGTCCAGGAAGAGCGAAGCGAACTCTTCGTCCGCCCGCTTCTCCGAGTACGGCTCCTGGCTGCTGTCATGGAAGACCTCTGTGCTCCAATAACGAATCTCGCGCGGGGGCTGCCCCGGGCTGATCTCGATGGCATGGCCGGGTGGCAGCTTTCTTATCCCCTTCCAGATCGTTTCCGGGCCGGGCGTGTATCGGAACGTGAGATAGTCCCAGAGCGATTGCCGGTTGATACGGCGCGGCACCAGATGCGAGTCGAGGAGGGCTTTGATTTCGGAGGCGAATAGGAAGGTCTGGCCGTCCCAGAAATAGTAAAGCGGTTTGACGCCCATTCGGTCGCGGATTATCAGGAGCTTTTTTTCGCGCCTATCCCAGGCCGCTACCGCAAACATTCCGTTCCAACGGTGGACCGCGTCGAGGCCCGAAGCGGCAAGGCTGTGGAGTACAGTTTCCGTGTCACTCGTGGTGCGAAACTTCCACCCCTCCTGGCTGAGTTGCTTGCTTAAAGCGCTGTAGTTATAGATCTCGCCATTGAGCACGACTCCGAGGTCGCCCCGCTCATCCCACATGGGCTGGTGGCCGCCGCTCAAGTCGATTATGCTCAACCGTCGCATGCCGAATCCGAAGCCCGCCTCCGACCAGCTGCCTTCGTCATCTGGCCCTCGGTGTTCCAGGGCTTTATTCATCCGCCGAACGACCCCGAGGCATTCGTCGCCAGATAGATCCGCCATTATTCCGACGATTCCACACATCGCTTTCTCACCTGCCCCTTTTCAGCCTTCCCATTTTCAGCCTGTCCGTTTTTTAGCCTCTCGGTTTTAACTTCTCTATGTCGCACCCGATGTCGCGGCCATCAGTGCCTGCGCGCTTAAAGGCGCTGCTACTCTTTAACCTGTAGTCGCGCTTCTGGCGGTCCACGAAGCCTACTTCATCCAGGCTCGCGGCGAAGAAATTGCCCGGCGGGTAGAGCCTTGACGGGCGACCTACAAAGACGTTGCGCGAGATGACAGCCTGCGGGAAATACTTTTCAAGCGTCACGAGCCCTTCGCCCGCGCCGCTGCCGAATATCCCGTATTCACCGGGGGCCGTTATGTTGTTGGTGTAGACCAGCCCTGTTGATGGCTGTCCGTCGGTAATCAGCGTGTGCGCGGCCTGGAACGCCGTGTTGTGGTTAATAATCACATGGGCCGCCCCGCTCAGGACCTGAAAGAGCCTGCCATTGCCTCCGAGCCGTGCGCCGCCCACGTCATCAAAGAGGTTGTTTTCGATCTTGATTCTTCTGGCCTGCCGGCTCGGCTGAAGGTCGTCTCTTCCGAGTATGCTGACGCCGGCTGCTACGTTGCGGATGACGTTATCTCTAAACGTCACGTCCTCGACGGTCAACCAGGGCGCCGCGCCATCCTGGTTGCGCGGCGTGAACAGGATCGACGGGCCTGACTGCGCGTCCACCCAGTTGTTCTCAAAAAGGTTCCCCTCTATCAGCACGCGGCGGGCATTCTTAAGCTCGAAGAGATTCTTGACCGACCAGCGTGTCCCGCCGAATGCAGGGTCCCTGGGGTTCCACGAAAGCGGCTTGAAGCAGTGGTTGAGCCGGAATTCCACATCGGAAGGCACGAGGTTCGCAATCCTCGGGTCGGCGCCTCCCAGCATGAAGTTTTCGCCCGCGCCTTCCAGATAGTTGTTCACAATCTTGAAAGGCCCCGGCCCGTTCCAACCGCAGATCGCTTGGGAGTCGGCCCCGACCTCGCGGCATTCAGAGATATAAGAGTTGATCACCGCCGTCCTCGCGCTATTGAGGCCGATGCCGCGCCTGAGATTGCCCGTCGGGTTGCCGTGAATGTAGCAGCGGTCAATTACCAGATCGTGCGGGACTTTATCAATCGAGTTCTGCGACCCGCCGCCGTCGCCCAGCAAGACGAGCCCGTAGTTTTGTGCAAAGCCGGGCGCGACCGTAAACTCCACGCCGATGAATCGAAAGTGGTGTGCGGCGGGCGCGGTCTTTATTACGGGGTCCGCGTTCGGACTGACGAGCTTGGGCATGGCGGACGAATCCGCCGGGCTTACGCGAGTGCCGGCAGGCGGAAGCCTGGTCTCGGTAGCCGACGAGCGGATCGTTATCCAGTTGTTACCGGCTTCGGGCTTCGCGGGCAGCGTGAAGTTGCCAATGAATTCGGCCCCTGCCTCAAGCGCGATCGTGTCTCCGGGGTTTGCCGAGTTGAGAGCGGCCTGGAAATCGCGCGCGCCCCCTTGCCCGCCCTTCACCTGTATCGCGCGACTCGTCGGGTTCACATACGAAGTGTCGAGATAGGTTGCGGGTAATAGCGGCTCGGTCCTTGAGTCGTCAACGCCCGTGTCAATGGCGACAGCCGACGAAGATTTCGCAGGCGCGGCGCACGCAACGATATTCAATAACAAGACAATGGCGAGCGTGATGTTTTGCAGCTTCTTCACGACAGTCTCCTCACCAGCACATCCCCTGGTATGACTTTATCCCTTGCCGTGCTTCGAGCATACGGACAAGGTCTATGACTATCCGACCGTTATTCAGTTTGTCGCGCAGCATGCCGAATTCATCATCCTTTTTTCCGATGACAAGGACTTCGGAAGACTCCACGACGGCGTTCAAATCCGGACTCATGAGCTGCGAGATGTGCGGAATCTCATGCTCGATGTAGCTCTTATTTGCGCCGAACAGTCGCGCAAGCTCCACGTCTCGGTCATAGATGGAAAGCTTCAACCCCTTGCCGATAAGCGTTTCGATCAGGCTGACCATAGGGCTTTCGCGCAGGTCATCGGTTCCGGATTTGAAGCTCAGCCCGAGAACGCCGACGCGTTTGCGCCCGGTGCTTAACACCATGTCTACGGCCCGCTCTACCTGTAGACGGTTGCTCGCAAGAATCGAGTTAAGCATCACCGCCTCTACGTCAAGCTGTTTAGCTTTGTAGGTGATGGCGCGCAGGTCTTTCGGCAGGCAGGAGCCGCCGAATGCAAATCCCGGTTTCAAGTAATAAGGCGAGAGATTCAGTTTCGTGTCCTTACAAAAGGCATCCATTACCTTGTGGCTATCAACGCCCATCGCCTTGCAGATCGTTCCGATCTCGTTTGCGAAAGTTATCTTCAGCGCGTGAAAACAATTGCACGCATACTTGACCATCTCCGCCTCCTTAATCCCCATAGTCACGAGCGGCGCATCGATGTGAGAGTAGAGACGGGAAAGCTGAGCGGCCGTATCTTCGTCATCGGCGCCGATGAGGGTGAAAGGCGGGTTCGAAAAATCGGATATTGAGCTGCCTTCGCGCAAAAACTCCGGGTTGATCGCGATTTTGAAATCGCGCCCGTTGCGCTTTCCCGAGAAGGTCTCAAGCGTCGGCGCTACGGTCTCTTCCATAGTGCCCGGAAGCATGGTGCTGCGCATCACGACTATGTGAGGGCGAGACTTCGATTTTATCGCTTCGCCTATCTGCTGGCAGACGCGCTCGACGAAATTGAGGTCGAGGCTGCCGTTGTGTTTGCCGGGAGTGCCGACGCACACAAGCGAGATGTCGGATTCGAAGACGGCCTGTTTTCCGTCCGTAGTCGCCCGGAGCCTGCCGCTCTCGACACCCTCTCTAATCAAATCGTCTATGCCGGGCTCGACAATAGGGCTTCGCCCGCTATTGATTATGTCGACCTTAACCCGATTCACATCGACGCCGATAACCTCTCGGCTATCCCTGGCAAAGCAGGCTGCCGAAACGCAGCCGACGTAACCCAACCCGAAGATGCTCAATCTCATAATGCTCCTCTATAAACCCGGACCCGTAAAATCGCTTATCACGCCGCGCGCTTTCGAGAGCGCTTCTCGATGACGCCTTCGCAGATATTCATGAATTCGCTTGCGGCGCGTTCCCACCCGTGATGGGCGCAAACAGTTGCCCGCGCCTGCCGGCCGATTCTATTCGCAAACCGCGCGTCGGTAAGCAGGCGAATCGCGGCCCCGGCGAAATCCTTGGGGTCATCCGCTATGAGCAACTCTTTACCGTCAGCAACCGGCAACCCTTCGGCCCCGACGGTCGTAGAGATCACAGGCTTTCCCATAGCCATCGCTTCATATATCTTCAACCGCGTTCCGCCGCCGACCCTGAGCGGCACGACGTAAGCGCTCGCCGCCTCGATGAACGGGCGAACATCGTCTACGCGGCCCGTGATCCTGATTCGACTGTTCGATTCCGCGATTGCTTTGAGTCGCCCGGATGGGTTTCGCCCCACCACCGTCAGCGTGACAAGCGGTATGCGGCGGGAGATCTGTGGCAATATCTCTTCGGCAAAATAGATGATCGCGTCTTCATTGGGGATCCAGTCCATCGAGCCGGTAAAGACAAGGTTGTATGGCTCCGGCCGGTTGCCGAGAGGCCGGAAGTACTCAGTGTCGACGCCGGTCGGCACTGAATAAACATCCTTTACGCCAAACTCGTCGCGCATCACATTCCGGTCTGCTTGTGAAACGGCTATCACTGCGTTAAAAGCGCGGCAGGCATCCCGTTCGTACCGATACATCTTTTTCCATTGGCTGTAAAAGAACGCCTTTTTGACTCGATTCGCCTGAGTCTCGTAGTGCCGCCGCCAGATATTGGATTCGACGTTATGTTGAAACAGAACGGCGGGGCGCGCGGGGCTGTGGATGAAATTGATGGCGGGCGTCAAGAAATCACAAACCACCAGGTCGTAATCGCGCGTGAGGCGTTCGCGCTCAATGGCTTTTTTCATTGCGGTCGAACGATACTTCTGAACTGCGTAGGGGAGATCCGAGCTGAGGTTGAAAGCCAGGTCGGTGTAAAACCGGGCGCTGAATTTTCGAGGCTCGCTCCACCGGACGGGTATGAGCCGGGCACAGTATTCGCTCGCCGAGGCAAAAGCATCAGGCCCGTCCTGATTGTCTGCGAGCGAGAGGTAGGTGACATCGTGCAGGCTGTTGATATGCTTTAGCATCTGGTATGTGCGTATCTTTCCGCCTTTATCGACCGGGTGCAGGAGTTCCGTTTTAAGCCAGAGTATTCGCATATTATTCCGCTTTGCCGTTGGTTCCGGGTTTTCTGACCAGCCTGCATCGCACAATCGATGTCAAGAATTCGCGCGTCAAGAAGTTTGAAAAGAGCCGCGCTCTTCTGATCGGCACGGCCTCGAAGGTCGCAAACTCGAAAGGGCTTTCCGCTACGATCTGCTTGAACCGGCGAAGCGTCATCTGGTTAAGCCCGCCGTCAATCTCACAAAACCGCTTAGCCCCGTCCGAGCGGAAATCGGAGCGCCAGCGGATCAGCGCCTCCTCTGAGAATATGAGGTGCGCCCAGGGAAAGACCGAAAAGAGGTGGCCTCCGAGCGGGTGATACCAGGGCGGGCCGAACTCTATTAGAACCTTTCCGTCATCTTTGACGAGCCGCTCCAGAAGGACGAGAATTCCCGCGGGGTCGTCGAAGTGCTCGAATGAATCCATCGACAGGACTATGTCTGCCCGCTCGTCGGTATTGGTCGTAAAGACGCAGCGGTCCTCGACCCCCGCTTTGCGAGCCGCCACCCTGGCCTGATCGAGCACTCTTTCCCTGATGTCAAGCCCTATGACTCGCGCCGCGCCGCGCCGGGCAATCTCTACCGTCTCCGCCCCGGTCCCGCAGCCGAAATCGATGACCACTTTTCCCGCAAGCTCATCCCATATGCCTTCGCCGAATAGCACTTCCGTCTTGCTGCGGCTTTTGTATGCGCTGCCGTCCAGGTAACTTGTTTCGCCGTCAGAGCTGATGCTCCTCAGAAGCCTATAGCCTATCGGGCCACCTACGATTCCCATAATCTGTTCACCTATTGAGTTATTCTCTGCGCCTGCCTTGAGGCGAAAGTAGCCGATGCGGTGAGCCGCTTGAGCGAGCCTGTCGCGGTATGAGCGCCGGTATCTTCCCCGTCGATGAATCGGCGCTGCCACACCTCGAAGTTGATCAGCATCCACAAGCGCTCCGCATGGTCGTCGCCCGCCAGGTGACGCGCGACGAGACCCCGGACAAACTGAGGGTCGAATATGGCTCGCTGGCGAGCCCGATGGCTGAGCACATATTCGTCCAGGACATGGCGGAATGGGCCGCGCAACCACGCGCCCAGCGGAACCGGAAAGCCCATCTTCTTGCGCGTTAGAATCTCTTTCGGCAGCCGATTGCGCATGCTGCGGCGCAGTATGTATTTCGTCGTTAGACCTCGGAGCTTCATCCTCACGGGCAACGCCGAGACAAACTCCACGAGCTTGTGGTCGAGGAAAGGAACGCGGCTTTCAATCGAAGCGGCCATGCTCATCTGGTCCTGCTTCATCAAAAGCTCGTGCAGGTAGGTCTTCAAATCCGCGGCAAGCAATTGATCGAGAAGATGTCGAGCATCCGACTGATCGATGTGCATAAGCGGGGTTCGATAAGGGTCACGGTCGCCCATACGCTCGCGGGTTTCGCTTGTGAAAAGCTCCGGCTGCATCGCGCGCGAAAAGACCGAGAAGTTATCGAAATATATTTCTTGAATCTCAGGCTTGAGGCAAAGGAAGGTGCGCGAAAGCTTCTGTCTGAGGCGCGACGTACTATTCATCCCTATGATTGCGCGTTCAGGCAGCCGCCTGAGGCCTGAGGGCAGAAGGTTGTGGTAGGCGCGGCCGAGCGAGAGGTTAAATATCGTCTTGCGGTACTTGTCGTAGCCGGCGATAAGCTCATCACTGCCCTCGCCCGTTAGAACGACTTTGACATGCTCGGAGGCAAGGCGCGACACAAAATAGAGTGGGATGCTTGAAGGGTGCGCTATCGGCTCGTCTTCTTGATAAACGAGCGAAGGGAGACTGTCAAAGAACTGTCCGGGGCTTACGACAATCTCGTGGTGGTCCGTTTTGAATGCGCGGGCGACTATGCGCGCATAATCAAGCTCGTTAGCTTCACGCTCTTCGAAAGCGACGGAGAAGGTCTTGATGGGTTCCTTGACCATCTCGCTCATCACTGCCGCTATTGCGCTCGAATCGATGCCGCCCGAAAGAAACATTCCCAGCGGTACGTCCGCCATCAATCGCAGTCTGACAGATTCGCAGAACAACTCTTCAAACCTGTCTATCAGCTCACGCTCGCTTTGCGGCTGGTCCGGCTTTGCGAAGCTCACGTCCCAGTAACGCTCTATCTCGACCCGCCCGTCGCACCACGTAAGGGTGTGGCCGGGCAGCAATCTTTTGACGCCGCGAAACAGCGTCTCTTCGCCCGACGTCGAGCGGTTGGCGGCGTAATCTGCCATCGCCTCGTAGTTGAGTTCGGCTCTAACGGCGCGCGCCTTTATAAGAGCTTTGATCTCCGACGCAAAGCAGATTACGCCATAATCAGAGATGGTGTAGTAGAGCGGCTTTATCCCAAGCCTATCGCGCGCAAGCACGAGTTTTCGCCGCTTCCAATCCCATATTGCGAAGGCGAACATCCCGCGCAGATCCTCAACCGCCCGCGCACCTTTCTCTTCGTAAAGGTGAACGATAGTTTCGGTATCGCTGGTCGTGCGGTAAATATGTCCCTGCTGTTCGAGCTTCGGTCGTATGTCGAGGTGGTTGTATATCTCGCCGTTAAAAACGATCCAAACCGTACCATCCTCATTAGACATGGGCTGCTGCCCGCCTGCGAGGTTGACTATTGCAAGGCGTCGGTGACCCAACCCCACGGAGCCGCCGAAGAAGATGCCTGAATCATCCGGGCCGCGATGCTGTAGCGTGTCGCGCATGCTTCTGAGCAGCGACTCGTCTATGTTGCGACTCAACTTATTTGGAATTGCGATCCCGCAGATTCCGCACATTTCTCGAACCCCTTTGAATAAGACCCGCTTAAAATAAGACCTGCTTAAAATAAGTCCTGCTTAAAATAAGGCACGCTTAATTCGTAAGCATCCAGATAGCCGTCATCGATCGTCAGGGCGCGAAGTTCGCCGAAGCGGTGGTAAGTAAGGATGAGCGCCTTACTACGGTTCGCGAACCGGAACGGGGCAAACACGCCGAAGGCTTGCATTACATTCAACAAGCCTGCCTTCATAAGCGCCCCTCGCTCGCTTGTTGCGGGGAGAGGCGGCTGTCGGCGAACTGCCGCCGCCGGCGCAGGCGTCGGCGCATTTCGTCTTTCTCTTTCTTGATCGGGAGCCGGTATCTCTTACCCAGGCTCGTATCCTGCGGGCGCGGAGACGCAGTACCTTCAGCCAGGGCTTTGACCGCATCGGCCACAAGCTGTGCGCAGCGGCCAATCAGCCCCGCGCGATAATCGTTTATGAATCGGTCGAAATCCATGCCGTAAGAGTAGTCATATTCGAGCGGCACGACGCGCTGCAAAATTATCTCGCCCGTATCAACTTTCGATTCGACGAAGTGGACTGTCAGGCCGACTTCCCGCTCGCCGTTGAACAGTTCCCAGAATACGGCGGGACACCCGCGATAAAAGGGGGCCAGCCCCTGGTGCAGGTTGATCGAGCCTAGCTTCGGCGCTTTGAAGACGGGTTCTTTGAGGATGTTAGTCCCCAAAACGACGCCCAGATCGGCTTCGGCGGCTCGCAGCAGGGCTATCGATGTTTCCGAGTGAAAGTTGCCGACCGAATGGACCGGAACATTGTGATCTTCCGCAACCTTGCGAACGGCATCCCTGCCGTTTTCAATCGCTTCGACTTCCCCCGAGCGGCGAGTCCCTATGAATTTGCGGGCAAATTTCCCGACTGTAGCCCCATAGCCGTCGTAGCGAATCGAGCGCTTCACTTTTTCGACCAGGCCCGAGCGGCGAATCACGTCTGTCTCAATAAATACGCCCGCGATCTCGATTGCGTCGAGCGCCATTAGCCGCTCAAGCGCCTTTTCGCACCCCCCGTGCGTGAGCAAAACGATGCGCAGTTTCTTGTCACTCATATCTTCCAAGACCTCACAGAAGATTCTTCGGCTGCGCCCCTTTCAATAGGAGCAAGCGAGAAATTGTTGAAAACAACATAATCTGAGTTGCATAAAAAGAACTGGGCTGTTCTGCCTCATTATTTCGGCATCCTGTGAAGGGCGCGGCGGGCGGGGGATTTTCATCAAGTTTGCCAGTTGCACCGCTCTACTAGATACAAGCCTCACATCGATTTCTAAACTCAAAACGCCGGTAGGTTTGCAAAAAAGGGAGTATATTGTTGGGCAAAGAAAAGCGGTCGGCTTCCTGAGCATTCCTTTAGGAATTGCACGGAAACCGACCGCAGGATTATCTCAATCCATCAGGCAATCAAGCCTGAAAGTACTTATTACAGACGCCTCAGCGGGGCAACCTGGGCCTGCGTACAATAATGCTGAAATTCGCCGCGCTCATGTCTTCCCCCATTCTTCCCTGGTTGTCGTAAGCCCTCACGCGTATTCGACCTTTCTTGGTCTGCGCAATGGGCACCGACCACAAGTAGCTTCTCGCGGTCGCCGAAACGTTGGAATCGACATCGCTCCAGGTACTCCCGCCGTCGAGCGAGAGCTGTATGGCGTGCCTGACTATGGAGTTGCCCGTCGCCGTCCAGGTGATCGTGTATACCAATCCGCCCGTCAGACTTTCATTCGTGTTGGGAGCTGTTAAGTTGACTGTCGGCGCGGCCGAAGAGACTACTGTGATCGTTGTTTCGGCGCTTGCGGTCGCGCCCTGATTGTCTGTTACCGTCAGCCTCGCAGTATAAGTCCCTGTCGTCTGGTAGGTGTTTGCAGGGTTCGGCTGTGATGACGTGTTGCCGTTGCCAAACGTCCAGCTGTAAGAAGCTATAGTTCCGTCAGGGTCGGAAGCAGAAGATGTGAAATTGACTGCCAGCGGAGCCGCGCCTGAGGTCGCCGACGCGTTGATAGTAACTTGCGGCGGCTGATTGCTTGGCGGCGCGATGTTCTTAGGAAGAATCGTGGTGTCATTCTTCAACGCGCCCGGCGAGCTGCTTAAGTATGTTGTCGGCGACAACACTATCTGGTCTATCGATAATCCGTCTTCACGCACCTGCACCCGAATAGTCTGTGGCCCTGTCGTCTGAAAATATATCTGGGGTCCCATCACGCCCACTCCCCAACCGTTGTCTTGCCAGCCCCATCCCTGTACTCCGCACCCAGAGCAGTCTTCAAGGTTCATCTCTGTTGCAGAAGTAGTCCCTATCCTGTAGGTCGCTGCCTGGCTGCTTGTGACGCTGCCCGAGAACTGTATAAAGACTGAGTCATTGGCCCACTGGTCATTTTGAGCTTTGCCTCTAATCCACAAGCGGTAGGCTGTGTTGGCCTGCGCGCTGAAGGTCATCTCGAAGTAATTGGTCGGGTTTGCAAGCGCGGTGGTCCGTTTTGCCGCCCCCTGATCGGGATTATGTATGCGTGCCCCGCCTGCGGCAGTTGCATCCGACACCACTTGCCAGTTGCCTACTCTCGTCGCTTCCGACGCATATAAGACTATGTTGCCGTTCGTTGGCGGGGGAGAGGTTGAGCCGGTCACGGTGACGGTGACGGAACTGCTGGCGGTCGCGCCGCCATTATCCGTGACAGTGACGCGTGCAGTGAATGTGCCTGCGCTCTGATAAACATGCGACGGCGCGGCTACCGTCGAAGAGCCGCTGTCACCGAAGTCCCAGCTATAAGCCGCTATGACACCATCCGGGTCCGTCGCGTTAGAAGCGAAGCTAACCGTAAGAGGCGCGCTTCCCGAAATCGGGGTCGCAGATGCGCTCACAACCGGAGGCTGGTTTGACGGAGGTTGCTCGCCGAGCGCCACTTGAATCGCATCAATGTCTGCCCCGATATCGCGGCCATCGGTCCCGCCATTCTTATACGGGCTTGAAGAAACAAGGCGATAATTGCCGCCCGCGTAATCTACAAACCCAATTTCGCTCATGCTTGCCGGGAAAAAGTTTCCCGCCGGGTATACTGAGGACGGCCCGGCTACGAGGACGTTCTTAGAAAAAGCAGACAAAGGAAAGTAGTAGTTGAGCGTCGTATTTCCAACCCCGAAACCCGAACCCATTATGCCATAGTCGTTATGAGGAGTAAGGTTGTTGGTGTAAACGAAACCTGTATGCGGCGAGCCGTCGGCTGTCACTATGTTGGAGGCCTGAAACGCGGTGTTGTGATCTATTTGAACGTTGATGGTCGCATCTATCACCTGGAACAGTCTGCCGTTCCCCCCCCAACGTGTTCCGCCGATATCGGCGAACAGATTGTTTCGCACTTTGATCCGCTGAGTCTGCTGGCAGGGTTGAAGGTCATCGCGGCCTATGAAGTTTATGCCCGCGGCCGAATGACGCACGATGTTATTTGTAAAGGTCACATCCTGCACAACGGACCACGGCGCTGTCCCTTCCTGATTCCTCACGGTGAACTGGATTGCGAAGCCTACCTGCGCATCGAGCCAGCAATGTTCGAAGACGTTGCCGTTTATGAGGACTCGCTGCGCATTCTTCAGCTCGAAGATATTCTTTACAGACCAGGCGATGCCCGTGTAGTTTGGCTCGGTTCGGGACCAGGACAAAGGCTTCGAACAGAGGTTTCGCTGGAATTCAATATCTGACGGAACGAGGTTGGCTACCTTCGGGTCTGCGCCGCCGAACATCACATTCTCTCCAGCGCCTTCTAAATAGTTGTTCACAATTTTGAAAGGCCCAGGGCCGTTCCAACCGCAAATGGCCTGTGTATCGAATCCGACACCATGACAGTTTGCAATGTAAGAATCTATGATTGCAGTCGAGGCGCTGTTGAGCGCGACGCCTCGCGAAACGTTCCCCGTGGCATTGCCATGAATGTAGCAGCGATCAATAACAAGGTCGTGCGGGACCAGGCTCAGAGAGTTTTGAGCACTGCCGCCATCACCCAGGTTCACTATCCCAAAATTGTTTGTGACGCCCGCAGCAATCCCAAACTCGACGCCGACGAAACGGTAGTGATGCGCTCCGGGCGCAGTTTTTATCGCAGGCCCGCTGTCAGGCGTGACCACCTTGGGCATCGCGGACGAATGTGACGAGTTTACACGAGCGCCTTCTGCGGGGATGCCCGCTAGATTCGACGTGCGAATAACAATCCAGTTGCTCCCGGTCTTGACCGGCAGCGTGAAATTTCCGGTGAAGACTGCGCCCGCCTGTAGCACTATCGTATCGCCGGGCTGCGCCGCGTTGAGCGCCGCTTGAAGGTCGCCGCCTGCGTTCAGATTAAAGACCCCGCCCGTGACGGTCGGGTGTGTCGTGTTAAGGTATACGCGCGGCAGCTCGGGCTGGCTTGCGCTCTGCGCAAAAACTGCCCTGCTTATGATCGATGATCTGTCGCTCAGAACTTGAACTGAAATTAGTATGGCGAGAATGACCAGAAAAGAAATAATAAAAGACCGTTTCATTTTTTATTTTTCCTCAACCCTTGCGCAAAAAGAGACACGAATACCAACGCGAGGAGGCAGACAACTACTCACAACTCCACCCGGCGGAGAAGAACCTGAAATTGCCGAATCGATGAAGAAGGGGCCAGGCCGTGAGCTTTTACTGAGGGGCAGTAATCAAGATCAAAGTTCCGTAGTCACGAACCTGTGCTAAGGGTACTACAAGGGGCTACTCACTTCGGGGCTTAGTCCTGCTTGAGAGGCACTGATTGCAAAGCGTGTGCCTTTTGGTTTTATCTTTTACAGAGGGGTTTTGAAGCGGCTCGATACGACGATATGTTCGGACGCACTCTCGATACTCTCGAAAGTTGCCTTATTCGGCGCGCACTTTTAGATCAACGAAAAAATAGTAGGCATTACAGGGGATGCAGTAACAGAATTATTCTTAAGACGCATTGCGCCGTCGTGGGCTTTTGTGGGTCATAGCAAGGTGAACCAGTTGTTACATAACACCCCATCTTGTGAATGCCGGGCCTATTGGAGTTCGTAACGGGACTTCGTCGGTTTCCAGAGAGCCTCCGCGAATCAGGCAGGCGCGAGTCACCTTGTTATTAACGAACCGGGCCCAGGCCAGCGATTCCGGAGCGGAGACGGACCCGAATTCGCTCTCGCCACAGGCTGCGTCGAGGACCACCACATCTAACACGCTACCGGAATAGATTTTGAATCTGGTTTTATAGGCGTTCTCTACACTATGCTCAATGCGAAACGTCCTCTTGCCAGCCGACGGCATGATGAAGGTGGCGAATTCTTGCGGCCCCGTGGCCTCAATTTCGAAATGAGCAACTAAAGCAGGCTCGCGCCGGCCATAGCCGCGCGAAACCCAACCTTGTACTACGCTGGCATGAGGCAGTGACTGGCCGAACACGGCGATATTCAGCCTTCCGCCTCCGGGCTCGGATACTATTACCCGGTTACCGTCGGCAATCGCCGAGCAGCCTGGGGCGAGGTGATATGTAATCGCGTAGCGGTGGTGATCAAGCGCAGCGAGAGTGTCGCGCACGACCAGATAGGGCGAAGGCTCTTCAAACCCGCCTTGCTCGCCGTCCGCCTTCACAAACAGTATTGACCGTTGATGCCTAACCGCATCGGTCAGCCGCTCGTAGCCGGAATGCGAGCCTTCGAAGTAGTCATAGCCGTTGCCTGCGAAAAAGCCGCGTATGTTCGCCCCGGCGACGCGGCTCCATGAGAAAGGGCCTGCGGGAAGTGATTGCGACTGGCCGTCCACAGTGATTGTGTTATGCGCTTCAGTAGCTCGGAACTCGTCGCGCGCTTGCGAGTCGCCCGTGTAGGTAAATGTGCCAGGATCGACCAGCCATGTTTTGCCCAACGCGGCGAATTCGAACGAGAGCGCGTCCGCATGCGCGTGCCCGCAGGCGAGTGCGCCATGTGGCCCACAATCTACGACAACGGAGCTGGAGTCGTCGGCCCAGCCGTCGCGCATTACGTAATAGCCGCTTGCTTTGAACGCGCGGGAACACTGATTGGAAGGCTCGCTCTTGAGATCGTCGTAGCGACTGAGGCCGTCTGGTCCCAACAACCAGAGAAGCTCAGCCGGAGCCTTGCCCGCGACCGCTTTCAAATCCCCGCGACCGAAAATGGCTGCGCCCGTGGCGAGCGTGTCTCTAAAATCATCCGTCGCGCGGTCGCCCAGTTTTATCAACTGTCCCCCATCGTCATCGCCTATGAGGGGCGTCGAGCCGTCGGGCCTGGTTATCCACATCAGGTGGTCGATCAGGTCGGCAAGCTTCCACTCGACTTCCGCCGGTAAGCCGACCCCGCTTGCGCCGGCAAGCATGACCAGGTGCATGTAAAAGTCCGTAGTGTAACGGTGGTAGTAAGATGACTGCTCGAAATATACTCCATCATCCCGCACCTGAGTCTGAAGCTGCTCAAGAAGCACGCCGAGCCCCTTCTTGCGCCAGTTCGCGGCGCGCTTGAGTTCGGGCAATGCCGTGCCGATGTAGAAAAGGGCGAGCGCTTCGCCGGTCAAATGTGTATTGGGACTGAAGTAGTGCGAGAGGTACAGCTCCAGGTGACGCCCATGCGCTATCAGGTGCTTGAGCAATCGCATGACGAACCGCGTGGTCAGCTGTGGCGAGCCTGCAAACATGTGTAAGGCCCACAGCCAGGATATTGAGCGGAAGCCGACTTCCAGGCTGCTCGACCAGTTGATGCCTTTGCCCGGAGGGTTAGAGTCCATCCACGACGTTGCCTGCGCGACGAATACGGAGGCAAACCATTCATTGCCCGTCAGCCAGTAAGCCTGGCCGAGGGTGACGAAATGCTGGTGACGGTTCAGCTCCCAGGTGATCTTTTTGTCGCCCGCCACTTCCGGGTTAAGGTAATCGATCTGGCTCCAGTGATCGAGCGTGGTGCGCTTGCCCGACTCAGGTTCCAGGTGCCAGTCTATGGGGACTCCAAAGCTCAAATCTGAATGGCCAAGCAGGTCGAACTTTCCATGCGCCGCTCGGTGTGCGCGTTCTATTAAGGCGTTGTGCTCGTCCGAAAACCGCTGTTCCATTATGAGGGCGATCTCCTTACGGTGGCCTAGCGAGGGGAAAAAGTAATTGGGGCGGCAGTAGCTTGAGGTAACTACCGACGCCATGATGCGATTATGTATGTAAGCGGCAGTGTCGGCAGCCGAGTAGTCGCGCTGCCCGCGCTTGATCGCGCCGAAGAATCGGCTGTCACTCAACTCTCCCGTCCCTAAACCGAATAAGCGCTCGCATACTTTGAAGCCTTCTTGACGGCCGCGATAGCTAATTTCACGCATAGTTTTTCCCCGCAGCTTTTTCAGCCTTAGAACCGCCTTATTCATCAGTGTCATCCCCCTTCCGACGGGCTGGCTTCGCGCAAAGGCTCCCAGGTGACGTGGGCCTCGCCGCGCATAAATTTTGCGAACGCGACGACCGAAGCGGCATTTGCGAGCGCAAAATAATAAGGGAGCGCAAGCGGGCCGATCTTTAGTCCCGCTTTGTTTGAGGCCCAGCCGACAAGGGCCGCCAGATAGAACGTTGATTGAGCGAAGAAGATCAGCCGGTAGAATTCTGAAGCGTTGATCAAAAACAGGTTTGACGCAAAGAGCGTCACCATAAACAGCGGCGCGGCGTAACGCATAACTTTGTGCGAGATCATCTGCAGCGCATAGATCCCGTGCTTGAGCGGGTTGAGCACTTCGCGGTATCGCCCGAGCGCGCTCATAGTCTGCTCGATCACGCGCACGCGCATGCGGAATTCATCTTTGCCGCGCTTGTTTGTGTTCTCGGTCGCGACTGCTTCCGGGTCGTACACAGTCCTCATGCCCTGCAAATGGATCACGGTTGCGATGACGAAATCGCTGCTCATGTCGAGCGCGATCCGCGCGTAGTTACTGCGCCTGACGGCGTACAAACATCCGCTCACGCCTATCAACGATCCCAGGCGACTTTCACATCCTTTCAAGAATATTTCGTAGCCCCAATACGAGCGGCAGCCTTTACCCACGGCCGCATCCGACCCGCTTACATAAACCAGTCGGCCCGCCACGCAGCCGACGTCCGGGTCGGCAAAACTTCGTACGATCTTTCTAAGAGTGTCTCGCTCGTACATAGTCGTGGCATCAGAAAAGACGAGCACATTGCCCTTTGAGAACATCATCGAATGATTCTGCGCTACGCTTTTTCCGATACGCTCCGGCCTTCGGTGCAGTATCACCCCGAGGTTCTCGTAGCCTCTGACTATCTCGTCAGTGGCGTCGGTAGAGCAGTCTGAAGCCACTATGATCTCCAGCTTCTCTTTCGGGTAATCGAGCGCGAGCGTGTTTTCAATCTTTCGGGCGATGTCGCGCTCTTCATTGTAGGCGGCGATTATCACCGAGACGTTCGGTGTGATGTCGGCGCGATGGACCGGGCGTGCGAACACCCGGCTCAACAGGAAAACGAGCGCCGAGTAGCCAGCATAGGTGTAGGCCAGAAGCGCAACCGACGCTATGAAAACTATCTCTGCTCCCATGGCTTATGCTCTCGTTGACCAGCGTCAGCGGTTATCGAAATCCGTTTGTTTGCCGTCGCCTATCAGAAGCGCTCCCTTTTTCTGGTGTGATTTCCAAAGCACCGCACTGACTTTTTCGCGAGGCGCTTTCGTCATAGAGTCTTTCAGCGCAATCACGCCGGACTCCGCAGCGCAAATCCTTTTAAGTGCGACGGCGTAAGCGAGCGGGTAGTACAAAAACCAGTGGTATTGAATCGATCCGAAGCAGCTACAGACGATGTATGCGACCAGGGATGCCTGGACGGCCGCGACCAGGTAATAGATCTCCTGCCGCCCCCGGCGAAGTCCCGCGAAGTTATCCTGCTCGATTCGGCGCAACGACCGTAGCGGAGCGAAGAGCATAACCAGGTAGGCTATGAGGCCCGCCACTCCGAGTTCTGCCGATATCTCAAGGAAAGAGTTGTGCGCCCTCTGCTCGTGTATGGAATATATGGAGTAATTGCCCATGCCCACCCCGATGACAAGATGGTTGGCCGCAACACTCGCGGCGCGTTCAAGCAAGTCTTTGCGAGCCTGAGCAGAGCCTGTCGGGTCGCTCGAGGTGTCGAATATGGAGGTTATGCGGCTCGAATACCCTACGGGCATCGCTATGAGAAAGACCATTACCACTATGCCGATGGCAAGCGCGGTCGTTGCCTTGTTACGGCGGCCCACTTTCCACAATAGCAGCCCGGCCATTGCGACCAAGCCCAGAAACCCGCCGCGCGAAAAAGTGATGATGACGCCCATGGCGAGTATCGCGGCGCAGGCGAAATAGGCTGCGCGCGCAAGCCCCCTGCGGGTCAACGCCAGTGCGACGGCGAGAGGGATCAACAGGTCAAGGCTGGTGGCCAGATCGTTCGGATTTTCAAAAATCCCCCCGACCAGCCCTGTGATCCTGCCGCCCGACTCCGCCCCCATCGTGCCCAGGCCGGGGTTGCCCTGGACGTAACTGAGGATGGCAAAAAGCGAGAGAACGGTGCCGCAGATTACAACCAGCTTCAGCATAGACCTCAGCCGCTCGCGCGTGTTTATGAGGTTAATCATCAGGATGAAGATGGCCACCACCTTCAAAAACATATCCGTCAGCAGATCGGTGCTTTCGTTGGGGGAGGCGGCTACCGGGACAAACAGAATGCCGAGCGCCGTGATCGCAAGGATCATCTTCAATTCTATGGGCCATAGGGTGAGCGGCTCTCCATGCAAGAGCTTTGAACCCACGTAAGAGAGCAGAGTGGCAATCGCGACGATTTTTATTATAGGAAATGTTCCGAAGGCTTCGGGGAACAACTCGTTTGGGCGGGCATAAAGCAGTAAAGTGAAAGCAAACAATCCGGCGAACGCCAGGCCGTGTGCGCCTCGCGCCGTTCGTCTGGCGGCAGACTTTTCAATTCGTATTGCGCTTTCCATCTCTCCCCTTCGATTAAGAGCCCCTGCCGGGCCGGGGCTTTGACCATTCGAGCGCGGGCCTAACGGCAGGGCTTAAAGACCGGCGTCATCCGGCTAATCGCTTCGACTCGCACACGGGCTTCGATACGGCCTTCCCTCACCCTAGCTTCCCGGCGGGCTCTCCGGCATGGCGGCTTTTAGGTTTCTCTCCCCGAACTATAGCCAGATGAGATAGGACGCTGATTACCGGCTCAAGGCTGCGACCCAGCCCATGAACCCTCTGAGCCAATTTGTTCACTTCACGCACGGGCGCGGCCGCTTCGTCCATTCCCGTAGAGGACGCATCACTCCTCATTGCGGAATAGGCTCTCCTGACCAGCGCGTGCAGGTCTGTACGACCTATCAACGTGAAGATTTTTTGGGGAGGTACGGATAGACCGATGGCCAGGCGGAGCGCGGTTTCGAGGCTGAGGTTGGTGATCATCGAACTTTGTATCTTCGACAGCAAGCCTTGATCAAAACCCGTCAACCGGCAGAACTCCGACTGCTTCATCCCTAGCTCTGCAAGCCTCTCACGCACGAAGATCGAAAGCTGAGTCTGCTCGATTGTTCGTGAGTCTTTCATTTGGGCTCCCCAGGGGGTCGTCAAATGATTTGAGTTATACGGGATGGTTTCGGATATACCACCCTCGCCAATCTGCTTGTCTAGTTGGACCCCTTCTTCCCCCTGGTCTACATCGCGCAGACCGGGTAGATCAGCAGGCTTCACTCTCGTCTTTTCAACAGCCAACATATGATTCTTCCTTTAGGCTAATAACGGCGCCCCAAGAAATCCAAAAAGCGCCCGAATCCGAACGTCGACATGGCGAGGCCTATCTTCTTCTTCACGTTGCCATGGACAATCAGCGTGTCGCCCGCCTGCAACGTCACGTTGTCTTCAGCCGTGGCTTTGCCTTCGAGCACCCGCTTGATGTTCACTTTAGACGTGCGCATGGTCCCATCACCGGCCCTTCGCACGAGCGTGATATTCGACTGGCTGCCATAGTCTGTGACGCCCCCCGAAGCTGATATCGCGTCGAGCAGAGTCATCGGCCTTGACATGACGATGATGCCCGGACGCGCCACGTCGCCCAGCACCCCGACGAGCGAGCTGTTGGCGGCGATGAGCGAGAGGCTCACCCTCGGCTCGCGTATGAACTGGCTGAACTCTATCGTCAAACGCTCGGTCGCCTGATCGAGCGTAAGCCCTGCGACGTTGACGTCGCCTATGAGCGGGTGATAGATCCGCCCCATCGGCGACACCTGAGCCTTTTCGAGGGTGTAGTCTGGCTGGCCGACCACCCGTATCGCCAACTCGTCGGCGGGGCCCAGCTTGTAGCTCGTGTAGAAGTGTCTATAGATGTCCTTGAAATAAGGGTCTGCCGCGCTGTTTGTTTCCGGCTGTTGTGCTTGCGCCGCCTTCGTATCGTCGGCGGTGCGGAATTGGGTAGACGGGGATTGCTGACCGTAGGCGCCGGCCGAAATCGCGATGGCTATCACGACCACGACAAGCCCATACCGTAGTGCTCTCTTCAACTCTTCTCTTCTCATACTCACCCCCAGAAGACTCTATTAACGATTGAACAACAGGAGAGGAGCGCGGTCCGAACGCGGGGTGCCCGTCGTCAAGATTTTTCTTGCGCCAGGCTTTCGATTGCGTTTGCCTTCACCGCGCGCCCCTCCCGAAAAGAACGATCCTTACCGTTTCAAAAGTGATCATCGCATCGAGGAAGAATGACTGGTTCTTGATATAGTAAAGATCGTATTGAAGCTTCTCGATGGCGTCTTCGACTGACGAGCCGTACGGATAGCGTATCTGCGCCCATCCGGTCAGCCCGGGTTTAACCAGGTGCCTTTGCGCATAGTATGGGTTTTCGCCTTCGAGCTGATCGACGAAGACCGGGCGTTCCGGGCGAGGCCCTATGAAGCTCATGTCGCCGCGTATCACATTGATGAATTGCGGCAGCTCATCTATGCGAAGCTTTCGGATCACGCGCCCCACACGCGTGACGCGAGGGTCGCAGTCCTTAGCCCAAACCGGCCCATACTTTTCTGCGTCCAAGCACATGGATCGCAGCTTGATTATCCGGAAGACCTTCTTGTGAATCCCCACGCGCTCCTGGCGGTAGAAGACCGGGCCGCGCGAATCAATTTTGATTGCTATGGCGGCCAGCGCCATGACGGGCAGCGAGAGGAGAAAGCCGACCCCCGCCAACGCGACGTCAACGATCCTGCGCGTGCGTTTGTACACGCGCATGCGGCGCGAGCCGGTGGAGAATATTAGCCAGCTCGGGCGCAGCATCTCTGTGCTGATCTTCCCCGTAAGCCTTTCATAAAACGTAGTGGACTCTTCTACGGCAACGTCATTGCACAGCTTCAGTCTGAGCAGCGGGTCGAGCGGCAGCCGCCCCCGGCGGTCATTGACCGCCACGACTATGCGGTCGGGCTGATAGTTGCGCACTACATCTTCCAGATCGCAAGTAAGTCCGATTACGCTAGGGTTTATAAGGCTCTTGCCGACCAGTTGCGGGTCTTCGCCGACGAACCCGACCACCTTATAGCCGAACTCCTTGCGGTCGAGTATTTCGCGCGCCAGGTCTATGGCGGACTTTTCGGTGCCCAGGATCAGCACGCGCTCGGTCAGGCGCGGGTGGCCCAGAAGCCACATTACAAAGACCCGCCAGCAGGCCATCACCGAGAGCATCAACAGGAGGCTTACGAGAAAGACTCCGCGACCCAGCATCATCTCAGGCACGGCGTAGAAGATTACCGCGAGTATAACCGAAGCCAGTCCCATGGCCTGAAAGAGCTGAATATAGAGCGTCCCCCTCTGCCTTATCATGCGGAAATCGTAGAGGTCGAAAAGGTAAAAGGCTCCTTGAACGACTGCCATCGAAAGCAGTATCTTCAGCCAACCTCTCGTGCTCACAAGCAGCCGGTCGGCTTCCGAGCCGAACCTGATATATATTGCGACTACTGCCGACAGGCAGGTCAGCAAACTTTCAAAGACCAGAATGCATAATGCCCTTGATCTGTTTCTGGACATCATTGGAACAACCCTTTACCCTTGTTTAGATCACAGATCATCATTGCCGGTCGCCTACTACGGAGGCTCACTACGCAGCCCTGTTAATGACCACGCCTACGATGTTGTCTTCGTTGAAAGATGCAATGGCCTTTTCCAGTTGCTTCGAGGAGGTCTTACCCGATCTGATTACCATAAGGGTTGCATCACAGTACCGCCTGAGCAAGTTTGATTCACCCGACCCCAGCAGCGGCGGCGAATCGAACAGGATGAAGTCATAGTCGTTGTCAAAGGCATCGAGCATATTGCGAAAGACGGGCGATGCCAGAAGCTGTGCGGAGTTGTCTACGCGCTCTCGCGTCGGCAAAACGGCAAAGCCGTGCGGCTGAACTTTTATGGTCAACGCGCTCGCGGGCGCCTCCTGGGCGACGGCTTCGGCCATTCCTACTTCGGCTTCAATGCCGAGCAGACGGAGCACGGAAGGTTTGTAGAGGTCTGTGTCGACGACAAGCACACGCTGTTTGGCGCTCGCCAGCGCGCAGGCCAGATTGAGCAATACGCAGGTCCGGCCTTCGCCCGAATGAGCCGACGCTATCATAACTCGCTTCAGCCGCCGCTCCGTGGAAGAGGAGATCATCGCCGATGCCAGCTTGTTATACTGCTCTGAGGCGCGAGGGTCGAAATCGTAGAAGGTGACGAGGTGCGGATCGATCCGCGTCACATCGAGTTCCATTTCGCGCGCAGGTCGCCCGACCGGCTGTTGTGAGAAGTCAGAAGTTATCTCGCGCTCCAGGTCCGCCGCAGCCGGGGTGTTGAGCGAGTAATTGACGAAGTCGAAATCATCGCTTTTCTGCCGCGCCGCCGCAACCGCCTGTGGCCGCGACGCGCGGCCATCGCTTCTGAACAGGGAAGAGAGGGGCTGGTTCTCCTTTTCCGCTCTCTTCAACGCTTCATGGACTTTTCCCATTGATTCCCCCTTAGTTGATTAACTCACGGCTCCCGTCGCAGATTGGCCCGGAGCCGAAATCACCAGCGGTTTGCGAAGATCTGTATGATGCGCAGGTAGTTGAGCAGGAATATCAGGCCGGGCACAAGCAGCGCCGCGACCAGCAGAACGCCGACTCTGCGCGTCAGCAGGACCCTGCGATTCAGACCGCGCTCTGCCGGTGTGAGCGATTCGGGGATCAACGCGACTACGCGCGTGCCGAGGTAATAATTGATGTCTCGTTCGTCCCGGATCGCGTACAATCGAGGGAACTCGATTGCGGCAACTACGATAAAAGCCAGGGCGAGCGCGGCGGCCAGCGCAAGCAAACGGAGTTTCATGCGATCAGGCCCGGAAGGCGTCTCGGCCAGCGCGGGCATATCGATTATCTGGAAGACTCCGGGTTCGAGCCCGGCTGCCGTGAGCCGGTCGCGGTCGAGCGTGTCCTGCTGTCTGAGCAGCAGGTTGTAACGGTCCCGCAATCGTTGCGAATCGGTTTCCGACGCGATGCTGGGAATAGAGGCGTCCGCCGAAAGGGCCGGGGCCGCCGTCACCGCCACGCGGGGCGTCGTCGAAAGCGTCTGCTGCTTCCGCCCTAGCTCTCGCTGTACTATGGTCATTTCAGTCTGCATGCGCACAAGCTCGCGCTCCAGCGACCGAAGCTCGCGGGATTCCGGGGAATCGCCGACAACGCCCTGCCCCGAGGCCAGCTCACTGATCTGGCGGTTGATCTCGGCGACCTGGTTTTGCGTCTGAATTATCTTGGGATTCTTGTCCGTATACTGAGCCTGGTAATCTTTCAGTTGCGCTTCAAGCTCCGCTTTACGAACCAGCAGCACCCCGTAAGAGCTACCCGAGCGGGCATCGCGAGGCGAAGCCTTTACGAGCCTCTCTTGATCGGCTATCTGCCGCCTCTGCTCGGCAATCTGCTGTTCGAGGGCGAATTGTTTATCGAGGAGCGTTTCGACCGACGACTGGGCGGCGGCGCGCTGGGCGCGAATCTCGTTAAAGGAGCCGCGCACGCTGCTTTCGGCGCGGCTGCGGGACGCGGCGACGGCCCGTTGTTGGCCGAGTTGATTCAACCTCTCTTCTATCTGCGCAATCTCTGTCGTTATATTGTTCGCCTGCTCTGTCATGCGCTGCTCGACGGCGTTGTTCATCCTGTCGAACGTAGAGACGAGGTCTGTGGTCACGTTCTTTGCCGTCTCCGGGTCAGAGTGGCGAAAAGTGATCGTGAGCATCTCGGGGTTGTCACCACGGTACTTTGTGCTTACCTTGATGTCCTTGCGCATGCTGTTGACGGCAGATTCAATCGCGCCCCGCGCGACAGCGCTTGAATAGAGGTTGTGTCGCTCTATCAGCGGTTCGAGGAACGAACGGCTGTTTATCCTCTCAGTGATAGTCGTGACGCGGGATGCGATAATCTGGCGGTCTTCTTGTTTACCCGCAACGACCACTGACGCGGTAGATTGATAGAGGTCAGGCATTCTGGCGATCACGATAAATGTTGAAATCAACAATACCGCGGCGACTAAAAAAAACAGCGACTTTCTTCGCCAGATAACTTGCAGGTATTCGGAAAGCGAACGAGGTCTGTAGCTCGACATAGGTCACCTCTCAACTAATACGAGTCAATGGGTGGCGGGCGGGATCAATCTGACCGCCCGTCATTCATCATTCCTACCTTTGTTTCAGCTTTCGCGTCAGCAGCACCTTGATGACTGTGCCGATGGATAAAAGAATTGATCCGAGCAACAACAGAAGAAATGGCTCGAAAGCCCGCGATGCAGGCGGGAAGAAGTGTTCCGAGCCGACCGCATTCTGCTGGCCCGAAGTGGCCGCTGATGCTATTTCCAAGGCAGAGGTTTGTCCGACGGCAATCGCGGCGCTCACGTGGGCGCCGAATTGAGCGCGCACTACGAGAATCGACGAAACGAGGATCAATACAGAGACTATTGTGACAGCAAACCTGATTAAGTTACTCGTCATAAGAGATTCTTTTTCCCGCAAACTGGGCCATTAGATAAGACAAGCCTGGTGTAAATTCTCTGGTCAGCATCTCAAGACCGCCATCACTGTCGGGCGGAAATCAAACAATATTGCGAGCTACCGGGCGGGTTAATGACCAGCAACGTGTCAGTAATTCCCTCGTTCTACCTTGCGCTACGGTAGGCAGGCTGTATTCACCTGCACAAGCTTCACACAAATATCTAAACTCATAACATTGGCATCCCTTCAAAAAACAGTGTCGGGGACATGCCATTCGATCTCTATCAAGATAATCTGTGTTCGCATTCAAGAGATTTGACAACTCGCGCGGGGATATTCGAGCGCCTGCATACTGTGCGTCGATAGCACTTTGTGCCGAGCTTTCGGCGCGACAGGCATAAAGAAAAAGTATTCTGTAGGGTTACGACCCGGCGCGATCAAGACCGAGCTTCTGCATTCTGGACTGGAGTGTCGTTCGTTTCATTCCCAGCCGCGCGGCCGCGCCGTTTGGGCCACCGACAACCCAGTTGGCCTCATTGAGCGCGCGCAGGATGTGCTCGCGTTCAGCGTCTTCGAGTGTGGAGATACTCGCGGGAGAGATATCCGCGGGGGCGGCTGGCGCAGATGGTCTCAATTCGGAGAGAGAGATTTCCAGGTCAGGGCCTTGCGTGAGGATGACGGCGCGTTCGATGAAGTGTTCGAGTTCGCGCACATTGCCCGGCCAGCCGTAGCCTGTGAGCGCAGCCATCGCCTCTGCCGAAATAGTCTCGATGCGCTTCTTCAAACGCCGCGCATATTTCTGTGTGAAGTATCGAGCCAGCGTCGGGATGTCTTCCCTTCGCTCACGCAGCGGCGGGATCGTAATCGGAAAGACGTTAAGCCTATAATACAGATCGCTGCGATATTTTCTGTCGGCGACCATCTGTTCAAGGTCGCTATTGGTCGCGGCGACCAGGCGCACATCAACACGCTGCGTTCGCGTGCTTCCCAGCCGCTCGAACTCCTGCTCCTGAAGCACACGCAGTAGCTTTGGCTGCAACTCAAGCGGGATGTCGCCCACTTCATCCAGAAAGAGAGTGCCTTTGTGCGCCAGCTCGAACCGCCCTATGCGTTGAGAGATCGCGCCGGTGAATGCTCCTTTTTCGTGGCCGAAGAGTTCCGCTTCGAGCAAGCCCGTCGGAATGGCCGCGCAGTTGAGCTTTACCAGTGTGCGCTCGCGCCGCCCGCTCAATGAGTGAATGGCGCGGGCGAGCAGTTCCTTTCCCGTGCCCGTCTCGCCGAAAATCAGAACAGTCGAATCCGTAGGCGCGACCGTTTCCACCTGCCTGAGAATCTTTTTGAGTGCTGCGCTGCTGCCGATGATCTCTTCGAAATTGTGTTCGGTGCGAATCTCATCTTCGAGGTAGAGCTTCTCGCTGGCGAGTTTGTTCTTGAGCGCCTCGATCTCACGAAATGCCAGGGCGTTTTCGACCGCAATCGCGACCTGATTGGCGACCTGGCAGAGCAGCTCCACCTCATCATCAGAGAAGGTGGCCTCGCGAAGAGTGGCAAAACCGAGGGTGCCGAGCTTTCGGCCATGCGCGATGAGCGGGATCGCCCCGCCTGACTTGAAACCGGCTTCGCGGAATCGCCTGTTGAAATCCGAGTGAAAGCTTTTATCCTTAACCCGGTCGAGCAAGACCGGCTGGCCCGTCGTGAAGGCCAGACCGGGGGCGGAGCCTTCGAAGGGAATAGGTTGCCCTTCGTCAACAAAAGCCTGATCGGTGGGATTGGCGTATGCGCGCAATTGATTGGTTCTCAGGATCGTAGAGAGCAAGCCCTACGGCGTCGTACTGTGATATTTTGCCGAGACTAAATGAGATGGCCTTCATGAGGCTTTGCAGATCGAGATTCGAGACCACCGCATTGTTGATTTCCAAAAGCAACTCGATGCGCTCGGACTGTTGTCGCGCCTGCTGCTCAGCCTTGAGCGCCCGCTCGAAGTTGAGCGCGTTATCCACCGCGATGGCGATCTGGTTGGCGACCTGACACAACAGTTTTTTGTCGCTATCGGAAAACGCATTCTCGCGTTTGCAGGCGAAGCCCAGGACTCCCAGCTTGTGCCCCTTTACAATCAGAGGGATGCTGCCGCCCGCCCTGTAACCGCTCTCATAGACCTGCCTGGACACATCGGAGGGGAATCTGTTCAGGTCTAACGTATCGAGCAAGACCGGCTGGCCGGAGGTGAAGGCTAAACCGGCGGGGGTGTCTTCGAGCGGGATCGGGAACCCTTCCCCCCTGAGACGATTCCCCTGCCCGGCATCGGTCATGATTGTGCGCAACTGGCCGCTTTCGTAATCGAACAGCGCTACCGTGACGATGTCGATCTCTATCACCTCGCGAATGCTGGAAGAGATGACCGTGAGGAGTTCCCGCAGATCCAATTGCGAGACCACTGCGGTAGTGATTTCGAGCATCAGCCGCAGATGTTCCAGACTGTGCTTCAGCTCTGCGTTGGCCGCGCGGGCGCTTTCAAAGTTGATAGTGTCGTCAACTGCGACGGCTACCATCTTCGCCACGTGTTCGAGGAATTCCTGATCGTCCTCGCCCCAGGCCGCTTCCTGAGGGCTGAAGAAACCGAGCGCGCCCAGACGCCGTCCCTGCGAAGTGAGCGGGAGGAAGTAAGCAGTCTTGACCCCGTACTGGCGCAGCTCAACGATAACCCGCCGGTAGCGACTCTCATAAGAATCGAGATCGGTTATCAGCAAGGGCTGTTGTGTTTGCCACGCCAACCCGGCGAGAGATTCTTCAACAGTCAGTTCGGTATGGTCGCGCGAGGGCGCGGGGGATTCCAGAACGTGTCTCCGCATCAGGTTCTGTTTCGGGTCATAAAGCAATACCTGAACGGCGTCAAACTTGACAACCACCTGTAGTCGTTCCTTGAGAAGTTCGAGCAGCGATTTCAGATCGCGGTGAGCGGCTATCGATTCGGCGGCTTGAGCGAGCGCCTGATACTGCCGGAGCCTGATGTTGAGTTTTGATTGTTGCGATCCACTATCCATAGCTTTCAGAGAAAACGGTCAGCGGGTATTTACCTAGATCGAATTTCAAATGAGGGTAAGGAAATGAAAGAAGATTCACCGCCGCAGACACAGAGAGCACAGAGCGGGCGCAGAGAAAACCAACGTCTGCTCTGCGCCCGCTCTGTGCTCTCTGTGTCTGCGGCGGTGAGATGTCTCTCGCATACAGTACATTCAATTGAAAACCGCTCTAAAGGCCGCGCCAATGATAGCACAACCGATTTGAGCGATCACGCCGCCCGCCGCTTCATTCCGGCGAGCACCTCTGCGGCGACATCCAGGGTTATTAACAGACTGCAACGCTGATATGGCATCCGATTTGCCTACTTCTACTTATCATAGAGCTTTCGGCTGCATCTGTACGGCCAGCGTTCGCTCCGTATGATTAATCTGTCTTGTACACATACTATAAAGGACGGAGGTAAAAGGGATGACCAAGATAAAACAGATACTTTCAATTTCTCTTGTGATGATGCTTGCGGGCCTGACGACGGCGACATGGGCACAGAACCAGCGCCCCTATCGCACTAACGACAGGGCCGTGCAGCAACTGATTCAGCGCATCGAGGAGCGCGCCAACAACTTTAGAACAAGCCTGGAAAGGGCGCTCGAAAATAGTCGGCTCGATAACACCCGCAGGGAAGATAACGTCAATCAGCTTGTGAGCGATTTCGAGCAGGCGACGGACCAGTTGCGTGAGCGCTTCAACGCTCGCGAGTCCACCGCCTCGGATGTTCAAGCGGTGCTTGACCGCGCCGCCTTGATAGATAGATTCATGCAGCGAAGCAGGATAGGAACCGATGCCGAGCGTCAGTGGAGTCTGCTCAAGGATGATCTGAACACGCTCGCAGGCTACTACAACGTCTCTTGGAATTGGAGCAATTCTTCGCAGGGCAACTTTCCGCAAAACAACTCTGGCGTAAACGACCGAAATAGCTCTGGCGTCAACGACCGCTGGACCGGAACGTTCAGGCTCAACACCTCGCAAAGCGAGGACGCACGGCTTGCGGTCGAGCGGGCGGTGGGGAGCCTGTCAGACGATCAACGGCAGCGAACCTACAATGCGCTGCTGGCTCGCCTGGAAGCTCCTGAGATGATCGCTCTCGAAAGACAGGGGCGAACCATAACGCTTGCTTCCTCGCGTGCGCCGCAGACAACGTTCGAAGCCGACGGGCGCGAAATCGTCGAACAATCCCCCAACAGCACTCGCACGACGCGAGTACGTGCGACGCTGAGTCGAGGTCAATTTACGATTGACTCGACGGGTAATCGGGCGACCGATTTCTCGGTTACGTTTGAACCTCTTGAGCGCGGCAATCGCCTTCGCATGACTCGCCGGTTGTCTTCGGAGCGGCTCGGGCAGCCCGTTGTAGTTCAGAGTGTCTACGACCGTGTCTCCGACACCGCGCAATGGGACGTCTACACGGGAAGGCCTAACAACGCGGGAAGGCCTAACTACTCCGGCGCAGGTCAGGGGACGGACGGTTTTGTCATTTCCGACGGAACGGTTCTGGTCACCCGGCTGGACACAGATCTGGACACCGCGCGCGCGCGCGCCGGAGACCGTTTCACGCTTACCGTCGTGTCGCCCCGGCAGTTTGAGGGAGCGATAATCGAAGGCGTCGTTGGCGATGTAGACAGGGGAGGCCGAATCAGCGGGCGAACGGAGATGGCGCTCAACCTGAATCAAATCAGACTGCCCAACGGGCAGACGTACAGGTTCGACGGAATCATTGAAAGCGTCAGGACAGTGAATGGAGAGGAAGTCAGCCTGGATACCGAAGGAAAGGTACGCGAGGATGATAGCCAGACCAAGCGGACCGTCACGCGCGGGGGTATAGGCGCAGCGGTCGGCGCGATTATAGGGGCCATTGCCGGAGGCGGTAAAGGCGCGGCGATAGGCGCAGTGCTCGGCGGCGGCGCAGGCGCAGGCTCGGTTTATGTACAGGGCCGCAATGATCTGCAATTGATGAGAGGCAGTGAACTAACGATAAGGGCAGTCGCGCCAAGGCCTATTCGCTAAAATAATCTTGCCCTCGCGGGATTATAAAAGGTGATAGATCGGGCGGTGGAGTCTCTCGTCGCAATAAAGCGCATCATTGCGACGAGAGACTCCGGCGCCGGTATCCATGCGTGAGGGCGTCTGACGTAGTGCATAGCGGGCGGCGAACACCACCGACCGAAGCATGAAAAACTCGCTTCGCGCTCTGCTGAAGGCGCAAATCAGGGTGCCCCGGCGTCACTTTCGTTCTGTGCCATACCCTAGCTATTTTTCTCTTCGCTCTCTGCCGCGCGCTTCTTCTCAGCGCGAAGCTCTAGCGGTCCGGCGAGCGCCAGAATTATCAGAGTAAATAAGGTGCTTAGCAGAGCTACTCCCAGGCTGCCCAGCCCGACCGATACACCTATAGCTGCCGTCATCCAAACGCCTGCCGCCGTCGTCAGCCCCTTTATGTCTCGCTCCTCACTCACCTTGAGTATGGAGCCTGCTCCTATAAAACCGATGCCGGTGACGATGCCCTGGATCACTCGTGATAACCCATCCATAGACATGCCGACCCCTGAGCAGGATAGGACAAAGACAGCCGTGCCGAGGCATACCAGTATATGAGTGCGCAACCCTGCCGGCTTGCCGGCATGTTCTCGCTGGACCCCGACTACCGCGCCCAGCAGGGTGGCTGCTAACAGGCGTAAAATGACATGCACCAACTGCCTCGTGTCAGGCAGCCCGGAAATTAATTCCTCCCAGATAATGTCCAAATCGCATCCTCTTGTAATCTTGTGACCACCCGGCTTTGTTTATCCGCTGGCCGATCTCTATTGTGTTATAGCAGTAATTCCAAATAGCGCAATTGGTGACTACGCGCCTCCCCTAGCGATTTGAGAGTCAGTAATGTGAACTGAAGCGCAACAGGTTTCCCGCCAGGGCGAACCATATAAACCCGAGACAGGCCAGCGCCAGTATGGTTGCCTGGAGCTTGTACCATACGGTTTTCTGTTTATTCGCCCAGGCTTTTATCGCGTTATAAAACACGACCAGCGTTCCAATTGCTCCGATTATACCGATCACCTGAATGCTATAAAACCATGTGTTCCCGCGATCACTGAAGACTTCGAGATTCGTGAGCCCGTAAAGAATAAGCCCGGTCATAGCCACAATAAAGATTATGTCCAGCGCAAAAACGATCCGCACGGCTAAGCGCAGTCGCCGTTCGGTCGGCGTCAGTTCCAGCTTGCGACCGTAGTGTCTCCTCACAAACCAGGCGACCGGCCACAACACGAGCGTCAGAATCATTATCAGCAGCGAGATTACTAGCACCGGTAAGAGAAGCCCATTGTTCTCAAACAGCCCGACGCGTTGGCCGACAAAAAACGGGTAGGGCAAGACCATCATCATCCGGCCATCATGATCCGGTTTAAAGACAAGTTTTTCCTGCCCGTTCTCTTCGAGAAATGTCATGGGCGCAACTCCCCGCCACCGTTTGGGCTTGCCGTTGGGGCCCGACAGCTCCGCCACCTCTATCATCCCCTCTTCGCCGGGCACTACGGTGAACTCTCCTAGCAGCGTTGCCGCCTTCAAAAATGACGTCTCGCTCCGACGGCTTAGCATATAGGTGCCGCCTGCCGCTTTGGCATCTTCCGTAGCGCTGGCCGATGCGGATGTGGGGGGAGGTATGTGTGGGAAATAACGATCGAGAAGGGCTTCCCAAAGCAACGTTCTCGGCGAAGATTCTCCCTTGCCCGCGCTGTTATACGAAATAAAGAATCCTACGCCCGCGTCTGGAATCAGGTGCAAATCGCTATGGAAATAGACAGTATCCCCGCCATGCCCTATGATCCGGTGACCGTTACGCGATTCTTCGTAGAAGCCATAAGCCATCGCGTTCGCCGCATCGTCTAAAGCGAAAAGCCTGCTGTGCATGAGGCGCACGGTCTCGGGGCGAAGTATCTGCGCGTCGCCCAATCGCCCTTCTTGCAGGTGCGCGGTGATGAATCGAGCCATATCGCTTGCCGAGCTGCTAAGACTGCCGGCCGGAAAAGCGTTTATCATTTCAAACGGCTTCGCCTCGTCGCTTGCGAGCTGATAACCATTCGACATGAATGGAGCCAGGGCGGGCGGGAGCGGTTGAACGAAAGTTGAGTGAGTCATGGCCAGCGGTTTGAAAATGTTCGCCTCTATGTATTCATTGAACGGCTGGCCGGACACGCGCTCCACAATATATCCCGCGAGCGCCGTCGCATAGTTTGAGTAAGCCGGGGTTGTACCGGGGGGAAAGATCCGCCCGGGGATGTGCGTCTTTAAGTATTCTCCAAGGTTGGGGCTTTCAGTGCCGGTTGCAAAGAGGTCTTTAATCTGCTCCTCAAATCCCGGAGTGTGCGTCATTATATTCTTAAGTGTGATGGGCTGGTTGTATGCTTCCGGAATCTTAAAATCGAGGTATTCGTTTACGTCGCGGTCGAGGTCGAGCTTGCCCTGTTCAGCCATCTGCATCACCGCCGTCCAGGTGAAGAGCTTGGATACCGACCCGGGCCGGAACAGAGTCTCATCCGGCGAGACAGTCTTTTTATTTGCAACGTCTGAGTAACCGTACCCTTTGGCGAACAGAACTTTCCCATCCTTGACGATGGCGACTGTCGCGCCGGCGATGTCATTCTGCAAAAGTTGCAGCGGCACTATTCCATCGAGAAAAGCCGCCACGTCAGGAGCCGTTAACTCGTGTGTGCCGGAAGGAGGGTTATCCGGCGTCAACTGCTCGCTCGCTTCTTTGGTCGGGGTCTTAGGCAAATTCGGAGCCTGTCCCCACACCACCGAGGAGAGGTTTAAGGCGACCATCAGAAGAATAAAAGCCGCTGTTTTTTTCACGATCCGGGCTCCCGTCATAACAAATCCTCCGATTCTAATGTACGGGATAGGAGAGACATTTCACCGCCGCAGACACAGAGAACACAGAGCGGGCGCAGAGAAGAATACTGTTTTCTCTGCGCGACCGCCGCGTGCGAAGCACATCGTCGGCCATATGCATCCTCTGTGTCTGCGGCGGTGAATCTTCTTTCACTCCCGTACTCCCATATCTCTAGACCGTCCATATCTGTGCGAGCACCCGCTTAAAGTTTCCGCCGAGTATCGCTTCGATATCCTTGTCGCTGTACTTCCGGCGGATCAGCCCTTCGGTCAGGTCGAACATCCGCTTCGGATGATTGAGCCCTTCGACATCTATCTTCTCCCGAAAGGCGTAGCTCCCTTTGTAACCGGCGCGCAGTTGCTTGTTCAGCTCCGCAGGCATCGCGTCGTACCCGTACAGGTCGATGTCGCTGCCGACGCCCAGATGTTCGGGGCCGATCAGCTTCTTTACGTGATCGAAATGATCGAGCACGTGCTCGATAGTTGTCGGCTCGTCACCCTTAACGAACATCCGCACGCCCGTTATCCCCATAACGCTCCCCGCCGCTCCAACTTTTTTGATGGCCTCGTCGGTCTTCAAACGCGGGTGACCCGGCACGAGCGCGCGGCAGTTGGAGTGCGTGATCAGGACGGGCTTTTTGGAAATCTCGAAGGCGTCAAGGGTGGTGCGGTCGCCACAATGTGATACGTCAACGGCCATGCCGACTTTGTTCATTCGCTCGATGATCGCAACGCCAAAGTCCGAAATGCCTTCGTCACGCCGCTCCGTGGAGCCGTTGCCGATGAGGTTGCGCGAATTGTAGGTCAATTGCGAGACGCGCTGGCCAAGCCCGCGAAAGAAGTCTACATCGTCCGGGCGGCGGAACTGATCCGAATTTTGCAGGCCGAGCAGGAGGCCCACCTTGCCCGATCTCTTCACGCGGTCGAGGTCTGCCGCGCTATCAACTCGGCAGAAGAACTCGTCCCCGCCGGCAATAAACGCGTTCCACGACGCGAAGTATTTCAGGGCGCTCTCGTAAGCGTTCGGCCCGCCCAACCCAAAGGCGACATGAAAGACGTTGATGCACGAGTCTTTGAAGGGCTTGAGATCGGCGGCCTTAAAGCTTTCGGGATCTGTCAGCCATCTTGCCTCCTTGGCGAAGTCGAGCGTGGGCACGCTTAGCATGTCTATGACCGTGGAGCGATTGACCAACTCAATAGCTCGCGCGGAGTATTGGTTCGGCGAGCCGGCAAAAATCCGGTATCGCCCGCGACTGAGCATCGGCGCGACGAGCGCGCCCGCGCTTGCCAACGCCGCTCGCTTGAGCGCCTCGCGGCGTGTCACGAGCTTCTTATTTTGCTTCGTATTCAAATTCATTCCTGACTGTCCTTCGTCCAAAGTCAGCTCTCCTTATTTCAACCGGCCCCCCGATGTCGCGGATGGCTATTGATGATGTTTCAGTTTTGGCCGCGAATCAAAACTCGATTCTGATTCCGATCTGCCCTTCTCGTCCGGGCAATACCTGGGTTCTGTCGCCAAAGAAGGGTGCGACCAACGTCCGGCTCGTCTCAACCGCGGCGGGGTTCTTGCGGTTCAGCAGATTGAAGAACTCGAACAGGACTTGCGCCTTGACCCGCTCGCCTACATTGAACCGCTTGGCGAAGCGCATATCGAGATTGACGAACGGTTGAGCGGTGAAGTTATTGCGTCCCGCGCCCGGCCCGTGGTCGATGAGGTTGAAAGTCCCGTTGCCGTCCGGGTCCTCGGCGACTGCCGCAGAGCGGCTGAAGTGAAAGCCGCTCTGCGCCCGGAAGATGCTGCTGACCTGAATCTGCCAGGGGAACTCCACCAGCCCGTTGATCTGGAAGATGTGATCCACAGATAAATCGGACGGGCCTTTATCAAAGTCAGGGCCGTTGAGAAACGTTCCGGCCTGTGCGACGAATGCGCCCGTGGCGGCGACGAACGAACCGCCGCTGTTGGATTTGCCCGTCCCGGGTTCAGTCACTTCGGGCGCTATTCCGACGAAGCTGTCCGAGGGCAGTACCTCGATGCCAAGCTGATTGTCCGTGGCGTTGGCAAAGGTGTAGTTCGCGCCCAGAAGAAAGCGACGGTTGAAGCGCTTATTGAAGTTGATGACCAGCGCGTCGTAGGTGCCTTCATACCAGGGGCCGAAAGTGCGGATTGGCCCTGCGGGGAAGGGCGGTAAAAAAGTGCGGCCCAACACGCGCGATTCGAAGGCGAGGTTGGTCTCGCGGACGCCGAGGATGTTGCGAATCTCACGGTGATAGTAATCGACCTCGACCACCATATCCTTCGTGATCTCGCGCTGTAGCCCGGCACTGAAGCTGAGCGTGTGCGGAGTATCGAAGCTTTCATCAACGCTGGTGGGGAAAGGCTGAGGGGGAATGGCGGCATGGGTCAACGCCCCGAACGGCCCGAAGAAAAAGAATCCCGCAGGCCGTCCGACGGCGGCGCTGGCCTGATTTGCGAACTGATCCGGCGTCAGCCCCGACAGCGCCTCGACGTTGCTGACATTAATCACCGTGTTGGCCGGGATGGGGTTACGCCCGGACGCGACCACCCGGTTGATCCTGTCTATGCCGACCAGCGGCCCCCCGAACGGGCACGTCGCTCCGCTGGCCGTAATCTGGGCATCGGTCAGACTGGGCGATATGCACAGCCCGTTGGGCGGGAACAGCGAAGCGTTGACGAGGGCAACAACCAGAGTCGGGACCCCGAAAAACCCACGCGGGTATGAAAACGGCTGGACCACCCTGCGGTCAGCGCCGCCGAACGCAGGAACGTTGCGCGCCAGCCCCAGCCGGAACTGATCGTAAAATATGCCGAAGTGCCCGCGCACGACCGTTTTATCCGTCACCGCCCAGGCGACGCCCAGGCGCGGCGAGAAATTCCGCTTCTTCGCGAATTCAGAGTCGTAGTCCCAACGGAGGCCGAGATTCAAAGTGAGATTGCTGCGGAGCTTCCAATCATCCTGCGCGAACAGCCCGTTATAGTTGTTCCGCAGGTGAATCTCGTTAGCCTCGGGCGTGAGCCCCCGACTGTCGTGACCGTAAAGAAGCCCGAGTTGATAGGCCCGAACGTCTCGAAGTCATCGACCGTGGCGAAGAGTTGATTGGTCAATATCTGCGCCGTGACGCCATCGACTTTCGTCCGCAGGAAATTCCATCCGAACTTTACATCGTGACTGCCGAAGAGACGGGCGGCGTGGGCAGACAGGGAGGTGTATTTCTGATCCAGGTTCGAAGCCGTCTCGGCGTTGCCGAAACTGAGGCCGGGCAGATCGCCAAAGAAGGTGCCCGTCGTCGTAGAGCTGAAGACGTTGAAGGCCGTTGCCGCCCCGGCATCCGGGTGAGAGGGGCGGGTGTCGGAAGGCTCGCCGCGATACGCGCCGCGCAGCGTCACAACCCACGGATTGCCCTGCTCGCCCAACAGGAACGTGTCGCCGAATCCCAGCAGCAGATGGCGCTCCCCAAAATCGTCTCGCGTTGAAGGCAGACTGCCTGACTGTGAGAGCGGCAGGAACTCCCTTATGACGCGATTGGTATAATTCACCTGCTGGGTCAGCTGGTGACGCCCGAGCTGCTCGTTAAACTTCAAAAAGTTTCGCGTCTCGAATATGCGCGACGGGTTATCGAACCGGCTCTCCTGGTTAAGCAGCAGTTGATCAACACTCGCATTTCCGGTACTCGGGAACAAGAAATCGAGCTGGCGTTTCTCAGTGATCCGCTCCGACGAGCCGAAGAAGAAGACTTTATCTTTAATCACCGGCCCGCCCAGCGCCAGACTGTAATCAAACCTGCGGAGGGTGGGCGCGTCCTCCTGTGTCGGGTCCAAAGAGTTCGACGAGTCGAAAGCGTCGTTGCGATGAAACAGCGACGCGACGCCGTGAAACTCATTCCCCCCGCTCTTGGTGATGACGTTGATTATCGCCCCCGACGCCTGTCCGAACTCGGCCTTGTAGCCGGTCGTCAGCACCTGAAATTCGGCAATCGTCTCTTGATTGAACTGTGCGGCAGGCCCGCCGTTGACCGTGTCTTTGTTCGGCAGCCCGTCGATCAAAAAATTGTTATTGCCGCTGCGCTCGCCCAGCACCGGCGTGGCTTCGTCGCTGCCGGGGTCGGCCTGCCGGTTTATGGACACACCGGGCACGAGTTGCAACAGGTCGAGGTAGTCCCGCCCGTTGACCGGCAGTTCACTAATCTGTTGCGGGGTGATGGTCGAGCCTGTGGCAGACGCGTTCGGCTCAAGCAACGGCAACTCGTCCGACCTGACGTCAACCACCTCTCCCGCGACAGTCCCGACCTGGAGCTGGACATCAAAAGTCACAACGCGGTTGAGCGTCAGCTCGATTTTGGAGGTGCGCGAAGCAAAGCCGCTCTGCGAGATCGTCAACGTGTAGGTTCCGGCGGGTAACGCCGTGAGGCGATAGAAGCCCTCCGCGTCGGACCTTGTGCTGCGCTCGGACGCGAGCGTCGTCCCGATCACCTTGATCTCTGCGCCGGCGATCACCGCTCCATTAGTATCCGTGACGGTCCCTTCAATCGTGGAAGTGGTGGTCTGGGCCGAAGCGTCCGGCGACAGGGGATGGAGCATGAAAAGAGTGAGCGAAAGGACTATAAGTGAGGAGCCATATCTCCTCGGCCGGGCTTGTGCGCCTTTGCCTGTCAATCTGCATATCGGTGTCAGGAAAATCCTTTTCATAACTTCTCCTTTCATGAACATTACTCAAGGAACAGTCTCTGAGAGGTGTCCGGCAGATAATCCCCAAGAGGCACACACCTCTCATTAGCGTGGCGGTTATATAACACCTGTCGTTGCAGAATGTCAACAGGAATACAACGATTGTTGCAATTTGAAAAACGGTGTGTTATCGTCCTCACGCCATGCGACACACCTTTAACATTTCAGATGGCGCCGAGCATTCCCCTTCCGAAGAGAGCATCAGGATAGACAAAGCGGAGGTTCGTCTTATCCGCTTACCTTTGAATGAACCGTTCGAGACCAGCTTCGGAAGTATAGACTCGCGGCTTATATTCCTGGTCAGCGTCGAAGCGGATGGGCTGAAAGGGTGGGGCGAAGTGGTAGCCGCCGAAGAGCCCCGCTACAGCTACGAGAACCGTCGGCACAGCCCTGCATGTCATTCGGGATTTCCTCGGGCCTGCGTTGATGAGCAAACCCGTAGCGGGCCTGGGCGAGATGGCGGAACGATTCGCCCCGTTTCGCGGGCACAACATGGCCAAGGCCGGGTTGGAACTCGCATACATGGACTTGCTTGCGCGGTTGAAGAATCGCTCGCTCTCCTCGCTAATCGGGGGCGCGCGTTCGCGCATCCCCGTCGGCGTGAGCCTTGGCATTCAGCCCACGCTCGCCCAGCTTATAGCCCAGGTCGATCGCTACCTGGCTTTGGGTTATCGGCGAATCAAGCTCAAGATCAAACAGGGCTGGGATACGGATGTGGTGGCCGAGGTGCGGCGGCATCATCCGAATATCCTGCTTTCAGTTGAACGCCAATTCGGCTTATACGCTTGGCGACAAGGATCATCTGAAAGCGCTCGATGATTTCGATCTTTTGATGATCGAGCAGCCTCTAGACCATGACGACCTGCTGGATCACTCGCGGCTGCAACGCGAGATAACGACGCCAATATGTCTGGACGAAAGCATCACCGGTCTTCGGCAAGCCAGGAAAGCCCTTGATATGGAAAGCTGTCGGGTGATCAATATCAAGGTCGGGCGTGTGGGCGGGTATTCACAGGCGCTTGCCATTCATGATTTGTGCCTCTCAAAGAGCATCCCTGTCTGGTGTGGTGGGATGCTTGAGTCGGGCATAGGTCGCGCGCACAACATCGCCCTCGCCAGCCTTCCCGGCTTCACGCTCCCCGGCGACGTCTCGGCCAGTTCCCGCTATTTCGCTCGCGATGTTATTGAGCCGGAAGTGAGCGTTGCGCCCGATGGTACGGTAGAGGTTCCTCGCGGCGCAGGGCTGGGGTTCGATGTGGATATCGATTACATTAATAACCGGACCGAGACTGTCGAGGTAATAGAAGGTAAGAGATGAGAAGTGCGGTAGTATTAAGGTATCAGAAATCTTTTCGAGCAATGAATGCCGGGAGAGTCAAAAACATCCGTGCCCTAAAAAGATGATTCGGCGCTATAAATGAATCCGGCAAAGACAGACCGTGAGGGAGACATGACGACCAGAAACAGGCCGAGTGAAAAAGATGGGAATCAAAGCGAGGCTTTATCCACATCTCTTGAGGTCCGCTTCGCTCAATCGCAATTGAGTCGCAGCCGCCGTCAATTGATCAGGGCGATTTTGGACAACAACGAAGAGACTTTCTTTCTTTCTTCTCACGAGATGGCGAAGCGTTACAACGTTGACGCCTCGACCATCGTGCGCACAGTCCAGGCATTAGGCTACGAACGCTTCGCGGATTTCGCGGCAGACCTGCGCCAGCATTTCGTCAAGCAGATAACGCCATACGCAGTGCTAAAGGCCGCCACGCGAGAGAAACGAAGCCTGCCTGACCAGATTCATTACTGTGTGGAAAGAGATACCGAGAGTTTAAGCGTGCTCAGATCAAGCCTTGATGCGGCCCGTGTAGTGGAGCTGGCAAAGATGATCCATCGCTCGCGGCGAATTCTGGTTGTCGGAGTCAACCTGGCTGCTTCGCTCGCATGGTTTCTCGCATATGGGCTGACGCCTCTCGGCATCGATGCCGAGGCGCCGGTCGGAAGCAGGGGGAACCTGCAACACAAGATCAATGTTTTGACCGCCAAGGATCTGCTCGTAGCCATCAGCTTCAGGCGGTGCCTCAGAGAGACAGTAGAGTCAGTCCTGCGGGCTCGCGAGCGCGGCGTACCCACTTTCGGCATTACCGACAGCGCCACCACACCTATAGCAATGCACTGTGATGATTATCTGCTCGCATCGACCAGCAGCCCTTCTTTTACCGGCTCATACGTGGCTCCGATGGCGCTGATAAATACGATCATTGTCGCGAGCGCTCACATACAGCCTAATCGCTCGCTCGCCCTGTTGGGCCGAAACGAAGAGGAATACAGAACGGGAGCCCGCTGGTATCAAGAGCCTCTGAGTCGCGCGAGATCCGCCAGCAACGGGGGGCAAGAAGCGAGCGCCGACAATTCCAAACAATCTCGAAAAAAGAGGCAGACGTAGATATGAAAGCCTTTGAGCAGATTATCGAATACAGCAATTCCTGGCAACTGCACACCAAGTAGTTACAGGATCCCGGAAATGATCGTGCCTGCATTTCTTAAACTCTCATTACTTCTTTTCAGCTACTTGCGGCATAAGTTGCCAGGAATTGATAGACCTTTGTGCTTAAGATTCTTCAAACAGCAGCGCCCTAATACTTTCAGGTCTAATCCTTACTATTTATCCTTGAAGTCGCTGGTCGCGCCGCTATTTTTACATACCCAGCCGGGAAAATCATATTTTGTCCCATTGTGATAACCGGATATGTTGTAGAATTTATCTATTTCCGGAAGGTTGTCCTGAGAGAATGTCCCACAGGAAAACATACCGAAAGAAGAGAACGTGCCCGTGCCATTAGATAGTTGCCCCTGTCCATTCTGTATGGGATGAACAATTACATTTGTATACTGGCCCTCTGGATTTCCATTTGCCATAATTTCCTCCCTAGCCAAGCTATTAGGGTCGGGATAGACCTCAAGTGTTTACTTGAAGTGAGAATCCTAACCAACATTGAATGAGCCATCTATGCACTGAAGAAAAGCAACGTAGCCGGATGCCCCTAATCTCGCGGATAATCGCTTGCACACCCACTAGGCGCGGGGCACCCGGCGCGGACTCGGAAGCATCGCTCCAAGCGCCGTCTAGCCGGTTTGCGCATACTCCACTAGCCGCTCTCCAGTTCTATATATCAGTTTGGAGTGATAATTACTTGCTTATGAGCCGCAGTGGAATTAGCCTCTGAGAAGTAAATCCTACCTCCAAATGAATCACGCATACTCGCGTATTAGCGAAGCGTCTTCGGGGGCCTTTTCGGATACTCCCCATTGCGCTTTGGGATTCATCATCCTTGCATTGACGAAAGCAGCATTTACCGCAGCGGTTGAATTGATTGTCCATGTGTTATCCGGGTTCAGGATCGCTGTCATCGAGAAGACATTAACAGGAAACTCAACTCTCGCTGCTTGGGTAATAGACTGTACGTTCAGCACCTGACCCTGGGTGTAGTTGCCGAAGGTGATCCAGTATTCAGGATGCGGCGTGAAAGCTAGTTCCAAGTTGGGCTGCGCCTGTTGTACGAAAGTACCATAGCCGGACATGCCGATCCCAACAGAAGCTTGGTTTGAAGGAAGTTTCCCATCCTCATATATATACAAAGAACCCTGAGTAGGTCCCGGCACCTGGTCCTTGAAGGTATAAGCTCCAGCCTGATTAGTAAATGTGACCTTGTTTGAGGTAGACAGATCGGCAGGCCAGTACTGGCTGGCTGCAAATATGACCCCTGGTATTAGCTGGCCTGTTTGAGACCACACGAAGCTGTAGTCAACCTTCCACTGGAAAGTCAACTGAGTAGTTTGAAAAGCATATTTCGAGAACCATGCCAGAGACATGATATTGGGTCCAAATCCAGGATCCTTTTGATAAACACATGCGTTTCCTGGAAGGGTTGAATTGTTTTTAAAGATCAGGGTATAGTTTACTTGTTCATTCATAATTCCATCTTTCCTTTTTGCGATTTAGCGTTTCCGCTATAGTGAGAAACCAACTCTTTACCGGGTCAAGCATAATGAAGCTGATTTGTCAGTTCACTTATGCCAACTCGGATTCTCCGACTGCTTCATAGAATCAGGTATCAGAGCATAGGATATAGCTGTATCGGCTCGTTGCTATAACAACTTGCTTTCATCACAAGACAGAAATTCCGATACACGATGAAACCCTAGAGATCGGGCTATTCTATCTAAAACCTCTATGGAGGGCGTTGTCTTATAATTCTCAATATGATTAATGTGTTCGTAAGAGATTCCTGATCGGAAAGCCAGTTCCTCCTGGGTGATTGCTCCTTCACGATACTTGCGTTGCTTGAGAACTAGATCACTGATGGCTTTGCGAAGGCGCATCTCTCTATCACCCTCTGGCTCGTCTGAAGTAGTGTATCTACAGTTAGAAGTCTCCTTCATTCTTTGTCCCGCTCTTCGGCTCCCAGTAAAAGTTGTTGCTATTTTCCTTTTCATTGATAAACTCACCCGATGCGACTTACCGAGCTCTTGCACAAAACAGCTAACACAGAGGTATACTAGCCATTGGCCTCTGAGATGTAACAACTTCTTTCCAGGATAACAATTCATGGCCATATTTCATTCTGTAGGCCATTAATAGCGAGGAGGCGATCATACACGGGTCGTAATACCTTTTACTTTGGATCATCCATTAGGAAGATGAAGTAATAAGAGGTCAATCGGCAACCTAGTGAATGACGCTGTCATTATAAGGAATAATCATTACATATAGTATGAATTTTAGTTCATACTCATCGTATTCAAAAATGTTATTCTATTTGTGATCTGATAGTTAATGGTTAGCAGAATGGGCGCCTAAAATTGATCATGCGAAAATCTGAGGAAATGTTCTCGGCCAGAACTTAATTTGCTGAGGAGATCCCCTTGGAATCGCCCGACAAGACATATTGGAAATGGTCCAATCTGACTCAGAGAAGAGAGAAACGAAATGATGACGAGGAACACTGCATTAGGTAGATCGGGGTCAACTGGCAGAGTATATACTGTCGTGTTTATGAATAACTTCAAAGAATCGGGTGACGTATGTATTTACCAAGCTGATGGAATTAGTTCCAATATTATGTCTTTGGCATGGCTCGTAAAAACTGTACATCCAACCACATTGTTAGGCTTTCAATGGACGTATGATTACGATTTTGTTTGGGCTGAAACTGGCCCACTAAACATCAATGATATCTTTAACGCTACTCAAACCTGGGAAGCCAATCTATCGGACAAAAACGAAGTTAAGCTTGCAAAACATGATAGCGTCTATACATTCGAAGATCTTACACGAGGCCCTAAAGAAGGTCGCTTGTATATACGGACAGAATGGACCCTACCTTCAAATCAATTTTCTGTTGGTATTGGCATGTCTGGGCTAGCCTCTCTTGTCGTACAAGCGGAAGCTGATATGAATCTCGAAATAACTCCCTCTCCTAAATACCGGATCACCTTCGGCAGCTATATACAGGGTCAGGTACTGGATACAGATTCAATACTGGATTGGGCAGGCATAGAATTCCCCGTTGGTGTCACTATGATGGGAGTGGTGCTCAGTCGGGATCACACTTGGAGTGTTAGTCCTCTAATTTGAGTTAGAGATTCGCCCGTGAGAGGCGAGGTGGTAATACAGTAGAGAAGTAACATGGCTGAACTTACTGTTCGAACTGGGTTGAGTGAGGCCGCGAAGTTCGTTTGAAACGCCAAGACGCTATCGCGTACCTGTAAACTCTCCTTAAGAGCAGCTTGATAATTCGTCTCAAAGCAGGCTAACAATCGAAAGCTGGATTATTACAACACACTTATTCTGATTCAAAGTTGCTTTTGCGAGCTGGAGCTTATCCTTCGATTACTTCAGAAGTCACCTTGATACTCCAACTATTATCGGGATTAAGTATTGCTGTCATCGAATAAATATTCGAAGGAAATACTATCTGCGCACGATTAGTTCCTGCGGCTAACTGTCAGGCTTCTTCGTGCATTTACTATTTATCTATCCTGAATTTGAACAAGACATTGTTAAGCCAGTAGGCAATAGGCTGACCGTCCTTCATCGCCGGTTTGAATTGCATCCTGTGAGCGGCTTGCAACGCCATTTCATTCAACCCGTCAGGCAAGCCCGTAATGATAGACGCTCGCTTGACTCTGCCGTCACCGCCGACCAGTATGCGCACGCGAACCGTGCCTTGAACCTTGTTCTTGCGCGCTTCCTCCGTGTAAAGAGGCTGAGGCCGGTTCAACAATACAGGCCTGGCGTCAACCGTTTTGGCCGAGCCGTCGGGGTTGAGATTGCCGGGCGAGGGGACGCCGCCGCCCATATTATACCCGCGACCCGAGCCTAAGCCTGTTCTGATTTCCCCTTCTTTTGAGTCTTGAGTCTCCTTTACGGCAGGAGGCTCGATTTTAATATCTGCATTGTAATCATAATAAGTATCGATCGTTGTAGCCTTAGATGATCTCATTTGAAACTGACATTCGGCTTTGCGCAGCAGGCCGTCCGCTATCCCAACCCATACCTTCAACTTCATAATCAGGATATCTTTATATCGATCATACAGGTCGTATTCGTATAACAGTGATTCAACACCGTCTATCGCATCAGCCCCTATGAGCTTAACATCTCTGGCCAATTTCATAATGTCGGCCCGATTATGTTTGTGGAGTTTTAGAACTATGCTGGCATTATTATTACTACCGTCTATTCTGCGCCCGACCTTGACCCAGGGTTCATCACCCTTCTTTACATAATGTTCATCTCCGATACTTATTGCCTCCCAATTCTTCCGGGTTGTGTGATATCGATCCGGAGATACGAACTCTGTTACGTATGTATGATCGGGGCCGGCAGCGGGCCTCTCTATACGAATGCGAAATGATTTGACTGTGTCCATTGCGGCCCAAGCCTTTGTTAATACCTCGCGCGGGTCGCTGCCGGCAGTGATCTGCCTGACCGGGGGTTGCAATCTAATCAGGCCGATTGAAATAGAAGACCGCGCTTCTATGCTTGCGGAGGTCAATAAAATTGCCATAAGCGTTGGGGGCGTAAACCGGAGAAGAGTTTTCATATGAATTCCTCTTGGTTAAATTAAGACCGATAGCCAGATAATACTTCATTAAAGACGTAAATCTCTAACAAAATCACGCAAGAATTGCGTATAACGGAAAGTGACTGGCGGCGGCGACCGGCGTTGCATAGACCGAACCTGCGCTGTTTTAATTAATCCAGGTTGCCAGTAATCAAGACGCAAGATATTAGCCGGTGGTGAAACCACCGGACTTTGCATAAACCAACCTTCAAGCCCTGGAAGGGCGAAAGATGTCCCCGCGCACCTCCGGCGCAATCGCTCAAATAGCAACTTGGGTTAATTAATTGAGGCCCCGGCACAAAGACCGGGGCCAAGTGGTTGAGATGGTATGGTTTGTCTTGACAAGGAGACAAACATGCTTACCACCGACAACCACCTCATTAAAATACTGGAAAAAGTGGGCGAAATCTATGCGCCACCTACTAAAGCTAAACCAGGTCGTCCATATGACTACTCTGAATTGGTGATGCTTAGAGTCTTTATGCTGATGGTGCTCAAACGTATCAAACAATTTGCTGCATTGTATCGCTACCTTCTGGCTCACCCAGACCTCCTCACTGCTTGCGGTCTTCACCAGATGCCCGATGAATCTACCTTGCGCAAGCGCCTCAAGAAGTTGAAGCCCGCCGTCAAGCGCCAGATTCGAGCTTGGGCGCGTGAGTTGATCAAGCGCGCCCTGACTTCGGCTGAGGTAGTCGCTGTTGATAAGAAGATGATCAAGGCTCAGGGACCGCTTTGGCACAAGGCAGACCGACAGCTCAATAAAATCCCTGCGGGCCTCAGAGGAGTTGATCGCGACAGCTCGTGGTCGAAGTCTTATTATCGAGGATGGGTGCAAGGCTACGGTTCTCACATCGCAGTCACTGCCACGCCCGGTCTGCCTATCGTCCCTATATGGAGCGATTTCACTAAAAACTCTCTCCCGGAAGCTAAAATAGCTCGCCAGTTGGGAGGCTTGCTGCCCGATGAAGTAAAGAAAGTGTTGGGCGATACACATTACGATGACCCTGGGTTGAGAGATGAAGTCGAGCGATATGAGAAACACTTGCTGGAGAGATGTTTGATAGTGCCGATAGAAGTTAAGAACAGAACCACACCAAAGAGAAGACGATACGCAAGTCTGTATGAGAATAATCTGAATGTGTATGGGAGACGGAAAGTGAGCATCGAGCCATTTTTTGATAGGCTGGATCAATGCTTCGACATAGAGCCGGCGTGGATGAAAGGACTGGCAAACAACGCAAGCATCGGGGTGCTGTGGGTAGCGGCCTATCAGTTGATGATGTTGTATCTTCATGAGCAAGGCGAAAATCCAGAGCATGTCAAGCAACTCGTTGACATCTTATGAGTTCCGGCTCCGATTTGTGCCGGGGCCTCAATTAATTTCGATTGACTTGAATGCAAGGCGCTAATGATGAACAAGAAGTATGGTTACGACTGATCTCCATACCGCTTTTGAAAGACTTCGTATGCCCGCTCGTAATCGGCTTCGCGATCAACTTTGGCGAAAGGCGGATAGAATGTTTTGGCGACCGTCTTCAATCCGTCATCAATTTGCCACGAGACGGTGAGCGGCGGCGCGTTCGGGTCGCGCGGATCATTGCCTGCGGCTTTCCATTCTTCGAGGGCGGCGCGAAATTCCGTTCCGCCCTGATTCTTGCGCGCCGTGTTTGGTATGTGGCGACCGCGAGCGTCGTATTCGTCTACAAGCTCGTATTGCCGCATCACAGGAAACTGCACGCGGTAGATTGTGAGCAGCTCTTCAAGCGTGAGCCCAAGCGCGAGCGTGACCAGTACATCAATTTCAAGCAATGCCTGGCGGCGCGCGAAATCGCTTCGCAGTGGCGTCTTCCATTCCCACTTCGTCGGGTCGAGTTCGCACCACGGCAATTCAAATTCGTGGCAAAGGCGCGGGTCGTTTGCTGTCCACTCTTCCCGGCGGATTGATTCGTCAGCAACTTCGCTCCAGAGGTTTTTGTAGGCCAGAGATAAACAGGTCAGCCGGAGGCCCCGTCGAATGAGCGGCTGGTTCAGCTTCCCATCAATAACGGGGAACTTGCGTAACGTACCATAATGAAAATTTGAGCGACCCGTGATTCGCAATAGGAAGTCATATACAACCGAGAAGGTGGCGGCGCTGAATGCGACCATATTTTTAGGGTCTAGAAATGCCACGCTCATAGCTGAATTGATATGAGTGGCTCCCGCAGGCATTATCGTGCTGATAAGTGACCGTTCAGTTCCCAGGCTCACCATTGCTCGATGAACATAACGATTGTGACGGGTCAAAGGGGTTGTTTGGTCGGGCCAGTGCTGTATCTGTCGCTCGAAACTGTAGAGGTCTCTCGCCTGATTGCCGGGACGATATACGGCCCTCGGAAGGTAGTCAGCTTCTATTCGAGTCAAGTCTACATCATCATAAGCGTTGTTATGTGTACAGTCTGTTCTGGCAGATCGGTTGAACGGTGTCCCGACATGAAAATGCGGGCCGGACATAACCCACTCGTCTTGAGCTTCGGGCTGGAAAGAAGGCGATTCGGCGCGCGTTGTTACCCCGTTCCGCTGAGCCTTGGATTCGTCAAACATCATGGTTGCACAGATTGCTTCTGAAATATCGCCGACGTGGGTCGGGGCTTTGCTTATACGTTTGATCACCGCAAGAATTTCGCGCGCGTGTACGTGCGGCAAACGGGATTCGATGGCCGGGGTTCCCCCATCTTCAAACAGCCTGGCAAAGATCTCCAGCTCATCGCCATTTACCTTTACTATTCTATGTTGATGCGGTCGCGTTTCCCACTTACCGGCATCAGACTTAATTCCAGGGACAGGCTCTTGAGGGTGATTATGCGTTCGACACGCGCCGATCGTTATCGGATGAAACAGGTTGGAAATATGTTCAAAACTCGGGACACGCGCCGCGCCACCATATATGTTTATACTAAACTCGGTTTCATGGTGGACGTCTGAAAAAAGCTGCAACTCATTTTTCAAGTGGTAGTGCGCTCTGAGTCGCGGATACATATGCCTGCGTAATCGCCCCCCGTTGGCATCGTCGTATGGCCCTTCGGGATGCAGCAAACCGGCAACACCGGTTTCAGAAAGCAACCTCCAGGAGCCAACTATAAAATTCTTATAGAGGTTTGCTTTCATTCCCAGCAATTCCCTGTAGAACCTGGGAGAGTTCAGGAATGTGACAACCCCTTCAACGCGTTGATACTCTTCCATAAAGAATTTGCGGCTTGACTGAGGTTCGAGAAGCTCATTGTGATGCCGATTTAATTCTGCGTCGCGGGCCTCACGCACATTTAACAGCGGCTCGATCTCTGCTACCAGAGATGCGCCGGTCCACTCGACTCTGATCCACGGCGGGTTTCCAATTACTAAGTCAAACCCGCCTCGATGCGGCGCATGCCCTAACACTTCAGGGAAAGTCAGCTCCCAATGATGGAAATTCTGCTCGGCTGTTAAAACCTGAGCCACCTCGAACCAGGGCACGGCATCAGCCAGCATTGAAGCATCAAGCAATAATCTAATCGAAGCTAGAAAAGCCTCGCGCGTCGGCAATTCAATAACACGACCGAGCGGCCAGAACCACAGTGCGCACCAGCCGTCCATCACCAGCTTCAACCGCTGAAAGCTGCCGTTCATGGCTTCAAGCTCGGCTTTGATCTGCTCCTGCTTTTCAAGCGACGGCCCCTGTGCGATTGCATCATTACTGCCGGAGGGAGTCGGCCACACGGTCGCCGTGCAGGCAGTCTCTTCGAGCGCCCTGGCTCGCCGCTCGGCATAACGCTCCCAGCGGCGGTCTATCAAATCGCATATCGCCAGCGCCTCTTTAATCTCTACGTCGGACCAACGTGGCTTGACCTGATTCTTGATCCATTCCTTTGCTTTGCCGCAGCGATCGGGCCAGAATTGACGCATCAGCTTGTCGCTATGCGTCGGAACCATCTCTTCGTCGAAAACCAGGAAGTGATAAATCTCGTTGTCCCCGCGCTTCTCGCCGGGCTTGAGCAGGCGAGGAATTTCGCCGCTATTTCCAACGTGTTTGGCCTGTCGAAGCTGCTCGTCCGTCCAGACTGCGCGGCGAGCGCCGATCAGGCTATTGCCCGCGCGCAGTCGCAAGCCGAACCAGGGGGTTGCGCCCGGCTGATACAGATCGCGCCCGCCGTTCTCGCCTCTCTTTTGCAGCAGACGGTGTATGCTGCCGAGCCAAAGCGATAGCGCGCCAAGCTCGACAGCCGTGCCGTTCAAGTCTACGCCGTAGACGTTGCGGGTCGTGATGTAATGCTTAACGCGCCGCAATTCGTCACCATACTGCGCAGGCTCGATAGTCTGGCCGACCTGCTTCTGTTTGAGTTCGAGATAGCGGTGAGCCAGTTGTTCGGCAGCTTCATTCAAGAAGGCTCCGCTGCCCATCGCAGGCTCGCAGATTTTCAAACCGAGAATGCGGTCGGCATCTTCGGGACCATAGTCTTTAAACAACTCGCGCAACGCTTCTTCGACTACTGAGCGAGTCAGCACTTCCGGCGTGTAGTACGATGCGCTTTGCTCGCGGTTGATGCCGTTCAGGTGCAGTATGAAAGTTCCCTTCGTATAGATTCGAGCCTGGCCGCCGACTAACCTTTCAACTTCATCCTTGTTGAACTGTTCGAGCCTCTCTTTTGAGACAAACCATGTAGGCGTTTTCTTATCGCGGAAGTTGCCGCCCGCCGGTTTGACATGAATTAAATCCCGGTCGGCAAACCTGCCCTTGTACGAGAGCAGCCCTTCGTAGACGGCTCCCAACTGGTTGATGCCAAGCTCTGCGTAATTGACCCGGCCCACGGTGCGAGTCTGTTCATTCGGGCTGAGCGACAACCGGCGAATCACTTGTTGAAGGCACCGGTTGGAGAGGCGCGCTCGGTTGAGCAGCGGCGTACTCTTCGGCGAAAAGAGCGTGGCCGTCAGCGGTCGCAGGACAAACGTCTTCGCCTCGACAGTCATCCCGAGCGTGATCTGATCTTTGGCATCAGGGTCAGGATGAAAGCCCTGATGAATCAACTTGAATAACCGTTTAAGATGTTCGTGAAAGTATGTGCCTGCCTCGGCGTCGGCAGTAAGTGGAACCTGCTCCAGGTCGCGCAGTGATTCAAGGCTGTAGCCCAGGCGATAGGTATCATCGTCGATCGGGAGAATCCCCGACTCTCCGCCGCGAGCTTCGGCATAAAAGCAGAAAAGCAGGCGATAGACAAAGACCAGCGCTTCGCGCTTGAGGTGCTCGGCCGTGATTTCATAGCCGCCATCGTCGAGCTGCGGCAGGTCAACATTGACAGGAACGCTGTCCGTTCGCAGCTCATCAGCTATAAGCCTGAGCAACGGTCGATGCTGTCGCGCGGTGCGATCATAGGCCCACTCATTGACCAGCAACTCAATCGCTTCGCGAACTGCGTATTGAAGATTTTCGGTGACGCCGTGCGCAAAGCGGTGGCTCTGACCTTCCAGCTTGTCGTGCAGTACCTCGTCGGATAAAACAAAGTTCATTTAGCTTGGCAAATCGCAGGCAGGCGTTAAGCTCCTCCGCTCTCTTTACTGCCGCCGGTTCGCGATCCTAACACTGGCCCGATCCCAAACGCCAGCGTCAGCAGAACCCGTCGAAGCATCACACAATGATGCCGATTATGTAAGCCCCGGATTTGATCTTGATTTAAAGCGTGGAAGCAATTATCGTTACCAAGTCTACTGATACCTTGCAGGTTGAGCAACCTCTTGAGCGCGGATCATTAGTAAGCCGGGTAATTTCAACATGCTGAACATATCTTGAGAAGTCTTCATTACCGGAAGACCGTTTACACGCCGCAGGCGCTCGGCGAGATGTAGCTTCTCCGGCATTATTGATGTCCCGGGAGTGACAACGTGAAGATACTATTCCTCGCAGCAAATCCCGTAGATGTGATCTCTCAGTTACGAATTGACAAAGAGTTTCGTGAGATCAGCCGGAAGATTCGCATTGGCACGCAGCGGGATAGTCTGGAACTCGTTTCGGAGTTAGCCGTAAGGGCAGGCGATCTTCAGGATGTGCTTTTGAGACATCAACCCGACATCGTACATTTCAGCGGGCACTGCAATCCGTCGGGCGGAATCATACTTGAGGACGAAAACGGCAACCGCAAGCCGGTCAGCCGTGAAGCGATTTCCGAGCTGTTCAGGATATTGAAAGGCAACATCCGCGTGGTGATCCTGAATGCCTGCTATGCGAAAGAGCAGGCGGAAGCGTTATCCGAGACGATTGATTTCACCATAGGCATGAACAACAAGCTCGACGACAAAGCCGCCATAATCTTCTCCTCCCAATTCTATCTATCGCTGGCGTTCGGTCGCTCAGTGGAAGAAGCATTTGAGCTGGCGGTGAATCAGCTCTGCCTCGAAGGCTTTGACGCTGCGCCTGTGCCGATACTGCTGGCGCGGGAAGGCATAAACGCATCGCATGCTCGAATCATCAAACCGTCTCGCCGCATCGCGCGGATTGGAAACCAGGTGGAACTAAATATCGTACCCGCCGAACGATTCGACACTGCGGTTGGCGAGCATTTGATCCCCTGGATCGCTGAAGAAGAACGGAGTGGAAAGTCGCGACCAGTAGTTTTCCTGCCCTGGCTGTTTGCCTGCATCGGACTCGGCCTGATGACGGATATCTTGCGCCTATTTCTGACCGAGGAAAGCAGTTGGTGGGACACTGCCGCCTTTGTTGCGCAATTTGTTCTTATCACCGCCGCCATCCTGACTGTCGCCCTCATCGTTGCGTCGCTAATGCGCCCGGCCAATCTGCTCGTAGAAAGAGCGGCCAGCCTGGGCCTCTTCAACAAGCCAAATAAAACACGGATGGCAAGCTTTTCTACACTGATTATACTGGTTGTCGTTTTCGGGCTGTGGCTGGCGCTTCCGGTCTTTGCTCGTTACTACAACGAGCGAGGAATCGAGTATCAGTACCGAGAACCACCCGACCTGTCGCGGGCGCGCGAATATTATCAACTGGCTGTGCGGCTGAAACCGAGCTATGCGCAAGCGCACTATAACCTGGCTATTGTCAATGAGGGCTTTCAACCGGAAAAGGCTATGGAAGAATACCTACTTGCGATCCGGCATGATAGCCGTATCTACCCTGCCTATAATAATCTGGCGCGTTTGTACCTTCTCCGAGGGAAGGAGAATGACTACGAGAGCGCTCTTAACATTCTAAGCCAGGCGAGCGATCTAGCGCCGCAAGATGAGAACGTGCAGTATTCGCTCAACAAGAATCTCGGCTGGGCTCATTACGCTCTGAAGCGCTACCCGATGGCCGAAATGTATCTGCGCAGAGCCATTTCGCTCGGCAACAAACAGGGCGGCGCGGCAGCGCATTGCCTGCTGGCATACGTGCTGAAAGAACAGGGCAAAGCCGATGTAGCGGACGAATGTTTTGATTGTGTGAGTCTCGCGCCGGGTGAAAAAGATCTCGAAGCCAAGTGGTTAAGTGACGCTCAAGATTGCTTGATGAAAGGGAACGGCAAGTGATGCGTACCACCTTCATGTCCGTGACTCGGATTGCTCTGCCGGCCTGTCTATATCTCTTTTTTGGGGGCGACAGCGCGTACGGCCAGTCACGCGATAGCGTCGGCCCGACTTTGGGTCGTATCGTTTGGATAAAGCCCAAAGGGGCCTTGAAGATCCGACAGTCAAAGGCCCTCGATCCGGTGAAGGCGGCTGAGGGCATGCTGGTTCGTCGAGGCCAGGTATTGTTCCTGGATGCCGAGGCCAGGGCGACGGTGGTCTGCGGCGACGGCAGGAAGCGGGAGCTTGCGCCCGGCCCGCAGGGGTGTCCCTGCACGCAGCCCTGCACGCCTAAGGTCTGCGGCATCCGCTATGGCGGCAGCACCATCGGGGGGACGCGGGGGCCGGATACCGACAAAGGCGCATTCCCAGTAGTGATTTCACCGCGCAAAACGCTACTTGGGAATCTTCGTCCATTGATTCGATGGACGAAGGTTTCCGGCGCGAAAGAGAAGACTGCTTATAACGTGACCCTTTATGCGGAGGGCATGAAGGCAATCTGGACAAGAGAGGTCGTCGCTCAAACCAGGCTCGCCTACCCGGACGACGAGCCGCCGCTCGCGCCTGGGCAGACTTATAAAATCGTCGTAACCTCAGAAGAACTGAGTTCTCAACAAGACCCTTCGCCGGACCTTGGCTTCACCACGTTGACTGCGGACCAGGCGCGCGCGCTGGCTGATGAAGTGCTCAAAAGTAAAAAGCTGGAGTTACCCGAACTCCAAACCCGTTTTTTTATTACCAATCTCTATGCCGCCAGAGAGTTGTATTCCGAAGCCATCGAGCAGCTAGAGGATCTTTACGCGACAATGAACGAGCCTGCGGTCGCCAAGTCGCTCGGAGATTTATACGCAACCGTCGGCTTGAATCGGGAGGCCGAAAAGAAGTACCTGGAGGCGTTGCGCCTGTCTGCCGCAAATGATCTTGACGGGCGGGGGGAGATCGATAGAAACCTTGCGCAGGTTTATGAGAGCCTTGGGAACTTCGACCTGGCGATTGCGCGATTGCAAGAGGCAATAACAGCGTATCGCCGGTTAAAGTATGTAAGGATGGTTAACGCCCTGTTGAACGAAGAACGGCGGCTGAAAAAACTGCCAGGCCGCCGTTAACCGATTGCGTCAGTTCATTTCTCTTATAACCGGGCGAGAGTTTCTTCTCGCCGCAGACTTTCGATGACCGCAAGAGCAATGAAAGGGTATATATGATTGATTTGTCGTCAACCCTGTCGGCCGGCGGGAACAGCACAAAACGAAAGGCGTGTTGGTGGCGGATTCTTTCAACCGCTTTTCCGATCACTCAAATCGCCCTGGCCTGTCTTTTGATATTATTAGTATCCCTGCCTTTCACTTTTGCCGGGCCCGTTGTCCGACCGGCTCAAACATCCAACTCCATTGAAGCGCTCAAGTTGCTTACCGAAGGTCAGCGCCTCGCAGCGCTAGGGACGAAGGCAGCCCTCATTGAAGCCGTTGACAAACACAAGGCCGCTTACGAGCTTTTCCGAAAAGACAACCTTAGGATAGGAATGGGAACAGCACTGTTCAACGCCGCCGTAGCCCATTCATCGTTGGGTCAGAAGCGCCGCGCGCTGGAGATGTTTCTCGAAGCATTGCCTTATGTAAAGGAGATGAATGACCCTTCTATGTCCGCCTTTGCGCTCGCCGGAACCGGACTGGCTTATGCTGAGCTGAGCGAATGGAAACCGGCGATAGAATTCCTCGATCAGGCGCTGATGTTGCTCAAACCGGAAAAGGACCAGGTAGTGATCGCGTCGATATTATGCGGCCTGGGAGGAACCTACATCCAGCTCGGTCAGAAGCAAAAGAGCCTTGAATACCTGCAAAGGGCATTGAAGCTTGCCCAGGAAATACGGGACAGGGGGCTGGAGGTCGGCGCGCGATTGCTGATCGGCTCGGCGCTTTCATCGCTCGGGCAGAAGCGGCGCGCGCTCGAATCCGTTGAGGAGGCGCTGCGGATTGCCAGGGAACAGAAGTCCCGCTCAAGCGAGGCATCGGCTCTGATGAGTCGCGCCAATATCCATAATTCATTGGGAGACAGGCAGCGAGCGATACTCGATTACAATGAATCCTTGCGGATCGGGGCGGAAATAAACGGATGGACTGTGAAGGCGACGGCTCTCAATAACCTGGCAGAGGTATATATAGACATCGGTGAGAACCGAGAAATCACTCGCGCTCTATGAAGAATCGCTCAGGATTAGCGAGATCGAGGGCCAGCCTGAAGATGCGGCAAACCCGCTCAATGGGATAGCAGTGATTTATGATCTGCGGGCCGAACCCCTTAAAGCGCTCGGCTACTATCAGAAGGCTCTGGCGCTGGCGCGGGCCGTCAAGCATCAAAGCCGCGAGGCCGCTACGCTCATCAATATCGCAAAAGTCTACGATTCGTTCGGCCAACACGAGCAAGCGCTGAAAGTCAATCACGATGCGGCTGCTGTCTTCAGGGCCGTGGAGAACCCTGAGGGTGAGGCAACTGCGCTCACCAATCTAGGAGCTATAAATAATAGGCTAGGTCGCTACGGCGAGGCGCTTGAATGGCTGAACCGGGCGCTTAAGATACACCGGGCGACAGAGGATCGCGCCGGGCAAGCCAATACGCTGCGGAACATCGGAGATGCTTACCGAGATTCGGGAGAGATGAGCAAAGCTCTTGATGCTTACACCGAATCGCTTGCGCTGATGAAGGCAGTCGAAGACCAGGTCGGAGAAGCAACGGTCAGCAACAACCTGGGATTCGCCTATGACATGCAACGCGACTATCAGAAGGCTTCCGAATACTACTTGCGCGCCCTGTCTTTGACCCGGTCTGCGGGTGATCGTCGCGGGGAGGCCACGTTGCTCGGCAATCTGGGTTTCCTGCGTGAAAAGCAGGGAGACATGAAAGAGGCCGAGTCGCTGTACGAGCAAGCCATCGAGGTCCGTGAGCAGGTGAGGACCGCCGCCCGCCTGGAAGAATTTAAGACCGAAGTGGCTAATCAATCAGCCGACCTGTACAGCCAGGCGATTCTGCTGAAGATTAAGTTGGGCAAAGCCGCCGACGCCTTTGAGTTGAGCGAAAGGGCCAGGGCGCGAACTCTGCTCGATCAGATCAACGGCGTGCGCATCAATATGCGCAAATCCGCTGACCGGGAGTTGATCGAGCAAGAGCAAGCATTGCGATTCGAGATGGCCTCACTGGAGAAGAAGCTCCAGGAAGAGATGGCGCGCGGCGGGGCTGCGGAAGCTTGCAGGCCGCTGGAGGAACGGTTGAAACAGGGGCGGCAGGCTTATGCAGAGATCATAGTCCGTTTGAAGGCCAGCAACCCAGAATACGCCGAGTTGCAGGGCTATTCACCAATATCGCGCATAGAGATTCAGCGATTGCTCAGACCCGAAACTACCCTGCTCTCATATTATGTCGCCGCGAGCAAGACCATTATCTTTGTCGTCACTCGCGATTCGCTGAAGGTCGTTGAGGTTCCCGTGGGCGAGAAAGAGCTGAGAAAATCCATCGATTGGTTTCGCAGTTTCGCGAGCCTTCGCAGCCCGGAATCGGCCAGTCTGCAACAGCTCTATGGATGGCTGATCGCTCCGGTCCGGCAGTATATCAAAACGCCGATGGTTTGCGTTATTCCTCACGGCATCCTGCATCAATTGCCGTTTGCGGCCTTGAATGATGGAAAGGGCTACTTCGGAGAACAGCATACGATTTACTATCTGCCTGCTGCCAGTCTACTGCCGTCCATCGAGAGAAGAAGCGGGCGGGCCTGCAAACGGCTGCTCGCTTTGGCCGAGGCGAAAGCCACGGGCTTGCCTTCGCTGCGGTACGTCAACCAGGAGGCTGAAGCCATGGCCCGGTTGTATCAGGGAAAAGCGCTGACGAGCGGCCAGGCTTCAAAAGCCGAATTCTTAAGACTGGCTGCTGATTACGACATACTGCATATAGCTTCCCATGCCGAATTGAACACGCGCAGCCCGTTATTCTCCCGGATTCTGCTGACGCCGGATCAGGATGGCAATCAGGGGCTTGAAGTCCGCGAGATTTATGACTTGAATCTCAGCCGTACGAGTCTGGTTATGTTGAGCGCGTGCGAGACACACCTGGGAGCGCAAAGCCGGGGCGACGAAATCGTCGGGCTGAATCGGGCCTTCATCTATGCGGGCGCATCCACGGTAATCGCCAGCCTCTGGCGAGTCAACGATCAGGCTACGAACCGGTTAATGCGTTCGTTCTACATTCATCTGAAACGTGGGAGGGGTAAAGCGGAAGCGCTGCGCATGGCGCAGTCGGAAATGCGCAAGCAGTACGCCAATCCGTATTATTGGGCTGCCTTTGTTTTGACCGGCGAGGCCGGATCGTCTGTGCCCGCTTACGCGGACGGCCCGCGCCGGAGGGGAGTACATCAATGAAACAAGCCAACCATAGTTTTGAGAATTCACATCGGGGGTTTCCACAAAACCTGGGAGCCAGGGCGATCGGCTGTCTCATCGTCTTATCAATGCTGGCTTATGGGTGCAGAGACGGTCTCGCAGCTATCGGATCGCAACGGCCGGCAGCACACGCCTGCGCGGTTAGCGGACAACACTATGTCTACGGCGGAGGGCAATCACAAGACCGCAAAAACAAGGCAAAAGACGAACAGCAGGAATCCGAGCCGCTGATCGCCAATCCGCTTGAGGCGATGAAACTGGCGGTCGAGGCATTGCAACTGAGCACGAACCCGACCAAAGAAAACGCGACAGAAGCGCTCAAGAAATATAAGGCGGCTTTCGCGATTTTCAAACAACAGGATATTAAGCTGGGCATGGCGGTGGCTCTCTTCGCATGCGGCGGGGCTTACAACTTACTGGGCCGGCCGCGCGAGGCATTGAACGCTTTTTTAGAGGCTTCGGAATACTCCAAGGAATCCGGCTTCGACTTCCTGCGCCCGCTTCTGGAAGCCGGTCTGAGCGCGGCTTATATCAGTCTGGGCGAAACCAGCAAGGCGCTGGAAATGCTGAACCGATCGCTCCCAAGAGTTCGAAGCCTGAACAATCCTCTCTTGCTTGCGCAGACTCTCACAGGGCTTGGCGAAATTCATGTGCATATCGGCCAGAAACGTAAGGCGCTCGAATACCTGAAAGAGGCTCGCGCCCTTTACCGGCAGGCCGACATCTGGCAACTTGAGATTCAAGTCCTGGTGCTGATCAGCGCGCTTAGTTCCTCCCTGGGACAATCAACAGAGGCGGTTGAAACCGCGCGTGCGGCGGTCAACCGGTCCAAAGAGAAGAACGACCCGGCGTGGGAGGCGCACGGCCATCTCGCCTTCGGGGCCGCGTACGCTTCGGTTGGAAACGTGGCGACAGCAATCGCCGAGTACACTCAAGCCGCGAAAGCATTCCATGCGCAAAACGAAAAGACCCTCGAAGCCACCGCGCTGAACAATCTCGGCCAGCTTTATTTCAAACAGGGAGAATTTGATGTCGCGCTGAGACACTTTAAGGAATCGTTGAAACTCCAAGAAGCCGGTGATGACCCCAAGATAGCGGGCTATGCCTTGAATAATATCGGGACCATACACGCTCGGCGCGGCGAGCCGCTCACGGCGCTTCACCATTTCGAGAAGGCGCTTGCCATCGCCCGTCAATATAACGACAGAAGGTTAAAAGCATCCGTTTTGACCAGCATGAGCGAGGCTTACTTTTTGATGAACAATCGCGAATACGCGCTGAGGTTGCTCAAAGAGAACCGCCGCCACCTTCAGAGAGCTTGAAGAGCCGGGCTACGAATCAGAAGTGTTGATCAACCTCGCCGATGTGTACGGCGCGATGGGCCGCTACCAGGAGGTGCTCGACATATTGCGTCCGGTGTTGGAATCGCGGCGTTTGGCGGACGACCCGGGTCGAGAAGGGTACGTCCTCAGAGAGATGGCCTACATGTACACGAGTACGGGTGACAGGGGTAACGCGCTAAAGTACTATGCGGCAGCTCTCTCCAAGCTGGAGGCCGCAGGAGATGTCAGCGGTCAGGTGGACCTATACGTAGCTATGGGATCAGTCTCTCTCTCGGATGGAGATTACCGGAAGGCTGAGGAGCTATACCGCAAGGGGCTTGCCCTGGCGCAGACAGGAGGGCTGCGCCAAAGTGAGATGCTCATTTTGGCGGGGCTTGGATTTGTGCATGAAAAGAAGGGCGATCCGGGGCAGGCCGAAAGCTTATATGATCAGGGAATCGCCGTTAGCGAATCGCTGCGCGTGTCTGCTCGTATTGAAGAGCTTAAGACCGGGGTTGGCAGTATCGCCACTACGCTGCTCGTGCCGGCGATCCGGCACAAGTTCAAGCTCGGCAAATGGTCCGAGGCGTTCGATCTGACTGAAAAGGCACGCGCGCGAACTTTTCTCGATCAAATAAACAATGCCCGCATCAATGTCCACAAAGGGGCCGATCCTGAGCTGGCCGATCAGGAACAGTCTCTGCGCTTCCGCGTCCGCTCGCTGGAGCAGGAGTTGAGAAAGGAACAGCGGGAGAACCCCTCTTCGGAGGCCGCCATCACTCTGGCGGCAAGTCTCAAAGAAACGGAAGAGGCTTACAACGTCCTGCTCCTACGTTTGAAAGTCAGTCATCCCGACTACGCAGAGCTTCAAAGCTATTCTCCAAGACCGCTAAACGAAATCCAACGGTTGCTCGGGCCGCAGACTACCCTTGTCTCTTATTTCGTCACCGCCGACAAGACCTTCGCCTTCGTGGCAGGCTCTGATTCTTTTCAGGCCGTTGAGATTGCGGTCAAGGAGGGCGACCTGCGAGCGTCAATCAACTGGTTTCGCGGCTTCGCCAGTCTCCGCGACCCGCAGCCTCAGAGCCTTAAGCAACTCCACGCCTGGCTCATTGCCCCCATACGACAGCACATCAAAACCGCCAATGTGATTATCGTGCCTCACGGCGTCTTGCATTATGTGCCCTTCGCCGCCTTAACCGACGGACGCGCATGGTTCGGCGATGAACATGCAATCCATTACCTTCCGAGCGCTTCCATACTGCCGTCGATTCGGCGTCGCGTTGGCCCTGACGGCAAGCGCGTTCTGGCGGCAGCCCAGGCCTGGGCCGAAGGGTTGCCGGCGTTGCGCTTCGTCGATGAAGAGGCCCGCAGCGTGGCGAGGTTGTATCGCACAGAGCCGCTGCCGACGGGCCGTGCGACAAAGACCGAGTTCCTGAAACGCGCGCCCGCTTACGACGTGTTACACATTGCCGCCCACGCCGAGTTGAACGCTCACAGCCCGCTCTTCTCCCGCATACTCCTGTCGCCGGACGGGGCCGACAGCGGCGCCATCGAGGTCCGTGAAGTTTACGCGATGGATTTGGCGAAGACGAATCTGGTTGTGCTCAGCGCCTGCCAGACCCAGCTAGGCGCACGGAGCAAGGGCGATGACATAGTCGGGCTGAACCGCGCATTTATCTATGCGGGAGCCTCCTCGGTGATCGCCAGCCTCTGGCGAGTCGACGATCAAGCGACCAGCTTTTTGATGAGAGCTTTCTATGGCAATTTGAAGCGGGGCTTGAGCAAAGCAGCAGCGCTGCAAGCGGCGCAGATCGCGACCCGCAAGAAGTATCCGCACCCTTACTACTGGGCGGCTTTCGTGCTCACAGGCGATTCCGGCTCGCCCGCTGACGGCGCTAGGCGATTTCGATAGATATATCCGCCATATTGCCGCGACGGTAGGGCCAGGGAATGGCAATTTGCGCGGCAACTTCCGATTCGGATGTCCGCCGCAGCGTCAGTTCCTGACTAAGCTGCCCCAGGCGGAAGCGGAGTTTCGTACCCTCAAGTCCCATTTCGGTTGAAGAGAAATGGACAATCATATCGGCATTCTTCTCTATCGTCGCGCGCGCAAGCACGTATCCGTCATCGCTCTGCCAACGCCACACCTCTTCGCCCTCATCGCTATGCCTCGCCGCTTGAAAAGAGACTTGCCAGTTTGCGATCATCTGCCTCAAGTAGTCGGCCAGCCGTCCGCGCAACGGGACCTCGCAGGCGACTTCCACGGGATCTGGTCTTTGCCCCTGCTCTGGCTGTTTCATCAGCCGCTCGACTAATGCGACATCTTCATCGGTTATCATTCGATTGCTTAACGCCGCGCTCTCTTCTCGATACAGTTCGAGTTCCCTCTCACAAAGAAAGCACTGCTTCAGATGCGCTTCCACGCGGGCGTGATCGATCTGGTCGAGTTCCTGATCGCAATAAGCGGCAAGCTCGCTTTCGGTCAAATGCATGAACTTGAGATTCCGCAATTCATTTTCCAGATCGTCTGTCTTCATCACGTTCACCTTTCCGTTTCACATCGAGGCGCTTGCGCAGCTTGTCGAGGGCGCGCTGGCGAATCTTAATAACGTTGCTTACGGTCAGCCCAAGCTTAAGGGCGATCTCCTCGTGCGGCTGATCTTCCCAATAGTAGAGACGAATGATCTGCTGTTCCCTCGTATCAAGATGAGCGAGCGCCTGTAGCAAAAAAATCGCTCTCTCTGGCCGAGGGGTTTCGATCAGGCCCGATACGGACGGCCCTTCGGTATCGGGCAATGCCCCGGCAAAGGCGAGCCCTTTCGCGTCAATAGCGTTTCTTATCTGGTCAACGCTCAGCCCGGTTTTTTCCGCGACTTCTTCAATCGTCGGATTGCGCTGGAGCGTTTGTGTCAGCTCCGCTTCTGCCTGTCTGACCTTGCGATAAATTTCATCCTGCCTGCGAGCTATATCACGCGTTAGCTCAGAGCTGTCGAAAATTGCTCCATTGATATATGACCTCGCGAAAGCCCTGAACGGCACGCCCTTGTCGGGGTCGAATCGGGCAACCGCTTTGATCAACCCGATAGCGCCATCCTGCCGCAAATCTTCCCAGTTGGCTCCGGTGATCCGAGCAATGCGTTTGGCCAGTACATCCACGAGGGGCAGATAGGACAGTATTAATTCCTTCCGCGCCGCTTCATCCCCCTGGCCGCAGCGTCCCCACAATTTAAGCTCGTCTTCGGTCATCCCGCCTTACTCCAGCGACGAATAATGCGCCGCAGGGCAGCCGTCGATTCTTCAGCCGTGGCGCAGGAGAGCCGACTGCCTGCAAGGATGACGCGCGTGTTGGACATCGAAGAACCCGCCCAAGCGTGGGGTTCCCAAATTAAACGTGCTGGCTGAATGTCCAAAATCGCACCGCCTCATCCGATTATAAAGTTATCCCCATCACGCTTGATTCTTCAAGCGTGCGCTCGCGGGCGAAAGCCTACACCCCTTTCGTGGCGTAGGCAAACTGAAAATATTTCTTCTCCCGCATGTCCTGCCGCAACTGCCTATTGCCCATCACGTGAGCGACGCCGGCTACGAGCCGGTTTCAGAAAGGAACGCTCACAATGGACAATAATCAGTATTCACAGGGAGCGCACGGCAGCGCTCTCTCTTCCAACAACCGCAAACTTTCTTGGACTCGCTTTTTTCTCCTGGCGTCGTTCCTGACGCTCAGCTTGACGAGTCTTCAATCAACAACTTCCGCACAGAGCTGTTTCCATCAGTGTGAAGAACAATATGTCGCGTGCATACGATCAGGGCTTGGTTCCATCTGCGACGATATGTTGGAGGCATGCTGGCAGTCGTGCACAGGAGCCTCGCGAACGGCAGTCTTTGGGATCACTCGCTCGGACACCGACAAGTCTCTGAGTCGCTTCTCGCCGCCAGTCAGCAGCCGGCTTACCAGCCCAGATAAAAGTATAAAAGCCTGGGATAGTTTTGGAATGCTGCGACTGGTTGACGCTTTTAATAGTAGCGTCTTTTCACCGCATCAAAAATCCCCCGATTGATTCCCTGCTGACATAGATGGTCTTGGGCTTTAACGTACAGCTGCAATCCAATACCCGGCCTATCGGTTCTTACTTTGAGGTGCAGTCGAGCGCGAGCATGGGACTACCTGCTCGCGCTCGCTGCGCAAGTTGAATATGTTAATTTTAAAACTTGCCCTCTCCTGGTAATTTTTGGTTTACTCGGCAAACTTGGTATTGTATTCTCGGTGTGTCCTTCCCGTTGATGTAATTCTGGGTTATTAATCGCGAGTTAGGAAAGCCTTGTTACTTAAAGCCGCCTCAATCTCATTAAATGCGTTCGCCGTGTCTGCCGTACTGCTGATCGCTTCTGTCTCGCTTGCCTTCGCGCAAGGCGAGAGGCGTGCAGGCGAGCGCCAACCACAGGAGGCTGCAAAACAAGCGGAAGCGTCGTTCCAGGATGCTCTGATTTCGTTTGACGCCGATGATCGCGAATCGGTGCGACTGCGGCTGCAAGAAGCCATGCGTTTATGGGTGCAGATATTTGAGCCGGCAAAAGCGGCGAAGGCTGCATTACAGATCGGGGATCGCTACAGGCAAGCCAAGCAATACCGCGATGCCCTTGATTATTATAAAGAAGCGCAGAATGTAAAATCACTTCCCGGCCTGGTCAGGTCGAATGTCTATCATTCGCTTGCGCTTGTGTACGGCGAACTGTATCAAGCCAATTTGGCCGCGCGCTATTTCGACCAGGCTCTCGACCAGGCGCGCGCAATCAACGATCCTTCTGCGCAGATGCTTGTCTTAACCGATCTGGCCGATTTTTATCACCGGCAGGGCGCTGTGGAGGAAGCTCTGGGGTATATCACGCAAGCGCTGCGGTTGAGCAAGAAAGGCTCTGCTGTCGCTGACCCCGCCTTGCTGTATTTGCAAGGCCAGATCAGCCGGGAAGAAGGGTTGATTGAGAAGGCGAAAGCCGCTTATGAAGAAGCCCTGGCGATCTATAGAAAAACGGGCAATGCCGAGGGACAGGCCAGGGTATTATCCTCAATCTCATCTCTCTTTTTACTTTCATCGCAGAAGCAAGCGGCCCTCGAACATGCGGCGCAGGCTGTGGAGTTGGCCGACAAGCAGGCGAAGCGTTCCGCGAGCAAAGCCGATAGAGCGAGAGCCAGAGAATTGCAATGGCTTGCCTTGCTCAGTCGCGCACGCGCAGAGCACGCACTGGGGCAAAAAGAAGATGCGCGCAAGTCTTACCTACGGGCATTAAACTATATTACGGCGTTGTCGTGGGCCGTCTATATCGCCACAGAAGCCAGCGCGATTGCTTTCAGAGAAAAGGCGCAGGCGGCTTATCGGGAATTTGCGGACCTTTTGGTAGAGTTGGGACAACTTGAGGAGGCGTATGGTTGGGCTGAATGCGCTAAAGCGCGTGCGATACTGAACGTGACCGCAGCGCGGCAGGTCGCATCGCCGTCTAAGGATAGCGATCAAGAGGCGCTTATGCACGAGCGTTCTCAAGCAATCGCCAGCCTGCGACTTGAACTGCTTTCTTCAAAGACCGGCTCGGAACAACAAGCGAAACTGAAAAAAGATATAGAAGACGCAGAATACGAAATGCAGGAGAAACAGGTGCTGGCCGAAATCGAGCATTCCGAGAAACGTCTGGTCTGGTCGAAACTGGCCACCGCCGAACAGTTGCGAAAGCAGATGGCCCAGGATCAGATGGCGCTGGCGGAATTCTCTCTGGGAGAGAACCGTTCATTCGTCTGGCTGTTCACGCGCGGCGAGGTCTACTTTGAAATTCTCCCGGCCCGGAAGGATATTGAGCAAGCAGTCCGGTCCTATTTAGACGCTCTCGCCGCAAACCCCAACCACCTCTTCATTGAAAAGGAGATTGCTAAAGTTAGAGCGAAAGGCGAGGAGCTTTTCACCACCCTGTTTGGCAGCTTGTCCGGGCGGCTTGAGCCGGGCCAGCGGCTGATCGTGGTGCCTGATGGCCTGCTTCACTATCTGCCTTTCGAAGCGCTGATTCATAATGGGCACTACTTAATCGAAGATCATGAGGTCAGCTATAATCCGTCTGCAAGCTTGCTGGGTTTATGGCAGGATTCCGGCAGCCGTAGGGATAGCGCCGACCAGATGGAACTCTTCGCCGTCGGCGATCCAATCTTCGACTCGCCGGACATTGGCGGCGCGAAAACAAAACTTAACAAAACAACGAAACGTAACAAAGCGCGGCAAACACGCGCGGCGCCCGGATTCCGCTTAGCGCAACTGCCGAGGACGCGGGACGAGGTTCAATATATATCCGACCTCTTTCCCTCCGACCGGCGAAAGGTGTTTATAGGAAAAGAGAGCACGGAAGGCGCCATCAAGCGCGAGTCGTTGCACCGTTACCGGCGCTTGCATTTCGCAACGCACAGCCTGATAGACGAGAAATCGCCCTGGCGCTCCGGCGTGGTTCTGACTTCGGATGCCGAAGAAGATGGCTTTCTCGATGTGAGCGAGATTTCCAGGCTGAATCTGGATTGTGACCTCGTGGTGGTGAGCGCCTGCCAGACGGGGCGCGGAAAACTGCTATCAGGCGAAGGGGTCATCGGGCTGAGCCGGGCCTTTATATATGCCGGCGCGCGGTCGGTGATAGTCAGCTTATGGAATGTTACCGACATTTCAACCGGCCAGTTGATGAAGGGCTTCTATCAACATGCGACCGGCGGCATGAGCAACGCGGCGGCGCTACGGCGAGCAAAGCTCCAAATGATCGGCGGCAAAATGACGCGCCATCCATACTACTGGTCGTCTTTCGTCATGATTGGCAAGCCTTAGAGTAAGAGCCGCTCAGCACTTTAAATGGGCGAAGGCGTCGGTCAACCGGGAAAGGTGTGAATGTGGCTAAGGCGAGGGACGAAGACGATTGGAGGGAATGGCTGCGCAGCCTCATCGCCGGTGACGCGGACGCCGAAGCCGAGCTGGTGCGCCGTTACAAAGACGGCATTGCCATCATCATCCAGCGAATCGTTCGTAACGATTCAGCCGTCGAAGACCTGTCGCAGGAGACATTCAGAATCGCAATTGAAAAGATCAGGGAGGGCGACGTGCGCGAACCTGAAAGAGTCTCAGGGTTCATCTGCGGCGTGGCACGCAACCTGGCCATCGATTCGGCTCGCAAAATGCGCCGGTCCGTGAATCAGCAGGAGACCGGCAACGCCGACGAGATTCGGGATTCGCAGCCCGATCAGTTTGAAAAACTCTGGCGCAAGCAACGGGCTGAGATCGTGCGCCAGACGATCAGTGAATTGAAAAGTGAACGCGACCGCGAAGTGCTTTTCCGCTATTACATCGCCGAAGAGGGCAAAGACCGTATCTGCTCCGACCTTGGCTTGACCAGCTTGCAGTTTAACAGTGTTGTATTCAGGGCGCTCAAGCGCTACAAGGAACTCTACCTCAAACGCTTTGGCAATTTCTGAGCGGGCAGCCCGCAAAGTTTTTTCAAGCGGGCTGTCATAATGGCGCATTTGTGAACACCTTTAGATTGGGGCCGCATAAGCAGTAATGAATCATGAACAGATAGATCAACTCGATTTCATCAACCATTATCTGATGGGAGACTTGTCGTCAGAAGAGATCGCTGGCTTCGAGGAACATTTCGTCGATTGCCCGCAATGCATCGCCCGTTTGCAAACGACGAAAAACTTTCTGCGAAACCTGCGGCTGGTCGCGGCGGCGAAGGCCGCGCAAATCGATCCTCGCCCGGCGAGAAGCGCATTTCGACATGGCTTGAAATCCTTTTTCTTGCAGCCTATGGTCTGGGCCGCAGTCTGCTTGTTGGTCGCAGTCGTCACCGGCGCGGTTTTTGTCATCCATCACACGCGAGGGCTGCGAGATGAGATCGCGCAGGCGAAAAGCCTTTCCGAGCAATGGCACCGCCGCTATGAGGATGAGCGGCAATCGGCCATGTCGGTGGATCAAATGCACAGGGAAGCGGAGGTGCAACGAGGCGAGCAGTTGCGCGCGCTCGAAGCAAAGCTGGAACAGCAGGAAGCCGAACGCGCAGAGACACAGGTAGGACCCACACGGCTGCCGCCTTCCGAGGGCAACCTGCCCCTTTTCATTTTGACTTCCGTCAGAAGCGGTGGGCCGAACCCCACGGAATCGGTTAATCGAATCACTCTCCCGCGCACGGCGGCGATCTTTGCCTTCTCCATCGCGCTCGAAGATGAAACGCGATATGAAACCTATCGCATAACGATTACTGATGATCGTCAGCGACTTGTATGGAAGAGCGGCGAATTGACGCCGGGGCGGCAGGGCGCGCTCTCCGTCTGGTTGAAGACGAGCCTATTCCGCTCCGGCGATTATACTTTGATTATCAAAAGCCACAACAAAGAAGGGGGAACCGACCTGATCGGTAATTATCCTCTCCTGATCGTCAAGACCCCCTGAGATCGCCATCGCTTCCCGCGCACAACCGGGCGGCTGTTCATTATACGGATTTGACTCGCCAATAAAAAAAAGTTTTTTTTGCCCGCCTTGTAATAATCTTCGACATCCCTCCACTTCATGTTTGGAGATAGCCCGGAGAGAGTAGTCGGTTTCGACAGGCTTTGCCCATCCCATGGGGCCGTTCGTTCAGGTTGTTTAAGCGATGAGCCTGATCAGTCGGGTGTTAAGCGTTGCTTGAGCTACTTTGTGCAGCAGCCCGGGAGAGGCTTTAAGGCGAGGGTAGTGACTACGCATCGCGAAATCTTCCGATGCGTCCCAGAGGGATCCCTTGCTGTATAGCGCTTTGGCTGTGTTAGTTCGATTGGCCTGATTCTACCTCTCTTGCTGCCGGTTAAAACCGGATGGCTACCGCAGAGCGCCGAACCGTCTGCGGCGAGTCGTGATGTACCTATAATTGCCAACCTTATGCCATCTGCGGGCGGATTGTCAGCAGCCCGTGGCTGCCGCAAGGCGCGTATAGCGTTGTCCATAGAAATTAGACATAAAAAGGAGAAACTTGAAATGATCCGTAATCGTTCTAACGGCAATCAAAAGCCTCTGTTGCGCGCAAGTCTGTTAATAGTAGTTTTTATGGCGATCTTTGCAGCGCAAATAAACATGCCTTCGGGAATGGCCGGAGTTCGAAAGGGGCCTGTGTTTGACATAGTGCCCGACAACGCAGCTTCAACTTTGAGTGCGGCATCCCCGAAAGGGGCGACCTTCTATTTGCAGGGAAGCATCTTTAAGTTCAGGAGCGTGGATCAAGCCACCTGCGCGCTGCTTTCGCCAGCCGACTTGCTGGGTACGTGGCGAGCATGGGGAACAGTAGCCGACGATGGCAAGCTGGTTTTGCACCAGACTCTATCGTTTGACCGCCCCCTATCAACGCCCTTCAATGGCACGATTGAAGTCCAGGGAGTGAGCGGGTTGATTTCGCCCAACGGCCAGGTCACCACTGTCGCAAACAGCACCGCCACTACCGGTCCAAGCGAAGTTCTTTCGGTCGTCGGCGGGTCGGGGGCCTTTGACGGGCTCAATGGCGAAGCGGTCATACGGCCTTATTGCAATCCTGCGCCTGCGGGAACAAATCCCTTCCGTTATGATCGCCCGTTCTGCCTGGGAGTTGAATGATCGAAAAGAGAAACGATCCCACTGGACGGCGAGCCTGCAATCCGTGAGAAAGATGTTCGACCCCGTATTTACTCCTGCCTTCATCCGGCGTGGCCCGACATTCCCTGCGGGCCGCGCCGCTCACTTTTTAATGTTGCGCAGTTGAGCGCGCAGCCGGAATTGCAATGACAACAACCGGGGCAAATCGCTTTGCGCGCCATTCGAGTCGCGCCACTCGCCTATGTGAGTCAGCTCGAACCCTGATTGCAGGCCCGCATTCACGTACTCTGATACATCGTGCAGGAATGCGGCTATCCGCTCGCACTCGCCCGTTTCCGAATCAGTAAACTCCGCCTGCCGCCCGTACATTTGCCGCGTGGGATGTAGCTCGCAAACAAACAGCTCTCCACCTTCGCGCAACATGCGCGCCGCTTCGGCAAAGATCGGTTCCACCTGCTCAATGTGTTCTAACACGAGCATGGCAATGACGAAATCAGCCGAAGCGGCGGCCTCCGGCCAACTGGTGCGAATATCGTGCTGCACGAAACGAACGCGGGGAGAGCGCACTCGCGCCTTCGCCTGCCGCAACATTCCCTCGGAGAAATCCATCGCCACCACGCTCCCGGCGCGCTCGACAAACCACTCCGTGTTGCGCCCCGTGCCACAGCCGATCTCGATCACGTCGCGGCCTTCCAGCTCCGGGTTGCGCTGTCGCAGAACGGAAGCCGCCAATTCACGAGTCCGGTTCGGATCGGTGTCGTACGTCTTGGCCCAGCGATCATACGCATCGGCTACTTGAGTCTTACCCGGAAGGTTCGCCATGACACAGGAAACGTAGCACGTATTTCTCTCAGGCGTCTAACCCTCTAGATTAACGCTTCGCTGCCGGGCAGGATCAGGCAGGAGTCGCCAAACTCATGGGTGAGATAGTGTTGCTGTTCGAGATGGTGGCTGATCTTTAATAAAAGATCCTCAGGCAAGAAGGCTCGAAGCAGTTGATAATGACTCTCCGACACGTCGTGAGTTCCGGTAAGCAAACCGTTAACGAGCTGAAGTTCGTGACCGGGGCCGATCTTTACATTGGTGAATCCTGAAAGCCCAAGACTTGCGCTCTCCAGCGCGCGCACAACAGAGGTGCCGATTGCGATGACCCGCCCGCCTCTGGCCCTGGTCAGGTTGACGGCGTCCATCGTGGCCTGCGGAATATCGAACCTCTCAACAAGCGGCAGCGCCAGATCGATCTCCGCGTCGCCCGTCGAAGATAACCCCGCGCCGTGGGTGAGCGAGACAATTTTAATCCCTTTTTTCAGAAGCTCCAGCAGGAGTCGCCAGTCAAAGGCATGTGCCGCGCTCGGCATCTCGACCGCCCAGGGGCGGCTGCTATAAACATTTTGAACCGACCAGAGTTTCAGCTCTTCATTCATGTAAGAGTATTGAACGGGCTTGCCCAACCGGTAAATATTGCTCCAGAGTTCTGCGCCAGAGAGGTTGAACTCCAGATCGAGCAATCTTCGCGACAGGCGATTTTCTTTGAGGACTCTGGCCTTGAAGTCCCCAGAGAATATGAGTTCTTCACCCGCTTTGAACTGAGGCGGAGACGGCCTGTCTTCGGTCGGCGTGCGCCAGTCTCCCGCGCCAAAAACAACAGCCTGCCAGACCTTGTCGTCCAACTGCGCGGTCAGACGGATTTCTAACTGATTGTCACCGGCGTCCCGCCCGTAAAGCGAAGCCGGCAGTGTAGCCGCGTCATTGACCACCAGCAGATCACCCGACCTCAAGTGATCCGGCAGAGATTCAATCAAACTGTCCTCGACCTGGCCTTCACCGACTACGAGCAGTTTTACTTTTCTCTTATCTGATCGAGGAGCGCGCGCTGCTTTCATAAGGCACCTTCCAGTCCGAGGCGACCAGTCTCGCCCCGCTTTCAATCTGTTCAAAATGTTCGATCATCAAAACGATTCTCTCAGCGACCACGCCGGGAGCGGGCAAACTCTCGCGGTCGGCGTCGGGCATCGCATCGGCGTGCATCTCGGTGTCCATCTCTCCCGGATTGACGCTGAAGAAATGAACGCCGGTGCCCGCCATCTCCACCGCCGCTATTCGAGTCAGGTGATCCAGGGCGGCTTTCGAAGCGCTGTAGACGCCCCACGAGGGGTAGGCTTCAACCGCCGCGTCCGAAGAGATGTTGACGACCAGCCCCGCTTGTCTCAGGACCATCGAACCGACAACGGCTTTGATGAGCCGGAACGGGCCGATGGTGTTCACCTGAAGGGCGCGTTCAAAGTCTTCGCAATCCGTATCAGGAATCAGTCGCAAAGGCACGGGTCCGAGCGTGCTCGCGTTGTTAATCAGGATGTCAACAGGCCCGGCCAAAGCCGCCGCCTGACCTACTATCGGGTAAATGCTCTCTTTATCGCCGACATCGGCTACGATCCCGAATGCCTTGCCGCCCGCATTTCTTATGTCGCTCACGGCCTCATCGAGACTTGATTTTTCACGAGCTACGAGAACTACTTTCGCGCCCCTTGAAGCGAGGTTAAGCGCCAGCGCATGCCCTAAACCCCGGCTTCCGCCGGTGATGAGCACCGATTTGTCTTTGAAATCAATCATAATCGCCTCCTTTTTCTCACACTAACATCATACGCACTGCGCGTTGGTATATCATCGCAATTGACAATAAATTAGCGGAATGCTAATAGGATGGAATGAACAATGCGATCTCAAACTACATCGCTCAGAATGTCAGGCAGCTCAGGCAAAGCCGGAACCTGAGTCAGGAGCAGCTCTCGCGGCTGTCGGGCGTGCCCAGGCCCACGTGGTCGAATCTGGAGTCGGGCACAGCCAACCCGACTGTATCTGTGCTGACCAAGGTCGCAGCCGCGCTTCAAGTCCCTGTCGAGGAGTTGATCAGCCCGCCGAAAGCCGTGGCCAAGTTTTATCCGGCTGATGCAATCCCGAAGCAGCGGCGCGGGGGCATTCTCATACGAAAACTCTTACCCGATCACTTGCAGGGGCTTGAGCTTGATCGCATGGAGTTGCCGCCCTCGTCACAGATGACCGGGGTTCCTCATCGTATGGGGACGAGGGAATATCTCGCCTGTGAGTCCGGCCAGGTAGAACTGATTGTGTCGGGGGAGAGATACGAGCTATCGGCGGGCGATGTCGTCGTGTTTCGCGGCGACCAGAAGCATTCGTATGCAAACAGGGGCGCGAAAGTGGCGGTCGCCTACAGCGCCGTCGTCTTAGGCCCTGGGCAAATCGGTTAACAGAAGGTTCGGCCCGATTCAATAAAGATATAGTGAAACTCTATTTTGTCCGTTTGACCGCCAGAAGACCAGCCGCGGAAGCGGTGTCAGTATAAATGACCAGACCCAATTCCTGCAGAGTGTAGCCACTTAAAAGAATCGCTTTTTCTGCGGCCCGGCCTGACCGAATATTTCGGTCATGGTGAGTAATGAAATCGATTTTTTTTCATTACGTTGTAGGAGGTCTCCTAAAGGTTAAACGCGGAGGTTCGCTTCTAATGAAGGGCCTTCGATTATCGTCTACGCCATTAGGTTGTGCACCTTCGGAATACAGATCGAATTACGAAAGGAAAAAAAATGCCTACTGAATCAACCACACAGAAATTCGTATTGCTACCCCCGCGCGGGGTTCAAACCACTGAAACCTCAAATCCTCAAACCGCGTCCTTTCTAAGATCGCTCCATACCAGGAGGGCCACAACGGGCGGCACACGTTCCGTCGCGCCTCTGAAGTCAAAACTCAAGATGAACATACTTGATTCTGTTCACGAAAATGGGGCGAAGCTGGTAGAGCTATCGCCGCAAGCGGTTGTGGCCCTTAGGGCAGAGCAACCAGGCATAAGAATCGTGCCGGTAGTCTACTATTACCCGGCGATAGCCCCTCGCCCCGCCGTCGTATCACGCGCTAGAGCGGTGGCAACGGCAGCGGCGGGCGTGAGAATCGTTTTGAAGATTGTCTCGCAGAATGGCGGCACCGCCATCGCCAACGCAGACGTAGTGGCCTTTACCGACTTTGCTAACAGAGTCGGCGCTAGCGGAAAAACAAATAGCAGGGGAGAAGTGAGCCTTGACCTGGGCGCATCGAGCAGAAGAATAGAGCGACTGTTCATCTTTTCTCAGAAGGGCTTTTGGAACGGTCTGAGGCGCAATATCACCATCACGTCGGGAATGGAAATCCCCCTGGTCCCCATAGATCTTTCATTCATTGATTGCCTGCGTTTTTTCTAGGGCAACTCACCGGATGACGCCGGGCAAGGCGTAAAGGTAGGCGTTGTCAACACAGGGATTTCGGCCGAGCCGGACCTCCGTGTCGATGGCGGTTTCAACGCGGTAACGGGGGAGGACCCGAATGACTTCGGGGACAATGGGGATGGCCACGGCACACATGTGGCAGGCATAATAGCCGCGCATGGGAGGCCGCCTACGGGCATCCGAGGGCTGGCGCCAGGAGTCGCGCTACGCAGTTACCGAGTATTCGGCGCAGGCGAGGAAGGCGCATCCAATTTCGACATCCTCAAAGCGCTCGACCGCGCGGTGCAGGATGGGTGCGATCTAGTTAATATGAGCCTCGGCGGGGGCGAGCTTGACGATGCCACTCATGCTGCGATTTCGGATGCCCGCGCCAATGGCACCCTGGTCTTTGCGGCCGCCGGTAATGATGATCGAAGCCCTGTCAGCGCGCCCGCTTTGGACCCGCTGGCAATTGCGGTTTCGGCCCTGGGTCGCAAGGGCACATTCCCGCCTAACAGCTCCCAGGCGGCCGACGTGCAATCCCCGTTCGGAACAGATAGGAAGAACTTCATAGCCTCCTTCTCCAATGTCGGGCTGGAGATCGATCTGACAGGGCCCGGGGTTGGCATCATATCGACATTCCCAGGCGGGTATGCTGTCCTGGACGGGACTTCTATGGCTTGCCCGGCAGCTACCGGGGCGGCAGCGAAGTTACTTGGGACGCGTTCTGAAATTCTCAACATGAGCCGCGATCAAGCCAGGTCCGATGAGATGGCAAAAGCCGTGTTTCAAAAAGCGAAGCTGCTAGGCCTGGGCCCCAGGTTTGAAGGGCAGGGGCAAGTCAAGATTTGAAGACCAGGGTCTCCTTTGATACTATGATGTGAATGGAGAAATATATCTTGCGCTACAAAGGCCAGGGGTCAAGGCCTAGTGAGGACATCGAGCGCTTTCGTGCGCTGCCAAACACGACCGTGCTCGATGAATCTCCGCGCATGTTGCTTGTCGCATCGTCAGGACCTGAACTGAAAGCCCTGATTAATTCGATGCCGGATTGGGTGATGAGTCCTGAGCAAACGCTTAAACTGCCTGACCCGCGACCGAAGATTCTCCGGGCTACAGGCAAAGGAAAGACAGGCAAGTAGGCATAGCCGATCGGGAGGCCAGATCTATGACAGGAGATGAATGCGCCCTTCGTTGAACCGGCCCACTTCCATAGTGACCTTCATTTCTATAATCGCACATCGAATGAATCGATAGTTTGAGATGGGGATAAGGCTGGTCGCCAAGTCCCCAGCCAAGCTAATTCCATGAATTTCAGAATTACAACGATACCGATAGCCGAATTATTAAGCGCCGAATTCTTGTCATTATTTGGCAATCGAGTGACGAATGTAGTATTGGTTTTCGTAGGTAGTTTATTAAAAATTGCAGCAGTAGCGGGCGGGCTGCCCCGCCGCAAGAGAAAAATTGATGCGGCGCAAAGAGACATGAAAGAGCGGTTGAGTGTTATGCCGGACCGCCTCTGATAAAAAAGAGTGACGGGTAGTTCGAAAGGAGAAAAATCGGATGAGCGCACAGAGCAAAGGTCGCCGGATTGCCGCATGGGTACTGACAGGGCTGCTTACTTTGCTGTTTGCCTTTAGCGCTTTCGGCAAATTTGTCCGAGCGCCGCAAGTCGTAGAGACGACCGACAAGTGGGGATTGACAGACCATCTAATGTTGATCGGCATCGGCGAGATAGTAAGCGCATTGCTTTTTCTGATCCCGCGAACAAACTCTCTGGGCTTGCTGTTGTTGTCGGCATATATGGGCGGAGCGATTGCTACGCACATGCAAAATGGAGAGCCTTACATTATTCCGTTGATAGTGCTGTTGCTGGTGTGGGTGGCCGGTTATCTGCGGCGCCCAGAAGTGCTGCAAAGCTTTCGCGGCGACAACGGCTGAGAGGAGCGCGTCTTATGCTAAAGGACTTCGTAGACGAGTATCAGCGATACAGGCTCATAGGTAAAAAGGCGCTGGATCAAACATCGGATGCGGCCCTTAATCGCGTTATCGGCGACGAGAATAATTCCATAGCCATGATCGTTCGCCACATCAGCGGCAATTTTATCTCTCGCTTCACCGATTTTCTCACCACCGACGGAGAAAAACCCTGGCGCGATAGAGACGCCGAGTTTGAAAGCCGTGCGTATGATCGGCAGGAAATCTGTGAGATGTGGGATAAGGGATGGGAAGTTCTTGAATCCCAATTGTCGGCTCTGCGCGACGATGATCTGGAAAAAACCGTTTACATACGAGGGCAAGCCTGGACGGTGCACGCGGCGCTGTCGAGGTCGTTAGCGCATGTCAGTTATCACGTCGGCCAGATAGTAATACTTGCTCGTATGCTCGCCGAAGGCGAATGGGATTGGATAACGGTCCCGAAAGGTAAGTCGAAAGAATACAATCTGAATCCAACGAAAGAGAAGTGACCGGACGGCGCGAATCTTAATTGAGCTATAAACTATGAGCGGAACTAACAGGAAAGATATAAAACCGGGGATGAAGGTCGATATAGTCCTAAAGCAGGATCAGCGAAGCGGAAGAGTGACTCGCGGCGTCGTAAAAGATATTCTTACGAAATCGGCCAATCACCCTCACGGCATAAAAGTTCGACTTGAGACGGGCGAGGTCGGAAGAGTCAAAGAGATTGTTGCTGATGATTAATATTGAGATCAAAGCTAAAGCAGGAAACTTCGCCCGCGTGATTCAATTAGCAGAACAGATCAGCGATACGGAAGTCGAATTGTTATCTCAGGAAGATACTTTCTTTAATACACCCGCCGGAAGATTAAAGCTTCGCGTCTTCGGCCCTCAATCGGGAGAACTGATTTATTATGTGCGCGAAGACTCTAAAGAAGCTAAACGCTCAGACTACCTTATCACAAAAACCGCGGACCCTGAGGGGTTAAAGGAAGCGCTTTCACTTGCTCTCGGCGTGCGCGGCGTAGTTCGCAAACGCAGACTGTTATACAAATCGGGGCCTACAAGAATTCATCTGGATGACGTGGAAGGGTTGGGCCACTTCATGGAGCTTGAATATGTGGTGACGGCAGGCGAGGACTTCGAGCAAGCGACTAAAGCCGTTCAAGAGTTGATGGGTAGATTAGAAATATCCGACGGAGACCTGGTGCCGCAAGCCTACATCGATCTGCTCGCGCCCCTAGAGGTTTTTTGAAAAGCCTCGAAGAGGCGAAATTCAATAGCCCGGGGCGCTAGCCCCAGGTCAGCACCAGACAACACAACAAGCCCTGAAGAGACTGCTAAAAAAGTCCGAGTTGAAATGAAGCACGATACACCTCATCATCACCACGCACGGTCTGCTGCCCGCACTTCAGGCAGGCTGGTGACTCAGTGGCAGGTTCAACAGCTTGACCATGCGCTTGAGGTTGACGACGACGGCGGTCAGCACATACTGAATCTTCACTCGCAATCGCCCGCGATAGCGCACTCGCCTGCCGCCATGCCAGCGCATCATCTCGGCCAGCTTCCGCTCAATCCGCGGATGCTGCTTTCTCACCTCCTGATAGGCTGCCGTGGTGGCGCGCGCTCTGGCCGCTTGATATTCCGCTTCGTAGTCGTTCTTGATAACCGTTCGTCCTCCTTTCGCTCCCGCTTTCAGGCAAGTCGTGCGCAACCGACAAGCTTGGCATTGGCGGGCTGGAAAAAAGTATTGCCAGCCTTGATCGCGTCCTGTTCGCGTGCGACTGCGGCTGGTTTGCCCACCCGGACATTGCAATGCTTCGCCGGGCTCATCGAGTTGAAAATCTCCCGGTTGAAACAAGCCGGGCACCGAGCCCGGCCACTCATACGACGGCACATACACGGTCAGTTGTGGCCCGCTCTCGACCGCCAACTCGCGCAACACCTCGCCGCGAAAGCCGATCGCGTCCATCAACAAACTTTTGATGTCATTGCCGTGCGCCGCTTCTTCAGATTCAATCAAGGGCTGGGCATCCTTGGCTTCATCGCCATTGGCCGGCAGCACCTCGATGGCGCAGATCAACTCCGAGTCGGCATCCAGGCTGACATCCAGCAGATAGCCATTGTAATACTCGCCGTGTTTGCCGGTGCGCGCTTGCTCGTCGACCAGCGACAACAGCTTATCTTGGGCTTGGGGCTGGCGATCAGCCAATATCTTGTGGGCCAGGTCGAGCGCCGCGCGCAACTCGGTGGTGGCTTCGCCAACTGGCTCGCCAACTGGCGGAGCGGCCCAGTGCTCGGCCCAGACGACGATCTCACGCAACTGCTCGACGCGTTGCAGCAAGCGCGCTTGGTCTTTGAGATCGGCGGTGGCTTGACGAATCCCGATGGCGCGCTGTTGATGCGCGACGACGGCTTCGGGCGCAAAGGGCTGGGCGGCCGCCAACAACCGCTCGCGGCTAGAAGCGACCAGGCGAATCGTCGAGGGCACGGCAATGTTAGCAATGATGTGGGTGGCGTCTTTGAGGCGCAGGCGATCTTTGACCAAGCCAAGGTGGCGGGCTTGGCGGAGAATCTCATCAAAGAGGTTTTGGAATCGCTCGACGCCAAGGCGGGTGCGAAACTGGGTCAACAAGGGCGGCGTTGGCAATGGGCTATCGAGCGCCAAGTCGAGGAAGAAACGGAAGGCGACATTGACCTGAGCCTCAGCGATGACTTCGCGATCCGACAACTCATAGTGAAATTGGAGGAAGTTGAGCTTGAGCAAGCGCACCGGGTCTTGGGCGCTGCGCCCCATCGAGGGTGAGTAACAATCGGCGACCAGATGACGCAGCGAGTCGAAATCAATCATGGCTTTGAGTTGGCGCAGATAGTGATCAGCGGGGATGAGTTTAGCAAAGACCAAGAGATCAATGTCGGTCGGGGCGATGTAGTAGTCTGGTTTGAGCATGGGAACCGCTCCTCTGCTAGAAGTCGCTTTCAGGATACTGCGCCGACCGGGACTTGCCAACTTTTTTAGCAGTCTCTACAGGGCTTTTGAACCATCTTTCAAACGCCCGCTGAGCGATTAAGGCAGCAATTTCCAGTTGCCGGTTGCAGTGGTCGGGATCGCGCCTTTTCGTTTTACCCAATCAATAATTAACTCCCGCAAATCCTCGCGCGAACGATAAACGACCGGCGCTCCTTTTAGCATCGTGTAACCGGCCCCGCCGCTCGCGCGATAATTATTAGTGGCGAGGCGAAGCTTCTGGTCGGCCCGGAGCGGCTGCCCGCGAAAACTTAAATCCCGAATCCGCTCTCCCGATGGTTTAGAAACGTCTAACGTGTATGTCACGCCTTCGGCAATCTCATAGTTGTAACTGGGGAACTTTTCATCAATCAGATTAGCGGCGCTTTTCCCCGATTCGTATGCGCGGAAGTAGTCGGCTGAATACTCAAGCGCATCTTTCAACTGCCGCCCCGTAACTTCTATGACTACCAGAACCCTCTCGTATTCATACAGGGCCAAAAGGTCGCGCACCGTGACCGGCCCTTTCGGTATGCGGGCATTCGAATTCAAGCTTGAGGCGAGCGAGACGTCCGCATTGCCGGCCTCAATCTGCACGCGGTGAATCAGGTCCAGTAAAGGCGTGTCTCGGAAACGCTCGTCTCCCGCTCGAAGCTCAACAGCCGAATCGGCCACGACCTGATCGAGCCACCTCTGAGTTTGCTCGTGGTACTCCTGGGCGAGTCGAAGAATCTCCGGGTCGGGTTGTACCTTTTCATCTACGGGAATCGCGCGGGCCGATTTTGCAATCACTCTCCAGTTTCCGCCCGTTCGATTTTTTTCCAAATAGAGATCAACTCGCGCGAGACTTCTGGCCCACTTGTTTGCTTGAACGAGCAACACTCCGTTGATATAAAGCGACGGCCATTCGCTGTGTGTATGCCCCATCAGTATGACGTCAATGCCGGGCACCGTCCTTGCGATGGCCGCCGCCGCATTTTCTCCCGCAATCTGCCCCGGCAGCGTCTCGCCTGTTTCAAGGTCTTCTTCCAGCCCTATATGCATCACGATCACGACCAGATCAACTCGCTCTTTTTCGCGTAACACACGGCTCCATTTCTTCGCCTCCTCCACCGGATTGCGTATCTCGATTTTCGAATAGTAATGATCCGGGTCGTCTAAATTCGGCATACCTGTGGTTGTAAGGCCGAGAATACCGATTCGAATATCGCGGACCTTCTTCACCAGATAAGGCTGAAAGAATGTTTCGTCAGTTCCCTTCTTATAGGTATTTGCCGAGAGCCATGGAAAGCTCGATTCTTTGCGCGCTTTCGCGAGCACGTCAAAGCCGAACTCATATTCGTGATTGCCCACGGCCATCGCGTCGTATCCAATTGCGCTCATCACAAGCGCCATCGGGTCTCGCGGGTTGTTATTTTTTCTCGCGTGGTAGTAAGTGAGCGGCGTGCCCTGAATCGTATCGCCCGAATCCGTAAGTATCAAATCCGGGTCTTGCTTGCGCAACTGTTTGATTACGGTCGAAAGACGGGCTAACCCGCGAGAGTCCTCACGGTTGGTGTTGTAGTCTACGGGATAAATATTACCGTGCAGGTCGGTCGTGGAAAGAATCACTATATGAGACCTGACGTTTGATTGAGCAATAGCTCGAAATGAAAAGGCGGAAAGCTGTGGGCCCATTACAAAGCAAAAGATCAGAGCGAACAAAGCGCCTCGCCGACCGCGCAAAAATCGGTTGGATTCCATGCGTGTGATTGCCTTTCGTAAAAGACTAACTCCGACTCAGCTCCTCAACCATCGAGCGAGCCACTTCCATGTTTATCTCGTGGGGCACGGGTTGCGCCCCGGGCTGTAACTGTTTGTGGTGTTCAACAATGTACAGGAGCGACCGGGCCTGCAAAGTGAGTCCGAGGTCCATCGTTTCTATCGGGTTGCCGCCGCCGCCCGCAAGGTTCAACATCTCGCCGCCCGCCAGCAGTATGATTCGTCTCCCATCGCTCAGAGTAAAAACTTCGATAACATCGTTTGGCCGTTCTGAAGATTTCGCCTGGCGCTTCAATTCCGAAACATCTATCTCCCACGAGAAGTGGCCCGCGTTTGCGAGTATCGCGCCGTCGGGCAGTTGTGCGATACGTTCAGCCGTTATCACACCGGGCCGACCTGTCGCGGTAAAAAAGACGTTAGAGTCCGAAAAAGCTTCGTCCGTACCCGTCACGCGCATTCCGTCTAGTGCCGCTTCAAGAGCGCGTACGGGGTCCGGCTCTACAACTCTTACGCGGCCACCCAGCGCGCGCAGGCAGCGGGCGATGCCCCGGCCCACCGAGCCGTAGCCGAATACAGTGTAGCGCCTCGACGGCACGAGCATATTTGTGGCGCGCATAAAGCCTTCGATCACTGTCGGCCCGACGCCGTGCTCATTCTCCATTATCAACTTCAAAGGGCTATCATTGATGACGATCACGGGGAACGGCACGCTGCCCCGTAACTGCTCGCGCAAACGATTGCCGCCGGTCGTCGTCTCTTCCGTCGCGCCGAACACACGATGCTCTGCCGGTTCTTCAATGAGCGTTGCGATCAGGTCAGCCCCGTTGTCCAATAGCAAATGGGGTTTAAACGCAAGCACCCGGCGTATGTTTTCCAGATGAGCCGCAGCATCATCTTGATTCTTAGTGAATACCTTGACTCCCGTGGTTTCGAGAGCGGCTGCAACATCGTCCTGGGTTGTGCCGGGGCTGCCGGTAATTACGACCTCGGCCCCGCCGTCTTGAAGAACCGAGCATAAGACAGCCGTTTTCGGCTCGACGTGCAGGCATATCCCAATCGTGATATTTGCAAAAGGTTTGGTTGAGCGCCAGGTGTGCCGCAATCTATTGAGGAGCCGCAGGTGAAGCTCGGCCCAGCGCGTTTTGAGCTGCCCGCGTTCGGCAGGCGAAGCAGCCGAACTTTCACTTTGTCCCATACCAATGAAACTCCTTCTTTGCTTTTTGTCAGAAGCTCAAGGAGTGTCACTCTACTTTTCAGTTTCAATGTTTGTCAATTGACCGATCCGCCCGGTCGCCATACCTTGCAACCTCCCTTCGGCAATCCGCGTACAATCAGAGTCGCGAGTCGCAGCCTTCGAGCCGCCTCGATAATCAACTATGCCATTAGTGTGGAGTGCCCCATGAAGAAACCGTTAACTCAGATTGTCTTATTATCCCTTATCTCAACTCTGATAGTTTTAGCCGGTGCCCGCAGCAATAACGCGCAAGTGCAAGCGCCCCTCGGCATCTCGCTCGATATAGAGATCCCGATAGCTCCGACTCCGGTCAGGGCCAACGGCAAAACGCATCTCGCTTATGAATTGCACCTGACCAATTTCAGATCCGCCGATCTTGCTCTGACACGAATCGAAGTTATCAACGGCGATAGAGCCGCAACCGTATTGGCCAACTACCAGGATGCGGAACTCACTAAGAGGCTTGCGCGCCCCGGCGCTCGCCCTGACCTGCCTGACAAGCGTGTGATCGGCGGAGGAATGCGGGCAGTGTTATTTGTGTGGCTGACTCTAGATGATGCTGCCGTGGTCCCGGCAAAGCTGCGGCACAAAGTTTCGTTTAACCTGATTCGCTCAACCGGAAGCGAGAGCGGAACGGTGGAAAGCGAGCAGGTCAATGTTCGTAATGAAGCGCCCCTTGTAATCAACTCGCCGCTCAGAGGCGGGCTTTGGGTAGCGGGTTTCGGCGCGTCTAATGATGCGGGCCATCGCAGAACAATTCTCCCGATAAACGGGAGAGCGCGCATACCGCAGCGATTCGCAATCAACTGGATGAAGCTGGGTGACGATGGAAGACCGTCGCGCGACGACACGTCGAAACTTTCTAACTGGTATGGGTACGGGGCCGAAGTGCTGGCAGTCGCCGATAGCGTTGTGGTCAATGTAAAAGACGGCATTCCCGAACCGGCTTCTCTCACGTCCGCTCCGCCGATTCCAATCACGCTTGAGACCGCCGGAGGTAATTATGTCACGCTCAATCTGGGCAACGGGCGATTTGCGTTTTACGGACACCTGCAACCCGGCAGCATCCGCGTAAAGGTGGGCGACCGCGTGCGCAGCGGACAGGTCATCGGCTTGCTGGGACACTCCGGCAATTCGACCGCGCCGCATCTTCACTTTCATATTAGCGACGCAAACTCGCCGCTCGGCTCCGAAGGAGTTCCGTATGTTTTCAAAGGCTTTGATGTTTTAGGCGCGGTAGAATCGTCGGATATGCTGGACAGGAACGAAGCCTGGAAGCCGCAACCTGACACGGCGGCGAGCCGCCGCAAAATGGAAATACCGCTCGCAAATACAGTGTTGCGCTTTCCATAAGACAGCCTGTAACAGGCGACCGGATCAGCGCGATATTTTCATCCCTTTCGTTGCTCGTTCGAGAAGACCTTTTGATACTTCATCCCATCGGGCGGCGGCGCTGCCGCCCGCAGCGAGGTCGGCGGCAGTCAAACCCATCGCGCTCAAATCTTCGAGGTATATAATCATCAGCTCGTTGCGCTTTGCTTCATCTACTAGATGGACCAGGCGCTGCGATAGCACCTCGTCGCTTGACCAGCGAAAGCCCTTGCTCTCAAGGAACGCGCGAGCGCGACTGCCATCAGAATCAGGGCGACCGGGATTGGCTTTTATGTTTCTGGCGTAGGCGTCGGCGATGAAATCGAGGCCGCCGATGTTGACAGACTTATTAACTTTGTATTTGTAGGTGTGAGTGTTACTCGGCAAGTACCCTTCGAACTGGACCCAGTAAAGGCGCTTGATTCGACCTTGATTGTCCGCATCAACAAAAAAGTGCTGCTCTGCGCGAGCAACGTCGTAAAGGATGAAATCATGGCCTCCGGCGTATTTAAAACCCTTATCAAATTGGAGTCGAACGGCGGGCATCTCGGTCGAAGTTATTACCTGACCTTTAACGGTGCGCGTCGTTTGAGTTTCTCCGGTTTGTATCGATATGCCGAGGCCGCAGAGAGCAATAATCAGCAAAAGAGATTTTCTCATCAATCCTTCTCCTTGGTTTGTCGTGTATAGCAGGGTACGAAACGGAAATCGAACCTGTTTCAGGCGAATCGGGTCGGCGGTTAAAGATAAAAATTGTGCTTGATTTAATCGAACGACCGTGCTATTTTCAATCTGGTTATGAGCAAAGGCGAGATCACACGCCAGCAGATACTAGACCACGCTGTGGCGCTTGCCAGCCGTGTTGGCCTTGGCGGCATGACCATAGGCAGTCTCGCCGACGACCTGAATCTCTCCAAGAGCGGTCTATACGCGCACTTCCAATCTAAAGAGGCCTTGCAGATAAAAACGCTTGAGGCGGGGGCCGAAAAGTTCGTCAACACGGTCGTTAGACCTGCCCTCAAGACGCCGCGAGGCGAGCCTCGATTAAAGGCTCTGTTTGATAATTGGAGCCGATGGCCCGAAGAGTCCTCGCTTCAAGGTGGCTGCCTTTTTGTTCAAGTAGCGGTCGAATTTGATGATCTTCCGGGGCCTGTCAGGGATCGTCTGGTCCAGCTTCAAAGGGACTGGTTCGATACCCTGATTAATGCCGCGCGAACCGCAGTAAGCGAAGGCCACTTCCGCGCCGATGTAGATGCTGAACAGTTCGCTTATGAACTCTACGGCGTGATGCTGATGTACCACCATTCCACGCGATTGCTGGGCGACCCTAAAGCCGAAGCGAGGGCAAAAGCAGCATTCGACGCGCTACTCGAATCCAGGCGCTCCAACCCGCAAACTTAATTCCCTTAAAACGAGATGATAAACCGAGATTCACAACTCATCTTGATTGAAATAAGCACGACCGTTCGTCTTTCAATCCATTCACGTTCAGAGATAGCAGACAGTTAGGAGGCGAATATGAAGCTCAGCACATCGATCCGTTTTCACGCAGCCGTTGTTCTCTTAGCCCTCTTCTGTGCAATTGCTCAGGCACAAACTTCCGATTCCGCAAAGCATTATCTCAAACAGGGCCTCGCGCGCTACAAGAGCGGCGACCTTGATGGGGCCATAGCCGATTTCAGCCGGGCGATTGAGATGAACTCTCACGCGGGTGAAGCTTACAAAAAGAACGGCCATCTAACAAAACTGGTAGAGGATAAAACCGGGCCTGCCGAGCCCGGTCGAGTGGTGGTTGTTGATCGTTTCAACGCGCTGGCTTATTACAACCGGGGCATAGCCTGGGCGGCCCGTGGGGATACAGATCAGGCTGTAGAAGATTTTGATAAAGCCATAAGGATCGACCCGCTTTATGTCGAGGCGTACATAAGACGCGGAAGGTGCAGGCACGCTGCGGGAGATATGGACAGGGCAATCAATGATTACAGTCGAGCCATCGCGCTCGATCCACGTTCTGCATACGCCTACAACAATCGCGGCATAGCTCGACGAGTCAAAGAAGATATAGCGGGGGCCATCAGCGACTTTGACGCGGCGATCTCGATCAACCCTCGCCTGGCCGAGGCATACATCAATCGTGGCGCGGCGCGCTGCGTGCTCGGAAACCTGGCCGCAGCCGTTGCCGATCTTGATAAAGCTATAGCCCTCAACCCGCAAAATGCTATGGCTTACAACAATCGCGGAAAGGTCCGGCAGTTACAGGGGAACATGGCAGGAGCGGTTGGCGATTACAGCGAGGCAGTTGCAATCGATCCGAGCTACGGGATGGCTTATGCCAATAGAGGGCTCGCCCGGTTGATTGAGGGAAAAACATCCGAGGCGGAGAACGATTTCAAACGTTGTCTTAAATTAACCCCGGAATTGAAAACGAGCCTGGAGCAGCTTATCGGCGAGATAAAAGCCGCAAAGGTGAATAAACAATAAAACTCCCGAGCCCTGAAAGGGCGAAATTCAACAGCCTGGGGCGCTAGCCCCAGGTCAGCGCCAAACATAACAACAAGCCCTGAAAGGGCGAAATAAATCGTTCGGATTATTTCGCCCTTTCAGGGCTTGTTGTTTCCATCATCTGTTACCCGGCGCACGATGCGCCGGGCTATTGAATTTCGCCTCTTCGAGGCTTTTCAAACAATCTCAAAGAATTCCAGCGCTGCGGTAAATATTTGATGCTGCGATGCGCTTGGCTTATTTCAACCCGCTAATAATCGCGTCTTCAATTCCAACCTGGCGGGACTGGCACAACCACAAGAGGCGCAAACTGGAGAGGTTTCAATCCGCTAATAATCGCGTCTTCAATTCCAACCTCCGGGTAGCTTGACTACCGTTCGAGAGACCGCGCTGTTTCAATCCGCTAATAATCGCGTCTTCAATTCCAACCGGCCACGGTGAAGCGTTCAGTAGAAACATCGCCACCGTTTCAATCCGCTAATAATCGCGTCTTCAATTCCAACGCGGCGAATTATCCTTGCCTGTTAACGAAAATCTAAGAGTTTCAATCCGCTAATAATCGCGTCTTCAATTCCAACAAGATAAAAAAAAGCTCGTTACGTAGTTGATCCCGAGGGTTTCAATCCGCTAATAATCGCGTCTTCAATTCCAACAATTCGGCCACGGAGGGGAGGGCTTGAGAAACTGATGTTTCAATCCGCTAATAATCGCGTCTTCAATTCCAACGCGCTCGTTCTCGTTCTCGTACGGCAGCGTCTGGTACGGTTTCAATCCGCTAATAATCGCGTCTTCAATTCCAACACCAGTCGTCATCGCGCTGATGGCACAACGGGCCTGGACAGTTTCAATCCGCTAATAATCGCGTCTTCAATTCCAACGCGGAGGATATGTTTTCCACGACGGAGAGAAATTTTCGTTTCAATCCGCTAATAATCGCGTCTTCAATTCCAACAAAAGCTCAAGCTTGTGGTTGCCCGATGGTGACCACAAGTTTCAATCCGCTAATAATCGCGTCTTCAATTCCAACCCGAAACACGCGGCCCGCCGTGACCGTGGTGCGCACGTTTCAATCCGCTAATAATCGCGTCTTCAATTCCAACCCCTTTGGTGGTGGTCGGGTTGGAGAAAACTCCCGACGTTTCAATCCGCTAATAATCGCGTCTTCAATTCCAACGCAAGGGTTTTCAAGAGCTGGAACTTGTGTTCTAACGTTTCAATCCGCTAATAATCGCGTCTTCAATTCCAACAATTCGGCCACGGAGGGGAGGGCTTGAGAAACTGATGTTTCAATCCGCTAATAATCGCGTCTTCAATTCCAACGCGCTCGTTCTCGTTCTCGTACGGCAGCGTCTGGTACGGTTTCAATCCGCTAATAATCGCGTCTTCAATTCCAACTGTCCCCTTTTTTCGCTCTTTATTCTCAACCGTTTCCAGCCCATTTCCGCTAACCCCTCTTTTTCACCCTTATTTCTACCCTGACAGCAGGTTGTTTATATGATGAATATATATTCTATTTTCAATGATCTCAGCAGTTAATGATTTCCCGCTAACCTACCCCCTTTTTTCGCTTTCATGGGGTTAGCGGAAACTGCTTTTAAGCGGCCCCTAATCTATGCCCATTCCCCCGTTTTGTCAATTTCTATTTTCTCGCTTCACGCTCGCTTGCGGCCTAACATATCGAGCCCGACCGCAGTGGACCTCTTCTTAGCCGATAATTTTCGAGAAGGGATGGGCGGCCATTGCTTCTTCATAGGTTTTTTGGCCCGCTGCTACCTGGATCAAGGGCGCAGAAAAAGTAGCAATCAAATAAGTAATCATAGCTACCAGTTCGCGGACCACACGAAAGCCGACTTCGTCGTTGTCATCGGGGAGCAGGGCATTGTGCTTAAAAAAAAGCATTCGCGGTTCATCGAGCAGGCCGAAGCCGCCGATTGGAAGCTTTGCATTTATCTTCAAAATGAGCCGGTTTAGCGACGGTCTCTGCTCTTCGGAAATCTGGTCAGACAGTTCTACAAAACCTTGAAGTATGCTTACGTCATCAAGGTCGTTTTCAAGCCCCGGCAAAAAAGAGAGTTCTAATCGCCAGACTCGATTTTCTTGCTCGAACGTCTCTATCCTTACCAGCAATACGTCGTACGGCACGGCGTCGGAGGCAGGGAGCAGACTGGTCTGGTATGCTTCGCCCGCGAGCAACTCGGCGAAACGCTCAAGCGCGGCTCTATGCTTCCGGCTTGTCATTAACATTGCGCGCCCCCTTACAATCGGTTGAAGCGTCTAGCTGTCTAATGCCTTGCCGATCTTTTGCGCCGTGGGCTGTGGTTCTCTGCCCTTCCATTCGAACTTGATCCCCATGCCGTCAAACAACGCTTCTATTACCTTGTAATGCTTCCCTGAAGCTTCGTTCATGTTCTCCTCACGAATACCATTAGCTTCCATATGATCTATGAGCTTTGTGTAGGGCGCCTTCTTCATCTCGGAAGGCGTCATGTTCCCTCTAATATAAGGCTGCCTCCGCACCTCTGTCTCTATATAGCTTTCCAGATTAGCTCTTTCGTGGCCTGCTCTAGCGTACAGATCATCGGCCAGGGTAGTTATGTGGTTTGCGTAAAAATGGCTTGCATCTTTGAATCCGCGTGCCTTGAGTTCCCTCTCCAGCGGATCAATCCCCAGGGCCGCACGTTTGGCCTTCCCTTTTTTATCCCACCACCAGTATCTATCCTTAACTGCCTCGACACGTTTTTCCCACAGATTTCTTTCCTCTTCGATGCCAAACTCTTTCATAGCAATTGCCTTCTTCCTTTTTCTCTTATCCCACCATTTCCAGATAGCAAATGCTCCACCTAACAGCGCCCCGGCTGACAATAAAACCCAGCCAATCGGCGTAGACGCAGAGAGCGCAAGCAAAACCCCGCCCGCAACACCTAGCCCGCCTTTAAGAAATGTCCCTACGGAAGCTTTTTTCTTACTCGCTTGTGCGGCGGATGCTTGCTCGACGGCTTTCATAGTATTCGCGTCAAGCCTTTCAGTCTCTTTGAGTCTATTCAGCCTCTCGATATTCTGTCTTGCTTTAAAAAAACCATAAGCTCCCCTCAACACATCGACTCCGCCCATCACCGCTGCCGCCCCCCCGGTCGCGGACTGCGCGGCAAATGCGGCGGCTTCGCTTCCAGCCAGATTTGATATATGGTAGGCGGACGTTGCCAATTGTTGAAAAACGCTGGCCCCGCTGCTGGCCACCTGACCGGCCCCTAGCGCCTTCTGTTCTCCTGTATAGCCCCCGCTCCTGAGGTCTTCATAGACACCTTTTGCTTCCCTGTATGAAGCGGCCGCTCCCAGGACGCTGCTCCCCGCGCCCAGACCCGATAATACTTGTCCGGTTACTGATAGAATGGGACCTTGGTTGAGTAGAAACCTTCCCATCCCTGTTCCGCTACATCAACCCCCGTCCTTGTAGCGACTGATCCGACAGCGGCTAGGCCGCCGACTCCAAGCAGCGCGTAGTTTATCAACTCGTTATTCGAAAGATAATTATAGTTTTCCTGTCGGCCTTCATCTATGACGTCGCGAAAGCGTTCATGGGGCCTTTCTCTCCGATAGATTCCCTGTATATCTTCTTCAAAAGAAAGTTTCGCCACACGCTTTTTGATTGAATACAGCGGATTGCCTATGCCTAAGGCGATCCCCCTCAAAAGCCCTTTCAAAATTCCCAAACCGGAGGCAAACACAACTGCGCCTGTGATGATTCCCGCTACTGCCGAACCAACTTCCCTCGGCCATCCGGGTTTTTTTCCTGCGAGGTATTTATAAGCAGTCTTTCCTGCGTCATAGCTGCTTGTCACCCAATCAATAAACGGCATCACAGCAGGCGCGGCAACCGCCACAGCGGCTTTTTCGTACTTTGACATCATCTTCCAGGTCATTCTATCGTCTTCCAGCCCCTTGCTTATCCTGTCGGCGAGACTGCTCGGCGCTCGCTCTTCCTCCTCCTCCTCCTCTCTTATCTGTTCACGGGCATCGCTCCGTGGCCGCGCTTCCTCCTCCTCACCGGGTATGCTGCCATAGATAGAGTCATGCCCCCCTCGCTGAACGAACACGCCGCGATTGCCGGCCGCGCCGCCGTTCTGCTGTATGACGTGTGTCAGCTCGTGCGCGATCAATTCCTGCCCGCGCCTGCTCTCAGGTTTATACTCTCCACTCTTGAAGAACAGGTCTTGACCCGTGGTAAAGGCCCGCGACCTGAGCGAGCGGTTGAGGCTGTCTGACTCGGAATCCGTATGCACTCGGACGCGGCTGAAATCAGCGCCGAAGGCATGCTCCATGCGCGTCCGTAAACCTTCGGGGAGCGACTGCCCGCCGCTTCGCGCGCTCGCGATGCCGCGCTCTACGCCCGGCCCTACACTTGCCGGAGCGTCAACGCCGCTGCGCTGGACGAGCGTCTCTTCTTCGTCTTCCTCATCTTCTTTCTCCGGCATCTCCTGCCGCTGTACTAGCGGCGTGACGGAAGACGCAATCGGCTTCGTCTGAATCGTCTCCTCTTCATCCTCTTCCTGTGAAGCCTGGCGCTGAATGTTTGGAACGAACGGCTCGGAGGTTTGCACGACTTCTGCCGCGATGCGGTCGGCCTCGCGCTCGTAAGTATCATCCGCCGCGCCTACCGCGAGCTTTGCCTGTACGGTCAAACGGGTATGCTGATCGCGCTGCGCCCTTTCGGCAAGAATCTGCTCGACGGCGCGATTGCCCGCCGTCCGTTGAAGCGCAAATATGTCGGCGGGCGAAAGCGAGCCGGCCATCGCTCGCCGAAACGCTACGGCGGGGTGGACCTGTTCAGGCAGCCGACGCGATGCGCGGGCAGCGGGCAGCGGCTGGCGAACGGCAGCCGCGTTTTTCTCGCTCGCGTGAGTACGGGTTTTATTCGTCATGCCGTTGTTCCTCTTTGTGAAGCATCGCTGTCGTCACATGGTCGGCTCGGCTTCCGACGCGCGGCTTTCGTCGTTTGCTTTCTGATCTCCCCGGTCGAGCATCTCCTGTATGACTTGAATCGCGCCGCTTATTCTCAGCATAGTCTCGCGCACGTAGGTCGTCTCGGTTTCAAGCTCGCGCAGCCGCGCCTGCCCTGTCTCGTACTCTTTCTTTAGTACTTCAAGCCGCGTTCGCAATTGTTCCTGCATAGTTCTCCTTTCACAAGCCAGCCGATTCAAAACGGAAGCTCCAGTATCGTTGCGTAATAATAATCGTTGCTATCCGTAGTACATTCAAAAGCTCTGAATTCAATCGTATGTTCTCCGGCAGCAATTCCGGTAACCACTAAAGGAAAGCCTACAAATGTAGAGTGAGCCGATACTACATTCGTCCATTTTCGTAACCCGTCTTTGGCTGTCCCATCAATATAGATGTCCAGCCCTAGAGTCCCAACGGACGATTTAAATCCTGAGCCGGAAGCAAAGACCATTAGTGTTCCTCCGCCTGTAGAGAATGTCCCGCTTCTCGGCAGTGGCCCGGTGGTATGAATCGGGCGAGAAACTCTCCACATGGGAGAGGATATCTTGTTTTTGACCCATAAGTCGCCGCTGGAATTAAGCGTCATTAAATTGGTGAAATCTGATAGTTCACCGTAAGAAGTGTTAAGTTTTCGGAAAACATAGTTCCCTACGGCGGAATTGAAGACTAAATCCCTCGCCGAAGAAAGATGGTGCGCATCCCCGCCTCTCCCTCCGAATTTGACTTTCGCATCATCAGATGAGCCTTTTATCTCCAGGTACCCTTCGGGACTTGTAGTATTGATGCCGACTTTGCCATCCGACTTGATATAGAGTCGCGATAACAACTCATGATCAATGCTCCCGCTGATTTTAGTGTTGAGACTGACATGAGCGCCGTGATTCCCGTCGTCTATCACCTGCAACCGGAAGTTCGGCGCTTTGTTTTGAAAATTGTAGGTAGCCATTTCAATTCTCGCCTCCGCGCCCGTATTGCCTCCGCTATTGTGAATAAGAAGCGTCGGGCCGACACCACCTGCCAAATCACGCCGAATATGCAGATCCCTGACCGGCGCGGTCGTCCCTATGCCGACATAGCCGCTTTCATCGATTACGAATCGATCCGCATTTACCGTTTCATCTCTAATCCTCAGCTTGTGAATATCTCCCGCGTTGTCCCCATCGCCCGTGCGCAACGACCACTTTTGATGGTTGCCGGTTGAGCCTCTGCCTGCCACGCATAACTTAGGGCTGCCGAGTTTTTCAGTGTCACCTATTTGCAACGCATAGCCCGGCGCGGCCGTCGCAATGCCGACATAGCCGTCTTTGCCTGTGACAATCACCTCTTTGCCGTTGCGGCCTATAAATACGTCCGAGCTTTCCCCCACGTCGCGATTCAGATACAGATGCTTGCCGCTCGTCTTTGCGTTTATATTCCACCCCTTGACCCAGCCGATAATTTCCAGTTGGCCCGTCCCGGGATCCAGAAATCTGACATCTACAAAATCAGTCGCCGCATTTGCGATCTTCAACCTGGATGAGCCGGGGTTGGTCGTACCTATGCCGACATTGCCGTTACTACGCAGCGACATAATCGTCGGCGTATTATCAAGCTCCGAGTCTAGAGCATTATGACTCAACCTGATGTCGAGCTGTGACTTCGAGCCGGTTCCCTCATACATGCCCAGATCAAATCGGGCGAAATTAGCATACGAAACAGACGGTGCGCCATCTCTGCCAAGCACCATAACGGTTTGCTGTCCTCCCTGTGGGCCGCCGCCGTTATTAGGGTCGCAGATGAACAGTGCGGGAACGTTTCTGAAGAATGTCGGCCCTGTCTCATGCCCGCCCTTTGTATTGGCCGGCGTTTGCCCCACCTGCAATGCTGCTTTTGTTCTTGGCGGGCTAGTCTCTATAAGTACCTTGCCCTGGTTGGAGCGGAGAATAATGGCTGCGCCCGGCTCTTCACTTTGGATCGTCAAGTCTTTCTCACCGGGTGACCTGTATCCTATCCAGCCCTTTCGCCCGCTATCGAGTCCTAGAGGGTACCATTGAATATAACAATGATCCGCCCCTTCCATGTTGAGGATGCCCGCATTGCCTTTGATGTGAAGCGGAGCGCCGGGTTCTTTTTTCCCTATGCCGACCCTGCCCAGAGGCGAAATACTCATTATCGGCTCGGTGCGTTCTGTACGGGTTCTTTCAAAAAAATCGAGATTGCCGGGGCCGTTCGCGCTTGCATGTATAAGCCATTCGCGACTGCCCGATTCGGAATCGCCGATAAACCTGATCGTCGGTTTGTTGCCCTCCAGCGTAAGGGCCGCCCCCTGGTTATCGGCCCAGTTGCCTTTAGCCCAGACGCTGCCGTTAACATCGAGCCTCGACCTGGGCGAAGCGACTCCTATGCCGACGCCGCCCGAAGGTAAAATCGTGAGCCTCTCGGCTGGCGGAGCGCCGGTCATCAAGCGCAAAGAGCCGTCTTTCGTTACGGGGCTTATCTCTACACTATTGTCAGTCGCGCTCACGCTTCTGGCGTTGCGCCGGAGGCTGTTATCCAACGCGCCTTGAGACAGCCGCGCCAGCACCACGTCCTTTTCGCCTCTGGCGCTTTTCCACGAAAATTTAGCCGTGTCAACCAGCCGAAGATGCTGGTCGGCCATCTGAGGATAGGTGTCGCGAAGCTCCTCTTTATATTCGATGACGAGGTAATTATCCCCGGCGGGCGCATCACCCGGCTGCGGCTCGCCTCTATACCATATCTCTCTCCCCTCGGCGTCTATGGCCAGCCCTTCGCCGACCCTCACCTTGCCCGACTCTATGGCGACCGTAAGCCCTCGCACCACTCCCCAGGTGTGCAATTCCAGGTTGTGTTTGTACCGCATGCGGAGGTGGTATCTCTGCTCGTCTCTGAAATCCTTGTCCACCAGCATCATGCCCTGGAAATAATTGACTCGCGGTATTTCGTTATCGTCTCTTCTTTCTTGAGCCATCGGGGGTTCCTTTCTTCTTCGCGCCGCGCCGTGGGGCGCTCTTTTTCGAGCTTTGCAGTGTTGCGGGTTTTGCTTTCGGCTCTGACGCGCTGCGCACGCCAAGCATCGTATCAAATCCTATACGGCTGCGCGCCTTCGGGTTGGGGGCGGGTTCGCGTTTCTCCTCCGCCGCTTTTGTTGAAAACTTGGGCAGCGTCAAGCTGGGAGTGATCGGGACCAGATAGTAGATCGTATGAGCAGGTTTTTCCAAATCTATCAACGCCGAAGCGATTGCCAGATTGCGATCTACCTCAAGCTCGGCCCTGTCGCCCTCTCCTTGAGCTCCCATAAAAGAGAGCAACACTCCAAAGGCGTTATCCGGGTTGTCGTCCTTCTCCCATTGCTCGAAGCCTTTAGCCACATTCCAATCATTCCAGGCCCTATGTTTCCGGTCGGCCATCTCGTCGCCTTCCAGAATCGTCGGCTCCGCCCTGGTGAAGATCTTGAGAAGCCGCTTCATGCTTTCCGGCGTCCCTCGCTTCTTATAAAGGCTGATGACCTCTGACAGGAAGCTGCGCTGAAGATCGACGGGCAGGTCGGCCCGCAATCCGAAAGCCATCCAGTCGGCAAGCCAGGGCAAAAATTTTTCGGGCGCATCTTTAGGGTTGAAGAGCACGGCGATGTTGGCGATGATTGCTTCAAGGCCGGGCCGATGCAGATCATCCGAACTCAACAGAATCTTCTCGAACGCCGACAGGTATTCAGCGAGAAATTTGTCTTCGTGAAAGACCGAAGGCAAATACTTCATCATCTTGCCCGGCGGTTTGAGGTCGCTTGACATAATTCTTTTTGCTTCTCCCTCACTCGTCCTGTTGCCGCCTGCCCGGTTTGCGCGCAACCTGCGTTATAAACATGGGGTCAGACGGGCTGTCGGTTATACGGAAATCAACCAGCTCGAATCGTAATAGATTTATGCTCTCGCCCGTTTGCGGATACATCCGTCCGTCGAGTGGACTTATAATCTGCAAAGGTCTTTCTCCCTTTTTGAAGTCCACATTTTTGACGAAGTCCACACCGGGCAAACCGACGAGCCGCTCGATTATTTCCGAAAGATAAACGGCGCGGCCAAACGGCCATCCCTTGCCGTCGCGCCCGCCGATCAAAGGATGAAAGAAACGGCTCAACTCCTCTTTCGCATCTTTTAAAACGTCCGCCTCACGCGCGTCCGGCTTAAGGTGGAGCGTGATGCCGCGAACGGTCGCGCGCTTGTAGCTCGGCCCCGTAACACTAACTCTGGTTGCAAGCAGACGGCGCGCGTCCAGGTCCTTTTTTATTCTCTTTGTAAGAGACTGGTCGCTTGCGTCGTCAGGAGGCAGCACGGGGGCCGAGTAAACGTCTACTTGAAACGCAGTGGCGTCGGCTCTATTTGTCGGAGGTTTTTCTGCCGAGACGCGAACCCAGTACATCGGCTTTGTGTAGGTGTAGATGGTCGCTTGCTTCCAAACCTCAGGCCCAGGCGGCTCAAACACAACCAGCCCGCTCGAAGCCCAGTTCGAAGTCAAATCCGCGAGCCGGTGTTCCATCTCGGTCAGCTTCGCCCACTGTGAACTATCTTCGGGTTTCGCGGCGTCCCCGCCGCCCTTGAAATATTCGAACGTCAGCTTGTTGAGCGAGGCCGTCACGGCAAGTTGGAAACGGATGGCATTGAATGGGGATTCCATCCCGATGTAGATATATTCTCCCGGTTCAGATACGAGCCGAAAAGCTATATTGCCCGGCTTTCTCAGGTCGCTTGAGTGATCGCCGTACTCTTCTCCTTTTTTCACCAATACGGTCGAGCGCTGGGCCGGAACGGCAAAGACGCTGATGAAACCGACCTCTCTGTCATCGAACCTGGGCTTTTGCTCCACGGTTGTAAAAGCCCGCGCCACTTCTTTGGAAAAATCTTTTGTTACCGCTTCGTTGAAATCACCAGGCGTGATGGTGCGGTACGGCTTTCGAAGCTCTAACACTACTTTGCGCACCTCTTCGGTCAGCCGCGCGCGGTCACGAAACCGGTCAGGGGTTCTATTGCCCGCGTCGATCAAGTTTAAAAAAGCGATGACGTTTTCGACCGTCACGCGGTTCAGCCTGTAGATAAGCATCTCGGTCAGGTAAGCGAATAGCTCAACGAGGGTGATGCCAGGGTCGGACGGGTTGTGGTTTGTCCACTCAGGCGCGTGGGCCGGGATCATCGCCAGCGCCTCTTCGATCAGGTCGGCGTATTTTCGATCATCAAGATTCGGCAATGTTACGGGCATCGCTGTCAGTACCTCTTAAAATCTGCAATTCACTTCGAGCTTGCCCGAAGCGATCAGATACCGCTCTCGTTTATCCGGTTTAATAGCTCCGATAATCTTCATCTCCAGGCCGGCAATGTGATCAACTCCGGGAACCGCTTCGATCAAATAATAAAGGTCCGACTCGTGAGGCTCGCGGCCAAACCCCCAGCCTGTGCCTTCAAACCCGCCGACGAGCGGGTGCAGAAAACGGTTTAGCCGTTCAAGCACAGCCATCTTCAGCTCGTTTGCCACCTCAAGCGAAGTCGGCGCAATATTGACCGTCACGTTGACCTCGACGTATTCAGGCCCGTCAACCGTAAGGCTGACGAGCGGAGATTTTCTCTCATCAATAAATTCCTTCACGCGTCTTTTCAGCTCCAGGCTCGGAACGGGTTTTGGGTCGGTTGAGCGCGGCACGACGATGAGCGAGACAGTGCCCTCCTCTTCCGTCTCGTAAATCCGCACGCATCGAGCGCGCGCCGTTTCGGGCGATGCCAGATGCGCAAGGTCTTCGTAATCTTCGTAAGTGACTGCGCGACCGCCGTGGCGAATCATTTTCGGCATGCGCTCAAGCAGCGCGTCATAAGTCTCGGCCTCCGCGCCGCCCGATGCGGCAACGTGATTTGTGACGCTCTCGACATAAGGGACGGCGGTTCTCAGGTCTGTGATCGCGCCCACGGGCCTGTTGCCTCGCGTTCCGCCGCCCGTCCTGTAGCTGGTCATACGAACGTTGCTGCTGGCCGGCGGCGGAATTATCCCGCTTACGCCGTCTCCGAACCGGACTTCGCCCGCCTGGTGATCCAGCACGTAGTGACGGTCGCGCGGGCCTGATCCGTAAAAATCGGGGACCTGTTTCCAGCGCACCCAGATTTCCAGCGGGCTTCCCGCTTCGTCTTTAACGATTGAGATCGCGTCCTCGCCCACATCTTTTTTGATAGCGTCGCGCTCCATCGGCGAAGGCATTTCCAGCTCGCGCACTTCGAGCCGCTGGCCTTCGAGCACGGGAGCAAGTGAGGTGCGAAATGTTTGATTCTTGCTCCCGGCGCTTGAGCCGAGGGTTTCATTTTTGATCCGCGTAGCGTGTCTCGCCATAATCGTGTTGAGCAGCAGCGACGAAACTTGAGGCTCGCCGGAGCCGGAATACGTTCCGCCCTTGAGGACTGCCCGCAGCCAGTAAAGCGACTGCCCGAATTCAGGGCGGCGCGCAAAATCGGGCGGGGCGAGAAACTCTAAGATGCCCGGGCGGGTGAAGTCTGCCGTGTCGTCGAGCGCCGCGAGGCTCGCCCATCCGGTCTCAACAGCAGCAGTCGAGTATTGCCATTCGATCTTGGGGCGATCATTCGTATTTATCTCGCCGAGGGCTGCGATATAAAGATTGATCTTGCTGTTCGGGACGCGGCTCAGACCTGCGGGGGTCTCGAATCCGAGATAGAATGTGGGCTTCTCATCCTGCGACTTGCGGAATGGAACGAATTTCGTTTTATCCAGAAGCGCGTCTCTGTTCTCGTATGTGAAATCGTTGTAGGCCAGCACGGCCTCCGGCTCTATGTTCGTCAGAGTTGTTACGTAGGTTATTTTGATCGAGCTGATCAGGGGCGCGGCGGCGGGAATCGTTTTGTATTTATACTTCTCGCCGGTCTTTTCAACTATCATCTCTGCGCCCGGCCCGAAGCTGCCTTTATGCATGCGCGCGCGCACCCAGTGGCCTTCTATTCCGTTGACATTGGTGAGCGAAGAATTTACAGGGAAAGGAAACTCGACCGTTCCCGCAGGCTTGTTCATATCATCCTTCGCGCCGCCGATTGTCGACCACGCCGAGCCGTCCCAGAACTCCCACTCCACCACAGCGTCTCGCGGGTTAGCCTCGGTCGGCGCTTGTCCCTCCATTTTCAGCGTAGGCGTGAGCGTCACCTTGCAGTCTTTCTCTGCAAAATCTTTATCAAGCTTCAGGTAAAAAGCATCTCCGGGTTTCGGGCTTTCGCCGAAAGGATAAAAGCCGCGATGCGTATCAACGGGGAGACTGTTTGTAAAAGCGCTCTCGATAGCCCTGTCTCTCCGCGCGAATGTCGCGCTGAGCTTTACATTTGTCAGGCTTATCTCTGACTTGACTGTGCCGGTCAGCCAGCGTTTCTCAATCCCGTTGACGACCGCCGGCGGCGAGACCGTAAGCGGGTCGAGAGCAATAGGAGAAGCGGTAGTTATCGTACCGTTCTTTCTTTGTGTCCACTTGTTTTGATTTTCATCCCATTCGAAAGCGAGCACGTCTCGCCCGGATAGGGTGAGATTGACGGCGAGGCCCGTTCTTTCGCCCGCATGGTTTAAGATACGGTCGTGCGCGATGTACAGAATGTGCTTTATCGGAGCGTCGGCCCGGAAAATCTTCTTCCGGTTTTCGCCTTCACTTGATTGAGTATGGTCGGCATAACTGTCGGTCGCGGGAGCGCGAGTAAAAACGGCAGTCAGTCTTAAAGGCGTGATGACAAGCTCGCTTTCGGTTTCAAACACGGCAGGCTCGCTCTCGCCTTCCGCCGCTGCTGCAGCCACCTGCGTCCCTGCGGGCACTACTGCGGCGGCGGTCGCCTGTTCGGCGAGCGAAAACGTGAGCGGCGCGCGCGCGCTGCGAGGCGGCAAAAGCGACGCGCCGAGCAGATCTAAAAAGGCCAGAAAATTTTTCTCCGGCACGCGGTTCAGCCGGTCTGTGATTAATTCGCCGTAGCGGGCGAATATCTTTATCAGCGCCCCGCTCACGCCCCTATCAGGCTGAAAGCCGTCCCAGCCCGTGTACGTGCTCGAATTCAATATCTCTACTACCTGCCCGGAGATATCGGGCGCAGTGCGCGGGTCTACTTTTGGCGTCGCCTGCTTCACTCGGCCTAACTCCTTTCGAGGTAGAACGGATAAACAAGGTTGAACATATTATCGGTAGCGCGGACTTGATAATCGATGCTGATCACCAGCACCTCGCCGCCCGCGTCAGGCTGCACTCGGACTTCAAGCACATCAATGCGCGGCTCGAAAAACAGTAGCGCGTCTCTCACCTCTTCCTCGATGCGCCCGGCGGTCGAAGCCGAGCCGGTCTCGAAGACCAGATCGTAAATGCCGCAGCCGAAGTCCGGGCGCATAACGCGCTCGCCTTTCGCGGTCCCCAGAATCAGCTTGATCAACTGGCGCACGCTCTCTTCGTATTCGGCGCTGCGCAACTCGCCACGGCCCTCTTTCTTTACGACTTCAAGTGGAAAAGACCATCCGACTCCGAGAAACGGCTTTGTCATAACGCTCCCTCATCCGATAAAGACTGTGCCTACCGCGATGATTTTTCCCGCAGGGATGTCGGCAGGGTCATTACACGTCTCGGCAGTGTCGCCGTTGCGCGCGGCCATTTTGCCGTTGATCTTCACCGTAGGGCTTCCGATTCGAATCGTCGCTTTGTTCGACGGCGGCTTCTGAAAAGTAGTGCCGGGCGGCGTCGGAACGTGCGGCGGCATATTGCTGGCCATGCTTCCGACGGTCGCGGCCGGAAGCCCCATGATCTTCACATCGCTCGAAAGCCCCCCGTCGATTATCCCCGTGAACGGGTGCGGCAGCGGCGTGGGCGCCTGGGCCGGTGGAACCAGGACGATGTGCGTGTCTACGGCGACGATCTTGTCGCCCTGTTTAGCGGCCGGTAGTCCCATGATTCAATTGATGTTGACCGTAGCTCCTTTGACGTTCATAACGGCCGAAGCCTTCACATCCATTCCGGCCCCGGATTCTATTTTCGTGTCGGCCGATGATTTGATCTCGATCTTTTGCGCGGCGAGCTTGATCGCGCCCTGTGGCGCGGAAATAATCACGTCCTTTTCGCTCGTCACGGTGATCGTGTTTTTTGCCGTATCGATCGAGATGCTGTTTTTTCCGCTCCCGTCTATAATCTCGATCTTCTCTTTGCCGCCTTCATCCGTGAGGCGAATCGTGTGGCCGCTGCGCGATTTGATGAGCCGGATATTATTTTTGCCGTCGTCATTTTTTTCGGGCGGCTTCTGTTTGCCGTTCCACAGCGAGCCTATGACATAAGGGAACCGCACGTCGCCGTGATCGAAAGCCACAAGCACTTCGTCATCAACTTCCGGCATAAAATAGACGCCACGGTCGGGGCCTGCCATCGGCATCGCGACGCGCGCCCAGTATCCTTCGGCGTCTTTGCCTACCGAAGGATATTTCACCTTGACGCGGCTCAGCCCTTCCGGGTCTTTCGTGTTCGTCACAATCGCGATCACTACGCCGTTGATTCTTTTCGACGGCTCCCGCTCTTCAATCGTATCGAGCAAAGCGCTGCTTATGCTCATAAAGCATTCCTCCGTGCGTTGAAGCTTGTCGTATAACCGCTCGTGTAATCGTAGCGGTGAGTCGTGCCGGTCAGGTAATAGCGCCCGCTGAACCACTTGCCCACTTCTACGATCTCGACCACCTGGCCGGGCAACAATCCTGCGTTACCCATCGTGGTGCCTGTGGCCTCTATAAGATTAAGAGAAGCCTCATCGAGATGGGCCTGGGCGAGTCTGTCGGCTTCGCTCTGCGTCATAACCGGGTGATCGCTGATTACGCGAATCGCTCTGTTCTTGCTGCCGAAAGCGGCATCGAGCAATCGCGATGCGCTGCTTTGTCCGCCCATCGTCGTCGCCTCTTGCCCGGCTTGCACGCGGCTTTCTATTTCGGCTCCCTGTTGCACGTCCCATCCTCGAACGACCACCTCGCTCACCTGCCGGGCCAGCGACAGGCTGGGATGAAAAGCGACCAGATCATCGCCCATGCTCATTTTCAGGCTCGCGCTCGAATTGTTCGACACAGGCTGAAAGACCAGCTCTTTGCGAACCACCAGCAGGTGGTAATGAATCTCTTCGGCCAGCTTCAACAAAAAAGCCATATCGCTTTGCCCGTTCTGCTCTACATACTCGTGAGTGTCGCCGCTGTTGGTCACTTTTGGGGTAAGCCCGGCATCGGAAGCAATCTGCCGAGCGATGTCGCTATATTTGGTCTTAAAGAAAGCGCGGCGCTTTTCGCCCCTGGTCAGTCGATGGCTGAGATCATAAGCCCGAACGGTCATGTGCGGGGCTCGGAGGCAGAAAAAGTAGCATCTATGCCTACGACCTCGCCGTAAAACAGAGAGGTCAGACTGCCTTTATAGCCCATCTTCGCCTCGACCGTATTTCCGAGCTTAAACACGCTGTTCTCCATCCAACTGAATCCCTGATTTTCGTCGTAGCCTTCCATATCCAGTGTGAACATGCCCGGCTTGCCCACGGCCAGGTCGACAGAGACGGAGGTCGCGAGCGGCATCAGCGCCTGGCTCAAGAGCTGGCCTCCAAAGACCATCTCGCAATCGGCGATCTGATCATTTTTTTTCTGAGAGCCTCTCAACGCTCACGCACCTCATTCGAGTTCAGGTATTCTCAGGGCCTTGCCCACTTCGAGACTGCGCGGATCATCAATGTCGTTGGCTTCTGCAATCTTTCGCCACGCGCCCGGATCGGCGTACATCTCGGCTGCGATACTGTGCAAGCTGTCCCCGCGCTTGATTGCCCGCGTGGTAAATTCGGGATCGGTCTTGCGCAGGTCTTTTTCCGAATCTTTTCCCCAACCAAGAAACTCCGTGAACGAGACAGAGACGTTAGCCCTGAGCGGCGTGCCGCTGCTATCGAAAAAAATGAACTCCTGTTGGAGGCTGCTGACGACGCCCGTGAAAGGGAAATCGGAGTTGGCAAACCGGCTGCTGCCCCAGAAGACGCGGCAGACCGGCGGGCGAAGGCTATTACGGCTTATCCGCGTCAGGTCGACTAGCTTGTTGGTCAACTCTCGAACGTCGTTTACGGGGAAGCCGCCGACCCTTGGGTATTCGGTCACGTCGAAAAAGAGCTTCAGGCTGAGCGTGCGGCTTCCGCCCCCGACGAAACTCAGAAGCGGCGCGTTCAGCTCGTTTCGACTATGCTCCTGGTATTTAACACTCTTGCTGATCGAATAAGAGTTTGGGTTGAACAGCGCGACTACTTCGCTGAGGCTACGATCCTGCGGAACGATCCTCAATTTTTCTAACGCCATTTGGTGCCCCCTCTTCTTTCGCGTTCGTGCTTGAGATCGAGAGTGAGAGTGCGCATGACTCGCTCGGAGATGGCGCGAATCACCTGCGGACTAATATGCTCGACCCGCACCTCTTTGCTTTGCGCCTCTGGGCCTGCCGGTTGAACATTCGCCGTCGAGCAGGTTTGATAGCTTTGTTGCGTCGCAGGAGCGGAGGCGTTGTGATCATACTCGTCTACACTAGGCGTCACAGGTGCGCCGAATTTTTGCGCCATGAAGCCAGCGGCCTGTGAGCCGTCGGGCGAAGTGCGCCAGACAACGTCCGGCCTTTGCGCGTTGAATGAATCACCGCGAATCTCATGCGCTACAACCGGGCTGTCATCAACCTTCGAACCTGGCGGGTGATCAATTTCCTTCTGCGCCGCCGCGTCACCGGATTGCGTCGAGCGCGCGCCTCCTGCGCTTTGTGATGAAAGAAGAGGCTCGGCGTTTGAAGCCCCGGCGGCGAACGCCGAGGCGAGCGGCTTCACCAAAATAAGCGGCGGCGCGGCATTCGTAATCTCGCGTGCGCCTTGCTCGGCAATTGACGAAGCCTCGCCGATCTGTTCACTACCAACTTGCTTACTGCTGATTTGCTTACTGCCGACTTGCTCACCGCTCGACAAAGCGAGCGCCGATTTTTCCTGTGCGCTCGCGGGATGCTCTTGCGTGATGACGCTTCTTTGCGCACTGATGCGTGTTACGTCACTTGATTTTTCGACTCCCGGGCTTTCAGCATCACTCTTTCTGAAAATGAGATCAGGCGGCGTCTGATTTATGATGGGAGCCTCGTTCACTTGCGTTTCGTTTACGCGAGTGTCGCGCGATGGACTCTCCGTCCCCGAAAACGATTCGGCGCGCGGAGCGCCAGTTTCGGCATGAGCCTGCTGAGACAAAGAAGCGCCGCTTGTTACAGCCGTCGGGCGGACGGTCGGCCCTGCATCCGATTTAAGCGGCATCATCGGAGGGCGACGGCTGATTCGAAACTTTTTCTCAGGCGAGGCTGCTTGTTCAGGTGAATCCGCCTGCTCGGCGGCTGGCTTTAATGAGCGTTCAGCTATGATCTCGGCCAGACCCGAAGGCCGCCTGTTCCACCCGGTCTGATTCTGCGGCGCATCAGGAATCGTAGCCTGAGCCGAAGGCGAAAAAGATTGTGTTGTAGAAAAAGTTTGAATCGTAGTCGAAAGGAGGTTTAGCTGCTGACGGAATGGGTAATGTACGGCGAAAGGATGCTCGCCGTGAGCCTGCGTCTCTTCGATTCCGTAACGACTTCTCAGGTGCGCAACCAGCGCGGTGCGCCGTGCGAGCCATCCGACGATGCGAAAATATTTTTGCTGCCCAAAGCGCACGTCTATCACGCCAGGAGGCGCGGTCCTTTTTCTCCAGAGCTGCTCGCCCGGCAAAACGTCTGCCTGATTGTCCGATTCTTCGGATGAGCCGGTCATATCAGAAACCTCCACCCGACATGATCAAACCTGCGCCCTTGACGCCGAGACCCGCCGCAAGGCTTGCGAGCCTGGGGCGGCTCAAACCTTGATGCACAAGCTCTACACTCTCGAAGGCGACATCGCTTGCCCCTGCGCGCAAGCTCGGCCCGGTCCACTTGACCGGAAAGGCATTCTTAAAATTCCACCAGAGCACGGGGATGCGCATCTCGTTGAGCAGGTAAACCGTCCCGTTCAGTCTGACCACGTTGCCGCGCGTCACCTCCTGATGCCAGAGCCACAGAGCGTCTATAGGTGTAAGGCCATGTTTGAGCACGAGCGCCGGGTAACGCGTGCGCCCGGCAAAGCGATGCACGTAATTGTTCTGACCACCTTCGGCGTATTCCTGAGTCTCTGTTTCGGCCCCAAGCCCGCTCACTTCGGAAAAGCCGCCAGAGAGAATCCCTTGAATCTCAACAAAGAAATTGAAAGCAAGATAGGGATCAAGGCGAATTCCCGTGGCGTTGCTCAGTAGTGTGAATGCTGCGTTCGCTCCAACAGCGGGCATAAAGCAATCTCCTTTCTTTCGGCGTGACCCGTGACAAGCGCGAATTTCGAATTTCGAATTTCGAATTTCAAATCCCTTGACTTGCCTGCTCGTTGAGTCGCTGGTTGATCTTTGCTATTTCCGTCACCCACTTTTGACGCTCCAGATGCTCCATTTCGAGTATCTGGTCGTGCGGCCAGTGCAGGTGATAAGCAATGTACGCTACCTCTTCATAGAGCCGCGCTATGGGGTAGCGCCAGACCCCCCCGGGCTGGTCAGCTCCAGCTCAAATTGCTGTTCGCAATGCGGGCACTGCGCGCGCACGCGCGCGTGTCCGTTCTCGTTTATGCGACTGTAGAAGTCCTGCAAGTATGCGAGGTCCGCGGCATACAGCTCTTCGATCACTTTCGGGTTGATGTATTCAAGAGAGCCGAGTTTTGTAATCACGCGCGCAAGCAAAATGATGATCAGGTACGCAGGATTGTTCTGCACTCGCGGGTCTTTTATCGGAGCTATTTCATCAAACGCCGTTGCCAGCCGCATCTTGCCTTCGCGATGCAGGTTGCCTTCGGCGTCGCGATAGCCCATCGGCAGAGTAAAATCAAATTCGGTTTGCAGCATAGCGCTCCTTTATTCGAAACCCCTCACCGCCGCAGACACAGAGAACACAGAGGGGGCGCAGAGCAGACGTTGGTTTTCTCTGCGCATCCGCCGCGTGCGAAGCACATCATCGGCCATATGCGTCCTCTGTGTCTGCGGCGGTGAATCTTTTTCGATTCCGCACGGCTTTAAGCCTTTGCTATCTCTTCGGGCGTTATCTCAAGCGTTTCGATGGCTACGGCGGCGCTGCTTGCATTGAACGAGGGGCCGGTCCACTTTGACGGCCAGGCCATGAAAAAGTTCCAGCGGATTCTTTCAGTCCCGGAACTGTCAAGCAGTATGATCGAGCCGTTCTTGCGTTCGGCTTTTCCTGAAACGACCGTCATTCGCCATTTCCACAGCTCGCTGGAATCGGTGATGCCGCGCTTGAGCGTGATCGCCCCATACTTGTGAATCCCCGGCAGCTTTCTGACGTGAGCCGGGTCGGCCCCTTCACGATAATCGACCGAGTCGGTGCTCACATCCAGCCCGCTCACTTCCTGAAATCCGGCCTGTGTGATTCCGTCAATCTCGACCAGAAAATTGTACCCGAGATACGGGTCTACTCTTTGTCCTGTCGCCATAAGTTTCTCCTTCGACCTGTTCTAATAATCGCTCCTTGAGCCGCGAGCCTCTCAGCGAGGCTCGACGGCTGTGTGATGAACAACGCGAAGCATAATAAATTCCGAAGGCAGCGCCGGAGCCAACCCTATCTCGGTTATTACTTGCCCGGCTTCGCGCAACTCTTGTGGATTGGTTTCGACGTCGCATTTAACGTAAAAAGCCTGTTCGGCGGTCTGCCCCGCGAGCGCCCCGTCGCTCCACATCTCGGTCAGGTATGTGGCTATTTCTCGCGTGATGCGAATCCACAGCACAGGCGTGTTAGGCTCAAAGCTCACCCAGCCCATGTTCAAATCGATCCAGCGTTGAAGAGTCAGAAACAGCCTGCGGACGTTGACGTAGCGCCATTCCAGGTCGTGGCTGATTGTGCGCGCGCCCCAGACGCGAATGCCGCGTCCCGGAAAAGCCCTCAAGCAATTGACCCCCTCCGGGTTGAGCGCGTCCTGGTTCGGCGTCACCGCGTCGAAGACTTCTGCTCTCACCCCGATTCCCAGATCGAGCGCGCCCAGCACCTCTTCGTTCGCAGGGGCTTTCCATACGCCCGCCCGGCTGTCGCTGCGCGCGTATATTCCTGCTACGTGGCCGCTGGGTGGGACATTGATCGTGCCGCCGCCCGCCGTATCGAAAACTTTTAGCCAGGGGTAATAGAGCGCCCCGTTTGCAGGCTCCATGATCCCTGATGTGATACGGCGGCGCTGATCTATCACCGCATCGGGCGCGGCGGGCAAGGCGTCCAGTATCGCCAGTCGCCCCGAATTAACCTCGCAGTGATGAAGCATGACCATCTGTATGCGGTCAATGACTTTTGTTTTATCCTTGGCGCTCGACCAGTAGAACGTCATCGCGTCAGGGATCGCGATCAGGTCAATATCGGTCAAGGGCGCAAGGTAGTCGAGAGCTTCGATCAAAGCATCGGCTCTTTCCGCATCGCTTCGGGCCGGATCAAACTGCGCGCAGGCCACGTAGCAACGCTTCCCGCCGTTCTGGAAGAATCCCGCGACGGCGGCGGCCAGGTAACGGCCGGGCGTGCTTTTGACACGGGCGTCAAATTCATCCCTGCGATCCAGGGCGAATACGCGCGCAGTCTTTGGCTCTCCGAATAATTTGGCAAAGCCGACAAATCCGACGACGCCGGTCATCAACCTGGGATCAGGTCTTAGCACCGCTTCTTGTATGTAGACGCCGGGGGCTTTTTTGATCGATCTCATGCTCTCACCTGGAAGCTATTGGCCCGGGCCTGCCCACTGGCTTATGCGGAAGATGACGAACTCCGCCGGGCGCACTATCGCGATGCCTACCTCGGTCACCACCTGCCCGTTTTCGATCACATCTTTCGGGTTGGTCTCCGCGTTGCACTTAACGTAGAAGGCTTCCTGCGGCGTGTTGCCGAACAGCGCCCCCGAACGCCACACGGCGGTTAAGAACGCCGTGACGTTGCGGTTGATCTTTTGCCACAGCGCGGGAGAGTTAGGCTCGAAGGCGACCCATTGAGTGCCCTGGTAAATCGACTTCTTCAAGAATAATATCGTGCGCTTGACGTTGATGTACTTGAGGTCGGTATTACCGTCCCCGCCGATTGTCCGCGCGCCCCACACCATGATGTTGTCGTTGATGACTCGTACGCAGTTGACTCCCTTTGGATTGAGGCCGTCCTGCTCGGCCTTGCTCAGCGCCTGGGCGACGCCGAGCGCGCCAAGTATGGGCTCATTGGCAGGGGCTTTGTGAACGCCGCGTTCAGCGTCGACCCGCGCGTAGACCCCTGCTATGTGGCCGCTGGGCGGGACGTTGACCGTGCCGTCGCCCAAGGGATTGAGTTTCGCCAACGGGTCGAAGACTTTTATCCAGGGGAAGTACCACGCCGCAGTGTCAGTCTGTTTGGGCATTACGCCGCCCGCTTCTTTAATCTTCACCAGCGTGTTGAGGTCCGTCGCCTTCTCAGGGCCGTCGAAGATGGCGAACCAATCGCCTTTATTCTTGCAGCGCGCGTTGATCACTTCGCGCACGCCGTCGTTGGTTATACCCGGCGCCGCGACTATCGCGATGTCATCGATGCGGTCAAGCGCGTCGAAAGCGGCTTCGATTGAAGTGGGGGTGTCGTCTTTAGCGCGAATCACGTAACACCTCGTCCCGCCGTTGTTGAAGAAGCCGTAGACGGCGTGTGTCAGACGGCTGTGCATCGGGTCCAGGGAGAAGTCCCCGAAATTCCTCTTGTATTCGCTGAAGCTCGTGCACAGCACAGCCTCTCCGACACGGGCGGGCTTGAACGAGGCGAAGATCACGTAATCGGCCCTGACGTTAGCCTCGGGGGCGGCCCCGAGGAATTTTATTCTCGCGGGCGTGGTGGCGGTTTTCTGCTCGATCAAAACGTTAGCGACCGGCTTGCCGCCGACCCAGACTTGAAACGACGGCTCTTCGGTCAGGACCGGCTGGTCGCACAGGTTGAATGGGGAGCGAACCATCTGGCCTTTGACCGGGCCGCCTACCAGATAATCAACATAAACCACTGTATTCTCCTCCGGGTATTTTCTGACGGTGATTTGCGACCCGGATGGATCGTCCGTAATTTCAAACTCGGCTTTCCCCTGTGCGGAAGCGCCCTGCCTGACGGCGGGCTTACCGGCGACCGTCACCGTCGCCCCTTCGTTGACGGCCCCTTTATTGGCGAGGCTAAACGTTTCCGTCTTTCCGTCCTTCTTGCCTTCCCCGATCTTTTCGTTCTGCGCCTGGAGCCTGAATCTGAGAACCAATGCGTCTTCCCCAAGATTAGGATCGCCCGTGAATTGAATGGAGAGCTTGCCGGCGGTCTGGGTTAACCTTGCGCCCGTTATCGCCGCCCGTTGTCCTGCTTTATTCAATCTCAGGATTTCATAGGAGCCAGCTTCCACGCCCGCAGGTTTCGCTTCGCCAGTCTGAAATAAAGTATCAAGCTCAAGCTTTGGGTTGGCCGTGTCGGTCGGCTCAGGGTTTTCGATCTTTTTCTCGACCCAGTAATTGTAAGTCGCGACTATCTCGTCGCGACTCTCCGGGGCAAGAGCCACTCTGATGTAAGATTTTTTCTCGTCGTGCGAATTCTCGATGCTCGACGCGGCGATCAAGGTGTCGGGGATTCTGACGTTGAACGTGCCTTTTTCGGTTGCGGCGGGATAGTTTTCAAGCTTCGTCCTGCCCGTGCCTTCGGCCTTGACCCTTTCGGCGACGACCGGGTAACTCGGCGGGACGGATAAAGAATCGGGGACGACCCCGATGAAGGCGGCCGTGCTGGTGCTGACGCCTGCTATTGGCTTGATCGCCGAAGGCACCTCTTCGACGTACACGCCCGGGGATAGATATTGCGGCATAGCTCAATCTCCTTTCTGCTTCGTGGCGCTTTTGCGCATTGGCTTCATATCGAAGGTTCGCTCGGTGGGCATCTTTACCGGCCTGTCCGGCTTAGAGATCGACACCGAGATGGTGGCGGTGAGGGTGAAAGAAGGGCGCAGCTTGCCGCCCAGTGCTGTCCAAAATTCTGCGGGGTTCTTAAACCCCTCTGTCGGCATCGTGCTCACAGGCAGCGGCGGCTGTTGATCCTTGAGATTTCCCCACAACAACTCGTTCGGGATGGTCGGGAAACGCGACAGCACTTGCAACGCCTGGCTGAGCAATTTCTGCTCGTTCAATTGTCTATCTCTTTCCGCTCCGCCGTACCACGCCGTAACCAGATAAGAGCAGGCCACGCGCTTCGGCGGGCGCTGAATGGTTGCTTTACCATCCTTGCGCTCGATGATCGGCTCATTACTCCGCAGTTCTAAATTCTCGCGAATGTCGAACAAAAACAGGCTCACGGTGCCTGATGCTTCCCCCTCGTAATTCTCAACCGGGCGGTCGAAGTTGATCACAGCTTCCGACAGGAGAGAGAAATCCTTTGCCAGCTCGGCGAAAGACTCCGCGATACTAGGGGCACCCCTTTTAAGCCGGACGAAAAAGTCCTCAAGCTCCTTGTCAGGCGATGTCTGCTTCAATGTCAACAACGCCTGCAATGTTCTGCTCAGCTCTTCAATCATCGCTAGGCTCGCCCGAGTTTTTGATGTTCGCGTCTTGCAGCCTGAAGAACGTGTGACATTTGAATCTCGCTTTTTTCGCTCGCAGCCGAGAAGGCCGCCGCAAGAGCTATGTTTTTGATGTTGCCGCCCGCCAACCCTATCTCGCGCGCGAGTCGCGAAAAATCTTCGCCCGCAATCGCCACAGGAGCTTCCGCCGGGAAGACCGTTTCCCATATGCGTCTTCGGTACTCTTCATCCGGGAACGGGAACTCGACTATGAATCGCATGCGCCGCACAAACGCCGAGTCCAGGTTCTTCCGCAGATTCGTCGCCAGTATTGCGATGCCGTCGTACTCTTCCATCTTTTGCAGCAGGTAGCCGACTTCGATATTGGCGTAGCGGTCGTGAGCGTCTTTGACTTCGCTGCGTTTGCCGAACAGCGCGTCGGCCTCGTCAAAAAACAGAATCGCGCCGTGTGATTGCGCCCCGTCGAAAACCTGGTGGAGATTCTTCTCCGTCTCGCCTATGTACTTACTGACGACCTGCGACAGGTCTATCTTGTAAAGGTCGAGTTGCAATTGAGTGGCGATCACTTCGGCGGCCATGGTCTTTCCCGTGCCGGGCGGGCCTGAAAACAGCGCGGTCAGCCCTTTGCCGAGCGACAGCTTGCGGCCAAAGCCCCAATCGTTGTAAACGGTGTGGCGCGTGCGGGCCTGGTTGCAGATTTCATCGAGCTGCGCCATCTGATCCGCCGGAAGCACTATGTCGTCCCGCCCGTATGCGGGCTCGATCTTTCGCGCCATCGCGCCCAGTTTCAGCTCGGCTTGAGCATGGCAGGCCGCATACAGGTCTTTCATCGTTACCAGGGGCTCTTCCTTAGAGCGCCATCGCGCACGCGTTCGAGCGGTTCTTAAGGCATCTTGAATCTGGCCTGCGGTCAGCTTAAAGCCGGAAGCAAGCCCCCCCGCGTCGCAATCCGCTGTGAGGTGGCCCTCCGTCTGAAGATATTCTTCCCAGAGTCGCTTGCGCTTCGCTTCGTCGGGCGTCGGAAAGTCTAAGTGAATGAATTCGCCTCTGCCGAGAAGGCCGCGCGAATTCCAGTTTTTATTGCCGATCAAAAAAAAGAGCCGGGGGAACCGCTCAATCACTTCAGCAAGCGAGTTCAAGCACGCCTGGCCGGAATCACGGGCTACCAGTGAATCGATCTCTTCCAGGCACACGGCCGCATCCTGCAAAGCTGCTTCTCGACCCAGCCGCCATAGGGCCTCATCAAAAGGAAGCTCGGCGTCCAACATCCTGGCGACATTTCCGATAATCAATCGAATATCCAGATCGCGACAGACAGCTTTTGCAAGCTCTCGCCTGCCCGACCCCGCCGGCCCGCTGAAAAAAAAGAGCAGGCTGCGCGATGACGATTCGCGAGTGTTGAAATGCGAGTTTACGAAAACTTTTATCCGCTCACAGATTTCGCCGTCCACGGGCAGCGATTGCTGAAAGGCTTCGGGGCAGACCAGTTGCGCAAGACCATCGAGCCGCGCGTCGGGTTGTTTGAAGCCGAGCAGAAAGCTAACGGCGCGGTCGTCGAGTTTTGCCAGGCGCGAAAGCAAGGTCGCGGGGCCGTCAAAGGGACTCTCGGTCGTTTCAAAGAGGCGATACTTTAGGAGCGGCGCTCGCGGATCAAACGCATGCCGACTGTCGAGCCTTTCCTCGACGGTGCCGCACAAAAGGTTCAACAGCAGGTCTACGGAAGGTTTCTTGCGGGTAATATCGTTCTGCAAGTAGGCAAAGAGGCTGTCGTATTTGCGGTCTATTTCGGGGGCGAGACAAACCATCAGACACCCGGTTTCAAAAGGTGTGAGATCGAAAATTTCAGCAATGCGCGGCAGCGCCAGATAAACACCGGCCTTGAGACTCGATCTTTTCTTATTTTCGATCTGGGATTTGATGGACTCCAGGGAATCTATTATCGCCCGATTCTCGGAAGGGTCTCTGACCGGCGCGCGGTCAGCGTCAGAAACCAGCGCGTCAATCTCTTCTTTTGAAAGGACCAGACCTTTAAATCTGTCGGGCGCCCCGCCGGTTTCATTTTGACCAAGCAGCTTCAGGCGAATGAGCAAATCGAGCCGCTTCATCTCGTCTGAGAGATGCTCCAGGTTTGAGGAGTACTTTAGATCGGACTGCTCGCCGATAGCTGTCTGGGGCATAGCGGGCCTTACAAAATCAGCCTAACTACCAAACGACCTCTTTAGCCGCGCGACTTGCGAAAGCATCACCGATTGTCGGACAAACGATTACTTACAGACTCAAAAGGTTTTGATACAACCTGATCTGGAAATGTTATATGTGTTATGTTTAAAAGAGGGCCGAGTATACTACATCTCTATAATCGAAACAAGAAAATTGTATTCCAGATCATAAGACCACGCAGGTTTTTGAGTTGCTTCTGACGCGGGTTGTGAAAAAGAGGTGCAATAAAAGCGAAAAAGGACAGGCGATAGATTTTTGATCGCCTGTCCTTTAGAAATAAAGCTCTTTTACTTGTTAGCCGTCGCCGTCTCGCGCAGGTTCTGCGAGTCGAGCGTGTAATCGAACCAGCCGATCATCATCTCTTCCCAGGTCTGCGGACCCCATCGGACTTCCTTCGTCGGGTCGGGGTTGAATTTATTCCCGGTCGAGTTGTCGTGATGAGCGACGCATTCTATCTTGCTGCCTTTCGGCGCGGCGACAGGCTCTTTCAGCCAGTAGTTCAACTGCCAGTTGAAATCAAACTTCGGCACCGCCAGCAGCACCTTAGACGTGCCGTCGGGCAAGACCAGTTTGTACTCAAAGTCTTTGCCGCGCAGGTGCATGTGCGGCATGAATCCCCAGATGTGACTGTCTTCGGCAAAAGTGAACGAAGAGCGCGATTCATAGCTTGGGTCGTTGGGCGGGATGGCCAGCCCGCGCGAGAACGCTCCCGTAGTAATGAAACGCTTTTCAACCGGGGCCTTGGCAAAGACGAGGCCGAGGCTCGTGCGGTCCTTGCCTGCGGTCCCGTTCGTCGTGTAATGCATCTGGAAGACGAGCGCGGAGCCCTTCTTTATCAGCTTGGCAATACCCGGTCTCAGCGTGAGCGGGCTCATGCCGGGCGCCCAGCCGACAAGCATTCCGTCGGGGTTGCCCGCGCGGCCACGCGCCGCGCCGCCGCCTTCACGGTTGCTGCCTTGGTTTTCGCCGAGGCCCGCGCCGTTTGTGCGCAGCAGCCCTTCGGGCGGCATCGGGCCTTTCCCCGGTTCGATCACGGTCACAATCACGTGATGCACAAGCGCCGGGTTGCCGCGCTTAATTTCAGCGGCTTGAATGTATTTGTCTTCGGTGAAATTCGTGTGGACGATAAAGTGCTGATAATCGACCGAGCCGTCTGCCGGAACGATGTACTCTTCCGTCAACGGTAATATGACATCGGGCTTGCCGATGGACCATCCTTCTTCTCTGAGGCGCGGGGCCGGGGGCATCTCTTTTGGATCGCCTTCCTTTGCCCCTTGATTCACCCATGCGACAAGCGTATCGATATCCTTCTGAGACAAGCGCCGGTCGTTGATGAACTCGCCGTGCCTGGAGTCCGCGTGCCAGGGCGGCATCTGGCGGTTGGCAACAACTTCACGAATCGATTTCGCCCATGGCCTTACCTGTTTATAGTTGAGGAACGCCATCGGCGCAGTCTCGCCGGGCTGATGGCAGACGACACAGTTCTTAAATATGATCGGCGCAACGTCTTTTGAAAAAGTGACGGACGGCGCGCTTTTGTCACTGGCCTGGCCGTCGTCCTGCATCAGAAAGACGCCTGCCAGCGCTATGCACAAGACAAGGCAAAAAGCGTTGATTCGTTTCATAAGATTCTCCTGAGTCGGTTAGCTGAGCAGCGCTCGACCTCCGGCGCTGCTTACAAATACGGAATAGTCCCGAAGCGGTTACAACAATATTCGCGTGAACTCTCGAAAACGCCGCTTATCCGCTATACTGGCTTGCGTGCGCCCGGAATACTCTCTCGTTATGACGAAGCGCGAACATGAAAGACGATACATCGAAACACGACACGGGTAAAGACGAGCAGGAACTTTCTCGCCTCGGCTATGCGCAGGAGCTTTTCCGAACTATGGGAGGCTTCTCAAACTTCGCCTTATCCTTTTCCATAATCTCTATCCTCACCGGCGCGGTTACGCTTTACGGGTATGGGCTGACGATGGGCGGCCCGGCAGAGATGGCGTTCGGCTGGCCGCTGGTTACGCTCTTTACGCTCACGGTCGCGATGAGCATGGCCGAGCTTGCTTCGGCGCTCCCGACATCGGGCGCGATGTATCACTGGGCCTCGATGTTGGGCGGCAAAGCGTGGGGCTGGTTCACCGCGTGGTTCAACATCGTGGGAAACATCGCCCTGCTTGCCGGAGTCGATTACGGCTGCGCTCAATTCGTCACGCCTTTGCTCGGGCTTGACGCAAACACAAAGAATCTTTTGCTTGTTTATGGGGCGCTCCTCGTTTCGCACGCGCTGATGAATCACTACGGCATCAAGCTCGTCGCGCGATTGAATGATCTCAGCGTCGTGGTCCACATCATCGGGGTCGTTGTTATAGTCGGCGCGCTGCTCCTGTTCGCCCCGAAACAGCCCGCGAGTTTCTTCTTCGCTCCGATCACAAATAATCCATCGGGGTGGCCTTACTGGTGGGCGTTCATCTTAGGCCTGCTTCAGGCGCAGTGGACCTTTACGGGCTATGACGCGTCGGCGGCCGTATCCGAAGAGACTATTGATCCGCGCCGCCGCGCGCCGTGGGGAATGATACTGGCTGTCGCCGTTTCGAGCGTGGTCGGATACTTGCTGCTCATAGCATTGACCCTGGCGATCAAAGATATCTCGGCGGTCTTGAACGCGACGGACGCGAGCGGGAACGCAGTTCCGGCTGTCATAGTGATATTGCAAACGGCCTTCGGCGAGAGAGCGGGCGCGGTTTTTGCTGCGCTCGTCGCGATAGCGATGTGGTTTTGCGGGCTGGCAGCCGTCACCTGGAGTTCGCGCGTCATCTATGCCTTCTCGCGCGATAACGGGCTGCCCGCATCGAAGCTGTGGAAGTGGGTGAGCAAAAAACATCTGACCCCTGCGCCTGCGGTCTGGCTTTCGGTAGCGGCGGCGTTTCTCGCAGCCGTCTACAGCAAGGCATACCCGGTTGTGACTTCGATCAGCGTGATCGGGCTTTACCTCTCGTATGTGATACCGATCTATCTCGCGTGGCGCTCCGCGCGCAGGGAGCGCGGCCCCTGGCATCTTGGCATGTACAGCAAGGCGGTCAATCTTGTAGCTATAGTGTGGGTAGCCTTCATCAGCGTCATTCTCAGCCTTCCGGATGATATGCGCGCGGGAAAGGCCATAGCAGCTTTCTCGATTCTACTTGTCGTCTTATACGTCGCGCGCGAGCGGAAGCGATTCCTCGGCCCGGCATTTCTGGCAGATAAAAAAAGCCAGGCAGCCCCGAAGGAGCAGATTGAGCATCAGCGATGAATTCACACGAGCTGGCGCAAATACTGGTTCGAGCCAACGAGTTCAAAGAGGGCGACCTGCTTGTGGGCGGGACCTGCGACGAGCTTGAGCGAAGCGAAGCGCGGGCGCAGCTTTCCGCTTTACGAGTCGGCGAGATAACCGGGACTGCGCTGATCGAAGATGAGCTAAGCGAATCGCTCACGCGCTCGCTCAACGCGCAGCTCGCGGCCGAACTGTCTCACCTGACAATAAACGAATTGAAGCGCGCTTTGCTTGCGCCAAATGCCGCCGTCTTTGCGCGCCGCTACCGCGACGGGCTTTCGAGCGAAGTGATAGCCTCGGTCGCGCGCGTGATGACTGATGAAGAATTATTAACCGTAGCTCACGCGCTTTTCAATCCGCTGCCGGGCGACGGCGTCACGATAGGCTCGCCAAATCATTTCGGCTCGCGCATACAACCGAACAGCCCCGGCGACTCGGAAGAAGAGATTCTCTTCTCGATACTTGAAGGTCTCTCTTACGGTTGCGGCGATGTGATACTGGGCCTGAACCCGGCAAGCGACAGCGTTGACACCATCATACGCCTTGAAGAATTGCTGCGGCGCGTGACCCAGCGACTCGCTTTGCCCACTCGTTACTGCGTTCTCTCAGATATGGTCAAACAGACTGCGGCCCGCGCCCATACGCGAGTTGACGTAGGGTTCCAGAGCCTGGCCGGCACATCCACGTCTCTGTCCGGGATGGTGGGGCTGACGGTTGATGCATTGATCGATCTGGCGCGCGGCTTCCCAGGTCTTTATTTCGAAACGGGCCAGGGGTCAGAGGTGACGAACGGCGCGGCTGAGGGCGTTGACATGGTGACGCTCGAATCGCGCACCTACGGGCTGGCCCGCGCAGTTCGCCAACAGACCGGCTCGTGGATGATCGTCAACGACGTTGCGGGCTTCATCGGCCCCGAAGTTTTCCGCAGCAGCGATCAGCTTCTTCGCGCCTGTCTCGAAGACACTGTGATGGCGAAATTGCACGGCCTCGCGATGGGGCTTGATGTCTGCTCCACTTTCCACATGGGCATAGATCCCGTCAGGCTCCGGCAACTCACCGAGCAGATAGTCGAGCGAGCCGCGCCCGCTTACCTGATGGCCGTGGCGGGCAATTCGGACCCGATGCTCGGCTACCTTACGACTTCATTCCGCGAGCACCCGCGATTGCGCCGCCGCGCTCGAAAGCAAGTCTCCACAGCAATGCAGAAGAGATTTATTGAGATGGGCGTAATGAATCAATCGGGCGATCTGGCTTCAAACAGGCCGACTGCCGACGCGCTTTATGCAATCTATATGAAGGCGGGCGGCGACACGCGCGGGCTTCAGGCGCTTGGCGAAGAAGGCAAAAGAAAACTGAGCGCACTTGCCGAAAGCGGTTTCGATCTCGGACATGGGCACGGCACAGATTACTCGTCTCCGCGCGAAGCCGAGGCGCGAGTGGACGCTCTTTATGCCAACGCGCGGCAGGCTCTTTATGCCACAATCGATGCGACAGTAATCAGAGACGCATCTCCCCGATACTTGCGCGTTCGCACGAAAGCCTCGGATAGAGATGATTATTTAATGCACCCGCAGTCGGGCGAGATGATCTGCGACAAAGATGCCGTTCGCGTCGTCTCGCTCTGTACGCACCATCGCCCGCAAGCACAGATCGTAATTTCGGATGGGCTTAATGCTAATGCCGTTAGCGAGAATTTGCGGGCCGTGCTGCCTCCGCTCAGGCGTATGCTGGTTCAGGCCGGGCACGACACGGGTGATGTTGACATAATCATCGAAAACGGTCGCGTGCGCGCCGGTTATCACGTAGGCATGCTTCTTGACGTTGAGGTAATCGTGCATTTGATAGGCGAGAGGCCCGGAACAGGGTTAAGTACGCTTTCGGCTTATCTGACTTATGGCCGCGATAAAGCAGGGCAGTCGCGATGGAGCACTGCGCTCGATCATTCGAATACTACGGCCGTCTGCGGCATCCATCCTCGCGGCAGACATCCCTCAACAGCAGCGGAAGAGATCGCGTCTTGCGTAAGCCGTATGCTAAAGGAGCAGCGTTCCGGAGTCGGGTTTGAACGGTATGGGGCTTAAACCTCCGCTCTCGGAACAGGAATTGCGGAATTTATTATGAGAGGGAGTTTAGAATGGTAGCCGTTCGCCTGATATGCGTGCTTCTCTTCACGGCAGCGCTGCTGTTCGCTCAATCAAAACAGAAGCCGCGACCAAAGCCCGCCGCGCCAACCGATACGACGATAATTTTGATTACGGAAGCGGACCTGACATACCTGCGCGGTAGAAACCTGTTGATGCCTGCGCAGGGGGTATCCTCAAAGCAACTGCGTAATACCTATGAAGAGGCGCGCTCTCAGGGTCGCCAGCATAATGCAATTGATATAATGGCCCCGCAAGGCACGCCCGTCCTCGCCGTCGACGACGGTGTTGCAATCAAGCTTTTCCAGAGCGACAAAGGCGGCATAACGCTGTACCAGCTTGACCCCTCGGGGAAGTATGCTTATTACTACGCTCACCTGACCCGCTACGCGGAGGATATGGTTGAGGGAAAGACTCTAAAGCGGGGTGATGTGATAGGCTACGTAGGCGACACGGGCAACGCGGGCAAGGGGAATTATCACCTTCACTTTGAGGTGTCGAAGCTGACCGCTCCGCGCAAGTGGTACGGCGGGATACCGATTAACCCTTATTATCTGCTCGGAGGCAAGTAGGCGCAGCCGCCGTCTCGCCTAAAGCCGCCGTCTCGCATTTGTTTACGCGGACGCCGCATCGCTTATACCTCTATTCTGCATCCGAGCGATAAGATGAACAGGCTACCGTATCATTGCTTATTCGAGCTTTGACGCGGCAGCCTTTTACGGTTAGAGGGTTTTACGTCCCGCTCTGGCGCTGGGCCATCTTGGCAAGCGCTATGGCTAATGCAGCCCCGCCCAGTGTCTTTATCAGCGTCGGGTGCTCAGCATAAAAATCGCTGAACTGATCTATGATCGATGGATCACGCTTTTCGGCTTCCGTTGCCAGGTCCTGCACGGCTTCCGGGGAAATCTGCTCGGCCTGTTCAGGCGTAATCTCCGGCTGGCCCCCACCTGTCAACCCCTCGAGCAGACCGCCGAGCCCTGATGATCCTCCCTTGCGCCCGAGCAGTTGCGCGATAAGCGTCGGCCCGAGTGTGGCGATCAATGTGTTGAGTATGCTCGCACGCTGATTCCCGGTTGATTGACCGAACATCTGCGCGGCCATCTGTCCGAACTCAGGCGTCTGTTCGGAGCGAAAGGCTTCGGCAAGACCGTCGGCTATCGCACCGCGAGGGGCGACTTGAACGATCTCGTCAAAGTCGTTATCGACGGTGTCGGGAGCCTGGGCTGCTGACGCGCCGGCGTATTGCTGCAAGAGTCCTCCTAAATCATTCATCCAACTCATATCTTAAAACCTCCTATGCATCTGTGTCGGGCGGGATTACGAGCTGTTGACCAGCTTGAATCCTGTCCGGGTCTTTCAGCTTGTCACGGTTAGCATAGAATATGCGCATATACTCATTCGCATCCCCGTAGAACTGGCGGCTGATCTTTGACAGAGTATCACCCGACTTAACGGTGTAAGACTGGCCCTGCTGTGTTCCGGCGCTCCTACTCGCGCCGCCCTGCGTCTCGGTTTGGCCGCCCGCTGTCACAGCGCTTTGCGCCGCGCTAGGGCTGACAGTGATGTCTGCCTGAATGTCGTCGAGGTTGGGATTAGCCAGCTTGATCTGATCCCAAAGCCTGTTCGCCACGTCCTGCGAAGGCGCGACCGCGCGAATGACCAGCTTGTCGCCTTCGATGTGGAGGTTTTTAAATTCTACGTGCTGCTGTTCGGCTAGATTTAGCACCGACTGGTATTTGTTCCTGAGTTCCTCAAAACGCTTCTGAGACTTCTCGTCTTCGGACGCACCGCGCCCGAACATCCTGTTGAATATTCCCATTTGTATGTCTACCTTTCTTTGTGAATTTCCCACCTCATTTTGCTCAGTGCAAACACGGGACCATTTGACGGTTATCGAGTCGGACAGGTGAAACTGGCCCGATACTTGCTCCAACAAGCTCTGCCGGGCACACAGGTGGGCGAAGCCTGTACACAATCCGTGCGGGGGGTGTAGGGAATTGATTGCGGGGTAATAGCGATGGCTGAACTGATCCAACAATACGCGGAAAGGTTAGAAGACCGCAGCGGCACTAGCTATGTGGTTTTTGCCTATGGTGAGGCCCGCCCTGATAGTAACTGGGAAGGGTGGATAGAATTTCATACCACTAGCGGAAAAGTGCTTCGTACGGGACGCGAGACGACGCAGCCAAACAGAGAGGCGCTTGCTTATTGGGCTTCGGGTCTTGAGCCGCTATATTTCGAGGGTGCGTTTACGAGAGCAAGATAAGGGCGAGGCAATCGCCCCAGAGGTTCTACAGGTTAATCTCTATCAAGATGATTTCGCTTTCGCCTCTCTTTTAGGTTGATAGAGGTGTGTGCTGTTGCCGTAGAAAACATCGGCTGCCTCCATCAGCGGGGCAAACACCCCCGCGCGGCGATAGAAGAGATTGTGTCGTGCGTAAAGCAAATGTTGGATGAACGGCGTTCGGGTGTTGAGCTTGGATCAAATCGGGTTTGAAATGCCGCGCCCAGGCTATTCCAACATGGGTTCGAAGCTACTGTCCGATTCGACAGCGAGATTTTCCTCTATGATGATGCGGGCGCAGGAGTTCCAGCGCAGGACTGAGTCGTCGTTTCCTGACGGGCGGATTGCCTCGGCCTTCTCGAACCAGTTCATCGCCTCGCGCAACCAGTTATGCGCGGCAAATCTCGTCCCCGGCAAATTCTGTTTGAGATAAATCTTGGCCTTTCTCTCGCAGATGATCCCAGTGTAATAGTCTCGCTCATAATCGCCGCGCAGACGGGTGAGTAGCTCCCGCATCTGGATTTCAGGTATTTTTCTGTCAAACTGGTCGGTCAGCGCCAACAGCAGAGCGATCAGCGCCTGCTGGTTTTCCGGCTCAATCTGCAAAATGTCAAGACAGATGCTCTCGGCTTCTTCCGGCTCGTTCAAAAGCCTGTACCGCTCCACTCGTTCAAGCGCTCTTGGGATAGCTTCCCGAGATATGGACTTGAGTTTCAGCATAACTCCCCCCCGTTGACATAAGCGATATCGCTCCTGGCGCTACTGGTTTGATTCACTTACGCCTCAACAGTCTCTTTATCGGATCGTAGAACTGGTTAACCACCCTCTCCTTGAGAGGAATGATCGCGTTATCGGTAATTGTAATGTTCTCAGGGCAGACTTTCGTGCAGCATTTTGTGATATTGCAGTAGCCTATGCCCTGTGATTTCTTCAACTCTCCAACCCGATCTTCGATGTCGAGCGGATGCATCTCAAGCGCCGCAGCGTAAACGAAGAACCTCGGCCCGATGAACTCTTCGTGCTTGTTATGATCGCGAAGCACGTGGCAAACATCCTGGCACAGAAAGCACTCTATGCATTTGCGAAATTCCTGAACACGATCAACATCCTCCTGCGCCATCCTCCAGGTGCCGTCGGGGGCGTCAGGCGGACGAGGCTTGAATTTTTTGATCTGCTTTTTCACACGAAAATTCCACGAAACGTCTGTCACCAGGTCTTTAATCGGCGGAAATGCCTTCATAGGCTCAATGGTGACCGGCTCGTCGAGTCGCAGGTCGCTTAATCGCGCCATGCACATAAGGCGGGGCATGCCGTTGATCTCAGCCGAGCACGAACCGCACTTGCCTGCTTTGCAGTTCCACCGCACTGCCAGATCAGTAGCCGACTCAGCCTGAATCTGGTGAACGGCATCCAGGACCACCATGCCCTCTGACACTTCTGTCGAGTAGTCTTTGAACTCTCCTTCGCTGTCTCCGCGCCAGATCCTGAATGTCGCAGTTGTAGTCATCCCATCTCCTCAATGATCTGCTTAAGCTCTGCGGGCATTTCCGCGCTCGGCGCGCGCTCAACCTGCATATTGCCGTCCGGCCCCTTCCGGATGATGATATTGATCTTGCCCAGTTGCTCGTCCTTCTTAGGATAGTCATCGCGGAACTGTGCTCCGCGACTTTCTCTCCGCTCCAGTCCAGCGCGAGTGATCGCTTCGGAGACTGTAAGCAAGCTTTCCAGGTCAAGCGCAGTGTGCCAGCCGGGATTGTATTCGCGGTTTCCTCCGACACCCGCGCGCCCGGCTCGCTCGTCGAGCGCCTTGATTGCTTCGAGCGCCTCCAACATCTCCTCTTCTTTCCGCACTATGCCTACCTTGTCCTGCATGATCTCCTGTAGATCGTGCTGAATCTGGTAAGGGTTTTCGCCCGTTGCGGCTCCGCGCTCAAAAGGCGCAAGCGCCCACCGCGCCACCTGCTCGACTTGCTCATCGTCTATGTGACCGGCGCTGTTTTCTTTGGCAAACTCGGCGGCATAGCGGCCCGCGCGCTTGCCGAAAACCAGCAGGTCGGAAAGCGAGTTACCTCCCAGCCGGTTCGCGCCGTGCAGCCCCGCGGCGCACTCTCCGGCAGCGAACAGGCCCGGCACCGTAGACATCTGCGTGTCTCCGTCAACGCGGACGCCCCCCATCATATAATGCGTGGTCGGCCCGACTTCCATCTTGTCCGCAGTGATGTTGACATCGGCGAGTTGCTTGAACTGGTGGTACATGCTTGGGAGCTTTTTCTTTATGTGCTCGGCAGCATTTGAGATCCGCTGCTTGATCCAGGAGATGTCGAGATATACGCCGCCGTGCGGGCTTCCCCGGCCTTCCTTGACTTCGCGAACGATGCAGCGGGCGACGTGATCGCGGGTCAATAATTCAGGGGGCCTACGGGCGTTCTTGTCGCCTTGCGTGTAGCGCCAGCCTTCCTCTTCCGTATCAGCGGTCGAGGCTCGGTAGTTTTCCGGTATATCATCAAACATAAAACGCCGACCCTCGTTGTTAAGCAGGACCCCTCCTTCGCCGCGAACCCCTTCGGTGACAAGAATGCCGCGAACGCTCGGGGGCCAGACCATTCCCGTGGGGTGAAATTGAACAAACTCCATGTCCATGAGAGCAGCTCCGGCTTGGTAGGCAAGCGAGTGGCCGTCGCCCGTATATTCCCAGCTATTGCTGTTGATCTTGAACGCACGGCCTATGCCGCCTGTGGCAAGCACGACGGCCCTGGCTTTAAACAGACAAAATCGCCCTCGCTCGCGCTCGTACCCGAATGCGCCTGCGATGCGGTTGCCCGTCTTGAGCAGACTGAGAATGGTGCATTCCATGTGAACGTCTATACCACAGTGTATGCCGTGGTCCTGGAGCGTGCGAATCATCTCAAGGCCCGTGCGGTCGCCCACGTGTGCGAGGCGCGGGTACTTGTGCCCCCCGAAATTTCGCTGGAGTATGCGCCCATCTTTAGTGCGGTCAAACAGCGCCCCCCAGGCTTCCAGCTCGCGGACAGAGTCTGGCGCCTCGCGGGCATGAAGCTCGGCCATGCGCCAGTTGTTGAGGTACTGGCCTCCGCGCATCGTGTCGGCGAAGTGGACTCTCCAATTATCGCGGTCGTCAACGTTAGCAAGGGCTGCCGCAATGCCGCCTTCTGCCATTACGGTGTGAGCCTTGCCCAGCAGCGACTTGCAGACCATCCCAACCTTGCCGCCCGCTGCCGCAGCTTCAATCGAAGCTCGCAATCCGGCTCCGCCTGCCCCTATGACCAGCACGTCGTATTCGTACGTCTGGTGATCTGCCATCAGAGAATCCTCCAGTCCGACCAGATCCCCATAGAGCAGAGCCTGACGTATATATCCGCAAACGCCACCGAAAAGAGGCTCATCCACGCCCAGCGCATATGTTTGCGATTGAGACAGCTTGAGCAATCATATGCTTTTTTGCGAACCGGAGAGCGCGAGAGCCGGTCGAGGTAGCCTCCTATTAAGTGGCGCATCGAGTGGCATCCAAGCGTGTAGCCGCCAAGCATAATGACATTGACCCCAAGCACGATTGTGCCCAACCCGATTCCAAATTCTTCCCGGCCCGTCGCGCCATCTTTGAACCACATCGCAAGGTATACATCGTAGGAAAGTATCACAAGGAATATGAGCGCGATGTAGAGGAAATACCTATGTATATTCTGTATTATGAGCGGGAATGAATGTTCGCCGAGGTAGCGTTTGCGCGGCTCACCCACAGCGCATGCAGGAGGATCGGCCCAAAAGGCTTTGTAATAGGCGCCTCGGTAGTAATAGCAGGTAACGCGGAAGCCACCCGGCGCCCACAGTATTAGCAACGCCGCTGAAAACGGCAATGCTCCAGGCCACCACCCCGGCTTAGGCCCGAACCAGGCGTGATGGGAAACACCGAACAACAAAGGGGAGTAGAAGGGCGACAGGTATGGTCCAAACTCGTAGTGATTGTTCTGAAAAGCCGCCCACGTTGCGTAGACAATGAATGCGCCCAGGGCTAAGAAGACCAGCAACGGCTGCCCCCACCAGCTATCACGTCGCGCAGTCTCACCAAAGCGGCGTGGTTTTACGATATGTTCCGCCTGTGACATGTACGGTCACCTCGCACTATCTTAATTGGAATTTCCGGCGAGAATAGCACAAGCGCTACGTTTTTGGAAATGAGCGTTGACCGAATTATTTCACGGCGATTGGAGGATTATCCATCTGTTACTGAATGGCGGCTATCAGGCGGAGCTATTTTTTCCAGGCGAAGATTAACCTTTCCTCTCTCTTTTAGGTCGGTAGAGGTGTGTGCTGTTGCCGTAGAAAACATCGGCTGCTTCCATCAACGTCTCTGATAATGTCGGGTGCGGGTGAATGCTCAAGCCAACGTCAGATGCGAGCGCGCCCATCTCAATCGCCAGCACGCCTTCTGCAATCAACTCTCCCGCGCCCGCTCCGACGATGCCGACTCCTATCACGCGCCCCGTCTCTGTATCTATGATCAGCTTGGTTACGCCGTCCGTTCGATCCAATGTCATCGCCCTTCCGGACGCCCCCCAGGGGAATCGCGCGACGGTGACCGCCCGGTTCTCTTTCTTTGCGTCGGTCTCCGTCAAGCCGCACCACGCGATCTCAGGGTCGGTGAATACAACAGCCGGTATCGCGTTAGGCTCGAAAGCAACCTTGTGCCCTGCTATAGCTTCTGCCGCCGTGCGCCCTTCATGCGTTGCCTTGTGAGCAAGCATCGGCTCGCCTACAACATCGCCTATCGCATAAATCGTCGGTTCGGCAGTTCGGCGCTGCGCGTCTACTTTTACAAAGCCGCGCGCGTCGATTTCGACTTTAGTATTCTCTAGCCCCAGCCCTTCGGAGTTCGGCTTGCGGCCTACAGACACGAGCACGTTTTCATAAACCTGCTCCGCCTCCTTGACGCCTTCGCCTTCGAAGCGCACGCGAATGGCGTCCGCCTCTTCTTTCATCCCGATAACCTTAGAGCTGAGCATCACGGATTTGAATATCTTCTCTACGCGCTTTGCCAGTATGGAGACAAGATCGCGGTCTGCGCCCGGCAGCAGCCCCGGCATCATCTCTACGACCGAAACTTCCGTTCCCAGAGCCGCATAGACAGTCCCCAGTTCAAGCCCTATGTAGCCGCCCCCGATGACGAGCAGGTTTTTTGGAATGCTCTTGATTTCCAGCGCCGCAGTCGAATCCCACACGCGCTCGGATGCAAGCTGTAAACCCGGGACCGCCGCCGGGCGCGAGCCTGTAGCCAGTATCGCGTGCTCGAACCTGAGACGACCGTCACCGTTTTTCTTGCTTTGAACTTTGAGAGTGTTGGCGTCGAGAAATTCGGCCCGGCCTTGAATGAACTTCACCTTGCGCTGTTTGGCCAACTGCCCCAGGCCCCCTGTCAGCTTTTCAACCACGCTCTCTTTCCAGCCCCGCAGCTTATCTATATTGATTTTCGGCTTTGCGAATTCAATTCCCCAGTTAGCAGCGTGTTGAGATTCAGTGATGAGCTTTGCTACGTGCAACAGGGCTTTTGAAGGAATGCAGCCGCGATACAAACAGACGCCGCCGGGATTTACGTCGAGGTTGATCAGCGTCGTTTGCAGCCCAAGGTCGGCGGCCATAAACGCGGCGGCATACCCGCCGGGGCCGCCGCCTATGACAACGACTTGTGTAGAATCCATCTGCTCGCTCATGAATTATCTCCTCGATAAGAGAATCGAGAAGACTCACCGCCGCAGACACAGAGGACGCATATGGCCGACGATGTGCTTCGCACGCGGCGGATGCGCAGAGAAAACAGTATTCTGCTCTGCGCCCGCTCTGTGTTCTCTGTGTCTGCGGCGGTGAATCTTTTTGCATAAGTCTTTATCCTGATTTTCCTATCCTTCTAGAGCCATAATAAAAGGCTGCTCAAGCGCCTGGGCCACCCAACGGGTGAAGCGCGCGGCGTCCGCGCCATCGATCAAGCGGTGATCGTACGAGAGAGAAAGCGGCAGCATCAGCCGAGGCTGGAATTCGCCATCCGAGAAAACAGGCTGCATACTTGCTCGCGAGATTCCCAGAATAGCCACTTCCGGCGCGTTCACGATTGGCGTAAAGCCTATGCCGCCTATGCCTCCGAGATTTGTGATAGTAAACGTGCCGCCTTGCATCTCCTCCAGGCTGATCTTTTTGTTGCGCGCTTTTTCCGCCAACTGGTTTAGCTCGACGGACAAGTCGCGAATGTTTTTCCTGTCCACGTCGCGTATGACGGGCACGAGCAAGCCCCGGTCTGTATCGACCGCTACTCCGATATGGTAATACTTTTTATAAACGATTTCGTTCGCAGCCATATCGATGCTTGCGTTGAATTGAGGAAACACTTTTAGCGCGGCGGCAATCACTTTCAAAGCGATGGCTGTCACGGTGAGTTTTCCGCCGGCCGCTTCTACGTTTTTTGAGAACCGCTTTCGCAGTGCTTCAAGCTCTGTGATGTCCGCCAGATCGTGTTGCGTAACGTGCGGAACCGTGAGCCACGCGTTGCGCATGGTTTCAGCCGTCTTGCGACGAATGCCGCTCATAGGCTTGCGCTCGACTTCGCCCCACTTCGAAAAATCCGGGAGCGCGGCCATCGCAGGCAATCCCGCAGGCGCAGCGGCAGCCGTACCGCTCTTGATTCCGGTAATCATCGTGCGCGCGTATTTCGTGACATCTTCATCGGAAATACGCCCGCCCGGCCCCGACCCCGTTACTTCATAAATGTCTACGCCAAGCTCGCGCGCACGCCTGCGCACGGAAGGCGATGCCGGAACCGGCTCCCGCTTCTGTTGCGGTTCGACAGCCGCCTCCGCCCCGCGATCAGTTTCAGCCGCGTCAACCTGTCGCTGCTCGTCAATAGGCTGAGGCGCAGGCTCTTGCTCTTTTTGCTCCCGTGCGACCTCTTTTTCTTGCGCGGGCTTTTCAGTCGCGGCCTCTTGTTCCTGAGCCGTTTCTTCGATGCGCTCTTCGGCTTTGCCTTTTTCCTGTGTTGTTTCGGCCTCGCCTTCCAGGGTTAAGATCGTCTGGCCGACTTTGACTTTGTCGCCCTCTTTTACGAGGATCTCTTTTACGACGCCGCCCTCGAAAGCAGGCACTTCGACCGTCGCTTTGTCGGTCTCAAGCTCGATCACCGGCTGGTCTTTAACGACCTTGTCGCCGACCGACACCAGCAGCTTCGACATGACGCCCGATTCGATATTCTCTCCAAGCTGCGGCAGCTTTAGTTCGATTGCCATTTTCTATCCTTCCTTTAAGAAGTGAACGGGTCCGCTTTCTCTGGGTCGATATCCAAATCTTTTATCGCCTTTTGAACGACATCCATCTTTATCTTCTTTTCTCGCGCGAGCGCGACCAGTGTGGCGAGCGTGATGAATCGGCGGTTGACTTCAAAAAACTCGCGGAGCGCCGCGCGCCCGTCGCTGCGGCCATAGCCGTCGGTCCCCAGAGAGACCAGTGGCCGGGGCAGCCACTGAGATACGGAATCGGGCAATGCCTTGACATAATCGGAAGCCGCTACGAAAACGCCCGGCTGGTCGCCCACAAGCTCTGTGATGTAAGGCGTCCTCGGTTTTTCCGACGGGTGCAGCATGTTCCACCGCTCCGCTTCGTGCCCGTCTCGATAGAGTTCCTTGTAACTGGTCACGCTCCACACGTCGGCTGCGACGTTGTACTGCTCTCTAAGCAGCCGCTCGGCCTCAAGCACTTCGTTGAGAATCGCCCCGCTGCCGAAAAGCTGCGCGCGCAATTTGGCGTTCTGATTCTCTGTGACTTTGAGCCTGTACATCCCGCGCAGTATGCCGCTTCTCACCCCGTCGCCGTCCGGCATCTGCGGGTGCGGGTAGTTCTCGTTCATAAGCGTGAGGTAATAAAAAATGTCTTCCTGCTTCTCGTACATACGGCGAATGCCGTCCTGTATAATCACAGCAATCTCGTAAGCGTAAGCAGGATCGTATGCCAGCAGATTGGGAACAGGATAAGCGAGAATGTGGCTGTTTCCATCCTGGTGCTGAAGGCCCTCGCCCGCGAGCGTAGTGCGACCGGCGGTGCCGCCGAGAAGAAATCCTTTTGTGCGAGTATCGCCCGCAGCCCATATCAAATCGCCTATGCGCTGGAACCCGAACATCGAATAAAAGATAAAGAAAGGGATCGTGTTCACGCCGTGCGTGGCGTAAGCCGAGCCTGCGGCTATAAAATCCGACATTGATCCGGCTTCCGTGATGCCCTCCTCAAGTATCTGCCCGTCCTTCGCCTCTTTGTAAAAAAGCAGGGTCGCCGCGTCCACAGGCTCGTAGAGTTGGCCCACATGAGAGTATATGCCGACCTGCCGGAACAACGGCTCCATTCCGAAAGTCCTCGCCTCGTCGGGCACTATCGGCACTATCAAATCGCCTATCTGCTCGTCGCGCAGAAGCTTCGCGAGTATGCGCACAAAGACCATGGTCGTCGAGGCTTCGCGCCCGTCCGTCCCGGCCAGGAACTCATCGAACATCTCGTCGGCCGGAGCTTTTATTGATTCGACCGCGACGACGCGCGTCGGGACGTAGCCTCGAAGTTTTTCGCGCTGGTTGCGGACGTATTTAATCTCAGGGCTGTCGTCGGACGGGCGGTAGAAAGGCGCTTCCGCTATGTCTTCGTCCGAGATCGGTATGCCGAAGCGGGCGCGGAACTGGCGCAGCTCGTCTTCATTCATCTTTTTCTGCTGGTGAGTGATGTTCTTGCCCTCGCCGCTCTCGCCCAGGCCGTACCCTTTTATCGTCCTCGCCAGTATGACCGTAGGCGAGCCTTCATTCTCGACGGCTGCTTTATACGCGGCGTAGACTTTTTGCGGGTCGTGCCCGCCGAGCCTCATCCTCCTCAGCTGGTCATCCGAAAGATGCTTCGCCATCTCAAGCAATCGAGGATCGACGCCGAAAAAGTGCTCGCGAAAATAAGCGCCCGATTCGGCTGAAAACTTCTGCCACTGCCCGTTGACTATCTCGCCCATTCGCTTGACCAGCAGCCCTTCGTGATCCTGCGCGAGGAGGGGGTCCCAGTCGCTGCCCCAAATGACTTTGATGACGTTCCACCCCGCGCCGCGAAAGATCGCTTCAAGCTCCTGGACTATATTGCCGTTGCCGCGCACGGGGCCGTCCAGGCGTTGCAGATTGCAGTTGATGACGAAGATCAGGTTGTCTATCTTTTCGCGCGAAGCAAGCGTGATGGCTCCAAGCGATTCAGGCTCGTCCGTCTCCCCGTCTCCGAGGAAAGCCCACACCTTCGAGTCGGAATGTTTCTTCAGCCCGCGATCTTCGAGGTAGCGGTTGAACCGCGCCTGGTAGATCGCCATCAACGGGCCAAGCCCCATCGAGACGGTCGGGTACTCCCAGAAGTTAGACATCAGCCAGGGGTGCGGGTATGAAGAGAGTCCGTTGTCGGACCTGATCTCGCGGCGAAAACACGAGAGGTGTTCTTTCGTCAGGCGGCCTTCCAAAAACGCGCGCGAGTAAATGCCGGGCGAGGCATGGCCTTGAAAATAGATTATGTCGCCGTCGTGATCGTCTCCCTTGCCTCGAAAGAAATGGTTGTAGCCCACTTCATACAACGTCGCCGCCGAAGCATAAGTTGATATGTGGCCGCCGATGCCGCTCTCTTCGCGGTTGGCCCGCACGACCATAGCCAGCGCGTTCCAGCGCACAAGGCTTTTTATGCGCCGCTCCAGGTCGCGGCTTCCGGGGTAGACGGGCTGACGTTCCGGCGGGATCGTATTTATGTAAGGCGTGTTTGCGGTGAATGGGATTTCTACTCCGGCCTGTCGGGCGTGGATTTGAAGCCGTTCCAGCAGAGTCTGCACCCGCTCAGGTCCGCCGTGTTTTATTACGTAATCCAGGGATTCAAGCCATTCTCTGATCTCTACATCATTCGCTTCGCGAGCCTTCGAGCTTGCCATTGCCGAAGTTCCTTTCAAGGGACAGGTTTTGTTTATCCGCCACAGATATATTCTGCCATAGACCTGGCGGTAAAGTCGCACGGCCTCGGCAAAAATAGCCGTCGCTCGCGATTCCGGGTTTAACGACTCTTTGACAGGCGCGGGCGTAAATTGCAAAATGTATCTCTGATTGAGGCAATACTTTGGACATAAAAGCTTATTTAGATCGCATTGATTATCACGGCCCGCTTGAGCCGACTGCTGAAACGCTCCGCCAGTTGCACAGGGCGCACATGCTCGCCGTCCCGTTTGAAAATCTCGACATACATCTCGACCGCCCGATAATGCTTGACGACGCGGCGCTTTTTTCAAAGATTGTCGAGCGCCGTCGCGGCGGTTTCTGCTACGAGATGAACGGGCTTTTCGCGGCGCTGCTCGGCGCGCTCGGCTTTCGCATCGATAAGCTTGCGGCAGGCGTAACCCGCGAAGGCGGGGGCTTCGGCCCGCCTTTTCGATCACATGACGCTGCTCGTTCATTTGGACAGACGCTGGCTTGCCGATGTTGGCTTTGGCGAATCTTTCCGCGAGCCTCTCTTGCTTGATGAAAGAGGCGAGCAACTGAGTGGCGGGCACGCTTATCGCATCGCGGAGGACGGCGAGAATTTAATACTCCAACGGCGCGGCGATAATGGCGAGTGGGCCGATCAGTATCTTTTTACGCTCAAGCCTCACGAGTATCCGGACTACGAAGAGATGTGCCGCTATCATCAGACTTCACCCGAATCGCATTTCACTCGTCAGCGCGTATGCACACGCGCAACCAATGAAGGCCGAATCACACTGAGCGACCTGCGGCTTATTGTCACCAGCGGCGCTAAGAGAGAAGAACACCTGCTCGAAGACGAACGCCAGTACGCTCAGGCGCTCAAAGAGCATTTTGGAATCGAGTTAGGTGAGCTTAAATTCAGAGCTTGAGTGTAAGGTAATTCAAGAAGATTCACCGCCGCAGACACAGAGAACGCAGAGCGGGCGCAGAGAAACGTATAATCTCTGCGCCCGCTCTGCGTTCTCTGTGTCTGCGGCGGTGAGATGTCTCAGAAGAACAACTTATTTCGTTAATTCGTCCGCAACTTCATTCGCGCCGTAAACTTTGCGCAACGCCTCGACCATGCCGCGCACGTCAACGGAGACTGCGCGGTTCTGCGTTTCGTCGAAGATGAAATTGCCTACGAGCGATTGGATGTTCCCGTCGAATATCAGACCGACAAGCTCGGCGTTCCGATTTATCACGGGCGATCCGCTGTTGCCGCCTATGATGTCGTTGGTTAACACGAAGTTGAACGGCGTGTTGAGATTGAGCGCCGATTTTTTCTCTACCCATCGCTGGGGAATATCATAAGGCGGCTTGCTGTTGAACTTCCCCGCGCGCTCGTACAGGCCCGCATAGTTGGTGAACGGAGGAATCTGTCTTCCGTTCTCTTCGTAGCCTCGCACCGCGCCGTAAGAGAGTCGAAGCGTGAATGTCGCATCGGGGTAAAGCTTCGTCCCTTCGGTGTCGAACAAGGCGCGAGCGATCTTCGCGTAATTGGCCCGCTCGTGGCTCGTCACCTCCGTCTCGTAACGCTTGCGCGCGGCGCGGGCTTGATCGTCTATATCGCGCGCCAGGGCGATTATCGGGTCATCGGACTCGGCTACGGCTTTAGCGCCGCCCTGCGCCAGTTGCTTGCGGTAAGCTATATCTTTCAGCTTCGATTTATCGATCAACTCGGCGGCGCGCGCGGCGGGCGTCTTGTCGCCGAGCGCCTTCTTAACCAGAGGGTGATTCGCGCTCAGCTCGTCGCGCATGAAGGCTAGCGAGTCGGCCAGCCTCATCTTCTCAAGGTCGTCGTAGATCGGCGCGGGAGAGTAGAGAGCCTGTTCAAGCGATGAGCGGCGCGCGGTCGTGTATTCAGGCAACCGCTCGGCATCGGGCTTCGTGTCCTCTGCGGCCATCCGCACAAGCGGGCGGGCATAACCGAAAAGCTCTGTGTTGAAACCGGCTGCGCCTTCGAGGAACTGGTACTCAAGCACATAGCTCGGAAGCGCCTTGCGCCCCTTTGCAATCGTATCCCAGGCTTCGCCGTACTCTCTCTGTTTCTTCGGGTCGGCCATCACGCTCTTGCGCAACGCTTCTTCGGCCTTGACCTTTCTTGAAATCAGCGATTTGTCGCGCAAGCCTGCCAACTGGCCGCGCCAGCTTTTAACCGCGTTCTCGATGCTCAAGATATCTTCTTGCGCGCGGCGTGCCTGCTCTTCGCCCAGCTCGCTATATTTTTTCAAAGCCGCGAGCCTTCGTTCATAAAGCTTCAGAGCAAACGGCAGCCCGGTATCGCGCAAGTACTCAAGATGCGCAACCGTGTTCAACCGCGAAGTCGAGCCGGGATGGCCGGACACGAATACCAGCTCGCCGTCTTTCGCGCCTGTGCTGGACCATTTGAAATAATTCTCGACCTTGATGGGCTTGTCGTTCTCGTAGACGCGAAACAGCGACATATCGAGGTTGTAACGCGGATAAACGAAGTTATCCGGGTCGCCGCCGAAAAAGGCTATTTGCGCTTCGGGCGCAAAAACGAGCCGCACGTCCGTATATTTTTTGTAGCGGTAAAGATTGTACTGGCCGCCCTGATAGAGCGTGACCACATCGCTGCGCAGCCCCGTAGCGGCGAGAGAATCTTTCTCAATCGCGGCTATCTCGGCGCGGCGCGCACTGTTGGCGTCCGCCGGAGACATATCGGGCTTGACCGTGCGGTTGACTCTTTCGGTCACGTCTTCGAGACTGATGAGCACGTTAAGCTCAAGGTCGGGAGCTTTCAACTCCTGCTCGCGCGTGCGCGCGTAAAAGCCTTCCTTCATGAAGTCTTTTTCGGCGGAGCTAAGTTTATACAATGTGTCTGAAGCGATGTGATGATTTGTAAGCACCAGTCCGTCAGGCGAGACGAACGAGCCTGACCCGCCGTTATTGAAGCGAACGGACGCGAGCTGGACTTTTTTGAGCCAGGCGTCGGTCACTTCAAACCCGTACTTGCGTTTGATTTCGGCGCGAGGGACGTTATTAAAAGTCCACATACCCTCGTCGGCGCAAACCGTACTGACAATCGGGGTTGCAAACAGCGCGATGAGAACCGCGCTCATGATATTTCTGAATCTCATATTTCTACCTCAAATTAAAAACTGTAAAAAGCATTGCAAATTTGATTACTCGCAAACGCCCGGTAAAAAATGAGGGCTAGCCGTTTTGAACGTGCTCGCCCTCTACCATTCCGCTCATTTGGAGAAGGATTGGCAGTGCTTTGCTGCCACTATAATTTTAACAAATTTTCGCCCCCGCGCACCACCCCTCTGGAAGGATGAAGGATGAGGGATGAGGGATGAAAAGAACCTGAAATCCCCAGCGTCATATTGCATAGTTCGGATTTGAAGACCGTGCTCAAATCTTAATCTTTTTCATCCCTCATCCCTCATCCTTCATCCTTAGTCTTTATAAATCTCTACGACCACATTGCCGTCCGCGTCTATGTAGCCGCGATACATACCCGCGCTGTTAAACGGCATGGCGATGTTCCCATCTTTATCTATGGCGATAATGCCGCCTTCGCCGCCCAGCTTTACGAGCTTGTTCATCACCACCAGGTCCGCCGCTTCTTTTAGCGACAGCCCGCGATATTCCATCAGCGCGGAAATATCGTGAGCTACCACCGAGCGGATGAAAAATTCGCCGTGCCCGGTCCCAGAGACGGCGCACGTCCGGTTGTTGGCGTAAGTTCCCGCGCCGATGATCGGAGCGTCGCCGACGCGGCCAAATTTCTTATTCGTCATCCCGCCCGTCGAAGTCCCCGCCGCGAGGTTCCCGTTTCTATCCAGGGCGACAGCGCCTACGGTCCCGAATTTTTTATCCTCGTCCAGCAGAGAACCGGTCTTGCGTTCGGGCTTACCCGAGTCAGGCTTGCTCGTGTCAGGCTTGCTCGCCGGATCGTTCTGCTGCTTCTCTTTTTTCTTAGCCTCTTCCAACTGTTTCCATCTCTGCTCGGTATAAAAATATTTCGGGTCAACCCATTCGATGCCGTTTTGCTTTGCAAAGGTTTCCGCGCCTTCGCCCACCATCATCACGTGCGGGGATTTTTCCATCACAAGTCGAGCGAGGCTGATAGGATTTTTTATCCGCTTTATTCCGGCAACCGCGCCCGCCTTCAAAGTCGCGCCGTCCATAATCGAAGCGTCCAGTTCATTCGTGCCTTCGCTCGTAAAAACGGCCCCCTTCCCCGCGTTAAACAGCGGCGAATCTTCAAGCACTTTTATAGTAGCTTCGATAGCGTCAAGGCTGCTGCCGCCGTTTTTAAGAACCGCGTGGCCGGACTGCAACGCCTGGGTCAACGCGGCGCGATAAGCCGCCTCGCGCTCAGGAGTCATATTCGATTTCAGTATAGTGCCCGCGCCTCCGTGCACGACGAGCTTAAAGCGATTATCTTTCTGCGCGGACGAATGTCCCGTCAGGCTGAACGCAACGGCCGTCATCAATACCGTAGCCAGTGAAAGCATGAATCTTGATCGCTTATTCATCTGCGGCTCCTTCGAAAAAGTTATTGGATCAGTTAGCCTCTGAGCGTTTCGACAAGAAGAATCAATACGGCGGCAGGCGTTATGCCCGGTATGCGCGCGGCCTGGCCTATCGTGCGCGGGCGGACCGCGCTCAACTTTTGCACCGCTTCATTAGATAAGCCCGACACGCTCGAAAAATCAATATCGGCAGGAATCTCCAGGTCGTCGTAGCGACCGCGCTTTCTTGCCAGCGATTCCTGGTCTTTCAGATAGCCCGCGTAACGTATGTCGTTGAGCGCGACGGTTATCTCTTTTTCGCTCACCCCAAAGGTGGCGGCGCGAGCTATCTCGATCAGGTTTTCCGAGTTGAAATCGGGACGCCGCGCGAGGTAATCGAGCCGCTTGCCTTGAAGGCTCTCCGCCGAGCCTTCAAGCCCTTCGAGAAGCTCGACGGGCACTTCACTCACTTTCGTAGCGGCGAGAAATTCTTTCACACGCTTTACGTCGCGCTGACGGGAAACAAACGCTTCGTAATCGGCTTCCTCAATCGAGCCTATCTCGCGGGCCACCGGCGTAAGTCGCTGGTCGGCGTTATCGTAACGCAAAGAGAGTCGCATCTCGGCGCGTGAGGTAAACATCCGATACGGCTCGTCGGCGCCCTTAGTAACCAGGTCGTCCACCATCACTGCGATGTAGCTCGTGCGCCGGTCCAGAGTCACGCTCTCGCGTCCGAGAGCGCCGAGCGCGGCGTTGATGCCCGCGACGATGCCTTGCCCCGCTGCCTCTTCATAGCCCGAAGTCCCGTTGATTTGACCGGCGTGGAAAAGCCCGGCGACCTGCTTTGTTTCCAGCGTCGAGTGAAGCTCGCGCGGATCGACGAAATCGTATTCGACCGCGTAACCAGGCCTGAGCATCTTCACGCGCTCAAGGCCGGGGATCGCCCGCACGAACTCAAGCTGCACCTCTTCGGCCATGCTCGTAGAGATGCCGTTCGGATAAATCTCGTAAGTCCTATACCCTTCCGGCTCAAGGAAGATTTGATGGCGCGGCTTCTCGCTGAACTTAACGACCTTGTCTTCGATTGACGGGCAGTAGCGCGGGCCTATCCCCTGTATGTCGCCGCTGTAGAGCGGCGATTTATCCAGGTTCCGCCGGATACAATCGTGGACCGACTCGTTGGTGTAGCCGATGAAGCACTCTATCTGCGGGCGATTGATCGCGGCGGTCTTAAACGAGAAAGGCACGGGCCGCTCGTCGCCGGGCTGGCGCTCGAATTTCGTGTAGTCTATCGTGCGCCCGTCGAGGCGCGGCGGCGTGCCGGTCTTCAGTCTTCCGGTGCGAAAACCTATTGCGCGAATCGAGGCGGCAAGCCTTATCGAAGCAGGCTCGCCGCTGCGGCCCGCTTGAAAAGTCTTACGGCCTACGTGAATCAACCCGTTGAGAAAAGTCCCCGTCGTAAGCACGACTGAGCGAGCCCGCACCGGCGACCCGTCGGCAAGCTCGACGCCCGTCACGCGCCCGGCGGCGATCTTTATCTCTGCGACCTCGCCTTCGATGATAGTGAGGTTTTCGGTGAGCGCGAGCCTGCGCCTCATCTCCGTTCGGTAGAGATTGCGATCAGCCTGCGCGCGCGGAGATTGAACAGCCGGGCCGCGACTGCGATTAAGCAAGCGAAACTGGATTCCGGTCGCATCGATGACCTGGCCCATTATGCCGCCGAGCGCGTCAACTTCGCGGACCAGATGCCCTTTGGCTATGCCGCCGATTGCCGGGTTACAGCTCATCTGCCCTATCGAGTTCGCGTCGATAGTGACGAGCGCAGTTCGCGCGCCAAGCCGCGCAGCAATGTAAGCCGCTTCACAACCGGCGTGTCCCGCGCCGATCACGACGACATCAAATCTTTTTTCATTACTCATAGCTCGTCAAACGAACATTTCATTCTACTATGCGCCCGGCTCCCCTTCAAAGTGCTGAGTGCTGAGTGAAAGACCGATACTCATCACTTTTCTTGATTAGCTTCTCGGATATATAGACAATAGCGGTTGATGATAAATAATAGTCGCTCGTTTTCATTCCTCGTTGCCGTGTTCTTTTTGCTGTTATCGATGAGCTGCGCTCGCCAGGCAACCGGCTCTCAAACCGATTCAAAGCCCGCAAGCCCGGTCGCTCCGGCTCAGGGCTTGATAGTAAATGATGTGCCTCAAAATATTGACACACGCGCAAACCATTTATTCTACCTTCACGGGAGAATCATCGAGGAACAGGGCATCCGCCCCACAAGCGAGCGATACGGGGTTTACGAGTACGAAAAAATATTAGACACATTAAAGAATCATGGGCTGGTCGTTATCAGCGAACCTCGGCCCAGAGGCACGGATATAGAACAATACGCGGCAAAGGTCATCAATCAAATTCAGAAATTGCTCAAGGCAGGAGTCGCTCCACAAAAAATCACCGTAGTCGGCGCATCAAAAGGAGCAGTGATCGCGATGACTGTCTCTATGCGGCTGAAGAACAGGGATGTTAATTTCGTCCTGATGGGTAACTGCAACGACGGGATGCTGGAGCAACGTCAGATAGATTTATGGGGCAATGTCTTATCCATATTCGATAGGAGCGATGAGATAGGCGGGACGTGTCAAAAATTCTTTGAGAAAGCAAAAGGTCTTAACAAACGAAAAGAGATAGAGCTGCGAACGGGTCTGGGACACGGTTACCTGTACAAAGCTATGAGTGAGTGGATAGACCCTGCCGTCGAATGGGCAACCGGGCATTGATGTCAAACGAGAGCGATACAAAAGATATAACCGTAAGGATTGAAAACCCGCATAGCAAGGATGCGCTATTGCTGATCGAGCGTCTGTCAACGGAGCTGGGCGCTCGTTATGGCGATGATGGCTCAGGAGCGTTCAGCCCCGACGACATACTGGTTCCGGGCGGCGCTTTTGTCATCGCAAGACTGAACGCGGAGCCGGTCGGATGCGGCGCGCTGCGACCGCTCAAAGAAGGCATCGGCGAGATAAAGAGAATGTTTGTTGAGCCTGAGGCCAGAGGGCACGGAATCGCTCGAAAAATCCTTCGCGAGCTTGAGGCCATCGCAGAGAGCGCGGGCTACAGGGCTGTGTGGCTTGAAACCGGCACGCTGCAACCGGAAGCCGTCGCGTTGTATGAAACATCCGGATATAAGCGCATCGATTGTTATGGGCAGTATATCGATAATCCGTTGAGCGTTTGTTTTGAGAAGCGGCTCGGTAAAAGAAGTAATGAGTGATGAGTGATGAGTAATGAGTGAAAGCCGGTACTCATCACTCATCACTAAGAAATATGTTAAGGCTTATAAAAATGATCGGGCGGCCTTTGTTCCGAATACTCTTTTTAGTTGAGTATACGGGGGTGGAAAACGTGCCCGCGACCGGCGCGGTCATACTGGCCGGCAATCACCCTTCTTATCTCGACCCTGTTTTAGTCGCCCTGCCCGTCAATCGAGTCATTAGATTTATGGCCTGGGATGCGCTTTTTAAGATTCCCCTGCTTGGGCAGATCATAAAGGTGCTGGGCGCGTTCCCCGTTAACATCACGCGCGGGAAAGGAGAGTCCGCATACCGCGAGGCGCTTCGCGTGCTCAAGGACGGCGAAGCCCTCGGCATATTTCCCGAAGGCAAGCGATCGGAACGCGGGCCTATGGGAGAGTTGCGAATGGGGACCGCGCGGCTCGCGCTTGAAACCAACGCGCCGATAGTGCCTATAACAATAGGCGGCGCGTCTCGCGCCTGGCCTAAGTATCGCTTGCTGCCCAAGCCGGCAAAGATCGTAGTCCGTTATCACAAGCCGGTCTACCCCGACAAGTTTCGCGCCGCCACGGACGGCGATGATCGCGAGGCTCAAAAAGGAATCATGCAATCGGTGGCCGCAAATATTAACCGCTCGCTCGGCCCCGCGCTCCACAGCGCGGAGAGCTTTGAGAAATGGTATCGCCAGCCGCCCGCGCACATACGCAGTTACGAGTGGGCGCCGCTTGCCGCCGCGATTGTGGCGACATTGATTGTCGTGCTCGGCGGCGCGCTGGCCGAAGGCTGGACGAAGATATGGACTCCTGTCGCGGCATACTATCTTTACCTGATCTCGGACCTGACTTTAATCAAGCAGGGCCGCACCGCGAAATGGATTCGCAACTCGATGCCCATCTGGCTGATACTCGCGTGGCATTACCCGTTGACGAAAGCTTTAGGACTGCCATCGGGCGAGCTGAATCTCTTGCTGGTAGCGGCAGTGCTGGCGGCCTTCTTTCCGTTTTTTTATGAGGACTACTACACGCTGCAAAAGTTCGTGCGCGGCCTGGTCGTGGTCTATTATTTTTCGCTCGCCCTACAGTTGCTCTGGCCGCACCCGCTCGCCGTCCTGGTCGCCTCGCTCGCCTTCATCGCGTTCTTTAGCTTGAGATACAAAACCATTTACTATCAAGCAATCGTCGGGTTGATGCTGGCGGCGATGGCGGCGGCGATTATTTTGAAAGGCCCGATCACACTATCGCTATTAGCTTATGCGGCCCTGGCCGCAGCCACGCTCGGCTACGTACAGACTTTTGTCGCGGTCGCTTACGACATAAGAAAAGCCGGCAACGTCGCTCCCCGCAAAGGCGCGCAGGCCGCCTGATTGCCTGCGGCTGCAAAACTCATTTATTATCAGAATTTACAACCGAGAAGGGCGCGAAGGACAGATTGCTTTCGGGCAATGTATAATATTGTTTGAAATTTTGCTCTCTAATATTTTTTTATTTTTTTTGCCATCAACGGAAGAAACTAATCACCGGCCGTGTCTAACCATTACGGAACTACCTTTAGCCCGTCGTGTATAGACACGGGGGAAACGTGAATTTTACGGCAGCCATGAAATCCCACGACACATACTCGGACATCGAAGAGCGGGAGCTTGTCATCGCGGCGCAACGAGGCGACCGAGCTGCATTCAAAGAGATTTACGACCGCTTTCGTGACCGCGTCTACAATCTGGCTTTTTACTCGCTCGGCGAGTCGCTGGCTGCCGAAGACGTCCTGCAAATAGTCTTTATGAAGATACACCGGGGGCTGCCCGACTTTCGGTTCGAGTCGCAGCTTTCAACCTGGATATATCGTATCGCGCTCAACCAGTGCCTGAACGAGAACCGGCGGCGCGTCGCGCAGCACGTGCCTTTGGAATCACTCCTCGGGAGCGGAGAAGAGATCAACGTCAGCTCATTGCCGGACGACAAACAAGCGCATAATGAGCGGCGCGAGATCATACGGCAGGCCGTTATGGAGCTTTCGCCGAAGCTGCGCTCGGTCATCGCCCTGAAATATCTGGAAGGGCTTTCGTATGACGAGATGGCTCAGGTGCTTGAGTGCTCGCCCGGAACCGTAGCCTCGCGGCTGAACCGCGCGCTCGCACAGATGGAGGCCCGGCTCAGGCCGCTCAGGCGGCTTTTGTAAGCTCGAAGTGGACGGCTTTTGTAAAATGCCGCAGGAGCATTAATTATGATTTGTTGGCAGATCAATGTACGGCGCAACTTTTCGCGTTACCTTAACGGCGAGCTTGATAAGCACGCGGTCGAACGCATCGAGAACCACCTGCTCGATTGTCTACGGTGCCGCGCACGGCTGGCGCACATTCGTGACGGGCACGTGTTCGCGCAGCACCTGCCGCGTCTGAAACCTGAGCGCGACCCCTGGGCGGCGATCGAAGCGGCGATTTATTCAGACAAGACGCCTGTGCCTGTAGCCGGGCGCGCTAAGCGCCTGGCTTTCTGGCACGACCTATCTTTCAAGCACAAACTCTCTTTTAACAAGAGGCTGGCGGCAGCGGCTGCGATCATTGTTTTGCTGACGGCGGGCCTGATCTTTGTGTTGGCTCGCGAAGAGTCGGGCGAGAGTCCGTGGCCTGAAATCGCCGAGAGCTTCGACGAAAGAGAGTATCACGAGGTGAGCATCGCCAACATAAGCAGCAACACCAAGCCTCACGTCGTCGCGGAAGGTTATGTCTCTGAAGTCAGAATAGATAAAGACGGCGATCTTACGTTCCGTCTGGTCGAAAACCTTCAACAAAGAGAGCCGTTCATAGTTTGCGAGATAATTGAGCCGATACGCTTAGAAGCGCCTTCGGTGGGAAGCCGCGTTCGCGTGTACGGGGTCAGTCGCTACGACGACCAGGAGAACCATCGCTGGCACGAGGTTCATCCTGTGCTGAACATAGAGACCATACCGCGATGACAACTTAATCCACCTCAGAGTGGAGTAGCCACTAACCAATAGACTGTTTCTTACGCTCGAACAAAAACAAGGAGGACCGAATGTTGATAAACTACAAGACTGTTTTCAGAAAACTGGCTTGCCATACGCTCACGGCATTGCTTCTGATTTTTTCCTTAGCCCCTATCTCCCTCGCTGCTGACGGGGCGAGCATTTCGGGGATAGTGCGCGACCTGTCGGGTGCGGTTGTGGCCGACGCAACCGTCACGCTGCTAAACGCGCAGCAGACCATCATAGCAACGACAAAGACCGACGCGCAGGGACGCTTCTCGTTCTCTGATATACCTAACGGCAATTACGAGTTGTTCATAACTTCAAGCGGGTTCACAGAAGCCCGCAAGGCCGTCTCGGCTCGACAGGACGCGGAAAATATCGAGATCACCCTTGAACCCGGACCGCTTGTCGAATCCGTGACGGTCACAGCCGTCCCCGGCACAGTAGAAAGCGTTGAGACCGTCTCTCAACAGGTCAACATCATAGGCGAGCGCGAGATCGAAGAGCGCGCAAAGTCCGTAGTCGCCCAGGTCGCAACCGAAGAGCCCGGCATCCACCTGCAACGTACCAGCCCGACAATCGCGGGCGTGTTCGTGCGCGGGCTGACGGGCGCTAAAGTCAACGTTTTTATAGACGGCGTGCGCTATTCTACCTCGACGCAGAGAGGCGGCGTCAGCTCTTTTCTAGACCTGATAGAGCCGTCCAACTTGCTGGCGCTGGAAGTGCTGCGCGGCCCAAACAGCGCGCAATACGGGAGCGACGCTCTAGGCGGGAGCTTACAGTTTTTGACGCGCCTTCCGCGCTACTCTCCGGGCGGAGATAATTTTCACGGACGTATAGGGACTTTCTTCAACAGCGCCGATTCGGGTTTCGGCTCCAATCTTTCGACTTCATACGCAACAAGAAATTTCGGCATTTTAGTCAATCTGGCGGGCCATCGCGCGAGTACGCTCAGAACCGGACATGAGAGAGATTCGCACAATGCTGTGACCCGGTTCTTCGCGTTAAGCTCTGATCTGGTTCTGGATGATCGCACGCCCGAAACGGCGTTCACGCAATACGGCGGCATGATCAAGATGAACTATTCACCATCGTTCGGCTCGCAGTTGACGGTCAATTACCTCCGCAGCCATATAGACGGCGGCAAGCGCTGGGATCAGCTTCTGGGCGGCGACGGCAACCTGATTGCCGATCTGCGAAACTTCATGCTCGATTTCTTTTACGTGAAATATGATAACGTTCGAGTGGGCTGGCTCGACTCTTTAACGCTTACTTACTCGTACAACTCGCAACGCGAAGAGCGCGTCAATCAAGGCGGCAACGGAAACCCTCGCGCCTCGATAAATCACGAGTACGAGCGCACGAACGTTCACGGCTTCCAGGCTCTGGCCTCGAAGCTCATAGGGACGAGGCAGAACTTTTTAATGGGGGCCGATTTTTATAATGACCGACTCCACTCGCCTTCGTTCGGCGTCAACCCCGTAACAAACGTCTCCTCGCTTCGTCGCCCGCGCGTGCCGGATAATGCCCGCTATCGCAAGGGCGGGGCCTTCATACAGGACGTGTTTGAGGTAATTCCCGACAAACTGCGTTTGATCGGCAACGTGCGCTATAACGTGGCTTCTTACAAAGCCAGGGCAGAAGATTCGCCGGTGCTTCCGAACGGTAGCCGCCTCTGGCCGAACGATTCGCTTCGCGTCGATGATTGGACCTATCGCGCAGGCGTAGTCGTCACACCCGTCGAAGGCTTGAGCTTGCTTGCCAATTTCAGTCGCGGATTTCGCGCGCCTCACCTGACCGACCTCGACACGCTCGGACTTACCGGCTCGGGTTTTGAAGTCCCTGCCAGTGAAGTGGTGGGCCGAGGCGGCACAATAGGCACGACCGCCAACAGCATGGCCGTCTCGACGGGCCGGCCTGTCGAGAAGACCAAATCAGAGACGAGCCAGAATTACGAAACGGGTGTGCGCTATCACAACCGCAAGGTCGATACCGACCTTGCTTTCTTTGTGAATGATATTAGCGACAACATAGCCAAGCAGGCGCTGATACTGCCGCTAGGCGCAGTCGGACAGACGCTCGGAAGCGAAGTCATCACCGCGCAGGGTCCGAACGGCGTCGTCTTTGTCGCCGCAACGTCTAATCCGGTGCTTGTGCGTGCAAACTTTGACGACGTTCGCATCTGGGGAATTGAGCATACGTTCGATGTGAGGCCAACCGTTGATTGGACGATCTCGACCGTCGCCACTTACCTGCACGCGCGCGACAAGCGCACAGACCTGCCTCCGAACATCGAAGGCGGGACGCCCGCGCCCGACTTCTGGCTCAAGGTTCGTTACGCACCTGCCGGAAAGAACTGGTGGATAGAGCCGTACATTCATGCGGCAGACCGCCAGGAGAGGCTCTCGACTCTCGACCTGGAAGACCGCCGCACGGGGGCCACGCGCTCGCGCGGCAGCATATCGAACTTCTTCCTCAACGGCGCGACCGCGCGAGGACTGGTGAGCCCCGGCCCCGACGGCACATTCGGCACTGCCGACGACCGTCTGATTGCCACGGGCGAAACGCTCGCGCAGATACAGTTGCGCGTGCTGGGACCTGCTGGCCTGCCGCTTCCGCTTTACGACGCGGTCCCCGGCTACATTACTTTTAATGTGCGCGGCGGCATACGCTTCGGCGAGCGGCACGAGTTTCTCGTCGATTTCGAAAATATAGGAGATCGCAACTATCGCGGCATAAGCTGGGGCCTCGACGCTCCGGGGCGCGGCGTCTATCTCAGATACAACACCAGATTCTGATGTTAAAAAAGGATTGAGTTTCGCTCGGTCCTCCCAAACCAGAGCGATTAAAGCGCCTGGGGGGTATGCGTTTGGATAAGGGTGATTAAAACGTGATCTCCCTGGCGCTTTTTTTTCGCAAGGCCGAGAGTTATTCATTAAAGCGCCGGGCAATGAGTGAATGCGAGTTACTCATTGCCCGGCGCTCAGCTATTTGGAACAGCTATCGTGCGCCTTTAGTCGGAAGGGTGAGTTGGAAGGTTGCGCCTTTGTCCTCGTTTGCGGTGGCCCCACAGCCTTCCGCCGTGCGATTCGATGATCGTTCTACTGATCGAAAGCATAGACCTGATCTGCACAAGTGTATACACGCAAGCCACGGCCCGCTACACCATATCAATTGAATCGCTTATGCATTTGTGATATATGACACTGGCATTAATTGACGGCGAACAGAGCTTCCTCAAAATAACTCGAATTTTTCTTACCGAAGACCAGGTTGTAGCCGATCATTGGATTTAAGGAGTTCACAGATGAGCAGCCAATCACATTCGTATCAAGAGCGAGTAGTCCCGTTCACGGCAGGCGACGGCTTTCAATTGAACCTTATAAACGTCCGAGGGCAAGAGCCTGCGCCGAAAGGGCCGGTGATTCTCGTGCACGGCGCGGGCGTGAGAGCCAATCTATTTCGCGCCCCCGCAGCTACTACGATTGTCGATTATCTCGTCGCAAACGGCTATGACGTGTGGCTGTTAAACTGGCGCGCGAGCATAGAGTTTGAGCCGAACCACTGGACGCTTGACAAGGCCGCGGTCTATGACCACCCCGAGGCCGTCAAAACGGTTGCCAGGGAGACAGGGTGGGAAGAGATCAAAGCGGTAATACACTGCCAGGGGTCTACGAGTTTTATGATGTCGGCTATGGCGGGACTTGTGCCGCAGGTCAAAACCATCGTGACTAACGCCGTATCATTGCACACGGTCGTTCCCGCATGGTCAGAGTTCAAGCTCAATTTCATGGTCCCCGTATTCGCGCGCATGACGGATTATCTGAACCCGCAGTGGGGGATCGAAAAGCCGCCGAATCTCGTGGCCCGGTTTGTCTCTCTGCTGACGAAGCTATTTCATCACGAATGCGAAAACGCCGTCTGTAAACAGGTGAGCATCACCTACGGCGCGGGCTTTCCGGCATTGTGGCGACACGAAAACATCACCGAAGAGACTCACGAATGGCTGAAGAAGGAGTTTGCCGAGGTGCCCCTGGCCTTCTTCCTACAGATCGCCAAGTGTGTGCGCAAAGGGCATCTGGTCTCGGTCGAAGGTCACAAGCAACTGCCGGAAGATTTTATCGCGCAGCCGCCCGAAACCGATGCGCGCTTTTCATTCTTCGCGGGCGGGAAGAATCAATGTTTCCTGGCAAAGGGTCAGACCGAGAGTTACGAGTACTTCAACAAATTGCGCAAGAACTATCACACGCTGCACGTTCTGCCCGAATACAGCCACCTGGACGTCTTCTGGGGGAAAAAGGCTGTCGAGGAGACTTACCCGTTGATCCTTGCAGAGCTGGACTCGCCTGTTAATTGAAAAGGAGATTGTATGGGAATACCGGATAGGATAAAGCGACAGGAAGGGCGTTTCGCCAATGTGGATGGGATATCGTTCAAGCTGCCCATCAGCGAGGAGAATTCCCCGGCTTTTATGGCCGCATTCGCTATAAATCCTGAGAAGGCCAGGGCGCTGCTTCCGGGTAATGAGCTTTTTCCGCTCGTCGTCGACGATAAAGCTTTATTGGTTTTCACCGTGGTCGATTATCGCCAGACGGTCATAGGCAAATACATAGAGTTCAGCATCGCCATAGCCTGCACTCACGGAGAAAAGCCCGCGCCGCCCGTAATGCCCGCCTTGTTGATGCAGCATTTCGGCACGGGGCAATTCATACTCGACTTGCCCGTAAGCACGGAGATTTCGGTCAAAGGCGGTAGGGGCATCTGGGGCATGCCCAAGCATCAAGCCAATCTCGATTTCAATATTACCGATGAGACCGTCAGCAGCCAGTACGACATGGACGGGCAATTATGTGTGAAGATCGAGATTGATCGCCCGAGGCTTGCGATCGTGCCGGTCAGCATGAGCGCGATCAACTACGCGGCATTTCGCGGGCTGCTCTGGAAATCATACCTCTACTTTCACGGCAAAGCTGGTTTCGACCTGTTCAAGAAAGGCTCGGCCAGGCTTTACATAGGCCCTCACCCGCGCGTCGCAAAGCTGAAAGAGCTTGAAATCGATCCCGACCCGATAATGACGGCTTTCTTCCCGGAAAGTAACGGCACTCTGGACGACCATTTTGAAGGCTGGTTCCTCAGTTACGATCAACCGCCCGAGCACCCTATGGAAGGCATGGAGAGCGTAGTCAATCTGGGAGAAGGCCAGGAATGGCTCGCAAAGCCAACGGCTCCGGCCACCGAAGACGAGCTTGTATAGCATAATTTGTAACCTGCCCGGCGCTTTTGCCGTCTTAGCGGCTTAACAGTTAGAATAACTTTTCTTCATTTCGCAAATATTCAAAAGGAGCTTTGCTATGCAAACACGCACCCTTGAGCGCCGCTGTGCGCTTACGTGGTTTCTAGCACTGGCTATTTTAGCCTCAATTCCGCAAACCTCGGCTCACGCCGCGCAGCGACCGCAGGAGCAACGCGCCGACGCACAGTCGCCGTTAAAAGGGCTTCAGTGGCGCAGCATCGGCCCCTATCGCGGCGGGCGCGTCACGGCAGTCGCAGGCGTAACTTCTCAGCCGAACGTCTATTATTTCGGCGCGACCGGGGGCGGAGTCTGGAAGACGACCGACGGCGGAGTCAACTGGGTTCCGGTCTCGGACGACTATTTCAAGACCGGCTCGGTAGGCGGCATAGGAGTTTCGGAGTCTGACCCGAACGTGATTTATGTCGGCATGGGCGAATCGCCCGTGCGCGGCAACGTCTCGCACGGCGACGGCGTGTACAAGTCTACGGACGCGGGCAAGACCTGGAAGCACGTGGGCCTGGGCGACACGCGCCAGATAGGCCGCGTCCGCGTACACCCGCGCAACCCCGACATAGCTTATGTCGCGGCTATGGGCCACCTGTTCGGACCCAACGAGCAGCGCGGCGTCTTTCGCACTACGGACGGCGGCAAGACCTGGCAGAAGGTTCTTTTCAAAAGCAACAAGGCGGGCGCGGTCGATCTGATTCTCGACCCGACGAACGCCAATGTGCTCTACGCGGGATTCTGGGAAATCCTGCGCACTCCTTACAGCCTGGAAAGCGGCGGCCCCGGCGGCGGGTTGTTCAAGTCTACGGACGCGGGCGACACCTGGACCGAGATTACCCGCAATCCCGGCGGACCGAAGGGAGTGGTGGGAAAGATCGGTGTCACTGTATCTCCCGCAAACCCCGAACGCGTGTGGGCGATTATCGAAGCGGAAGACGGCGGCGTCTTTCGCTCGGACAACGGCGGCAGGACGTGGTCGAAGGTGAACGAAGAGCGCAGATTGCGCCAGCGCGCGTGGTACTACACGCGCATTTACGCAGACACACAGAACGCCGACACGGTCTACGTCTTGAACACCGGCTTTTACAAATCGGGCGACGGAGGCCGCACTTATACCGGCATCAGCGTGCCGCACGGCGACAACCACGATTTGTGGATCGCTCCGAACGATTCGCAGCGAATGATAAACAGCAACGACGGCGGCGCGAACGTCTCGACCAGCGGGGGCCGCAGTTGGACGGAGCAAGACCAGCCGACGGCGCAGTTTTATCGCGTGGCCTTAGACAACGATTTTCCGTATAACGTCTACGGCGCGCAGCAAGACAACTCGACCGTGCGAATCGCGAGCCGGACTACGGACTTCGGCATAGACCGCACGCACTGGTACGACGTCGGCGGAGGCGAATCGGGCTGGATCGCGCCTCATCCTAAAAACTCCGACATCGTCTTCGCAGGCTCTTACGGCGGGCTTATCACCCGTTACAACCACCGCACGGGCCAACTGCGAAACGTGACCGTGTGGCCCGACAATCCTATGGGCGCGGGCGCCGAGGCCATGAAATACCGCTTCCAGTGGAATTTCCCTCTAGTCTTTTCCCCGCACGATCAGAACACGCTTTACGCGGGCGGCAACATTCTTTTCAAAACGACGAATGAAGGGCAAAGCTGGGAGGCGATAAGCCCTGAGCTTACGCGCAACGACAAAACGAAGATGGGTTCTTCGGGCGGGCCGATCACAAAAGACAACACGAGCGTCGAGTATTACGGCACGATCTTCACCCTGATGGAATCGCCGGTTGAAAAAGGCGTCATCTGGACGGGGTCGGACGACGGGCTGGTTCAAGTGACGCGCGACGGCGGGAAGAAGTGGGATAATGTCACGCCAAAGAACATGCCCGAATGGATTCAGGTTAATTCCCTCGACGCTTCTCCGCACAAAGGCGGCACTGCTTACGTCGCGGGTACGATGTACAAGTCGGATGACTTCAAGCCGTACCTTTACAAAACGAGCGACTACGGCAAGACCTGGAAGAAGATCACAAACGGCATCCCCGACGGGGCATTCACTCGTGTGATACGCGAAGACCCGAACCGCCAGGGGCTGCTTTATGCGGGGACCGAAACAGGCATGTATGTTTCGTTCGACGACGGCGAAAACTGGCAATCGCTCCAATTGAATTTGCCGGTAGTGCCGATCACAGACCTTGCGCTTCACAAACGCGATAATGATTTAGTCGCCGCAACGCAAGGGCGCAGCTTCTGGATAATAGATGATCTGAACGTCGTTCATCAGATTCAAGATGCGATGAAAATGGACGCGCATCTGTTCAAGCCCGAATCGGCTTTCCGCATGCCGGGCGGCGGCGGATTCCTGCCACCGGCGGCGACCATCGGGCAGAACCCGCCCACAGGCGCGGTGATCTATTACTACTTGAAAAACAAGCCGACAGGCGAAGTCCAGCTTGAGATCATAGACCCGGCGGGCAAATTGGTCAGAAAGTATCAGAGCCGAGGCGCGGCAACTCCCTCGGCCCCGCAGCAACCCGCAGACGACGAAGGGGGATTTTTTGGCGGCGGCGGCGGGTCGAGCCGTGTTTCGGCGGAAGCGGGCATCAACCGTTTCGTCTGGGATTTGAGATACCCGGACGCGGCGCGGTTCCCCGGCCTGATCTTGTGGGCGGGCGAAACGCGCGGCCCGCGCGCAGCGCCCGGAACTTATCAGGCACGGCTTACGGTCAACGGCAAGACTTTGACGCAGTCGTTTGATGTAAAGTCGGACCCGAGGGTCGAGACGACGCCTGCGGAATACGCCAAGCAATTCGAGCTTCTTATGAAGATGCGCGATAAGCTGACGGAAACGCACCAGGCTGTCATTCAAATACGCGACATGCGAAAGCAGATGGAAGAGATAATAAATCGCCTCAAGGACCAGCCGGATGCGAAGCCCGTAGTGGACGCGGCGCGCGCGCTCAATGCAAAGATAACGGCGGTCGAAGAAGAGTTGTATCAAACAAAAAATCAGAGCAGCCAGGACCCGCTAAACTTCCCCATACGGCTCAACAACAAGCTGGCTGCGCTTGCGGGAGTTGTCGCGAGTGCAGACGCGGCTCCGACCGAGCAGTCTTATGCGGTGTACGAAGACCTGGCCGGGCGGATAAACGCGCAGTTGCAGAAGCTCGATCAAATAATGAAGACCGATCTACCGGCTTTCAACCGCGCTGTGCGCGATAAGGACATCCCCGCCGTGATCGTGCGGGCTAAGGCTGCCGGTCAATAAGCGTTATGCTCTCTTTCTGTGCGGACGGTTTTTCCAAGGCCGCCCGCACAGACTTCATGCTGCCTTTATAGACCTTCCATTCTGCGATAGATTTAAATCATGGCACAGCAGAATACGTTCGATGTAGTTTCTAAAGTTGACATGGCCGAAGTGAAAAACGCCGTCAACCAGGCTACGAAAGAAGTTCAGCAGCGTTATGATTTCAAGGGGACGAACTCTGAGATCGCGCTCGACGAGAAAGAGCATAAAATAAATCTCGCCACCGCAAGCGAGTTCACGCTTAAATCCCTGAACGATGTCTTGCAGCAGAAACTCGTCCGGCGCGGCGTGTCGCTCAAGGCGCTCTCTTACGGCAAGATCGAGCCCGCCGCTAAAGACAGTGTTCGGCAGACCGTGACCCTACAGCAAGGCATCCCGATTGAGAAAGCGCGCGAGATTGTGAAGTTCATAAAAGAGACCAAGCTCAGGGTTCAGTCTTCGATCAACGGCGATTTCGTGCGCGTCAGCGGAAAAGACCGCGACACGCTTCAACAGGTAATCGCTCAGCTAAAAGAGAAAGATTTCGGCATAGACATGCAGTTTACAAACTATCGCTCGCAGTAAACAAAGGGGCCGCGCCGTTGAACATCAGCTACACGATTGTCGATTCCCCGCTCGGCCGATTGCTCGTCGCGGGCACCGCTCGCGGCCTTTGCTTCGTCAGCCTGGGCGATGCGGACGGTGTGCTCGAAAAAGAGTTATCAAACGATTATCCTGCGGCAGAGATTCTTCGCGATGACGAAGGTCTTGGCGGTTGGACCGGCGAGATATTGAATTTTCTCGAAGGCTGTCGGACGACGCTCGATTTGCCGGTTGATGTGCGCGGCACGGCTTTTCAACAAAGGGTCTGGGAGTATCTACGCTCTATTCCTTACGGCAGCACTCGCACATATGGCGAGATAGCCCGGCGTCTCGGCTACTCTGCGACCGCAGCGCGAGCCGTCGGCCGCGCCTGCGCCACCAACCCCGTCTCATTAGTTATTCCCTGTCACCGGGCGCTGCGCGAAGGAGGTGGATTAGGCGGCTACCGCTGGGGCCTGGATCGCAAAGCTCAATTGCTCGCTCAAGAGCAACGGGCCGCTCAACTCAGCCTCGGTTTTTGATGCGGACAGCCGGACACAAAAACGCCCTCGTGATGAGCGCGTCTAAGGAGTGATTTATCGGAAAAGGGTTTAGGCCAAGAGGCGGAGGGAGGCGTCCACCGACTCCCTCCTGTTCCGTGTTAACGGAAGAGTAAATATACTACAGAATTGTTCGGTCAAAGGTTGCGAAAAAGTTATCTCTTTACGCTCGACACGATAATATTTCTTGAAACTCTTTACGACCAAACAGGCCGGCGCGGCGTCTTATATTTTGCAAGGCTGAATTAAAGCACTCTCCCATCTCCCGTCTCCCTTCGGCCTTAACGCTCAACGCAATCACCAGGAAATCATTTCCGAAAGGGGAATACTGTAATGCGAAAGCTATCCTTGTTGCTTATCCTTATGATCTTCTGTCTCGGCAGTCTCGTTTCAACCCGGGCTTCGATGGGCGGTGACCGAGATTGCGCGCGGCGGTGCCGCCAGCATCTCAACGAAGCCCGCGAGAGATGCCGCCACCTTGATGGCGAAGCCAGAGCGAGATGCCTGCGCGAAGCCAGGGAGCGGGTTGAAGCATGCGTGAGAGCTTGCAGAAACTAAGCTTCAAAGTGATGAGTAATGAGTGATGAGCAAATCTGAGACTCATTACTCATTACTCATCACTTTTTCTAAGAGACTTTTTGCTCCCCTATAAATCACTGTCGCTATTGCTACCCAGGCGGTCGCCGCGAAAATGAACATAAAGTAATGCAGCGGTATCGTGTAACGAAATTCGAGATGAACTATGGATTGAAAGATCAAAAAATATATCGGCACGATTAACAGAAATAATGCCCTGCGGCGGCTCAACGTAAAGACTATCAACATTCCCACGAAAATCATCGGCAGCAGGGTCTCTTTTGCCGACCGCTGAAAGGCTCTTACCGGCGGCCGCATCCGGCAGAGCTTCTTCCCGATCTCTAATGCGGAAGTGTCGGCAGTCGTTTTTCGCTTTCCACGTTTTTCATCTACTCTCGCTTCTTCATTTTCAGCAAGCGCCGCCCGGTCACACTCTTTATAAACCAGCGGCGCGTGGGCAGAGTACTTGAACATCTCTCCCATCCGGCCAAGCATAGCGCCTAAGAACCAGAGCGGGTGACTCAGGATCACATCCCTGCTCCTGCGGATTCTATCGCGGTCGCGTTTGATCCCATCAGGCGAAGCCCAGGATGTGCCATAACGCGGGTCGCCGTAGAGTACCGCTTCCTGCTCCGCGACCGCCTGGTCTGTCGTCACCGCTCCGAAGCGATCACCGCTCGCGTCGCCTATGCCCTCCCACAAGACCATTCCGAGGTTTGCGCTCACGGGGACGAATTCATGATAGACGATGAAGTTGCGAATCGTGATGGGCGCGACTACAAGAAACGAGAACCGCTGCAATTACCCAGGAGCGCCGCAGCTCGCGCCAGCCGCAGGCGAAGACAAGGGTGACAAAAAGAGCAAGAAACGGCCCTAACAGCAGCGCATTCGGGCGCAGCCAGATCGTTAATCCGATAAAAAAACCCACGAGGGCATAGAGCCATAATGGTCTCGCGCGCCTGCGTCGAAACCTGGCCAGCAGATATATAGCAACCAGTATCGGAAAAGCTGAGAGCGAGTCGGGTAGAATAAAATTTGAAAAATATGAGAGGTGATGCGAAACGGCCGTGAGCAATCCCGCCACCACGCCCACGGGCCAGGTCAACAGAGTTCCGGCTATAAGAAACAACAGCACCGCAGAAGCGGAGTTGATGATGTTATTGACGAGCTGGGCGTTGAACCGGCTCTCCCCAAACAGTGAATAGACCGCGCTCAGGAATATCGAGTAACCGGGCGCGTGAAAGAGCAGGCTCGTATCGGACGCGTCCCAGTTGTCGGGGACTAAAAGACCCCGCCCCTCCATTATCGAAGCCGCGTCCCGTTCGAACTCCCATCTGCCGGAAGCCTGCGCCGACGTGTAGATAGAAGGAGCGAGATCAACGGCCATCAAAGATTTTGTTGCGAACGATACGAGAAATATTAGCAGCCCAAGCAGCACCTTTGTTTTTACCGAAGGGCGAAAGCCGACTCCTAAAACAAGCAGTAGCCTGCGGCGAAATATCTTTATGTTACCGATTGCGAAGCTTGCCATTTATTATTTGCGCCTGGGGGTGGTCATCGGGTCGTTTTCTAACTGCCGGGGCTTTTCTTTCTTACATTATCGAGCATTCCTCCGGGCGCTGCCGTGGTATCTTCGATTCCCCCGCGCAGTTTTACTTGAACCTGCTCGCCTTCAATTCTTGCCGGCTCTTGCAGTATCTCTGCCGCACTCGCTTCCAGATACTCTATTGTCAACTCCTCCACTCCATTCCATTTCAGATTGACCCCATAAGCGGTTTGGCTACGACGAGCGGCATAAAGCGAAGCTATATGAATCCCGCCGCCATGCTCTTGCCCAGAAGGGACCAGGAAAACATCGTAGCTCGACGAAGCTTTCGGCCCGGTGTTGGCTTCTATAATAATGGCGTCAACACGTCCCGACGGGGATTGAACGCGAGCCACCTCGCCAACGCGCAGAGGCACGTTGCAACCGAGACACAATATCAATACTGACGCCAAACAGATTCCGCGCATACTCATTCACATCTTTAATTGCGGCGCTCGCTCGGGAGAATTTTTTCTCCCGTTCGCAGTATAACTCAGAACGCGCGGCTTCAAAGCTTACGCCCATAGTAAAAATCGGATCAAGTTTCTCTTTATTTGTGGCGCGAATAACTTTTTCTTGACATCGATTTTTTATTGTGATATTTAATACGGCGCATTGTTGGTAACATTGGCTGTCTGAGAAAATTAAAAAAGAACCCCAGGGATGATCTGAGACTTTCATTCCATTCAAGAATCGAGCAGTGAATTCATTTGGACCCGGATTGGGGATAGCTTGTTCTGTGACAAGTAAGCTCTAGTCGCGGCGGTGTTTCTGCAATCTTCCTCGCAGCTAAAACATTAAACCCTGGCCGAAAGGTCGGGAAGGGTAAGGTCTGCCCATTCGGGTGTAGGGCTGCAATCCACAGTGGAACATTCTTCAAATACAACCTCCCCGTTGAGGGATGAAAGGAGATTTTATGCCCAGAAAGAAGGTCAAGGAGAGCAAGGAGTCTGAGCATTCCAAGGACTTAAAGAAGCGTTCTCAGATAACTCGCAGAGAGGTGCTCAAGATGGGGGCAGCAGCTGGGGCTGTTACCATTTTTAGCCCGACTATTTTAACATCAAGGAAGTCAACTGTTTACGCTCAGGGCACGGTAGCGGAACCGGTGTTATGCGGCGCCGTGGCAAATCCGAGTCCGGCACACACGCCGTTCGTCGACGACCTTCCGGTCCCGTCTATAGCTATACCGACTTTCCTGAATCCTCAGCCGACCAAGAACGCCAACACGCTCAATGGCGAGGCCGCACGCGATCCCCATCAACGTTGGGATGAGTTCAACCCTTCCATCCAGTATTTATTGACGGCCAAGTCCGGAACCCATCAGTTCCATCGTGATTACCTGCCGTCGTACATCTGGGGTTTCAATGGCCAATACCCGGGACCGACGATACTTAACGCCTATGGCGTGCCGTCGCTCGTGCGATTCAAAAACGACTTGCCACTTACTACGTCGAGCTTTGGCACGAATAAGACTACTGTCCACCTGCACAACGGGCATACGGGGTCTGAAAGCGACGGTTTCGCGGGCGACTTCTTCAACACAGGATTGTTCAAAGACAATCACTACGTCAACGCCTACGCCGGCATTGATGACTTTGGTCCTAGTGCGCCGTTAGGGGTCAAAGGCGACCCGCGCGAAGCGATGCATACCTTCTGGTATCACGACCATCTCATGAAGGAGACTGCAAACAACAACTATCTGGGCATGAACGGGTCGTATCTTGTGTACGACCATAAGGACCCACCGTGGGAATTCGGCACGCCGGGATCTAATCGGCTGCCTTCCTTGTACGGCGTGACCGACTTCCCGTTGATGCTCGGCGCGAGAAGATTCTGCCCGACCAACACCACCACCGGGCGCACCGAGTTGTTCCAGGTAGTAGGCAGCGCGGCCCCGGGGACGGACAAGTGGACTGTCAATGGCAAGATTCAGCCAAAACTGTCCGTTAGGCGGCGCAAATACCGCTTCCGGCTCATCAACACCGGAGTGGTATTGCCCTTCGATTTGTCCCTCCACGGGCCCGACGGCTTGCAAAAGCCGATGACGGTCGTCGCCATCGACGGCAATTTCCTGAAAACCCCGGCTAGTGTGAGCGCCGCCAGCACTCCCTTCAACCGTCTTGAAGTGCACGTGGCGTCGCGCGCTGACGTGGTCATTGACTTCAGCCAGTTCTCGGTTGGCCAGTCGGTCTACCTGAAAGAGAACACGCAAACCCCGCAGTTTGTCGCTACTCCGACCCCGGCTGACCCGGCGCCAGGGCTACCCATCGGCACGGTGTTGATGCGGTTCGATGTTATCGGAAATGCGACTATTCCCGATACGCCGCCGATTCCGAGCACGCTGACTGATTTGCCTCCGATCCCGCCACCGGCGACAGGAGTAGATCCGTTTGAGTGGGGTTTCCGGTTCATTCCCGGTCAAGCGGATGGAAACAATTTCCGAATCTCTCACTCGTCTACAGCTGAGAATAATACAAATCACACTAACAGCTTTTTCTCTGCTGCCGAGCAGCCCGGTGTCGGTACGGGTGGGCCGTTCGATCCAGGCCGAGTAGACCATGCGGTGCTGAAGGGTTCGACGGAGGAATGGATAATTAGGAACGACACGCTTGCGGGCTCCTGGCTCCATCCCGTGCACATTCACCTGGAAGAGGGCCGGGTACTCCAGCGAACCGTGTGCAACGTTCCTAGCGCAACTGGATGCTCGCCCGCAAACAGATCCGTTGTTGCGATGCCTCCGTGGGAGGACGGCAACAATTCGCGAAGGGATGTCTACCCGGTGCCCGGGCAGCATAGGCTGAGAATCAGGCTGGCGTTCAGGGACTTCGTGGGGCGATACCTGATCCACTGCCACAACATGAATCACGAAGACGCCTTCATGATGGTGCGGTGGGACGTGGTCGAAGACCTGGCTACGTTACGCAGACGCAGGGAGGAAATCAATGCGGAACGCGTAGCCAGGGGCGACACGCCGCTGTATACGAAGGAGGATCTGGGCTAATGAAAAGGAGGAAATTTTTCAAAAGCCTCAGAAGCGACAAGCCCACTGGCGCACTTCGTGCGCCAGTCCAGGGCGTGCCGCACGTGGCGTCGCCTGGGCCTGCGGTCTTCACCAATGCCCGGCTTCGCACCCATGAAAACAAAGAGGTTCGCTTCTACGATGACCTGATCGCGGGCAAGCAGGTGATGATTAACCTGATGTACGCTACCTGCGAGGGTACTTGTCCGATAGTTACTGCCAATCTGGTCAAAGTCTACGAAGCCCTGAAAGATCGGATGGGTAAGGACCTGTTCATGTATTCGATCACCGTTAAACCGGAAGATGACGATCCGGCAGCGTTGAAGAACTTTGCGCAGATGCACAGGGCTTTGCGGCCGGGCTGGACCTTTCTAACCGGCGATCCGTATGACATCGAAACCATTCGCTATAAGCTTTTCAATATGAACCATATAGCGATTGATACGAACATCTACGGCCACACGTCGTTCCTGCTTGTCATCAATGATGCAACCAACCGTTTGGTGCACATTGATCCGCAGGCCAGCCTGCATACGGTGTTGTGGACAATCTCCATGGCCGACCCTCCCAAGACGCACGAGCAAGTCTTGGAGGAGAACAGGAAACTCCAGGAGCGTATAGACAAGGAACGTAAGATATACGGCTACCGAATGACACTTTAGCGAAGGAGTTTGGGCGGGGGGGCTATCACAGCCCCTGCCGCCATGTTTGCCATTTCGCCTCGCTACTAAGAATAGGAGCAGCCGAAAGGCGGCTTCTATTCTTAGTGATTTGATTCAAGGAGGGTGTTATGAAACGATCTGCCATTATTCTTTCATTGATCCTTATTTGCCTGACAGCGGCGGCGTTCGGCCAGTCGTATGACGATCAAAAGGTTAGCGTCAAGAGGGGTTGTGAGTTCAACATCATCGGGACCTGGAAAGCTGAGAAATCTAACGAAGCAAACCCTGTCCTTTATCGTTTCACGCCGGACGCTAAGGTGGCAGTATTATCCGGGTCAGGCCAGAGTTCAGAGTTGCGAGAAATCGCCAGCGCAGTTTATTCAATCGATAACCCCAAAGCGCCGAAGGTCGTCACTGTCGAAGCAGGCAAGGAAGCCGGAGGCTTCGCGCAGGGTACAACCCCTATGGAGATCGCCGGGTACGATGACACATCGGTGACTCTGGTAAAAACCGGCTCCGCGCCGACGCGCTGGGTCAGAGTAGACCCTTACAGGTATTTCATCGTCCTCGCCGGGCGCATTGGGACGTTCTATGATGGTAGCGGACCAACATTCCCGATGATGATCAAAACGGGAGGGCAGCAGACTCAAATAGATGCCGTGGGTATCTATCCTGGTCGCGTCCATTGGGCTTTTGGCACGATCCCTCCGGAAACTTATAACGAGTTTATGAAAGATCCTCGCAAAGATTCAGACGTGATGCTGCGACTTGAAATCACGGCGGCCCAATATGAGAGGGGATTGAAGATAGTCAAGGCGTGGGAAAGACGCGCTCGCAATGACGAACTGTTATACCCGGAACTTACGATGAATAACATTCTGGTGGCGAAGCAGGTGACAGAGAGCCTCAACCAATGCGGGGAAAGGTTCAAGTTGTACAAGCTGGACTGGAGCATGGAGGATCACATCTCCACGTCTTCGCCGCTAGATAGTAATCCAATATCGCGGATTCCATTCCTGTATTTCAAGGAACTGAAGCGACTCAATCAGTCGCTTCACGTCCCCGACGAGAAGTTTCACGAGCACGCGCATCAGATGCAAAAACAAGCAGGGCAGTGAATCGGGCTTCACCGCAGGCTATCACCGTGGGTTCTTACTTATTGAGGATTGCGCGAAGGGTTTCATATCATCGGAACCTTTCGTCGGCTCGTCGGTTAAACATGGCAGCTTGAGTAAGGAGAGTCTTTAAGATGAAACGAGCAGTCTTTTCGCTTGTCTTCCTTTGCCTGGCAGCCATCGGGATCGCTTTCGGTCAATCGGATGCTAAATCGGATGCCAAGAAGGTTTGCCCCTTCAACATTACCGGCATGTGGAGATCGGATAGAGTAACTGAAACGAGTCGCATGCTTTTTAGCTATTCGCCGGAGGGGCATGTCACGCTGTTTGAGCACTCTTCAAACGCCCTGCCCCAGGATTTCGAGGTGATAACATCGGTGAATTATAAGCTGGATAAACCTGCCGCGCCCAAAAGCATCGAGTTCACGTCGTGGCGCGGGAATGATATTTTCCAACCAGGTGTGACCTGGTGGAAGATAATCGAGTATAGCGACAATAGCTTTACCGCGCTGGATCCCATATCAGAGGAAAAAACAAGATGGGTCAGAGAGCAGACGCATCGGTATTTTCTCACCTTGGCCGCCCGCACCGGACCACTCCCGCAAGGTGGGCCTGCGTTCGCAATGTGGACCGTGATGGACGGGCGCAGGACTGAGATCGAAGCGCTTGGCATTCAACTGACCAAAGACGATGCGGGCAAAACTGTGCCGGTATTTGAGTCGATCCCATCCGAGCTTTACGACAAGATCATAGAAGAAAATGAAAAAGAGAAGAAGATCAAACAAGATGAGATCGTGGTCATGCGCTTTGAATTGACGGAAGCGGAGTTTAAGAAAACTCACAAGACATACGAGACCTGGGACGAGTATGTGAAGACGCGCAAGCTCCCCGAAGCCGATCCTCATCGCAATGCGATGGAGTTCTTAGGGGAAGCGGTCGAAGGTCTCATTCAATGCGGTGAAAAGGTCAAACTGTACAGGCTAACCCGGAGCGAACGTGACGAAATCGTAGCCAAACATAAACCTCCTCAGCAACCCTTAGAGTATATAAGAATGACGAGGAAGAAGAACGACGAATTGCACGTCACGGACGCAATGTTTCCCTGGGTCTGGCGACCGTTGATACAATTGCCCGTACAGTGACCGCCCGTGGTCTTGATATGCAGCAAACGGGCGTCGAGAGCTAATTGGCATACTTGCATGGTTTCGTTAGTACTGACCAAATCATCAGTACTGTAGGAATATAACTTCTAACTATAAAGGAGAAACAGTATGAGCTACAGTAGTGCTAGTGCAACCAGCGTGCAGACAACCGGTTCAACAGGCGGGACCTGTCAAACATCCGGCCCTTACAAGTGTAGCAGTCATAGCAATATCGTGATGTTTATCAAAAGCGGGCAAAAGTTCCCTGCTTGCCCCTCCGCCAATTCCTCAAGTGGCCACAATGCCACCTGGATCCTGGTGCGAGCTTGAGTTAGACCTTTCCGGCAGGGGATAGAGCTTCACACTCTATCCCCTACAATTTCCAACTCGGTCTCGGTGTGCAAAGCCGAGGTAATACATCCTCCTCCCTCATCCTCTTCTTCAGAAGGTCTGCTACATTTTGAAAGATTAATCACAATACTGGCACGATCATTGCTGACTATGATGAGGGTTTATCTGCGTGGACTGTTGTGAGCTTTTCTCTTTTCAGAAATCCAGCTTGAGTCAGGGTAAAAGAAAACCCGGCATAATGATGCTTAAGTGACGCTTTTCTTGTTGGATACGGGTTTTAGTCTTTAAGGCGCATCTTTGACATGTACCGAAATGAAAGCGAGCAGAATCGGACATGCCGCCTGAGAGGAGATTTGCGACATGGAAAAAATTACAGCATCAAGTAGCGCGCTCATTGAAAAACAGGACAGGTTTGCCACGACTGCCGCGCGATTTATGGTGATGGCACTGCTGGTTTCAGCCGTCATCTTTGCCACCCTGCCAGGCTCAACTAAGGCAGCAGCCGAGTTACAATCCAGTTATACGAACGCAACTTTCAGCGCAGGGGCCAACCCTTCGGCGGCAAAGATCGGAGACCTGGATGGCGATAGTCTCAACGATATTGCGGTCGTCAACCTTCAAGGAAGCTTACAACTATTCTTCAACAATGGCGCAGGCTCGTTCACGCGGATTTCATTAAACGGGCTGTGGCCCTCAAGCTCCAGCACGCTTGACTTAGCTATTGGCGATCTAAACGGAGACGGGCGAAACGATATAGCGGTTGCCTTCTCGACTCAAACAGGGGCCGTCTCGGTTCTGATTAACCAGGGCAATCGCGCATTTGCCGCCCCGGTCAACTACAATCTGTGCAACTCATCGAGGGGCGTTGCAATCGGCGATCTCGATCAAGACGGCGATAACGACCTGGCCGATATAAGCCAGTGTTCCAGGGCGGGTATACTGCTCAACAACGGGCAAGGCGGTTTCGGTTTTCGCGGCACGTACGGTACTGGCTCCGCTTCGAAATCGATAGTCCTCGCAGATTTCAACCGGGACGGTTTTAAAGACATTGCTTATGTCAACAACGTCGTTAACGGGAGCGTCACGGTAATTTACAACAACAGGAACGGGACCTTCGGCCCGCCCGTCTGGCTTTACGCGGGCGACTTACCCGACGACGTGACGGTCGGCGATTTTGACGGCGACGGCAACACAGACATAGCGATTGCGAATTCCTACTTCTCGCAGATTATCGTCCTGTACAATGACGACCCCAACGGAGGTTTTATGGGGTACTCAGAAGTGACCGGGACGGATACGCCCACCAGCATAGCTCCGGGAGATTTTGACGGCGATGGCCGCACAGAGTTTGCCGTCACCAGTTGGGGAACCAATAGACTTACTATTTTCAAGAATCAAGACGGCTACAACTTTACCGCTCAATATTTCGACGTCGGGCAGCATCCTACAGATGTAGCCGCCGCAGATTTGGACGGCGATTCCCTGCCCGATCTGGTTGCGGTCAATCAAGGCAGCGGGAGCATAACTGTACTTTTCAGCGCGGGAGGCGCACCGCCACCGCCGCCGCCTATAACGCTAACGGTCTCAACACGCACAACGAACAAAGCAAGGTTTGTCAACCTGAGCTGGAGCGGGGCTACGGGCGCAAGATTCGTGGACATATACCGCAACGGCACGCGTATAATTACGGTGTCGAATACCGGCAGATACACTAACCAGTTCAACAGGAATGCGACCGGGACTTTCAGATACAAAGTCTGCATCTCGGGCGGTCAGGAATGTTCCAGCGAGGCGACAATAAGCTTCTGATCATTTCAAACGTGCGAGGGCCGTGCGATTTATGAAGTCGGTCGATGTCAGGTTGACGACGCCGATATGAATTGCGCGGCCCGTGGCTTTTATTACTCACCTCAAAATGAATGAGGGGTGCGGGATTTTTTAGAACCCACCATTCCCGCTGATCTCAGCTTGGCTTTCCAATCTCAACTTTTACTCTTTGGCGCGGCGCTCGTCGTTTGCTTGAATCAAGGGTACAATCGCAACGAAAAGACTTGAGTCCGCTTCAGGCTCGGAGGGCTTCAAAGCATGGTAAAACGTCGTGCGCTTCATCTATTAGTCTTATTTTTATTTTCGTCGTCACTCTTGACCGCCACAACTCGCGCGCGGAAAGAGCCGAGCAATTCGAGACAGGTTCAGCCGAATTCGGTATCAGCGCCGCAAATCGTTATCAAAGCGGCGCGCTTGATCGACGGGCGAGGCGGGCCGCCGCTCGAACCCGCGATGGTGCGTGTAGAGGGCGAGAGGATCGCCGAGGTCGGGACTCAATTGGCGATACCGAAAGATGCAAAGCTAATCAACCTGGGCAACGCAACGTTATTGCCGGGGCTTATAGACCTGCACACGCATCTCACCGACAGGTATGGAACGCACTGGGAAGAAGCGCTGGTTAAAACTACTCCGGGCCATAACGCGCTCTGGGGCGCGCGCAATGCCAGAGTAACACTGCTAGCCGGATTCACCACTTGTCGCGATATGGGCCCGACCTGGCCTTATGTCGATATCGATCTGCGCAACGCGATTGACGAAGGCGCTGTACCCGGCCCTCGGCTTTTAGTTGCCGGAAACTATGTCTCTTCAACCGGAGGCGCGGGCGATGCGCGGCAGTTTTCTATCTACGTCGATGTTCCTACTGTCAGAAACCTCGCCGACGGCCCCGAAGAAGTAACGAAAGCCGTAAGGACAAACCTGAAATACGGGGCCGATTTTATAAAAATACTGGCGACCGGCGCGGTGCTGTCAAAAGGCATACATCCGGGCGCGCAACAATATTCGGACGCGGAGATTCAAGCCGCCGTGACGGAGGCCAATCGCTGGGGGCGGCAAGTCGCCGCGCACGCGCACGGCATCGAAGGCATCAAGGCCGCGATTCGCGCAGGCGTGCGCACGGTAGATCACGGCACGTTTCTCGATGACGAGGCCGTGCGAATGCTCAAAGCAACGCGCAAGACTTTTTACGTTCCGACGCTCTATACGAGTGAGGTGATACAGACCGAAGGGAAGAAACACGGGATACCTGAATCCGAAATCGCGCGCGATAGAGAGCTTCGCAGCGTTGAGATCGCGGGATTCAGGCGCGCTCTTGCCGCCGGCATTCCTATAGGGGTGGGAAGCGATTCAGCCGTGATACCTCACGGCGAGAATGCGAAAGAGCTAGTTATACGAGTTCGCCTGGGGGAATCGCCCATGTCCGCCATAGTATCGGCGACGAGCCTGAACGCGGAGATCATCGGATGGCTCGACCGCGTCGGCAGTGTCGAGAAAGGCAAATACGCAGACATCATAGCCGTCCCGGGCGACCCGTCGAAAGAGATCACGCTTCTTGAGCGAGTCGGCTTCGTAATGAAAGGCGGAGTCGTATACCGCGGTGAATTGATAAAGTAAGCGGCCGACTGCTGCGCTGAGGGCTACAAATCCTTTTCAGTCTGTGCCGGAACAAGGAACTCCAGCGCATGATTTTGTAGTTCTATCTTGATCGGCACAGGTGATGAGGGGCTGACATCGTCACTGCCAATATCTGCGAGCCACACCTTGTCATCAACCTGCATCTGGGATCCATCCCAAGAAATCTCAAGAGTCTGTCCCCGATGAATCGTCAGTCTCGGCGGGGATTCCTTACCTTCTATGCGCGCGCTCAGATAATCAAAAAGCTCCTTTCTTTCTTCATCCGTGACAAGCACAAGATCAAGATAACCGTCGCCGGGGTCGGCCCCGGGCGCAAGATAGAGGTTCGGCCCGATGAAATTTATATTCATCGCCTCCATCATCACGTACCCTCCCGACAAATCCTTCCCGTCCAGCTTTACCTCCACATTTTGCAAAGAGTATCTCAATAGAATTTCTTTCACTGCATTAAGGTCCCTGCATAGCTTTTCGTGCCGGTTGTCGAAATCGGTTTCGATCTCGTCATCTATAAAATTGAGTATAGACATAGCCTGGGGGAATATGCCGAAGCCGATCGCTTCCAAAAACTGCCCGTTTTTCCACCGGCTGCTTATTATCCCCACATCGAATTTTTTTCTATCTGCCGACGACCAGCTTTCGATAAGCATTTGAGGTTTTCCTGATATGCCCAGAGACTTTGAGATATTGTTGGCGGTTCCGATAGGCAGTATCGCTATCGGTATTCCGGTCCCTACTAATCTTGTCGCCACCTTGCGCACCGTGCCGTCCCCACCGGCTGCCACGATCAGGTCTCCAGGATCATCGGCTAACCTGGCGAGGTCCTCTTTTTTAGACGTGTAATGAACCGCATCATACCCGGCCTTCCGCAACATTGTAAGGAGTTCTTCGCCCGAATGATCTTCATCGCCCGCTGTCGGATTATGCACTAGACTTGCTCGCATTATTCCCCCCCGGTTGTCATAGAAAAGTTGAAAGAATCGGGAAATCGGATTATAGCATTCATGTGGAGGCGAAACAGTAAATCCCAATCAAGGAAGATCAATCGTAATGCGAATATTAATCTCGAACGATGACGGAATCTACAGCCCCGGTCTTGCCGCGCTGGCCGAAGTAGCCTCTAATTTCGGCGATGTTCGTATAGTAGCCCCTGACGTGGAGCAATCCTCGATGTCGCATGCCATTACATCCTCACGCCCGCTCTCTTATCGCCGTACTCCGGTGAAGGAGTTTGAAGCTTACAGGGTAAATGGCACGCCTGCCGATTGCGTAGCTCTCGGAACACACAATTGGGAAAAGATCGACATAGTATTGTCGGGTATTAATCTGGGAACGAACATTGGAAACGCGATCTGGCATTCAGGCACTCTGGCAGCGGCAAAGCAAGCTGCCCTTTTGGGATTGCGCGGAATCGCATTCAGCACCCCGGTAATCCAGGACGGGCCGAACTTTGAAGCGCTCGCGCCGAGCGTAACAAAAGTGCTGGAGCTTCTTCTGCCCAACAGTGAGCTGCAACTGGTTAACGTTAATATTCCGGAAAACGCTAAAGGGCTTTGCTGGACTCGTCAATCTTACAGGCACTACGACGGAAAAGTCATTCCGGGCCAGGACCCTATGGGGAGGAATATTTACTGGTTCACCGTTACGCCTATCGAAGAGATCGAGGAGGAAACGGATCGGTGGGCTTTAAGCAAGGGGCTGGTATCGATGACTCCGTTGATTCTGGATCTGACGAATGAAAAACAACTGGCGACGGCCCGCGCTAAGTCTCCTATATGCTGATGCGACGGGCCTGGTTTACAACTTCGACAGCCGGGGCGTGAAGCTTATTTAGCGCAAGAGCCCGCTTGAGAGTCTTTTTCGACCCCGGTGCTTACACTGCGTCAAGTGCCGTCTCTTTTCCCATGCTAAGTGGGTCCAAACCCCTTATAAACGAGTTCCTAAGATTCTTTATTGCACCGTTAAGGCGCTTTCAGAGCCTCCTTGCTAAAAACTCTTAACGTTTTTCGTCTAAGCAATATGAGCGTACCCGATGGATGCGCCGATGATTATTCTCACATAATTCTAATCTATCATTGTAAGGCATACTCCTTCGGTTTATGCCTGGAGACTCTTATGATAAGTCAAACCTTCCAAAATGACCGCCTGGAGCAAAAGACTGTATTAGACCTAATGAATGTGCTTCTGCGTCTTGATAAGTTAGATGATGTGCTGCAGGCAATTGTCAAAAAAGCCCCCTCACTAATTGGTAGCTTGGGCTGTTCAATTTATCTGATTCCTGATTTGGTGACTAAATATGATGGCAAGCTTATAGATAATGATAATAAGGTCATAGACATATCTCAGATTCAAGAAGAGATCCTTGTTCTCGCGGCCTCCAGTCAGTTCGCCAACTCGCCCGACAAAATCGGCAAGTATTTCTATAGGGCCGGGGAAGGATTAACAGGATGGGTTTTTGAAAGAAAACAATTGCTCCTGCTCAACGACATGTCTAATGAAGAAGAGCTTAGCCGATATCCGGGGCTGGCATGGCAAGATAAGTATAAAGGCGCGCAGTATTATTATGCCGAGAGTTCGCCAAAACCGCTTCTTGCCATCCCGTTAGAGTTTGGCCGTAAATGCTGCGGCGTCATACGTGTGGGCGCACCGCAGGATCGAAAAGCTTTCCCGGATTGGACGAAGGAGATGTTTCTCTCTTTCGCCGGGGTGATCTCACGACGCATAGAAATTGAGAGTACGATACGCGAACAGAAGAGATCGATAGAAAATCTGATAAAGATCGGCAGCATAAATAGCAACAATCAACATACGGCCTTTAATGCTATCTTAGAGGAAGCACAAAAAGTGGTAGGCGGTTGCGCCTGCTTTTTGTACTTGCCTGATAGGTTTGGCGAGAAAGTAGATTTGAAAGCTGCGACCGACCCGTCGCATCCCTCCTACAGCTATAAGCGCAATGAGGGGTTGACGGGCTGGATATTCAAGACTGCAAAGCCGCTTTTGATCAATGACACCTCTTCGTTTGTTGATGAAAGGATATTGATTGATGCAGAACTGGAACTGTATTCGGACTCGACTTTGATAAACAAAGATGACCGAAAGATAAAGGCGATAGATCAGGAGATAGCGCAACCGCAGAACCTCCTTCCACGTTTCCTGGGGGCTCCGATTCTTACCAGCGATGACAAGGCGAGGGGAGTCGTAACTATCCTGTCGAGAAAAGATGATAAGCCATTTACGACAGATGACCTTATGATGCTGAGGGAGGTTGCGGCGAATATCTCTACGTTGATAACGAACCTGGAAAGCCAGAGATTGAACGAGATGCTTATTAGAATCGGGCAGGAGCATGGCAGTAACCTTTTCCAGTACGTCGTCGAGCAGTTGCCCGAACTGGTTTTCGCAAGAGGTTGCTCTGTGTTTCTCAAGGCGGATAAAGGCAATCACTTTGAATTGAAATATACAAACAGCGAAGAGATGATGGAAGACCTGGCGGCGAAAAAAGTAAAGCCGATAGAATACAAACCCGGTGACGGGAAAACAGGGTTGGTGGCAAAGCTAGGCAGAACCCTCGTAATCAATCATTACGGTACGGGCGATCTGGACCGTCAAAAATTACAGGAGCATTTTAGCAAGTACCTTGACGACTCTAAGTACAAAGCAGCTAACCTGGTAAGGCTATTAAAAAACGAGCAGGGTGTCAACGTTGGACTGGCGCGCCTTGTCATTACGAATTCCGATGAAGAGGGCTTTACCAGGGATGAAGAAGAGACATTTAGCCTGTTCGCTCGGGAGAACGTTTTTGCAGAAAAGGGTTTGCCCCCATCGAGCATATGCGAAGAAGGAAAAGAGAGATTTACCAGGTCTTTCCTGGCCTGCCCGCTCAGGAACAGGCAGGGGAAAATATTCGGAGTGCTCAGGATACCGAGAACGTTTCCCGGTGGTATATTTACAGACGAGGCTTTAGAACTGGTTGCCTCTGTTAGCAACCGGCTTTCGGTTGTACTTGAGAAAGAGCGGATCATAGAACAGTATCTGAGTACGCTGAACAAGATTACCAGACAAATGAAAAACTTTGGGTCCGATGGTGTCAACTTAAACGAGATTCTCACCAGTATTTTAGACGCCGTCACCAACACGCTCGGCTTTGAGTTCGCCGCCATCCAGTTGGTCGATCAATCTGATAACACCGTATATACGGCTTTGGGAATGAAGAACAAAAACGTTCCTGAGGCTTTGGACCCGAATGCCTGGATTGCAAAGGCCAGGCATCCTCTGGACCCGCTGCCGGGCCAGAAAAAGAGATATACACGCGTGGCTCCTACGGGAACACAGGAAAGAAATAATCATTCAAGGATGGCACGAAGCTTTTGACGGAGATCTATATAAGCTTTACGGCCATGATAAGTTGATCAGGGCTTTCATTCCAATCGCCACAAAAAAGGGGGACGAAATAATCGGGACCATCGAGGCTGGCCACGACATAAGCCGCAAAAGCGTTATCGAAGAGAAGGAAGTGGCGATGCTTAAAGCGCTTGCCGATCAGGCCGCACTAGCCATTAGAAACTATAATAATCAAAAAGATTACATAGAGTCGGAATTGCTAAAGCTTGTGCCGTACATGGCCCATATCCTCCAGAGGCCGAACGCCGACCTGATAGTTTTTTTGGGGGAGCTTAAACGGATGGTCGAAATGGGCAGGCCTGATATGAACCGGTTCAGGAAGTACATAATCATGGCCAGCCGCTCGGCGCTTACGGCATACCTGATGAGTAACACGCTGGCGGAGGAAGTGAAGCTACGCACCGGCACACAACAGGTAGAGATGGTCAACCTTGTGGAAATCATCACCAGGCCGATAGAAATACTGCAACCCGACGGCGTCTCATTTGATTCTGAAGATGTGCGTATAGATTTGAGCGTAGATCTTGAGCAAACCCGTATACCGATGACAAAGCTCGAATGTAAATGGCTTGAGATAATAATGCTGAACCTGCTCGTCAACGCGAGGAAATTCTCCCCCCCGGCAGTGTCATACGAGTCGAATGTTTCGACGATCAAGCAGAGGACGTTGTCATCAGTGTTATCGATCAGGGCCCGGGCATATCGGCTGAAGTCCCTTTGTTTTGCGCCGGCAGTAGAACATATGTGGCGGGTTGGCCGGAAGGAAGCGGGCTGGGCCTTTATACCGTTAAGAAGCTGGTGGATACCATGCGTTGGAAGTGCGTGGCAATGAACCTGCCGGAAGGCGGTGCGAGATTTGAAGTACGCATCCCAAAGGGCACCGCAAGATTTGAAGCGCGCATACCGAAAGGCTGGAAGGAAAACGCATGAGATCTCAATACACCGTTTTGGTAGCAAGCGGCAAGAATAACCTTTTTCGCAAGACTCTTTTTGAGGATCGCCTCAAAGAGGCAGGGTACAAAGTAATTTCAGTAGACTGTGCAGACGATCTAAAAAAACGATCTTCTAAAGCTAATGTGCTCGTAGTAGACGGGCGTTTGGGAGGAGGAGCAGACGGCGTCGAAGCCGTAGCGGCATTGTTTACAGAAAAAAAGATATCACCTGACGTCCCTATAATCTTTAATTCAATCGTCGGGCAGGAGGATCATAATTTCAGCCTGGCGCTGACGGCATTGCGCGAGGGGCAGAGGCGTTTCATATGGCTGAATTATCCTTTCGAACTCGAATTATTACTCCAAACTATTTCTGAAGAATTGGAGCGCCACTCCAGATAATATTCTTATCAAGAGTAAAGACATGGATTCAGACTTTTACTTGCTCCTCCTGAATATCCTACTCTCGCTGAGACAAACAGCACCTCTTGACGAGAACCTCCGCGCCCTCATAGCTCCTATCTTAAAGAACCTTCAAAGGCAGTACAATGCGACTGTAACAGTGCATGCTTTCATAAACCCGATATTAAAGGAGCTTCATGCCATGATGCTTGCGCCCGGCGTGGCCGAGCAAGCATTGAAGGCCGAGCTTCAATATCGTCATAGGTACGGAGCCGAGCAAAATCAGACGGAGCCCACTCACAGGAAAGGGCTTCCTACTTACCACAGGATTGACACAACTGAGGGACCGGAACTCGCCGGAATACTCGACCCCAATGATCAAATACGTCTGGGGTCGGTGACAGCCCCGATGGTCCGTCTTCTTCAGATGCTCACCGATCTTCTGGAAGAGGATATTTCAGAGCGTCTCGAAATCAAAGAGGGCGATAAAATCATTCTCATCCCGTTGCGTACGGGTGATTACTTCCGGCTGGGGCATTTTATATTGTGGGCTCCGGGTGAGACGCTGGCGGCTAGTTATGAGGACATTTCAAAGCGAGATAGTCTGATCACGTTTCGCACCATCCTGGAGCAGCTAATGATCCGCCTATTCGCAAATTTCTACCAGATGGCTGCTGACACTTACTTGCCTTCATACTTTAGAGTCGAGCGCAAGCATGTAGCCTTGTTGTGCACCGAGATTCGGGGGTTTGAGCGCATCTCCCAGATTCTTCGACAGCGTCACGATTTAAGCCGCGAGCAAGCGGCGCAGTGCCTGAGAAAACTGGTGAACCGCTTCTCAGAAGCTGCGGCCAGTATGGTGGAGAAAAACGACGGCCGAGTTGATCAAATATGGGGTAATGGTTTACTCGCAATCTTCGGACAATACTCAATTACCAATACTAATGACGCAAGCAGCTCCTGCATTGACGCCGCTAAGGCAGCCGCAGATATAGTGGAGAGCTGTGACTATGCACTCAAGACCTGGTTGGAGGAGGATTTTCAATCAAAGTATTATTTGGACGTTCACAGTGAGCAAATATCACTTTATACCGTCGTGGCTATAGACTTTGGGGACATCATGTTCGACTATATCGGCAGTGCAAAGAATCGCTTCTACATGGCTGTTGGCGATCATGTTAACTTTGTCAGACAGCTGGTGAGCGCAGCAGGTCGAACAGAATTCAGCATTGATGATTATGAAAATCTCTTGCGCCAGATTAGAGTTATCTTCCGCGACCCCGCCCGGCCGCCGCGCCGCGTGCCGCCTATTCTCCTCAGTCAGCCGGCTTTTAGGGGAGCAATAACTACTTTAAGACCGGGGCCGGAAGGCCCGGCAAATTGGGAGTATTACCAGCGCGCAATACGGCTTCCGGGGAGTCCAATACCATATTCCATCGCCGAGATAGGGCCGGAGAATGTTCTCAGGAGTATTTCCGGCCCCTTTACAAGCTGATCACTTGCTTGCTGCTTTCTTAACCTCATCTGCAATCTCTGCCAAATAAACAGGCGATTTTAGATCAAAGACATCTTCAGGCGAAACTCCTTCCGGTACCTGACAGCCTTCTTCAAGTCGCAGTACCATAATACGCATTCGACAAGCGAGCCATTGACGTTGCATCTGGTTTATCTCACGCCTGACCCATACGCTTGCCAGGGCTTTATGGGTCAAAACAATTAGTCCAACAGTGGCCGCTTTGATCGCAGTCCTGAGGGAATCGTCAAGGTCCTTTCCCTCAATAAGCTCGGTTCGGTCCAGGAATACCTTGAGGCCCAGTTGGCGAAGAACATACGCCAGATCATCTACCAATCTACGGTGTTTCGCCAGCGAGCTGCTGGAATGAGATATGAACACGTCATACCGTGCTTTAGAATCGTCGAACCCGGAATAATCTCTATTATCAGTATCGCGCATAGTAGTAATTGCGGCTCACTTTCCCACGCAGGAAGTAATACTTCCAGCTAATCGGCTCAGGCTGCTTAAATGATGGGCTTATCAGTTCGTTCGAGGTACAAATAGGATACAAGAACCTTACAGGCTTGGAAAGGCTCTAAGCAGTTATCAGGAATCCACATCAAGAAACAGTGTGAGCATTCAGACAGCCCTCACGTAAGAGTCTGCTGTATGCGCTTGTTAGATTGCTCCGTGTCCTATAGACCGCTTTGTATATATAGCATCTAAGATTATCTTCTCCACTAACCCCCACACTGCCGGATCATGATCCATCTTCGTGTGCGCCACGCGAAATAGTTTCTTCTGCCATGAAACCTCTGAAAGGTTTATCTTCTTATTCCTATAATCAAACTGATAGTTGCCGATGATCGTCGTCCTGCTAGCGTCCTGAGGGCGAATCTCCCGCTCACCTTTAATGATAAACCCGTTCCTTTGAAAAAGATTTGCGGCGCGGGCCACATTCGAAGGGATCATCTTGTCGCTGCGGCCAATACTGTCCACTTGGACGGTTAAGAGGATAGGCACATTCATTTTCTCCAGTTGCCGTGCCAACTTCACGACAGCCGCCCCGCCAAAGCTCTGGCCGTATAGAACTAAACGTACCTCTGTGCGCTCCCGCTCATCCAATCGGCCATCCCTATCGCGGTCAAAAGCATTACGTATCAGTTCGATGGCCAAGCGGCGATTCGTGTTTTCCACTGTTTCCACATGAACCTCAGAGAGGCTCATGGCGCGAATTTTCAGAGCCATCTTACGTACGCTTTGCTTCTGGTTATTCCAGGATTCGCGGCCACCCAAGAAGCCTATGATGAGTATATGACCCTCGCTAATCGGAGTCATTGTGGAGAAATCCTGATAACGCTGCGCGTGAACTACTTCGCTGCTGGCTGAAAGTATAAAGCAGAGCAGCAATGCCTTGAGTATGAGAGGGTAGGGAGTTAGGTTCATCTCTATATAGTAAATTGATTCTCGATGGATTTGAAATCAACCCGTACCATCGCGATTCAAGGGCAATCTAACAAGCGCATGCAGCGGAGGCCGCGAAGCGAGTCTCGCATCAATCCATCAACACCGCTCGCGGCCCCGCTGATGCGAGTTGTTAGGTTGCTAACTGTAGTTTTGATTTCAAACTTGAAATATTCCTAGATTAGAGCTATAAAGTATAACTCTTGACGATTCCATCTTTTACTTCTCTTTTCCGCTACATGAAATAAAAGAGGCCGAGAATAGAAATCGTCATAGACCGAATCCAGTTAGGAGTTAAACCTGCCGCTTCCTGAGCAAGCGGGGATAGTTTAAAGCGGTAATATGACGATTACTTAATTAAGCGACTTCTCCTGCTATTTAGAATTAAGTGATCATCATATACCTTACATTAAATAACAAACAAACTGTATTTGATAGGAGGCATATCATGACAGCAAAGAATAAGATAATCATCCTTAGCGATATTCACATTGGTACTAACACGCCAACCAACTGGTATCAGAAAGCGGTGCATGAGCCATTTCTGAATACTGCTTTAGAGTATATTATTTTTAATGCGGATTCGATTCTGGAGTTAATTATCCTTGGAGACCTCCTCGATTTTTGGACCTATTTGCCTGCTGAAATTCCTCCTGGATTCTTCGATCCCAACAATCCTTCTAATAGCATTCTGTCTCAGAACTCCAATATATTCGGCGACCCTGCAAAAAAGATACCCGGCCAGCTAGGAAGGGTAATAGATGCGCTTGAGGGCAATGTCAGCTACGTTCATGGCAATCACGATATGACTGTGACACAGTCTGAACTCAACCATATTTACACAACCAGCGGACATAGCATCAAGCTTAGGCCGGATCCCTTCTATTTCGCACCAGGCGTATGCGCTACGGAAATCGTCTGCACTCATGGGCACATCTTTTCAATGCTCTGCGCCCCGGATTTTGAATCCGCAAATAAAATCAAACCCTTGCCTCTTGGTTATTATGTAACGCGCACGGGTGCTTACCTGGCTGCAGAGCAGTTAACGCCGCAGAAGCCCAACGTCGCATATTTCCCAAACACCGGGGAGCCAACCGGCATTGATCTCACTTATGATGACTACCTGAAGATTATGGGCGATCTCATCAGGTACTCTCTTGGTGGAGCTATTACATCTGCTGTACAAGCGGAGACAGGTTATGGGTGGAAAGATCCTATCAAACTGCCTGACGGGCCTATAAGGACTCTAGATGATGCTTTCTACCAATTCGCTGGTTTGCTCGATACTTGGGCAAACAAGATAGGCTTGGATGGTAACCCGCTCGGCGAATCAGGGGCATTTCAGGCTCTTCTGGACGTGGATATTGATAACAATTTGCTTCCGTATGCACAAGCTATGGCAGCGAAGTGGAACTCGAAGATAGTCGTTATGGGGCACACCCATGTGCCCGACGATGAGATAAGCAAACAGGAGAGCGAAAAAGAGCGAGCAGCCAGGCTCGCCCGCGCCCGTTTGCAGGTTCAAGAAACAGGAAATGGCGCGTCCTTTATCTACGCAAACTCAGGTTTCACCTGCCCTTCGATACCAGATATGACGCCCGATAAGCCGGACGACCCGCCCAAAAAAGCGCCAACCTTTGTTGAAATTGAAATGGGAGATACAAATTACACTGTAAGAGTCAAGAATGTGTCGTTCGTTGACAACGTCTATATAGTAGGAACTCTGGAAACCGAAACCATAGACAAGGGATGACCACGATGCTGCATCATCCAAGTCTATATGAGCAGGAGTAAAGCTTGATTAGCGGATAGGCTCTATCCCTGATTTACGAAGCAATTTCACTACGCAACCTAACAAGACGCTCGACCGGAGCGCGCGAAGCGAACTTCTTAACATTCCATCAGTACCTTTCGCGCGCCCGGTCAGCTTGGTCGTTAGATGCTTGTTGGCGGTATTGCCTTACTACTCCCATTTATGAAATGATTTGCCTTAAGCGAGGCGAGAATTATGAGTGCATTTCAAGAAGTCGAGAAATTGCTGTCGCAGATGAGTCGGGCGGAAAAAGCTCGACTTTTGCAATTGGTTGTCCGAGATTTAGGCGAGGAATCTCCAGGGATTGAGATTACCGCTGGTGTTAGTGGTGGCGAGCCACGGATTGTTCGCACGCGCATTCCAGTCTGGGTATTAGAACAAGCTAGAAGGCTGGGTACTAGCGAGGCCGACATACTGCGAATCTACCCTACGTTGCGAGCCGAAGACTTGGCCAACGCATGGGCCTATGTGAGTTCACATCGGGAAGAGATTGAACAACAAATCCGGGAAAATGAGGCAGCATAACTCATGGCGCGACTCTTCGCTGATGAGAACTTCCCGCTGCCTGTAGTATTGACACTCCGTCAATTTGGGCACGATGTTTTGACAATACAGGAAGCTGATATGGCTAACCAATCAATAGATGACGAGGTTGTACTCGCTTTAGGCCACAATGACGGTAGAGCAGTATTGACTATAAATCGAAAACACTTTGTTCGGTTGCATAATGCTGGTCTTGAACACTCAGGTATTATCGTCTGTACATTTGATCCAGATTTCCAGAGGCAAGCAAGCCGGATTCACGTGGCACTTGAATCACAAGAACTGGCTGGTCACCTCATACGCGTGAACCGGCCAAACGCATAGCATACGAATTGAATGTTGTGTCTATCGGGCCGCATCTAACAAGCGCATGATCATCATTAAGCAACTTCAAGCATGAACAATAATGTGCTGAATTGTGGGAGTCAACGTGCCTGTGTCTAACGGTCCGCATCAGCGGGGCCACGAGCCGCATTGATAGACTGATGCGAGACTCGCTTCGCGGCCTCCGCTGCATGCGTTTGTTAGACCCCGTTCTGTCGAAAGCTTTAGTTGAAAATATCTTTAACTGCGACCTTGAAACTAGGCACTATATCATCAAGGTCAAGGAGGGCATCTTCATTTAATATAAATATATCGTTCAGCGAACGGAATACCGTAACAGTACGTTTGCGTGGATTGAGCGCCAGAACCATGATCGTTCCTGCCTCTAGCCATTCTATCGCCTTCTCTTCAACTTCTGTATATGTATCGCCAGGTGAGACTACCTCAACAGCCAAATCAGGTGCTCCCGGCCAGTAGCCTTCTGCCTTTTTCACTTCTTCAAGTCGTTTCCGGCTTACAAACGCAACATCGGGAGCACGAACAGTATCTGGGTTTGTCGAGATTAAGAATCCTGTCTCTGCGGCGTAAACGGCTCCGTGACTATTAGTCTCTACGTGCTGTGCAAGTCGCCAAGTGAATCTGATGGCAACTCTACCATGCTCATGTCCAGCGGGAGCCATTTTTCTTAGTTCTCCTTTCACAAGCTCATAACGAAAGCCATCATTAGGCATTCTGAGCAGGTCATCTGCTGTCATTGGCTGTACTGTAGTACTCATAAGAACACCTCGGCTGTATCATAGCACATACTTTTGTGCGGCCATAGCCAGTTCTGATCCCAGAATCCTTATTGAGATTATACGCACAAGGGTCTAACAAACGCATGTAGCGGAGGCCGCGAAGCGAGTCTCACATCAGTCTATCAATGCGGCTCGCGGCCCCGCTGATGCGGACCGTTAGACCCCGTCACTCAGGTATAGACACTCTTATTAGAAAAGGAAGATGTTTCTGACTTTGAAGCTAAATCCTGGTAACACTGAGGAGAACCACTTCGTTTTGTTCTGCATATGTAGCCTGCAACTCTAGTGTTTGTCCTTTGAGATGATAAATCTCTATGGTGCGCTTATATGGGTCAACGACCCAGTACTCTTTTACTCCGTATTTACCATAAAGTTGCCTCTTGCCAATACGATCGCGTCTTTCGTTTTCGGCTCCTGGAGAAACTATCTCAACCACCAGATCAGGCGCTCCAGTTATTCGTTCTCCAGATGCAATTTCATCTCGCCTCTCGTGGCTTATAAATACTAAATCTGGTATTACTCCGTTAAAATCGCTGAAAATTATTCCAGGTGTAGCTAGTATCTCCCCAATGGGGTTGTGATCGAGATAAGCTCTGAAAGTTGCAAAAATGTTCCCAGATACACGCTGATGTTTGAGACTAGGTGCGCGAGACGCAAATAGCTCCCCCTCAATGATTTCATAGCGGTTGCCGTCATCCGGCATAGCATCAAGGTCATTTATCGTCAAAAGCGGTTCGATCTGAGTGCTCATAAAACCTCCGTACTCGGTGTAATTCTAGCATACACCAATAGCTTGGCAAGTTCTCGAGCGTCAGGCGCAGGGGTCAAGGCAGGGATTACAAAACCGGCAAGCTGTCACACCTTCAGGCATAGCTTTGCCACGCACCTGCTGGAAGATGGCTACGACATACGGACTGTTCAGGAACTGCTAGGGCATAAGGACGTGGGGACGACGATGATCTACACTCATGTGCTGAATAGAGGGGGACGTGCCGTGAAAAGCCCCGTAGACAGGGGATGAACCACTATGGCGCTGGTTCATCCTTGCAAGGCTCGACTTCAACTGCCCGCAGCGACTTGGCAGATAGACCCATCAACTTGGGGTAAGTCTTTGCGGCACATTTACCTGCTGCCCGCTATCAGCCGCAAAATGCATCTGCTGAAGATTATTAATCATCCCCCTTATTTCGCCACCCTCAACCGCCGCGAGCCGGGAGTCGCCGGCTCAGACTGTTGCTTATCCTTTGCGGGCTTCATTCTTATACTTTCTCCTGACTATAGCTGTCAGTAACTGCCATAATTTCGCCTAAGCTCAAAAAGCCTGTACCTTTATTGTAGCTAACGCTTGTAAGGTACAAAAACGAAATATCCATCAAAAGAATTACGATCATACGGCCAGAAATGGGTGAATAAGAGAAGTTATTCAGAATTGCTGATAGGTGCTTTGTGGATAGTTATTGCCGGTTACTTTCCGATGCAGAAAGTGTCTCCTAACGCTAAACAGCTTGTTAGCATCAATTTGAGATTGTGTTGAGTCTCTTGAGGTACAAATAAGATACAAAATCTACTGACCATTATGACTCATCAAAATCGAATAGAATGCCTATGCGCCAGAGCGGAAGGTGTTTTAAATTACTTTTTTAATAATTTACGCCTATGTAATAATAAAGGGGTTTCGTTGCGAGAGGTCCGGGACACTTGACCAAATCGGTTAAGTAAGCCTCGTGTCCTATATCTGAATACAAATACAGATACCTGCAGAAGCACTTACATTGCTGCCCTCCTCACCACATCGCGTTATTTGCATCTCTTAGGTTTGGTCTGATTCAGTGCTTGATCTCGCTAAACTCTATTAAGCAAACGCCAGCACTGTTTCAACAACCAAGAGGGCTTGACCTGGGACAGTCATCAGAAGTCGGCCTCCGTGCTGGCTTTCAATCTTAACCAATCTAAGGAGAGGAGAAACCATGAAGACACGATCTATGTTGTTTCTGACAATCGCTTTTGTCCTTTTGGCCTCAATGTTCATGCCACAAAGTCAAGGCATCGCATTCCAAGGCCGATCACAGCAACCGCCCGCCAAGTTCCTTAAAGTGGACAAAGCAATCCCAAATCAATACAACGTTGCGATCAAAGACGACATTGATCGCTCAAACGTTCACTCCGTGGCTGCCAGCTTAGCGCAAGCTCATGGTGGTACACTAAAGTATATATATGAGGATGCTCTTAAGGGCTTCACAATCGAGATACCAGAAGTAGCGGCCATTGCTCTTAGTAAAAACCCCCAGGTGAAATATGTGGAAGAAGATGGCAAGGCTACTATCGTTAATACACAGTGCGGCGCTCCTTGGGGCCTTGACCGCATAGATCAGCGAGACTTACCACTTAATGGTTGCTACACATTCAATGCCACAGGCGCGGGAGTCAATGCCTATGTGATTGACACTGGCATACGCACGTCTCATCAGCAGTTTGGTGGTAGAGCGGTTGCTGTCTTTGATTCATTTGGCGGAAACGGTCAGGACTGTAATGGGCATGGAACACATGTAGCAGGCACGGTAGGCGGAAGTACGTATGGAGTTGCCAAGAGCGTTTCCCTGTATGCTGTGCGCGTGCTCGACTGTTTCGGTAACGGCAGCGCCTCTACTATAGCTGCCGGTGTCAACTGGGTGACAGGCAACCACGCTAACCCTGCGGTGGCGAATATGAGCCTCAGATTGTTTGGCATCTCTCAATTCCTCGATGATGCGGTCAAAGGGTCAATCTCTTCAGGCGTAACCTACGTGTTAGCTGCCGGTAATGAGAATGACAACGCGTGTAACTACTCCCCGCCACGCGTCAGAGAGGGGATCACCGTTGGTGCGACAGGTAATTTCGAGAGTGGAAACCCTGTCTCAGATCAGAGAGCTTCGTTTTCCAACTTCGGCCCTGCTTTGGATGTCTTTGCCCCGGGCGTCGGCATCACGTCTGCGTGGATTGGCAGCGATACTGATACACTCACCATCTCAGGAACATCTATGGCTGCACCGCACGTAGCAGGAGTGGTCGCGCTTTACTTGCAGGGTCATGGGGACGCAAACTCATCTCACCCCGCCGTTGTTCAGCAAATGATCCAAAGTAACGCAAGCCTCGATAGAGTTATCGATCCCGGGCCGTCACCAAATTGGCTGCTGTATTCAGGATTCAATCCAACTCCTGCTAACCCGATTGACAACACCCGGTTCTTTGTGTGGCAGCTATATCTGGATGTCCTCGCACGCGGGCCGGATGGGGGAGGATTCAACGGCTGGACAAGCTACATAGAGGGCTGTGGTGGTGATGCGGGCTGTCTCGTAACTAGGCGAATTGAGACCGGGTATGGCTTTATTCGTTCACCCGAGTTCCTAAGCCAGAATCCCCCTCCCCCCGGAGGGCCGGGAAACCATACTTACGATGAAGATTTTGTGCGGCAGTGCTACCGCGTCTTTCTGCGGCGGGAACCTGATGGGCCTGGCTTTGCAGGCTGGGTGAATTACCTCGACAGCACGGGGGACGAACGCGGGGTGGTTCACGGGTTTATATATTCTGCCGAATACCGAGCAAGAAGGTTTGGGCCGCCATTCTCGCCAGCAAATCCATGTCCTTAATTCTAATAGCGTGACCCCGGTGGTTACCAATGAGCGGGTGAAGATAGTGGAAGGATATGCGACCCTTAACCTTAGTAGTGCGATTAAGCCAGGGTAAGCAACGGAGCTAACTTTAGAGATAAGGTTAGCTCCGTCCTTAGATGTCACTAACAAATTGATTTCTTGATGGCTGATTATTAAGGCTCACTTCCCCACGCAGAAAGTTGAGAATATCTGTCCCAGAATATCTTCCGTGAGGGTTTCGCCTGTTATCTCTCCGAGCGACGCGAGCGCGGCGTGCAGCTTCAAAAGAATGATCTCTTCAAGCTCGCCTTGAATGATTAACGCGCGAGCCTCGGTCGCCTGTTCTATTGCCCGGCGCAAAGCCGCGTGCTGGCGCGCGTCGGTAATCATCAAATCGTCTCGCTCTACGCCCGTGTCGCCCGAAAGCCTTAAGAAAATCTGCTCGGTCAATTGATCGAACCCTTCTCCGGTGAGCGCCGAGATGCTCAACGGCTCGCCTCTCCCGTCGAGCGCAGACGGCGCGAGCACGCGCGGCAAATCCGTTTTGTTGAGCGCAAGCAAGCGACGCTCTTCCGGCACATGGTCAAGCAATCTCAAATCTTCATCACTCAATGGGGCCGAGCCGTCCAGTATGACAAGCGAGATGTCTGCGTCTGCGATTGCCGTCCGGCTGCGCGTGATGCCTATGACTTCGACCGGATCCGTCGTCTCTCTTATCCCAGCCGTGTCGATCAGACGAACGGGCACGCCCGCAATCGATGCGCTTTCATAAAGAGCATCGCGCGTCGTTCCGGGAATCTCTGTCACGATAGCCCGGTCGCTCCCAACCAGCCGGTTGAAAACGGAGGATTTGCCGACGTTAGGCCGCCCTACGATGGCCAGATCGAACCCTTCTTTTACATATCTCCCGAAAGAAAAACTCGCCGCCACTTCTCCGAGGCTCCGAATAACATTATCAAGCTTCGACGAAAGCCCTGAGAGCGTTTCGGGCGATATATCGTCTTCGACAAATTCGACAGACGATTCCAGGTGGACGATTGTTTCGACGAGCGCGTCTTTCGCGGGCGCGAGCCGATTTGAAAGCGCGCCCTCAAGCTGACGGGTCGCCACGCGGGCCTGGTAGCGCGTCTGCGCGCTTATGATGTCACGGACGGCCTGGGCCTGTGACAGGTCTATGCGTCTGTTTAAGAATGCGCGAAAGGTAAACTCGCCCGGCTCGGCAATACGCGCTCCGTTCGTTGTGACCATTTCGAGCACGCGGCTTAAGATGACAGGGCTTCCGTGACAGCTAATCTCGACCACGTCTTCGCCGGTGTAGGAGCGAGGCGCTTTGAAGTAAATGAGTATCACCTCGTCGAGAAGCTCTCCGCTCGCCGGGTTGATCAGGTGGCCGAACTGCGCGTGGTTCGGGTGGTCTGGGTCTGCGCCCGAGTGCGCGCGAAATATCGAACCGGCTATTTCAAGCGCCTCCGCGCCACTCAGCCGCACCACTCCGATGCCGCCTCTTCCGGGAGGCGTAGAGATTGCAGCTATTGTGTCGCTCTTATCCATAGTGATGAGTAATGAGTAATGAGTGATGAGTGGATGTCTTTCACTCATCACTCATCACACCCGCTTGCGGGTCGCATCACTTCATTTTGAGGGGTAGATAGTTACTTTGCGGTTTTCGCCGTTGCCCTGGCTTTCGGTCTTTACTGTCGCATCTTCGGCCAGGGCGAGATGTATGATGCGCCTTTCGTTCGGGTTCATCGGGTCGAAGCTGAATGGGATGCGCGACGAGCGAACACGCTCGGCGGCTTTCTCGGCCATCAGCCGCAACTCTCGCTCGCGCTGGGCGCGATAGTTGCCCGAATCAAACACAACGCGCGTCTCTTCTCCGGCAGAGCGCGCGATCAGGCGATTGCCGAGATATTCAAGCGCGTCGAGCAGTTCCGCATTGTGGCCCAGCAAAAGCGCGATGTCGCCGCCGCGCACCTGCACTCTAAGCCCGTCACCTGTCTCGTCAAGGCTCGCGGTCAAATCAAGACCGCTCGACCCCAGGACCCGGTTAGTAAATTCCACGACCGTGTTGAATTCGTCTGCTGTCATCACTTGACGACCTCTACGACTTCTTTGCCGGAAGTCTTTCGTTTACGCGAAGCGTTACTCTGCTTTTCACCCGACGGCCCTCCCGTAGACTGAGCAGGCTCGGCCGTCACTTTGTTTATGACGAGCTGTATCACCACCCCGACTATGTTGCTGACCATCCAGTACAACACCAGCCCGCTCGGCGCGTTCAAGAAAAAGAACCACGTCAGCATTATCGGCATAAACCATGTCATCATCACTCGCTGCATCTTCATAGAAGGATCAGCCGTCGCGGGCTGCGGCGTGAGCTTCGTAGAAGCGATCATCGTGACGCACATGATTATGGGCAATATCTTATAGGGGTCGGGCGTTGAAAGATCCTTTATCCATAAAATCCACGGCGCGTGGCGCACGTCGAGCGAGATCGTCAAGTAGACGAAGAAGGACCAGAATATCGGCATCTGAAGCAGCAGCGGCAGACACCCGCCCAGGGGGTTTGCCTCCTTCATCAGCGCCATCTGCTCTTGCTGAAGCTGTAGCAACTCGCGCTCGTTCTTTTTTGGATTGTCCTTGAGCTTCTTTATCTTATCTTGAAGCTCTTTCATGCGCGGCTGATGCTTGGCGGCCTTCTTCATCTTCTTCGAGCTGTACCAGCGCAGCGGCGATAGCGCGAGGTTGATGATGATCGTCACCACAACTATGCTCCAGCCGTAGTTATGAAATACCCTCGCCAGAAAGTCCAGCGCCGCGCCGATCACAGGCACGATCGGACGGATCATGAAAGAGAACATCCCGTAATCGATCAGGGATTCCAGGTCCGTCCCCAGCTCTCCGCCCAGGCGAGACAGCAGCTCCCGGTCTTTCGGGCCGATGAATACGCGCGTTGCTCTATCGGGGTCCACAGGAACGGCGGTCCATGGATAATCACGCGCGACGTGGTCTATATCGGGCAGCTTTGTGTGCAGGTTCGAAAGCGAAATCTCCGGCGCTGCCTGCGAAGGGAGGTGTACCATCGCAAAGTAATGATCGACGTCCGCCGTCCACTGATAGCCGTTTCTGTGCGTGTCCGCAATGCGCGCGATGTTTGCTTCCGGCGCGGTCCCTTGCGGCAGTTGGTCCAGCATAAGTGTAAGCCCGTCGGGACTGCCTTCGACAATCTTCGCATAACCGAGAAATGTTAGCTCGTCCGACCCGACGATCTTTACGCGGTCAAGCCCGAAGACCGGGTCATCCAGCCGTATCTGGTTCGAGGAATAATCGACCGCCGTGATTTCGGTGATGGGGCTGGTGATGCTCGGCGCAGCCACGCTCGTTCGCTTGCCCGCGCGATCAAAAGACACGATCTGCGGCGGGGTGCTGTAGCTGCCGGTGTTATTGTCGCTTTGATCGCCGATGCGAGGTCCGATTTCAATGCTCACGGTCTGTGGATTGTTGGATGAGGTCAATTTGGCCGTGACATCCAGGACAAGGCTGTCGGCGTTAAACTTAAAAGTCTTGCGCGCTTCGGTCCCGGCATCCGCGTACTTGAAAGTCAGCTCGCGGCTCTCGCCCTGCGCGAGCGTAATCTCGTGGGCGGCAGCGTCGAGGCCTTCAATAGCGAAGTTAACGCCGTTGATAAAATTCGTCAGCTCTTCGTTCTCATTGCTCCGGTCTGCATTCTCATAGACGAAAAACTTAAAAGGCGCGCCTATCAGGCTTTCGGAGTTTGCCCCTTGCGGTATCAGCTCTAGCGGCCCGTTATTGGCCGCCACTATCTCGCGGTCCCCGTATTTAGTCGGATACTTCTTGAGAATCCAGGACGTGGCGACTGCGCCGTGGCTGGAGAATGTAGCTCTCCAGTAAGGCGTATCAACCGTGATCTCGCGAGCCGGGGCTTGGGTCGGCCGGGCGGCGGCTTGCGCCTTAGACGGCTCGGGCGCCGTTCGCGCCCCGGGATTTACATTAGCGTTTTGCGGCGGCGAAGTTTGCGGGGCCGAATTTTGGGGAGCTGAATTTTGGGGAGCTGAATTTTGGGGAGCTGAATTTTGGGGAGCTGAATTTTGGGGAGCTGAATTTTGGGGAGCTGAATTTTGCGCCGCGCGCTGCTCTTGCTGTTGCGCAGGCGGAGCCGGACGGGGAAAGAAATATCGTGAGGCAAATTGCCAGCCTATTAAGATCACTGATGAAAGTGCGATTGCCAGTACTACTCGCGCTCGATCCATTTATTACACCAGGCGGACACCGCCGCCGCTCCTTATAATTTACTTCACGGGGTCATAGCCGCCGGGGTGAAACGGGTGACACCTGAGCAGCCGCCTGAAACCCATATACATACCCCGCAAAGCGCCATGCTTTGTGATCGCTTCCAACGCGTACTCTGAACAGGTGGGCGTGAATCTGCACGCTGGCGGGAGCAACGGCGAGATGAGGATTTTATACCCTCGTAAGAGATAAATGAGGACGTATTTCACTTGTTGCCCACCCTCTCTAAAAAAGCGATAAAGTCACCTTCAAGATCGCTAAGCCTGGCCTCTACCAGAGGCCTTTTCACATTAATGACTATATCAACTCCCCTGGGGACAAGCCATCGGTTTTTTCTGAAGACCTCGCGCACCAGCCGACGCGCGCGGTTGCGTTCAACAGACTTGCCGATCTTTCGCGTTGCCGTTATGCCGAGCCGCGTGCGCTCGTCAGAGTTTGGCAGCACAAACGCGATGAAATACCTTGCTTGAAATTTGCGGCCCTTGTCGTAAACCCGACGAAACAACTCGCGCTTGAGAATCCTGTCTGCCTTTGGAAACTTTTCAGATACTTCACCCATTAAGAAGTGATGCGACCCGCAAGCGGGTGCCCCGAGTAATGAGTGATGAGTGAAAGACCGTTACTCATCACTCATTACTCATCACTCATCACTGATTAATAGTGCGCGGGAGACAGGCGCTTGCGTCCCTTGGCGCGGCGGCGTTTCAGTACAAGTTGGCCGCCCTTCGTGCTCATGCGCACTCGAAAGCCGTGCGTTTTGGCGCGGCGGCGGTTGTTAGGTTGAAAAGTCCTCTTCATTGTATATACCTCTCGATAACTGTCTTTATAGAAAAGATTAAGGCTATCGGAACCAACCGCCGTTGTCAAGTTTGGCGGGTGTTGGCGGGATGTTCGATGTGCGGATGTTCGCAGGTTCTGCGTCGAGAGGCGGCTGAGCAGGCGCTTTGCGCATCAAAAGGTAATGAGTGATGAGTAAAAACAGATACTCATCACTCATTACTCATCACTTTTCTGCTAACGGCCAGAGTATGTGAGGCTAAGGCTGCCTGATACTGAAGTCATTCGAAGGCTGCGCGAGCCGTCGCCCACTTTACCGCGGGCGGAGTTTCTCGACCCATACCGCTCTTGCTTTATCTCGATCGGGAAATCGCTCTTAACCGAGCCGCTGAAACTCGACATGCTGATGTCAGCGCCGAGGCTCGAAGGCAGTCGCACGTCAACGTCGCCGCTCACGCTTGAGAACTTCATGCTGTCCGTGCCTTCGAGCCGGTCTATCTCAACATCAACGCTGCCGCTCACGCTGGAGGCATTGACGGAGCCTGCAACATTTCTAACGCTAACCTCGCCGCTCACCGAAGAAGCGTGTATCTTGCCGGTGACGCTTCTTATTTCAACATTGCCGCTCACCGAAGAGACGCGGTCATAATTGTAGGCAACCCCTCGCGGCACCTTTACCTCGAAATTCACGCTCACGTCGCAATTGCAGTTCTTCGGGTATCGCACCGAGATATCGATATTGCCTGCCGTGCTGCGGTCCTCGATCTCTACCACATCAAGGTCGCGCCCGCGCTTCGTGCCCGTCACGACGATAGCGCTGCCGTCATAGCCTTCTACGATGATATTGCCCGAAACCGTGCCGAGGCGAACTTCGCCGCCCGCACCGATCTGGTATGACTTCTGAAAATCCTGCGCTGCGGCGGTGCCGATAAGCACAAAACCGAAAAAGACCGAAACGGCGGCGAGACGAAATAAGGCTTTACTCATAACTGGCGAAACTCCTTTCGAGACTTTTAAGCTTTACTGTTACATCGGGTGAGTGGCGGGAGCGTCGAAAAAGTTTCAGCCCGGGAATTTTTTTTGCCGGCCGTTGCACAATTGACTTGAGCCTCAGAGGGTTTCACAATAATAGTGAATGACTAAGATCATAACAATATCGCTTCTCATGCTGGCTTTTGCCGGGTGCGGCAGCAACAACACGGACAGGAGCGCGGCCCCGCAAGAGCCTGTGCCTTCTTTTAGAGTCGAGTCCGAACAGCCCGATCAGATAAACCGAGCCCTTACCGTCAACATCAGGTTTCTAGGGCCGACCACAGAATCACAAGTAAAATCGGCAGCCGAGTTTGTGATCGCGGACCGCAAGGAGCGATACGGGTCAATCACCGTCAATTCTTTCGTGTTGAGCCCGAGCGATAAGCCTTACGGCGTGTCGCAGCTTGAAGGGGGCGAGATAACTCACCGGTTCAACCGTCAATCGGACAGCGTGCGAATACCTACGCACTGATCAAACTTTTAAGGAGGGTCGGATGGCGATCATATCAAACGAGGATCAGGAATTTCTTCGCAAGCATTTTGAAGCAAATCTCTCTGCCGATGTAGAAATAGTGATGTTCACAGAGCGCCAGTCGCCAATCATCATTCCCGGCAAACAGGCTTGCGAAACCTGCGAGCAGACCGAGGCTTTGCTCAAAGAGGTTGCCGCGCTTTCGGATAAGATCAAGCTCACGGTGCTCGACATTGCAACGGCAAGCGAAGAGGCCGCCAGTTACGGCATTGATCGCGTGCCCGCGTTTGTAGCCCTTGGCGCGGCGCGCGGCCGCGTGCGGTTTTTCGGCATACCGGCGGGTTACGAGTTCTCAGGCTTTATCGCCGATCTCATAGATACGGCGGCGGGCACGACCGATCTGTCCGACGAAACGCGCGCCTTTCTCGCCTCGCTTACCGAAGACGTAAACATAAAAGTATTTACAACACCTACCTGACCGTACTGCCCGGCGGCGGCCAGGTTGGCCCACCAGCTTGCGGTCGAAAGTCCTCGCGTGACAGGAGACGTTATCGAAGCTCAAGAGTTCCCCGACCTCGCGCGGCGCTACGCTGTTCGCGGCGTCCCGAAGATAGTAATAAACGACGAGGTGGAGTTTGTCGGCGCGCTGCCTGAGGCGGATTACGTTGCTTATGTTCGATCTGCGGTCGGGCAAAACAACGGCTCGGAGGCTGAACAGTAAATTATAGGCTGGACAAACACGTTAATTGTGAGAGTTCACGCAAGCCCTGCTTGACATATTTTCTTCTTCCTGCCCGGCGTTTTCAAAAAGCTCGTCACGGTACAGCTGGAGCATTTCAAATAACTCGTCCAGCTCAAAAATGATGTCCTGGCATTTGAAGCACAACAGCAAATGCTCCTCGAATCGCCTCGCCTTTTCTTCAGAAAGGAAGGAGTTAAAGTATTTAAAAACAAATAGACCTTCTTCCGGAGCTATGCAAGTGTAAGTCTCCTTTCCAGATGGCACCGAATTTTCAACTAGCAATTTTTTACTTTTCATACCCCTACCCATTTGTTCTCTAGCTTTCATTTTTGCCGTCATCATTTTTTCCGATCAGACGCTTTTAGAAGTTTTTCCAGGAGCGTTTGTGATTTCCCTTCTGCATTCGGGTCACATTCTCTATTTAACAATGATTGAAGCAGCGCCTTCTCTTCGGCAGTAAGCGTTTGCACTATCTCTAACAATTTTGCCTTATCGAGTCGCGCTTCATCTGCTTGCATAGCACTGTCACCCATCGTTTTTAACATCAGGTTATACTCAAGATTATCCAGCAATGCAGAAAATGCTTCCGAACCGTTTCCCTCGAATATGGCTGAGACGCGGTTCAATAACCCTTGCCACATCCGGTTTGCATCACTGGAGTTTTCAGAGTAACCCCTTCTTTTAGCAAGAAACTCTTTGACCTTCTTGCTGCGATCATCATTCACTACTAGCTCTAGCAGTGATTTCCTCTTGGCTGTTTTAACAGTAGACTCTTTCATCAGAGATAACCTCCTTAAAAGGCGATACTGACTTTTGCTCACCTGTCTCATGTGTATAGAGGAAGGTGAGAATATTCAGCCTTTTTCCACGCCTTTTAAGGATATCTCTTAGGAAATAGTGAATTAATCATCAGTACATTGGAAATTAAGTTTGTTGATATTTTGCATTATCGCTATTGACTTGCTGATAATGCCGATTCAATTTGCTTCGCGCTGACTCGATAGAGAACTGCCAATCTATCTTGATGGCTTTCTCTTCTCGCTCTTTGACAATCGCCATGACTTCTTGTGCCAGTAGTTCCCGCGTCGCGATCCGACGATTCAGGCATTGCTTCGCAAGCGCCGAAAACTCGATCTCGATCATATTGAGCCAACTCGCTGACTTTGGCGTGTAGTAAAACTCGAACCTCTGCGATAAAGCGAATGCTTCCTCAGCACAGAACGTCTCATAAAACGAACTCGTTGAATGTGTGTTGAGATTATCTTGAATGACCCGAATCTTTTTCGCTTTCGGGTAGCGGGCGGCCAACTCTTTCATAAACAGCGCGTATTCGCGCTTCGTGCGTCGGTCGTGGACTTGCGCCAGCCGCTTGGCACTGTGCGGCTCAATCGCCATCAGCAAGGCGCACGAACCGTTTTTCTCATAAGCATAATGCTGGCGAGCGACTTGGCCGGCTTTCATCTCTAGTCCTCCAACCGTCTCGCCAATCAAGAAACACGGGCGTTCATCGAAACAAACGAGCGGGTAGAGCGCATCCTTGGGCAACGCGTAGAGATGGAGAATCTGTTCCATGCGAGCGATAAAGTTGGAATCCATAACGCCAATACACCAGCTCTTTTTCAGATGCGGTCGCAAGTCATTTTTTTTAGAATCTGCTTGGCCGCCGTATGCGACAGATGATCACAATAACGGAGTTCAACAGCTTTGTCAGCAAGCAGCCGCAGCGTCCATCGAGCGCGTCCTTCGGGAGGCGAAGAGCAAGCTAAGGCGGTGAGCTTGGCGCGCTGTGAGCCATCAATTTCAATGGGCCTGCCGGAACGCGGTTTGTCGTGTAGGGCCGATAAACGGTTGGCGAGATAGTTATCGCGCCAGGTGGCAACAGTGAAGGAAGAAACCTGCAAGGAGTTTGCCACAGCCGATAGCGTCTTACCGCGATGGAGTTCCAGCAGCGCGGTAGCGCGTTTGAAAACTCTGACAGAGGTTTGCCCTTTGGCAAGTAGCGAAGTCAAAAAATCTTGGTCGATTTGGCTCAGTTTCACGTGTTCTTTTTGCATAGGTATAGGAGATGTCCAAAACCCCAGATTATTTAGTTTCCAGTGTAATCAGTTTGTCCGGCCTTATTTTCCTATGTTTCATGGTTTAAACCCTCTCTAGGACAGTAAAAACCTCTCCCAAAAGCTTTGCCCCTGATGCTGATCGGCTCTATCGTATTGTTTAATGATCCAAGCTGATGACCTTCCGGTACGGCTGATTGGTTTGCGCGTCTATATGCCATTTTATATCTCCTTCTGTGCTTATTTTTTGTTGTTCCACTTCCAAAAGATATAGACGCACGAAACCTGATATTTTCCCGCCCGAAAATAATTTTAAGAGGCTTGAGTCTTTTTCATTTAATCAAGAATGTCGGCGAGAAGAGTATAAGATTTTTACCGGGCGGGTTTAGGCGGTCATTTCTGAGAGACTACTTGAAGTGGTACGAGGCCTTACAGATATATTTTATCGTCCTGATGGGTGGGGAGCCGGCTCCCGGCATCGAACATATGCAGGTTTCAGATGCGGTTTCGTTTGGACATCTTCGAATCCAGCACCTGCCTGCAAAGGGCTTTTGATGCTTCCATGCCTTGCTTAGGAAAGAATATCGCCCTTTTTTCCGCAAGCACGTCGAAGATGGCCTCCAGGCTAAAGACTATATCCTGACATCTGAAACATAACAGCAAATGTTCTTCAAAACGGCGTGCGGCGATATCGCCCAACATGCCGATGTAGTAGTCGTATACCATTTCGCCCTGGCCGATATCGATGCAGGTATATTTATCTTTTGGCGACGACGGTTTTTGAAATGTACTGGTCATAAGGATACAGCTTTCTGGGCTGAATGGCTTAATTTCCGGCGGATGATACCACAACCATAAGCCGTTGCATAGCCCGCTTCCACACTCTATGCGTATGAGAGGTGGATAAATTTACCCTCTTACTGATCTCTTCTATGTTGTAGCCGGCGCGCGACAATTCGATGATACGGCGCTCCACTGGGAGGAGTGTTCTCATAGCCTCTTTCAGGGCAATTTTGTCGACTATAATTTCTTCTTCTCGCCCAGCCCTGAGTGCTTCATCTCTCAGTAGTACATCCTTTTGAGCTTGGACGTACCTGTCGTGACGTATCTGTTTGCGGAGCATGTCAATGTGAAGCCGCCTGACAAGGGTTGAAAACCATGTTTCGAACGACGCCTTAGCGCCGAACTTACCGATGTTCATGAGGATCTTTTTGTACGCTTCATCCTCCAGCTCGGACGGGTCTAATTTGTGGCGCTTGGCGAGCCACATACAGATTCGCTTCAGCCGTCGGCGAAAGTAGCTGTGCTCAAATAACTTCTGTAAGGCTTCCCTGTCTCCGCCAGCGGCTTTTATAGCTAATTCATGGATGGTTTTGCTTTCATCATATTCCGGTTCTTCTTCTTCTTCTTCTGAAGACTCGCCCGATACCTCGCTTTCACTACTCTGAGCTGTTGCCTCAACCAGCTCCAATAGTCGTTCTCCCTTTTGCAAGAGTTCTATATGACTATCGGGGTTATTAGCATCTTTTATTTTAATCAGACCGGCATTTTGCAGTTTGATGCAGTCTGCCACTGTCTCTTCCAAAGTCCAGCTAAGATAATCGGCCAACTCTTTTAAGGTTGGGGTATCAAGTTGTTGAACAAACCTAAGAATGAATAGAAGTTTTTCATCGGCAAGAATATCTATCTCTTCGTGGTTCTGCCGGTAGTTTTCTAAAAGCTTCGGGTTAGATGCTCGTTGCAGTTTGTTCCAGGCTTCTATTATCTTTGCGTTGTTCGAATTAATCTTCGATTTAAAATGATCGGTCAATTCTTTTGAGGTGGGATTATTAAGTTGCTCAAGAACTCCAAGAACAAACAGAGCCTCTTCTTCAGAAAGAGTATCTCTTTCCGCGATGTTCTTCTGATAGTCTTCCCATAGCTCCGTGTTAGATGCCATAGTGGTGCCGTTTATTTCCGAAGGCGGCTTCGCCATTCTGTTATTTGAAGTTTTCGAACCTTACTCAGAACCGAGTTGACCAGGTTGCACTCTTTGATGTCTTTAGGATAATTAAAAGTTTCAACACAGTCTGTATAGCGTTGCTTCAATTCCTGTAGCGCTCCTTTATAGCTGTAGCCATCCTGAGCACTCTCATCGATGAAGATCAGGATTTTATGACCTATATCCATGAGCCCGGCGAAATCATGGACTTCACCTATGCTTCCTGGAGAACCTTGAATCGCGATAATGCAGTGGGCTTCATGCGCCTGGCACTCTTCGAGGTCTCTGGCAGAAAGACCGGGAGGGATGGGGCCTGTATTTATTTCTTCGCTGAACAAAGCCACATGACCAAGGGAACGCAACAGCTCTCGAATTTGTAACCGTTTGTCGTACAGGTCGCCTCCGCCTGGTCCCGGACCCCACACCAAAATCACGAGCGGCACCTTTTCGATCTTTTTTAATTGCGCCTTATACCTGCCTAGAAATTCTTCGTAACAAGATCGAGCTTTCTTACTCAATCCGTTTGTCCAATCAGGAAGCGTTTCGTCTTGTGAGGTTCTGTCCTTCATTATTTATGATAGAGAATTGCCGGACTGTTTTAGGGCATTTCAGCCACGGCATAAGCAAAACACTGATACCGCTTCGACCTCATCAGGCCGATTTAATTACATTCGACCTAAATTCAAGAATTCCGGTGCGAAAACCACCGATCAGACTAAGGGACAGCAAATTTACGGGAGAACATTCAACTTACCCGTTGAGAAAATAATCTTAACCGAGCCGAATACAAGAATGCTGAATCGGAAACCGACGGGCGTGTAATATAACGCACGCAAAAAGAAAATCCAAGCAAAAAAGGGGGGTTCGCGAGAGCGACTATTATGCTTTCGCGGCCGAAGACGATATACAGGGCAGGGCCTTCGCCACCAGGTAGAGGCCATCTGGCGAACAGAGGCATAGATTAAGACCGGGCGCGAGTAATAAACGAGTCCGGGAGTGGCGAGTAGCTTTAACTCTACTCGCGCTCGGTCTTAATGCCGCTCACTGTTTTCGATTGCTCTTTTGAGCTAAGCCATTGTTCACGGTTAGCTCTGATCGTATCGAAAACAGAATCTAATGCTAAAAGAGACTCCTGGCATCTGAAGCATAGCAGCAGATGCCCTTCAAAGCTTTGCGCCTCCTCACCGCCGAGTACTTCGTTGAAGTAGCTGTAGAGATGCTTGCCGACATTTTCGTCTATGCAGATGTACTGCTGTGCTGGGTTGGCTATTTTTGTAGTCATGACGCTCCCAATATTGCTATTGGCAGCAAAGAAAGTGAGCACTCGCACCTTTCTCGTGCCGTCGTTTAAGACAAGGCGCGGGAAAGTGGCGAGTGCTCCAACGGGGGTTTTTTTGCCGTATTTTTTTGAGACGGCTTTTTGACTCAGTAAAATCATATACGACTGCCGCACTTAGTATTCATGCCATGTCCGCAGCGCCTATATTATGAGGGCGCGCCAGTACAATTGACACGAACATACTCCAGATAAACGCGTTACACATATGATTAAGCTCCTTTAGAAATCCGCTCTATACATCAGATATTCTAAAGCTATTCTTATATGAATACAGACCTTCAATACTACCTACAGCCGCGTCGCTCACGATCACGCTGGGTTGAAAGCCTGGGCTTTCTTCTGGCGCTCTTGTCGCAACATCGCGCGGGCTTTTGCAAACTCGCCATAATGAGCGGGCGATTCGATCCGTTCCAGCTCGATCAGCGAGGGCCAGCGGCTTGTATGAACTGATCTCGAATCCCCATCTTTGGTCGCGAATCCCCTGCTCCACAACTCTTCGGTTATGGTCGGCAGCACGGGAGCGAATAACCGGACAAGCACAGATAGAGTCAGGCTTGAAGTAGCAAGGGCGCTGAGGCGGTCGCCGCGCGAGGGGTCTTCTTTAGCTCGAACCTTGACCATCTCCAAATAATCATCGCAAAACTCTGCCCAGAAGAAGTCTTCTACTTTCGAAAGAGCGCCTGCCCAGTCGAACTGCTCATAAGATTTCGTTGCGGCGACTATGATTTCGCCAAGCCGTTTAACGAAGCTGCGATCCAATTCGGAAGTTATCGCCGACGGCTCAACCTCCATATCGTCGATACCGGCGAGATTGCTAAAGACAAAGCGCCCGGCATTGTACAATTTGGTCACGAGCTTCTTGCCGGCCTTAACGACCTGCACATCATAGGTGGTATCAACACCCGGGCGAGCCCTCGCTGCCCAGTACCGCACGGCGTCGGCTGAATAATCGTTCAACAGGTTGAGCGGTGTGATAATGTTGCCTCTGCTTTTGCTCATCTTCTTACGGTCGGGGTCGAGCACCCAGCCGCTGATAGTAATGTTTTTCCACGGCACGCTCCGCTCGTGCAACCAGGCCTTGGCGATCGTGTAGAATGCCCAGGTCCGAATGATTTCGTGTGACTGGGGTCGCATGCTCATCGGAAATAATTTTTTGTAGCGCCTGCGATCAATCTCCAAACCGGCGACAAGCTGAGGAGTTAAGGCGCTCGTCGCCCAGGTATCCTGCACATCGGGATCGCCCGTGAATCCGCCGGGCTTATCGCGCTGCGATTCGTCATAGCCGGGCGCGGTATCGCTTAGAGGGTCAACCGGCAGGCTATCAACTGGCGCGAGTATGGGCTTGTCATACTCCGGATTCCCGTTGATGTCGCAAGGATACCACAAAGGGAACGGAACTCCAAAATATCGCTGGCGACTAATGCACCAGTTCTGATTCAGGCCGGAAACCCAGTCTAAATACCTGTGGCGCATGAAGGTCGGGTGCCATGAGATCTTTTCCCCCAGGTTCTTAAACTCTTCTTTATGCTCCAGCAGTCTGACGAACCACTGGCGCGTAGATAAAATCTCCAGGGGGCGGTCGCCTTTCTCAAAAAACTTGACGGAATGAAGCATGCACTGTGGCTCTCCGCTGAGCCCGGAAGAGAGCCTGAGCATGCTCACCATCTCTCGACGCGCCGCTTCCACCCTCAAGCCGGCCAGTCTCTCGTACGCCCGGTTGGCCGATGCCGGGTCGTCGCTAGGAAAGCCATCGCGCCCAAACTTAACCGGCTCTAATCGTCCGTCTTTTCCGGTCACCTGGCGTATCGGCAATTGATACTGTTGCCACCATTCCACGTCGGTGACATCGCCGAACGTGCAGGCCATAACAACGCCGCTGCCTTTGTCGAGGATGACTTTCGAGTCGCCGATAATCGGGACTCGCACCCGGAACAGAGGTGTAATAGCCGTCTTGCCGATAAGGTGCCTATACCGCTCGTCAGCCGGGTTCACCATGACGGCGACGCATGCGGGGAGAAGCTCGGGACGAGTAGTGGCGATAATTAAATCGTCGCCTTCCACTTCAAAGACTAAATCGTAAAACAGGGCGGAGACTTCGCGGTCTTCCATCTCAGCCTGCGCGACTGCCGTCTGAAAGTCTACGTCCCACATAGAAGGGCAGTTAACCTGGTAAATCTCGCCGGCCTCAAAGAGTCTTATGAAACTGAGCTGGCTAACCCTGCGGCTGTGCTCGCTTATGGTCGAGTACTCAAAAGACCAGTCGATGCTCAGTCCAAGCCTCGTAAACAATTCTTTGAACGCCTTCTCGTCTTCAGCCGCCATACGATAACAAAGCTCGATGAAGTTGGCCCGGCTAATACGCAATGGCTCCCCTTCGCGCGCGGCTTCGAGCCGAAGATTGGAGTCGTAAGGCAGAGAGGGGTCACAGCGAACATTGAAATAATTTTGAACGCGGCGTTCGGTCGGAAGGCCGTTGTCATCCCATCCCATCGGGTAACAAACATCCTTCCCCGTCATCCGTTTATAACGGGCGATCAGATCCTGATGCGTGTAGCTGAATACGTGGCCGATGTGCAGTACGCCGCTGACGGTAGGGGGTGGGGAGTCTATCACAAACGTCTCTCGATCAGTCTGATTTCGGCCCCAACGGTAAAGTCGCCAAACTTCCCACTGCTCCCTCCACCGGGCCTCTGCTTCGACGGCGTTGTAATATTTTTCGCTCATAAACATGCTCTTGTAATTAAATTATCCAGTGGGGAGAATGGCCCGCCCGCCGAGCGTTCGAGCCTCTCTACACGTATGCCTCGTACCAGCTCATTGCTATTGGGTCAGGAGCATAGACCTGCGCATCAGCCCAATAGTTGTTTATCAGGTATCGGATGATTCTTATACCGCGATCGCGCAGCCAGGGGTGAATATCCCTTGCCGCGCGGTCTGCCAGGTGCTCGGCGGCTTCCGTCGTAGTGACGCGCCACTTGCGCGCGTACTCGAATATCTCAAGAGTGTCAGGATAAACTTTCTCTACCGCATCCTGAATGTCTTCCGGCAGATATCCCATCCACTCGTTCGCGCAATTTATGATCCCCAGGCGGTTGCAAATGTAATCCGGAACAAAGGCGATGTTGCGCTCATAGAGGAGTTTTGCATCCTCGTCCGAGCTCAATATATTATTTGCCGCCCCGCATATCAGCTTCACTTTCAATCGCGGGATCGTTAGAGGGTTGATGACTGCGCCGCGCGCGCAGGGCGATAAGATATCAACGTCCAGATCATAAACCGCGTCATCCTGCTCGACGATGTGAAGCTCGGGGCGGATTTCCTTGAGCACCTTCAGGTGGCTCATCTTTGCAGAATCGGCCATCCACACCTCGGCCCCGGCATCGTCAAGGGCGCACACAAGCTCGGTTCCTACGTTGCCTACTCCCTGCACTGCGACCTTGACTCCTTTAAGGGAGTTGGCCTTCTCCAGAAATCTCCAGGCCGCCTCCAGCCCACGGATCACACCCTGAGCCGTATAAGGGGAAGGATTGCCGCTGCCGCCCATCGCCGTAGGCAGGCAGGTTGTGAAACGATTATGCCTGAGAATGATCGCCATGTCCTCGGTGGACGTTCCCAGGTCTTCTGCGGTGTAGTAGACGCCGCGCAGGCTCGCTACGAATCTGCCGTATGCTTCAAAGTACCTCTTGCGCTCATCAAACGCGATTTCGCTCGCATCATTAAGGCCGAAAGGCAAGGGCATGATCCCCTTGCCGCCGCCCCACCATAGTTTTGCAAGCGCGTTTTTTCGCGTCATGCTCTGTGAGAGCCTCAGCCCATCTTCCAGCAGCTCAGCGAGTGAAGAATATTTGCAAAAGCGTAACCCGCCCTGCGACAAACCTCTCCTCGTGTTATGCACGAATGCGAAGAACAGTGTATCCACGTCTGCTTCCCGACCTATGAACACCGCTTCGTGATCCGCAAAAGCAGGCGACGAGTCAAAGAAAGCCTGTATCGGCGCCAACAGGTCGGGGTGAGATAATGAAAATGTCCCTCTATCATAAACAATGTAAGCCCTATAAATCTCGCTTTGCACCATGCGGTCATAAAAATTCTTCAGGGTGCACAGTCGTACCTCCGCGGCTAGATCCCCTTCTATTAATGTCCCGTTCATAATCTCGCCCTCCGGACTCGTTTCGATTCCAGTAAACCTTAGGCTTGGATTGAAAACGCCTGCCGAATAAACAAAGCCTTTCTCAATCCAAGCCTGAGGTCTGGGTATGAGGCCAGAACCTGTTCTGGCCTTCAATTATTTGTTAGCATAGCGTCAGCAGATCAATCGCCCTGGCCCCGCTCAGATCTGTCAGACTTAGAGAACGAATCGCTATTTTCAGTTCATCTGTCGAAGGCAGCAGGTTGAGCTTATAGAGGCTCTCTTTGAGGAACAGGGATCCAGTTTTACCACCCAGGGTGATGAGGTTTAGAGAACCCAAGTCATGGCCAATATCTCCATTCAGCAAAAGAGTTCTTGCTTGGAGTTGAATGAGATTCCCCGCTGCTTCGGCCGGACGAGCAAACACTGCCGCCGCAATAATCACAACCAGCACTACGAGCAAAACTACCTTTAGCACAACGTTCTTAGCCATTTGTATTCTCCTTTCAGTTTCGGACTTTTAAATCGGTCTTTTAAAGCCTTTCACAAGTAGAGACGCGTCTCTTTCGGATTTTTCCCGCTAATATTTTTTCAATCTTTGATATTGAGTCGCGTGCTTCAAAAGGCCCCGGTTCTTGAGTCACTGATGCTTAGTCGCTTGAGTCAGGCAGAGTAATGTGATCGGCAATCCGCGCTTGAGATGAGGGCGATTAAAGAAAAGAGGAGAGGGGCGGTGAGGAATATGTCGCGCGATACGCAAGACCTATTCAGACTCTTTTCGGGTCTGTTCAGGCTCTACCTGGTCTTGTCCGGCCTTCTTACGGTTTTGCTTTTTTATTTGATTTTGCTTTGCGATCTTTTTATCCGTACTGCCTTCGACACCTTCTAAAAATTTCTTCTGAATATTTTCGAGAATCCTATGGACGGTCAACTTGGTTATATCAAGATTGGCTTCCTTCGGAATATCTTCCAGAGTCACGCCGTTCAATCTATGCTCCAGGATTAATCGCTCTCTCTCATCAAGAGAGTCCATAACCTCCGTTATCGAGAGAAGCAAGTGCTGGTCTTCTTGAGAGGGCACTTTCCATTCATCAAGCTCTCTTTCTTCGGATTGCTCCATCTCTCGCGTCAATTGGCGAAGGTGGGTCACATGAATATTGTGGGCGATTCTTTCGATGAAGCTCCAGAAGGATGCTTCGCCGTGCTCGCAACGAAATTTCTCAAGGTTATTCCAGAATGAAAAGAAAAGGTCCTGCATCAAATCATCGGCATCGCGGTAGTATCCGGACTTCGGATTTTTCCGAAACATGCGCTGGCAAATCCTCAAAGCCCGCCCCTTCACAACAGGGTGATCCAGCAACTCTCGTAATGCTTCGCTATCCCCTTCTTTAGCCTTACGGACAAGACTAAACACGTCTCCCTCATCGGAACCGTTTGATTGATCCATTTTTATCCTCATGCGGGCGGCGCTTTCAGGCGAGAGCTAAATAGACGTGAGTGTGCCTCCTGTTTCCCGACCCGCTTGCAACAGCATATAAAAAGTCGCCGTCGCCTCTTAAAAGAATTAACTTCCCACCTTTGTAGTTATAGACGTCGGGCCGCCGCTTTTTTCCCTCGCGACGAAAAGATTTCAGGTGGCCGTAGTAAGGGCTGTGGTTTTCGAACCGTTGTCAAACCGGTCGTAAGAGGTCATCAATTCAATTGTTGCTCATTTTATTGAGTATGACGCCTTGTCAATAAAAGCATGGGAAATATGTGCATGGCAGGGCGTCAATATTATTGGAATCGGGTTGATTCCAGCCGAAGAGGCTGTTTTGGAAGGGGGGGCTACTTGCAATAGTCCCCCCTTCCTCACGCAACTGGAGGTTTCCAGTCGGCTATTGTCAAGGTCATGATACTCATACATTTGAAGGAAATCGAGCGTATCGTGACCGCCGAGATTGGAACCTCCGGAAGGTCGTTCGCAAAATAGGGGGTTCTTATGTCAACCAAGAAGGAAAACATCAAAGTAGGAGTAAGTGTTGCTCACAGCGCTGGCTCGTCTCGAAGATTCGATCAAGCGAACCGGCATTCGCTTCTCAGCCAGATTGTGAGCATCCTCTCGGTGATACTTAGAAAGCAAGAGGGGCTCAAGGAATTACTTGAAAATGTCAGCGTCCCTGCAAGCTTATTACTCTTCCTAACAGTTCCTATTTTACTGCTATCCATCAGCGGTGGAAGCTTAGTGATTTTCTGGTTCGCCATTCCGGTCATTCTATCCGGTGTCGCGTGGGGTCTGCTGCTGCTCAGACACCGAGCAAAGGAACCGCAACCGTTTCTCTCTATAATTACCCAACTGCCGCCGGGCGCTGACCAGATACAAAAAAGCGGTCATAGCCGAAAATAAGAATGATCGACAAGCCGACCTGGCCGCCGAAGGGTAGCACGGCCAGGTCGGCCCGCCAGCTTGCGTCGGAGGCCGATCAGTAAGAAGACACGTTGAGTGAACTTTTCGGTATGAACTTCATCTACGCCCGCCTGTCGGAATCCTTCAAGCGCCCAATCGACCGCGCGTCGCATCTGGGGTGAGCCGCTCACCCGCCCGCCTACCAGAGATTTGCAAACTTGCTAATATAGATGGGACTTAATAAATGACAGCCGATGTTTTCGAAGCTCCAGCGTTCCCGCTCAGCCTCGCATGATGAACCGGCTGCGGCTGCGTAATCGCTCGACAACTGCGGGCGGGGCTTTTTCGGGCGACCCGGCGTCAAACGGCGGTTGCGGATCATATTCAATCGCAAGCTGTATGGCCTGAGCCATCTCTTCGCCGCGCTCAAGCGCAACAAGCCTTAAAGCCATGTCGATTCCAGAAGAGACTCCTGCGGCGGTGATGATCTTACCCTGCCGGACAACTCGCTCAAGCGTCGGCTCGGCCCCAAGCTCTCTTAACACGTCCATCGCCAGCCAGTGCGTGGTGGCTCGCAATCCCTTCAACAAACCCGCTCCCGCAAGCACAAGCGACCCTGTACAAACGGAAGTAGTCCATCGTGTAGTTTCGTGGACGCGGCGTATCCATTCAAGGACTCTGTTATCGTCCATCAAAGCGACTTGCCCCGGCCCGCCGGGCACGACGAGTATGTCGGGCGCGGTTACATCTTCAAGCGCGTAATCTGCTACGAGCGCGAGGCTGCCCGCGTCCGTGCGAACAGGTCCCGGCGCTTTGCCCACAAAGCGAACCGTGCTGTCGGGCATCGATCTCAGCACTTCATAAGGCCCGATGGCATCAAGCGCTGTAAGACGTTCAAATATGAGAATCGCAATTTCCATAGCTCTAACCCTTCATCGGAGATGCAAGATTAACTTTTGACAGATTACTGGAGAAAGAAGCCACCGTCTACCCAGTCGCGAAGCCAGGTACGCATTCGTGCGGCAAGCCAATTGTGATCATAACCTGTGACCTCGGATGCACTGGTGAGTGCCTCGGCTACGGGAAGGCCGGACACTATCGACGCCAGCACACGGTATTGCTCCGAAGTGAGAGTTGAGAAATGAATCCTGTAGTTCATACGGTTCACCGCCAGGAAAGTGTCGGACGGCGCGGGCATATCAGGCTCTTTTTTTTCTCGCACCTCATTAAAATAAGCCAGGACCGGATAGCGAAAGGCTAGCAAGCGTAAACAGGGAACAGCCGCAAGCCGCAATTGCGTAAACCGCTCATCATCAAGCGCCGTAATTTGACCGGCGCGGGCAAGCAATTGGCCTTCGCTGCCGGGGCCGTCAAAAACTTCGATGAACGCTCGCTCAAGGATTGCCAGATCGATAATAAAATCGGGCCACGTTTCTCGCTCGGCAAGCGGAGCCGAGGCGTCCGGGCGAGTCTCTGCCAGAAATTGCGGAAAGTTTTTTGCCAGGTCATGCAGCGTATAGCTTCGCGGCGGATAACATTTCAGATACTCGATGGCGAAATCCGTGAACAGCTCGTTGCCCAGGGCGTGCAAGACGCAGGGGAATTCCGCTCGAAAGCATTCCAGCAGCCGCGCGTGATATGAACGGCTGTAGATCATCAACCGCTCTGCGCCGGTAAGCGCTTTGGATCGCGAAACGATTTTTTCTATATCTTCAAACGCCGTGTCGAAATCTTGTCGAGCCGCTTCAGAAGCAATGCCCGCTCGTATGCCCGACGGATGCGTTATTACCGTTTGCATCCAACCTTGTATTCGAATCAATTCAGTCGGATTATCGTTCATACAAGCTCCGGCGTAATTATATGCAGGGGATTTGAAACCGCTGTTGTTTGCCCGCTCGTCTCTTCGACAGGCAAGTCGAAACGGCTTGCGAAAACGAATCCGTTTTTTGTAACGTCGCGGGCCTTGAGCGATTCTGCGTGCAACACGGGAAATTCAGGAATGTTCGCGTCCCATTCCAGCAGAGTCGAGGCCCCGCCCGTAAGTTGATGCGCGAGCCGATAAAGTTCCCAGACGGGTGCAATGACTTCGCCGTCATGTGTATCGATCAGGTAAGACCCGCAGTTGGTGTGCCCTGCCAGATGAAACTGCACGATGCGGTTGTGTGGTACGCCCTTGACGTAGCCGACCGGATCGAAGTCGTGATTGATGCTCGACACATAAACATTGTTCACATCCAGCAACAATCCACAGTCGGCCTCTTCGGCCATGCAAGAGATAAAATCCCACTCGCTAAACGTATCGCTTGCAAAGCTGACGTAGGTGCTGGGGTTTTCAAGTATAAGCGGTCGCTCAAGTACATCCTGCGCCATTCGTATTCGAGCGACCACGTGTTTTAGCATCGTTTCATTCAGAGGAACGGGCAGCAGGTCGTGAGTGTTGCGCCCAAGCACGCCCGTCCAGCAGAGATGATCGGAAACCCACACCGCGCCAGTCTCGTCGGCCAGCCGCTTCAGCTTGCGCAGGTAATCGAAGTCCAGCGGGTCTGTGCTGCCTATCGACATCAATACGCCGTGCAGGACTACGGGGTAGCGCTCGGCTATCTGGTCCAGCACATAACGCGGACGCCCGCGCGAGTCCATGAAATTTTCCGAAATAACTTCGAACCAATCGACTTCCGGTCTGCGGCTCAGGATGTATTCGAAGTGCTCTCTGCGAAGTCCCACCCCAAAGCCCAGATCGGGATAACTAAAACGCGGCTCATTCATTGCTGTCTCCAAGAGAGTGAGGGAGGAAGAGAATTTGAAATTTGAGATTTCAAATCTTTTCCTCCCTCGCGCCTTAACCCGATCAGGTGGATGTAGGGCTGAGCGCCTTTCGCAAGGCGTTGGTCTCTACCGGGGGTAGATCGTTCACGCTTTTGTTATATTTGGCGGCAAGCCGGACGCGCGCCCGCTCCCAGACGGATGCCCCGGCGCACTGGCTTCCATCAGGGAACTCCTTCGGCGCGGATTTACTGTTGAAGGCCTGCTTTTCCGGGATAGGAGCGCCGCAGCCGCCCTTGCTTTTACAACTGTTCTCGTTGGGCAGCCAATTATTCGTAAAGTCATTAGGGTCGCTCGTGACGGCAAAGCCGCAGCCTCCCTGGCTCTTACACTGGTTATCCGTCCCGCACGTATGAAACCAGGCGGTCGCGCAATAGCCGTCGCCTGCTTGCTTGCCCGTCGGCTCGGTCGTGCCGGAAATAGGAGCGCCCTGGCCCGCGCAGTCGTTCAGCCCCTGGCAGGCGTGCGGGTATTGCGGCGCGGTGTAGATATCGTATGTGAAGTCCGGAACGCCTCCATTCTGCCAGGCCTCATACATACGCGAGCCGAGGTCCCACATTGCATCCAGGTTTAACGGATTCGTAGAGTTAAAGCCTGCGGTGAGAGCATCAAGGAATGAAGAGAGGCTCTGACGCATTGCCTGCTGAATCCCCGCCAGTAAAACCGGGTCGGGCGGGTTAACCTCGGCCTGCCAGGTGTCTATCGTCACTCCCGCGTCCAGAAGGTCTTTGATTATGGTAAACCGCTCCCAGTGCGTGAAGGTGTCAAAGACGATCTCTATCTGATTACCATCCTTCATCCGAAAGGTCGGGTTGACTAAGATATGATCGCCCGTCGCGCCTTCGCCCTGGCTGACGATACCCGCGATGGCTTGATCGGCAAGAGTTTTGGCATCACTCGAAGCGCCTGAGACTGTTATGCTGAAAGAATACTCTTCTACCGTCTGTCCGCTCACTTTAGTCTGCCAATCATCTTTCTGTCGCAGATCGGCAGGCGTGGGCGAACCCGTTTGCGGGTAAAGGTCGGTCCACATACTGTCTAAGCCGGACTGCACCGCCTGATAGAAATCGCCGATCGTGTCGTATGTAGCTTGCGGCCCGTTGTTCGTTGAAGGGTTCGTGTAATGCTCGATCCATTGCAGCAGCGTAATCGAATCCTTGTCGAGCGGGCCGAGTTTTACAAGCGGCGCGACATCGGCAGGGACTTTGATATAAGGCACGTGCTCGGCGTCATAGACGGGCGCGAGGCTGCCGTTCACTCCGGTATAGTCAACCGTGCCGCCGATTGCGTTGCAAACATTGGATGCCAGCTCCGTGTGCAGCATCTCTTGAATGCCGACCGTGAGGATTGAATAAAAAGCAAACTTGGCCAATAGCCCGCTGTCATTTGCCAGTTTATCGCGGATCGCCTGCGAATCTTCTATACCTGTGAGGTTTGCTTCATCAATTGCCTGAAGCGCTGAGGGCAAGGAAATAGGCGTGTTGGGGTCATCCGGATTTTTGATCGAGTAGGCCACGCAAAGGTAGAGCGGAATCGTCCACATCTCCAGCCGCGCGGCCCCCGACATATACTCTTGCACAAGCTCCGGGGTCCAGCCTGTCGGGTCTGTGTTATTGATGTCACTAGTCATTTCTCTGTTCTCCTTTCATTCGAAAGCAACTCGGACGCTGAATGTTTTTTTGCCTTGGGAGATCAACCGGACTGAGGGTTGAATTACTTACAAATGGAAAAACACCTGAGATGCCGCCACAAATATACAGGCAAGGTTTTTTTTTGCAAAGCCGTTTTGATGAGATATTGATTACAGCCTGGCTTCGTCACTGACTGAGGTACCTGGGTATGTTGAAGAGAAAGCCTTTCTCTTTGTCAGGGATAAAACCGCCCATCAGCCAGAGGTAGACGAAGAAAGAATAAAAGAGGGCTACAAAGATCAGCGCCGCGCGCCGCCAGAGCGGCGGGCGCAGCTCTTTAGGCAAAAGCCGCGTGTTGATATAGAGCACGTGCAGCGAGCTTATGATAAATACAATTCCCGCGACGTTCGCGCCCATCTGTAGCAAGATGATGGGCTGCGTCAGCCGCAGGGCCAGTATTCCCCAGAGAACGACGATTATCAGCACGCTGTAATAGACAACTCTCACATCGCCGCCGCGCCAGTTACGGATGCGGTCGCTGCCGCTCCACAGAATGTCTGTGACCGCGCGCACCATGCCTTCTAAGGAATCGAGCTGGGTCTTGAATAGAACCCACACGCTCATCAGCGCAAGAATAAGAGCGAGCGCCGCGCCGCCCCGCCGGGCCATTGCGTTGGCTAACTCTGCGGCGACGGCAAGGCCGCGAATCTCTTTGCCCGGCTCGATGAAAGAGGTGTAGAGGATGGCCGGCAGCCCCATGCCGAGTATCGCGCCCACAAAGAATATTCCCCACTGGTCTGCGCTTATGATGCGCCACCAGCCGCGCCATCGCTTCATGCTTTCAGGCTCAACTTTAAAGACCATCCCCAGGTGCGCGAGCTTCACTTTCTGGCCGCCGACAGCCGCCGGGATGAAGCCCACTTTTTGCCCCATCCCGTAGCCTTTGTCCCGCACATAGTTTGACACGGTCAGGTTGGCGACGCCGCCCGCGCCCGAATAGGCCGCGAACGCGCCTATCAAAAACCAGTCTACGCCCGAGGGGACGAAATTAAACTTTCCCGCGCCGAGGTCGTACCCCGCAAAGCCTGCGGCGGTCGCCAGCCAGCTCTGAGGGCTTGCGTATATCACGCACAGCAGAAGCATCGTGCCGAGGATAGAGAGCACCATCACCCAGTTGAGTATTTCAAGCGTGTGCTCGATGCGCTTGCCGCTGAATACCAGTATCGCGACGCAGACGAGGAATGTTCCTACGCCGTACAGATAGACCCCGTTTGCGTCTTCCGCTCCGGCCATTCGCCCCGCGAACAAAAAGAAGACGGCTCCGGCAGCAGACCCCGCCCAGGCGGGCCAGCCCGCTTGCAGGAAATATAGAAAAGCGTAAAACCATGCCCAGAAAGTCGAGCCGGGTTTTGTGCGCATAAATCCCGTCACGACAGGCTCGCCAGTGTAGAGCGTGTACCGGATCAACTCTGTGTTGAATATCGTTTGCAGCCATACTGCAACCAGAGTCACCCACAGCAATGCGAGTCCGTGTTTTACAAAAGCAGCCGGGCCGAGAAGCCATTCGCCGCTGCCGATTGATGTGCCGAGTATTATCGCTCCGGGGCCTATGATGCCCAGAATCTTTAGCCCCTTCGCGTTGGGCGGGCTTGGCAGCTCAGACTCTTTCCACGCTTCAAGCCCGGAACGCGCTTCCCTCGCCTCTCGCTTTTCCTTAGCTGTCTCTGTTGCCACAGGCTTTCCGGCCTCCTTAAAACAAATTGCAGTATTGGAGAGACATCTCACCGCAGAGACACAGAGAACGCAGAGCGGGCGCAGAGCAGAATATGGTTTTCTCTGCGCCATCTTTGCGTCCTCTGTGTCTCTGCGGTGAATCTTCTTGCATTATTGTACGATGGATTGAAAACCGATCTGATCCTGCTTGTTTACTACGCGGCTAATAATACTTGTTCGTCGGCGAACAACAAAGGAAAGAAATGCCGTCAGGGTTGTTAATCTGTCAGTAGAATGACGTGCAACTGTTGAGGCCCGTGAACGCCTACGACCAGCGTCAGCTCAATATCAGCCGTGCGGCTTGGCCCCGTGATAAAAGTGATGGCGCTCGCTAACTCTCTCTCGTTTTCCGCAAGCAAAACGAAGAGATCATCAAGCCCGGCGATTATTTGCCGCGCTTCGACTATGGCGACGTGAACAGGAGGAACGAGCGAGGCCGCGCGCGCGCGGCCTTCACCTGAAATCAGCACGAGCGTCCCGGTGTCGGCCAGCGCATAATCAACCGTTGTGATTCCGATGTCGGAATCAATCGCAGCCCTGACAAAATCGATCTCCCCTGCGCGATCAGACAAAAACTCCACGCCGAATTTTTCGAGCGAACCGGCGAGCGCTAGATTCTCAATAAGCGGCGCATCCCACCCGATCACCCGTTTCGCGCCCGTCGCAACCGCGAGCCGCTCGATATATTCCAATGCTGCGGCGACGTTTGCGACTCGAAAAAGGTGGCCTCCGACTCGCGCGAGTTCTGCTCCGAACTGGTCGATCAACCGCTCGCGCTTTTCGTCACATCTTCGCCGGATTTCGTCCGCCGACGCTTTCGCATAGCCACCGAAGCTTGAGATTTCCTGATGCGCCTGGGTGTTCAAAGCGGCCTTGATTTTTGAAAGCATCTCTTCGCGCGCGGGGTGTGTCACGGTTTATCGTTTCTCCATATCGCGCCAGAGCGAGCGAAAAGGGCGTCTCGCAACGGGTGGGAAATCTCGATTCGCGGTCCAGCCCGCTAAAGCGAAAGGCAGTCGGTCGAACTTACCGTCTTTGAGCAGCGGGCCTTGAAAGAGCGCCGTCAGTCTAAAGAGCAGGTTGTAAATCCTCGGGTGGCGCATCGCCAGGGCCCATGCTTTTATAGCCGCTCTTTCTGAAAGCTTCGGCCCGGCGCGATTGTCATTCACGGGTTCGGCCCATTCGCTTCTGAGGTTCAAGAGTATGTGCGGAATATTTATCCGCACCGGGCAGACTTCGCGACACGCGCCGCACAGCGAAGACGCGAAAGGCAAATCTTTCGCCCGTTCAAGCCCTACCATGGGCGGCGTGATGATCGATCCTATCGGGCCCGAGTAGACCGAGCCGTAAGCGTGGCCGCCGATCTTCTGATACACGGGGCAGACGTTCAAGCACGCTCCGCAGCGCAAGCAGTAAAGCGACTCGCGCTTCTCCGGGTCCGCGAGCAGGCGCGTACGCCCGTTATCGAGGATCACCAGATGAAACTCGCGCGCGCCGTCCGTTTCCCCGGCGCGGCGCGTGCCCGTGATGAATGAAACGTAGCTGGACATCTTCTGCCCGCTCGCGCTTCGCGCAAGTATCTTCAGAAAGACGGCAAGGTCCGAAAGCCTGGGGATGACTTTCTCTATGCCCATCAGCGCGACGTGTATGCGCGGCAGCGTAGTGCTCAATCGTATGTTGCCTTCGTTTTCTACGAGCACGATTGTTCCGGTTTCGGCTACGGCAAAATTGGCCCCGGTGATGCCCATCTGAGCGGTGCAGAATTTTTCGCGCAACTGTTTGCGCGCCGCAAGGGTCAACTCTTCGGCTTCTCTTAAATCGCCTGTGCCGAGCTTTTCTCGGAACAGCTCCGAAACGTCGCCTTTAGATTTATGAATCGCGGGGGCGAGGATATGCGAAGGCTTTTCGCGCGCAAGCTGGACAATGTATTCGCCCAGGTCTGTCTCTACAGCTTCGATGTTTGCGGCTTCGAGCGCTTCGTTCAGCTCGATCTCTTCGGTGACCATAGACTTGCTCTTGACCACCCGCTTGACCGAGTTCTTGAGCGCAAGCTCAAGAATGATCCCGACGGCTTCGCCTGCTGTTCGCGCCCAGTGGACACGGCCGCCGAGTCGCGCGACGCTCTCTTCAAGCTGGAGCAAATACTTATCGAGATGGGCTATGGCCTCCTCTTTGATGGCGCGCGCGCGGTCGCGCAGAGCCTCGCCGTCTTCGAGGTCTCGGAAAGCGGCCTCGCGCATCACTGTAAACCTGTTAAGCACGCGCAGCCGCGATTGCAGTGCGGCGTTTTCAGTCGCCGCCTGCGAGTTCTCTATGAACTTTTCAGTATTAACGTGCATAAATGCAGAATCATCTTTTCTCTAGAAGCTCGGCGATATGCATGGTTTTGACGGGGACGCGCTGGCGGCTCAACCCACCCGCTATCTGCATCAGACAACCCATGTCGCTTGCCACCACGGTGTCTGCTCCACACCGTTGCACACAATCGATCTTCTCTTGAAGTATGCCGCCCGAAATGTGCGGGTACTTTATAGAAAAGAGCCCGCCGAACCCGCAGCACATTTCGGCGCGCTCCATCTCTACAAGCTCGATGCCTTTTACTGCTTTGAGCAACCGCAAAGGCTCGGTCCTCACCTTCAGCTCGCGGAGCAGATGACAGGATTGATGCAAAGCCACCCGGCCCCTGTAGCGCGCGCCGACATCCGTGACGCCAAGGACGTTGACCAGAAATTCCGTGAATTCAAAAGTGCGAGAAGCAAGTCCTTTCGCTTTTTCCAACATCCCGGGATCATCTTTGAAAAGGTCTGAGTAAAATATTCGCGTCATGCTCGCGCAAGAGCCGGACGGGGCTACGACGTATTCGCTCTCCTCAAAGATAGAGATAAAGCGCGCGGCCAAATCTCGCGCTTCGCGGCGAAAGCCGCTGTTGAAAGCAGGCTGGCCGCAACAGGTCTGAGCGGCGGGAAAGTCTACCTCTACGCCGAGACGGCGGAGCAGGCCGGTCATGCTCACGCCCACTTCGGGGAAGAATTGGTCTACAAGACAGGTGATGAAAAGGGAAGCTTTCATTTCGCGTCAGGCTTCGCGCCGTAATTGATCGCCATTATTCCGCCGCCGAATTCTCGAAAGCCCGTCTCGACAAACCCCGCGCCGTCCATCAACCGGCGCACACCGCGCTGGCCCGGATACAGCTTGAGCGATTCGGGTATGTAACGGTACGTATCCCGGTCGCCGTGCATGATAACTCCCACAGCCGACCCGACGACGATCAGGTAATTAAGATAAAGCCACCGATAAATCTTGTTGGACGGTTGGCCGAAATCGAGCGAGAGGAACCGCCCGCCTGGCTTCAGCACTCGCTTTATCTCCATAAGCGCGCCTTCAACATCAGGCACGTTGCGCAGCGCATAGCCGCCCGTCACGCAGTCAAACGTCTCATCCTCGAACGGCAGATGCATAATGTCCGCCCGGTGAAAGTCTACGTTAGCAACTCCGGCCTCGCGCCGTTTTCGCTCGGCGATCTCAAGCATGCCTCGCGTTATGTCAAGCCCGACCGCGCGGCCCTGTTTCAACCTTCGGGCAATCTCAAACGTGATATCGCCGGTCCCGCAAGCAAGGTCCAAAGCGCGCTCGTTCGGCTTGAGGCTTGCCATATCGATCAGCCTGCGCTTCCAGCCGCGATCCATCCCGTACGACATAAAAACGGTGAAGAAATCATAGCGGGACGCGATGGTCTCGAAAAGCCGATTTACGTATCCCTGCTTTTTCTCTTTCGAAGATATGTATTCCTTGAGATCGAGCTTCTCTGATCTTCCCATAATGGCCGGGATACTTTATACCTAACTCAAAAGCGACGACAAGCCGCCGCCTCCAAAATAACTAATTGTTTGGTCATCCTGACGCCGATAATTCAGTCAGTTTGACTCACCGCTCACCCGAAATAATGATGCCTACGAACCAAATTGCGGAAAACCAAGAGAGAAGACGAGAGATAAATGTCTCGTTTCATAACACGTTTCGGAGTATGGGTGATTACAGCTACCGAATGGTTACGCTTTCGGCACCGGGCTTGCCAGAAGGATGGCGAGAATTGCTTGGCTCCCAGGAAAGCGTATGAAGAAATTACTTGTTACGACATCATTAATTCGGCGTGGGGTGTGTCGCCTTCTGCCGGTCCTGCTTACGCTGGCTCTGCTTGTCGCAGTGTTCCCGCGCAATGAAGCGCAGGCTCAACAGCCCGGTGCGGTAAACAAGCTGTCGTCGGCTTTGCAGCAGGCGCTGGGCGGCAGCGTCAACTCGGTATGGTCTAATCCTGACAGGCAGACTGTGCGCGTCCTGATCCAGACGGTCGGGCCGGTTCAGTCGAGTTTGATTACAGCCATACTGCTACAGGGCGGAACGGTCGTGCGTCAATTCAGCTCGATCAACGGCCTGCTGGTAGAGTTGCCGAAAAACCGTCTGTTAACGATTGCCGGGCGAACAGACGTCGAACGAATGTCGGCTGACCATCTGGCGCAGCAGAGCGCCAGCCATCTTGAAGTCGTAACCGGCGCGAGCATGGTGCGGACCTACCATGCTCTTTCTCAGAAATACAGCGGGCTTGACGGCAGCGGCGTCGGCATCGCCATCCTCGACTCCGGCATATATGCCGGTCACAGCGAATTCGGCAGCCTCGGCAATCTGCTCGGCCTTTCGCGCGTCACCGCCAGGACCGACACCGTATCGAGTAACTCCAACCTGGCTCAGTACCTGCTCCAGCTCGGCATTATCTCCAGCCTCCTCGATTTGATAGGTTTGGAGAACAAGGACGGCTATGGACACGGCACGCACGTCGCGGGCACGGCGGCGGGTCAGTCAATCGGCAGCGGCACATCACGCGGTTTCAACGGCGTAGCTCCTAACGCAAGTCTGATAGACGTCCGAGTGCTCAACAAGCGCGGGCTCGGGCAAACCAGCGACGTGATCGCGGGCATCGATTGGGTCATTGCCAACCGCGTCTCTCGCAACATCAAAGTGATAAACCTGAGCCTCGGCGCTGCGTCGAGCGAATCATACGTCACCGACCCGCTGTGCCGCGCGGTGCGGCGCGCGACGGCGGCGGGCATTACGGTCGTGGCGGCGGCGGGCAACTACGGATCGACGATTGACGGGCTGGAACGCTACGGCAGCATCTGCTCGCCCGGCAACGATCCCACGGTCATCACAGTCGGCGCAGTCAACACGCATCAAACGGATCTGCGCGATGACGAATCGATAACCTATTTCAGCTCGCGCGGCCCGACGCGCGGCTACTCGCTCGACGCCGCGAACGTCAAGCATTATGACAACCTGCTAAAGCCCGACCTGGTCGCGCCCGGCAACAGGATAGTTGCCGCAGAGTCGAATAATGCGTGGTTGCCGGAAAATTACCCGCAACTCCACGATAGCGGCACGGGGTCGCGCGCCTTTATGCAGTTGAGCGGAAGCTCGATAGCCGCTCCCACAGTGGCAGGCGCGGTGGCGCTGTTGTTGCAAAAGAATCCCGGCCTTACGCCGGCGCTCGTCAAAGCTATCTTGCAATACACCGCCGAGCAACTGCCGATGTCGAACATCTGTCAGCAAGGCGCGGGCTTGATGAATATCGAAGGCGCGACGCGGTTGGCGGGCGTGTTGCGCACAGACATCGCGCAGCTTATTGCCTCGGGCGGTATGAGGGACAGCGCCCTGATACTGCGCTCCGGACAGCAGATGCCCGCGCCGGTTTCGACCGTCGGCGGTCGGAGTTTTAATTGGGGCCGTTACATCTTTGCAGGCGGCTCGCACATTCTAGGCGGGACGGACCTTTTCAAGTATTACCAGCGAATTTACGACCCGAAGCTGGTCTGGGTGCGCGACAGGGTGACGGTCAATGACTCGCCGATTACAACCGCTCGGTTTTTGATAACACCGGGCGTCATCAGCGCAGACCTGCTGGCCGGGTCATCCGGGGTGTTCATTAACGGGCTTGCGATCAGCAACGGGCTGATTGCGGGTCAGGGAGTCGTCTTAAGCGAAGGCGTTGTTTTAAGCGAAGGCGTAGTCCTGAGCGAAGGCGTTGTATTGAGCGAAGGCGTAGTCCTAAGCGAGGGCGTAGTCTTAAGCGAAGGCGTTGTGCTGAGCGAAGGCGTTGTTTTAAGCGAAGGCGTAGTCTTGAGCGAAGGCATAATGTTGAGCGAGTTGTACAACCAGGGCGAGCCATAACGCAGGGGAGAAGGCGGGGATTATGAGATTGATTGAGATGTCAGATTATAGCCGTGGCCTTCGCACATACTGGTGGGCGACGAATTTGCTGGGCGCGCTCGCGCTCGGTTATGCGGCGGCAGGCACGGCGAGCCTTGCCGGAGACGAAATACTCAAAACAGTCCTGCTGATGGGAATCGTCTATCTGGCAGGGCTGTACCCCGTGCGCATCCCCGGCACACAGACCTCGGTCACTCCCTCCGACATCTTTATATTCCTGGCCGCGCTCTATCTGGGCGCGCACGCAGCCGTGATCGTCGCCGTCACAGATGCGTTCGCCGCCTCTTACAGGACTTCGCGGCGATGGACGAGCAGGCTCGGCAGCCCCGCCATAATGTCCATCTCGATCTTCGCATCAGCCAGCCTGTTTCAGTGGACTTTGAGCCGGCTCGGTGATTTCGGTTTTCTCAGCAGCGCCACTTGGTTTGCAAACCTGTTGTTATTCTCAACCATCTACTTCTTCCTCAACACGATGCTTATGGCCGCGCACAACGCGCTCAAGCAAGGCAAAGCGCTCTTGCCGTTGTGGCGTGCGAACTACCTGTGGGTCAGTCTGACCTCTGCCGCGAGCGCATCGGCCGCAGGATTGATATACCTTGCGATTAAGAATTATGGCATAAGCTCGCTGTTGGCAGCCGGGCCGCTTGTGGCTATCATCATCGCAACGTGCCATTTCTATTTCAAACAGGCGGACGAACGCACGAAGGCTGCGGAAAACATCAGCCGCCTGCACTTCGCCACGGTCGAAGCGCTGGCCACGGCCATCGACGCCAAGGATGAGATCACGCACGACCACGTCTACCGCGTGCAGGTTTACGCGTGCGGGCTGGCTCGCCACTTCGGGTTGAGCGACCTGGAGATAGAAGCGCTCAAAGCCGGAGCCTTGCTCCACGACGTGGGCAAGATAGCCGTGCCCGACTACATCTTGAATAAGCCCGGCAAGCTCACCGCCGCCGAGTTCGAGAAGATGAAGATGCACACGGTCGTGGGCGCGCAGATCATGGAGCGCGTGAATTTCCCTTACCCCGTAGTCCCGATAGTCCGCCACCACCACGAGCGATGGGATGGACGCGGCTACCCGGACGGGCTTAAGGGCGAGCAGATTCCCAAGACCGCGCGCATACTCACCGTAGTCGATTGTTTTGACGCCGTGCGCGAAGACCGCCAGTATCACAAGGGGCTTTCGCGCGAAGAGGCTTGCGAGCTTCTCAGAGAAAACGCGGGCACTCAATTCGACCCGCAGGTAGTCGACGCCTTTCTGGCAAACCTGCCCAGGTATGAAGAAGAGATCGCGGCCCACAGGTCGAGCCAGGCGCCCGCGCTCACGCCGACGACGCAGGCCGGGTTGTCCGAAAGCGCCCTGAACGCCGCTCCGGCAGCGGGCCTTGCGCAAGCCGAGCCTGAGACGCCCCATTACCTTAAACAGATCAGCGCCGCACACGCCGAAGTGGCCGCGCTTTACGAGATGGCGCAAACCTTCAGCACGAGCATAGACGTGCGCGACGTTGTGACGTTGACCGTCAACCGCGTCGAGCGGATGATTCCCTTCACCACCTGTGTCGTCTACCTGCGCCAGCCTGATGACGGTAGCGCCGTCGCATCATACGTTTTCGGCAAGAACGCCGAATTAATTCGTGACCGCAGCCTCGCCGCCGGACACGGGATCACGGGCTGGGTCGTCATCAACGGGCGCCCGATGAGCAACACCGACCCGATGCTCGACCTACACAATTTCCTGGGCTCGAATGATGCGGGATACCGCACGGCGGCGGTCTTCCCGCTGACCAAAGGCTCAGAGACAATAGGCGCGCTCGCCGTTTACACCAGCGAGATTGATGCTTACAGCAGCAATCATCTACACCTGCTCGAATCCGTGGCGCGGCTGGCTTCGACCGCCTTGCAGCACGCGATCCTCTACGAGCAGACGAAAGCCAGCGCCCAGACGGACGTGCTGACCGGGCTTGTCAACGGCAGGACGCTGTACGCCCGTTTGGATCAGGAGATGGCGAAGGTCAGAGAGCAGGGCGGGCTTTTGACCGTTCTCTCTTTCCACCTTACGGGGATGCGCGCGATCAATGACGCTTACGGCTACCAGGCCGGAGATAGAGTGCTGGTCGAAGCCGCCGAGCAGCTTCGCCGCGTCGTCGAGGTTCAAGGCATGTTGAGCCGCATAGCGGGCGGCGAATTCATCTGCCTGCTCAACGGCCAGACTGCCGAGCAAGCCGCCCTGCTGGGAGAACACGCGCAAGATGTTTTAGACCGCTTCGGCCTGGAAGTGAGATCGGGCCAGTACGCCCGCGTAGGATTGAGCTTTGGGGTCGCGGCTTATCCTGAAGACGGCCAGAGCATTGACGAGCTGCTGCACGTGGCGGCGGCCTCGGCTCGCAAAAAGAAGGGCTTGCACAAATACGAGGATGCGGTTTATGGCTATCAGGAACTACGCCTCGTGTCACCCCCTCAGCCGATGGAAGCGGAGACGGAATTACTCGCCTCAAATAGCTAGACTCAGCAAATTACAACCTGTAACCGCCTGAGATATTAATGGTCTCGCCTGAGATGTTGCGCCCTTCGTCGCTTACCAGAAACAGCGCCATCGCCGCTATATCATCATTTTCGACCATCCTTTTGAGCGCGATAGGCTCCACGTAATCGCGCTCGACCTCTTCAAAAGAACGGCCCATTTCGGCGGCGCGATTTCGTATGACCGCTTCGATGCGAGGCCCGCTCACGGGGCCGGGCGCAATCGCGTTGACGTTGATGTTATAACGCCCCGCCTCTTCCGCAAGCGTCCGCGTCAGCCCTATCATCGCCCACTTCGACGCGCAGTAAGGCGACCGCAAAGCGTAAGCGTGCAGCCCGGCAACCGACGTTATATTAATGATAGACCCACCGCGCTCCGTCATGTGCGGGAGCGCGTATTTGGCGCAGAGAAATGCTCCCGTAAGGTTTACGGCAAGCGTGCGGTCCCAGTCTTCGCGGCTGACTCTTATGACGGGCGCGGTCGGGCCTGCAATGCCCGCGTTGTTGACTAGAATGTCTATGCGGCCAAATTCGTCGAGCGCCGCCGAAATCATCTGCTCTACGCTCGCCTCGTCGGCCACGTCCGTAACCATAGCGCGGGCGCGGCCTCCGGTGCTGCGTATCTCTTCGGCGACCGCTTCTTCGCTCTCGCGCGTAGGCCCGGCGTTGACTATCGCCGCCCCTTCGCCTGCCAAGCGCAAAGCAATCGCCCGCCCTATCCCCCGGCCTCCGCCTGTTATAATCGAGACCTTGCCTTCGAGCTTCATCCGCCCCTCCTGTCTCGCATAATTCTATATCGAATGATTGCCGCGCTTATCATAGCCCATCGCGCCTCCACACGGTAGCCGACAAAAGCGCGTGTGAGCGGCCCGGAAGAAACTCTGATACTTTCCGCAGAGAAATCGTATAGCTTTAGTGAGCGATGCTCGAAGGATTGTTATTTGAACCAACGGGTTTGAAGCGGGGCGCATTCCCCATTGAGGTGACATAATTTGTCAGCGGTAAGGCAGATTGTGTAAGCCTCAAAACAGGCTGTCTAAGACGCGTGTTCCCGACAGAAAAAACTGCCCGCCAGTAAGCCTTGATGCAAGTAGAGTTGGAAGCAGCATTCATACGGTAGGAAACACATGGCTCAAAAAAGGCATCAAAGTTGCTGAAAGGGACGCAGTTGGAACCCAATCGGGGTAAGCGTGTTAGTTAGATGTTAAGGGGTGCGGAAAGAAGGTGGGAAGATGAATAGCAACGGGCAACAAAGAAAGATGGTGGCGTTAAATCCTGAGGTGAAAAGCCCGCTGGCCGAAGAGTTTGAAGCGGGGATTCGCGCCCGCGTCATAGGCCAGGACAGGGCTGTTCGCAGCATTGCTTCGCTTTATCAAGTTTTCCAGGCGGGGATGACCAACCCCACGCGTCCGCTAGGCACAATGTTGTTTCTTGGGCCTACGGGTGCGGGCAAGACCCACGTCGTAGAGGCCGCGGCCGAAGTTCTTTTCGGCGACCGCAACGCAGTAATAAAGATAGACTGCGCGGAGTTTCAGCACTCGCACGAGATTGCAAAGCTGATCGGATCGCCTCCGGGCTATCTCGGCCACCGCGAGACCGCGCCGATGCTGACTCAAGAGAACCTCGAAAAGCACCGCACCGAGCGCGACCCGATCACCCTGGTCTTGTTTGACGAGATCGAGAAGGCTTCGGATTCGCTATGGCAGTTGTTGCTCGGCATACTCGACAAAGCCACGCTTACGTTAGGCGACAACCGCCGCGTTGATTTCTCGCAGGCGATGATCTTTATGACCTCGAACCTGGGGTTGAAAGAGATGAGCGAGCTTATCACCGGCTCGATCGGTTTTGCTCCGGCTCAGAGCAGCAGCCTGGTTGAAAACGATCTCGATCAAAAGATTTATCGCACGGCGCTTGAAGCGGCTCGCAAACGCTTCTCGCCCGAATTCATGAACCGCATAGACAAAGTAGTCGTATTCCGCAGCCTCAAGCACGAGCAGTTGCGCCAAATTCTCGACCTCGAACTGAAGGCGGTGCAGCGCCGCATAGACGAAGGCGCGGGCGAGCGGTTCACCTTCCATTTGACGGAAGAAGCAAAGGAATTCCTCTTGAGCGAGGGCATAGAATTACGGTATGGCGCGCGCCACTTGAAGCGAGCCGTAGAGCGTTTCCTGGTCAACCCGCTCGCGAACCTTTCGGCGACCAGGCAGGTGCGCCTGGGCGACGTGCTGATTGTCGAGATAGACCAGGACTCCAGCAAGCTCGCGTTCTTCCGCGACGAAGCCGAGACTACACTTGCGGCAGCCGCGCTTGAAGCCGTCCACGCCTTACACGGGAACGGCGACCATAACCGCATCGCTGCATAACATTCATCAAAAGGTGGATGTTCCGAAAAAAGAGCTGGTGAGAATACCCTCACCGGCTTTTTTGTTTATGCCGGAAGCCATGCGCGCTCACCCGAGAGACTCCCTTTTCACGCTCAGTTACAGGCGCAGGTGGTGTTTGTTATGTTTCTATCGGTAATCGTCAAAGTCCTGCCCAGCGAAAAAACTTGCAAAGACGCGAGTGGCCCTCTGGTAGCGTCCGTATTTATGGATTGAACGGAAGCGACCGACGAACCTGCTAAGAACAACGCGATTAAAGTAATAAAGAATGAGATCCGACGCATCATCCGTCTCCCGGCTACGCAGGTCTGTTGCGAAATCAAGCTTCCCTTGAAGGGCGGCGAGAAGTCGCCGCCCTCCAAAGATGTAGCGGTCTATCCGACTGCCGCCAGACCGAACTTCGGCTGGCTTCGCACTATTTCTATCAAGCGCGCCGTGTCGCGCGCGTTCGGGCGCGAGGTCAATAAATAATCGGCTTCGCGCTTGGCCGCTTCGAGCAAGGCGTAATCGCGGACTATGTTGCCCACGCGAAACGCGGGTATGCCCGACTGGCGCGTGCCCATCACTTCGCCCGGCCCGCGTATTTCAAGATCACGCTCGGCCACCTTGAACCCGTCGCTGGTCTCTTCCATTATCGATAAACGCTCTCGCGCTTCGGCGGTTCGCTTATGCCCCGCAAGGAGTATGCAAAAAGCCTGCTCGTCCCCGCGCCCGACACGCCCTCGAAGCTGGTGCAGTTGCGACAGGCCGAATCGCTCGGCGTGCTCGATTATCATCACGCTCGCATTCGGCACGTCTACGCCGACCTCTATGACCGTGGTCGCTACCAGTATGTGAGCCGCGCCGCTGCGAAACTCATCCATCACGACGTCCTTCTCTTCTTGTTTCATGCGCCCGTGGATCAGCCCCACGCGGAATTTCGGGAAGACCGCCGTCTGCAAATGCTCGGCCATCTGCGTGGCGTTCAGCAGGTCGAGCTTCTCCGATTCTTCGACCAGCGGGTAGACGATATAGACCTGGCGGCCCTGTCGAATGATCGTGTCGAGGAACTGATAAATCTTGTTGCGGGCCTCTTCGCCGCGCACCTTCGTTATAACGGGCTTTCTGCCGGGCGGCATCTCGTCGATGATCGATAGATCGAGATCGCCGTAGACGGTCATAGCGAGCGAGCGCGGGATGGGCGTTGCGGTCATCACCAGAACGTCGGGATTGTAGCCGCGATTCATCAGCTCGGCGCGCTGCATGACTCCGAAACGGTGCTGCTCGTCTATTACGACAAAACCTAGCTTGTGAAAGTTGACGCCTTCTTGAATCAATGCGTGCGTGCCGACTACCAGATCGACCTCGCCCGCTTCTATCGCGGCGTGCAATTCGCGCTTTCGCGCGGTCGCGAGCGACCCCGTCAACAGCTCCACTCGATAGTCGGTCGAAGCCAGCATGCGCTTTATGTTGCGCGCGTGCTGCTCGGCGAGTATTTCCGTAGGCACCATGATGGCCGATTGATAGCCGTTCTCTATAGCGACTATCGCGGCCTGCACCGCAACTATAGTCTTGCCGGAACCGACATCGCCCTGGAGCAGGCGGTTCATAGGCGACTGGCTGGTCATGTCTTCGACCACTTCGCGCAGCACGCGCTTTTGCGCCCCCGTAGGCTTGAACGGCAGAACGGCGCGCACTGATTCGCGCACGCGGTCGTTGACTTCGATGACGGTCCCTTTAACCGACGCCTCGCGACCTTGCCGCCTCAATCCCATCGCAAGCCCCAGCCAGAAGAACTCTTCGAAGATCAAACGGCGGTGCGCGGGAGATTGAATGCGGTTGTAAAGTTCAAGCGGCGCATCGTCCGCCGGAAAGTGGACCTGGCGAAACGCTTCGGCGCGCGAGATCAATTCGTTGCGCGCGCGCATCTCTTCCGGGATCAGTTCTTCGATCTCAGAAAAGTCTAGCCGCTCAACCACGTGATGCATGATCGAGCGGAGTTGCTTGGTGCGCACCTCGCCGAGCTTTCGATAGACGGGCACGCGGCGGCCCGTGTGAATCGGGTCCGCCGAATCTTCGTCGTCGGTGACGAATTCGTAATCCGGGTTTTCGACTTCGAAGAAACCTCGCCGCCCGCGCTTCCACTGGCCGTAAAGCAATACGCGGCGGCCTCGCGGAAACGAGTTTTGCAGGTAAGGCTGGTTCCACCAGTAAGCGCGTATCTGGCCCGTCTCGTCTACGGCGGAAAACTCGAATATGCGCAGTTTCCCTCCCTTTACGGCGTAAGTCCCCGCGACCCTCACCTCGGCCTCTATCGTGGCATACGCCCCGTGCTCAAGGTCGCGTACGCGCGCGAGGTTCGAGCGGTCTTCGTAGCGCATAGGCAGGTAGTGAAGCAGGTCTTCGACCGCCACTTGAAGCGGGTTAGGCGCATTGCTCGCGGCGGCGACGCCCATGGCGAGCTTTTGCGCCGACTTTATCGCGAGCCGGGGTATCTCGTGGAGGTGAAGCTCGTAAAGTGGCGTTCGGAGCTTGAGCAAACTTATTCCTTAAAAAAAGGGACTGTGCAATCGGGGCATTGAAATTCTAGGTGAGCGCGTGGCGAGGGTCAAGAAACGCTGCGACAGCCGCAGCATCTATTCATTGTCCTGAATCGCTCTGGAGGAGCCAAAGATATTAGCCGGTGGCGCAGCCACCGGACAATGGCAGATAAAATACACGCGCCCTGGAAGGGCGCGAGGTCAGGTGGCCTATCAATCCGGTGGCTGCGCCACCGGCTAATATCCGCTTGCCCCTCCGGGGCAATTCTTTATTTGCAGCGTCTAAGTAATGAAGAGACCCTGGCGGCTGCCGGTTGTTGCTCGGTGTGTGTCCGGTTATTATTATCTCTCCACTTCGATCAGAGATTAATATGCTCAAGAAATCCAATCTCAAAAGACCCGCGAGCATCAATATGGTTTTATTTTTTTCACTCGCTCTTTCCCTGATCTCTTTAGGGCAGGAGAAGAAGGAGCAATCGCAAAGCGGGACTTCGACAGCCGGAGTCTTCAAGCCTGTAAAAGACGCGCTCTCCCGTCCCATTACGGCGGGCGGTTTCGTAGACGGCGCGCCGGTAGTCTTCACAGACATCACCACGCGCGCGGGCCTCGATAAATTCCGTCATCGCGCGGGCGGTTTGGAAAAGCGTTACATTCCCGAAACCGCATCGGGCGGCGTCGCGCTGTTTGATTATGATAATGACGGCTGGCTCGATTGTTATTTAGTAAGTGGCTCCACCTTTGACGCGCTCCGGGGAAAAGAGAAAGGGCCGCGCGCCGGACTGTTTCGCAACAACCGCAATGGGACGTTTACAGACGTGACTGAAAAAGCGGGTGTTGGCAACTATCGCTGGGGATACGGCGCGGCGGTGGGGGATTTCGACAACGACGGATGGGCCGATCTGTATGTCACTAACTTCGGCAAGAACCGGCTCTATCGCAACAACGGCGATGGCACATTCACAGACGTTGCCGAACGTGTGGGCGTGGCTATCGACACATGGTCGACCGGGGCAAGTTGGGGAGATTACGACGGCGATGGCCGCCTGGACCTTTTTGTCGCGGGTTACGTCGATTTCGACCTAAAGAACATGCCAGACCCGGAATCAAAATCGGGCGGCATAAATTATTGCCTGTTCCGGGGCCAGGCTGTGATGTGCGGCCCGCGCGGGCTTAAAGGAGCGCGCGATTATCTTTTTCATAACGGCGGCAAATCGTTTACCGAGGTGAGCGATAAAGCGGGCGTGGCGGACCGTCGCGGCTATTATGGTTTCGCCGCCGCATGGTGCGACGTGGACGACGACGGCAAGAGCGATCTGATAGTCGCAAACGATTCCACGCCTAATTACCTCTATAAAAATAACGGCAACGGCACGTTCGAAGACATCAGCTACGTTTCGGGGTTCGCACTCAACGAGAACGGCAGGGAGCAAGCCTGCATGGGGTTGGGCGTCGGAGATTACGACAACGACGGGCGAGTCGATTTTTACGTGACGAATTTTTCCGACGATTCGAACACGCTTTATCACAACGACGGCGGAGCGGCCTTCACAGACCTGACGTTCCAGGCCGGGCACGGCGAGACGACGATTCCATTTCTAGGATGGGGAACCGGCTTTATAGATTATGACAACGACGGCCTGCTGGATGTCTTTGTCGCAAACGGCCACGTCTACCCGCAAGTCAACAAGTTCGATTGGGGTACTACTTACGCTCAACGCCCGTTGCTTTTCAGGAACACGAACGGCTCGCGGTTCGAGCTTGTGCCGCCCGCAACCGGGAGCGGGCTTGCGGTCGTAGTTCCCGCGCGCGGCGCTGCGTTCGGAGACATAGATAATGATGGCCGAATCAATGTTGTGCTGAACAACACCGATTCCGCGCCTACAGTCTTGCGAAACGAATCAGCGAGCAAAGGCCACTGGCTGCGCGTCAAGCTTGCAGGCGGCTCCCAAAGCCCGCGCGACGCAATAGGCGCAACCGTTTTCTTGACTGCGGGCGGCAAGCGACAGCGACAGGATGTGATAAGCGGCGCAAGCTACTGCTCGCAATCTGACTTGCGTTTGCACTTTGGCCTGGGCACAGCTACGCGAGTCGATAAGCTGGAAATACGCTGGCCGAGCGGCGCAAAAGAGACTGTTGAGGTTAAAGAGATCGACCGCGAGATCATCATCACCGAAGGCAAAAAGTAAAAACATCTCACCGCAGAGACACAGAGAGCACAGAGCGGGCGCAGAGAAATACTCTGCGCATCCGCCGCGTGCGAAGCACATCATCGGCCATATGCGTCCTCTGTGTCTGCGGCGGTGAATCTTATTGCATATCCTTAGAAATAAAACTTCAACCCTAGCTGAATCTCTCGCGGGTTCCTCGTGGCCGTGAACTGTCCGAGCGTCGAGCCTGTCGTGAGAAACGATTCAAGGCTGTTGAAGACCGGATCACCGGGCAATCGATTCGCCGGTAATGTCTGTCCCGCTTCCGTAAAGACCGTGTGGTTGAAAATGTTGAAGAACTCCGCGCGGAATTGCACGCGATAGGTTTCGCCCCATCTCCAATTCTTTGCCAGCCCGAGGTCCGTCAATACTTCACGCGGGAAGCGGAACAGGCCGCGCCCCGCATTGCCTACGCCTCCGATGGCCGTAGGCTGGAACGCAAGCGGGTTGAAGAAGAATGGGTTTCTCACTCCCTCGACATTCTGCGGAACGTCGGCAAACGGATCGCCAACTTGATTGGCGCGATTGCCGCGCGGGCCGGGGCCTATGTCCTGGATGATGCGCGTCACAGGCAAGCCCGACTGTAGGATAGTCCCGCCCGATATTTGCCATCCGCCCAGCGCCTGGCTCAACACAGGGTTTGCCATAAATCCCGATGTCGGGAACGGCAATTCATAAACGTAGCTCGCTACGAACACGTGTGTGCGGTCCAGCCGCGACACCGCGCGCTCAAGCGAAAAGTCCGTCCGAATCTGCGGTATGTCGAGCGTGTCGCGGTCGTTCGTAGCATCGGTCAGGTTCTTTGACCACGTGTATGAAACCTGAGTCGAAAGCCCCCGGTTCGGCCTCAGCTTGAACGAGCTTATAAAAGCGTGATACCGAGACGTGGCCGTAGTCTGACGATCAATAATCGAGCCGAACCCTTTAAACGGCCGCGCAAGGTTGATGCAGGTGTTCGGATTGTTCGCGGCATTAAGCGCAGGGTCGCAACCCGCCACTCCGCGCGATGCGGCCAATATCTCTTGCGGCGTCGGCGCGTTTATGTCTACGGGTCGAATCAGGTGATTGCCCGCAGATCCCAGATAACCTACTTCAAACGACGCCCTGTTGTTCAGCTCGCGCTGGACGGTCAGGTTCCATTGTTGAATCACCGGCGTGACAAACGGGTTCGTAGTGGTGTTCAAAGTTCTCGGCGAAAATGTCGTCGGGGCGGCGACCGCGCCGGGATTCGCAAACAGTATCGGAGTTGCCACAGTCCCCGTAAGGCTCACAGAATTGTTGTTCGGCGGATTTGTGAAAGAGTTTGTCTCGACTATGCCGACCAGCGCCTGATCGTAATAGATGCCGTAGCCGCCGCGCACCACGGTCCGAGTGTCGTTCCACGGGTCCCAGGCGAAACCGAATCGCGGCGCGAAGTCGTTCTTGTCCGTCTTCTGAACTCGGTCGCCAAACGGCGAGTTGATCGCCGCGCGCGCGATGCCGTTGAGCGGGTCGCCTGTGCCGACTCGCAGCAGCGTGCCTGTGACGTTAGCAAACTCCGGCACCTGCGCCGGGTCGAACAGCTCAGGCAAGAAGACTGACAGCACAAAGTCCCTGTCATAAGGCTGGCGGAACAGGCTATAGCGCATCCCGTAATCGAGTTGGAGATTCGGCCTGACTTTCCAGGTGTCCTGAATGTAGAACTCCGTGCGCCCGAATCTTAAATGCTCCGTCACGTCGCGCTCAGGCTCGGCGTAAGTGGATGCGCGCCCAAGTAAAAAGTCTGCGAACGGAATTCCGCTCGCGACACCGGCCCTGCGCGTCTGTAGCCCTGAAAAGGTGAAGCGCCCTTGAGTCTCATTCGCGGCATTCTCGTTCTTCTGCTCGAAGCTCACCTCGCCCCCGAACTTGATCGTATGCGGGCCGCGAACCCACGTGACGTTGTCCTTTGGATTAAAGTTTTTGTATTCGATATTGAACAGCTGATTCGCGCCAAGCGTGAACGTGGGGAAACCTGTGAAGGCAAGCGAGGGCGGCAGGTCGGATTTATTCTCTGCGAACACTTCACCGACGTTGAGCGGCACGTTGGCCAGCGTGTATTGCCCTATCAGGTCTGTCCTTATCGCGTTGCCTGAAAAGTTGAACGAAGCTTCGTTGACTATGTTGGAGCCGAAAGAGCTGGTGAGGCTGATGGCGAGAATCTGGCCCGGCACGCTCGTTTCCGTCGTGGCGATGTCAGGCAGGCTCAAGCCGAAGAACAATCCGCCCAGTTCTCTGGTCTCGCTCAGGTCGTGCGTATAGCGCACCATCAAGCGATGATTGTTGTTGAAAATGTGATCGCCGCGCATAGTCTCTTGCCGCGTGTTCTGGATATTAGGCGCGGTAACGTTGAAGCGATCAGGGGCGCGACCCGGTGTAAGCGAAGCGGTGTCCGGGTCTGGAAACAGGCTGAGAAGAATTCTCGCATTAGGGTCTATTCGATCGTCGGGAATTCTATTGCCTGGGAAAGGCTGGCCCGTGAGCGGGTCGATGATAACCAACTGTCCCGTCTCGGAAAAGTCGCCCGCCTTTTCGCGCAGGCTCGGAACTCGAATCGTATTTTCCGCGGGCTGTCGTATTATGCGCCGCCACTCCTGGGAGAAGAAGAAGAAGGTCTTTTCGCGCTGTTCGTATACGCCGGGAATCCAGACCGGCCCTCCCGCATTGTAGCCGAAATTGTTGTAGCGCAACCTTGAGCGAGGCTGGCGCTCCCGGCCGCACTCTCTGCCCGGGGGCGGCGTATCCCCGTTGTCGCAGAAACGCCCGTTCGTATTGTTGAAGAAGCTGTTCGCGTTCAGCTTGTCATTGCGCAGGAACTCGTAAAGCCCCCCGTGAAAATCTTTCGTGCCGCCGCGCGTGACCAGGTTGACCACGCCGCCGCCCGCGCGGCCAAACTCTGCCGTGGGCACCGACGTAATGATGCGAAACTCTTGAATCGAATCTACCGTGGGGACTGAAAGCAGCGTGATGTTCGACCCCACGTCGCTGTTCGACACGCCGTCCACCAGCCAGTTGATTGCATTGCGGCGCGTGCCGCCTATCAATATGTTGACAATGTTCGTCAACCCTATGCCTACCTCGGAGCCGCTCGCGCTCGTCACTCCGGGAACGAGCGTGACCAGTTGCATGAAGTTGCGGTTGTTGAGCGGTATCTCGACCACGCGGCGATTTTCGATCACATCGCCCACGGTAGGCGTTGTCTGAATGACCGGCGCTTCGGAGGTGACGGTCACAGTCTCGCTGAGCGTACCCGGTTCAAGCTGTATATTAATCGTCTTCTGGTCGTTGACCAGCAGCTCGATGTTTTTGTTCTGGTACTCTTTGAAGCCTTGAGCCTTGATCGAAAGATCATAAAGGCCAGGCTGTATGAAAGTGAGCGAGTAGTAACCGTCCTCGCCCGATTTAATGTTGCGCGTCTCTTTTGTCCCCAGGTTTGTGAGCGTTACTTCGGCATCAGGGACAGCAGCGCCGGCCGAATCAGTTACCTGTCCGGTAATTTTCGCGGTCGTCTCTTGCGCCGCAACGTTCGCCGAACAGACAAAAAGCAACAATGCCGCAAGCAGTGCGAGCGGTCTTCGTGAAGTCATGATTTCAACCTCCTCTTAAACCCGCAGGTACGGACTTTAGTTATTTTTTGCCTTCTCCCTTTAATAGAGAAGGTACTTTTTTCTGATGCGAGCAAACTCCGCCAGCCCTGCCTGCCACGCGGCGGCTATCTCGGAAGGCGTCTTGCCTTCCTTGAGCGCCGCAAGCACCTGTCGGTTGGCGAGCAAACGAATAGCGTCTTCCACTTTCCACACGCCAGGGTGGAGACGGTTTAAATGATAAGCGATTTCTACACCTACGGCCACCGGGCGAAACGAAGCGCGATCCGTGATGATGACGTTCACGCCCCGGCACTCTTCGCCCGCGAACTTCGATGATTTTGGAGTGAAGCGCACGGGCACAAATCGCGCGCCCGGCAAATTTGCCCGATTTAAAGATTCCGCCAATCGCGCGTCATCAACCCACGGCGCGCCGATCACTTCAAACGGCGTGTCGGTTCCGCGCCCGACCGAAAGGTTTGTAGTTTCGAGCAAGCCTATGCCGGGATAAAGCAGGGCCTGGGTGAGGCTGCGCATGTTGGGCGAGGGGTTGACCCAGGCGAGCGCGGTCGCGTCGAAATAATCGCCCCGCCGCCAGCCTTCCATCTTTATGACGGTGAGGTCCGCGCGCACCTCACGCTCGGCGTTATAAAGCATCGCAAATTCGCCTATCGTCATGCCGTAGCGAACAGGTACGGAGTGCGCGGCTGTAAAAGCGAACGCGGGATTTGCGGTGAACTCGCTCTCGGCCACCGGCCCTTCGATGTCATAACCGTTTATCGGGTTGGGCCTGTCCAACACGACGAACTTGATCTTATTTTTTGCAGCCTCTTCCATCGCGTAGACGCAGGTAGTGATGTAAGTGTAAAAACGCGTTCCGACATCTTGAATGTCAAAAACGAGCGTGTCTGCGTCGGCGAGCATTTCACGCGTCGGTCGTCTTACATCTTTGGCATAGATGCTGTAAACGGGCAGGCCCGTCTTTTCATCACGGGCGGTTTCATTTACCAGCGCGTCTTCCGTCCCTCTGAGCCCGTGCTCGGGCGAGATGAGCGCGACGAGCTTAAAATTTTTCGCCCCGGCCAGCACGTCTATAGTCGAGCGGCCCGCGCGGTCGCGCCCCGTGTGATTAGTGATTAACGCAACGCGGCGTCCTTCAAGCTGTTTGAAGTCGTCGCGAGCCAGCACATCGATCCCGTTCATCACGGGATGAAGCGTCCCCGCCGGGGTGCTGCGCGTGACGGCGGCGCGCGGAGATTCTATCAGCGCGGGAGGCGAGGCAATGTAATTGAAGACAGGTCCGTAAGGCGGCGCGGTGATCGAGCCGGCCACGATTGACGCGATCAGAGAGCGCAGCCGCGTCACATCTCCCCGGCCCGTCGGGTGAACGCGATTCGTCAGCAGCACGACAAAAGTTTCGCTCATCGGGTCTATCCAGATGCTCGTGCCTGTGAACCCCGTGTGGCCGAACGTGCCTACGGGAAACAGATCGCCGCGATTCGATGAATAACTCGTGTTCACGTCCCAGCCTATGCCGCGCATCTGCGAAGTAGGGAGCGAATGCGCGCTCACCATTCGCTCGACCGTGTACGGCGCAATTATGCGCGCGCCTGCGTACTCGCCTTTGTTGAGAATCATCTGGCAGAAAGCGGCCAGGTCATCCGCAGTAGAAAACAGCCCCGCATGCCCGGCGACGCCGCCCAGTTCGTAAGCGCGCGGGTCGTGGACTTCGCCGCGCATCCATCGCCCTTCGCGCATTTCGGTAGGAGCGATTCGACCGGCCGCGCGGCGTCCGTTGTCCATTGTCCGCGCTCTGTTGCCTGTTTGCAACTGACTGAAAAAAGTCTCTTTCATTCCGAGCGGCGCGAATATATTTTGTTCGGCGAATTGATCGAGCGGCTTACCCGATACGCGGCGGACAAGCTCAGCCGCGACCATGTAGCCGACGTCTGAATAAACGAATCGAGTGCCCGGCTCATAAGCAGGTTGCAGCTCATAAATCTTTTCAAGCGGCTTTATCGTCTTGCCGACATAATCGGCTATTTCGTTATCGGGGACAAATCCCGCCCGATGCGTCAGCAATTGCTCGACGGTTACTTTCTCTTTTCCGAACCGGCCAAACTCAGGGATATAGAGCGCGACCGGATCGGCCAGGCTCAATTGCCCGCGCTCTACGAGAATCATTATCAATGTGGCGGTCGCAACGACTTTCGTCAGCGAGGCGAGATCAAAGACAGTATCTAGAGTCATCGGCTCGCGCGCAGGCTCAATCGCTCGATCACCGAAGGCTTTGCGATAAACGATGCGCCCTTTTCGCGCGACCAGCGCGGCCACGCCCGGCGTCTGTCGCGCTTCGATTGCTCGCAGTATTGCCACATCTATCTTCGCGAGCCTGTCGGAAGACATACCGACCGACTCAGGGCTTGCAACCGTAAGCCGGGCCGATGAGCCGCCGGACTTGTTGCGGCCCTTAGAGAGTTCTACACGTTGCGCGAACAGCGATGAAGTGAGCAGCAAGAGGATTGCTATAAACGCTGCCGGCGATGTTATCGAGTATTTATGATTTAGATTTATATTGCTCATCATTTGAAATATCAAATTTGAAATTTCAAATCTCAGATGTTGCCACCGGCTCACGCTCAAGCGCAAGGCTCGCGGTGTAGCCAACTACAAACGTTACCATCGATCCTATCAGCACATACCACTGGAACGAAACGTTGAGCCGCGCCCATACATAAGTTATCACGACGATGCCCGCGAGCACGCCTACGAGCGCGCCCGTCTGGCGAACACGCCGCGTCAAAGTGCCGAGGAAAAACAGCCCCAGAACGGGGCCGTTTGTAAACGAGGCTATCGCAAGCACTGTGTCTACTATGCGCCTGTCTTTGCCGATCATATAAAATGCCGCGGCTATCTGAACCGCGCCCCAGACGGCAGTCAGCACGCGCGATACTTTCATGTAATGAGCTTCGAGCTTACCCGGCGCAAACAGCGGCTGGTAAAAATCGGCGAGCGTAGTCGAAGCGAGCGCGCTTAACGAAGACGACATCGCTGCCGCGAGCATCGCCGCAATCACCAGCCCCACGACTCCCACAGGAAGCTCGTTGATGATGAAATGAGAAAAGACGCGGTCGGCGGTTATGCCTTCCGGCAGCGTTTGCGACTGACGATAAAAGACAAACAGCATGACCCCGATCAGCAAGAACATTATGAACTGCGCGAATACCACAGCGCCGCTCGCCAGCAATGCGACCTTAGCCTGTCGGGAGTTTTTGGCGCACAGGTAACGCTGCACCATGTACTGGTCGGTCCCGTGCGTCGCCGTAGTCAAAAACGCGCCTCCTATCACACCGGCCCAGAAAGTGTAGCTGCGCCCAAGGTCCGCCGTGAAATCGAGCAGTTGAAACTTGTTGAACTCGCCCCCTACTGCCGCGACTTCGCTCCAGCCGCCGTTTATCAGGTTGAGCAATATCACCGCCGCGACTATCGCGCCGAGATTGTAGATCGCAAGCTGTATGACCTCTATCCAGATTACGGCCATTATGCCGCCCAGGTAAGTGAAAACGATCATCACTATGCCGATCAGCAATATCGATTTCCAATCGGCCCAGCCCGTAAGCACCGCAAGCGGCAGCGCCGTCGCGTAGAGGCGAACGCCGTCGGCGAAAGAGCGTGTCACTATAAAGAGCGAAGCGGCGACGCGCTTGACGTGCCCCCCGAACCGGCGGTCGAGGATTTGATAGACCGTGAATAGCTCGCCTCGAAAGTATGAAGGGATAAAAAGTAATACTATGATGATCCGGCCTATCATATAGCCGGTCACAAGCTGCAAGAAAGTGAAGTTGCCCCCCACGCCGCCAGCCGAAGCGTAAGCGAATGCCGGAACGCTTATGAAAGTGACTATCGAAGTTTCCGTGGCGACTATCGAAGCGGCTATCGCCCACCAGGGCACGTCGCGGTCGGAGAGAAAATAATCGCGAATGTTTTTCTGTTTTCGGCTGAAGTGCCAGCCGACCAGAAGGACGCCAGCCAGATAAGCGACGATGATTATAAGGTCGAGAGCGCGGAGTTGCATATCAAATGTTCAGTATTAGCTTGTCTGCTCTTTCGAGAGATAATACTAACATCCGACATCCGTCATACGACATCTCTCCCGGGCTAACTTCACCGCGCCGATTGTAGGCGAAAAAAGCGGCGGCCCGACTTCGGCCCCGGCGGCTACGGCGCAAATCATTTGGCGTAGCGATATCTGGACAACCTCTCCGCTTTTGAAAACGCTCCCTACGCAAGCGACTCGAAACTCGTTTAACTGCATTCCCAGACGCTCGATTACCGAAGCGGCCAGCCCGGCCAGTTCGCGGCCCGCTTCTCGAAGTATTTCGCAAGCCACCTCATCGCCTTCGCGCGCCGCCTCGGCCACAAGCTTTGCGAGCGAGGCGATCTCGACCGGCTCTGAATCGCTGTTGTAGATGACGCCTGGCAGATCGGCTGTAGAAGCTATGCCGAGGTGCCGGCAGAACCGCTCGCTCAGCACGGTCGGGCGCGAGCGGCCATCGAACGATGATGCTATGGCGCGCAACGCGCGGCGGGCTATGTCATAACCGGAGCCTTCGTCTCCTAATGTCGGCCCCCACCCGCCCGAACGGGCCCGCTCGCCGGCGGCGTTTACGCCCATCGCTATAGAGCCGGTGCCTGCAATTATGACCACGCCAGGTTTGCCGTCGAGTGCGCCTTCAAGCGCGGCCCTCGCGTCTGTGACCAGATGAAGATTGTCCAATCCCAGCGCGTGATTGAGCGCGTCTTTCATCGTGTGATAATGGATATGGTGATTGATGCCCGCAATCGCCGCGCAGGCTGACGCGATCTGTTCTAGCTTTACGCGCGCCGAGGCAGCGGCTTCGGCAACCGCGCATTCTATGTGCGAGACGGCGTCTCGAAGACCGGCGCGCAGCGGATTTGAAGCGCCGCTCGTGCCTTCGCCGATCACGCGGCAAAAGGCGTCTGCGATGATTGCGTGAGTCTTCGTCCCGCCGCCGTCAATGCCTAGAAAATATCTCTCATTTGTGCGCGGCGACGCGACAATCGGTTTTATTGAAAAGACGCTTGATTGAGGGGCTTTCGATGAGCGCTCTATTAAGGACTTCGACATAGCTCACTTTCAACTACTTAACTGCCCGGCAACCCCGTGCGCGCCGGCCGCCAGTATGCCAACAACTGTCCGATGTGCGCGTACGCAGCCGGGAAAAATCTCGGATTGCGGATCGTGTGGCTCGACTCGTCGGGACGGGAGTAAGGGCTCTACTTTGAGCAGGCACGGACGCGGCCCGCTCGATTGTCTCGGCGCAAGCGTGAGTCTGGTTATAAATCTCGCTCGGCGTGGCCGGTGAAGTGTCTTCTTGAGCGAACATTAGTACAACCTTATCCAGAAGCCCTAATAAATGTTATAACTTCAATTCGGCGCGATGTACAACGAATTGTTTTTATGGTTACGATAAAGAATTTTTTATAGTCATCAGCGAAGCATCATGGAGCTTAGACTTCTAAGGACATTCAAAGCCGTAGCCGACGCAGGCTCTTTTACGAGCGCGGCCCACCGCGTTCACCTGACGCAGGCAGCCGTCAGCGTTCACATACGCCAGCTCGAAGAAGAGCTTGGCACGCCGCTATTCCTGCGGGTCAACAAGAAGCTTCACCTGACCGAAGCCGGTCGCGCGCTGCTTGCCCACTCGGAAACGATATTGCGCGCGCACGATGAAGCGAAAGCGAGCCTGACGGCTATGGGCGGACAGGGGCGCGGGCGGCTGAGCGTGGGTGTGGCATCAACGGCCATCACCGTGCGGCCCTTGCCTGAGATTCTGAGCGAGATAAAACGAAAGCACGCGCTCTTAGACCTTTCGGTCGTCGGAGGCACGAGCGAGTGGATAATAGAACAGATCCTGAATGATGAGATCAATGCGGGGCTGGTGTCGCTTCCCGTAGAAGAGTCCGACGTGATGACCGAAACGCTCAGGAGCGACCGCCTCGTGGCCGTCCTCCCGCCTGAACACCGCCTTGCGCGCGCGCGCCAGATAACGGCTGAAGAGCTGACGGCTGAGCCGCTCATACTGGGCGAGAAGGGCGGGAATACTCGGCGGTTGATCGATCTGTTTTTCGAAAAGAGCGGTCTCAAGCCTCAGATCATAATGGAGCTACAACGAACCGAAGCAATAATCAAAATGGTCGAGCTGGGCTTCGGCGCGAGCGTACTGCCGCAAGGGTCGGTTCGCACGGACGTGGCGCGCGGGCGGCTTCGCGCTGTAAATGTGCGCGAACTGAACCTCAAATGGGAATTCGGCCTGGCTTATCTTAAAAGCGATTATCTGTCGCCCGCGCTCACGTCTTTCGTCAAGCTCTGCCGCGCTTATATCAGCACTAAACCGTCGGCAGAATAACGCCGCGCCCCGGCCATGCCGTTGAAAGAAGCAGAGCAAAGGGATGTCATGTAGCAATGGCGGCGAGGGGGTTTAACTTCGTCATCACGCGCAGGCTGTCAACGAGATAACAAGATCAAGTTAGATGGAGAAAACTCACCGCAGAGACACAGAGAACACAGAGCGGGCGCAGAGAAGACATAAAACTCTGCGCATCCGCCGCGTGCGAAGCACATCATCGGCCATATGCGTTCTCTGTGTCTGCGGCGGTGAATCTTCTTTCATTCCCTTACACTCATTTGTAATTTGATCTAAGAAGCAGGAAAACACTTTTTGCATTTCTGAACCTGCCCGGCCGCTTGCCCGGTCTTACCTTGCTTTACATAAACGTCGGCAAGCCAGCGGCAGGCGAAGCTTGAGGCTGGCAACAGAGTGATTGCCTTCTCAATCTCTTTTTCAGAATTCTCGTATTGCCCCTGCTCGAAACTCTTCACACCGAGCGCGAGATGCTTGTGCGCCGACTCCTGAGTTTGTTGAACCTGCGATGGCGCGCGATCCTTTCGCACCAGTAAAACGGAAACAGCGTCGTCATATAGCAGTTGCCAGCGGCTCGCCTGGAGCAGTTCTGCAAACTGCCTGCCCCTTTGATCTCGCGGCCACAAGATGAACTCTGCGCCGCTCGATTCGATAACCTGTTGCCAGCCCTGTCTGAACCCTTGAACCTGGTAGTATTGCCTTACCGTCTCGTCGTCGAACACGGTGTCGGCGCGGCTATCAATAAACACTCTCATCCGCCCGCCGGTCCGCAAATGCAGATAACCGCCCCAATTGTAATAAGCAAAAACATTCCCGCTTAAATTATTCGCCTCTATAAAATTACATACTTCAACGGGAAACTCGTCTTCCGCCGTAAGGTAGTGAAATGCCGTCGGGCTTTTCGGATACGGCCATATTAAGAATAAGGCCAGCGCGAGAGCGGCTAAAGGTGGGGCTATCTTCGGAACTCTTTGCGCGGCACCGGCTATCAGTCGGGCCATAGCAATAGCCAGGACAATCGCTTCAGACATCGCAAATAGCGGAATAAAGCGGCGGCTCGTAAGCGACATCGCCAAAGTAAAAACGGCGAGCGCGAGCGACATTAAAACAGTCCTGTCACGATATGCGCGCTTCCAGAGTAAGAAACCCGTGGCCAGCACGAAGACCGCGATGGCGTAAGGGTAAAGAGGTGAGGTTATGCCCCCCGGCTTGAAAGGTGATGCCCATTCGGCTATCACGATGACATAAGGCGAGTCGCGATCAAGCGCATAGCGCAAAGGGTACAAGAACGCGTGTATCCCGTTGGGATTTATCAAGCACGCGAGCACGCACAGGGCAAACACCCGCAGATTCTTGCGCCACTCTGATGAGATAGCGACTATGACGGCCAGGGCCATCAACCCGAAGAAGAAGCCGCCATGAAGGTTAACCCACAGCAGGAACAAGACCGGCAGCCATATAGGCAAAGCGCGGTCATCTCTCAGCGCGATAAACAACAGCAATGCATAACCGAGCAGCGAATACAAATGCGGGCGAATATCCAGAAAAGGGGCGGCGACGGCAAGGCCGAAGACCGCGGCTATATAGGCAGATAGGAAATCTTTACTCATGCGACGGCACACCAGCATGAGCGCTAGAAACGCAGCAATAATTACAACCCATTTCCAATAGACCAGAGCAGGCATGCCGAGGGCAGACGTCCAGAGGTGGTAGATAACATCTGAAAGCCATTCATGGTTAAACCAGGGTGAAGCTTCGCGGGCGAATGACCAGTAATCAACGGGCGGCACGGTCTTGCTTTGAACAATTAATCGCCCGGCTGCCAGGTGCCACCACAGATCACCTGCGGCCAGCATTGTATAGCCAAATGACCAGAAGGAAAGAACGGCGGAAATGAGCCATACCGAATAACCTATCTTGCCGATGAGGGGACGCATTGACAGAAGAGCATAAAAAAACCGTGCCCGCTTGTCCAGCATTCAGCTATAAAGAGCGGTCGGAAAGGCGCTCTGTTAATAAGCTTCCTAACAAGCGATTGTACCGGAACCGCGCGAGCGAGTTTAGTATGATACTTTCAAAACGGCTCGCGCGGCCCGGCGATGTGGTCGTTATGGTTTGCCGTGGCTAACAGTCGGGCAGCCTCCGAAAGCAGAGCGGCCCCCTGCACTTTACTTTAGTTAAGGGCTTTCTAGGTTGTGCAGCTTGATCTGTGAAGCTATTCGACTGCCTTCCCGTGTTGCCAGTGTCTGACCCCCCTGAGTCGACAATGTCAGGCAGCGTTATCTCGAAGACGAGGCAGATCGGGGCCTGCGCTGTAGAGGTAACGGTAAAAGTACCGGACACGATGGAGTTGCCGGAAGGGATTGAGCTGGGTCCGTAGGAGAGGAGTGTGATTCCCGCCGACCCGCTTATGGTGAGCGGCGCCGCGCCTGAAGACGGATTATTCACTGTCGCCGAAAATGCGTAAATCGGATTGCCCTTACTGTCTCTGCCAATACAGCAGGGTGTTCTGTCTGATGTCACCGCCAGGCAGGGCTTGAAGGCCGCCACAGGCAATCGGAATAGCAGAGGTTCGTCATGATCGCAGCCCGGCACCAGCGGCGACCCGGTCGCGCTGAAACAGGGAAGATTGCCGGAAGGCTTCTTGTACCAAATCCAGTGGGAAGCCGATAGGCCTGGCAGTACGGACCAGGGCTTAAGGGTTATGTTTGGCGCAATCGAGTTAGGCGGGCCGATGCTCGGCGTCGTCCAATTAAGGCTGCCGGGATTCAGACTGGAGGCGAGTGAGGTTAATTGAATGCTATTCAGAGTCGCGGGCAGCGCATTCGGCGGCAGCGCATTCGGCGCGACCATCCAGGGCGCTACCCCGGTCTGCAATTGGCTGCTATAAGGCGACTGGAGCATGGCGACAAACCCCTGAGCTGTCGCCTTGTCGCTCCAGGCGAGAACGTAAATATAGGTGCTGCCAGCCGGGACCGTAAACGAGACGGGAGGTGCCGTTGGGTACGCCCCCGACAGGTTCGAATACGTTAGCACCCCGTTCACCTCATAATAGAGCGCCCAGTAGTTGTCACCTGTAATGGTGCCGGTTACCTGCGTCTGGGCATTGGCTGTCATTTCAGCCCCGGCCGCGACGACAAAAACAATCACCGCTATAAGGAATCGAAGTTTTCTAAATTGTTCTTTGATCATTAGAATCTCCATCACTGACTAAACTCGAACTATGAAGGCCGCTATCAACCTTCATCCCCATAAGCGATAACCCTGATAAATCGGTATCATCCGCCTCCGCCCGGATGTTTTGGAGATCAGCCCGAAGCCCGGTTTGCGATATTTAACACCTCGCCCCAGCGGGCCTATAAAAATCTTGCATTATCGACCACAGTTTTGACGTCAATTAAGATTGAGGAGACATTCCAGCGATCTTCTCAGCCTCATCCAGCCAGGGCACTCATCCGAACCGGAACCGTGCAGGACGCCGTCGCACAAAACAGAAGGGACTTATGACATCCGCAGCTCAAGGAATCACGCAGCTTCTTTTCGATTGGCGCAGCGGGAAAGACTCCGCTCTCGAAACTTTGATCGGGCTTGTCTACGACGATCTTCGGCGGCTGGCGAAACGCTACCTGCGCGGCGAGCGCAGTGGCCACACTCTTCAAACCGGCGCGCTGGTCAACGAAACTTACTTGCGCTTGCTCGGTCAACAGGAAACCGACTGGCAAGACCGCGCGCACTTTTTCGCCGTAGCCGCACGCATCATGCGCCACCTGCTTATCAACTACGCGCGCGCTCGCGGCTACGCCAAGCGAAACGGCGATCATCGAGTCACGCTCCATGAATGGTCGGCCGTCACTCCAGCGCGGTCATGCGATCTGCTCGCGCTCAATGAATCGCTCGAACGGCTGGCGGCGATTGATCCGCGTAAAGCCTGCATCGTAGAGCTTCGCTACTTCGCCGGTCTGAGCGTAGAAGAGACCGCCGCAGCATTGAACGTCTCGGACATTACCGTGAAGCGGGAATGGCTGAAAGCCAAAGCCTGGCTCTTTCATGAGTTGAGTCAGCAAGGAATCGATGACGCCGGAACAATGGCAGAAGATAGATCGGGTTCTGGATAAAGCGCTGGACCTTGAACCGCCGAAGCGCCGTGAGTTTCTCGACGTAGCCTGCGTAGACGACGCGCAACTGCGCCGCGCAGTCGAATCGCTGCTCGCTTCGAGTGAAAAGGTCGAGAGCTTCATCGAGCCGCCGCTTCTTTCCTCTGACGAAACTAACGATAATGACCATACCGACCTTGCCGGTCAGGCGCTCGGCTCGTACCGCCTGTTGCGCGAAATCGGGCGCGGCGGCATGGGCGTTGTATATCTCGCCGTTCGCGCCGACGACGAGTTCAAAAAGCAGGTAGCCATAAAGGTCGTTCAGACCGGCCCTCACAACAAGGATTTGCAGCGGCGGTTCAGACGCGAGCGGCAGATTCTAGCCGACCTCGATCACCCCAACATAGCGCGATTGCTGGATGGCGGCACGACCAGACAGGGCGTGGCTTACATAGTGATGGAATTTGTCGCGGGCATGCCGATCACCGAATACTGTGACGCGGGCAGGCTTTCGATAACCGAGCGGTTGAAGCTCTTTCGCATAGTGTGCGCGGCGGCGCAATACGCCCATCAGAACCTCGTAATTCATCGCGACCTCAAGCCCGGCAACATTCTGGTCACCGCAGACGGCAAGGTGAAGCTATTGGATTTCGGCATCGCCAAGCTGCTCGATGCGGACACAGCCATTAGAGATTCCAAGACAACCTCCGGGCTGCACGTCATGACGCCCGAGTACGCCAGCCCCGAACAGATACAGAGCGGGATGGTCACTACGGCAAGCGACGTTTACTCGCTGGGCGTCGTGCTGTATGAGCTTCTGACCGGGCACTCTCCTTATCGCTTCAAGGACCGCTCGCTGCCTGAAATCCTCCGCGTCATCTGCGAGCAGGAGCCTGAGCCGCCGAGCCGCGCCATCAGCAGAGTCGAAACCAGGGGGGAGACGCAAATGACCGTCTCGCCCGAAACCGTCAGCCGCACGCGCGAAGGGAGACCTGACAAGCTGCGGGCACGGTTGCGCGGCGACTTGAATGACATTGCGCTGATGGCGCTGCGCAAAGACCCTCAGCTACGCTACCGCACCGTCGAGCAGTTGAGCGAAGACATACGCCGCCACCTCGAAGGCAGGCCCGTGGTCGCGCGCAAGGCAACGCTCGTGTATCGCGCGGGCAAATTCATACGGCGATACAAGACGGGCGCGGCGGTTGCGCTGTTAATCCTCCTGACGCTGCTCGGCGGAATCCTGGCCACGATGCGGCAGACGAGCATTGCCCGGCAAGAGGCTCGCGACAAGCGCCGCCTTCTTTACGCCGCGCAGATGCATATGGCCGAGCAGGCGTGGGAGACGACGAACATCTCTCGGCTGCGCGAGCTTGTAGAGGGCCAGTCGCCCCGCGACGGCGAAGAAGACCTCCGTGGGTTTGAGTGGCGCTATCTCTGGCAGCTCTATCATCGCAGCGGCGAACGATTCACGCTTCAGCATGACACGGAGGTATGGGCCGTGGCCTTTTCGCCCGACGGAAAACTGCTGGCTGCTGGCGATGAGTCAGGCTTAGTGACATTGTGGGATGCGGCGAGCGGTCAACAGTTCGCCTCGCTGATAGCTCATGATGACTTCATCGGGGATGTGGCCTTTTCGCCCGATGGAAAATTACTGGCTACGGCAAGCGGCGATTTGACGGTGAAGCTATGGGACACAGCCACGTGGCGGGTGGTTGCGACATTAAGAGGACACTCTAAGAAAGTCTGTGTCGTAGCTTTTTCGTCCGACGGAAAAAAGCTGGCGAGCAGCGCCGATGACGGCACGGCAAGGGTCTGGGACGTGGCAAGCGGTCAAGCGCTGATCACCATTCACGTCGAGGTAGTTAGGGTCAGGTCTATGGCGCTTTCGCCTGACGGTAAGACGCTCGCTATCTGTGGCAGGACGCGGACGCTTTGGGACACAACCACAGGCAAGAAGCTGTCCGAGTTTGAGGGCCGGAGTACATACTCATTGAAATTCTCACCCGACGGAAAGCAATTAGCTATGGGGGATTTCCGAGACGCGAGATTAATGGACGTAAGAACCGGTAAGGAAGTAGCGGTCTTCAAAGGCCACAGCAGCATGGTCTATTCAGTCGCATTTTCTCCCGATGGAAAGCTGCTCGCTACCGGGAGCGTTGACCGAACAATCAAGGTATGGGACATACTCACGCACGCAGAGCTAAAGACTATCAAAGGGCATGTTGGAGGCGTCTTTTCCGTAGCCTTCTCGCCCGACGGGAGAACCCTGGCGTCAGGCAGTAGTGATTTCACGGCCAGGTTGTGGGACATCGCCACCGCTTTAGAGTTTTCTTACCTGAGAAGCGAGGACACAAATGTTATATTTTCACTCGACGGCAGAAACCCTGTCATCGCCTTGTTTCGTGACCGGGTCGTGAAGCTGTCGGATGCCGGCAGCGGCCGGCGACTCGCAACGTTCGAAGGTCATGCCCATAATGTTTGTGCTGCATCGTTCTCGCCTGATGGCAAAAGATTAGCTACGGGCGACGATCAGGGGGTAGTAAAGTTGTGGGACGTAACCAGTCAGAAGCAAATTATTTCAATCAAAGCCCACTCGGACCGGATTACTTCTCTGACGTTCTCGCCTGACGGGCATGCGCTCACCACCTCAAGCCTCGACAAGACGGCGAAGCTTTGGGATGCAGCTACGGGCCAGGAGATATTTACGCTCTCAGGACATGGCAACTGGCTTTCCGCCGTAGCCTTCTCGCCCGACGGAAACCTGCTGGCCACAGTAAGCTACGACAAGACGGCGAAGCTTTGGGACGCGAAAACAGGGCGCGAGCTTGTAACGCTCAGAGGACATTCGAAGCCGGTTCTGTGCCTGGCTTTTTCGCCCGACGGAAACCTGCTGGCCACAGGCAGTTCAGACAGCACTGTGAAGCTGTGGGACCCGGTCACAGGCGTTGAGAAAGCGACCTTAACAGGGCACGCGGGGCTCGTTAATTCTTTGGCCTTCTCGCCCGATGGAAAGCGATTGGCGACAGGCGGCGATGAAGGCGTGGTTAGATTGTGGGACGCGGCTACCGGACAGGAAGTCATCGCGCTGTCGGGGCACACGGACTCGATAACCTCCGTAGCCTTTTCTCCTGATGGCGACACGCTGGTGAGCGGCAGCCGGGGGGGAGGGATACGTTTTTGGCGCGCGGCTAAGCGTGAGGTAGCATTGCTGCAAAGATAAAATAGCGCCGTCAGACTCGTCTTGTCTTTTCTAAAGTGGCGCACAAACTGTATAAGAGTGATTAACGGCCGGGATGCTTTAGCTCAAATAAGAATAGATCACAATTTCTGTATAAAGAGTTTCCATGCCGCTACTTTATTCCCATAAAGCGCAAACAGTAACCAGCCATCATCAAACCGCTTGAAGGGTCGAATCCGCAGAAAACTGCCCGTACACCGAGAGTTAAGCGCGCCCGCTCGCTCGCAGTCTCGGCTGGCATAGCGTGTGCAATTTCATATTGACCGCGTTCCAGCAATTTCAAAGCTCGTTAAAAAAACGAGCGTATCAAAGGGAGTATCCGATGCCAGCCCCCGCGTTTTACCCCCGGCTATTGCCGTGCCTCGCATTAAAATGTTCAGGGCTGATCGCCTTGCTCTTGATGCAAGTCTTGATCGCTCCCCCACCCTCGGTCGGAAAAGCATCTCCTTCGACGCAGCCTCGAACCATCGTAAGCTCGACTATCGATCCGGCAACACGGGCGCGCATCAACGAGGCGTACGGCAAGGCCCGGTTGAGCTTTCAAGCCAATCAGGGCCAGAGCCATCCGAAAGTGAAGTTCCTGGCGCGGGGCGGCGCGTATGACCTGTTTCTGACCCCGACCGAAGCGGCAATGACATTGCGGATTGCGAATAGGACCAGACGGAATGCGGATTCGCAAGCTGCGAATTATACCCCTCCTGATTCGCAATCCGCATATATAAAGATGAGACTCGTAGGGGCAAACACCGCGCCCGAACTTGCCGGTTTAGACCCGTTGCCCGGCGCGTGTAATTACTTTATCGGCGCAGGCGCTGAAAAATGGCGCACGAATATTTCTCAGTACGCGCGCGTGAAATATAGCGACGTATACAGGGGCGTCGATATGATCTTTTATGGCAACCAGAGCGACCTCGAATACGACTTCAAAGTGGCTCCGGGAGCCGTTCCTGCGGCGATCAAGATTTCGTTTGAATCGCCAGGCTCGCGCGCGCCGCTCTCTATTGATAAAAATGGCGACCTGATAATCGAGACCGCCGCAGGTCAAATACGCCAGCGCAAGCCCTTCGCTTATCAAGAGGTGAACGGGGCGAGACATCAAGTTGCGGCGCAATACGTTTTGAAGGGCCACGGCGTCGGCTTCCGTACGGGAGCGTATGATAAAAGCAAGCCTCTCATAATCGATCCGGTATTGAGCTATTCAACATATCTCGGAGCCGGCGGCTCGGAGACCGGCTGGGCCATAGCGGTCGATTCCTCGGGCAGTGCCTATATCGCGGGGCAGACCAATTCGACCAACTTCCCGACGACTCAGGACGCTTTTCAGAAAAGCTCGACCGGAGCGGGCGACGTTTTTGTAATCAAGCTGAACCCGGCGGGTAACGCGCTCATCTATTCCACATACATCGGCGGCGGGGGTGAAGACTTCGGCTTTGGCGTGGCGGTAGACGCGGCAGGAAACGCTTACGTCACGGGGCAGACCAGTTCGCCCAATTTCCCGACGACACCTGGGGCTTTTCAGACTATGTACGGCGGCGGAGCCTCTGATGCCTTCGTGCTGAAGCTGAACCCTTCGGGGAGCGCCCTGGTCTATTCGACATACCTCGGAGCCGGAGCCGGAGGCATAGTCGAATTCTTTGATGAAACGGCTAAGGCCATCGCGGTAGACGCGACGGGCGCAGCTTATGTGACGGGTGAAACCCTTTCGCCTAACTTCCCCCTGGTCAATCCCTTTCAATCCCAGTTTAGAAGCGGACTGTGCCTGTTTGACGACTTCGGCAGTCCATGCACGGACGCATTTGTAGCCAAGCTGAACCCAGCAGGAACCGCGCTCGTTTATTCGACATATCTGGGCGGCAACGGCACGGACACAGGCACCGGCATAGTTGTAGACGCGGCGGGCGCGGCTTACGTGACGGGCTTGACTGCTGCAAGAGATTTTCCTATAACGCCCGGCGCATTCCAGACACAGGCAGGCGGCTCAAGCACGGGCAGAGGGTTCAGTGGCGACGCCTTCGTTACAAAGCTCGCGCCTTCCGGCTCGTCGCTAGTGTACTCGACATACCTGGGCGGAGGGGGTGATGACAAAAGCTCCGGCATCGCGATTGATTCCGAAGGCAGCGCGTATGTTGGCGGAACTACCGATTCGTTCAACTTTCCGACTACGACGGGCGCGTTTCAGGTTTCTAACGGCGGAAGCCCGGCCTATAAGAGCACGACGGGGGGCAGCAGTTTTAGCGCAATCAAAAACGGGCTGGCTGCAAACAATGTCAAAGCATTTGCCATCGATCCTGTGAATCCTTCTACGATTTACGCAGGCATAACGCCCACCAGCACATCCATTTCATTTTCATTCGCAGGCGGCGTGTTCAAAAGCACAGACGGCGGCAACAGTTGGATGGCCCCGGGCAATAGCTTGAACCTGGGGCCAGTCAACGCTCTAGCCATCGATCCCGATACGCCTTCTACGGTTTATGCGGGAACGAGACAGGGCGTGTTCAAGAGCACCGACAGCGGCAACAGTTGGATCGCACGAAACCAGGGATTGTCATTCACCTTTGTCAATGCGCTGGTGATTGATCCTAAAAGGCCGTCCACGATTTATATAGGCACGGGAGCGCGATTTATGTCCGGCAACTTCATGGGTGGAATCTTTAAGAGCACGGACGGCGGGGCGACCTGGGCGCCGACCGGCTTCGATAACAAGCTAAACAGGATAATTGTTTTTTCGCTGGCTATCGATCCACGGAAGTCGCAGAGGCTTTACGCGGGAACGAATGATGGCTTTTATCGAGGCTCGAAGGGCGGGAAAAAATGGAAAGGCCCGACTTTGACTGATATTCAGCCTAGCCTTCAAAATGCGGCTTTAGCCAGCATAGCCATTGACCCGAATGAGCGATCCACGATTTACGTCGCCTTTGGCTCCATCAACTCTTTTCCTCCCGTCAACAGCGGCTTCTTCAAAAGCACGGATCGCGGATTGACCTGGGGGCGTCCGACCACGGGAGTCAATGTAGCAATACCTACGACCATAGCCGTTGATCCTCGAAATAGCTCGACGCTTTACGCGGGCGGTTATTCTCAGGTCAGCTTCACGTTCAATAACCCGCCGAGCGGCGCTCTGCTGAAAAGCACGAACGGCGGAGAAAGCTGGAGCAGCACCGATTTGAGCGACGTTCCCGTCAACGCGATAGTCATCGATCCGCAAAACTCTTCCGTGTACGCAGGGACTTTCATCGGCTCGGACGCTTTCGTCACCAAATTGGACCCTACCGGGTCGGGGCTTCTTTATTCGACACACCTCGGGGGCAGGGGTGCGGACCTTGGTTTCGCCTTAGCAATAGACTCGGCGGGCGCGGCCTACATAACCGGGCACACGGTTTCGGATCGCTTCCCGACCGCCAACGCTTTTCAACCCAACAAGGGGAGGCAAGATTCTATCGGCGACGCTTTCGTGACGGCAGTGAATCGTGATGGAAGCGCGCTCGTCTATTCATCGTATCTCGGCGGCTTCGGAATAGACGAAGCGTTTGCTATCGCGGTCGATGAGGCGGGCGCGGCCTACGTAACCGGAAGAAATAATTCTCTTAATTTCCCTACAGTCAATCCGCTCCAGGCAGCTTTTATCGGGGGCCTCTTTGAAACTTTCATAACCAAAGTATCACCTGCTGAGAGCCCTTAGCTGGTTATATCGGTTGAGGCTGAGGGCCTGACCGGAACTCGCTTCCGGCTTTGGAGTGCGCCGAATTTGTCATCAGCTTTTCCTTCTCCAGTGACAAATCAACGCACTCCATTTTTCTGCACTCATTTTTTTCTGAAGGCTTCGGTTACCGTTTCTCGTTTATGTTGAGAGCCTTCATGCGGCGGTAGAGGTGTGAGCGGTCTATGCCCATAGCTTCGGCGGTGCGTGTGACGTTGCCGTCATGCTCGGCAAGTTTTTTAAGAATGTAATTGCGTTCGTAAGCGTCACGGCCTTCGCGGTATGAAGCAAAGTTAGCGGTCGGCAAAGGCGTCGGCCCGTCGATCGGGCCGAGCGGGGGCAAATCTTCGGCCTTCACAAGCCCGTTTGCGGTCATTATGACGACGCGCTCTATGGTGTTACGCAATTCGCGCACGTTGCCGGGCCAATCATAAGATCGCAGACGGTCGAGCGCGTCCTCGGTAAAAGCTTTAGGCTCGCGATTGTACTCGGCTGAATATTTCAGATTAAAGTAATCGGTCAGAAGATGTATATCTTCCCGGCGCTCGCGCAACGGCGGCACTTCAAATGGGATGACGTTGAGGCGATAAAAAAGGTCTGCGCGAAATGCGCCCAGTTCTATCTGCTCGTCCAGCCGCTTGTTTGTAGCGGCTATTATACGGACATCGACTTTAACGGGGCTGTTTGACCCCACGGGTTCGAACCGCTGCTCCTCAAGCACACGGAGCACTTTCGCCTGAACCTTCAAGCTCATGTCGCCGACTTCATCCAGCAGCAAAGTCCCGCCGTCGGCCTGCTCGAACTTCCCGCGCTTGGATTGTGTAGCGCCGGTGAACGCGCCCTTCGCATGACCGAACAGCTCCGACTCTATCAACTCTTCCGGTATCGCGGCGCAGTTCAACTCGACGAAAGGCATTGACGCGCGGGCCGATTCGTTATGTATGGCGCGGGCTACCAGTTCCTTTCCCGTTCCCGACTCGCCGTAGATCAAGATGCGCCCGTTCGTGGGAGCGGCGATGGCGATCTGCTGGCGCAGCGCGCGCATCGGAACGCTTTCGCCCACCATCACATAATCGCCATCCAGTTGCTCGCGCAAGCGGCGGTTGTCTGCCTCAAGCTGGCGCTGCCGCAGCGCATTGCGTATAGCAAGGACGGTGCGCTCGATCTGTAACGGTTTTTCGATAAAGTCGAGCGCGCCCAGACGAGTAGCGCGCACGGCGGTCTCTATGTTGCCGTGCCCGCTGATCATTATGACGGCTGTGTCGGGGTAGATGCTCTTCAATCGCTCAAGGGTCTCGATGCCGTCCATTCCGGGAAGCCATACGTCCAGCAGAACACAGCTATACAAATGGCGTTCGAAAGCGGCAAGGCATTCTTCTCCCGACCCCGCAGTCTCGACCGATAGACCTTCATCCTCCAGCACGCCCGCAAGCGTCTGGCGTATTCCCTCTTCATCATCAACTACGAGAACCGAGTTAGACATAAAAGCAGTGATGAGTGATGAGTGATAAGTAACGAGTGATGAGTAAAACCCCGCGAACTGCCCGGTTTCACTCATCATTCATCACTCATCACTCATCACTTCTTTTAGGAGGGAGGCCAAGAATCACGGCCTCGAACGGATCGAGATCAAGCCTGAGCATGCCGCCCGCGTCAGAGAACATCTCTCGCTGTTGCTTGCGCCGCTTCAAAAAGATAATCGTGCCAAAAGTCGAGCCCACGAACAGAACCATCAATATAGCCAGACCCATTATGTTGAAGGTCGAGATCAACATCCGCGCCGCTTTCTGCGTGTGGAAAGGGTCATTGTAGGGCGTCAGCGGGTCGAGCAGTTTCACAGTGTAAGGGTATTCGACCGAATCGATAAGGCCCTGAGCATATTCGCGGTCGTCAAAGTTCGTCGCTTCGACTATGTAATTGCCCTGGCGTTTTACGATAATCCGATTCCGCTCTTCTTCCGAAAGCGTGGCGAGGTACGCGTTGATACGCGCGAGAGCGTCATAAGCAAACTGCGGCGTGTGGTACTCGACTATCAAGAGCCTGGCTCTTGAGCCTGCGCTCGCCGCCTGTGCTGCGGGCTCGCTTCCGGGGGCATACTCGGCCATAGCCGCCTCGGCGTCTCCGGCAAACCCGAACATATCTCGGCCCCGCTCGACGTAATCGTTGAGCGATTCGGGACCTAGAAAGTACCGATGGCTTGCGGCAACCGCCTGCTGGCGGGGCAGGCTCTCAAGCAAGGGCGGCATCTTTACAGCCTGTTTGTCCCGCCCAAGAGTGTTCGAGATGGACCGGGCGAGGCTCTCTTGCAAAGGCGCGGCTCCGGGCGCTGTGACGCGCACCATATAATTGTCCTTCCAGAAGAGGACCCCCTCGGCCAGCCGCGCGCTCGCCGAGCCGAAGCCTGGCTGATCGGCTGCGGTTTTGTTCGCCCCTGCGGCGTAGGTAAACAGCCCGAAGGCCGCAAAAGCGTTTTCGGTCTGAAAGATTTCGACGCGGGCCGCGCCGTACTGGCGCTGATAGGCTTCCATGACCAGATACTCTTGATAAGCCGTCGCTTTTTCCCCGACTATCGCGGCCAGATTATCGCGGCCAAATCCCTTGATCTCGCCGGCTGCTTTCACGCCTGCGAGTCTTTCAGGCAATAGCCCTGCGGCCGAACGCGCCGTTGCGATTGCGGTCACTTCCTTGCCCGCTTCCGGCTGGTCGGCTCCGTAAGCAATTACGCCCGCAATCAATATGGTTATCGCCGTCAGCAGTAAAGTTAATTTTCGTAGTTGCATCCGTTGAATTCCTGTTCTGAATTTGACAAACATAGTTATTAGACCCCACAACACGCTTTTCAGTTCCGGCGGCGCAACTGGCCCAGAATAATATTTGCGTATCGTTCGGGGTGATGTATCTCGTTCAGGTGTATGCTGCCGCTCTCAGAGGCGCTGTCAATTACGATGTCTCCGAGCTTCAAGAACCGCTGCCAGACCGATGCCGTCACGGTCACGTCCTGTATGTTGCGCAACGGTATGTTTCTGACAGTCTTTGAGATAATTCCGTAACGCATCTCCAGCTTATGATTCGTAAGCGTGTAGACTTCGCGCCGGCGGACAATATGCTTGTAGATCGGAATCGCAAACGCCACGAGCCCGACTCCGAGGATAATCCAGGGCGCGACACCGCCGTCAATCAAGCCTTGCGAGGTAGCTATTCCTGTCGCCGCCGCCGCCGCGATCCAGACGACGGCAGCGACTATGTACCAGGCGACGACGTAAAACATCGTGGGCCTGAGCGTGAAGATCGGGTCTTCTTCCACGTCCGAGGCGGGCCAGGCTGCCGCCGCCGCCGCTCGATCAGCCACACGGTCAACATCCGTTTTGACCGATCTGTCGGTCAGAGCGGGAGTGCCGCAGTAGTTGCAAAAGCGGCTCCCCGCCGGTAGCGCCTCGCCGCATCGGTTGCAGAACATATCAATTCCCTGTCTAGTGGTCTCGCCGCACAGCCACCGGGCTGTGCCAATCCGACTATAATTTTATCATACGAGCCTGCGCCGGGATAAGATGCCGCGCAAGCTGCGCGTTAAAACAATTCGCTACTCTTTTGCAACTCGTGGCTCTCTTGCGTAGTACTTTATAATGATAGAAGCCCCATGATGTAGGAAGGGGTGATTTTGATGAGCAAAGGTAAAGTTGACAACGACGCGGCGTCCGGCGCATCAAGCGAAGCGATTGCAAACCTGTCCGAGATTCGCAATCGCAAGTGGCTGCGAATGGCCGGGCTGGTTACTTTAGGGATGGCAGGATCGCTTACGGTGCTTATCGGAGCGGCGAGCTACCCGCTTTCGGGCTTATTGATCCGCCCCAGGCTCAAGCGGCTCTCTCAACTCAAGAGTCCCCACCTGAGAAACCTCATTCGGCGCATAGGAATAGAGTTCGAGGAGGTAACCTTCTCGTCCTTCGACGGCACGCGATTGTACGGGTGGTGGCTCCAGTCAATGCAGGACGCGCCTACGGTTGTAATCCTTCACGGAGTAAAGAAGAACCGGACGGACGTGTTGCGCGCGGCTCTTATATTGAGACGGGCAGGATTCAACGTGCTTGTATTCGACGGTCGCGCGCACGGCAACAGCGAAGGCCGTTATGTCACTTATGGATTCTACGAGCGGCGGGATGTTGAAACGGCGCTTGAATGGCTGGCGGCGGAAAAGGGCGTGAATCGAGAGACAGTTGGACTGGCCGGCGAATCTATGGGCGCGGCAATCGCGCTACAGGTTGCGGCGCACAACCCAGGGATTCGCGCCGTGTGGGCCGACAGCCCTTTCGCTTCGCTTCGCCGGATTGCAGGCGAGTTTGTCCAGAGGGTTACGCGGCTGCCGGGCGTGGTGTTGAATCCGGTCTTGTGGACTACGCTGCACGTGGCAAACTACCGGGGCAAGTTCGACGTGAGAACCGTCAACCCGCAGGCGCTGGCCGCGCAGATAAAATGCCCCGTATCGCTCGTGCATGGGACCGCAGATCAATTGATCGCGACTGCACATTCGCAGAGCATTTACGACGCGCTCGGCGGCAAGAAAGATATATGGTTTGTCGAAGGCGTGCGGCACGCGCGCTCGATTCGCCATCACCGCTCGCGCCGCGAGTACAGCGAGCGACTGACGCGCTTTTTCAAAGAGAACCTCGTCACATAATCGCGCGATTGCCGCGCGAGCCATTTTTTTGACCGCAGTTGACACTCGCGCAAGCCTTCTGCTAGTTTATTCATTCCTTCAGATGAAGGATTTTCCTGAGTAGCTCAATGGCAGAGCATCCGGCTGTAAAGGATGCATGATCTTTGAAGTTCATGCTGGCATATTGCAGCTTCCACAGGTGACTGTGGTTGAAAAACTGGGCGAATTCAGGGAACCCTGCACCGGCAACTACCGGAATGGCAACCCTGAGCGAAGCCTGCTGAAAAGCCTGCGCGGTTTATAGCGCAGTACAAGCAGGAACGTGCAGAGACTGAGGTTGTGTTGCAATGAAAGTTCTACCGTTGGTAGGAACGGAACTCAGATCTGCTATTGTTGGAATGGTGGCTGGAGACGCTGGGATCAGGAAGCAAAAAGGCTGCCGATCTGTGAGTCTTCGGATTACTCATGCCAAAAGACAGGGAGAGTATCTTGAGTACAAAAGAGATATTCTCCAAAATCTGTTTAAGGGATGGGAGATTCCAATCAGGCCAATCAATAATAGCGGATATCCAGGAGTCAGGTTAGAAACTCGCAATCACCCTAAACTGAGGGCCATTTATAAATGGTTCTATAGCAATGGGAAAAAGCGGTTTTCGAGACGCATCCTCAACTATCTAACACCCATCGGGATTGCAATTTGGTATATGGATGATGGCTCTCTTTCTTATAAAAAAAGGCGGGGAGAGATTCACGGTCGAGAGATCCATCTCAATACTTACTGCTCATTGGAGGAGGCTAAAGTTATTCAAGCCTACTTCAAGGAAGTATGGGATATTTCTTGGACTGTAGTTCTAAATAAGGGTCTTTTTCGGCTTCGGATGGGATCAAACGAGGCCAAAAAGTTCTTTACGATCATCAACCCGTATATAGTCCCGATTATGAAGTACAAGATAGATTTGGGATACGTAAAGCGACACGATCAACAGCGCCCGGCAACTTTCTCGGAAAGTTGATGAGATAGTCCGCCCCTATGTGAAAACATAGGACAATGCGTAACCGGAGGGTTGTAGGTTCGAGTCCTACCTCAGGAGCCACTTTCAAAAGGCCGTCGGAAACAGGTCCGGCGGCCTTTTGCTTTTTATTCGTAACCAGGCCGGGTGGTCTTTTCAACCGAGTCTGCGTCGGCAAGTCCTATTATCACCCACAGGTGCCGAAAGTCCTCGACATCCTGCGCCATAGCGTCTAAACCGAGTCCGGCCAGACCGCCCCACAGCGCCAGGTTCGTCGCAAGAGAGCGTTTGCGCCAGACGGCTGCGATCAACGCCGCGAAAGCGATGAGCGCGGGGAGGCCAAGAGTTGCGGCAATGTTTAATGGGGTGCAGTGGGCATCGAAGGGAACGGCTTTGTATGAGCCGGGCTGTGTTCCAGGCCCGCTGCCAGAAAGCGGGTGGGCGGTCACTGTCTGAAGTGACGTTGTGAAAGCTTCATACCGGCTTGAGGCCGCGGTCTCAAATCTTATGTCGAAGAGGTTAGCCGGGTTAATTATCGGTTTCCAAAAAGTCATGGAAACCATAACCGCAAACAATACGACGGCACAGGCGTAAACCAGCTTTCGCCTCTTCCCTGTCCGGTCGGATCGGATCGCGGCGGCCAGTATGAAACCGAGTATGCCGCGAGAAAAGGTGAGAAAAACGGTCAACCAGAGGGCTGCAAGCGTCGCGCGCCTGAGAGTTGTGGAGAGATTGGCTGTGCGGCAGGTAATGATGGCGGAAGCGAAGATACAGAAGCTCGCAAGCAGGTTCGGATTATAAAAGCCCGCCTGCATGCGCGCATACCACCGGGAAGGCTCAAGCTCGCCGTAGATCCCTCTGAGCGGCGTGTCCAGCCCCGCGTAAAACAGAACCAGACCTGTGATTGCCGCCGCCGCCGTGATGAGCGAGGTCGCGGCCACGACCTGCGCGATGGCTCGCCGCATACCCGGTCGCAAGGCTATGTCCGAGGTTATGAAAGCGAGCGCGCATAACTCGGCGATCCCTAAAAGCTTCCACGCGCTTGCTCCTCGATCAATTAAGGCTGACAGGAATGAAAGGGCGGCAAATAAGAAGTAGAGCGCAATCGCCGCATGCGCAGGTCTGAGGGGTGGGATTCTACCGAGCAGCCATTGTTCGAGCGCCCACAAAGCGGCGGCCGCCGCAAAAACCGCGTCGGCCCATTGCGCATGCTCGTGCAGCCACGGAAAGGGGGGAAACCATGTCCACGGCAGCAGCGCAAGCGCAGCGAGATAAAGCGCCGCCACCGCGCGCGACAGGTTTTTGGAAATGTGTGATTGAGACGTTTGCGATTGCTGCGACTCAGCCACCTTGGCCGCCGGAGGCTCCTATTGAATATTCAAACGCGCGATTTCAATATTGCCCTCGCCTCGCACAAACAGCGTGAGCCTGTCGGTCTCTGTGACGAGCTTCGAGTCAAAGACTATGATGCCGATGATACTCTCTCCGGCTTTAAGTCTGTTTTCGACGCGCCCTTGATTTATCTCGGCGGGTATCTCTTTCTTCTCTTTGCCCGAGCTTTTTTCGAGCGATAAGGAGCTGAAGGCAAAATCTTTGTCGCTATTGTTTTTGATCGTGTAGCGCAAATATGACTTCTCGTCAAAGGTCAGTATGCGCGGGTCAAGCGATAGTTCGATTCTTTTTTGGGCCACGAACGAATCGTTCACTCTTACATCACGCACTCCTTGTATCATCGCGCGTACGAACCGGCGTTGAATCTCCTGCTCCATGCGCTCGGCTGTCTTCCGCTCCAGGTCCGTGGATCGCTGCAGGGCCTGGAGATCAGAGTCTGAGGCGCGCTTCTCGGCTTGCGCCACTATCTGCCCGGCCTGCCCGCGCGCGTTAGCCAGAATATCTTCGGCCTGTTTCTGCGCGGCGGCGATAGCCTTCTCTGCCGTTTCCGAAGCCGTCTGATCGGCTGTGTGCGCTTGCTGCGAGCCTGCCGCCGGGCTTGCCGGGCCGCTTGCTATAGTCACCATTCGATATGCTTCGGCGACAGGGACGATCAATAGATCGAGGCTGTAGACGTTCTCTCCCCGCTCGCCCGTCTTAACGAAAAGGTTGCTGAGACCCTTAGAGACGACCGGCTTGAGGAAAACATCTTTGTCGCTGCGCTGGACTACGAAGCTGCCTTTGCCGGTGTTGGTGTCATAAAGGTCTCCGCAGATGATCTCTTTGACCGGCTCGGAAAATGCTATTCTGGTCGTGATTCCGGGCGTAGTTTTCACCAGCCCGATCTGGTTCGGCCCAAGCGTAAGCGTGGTTATCAGGGTTTGCTGCGCTCGCGCCGTTGAGGCTAAAACCAGTAGAGACAGCACGATTATCATTGTTCCTGCTTTGCTATACATAATTGTACCTCACATATCTGATAAGAATTACGCTGCTAGACCTGTAGGGGGACCGGTCTAGCTCTATACCAGCAGTCAGGCAAGTGGGACGAGTAGATTGATTCAGGTAGAGAAATTCTCTACCCGGCTCTCAACTCTTTCGAACTCGCTCAACTTTCGAATCTGTCTATGACATCAGCAGAGGCTGCCGGGTGCTCTCCAGCTTATCGTCGCAGTCAGCGCGGGGTCGGTAAAACAGGCCGTACAAGTGCTGCAATATAGCGCCTGTCCGTTACCGCAGCCGGCGTTGTCATAGCAGGTGCCCAGGACGGTAGTGCCGCAAGCAGTGGGACACGCGCCGTCGGATTTCTTACGACAAGCCTGGCATATCGGAGGTATTGAGGACCCGGCCATCGCCGTCGGAGCGACAATCGACATAACTAGAGGAACGGTCAGTAAAGCACCGAATCCCAGCCGCCGTACCGCGCTTCGCCGGGAGATGCTGGTCTTTTCTTGCGGCAGAGTGATCGGCTCCTGTAACAGGTCGGCACGGCTCAGCTTGTTCAAGGTAAACCAGACCATGTCTTCGCTGACAGGCGTGCTCCACTCTTTCTCCATCCGTCTAGCTATCTCTTCTACCGTTGTCTGACCATCGCAGTGGTTCCAGACAAAAGCAGCCGTCCGGTTAAGACAGTGAGCCTTATCCCGTCTGAGGTCATAAACCAGCACTTCGTCTTTCAGCTCCTGAACTACCAGTTCCTCATTACGGGCCAGAGATGGTTGGTGATTTTCTTTTGTCTTCTTCATATCATTCTCCCTTACAAGAATAAAGACTTGTTACCGAACTCGATTTGATGCCTTTCAATAATCGATGAGCGCGGCTTTCATTCAGGAACACATCTTCAAGATGAGGTTGGCCGTCTCTTCAGCTTCACCGCGCGCGCCCTTTAATACGTTTGCTTCCGATACTGCCCTTTCCAGAGTTGGAAGCACCACTTCGGGTTTTCGCCTCGCCGGTATCGTGTTGGCGAGCAGGGCCAGAACCGCCTGTCCCGCCGTAAGCTGTCCGGGACGCCACGCCGAACCGGCTTTATATCGGCTGACGACCACCAGCCCGACCGGCAGCGGGCGGGTTCCGGTTACGCCGCCGATCTCCTCGGCGCGGCATTTCACCTGTCTGGCAGATTGTTTGTTTCTGATCGCCAGCGGCTGAGGATAAGGATGTACTCGCCCTCGCCCGTCCAGCACAGCGTACTCGTCAGAATAGTAAGTGGCCCCGGCTCGCACCAGTTCAGCCACCAGGCTGGTCTTCCCGCTCATGCTGCGACCGGGGATGATAATTGCTTTTCCCTGCCAGCCTACGGCCCCGGCATGCACAAAGACTCTGCGCCGCGCCATTTCAGCGACGTACATCTTGAGGCGCGTTTCAAACGCTTCAAATATCTCTTTCAGGCTCCCTGATCTTGTCACCATCTTCAAATCGTCCATCAGAAGATGTGGTGAACGGCTCCGTCTTCGTAGCCCTTTGTCCTGAAGATGAAACGAGAATAGTCGCTCGACAAACTGCACCGAAGTCGGCTTCCACAACGGCGGAGCGTGATCGAGAATCCGGTCCAAAAACTCCGGCTTGTTCGTGCGAATGCCTATGCGAACTCCGTAAGCCAGAATAGAGCGGCCCGCGACCCAATCGCCTTCCGTACAGGCATCAACCGTTCTGGTGTATGGCAATAATGATTCTGAAAATCGATTCATTCTGTTGCTCAATCCATACGGGCCGCTGTTGGAAAAAGCGACTCAGAAGCTGGAGGCAATCGGCAGTTCCACCTTGCGAACTCCGGCCAGCGTCATAACGTTTGGGCCACCTTCTGCCAGGCTCGATGCAACTTTCCCCTCGTCATCAATCAAGACAGCCGAGGGGGTGCTGTTCGTGCCGAATATGGGGCCGAGACTGAATTGCGGATCATGCAAAATCAGCGATTTGATACCTCTAGTTTTTGTTTTGACGGCTTCCGCGCTGCCGGTAGCGATGATTGCCAGGCGCGGCGCACCTTTCGGCGGATTCTCTTCCCATCTCTTGATATCTTCACTCAACGCCTGGCAGAACGGACAGCCCGGGTCCCAGAAGAGCAGCAAAGTATCTTTGCCCAACGTGTCTTGCGAATGGACTACCGCGCCTTGCAGGTCAGGAAGCGAAAACGCAGGGGCCGGTTCGCCGATCTTAAAAAGAGATTTTTCGATAACACCGTGAGCATGATTTCCATTAGAACTTTTAACCGCTGCCGGGTCCGCGCCCGTCACAATATGATTGACCAGCGCCCGTATAGCTTCATCGCCATAAGATACCTGGCTGGCGATCCGGCCCGCGCGACTGACGAGAACAGCGGCGGGCGTCCATTTGGTCAGGTAATCCTCGGATACAGAGTGTTCGCCGTGCAAGAGAAGATGTTTGGCCCCGTGCTTAGCTATCTGTTCCCGGGTCTCTTCGAGCGAGCCTTTACTCAGCAGTGCAACAGTCAGCCGATCACCATAATCTCGCTCCCAGACCCTGACGACCGGCAGCAGGGTTTTGCAAGGGAAACAGTTTGGACTGACAAACAGCAGCAGCAAAGGTTTTCCGTAAGCCAGAAGATCGTCGAGCGATACCTGCCCTCCGCCGACGGCCGCAAGCGAGAAGCTCGGCGCAGGCGCTCCGACGAGCAAGCCTTCGAACGGAGGAACGGCGTCCGCGCGCTCGACCGGCGCAGGCTCGGCGTAATCCTCGTCAATAACTTTTTTTATCTCTTCGATTCTTTCCAGGACCGTCGCTTGCTGATCGAGGATGCGTCGAAGATAGACGAGGGCAACGGCAAGCAGCCCTACAGCTATCAGGCTGATGACGAGCCCGGCAATTTCTCCACTTTTCAAATCAATAATCCAGTTAAGCGCGCTAAGGCCGGGGTTATCCCTGCCTTGCGCGACGATCACCCCCGCGACCGCCGCCAGCCCAAGATTGCGCACAAAAGTAGACCAGCTCACAGGCTTGGAGTGAATCTGCCCGAAACAGTTGCAATCCGGCTTACGGCCTCGCAATAGATTCACGCCGATCCCTGCGGCGAACACCGTCATCAGCGCGAGCGCCGCAATCGCGCCCCACCACGCGGATTCGAGCGGCAGCAATGCTGCGGCCACCATTATCTCTATAAAAGGCAGGCTCGAACCCGCGACACCGGCCAGCTTTTCAGGCACGCCGAACTCAATCAACGTCCGGCGCGAGCGAGCAAGGTCCACAACTTTCGTAAATCCGGCTAAAGCGAATATCAAAGCTAGAAAGACTCTAGCAATCAGCAAAGCAATTTCCATATCAATCCCTGCTCAACCCCTATCGTGGATTAGCCCATTCTACACGCGACAACTGAGCAAGCATCGCCGCAGCGCGCGAAAAGACATGACCGACCTGAAAAGGCAACCGGGGTAATTCATTGAAAGGCCCTTTTAATGTCATCGTCGCTTCAATCGGGTTCGGCCAGTGGCGCGGCAATTCTTTTATCACCCGCACAGGGTGCTTCAGGTGGACCGCAACCTGTCCTAATGAATGAAGAGGAGTTCCCCATTCTTTCAACACCGTAGGCGCTAGCCATCTGGGCAGCTTTTTGGCTCGGCGCTCGATAGGCGTTCCTTCCACGTCTGCTCCGAGCAACTGGTGCGCAAGCCCCAGAGCGCATGCAATCCAATCCGCCTGCTGACGCGAGCGCCCCAAACACCGGTCCCAATCAAAATCACCTGTTCGCGCTTCCAATAAAACCGCGATGTCATATAACCAGATCGGGCGAACCGCGCCGTGACGAAGCAGGTGCATGCAAAGCAACCGCAGGTGATCCTCCGCGCTCAGAACCCGCACCTCCAGATCATCAAGCTTTACTAACTGCGACCGCTCGAAAATCTCGCCGCTCTGAAGATCGTAAAACTTGCCAAAACCCAGGTGCAGATCGATATTGCACGATTGGATTACCGGGTCTTTGAGAGCGGCGCAGGCATTAGCGTACTGGTCAGGCAACACGCACAGGTCGAGATCGGTGTAGGGCCGCAGACCTGCTTCTGGATAATGCCGAGCAATCGCCCAGCCTTTTACCAGCACAGGCTCTACACCAAGGCTACCGAGCAGCGGGAGGGCCCGCTTCAAGCTGCGTTCGTGGAGCGCGGCTTGAAGCGATTGAAGGCGATAGGCTTGCTGGAATTGCTCGGCGACTGCCGTGGCGCTGAGAACCGCAGTCGCGGATTCGCCACCAGGCTAAGGCTCCGGCCCCCGATCTCATCAGCGGCGTGGCAATCGCTTCCAACTCTTGCGCCGAGATGTCGGGCAAAGGATGCTCGACGCGCCATGACCCGGCCATCAGTTGCGCAATCAATTCGCCGCGCGCAATGCTTGGCTGCGACCGTAAATTCGGCTGCGACCGTGAATGATGTTGTAGAGACGATGCCTGCACTTTCATCCCGTTGATTTATGAAACAACGTTCACCGATAAACGAGCCCCGAGCATAGAACAGAGCACCCCGGCATTGACCAACGCCGGGGTGCTTGTGATCGCGACTATGCTGATGAGCAGTCAGCTATATTCCTTCAGGGCTGTAGCGTACTCAAGAACGGCGGGCCGCCCTCGTCATTATCAAAGACTGGGATCAGCAATGCGCCTAGCGGGAGAAAAATCGCTACAGGATAATGATCTTCGTGGCAGCGAACGTTGTATATCGCGTCACCCGTAGCCGTTACTTCCGTCGCGTTCTTGAACTCTTTGTGTTGACCGGCCAGCACGATCTTCTCTTTGGCGCCGGAATCGTACTTTACTGTGGCCTGGCCCTGCTTCACATTTACGTCGATCTCTCTGCGATCAGAGAAGACGCCGACATCTCGGACGCCGATGCCGATGACTCTGACGAGTCCCGAAACGCCTGACGGCAGCGTTAGCGTCACCGAGCCGCATTGATTCAACGAGACCTCGACACCGTTTCCGATTATCGTCAAAGTTACGGTCGTATTATTCCCGACCTCGACGCGTCCGAGCGGGCCAAGCTCTATCGTGGCGTGACCGCCGGTTCGGGTCTGTATGACGCTGCCGTTTAAAACGGTAGCGCCGGTCTTTGACTGTATGCCGTTGATGTCGACCGGGCCGTGCGCGGTGAGCGTGCCGGTCGGCGCTTGCATAAAGTTTATGCTTTCGCCGAGCGCAGCATCCACTGAAGCGTCGGATGCGGAATCGGCCAGCGAGCTAAAGGAAAAAGAGATCACGAGAGCCGTTATTAATAACAGGCTCAACGGGGCTTTTGTGTTTTTTCTGTCTATGTTCATATTGCCTCCGGGGGTTGCCAGAAAGCCGCGTGTATCAATTCGATTCCAGCGGCTTCCAGGGTACGAAATAGAAAGTCAAAAGTCAATCACTATTTGTTGAAATAATTACTACTATTCCCCATTCGGGTTACTCGATAATCCGAGTCACTCTATGCGTATGCTCATCTTTCTGAGCGCCACGCCGAGGCCGCGCAGAGTGTCGAGCTTGCTTTCGGGAACTTTCAAGCTGGAGATCAGCACCTCGCTTATGCCGTGCGCTCGTATGAGGTCGGGCAACTGGCCGCTTTTGAAAATGCGATAACCGTGAATCAGATTCCCGGCCTTGCGGTCGTCGTCGTCGATAAAGCCTACGGGCGCGTAACGATGATCGGGGTTGTTTAAAATCTCTCGGATCAAAAGCTCGCCGCCATCACCCGCGCCGTAGATCAATACGGGCCTTGCGTCGGGATGCAGGTTCGCCCGGCCTCCGATCATCTCCCTCAGCACCCGAAACGACAAACGGCTCCCGCTCATTAGAAGCAATATCAGCAAGCCGTTCAGCAGTAAGACTGCGCGCGAAGGGCCGCTGAACCTGTACATCAAAAAGACCGCCATCGCGCCGGCCAATGCGCCCGCCATCACCGATCTCGCAATAACGACCAGATCGCTGATCCCCGCGTAACGCCACAATCCGCGATAGACGCCGCCGATCAAAAAGCAGACCAGCTCTATTATGATTACTATCGGCAGCGTCCTTAAGAATATTCCCAATTGCTCCTGATCGAGATTCCCATCCCACCTGAGCACGTAAGCCCCGTAGTAAGCCAGCGCGATCAGTATCACGTCCAGAAGGACTTCAAAGATGCGGCGCTTATATGTGAAATCCGCGAAAGCATCGATCAGGCGAAGACCGCGCGGCTGCTCTCCCCCCTCAAGGATGCGGACCTTGCCCAGGTAGAGTCCGAGAAAGATCGTCAGCAGCGCGAATCCCGGGACGAGCGCAAGCGCGATAGAGGTTTCAAGCACCCTCACCATCAATGCCAGAATGCCCGATACGGCGGCAAAAGCGTAAAGCATTATCACCGCGCGCCGCTCGGACATCCCCAGCGCCACCAGCCGGTGCGAAGTGTGATCGCGCCCGCCCTGCGAGATGGGGCGACCGGAAAGCTTTCGAGTGAGGGTCACAAAACAGGTGTCGAATATCGGGATCATCAATATCAAAACGGGTGTCAGCAGCACCGATGTCAGGCTGCGAAAACGGGCCGTGTCGCTCAACAGCGCCGTCCCGCTCAACACAAAGCCCAAAAACATCGAGCCGCTGTCGCCCATAAAGATCGATGCGGGGTTGAAATTAAAGACCAGAAACCCGAGGGCCGCTGCGCCCAGCACCGAGGCCAGCACCGCTTCCGCAGGCTGGCCGTTGAGCAGGAACGTGATCGCAAGAAAGACGCTCGCGATCACCGATACGCCGCCCGCCAGCCCGTCCATATTGTCGAGCAGGTTGATGGCGTTGGTTATGCCGACCAGCCAGAAGATGGTCAATATATCGTTGATCCACTGGTATTCGACCCACGGCAGGTGCAGCCCGAAATAGACCATCATCGCGGCGGCAATCAACTGGACGACGAGCTTGGCGTAGGGCTTGATGCGGACTATATCATCGATCAACCCCGTGACGAGCAGCGCCGTGGCCGCCGCTAAAATGGGATATGCGCTCGCAAGCCTGGGCGTGAAGATAAGAAAGCCCAAAACAAACGCCCCGTAGATGCTAAGGCCGCCGAGCATAGCCGTAGGCTTACGATGCCAGCGATCCTGTCTGGGCGCGGCCACAAATCCGAGCCTGCGCGCGAGTGCGCGGGCAGCCACCGTGAGGATCAGCCCGCACAAAAATGTGAAGAGGCTAGCTAAAAAGATTTGCATAGCTACTTTCATCCCACAGAAGATTCACCGCAGAGACACAGAGAACACAGAGCGGGCGCAGAGCAGATGTTGGTTTTCTCTGCGCCCGCTCTGTGTTCTCTGTGTCTCTGCGGTGAGATGCCTTTCGAATCTGGTACCTTCAAGTCAAAAACGCTCTAAGCCTGAAACACAAGAGAGCTGGCCGGAATGCCAAGCTCGCCTACCATCTTTACGTTGTGGTATTCGATGACGCTTTCGAGTATTCCTTCCAGGTCGATCTTGGGTTTGTAACCGATCAAGCCGCATATCTTCGAAATGTCCGGGACTCGGCGGAGCATGTCTTCAAACCCTTCTTCATAAGCTTCATCGTACGGCACAAAGACTATGTCAGAGACCGAGCCGGTCATATACTTGATCTTTTTTGCCAGATCGAGAATGGTGATCTCATGATCGCTGCCGATGTTGTAGACCTCGCCTACGGCGTTTTGATGTTCCGCGATTGTGATGATCGCTCCGATCACGTCGTTTACATGCGTGAAGCAACGCGTCTGCGACCCATCGCCATATATGGTTATGTTCTGCCCGGTCAGCGCCTGCCGCACAAAGTTCGGTATGACCATGCCGTATCGCCCGGTCTGGCGCGGGCCGACGGTGTTGAACAACCGAGCTATTACGGTGGGCACCCGTTTCTCTTTCCAGTAAGCGATTGCCAGAAACTCGTCTATAGCTTTTGAGCAAGCATAGCTCCACCGGCCCTTGCTCGTAGGCCCCATCACCAGATCGTCTTCTTCGCTGAAAGGCACGCGATTGCGTTTGCCGTAGACCTCGGAGGTCGAGGTTATAAGCACCCGCTTGCGCTTCTTGGCCGCGAGACTCAAAACGATGTCGGTCCCGCGTATGTTGGTCTCGATAGTATTTACAGGGCTTTCGACGATCAACCGCACGCCGACGGCCGCGGCCAGGTGATAGATGATGTCGCACGTGTCGACAAGCTCTGCCGTCAGCCGGTAGTTGCGTATCGTGTCAATGTGATACGTGAGATTCGGATGATTCTTTATCGCGAGGATGTTTTCAATCGAGCCTGTCGAAAGATCGTCAAGAATGTAGACCTCGTCGCCTCGCGCCAGAAGTCTCTCCGCAAGGTGCGAGCCGATGAAGCCCGCTCCGCCTGTGATCAATATTTTCATATTTTCCTTTTTTTTATCTGCACTTTGCCTGAAGGGTTTTGAAGATCAAGTTGTCGCGTTTTCAATTGCCTCCGCTACCGGGCGCACCTGACGTTTATTAAAGCGCGCGACCCGCCCGGCGTGCCGCTCGATGAGCATCAGGTAGACGGCGCTGATTTCGTTGACCATAGTCTCTGCGCGAAAAGCCGGATCTACTCTCCGGCGTCCGGCTTCGCCCATTCGCGCTCTGAGCGCGGGATCATCCAGAAGCCGCGATATGGAGTCGGCCAGCCCTTCCTCATCGCCCGGCTTCACAAGGAACCCGGTCTGGTCGGGGATGACTACTTCCGGCGCGCCGTCGATGTCGAACGACACGCAGGGCTTGCCCATTGCCAGCGCCTGCGGCAGAACGCGCGCCAGACCTTCCCTGAGCGACGTGTGAACCACGACGTCCATCGCCGAGATCATTTCAGGTATGCGCTCGCGCGCAACCAGTCCTGCGAAAACGAAGTTGTCGAGTATGCCCGCTTCACGAGCCCGCCGGACGAGGTGATCGTAAAGCACGCCGTCGCCTACGAGGAAAAACCGCACGTCGGGGTGTCGCTTTACTATACTGGGCGCTGCATCCAACAGTTGATCGTGGCCTTTCAGGTTAAACAACCGGGCGATCTTTCCCACGACCATCGCGCCCTCAGGAATTCCGAACTCGCGCCTGACGGCCAGCGGGTTGACATCGGCTTTCAAAAACCAGTCCAATTCCATGCCGCTATAGACGGTGCTGAATTTTTCCGGGCGATCAATACCGGCGCGAATCGCCTTCTGGCTTATGACGCTCGATACGCTTATGAAATGATCTGTCATGGGCGCGCAGATTTTTTTGATCGCCCACCACAGACGATTTATCAGCCAGGGTTGATACTCGTGAAATACGAGGCTGTGCAGCGTGTGGACGATGATCGGCGTCCCCGCGAGCTTCGCCGCAAAGCGGCCAAGCACTCCCGCCTTCGACGAGTGCGTGTGGACTATGTGATAGCGCCCTTTGCGTATCAAGCGATAGAGCTTCCAGAACGCTTTGATGTCTGCAAGAGGGTTGATCTTTCGAGCAAGCTCGGGCAACACGACAAGCCGCGTGGTCTTGCGCGCGCGATCAAGCAGATCGCCTTCAGGCCCGTAGTTGACGCCCGTCAGAAGCGTCACTTCGTAGCCCTCTATTCTGTCCAGCCCCTCGACCGAAAGCAGCGTGTTCTCTTGCGCGCCGCCGATTATCAATCGAGTGATTATGTGAAGAATGCGTATTGGTTCGACGTTCGTCATAAACTTACAGATGAGCGACTACGATGTAATCGCGATCAAGCGCTATCCAGTCGTAATCACTTACACCGGCTTCATCAAGAACTTTTCGGACGCGCGTTTCGGAGTAGAGGAAAAGCGGGCAGCCGCTTAAAAGAAAACGCAATCGCCGCACAGGCACTCGCCATTCGCGCGATTTAGGAAAGCTCATGATCATAGTCGACCTGGTCATCTCGCGCATGCGCGAGATGATCGGCGCGGGATCGGCGATGTAATCAAAAAACCCCATCGCCGTTGCGGCGTCGAACGTTTCATCCTCGACGGCTTCCGGGAAGCCGCCTGCGCGAAAATCGCAGCGGGCGTTAACGCCCGCTCGGCGAGCGTGATCGCGGGCAAGCTCGATCATGGCTACGGCAAAGTCTACGCCTACGACGCGGGCCGCGCCGCGCTCGGCGTATGCTATGCAATAGCGGCCGGAGCCGCACCCGACATCGAGTACTGTTTTGCCCGCCAGTGGCTCAAGCTCCGTGAGCGTCAGATCGAAACGGCGGCGCACCACGCCTCGCCAGACATTGTCTATCCACTTGTTGAAAGCGCCCTTCTCATCTTCATAGATGGCGTCAAAGCGCTCTGCGTCTGCGTGAAAGTGATCTCGTACTTTTTGGTCAACTGACTTTTGCTCAACCGACACCGAGCACCTCCCTCATCGGAGCGAATTTGAAATCCGTAAGCAACCGCCGCAGCCGTCGTTCGGTGGCTTGAAGATTGAAATAATGCGTCAGGGCGATCCGTCGCGGGAGCCTTATGCGCGGCTGCGCGGGGTCTATCTCCCACGGGTGAAGATAAAAAGCTACGGGGTGCCCTTCACTGTTGATCGCGCGAAACGCGCGGCGCGTGAATCTGTACGGGTAGATGCGAAAGTAAGCCCCGCCCGCCACGGGAAGATTGCGGCCCAGCACGCGCCAGGTTGAAATCGGAAACTCCGTCAGCGTGCGCTCGCCGGCTTCGATTTGATAAGGCCAGCGCGGCGCGCCCTCTATTCCGTAGCGATAGTTGAGCACCGGAAAGATGCTCGAATCATAACGAATGCCAAGCTCGCCCAGCACCTCAAGCGCCCAGAGCGATTGCTCTGTTATCGAAAAAAACGGCGCGCGATGACCCAGGACTTTCTGCCCCGTTAGCGATTCGAGATGGCTGAGAGCCCGGCCCATCTCTTCGCGAAACAGATCGGGCGTCTGTTTGTAAATAAACGAGTGTGAATAGCCGTGCGTGCCTATCTCGTGACCGGCTGCGGCAATCTCGCGCACAAGCTCGGGGTGTCGCTCGGCCACATATCCGAGTATGAAAAAAGTCGCGCGCGTCTTCTTGTCATCGAGCAGGTCTAAAAGCCGTCGCCCCACAGGGGCGATGCGGTCTTCGTAGCCGTCCCAGTCGGTGTGCGGTATTTCCAGCCCTTGATACCAGTCTTCAAAATCGATTGTTAAAGCGTTGACGACTTCGGTTCGTTTCATCTTCAGTTCTTTTAGAGCGAATGCAAGAAGATTCACCGCAGAGACACAGAGGACACAGAGCGGGCGCAGAGCAGATGTTGGTTTTCTCTGCGCCCCCGCCGCGTGCGAAGCACATCATCGGCCATATGCGTCCTCTGTGTCTCTGCGGTGAAATATTTCTCAAATCCCATACATTTAATTGGAATCCGCTTTAGTTCTCTTAATCGATAAACTCGCGATGCCACAGCTCAAGCATCATCAGTGTCCATAGCTGCGGGCCGTAATCGCGGCGGCCCGTCGTGTGTTGGTTGACCAGATGACTTATCGCGTCTCGCTTGAAGTAGCCGCGCCCCATCATCTTGTCGGACAGGACCGTGTCCGCGAGCAGCCCTTTTAGCTTGCCGCGAAACCAGTGGCCGACCGGGACGCCGAATCCCATCTTGCGGCGCATCAGGTTTTCTTCGGGCAGTATGCCTTTCAACGCCTGTTTCAACAGGTGCTTCGTCGTAAGACGGCGCATCTTGTAATGCGCAGGGAGGCTCGCGGCGAATTCTAAGACCGGGTGGTCAAGAAACGGCGCGCGCGCTTCGAGCGAAACGGCCATGCTGGCGATATTGACTTTGACCAGCAAATCGTTCGGCAAGTAATTGTCGGTGTCGGCGCGCATCACGCGGTCGACTATGTCTATCTCGCCGTTGCCCGCGAACCATTGCTGCATGTAGGCGAGCGGGTCAGAGCCTGCTTGATTAAAGAACTCTCGCGTGCATAACTCGGTCTTTAGTTCATCGCCGATAGAGCTTGTCAGCGCCAGGTAGCGCGATGCGCGCGGGCGCGACATCACGCCGAGCAGCCGGCGAACCCTGCCATAGGGCGAGCGAGCGGCGCGCGCCGTAGGAATGGCTCCTATAGCCGGTTTCAAGACTCGTTCCCTCAACAAACGCGGGAGCCGGTCGTAACGCTCGCCTATCTGCATCGCGGCGTAACGCTCGTAACCGGCGAAGCACTCATCGCTGCCGTCGCCGCTCAAAGCAACCGTCACATGCTCGCGAGTCATCTTTGACAGGTAGTATGTCGGTATGGCCGACGAGTCCGCGTAAGGCTCTCCGTAATGGCGCACAAGCGTGGGCAGAACTTCTACGGCATCCGGGCGCACTATGAACTCGTGGTGGTCGGTGCCGAACCTGTCGGCCACGCGCCGCGCGTGCTCGATCTCGCTGAAATCCTGCTCTTCAAAACCGATTGAAAACGTCTTGACGCGCTCACTTGAAAGCTCGCTCATCAAAGCGACAACGGCGCTTGAGTCGATCCCGCCCGAAAGAAAAGCGCCGAGCGGCACGTCCGACATCAAGCGCACGCGGACGGCGTCGCGCAACAACTCGATTGCGCGCTCTCCCGCTTCCTGTTCACTGATGCGAATCTTTTTCGTGAAGTCGAGCGACCAGTAACGATGAATCTCTACCTCGCCTCCCTGCCACACAAGCGTATGTCCGGGTTCCAGCTTGTGTATGTTTTCAAATGCCGTCATCGGCGCGGGCACACATAGAAAAGAGAGGTAGTGAGATATCGCTTCGACGTTTGCCTGTCGCCGTACGTCCGGGTGTTCGAGCAGGGCTTGAAACTCTGACGCGAAGATGAGCTTGCCGTTTACTATTGAATAGATGAGCGGCTTTTTGCCGACGCGGTCGCGCGCAAGCAGCAATCGTCGCTTGCGCTCGTCCCAGAGCGCGAAAGCAAACATCCCGCGCAGGTAAGCGGGCGCGTCCAGGCCATACTGCTCATAAGCATGGACGATTGCTTCGGTATCGGTTCTCGTATAAAAGCTGTGGCCTTTTGATTCCAGGTCCGTTCGAAGCTCGGCGTAGTTATAGATCTCGCCGTTGAGCACGACCCAGACGGTCTTATCTTCATTGTGAATCGGCTGCCGCCCGGTGGCGAGATCGATAATCGCAAGACGGCGCATGCCGAGCGCGACCGAGCCGTTCTGAAACCGGCTCTGGGAGCCACTTTCAGGGGGCACGCTTGTGTAGTAGCCTTCGTCATCCGGCCCGCGATGAGCTATCCGAGCGCACATACGCTCGATCAAGCTTGCGTCTATAGGCCGTCCCGTCGAATCAGCTACGCCGACAATTCCGCACACTTAGTTTTACCTTTTATAACCTGTTGCCTGCCGAAACCCTGACAGGGTCGCTCGCCAGCGTACTCGACACAGCGGTAGCAGGGACGAGCGGCCCGACCTTTGCCATTTGAAGCGCCACCTGGGCCTGTTTTCGAGCCTTGGCCTCGCGCCTCAACTCAAACCCGATGCTGATGAATATGAAGAAGAACCCGTAAAGCTGCGCGCGGTGTCTGTAGGCCGTTCCGGTATTTGACTGGTACAGCGCATAAGCGAACAACAATCCAACCACGAAAATGCAGATGGCGAAGCTTTGGCGGAGACGATGCTTGATGGCAAACCAGTATCCTTTGATCATCAAGGGAAACAGCGCCCACCACACGATCTGCTCGGGAAGCGTTATCAACTGCCGCAGGTTGGTTATCATCCACGGGAACGGCGCGAACAACACGTATAACAACCCTATCGGCAAGAAGCCCAGCGCGGCCTGCGGGTCTGTGATGTCGACGTCGCCTCCGAATCCTGACCCCGCAGCTTTCGATGCCCACACCCGTCCTGACTGTATGAGTTTCAGGTCGAAAGCTTGCTGGGCTACATCTCCGGCTCCGAAATATACAAACGCCATTCCGACTATCAGCACTAGAAAGCTGCCTTGCAGCACGCGCAAGGGGGTGAATCTCTTGCCCGTCAGAAGGAACGTCCCCGCTATGGCGACAAAGATAATGTATGCCGCGTAATGGCGCAGCGAAAACAGGCAGAACAAGCTCACCAGCAAAAGCAATAAGTTCTTCAGGCCGTACTTGCTCCGCAGCTTGAGCGTGAAGAGTGTGCAAAGACAGATGCACAAAACAATCGGCGCGTCTTTTAGCGCCTGTGATGACCATAAGACCATCGAAGGCGCGAAGGCGGTCATAAGCGCAGCCATGCGGGCCACGCGCAGGTGCGGATAAACTATCATCGCGATCTTATAGACGCAGATGCAAGCGGCTGCTCCGAGAACCGAGTTGATCAATTGAAGCGCGAACTGGTTTTGCCCTATCACGTAATAGACCGCGCCGACGTAATAAAACATTCCCCAGCCCGACCTGTTATGGGTCGTGTAGTTGACAAGCCAGGGCGCATTCGGATCGACCAGTCCTTGCCACGACTGGCTCAACGCGTTGCCGAAAGCGTCGTACGTGATGGAATCGCCGCCAAAGAACGCCTGCATGCTTTTGTAGTAGATCAGCGACGCGACTATCCATCGCGCCAGCAGCGCGGCGGTAAACAACCGCAGCAAGAATTGCTTGTCGTCGCTTTTATCTCGCAGGATGACCCAGACACAGGCCAGGGCCGCAACGATGCCCGTGATCACTGCCATACCGATGTTGGGATAAACGGCTAACGCGTAGCCAAGATGCAAAGACGCGTAGCAAAGCCCCAGTAAAAATAGGATCGTAAGAATTTTATTGCGCATCAAGCTGATAACCACTCTCAACCAAAAAATCGACGCTCGTTTCGCGGACGACGCGCGCAAAAAGCTCTGCGCAGCGGCGCATAGAGTATCGCTGCTCGATTGTCTCGCGGCCCGCCGCCCCTAATCCGTTGCGAAGCGCGGGGTCATCGATAAGCGCTTCCAGATGATCGATCCAATCCGCGGCCGTCGAAGCCAGAAAACCGTTCTCGCCGTGACGTATCACCTCGCAATTGGTCCCGACCGCCGAGCATACCGTGGCGACTCCGACCGACATATAAAGCAAGGCTTTCATCGAGCATTTGCCGCGCGCCCACGCGTCGTCCGGCATGGGCATGATGCCTATATCAAATTTTGAAAGCTCTTCGACTTCGGTCGCCGCCGACCAGGGCCGCCACTCGAAGCTGATGCCGGGCAAAACGGGTTCACGGTCAGATACGATTCGAAGCTCGACCCGGCGGCGCGCAAGCAACTCGGCGAGCGTGGGGGCGAACATCTCCAGATGAGTCTGCGATGTAGAGCTTCCCATCCACCCAACTACTACGCGTGTGTTTGATCCATTCTTACCAACTGGTCGATAGCAGTCCGTGTTGACGCTGGACGGAATAACGGTGACTCGCCGGTTATACTGGCGCGCGTAATCGGCCAGATACGAATTGCCCGTGACTACGTGTGAGCTTATGCGGCAGATGGTCGCCGTCTTGCGCGGAAACTTCAGCCAGCCGAACCGGCGATTGGCTTGCGTTGTGTTCAATAAAAATATCGCGTCGTCGAAATCATATATAACGGGCTTGCCTAACAGCTTGACCGCGCGTTCGAGCAGAGCAGGCCCGCCAATCGAAGCCGCCCTGTGAATCAGCACGACATCGTAGCGGGCGGTCGCGGCCACGTCTGCGAAGCGGCGGAGGAAGCGGGCCACACCGGCAACGGCTTTCAAGGCATGGCGTCCCGGTTTGTGCAAATGTCGCATCAGAGCTTCATCGGCAAAAGGAATCAGGTCAACCGAGATGCCTTGAGCCTTGAGAAGCGGCATCCACTGCTCTATGCGATAACGCTGGCTGGGCGAAGTCGCGGGCGGATACGGCACAAGAGCGCAAACCCGTATCGCATCCGTGTTACTGCCGTTGTTGCCTTTCATTTTATTAGAGCCTTGCAACCTGATCCGGGCCGAGCGCGGTAAAAAGATAGTTCAGCCATTCCGCGTGCCCTGCTATGCGATCTTTTTGGACAGGCCCGTCAGGAGTCAAATGATAATAGCGATAACCAAGAGGGCCGAGTATCTCTTCCAACAACCGTTCGCTTCCGCGATCTTTCAAGACCTCGCACACTATCAAGGGATGATCTCTCTTGATCGCTTCGATCATCCCGCACAGCACATCCGGCTCGGTGCTCTCGGTATCGATCTTTACCAGATCGAACGCGGCGCAATCCTTTATCTTTAATAAAGCGATCAAGCGTTATTACGGGCACCGTCGTGCTGCGCAATTCGCCGGTCGTCCGCATAAACTCGAAAGAGAGGCTTGAGCTTGTAGGCAGGCCCGCGTCAACGTGAAAGAATTCTGCCTTTCCTTCTGCCTGACCAACGGCGGCTCGCAAGCATTCGACATTCGACATTCGATTCAAGCCTATGTTCTTTTGTAGCCGCTCGTGTATTTTCGGCAGCGGCTCAAAAGCATAGACCGCTCCGTTCGGATTGGCATGCGCGGCAAGCAGCGTGTAGAACCCGACATAAGCGCCCACATCCAGAGTCACGTCTGCTCGCGAAGCCAGCCGGAAGAAGAGCGGAACGGTTTCCGGCTCGTAGCCGCTCAGCCCGCGCCAGTATAGTTGATTCGACACCCAATCATCGCCGCGGAACCACAGCCTCAGATACTGTCCATTCGGGAGCTTGCAGCTTACCTTCCCGACTTTATGCATATGCTTGATGACGAACTCCGAGTGTAACCCCGTAGCGTTTGATAAGCTACGCAAGGTCGAAGTCGCTACGAAGTTGAACGGCTGCGAAGAGCGCAGCTTTTTTAATGCGCCCTTGATAAATCCCTTCTCTTCATAATGGATTGAATCGTTGTCTGCGGCCTCCGTCACAGATTTTGATAAAGAATAAGGGTTGCTGTTCATCATAAACTCAAGCGATCTGGCGCAGCTTTTCTTTCGCTTGAACGACGTCTCGATAAAGCGCGAGTTGCCGCTCGCAGGCCGGTTCCAGCGCGTAATGAGTCTCTGCCGCGCGGCGACAGCGGCTCGCCAGTTCGGGGTCTTTCAAAAGCTGTTGAAGCTCTTTGATCGCGCTGAGGTATGCGTCGTCGGAATGTTCTTGGACTATAACGCCGACTCGCTCTCGCCGTATGATGTCATCCGTGTCGCTCACGTTCGGCGTGGTGATGACCGGCATTCCTACGGCCCAGTATTCGCCTATTTTTGTCGGCGAGCAGCCATGCTCGCTTATCCCCTGAGTAAGAAAAGACAATCCTGCTTGATGATCGGTCAGCTCGCCGGGAACCGCCGAATAAGGCACAGAGTGCAGAGACCACAAATCTCCCGGCAGATTGCCAGTGCTGAGCATCGAAGCGACAAGCTCCGGCTCAGCGCGGGAAAGCACTCGCAGATGCACGCGCCTCATCTGGCGAGAAGCGGCGGCAACAAAGCGCCCTATATGATCCAGGATGTAGCGCCCGCCCACGCTGCCGTTATAGACGAACCGCAGCAGGTCCCGCTCGCGCTCAGGTTTCGCTTCGCTGAATCGAAAATGATTCAGGTCAACACAGCTTGGAACAACGATTACCGGTGTCGCCTTGCGCTGTACATGAGGAAGAGAGTCAATCGCTTTCTTAGCGCGGTGCGATAAAGCAACGATGCCGTCGGCGCGCGAGTACAATCGATGCTCAAGGAACTTTGCAATGCGATGCGGCATCGAGCCTGCCTGCCATACGCCCCCATCCACCTGTTCATCGGGATAAAAACCTTCATTGTGATAAACAAGTTTTGTTCGCAACAGCTCGGCCAGACATATTCCTATCAGCCCACCTATAAACGTGCGCGCGTGAATGATGTCAGGCCGTGAGCCGAGCCGCGAGGCAACGGCTCGCGCCAAACCTTGAGCGATGTCAAAAGCCGTCGCGGGAACTTTCGGGCGCTTGTGGTAACGCAAGGGTATCCATCGCACTCCGAGTTGTTCGAGCGACTGCTTAATCTCTGCTATCTCGTCCGAGCGGGCGAAGTCGACGGGTTTTTCAAACGTGACGAGCGTTAGATCGAACGCCCGTTCGCGCGAGCATCTTTACAGCGGGCAAAACGAGCGATTGGCCCAGCGGCTCGGCGGCCCCCCAATAAACGATGTAGAGCACGCGCGGTCTTTCCGCTGTCATCTTATGCAATCTCTGCCGTGTTGTGTGAAAACAGGCGGGCCAGCCGCCTGACGGGGAAATTCACCAGGTAAGCGGCCTGGCGAAAATCCATCATCACCGAGCGCGCAGCGCAGCGCACAAAATCGCGATAATTGCCCGCGTGAAAATGTGTCCCCGCGACCACCATATAATTTCTGGCAAGCGCAATACGACGCTGCGCCCGCAATTGCTCTCGGACGCCGTCCATAGCAAATCCTTTTTCAAGCACTCGGAAGCTGTCTTGCTCAAGCAGCGGGGCGTTGCGGCTCATATTCGAGCCGTGCTGGCGATAACAGGCCAATGGTTCGTCGATGTAGAGAAAGTCCGTGAGGGCCGCAACCCGCACCCACATATCCCAATCGGCGCACTGGCTCAACGCCGGATCAAAACCGCCCGACTCTATGAACAGCGCTCGCTCGCCCATCACCGTAGTCGGAGTGGCTACGACGTTTCCTCGCAACAGCAAATCTTCTAAGGCGTGTGCCTGCCGGCGGCTGCGGCTCACACTGATGGGCGCGAGGTCCGGGCCCGTTATAGTGAAAGCAGAATAACAGATTCGATAATCTTTATGATCGGCCATCGCGGCCAGTTGTCTTTCGAGCTTAAGAGGCGTCCAGGTGTCATCCGCATCGAGAAAGGCTATGTAGCGGCCCTGGGCGCGCTCGATTCCGCGATTGCGGGCGATAGCGACGCCGCTTTTTTGCTGGCTGAAGTAACGCACTTTCGAATGATAGCTGCGCATGATCGCTTCGGTGTCATCCGTAGACCCATCATCAATGACCAGGATTTCAAAGTCCTGGAAAGACTGCCGCAGCACGCTATCAACGGCCTCCGCCAGATAATGCGCCGCGTTGTGCGCGGGGATGATTACAGATACTTCCGGCATAAAAGAATTCATTTAATAACGATCAGTCGCGGGCAGCCGCGTTTAGCTTTTGGCCGACTGCCGTCGGGTGACCGTTTAAAGCTTTTGCATAAATCGCTTCGTATGAGCGAACCATATCTTCAAAGCAAAATTTAGATAGAACTTTTTCACGCCCCGCGCCCGCCATCTGCTGCCGCTTATCGGGATTGTTGAGCAGATCAACCACGGCCTCTGCCAGAGCCTTGCTGTTTGCGGGAGGCACAAGTACTCCGTCTACGCCGTCATCTACGATTTCGGGGATGCCGCCCACGCGCGTAGCGACAACCGGCGTGCCTATGTAGAGCGATTCCGTAAGCACGAGCCCGAACGCTTCCGCGAGGCTCGGAAGAACGACCAGGTCGGCTGCCGCCATCAGGTCCGCAGAATCTTTGCGAAACCCGAGGAATGAAACCGAGTCCTGACAGCCGAGCGAGTGGACTTGATCTCGATAAGCCGCCTCGTATGTGCCCGCGCCAGCCACCAGCAATCGCACAGGGCGATTGGCGCGGCGCTTTATTTCGTCGAGCGCTTCAAACAAGTAGCGATGCCCTTTCTCCTCGTGGAGCCGCGCGACGACGAGCAACAGATAACCGTCTTCGGCCCCAAACTCCCGGCGAAGCGACCGGCGGGTTTCGGGGCCGGAAAGCTTGGCGCGGTCGAAATCGATGCCGTTTAAGACGACGTGAACTTTTTCAAGCGGAGCGCCTTCAACATCGATCAGGTGATCCGCCGTATGCTCGGAGACTGCGATAACGCCGTGGCTCAGGCGCGTGCACAAGCGGTCCAATCCCACGTGCCATCTCTTGCCGATGCGCGTGTGATAATCCGAATAATGCCGGGTCAGCATTCGTGTGCGCGTTCGCGCGCATGCTCCGGCCAGCAACCCGATCACCGAAGGCTCGAACAGATGCGTGTGAAGAATATCAATTCGGCGGCGGCGCAGGAATCGAGCTAACCGAACAAGGCCGAGCGCGTACTCGGCGCGACTGCGGCAATTGCAACTAAAACACTCTACGCCTTGAGATTCCATGTATTCGCGCAGCCAGGGCGCTATCGGGTTGAGAGTGGCGAACAACATCTCGTAGCGGCTTCGGTCATGCCACCTGGCGAGTTGTGGGAAAAAACCGCTCGTGTCGCCGTCTTGAGCAAAGTGCAAAATGCGTTGCATCAGATATTAATTCGGCGCGCTGATTTCTGCGCGGGCAACCGCCGGAATCTGATCGCGGGCGGCTGGGCGCTTCAGCCCCTTGCGATAACCGCGAAGTATGTGCGCCCCCAGCAGCAAGCGATAAACGCGATCAAGCAAGTAGCCGTTCGGAGCCGCGCGCTCAAGCAGTCGGGCCAGGGCGAATAAAACCACCAGAACGAGTTGGTTCGTCAGCCCAAGCTTGATCGTCTTGCGCGCGCTCTGCAAGAGAGGCTCGCTGCCCCAGCGCGCAAAGCCGTTGACCCGCTCTCTTTCGATGTTGTCAGGCCAGTCCGGATGCCGCCGGGTGAAGGCGACCAACTTCTCGCTCCCCCATTCGGAGCGGCGGCAGTAGCTTCGAATATCAACCGCCGCGTCGTGATGTATCGAGACGGCTTCGGGCACAAAGACGATCCGGCCTGGGGTTGCAGTGTGCCTGAGAGCAAGGTCTTGATCTTCGCCGCTCACCATTGCCTGGTCGAAACCTTCGAGCTTGTGGAACAGATCGCGCGCGATAGACATATTCGCCGCCGCGCAAAAGTTCCGCATAGCAACAGGCCCGCGCTCGCGCGGCACTTCGTGCTGCTCAAGCTCCCGGCGAAATCGCCCGAACGGGTTTGTAAATAATTCGTCCGCCAATCGGCTCGCGCCAATCACAATCGAGCCGGGCCATTCGTCATGCGCGCGCAGATGGGCCGCGAGAAAATCGCTTTCAACAGTCATATCGTCGTCTACGAAAACCAGTATCCCGCCTTGAGCCTGTGCCGCGCCCAGGTTGCGCGCCGCCGAGCGCTCTACGCCTTCCAGCCTCACGAGTCTACATTTCGGGCCTTGATCGTCGCCCGGAAGGGCTACGGCAGGGGTGGAGCCATCGTCTACGATTATGATCTCATAATCGCCCGCCGCAACAGACTGTCGTTTAAGACAGTCAAGCAACCCCGTAAGCTTATCGTGCCGGTTTCGGGACGGGATAATCACGCTCGCTTTTATGGAGGTCATTTTCTGGCGGCTCACAACTCGCTTCCCGCCGCCGCATTACGCAGCGCGCGATAACGTGTATAAATGCTGGTCGGCCCGGCCGATGCCAAAAGCAAAGCCCAGAAAGTCGGGCGCACAAGCATGCTCCGGTCCGCAAGTGCCGCGTACCATAGATTATTCGACACAACTCTCCGCCGCCCGCCCAGCAGGGCCTGTTCGGCAAAGTACATATGGCGGCGGCTGAGAGCGCGAAATGCGGGCCGCTTCAGTTTTCCGAATCGCTTGTCGCCTCTTGAAATTCTCGCCAGGGTCTCCGTAAGTATCCGTCGCTCTTGATGTCCATTCTCGGCAGAGTTGAGAACCTCGGCAGTCCCGCTTTCGTCGTGGACTCGATATGCAGAGAGCGGAGCGCAGGCGTAACAAGCCGACGAATTTTCTGCGAGTCGCAAGGTCCACTCCCAATCGTGCCCCCACGTGATGTCAGTGCGAAACGCCCCCGCTTTGTCGGCGCACTCTTTGCGAACCATCAACGAAGGCGGCGAAACGATGCAGCCGAATAAAAGCGATTCCAGCAGCTCTCCTTGTTGAAAGCGCTGGTCTTCGTTCCAGCGGCTCTGGGTCGAGATTATCGCGCTCTGGCGATCCACAATCTGCACGGCCCCGAATACAAAGCCGATCTCTCGATCTTCAAACCGCTCGACGCGGTCGGCCAAAAAGCCCGGAAGAAGAAAATCGTCCGCGTGCAAGATCGTGATAAATTCTCCGCGCGCCTCTTTAAGACAGCGGTTGAAATTGCCTGCCTGGTTGGTCTTCTCTTCAAAACGCGCGTAGCGTATGCGAGGGTCGCCGTAGCTTGAGCAAACCTCGGCGGTCTGATCGGTCGAAGCATTGTCGCAGATCACAAGCTCGTAATCCGTGAAGTTCTGCTCAAGCACGCTTTCGATTGCTTCGGGCAGATACCGCGCAGTGTTATAAGTTGGAATACAGACGCTGACCTTCGGCATGTTTTTGCTTTATAACTTCGCGCTTAATTGAACAGCCCCGAAGGGGCGCGATTCAATAGCCCGGCTGCCGCGCGCCGGGTAACAGGTGTCGGAAACCGCAAGCCCTGAAAGGGCGAAATATCCGAACGATTTATTTCGCCCTTTCAGGGCTTGAATGTTTGCGGTGATGAACACAGGGCGTTGCCCTGTGCTATCGGATTTCGCCCCTTCGGGGCTTTTCAAACCGCTACGGCGATGCCCAGTTGCTCTGCCACGCGAGCCGCCACAGTCCGGCCACTCTCTATAGCTTCAAAGCTCCAGTGATACCCCCACTCGCCAAAGCGCCCGCAAGGGTAAAGACCCACGCTCTCCATCCAGCCGTGAATTGTGCGGAGACTGGGCGCGCGGTTGAAATCGAATACGACATAAGCGTATGGAATATCGATTTGATCTTCGACCGTTATCTGATCCGAGGTAAACAGAATGCCTGTGCGCCGGAGCGCGTCACAGCATCGCTCTACGAGACGGTCTTCATCAAGCGGCTTGCGCCGCGAATAAGCAATCTCGCAAGAGATGGAGCCGTGTCCCGGCGGCGCATTATCGGGAGCGAATTTTGACGGGAAGCTCACGCGGAAAAATGGTATGTCGTGATCGTAAAAGTAGACCCAGTGGCCCGGTCCTATGTCCGCTCGCCGGACGCCTAGATTCACCGTGCGAATCAATGTCCACATCAACTTGTCAGCCGCAGCGCGAACTTCCGGTGGCGCATCGACGGCCAGGCGCACAAGCGTGGGCAGCGGTATCGTAGAGATAGCCGCCGCGTAGTCGCGCTCTGTGCCGTCTGTAAACGTGATACGCCGCGCCTCGGTTCTCGATGCGAGTTACGCCGCAGTTGAGCCTTACCGGCGGAACGCGAGAGGCGAGCGGCTCGACAATGCGCCCGAATCCGCCGCTCGCCGGATAAGAGAACTCCGTCAAGTAATTCAATTCCTGCGGATCAGAATCAATTGCGCCGCGCAGGACTTGCTCAAGCGAAGGCCGCGATATTCGCCCTCCGACTTTAGAGCCCAGCCATTCGGTAGTCATCTCTCGCGGCTCTACGGTCCAGACCTTGCGCGCGTAACGAAGCATGAATTCATCTGAAAATGCTTTGCCAAACGACGCGTAGCACCACTCTTCATAATTTTTGACTTCGGGTTCGGGCTGACTGCTTGCTTCGATGAAATCGAGCACGCAACGTGTAGCCACGTCGGGCGCGAGCGCGGCGGCGTTGGCTTGTACGGGATAGCGGCCAAAGCGCTCGCCGTCGTAGTTATTCCATATCTCTGCTCTGTGCGGAAGCATCTCCCGGCCAAGCGGGTCCCACACGAATTCGCGCGAGCAGTCGTCTTTGCCGAAAAAGACGTGCGCCCCCTCGTCAAAGTTGAAGCCTTCGACACGTTTGGTGCGGCAGTGCCCGCCGACGTAAGACTCTTTCTCGAAGACTTCGCACTCGCAGTCGAGATGATAAGCCGCGCTCAGACCCGCAAGCCCCGCGCCCAGAATGATCACATTACCTGACATTGTTGAGTCTTTGTCCCTAGCTGCTCGCACGCAAAATCAATGGTGCGGCGAAGACCGCTTTCAAGATCCGTGCGCGCCTCCCATCCCAAAAGCCTTCGCGCAAGCGTAACGTCCGCCCACGTGTCGTAAAGCTCGTCAATTGATGCCGCGCGCGCGCCTACGAGGAGGCGACCGCGCGCGCCGGTCATCTTCCAGATGCGCTTAGCCACATCTCGCAAACGATTAGCCTGCCCCGTGCCCAGGTTGATAATCTTTCCTTCAACGCTTTCGGCAGTTGCGGCGGCGACCAGACCGCGCACCACGTCTTCGACGAATATCAGATCGCGTTTTTGCTTTCCGCGCGACATCTTCAGATCCGTGTTGCGGACAGCCGCATCGGCAGCTTCTGCGATGAACATATCGCGCGGCTGTCCGGGGCCGTAAACGCTAAAGGGGCGCACGACGGTTACGGGCAAGCCTTCGCGCGCGTGCATCTCTAAAGCGTGAGCGGTCGCCTTTGCTTTGGAGATTCCGTAAGCGGTCGTTGCTTTTGACGGGAGCGATTCGCTGAGCGGCCCCGGTTGATTGCCATATTCTTCTGCCGAGCCTGCGATCACCACTCGCCGGACGCCTGCGCCCGTCGCGGCTTCAAGCAACGCGACGGTCGCGCGAAAATTCGACTCCTCGCACGCTTCGGCGGCGTCGGCGCCAGCGTCGTTTCGGCCTCGCGTTCCTGCGAGGTGAAACAGCGTCGCGGGTTTTTCTCTTTGAAGAATGTCTCGGATAGCGTTGCTGTCCGTCAGGTCTGATTGCGCCCAGTGGATTTTTCCGTCCGAGCTGATCTCTTTTTGCGTTCGCGAAATCAGCGTGAGGCGGCATCCTTTCGACGCCAGCGCGCGGATCAGATGGCTGCCGATGAATCCGGTCGCGCCGGTCACGACGACTCTTTCAAGAAAAGACACGGTTGTCATCCAATGCGTTTGAAAGTTGTAGAAAATCGCGATACCACAGAATCGTTCGCGTCAATCCTTCTTCCAGATTGTACCGGGGCTTCCATTCAAGCACGCTGCGCGCTTTAGCCGCGTTCAGATATTGATGCCCTATTTCGTTCCGAGCTTCATTGCGCACATCCGGCTCAAGGTCTTCGCGGGCTAAGAGGCCCAATATGAAGCTGGCAATCTCAAGCACGGTTACTTGAATTTCGTTGCTGAAGTTGAACGCTTCGCCCGCCAGCTCTTTATGCTCGGCCATTTTTTCGGCCAGCATTAGGTAAGCGAGAGCGCCGTCTTCGACGTAGAAGTAATCGCGTATATGGCTTCCGTCGCTTCGTATGATGGGGCGCTCGCCGAGCAGGGCCGAACGAATGGTGCCGGGCACGATCCGGTTCCAATTCAGATCGCCGCCCCCATAAAGGTTCCCGCAACGCGTGACGCACACGGGCAGGCCGTAGGTCGCCGCGTAGCTTTGCGCCAACAGGTCGGCGCACGACTTGCTCACGTCGTAGGGGTGCCGCCCGCGCAGCGGAACCGTCTCCGAGTAAGGAAGCTGGTCGTGATCGCCATAAGCTTTGTCAGAAGAAGCGACCACTATCTGTCGAACCGCAGGCGAGCGACGGCAGGCTTCAAGCACCGCCCAGGTGCCTCGTATATTCGATTCGAAAGTGCTTATCGGATTTCGGTTCGCGATGCTGACTATGGTCTGGGCCGCGAGGTGAAAAACGGTGTCTACCTCGTACTCGCCTAAAACGCGCTCGATTGTCTCTTGATCGCGCACGTCGCCTCGCACAACCGTTACGCGGTCGAGCGCGCCTGAGCGGAACAACTCGTTTTCCGGCACCCAGTCGCGTATGACGGCTACGACCGAAGCGCCGCGCTCGACTAAGAATCTGGTCAGCCAGCTTCCGAGCAAGCCGGTGCTGCCGGTCACAAGCGTCGGGCGCTGGCTCCAGAAAGTTGTCGAGGTATTAATGCTCAATCCCATATCTTCCAGGGCGCGCGGCCCGCGTTCCAATAATCTTCAAGCATCTTCCATTCGCGATACGTGTCCATCGGCTGCCAGAAGCCGTCGTGCCGGTAGACCATAAGCTCGCCGTCGGAAGCTAGCCGTTGAAGCGGCTCTCTTTCGAGCACCAGGTCATCGCTGTCATCCAGGTAGCGATCAATAAACTCGCGCTCGAATACAAAGAAGCCCCCGTTGATGAACCCTTCCGTCACCTGCGGTTTTTCGGCGAACGACGCGACTCGCCCTTCTTCTACGCGCAGCTCGCCGAAACGGCCCGGCGGGCGCACCCCTGTCACAGTGCCCAGCCTTCCGTGCGAGCGATGAAAGCGAAGAAGCTCCGCTATATCAACGTCGCCAAGCCCGTCCCCGTAAGTCAGGCAGAACGGATTGCGATCCACGTATCGCCGGACGCGGCGGACGCGAGCGCCGGTCATCGCCGTCTCGCCGGTCTCGGCAAGCGTGACGGTCCAGTTCTCTTCCTGGTGGCCGTTGTGAAACTCTACGGGCGCGCGATTGCCCAGATGCACGGTGAAATCTCTCATCCGCTCTTCGTAATTCAAGAAGAAGTCTTTAATGATATAGCCTTTGTGTCCGAGGCAGAGCACAAACTCGTCAAGCCCGTAATGCGAGTAGAGCTTCATGATGTGCCAGAGTATCGGCCTGCCGCCGATCTCAACCATCGGCTTGGGGCGCACCTCTGTCTCTTCGCGAAGTCGCGTGCCCTGGCCGCCGCATAAGATGACAACTTTCATTTATTCTCTCGTGCGCTCTTACGTGTGCAATTGCGCCGCTACAGTCGTGCGTCGAAAGACCCCACGCAACAGGGCGGTGAGATCGAACAATCTACTCTTCCCGCCGAGCAGTATAACGAAAAACAGATATCCGACCAGAACAATACAGGCTTCGGCGACCAGTCGCATCAGGTCATTCGGCAAATACTGAGCGGCGCTCCAGGCCAGCAGGCCCGCCGAGAAAGCGGCAACAACCGGCACGACTAGCGAAGATATGAGACTCCATTTCATATGCCGGGTCGCTACTCGCGCCGTGAAGCATAATGTAAAAGTCAGGATAGTCACGGCTATCAAATCGCCGCAAGCTGCCCCGACGATGCCCCATCTACTCGACAAGGGCGGGATTATTGCGATCAACACCAGGATGTGAATGACCGTGGCGATTCCTATGAGGTGAGCGCGCCCAAGTCCTACGAGCAAGGCGTTAGAAGCAAACAGCACGGGGATCGCCAGCACCGTGAAGCACATGACGCGCAGGCAGGGGACGAGAGGAAGCCATTTCGGGCCGAGTATGTATGTGACGAGCCTCGGCGCGGAGACGAAAAGCACCGCGCATATCGGCGCAAGAAGTATGTAAGAATGGCGAAGACATTCTCGAAGCGCCTTTTGCACACGATCAGGCTCATCCTGTATGCGCGCGAGCGTGGGAACAAGCACGAAGTTGATGGCCCTGGCAAAAACGTTCGCAGGCGTTCGCGAGGCATTCCACGCCATCGAATAAAAGCTCATAGCCGTGGGGCCGATTGCGCCTGCTACTAAAAGATTGTCCGCGCGCTCGCCGAGATAACCTCCGAACCCGCCCAGAAACATCCGCGCAGTGCCGCCCGTAGTTTCGCGCCAGTCGCCGCGCGAAGGCAGTCCATCCCACACGAACCAGCCTCGCCGCCACAAGCGGAACCATACGAGCAGGGTGGCAATCGCGCTGCCCGCGACATTGGCTTGCGCAACACCGATATAACCCTGTCCTTCGTATAGCAGAACTATCGCAAGCCCTACGAAGATTATGGGCTGTAGAAGCTGCACCCATGCGATGTAACTCAGATCAAGTTTGCGCTGCAAGACGATCTGCGGGTAGCTGCTGATTAATTCAAGAACCGGCAACAAGGCTAAAACCAGAAGCAGTTGTCTCAACTGCTCTGCGCCGCCTTCTTCCTCCATCAAGCGGTGAGCCAGCGGCTGGAAAACGAGCGCAAGCAAGGCGAGCAGGGCCGCTAAAATCGCAGCTCGGATGATGGATGCCGCAAGAGCATACTTGCCGTCGCTTGCAGGCCCGGAAGCGGTCACGGCGGCGGTTTCAGGATAAAACCCTATCATCGAAATAACGCCCATGCCGATGACTGCGAGGCCGAGGATGCCCACGTCGCGAGGCTCCAGAGCACGCGCCGTGGCAATCAATAGCACGACCGCAAGCACACGGGTTATAGCCTGTGAAGCGCCGGAGCTAAGCGCCGCGCGCGCGGCCTGGAAGCGAAGCGGCGAGCCGTCTGCTGTCACGGTAGAAAAATCCTTCTGCGAGAGATCATCATTCGATCAGTTTAATTGCCGCCGGCCTTCGAGCTTTCATGCGTGTAGTCGGAGTAATAACGGTCGTAATAGTCGTCGTTATACCCGTCGTTTCTAAGATCGACGTTGTTTAAGACGACTCCGAAGATTTTCGCGCCGATTGCGGTCAACTCCTGGCGCGTCCGTCGCACGATGTCGCGCGTGCTCTTGCCTCCGTGTACTACGAGTATCACGCCGTCGACCATCGTCGCCAGTATTACCGGGTCGGTGACTTTCAGCAGCGGGGGCGAATCGATCAATATATGGTCGTAGCGCTCAGAGAGCATGTCGAGCATCTCTCTCATCTTGTTGGAGCTAATCAGCTCCGCCGGGTTGGGCGGGATGGAGCCGCAAGGCAACAGCGAGAGGTTTGGTATCGGCAGTTTTTGAATCAGATCATCGATATCGGTGTTGCGCGACAGGTAGGTCGAGATGCCGCGCGAAAGCTCGACGCCGAACGCCGTGTGCGCCGACGGCTTGCGAAGGTCGCAATCAATAATCAGCACCGACGCGCCCAACTGCGCGAGCGAGATCGCCGTATTGACTACCGTTGTGGTCTTGCCTTCGCCGGGCTGGCCGCTGGTGATCAATATGCGTTTGGGCGGGCTGCCCGCAGCCGAAAGCAGCACTGAAGTTCTCAGAACTCGATAAGCTTCGGCAGCCGAAGAGCGACTGTCGAGCGCCACCAGCTTGTCTATTTTCAAACCGTCAGCGCCGTTCAATTCAACTCCGGCAAGCTGCTTTCGCTTGCCGTTGCCGTTCGACTGAAGCGCGCGCGCGTGACGCCCGGAGATTGCGGGAATCACGCTGAGCGCGGGCAGTTGCGCGTAGCGGCTCAGATCCTCAACGGTCTTGATCGAGTTGTCGAGGTATTCGAGGAAAAAGGCCAGGCAGATGCCTGCGGCCAGGCTCATGAAAAATCCTATCATTATCGTGCGCATACGGTTGGGGCCGACGGGCGAGGCGGGCACCTGCGCGGGATCGATTATCTTGAGGTTATTATGCTGCTCGGCGCGCTGAATCTTCGCCTGGTTGGTCTTTTGCAGGAATTCCGTATAAAGCGATTTTGCCGTCTCAACGTCCTGCTTGATTATGTTGAATTTGATCGCGGCCTGGTTCTGCTGCGCGGCTTCGCCCTTCGCCTGTTCGAGCGCCGTTTTAAGCGACGCCTCGTCGCGAACCGCGCGCTCGTAATCCGCCTTCAGTTTTTCTTCAAGCGCGCCCCGGCTCCCGTTTATCTGCTCTTGAATGGCGACCATCTGCTGTTTCACTTCGACGACTTTAGGATTTTTGGGGCCGTAGGTGACGTCTAGCTGGGCGTACTGGGTCGTAAGCTCGCCGAGCCTTTTCTGAAGCTCGGCCGTCTTCGCGTCCGCGAATGCTTCGGGGAGTTGAGCGACGCGGCCTGCTTTCACTTCCTGGTAAAGCGACTGTTTGAGCATGCGGTCGGATTCGGCGCGCGTCGCTTGATCGTGAAAGCGCGACAGCTTGTCGGTCGCCAGCGTCTCTTTGCCTTCCATTGAGAAGAGGTTGTTTGCGCGCGTGTAATCGGCGAGCGCCTGCTCGGCCTGCTCGACCCTGGCTTTAAGCTCGCGCGTAGAGCGTTCGAGCCAGTCGGAAGCATTGGTGAACTTTTCGGTTTTGCTTTCGAAGCTGCGCTGTATGAATGTCTGCGCAACGTTTTCAACGATGTCAGCCGCAAGCGCCGGGTCAGTGTGCGTGAACGTGATGACGAGCATGCGGGTGTCGGCCAGCGGCTCGGCGTTCAGGTTCCTCGCAAGCGCGTCAACGTAGGGAGCGAGTCGGGCGCTCTCCTGGCGAGACCGCGTGCCGTCGGGCGGGGCGGGAGCGGAGGGCGTTACGGCCACGGGCTGCTGCGACCCATCTTGATCCGGTCCCTTCACCGTGTCGCCAATCGTTTTGATCGCTTCCCAGACCGATTTTCTCTCGTTGACTTCGAGGAACTTGGGGTTCTGGTCAAGCTTCAGGTTTAAGACCACGTCTTCAAGCACCGGTCGGCTCTGGAGCAGACGTATCTTTGTCTTCATGCCCATTCCGACGTAATAGACGTCGTCGGACTCATCCGTCTCAACGATCACATCGCCCGTGCGGACGAGCGTTCTATTCTCTTTACCGATCTCGATAGTAGTCACCGCCTGATAAATCGACTTTGACCGGAACATCTCAACGGTGACGACGGAGGTGACGATTACGGCTATTATCAGGATCAGCCATTTGCGCTTTCGTATAGCGCGCCACATACGGCGCAGATAGACCTTTTCGTCATCATCTCCGTAGCCGTAACCATAGCCGTAGGGGGCGGCGTCCGGGTAACCTCCCAGTTTCGGATAACCGGGGCGTATGTTCGGCCCCTCCTCCGGGGGCTGAATTCTCTCCAGATCAAATTTTTCGTCTGCCATTGATTATTCTCCCAACTATTCGCCCGGGGGCGGTGATCCAGGCCTTTCGTCTGTTAACGAACGGGCACGCGCTGTACGGTGGTGACGCCAAAGGCCCTCAGCAGAGCGCCTCCGACGGATTTGAACTGGCTGTTAGGCACGATGATTATATCGTTAGGAAGTATCGCCACGTCTTCCTTTTTGCCGTTCATCACCGCTTTGATGTCTACGCGTATCTCTTCGCGCTTGCCGTTGGCATCATCGCGAAATATTATGCAGCGGCCCAAAGCGGCTTCGAATTTAGTGCCCTGCGCCATCAACAGGGCCTGCCTGAGCGTCGTGCCCTCTTTAAGAGGGAACTGGCCGGGCGCGTTCACCTCTCCGGCGACGAAAAAGATGTCGGCGGGAGGGATGTTGATGATGTCGCCCGGCTCCAGGAACATGTTGTTATCGAAATTTCCCCTGAGCAGCCCGGTGATGCTGACCTTCAACAGCTCGTATTCTTCATTTTCGTCAGGGTTGTTGGCTGCGGCAGGTGTGGGCTTGTCGCCGGCGACGGCTGCGTCATCTTTGTCGTCAGCTTTGTCGTCGGCGGGTTTGACCTGTCGAATGATAAAAGCATTCGAGCCATGATCTATGCTCAGCCCCCCGGCCAGCGTGACGAGTTTGAGCAGCGACGGGCGGCCTTCGATTTGAAACACTCCGGGGCTGCGCACCGACCCTTGAATAAAGAACGAGCGGCTGTTGTATTCCTTTACCACCACGCTGACATTCGGGTTCTTGAGGTATTCGCCGCGCAAACGGTCGGCAATGTACTGGCCCAGTTCTTCGGGGGTCTTGTCTTTAGCCGTGACGCGGCCCAGAAACGACATGAGGAACGTGCCTCTTGCGGTCACGCGGAACGAGCGCGACAGCTCCGGCGCGTTCTCTATCTGGACCTCTATCACATCGCCGGGGCCTATGCGGTAGTCTTCATCCGGCGCTACAAGGACGTTGGTAGCGCCACGCGACGGGGCCGGTTGCGACGAAGAGTTGCTCGTCTGACCTTGCCCGGGAAGGCCCGGTTTTGTTCCTTGCGCGACGACCTCTTTTGCCATAAAGGTCGCGATAACGCCGAGCGCGAGCGCAAAGAACAACTGCCAGACAAATCGTGATTGCGACCGGCGAGCTCTTTTATTCATGGGGACACTCTCCTTACAAAACTTGCTGCGACTTCTTCGCTCTTATCCAGGGCGGTTGCTCGAAGGGCCAAAGAATTTTCCTTGTCGCGAGATGTAGCGGCTACGACGGAGGTCACAGCCGTGAGAAGCAAAAACAATAAAGCATTTGAAGGCAATTGCAGGTTGAAATCGAAGACGCTGTGGACGAGTATCGCAAATGCGCCTGCGCCGCCTGCGAGCGCAAGCGCTCGCAGCAGCGGATCGTGCAGCCTGACTCCGGCGGCGAAAGAGCGAAAGAGCGCGACGAGAAACCATAAAGCGATTATTCCGCCGACAATGCCGCAATCGGCCAGCACCTGCAAGTAATCATTATGCGCCTGGGGCACTCTCAAGCTGCCGTCGCTCTTGCTGTAAATTGGGAATGCGGTCCCGTACGCTCCGAGTCCCACGCCCAATAACGGGTTTGCGCTAATCATGCTGAGGGTGTCTCGCCACACCCAGCCACGGCTTGAGTGAAAGGACTCCTTCTCGCCTCCCGCGCTTACGTCTTGACCTTGAGTGACACGAGTGATGACCGCGTCGGCGCCTATCCAAAAGACGCCCGCGATTATGATCGCCGCTATAAAGACGGCGGCCAGGGCTTGTGAGGCTGCAAAAGGAAAGCGCGCGCGGGCTGCTCGTTCGCCCGAAGTTTGCCGACGCTTTCGCGCCAGTTTCAAGCTCACGAACACGATAAAGATCATCTCGGCGGCAAGGCTGATCATTCCGCCGCGCGAGAGCGACATTATGGATGCGATGCCCATCATAACGGCAGCAAATCCGCACATTAAGCGCATCTCCCGGCTGACCGCGCGAGTTATGATGAGCGCGATAGGCACCGCAATAAGCATCTCCATATAGCCCGAAAAGTGATTGTGATTAACGAACGGGCCGAAGGGAGAGATGCTTACCGTGTTGGGCCTCAGCCAGTAAAATTTTCCGTTCCAAGTAAAGTGCTGCACCAATGCGAACAGCGCCATCGCCAATCCGTATATGACCAGGAAGTTTGCAAGCGCCAGCAGCCGTTCGCGGGTCACAAAGAAATTCGCGGCAATTATGAAAGCGACCAGCAAGAAGATCAGCACCGTGACAGCGCCGCGCGTCGCTTCCACATTTTTGGAAAGACTCGTCCACCGGCCCGCGCCGTCTTCGACTGCCAGGCTTTGCGCCAGCCCGACCATTACGAGCGCCGCTACGGGCAAAGCCGTCTTCGGTATTGTTATCACGAGGCGTTTGTCGGCAATGATCTTGATCGCCCAGACCGTCACGAGCGCGAGCACTATTGCTTCGAAGACGAATACCGACCAGGGTTCTACCGCGCCGTGGGCCAGCGCCGTAAAAACGACCGCTAACAGAAACCCGACGGCAATCATCCGACCCAGCGGGTCTCTCTTAGTATTGCCCGACGTCTGCGCGGTCATTTGATGCCCCCTTGCTCGGTCAGAGTGAAATCGTCAAAAAAGATGCTGCCTCGCATCGGCTCGTCATAGCTGAATCTGGGCACGCGCTTGATTTTGATTATTAAAGCGGCGCCGGCGGCAGGCGCGATGAAATCGATAGTTAGAGGCTCCCAGTCTTTAGAGCCTGCGGCAACCGCTTCGGATTCGGCTATGCTCTTTGATGTTGTTCGTTCTTCTACAACGATGCGCGGCCCTTCGGTAGTGACCAGCCCATCGGTCTTAACATAAAAAGCGAGCCTGTAGCGCGCGCCCGCGCGGACCGGGATCAACTGCTTTACCTCACCATCGAGCCGCGTGGTATCGCGGTTGAGGAAGTCTATTCTGAGAGCACGCGCGCCCGTGCGGGCATAAGCCGCGTCTAAGGCTATGCGCGCATAATTGCTGGAGCTTATCGTCCAATCGAATTGGGCAAGCTCTGCCGGGACGGCCGTTTCAAAGCCTCCATTCCAGATGAGCGCGCGGTACTGCGAAGCGTCCGTGTCGCCGCCGACAAGGTTCACCCAGAGCGCTCGCGCCATCTCGATCTGCTCTTGAGCAATGAGCGCGTTTATAAATGCGGGACTCACGTTTGAAGCCAGCCGCGCGTTGCGGTCTATGCCGTCGAATGTGCGAGCGGCTTCTGAAACCCTGGACTGCTTGAGCAGGTACTCGGACAGCGCGAGACGGGAGCGGGGATCAGGAGGCGTGACCGCTTCGACCGCAGCGAGATTTCCGCCCGAGGCTCGATAAATCATGTCGAGAGTGACGGGCAAATACGAGTTGTTGGACAAGGTTACTATTCGGAATTCATCGAGCGCAGGTCTGTACTTGCCTTCTCTGAACAGCAGGTTTGCCAGCCGCCAGTGAACGTCCGTGTTATTGGGCGCAAGCCGAAGCCCATCGCGCAGCGACTTCTCTGCCGCATCGCGGTCCCCTTTCGCTTCTTCAATCGAAGCCAGCAGCAAGCGATGATTATAATCCCAGGGCGATATGTTTATGGCGCGAAGCGCGCGCGACTCGGCCTCGGATAAATCGCGCGCCTCTTCGAGCATCTCGGTTCGGGCGATCCGCGCATTCAAAAGCGCGGAATCCGGGGCGTGGGCGATCCCGGCGGCAAGCCAATCCTTGTTGACCCGGACTCGCTCATCCGTAAGCACGCCCGCAACAAGGTGCGTCCACGAGGACTGCGCGAGCGCGGCGCATAAAATCAGCGCCGCCAAAGCCACGGCTGCCCGCCGCGCCAGGCTGTTTACTGCAAGCTCGAAAATCATCTCAATTATTTTTAGGACAAATCTATCCCTAGAGAGGGTAAGCCCGTTAGGGAAGACGCAATGCGCCCATAATTTTTTCTGTCTTAACTTACCCTGACCCGCCCTGTTTAACGTGCTCGTTCGTCACTGATAGGCAGTGACACCTTTGGGACACATGAAAACTATAAAGAAGCTTTCTATGCGATAGGAAGCAATTGAATGGCTTTGCCGCGCAGCTTAAGCTGTATGCTCAGTGTTTCCCACTTAAAAGATACGTGCTGCGTCATTATTGTTTTACTTGCTCACTTGCCAATTTAGGGAGAACTGCCCTCCTCATACTCCTTGGCGAAACCGGCGTTTGTGGGGGTGGATCGCGACAGCGGGTATCGGAGAGCTATTCCACGCGAATATTATGGATATTATTGACTCCTGCTCAATATCCGGAATTGATTATCGGCATAGCGTACAACCCCTTTTTGTTAGTACAGCATCAACCTGCGAAACCATTGCTATTGCAGGATATTGCATCACTTATAACGTTGTCAATCCCCCACATAGGTGTTTAATATCAAAACCAAAAATTTGATCCCACAAAACATCCTTTCAACTGCTGTTCTCTTTTCTGAAAGTCTAGCCATCCCGACAACTTTTCACGCTGACTTTTTCCACAAAGACGGAATCAACTCACGATGACAATCTCCACAAAAAGAGACGGAGCCTGCTTTATAGTTGTGCATTGCCCAATCTGTAAAAAATTGAGCAAACCGCTTCCGGTCAGTCTGACTTTGACCCTGGAATTAAAGGTCATTTTGCGTATTTCCATCCAGATAACCTTCTCGGGCCTAATTAACATGAAAGGGATAATACGCGATGTTTTTTTGAATTATTTATTGACAAAATAATCTACAATCTGTAACTTTGTTCCACATAAAAAGCCCCGATAATAATAAAAAACAGGCAAGTGGGAACAAAAAACCTGACTGAAGCTGTGCATAGATCTCCTATGCAATTGAAATTGAAGCTATGGGTATAACGGAAAAGGGGAACGTAAGCTTCAAAAATCTCTACTGGTTGACGAGTAACTTTAATTGTATCTGATAAGGCCCTTCCTCACGCGTGCAGGAGCAAACAACCTCACATCCTGGCACACGCTTTGCGCATTGTTGCAATCGCCCCTTTAGATTACCAGTTTGCAAAGGCTTGAACACTACCGGAATTGTAGCTCGTTGTCTCGCATAGAAAGCGGTAGTTGTTAAGTCCGTGCTGGTCATCTTCCAAAGCCCCATCTGAGTGCTAGCCCCAAGCAAATAGCAACTGCGTTTTAGGAGGAAGAAAATACTGTGCTCAAAAGATTATTATGGTCACTAACACTCCTGCCCCTTTTATTATGCGTCGAGACAGCCAATGCGCAGGGGTCTCACGCATTTCTTGGAGCGCCTCGCCAGGTGGAGGATAGTTTTTCGCCTCGCTACGGGATAAGGTACAACACTCAAGGCTACGACGAGCCGAAAGTAAAATGGAACAAGAAAATCTCCAAGTGGCAGAAGAAGGGTGTGCCTGATTGGGCAATTCAAGAGATTACTGCCTACCCCGGTTCGTCCGAAGCAATCGGCGAATGGATCGATAGCGCATTCGATCAGGTCAAGGAACAGTTTATGGCCTGTGGCGGTTCCCTGGCCGAGCGCGCCAGCCGGGTCAATCCCAGAAATGTTCGCGTCACAATAATGCCGTCAGCCTTCTACGAGCCATTCTACAAGATACTTGTAGCCGGAGCCTTTTACCCAGATACGCGCGAGATAAAGGTTCTAAATATATATTACACCTGGAGCGGCGAAAACAAAGGATGGCTGCGCCACGCCAAGGACTTGCTAGTATGGGAGATGGGCAATTATATCGGTTACTCCGCCGGGATACAGCCTGAGCCGCGACCTCAAGGGTGGCCCTGCACTGCGCCTCCTCTAAAGTAGCCTGCACCTGTCAGACGCCAGCCGCGTCTTCGATTCCAAAAGGCGTAGAGACGGTTTCTTCAACGTCTCTACGCCTTTTATTATTTTCAGCCTTTCTGGCCCGTAAACCATAAGGTTTGCGAATGTACGAGATCGTATCTGTAATTCGCTCGCGCGGAGTGAAAAGAGGACATCTTATCTATATTTTATAAGCATCTAATCACTTAGAAATTGGCATAATGTTTGCTTTTTCTAGTTTGTAGGATGATTTGGACATAGAGACGCTTTGGACTGTGTCTCAATGACGAACGAGAGGTACAGGGTCATTAAGGAGGATGCAATGAAAGTTAATATATTTAGCAGGATGATGGCAGCGGTCGTAATCAGCGCGTTGACGCTGGTTGGTCTGGCCGTGCCTGCCAGCGCTCAGGGTGCGCAGAAAGACCCGCAAAAACAGCAACAGAAACAGCAGCGTAAGCAGGAGAAGCGCGAGCAGCAACAGCAGCAACAGGCGCAGCAACAGCAACAGCAACAGCAGAACAAAACGCAGCGTCAGGCGGAACGCGCTCAACAGCAACAGCAGGAGTTGCAGCGACAACAGCAGCAGGCGCAGCAGAAACAGCAACAGCAGCAACAGCGCACACAACAACGCGCTCAACAGCAGCAGGAGCTTGATCGGCAGCGTCAACAGGTCGAGCAGCAACAGCAGACGGTCCGCCAGCAAAAGCGTGAGAACCGCGAACAACGGCTCTCGCAGCAGCGGCAGCAGGAGCTTATCAGGGAGCAGCAACAACGCAATGACTGGTATGGTCGTCGTTTGGAAGCGCAGCAGCGTGTAGCGATACAGCGTCAGCAGCAGCTACAGCAGCAAAGGCGTATGGCGCAATACCGTTATCAGCAGCGCTATTTGCAGCGCTTGCGCGAACAGCAGCGAAGGATACAACAGGCGCGCTACTACGATTACAATCGCGACCCGTACTTTTACACGGCTCCGAGTTATCGCTACTATCGTGGCGGAAGATACTACGAGACGAACCGGTACGGCGCAGATGTGCTCCGGCAGGCCATTAACAACGGCTATGAAGAAGGCTTTCGCGCCGGACAGGCAGACCGAGAGGATGGATGGCGCTCCAGCTATCAAGACTCTTATGCCTATCAGGATGCCAGCTACGGCTACAACGGAAATTACGTAAACGCGGACGAGTACAACTACTATTTCCGCGAGGGCTTCCGGCGTGGGTATGAGGACGGCTACTACAGCCGACATCAGTACGGCAACTACTCTAACGGCAAGTACGCCATCCTTGGTGGTATTTTGTCACAAATCCTCAACTTGCAGTCGCTCTTCGACTAATTAGAGGATATCGTCTTAAACAATCGCCCGGCTAGATTGATGCTTCTCGCTCAATTTAGCCGGGCAATGTTTTTACCCCGTTCCGTTTCGCTAGCCTACATTGAGCGCCATTATAACTTTGCGGTCGCGCACAAAAAGCCGGCTTCCGACGAGCGTCGGGACTGTCCGGGCGTTGTTGTTAAGCAACTGCGCTTTTGAATGTACCTGCAATCCATCAGGCGAAAAAGTCGCGAGCGTGAGGAGGCCATCTTCGTCCAGGAGAATTATTCTCCCGTCGGCGAATATAAAATTCGCTTTCGCAAAACTGCGATCCTGCCAGGCGATCTTTCCCGTCTTCACATCTATTGCTTTGAGGAAGGCCGGGCCGGACTATTTGTGGGTGATGACAGCAGAGCTTAAGATAAAAGATGGCGAGAGTGAGCATTTTTTGGACATCGGCGCACCTGGCATGGACAACGCGCCTTTGTGGTAATAGAGTGTCAGATTAATTAGAGGGGAAGTCCTTCACAACAATTTTTGATAGGATATTAGAGAATGGCATACGAAATAATCGGAGATGAAAGAGCCGATCTGTCTGCGAGCACCAGGGCCTGGTTAGACGAAGCGCTTCATCGCTATGCAAGGTACACGCTGGGGAAAAAATGGGCAGACCTGTCGAAGCGCGACATGCTGCTGGCGCTGACGCTTGCGGTGAGGGAGCGACTGCTGGATGCGATGATCGAAACCGAAGAGCGATACTCGCAGGCCGACGCCAAGCGTATTTATTACCTCTCATTGGAATTCTTGATAGGCCGCTCGCTTGAAAACAACCTTTGCAACTTAGGGATACTCGACGAAACCCGCGAGACGCTCGGGGGTCTCGGTTTCGATTTTGAAGAGGTGGAAGAGCGGGAGCCTGACGCGGCGCTTGGCAACGGCGGTCTGGGTCGGCTGGCCGCATGCTTTCTTGATTCTATGGCCACGCTCGGGATGCCGGGCTACGGTTACGGCATCAGCTACGAGTATGGGTTGTTTAAACAGGAGATTCAAAACGGCTATCAGAAAGAGAAGCCCGATCACTGGCTGGCGCAGGGGAGTCCCTGGAGAATCGAGCGCCCGGACGAAGCCTGCCGCATACCTATCTTCGGGCGAATCGAACAGACGGATGGAGGGACTTCCACGTCGTGGGTCGATCAAAGGGAGATTGTCGGCGTTCCGCGCGACATGCTGATTGTAGGCTACGGCGCCCGCACGGTTAATTGTCTAAGACTCTATTCGGCCCGCTCTTCGCAAGAGTTCGACATGGATATATTCAACCAGGGAGATTACCTCAAAGCCGTCGAGCAGCAGATAAATATCGAAACTATTTCGAAAGTCCTCTACCCTTCAGACTCCGTCTTATCGGGCCGGAGGCTTCGACTGATGCAGGAGTATTTTCTGGTCGCCTGCGCCATCAAAGACATCCTCCGAAATTACGAGAAGAAACTCTCAAGCTTTGACAAGTTTTCGTCAAAGGTCGCCATACAGCTCAACGACACACACCCCGCGCTCGCCGTAGCAGAGTTAATGCGCACGCTGACGGACGAGAAGGGCCTGGAGTGGGACGCCGCCTGGAAGATCACAGTCGAAACTGTGGGCTTCACAAATCACACGCTGCTGCCCGAAGCTTTAGAGAAATGGCCCGTCTCCTTGCTTGAACACGTCCTGCCGCGCCACTTGCAGATCATACAGGAGATAGATGCTCGTTTCCTCGCACACGTCGCAACCGTCTGGCCCGGCGACGACGAGCGATTGAAGAGGATGTCGATAATCGCCGACGGGGAAGAAAAACATGCGCGCATGGCGCACCTGGCCATAGTAGGCTCGCATTCCGTCAACGGCGTGAGCGAGCTTCACACGCGGCTGGTCAAACAATCGCTCGCCTCGGACTTTTATGAGCTTTGGCCCGAAAGGTTTAACAACAAGACGAACGGAGTTACCCCTCGCCGTTGGCTGCTCAAGTCTAATCCGAGGCTCGCAGAATTGATTACAAAGATGATAGGCGAAGGGTGGATCACCGACCTTGAACAGCTCCGCGAGCTGGAGCCCTACGCGGATGTGACCCAGTTTCAAATGGAATTCTGCAAGATCAAGTTCGAAAATAAACAGAGACTGGCAAAGATCATAGCCGACACAACGGGCGTGATCGTAGACCCCTCGTCGCTGTTCGACATACAGGTCAAGCGAATACACGAATACAAGCGCCAGTTGCTAAACGTCATGCGCATAATCAACGAGTACCTTTGCATAATCGAAGATCGGCGCGAGCCTGTCGTGCCGCGCACGTACGTCTTTGCGGGCAAGGCGGCGCCGAGCTACTGGGCGGCCAAGCAGATCATCAAGCTGATTAACAGTGTAGCTACGGTCATCAACAACGACCCGCGCGTGGACGGGCAGATCAAAGTCGTATTCATACCCGATTACCGCGTATCGCTTGCCGAGCACATATTCCCCGCCGCAGACCTCTCTGAGCAGATCTCGACCGCAGGCATGGAGGCTTCGGGGACTGGAAACATGAAGTTCGCCATGAACGGCGCGTTGACCATAGGCACGCTCGACGGGGCGAATATCGAAATTCAAGAAGAGGTGGGCGAAGAGAATATATTTATCTTCGGGCTGAGGGCCGAAGAGATTCAGCGGCACCGGGCCGAGGGCAGTTATAATCCGTACGATTTTTATAACAGCGACCGCAGGCTTCGCCGCGTGATGGACAGCTTCAACTCGAACATACTCTACCCGCCGGAGCCGGGGCTTTTCGGATGGTTGTACCAGACGATACTCCATAACGGAGATTACTATTTTCACCTGGCCGACCTGGGGTCTTACATAGAGACTCAGGAGAGAGTCGGGGAAGAGTTCAAAGACCGCGCGAACTGGGCGCGGAAGGCCATTTTGAACACGGCGCGGGTAGGTAAATTCTCAAGCGACCGGACGGTCCTCGAATACGCGAAAGACATCTGGGGGATAAAGAGTTTCTAAATCGGAGAGGGTTCGAAGATTATAGACATCTCAGCAGAGAGCACAGAGCGGGCGCAGAGAGAAGCGTCTTCTCCGCGCCCGCTCTGTGCTCTCTGCGTCTGCGGCGGTGAATCTTTTTGTTTATCCATCTAGAGCGCCGACTGGTATCTTGCTCGCCTCTTTGCCGCGTTTCTCGTTCAACGAATGAAAGCAAGACCATTCCTATAACAAAGAACGCTCCGACTGAGAGTATCGCGGGGCGCTGGCTTCCGGTCACTTGCGAAACGGTGCCGAATACTATGGGGCCGAGGAAAGCCAGCGCTTTTCCGGCAATGCCTAGAAAGCCGAAAAACTCTGCGGCGTTCTGCTTAGGTGTAAACAGCGCAAGCAGACTGCGCGTGACCGACTGGCACGACCCCATGCCAATGCCGGCGAGCGCGGCGACAACATAAAAACTCGTCTTTGAATAAGCGAAATACGCCAGCACGACTGCGGCTATCCAGATGGTCAACGAGATAAAGATAGTGCGCTTCTGGCCTATGCGGTCCGCGATCCATCCGAACGAAAACGCGCCCGCCGCCGCCACCACGTTCATGGCTATGAACAGTATAGCTACGTCATCTCCCGTGAACCCTATGGTATCGGTCGCATAGAGCGCGGCAAAGTAAATCACCGTCACGATGCCGTCGTTATAAACAAGAAAGGCTATCAGCAGTTTGAACAGATCTTTGTATTGCCGTATGTGGCGAAGCGTCTGTTTGAGCTGGCGAAAGCCCATCGTCAAATAGCTCTCGCCTTTGGGCAACGGCTTGGGCACACTACGGTCCTTGAGAAATAAAAAAGTCGGGATAACCATTATGGCGTAGTACGTGGCTACGAATACGGGTATGAATCGGGAGAGCGAAATCTCCTCGGGAGTCGGGTTGTCGCCAACGCCTTTTGAGAGCTTCAAAACGTAGCAGATTCCCACGGCGACAAGACCGCTCAGATAACCCAATGCCCACTTGCGCCCGGAGATTCGCCCTGCGTTCGACTCGTTCGAGATGCCGGGAAGAAAGCTGTCTATGAATACGCCTCCGCCTGCGAACCCCACGTTGGCGATTATGTAAAGCACAAGTCCGAGCGTGGCCATGCCCGGCCCCACAAAATAGAGAGTGGCCGTAAAGAAGACGATTATAACAGCGCAGGCTGCGAGGAATTTTTTCCGGCTGCCCGAATAATCGGCTATTGCGCCAAGTATCGGCGCAAGCAACGCGACTATGATCTCTGAGATCGATGCCGCGACTCCCCACAGGAAATCGCCTTTGAGTCCCCACAAAACATCCGGATTCGGCGGGTCGCCTACGACGACCTTGCTGAAATATGGGGCGTAGAGCGCAGTGACTATGATCGTGGTAAAAGCCGAATCCGCCACGTCGTACATGCACCAGCTGAAGATCTCTTTTTTTGTTACGGGCGTGGCGTCAGTTTGCTCAACCGTGGTTGCCATCAATAGACCTCGCGCTTTGGAAAGAAAAAAAACTCAGGCCGGTGTGTAAGTCCGGCGCTGAGCTTTTAATAGAATCGATTTAATCGATTTGCTTTAACCCCTTTCGGTCATTTAGAAGGAGCGTAAAAAGGGTTCTGCCCAGAGGCATGATCCGTCGTGTCGAAGATTTCACGGACCTGCGGAACATTGTCGCGAATCAGCCGCTCGATGCCCATCTTCAACGTGACATCAGCCGCGCCGCAGCCCTGGCATCCGCCGCCCATGCGTATGAAGATATTATCATCCTGAACATCGAGTAACTCTACAAAGCCGCCGTGAGAAGCCACGCCCGGGTTTATCTGGTCATCGAGAATCTGCTGCACCTTTTGCCTCAAAATAGAAGCAGAGAGCAACTGGCCTTCGGGAATTTCAGGCGGCGGGTTCAGAAAGTTGCGAATGGCCGCGCCTATGCGCTTGCCGATCTGCCGCCAATCTTCCTGGCCCGATTGCGTCACTTCGACTTCGTAGCCGTTAAGCGCAACCTTTTTTATGCCAGGTATTCGGAATATGCTATCGGCCAGCTTATTGGCCTTCGCTTGCTCGGCATCGCTGAACGAGTCAGCGCCGGAATGAACGGGTCGATCAACCGTAAACATGCAAACGTGTATGTCGTTTTTATCGACTTCGGCTCGAATCTGTATATTGGGATTTGTCGCACTCATAAACTTGGCCCTCCAACTATCATTCTAAAGGATTAGGGATTAGGGATGAAAGATGAAAAAGATTTCAAACCGTGAATTTGCGATCAGGACTTATTCATCCCTAATCCTTCATACTTCATCCATTCTTAAACTTCCGATCTCTTTTCAAGGGGACCAAACTGGTCCCGCGTAGGCTCAGCTCAGCAGAACCACGCTTCGGTCAAGCGTGGCGGGCGCGCTCTGAGATGTGAAATATCAGGCGCAACTCGCCGCGCAATCACATCGCCTCGCGCCGCCGAAGCCAGCTCACGGATGCAATAAAAAGTAACCATCGCATCTTCATTGCGGCTCACGGCCTGCTCTACTAACCGTGTGACCTTTTGGTGCAGATGATCCATCGCGGGATCAGGGTGCGCCCACTCGTAAGTGAATGACTCTTGATTCAACTGCCCTAACCAGCGCGCGGTGTCGGCCCGCGCAAGCAACACCGACCCCGGCGGCACGAGCAGGCGAATTGCGTACTGCACCGTGTCTGCGTGATCGATCAATGCTTCGGCCTCTACGAAATCGAGCACGGCGATGTAGTCGTCAATTGTAGTCCAGGGCGTGAAAGAGACAAACGTGGGGCGCATGGCAATCCCCGCCGCGCTCAAAATATTCAACGCCTCGTAAACATCCGTACCGGTGTGGCCTTTTTCAAGGTGAGCGAGCACGTGGTCGCTCAGGGATTCGACAGCGGAGACTACGAAAATGCAGCCCAGCCGGGCAAGCTCAGGAAACGTGTCCCTGTGTTTTATTATGTGCTCGACTTTCGCCGTGAAATCAAAAGTGATCTCGGGAAACTCTTCGTGCAAGGCGCGCGCGATGCGAAGCGCGTGCGAAGGGCCGTTTAGAAAATCCGGGTCGCCGAACGTTATGTGGCGCGCGCCGTCTCGGACGAGCGAGCGAATCTCCTCTCGAACCGTCTCTTTCGGGATGACAAAGAAGCGACCGTCATAGACGGGCGGAATCGGGCAATGCGTGCAGCGGTGGAGGCAGCCGCGACTGGCTTCAACATAGCCCGTCAGTCGCTCCTCATTTTTAAACTCTAAGCGCGCGTAGCGGTCAAGTCCGGGCAAGAGGCTGCGGTCAGGCACGGGAAAGTTCAGACGTGAAAGCGTGGGAGGCGACACGTCGGCTTTAGTGCTCACCCCTTCGATGTTTATCGCTTCGCCATCGTCGAGCGAACGGATTAATGCGAGCATCGCTTCTTCAAATTCGCCGCCGATCACCGAATCGGCTACGGTTTCGAGCAAGTAGTCGGTGTTGAGCGATGCGTACAACCCATAAAAGCAGATGTGGCACGCGGGGTTTATGCGGCGAACCTCCTGGGCCACTCGCAGACCCAATCTGAGGGCCGTGTGCATGGGGACCGAGATGCCTGCGAATCGAGCGCGCTCAACTCGTTTCGGGTCGAACCCTTCGACCGAAACATCCATCGCCGAGGCGTGGTATCCTGCGCGGCTCAAAAAACCCATAGGCATTGAAATGCCCGAGGGCTGATGCCCAAGCTCATAGCAAGAGATCAACAGTATCGATTCGCTTTGTCGGTCTAATTGAAGCATTGCTCTTAACATCGTAAGCGTTCAGCGCGGGGTAAGCAACGCGCTCTACTCGATAATGAATCGGAGCCGGTTGTGAGCTTCGCGCAACGCAGCCTCAACGGCATCGGGCGACGCGGCGCGGCTGAAGATAAAACCGAGATAGCTCGCGCCTTCCGGCGGCGGCGCTATCTGTTGCGTTATGTGAGATGTGATTATTACGTCTTCAATGTCAGTGACCTGTCTGGCGTCATCAAGCCCCGCGACTTCGCGCAGCACGCCCGGGCGCGGTATCGGTATCATCATCACGCCTGCTGCTAAAGTTTCGCGCTCAAGTTTGTCATCCCGACCGAGCGCGTGTCGGAGAATCATCTCTTCGAGCGAAACGTCCTGTCCGAACCTGAGCGCGCGCGAGCAAAGGCCGCCGATAGCGCGCGCCGCAACTTCGATGACCCAGGCCCCCCGGTCATTGACGCGCAGCTCCGCATGAACAGGCCCGCGAGTAAGCCCCATCGCCCGCACGGCAGCGGCGGTAGTTGTTTCTATCTCTTTTTGGACGCTTTCGGGCAATCGCGAAGGCGTGACGTAGATAGTCTCTTCAAAAAACGGCCCGTCTAACGGATCGGGCTTATCGAATATCGCAAGCACGCGCACATCACCGTCTGACACCAGCCCTTCGACGGCAACCTCTTTGCCCGGTATAAACTCTTCGGCGAGCGCACGCCGCGCCGCCGCGCCGCCGCGCCGTGCGACATCTTTTTTCTCAACTATCTTTTCGAGCCGCTCGACGGCGCGCAAGAATTCCGCTTCGTTGTCTGCGCGCATCACGCCGCGACTCGTAGACAAAAAGACGGGCTTTACGACGCAAGGATAAGAGATTTGCTTGCTGATTTCCGCAAGGTCTTCATCGAGGGAAAAGTGCCGGTAGCGCGGCACGCGCACGCTAGCGCGGCTCAACACTTCTCGCATCAGGAATTTATTTTTTGCCGCGCGAACAGATTCTACGGAGTTGTGATCGAGCGCGAGCGCGCGAGCAATCGAAGCGGCGATGACCGCCGTGTCTTCGTCTACGGGGATAACGGCGTTAACAGGGAACCCGCGAGCGAACTCTGCCGCTTCGCGCCCGGCCTTTTCCGGGTCTAAGAAATCTAGTGTGAGCAGCCCCGCCGGATTTTTTTGAGCCAGGGTGCTGGGCTGTTCAGAAGCGGCGACCACTTCCACGCCCAGCTTCATCGCCGCGTCTATAAAGGCTTTGGTGCGGTAGGTAGTTGTGGGCAAAAGCAAGAGAAGGCGCGGCATAGCTATTTAACTATAATCAGCGATGCGCGCTTACGCCAACTTGCCGGCACATATCGAGCACAGGGCAGGTAGAGCAGCGCGGCAGCCTTTACTTGTTCAGCCAAGACTTCTTTTAGCAGCCTTCTTATCCGCGCCGCATGCATATCGGCTCTTCCCAAAGCGCCGGGGCCGGGGCCAGTCTCGCTGAAAACTGCCTGTCGAAGCCCGGTTCTCATTTTCCCACTCAATAAGTAGATAGTCATTCTCGCTTACTTCGGTCTTCGGTACAGCCAGCGCGAATGGGCCTAGTGCCGCTAGTTTTGACGCTGACATTTTCCTTGCCTTTTCAACGATAATGCCTTATGTCGGGTATCCGACATATGCTATAGTGCATGTGTCTATTGACTCTCTGCTGGCCGCAGCTTTCGACATCTGGCCTGTACTATCGAGTATTTACCTCTTGCCGTCAGTTGCCTTACGAAAAAGGGAAAGTAACACCGATGCCTGCAAAGATTCTCGTTGTAGAAGACAACCCCGATGCTCGTGAGGTTTTGGCTGCTCTTCTCGAAATCGAAGGGTTCAAGGTCTTGACCGCAGAGGATGGAATCGATGGTATCGATATTGCTCAGGCCGAATGTCCTGACCTGATTATCACCGACGTTAATATGCCTAATCTTGACGGTGTTGAGATGATTACGAGACTGCGCGAGCATCCTAAGTGCAGATGTGTGCCGATTCTGGTTTTAACTGCCTACAGCGACCTAGATAGCGCATGGGCGATCAATGCAGGAGCGAATGTGTTTATGACTAAACCTTTTGAGTTTGGTTTGCTTAAAACCGCTGTCAAACAACTACTCAGCTTGTGACGGAATCGTATCAGCATTCTGTAAAGTCTTGTGTTCAAGTCCATCACCATCCAGCCTACCAAGTAATTCCTTCTTATACAGAAGCACCTGACGCATCTCATTTAATGCTGCCGCTTCACGTCTCAGGGCTTCTAGGCGGTTTTCGATTAGCTGATCCAGAGCAACAATTTCCCTATACAAATCAACCTTGTTCGTCATGCTACTACCTGTGTTCTTAATGTTGTTCTGTTAATGAATACCAAATCGTACATCACCTGAGAGTAAGCAGGCGCGTACTGTCTGCATCAAGTCTTCGATCCCTGTGGGCTTCACCAGATAGCCTTGAGCGCCTGCACTCATTGCTCTGTTGATCTCATCTTCATCAACTGTCCCTGAGCAAAAGAGAATCGGAGTGTCCGTATCAAACATACGAATGTACTGACAGAGGTCAAGGCCTGTTCCGTCTGGAAAATACCAATCGAGCAGATACAGGTCAAAGTTCCCCTTCTTTGCCAAGCTCGAAGCATCTGCCACCGTCATTGCGGATATTACTTCATAACCTGATATGCCAAATAAAGCCTCTAACATCAAGCAGGTGTCTCTATCATCATCTACACAGAGAATCCGTTTCTTTATTTGTTCCATTACCCGTTCCTTGCTCACAACTATGCTGAGGGGAGTAGATGTTCTACGTAATTGTGTATAAGCCAAAAGATAACTAAAACCAGTTAGTATTATACTGAGGTAAAGATGGATTGGTCTGTCCGATACCCTACACATGAAAGATATCAAGTATCAGATATTTAGAAACCAGTCGAACTCTTTTTTGATGATCCTGTAACATTCGCAAGAGGTGGATTCCAGCCCTTCTCGATTCAAGATAGTAACGTTGCCGCGAGTGTGACGGATCAGTCCCGCCCTTTGAAGAGCGCCAGCAGCTACATTGACATCGGGACGGCTCGATCCCACCATTAAAGCTAGGAACTCTTGAGTAAGGGGTAAGTCATCTAATCCTGTTCGGTCGGAAGATGTCAACAGCCAGCGGGCGAGCCGTTTTTCTACAATGTGGAAGCGGTTACAAACTACCGATTGCCTGATTTGAATCAGTATCGCCTGTGTGTAACGAAGCAAAATAGTATGCAATAACCCTTTCCGATTAAGCTCCTCTTTGAATAACTTGGCCTTCATCCTCAGAGCCGTACCGGCAGTTTGGATCAATACTCGGTCGTTTATGGTCTTGGCTTCCAAGACCATTTGAAAACCCACCACTCCTTCTTTTCCTATAATTCCAACTTCAATTGATTTGCCTTCTTCGGAGACGGAGACCAGAGAGGCCATGCCGCTATTTAAGAAGTAGACGTGGGAGATCGAATCATCCGGCTCGTATAGGATTTCGCTGAGAGCTAGTTCGACAGGCTCAAGGTTAGGAACAAGACGCTGATACTCTTCCTTGGGTAAAGCCGCAAGAGTACGGTTTTCGAGTGGTTGTGTAGAGGTAGACAAGAATAGCCCTTTCCGCATTGGCCGAATCCGTTATCAGAAAGATACAGTTGCCAATATCGCAAGGAATTGGCTGAGCTTGACTGTTACAGGTGAGAAGAGAAAAGAGGGGAAAGTGAAAGCCAATTGCCTCTATTCACTGGTCACGGGCTTGAAGCCCCTACTCAGTGTTCCAAGAGTGACATTAAAAGTTTAACACAATAGAAACCTGAACCAAACAGACCCTTACCGACGAAATCTGCTCGTAAGCCTTCCGACCTGATTCTTTGATCTACTCGGCAGACGCAACAAAGAGCGATTCTGCGAAAAAAATAAAATTTTGATCGCGGGTAGAGTGAAGAGTGATCGCTAGTTCGAATTCTCCACAATAGAATTGTTGTAAATAAGAGCCTTACAGGCCACGCCCAATATCAATCGACCACCCAATTCCAACTAACGAAGTCTTAGATAGGAAGCACGGTTGAATTTCATGTCCATTATTGAATGCTGCGAGCGCGCTTCTCGGAATCTGGATAATGTCTCCTTTGAAGGGCGCAGGCAACTTCTGGAAATCTTAGGGGTGAAGGTTTACATCAATGGACGGGATAACATTAGCGTTGAGATGTTCTTTGATGCTGAAACAAACAAGTTTGTCTCTAGTCCTGTAATTACGCCGGTGACACAGCCGTTAGCAGAGGGCAGAACTTCAACCGCCAAGTTGCAAGAGTTTAAGATTGATCGTGTTAGCGGGGATTCGTCACGCCCACTTGCTGACACATATCAAGAACCGGACACGTTGAACAGTGGGGACGACGAAAAGTGCATATATGCTTTCCGAATGGGACCAGGAGGCGATTGATCTCTATCCAGTACTTGCGCGGGAGCTTTTGGGAGAGCGCTTCCATAGTCTTTTCAGGCGTAGGCGTTGAGACATAACCCCAGCGATTAGTCACGCGATGAACGTGAATATCTACGCCTATGAACGGCTGGCCGCAAGCTATACCGAGCGTGAGGTTAGCGCATTTCGGGCCGACGCCTTCAAAAGAGAGCAACGCATCGGCGTCGCACGGCAATGAGCCTCCGTATTCATCCATTATGCGGCGGGCGATCTGATGAATCTGTCGCGCCTTGCGCTCGTGAAATGTGGAGGGGCGAATCAGCTCATCAATCTCTTCGGGCGTCATGCGACTGACGTTTTCGGGCGTGCGTGCGCGCTCAAAAAACTTGAGGGCCGTAGGCAGCATAACTTCGTCATAAGTGCGTATAGAGATAATGCAAGCGACCAGTTGCTCGAACGGCGAGTTGAACCCCTGTTCGGCAAGCTCGAACATAGCGGCTTTAGCAAACGGCTCAACGGCTTCGCGTATGCGGCGGAGTGCAATATCGATATCGAACGGACGTTTCGCCATAGCAGCTTTATTCTCAATCTTGCTAACCCGGTTCAGTCAATTGTAACATCTGTGTGGGTCCCTAGCTCAACTGGTTAGAGCACCAGACTCTTAATCTGGGGGTTCAGGGTTCGATCCCCTGGGGACTCACTTGATAATCAACAAATTAGAGCCGCCGCAAAGGCGGCTTTTCTTATTAGGTCAAACATTGAATGGCATTTACAAGAGTTGAGTTATATATGTCTATATCTTAGTTCTCGCTCAGATAGTGCAATCCTGTCGCTGCGGCATCTTAACATTGACCTCGCGTCACTCGAAATCCAAAAAGGCCTTTATTCGGCTCTGCTAATGCTCAATCAGGGTCTAGCCACTATTAGTGGCCGGGCTTCGATCTCGCGCCGATAAAAAACCCGAGGCTGCTGTAAATTTGCTTCGACTTCCTTCGCAATTGGAGTTGAAGCATTTTCTTGGACTAACGCCCTGTCTTTCCGCTGTTGCCGCTGCCGACCACCCCGTTTCTTACCACCCGGCTGCGATGCTTGTTGCTTCTGCTGCGCCGTCAACTGCTGTAACATCTGTTGCCGTTTATTCAGCTGCATCTGTGGGACGCGTTCCGTCGCATAATCGAGCCACTCGCGAACCATTATTTGTCCATCGCGAGGGGACGTATCTGCCGCCTTACCTTTGAGTCCTTCTTCGGCTAGAGCATATGTCAAATAACCATGCCCGAGCTGCGCTGTTTCCATCGCTGCTTGATAGCTCTGCGCTGCCGTGAGGATATACATTCCCTTCTCATAAGCTAATTGAGCCAGCCCCTTTGAATTCATTGGCCCACGGCGTTTCTCTTCTGCTTCAAGTGCTTGACCCGAATTGCAGGCATCAATTATTAATATCAAGTATCCTGCGTCTATTCCTTCAAAGAGTTGTTCCAGATCACGGTCCGAGATGCTGTGCTCAAGAATAGTATCTAGACCAGATCTGTTTAACTGAGTGCGTGCGCCTGTATAACCCAAGTCGTGTGGGATGAGATAAAACTGATTCTGTTGAGCAGTACCGTGCCCGGCGAAATAGACAAATACTGCATCTTCCGGTTGTGCTGGCTTGAGTTTTTCCAAACCAGCCAGCTTTGAAGCAGATGGTAGATCTCCACTGGTTCCAGAAAGTTGCTTGAGCGCCAATAAGATATTGGATTTAGTTGCATCTCGGTCAAACAGAGAAACAATCTTGATACTTGCAAACGTGCCCAATTTAACTTGCTGACGCTGCAACTCTTCTCCAAAAAGCTTTGTATCCGCTACTGCATACTTCAAGTTGTACTGTTGATTAGCATACTGATTAACGCCTATTGCCAGTATGTAGGCTGTGCCTTTGCGGTTCAGGTTCTCGGCTCCGGTAATCACCAATGCAGCATCTTCGCTCTTTATATTATCGCTGTTGAAGGCATAGGCAACTATACTATTCTCTCCTGAAATAATAGGAATAGTTGCTTCCAACTCGGCTTTGCCTTCGCTATTAAGCGACACGTCTCCTCGCCATGCTTTTATGAGCGAGCCATTGCGGAACAAGCGAACGTCCCGCGAGCCGCTAGGAGCATTAGAGATTTCAACCTTTACTCTTACAGTGCGTGCAGAGATCGGCATACCGGAAGAAATTTGTGATGTTGCCAATGATATTTTAAGTTCCGGTTGCCTGCGGTCTAGTTGTGCAATCTCTGCTTTCGCCTGTGGGCGGTTCCCATGAAGAATGTCGGCAAGCAAACCTGGATAGTAAAATTCATTAAAGAAGGATTCGACGGGAAGTAAATCGAAAGTATTCTGCGAAAAACGCCAAAGTATTTGCTTCCAAGCTCGGGGGGAGCCATCAAAGAGCCCATCGGGCGTCACAACAAGCCAATCATCTTTGTCAATTGCAATCAGGCTTGCCAGTTCTCTGCCGCCTGCGACATCCCAAAGCCTTGTGGTTCCGTCTGGACCACCGCTTGCCAATAACCTTCCATCAGGGCTAAAGGCAAGCGTGTTAATATAGGATGAATGCCCTCTCAATGTGCGTATCTCCCTGCCTGTTGTAGTATCCCATAGCTTGATTGTTCTATCGTTATTTCCGCTGGCAAGCATCTTTCCATCAGGGCTGAAAGCAAGTGATTGAATATCATAATCCCTAGCTAATATGAGTAATTCCCTGCCTGTCCTCAGATCCCAAAATCGGGTTGTATTGTCGTAACTCGTGCTTGCTAATAATCTCTTATCAGGACTGAAAGCCATTGCTTTCACGGGTAAAGTATGTCCCTTCAATGAGGCCGATTCCATTCCTGTTGTTACGTCCCAGAGTTTAATAGCGCTCTGCTCAATATCAAGTTGTGGCTTGATACCAGTAACAGCGAGATAATTACCCGCGCTTGCCACAAGTCGCCCGTCCGGGCTAAAGGCAATAGAATAGACAGGGATGAAATGCCCTGTTAATGTGCGCAATTCTTTGCCTGTTTCTACATCCCAGAGTTTGATCGTATTATCCTTACTAAAACTGATACCGTGCAGAGGGACTTCATCAGGTCCTCCACTTCCACTGGCTAGTATTCTTCCATCGGGGCTGAAGGCAATAGAATTGACCCAGTGAGTGTGCCCGGTTAGCGTGCGCACTGCGTTCCCCGTTTTTACATCCCAGAACCTAATAGTTTTATCCCATCCACTACTGGCTGCAATCTTCCCATTCGGACTGAAAGCAACAGACATTACAGCGCTAGTATGTCCAACTAGCGTTCGGAAACCTTGCCCCATTGCGCTCCAAAGTTTTGTTGTCCTGTTTTTATTACCTTCATTATTAAATGCCGTTGCGCATCCACTAATTAACATTTTCCCATCGGGGCTGAAAGCAACTGAGTAAATGCCTTCAGACTGCTCCTCTAACGTGCGTATCACAGTTCCCGTCGCCACATCACGAAATTTAATAACTGAATCCTCCCCTCCGGTCATAAGTATTTTCCCATCCAGACTGAAGACCATTGCGTGGATACTTGCGGAATGACCGTCAAAACTGCGCAGCTCTCTGCCTGTCCCTACATCCCAGTATTTAATCGTGGTATCAAAGCTACCACTCGCCAACGTCCGTCCATCAGGAGTGAAAACGACCTCATTGACGGATTTCGTATGTCCTTTTAATGTGCGCAAGTTTTTGCCTTTTGCCGGGTCCCACAATTTAATCGTATTATCAACGCTTCCACTCGCCAATGTACGCCCATCAGGGCTGAAGGCTATTGAAATAACGAAATCAGAATGGCCCTCCAATGTGCGGAGTTTCTTGCCCTTTACCGGGTCCCAAAGTCTGATGGTATTATCGTCGCTACCGCTTGCCAGCATACGCCCGTCAGGACTGAAGGCAACTGACCAGGCAGGACTTGATTGATCCTTTGGCAAAGGCACGACTTGGCCTGTTGCAGCACTCACAGCTATGCTAAGAGCCTTTGACCAGAATCCCGGTTTATCTTTTAGCGTGCGCAATTCTTTGCCTGTTCCTACGTCCCAAATCTTTATTGTCTTATCCCAGCTACCGCTTGCCAGAATACGCCCATCAGGGCTGAAAGCCATTGAAATGATTTTATCTGAATGTCCGGTTAGCTTCCTGAGTCTTTTACCTGTTCTTACGTCCCAAAGTTCTATAGCTTTATTTTCTCGTCCGGGGCCAGCATCCCCGCTTGCCAGCGTTCGACCATCAGGGCTGAAGGCGATAGAGTAGACAAAATTATTGTCTGCCACCAAGGTACGCAACTCCCTCCCTTTTACCGTATCCCAGAGTTTGATGGCGTTGCCAAGACCAGCAGACGCTAGAACTCGCCCATCAGGACTTAAAGCCATTGATTGAATCCAACCAGGTCCTGTTTGCACTACGAGTTCAGGGGCGCTTTGAGCGCCTGATTGTGCAAAAACCGTAGCGCAACCGGAAGCTAGAAGTAGAACCCCTAGTCTGAAAATGCTGCGCAGTGAAATGAGAGAATGGTTCTGGGTTACATTCCATCCATCCTTCGAGGATCCAAGGCGAAAGATTGGACGATTGTTCTCAATTTTTTTCACGAGGAGTCCCTCCTAATATGCGCACTTGCCTCCGGCTGTGATAGTCGTCATAACTCCTGCAGCATGTCTATCTCCCAATTCGCAAAGTTACATTAACGAAAAGCGGGTCATTAGGTTTCGCATGAATCCGATAGACAGTTTGCGGCAAAGGATCATCTTGCGTTAAGAGACGCGAGCCGTTTAAACCCGCCTCTTTTTCACTGTTGGTGTAGGCGTTATCTACTTCGCCCACCATCTCTATCTGTTCTATAGGCGCGTTCCAGGTCTTTTCCCAAATCGTAAACTGTTCTCTGGACAATCTCAGTGGATTACGACCAATCTGGATATTGGTAATAGGCTGTAACATCACCAATATGGTCAGTATCTCTGCCTCTTGTCTCGGCCCGCTACGTCTTAATCTGAAATATGGCGGATTATCTTCTTGAGATGGAATCTCAATAACGCGCCCTGCCATAACGGAGTTTTCGCCGCCTCTTGTGCGCAGGGTTGGGAAAATAAGATAAGGCTCTCCAAATGTTCCATCTGAGTATTTCTCACGGTTTATAACATAGAGATACCCTTTTCGTGGGGTTTCTATGGCTATTCTTATACGGTCACCCTCACTGATAACACTGCTTGCTTCAATTCTTTCGGCGGTCCACTCACTTAACCGGTTGCTTTCTTTTTCCTGTTCTAGGAGTCTTGAGCCTTTGTCATCATCAGTAGCTGATGGGCGTAGTTTATAAATCGTAATACCTATAATGGTATCGGCAATAGTATTTGTGGTTTCATTACTTTTACTAGAAGCGGAATAAGGTATTGGCGGAGTAACACGCTTATAGGCGGGCTTTCGCCTGCGCACGCCGGCGGTTTGTGATTTTGGTCGTTGTTTAAGCAGTCCTTCGTCCCATAATTTCCGTTTCTCCTCCTCATCTGACTGCTGCATTTGTTGGGCCAAGGCCATAAGCGGTTCTCCAATTAAGAATATCGTTAACAGTAGCCCCAGAACCGGAGTTGCTTTAACAAGTATATATTTGTATGGCATATTGCCTTTTCCTTTCTATTGATATAACCGTTGCGCTTTGTGGAACACATAGAAGGGAACGATCAGTGATGCTCTAACTCCAGCAAATGTATTAAAGCATCTCCCTTTATGCTGATCCTTGTTTGCTTCTTTTTTTCATCCTTTTGCAAAGAAGCATTTGAAGGCGATCTCCTGGTTAATAGCTCCTGCACAGCTTTAATTATTTCCGCATCCTTAATCTCACCTTTATATAGATCATTGACCCAGATTTTCTTAACAGCCTCCAACTCTGCCTGAGCTTGTGCTGACCATATGAGCCATATTTTCTCGACCCCTTCTTGTGCATCGAAAACAAACCATGACTGAGGGATTTGGAGTTCCTGATTGGTATTTATCTTTGCTGATCCACCGTTCGTTGTAGGTGAAGGAAACAGTAGATTGTAATTCATCAAACCATCGTTTAGCGTCGGGCCTTCATTTACTATATAAAGATAACCTGATTGAGAACTTACAAAATGGAGGCGGATTGCATCCCCCTTTTCAAATACAATTTCTTCGGGCAACTGAATAGGTTTGCTTCCAGGATACCTTCGCGGATCTTTTCTTATGCTAATCCAGTAGCTCAATGTTCGCTCTGACTCAGTAGAAGGAACAACGGTTTCTACAGCTAAAGATCTATCACCGGTATTGTTCTTATTAATAAATGAGATAATGACATAAACAGCTAAAACTAGAACAAGTGCTGCTGTTATAAGGATTGATATAAATAACGGCCTTTTACTCTTTCTGGGTTGGCGTATTTCACTCCGGACTATGAAATTGTTGTCTGGCGCTTGGGGCTGCGGTTCAAGTATTACAGGTGTTGGAAATTGTTTTCTAACTGTGCCGGCAAAAGCTGTATTTCTTTCGCTTGTTGTTTTGAGCGCATCTCGTAATGCAATGCGCATCTCAGTAGCGGTTTTGAAACGTTGTGCAATATCTTTGCGCAGGGCACGGGTTACAATCTTTTGAACGGGATTTGGAACTGACGGAGGAAGGGGAGCGGGTTCTCTCCTCAGTATCGCCGCCATTAGAGAGGTTAGGTCTGGTTCCTGAAAAGGCAAACGCCCAGACAATAATTGATATAAGATTACTCCTGCTGACCATATATCCGTCTGTTCATTGCGCTTTCCATCAAATGCTTCCGGGGCCATATACGCAGGTGAACCGGCGATCGTCATACTTTGGCTGGTTGTCTTCAGCACACGAGAGATACCGAAATCAGCAAGGCGAGGGGTCTGTCCTTGAAGAAGTAGATTTGCCGGTTTTAAATCTCTATGGATAATTCTTCGTGAGTGCAAATGTTCCAAGCCAGCCAGTATCCCAAGAGCTATTTCAACGGCATCATCAACCGATGGGGCACCGCCGTTATGTAGGTCTAGCCATCCTTCTAAAGATCCATCTGGTGCGTATTCACTCGTAATTACGACTTGGCCGTCATAAACATTAGCCTCAATAATTGGTAATATGTTTGGATGTCCACTGGCCAGAACCCACAGGTTTGCTTCCTGTTTTATAGCATCTAAATCTATCTGCTCATCTAATGGTATTTTGAGAGCGACTTTTGTAACGGTAATAGGAGTACGCCACTCTGCTAGCCAGACAATTCCGAAAGCACCTTGTCCAAGCTTGTGGATAAGAACGTAGGGTCCAATTTGCTTACCTGTACTTAGCATACCAATTAGCACCCAAGTGTATCTCACAGATGGTTTCGCAATATACTATATTTCCTGCACACTCTATATACCCAATATCACTCTGATGAGGAAGCTGATGAAGAGTCATTGATCGAATTGAGTTGCTGATACATTCTTTAAGCAGCGGCGCGAAGGGTCTTCCACAGAGGGAATTTTTCTCTGCGATTGGCTGATCTGTTAACCATTAACTTGCACATCGTGTCACTATTAGCCAAGGTACTTTAAACCGTGTTTTCTTGATCCTTAACGTATCGTAAGGCCATAAAGATTTGGCTCAGCAGGCCGTACTTTATGAGGACATTTATTCTGATTTGCAGCTTCTTCATTTATCAGTTCCATTCCTAACTAGAGAGGCTCGTAAGATGAGCCACAATCTATTCCCGTTCGATTCAAAAGTCAATGTAAAACCTTGTTGAAATAATCTTACTCCGTCAATATTCGGTCCATCAATTTAGAGCATCCCTTTTGACTTCCGGCAAAATGTGCGTGTAAATTTCGGCTGTGGTGCTGAGTTGAGCATGCCCGGCGGGGGTAGTTAAAAAATCACAGAACAATCGCCCTTAAAAGATAACCTATAAATGGAAGCTCCATTATTTTGAAGGGATCGGTGAAACAAATTTAGTTTTGCAGCCCGCACAGCCAACACTGCGGGATGGTAGCTTTGCAGGCATCTGTGTCCGGTTGTTCGTCTCCCGGCAGTACACACCTTGCCCGCTCCGTCGCTTCTACAATTCGATTAGAAGATCAAATGCCATGCCCTACTAAGCTTGAGCCCAAGGGCGTTGCTAAAAGAATAGGGCGCTCTGCAAGATTTCGATGCGCTTTTTCGTCTTAAAATGATGGCGGGGTATTCCAACGTCACATCTACCAACCTTTGCGGCCAGCGCAATAATAGAGTTCATCTTGATGCTGTGAGCAGGTTGTGACTCAGATGAACGTTTTCACACAAGCGCAGTTGACGGGTTGTAGGAGGCCATTTTAAGGATCGGCTGGTAAAGAATAAGAACGTGCTGCTGCATAGGGTGCACGAGTTCTGGCCCGGGACACAGGTTTGAATGGCGCAGATGCTTTTGTGTTAACCGAATCAAGAAAGGGTGCGTTAGCCCGTGAAGAAGTTTGTATTTATCGGCGTCTCAGCAAAGACCTCGGCAGTAAACAACTTGTTTCCGCTGTGGATGAATGCCCTCGGCGTCAGCGCGGAACTGGAAGTTATAGATATGCCGCTTTCCAGTAGTCCCTATAGATACACAAACCTGCTCCAAAACCTGAAGGCTGACTCGGCGGTCAGCGGCGTCCTCATTACTACGCATAAGACAAGCGTTTTCGAGGCCGCACGGGCAGGGGTTGATGAACTGACAGGTCGCGCCGCTAAATTATGCGAAATCGGTTTCCTTTTGAGACGTCCTGACGGAGTGCTGATCGGTGATGCCCCAGATGTCATCGTGGGGGAAATGGCCTTGGAGCGTTTACTGGCGGGGGCCTTTCGGAAGTCGTGCAATAGCGCCGTCATCCTCGGCGCTGGCGGGGCGGGCGTCGCATTGACTTCCATATTGCTCGATGACAAGAGCAAATTCCGGACTGTCATTCTAACCGAGATCAACAGTGAAAGAGTTACCAGAGTTACTCAAGTATTTGCCGGCGAGATTGCATCAGGCCAGGTCAACCTGGTGACGTCGTGCGATGCGGATCGCACGACAGCATTGATTGAAGATCAGCCCGATGGGGCGCTGATTATAAACGCAACGGGTATGGGAAAGGACAGGCCGGGAAGCCCCGTAAGCAGTGATGTGCGTTTTCCACTTCATGCAACCGTGTGGGAGTTAAATTATCGAGGGGCATTACGATTTTTAGAACTCGCCAAAAATCAGGAAAGAGAACGTCACCTGCGTGTTGCTGACGGTTGGTACTGTTTTGTATGTGGATGGAGCTATGTGCTGAGCGTGGCGTTCGGATTAGACTGGGGCGAAGAAATTGTTAAGAAATTCGAGGAAATAGCTACAAGAAACAGGAAATAAGTTCTTTTGGTGCTGCATCATCGAAAATTCATTTAACAGAATCTCTCATGGGTCCCCGCCTGGATGAGCCAGTTACTTGGTAGGTCTGAATCCCATTTTTCCGACTACTTCCTTTTGGTTTTTCTTCCAGTCATCATCTAGCCAGCAATCATCAGCTTTGAACTTGTGTTCAATCCTTAAAGCCTCGGCTGCTGATCGGGCCATTACATACTTTCTTACGATGTACTGTTTTTTAGCCTGTGGCATTAGGGAAGATATAGCTTTATTGTAGCAAATTGACAGTCATTTACTATGTGGATAAGAATGTAACTTTCAAACCGTACAAACCCTAGCCGACGATAAGGAGCGTGGATGCTGTCTGACTACTTGAACCGCATGCGCCAAATCCGCCAGATGGGTAGGGCAACAAGCGAAACAAGCTATTACACACCATTGGAAAATATGCTTGATGCAGTCGGTAGTCGCTTAGACCCCAGCGTTACTGTAACCTCACAGTTAAGCAGAAGAGGGACTGCTATTACTCCTATTGGGGTAAGTGGTGTACCGGATTTTGGATTCTTTGTAGTAGAAAATCAAGACCTGCGAGGATTAATAGAAGCTAAAGGTGTTGACGAAGATGTATCTGTAATTGCAAGACAGCAGCAAATAACAAAATATCTTCGCGTTGCCCCAGCCGTACTAATAACAACTTATCGAGAATTTCTACTGGTCACTCGTGATGCACAGGGTAGAACTCAAATTGGGCCATTTTATTCCCTGGCACCCGATAAAAATACATTTTGGGAAACGCCAGTGGCAAATCTTGTCCGGAACCATGAAACAAGATTCCGTGAATATCTGAGCCAAGTATTACAGTATTCAGGCCCAATCTACTCAGCAGAGGAATTAGCTTTAGTTTTAGCTCGATATGCTGCTGAAGCTCTGGCGCGCGTGCAAGCACAAACAACTAGGGCGCTCAATCCCCTAAGAACGGCTATGACCGAAGCTCTCGGTATAACTTTTCTTGGAGACAAAGGAGAAGCGTTTTTCCGGTCATCTCTTGTCCAGACACTTTTTTATGGGTTGTTTTCTGCCTGGATAATATGGACTGAGGAAAATGAAAATCGAGAAGCAGAATTTGCCTGGGAACAAGCGAGCGATTATCTTAAGGTTGCAGTGATCGGAGCCTTATTTGAGGCCATTGCAACAAACAGGCAACTACGAACACTTAATCTTTCTGACCCAGTTCGCTGGGCCGAAGATGCACTAAATCGAGTGGACCGAGAAACCTTCTTTGCAGACTTTAGCCAAGAAAAAGCAATTCAATATTTCTATGAACCATTCTTAGATGCGTATGACCCAACTCTGCGAAAAGAACTCGGCGTATGGTACACGCCTCCCGAAATCGTGAAATATCAGGTAAAAAAAATAGATACACTCTTGCGTACTGAACTAGGCATACGTGATGGATTGGCTGATGAAAGTGTTATCGTACTTGACCCTTGCACGGGAACCAGTTCTTACCTACTAGAGGCAGCCAAGCTAATATTTGAGCGTGCTCGGGCACGACGTAGAGGTACGGCAGCAGCGCGCACTAAAGCCGCCGTAAGAAATCGGCTTATAGGATTTGAAATAATGCCCGCTCCATTTGTAATAGCACACCTACAAATGGCAAGGCTCTTATCGTCTTTAGGTTCTGGTTTGGGAGAAGGAGAACGAGCCGCTATATACCTGACTAACGCACTCAAAGATTGGGAAGTAACTGAGGCCGCAAGACAAATAACTATCCCTGAACTACAGGATGAACGAGAAGCGGCAGAACAAGTAAAACGCAATCAACCAATATTGGTTATCATGGGGAATCCACCTTATTGGCGAAAGGCTCCTTTAGCTATTGGTGAAGAAGCTGAACTATTAAATGCATACAAAGAGGGGTTGTATGAGCGATTTAACATTCGTCGCAGTACACTTGACGACCTATATATCCGCTTCTTCCGCCTGGGCGAATGGCGTATCGCAGAACAGGGAGAACAGAAGGGTATCGTTTCTTTTATATCTAATTGGAATTGGCTTGCCGGATCATCATTTCCTGTTATGCGTGAGCATCTGTTGTACAACTTCGATAAAATCGAAATTGATGGGCTAGGGGGAGCAATTCGAGGACGTAATAGAAGCCTCCAACAAGCTGATGAAAATGTTTTTAAAACTGCTTTGTCGCCAGGAATCATATTGGGAATTTCTATATCTTTTTTGATTGCAAAGGGTGAAGAAAACGAAGATATAGCAACAACTTCTTACCGCAGAATACTAGGTACAGCCGACGAAAAACGCCAAGCTCTATTACAGTCTCTTGAAGATAACAACGAAGCAAACCCTTACAGCCTGCTTGCACCTATTATTGAGAATAAATGGGTACTCAAGCCGACAGGTGAGGCTGGTGAATATGATAATTGGATAAGCCTTGAACAGCTATTACCCCATAAAGAAAGCGGAGTTAATGAGAATCGCGGTAATGCATTGATTAGCATTGATAAAGAACCATTGGAAGAACTGCAAGCCCTATACTTGAATACAGAAATTACTAATGAGGGTTTAGCCACTCGTTCAGAACGGGCGCGGCTTATTATGCAAACTTGGGCCGGGTATACTCCCGCCAACACTCGTGCTGCTCTAATGGGAGAGGATAATCCAGAACCTTTACGAATAATTCCATTTGCAATGAAACAATTTGATGATCGTTGGTTGTTATGGGGGGGTAGTAAGATTCTAAATAGAAGGCGCGAGAATCTTTTAAACTTGGTTGACCCTGAGGATACACCGGCACAGGAGCGTAATGTATTTTTAGCAACCTCAGAAAACGCTCGCAATGTATATAGCTCTCCAGGAGTAACAATCTACTTGGGGGACCTACATTTCCAAGACCCTTGGGCACAATTCTTTCCTTTGCGCTATAGAACACAAGCTCAAGGTTTCATAGCGTCCATAACCAGACCTAATCTGAATCAGGATATACTTCTTACCTTATGTAGAGAATGGGATATTGATCCAAGTGATATAAATGTAGATGCTACTGAAGAGGAAATGGAAATTGGTTCAGACCTCTTCTACCATATATTAGCCACAACACATACACCCGCCTACATCAGTGCCAACGAAGAAGCTCTAACAACTAACTGGGCAAAGATACCGATTCCCAAGTCACGAGAGCTTCTAAAACAAAGTGCTGCCTTGGGCAAACGAGTGGCAGAATTATTACGCTTAGACTTACAACCGGAAGGTGTGGAGACAGGTGAAATTCCCAGGGCATTAGAGTTGATCGGGGCACCAGAACGCATAGACGGAGAACAACTGCGTGATAATGAAGATTTCGAGGTTACAGTAAACTATCGAGGTGTAGGACGTGTGGTCCCTCGACCTTTTACCGATGAAGAAGCTGAAGCCAATAAAGATGGGTTTGAATTTGGCGAGAGTACAAATAATGTATTCTGGAATGCGGAGTGCTACTGGGCGAATGTTCCTAATGACGTGTGGAATTTTCTGATAGGGGGCTTCCCCGTACTTCGCAAGTGGCTAGAAGATCGCAGAAGAGCCAAACTAGGACGCAACCTTACATTAGATGAAATAGAACAGTTTTCCTCTATGACTCGCAGAATTACTGCATTGCTTATGCTAGGGGCAGAATTAGATGCGAGCCACGAGTTAATTATAGATTCTGACCTTATAGAAACTGAGTAATATAAATTCTAAAACAATTCCCTCACCACTAGCTTCCTTACTGAATGCCCCTGACATACTGGCTTGGAATCAAGGAAAGTATATCTTTCAGATTCTTTGAGAGTGGGAAAGTTAGCAAATAAGGTTACTTAGTAATAAGCAATCTCCTTTTTAGATGATTATGTTCCTGAATGGAAGAATACAAACTTATTCGCTAATCCCTATGATTTACTGTCCAAATTGTGGCCGGCAAAGAGCCAATAAGAAGCTGGAGGAAAGAATGTTGATTTGCGAGAAGTGCGATGAGTTAACATAGGATAACCAGGACTCTCAAATAGGTGGAGTGGTGTAATCAAGAACGTTGGTAACAATGTCGCCCCGCAAAGACAGGTAACATTTTCTGCCGCAAGCCGAGATGTATGTTCGAGTCCTACATCCACCTATCCTGAGAGCCTTAGACCAGGTTATTCGGGTTTACCAACGATTTTAGCTATACGGCTAGTTTGCTCGCCTTCATCTTCAGTGCCATAGTCGGCAATCGGAATCTTGAAATCCACACTGGTAGTTCCAGCCGGTAGCTCAAAGCTTCCCTGGCCGCCATAAGAGCCTATAGAAACAGGTACAGTGAGGGCGGGGTTAACGGTGATTGTACCAATGAGCACATCATCGTCACTCTGTACATACCACTCGCTATATACGCTATCAATATTGCCTGAAAATTTAAGTTGATTCGCTGAAACTATATACTGACCTACGGGATAGTTCCCCGGCGGCAGACCATAGAATACACCTATGCCTAAGGGGCTTAGAACAAAAGTCCCATTTTCAGTAGTGATGGCAATGAAAATCTTATTATCATTGGTATTGTTTTCGCTTCCCACAAAAAAGAGGTCTTGAACCATATATTTTCCTTTATGTCTGTTAGATTGTCGTCTGAAAGGCAGGCAATGTATACCACAAGAAATAACCTGGTTCAACGCAAGTGATTGACATTCCATGAAGGCGAGGGACGTGTAATTGCCTTAAGCCCGCCTAGGTCTTCGACGCATAGTAACCCTGCCGCGCGCGTATGCGCAGATCCGTCCGCTTTGGCGCGCGCACAGTAATTCGCCTGAATCCGTCGTCTCTTCGCTCATCACTTGAGTAATAACCGAATAGATATTGCGCTTGAAGCTCCTCGGCGATCTGGCGGAAGACCGATTCCAGTTCCTCTACTCTCGCCAGGTTGAATGCCCTGCCTCCGGTCTGTGACGCCATGGCTTCCATAAAGCTCTGCCCCTTGAGGCTGATCTTATTCAGCCTGATCCCTCCTCCGCTCGGATTGATCGAATAGAAAAGGCAGTCCTTCTTCTGTAACTCCCGGAGCACGTCCTTCAGAGTGTTGCGCTCGCTATAATTCTCTTCGCCGTCAGAGATTACTACGAGCACGCGACGGCTGTCGGAAACAGCGGTTTTGTCTATGTAGTGCGCGGCCTCGACTATCGAATCGAACAATGCCGTCGGCTCCTTCAGAGGTCCAATCAACATCACCCCCGCGATAGCCTCTTCGCTGCTACTGGTGCGCGCCTTTACCATCTTAGGCGTCATTCCGATTGAGAACAACGAGACGGCATCCCTGGGTTTAAGCACTTCGCGGATGAATTGAACTGCCGCTTGCTGTTCGAAGGCGAACTGTCCAAGTATGCTGCCTGAAACATCGAACAGCAGAGCTATCTCGACAGGCGTCTTACCCGGCTCGCCGAGAGCCACGACTTGCTGGGGCCGCCCTTCCTCTTCAATTACTATGTCTTCAACCTTCAGATCCTTGACAGGCTGGCCCGACGCATCGGAGGCAGAAACCGGCACCAGGATCAGTTTCGCGCCCAGGCGAATGCCATCATCCTGCTGCTCCTGGGCCGGGCTAGAGGATTGGCCTGTTACGCCTGCGGACGATCCTGCCGGGGCGGCAAGGCTCGCCAACAGAATTAAAGAGATAACCAGGGATAGCAAATGCAAGTCGGTTTACTCCTGATCGAGATTCAAATCTGAAAAGGGTTAAGGCGCGGCCAATTAATTCAGTGGTCCGAACCCTTGGTCGCGCCTTATACCATGCCCAGTCGCTAGTCTCGTTAGTTATTGCTGCTCGTCGGGCGATCCACAGTCACAGGCGACGTAAGGCCGCGGCTGACCAGAATCTTCACCTCGACGCGGCGATTCTGTTTTCGCCCTTCGCGTGTAGTGTTGTCGGCTACAGGTATCGCCTCGCCATATCCGAACGGCAGTATGATCCGGCGAAGCGGTATTTCATGCTGCCGGGCCAGATATTTAACCACGGCATCGGCGCGGCGCTCACTCAGCCGGTCATTGAGGTTTGCCGATCCGTCGGATGAGGCGAAACCTCGTACTTCGATCACAAACCCTCGCTCGCTCTTGGCTTGAGTTGCAATCTGATCGAGCATCTCCTTGGCCTCGGTCGTGAGCACGTCGCTCCCTACCTTGAAGTTGACAGTCGTGGTCGTCTTCTCCTCGTAATCGTCCAGAGACGTGATCCGATCGTTGGTTTTGTTGACGCCTTCTACGGCGACTTCGGCTGTCTGCTGGGCAGCGGCGGCCCCGCCTTTGGCGAGATTAGCAACCTGGGTCAACTCTTCTACCTGGCCCGACAGACGTTGCGCATTCTGCTCGGCTTCGGTAATGCGAGTCTCTGCTTGACCCACACGGTTCTCAACCGGCACCACCTGGGAGTCAACCGAGATCGCTACCCTTTGAGCGTCATCGGAAAACTTTACCTTCTCGGCAATCAGACCGCCCGAAGCATCGCCGCGCCCTTCCACCTCAACAAAGAGGCCGCGGATCACTTGATCCGTAGAATATTTCTTGGCGCCGCGGAAGGGATTGCCCTTCTTCTCTTCGACCTTGGTATTACCGGTAAGCTGCACGGTCATCTCTGACCCGGTCGTGTTGCGCAACGTGAAAGTGTTGGCATCGCGCTTGAGGATCACGCCTTGCACTTTCATCTTTTGGCCGGAAGCGACCTTCGCCTGCATCTTGCGCGAATCGCTATCCTGGCTGTTTTGCGCTGCCGCAATTGAACTCGTCAGCGCCAGGCACATTAACACCACCAGTGATTTTAAGAACGACACTCTTTTCATATATTCCTCCAGGAAAATCTGAGATTGTTTTTATTGTAGATTGAAGGCCGGATCGCTCGATTCCGTAATGGAATGGAACCGATTCGGCTTATGTCGGTCTGTATTCGGATGGGGCTCAAGATTTGCCGCAAAACAGAGGGGCTAGCAGAAGATTTCATCTCATGCCATTTGTCACCCACGATACGGTCGCGGCCAGCGCTCACATTAAAATAAATCTGGAACCAGGTCATCCTTCAATAAAAAGCTGCAAATGTCGTGCAACTTGTGGCGACCGGCTCCCCCGGAGCTAAACCGCTTGTTTTTACCATTTCAGAGTCGCCTCGAAAGCGGGAGACTGCTTGCGCTATGTAAATTTTTCAGAGTAACAGTGCCGTTTTGAGTCGTTTCCGTACGTCTCCCGGGTAGGGCCAATAATTTGTACTGTAGGAATCAGGGCGGGTCGGATGCGCAACTTAGATAGTTTCGCGCTCTACATCTTCATCAAAACTCGCGCGGCTCAGATCGGACTTCGCGCGTCGGGATGGGTACTCCTTTTGAAACGTCCGTATGATCTCGTCCAGCGGAAGGTCTGTATATGTTCCTCGATGATTTACATACTCCATGTGGCGATTGCCCTCGGCATCATAAGGATGATAGAGCGAATCCGACAGCCCGTCGAACTCCAGCGGAAGCAATAGAAATTTCTCGCATAGCTCGATGTTGAAAGCCGGAGTCGCCTTTACCCAGTTGCCCTCAAGCAACATCTCCGTGTAGCCGTGCCAGTAGAATATGTCCGTTTGCATTCTCTCTCTCATCCTTGCCGTCGAAAGATGATTGCGCACGTCGGCAAAGCCGAGCCTGGACGGAATGCCTGACGATCTACAACAGGCGGCAAGGAGCACGGCCTTCGATACGCACCAGCCGTGCTTGTTTGAAAGCGTGCGGCTTGCCTTCATACCCTCAATCGTCAGGTCAATCTGGTAAGGGTCGTAGCGGACTGTGTCGCGCACCGCGTAATAGAGCCGGACCGCACGATCAACGTCTGACGCCGCGTCGCCCGTATGCTTGCGGGTGAACTCTACGACAGCCGCGCAGGTTGTCTCTATAGTCTCGGTGGCTCCGGTCAGCTCATCATCTTTTATCGTTTTCATAAGGTAATTGTACGCCTCCGAATTAACGGCTCGCGTCAGGCACAAAGGCAATTATTCGCAAAGGGCCGCCGCTCCCCCCTTTTATCTTCATCGGCAGCGCTATTATATGCGCCCCCGCTTTCGGCACCTGTCCGAGATTGGCTACGTTTTCAAACGCGGGGATGTTGTGGCTCATCAGTATGACGTGGCTGTCAAAGGTCTGCGTCTGGCCGTAGTCGATGCTCGCCGTATCAAGCCCGACCGCGTTGATTTTTCTATTCTCCACCAGCCACCGCGCCGCTTCCGGGTGCAGTCCGGGGAAATGCAACTCGGCCACGCCTTCTGTGCCTCGCTTGTCGGTCCCTAAATACTTGATCCGGTCGGGCCAGTAGCGGCCAAAGCCTGTTTCCAACAACACTATGCTGCCGTCGGGTATCCGTCCGTTCGCAGCTTCCCAGGAAGTCAAATCTTCAACAGAGATTTGATAATCACGATTGGCGGCTGCGTTGTTTGAAACATCGATTTTGATGGCCGGAGCGATAAGCTGAGAGAGAGGAATCTCGTCTATCGTTTTGCGCCCTTCCGCAAAGTGAATCGGGGCATCCAGGTGTGTGCCCCCGTGTTCCGCCGCGCAAAACTTGTATGCCGAATAGTAATAACCTTTCTCCGTAATGCCCGCAGAAACAGTCTCCAGTTTGAACGGCTCTGCCGTAGGCCAATAGATAGTTTCAGACGAGAGGTCGTAAGATAAATCGATCCACTGCCCCTTCGGGAATCCGTCCTGTTTGGCGCATGCGACCATAAGCAAACAACACGGCAGCAAAGCAAGCAAGATGTGTCTGGCCCTCATCGCTCCTCCAATTGTGTCATCCTGTTTCACAGACATTAGCAGTAGAAAGCGGCCCGATCAACCGGCCGAAAAAAGCAACGCCGCAGACGGCTAATAACGGGCCGTCTGCGGCGTTGCGTGCTTAAAAAGCGAGCGCGCCCCCTCAACTCCCTTTTTGCTTCACCGAGTAGGTCTGTCCGCCGATGGTTATCTTGCCCTTGCGCGCCGCGCCGCTCGTGTTCTGGGCGACCGAATAGGTGACGACTCTGTTGCCAATCCCGACGCTGTTTGACGTGACGGTAATCCAGTTGACATTACTGGTGGCCTGCCACGCGCAATTGCTTCCCGTCGTCACCTGTATGTTGGCTGTGCCGCCGCTTGCGGAAAATGTATTGAAGGTGGGCGAGATCGTGTAGGCGCAACTGGCCGAGTTACCTTTTTGAACGATTGTGAAAACCTGTCCCGCAACCGTGATAGAGCCTTGCCGCGCCGTGCTGCCCAGATTATCTCTCACCAGGTAAGTGATAACGTCGCCCCCCGTGCCGCTCGCGCTTGAAGTAATTTCTATCCACGCATGGCTGGTGGTGGCAGTCCAATCACAATTGCTTGAAGTCGATAGTTGAAAGCTTCCTTCGCCGCCGCTATCGGAAAAAACTTTGCTCGCAGGCGTTAGCGCGTAAGAGCAACTGCTGCCGACTCTGAGTCCGTGTCCGAAGCTCGTTACCCAGACTTCGTTCGGGTTGTGCGGATTGTAAAAGACCCTCTCAGGCTGACGGAAAGGATATGAATCGACCGGGTTAAAAGTCGGGCTTGCGGCGGTGAGGTTGTTTGAATACCAGAGGCCCTCGGTTTCAGTCGTCAGATACATCTCGTCGGGGTTTGTGGGACTGATAGCGCAGGAGGTGACTCTATCCAGGTTTTTTATTCGAGTCCACGACACGCCACGGTTGGTAGTCTTGTACAGCCCGCCCAGTCCGTTAGGCGGCCCGCCCCAACCGCTGAATACGCCTGCGTACCAGGTGTTTTGTGACAGGTCGTGCGGGTTCATAACTATGTCCTTAGTCCAATACAACATTCCGGAATGGCTGCGATCCAGCCACGTCAATCCATTGTCGGTGCTGACGAACACGCCTGAGCTTTGAGTGAAAGCGCCCGCGCTGTTTCTACGGCCCGAGTAAGTGCAAACCAGCGTCCCGTCGTTCAAGACTTTTATGTTGAACGGGTGGCCTTCGGTTCGAGGCGGGTTCGCAAGCTTGGTCCATGTAGACGCCGAGCCGTTTTGAATATTATCGGAAACGAATATCCCGCCTTGCGTGCTGTGAATCACGCTCGCGTACATGCGATTAGGATTATCGGGGTCTACGGCAAGGCCTATCACGGGATGAAGAAAGTCGTGCAGCGTCAGCCACGTTTGCCCCGCGTTCGTGGAATATTTGATAGCGCCCGTAGCAGTGTCGAGCCTTGAGTCGGTCAGATACGTGCTTTGATACATATCGTGCGCGCTCGACACCGCGACGTACAGGTTGCCGTTTACTGGATGCTTTAGCGATTGATAGGTCGAGTTATAAGTCTGACCCGTGTAGTTAAACGACCACGAAGCCCCGGCGTCCGTGCTGCGCGTGCCGCGAATATCCGAATAAGATGCGAATATCGTATTGGCATTGCTCCAGGTGAGCCACCAGCAGGTAGTGTCTTCAAGCCCGATGCCGCGATAGCTTTTGCCTGTGGGCGTGGGCGAGCCCGTAAGATTCTGGTCAGCCGGGTCAACGTACATCTGTTTCCACGTAGCGCCCCCGTCGGTCGTGAGGTGCGCAAATCCCAGGTCGGTAAAAGCCGCTTTATTTGAATCCACGGGAGAGACTGCAAAGCCGAGCGCGCCCGCCCCATAAGTCCAGCCCCGGTCGCCTCCGTGACCTGACCATCCGGTGAAGATGTTCAGATTATTAGTAGTCGAAAAAACGTTCGTCCAGTTGCCGCCGCCATTCGTCGTCTTGTAGATGATCGGCAGCTCACCGGACGTCTGCCCCGCGACATAAGTCGTAGAAATGTTTCCCAGAGCCATAGAGACAAAAAACGGATAATGGCCCGCCGGAATGCCTGTAGTCTTAGCAACCCACGCGGGCTGCCCCCAATCTAGCGAATAGATGCTCTGGTAACCGGCGTACGATCCTTCCGCAAAAAGGCCGGGGAAAACATCGCCCGCGTTTAACGTGACGCAAAAGAACCGCGTGGTCCCGTTCTGTTTCGCTCCCGCGAATGACACCATTGACTGTGAAGCGGGGATGTTGTTGGCCGCTGCTGCGGAAAACGTATTTCCTCCGTTTGCAGAAACAAGCAATCCCGTGTTTGTGCCTACAAAGATGTTCAAGCCGTCGAAAAAAGCTCCTGCGACGTAACAGCCCGATGAGTTATTGAACTTTGAGCTGAAGCCTGCGCCTCCGTTATTTGAAAAATATATATTGGTGTAACTCGACACGATCAAATTATTCGCATTGTTCGGGTCTACAAAAAGGCTGTAGGCTTCGCCGCCCGTAGGGTCCGCGCTCAGTCGTTGCCACGTCGCTCCGCCGTCCGTGCTTTTGGAAGGCGTCACCAGATCGGCCCCGGCGATATTCGTATAATCGAGCGCATAAATAATCAACGGGTCGTTTGTGAATCGCACGTGAGATTGACGGTTCCCCTGTATCTGGCGAAAGCTGAGCATCCTCCACGACTGGCCGAGATTTGTCGAGCGAAACAGCTCGCTCATATCGCAAGAGATATAAATCTCATTTGGATTGTGCGGGCTGAAGCTCGGCGCGAATAAAGCTCCGCCGCCTCCCGGCCCTCTCGAAAGCCATTCGGCAGGCGGGGCCGCACTTGCTCTGCTTGCTAAGAGCGCAGCCATAACGAGAGCGATAATCAGAAACAGCCGTTTGTAAAAACGAAGAGATTCGATATGCATAAGCCCTGGTCTTCCTTTTGCGAAAGCGTCTTGATGCGGCACCCGTTCGGGTCAGGCGCGACGCGGCGGGCGGCAACAGATGTGGCAACGCGTATGCCGCAACCGTTCAATCGATCAAAACACTTCGCTGGTAAATTTAACTGAGGTGAGGAAGGGGCAAGATGTCAAAAAATAGAATAACACTCGTAAAGTAATGACACAAATTGGCAAAACCGATAGGGCGGACTTCACCGCAGAGACACAGAGAGCACAGAGCGGGCGCAGAGCAGACGTTGGTTTTCTCTGCGCCCGCTTTGCGTCCTCTGTGTCTGCGGCGGTGAGATGGGTTTTGCTTTCCAACGCCTTTCGTTATCAAGCTACTGAGTAGCAGTCTTCAAATGTTTATCAAAAAATTCCGCTGACGCGCGATAAATCTTCAGCCAGTTTTCGTGGCGCAAGAAGTCATGCACCTCGTCTGGAAAGACCATCTGTTCGAACTCGACTCCACGGTCGCGCAACTTTCGGACAAGCTGCACCGACTGGCTGAAAGCCACGTTGCGGTCGTCATCTCCGTGAATGAGAAGCACAGGAGACTTCCATTTATCCACAGACGCCATCGGCGAAGACTCGCGCCCAAGCTTTATCATCTCGGCGGAACCCGTAGCCCACGGGTCGCGGCCCACGCGCGCGCTCCAATCGTGAACGCCGTGAATATCTACGCCTGCCGCGAACAAATCCGAATCCCTGGCCAATCCCATCGCCGTCAGGTATCCACCGTAAGAACCGCCCCACAAGCCTATCCGCTTGCCGTCCACGTCCGGCCTTGAGCGCAGGTACTTGCCCGCAGCAACTATGTCCTGGTATTCGGACGCGCCGCGCGGCCCGCGATTCTTTGCTTCGCGAAAAGCTCGGCCATAGCCTACGCCGCTGCGATAGTTGACCGACAGCACGAAGTAACCCCGGCTCGCCAGGTATTGATTGAATGCGTAAGCGCTGTGGTAATAGCCTCTGTAGTGCCATCCTAAAAGCATCTGTCGCACCGGCCCGCCGTGCATGAAGACTACCGCAGGGCTACGGCCTGTAGCGCTCTTTGGCTTGAACAACTGCCCGTGAATCTCCAGTCCATCGGCGGCTTTGAAAATCACCTGCTCAGGCTCGATTAGCAAGGCTGCCGGAAAACTTTGAGGAAGGGCAGCAGGAGCAAGCAGCCTCATATTGTTCCCATCAGCCGAAGCTATATAAGGAAGAAACGGGTCGCGCCCTGTCGAGCGCAAGAACGCGATCTGGTTTCCTCCGCCGACCAGCGCCGGGTACATCTCTATGCTAGCGCCTCGCGTTATCTGAACGGGTGCGCCGCCCGCGATAGGGACTTTCCAAAGATGGCGGTAATCGATCTGGCCCGCGTTTGCGGCGATGATAACGTAAGACCGGTCATGTGACCACGCAACGTTTTCAACTTCGTAATTTCCTGAAGTGAGAGCGACCTCCGGGCCGCCGCTCGCAGGAATTGAATAGAGGTGCGACCATCCGGTCTTTTCAGAGTTGAAAATTATTCGGTCTCCGGCGGCCCATTGCAACACGTCACGGCCAAGCTGGCGCGAGAAAGCATCCATCTCGGTGTTAGCAGATTTCCAGATCTCTTTGCCGTCGCCGGTCTTCGCGTCCGCAACCCGGATGGCCCACGGAGCGAGCCGCTCTTTATCGGCGGAGTAAGTGTCTGTGACGTTGAACAATCGGATAAAAGCTATGCGCTTGCCGTCCTGTGACCATCGAGGCTCGATGTCGCGGTCAATGCTCGGCTGGATAAAGTTGATGCGCGCCGATTTAGAATCGTAAACACTAATGAAGCTATGATCGCCGCGCACGGAAACAAAAGCGAGCCGCGTCCCGTCAGGCGACCACGCGGGAGAGCTTACCTGGCCGCGTATCTCAAACATCTTTTTCGCCGCGCCGCCCACAGTCGCCGCCCACCACAGGTCGCCCTCTCGCGCGAAGACCACGCGATCACCACGAGGCGAAAACGAGGGAGAGCTTCCCTCGCCGAGCTTTGATGTGATGCCGGTTCGCGTGTTGACTATCCACACTTCCTGGCGCGCGCCCGCAGGATCGCTCGTGGGATTAGGAATTTCGTTTTCGGTATTCGGAGGCCCGCCGCGCACGTAAGCTATCCAGATGCCGTCGGGCGAAAAGACGGCTTGAGTTATATCTTGCCCGTCGTCTTTGTCGTAGCGAGTCAACTGGCGGCCTTTGAACGCGGGCGCTTCGGCAATCCAGATGTTGCGGCGGCCTTCGGCCCTGAAGACCCAGGCGAGCTTGTCGCCCTGCTCAGAAGCGATCAACTCGGAAGGAAAAGGAGAGCTGAGGACTTGCTCAATCGTAAACCCGTTAGCCCTCGCGATGGCTGTCGCGGTCAATAACAGGGCGAGAGAAAAAAGCGCCGTGTAGCATCGTCCGTAGCTTTTCATAGCTCCTCCAAATTGCGGATCCGTGCCGCGCGATAGCACATCAAGCGCCTAAGGCGGCGAGAGAGGGTTTGACATCAATCGGTAATGGAGTATTTCTTAAGCAACCTGCGCGCGATCACGAGCCGCTGAAGCTCGTTTGTGCCGCCGCCGATTATCAATAACGGCGCGTCGCGGTAATATCGCTCTACGGGAAAATCTTTTGCGTAGCCATTACCACCCAATATCCGCATCGCTTCGAGCGAGCATTCCTGCGCCGTCTCCGTGGCAAACAGCTTTGCCATTCCCGCTTCAAGGTCGCAACGCTCGCCCAGGTCTTTCTTCTCTGCCGCCGCGTAAACCAGCAGCCTTGAAGCCTCAATCTTCGTGGCCATATCCGCGAGCTTTAATTGTATAGCTTGATGCTCTGAGATAGGCTTGCCGAACGTGCGCCGCTGCTGCGCGTACTTGATCGCTTCTTCAAACGCCGCGCGCGCGACTCCAAGCCCGCGAGCAGCTACGTTCAACCGCTCGGCCTCAAGCCCGGTCATCACTTGCTTGAAGCCTTCGCCTTCGCGCCCGCCAATCAGATTCTCGGCAGGCACGCGAAAATCTTCAAACAACAATTCACACGTCTCCAGGCTCTTGTATCCCAGCTTGTCAATGTCGCGGCTGACCGTAATTCCAGGCTCGCCTTTCTCCGCAATGAACGCGCTCATACCTTTGTAAGCGGGGCTGGCCGTCTTGTCGGTCTTTGCGAGTATCAACAGGGCCTCGGCGCGGCGAGCGTTCGTTATCCACATCTTCGAGCCATTGATTCTGTAACTATCGCCCTGCCGCGTAGCGGTCGTGTAGATGGCTTGAAGGTCCGTGCCCGCGTGCGCTTCGGTCAAACATATAGCCCCGCGCTTCTCACCCCGCGCCAGGATGGGCAGGAACTTTTGCTTCTGCTCTTCGGTCCCGAATCTTACGAGCACGTCGCACAGAACCGTGTGCGTGCCGAGTATCCCCGCAAGCCCCATCCACACGCGCGAGATCTCTTCAAAGATCATCGCGAAGACCGTATAGCTGAGGTCTTGCCCGCCATAAGCTTCGGGCACGTTCGCGCCGAAAAGGCCGATCTCTTTCATCCGCTCGACGATTTCGGTGGGGTATTCGTTGCGGTGCTCCAGCTCGCTTGCGACGGGCGCAACTTCACGTTCCAGAAATCGCTTCACCGTCGCAATGATCAGTTGCTCTTCTTCGTTCAGGTTGTAAGCCATCAGTTTATTACGCGTCGTGAAGGGCTGCGATTATGGCGGCGGTGTCGGTGTATTCGCTAAACTTCGCGATCTTGCTGTCGCGTATCACGAATTCATGCACCCACTCGACTCCGTAATCCCGACCCGTAGCCTTGGCGCGCATTCGCTCGCGCCCGAAGACTATGACCGTGTCGCCGTCGGCGTGAAAGCGTTGCGGTTCGAACTGCTCGACATCGATGGTCTGGCCGAGCGCGACAAAAAACCCTGTCACCTCTTCGGGGCCGCGCCGCTGGCCGCCCCAGGGAATCCGGTCGGGTCGGGGGTGATTCCATTCGACATCTCCGGTGAGATTGCCAAGAATTGCGGGCAGATCGCCGCGCCCGAAAGCTTCGTAAACAACTTGTATCAACTTCAGATTTTCCTGTTCACCCATTAATAGTTCCTCCCTGATTATGATTTGTGTTTGCCTGCCTCACGCGTTGCCGAGCGCGATTATCGAGCAGGTGAACGAGCCGGGATTGCCGCCCAGGTTGTGCGCCAGACCAAGCTTCATATCTTTAACCTGTCGCTCGCCCGCCCGTCCCAGCAGCTGGTTGTAAATTTCGTAGAGCATGCGCAGACCGCTCGCGCCTATCGGATGGCCGAATGATTTCAAACCGCCGTCGGTGTTGACCGGCAGATCGCCCGCGAGCGTGAACGCGCCCGCGTCAATGTCTGCTTTAGCTTTGCCCGGCTCTGAAAATCCCAGGTCTTCATAAATGATCAATTCGGTTATCGAAAAGCAATCGTGGACTTCGGCCATGCTGACCTCGCGGCGCGGGTCGCGAATGCCGAGCTGATCGTAAACCTGCTTAGCCGCCGCTTTGGTTTCAGGAAAGCTTGTGAAATCAAACTCCGGGTCCATGCGCCCCGTGCCCGGCCCCACGGCAAGCCCCATCGCTTTGATCGTCACATAGTCTTTATTAAATTTTGGCGCAAGCTCCGTGGTGGTTATGATAGCCGCCGCCGCCCCGTCCGTAGTCGGGCAGCAATCCAACAAGCCGAGAGGCGAGGCTATCATAGGCGCTTTCATCGCCTGCTCCAGGGTAATCTCTTTCTGAAAATGCGCTTTCTTATTTCGCGCGCCGTTGTAGTGGTTCTTGACCGAAATCTTTGCCAGATCTTCTTTGCCTATGCCGTAGCGATGAAAGTATCGATTGGCGGCCAGCGCGAAAGCCCCGGGCGCGGTGTTGCCCGCGCCTATGACGGTCGAGGCCGCGCCGGGCAGGCCCGAATATCCCGTGTCTTTCAATTTCTCGAACCCCGCGACTAACACCACGTCATAAGCACCGGCTGCGACCGAGAAGGCCGCGTTGCGCAAGGCGTCCTGGCCCGTCGCGCACATATTCTCTACGCGAGTGACCGGAATGTACTGCAACTTGAGCGGGCGCGAGAGCGCCTGACCAGATATGCCCGAAGTCAGCGTGCCGACCCAGGCGGCTTCGACCTGAGAGGCTTCGATACCTGCGTCTTCAAAGGCTTCGTAAGCGGCTTCGACAATTAAGTCTTCGGAAGATTTATCCCAGTGCTCTCCGAATTTCGTGCAGCCCATTCCTATAATTGCCACGCGGTCGCTCAAGTTTTTCATATTGGTCTCCTGTGTCGAACTGTAGCAAGTCATATCAAATCGCGGTAGTCGAGTCAACAACGCCTTGAAGTTCGCCGACGTGATGTGTCATATATACGCCGCAAGTTTCAGGTTGCATCCACTTCGCTCAACACCGGAGATCGTTATGGCCGACAATAAAATTAATCGCAGGGATTTTGTTAAGACCGCAATCGGCGCGGGCCTGGCCGCGCAAGCGTTTTCTCAGATGCATTCGGCGCACGCGCGTACGCCCGGCGCAAACGATCACATCAACATAGGCGTGATCGGCGTCGGCGGGCGAGGCCGGGACTTGCTCGGATGGGTTATTAAGACGGGCCAGCAGGAAGCGACTCCCGCCCGTGTAGTCGCCGTCTCGGACGTTTACGCGAAGCGGCTGCGGGCGGCAAAAGAGTTCGCGAACTGTGATGGTTATCTGGACTATCGCGAGATCATCGAGCGCAAAGACATCGATGCAGTCATCATAGCGACTCCCGATCACTGGCACATGCCTATAGCGTGCGAGGCTCTGGAAAAAGGGAAAGACGTCTATCTTGAAAAGCCTATGACGCGAACCGTGGAAGAGGCGAAAAGGGTTTACGAGAACCGTAAAAAAGACCGGCCGCGTGATGCAGGTCGGATCCCAGACTACAAGCTCTGACCAGTGGTGGAAAGCGCGCAAGGCGCTCGCGGATGGAATGATCGGAAAGTTGATAATGAGCCAGGGTTCTTATCATCGCAACTCGACTACGGGCGAGTGGAACTGGCCGATAGACGCGGCGGCAGGGCCGGAAGGCAAGAGCGATGATTTTATAGATTGGAAGATGTGGTTGGGCAATGCGCCAAAACGGGATTACAACGCGGACCGCTTCTTTCGCTTTCGGAAATACTGGGACTATTCGGGCGGCATCGCTACGGATCTGTTTTACCATGTCGTCGCCCCGCTCAACATCTGCTGGGGCGAGGCGCAGTTTCCATACCGCGTGACGGGGACGGGCGGCATATACGTCTTCAAAGACGAGCGCGAAGTGCCCGATACCTTTACGCTCACGGCGGACTTTGCGAAAGGCCATTCGCTGGTGCTCAGTTCTTCTATGGGCAACGAGACGCACATACCCGGTCTGATACGGGGCCACGAAGGGACGATTATGATAGTCCCTCACGGACGTTTTGAAGGCACTGTCGAGCAGATCACCGTGACCCCTTCCCGGTTCTTCAAGAAAGAGTTTGAAGAAAAACATGGAGCTGCCGAAGTCGCCTTCAAGTGCGAACCCCGCGAGTCGCACATGGAGAACTTTCTCCGGTGTGTGAAGACGCGCGAGACGCCCGTGCTTGACGCGCTGACGGCTTACAAGGCTATGGTGACGATTGCGATGAGCGTCCAGTCTTACCGCGAAGGTCGCGTGTTATATTTCGACGAGCGCAGACAGAAAGTAGTGCACGACCCGCCGAAAGCTTAAAGGGTTAAAATCCAGTTATGACGCAAATCGATTTTAACGAGCGCGCCGTTGATGCCTGGGCGCAGCCTGCGATCAAAGAGATGGCCGATTATATGCCCGAAGTGGTCGCGCTCTTCAAGCGTTCCGGCACGAGTGATCTTTTAACTTCGGGCGTGACACCTGAAGCCATGGTCGCGGCGATGGACAGGGCGGGAATAGAGAATGCATGGAGCAAGTTCGCGCGCTCGAATTGCCTGACGAAGCGCGCAAGAAGTTTTTGCGCGAGAACGCGCGCCGTGTCTTTAAGCTGGAGTGACCTAATAAACCGGACTTCACCGCAGAGACACAGAGGACGCAAAGGGGGCGCAGAGAAAAGCGTGTTCTCTGCGCCCCCGCCGCGTGCGAAGCACATCATCGGCCATATGCGTCCTCTGTGTCTCTGCGGTGAGGAGGCTTTTCCTTACATTCATCTGAGACTTACTTAAATCGCGCTGCTTACCCATTCGCCAAAAGACGTCAAAAAATATAGAATCGATCCACAAATAATCTGCGAGGGAATCATGCTGAACATCTTCAGAATAACCGTTGCGCTCTTACTCGTTTCTGCGGCGTCAATGAAAACCTCCGGCCAGGCTTCGATTGCTTCGGCCAGCGCGAATGGCGTGAAAGAAATCTCTTCACCGGCGTCTGCGGCCAGCTCGCTGCCGAATCTTTTTGCGGACGCTCGCGGACGAATTTATTTAAACTGGGTCGAAAAGACCGGCGAAAATCGTCACGCGCTGCGATTCGCAGTCCGCGAACGCACGCGATGGTCCGAGGCTCGAACCGTCGCGGAAAGCGAAGGGTTTGGCAACTGGGCAAACTTCCCTTCGCTCGTAGCCCTGCCGGATGGAACGCTCGTAGCTCACTGGCTGACGAACAGTGTGCCCGGCACGCACGCCTCTGACGTTAACGTCGCGCGCTCGACCGACGGCGGCGCGACGTGGAGTAAGCCGCTTGTGCTTCACAACGACCGCACACAGACCGAGCACGGCTTCGTCTCTTTGACGACCTGGCCGGATGGCCGCTTGAGCGCCGTGTGGCTCGACGGTCGCAAGATGAAACCGAGTGTGCCTGGGCAAGGTCACAACTCCGCGCCCGGTGATATGACGCTGCGCCACGCGACTATGGATTCGCGTGGACGGATCTCGCAAGATGTCACGCTCGACGAGCGCGTTTGCGAATGCTGTCACACCGGGGCCGCGCTTACTTCGGAAGGCGTCATCGTAGTCTATCGCGACCGCTCGGATAAAGAGATACGCGACATTTCCGTAGTCCGTTTTCACAAGGGGCGATGGACAGCTCCGCGCACGCTGCACGCCGACAACTGGCAGATCGAGGGCTGCCCGGTAAACGGCCCGACGGTTGCGGCTCGCGGGCGGCTGGTCGCCGCCGCGTGGTTCACAGCGGCCAACGAGACTCCGCGCGTCAACCTGGTTTTCTCAAACGACGCGGGAGAGACTTTCGGCAACGCGATACAGGTCGATGACGGTTCGCCGCTGGGACGTGTCGAAGTTGCGATGCTCGCCGACGGGGCCGCGCTCGTAGTCTGGATGGAGCGCACGGCGAAAGGCGCAGAGATACGCGCGCGGCGCATACGCGCAGACGGCGCGCGCGATCAAGCCATTATCGTTGCCGAATCGAGCGCGGCGCGCGCAAGCGGTTCCCCACAGATCGTGTTTGCGGGCGATGAAATTCTGTTTGCCTGGACCGAAGCAGGCTCGCCGTCGCGCGTGCGCGTGGCTTCGATGCCTACGGGCGACCGGCAAAGATAATTGTCACCTGAGCCATCGAGTCGGTAATCGTGCTGCCTTATTATCCAAGGGGAACGAAGCGATTATAAGAATTACGAGGTGGGCCTGTCGGGCAGCGGCGCGGTAGCGTGGAAGTCCGTCAAAAAGCGGTGCGTGTACTCTTCAAGCAGATGCTCGACGCGCGCAGGATCGGGGGAGGCTACGATCATGCCCGCGTGGTGGCGCTTGTTCAATCGCCACACTATCTCATTATCGGTATAGCCGGAAGTGTCGGGCCATTCTTGACGGGCGAGCGAGATGATTATCCCTGAGTAATCGTCGCGGTGCGCGGGCAATTCGTAGTGATGCTCGCCGCGACCTATCTCTATCGTTGCCCACTCGCGCCAGAGATTTATCCCGGTCGCCGCTTCGACCAGTTCGGCTATGTTCGCCCCGCCCACGCGCGAAGCGGTTTCCAGAAAATAGAACCGCCCGTCGTGTCCCTTGATGAACTCCGTGTGAGTCACTCCCCGCACCAGTCCGAGCGTCGCCATCAACTCGCGGTTGAGCAACTCTAAGGCCTGCGCGTCCGCAGACTGAGCGGGAACCCGCTGCGTAGTAAATATGCCGCCGCCGTGCGCCACGTCCATAGGCGGATGGCCGTATTTGTGCGGGACGGCGAAGACGACTTCGCGCTCGCTGACTACGGAATCGATGTGATAGATGTCGCCCGCGATGTACTGCTCAAGGAGATAAAATGATTGCCGGTCGCCGAGTTCTTCAAGCAATCGCCATATCTCGTCGGGGCTTTCGGCTTTCTTTATTCCTACGGCCGACGCTTCGGACCTCGGTTTCAGCACCCAGGGCGGCGGCACGCGCTCAAGGTAATCGCGTATCCGGTCGTAATTCAGGACGTGAACGAATTCGGGGACGAGTATCTGGTGATCTTTCGCCTTCACGCGCATCGCGAGCTTGTCGCGGAAATGGCGCGCAGTCGTGTCGCCCATGCCCGGTATGCGCAGGTGCTCGCGCAGCACGGCTGCCGTCTCGACATCGTAATCATCGAGCGGCACGATGCGGTCTATCGATTGAGTGCGCGCCAGGTAGCTTATGCCTTTGATAACGTCGTCGCGGTTATAAAGATCGGGCAGGTAAAACACTTCATCAATCACTTCGCGAGGCCAATCGGCATTCGACAGCGATTCGACCGTGACCAGCAGTACGCGGCAGCCCTGGCGTTTGCACTCGCGAAGGAAGGCCTCGCCTTTGTGATAGGTGGCGAGGCAAAGTATGGTAAGCACCGGGTCTTCAGTCACTTTGCATGCTCCGATAAATCAAACGGTCCGCGCTGCTTTATAAGCTGGTCTTAACTTGGGTCGAATGATTATACAGCTTCACGGCGCGAGCGCGATAGAAGTCGCGCTAAATAATCGCCGGCTGTGACGACTTTGAGTGAGCTTATTTGAACTGGCCGAATCGCTTTAGAAGTTTGTACATGCTGAAGCCGGTGCTTAATAACCCAAGAAATAATCCGATCAAAAACCAGAGGGGCCAGCTTCCGGCTCGCTTATCGATATACCAGCCAAGGAATGCCGGTACGCCTATCATCCAGGGGATAGACAGCGCCATCCCTACGGTAGTCATGGCCTGACGCCAGTTCACTCCGCCTTCTTTGTCGTCGCCGGTAGCCATCGCTTTACTGAGAAGCCTCGCTTACCGAGGCGGACTGCCGGAGGGCCTTCCGCCCGGCGGGCGCGCGGGGCCGGTCGCAGGCGGTTTCTCTTCTTCCTGGACCTTGAGTCCCTGCGAGGTGGCAGCTTTTTGAGTCATGCGGATCAAGGGTTGAGGATAGACGCCTATGAATATGACGAACAGCACCGCCAGCGCCAGCGCGGCTTGAAGCGAAGGAGCCACGCGAATAGGCTGCGGCTCCGATTCCGCCTCGATGTACATCGCGCGTATAAACTGTATATAGTAATAAAGCGACACGGCGCTCATCACGACTGCGAGTATCGCGAGCCTCACCATCCAGGGGTTGCCCGTTTCCATAAGCCCCATGAAAAGATACGCCTTTCCTATGAACCCTGCGGTCGGAGGTATGCCGCCAAGCGACAGCAAAAATATCGTCATCATCACCGTCAGCCACGGCGATTTGCGCATCAACCCGTTAAAGTCTTCCAGCCGGTCGCCCACGATCCCGCGACGGCGCAGCGCGATGATGCAGCCAAAGACCCCCAGATTCATGATCGTGTAGATAAACAGGTAGATTATAAATCCCGTGTAGCCCACTTCGTTCCCGGCCACAAGGCCGAGCAACGTGTACCCGGCGTGCGAGATCGATGAGTATGCCAGCAGGCGCTTGGTGTTTTTCTGTGTGAGCGCAGCCAGGTTGCCCCACACCATTGTGATCGCGGCGACGACTCCCAGCAGCACGGCCCAGCCCGGCACGCTCGGAATGTTATTCGCAGGATCGCCCGCGAGCGTGCTCCTGAGATCCGGCAGCCCGTAAAGGAACAACCGGCCAAACATGGCGAAGCTCGCCGCTTTGACCCCGACCGACATGAACGCGGTGATCGACGTGGGGGCGCCTTCGTAGGCGTCCGGCGCCCACATATGAAACGGCACGGCGGCCACTTTGAAAAACATTCCCGCCGCCATCAACACCATCGCCAGCAGCGCGAAGTAGCGCATATCGGCCGGGGCATTAGCCGCGAGCGGCGCCCAATCCGTGACCGCAACTTTCGGGAGCGCCAACGCGATGCGAGCCAGATTCGTGGTCCCCGTCAGCCCGTACACCAGCGAGATGCCGTACAACAACACGCCCGACGAGAAGGCCCCCAGCAGAAAGTACTTCATCGAAGCTTCGTTTGATTTGCGATCCCGCTTGAAGTAGCCGACCAGTATGTAGACCGATACGGCCATCAGCTCAAGCGAGATAAAAAGCGACAGCAGGTCTACGCTTGAGGCCATAAACATCATGCCGACGACCGAGAAAAGAATCAGCGAATAGTATTCGCCCTTCTGCTCGCCTTCGACTTCCAGATATTTTATCGACAGCAGTATCAACAGCGCCGCGCCGATCAAAAACATCAGCTTGAAGATTACAGCGTAATTATCTACGACGATCATGTCGTAAAAGCCGGTCTGGGATTGCACTTTGCGGACAAGGTTGAAATAGAGAATGTCGAGCGAAGCGAGCGTAAGCCCGACTCCCGCGAGGCTCACCCAGGCGACTATATGCTTGCGTTCTCGCGGCAGCATCACGTCCAAGACGAGCGCGGCGCAGGCAAAAAGCGTCAATATCATCTCAGGCATAATCAACTGAAACGCCTGATTTACTAGCTCTTGAAAGCTGAGAGTCTGCATCTCTATTCCTAAGTGATGAGTGATGAGTGAAAGGCTGTTACGCGTCACTCATCACTTTCTCATCGGGTTTGTCCCGACTCTTCGGTGGCCGGGGTACTGGTTTCGGTCGTGTCGGCCTGACCCGACAGCTTCTCTTCCGCCGCCGGTTGCGGGGCCGCGGGTTTGAAGTAATTAGGATTCACTTGCGCGACCACCGCTTCGGTCTGCGGGTTGATGTAGTCAAGCAGCGGCTTCGGATATATGCCTATCCAGAAGATCAAAAAGATCAGCGGAGCGAACTGCCACACTTCGCGCGCGTTCAGATCAGGCAAATTCTCGTTCGCGGGGTTCGTCACCGGGCCGAAGAAAACCCGCTGATAGAGCCACAGCATGTAAGCCGCGCCGAGAATTATTCCCGCCGTCGCGAACGCGGCCCACACCCAGTTCGCTTCAAACGCGCCCCTGAGCGTCAAAAACTCGCCGATGAAATTGTTCATCAGCGGAAGCCCCAGCGACGATAAAGTGACGACCAGAAAGATGGTCGAAAAGGTCGGCATGACGTGAGCCAGCCCGCCGAACTCCGCTATCTCGTAGGTGTGTCGCCGCTCGTAGAGTATGCCGGCCAGCATAAAGAGCGCGCCCGTAGAGATGCCGTGGTTTATCATCTGCATCACCGCGCCGTTTATTCCGTTCGGGTTGAGCGCAAACAACCCCAGCATCACAAATCCGAGGTGAGAGACCGAAGAGTAAGCGATTAACTTCTTCACATCCTTTTGCGCCATCGCGACGAGCGCGCCGTAAATTATTCCGACTATCGAAAGGATGATCATCCACTTGCGGACGGTAGGGTGGTTGACCGCTTCGGGGAAGATCGGCAGTGAAAACCTCATAAAGCCGTACGTCCCCATCTTCAGCAACACGCCCGCAAGGATGACGGACCCGGCGGTCGGCGCGTCATAGTGCGCGTCGGGCAGCCAGGTGTGGAAAGGGAACATCGGCACTTTTATAGCGAACGACAGCGCGAAACCTATAAAGAGCCAGATGACGACCGATAAGCCTTTGACCGCGCCTATGAAAGGCCCCGCAGCGGTGAGCGCGGCGATATTGAATGAGCTGTTGACATAGCCCGATGGAAGCTGGGACTTGTCTGTGCGCTTTATCGCGTCTTCCATCATGTTAAGCATCGGCTCGTTGATCTGCCCTGTGACGGTGCTGGTGGCAATCGTTCGGGCGCGCGCTTCTACGGCGGGGCGCTCGGCCTGGACGATGTCGGGGAAGATGAAAAAGAGCTTCAGCACGGCCAGCAGCATCACGACCGACCCGACCAGTGTGTAAAGGAAAAATTTGATCGCCGAGTAGAGCCGGTTTTTGCCGCCCCAGATGCCTATCAAGAAATACATAGGCACGAGCATCACTTCCCAAAAGACGAAGAACAAAAACATGTCCGCCGCGACGAACGCGCCTATCATGCCCGATTGCAACAGCAGCAGCATGATGTAGTACTCTTTCTCGCGCCCTTTCTCTCTTATGTAAGACCACGAGCAGACGACCGATATGACGCCGAGCAGCGTCGTCAGCATCACCAGCACAAGCGACAGGCCGTCTACGCCTAACTGGTAGCGCGCGCCTATGAGCGGTATCCATTCGTGATTTTCGATAAACTGCAACCCGCCCAGCGCCTTGTCATAGCCCGGGCCTTCTTTGCCCAGGCCGGTGAGGAGCGGCACCGAGATCAAAAAACAGAGTCCGATCCAGAGGTTGGCGAACCAGCGAATCTGATCGTTCTTCGTGCGGCCGAAAAAGAGCAGGAATATGGCCCCGACCGCCGGAAGCCACGTGACCCAGGAAAGTATCCCGATGCCGAAAAAATCGATGTGACCAACCATGGTCAATCTCCTTTAGAAGACGTGGCGAAAGGCTCTCCCTTCGCCACGAATCGCGTAGTTATCTCAAGCCATGCTTAAGAACCCGAGAGCTTCCCCCACAAAATCTTGAGAGTAGCTATTATGGCCGTTCGTTCATAAAAGAAGACGATTACAAACAACCCGATCGTGAACAGCAAAGCGTAGTTTTGCCAGAAGCCGGTCTGGAGCGTGCGAAAGAATATCGAACCGGCATACGTGAGCCAACTGGTAAGCCATACGAGTATGCCGTCTACGACCCACTTGTCCCACACGCCTGAAACCCTTGCCCAGAACCGCGTCACCCACGCGCTGCCGTTGACGCCGCCGTCGACGAATTCCGAGTTGACCGACCAGAGGCCGTCGTTGGCAGCCTTGATCGCCTCAACCCCTTTAACGTCGAGCAGGTAATCCAAGTACCACTTGTTGAAGCTGAGCGTGTAAAGCGGGCGCAGCCGGTTCGCCCAGACATTTGCAAGCTCGGTCCGCTTAACGTAGATCAGGCGTCCGAGCCAGATGCCTCCGGCGGCGACGGCAAGCGACAAAACCATCAACGCCAACTCCAGGCCGCTGAACCCTGCGTGGTGCGCGGCTTCGGCGGCTTCGCCTTGCATTCTGGTCACGGGTTCGAGCCAGTGCTCAAACGGATTGAACAGATGAGGGATGCCTATCAGTCCGCCGATCACTGAAAAAACTGCAAGCACGATGAGCGGCAGAGTCATGCTGCGCGGCGATTCGTGCGGCTCGAAATGGGCGTGACCTGCGTCGTGCGCCGCGTGCCGGTCCGATACATCCACAGCGCCGACGTGCTCGCCCGGCTGGTGATGTGGACGGTCTCCTGCGGACGGCTTGACGGCGTCGTGCGGAGCCTTGTCTTTATCGTGCGCAGCAGCATGAGCTTCATCGGCTTCGCCGCCTGCGTGTATGTCGCGGAACCGCTCTTTGCCCCAGAAGGTGAGCGCCATCAGCCTGGTCATATAAAACGCGGTCATCCCGGCAGTGACAAGCCCGACGGCCCACAAAATCTTTTCGCCGCCGAACAGGTGCGCGGAAAACGTCTTCCACAAAATCTCGTCTTTAGACCAGAAGCCCGCGAACGGGATGATGCCGCAGATTGCCAGCCACCCCATGAGCATGGTTTTGTAAGTCGTCGGCATGTATTTTGCGAGTCCGCCCATTCGCGGCATCTCTTGTTCGTGGTGCATGCCGTGTATCACGGAGCCTGAGCCGAGGAATAACAGCGCCTTGAAGAATGCGTGCGTGAAGACGTGGAAGATCGCCGCCACGAATGCGCCGACGCCCGCGGCCAAAAACATGTAGCCGAGCTGTGAGACTGTGGAATAGGCGAGGACTTTTTTGATGTCCGTCTGCGTGATGCCTATGGTCGCGGCGATGAAAGCGGTCAGGCAGCCGATCAAAGCTACGACCATCATCATGGTGATCGAGCGCTGGAAAATAAAGTTCGTGCGCGTCACCATAAAGACGCCCGCCGTCACCATCGTAGCCGCGTGTATGAGCGCGCTGACGGGCGTAGGCCCGGCCATAGCGTCAGGCAGCCAGATGTATAGAGGTAACTGCGCGCTCTTACCCGTAGCGCCGATAAAGAGTCCGAGCGCAAGCCACGACATCAACCCGAATTGCCACAACGGCTCAATCGGAACGCCGCTCGTCTGCGTGGCAAGCTCGCTGAATTCCAGAGTGCCGAACGCCGCGAACACGCCCATGATCGCGAGCGCGAATCCGAAGTCGCCTATGCGGTTTACGACGAACGCCTTCTTTGATGCGTCGCCCGCTTCGCGGCGGTCGAAGTAATAGCCGATCAGAAGGTACGAACAGAGTCCAACGCCTTCCCAGCCTATGAACATGATCATGAAATTTGATCCCATAACCAGAAGCAGCATCATGAACATGAAAAGGTTCAGGTAAGCGAAGAAGCGGTAATAACCCTTATCGCCGTGCATGTACCCCGTAGCGAAGACGTGTATCCAGAATCCGACGAAGGTGACGACAAACATCATCACAAGCGACAACTGGTCTATCTGATAGCTCCAATTAATATTGAAATCGAATAAAGAAGTCTTTGCGGGGCTGCTTGCGCTCGGCTCTGCTGCGGCTTCTCCGGCTGCGGGCTTCAACGACTGGTGGGCCTTGCCGCCTGGCAGCCACGTAAAATGTTTACTGATGTATGGCTTTGTCTCGTTTTCCGGATTGTAGTTCCAATGGTAATCAACAAACGCGCCGAGCGTGAGAAGAAGCGAACCAAGTATCACGCCGCAGGCTACAATCGAGACGACCCGCTCGCTGAGCCGCAGCTTGCGACCGAGCAAGAAATTGATGAGAAAGCCCACGAGCGGAAATATTGGAATGAGCCAGACGAGTCTTAACATAAGTTCTTGAGTCCTGAGTGCTGAGTCCTGAGTGACAACTAAAACTCAGAACTTTATTTCACCACTTAAGCAAATCGATCTCGTCGATTGCTATAGTCTCGCGGTTACGAAACAGCGATATGACTATCCCCAGTCCGACAGCCGCTTCGGCTGCGGCCACAACAATGATGAATATTGTGAAGACGGGACCGGCCAAAGAGTCTACGACCAGCCCCTTCTCGGCGAGCGCCGCCTGATTGATCTGAAAATAGCGCGAAAACGCGACCATATTGATATTGACCGCGTTCAGGATCAGCTCTATCGACATGAAGATGATGATGATATTGCGTCGCGATAATACGCCCGCCACCCCGACTACGAACAGCAGAAAACTGAGCATCAGAAAGTGGACAAGCGTAGGCTCGAACCGTTTTACGAACGGTTGATCCTGCGCCGGCAGTAGCAGCGGCGCGAGAAAAGCAAAAGCGCCCAGAGCAAGATTGATCACACCGACCCCCCTGCGGAAGGATGAGGGATGAGGGATGAGGGATGAAAAAGAAGTGTAGGGTACTCCTTTTCATCCTTCATCCCTCATCCCTCATCCCTTGTGATGTCATTCGTAATATTTTTCCTGTTTGGCCCCGCGCGCGAGCAACACCGCGCCGACTATCGCAACAAGCAACAACAGCGATGCGATCTCGAATGGAAGCGCCGCTTTGGTGTAGAGCGCTTCGCCGACCGTCTGAGTGTCTTTAGATATAAACTGCCCCGCGCCGGCTTTGCTCTCCTCGCTCGCGGCGGTTGTGGGCGCGCTTTCAACTTTCGTAGTGCCGTCCGTAGGGCGAAACGCCGCCTGCGCCGGATTCATCGCGAAGAAAAACGATGCCGCAAACAACAGGGCGATAAAGAACGCTGGATACATCTGGCCGGTGTAAAGCTTGACCCGGTCTTCTTCTTCGGCTCGCGTTTGAACGAGCATGATGACGAACAGGAATAAGACCATCACGCCGCCGACGTATACCAGTATCTGGACGCCCGCTACGAACTCCGAGCGCAGCAAGATAAAAAGCAGCGCGACGTTTACAAGCGTCGAGATCAAGCAAAGCGCAGAGTGAACGGCTATGCGCGCCGTCACCACGTAGACGCCCATAAAAAGCGTCCCTATCGCCAACACGTAAAAGAGCACCGCTTCCCAACCCTGTAGTTGCATGCGCGTCTAGCCTCTATTTCGTATATCGGACGTAATTGATGCCCTTCTCAAGCATCTCGCGGTCCCAGCGGAAGCCTGAGCGGTGATAAACAGCAAGCTCGAAGCTCTGCGTAAGCTCAAGACAATCTGTAGGGCAGGCTTCGGAGCAAAGGTTGCAAAACATGCAGCGCGACGTGTCGAAGATGAACGTCGTGAGCACCTTCTTTTTATTCACCTTATCGCCGTCGCGGACTTCGCGTCGTATCGAGCCGACCTCTATGCAATTGACGGGGCAGGCGAGCGCGCACAGATCGCACGCTATGCAAAGCGTTCCGCCCGTATCGGGGTCGAGGTTCAATCGCGGCGCGCCGCGAAATCTCTCAGAGACGCGAGGCCGCTCGCGCGGGTACTGCTCGGTGTAGATCGCTTGATTCGGGTTCCCGCCTTCGCGCGGCTCGTACAACGCGCGCGCGTTGTATTTGAGCGTGAGCGCGAGACCTTTGAAGAGGTCGAGTAAAAAGAGCCGTCTTATTAACTGCCCTAATGTTCGCTTTTCCGGTTGTGTTGCTGCTGCCATAAATCCTCTGATTTCTATTCCGCCGGCTGGGCCTCGGCGTTTTTTTGCAATCGCTCGCCGCGCAAGCGTATCTGAAGCTGGCGCTGCTCGTGCAGATTGAAATCGCGTGACCGGCGATTGATGGTCGCCAGCAACACCCAGACCAGCGGTATTGTGATTGCGAATCCTGTAACTATGAAATATATCTTGCCCGCGCCCGTAGGCACGAGCCGCCCGCCTTCCATGCGCATGAAATCAAACAGCCCGCCTTGAGATTTCGGCAGAGCCATCACATACCACACGCCCGTCAATACGATATTAGCAAGCCCCGCCGGTATCAGCCATTTCCAGCCAATTTCCATCAACTGGTCGTAGCGATAACGCGGCCACGTCCATCGAATCCACATGTAAGCATAGATCAACAGGAAAACTTTGGCCGTAAATATCAGCACGCTGAGCAAGACGCGAACCCACTCAACCGTTATCAGGTCAAGCCCCGGAAACGACCAGCCGCCTAAGAATAGCGTTACGGCTACGGCTGACGTCACTATCATCGCCGTATACTCCGCCATAAAAAAGAGCGCCCACCGGAATCCCGAATACTCCGTATGATAGCCCGCGACCAGTTCGGATTCGGCTTCGGGCAGGTCGAACGGCGCGCGGTTCGTCTCGCCCAGCGCGCTTATGAGATAGATCATAAAACCGAGCGGCTGAAAGAAGATGTACCACATTCCGTCGGCTCTTTGCGCTTCGATTATGCCCGACATCGAAAGCGTCCTTGCAAACATCAGCGCGCCGATAATCGAAAGACCCATTGCAACTTCGTAGCTCACCATCTGGGCCGACGAGCGCAGCGCGCCAAGCAGCGAATATTTTGAATTCGACGACCAGCCTGCCAGCACAAGTCCCAGCACGCTCACCGACGAAACGGCGAGTACGAACAGCAATCCTATATTGATGTTTGCAATCGTAGCCCAGGCCGCGCCCCAGGGAATGACCGCGAGCACCACAAGCGCGGCGATCACAGAAATAATCGGCGCGATTGAAAAGACGAGCTTGTCGGCCTTGAGCGGAATTATATCCTCTTTTAGAAGAAGCTTGAGGCCGTCGGCGGCAGGTTGCAGAAGACCCCACGGGCCCACGCGCATAGGGCCGAGCCTCGCCTGCATGAAAGCCGATACCTTGCGTTCGACATAAACAAGGTAAGCGACAATGGTGAGGACGATAAACAGCACGATCAGAATCTGGATCAAAGGCCATACTACATATTCAGCCCAGAATGCGCTCGTGCGCCGCTCGCCCGTTATGTATTTTGAAACCCAATCGGGCGCAACCAACAATAGTTTTATCAAGATGGCCGGCATAAAAAATCCTGAATTGAGAATTATCATCTATCGACTTCGCCGAGCACTATGTTGATAGTGCCGATGAGAGCAACCACATCGGCCACCAGATGGCCGATTGACATGCGCTTGAGCGATTGCAAATTGATATAGGCCGGGGGGCGTATCCTCATACGGTAAGGCTTGCCCGTGCCGTCGCTCACAAGATAAACGCCCAGCTCGCCCTTGGGCGCTTCAATCGCGTGATAGATCTCTCCGACCGGCGGCTTGATCACCTTCGGCACCTTTGCCATCACAGGCCCTTCGGGCAGTCCGTCCAGCGCCTGCTCGATGATCGAAGCCGACTGGCGCATCTCTGCCATGCGTATGAGGTAGCGATCATACGTGTCGCCGTTTTCGCCCAGCGGCACCTCGAAATCGAATTCCGAATACGCAGAATAAGGCTGCGCCTTGCGAAGGTCGTAATTGACTCCCGACCCGCGCAACACGGGGCCGGTCAGGCTGAGGTTGATGGCCTCTTCTGCCGGTAGAATTCCTATTCCTACGGTGCGGCTCAACCAGATGCGGTTGGTATTGAGCAGGGTTTCGTACTCGTCGATGCGGCCCGGAAGTATCTCCAAGAAATCGCGCACGCGCTTTTCGAACTCAGGATAAGCGTCCCACCACAACCCGCCTATCCTAAAAGCATGCGCGGTCAATCGCGCGCCTATGAAATCTTCGAATATCTTCAGTATCTCTTCGCGCTCGCGGAAGCAGTACAACAACACCGTCACCGCGCCTATATCAATGGCGTGCGTGCCGAGCCATAAAAGATGCGAAGCTATGCGCTGAAGCTCTGTGAGAATAACGCGAAGGTACTCGGCCCGACGCGGGACTTCTACCTGTAACAGCTTTTCGACCCCTTCGACATAGCACAGATCGCCCGACACTGCGGCCACGTAATCGAGCCGGTCCCAGTAGGGCGTTATCATCGCGTAGGTGTCGTGCTCGGCAATCTTCTCGACGCCTCGGTGCAGGTAGCCTATGTCGCAATCTAGGTCTACGACCGTCTCTCCGTCCAGTTTCAACAGGACGCGCAACACTCCGTGCGTCGAAGGGTGCTGCGGCCCCATGTTGAGCACCATCTCTTCGGTGTCAAACAGCGTCCCTTGTGGTTTTAATACTTCTTGATCTTGCATTGCTCTATCTTCTTTCCGCGTACTTCACGTCGATCAAGCTCGTGTCATAATCGAGTTCGCGATATTGAAGGTGCTTGTCTGTCCATTCGTTATCGCGATATTCAATCGGATACTCTTTTCGCAGCGGGTGGCCCGGCCAATCGGGCGGAAGCAGTATTCGCCTGAGGTCGGGATGGCCTTCGAATTGAATCCCGAACATATCATACACCTCGCGCTCCATCCAATTCGCGCCTTCCCAGAGAGGCGTAACGCTCGGACAACTCTCTCCGTCCGCGAGCGCGACCTTGACGCGGAGCCTCCGATTCTTCGGAAGGGAGTAGAGAATCACTACGACATCAAACTCTTGCCCCGCGCGGTCAGGCCAGTGTATTGCCGTCAGGTCCGCGCACATATCGAAAAGAGTCTCTTCGTCTTCTTTAAGATAGCGGCACAGCTCAATGAACGACTCTTTCTTTACGCGAATGATCTGCTGGCCGTATGTGGCGACGGCTTCGGTAATGGCTTCGCCGAAGCGCTGTTTTATCTTATCGATCAAAGGGTCGTCGGTTATCTCTACGGTGACAACCGGCCCTTTCTTAGCCGGAGGCGCTGGCTTGTGACCGGCTCCCGGAGCCGCTTTCGGGGGCGCAGCCTTTTCACCTGCTGCGGCCTTTTCGCCTGCGACGGCCTTTTCACCGGCTGGCGCGCGCGGCGGAGGCGCGGGCTTTGCGGGCGCCGCCGCTTTGGGCGGCGCAGCCGCCGCTTTTTCAGGAGCGGCAGGCTCGCCCTTTTCGCTCGCCCCTTCGACCGCCGGAGTCTTCGATGGTTTTTCTACGCCGGGCAACGCCTCTTCAACCTTGGCCTCGGTTTTGAGAGTCTCTCCAGTCGGCAGCGTAGCCTTAGTCTTGGCTTCGATCTCAGCGGCGGGATCGACGGAACCGGCTTCGGGCGGAAGAGGCTGTGCTTTTTCAGGGACATCGGCTCCCGTAGTTCTAGGGCCTTCTTTTGACTGTTCGGCTTTATCGGTCGTCGGCTTATTTACTTTATCGTCGCTTTCGTCTGCCATTATAAACCCCAAACGCTACGCGCAGAAATATGATCGTACTACGCGTTAAAACTGCTGAGATCGGTCTGACTTCTTAAAGAGAAAGAATGCTGTCGGTTAAATACTAATCGCACTTGTCGCAGATGCTTTTAGCACACGGCTGAAAGTGTTGTCAATCTGAGGCAGATATTGAAAATCAAAGAAGATTTGGCCGTGCCTGGCCCGTCAACACAAGAGCGGGAGTTCAAGGCTTGCAAGATATGCTCGCGCGTTTGAGAACGGGTTAGCAGGTAGCCCGGCTTCGGATTCAAACTGGAAGCTAAAATCGGGTGAAGGAGGGCCGGGATCATCCGTCACGCCGCGCGAGTTTTCCCAGTCTCTAGCTCTATTATTTTTTGCAGGTTCGTGGCTCCCCTAACCGAGCATTGCCCGCAAATCATTGATTCTCGCGAGGATATGCTTATTTTAAGCCTTTTCGAGAGGTAAACGCACGAACAAAAGAAGTTCTTGACTTGGAAGGGTTAAATGCGTATGATGTTGCGGTGCGCCAGGTCGTCTAATCGACAAGCCCCCTTGAACATTCAGTAGCCCCCTTTCTGAATGTTCCTTACCCCAGCGCACCGCCAAAACAGAACCGCTTTATGGCAGGAACATAAAGCGGTGTTGTTTACGGGGGTGGTTTATACCATAGCTCTCAATGGGATGCAAGCAAAAAGTTAAAGTAATTTCTTAAGACCTCCTGATGATTCTCACTTGCTGCGCTAACTCCTTCTAAAATCTCAATTTACGATCTTCAGGTATATTAATATTTTTTTTGTAGCTTTAGGTATTTCTTCAAATTCACCAGCTATTACACTAATAAGTATGAAGAAACTGACTTTAGTTTATGGAATGAGGCTGCTTGAGGGCGAGGAGATTGCCGCAGTCGAGCCCGGACAAATTTTACTGGAAAGCGGGCAGACCCGGCAGGTCACTCTGCACACTCTTGAAGGAAACCGCGAGCAGATAAGACGGCAACTTCTTGAAAGCATTGACGCTTTCTTTGAAATTCACGAATAAGATGGCTGTTTTACGGCAAGGTGATGCAGGAAGGCCAGGGCGCTAGCAGGAAAAGATCTGTTTTGTTTAGATCAACAAGCGTTTTTCTATCAATTGATCCAGCGAAGCGTTCCAGGGACCATTTCCATCTCCCAGGCGCCCAGTTTTTCATTGAACCACTTGCGATAGATCGCTATGTAACGGCGACCTTCTAAAATTGCCGTGACGGTCATAAACTCCATACAGCCTCCGCACGGGGGCTAATTTGTTGCGATCAACTTATTCGCCCTCAAAAGGTTCGACCTGCTCAGGCCGCATGATGTACAGCCCGGCGGGCTCCTTTGAAAGCGTCACATAAATTATCGAATCAATGCGGCTGATCGCCGATACTACTCCTGGGCCAAAACCGGTTAAGACTCTTTGCCCGAGGGTGAATGATTCCACGCTAGAAAGTAAAGCTGACATTAACACATCCCTCCTGTGCAACTTTCCTGTTAGAAGTAATAATAAGCGGAAAACGTTGCAATTAATTTAATAGAGGGTGAACATTCTATGAAAATACGACGCATATGAAGCGAGCCACAAAAGTCGACGTCGCCCCCATGACCTCGACCCTTGTGGCATCTTAATTTACTTCTGTCGCTTCTCTCAGTTAACAGGCGGAAGGCGTCGCCCCCTTGACCCCTTCCGCTCGACAGCCTCTTGAGCGCGCTTATTGATCAGGCAACGCACGTGCCAGCCCGTATAGCCTTTTCGGGTACTCTTAAACTTTGGAAAATCAGAAGCCGCGCACAGCACTACCCAAAAAGGTTAACAATTATCGGAATCTTTAATGACAAACGATGTCACTCAGACAGGGTAGCCAATGGAGAACGCTGCCAGCAAACCGACGTCAGCACTCTCAGGCTTTTCAAAAGAAGTATTGCCGGTCGCACTCAGGCGATGTGAACCATCTTGTATTCTTCAAGCCGCTCTACAAACGAACTGACGCTGCGGCGCGCGCCTTCTTCATCCACGTCGAATCGCTCGCAGGTGCCGCGGACCAGATCATCAAGCATTATCAATTTGCTCTCTTCGATCTGCTGCCAGAGGGCCGCGCCCGTACGATTCAATCGGTAGTAGAAGAGTGTCTCCAGGTTCAACAAGACGGCTCTACCATCGTCAAGAGGCGTAAACACGGTTGATGATGTTTTCTCGATTCGCATTACACTTAAAATAAGCTCTGGATTGCCCCCCGCGCAAGCCTTCAGATGCCGCTGTCGAGCAGTCGAGATGCCAGCTCGGAGCGACCTCTTACTCCGGCTTTTTGATAAACTTTGTCCAGGTGCTTATTAACTGTTTCTACGCTTATTCTGAGCCGCTCGGCTATCTCCAGATTTTTTTTACCGCGCAGACATTCAACGGCGACCTGGGCTTCTCGCTCTGTGAAACCCCAGGTCTGACGCAGATGCTCTTCATAGCTCGACCATCGCGAGGCCGAGCGTTTTATGAGGCACAGCACATAGCTCTCAAGTCCTAGCATCCCTTTGGGCATCAATGTGCAATGGATCTCGTGGTCTATACGGCCTACGTTCACATCGCGCGCCAGCGAAACCACTCCATGCTCGTCGCCGACCGTCACTCCGCTAGAGGCATACAATTCCTGGTAGAAGTCGCCCGCCATCTCTATTACGGCGGCGACCAGATGATGGCCTTCGCGATTCTCGACCAGAAGTCGGTCGAATGCACGGTTGTGCCATATGAGCTGTCCTTCGCAGTTCATGAAGACTGCGCCTTCGTTGATTTCATCGAGTGCGGTGGCAAGGTTATATAGTCTGTCGGTACTCTGGGACACAGGCATTTCGACGGACGCAGATGCGTAAGACCCTTGAGCGAGCATAGAAAATTCCTCTTTACGGCGCTTGCCTATGAGAACTGAGACGGATATTTGCGATGAGACATATCGGTTTCTCGATTCGGCAGCGCGATTCTTGTTTCAGGGGCATGAGGGCCGGTCGTGGGTGAGAGCAGGCTGATTTGCCTGACCCGACCCCAAGAATTTACCCAGGTCCTTACATAAGCGTGACCCGCGAGGGTAAGGTAGCTTCGGGCACGTTATAAAACAACACCCATAGCTTGTCAACAGTTTTAATTGTCAAACTTAGGAACATCTCATCCTTACGCGCCAGAGGCGGCAAGAATTCTGGAAAGCGACTGCAATTCTCTCTTTCATTAATAACGAAGGCCAATGCTTGCGGCAGTTTAATCGGCCACGGCCCCGAATTTCGAGACGGTAAATCAGCCCACTGCATCGAAGGCGGCGGGCAAAACAGAAAATATGACTTCCCCCGGACCTCACAGCCCTTTCAAGCTCTTTCACACGGCGCGCCGTCACGCGCTGCTGATTTTCATCCCTACAATCATCATCACTGTAGCGGCGGCCATCGCCATCAAAAAATTGCCCGACCAGTATGAATCGTCGGCTCGAATGACAATCGAACTGCATAGCGGCGAGGCCGCGACAATTGAAACGTCGCGCCGTGTGGCGATGGTGCGGCAGCAGCTAACGACCCGCGCGCGACTTGAAGAGTTGATCGCGAAGCATAATCTCTATCGAGATTTGAAAGCGTCGGGCGTGTCAACGGACGAGATCGTAAACCGCATGCGCGGAGACATACGTCTCGATCCGAATTCAAAAAACGACGCTCCATCAGGTAGCTTCACCATTTCCTATCGCGCTACGGATGCCGAGACGGCGCAAAAGCTGACTACAGAGCTTGCATCTCTGCTCGCGGCTGACAGCGCAAAAGTCACAAGCGCGCAATCTCCTGACGAGACTGCAACGCTGCGCCAGCGCGCCACGGAGCTTGCCGCGCAATTGCGCGAGCAAGAGGCGGCTCGCCCCTGGCTGCTCAATCTCAAAGAAGAGGCTTTGCTGGGTCCGGCCCCGCAGCCCATCCGAACGCCTCCTGCGCCTGCGGATACATCACGCGCACAACAGTTCTTAGTTGACGGCTACCGTGACCGTCAGTACGCGTTACAGCAACAGATGGCCGACGTAGACCAGCGCATACTTGAGCAGAGGCGCATAGTCGATCAGCAAAAAAAGAACGACAAGCTCGCAAACAACCCTACTTACGCGATACTGATTGGAAAGCGCGCGGAGCTACAGGGCCAGCGCGATAATCTTATCAACCGGCAGGAACTGACCGACAAGCACCCGCGCGTCCTGTTGATAACCGACCAGCTTGCGGCAATCGACCGCCAGTTGGCCGACCTGCGCCAGCAAGAAGCCGGAACAACCAGCCAGTCGCCGGAAGCCAGAGAGCTTCGCTCGCTCGAATCCGAGCGCAACCGTATCAAAGTGGAGCTTGAAGTCACCAGTCGCGCAATCGCTCGCCAGTCGGCAAACGCACCTGCCGCCCGCCCCGCGCCGGTGACGACAGATGCCGCAGGGCGTGAAGGCGTCTACGGGCGCGTGGCCCAGGAATATTTCGCCGTCAAGCGCGCTCACAAAGAGATGGTCGCGGCGATTGAGCGCGCAGACGCCCGACGCCCGACAAACGATCCGAAGCCCGATCAGGTTAAAGTTATTGAGCAGGCAAGCTTGCCCGTCAGTCCAGGCTACCCCAACCGGGGAATACTTCACTTGATAGCCCTTACCGCAGGATTGGCTGTGGGAGCCTGTTTCGCGGTTGTGGCCGAATCGCGCCGCTTACGCTCGCTTCACGACTCCGCAGACGTTGAGCGGTACACGAATCTGCCGATGCTGGTTGCGATTCCAAAGACTTTGACCGATTGGGAACGCAAGCGCGCGGCCCGTCGCGCGCGGCTTCGATTGGTCTTCGCCACGGCTGCCGTTGCGGCTGCGGTCTTCGCGCTGACAAAGTTTTTTATCGTCACAAATCTGTTTGCGATCATCGGCGAAAAGTAAAAGGCCAAAAAAGTAAAAAGAGCGGGCCATTAAGCATTTCTCTCAGTTGAGGTTGAGAAGAATGTACAAGGAATTTTACGGACTACGCGACATACCATTTAGCCTTGCGCCGGACCCTAGATACCTGTTCCGAACCGAAAGCTTGCTCGAAGTCTTTGCAAATCTTCAGTACGGCATAGAGAACGGCAAGGGCCTCGTCGTAGTCACCGGAGAGGTCGGGAACGGAAAGACCACTATCCTTCGCTCGATGCTCCAATCGCTCGACCGCTCGGTGCTCGCAGCCTACATCTTCAACCCGCTGCTTGCTACCGGAGAGTTCTTCGATCTGCTGACGGGCGAGTTCCGATTGCGCACCGAGCCGTCGAAAGCCTCCATGCTCCGCCTGCTCGGTTATATGCTGATGACGCGCCACTCGCAAGGGTTGCACACCGTGCTCGTAGTTGATGAAGCGCACTTGCTGCCGCCTCACCTGCTTGAAGAGATACGCTTGCTTTCGAACTTTGAGACAAACCGCGAAAAGCTTTTGCAGATAATTCTGTGCGGCCAGCCTGAGCTTCACGAAGTCCTGGCGCAGCCGGAGCTTCGTCAACTCAAGCAGCGCGTGAGCCTCAAATGCTCTCTCAAGCCGTTGGCCGCGCGCGAGACTGCCGAATACATACTCTGGCGGTTGAGAGTTGCGGGCGCAAAAAACGAAAACCTTTTTGAGCCCGATGCTGTGCGAATGATTCACAGCTTTTCGGGCGGCATCCCGCGAATAATAAATAATATCTGCGACAACGCGCTGCTGACCGGGTTCGGCGCGGCAAGCCCTCTGATCACCGCTTCGATCATAAGCGAAGTCGTCGAGGCGCTCGACCTTTCGCCGATGGAATCAGCATCTATGCAAACGATTGGCGAGGCCGTTGCTGATCGAGACTCCTTATCGCCGCTCGCTTCAAATAATTCTGCGGGCGAGCGCGCGAAAGAGAATAACGTTCGCTACATCAATCGCGAGAAATCAGGATTCGCGCTCAACGCGGAAAGCGAAGACGAGATCGCTCCGCTAAAATTCTTTTCACGCGTTCGCGTGACTAGAGGTTAATAGCAGCAAGAGTTTGTAAAGGCGTTTTTTTATGGGCAGAGTCTACAACGCATTACTAAGATCAGAGCGATTGAAGCAAAGTGAGCGCCCTGCCCGCGTTCCAAACCCGCCCGTTCACGCCGATAAACAGCAGCCCGCCCGCCCCGCGCCTTTCCGAACGCCCGCGAGAGAAGCGCGTGCGGCTCAGCCGGTTCAAGATAAGCCTGCTTTTGATAAACCTGCTTTTGAGCTGACGTCAATCGAGTTGGTTGACACAGGAAATCGCGCAGCGACGGTTGCGAATGTTGAGGCAGAGCCTTCTGCGCCGTTTGATTTCAGCGAGCTTATCGCGCTCAGCGAAGTTATCGCAGCGTCGCCACGGCGTGAAGTCAAACCTCAAACTCGACCCCAGTCGGTGCACAAGCTCGGCGATGATTTGCGTGTCGCTACAGCTCCGGCTCCGGTATTCGTCGAGCCAAGCCAGGCATTCGCGGTTTCAAAGACGACGGTTGCAGCTTGTCTGACGGCGATAACGGGCGACGACGCGCAGGCAAGCGAGCGATACCGCACGCTTGGAGTGCGGCTGTTGAACCTGGCTGCGAAACGTAAGCTCAAGACCGTAGTAGTCACAAGCTCCCGCGAGCGAGAAGGAAAAAGCACTGTCGCGATCAATCTCGCCTGGGCGATGGCAAAAGCTGGCGAGCGCCGCGTTGCATTGATCGATGCCAATCTCGATCATCAGTCGGTCGCGCGAATGCTCGGAGTAAAACCGCAGCACGGATGGCTCGACGTGATCGAAAACGGCGTGCAGCTTTCAAACGCGATCACTCGATTGGACCCGAACAAGCTTTACCTGTTGGCGGCTGGCCCGGAGAAGAATTTCACTATAAGAGATGCCTTCTCGTCGCAACGTATAGAGAATCTTATAGCGGACCTCGAACGCCATTTTGATTTCATAATAATCAACGCACCGACGATCAAGAGCACGGACGCCCAGAGGCTTGCTTCGATAACAGACAGCACGCTCATGGTCGTTCGCGCCGGTCACACTCCTCACGACGAGGTGAGAGAAGCTCTTAAGCTCGTGCCGCGAGACGCTTGCGCAGGCATAGTGCTGAACGAGTCGGATGTTAAAGAGCAGTTCACCCGTAAAGACCGAAAGCCGCTCCTCGCAAGACTGTTTGGGCGCGGGGCGTAATTGATCGAGAACAGGAAGTAAAAATGAAGTTACAAATTAACAAAAGCGATACCCCCAGCTACTCCGGGCACAGTTGTTTGAGCACCTCCGGGGAGGAACGCGAATGAGACGCCTATCTTTAGTCATGTCCGAAACGACGCTGCTCGTGCTTGTGGGACTCGCGGCAGCGTACCTGCGGTTGACGCACAATCTCTCTTACGAGCTTTCGGAGCGCCAGGGGTGGCTGAAGCTGATATTGACGACGCTCGTCATACAACTGTCATTCTATCTTTTCGACCTCTACTCCTTGAATGCTACACGCGTCTACCGGAAGGTTGTGATCAATCTCGTCAAAGCGCTCGGCGCGGCGACCGTTTTGCTGTCAATCCTTTTCTTCGCGCTGCCGATGCTAGAGCTTGGCCGCGGAGTCTTTCTGGTCGAGCTGTCGCTCACGTTCATAGTGATTTCCGCGTGGCGCAAGCTTGTGGCCTGGAGCACGGGTCACCCACAACTGGGTGTTCGCGAACGCGTATTGATCTTAGGATCGGGCAAGCAGGCGATAGAGGTCGCGCAGGCGACGCTTGAGCGGCGCAACGCAGGGTTCCACATCGTAGGGTTCGCAGACAATAAGCCTGAGCTTGTCGGAAAGAGCCTTATCAATCCGTCGGTCATAGGGTTGACATCGGAAGTGGCTTACCTGGTCGAAAACCATCAAGTTGATAGAATCGTGGTGGCGGTCGAAGACCGGCGAGGGCAATTCCCCACCGAAGAACTGTTGAACCTGACCTTGAGCGGGCGCGTGGCGGTCGAAGAATCTGCCTGCTATTACGAGCGGCTTACGGGCAAGATCGCGACCGAGTTGTTGCGGCCCTCCTGGCTGATCTTCTCGCGCGGGAGCCGCTATTCGGCGGTTGTCACACACGCGCGAAGAGTGATCAACGCCTTGCTCGCGGCTATGGGGTTCGCGCTGTCGCTCCCAATAATGATGCTGGTTGCCATAGCGGTAAAGCTAGATTCGCGCGGCCCGATCTTCTACACGCAGGAGCGGATGGGCAAAAACGGGCGGCGATTCAAGATAATCAAGTTTCGCTCTATGCGCACGGATGCGGAAGAAGCGTCGGGGCCGGTGTGGGCAGAAGAGTCCGACCCTCGCGTCACGCGCATCGGCCGGGTCATTCGTAAGCTTCGCCTCGACGAGTTGCCGCAATTCGTAAACGTGATTCGCGGCGACATGAACTTCGTAGGCCCGCGACCGGAACGCCCGGTATTTGTCGAGCAGCTAAACCAGATCATCCCGTATTATTCGCAGCGCCATCTGGTCAAGCCGGGTCTGACGGGATGGGCGCAAATCAAATACCCCTACGGCTCGTCGGTCGAAGACGCTATAGAAAAGCTCCGTTACGATCTCTATTACATCAAGAATCAAACGTTATTGCTCGACCTTGGAATAATCTTCGAGACTATCAAGATCGTCCTGTTCGGTCGGGGCGCAAGATAGTTTGCAGGAAATTCGGGAGTAAGATGATTATGAGAATCACAAGAAAGATATTCAGCCTCTTTATGGCTGCGTTGTTTACGTTGAGCGCATTCGGGGCAAGTGCGAACGCGCAAAAATCGAAGGCCGACAGCCGCCCGCGCACGGTCACTCAGCGCATAAGCGCCGTTACGACCACCGACACAGGGCATCTCAACGCGACCGACGCGAGCGTTTCTGATGAAGCGGCGATACAGACTCAGATAAACTCTGTCTATCAAAACTTCCAGAACTCTTACCGCCTCGGCCCCGGCGACGTGATTGCGGTCTACGTTGACAAGCACCCGGACGACACGCTGCCCAAGGCCATAGTGTCGCCCGTGGGGCAGATCTATTACCCGTTGATGGGCAACGTCTCGGTCGTGGGCAAGACCTTGCCGCAGCTTCAAACTCATTTCACCAGCTCGATCTCGGAATTCATCAAAGAGCCGAAGGTGACCGTCGCGCTGCTTGAAGTCAACAGCGCAAAGATAGGCGTGCTGGGCGAGGTGCGGACGCCGGGCGTGATTATCATGAATCGCCCTATGCGCGTGCTGGATGCCATCACGTCAGCCGGCGGCATAACGGATATGGGCAACTCTTCGAGCGTCTCGATACTGCGGCAGTATGAAGATGGCCGGGTCGAGATGGTCTCGACCAACGTAAAAAAGATACTCAAGGGGAAAGCCGACCCGGAAGAGAATGTCTACCTGCGGGCCGGCGATACGGTCATAGTTCATGGGAACCTGTACAAAAAGATCGGAAAGATTTCTGGGTTAGTAGGGGTCACTAGTTTCTTCACATTCTTGACGAGCGGGGGGCGCTAGACTGCTCGTCAGGTTGCGGACCACAACCTGACGAGACGGCCTTGCCTCGCGCATGCAAAAGGAAAGATACCTAAGATAGGGAGCACGTAATGACTAAGCCGACCTCTCAACTCTCCGTGCAGAGCGCGAGCACCACTTCAACAGGTGACAGCAACAACTCAAAAGAGAGCCCTCGACACAGTCCTCTGGCCGAGCTTGTCAGCGGACAATTGCGGTCGAAAGGCTTGAGGCAAATCGATTTTTGCCGTCAGACGGGATTCGATCAAGGGTTGTTATCGAAGATCCTTTCATCGGTCGTCAACACGCTCAATATTGAGACTGCACTCAAACTTGCCGAAGGCTTGAACCTTCCTCCGGCGGTCGTCTTCGAGGTGATAGGGAAAAAGGATGTAGACGAGTTACTGCGCAAGTTTTACTGCAATCACGACCCGGCGGGGAGAGTCATGTAATTCGAGACATTTCACCGCAGAGACACAGAGGACGCAAAGGGGGCGCAGAGCAGAATATGGTTTTCTCTGCGCATCCTTTGCGTCCTCTGTGTCTGCGGCGGTGAGTCTTCTCGCTTGCCCTTACAATCGAAAACCGATCTAAACAGAGAGCGCGCTTGTCGTTCCCTGTACCAGTCGCTGCAACGACTCGGAAAAGACCGCCCCGTCTTCAATCGTCAGCCGCAGCTTCTTAAGCTCGTATTCGATCAAACGACGGTTATCGCTCACAAGCGAGTCCGATACGCCAAGCAGCTTTGCTATCTCTAGCTGCGAAGGCGACTGCGGGTTGTAATAACAGTGATAAAGCGTCGAAACGAGCCGCGAAAATCTTCGCTCGTTGTTGTTGACCGCTCGCCGCAATGATCTCAAAAACTCGTCGGCCATCAACGCGATCCGGTTGTTCTTCTCTTCCCTGAGCAACGTGGCTTCGGGCGTCTCGCGCGTATCTGCCGCATCGCGGCGCAGCCCCGAGCCGTTGGTCGCAGAGCTTATCTCTTCGTCAAGCGATGCGACGTTGTAATCCTGTAGCGGGATTTTTGATAAGACCAACTGGCGTATGGTCCTCACATCGGCTGGCGAGTCTATTGCCTTGAAAACCTCTACTATCAGCGCTTCAAGCTCGGGGTTCGAAAGTATCAACTGCGACGAACCGGAGCGCCCCACCAGTCGCGTGTCGCGCTTTCTCATCGGAACGCTCTTTATCAAATCAACAAAATGGCCCGAATCGCCAATCTGTTTTGAAGCCGCCCATTCTCTGAGGCCGAAGACTTGATTGACCATGCGGCGTCGGCGGCCCGCGCCGTTCTTTTTAACCTGCTGGTCTTCTTCCTCAAATGAATCATCCATCAATTCGACATCCGTCTCGTCAAGACTGTCCGGAAGGGTCTCGCTCTGATCCGCCGCCCGTTTATCCTTTGACGATCCGGGAGGCCGACCTCGACGGCGCGCGGGTTTCTCTTCCGGCGCGGGCTGGTCAGGCTGGGCATCCGCGCCGAGTCGGCGAAAGCGCGGGCTGGTTTTGAGCAGCGAGCTTACACGCCGCGCCATTCGGAAAGATTCGGGATAGCGCTTGCGCAAACGCGCGCCTACCATGTTTGGCACTTCGATATGCGCGATCTCGTTTTCAATCTCTGTGCTTGTATAAAGGTTTTGGATGTAATGATCGAAGCGCTGTTTCTGAAACAGCTCAAGAAATAATTCTTGCGCGAGGTCGGCGTTAATCTCTACTTGCGAAGCGACTGCCGCGCCGTCGGTTGCGAAGTGCAGAGGCCGCACTGCCGGGTGGCGCGAGACCATCTGGTAAAGCCCGTTCCACAGCCCCTCAACATCCTCTTCAGCGAGCAGACCAGCCCAGTCTATCTCGGTCATCGCTCAATCTCCCACTCTAGCGCATGCCGCTCGGACAGCGCTGCTCTTGAAAACATGCACAGTCCAAATAGGCTGCGCTTTATTTTCTTTCAGCCTCGTGCGACGACGATTCCGCTAAGGACCGGTTGCGCGCGGGCTGTGGGGCAAACCGGTAAGCCTATCCAGCTTACGAATTGTAGAGGCAAATCGATACAACGGGGAGCAGGTACGAGTGCGCCTTTGAGAGGCCTTTCTCGTCGGAGGCGCATTCAACAGCCGATCAAAAGAACTACCCCGTAACGAAACCTGGATCGAATGAGTTAACGCACACTAGCTTATCCGCGTTAATCCCGCCTTCTTATACCACTTTTCGATGGAAAAAGGGAAGACTATTCAAAAGAGGCGCAAAATGGACCGCCTAAAGCGAATTTCAATTTCGTAGTGACTTACTGGAATTGGAAAAATCTTATTTCAACGCAAAATACGCAAAGAGGCCGCAAAGCTCGCAAAAACTCTTTGCGGTCTTTGCGGCATTTTGCGTCCTTTGCGACGAACTGGCGGGATTTGATCGCCTGGTAAATGGCTCTTTTTCAAATGCAATCTGATCTAGGAGAGACTCTTTTGGCCTGCATCATTTCACGAATGCGGTCACGCAATAAAGCTGGCCGACTTTTTCAATCGTGTGGCGCGCGAACCCGGCCTTTCTTAAGAGAGTTTCGATCTCTTTGGTCGTGTAGAAATAGACATCGCATCGCTTCAAACCGAGCCGCGCTTTTCTGACCGGCGCCCTCCAGGTCCACTGTCGCGGGAAGCTCATTATCGCGCGGTCGCTGACGCATTTTCTCATGCGCGCGATGACCGGAAGCGCGTCCTTGATGTAGTCGAATAGCCCTATGCCTATCGCTATATCGAACTCGCTTTCGGGGATGTAGTTCATCAGGTCGCTTTGAATGAAAGAGGCGCGGTCCGCGACCTGTTGGTCTGCCGCGCGGCGGCGGCAAGCTTCGACCATCTTTTCCGCGATGTCGAGCCCTACGACACGGCTCGCGCCCAATCGCGTAAACTCAAGCGAGTAGCGCCCGGTCCCGCAGCCGACGTCGAGAAAACTTTTGCCTTGGATCGGCTCCGAATTTCTGATCGTGTAGTTGAACCGCTCGTACATATCCCAGCGGAATACCGTGTCCAGAAAATTGCTGAACCGGCTCTTCTGGTGCGAATAGATGGAATCGAAATTGGTTATCTCTTCGTCCCAAAAACTCTTCTGTCTGACTAGCTCTTGATTCATATACCAATCACTTTCCTTACCGATGTGAATTCGAAATCGCTCAGCAAGCGATCAAGCCTCGCCAGCGTTTTGTCGAGGTTGTAATAATGGCGGAATTTTTTAAGCAGCGGCAGCTTTACGCGCGGCTGGTCGGGGTCAAGCTCCCACGGGTGCAGATAAAAGATGGCGGGCCTCCCCTGATCGTTGCATCGTTTTAACAGACGGCGCGTTATCGAGTACGGAAGAATGCGGAAATACCCTCCGCCGCTGCAAGGTATGCGCTTGCCCATAAACTCGGCGCAGCTCAACGGCACTTCTACGAGCGAGTCGTTATGATGATAAACCGCGAGCGACGCGTTCGGCATTCCATAATCGGGATGAAAGCCGACGGGGAAGACCGACGAGTCGTACTTGATGCCGTTTCGCGTTAAAACTTCTACGGCCCACAGGGTCTTGTTCGTGACGGTAAAAGACGGCGCGCGAAAACCTATTATCTCTTGATCAACGCAGTTGCGCGTGACCTGAAGGGCGCGCTTCAAATCTTCCTCGAAAGATTCCGGCGTCATATCCGTGAGCAGCGTGTGCGAATAACCGTGAGTAGCCAGCTCGTGTCCGTGGCTTGCGATTTCGCGCACCAGATCTGGCGCGCGCTCGGCGACCCAGCCGAGCACAAAAAATGTCGCTTCGGTCTTATGGCGGGCGAGCAGTTCCAGAATGCTGCGAGTGTTTTTGACTACGCGCATTTCGCACGCGTCCCAATCGCTCCTGCTGATGGCCTGCTCCATGTTGTGGACGCAAAACCAATCTTCCAGATCGATTGACATGGCATTCTTCATCCGTGATCGCTCCTCACATAGTTGTAAATCGCGAATGGCCTTTGTTTTCCAGTTCTTTGCGCGCTGGAAATATCCGCGCTTTGAGAATTTCTATAGTGATGAGAGGGTTCTGTCTTTTTTCTGTCAGTTAAGGGTTCGCATGGCAAGGACGCTTTTTTGGCTATCATTTGCCGCAGTCTTTTATACCTTCATTGGCTATCCCGTAGCGGTGTGGCTGTTTGCGCGCCTGCTGGGCCGCAGGGTTTGTAAGGCCGATTTTTTACCACGTGTGTCTGTCGTTATCGCATGCCACAATGAAGCCGCGACTATCGAAGCCAGAATCAAAAACCTGATTGAAGCCGATTACCCGGCCCCCCGACTTGAGATAATCATCGTGTCGGACGGCTCTACTGACCGGACAGCCGAGCTAGCCCGTAGCGTTTCCGAAGACCGCGTCCGCGTGATCGAATACTCCGAGCGCCGGGGCAAAGCGGCTGCGCTCAACCTGGGAGTCGAAAACGCGCGCGGCGAGATCATAGTCTTTGGCGACGCGCGCCAGGCGTTCGAGCTTGATGCGATCAGAAAGCTTGTAGCCAATTTCGCGGACCCGCGAGTGGGGGCTGTGTCGGGCGCGTACTCGCTGAACAAAGGCGCGAATGCTTCGGTCGGAGAGAGCGTCGGCTTTTATTGGAAGTACGAAGAGTGGATACGAAAAAACGAGGGCCGTCTCAATTCAATGGTCGGAGCGGCGGGAGCGATCTACGCCCTGCGCCGCGCACTGTGGCAGCCGGTCCCCGTGGGCACTATTCTCGACGATGTTTACACGCCTATGCGTATTGCGCTCGGCGGGCATCGCATAGTCTTTGAAGAGGGCGCGCTAGCCCGCGACATCTGGACAGGCACAGCCGCGCGCGAGTTCTCGCGCAAGGTCCGCACGCTTACAGGGAATTATCAACTCGTCCAGTTGATGCCGCGATTGCTGCTCCCGACATACGGACTATTTTTCCAGTTCGTCTCACACAAGCTGATGCGGTTGGCTGCGCCGTTTTTCTTGCTGATTCTACTTGCCACAAACCTGATTATAGCGACAGGACCGGCGGGCGGCGGCGAGAAGATATTCTACTCAATCTGTCTGGCGGGCCAGGCGGCGTTTTACGCGAGCGTTATAATGGGCGGCCTTCTTGCGAAGCGCAATCGAAAGCTCCGGGTTCTGAACGTAGCGTATATTTTCTCTGTGATGAATGCGGCTGCGCTCGTTGGACTCTTCTATTTCATTCGCGGCAAGCGCGACATCTGGGTGGTAAATGAAAGGATGAAGGCGGAGGGATGAGGGATGAAAAAGAATTTAAGCATCAACATCTCAAATCCTATTCATCCTTCATCCCTCATCCCTCATCCTTTGAGCAGGTGGTGTAGACGGCTTCGGCAAAGCGGTGCTTGACCCGCAGCATGTCGCGCAAAGCCTGTTTCGCTTTCTCCCTCTTCTCTTCCGTGTCGGCGTAAGCCGTTATCACTTCAATCGAGCGCCGGGCGTGGTCTTCGTCTTCGCCCACATGCACCAGCAAGTACTCGGCATCCTGGCGGCTGATGCTGTAATGCTCGATGAGCGCATTGGCGAGCGCCGAAAAAAATCGCGGCGAGAAATACTCTATGCCTACGCCTATCGCAGCCATCCCTTCGATGAAAGAAGCCTCGCGCGTGACCTTGAGGCAATAGTTTATGTAATCCGCAGTCTCAGGCAGCGGGACAGTCTGTTCCAGCTCCGCGTCGGTCGCGCCGAGGCTTCGTGCCAGGCGCTTTATCAGAGAGAAATGGTCGCGGCCCGCCACGCCTCGCCCGTGCTCTTCCCAGAGGTTTTCCGCCAACAGAAATTGAGCGTCCGCGTAAGGGCAGTTCGAATGTATCGCGCTGATAAACCGAGTGAACTCGCGCACTATCATCATCGCCTGCCCAACCCAGAGTTTCATCCCGTCGCGGCTCATACCGCCCGACCTGATCGAGCCAAGCAACGGGTCGCGATACGGCTGCTCTGAAATGACCGCTAAAAGTTCTTTGGCAAAAGCGTTCTCGGTCGTCTCAACTTGTCTTGTCATTTTGATCCCCCCGGACCGATCAAAATACAGGGTCGGCCAGTCGCTTGAGCATCACGGCGGACGCCTGCTCGACATCCGCGTGAAGAGAATTGCCGTGCGCGTCCATAGTGACAATCGCGGGAAAATCGCGCACGCGCAGGTGCCACATCGCTTCGGGAATGCCGAACTCAAGCAGGTTCACATCAAGCACCTGCTCGATGCATCGCGCGTAATACTGAGCCGCGCCGCCTATCGCATTCAAATAGACCGCGCCCGATTCTTTCATTCCCTCCAGAGTGCGCTTGCCCATGCCGCCCTTCCCTATGACCGCGCGCACCCCGTAGCGCTTTATGATGTCGGCCTGGTAAGGCTCTTCGCGTATGCTGGTGGTCGGGCCAGCGGCGGTGATACGGTATCCGCCGTTCTCTTTCATCACTACCGGGCCGCAGTGATACAGCACCGACCCGCTCAAATCTACGGGCGAATCGTGCTTCATCAAATAAGAGTGCACGGCGTCGCGGCCCGTGTACATCTCTCCTGAGACCAGCACCATGTCGCCCACCTTGAGTGAGCGCACATCATCTGCCGCCAGAGGCGCGACGAGCTTGCGTTCCTGCCCGGTCATAGCAAAGCCTTCGCCTGCGGCCATGCGGCGGACGGGTTGCGATTCGTCACGATAAAGCCATCGCTTTATCTCGCCCGTGCGGGCGTCGAGTATCACGCCGAGCCTGCGAAAGGCCCAGCAATCATAAGCGACCGAGACGAAAAAGCTGGCGGGCAGACGATTGAGCGAGCCTATCTTGCAGCCTATCAGGGTCACGCCGCCCGCGAATCCCATCGTCCCTATGCCGAGCGTGTTCGCGGCTTTCATCACGTACTCTTCGAGCGCGGCAAGGCGCGGGTCCGCGTTTGCGTCGTCGAGCGTGCGAAAGAGTTGCTCTTTAGCGTGCTGGTAGCCCGAAGTGCGGTCGCCGCCTATCGCAACGCCTATCGCGCCCGCGCTGCACCCCTGCCCCTGGGCCTGCCACACGGCGTGGAGTATGCATTTTCTGACGCCGTCCAGGTCGCGCCCGGCGCGGCCCAGGTGTGGAAGCTCCGCAGGCAGCGCGTATTGAATATTTTTGTTTTCGCACCCGCCGCCTTTAAGCAACAAGCGGACTTCGATCTCTTCGCCGTTCTCCCACTGATCGAAGTGCATCACGGGCGTGCCGGGGCCGAGGTTGTCGCCGGAATTCTCGCCCGTTATCGAATCTACCGAATTAGGCCGCAGCTTACCCCGGCGCGTGGCCTCGGCAATGGCGTCGCGAATGTCGCGCTTCATAAGAAGCTGATTTGTGCCGACGGGCGTTTTTATCTCGAACGTAGGCATGCCGGTGTCCTGGCAAATCGGGCCTTCGTTATCGGTGGCCATATCGATGTTGGTAGTGATGACGGCAAGCGCGGTCCCTGCGCGCGAACCCGACTCTTCTGCGCCTACGGCTTCGGCCATCGCCCGGCGCACGTCCGGCGGCAGGTTGGTCGAAGTCACGGTGATAAGCTGGATCATGCTCTCTTTGAATGCCTGCATATTTATGATCCCCGATGAAAATATTGATTATTGTGATTTCAGATTATCCTTGCTTCGGTCGCGGCGCACAAATGAAAAGGGAGGCCGAAGCCTCCCCGCTCAATCTGATTCGGAAGCTGTTTACTTGATGAACAGCGTCAGGAACGTAAAGAGCACCAGCGTTTCGATGAGCGCCAGGCCCAAAAGCAACATGGTGAATATGCGTCCGCCGGCGCCGGGGTTGCGGGCCGTGCCTTCGCAAGCCGCAGCGATTGCTTTGCCGTCGCCGAGCGCGCCGCCGAAAGCGGCTATCGCCACCGCGAAAGAAGGCAGGGCCGGGAAGAACCAGCTACTGCCCGAGCCGCCGCCCGGCGCGCCTGCGGCTCCCGGCGCTTCCTGCGCCATCGCGGTTCCGATGACTAACAGCATCATCAACGCTGACATTATGATCAATCTGGCTTTTATCATCTTCTCCTCCACGTCGATGCCGATTCGCATCGACCGGGTTTGGGCGATGGATGTTTGACGCGCGGCGTCAGGTGTCAGCGCCGAATATTAATGTGTATGAGGCCGGCATCTGACGCGCGGCATCCTTCATCTGTCGCGCGGGTTATTGATCGGAGAAGGCTTGCGGAGTCAAGCTTGAGCATAATTTCCACGAACCCGGTATTCACTTGCTTCCCCCTAATTGTCGCAAGGCTCCAGCGATGCGTGCGGCCAACTTCTATTAAAAGCTTTTCTCTTCAGCCTCCCAACTAAAGGATGAAGGATGAGGGATGAGGGATGAAAAAGAGTTTAAGCAGCGACATCTCAAATCCTTTTCATCCTTCATCCCTCATCCTTCATCCTTTAATGAGCTACTGCTTCGTGCGCATGCCCGTGTGCTTCTTCGTGATCGTGTTCTTCGTGCGGCACCGTCTCCGACAGATAGACCATCGACAGCATTATGAAGATAAATGTCTGCACGAACGAAACGAACACGCCCAGCACGATGGTAAAGATCGGGACGAGCCACGGCGCTAAATTTAGAAACACGCCCGCGATCTGGTGGTCTGCGAACATGTTGACGAACAGCCTCAGCGAGAGCGTGACCGGGCGCACGCTGTTGGATAAAATCTCGACGACGAAAATCAGTATGCCGAGCGTCGGCAGCATCACGCCCGTCAGCCCGCCCGTGAAGTGCTTCAAATAGCGTAGGCCTTGCTGGCGAAATCCCATCGAGATGTAATAGAGAAACGATGTCAGTCCGAGCGCGCCCGTGACGTTTATGTTTTCCGTGGGCGCTCCAAGCCCGGGTATAAGCCCCATCAAATTGCCTATCAAGATAAAGACGGCAAAAGTGCCCACGACGGGAAGATAGCGCCGGCCGTACGGGCCTATGACCTGGTCGAGCAGGCCGCGCACCTGTTCCACGATTACTTCAAGCAACTGCTGCCCCTTTGATGGCCGGTCTACGGAAAGCTTCCCGCGCAAAAGTAGCACGCCAATGCTGACGATTACCATCAAGAGGACGGCCCATACGACGTGCTCGGGGATTATCAACTCGCCGGGCTTTGGTTCGTGCCAGTGCCCGCCGAACAGCCCGTATATTGACGGCATTATCACTTTTTGGATCTCCAGCACTGCCGGGCCTAAATAGTGATTGACCTGTTCGACGATAAACGGAACTTCATGCTCACCGGCGGACTCGGCGTGCTCGCCGGCAGCTTCGGTTGCCTCTAGTAGTAGCGCCGCTAACATTCGTTATTCTTCTCCATTGCGAGCTATAGTTTTATACGTAACGTACCCTGCTTCTATCATGACGGCGAGGGCGGGCGCGAGCAAGCCCGCGAGAATCGCTATCGGGTTAAAATATCCCGTCAGACTTGCCACATAAGCCGCCGCCCCTATGATGATCCAGCGAAAGATGAATTTCATCACCGTTGCGGGCGCGGCTTTCCCTGTGCCCGTGTCGAGCGCTGCTTTTACAGAAGCGTGCAGCCATTTGTAGTTGAACAGCGCAAGTGCGCCGCCAAGCAAAAGCCCAAGCATAAAGCTCAGATCGGCCAGAATTGCCGCCGCAACTATAGCCACCGCTATGACGGCGAAGATATTGCGCAAGACGCGGCGCTCGACCGTCGCCGGGTCTGTGAGCATATCCACGCCGCCTTCGTTCGAAGGGTCGCCGGCGCGGTCTTCGCTTTCTCGGTCGCCGTCTTCGTCCATTTCAAAGCCGGTGATTTTATCAGCGCATTCGAGGCATTGTCCAGCGAGGCGGCCATTTGGAGTGCACCGCTTTCGGGTTAGGCCAAAGCCGCTTTTGCTTCGGTGCACTCCAAAATAAGAGATTGGCTTTGCAACAGACCTGGTGCTAAGGCTGGGTATCGGGCTTGCCGTCTTTAGGCTTTTCTAATTCGTACTGGCTGTCGATCTTGTATTTCTTATAGTCGCTGTAGCGGCGTTCCATGCTGCGGTTGAATTTCGCGAACAAAAATAGCCTGGCCGAGATATTCACTTCGCCGGATGAGGGAAGCCATACTTCGTCGCCAACTTTTTCCTGCTCGAACGCGAACGCGGACGACGGAGATATGGAGGCCAGAAGCCCGCCCGCCATCTTGAACGAGTCCGTCAGCCGCGCTTCGAGGCGGACGACTTGCTGCGCGTTCTCGTCAACCCAGGTTGTGCCCGCGAGCTTGCTGATGATAGTCTCGCCCCTGTTTTTTGGCTTGAAGCCTTTGCGCGGCTCGAAGTCGAAAGCTATCACTTCGTGGCCGCGAAACGTCTCGCGCCTCACCGAAGTCACTTCGCTTATGCGCAGGAAATCGAGGATCGTAATATCGTCGTCTTCATCCTCTTTTTTACCATGCTCGCGCGCCTCCTGCTCTTTCTTCTGTTGCTTCTCGCGCTGCTTTAATAAATCTTCGATCTCTTTCTGGACGCGGCGCTCCTCTTTCTCTTGCTCGGCGGCTGACAATGGTTTGCCGTTTGTGCTGATTAACCGCTCGACAAACCTGCCCGCCACTGGCGTCACTTCATAGACTTTAGTTTCGGTTCTCTTTGACCCGCCCGTCCTTCTCAAGCTTGTGCGCGGTTTCGGTGACGCGGAAACTGTATTGCTCGCGCAGTTCTTCTACTTTTTCTTGATTGGCGATTACCGCTTTGAAAAGCGATTCGAGGTCGGGCAGCGGGCGCGCGCCTTCAACCTGCGGGTAGCGAAACGCCGTCTCGTCTACGGCGGCGTTATGCTCCACGCGGTCCAGGCTTATCGCAAGCTCGCGCGCGCGCGATTTGATCTTGATGGAAAACGGCTCAAGCACGCCATCTACGGCGCGGTAATCGCCATAGAAAATCTCCTCCGTCCCTTCGGCCCTCTCTCGCTCAAGCTTCGCAGGTAAATTGGTCTTTGCGTCGAAAAACATTCGCACGCGGGCGTCTTCTTTGACCAGTTCTATGGAGTTCGCCTCGCGCCCTTCGACCGTCGCTCGCGCGGGCGGCTGCGCTATTATGCGACTGCGCGCGAGGTCTTGCAGGCGGCCGTTTGCAAGCAGCGCGTCAAAGCGGAGCCGTTTGGCTTCCGCGCCTAAAAGCGTCCTGAGTCCCCGCTCATCCATTCGCCACGCGGATTTGCCGTTGTAACATTCGCTCACCTTGTAGCCGGTTATGTCTATATCAACGCGCAATCGATCCGGGCCCGTGACCTTGTAGGTAAAGCGGCCCGTAGCGCCGTCGGCAGTCTTTACGGTTCCCGTCATCGAAGTGCTTTTAATGCGCTTGATCGCGCCGCCGCCCGCCGCTTTCTTGTAGCGGTCAATGATCTTGCCTGCGCTCTCGGCTGCAAACGAGGCTTGCGCCAGCAGAGCTATAATCAACAATAAAAATGGCGTGATGAACCTTTTCATAAATCCTCTAACTGTAGTTCGGTGATTGTAATTAAGAACGCACCTGGCGGCCGGCTTTGCAGCATTTGCGCCGTGCTTAATTATGAAACCCTCAATCAAGTACGCGCAAGAGTTCTGAAAATATGCATTTTTCTTAGCCTTGCGCTTGCCGAAAGAATTGTGCCGCCTCGATAATCTGGAATAGTCATGCAAAGCGGTCTTAAACTCATACGAATACTGGCAACTGCTTTTATTATCGCGGCAAGCGGTCAAGCTGTGCCTGCTCAAACCGAAGGCAGCACGAGTCTTGGCAAAGATATTAGCGAAGGGTTGGAGCTAATATTTCAGGGCAGCTACGACCGGGCCGCGCTCCGCTTTGAGAAGCTCTCCCGTGACCACCCGCTCTCGCCGGCAGGCGATTTTTATAACGCTGTAGCTTTGACCTGGAAGTCTTACGTCAATGCCGTAAAGCTCGATCAGGGAATGCGCGATAATGACGAAGCGATTGAGGCTTTTCTCGCTTCGGCCATAAAGAAAGCCGAACGGGAGCGCGCACGCGCGACGAAATCTAAAGCCGAAGATATTGATGCGCTCTATTATCTAGGCTCGGCCCAGGCCATAAGATCGCGATTGAGCCTATATCAAAACCACGCGATACCGGCGGCGCGGGCGGCGCGGGCGGCGCAGAATTATTTTGACGAGCTTATAAAGCTCAACCCCGATTACGCGGACGCTTATTTTGCGTCGGGGAGCATCTATTATCAGGTTGGAGTTCTCACGGATACTTCCATAGGCAAGATCGCTACAGCAATGCTCGGAGCAAAATCGCTCCCCGTCGGGGACCGCGAGCGGGGCTTACAGTATTTGAAGCTTGCAGCCGAGCGCGCGCCATCTGCGCGCGTGGATGCACAACTCTCGCTCCTTGAGATATACACATTCAAAGAAAACCGTTTCGAGCTGGCAGAGCCGATAGCTCGGAGGCTGTACGAAAAATATCCCGACAATCAAACATTCGCTCGCTACCTGTTGAGGATTTACCAGGGGCAGAAGAACCGCGCGAAGCTCGTCGAAGTTTGTCGGCAGGTGCTTGCGCGCGTGAAAGAGAATCGCCCGAATTTCGGGCCTTTTATAAAAGCCGAAGCAGAGCGGTTTATGGCTTCGGCCCGCAGACTCTAAAAATGGAAAACGGAAAAAGCATAGAAGTCACACGAACCTATTTGCGGATGAGCGCACCCGAAGACCTTGAGCCTGTTCACATCACGGATCCACGCCTCAGAATCGATCAAGCGCAGGCTTGTCCCGCGTCGTTTTATCGTTACCTCTATCGGGAGGTCGGACGATTCTATCACTGGATAGACCGCCTCGGCTGGACCGACGAAGAGATTCGCGCCCACCTGGCAAACGACGCAATCACGCTCTGGGTTATGTATTATGACGGAGCGCCAGCCGGATATTTCGAGCTTTTAAGATACGAAGACGGCTCGACGGAGATAGCTTACTTTGGCCTCTTGCAAGAATTCCTTGGCCGGGGCCTTGGCAAGCACCTGTTGAGCGTCGCGGTAGAGAGCGCGTGGTCGAGGGGAGCCAACCGGGTCTGGCTTCACACCTGCACGCTCGATGATCCCGCGGCGATGCCCAATTATCTGAAGCGCGGATTCAAGCCGTTCAAACAGGAAACCTACTTTACGACCATCTCACCCGATGAGCAGCTACGCGGCTAGGAAACGGATGCTCACCCTTCGTCATCTTGCGCGGCCCTTGAGCGATTCCACCATCACTTTTGCCGTGGCCACGCGTTTGTCTGTGGCGGGAGCCTGGATGATAAACTGATTCAAGCTCTTCTCCGCTTGCAGAAGCTTTTCTTTATCGTTAGATTCGACGAGCACGAGGCTCAGGCCGTAGAGCGCGTCGAGGTTTCGCGGTTCGGCGGCCAAAACCTTATTGTAAGCGGCGACCGCGTCCTCCGTCCGCCCCACCCTGAGGCAGAGGTCGCCTCTCAACAAATCCCATCTCTTATTCGCGGAATCCATTTTCCGGGCCTTATCGATGAGCTTGAATGTTTCATCTATATAATCTACGGCCCCGAAATACTCTATCAACAGCAGGTAATTCCGCGCCAAACTGTCGTGATAATTCAGCAGGGCTTTTGCGGTTGCAGAATCCGTGTTTGCCGAAGCAATACGAATGGCGTTTTTTGCGGTGATGATGGAGCTTTCAAAACTCGCTTTGGCTTCGTCCCGCTTTCTCAAGTTGAACAGGCTGACGCCGATTTGATAATGAGCCTCGGCTGAATTTGCGCTAACCTGGCCGAGCAGATCAGCCAGCGCGGGGTGCTTCTGGCTGGCGAGCGACGCCGCCTGCTCGAAATGGCTCAAAGCAGTCTGAAAATTGCCAACCTTCATCATCTCCACGCCCTTGCCGTAGGAGTCCGCAGCCTGGGTGATGGAGTCAAGCGCGGCCTTATCCCCTTTGGCCTCATACTCTTTTTTCGCAGCCTCTATCCGGGCATTATCCAGCTCGGAGACGTTCAAATTGGACGGGACGATTTCCGTCCAGCCGCTCGCCCCACTCTGCTGCGCTGTGAATGCCAGGACCTGGTCGAGCGACAGACGCCTCCCGTCGCCCGGGCGCGTCCAGATATTAATCGTATTTTTCACGCGAGGCAGCACATTGTTAACCCACGCAGGCTCGATACCCGGCCCCGAAACGACGACTAAATACCTGCCGTATTCCAGTACGGCGTTCTGTGTGTAGAACCCCCGTTTACTGGTCTTGACCTGATATCGCTGTTTAAAGATGTCGAGCCCGTATATCTCAACCAGCGCACCGGGGACATACTTCTCTGTCCCGTCCGCTTGCTTGACGTAGACCGTCCCTTCTATTCGAGTGTAATAGGCTGTTTGAGCTGCGGCGCTTGCCGGCACAAGCAAAACAATCGCGCACAGTCCCACGAGAAGAGTCTTTCTAAACATGACCTTCCTCCTTACCACGATGTTGTCTTAAAACTTGAAGAGCCAAAAGAACAGACGAAATTTCAGAGTGTTGCTTTGCAGAGATTTTTGAAATCAGCCGAAGAGGGAAAGCCCGTGTTTAGAAGCGGGCTTCGGCCCGCCTCTAAACTTCTGTGAGGCCAGTATTCATTCCCGGTCGAGCAGAGGCAACACATCGCGACCATATTGCTCGACGGTCTCTTCTTCATCTCCGCTCATCAGATAGATATTGAATTGCGTCACGCCTATATCGGCAAGCTCCTTGAGCCGCCTCACGTGCTCTGCGGGAGGCCCGACGATGGCGAAGCGGTCGACTATATCGTCGGTCACGAACTCTGCGTTCGAGCTTCCCACCTCGGCGTGGTGCAAATAATTATAGCCCTTGCGGTCTCGTATATAACCGGTCAGCTCTTCGGGCAGCTCTTCCGGTTTGTAGCGCGATACCAGATCAACCACGTGATTTGGAACCAGCGCAGGAAACCAGCGCACTTGATCGCGCGCGTGCGCCAGGTCGTCCGACACCCAGACCGGGGCCGCGCTCATCACGCGAATACGTGAGAAGTCACGGCCCGCTTCTTCGGCCCCCTCGCGGACAAAGCCCAGGCACCACTTTATCAGGTGCGGGTCGGCGAATTGCAGGATCACCCCGTCGCCTATGCGACCGGCGCAGCGAAGCGCCTTCGGCCCGTAACCCGCGACCCAGACCGGGGGAACGCCCTCCGTCGCCCAGGGCATCTGTATCTCGCGGCCTTCGTATTCGATCTTTTTGCCCGCGCACAGGTCGCTTATAACCCTGACGGTCTCTTCCAACCTCTCAAGCGTCGTCGGCTTTTTGCCCATCACGCGGCGCGAGCTGTCGCCGCGCCCGATGCCGAGGTCCATCCGCCCGCCCGAGATACGGTTCAACGTGGCGAGCAGGCTCGCCGTCACGGTCGCATCGCGAACGGCAGGGTTGGTCACGCAGGTGCCCATGCGCATCCGCTCGGTGTTTACGGCTATGAGCGCCATCAGCGGATAAGGCTCTTGCCATAAAACGTGCGAATCGAAAATCCAGCTATAAGTAAATCCCGCGCCTTCGGCCTGCCGGGCGAGCGCGACTATCCGCTCGTGCGGCATATCGGGCTTAAAGGTGATTGCGAATTCGAGCATAGACCTCCATCAAGGGATGAAGGATGAGGGATGAAGGATGAAAAAGAGTTTAAGCGCGACATCTGAAATTTGAGATTTAAAATATCAAATCCTTTTCATCCCTCATCCCTCATCCTTCATCCCTCCGTTAGTGGTTCGTAAGTCTCCGGCCTTCGGTCGCGGAAGAATTGCCAGATGTTGCGGACCTCGCGTATCTGGTCCAGGTCGAGGTCGGCAACAACCAGCTCGTCCGAATCGCGCGACGCCTGGGAGATGATCTTGCCGCGCGGGTTGCAGAAATAGCTCTTCCCGTAAAACTCGCCGATGTCCCAGGGCTGTTCGTGGCCGACTCGATTTATCGCGCCGACAAAGTAGCCGTTCGCCACTGCGTGCGCGGGCTGCTCAAGCTCCCAGAGGTACTCGCTTAGACCCGCGACCGTAGCCGACGGGTTGAAGACTATCTCCGCGCCCGCCAGCCCCAGCGCGCGCGCGCCTTCGGGGAAGTGGCGATCATAGCAGATGTATACGCCTATGCGCGCAAACGCGGTGTCGAACGCCGGATAGCCGAGGTTGCCCGGCTTGAAATAAAACTTCTCCCAGAAACCCGGCGCAGTGTGCGGTATGTGATTTTTGCGATACTTGCCCAGGTAGCTGCCATCGGCATCGATTACGGCAGCCGTGTTGTAATAGATGCCCGTGATCTCCTCTTCATAAATCGGCACGATGATAACCATGCCGTGACGTTTTGCGACCTCTTGCATCAATCGCACGGTAGGCCCGTCCGGAATCTTTTCCACAGCCGAGTACCAGCGGGTGTCCTGTTCGGCGCAAAAATAAGGCGTGGTGAAGACCTCTTGCATGCATATAATTTGAACGCCCTTTCCGGCAGCCTCTTCGATAAATTTCAAGTTCTTTTCTAAATTGGCTTGCTTGATCTTTTCAATAGGCTCGTCAATCGAACAGGCGTTCGACGCCTGGATCAACCCGCACTTTACTGTTCTTGCCATGACCTTACTCCTGACTTCTGGTTTTCGATTCTCTAGATCAAATTAGATATGAGTGTAAAGAAATGCCGGAAGATTCACCGCCGCAGACACAGAGAACACAGAGCGGGCGCAGAGAAAACCATCTGCTCTGCGCCCCCTTTGCGTTCTCTGTGTCTGCGGCGGTGAGATGTCTCTCGCATACAGTACATTCCCATGTAACCCGCTCTAAAATTTCACATCGAGATTCATCCAGCTAGTTTGCGGCAGACCCGCCTGCTTGGCCGGAGTGAATTGGTATTGCAATATAGCCTCCACGGCGCGGCTGTCCAGCCCGTAGCCGAGACGGCGAACGACATAAGCACGGACTGCGCGCCCGTCCGCGCCTACCAACACTTTGAGCGTGACCGTGCCCTGTAAGCGCGCGCGCATGGCCCTCTCGGTCGGGGCCGCTTGCGCCGCCTGCTGAACTTCAGCCGGAGTGATGACCATAGAATAAGACTTCGGATCAGTGGAGGTATCGGGCGGCTCGGTGACGCGGCGGGCGCGGGCGCGGCCGCGCTGCTCGTGCTCGGCCGTTCTGAGACTGTCAATCGCGGTCTGGGCGTTTTGCCGAAATGCCTCGCGTGCCGAGTCGCTCAGTTGAAGCGAATCTATATTGGCAAGCGCATTGCGCAGAGGTTCGAGCGCGTCGGCTTCGCCTATATAACCGAGCGCCCAGACCGCGTCGTACCTGACGTCGAAAGATTCGTCGCCCAGCAAGGCGATAAGCTCGTCTACGGCTTCGGGGTCTTGCATCAATCCGAGCCCGACAGCCGCCGCCGCGCGCACAGCCGCCTGGTCGTCGTGGAGCGCGTCGGATAGAGACGCGATAGACTTACGTTCTCCGATCATCCCAAGCGCGAACGCGGCGGCCGCGCGCACCTCTGTGTTCTTGTCCGAAAGAGAGCGGGTCAGAGGCAGCGCGGACAGGGGGTCGGCGATCTGGCCCAGAGCGAAAGCCGCCGCTTCGCGCACGCCCACGTCGGCGTCGGCGAGCGCGGCGATGAGCGGGCGGACCGAGTCGCGGGCGCGCATCGAGCCAAGTTGCTCGGCGGCGCTCCGGCGCGTCGGGGCCCGCTTGCTTTTCAAATCCGACACCAATTTGGGCGGCGTGCTCTGAGGCTTCGCACTCTCTTGAATCGAGCTTGAAGCCGACGCGCACTTGATTAGCGATGCGACGAGAAGCGCGATAACGAAGACGTTTATTTTGATGGTTGAACTCGACACTTGATTTCACCAGATCTTGAAATGATCAGCGGCCACTCAACTGGCTGCTACAGATTTTTTCTCACCCGCCATCAGCACGAAATAAATAATAAAGCTCAAAGCGAATGTCACAAACCAGGCATAAGTGTACATAGTATCAAAGAAGTTCGGAATATCAACTTTCCCGCCGGGCGTCGTGGCCGCGCGCAAAAAGCCTGGCACCACAGGCGCGATGGCCGCGACGAATGCCGCGACCGCGCGCCAGTTAAACCCGTTGTCGTAGCTGTATATTCCGTTCTCAAGGAAAAGCTCTTTGAGCGACAGCTTCTGTCTGCGTATAACCCAGTAATCGCATATCAGTATTCCGGCTATCGCGCCCATCAACCCCGAATACCCTATCAGCCAGGTAAAGATGTACGCCCCGGCATTGCGATAGAGATACCACGGCATCATAAGCACGCCTATCGCGGCTGTGATCAGCCCGCCCGTGACATAAGAGATGCGCCTGGGGTTGAGGTTTGAAAAATCGTTCGACGGCGACACGACGTTAGCCGCCATGTTGGTCGTCAACTGCGCGGCAAAAATTACCACGGTCGCAAACAACACTATCGCGACGCTTTTGAACTGCCCGACAAGCTCGACCGGGTCGGGGATGGGGCGGCCAAAGATCAACACCGTGGCCGATGTCGTCGCCACGCCGATAAAGGCGAACGCCGTCATAGTCAGCGGAAGCCCCAGCGCCTGGCCCAAAACCTGCGACCTCTGGCTGCGCGCGTAGCGCGTGAAGTCCGGGATGTTCAAGCTCAATGTCGCCCAGTAACCCACGCTTGCCGTCAGCGCGGGCGGAAAGATTTGCCAGAACGGCGACGGCGGCGCGAGCGTCTTCGTAGGATCAGACTCTATAATCATCCTTCGCATGTCTGCGATAGTCTGAGGGTCGAGCGCGCGGTCCAACCCGCCCGCCTCCCGCGCAGCCCACCACAAAAGGATTGCCCCTCCCGCGAGCAGCAGCGGCGCGGACCAGCTCTCCAGGTGCTTGATCCCCTCTATGCCGCGAACGATTATCACGACCTGTATGAGCCAGAAGACGCCGAACATTATGAACTCGTGGCCGGGAACGTTTGCCCACCCGTCCCACATCGCTTTCATAAGCCCGTCGAGCGCCGTGCCCCCTATCCAGGTTTGAATGCCGAACCAGCCGCAGGCGACGAGCGCGCGGGCGAGGGCGGCGATATTTGCGCCCCGCGTGCCGAAGCTCGCGCGGCACAGCACCGGGAAAGAGATGCCGTACTTAGTGCCCGCGTGCGCGTTCAAGACCATAGGGATCAGAACTATCGTGTTGCCGAGCAGTATAGTCATCATCGCCTGCCACCAGTTCATCCCCTGCTCGATAAAACCGCCGGCAAGTGTGTAGGTGGTGATGACGACCGACATGCCTATCCAGAGCGCGGCTATGTTGTACGTCGTCCATGTGCGCTCGCGTATGGTTGTCGGAGCCAGGTCCGGGTTCCAGAGCGGCGAACCGGATACGTCTTCATGAAGCTCGACGAAATCGCGCCCGCTCGCGCGAGCTGCCTCTGTCTCAGCGGCCATCCCTCAAGCCCTTTCTCCTGCGCGTAGTATTGTAGTCAGATTGATGCGGGAGTTTAACGCTTTGCCCGTAAAGCTGCAACGGTCAATAAACCGCCCTAGCGCCCGCTGAACGTGCCGCGCTTTAAGAACTCGCCGTCGCCCGGCTTGCCCGTGTAGTTGCCGTCTTCGATTACGACCCGCCCGCGCGAAAGCACAGTCTTCACCGCGCCCCGAATCGTCATCCCCTCGTATGCGCTGTAATCGACATTCATATGATGCGTTGCCGCAGAGATAGTCTGTTCCGCGCGGGGGTCGAATATGACTATGTCCGCGTCAGAGCCTACGGCAATCGTTCCTTTGCGTGGGAACAGCCCGAACAATTTCGCAGCCGAAGTCGAGGTCAGCTCCACGAAACGGTTTACACTTATTCGACCATCCGCCACGCCGCCGTTATAGATCAGGCTCATCCGGTGCTCGACGCCGGGGCCGCCGTTTGGAATCTTTGTGAAATCGTCGCGGCCCATCTCTTTCTGCTCTTTGAAACAGAAGGGGCAGTGGTCGGTCGAGATTACTTGCAGGTCGTTCCCCGCAAGCCCCTGCCAGAGCTTGTCCTGATTCCACTTCTCGCGAAGCGGCGGCGTCATCACGTATTTCGCGCCCTCAAAGCCTTCCTGCTCATAGTAGCTGTAATCTAAAAATAGGTATTGCGGGCAGGTCTCCGCGTAAGCCGGAAGCCCCGCGTCGCGCGCCTCGCGCACCTCTTCAAGCGCGTCCGCGCAACTGAGGTGGACTATGTAGACGGGCGAGTCGGCCATCTCCGCAATCGCAATAGCGCGATGCACGCCCTCGGCTTCGGCTTTCGTGGGGCGGGTGAGCGCGTGATATTTCGGAGCGGTCTTTCCTTCGGCTAAAGCGTGTTTGATTATCTCGTTTATGATGATGCCGTTTTCGGCGTGCATGCATATCAGGCCGCCCGCCGCGCCCGCGTTTTTCATCGCGCGAAAGATAGTTGCATCGTCCACTAGAAAGACGCCCGGGTAAGCCATAAAGAGCTTGAAGCTCATCACGCCTTCCCGGATCAACTGGCGCATCTCCCCGATGCGCTCGTCCGGCAGGTCTGTAGTAATCAGGTGAAACCCGTAATCTATGGCCGTCTTGCCTTCGGCCTTCTTGTGCCAGTTATCGACGGCCTCGACGAGCGACTGGCCGTGATATTGCACTGCGAAATCTATGATGGTGGTCGTGCCGCCGTACGCTGCGGCTATGGTGCCCGTGCGAAAATCGTCTGACGAGGCTGTGCCGCCGAAAGGCAGTTCCATATGAGTGTGCGGATCGATGCCGCCGGGGATCACTAGATGATCCGAAGCGTCTATCAGGCGGTCGGCTTCCATATCCAGCTTCGCGCCGATGACTGAAACTTTGCCGTCTTCAATAAGTATATCGGCTGTGTAGTTGTTAACCGCAGTTACGACGTTGCCGTTTTTTATCAGCGTTCTCATAGACGGGTCCTCTCTTTTTCGACCTCGAAATCTTTAGCGGCGTAGAGATCATACATCTCTCGAAGCGCGTCGCGCAGGTTGCCGTTGTGTCTCGCGTAGAGCTTTTCGGTCGCCTCACGCGCCGACTGCGGCTCGCCCGCGAGCAGTTCCGCGATAATCTCATCCAGTAGCTCTGAGCTTGTTGCGCATTCTATCAAAGTCGGGAGCATTCCGCGCCTGTGCGAAGTGATGACAAGCCCGGCAGCCTTTTTCGATTGCATTTTGAATCGCTGCCAGGCGAAACGGCTCAACTGCTCGGCCCCGTCAAAAAGCAGCAGGTCGCGTTTGTCCAAAGCGGCAAAAAGGGAGCTTAAAAATCGTCGCGAAAAGCTTCTCGTCTCCCGGTCGAGCCTCAGACGCCTTACCCTGAACCCGAGGCCGCCGAGCACCGGTTCCAGGTCTTCGAGCAGCGTAGTCTTGCCCGCCCCATTCGGGCCGACAATCGCCGCCCTGTAGTCGAGCGTCTTTAATCGCGCGAGCAACTCTTCCCACGTCCCGCCGCGCAAACGATAACGCACGCCCAACACCCGGTCGGTTTTGAAAGGATTGTCCCGCGCCTTCATAAATCTCTTTACTTCATAAGTCTCTTTACTTCAGGTTCATATTCAGCCCGCCGGAAAGCGCTACCTCGGATTTCGTCGGAGAGATGATTATCTCAAGCCGCTCGGTATTCCAATTAGCCCCCAACACAAGCTCAAGCGCCCATACGAGCGAGATCAACCGGCCCGAAAAACTGTAAGGCCCGTCGGGCAATTGAAATCGGAACTCACGCCTCTCCTGCCGCCCGGGATTGTCAAACGTGATCTTATCGACGACGTTCACATCCTTCGTGCCTTTCCCTTCCGTTCGCCAGAACAATCGCAGCTCGACCCTGCCCGGCGGCCCATCCATCATCCACGTGACAAGCCCTGCCAGCTCTTCGCCCGGCAGAAATGCAGTCCTGTCGTCGCGCGTTCTTATCTCAAGCTCGCTCATAATTCATCCGGCTTCGTTAATCTCCTGGGCAGCACTTCGACCTCGAAGGCCTCTTTCACATCGGGCCAGAATCGTATGTCGCCCTGCACGTAGATGTTCCAGACGATCTTGTTGTTGTTGCTCTTGAAAGAGTGCATGGTGTTGCCGGGCATTATTATTCTCGCGCTGCCTTTTTCGGCGGTCGGTCTTTCGGCAATCTCTATTGTGGCAAAGACCGAGCGGTCTGTCGTCGTCGTCGTGCCCTGACGATAAGTCGCTTCCTCGCGTCCTTCGATGTAGAGGCGGAACCGGTTGACGGCGCGATTGGACCCGGAAAATTCCCATTCCAGATCGAAAAGGCTCGCCCAGGCGCAACTTCCCGGGGCTTAACGTCAGCCTGGGGCGAGGATTGAACATGGCAAGAAAGAGGTAGCCTGCAACGATAACTAACAGAATCCCGACCAACTGGAAAGGGCTCATAAACAGCGCCGGAATCCACGCGAGATCACCGTCATCCCACCTTTCGAATGACCACCCGCCGGTGGCCGCGACAATGCCGTTCCAGATGGCCGCGAAAGTCGCTACTGCGGTCAGCTTACATCCGGGCGTTATCGCAGGCTTAAGCACAACCCGCTCGAAAGCCTCCGTCGGCGTCAACGAGGCAGCGGGCGCGGCCCGGAGGGCGGAAGCCGCTTGAGCAAGACCTTCCATAAAAGATCGCTCTTGAAAAGGCGCAGGCTGAACGGAATTCTCTTGAAAAGAACTCGGTTGGGATGAACCCGGCTGAGAAGAACTCGGCTGAGAAGAACTCGGCTGAGAAGAACTCGGTTGAGGTGAATCCCATGGAAAAGAAGAGGCTTGGGAATCGCTTTCGTTCAGCGCCGTGGGCGACGGGTTTCGATACCGCGTCGTCTCGAAGGTAGGCCAGGGGCTCGCGGGCTTCGCTTTCAGGTCTTTCGCGCCTCGCCTTGCTTTCAAAGCGTCCCTCGCCGCGACGTAGAAGCCGACCACGCCCACGAGCAAAAACGGCAGCCCGAACAGTCCGAACCACATATCCGAAGAAAAACTGCGGGAGAAGACGGCGTCCGACGGGTTCGCGGGGTTGACATAACAGATTGCGCTTTTGCCCGGAGGGTTCTGTCTGACCACCTCGGCCTTGCCTTCACGACTGCTTGTAGATGCCTCTACAAAATCGTAGCGATCAGACTGGTACTGATCGCCGGCGACCGTGTAGGAGTAGACGACCTCGACTGAGTATGTGTCGCCGTCGCCTGCGACTTTACTCGAAATGATCGTGCAAGGCGTCGGGTTCCAGCTTTGTGCCCTGAAGATTTTTATTGCAGGCCCGGCAAAGAGAAAATAGATGACCGCCGCGCCCCCCAAAAAGAAGGGCAATGAAAACAGCGCGCACCCCAGGTTGCTGCACCCTTTTTTCTTGCCCTCAGTTCCGGAGATCGGCTCCGACTCTCGCCTCGATTTTTTCATGCTCGCCTCAACATGCCGGTCAGGGAAAGAGAGCACAAAAACACCACAGGTACAGCCGTCGAAATCAGGATTATAATAATTAAGCTTTGCGCGGCCTCACAAAGCGCCGAACGCGCCGTCGAGAGCCGTGACCAGCTCATCGATGTCGGATTTTGTGGCCACAAGCGGCGGCCCTATGCGGATAACGTTGCCGTAGAGTCCGCCTTTGCCTATCAACACGCCGCGCCTCCGGGTCTCTTCAAATACGCGCAGCACCGTTTGCGGGTCGGGTTCTTTCGTCTGCCGGTCTTTGACGCACTCTATGGCTTGCATCAAGCCCATGCCGCGCACGTCTCCTATGCTGGGGTATTTATCTTTCAACTCTTCGAGCCGGGCGCGAAGGTAATCGCCCGTGACGCGGGCGTTGCGAGGTAAGTCGTTTTCTTCGATCACGCGGATGGTCGCAAGCGCCGCAGCAGCGGTGACGGGGTTTCCGCCAAAAGTCGAAAATGTTAGCCCGGGGTACTTGTCGGCCACTTCCGGCCTCGCGGTCGTGCAGCCGATGGGAGAGCCGTTAGCCATGCCTTTTGCAAAAGTCATCACCTCCGGCTCGACTTCCCAGTGCTCGATTCCGCACATATGATCGCCCGTGCGGCCCCAGCCTGTTTGCACTTCGTCGCAGATAAAGATGCCGCCGTAACGACGGACTATTTCGGTCACGACCTTAAAATAGTCTTTAGGCGGAGTGATGAATCCGCCCACACCCATGATGGGCTCGGCTATGAACGCGGCTATCTGGCCGGAGGTCGAAGTCTGTATCAATTCTTCCACGTCGCGCGCGCACTCCATCGCGCACGATTCCGGCTTCAGGTTGAACGGGCAGCGATAGCAATACGGCGCGTGCGCGTGGACTATGCCGGCTATGGCCGAAGGCGCGTGCTTCCAGGTCGAGTGGCCCGTCGCGGCCATAGCCATAATCGAGCGCCCGTGATAAGAGTGGCGGAGCGCTATGATCTCGGTGCGGCCGGTGTAGATGCGCGCCAGCACCATCGCCGTCTCGTCCGCTTCGGTCCCGCTGTTTGTAAAAAAGCTCTTCTTCAAATCCCCCGGCGTAATTCGGGCGACCTTCTCGGCAAGCTCTGCTTGCGGGCGATTGACGTAAAGCGTCGAGGTGTGAGAAATCCGGGAGACCTGGTGGCTGACTGCTTCGACCACTTCAGCTCGCGCGTGGCCTACGGAGACCGTGAGCACGCCGCCGAAACAATCCAGGTAGCGGTTGCCGTCCGTGTCCCACACGTGCATCCCTTCGCCGCGCTCAAGCGCGAGCGGTTTTTCGTAATAGGTCGCGGCGCACGGCCAGATGTACTCTTTTTGCTTTGCTATGAGGTCGCCGGTTGAAGCTTCTGCGGTCACGTTCTTTGCAGTCATAATAGTCCTCCGATAAATAATGACTTTAATGTAGGGAAGGCCGGATAATTAAACAACAGCCTGTATACATCGTCAATGCTGCTGTGCCGCTTTCAAAGCAAGTTTGCTATAATCCTCTGCGAACAAACAGAACATCTCTCGGCTTGAGATCGAAAGAACGCTATGACGACGACGCTCAAACCAACAGAAGATAACGCTTTCATCCTTCACTTTGCGCCGCTAATGAGGAAGATCACCGACGAAGACTTTTTCGAGTTTTGCCAGTCGAACCCGGAGCTGCGCATCGAATGCACCGCTGAAGGGGACTTGATAATTATGCCACCAACCGGAGGAGAGACCGGAAAGCGCAATTTTGCGTTAATCGTTGCTTTTGGCAACTGGGCCATTGCCGATGGGACTGGCGAAGGCTTTGATTCATCCACCGTCTTTGCGCTTCCTAACGGCGCAAAGCGCTCGCCCGATCTTGCCTGGGTCCGGTATTCGCGCTGGAATGCGCTCACGGATAAAGAGCGGAGAGGGTTTCTGCCGCTCTGCCCGGACTTTGTCATCGAGTTGCGCTCGCACACGGATTCCCTATCGATGCTGCAGGAAAAGATGGAAGAGCACATCGCCAACGGCGCGCAACTCGGCTGGCTGATCGACCCCGTTGAAAAGAAGGTTTATGTTTATCGTTCCGACACTCAGGTTGAATGCTTCGACAATCCCGAAACCGTATCAGGCGATCCGCTTCTGAAAAATTTTACCCTCTCGCTCGAAAAAATCTGGTGAGCGGCGCGCCTGCTCTAACAAGCAGCCTTCATTTATAATTCACGTAAACAACCTTTGTCTCAGTGTAAAAGCTCATCACTTCGTCGCCGACTTCGCGCCCGCCGTAGCCCGATTCTTTTATGCCGCCGAAAGGCGCGTGCGAATAGCCGCCAACCCCCGGGCGGTTCACATGAATGATCCCCGCTTCGGCCCGCTCGGCGAAACGGAAGACGCTCCCGACGTCACGCGTGTAGATTGAAGACGTAAGCCCGTAGCGCACCGCGTTGGCAATCCTTAAAGCCTCGTCCACATCGCGCGCTCGAATCACGGACAGGACCGGCCCGAATATCTCTTCTCGCGCGATCTCCATTTCCGGCGTCGCTTCGATCACCGTGGGCTTGAAGAAAAAGCCGCGCGCAAGCTCTCCTTCATCGAAGACGCCCCCGCCCGTGCAAAACCGCGCCTGTTCGCGGCGGCCCGATTCGATATAGCGGTTCACGCCCGACATAGCCCTGGTATCAACGAGCGGCCCCATTTCGGCTCCCGGAGCCATTCCTGGGGCGATGCGAATCGAAGACGCGCGCTCGACTACGCGATCCAAAAAATTATCATAAACGTCGCCCACGATGATCGCCCGGCTGGTCGCAGTGCACCGCTGCCCCGTCGATCCGAACGCTCCCGCGATCACACCGCCGACGGCCATTTCAATGTCCGCGTCTTCTAAAACTATCTGGGGGTTCTTGCCGCCAAGCTCCAGTTGCAGTTTCAACATACGCTCCGCCGCGCGGCGAGCGATCAACTGGCCGACTTTGGTCGAGCCGGTGAACGACACTCCGCCCACCGAAACGTTCTCGACAAGCTCCGCGCCCGGCTCTATGTCGCCGTGAACCAGGTTGACGACCCCTGCGGGCAGACCTACCTCTTCAAGCCCCCGGACTATAGCCGTAGCCGTGAGCGGCGTGAGCGGCGAAGGCTTCAATACGGCGGTGTTCCCCGCAAGCAGCGCGGGCGCGAGTTTCCACACCGGAATAGCCACGGGAAAATTCCACGGGCTGATCAACCCGACGACGCCCAGGGGCTGCGGGCTGGAATAACAAAAAACGCCTTCCTCTTCGGCGGGAAATACCTGGCCTCCAAGCCTTCGGCCCATCCCCGCGGTGAACTCAAGTATGTCCATCGCGCGGCGCACCTCGCCGGCGGATTCCGCGAGCGTCTTTCCCTCTTCGCGTGTGAGCAAGCGGGCCAGCTCATCTTTCCGCGCGTCCAGCCATGCGAGCCAGTCGAAAAGCAATCGCCCGCGCTTGGGCGCAGTCCAATCGCGCCAGCTTGAGTGCGCGCGCGCGGCGGCTTCTACGGCTCGGCGCGCATCCTCGCGCGAGGAGTCCGGCGCGTGCGCGACCAGCTCGTTCTGGTCTGCCGGGTCGAACCTATCGGTCCACTTGTCGGTTTCTGACTGCACCCATTGGCCGTCAATAAAATTCAAGACCTTCTGCCCGATTTCAGGAATGCCGTTCATATTCAAGCTCCATTTTGTAGTTCTCTCGAATTGCTGAATCGCATTATACAGATGTGCTCTATGGAAAGGTAAGCCGTCCCGGTGCGTCACCGGTCCGAATATGTTTATTCAACTTGCCGTCTGATATATTGATCGAACATTGAGGTAGATGAAAAATGGGTTGGCCCAATTTTACATGATGGCAAAAGGCAAACGTGAAGACATGCCAACCTCTGCGAGCCGCAGCCGCCGCCTGATCGATTACCTCGGCCTTGAGCGCAACGTGGCCGCCGCGTCCCTGGCTGTTTTCCTGCTGGGCATGGGCGAAGAGCTATGGAAGAAGTTTCTCCCAAAGTACCTTGAATCGCTCGGCGCAGGGCCGGTAGCTGTAGGCGCGTTCGGCACGCTGAAAGATTTCTTCGACGCCGTGTACCAGTATCCGGGCGGGTGGCTTGCCGACCGCGTGGGGCGACGCCGAGCATTTCAGTTCTTTATCGCGCTGGCGTCCGTAGGTTATCTGATCTATCTGTTCAGCCCTTCCTGGCCTTTCGTTTTCGTCGGGCTTGCCTTCGCTATGGGGTGGAGCAGCATGGCGAGCCCGGCCATCTTCGCAGTGATCGGCGATGCGCTTCCAAAAGATCGGCGTGCTATGGGCTTTACTCTCCAATCGTTAATCAAGCGCGTGCCGATGGCAATCGCGCCGATAGTCGGCGGCGCCTTTATCGCGGCCACGTCGGTCACGGCAGGCGTCAGAAGAGGGCTTGTCATCACACTCGGCCTCGCAGTGATTACAGCCATAGCGGTGATGGCCGTCAACATCCCAATCAATAAAGGTGAGGCCACAAACATTCGAGGCGTCTGGAAATCGTTTCACGCGGCATTAAAGCGGCTGCTTATATCCGACATCATCATCAGGACGTGCGAAGGGCTTGCGGAAGTATTGATAGTGCTTTACGTGACGAACATACTCGGCGTGAGCACGGCACGCTACGGCGCGCTTGTCGCCGTACAGATGGCCACGTCGCTGCTCGTCTACATCCCTGCGGCGAAGATAGCCGACCGCATAGGGCGCAAGCCTTTCGTGATAATGACCTTCTTCTGCTTCGCGCTCTTTCCGGTGGCGGTCGTGATGGCGAAAGGCATGTTGGCGCTCGTAGCTGCTTTTATCATCGGCGGGCTTAGAGAGATCGGCGAGCCCGCGCGCAAGGCTATGATAGTCGATTTTGCAGAGCCGCATTTGCGCGCGCGAACCGTGGGTTTGTATTACCTCATCCGCAGCCTGACCATCACGCCTGCCTCGGCAATCGGCGGGTTGCTGTGGACCATCGCCCCGCAGACGCCTTTCATTATTGCCGGTATAATCGGCGTCATCGGCATGATAGTCTTCGCCGCCACGGTCGAAGAGAGATATGCCAGCTAAAGAAATCTCCACAACTACTCTCTTAATCTTCTAGCCAGTTACGACATCATACGTGCATAATTAAATCTGCGCGCCTCGGTCAGCGACTCTATGGAGTTATAAATGACAACCGTTTCTTACCCCCCCGGGCCGAAAGGTAAACCTGTAATCGGCAGCCTGTTGGATTTTCGCCGCGACCCGCTCAACTTCCTGCTCACAGTTGCGCGAGAGCACGGCGACATCGTTCATCTTCAGTTCGGCCCGCAAGCCATCTTCCTAGTCAATAACCCCGACCACATACGCGATGTCCTGGTCACAAACAACCGCAACTTTATCAAGAGCCGCGGGCTTCAGAATGGCGAAGCGTTTTTTGGGCGAGGGGTTGCTTACGAGCGAAGGCGAGTTTCACCGCCGCCAGCGTCGCCTGTCACAACCCGCGTTTCATCGCCAGCGCATGAAGGCTTACGCGGAAGTGATGGCCCAGTACGGCGCGCGCACTCGCGACCGCTGGAAAGACGGCGAGACGCTCGACATCTCTCAGGAGATGATGCGCGTGACTTTAGCCATCGTCGGAAAGACGCTCTTTGACGCCGACGTAGAATCGGAAGCAGCCGAGATTCGCACGGCGCTCACGGACATAATGCAGTTGTTTGATCGCATCACGTCCCCCTTTCCTAACCTTTTGATGAAGCTCCCGCTGCCGAGCAATTTTCGCTTCCTGAAAGCCAGAAAAAGATTGGACGCTACGATCTATCGCATCATCTATGAGCATCGCACGAGCGGCAAGGACCACGGCGATTTGCTTTCAATGCTGCTGATAGCCCAGGACGAAGAAGGCGACGGCGGCGGCATGACGGATCTGCAACTGCGCGACGAAGCGATGACGATTTTCCTGGCGGGCCACGAGACGACCGCAAACGCGCTCGCCTGGACGTGGTATCTGCTCGCCCAGCACAGGGATGTCGAAGCGCGATTGCACGCCGAGATCGATTCGGTGCTTGAGGGCCGTCTCCCCGAGGTCGAAGATTTTGCGCGGCTCAAATACACAGAGATGGTCTTTGCCGAAGCGATGAGGTTATACCCGCCCGCGTGGGCGATGGGGCGACAGGTGCTCAAGGATTACCCGATAGATAACTACACAGTCCCCGCAGGCTCGATAATTCTGATGAGTCCCTGGGTGATGCATCACGACCCGCGCTACTACGCTGATCCTTTCAAATTCGACCCTGAGCGTTGGACTCCCGCCGGGCGAGAAGCGCGGCCAAAGTTCTCTTATTTCCCATTCGGCGGCGGCCCGCGCGTCTGCATAGGCGAAGGGTTTGCCTGGATTGAAGGCGTGTTGCTGATCGCGACCATCGCACAGCATTGGCGCATGCGACTGGCGGCGGGCGAGAGGGTCGAGCCAAAGCCCATGATAACCTTGCGCCCGCGTGGCGGAATGCGAATGGTGGTCGAGCGCAGACGCGCGGCTGACGAAGAGCAGGTGAAGGCCCTGGCGAGTTAAAGGATCATTCGAACAAGCCGTTTATATAAGCTTCGGGCGAGAACTCTATGAGGTCGTTCATCTTCTCGCCCACTCCGACATACCTTATAGGGATGCCAAGCTCTTTTGCGATGGCGATGACGATTCCGCCCTTCGCCGTCCCGTCGAGCTTCGTAAGCACCAATCCCGTCACGGGCACGGCGCGGGTGAACTGGCGAGCCTGTTCAAGCCCGTTCTGACCCGTGACCGCGTCAATGATGAGAAGTACTTCGTGCGGCGCTCCTTCTATTTCGCGGCCCGCCACGCGGCGCATCTTTTCAAGCTCCTGCATCAGGTTCAGCTTTGTGTGCAGCCGGCCCGCGGTGTCTATAATCAAGACATCGGCGTTACGCGCGCGCGCCGAATTTATCGAATCATACAGCACCGCCGACGGGTCGGTTCCGGGCTTCTGCTGGACGAGCGGAACGCCTGAGCGGTCGGCCCAAATGGCTAGCTGGTCGTTGGCGGCAGCGCGAAAAGTGTCTGCGGCGCAGATTAAAACCTCGTTGCCTTCGCTCTTGATGCGGTGCGCGAGTTTGCCTATGGTCGTAGTCTTTCCGACCCCGTTCACGCCGACGATCATGACCATATAAGGTTTTATGTCGAGAGGCACTTCGGTTTCGCTTGCCACGGTGCCGCGCTTGCGATTGCGCTCAGCCGCGTCGAGTATCTCGCGAAGCTCGGATTTGATAAGCCGCTTCAGCTCGTCAACGTCGTTAAGCTGTTTGCGCGCGACCTGCTGGCGAGCTTTTTCAATTATCTCAAGCGACGTTTGCACGCCTATGTCTGCGCCTATCAGCGCCTCTTCAAGCTCGTCGAGAACATCGGCGTCTATCTGGCGGCGGACGCCTACGACCGCATCTATGCGCTCCGAGAGGGTTTCGCGAGTTGATGCGACGGCCTGTTTGAACTTATCAATGAAATCGGTTTCAGGCTCATCGGGCAACTTCGCTATGGCCTCTTCTTCGGCCGTGGCAGCGCGGTTGAGGCCCAGCGTGATTATGTCGGCTCCCTTTTTTCGTTTCCAAAATGCCATAGTTAAGCTTTATAAAACCTTTCTTTTCGCAACCTCAAAGGTTAGCATCCGGCTTAAAAGAGCGTCAACCGGACGCGCTTTGCTCAACCATATCTAATTATTGACAAAGCTCGACTAGCATATTAGACTGGCCGCGTAGTAGGTTGTTAAAAAGGTCACCGATAAAGGCACACCAGGAGTGATCCTGGGTCGCAAAGCCAAGGCCTTCTGAGGGATGAAGGATGAGTTTGGCCGATGATGCGCTTCGCGCACGGCGGATGAGGGATGAAAAAGATTTGAACTCTTGTAGCTGAGACTTCTTATTCCTTTTCATCCCTCATCCCTCATCCCTCATCCTTTAGTAAGGATGACTGGCCGCCGAAGTGAGGTTGAGAAACGGCTCCCACCTGAGTTTTCAACACCACTCGCAAATCGTCCCCAGAAGCGTTTGCCCCGTTCGGCATACGACACGCCTTTACCGGATAAACTTGCCCCAAGAAAACCGGAGGGTAAATGAAATTATCCATCGTCCTCGCACTTGTTGTTCTTCTGGGAATCGTAGTTCTTGACGCGCGCGCGCAGGAGCAAGACACGCCCGAAGACGCCGACGCCCAGCGCACGCCCGTCATGGTAGTTCACGAGTCAGCCTTGCCCGTGCAAAACCAAAAGCCAGCAGACCCGAAAGCCGCCGCTCCGAAAGCGGGCAAATCGCAGCCGGGTGCTCAAAAGAAAGACGCGGCAAAACCGGCAGTCGCCGCGCAGTCACCCGCTACGCCTACGCCGCCGCCGCCTGTCGTTATGTCCGGCGCGACGGCAGAGCCGCAAGTCGTCTCTTCGACCGTCGGCACAACCGGCAACCCGGTTTACGACGATCTGGTGATGAAGGCGGGCGCGCGGCACGGCGTCGATCCCAACCTGATATTCGCTCTTATGAGACAGGAATCGGGCTTTAACCCGCGAGCGCGCTCTTACAAGGGAGCTTCGGGGTTGATGCAGTTGATGCCCGCGACCGCGCGGAGATTCGGCGTCGTAAATATTTATGATCCGGCTGAAAACATCGAAGGCGGCGTGAGGTATCTCCGCTTTCTGCTCGACACGTTTAACGGCGACGTTGAGCTGGCGCTTGCGGGCTACAACGCGGGCGAAGGCGCGGTCATCAGAAACGGCTACACCGTGCCCCGATACCGCGAAACTCAGCACTATGTAAAAGTCATATCGGCGCGCTACGGGCGCGACAAGCACAGGGTTGGGCGCGCGCAGACAGTCGCATCAAGCGGCCCCGTAGCCCCATCTGCTATGACCTTTTCCGGCAGCGGCGCAGGCCGACTGTCGAATAATTATTAGGGGATATTTGAAATTTGAGATTTCAAATGTCTGACCCACGACCCCTGACCCCTTCCCTCGATGGGTACTTATATGCGGCCCTTTTTTGATGTATACTGAGCGGGACTCGCGGTAAGCTTTGGCGAGTTAAATATTCACTCAGGGTTTTGTACTGGCTTTGCTCCCTGTAGAACGGCCCCATTAACCGAATAAATATGAAACGACCAGGGCGCGACAAATTGATAGTCAATGCAATTGTCTTCGCGCTGGCTTTCTGTCTGACGGTACGGCCAAGCCTGAATGCAGCCGACCCGGAAAGCGCTTCAGCGCGCGGGCCGCGCTCATTGTCTGAAAGCCTCTTTCTGCACGCCAAAGATTTTAGCCGCGCGCTGCACGAGCGCCCGCTCGAAGAGAGGAGCAGCAGCGATTACCGCCGCGCGCTCGACGCTTACTCTCAAGTCATACGCCTGAACACGGACACTTTTTTTACAGCCGAATCGCTGCTCAGAATGGCCGAGCTTCAACGCGAGATGGCCGACGTCACAGGCGATTCCGCGCTCTACCAGCAATCCATAGAGACGCTCCGAAAAATAGTATCCGATCACCCGCAGAGCAGTTTCGTGGGCGACTCGCTTATCAACATAGCTGAGATTTACGAAGAGAACTTGCAAGACCTGGACGGCGCGGCGCGAGCTTACCGAGAACTGATCGCGCATTATCCCAACTCGGTGATGGCGCGCGAGGCGCGGGCCGTGCTGACGCGATTTGAAGCGCAGTTGAGCAATCGCCCAGCCGACGTTTTTGTCTCTGCCTCAGAGACTGGCAATACCCTCAATCCGGCGACCGATCAGGTGCGGCTTACGAACGTGCGCAACTTCAGCGGGCCTGATTACGCGCGCGTGGTCATAGACCTGTCGGGCGAAACCTCATACACAGATTCGCAATCGGGCGCTGGTCGATTGAGCGTCTTGTTGAGCGGCACAGCCGTCTCGTCGTCGCTTTACGGGCGGCGCTTCATTGTAGGCGAGTCCAGCTTGCTCAAGCGAATCATCGTCACCGGCTCTAATCAATCGGGCGTAAAAGTTGACATAGAGGTAAGCTCGCTTTCGGATCATTCCGTGTTCCGGCTCTCTTCGCCTGAGCGCATCGTCATCAACCTGCACGCCGCCGGCGCTGCTCAGAAGCCCAGGTACGAGACAGCTTCCACTGAGCATGAAAGCGCACCCGCCAGCCCCGCAGGCAATGCGCCGCGTCCGGCGGATTCTACAAGCGCGGCGAAACCGGAAAAGAGAATGGTGTCAGAGTCAACGGCGAAATCGAGTGGACTAGCTTCAAAGGGAGGGGCGATTCTTTCGCTTCCTGAGATCACTGATCCGATACTGCCTTTCAACCCGGCGGACGCGCATAACCAGTCTAAAACGCCGCCGCCGACAACGGGCGCGGTCGCAACGACGGTTGACGGCAGAACGACAGGGGCGCCCGTCAAGTGTGTGGTGATAGACCCCGGCCACGGCGGCCACGACACGGGAACCATCAGCCACGGCGGCATGCGCGAAAAAGATTTGGTGCTGGATGTCGCGCGCCGGTTGCGGGGTTACATCAAGCGCAATTACCCGGATGTCGAAGTCATATTGACGCGCGATGCGGATCGCTTCATCGCGCTCGAAGAGCGAACTGCGATAGCGAACTCGCGGCGGGCCGATCTGTTCATTTCGATCCACGCCAATGCCAGCCCTTCGAAGGTGGCTTCCGGCGTCGAGACTTTCTTCCTGAGCCCTGACCGCGCGAAATCCGAAGATCTTCAAGCCGCAACGCGCGAGAATGCGAAACTCGCTTCCGAGAGCACGGCTGAAAAACTCCAGCCCGTAGTCGCAAGCGTAACGGTCGGCAATCGCGTTGCCGAATCGCGAGAGCTTGCGCGTTATATTCAAGCGGGGCTTGTGCGCGGCATAGGGGCTGCGTCGCCGCGCACCGCGACGAATCGCGGGGTGAAGCACGCGCCTTTCGCCGTGCTGATGGGCGCGGCTATGCCGAGCGTGCTGGCCGAGGTCTCTTTCATGTCAAACCCGCGCGACGAAGCCCTGCTACAGACTTCGGCGTTCCGCGAGCGCATCGCCGCTTCCCTTTTTGCCGGGTTTAATTCTTACCTCAAGAAAAACCGCGCAGCCGCTCACAAAGCGAAATAAGTAAACAATCCGCGCGCGTTTCGAACAGTCGTGTTGGTGGGTTCTTACGAAAGTTACTTTCCGATGTCGCCCAAAGTCAGGTAGCCGACGATAAGCCCGTTTGAATCGATCACGACCGCGCGACCCAGACCGTTTCCTGCCATCAAAGAACGGGCCGCTTCTATGGAAGTTTGCAGGCTCAAAAACATCGAGCTATCAACAGGCCGCATGACCTGGCGCGCTTCGACGCGGTTCCATTCTTCTTCGGGGAGCGACTTCAACTCTTCGAGCAACAGCAGCCCGTGGAGCTTTCTATTAAGAGCCACGGGAAAGCTCGTGTGGTGATTGTTTTTGAGAACCTTATCTATGAAGTCGGATATTTTCATGTTGGGCGGGATGAGCACCACGTCAGGGTTCATCACCTCCTGTATCGTGCCGCGCTTCGGGCGCAGGATGCGGTGCGAGTGGCCTGCGGTCGTGTTGAGCATAAGCGCGATCATTAACCCGATTGCGATGCTCCACAGCCCGGTGATGCGCTCCTGGTAAAGAAACGAGTAGATGCCGAGCGCCACGAGCGCGAAGGCGATCATAAAACCTGAGCGGACGGCCAGTTGCGTCGCCACCCGAAAGTTTTTATTGAAGCGCCACAGCAACGCGCGCAGCACGCGCCCGCCGTCGAGCGGCATTCCGGGCAGGATATTGAACCCGGCTAAGAACCAGTTGACCAGCCCCAGGTGGCGCAGCACGAGACTGATTGCGTTTGCGCTCGTGTTGTAATCGATCAACTCTGCGAGGCCGTAGAAAATCAACCCGACAAGAAAGCTCGCGGCGGGGCCTACGATTGCGATCTTGAATTCCGAAGATGGTTGAGCGGGCTGGCCTTCGAGTGAAGCGAGGCCTCCGAACATATAGAGGGTGATATTGCCGGTCCCGAACCCTTCGGCGCGCGCCATGATGGCATGCGAAAGCTCGTGCGCAAGGACGGACGCAAATAGCAGCGTCAATGTCATAAGCCCCAGCGCCCAGTATTGATAACCGGGAAGTTCTTCAAGCCCCAGATTTTTCATCTCGCGAGGGAGCAGGAACTGAGCTATGGCCCACGCATAAAAAGGAAAGACCGGCAACCAGCTATAATGCGCGCGGATCGGTATGCCAAAGATTCGGCCAAGATAAAACGGTTTCGGATTGAGTGTCATTGCCGGCCTTAAAACGTGTGTTTGCGCTCTTGAAAAAGTTTACCTCAAGCAGGGGCCATTTGTAATTTCAAATTTGAAATTTGAAATTACAAATGGCCCCTGGCCCCTATTTTCTATATAATCGCCTGTCGATGGATCTTTATATTATCCGGCACGCCATAGCCCAACAGCTCGATAAGAAGAACGACTTCACGGATGAAAAGCGCGCGCTCACCCCCGAGGGGCGCGAACGCATGCGCGAGGTGGTTAAGGGGCTGCTAAAGCTCGGGGTCGAGCTGGACCTGATACTTACCAGCCCGCTCGTGCGCGCCCTTGAGACGGCGGATATAGTGGCGACCACCTTTGGGCTCTCAAAAAAAGATATAGCGCCGACCGATAATCTCAAGCCGGGCGCTTCAAGCAACAATCTGTTTGCCGAGATAAAAAAGCGCGCGACCGTGGAATCCCTGGCGCTTGTGGGCCATCAGCCCGACCTGGGATTTATTGTGAGCCGAATAGTGCAGGGCAATGGTAATTTATCAATAATGCTCAAGAAGGGCGGCGTCTGCTCTATCAACGTCATCGAGACCGTGCCGACGCTTCACGGCAACCTGATATGGCTGCTGACGCCAAAGCAGTTGCGCCTGCTGGCTAAACCGTAAAGAGGAGTTCGGAATTGTATTTCGTATCAGCGATCATAGGGCTGGCGGTCGGTATTTTAATCTGGATAACGCTTTCTCACTGGATCGCAACTTCAATCACCCGGGCCGAGACCAGACACCCGCACCTTGTAGGCTCTCGCCGGCTTCGCATAGGCGAGGCGATGGTGTGCGGCGCGTTATTTTTCGGCTGCCTCGCGCTCGCTTTCTGGATCGCGTTCAAGCTCGGCTAACTCTCGCTTGAGCAGCTTGCCTGTCGGGCCTTTTGGAATATCGTCAAGAAACTGTATCGACTTCGGGCATTTGAAATCTGCCAGCCGCTCCCGGCAAAAATCCAACAACTCTTGCTCGGTTGCTTGAAAGCCATCGCGCAGCACGACATAGGATTTGACCTCTTCGCCGAAAAGCGCGTCCTTCACGCCTATGGTAGCGGCGTCTTTAACCTTCGGGTGCTGGTACAAGACTTCGTCGATCTCGCGCGGATAGATGTTCTCGCCGCCTCGAATGATCATATCGCTTTTGCGGTCAACTATGTAAAAGAAGCCGTCTTCGTCTCGGTATCCGAGATCGCCCGTATGAAACCAGCCGGAGCGAAAGGCTTCGCGCGTGGCCGCTTCGTTATGATAATAGCCCTTCATTATGTTAGGCCCGCGCAGCACTATCTCCCCCACATCATTCGGCCCCAGTTCCCGGTCTTCGCCGTCAAAGACTTTAACCTCATTTCCTATGGGCAGACCGACAGAGCCTACGCGGCGGCGTTCGTCCGTGGGGTTGAAAGTCGACCGGCAGGTTGATTCCGAAAGCCCGTATCCTTCAATAACAGTGCAACGGAAAAGCGATTCGAACCGTTTCATCACCTCTACCGGCACGGGGGCCGAGCCGCAGAGCGCAAAGCGAAGGCTGCTGACGTCTGAATCGGCGGGAACGCCTTCGGGGTAAGTCTGATTCAAAAGCGAAAGCATAGTGGCGACCGAGCCGAAATATGTGATCTTGTAAGTTGAAATCGTTTCCCAATGACGCGACGCGCTAAAGCGGGGAGCGAGCACGACGCTTGCGCCCGCCCAGAGGGCTGCGAGACAGGTTGTCATCAAGGCGTTGACATGAAATAGCGGCATTATCAAAAGCGAGCGGTCGCGGGGCGAAAGTTTTAGCCAGACGCTTATCTGCTCGGCGTTGGCTAAGAGATTGCCGTGCGTGAGCAGCACCCCTTTGGGTTTGCCCGTTGTTCCCGACGTGTAGATGATGACCGCTTCCGAGTCTCTCGTGATTTCAGGGCCAACATCCGGCGGTGTGTGAAAGGCAGCAAACTGTTCGGGAGCGGGCAATACGTAGCGAACCGTGCTGTCGGAAAGACCATTCTCAGGGATTTCTGTTGATTGGTCGTCAGCGATGAGTACGCAAGAGCGAAGCGACGGCGTGCGCGTGAGTTTTGAGTAGAGGTCCGGTTGAGTGACGACAATGGAAGATTCGCTATTGCCGATGATGAATTCTATCTCTTGCGGTTTGAGCAGGGCGTTGACGGGACCGGCCCACGCGCCTATTTTGAAGCAGGCAAAATAGAATATCAGGTACTCGACAGAGTTTGTAAGCAGCAGGCTCACGCGCTCGCCCTTGCGCGCGCCCAAAGAATCGAGCAGCGCTGCCGCGTGATTTATGGCCTTATCAAACTCGGTGTAACTGAATATGCGGCCCGAGCTTTCTGAAAAGAGAAATTGTTTTTCGGGGTATTTCCGGACGCGCGCCTCCAGCAACTCGCCGACGTTATTAAACGCGTGATCGCTCATGCGATCATCTTAACGAAAAGCTCGGTGGGCGAACAGTCAGATAAGGATGAAGGATGAAGTGATGAGGGATGAAAAAGATTTGAACTCTCAAGGCTGAGACTTCTTATTCCTTTTCATCCTTCATCCCTCATCCTTTAGAAAACCTTGGCGCGAGCCGCTTCCAGCGAGCGGCAGAAAATCTCGACCGCATCAATGATCTGATCTTCGGTGTGCGAAGCCATAACTTGAAATCTGAATCTGGCGCGGCCACGCGACACTGCCGGGAACTCTACCAGGTTAGCCAGCAAGCCGTTCTCTTCTAACAACCGGCTGGTCCATTTAGCCAGCCGCTCGTCACCTACCGTCACCGGCACGATGTTCGACCCCTGACCTAAACACTCTATCCCTCGCGCGGCGAAACGGTCTCTGAGGTCGGAGATATTCTTTAGCGACCGCTCGCGCAATTGCTCGCCTTCTTCGCTCGTAACTATCCTCAGAGCTTCCTTCACAACGCCCGCCTGCACTGGCGAGAGCGCGTTCGAGTAAGTGTGCGACCCTGCGTATATGCTAACGTACTGTTTCACCGAAAGGTCGTGCGTGGCGAGAAATCCTCCGTTGCTTGAGAACGTCTTCGAGAAGCTGCCCATCACCAGATCGACGTTGCCGAGCATATGTTGTATTCCTATCTGGCCGGTCCCGCGAGGCCCGCTCGCGCCAAGGTCGTGCGCCACGTCAACCAAAAGCACGGCGTTGAACTCGTGCGCGGCCTCTTGCAGCCCGCGAATATCCGGGCAGTCGGAGTCCATCGAGAAAAGCCCTTCAGAGACTACGAGGATGGCGTGCCTCGTGTCGCGCGCGCGTATCGCCGCGAGCTTCTGTCGAACATCGGCCACGTCGTTGTGACGGAAGAAGTGATGATTCGCGGTGGCGGCGCGGGCGCCTTGCATCAGACAGGCGTGAGCCAGTTGATCTATGACTATGTGGTCGTGAGGCCGGACGAGCCCGACGATGGCGCCAAACCCGGCGGCCCAGCCCGTAGGAAACAACAGAACGTGATCCATGTTGAGCAGCTCCGCGAGGTCCTGCTCAAGGCTTCGGGAGAGCGCAGTGTTGCCTTGCAGCATGGGCGAAGCCGCCGCGTGAGGGCCGTACTCAAGCAGGGCATTGATTGCGGCATCGCGGATGGCAGTGTGCTGAGAAAGGCCCAGGTAATCTTGCGAGCCGAAGTTGATGCCTTCTACAACGCGACCGTTTTGCGAAGAGAGCGAGGTGACGGTTGAAGGAGATGACCTCAGAGAACGGCCGTAAGGCCAGGTGGAAAAGCTCGTGCGCTGATCGACCCATCGGCCAAGCGGTCGGGTTCTTTCTATGAGATTAGCTCCTCTGGGGAAGGCGAACATTCCAAGGTGTTTTGTAAACGCCTCGGTTTGGATTGTTTCGTCAGTCAAAATTTCAGTGCTCATCGTGATGCTCCTTTATTGTTTTTTTCTTACACACCAATATCCGCACGATCATAAGGCCGGTATCTTGGCATTCATCCGTCGCGCCAAGCACACAAACCCCTACGCTCCGCGTTGCGCAGTATGTGCAGACTAAGCTTAGGGACAGCCGTAGTGGGCCGCTTTTAAGGACTCGGGCAATTCTCGGACTGCTTTATGCGATGCAGTTAATCTATTTATTAATTAACAGAACGGTTTTTACGTATTCCCTGACCTACAAGCCCGAGCATAGCTTGAGTAAGTCCACTTAAAATACAGGGCCAGTTTACGCAGCAAGTTATAACAAAAATCACAAAACGAGTAAAGCAAATTCTTCTGAAATATTCCCCGCGCGGGTAGTAGAGATTTGACTTCGAGAGGCGGGGCGGCTACATTCTTCGCCTGATCGCAGCAACAGAGGAAAGTGTTAGGAGGGTGGATGTCAATCAAGTCTGATGTTTGGATCAAGCGAATGTGCAGGGAGCAGCGGCTGATCGATCCGTTCGAAGACCATCTCGTGCGACAGGTTGATGACCGGCGCATCATAAGCTGCGGGCTGTCGAGCTACGGTTACGATTGCCGGTTGGCGCGCGACGAGTTCAAGGTCTTCTCGCCGGTCACCGGGACTGAGATCGACCCAAAGAATTTTGATCCTAACAGTCTGCTTGACGTGCCGATTCGCCGCGCTGATGACGGCTCGGATTACTGGCTGCTGCCGCCGCACTCCTACGCGCTCGGAGTCACCATCGAGCGATTCAACATACCTCGCAAAGTTACGGCGCTCGCTATCGGAAAATCGACTTACGCGAGATGTGGATTGATGGCCAATACAACTCCGCTGGAAGCCAACTGGTGCGGTCGCCTTGTCGTAGAGTTATACAACGCTGCGAATCTGCCCGTGAGGCTTTATGCCGAAGAAGGGTTTATACAGATTCTCTTCTTTGAATCCGACGAAGAGTGCGAGACGAGCTACAGCGACAGGGGCGGCAAGTATCAAGATCAGCAGGGGCTGACGCTCGCCAAGGTGTAAGCCCGGTCATAAAATGAACCTCACTCGCAGCAAGCTGCGAGGTATCAGAGCGGAGAAGAGGAAAAGGAGGCGCAGCAAGCTGCGCGGAATTGCCTCACCGCTCTTGAGATTAAAAATCGTTCATAAATCCTATGGGGCTGGAATATAATCATATACCGGCCCAGTCTGAGACTCCTTATCAATACCGAGTAACCGGCTCTCAGATTGCAATATTCTGAATATATCTTCAGCGGAGAGTAATCGAATGGCTCCCTCTCAACCTGGACATCTGAGGGTTTTCATCAGCTATAGTCATGACTCGCCCGAGCATAGGGTAAAGGTCTTAGCTCTCGCTGATCAATTGCGTAATGACGGCATCAACTGCTTCATCGATCAGTATGTGGTATCGCCTCCCCAAGGCTGGCCGCGATGGATGGGCGGCCAAATTGAAGAGGCCGATTTTGTTCTCATCGTGTGTACTGAAACATACGAAATGCGCTTCAAGGGTAAGGAGAAAAAAGGTAAAGGAGCGGGAGCAAAATGGGAAGGGGCGGTAATCACTCAGGAACTATATGATGCCGAATCCAACAACACCAAATTTATTCCCCTGGTCTTTACTCCGCAAGACCGGGCGCACATTCCTGTTGTGCTGCGCGGCGTTACATATTACGAACCCCTCACCCGGGAAGGATACGAACAACTCTATCGTCATATTACTGATCAACCGGACATTCTGAAGCCGGAGATCGGCCCTCTGCGGCCAATGCCTCCGCGAAACCGTAAACAAGATTTCCCTTCTCCGCAAACTGATCGCGCGTTGGCTGTTGCGGAGGGCGATCAAGAGCTTTCTGATTCGCGGCAAGGCGGGAACCGGTAGGGCGAGAGCATCTAATTTTCTAGGAGAATAAGGATTTTGGTTTCTTAGACTTCTATACCAGATACAAATATGAGCAAATTCCTTCGACTTTTGACGGTAATTTGAATTGGCAAAATTGCTCGAAAAGTTGAACCCCTCATTTTTGTTGGGAATTTAGATGCTCTCGCCCTGCGGGAACCGGTCAAAGAGAGAGAAGCATTACTGGATATTTGGTATCATTGGGGGAGTCGCCGCTTTCAGCCTTCTACTCTGGTTGTGGTCGAACTCACCCGACCCGGCAAAGCCTGAAAACGGCATTCCTGAAAACCCGGTTGCAAAGTTAAACTTGAAACCCCTTCTGCAATTGAAGACTCAGAGCAGGGTCAATGAAGTCGCATTAAGTGCAGATGGAGAATTAGCGGTATCAGCAGAGGAGAGCGGCGCTGTACACGTCTGGCGTGTAAGATCGGGAGAGCAGCTCAAGGAATTAGCGAAAACCGGCAACCCTGTAGCTGCGCGTTGTGTCACATTTGGTCCGAACGGAAAAATGATTGCCTCCGGAAGCCGTGACGGGAAGATTCGATTATGGCAAGCGAGCGACGACCCGAAGCCGAAAGTTATAGAGAGCCATACCGGCTCGGTTTACCAGGTCTACATCAGCCCTGACGAACAAAGGCTTGCTTCGACCGGGGCGGACAGAGAGGGTGTGAAATCGGTGCGCCTGTGGGGGATAACCAATGGGATCGAGCTATTAAGAACATTCACTATCCCAGATTCCGATGATCAGATTCTCACGGTCAGCCCCGACTTGCAGTTTGTAGCCATCTTTAGCTCCAAACAGAGAAGGATAGAGATATGGTCACTGGCCTCAAGTAGGCTTAAGACTGTGCTGGAGCGCTCCGGCTTCGTCATTGAAGGAGGAGGAGCCTTCAGCCAGGATGGAAAGTTGTTCACGGCCGGAAGCAATTCAGGATCGGCGTTTCTCTGGCAGACGACGGAGGGCAAAATGGTAAAAAACCTGGAGGGGCCTCTCGGCAGCGTTATCAGCATAGCTTTCCGTCCTGACGGGAGGATGATAGCGGCGGGTTATCCTGACGGTTCGATTTCCGTATGGGGCGTTAACAGTGACGAGCATCCAACTATTTTGAGGGAGCACAGCCAGAGAGTTTTTAGTCTTGCCTTCAGCGGAAACGGCGACGTACTTGCTTCGGGGGGTAAGGATGGAAAGATTCAACTGTGGGAAATTGTAGAATGAAGTATAGAGCTTGGCGGTCATTGTCAAACAGCCGTTGAACTGTATGACAGATGTATAAGCAGGAAAGGGAGGAATCGTATGAGGGCGATTGACAGGACTAAGAGGCTGGCGAAGATTGGCCGCGTCATTGCCGTAATAATTGGGATAACGTTTGCTTTCAGCGCATTATCTACGGGAGAGATGACGTCTATATTAGCGGCGCAAACGGATAAAGATAAAGACAATCCGGCGCCAAAACCGCCGCCGCCAAAACCGAATAATCGCAATAAGAATAAAGCACCAGGCAGAAGAATTATCCCAATTTATATGGTCAGAATTACGGTCGTAGATTCAAATGATAAGCCGGTCGAAGGCGTTAAGATACGGGCTTCGAATGACAGCGTGCCGAAAAGCGTTGACGGGCAATGGCAATTCGATATTCCGTCCGCGAGTTTGCCCGCCGATAAGAAGCTGACTTTTTATGCTTCAAAGGAGAGCGCATTTCTTTCTGCAAAACGCGAACTGGTGTTAGGGGCTGACCCGCGTCCGTCCATCACGATGAAGTTAGAACCCGACAAGCCGGATTTCGTGCGCGGCATGGTGGAGGACGAGTCGGGGGCCGCGCTGGCGGGAGCGAGAGTTACTATAGTCGGTTATCCCGAGGAAGCTTTCATAACAAAAGAGGACGGGCAATTTGTTTTACCGGCGCATAAAGCAACCGGTCAACTGGTTGAAATCCATGTAGAAGCGAAAGGATTCAAGCCGGTCAATACCCATCACTTTGCCGGAAATCATCCGGCAACCATTCGCCTTGAACGGAGGTGAGTATGCGATGCTTGATGCGAATATTTTGCTCGGCTATCGCTATCATTGTTTCCTGCAGTATAGCTAATGCAGAGGATCGTTTCTTAATCATTCAAGCTACCGATACTCAGGGCCGTCCGATTGCCGATATAGGTATTACTGCGACCGGCGATAGCTCACAACAGATAACCGACGTATCGGGTAAGGCGCGAATCAAGCTTGCGCCTGAAACAAAGCCGAACGACGAGGTTACTCTTGTAATAATCAGTTCACCGGAAAAAAAGGATCTGGTTTTCGTATCTCCCTGGAATAAACGCGTCCGAGTGCCTCCCTTTGAAAACGCAACACAGCACGTCGCAGAGATAGTTCTGGCAGAGCGGGGCAATCGAATGCTGCTTGAGAGCGGGCAAGCATTGATAGCAATTGCATCCACCATCAATGCTGCCAATGCGCCTAAAGCGATCAACGAGAAGACCTCGGATGAGCAGCGGAAGGAAGCGCTGGCAGAGGTGTCGAAGGCATTCGGCTTAAAGCCGGAGAATGTGGATAAGGCGATCAGGGCCTGGGGCGGGAAGGCCAGCGATCCTTATGAAGCAGGGCTGGCCGCTCTTTATGAGAGGAACTATCCGAAGGCTACAGAGGAACTGACTAAATCGTTAGAGATTCGCAGGAGAGAGTTAAAGCAGAAGCAGGATGAATTTGTGGATGCGGCGATGTTCCTTGGCCAATCTTTGTATGAGCAGGGTAGATACAGAGAAGCAGCGAATGCATATCGCGAGGCGGCAGCGGAACGTCCCGATGATACTGAGATCATGAATAATCTAGGATTATCTCTAGCCGCCGCCGGGAGCTATGCGGAAGCGGAACTTTTGTGCAAAAAAGCTCTGGCTATTGCCGAGAAAGCGCTGGGGCCAGATCATCCCAATGTAGGCATCCGCCTCAACAACCTTGCTGGACTGTATGCTGACCAGGGCAGATATGCAGAGGCGGAGCCTTTATACAAAAGAGCGCGGGCCATTCGTGAGAAATCGCTGGGACCGGATCATCCTAAAGTTGCCACCAGCCTCAACAATCTTGCTTCGCTGTATTATGCTCAGGGCAGATACGCAGAGGCGGAGCCGCTATATAAGAGAGCATTAGCTATTGCCGAGAAATCGCTGGGGCCGGATCATCCCGATGTTGCTACCAACCTCAACAATCTTGCTTCGCTGTATGCTGACCAGGGCAGATACGCAGAGGCGGAGCCGTTGCACAAACGAGCGCTGGCTATTCGTGAGAAATCGCTGGGGCCGGATCATCCTAAAGTTGCCACCAGCCTCAACAATCTTGCTTCGCTGTATCGTGCTCAGGGCAGATACGCAGAGGCGGAGCCGCTATATAAGAGAGCATTAGCTATTGCCGAGAAATCGCTGGGGCCGGATCATCCCGATGTTGCTACCAACCTCAACAATCTTGCTTCGCTGTATGCTGAACAGGGCAGATATGCGGAAGCAGAGCCGCTGTTCAAAAAAGCGCTGGCCATTCGTGAGAAAGCTCTGGGGCCGGATCATCCTGATGTTGCCACCGGCCTCAATAATATTGCTATGCTGTATTATGCTCAGGACAAATATGCAGAAGCCGAGCCTTTGTACAAAAGAGCGCTGGCTATTGATGAGAAAGCGCTGGGGCCGGATCATCCCGGTGTTGCTACTGACCTCAACAATCTTGCATCGCTGTATCATGCTCAGGGCAAATATGCAGAGGCAGAGCCGCTGTTCAAAAGAGCGGCAGCTATTTATGAGAAATCGCTGGGGGCAGATCACCCCAATTTAGCTAAAGCATTGGAGAACTATGCAGGACTGCTTCGCAAGCTTGGTCGCGAAACCGAAGCCGCGCAGTTGGAGACTCGCGCTAAAGCTATAAGAGTCAAGCACGCCCAACAGAATCAGAAGAAATGATCTATCTTATAAGCTCATACCCAGTATCAGGAGATATCTGATTATGCGATGCTTTATCCTCTCCATACTCATCATCGTTGCTGCTGTCGCCACTTCCATACAGGTCTTTGCCGAAGATGGCATTCTCGTCGTTCACTTATCTAACCCTCAAGGAAAACCCATTATCGGAGTAGTTCTCTCCACGGAAGGAGATGGGTCGCGCGGCTCTCCTTCTGATAGCGACGGTAAGACGCGTATCAAGCTGGCTTCTCAAACCAGGCCCAACTCAGAAGTCGCCCTCCAAATAGCACAAGCGCCTTCTCAGGCGGATCTGGTTTTCATCTCTCCCTGGAACAATCGCGTCCGAGTGCCTCCCTTTGATAACGATTCGCAGAACTATGTGAAGGTGGTGCTGGCAGAGCGAGGAGATCGAATGCTGCTTGAGAGCGGGCAAGCGCTCGTCGCACTCGCATCCAGACTCAATGCCGCTAACGCGCCTAAAGCGATCAACGAGAAGACCACCGATGAGCAGCGGAAGGAAGCGCTGGCAGAAGTGTCGAAGGCATTCGGCTTAAAGCCGGAGGATGTTGATAAGGCGATCAGAGCCTGGGGAGGCAAGGCCAGCGATCCATATGAAGCAGGGCTGGCCGCTCTTTATGAGAGGAACTATCCGAAGGCCACAGAGGAACTGACTAAATCGTTAGAGATTCGAGAGAGAGAGTTAAAGCAGAAGCAGGATGAAGTAGCAGACGCGGCGATATTTCTAGGTCAGTCATTGAATGAACAGGGCAGGTACAAAGAATCGGCGGCGGCATATCGGAAAGCAGCGGCGCTACGTCCCGATGATGCTACTATCATAAATAACCTGGGGGTATCTCTATCTAATGCTGGGAGCTATGCAGAGGCAGAGCCTTCATTCAAGCGATCGCTGGCCATAATGGAGAAAACGATGGGGCCAGATCATCCTGATGTAGCCAGAAATCTCAACAATACCGCCCTGCTGTATGGTCATCAGGGCAGGTATGCAGAAGCAGAGCGGCTGTACAAAAGGGCACTAGCCCTTGCTGAGAAAACGCTCGGTACAGACCATCTTTCTGTAGCCGCCAACCTTAACAATCTTGCATCGCTTTATTATTTTCAGGGCAGGTACGCAGAAGCAGAGCCTTTGCACAAAAGAGCGCTGGCCATTGCTGAGAAAACGCTTGGTGAAGATCATCCTAATGTAGCCACCAGCCTCAACAATCTTGCATCGCTATATCATGCTCAGAGCAAATATGCGGAAGCTGAGTCTCTGTTCAAAAGAACCCTGGCTATCGGTGAGAGATCGCTGGGACCGGATCATCCCAGTGTAGCCATAGACCTCAACAATATTGCTTTGTTGTATACCGACCAGGGCAGATATGCAGAAGCTGAGCCTTTGCACAAAAGAGCGCTGGCTATCCGCGAGAAGTCGCTGGGACCGGATCATCCTGGTGTTGCCGCCAGCCTCAACAATCTTGCCAATCTGTATCATGCCCAGGGCAAATATACGGAAGCAGAGCCGTTGTACAAAAGGGCACTGGCCATTGTTGAGAAGTCACTGGGGCCGGATCATCCTGATGTTGCGCGTAGCCTCAACAATATTGCTTTGTTGTATGCCGACCAGGGCAGGTACGCGGAAGCAGAGCCGCTGTACAAAAGGGCACTGGCCATTGCTGAGAAAACGCTCGGTACAGACCATCCTAATGTAGCCACCAGCCTCAACAATATTGCATCGCTTTATTATTTTCAGGGCAGGTATGCGGAAGCTGAGCCGCTGTACAAAAGAGCGCTGGCTATTCGTGAGAAAGCGCTGGGGCCAGATCATCTTGAAGTAGCTATGACATTGGTTAACTATGCAATGCTACTACGCAAGATTGGCCGGGAAACCGAAGCTGCACAACTGGAGGCCCGCGCTAAAGCTATCCGTGCTAAACACGCGCAACAGAATCAGAAGCGCTGAACACTGAGCGTCATTAAGTGACAGGAGTTGATGCGGCAGATTGTATGGATGGCTTTAACCCGCTTGCGCCTAATCCGCCGGGCGGGTGAATCTAAATTCTGACGAGAGTGTTCCGTTCGAGTTTCTGATCCGTAGCGTAACTGTCGTGCCGCGCTTAATCTTCTTTCCGCTCTTTTTCCCTATCAGTATGGTGTTCGGGTTTTCTTCGTCGTTTAAACTCTTCTGCTGTACCCCATCGAGTAATATCACAGCGCCGGTATCAATGTTCTCAGCGAACACGAACAGTTTCTTACCGCGCACTGATGCGCCGATGATCCGAGGCCCGGCGACCTCTGTTTCGTAACGCGCGAGCGCAAGTTGAGAGACGACATTACCACTCGGCCCGTCACCTGCCCCGCCGCCCGCAACCAGTTTGCCGTCAGGTTGCAGGGCGAGAGCAAACGCCTGGTCAACACCACCTAGAAAATCGGTAAAAACTTTTCCGCCCGAGCCGAATGCAGAATCGAGACTGCCATCCGTATTGTAGCGGGCAAGAGCGAAATCAAAGTCGGGAAACTCCGGCTGGGCCGGGGGGCGAGTACCGGCAATTCCACCCGCAACCAGTTTGCCGTCAGCCTGAATCACCAGGGCGTGAGCCGTATCAAGAGTTCCGAACATAGTAATGACCTTCCCATTCAAACCGAAAGTGGGATCTATGCTCCCATCTGTGCTGTAGCGCGCGAGAGCGAAGTGATGGTCTGTAGAGCCGGACTCAGTTGCGGTGCCTGCGGCTACGTATTTACCGTCGGATTGAAAAGCCAGGGCAAAGGCCGTATCGGCGCTCCCAAAGAAATCAGTGACAACCTTGCCGTCTGAGCTGAATGACGTATCAAGACTGCCATCCGCGTTGTAGCGGACAAGAGCGAAATCAGCGGACTGGTTGAAGTCAAAAGTGACAGAACCGGCGGCGGCTATCTTTCCATCGGGTTGAATAAAAACGTCAAAGAGACTATCGAATTTGGCAAAATTGGTTGTGACTTTGCCGCCCGATCCGAATGAAGTATCAAGACTGCCATCCTTGTTGTAACGGACAACAGCGCAATCCGTATCACCGCTGCTCCCGGTAGCGGCATCGCCTGCCGCAACGATCTTCCCATCGGGCTGTATGGCGAGATCAAGAATTCTGTCAGAACCACCGATACGTGTGCTGGCTATGCCCGATGAGCCAAACGACGAATCAATAGTGCCGTCAGTGTTATAACGAACGACTGTGAAAGCACGCCCTATGGGGTTAGGGTTACGCGCGCTCCCACCGGCGATGATTTTGCCGTCGGTCTGGACGGCCACGGCCAGCACTGAGCTGTTGTCGAGAAGTGTGACAACCCTGCCGCCCGACCCGAACGTAGAATCAAGCGCGCCGTTTTGATTGTAACGCACGACCGCAAAGTTGAAGCTTGAATCAAGCATTCCCGCGACCAGCTTACCGTCCGGCTGAATAGCAATAGAAGTAACACGGTCACAGCACGACGGGGGGAATTTGGATGTCACTCTGCCACCACTACCGAAACTCGTATCAAGATTGCCTGACGCTGCCCACACGCCGCCGGGCAGCGTCCAGCACAAAAGTAAAGCAACCAGAAGCAGCGCAATCAACTTTCGCATCGAACCTGCTAGAAAGTCGGAAAGACAGTTGTATGTAACCATAACGCCTCTCGCATAATTAATCATCGGTTCATGGTAATAAGCTCTCTGCTTTTTTATCAATGAGAATAGAGATCGATTACGCGCCCTATTGCGCGGCGGCAGACGGCGCAAAAAGGCACTTCGTTGCGCGTGAACATTATGCAATCAACTTGTGGGCGATAGTATCCCCGCGCTTCATAGATCGCCCCTTCAAACGCGCCGACCTTTCCCGCGTATTTCTCCTCGCGCAGCATTCGGCTCTCGTGCTCTTTCTCTTCCGTGAAGAGCGCGTCCATATCCGCTTCGGGCCGCCGGTCAGCCCTTATCTGGCGGCGGCGAGTCTGAATTTCGCGCGAGTAATTCTCAAAAGCCTCTTTATTCCACGGCGTAGGTACGGGAGTGCCCGCCGCCACCAGGTCTTTCCATTTGAGATTATCAGGATCGAGCAGCGCAGTCGCGTTAGGCTCCCACGGTTCTACGCGCTCGGTCAACGGAGCGTAAGCCACAGAGGACGTGTAATACTCGTCGGCAAGCCCGGCGAAGTGATGCCCGAATTCATGTATGAAGACGTAAGGCGACCACAGACTGTCTGCCGCGACCGTAGCGTAAAGCCCGAATATTCCTCCGCCGCCATAGGTCTTGTTGTTTACGAGTATCTCTACGAACTCATAAGGCGCAAACGAAGCCACCTGGCGAAATGCCCGGTTGTCGAAAGTCAAAACGTATCGCTCGGAGCCGAAAGCATCATAGGTAGTGCCGATGGGCGACGAGCGATGCACTCCCGTCGAAGGGCGCGATATGCCTGACTCAGCCGACGCGGGGCAAAGCGCCCACACGTTGAAATCCGCGCGGCGCTCTTTGAAGGGCGAAGTCGCAAAGAGTATGTCCGTAAGTCTCCGGGCATCACGCTCGAACTTCTTAAGCTCGGCAGACGTGTACCCGTCGCCGAGAATCAGAAAGTCGACCTTCGAAGCGGAATCGCCGCTCTTTTGAATCTCTATCAACGGCCCGGGGGATGCGGGTCTTGAATTATCAATAAAAATATCTTTCGGATCGATGATGACGGACCAGATTTCTCGAAAAGCATTCTTCGGGTCGCGCTTCTTCAAAACTACCTGCACGGAGGATTGAGGCGCGGGGAAGCGCAGCGATTCATGAAAAGTGCGGTTCGCGCTTTTCGCTTCGTCCGTAGTCTCCCACTCGCCATAAATCAACGCAAAGCCGCGCGAGTAGATTATGCGATTCGTCCCCCGGTCGATGACTTCAAAAAAATACTTTCCCAGGTTGGTATGGTCCAAACTCTTTTGCGGGTTTCCCGGCCACGCGAGCGGCTCGATCACTACGCGATCAACGCTGAATAACTCCTGGGTCGCGTTGCCCGTGTGATAGTAGTCGAGCCTCATCGTAGGCGTCGCCGCATAACCGACAGCCGCGCACACCGACAGCAAGAACAAGGGCAATTGCAATATCACTTTAATCATATTTTTGTTAATCATGTTTTTGTGCCAGTGCTGCCAAAACCGCCCGCGCCGCGCGAGGTTTCGTCCAATTGGTCAACCTCGATTATGACGGCCTCTTCGATCCTTTGAATGACAAGCTGCGCGATGCGGTCGCCGCGCTTGATCTCAAACGGCTGCCGCTTGTCCGTGTTTATAAGCACGACGGCTATCTCTCCGCGATAGCCCGCGTCTATCAGCCCCGGCGAGTTCACGAGCGCGATCCCGTGACGGGCCGCCAGGCCGCTCCTGGGCAGAACCAGCCCCGCGTATCCGCGCGGTATCTGCGCGGCCACACCGGTCGGCACGGTAGCGCGCTCGCCCGGCTCAATCACAAAGTCTATGCGGCTCGGCAGATCAAACCCCGCGTCGCCTTCGTGTTGATAACGCGGGAGCGGCAACCCTTCTTCCAGAAGCTTGAGCGCAATCTCTATCATCTATCACGCCCGCACATGCGCGGCCTCTATTTATACTCGAACGATTTTACGAAAGAGATAAAATCCGTGTCCCACCGCGCAATCGTTTTTTCAGGCCCCACGAGCTTGACGAAGTACGCGCCCTTCGGCGTTTCGATCACTCCCGCGCGCATGCGCGAGCGGGGCTTGTTTTGCTGGCTGCCTGAGCCCGGCGTCATCTCTGCCGTGTAGGTTCCGGCGACATCGAGCAATGTTACGCTCAGCCCGTTGACGGTCATCTTCTCGGTCTTAGCTACATCTTTAGAAGAACCGCCGCCGGGTTGTTCCATCTGGCCTATCCAGCGATCGAGGTTCGCTTGAGCAGAGCCGCCCTGCCCCTGGCCGAAGTAATAGACTATGAGTGATGCATCTTCCGTGTCGCCTTCGGCGCGCGGAAGCCGGTACTGCGCCACGCGCATGTTTGACGTAGTCGGCTCCGTCACCCACGCGGCGGGCGGTTGAAATTTCACATCGCCTGTCGCGCTTGCCTGACTTGCCTGACGGGGCGGCGCAGAATTCTGCTGGCTGGAATTCAGGTTAGGCGGCTCCGGGCAGCCCCAGAACAGCATCAGCGCACACGCGAGCAAACCTGGTTTCGAAACTCTTTGAATCATGTTGAATCTCATCGTGCAGGGTATTCTAGGGCAGGACGTATTGAGCGACAAGGCGGAACAAAAGAAGAAGGGGATTTGAGATTTCAAATTTGAAATCTCAAATCCCTGGATTGCTCGTGGGCTTTTATCTTTTAGCCGGGACGGGCGAGCCGTTCTCTTGAGTCGAACGGAGCGCCGACGCCCAATCGCTCCCGAAACAGGTTGAGCAAAAGTAGCGTGCCGAGGCCCCCCGCGCCGTCGCCCCCGGCGCCCGTAGCCATAACGTCGGGAGTGATGCGGACGTTTTTCTCGCCGATCACTTTCAGTATCTCGACTAATGCTACGCCCTGCGGGCCCAGCGCGTTGACCTGCTCGGCGTAAGCCACGCCCTGCGCTTCACCCATCAGGCGAACCTTTTCGGCTTCCGCGCGACCGGTGGCCGAGATGTAATGAGCCTCGCCTTCGCCTTCGGCCTTGCGCTGCTCTGCGCGCTTGGTAGAGATTTCGACGCCGACGGTCGCCGCCATCAAGTCTCTTTGATTGTCCGCATGCGCGCGGGTCCTTTCGAGCTGGATGCGCTTCTCTTCGGCCTCGCGCTGCGCGTTGAACATGTTCTGCCGCTGCTCGGCCAGTATCTTTTCCGTCTGCGTCTTCATCAGCTCTTCCGGCAGATGTATGTGGCAGATCAAGACGTTCACCACATCAACGTGATACTTGAGCAGGTGAGCGCGAACGCGCGCTTCGGCTCGCTCTTGCTCCTCGTGGCGATTCTGCAAGTAAGCCATCGCAGAAGATTCTGACGCCTGGTTTCGGAAGATCGAATCGATCAGCGGGTGCATCACGTTTTGAATCAACCGATCAATCGAGCCGATCTTCGCGACCATAAAAGGCGCATCTTCCGGCTTCACGCGAAAGACGACTCTCACTTCAAGCTGCATCGTGAAACCGTCTTTCGAGATCACCTCGAACGGATTGAACGTGTTTGCAATCTCGCCCGCAGTCCATTCAACCGTCTGGTTAGTGGTCGGGATGACTATGGGGCTGACGGCGAGCGTGTTGACGTAGTAGCGGCCGGGGCCGACTACGGTCTCTTGTATGCCGCGATAACCTTCGGGCACAACGTAAGCCTCGTGCGCGCCTTCATCCAGGCGGCTATCCGCCGGGTCGCTCAGGGCCAGCTCTTCTTGAAGCTCGGCGACGCTGCGGTCTTCGGTGTCGAGCTTGTCTAACCGGGCCGCAGACATTGCGACTTGCTCCTTCTCTTCGCGCTCCAGCCTCTCGCGAACTTTATCGGCCATCGCGCGGCGCACATCTTCCGACGGGTCTTTGCCGACGTTTGAAACGATCACGGCGACCTCGCCCGGTTTGACTTCTTTGGCGGACTCAGGGATCACTTTGAAGACGAGCGGGTTAATGTAGTAAGTGCCGGGCAGCAGTATGTCTTTCTGAGGCCCGCGCTGGCCGCCGTGACGAATGAACTCGTTGCAATCCTGAAAATTGTCGTGGCCCTCGACCGGCACGGCGACGTAATCGCGCGGGTCGAGCGGCGCGCCGTCCAGGGCTTCGACCAGCCCTATGTTGTTCTCGTTGATTACGGTCGCGTCATAGAGCCGGACGAAAAACAATCCGGGCTTGCGATCCGCGCCGCCCTCGATAGGAATCGAATCCGTCAGGATGCGATAGGTTCCGGGCGTGAGAATTTCAACCTGCGGCCCTTTCTGCCCGCCCGATGCGATGAACTGCTCGGCGTCCTGAAAGTTGCGATGCCCGTCTATAGCTTTGCCGTGCAGGCGGCCCGCATCAAGCGGCCCGCCGTCTGCCGCCGTCACTATCCCTACCCTGCCCGGCGGGATGATAGTCATCTTTGTCACCGAGACGCGAAACAGGTAAGGGTGGATCGGCCACAGCCCCGGAGGAAGCGTGCGGAGTTGGATTCCCTTTACGCCGCCCTGCTTGATGAAGGCTATAGGGTCTTGAAAATTGTTATGCGCGTTTTGAGCGCGGTCGGGCGCAAGTATTCTGCCGGGCGGCATAGGATCGCCGTCTATGGCTTCGATAATGCCTATCTCGTCAGGCCCTATCTCGATCAACGGCACCTTGCGTACTACGCGCTCGAACGGCCATCTGATCAGATGAAGTCCCGGCTTTAGCACATCCGCCTGTATGCCGACTTCGCCTTCGGTCGCCACTACGCGGCCCGGCGGCATCTTTGCGCCGAAATAGCGCCGCTCCTTTATTGCAATCTCAGTCGGACCTACGTTGACCAGTATGCGTCTCAAGATAATGATTAGCATCACCAGCAAGATGAAGCCGCCGATTGCATACGGAGCGTAAGACACTAGGTTAATGTTGTTCATGGTGTTCCTCTATTCTCGACAGACTGTTGTTAGGCGCTTGCGACTTATCGGGCTCGCGCCGCCTGCGCCAGTTGACGGCGGCATCTTTCAAGACTCTGTCTGAGCGCAAAGCCCGCGCCCGAACGCCTCGCTTCCGGCGAGAGCAGCCAGTACTGGCTTTCCACCAGCGCGAGCAGGTTCTCCGCTGTCAATCCGGATGGCTGCCCGCGTTGCCAAAGCTCCATCGCTTCTTCAACCGCCCGCTCATAGATGGCCGCGTCGTCCGTGAGCGCTGCTACGTGCAGCATATCTGCAACAGCGCGGCGGTCGGGAGTCTGTTTAAAACTCTCGATCAAGGTCTGAGCAAGGCGGGCGTTCGAGCGTAACTCTTTGTTTTCCGTGACGTATTCGACGAGCGCGCGCAATGCTTCGCGGTTTTTCTCCGCCTGTCGCGTAAGCTCGTTCAAGATTTCGTTATAAAGATTGCGGTCACGTGCCTGGTGCGCTTCATCGAGCGCGCTGCTATCGGCGCGGGCTGCGCGCTCAAGCAGCCGTTCACGCCTTTGCGCGGCCTCTTCTTTACCGGAATGAATCGGTTCGCTTTCAGAAGTCTGGTCGTCGAATAACCCTCTGACCTCAGGCGGCGGCGCGAGCTTATCAATATGGTCGTCTTGCCCGGGGCGCTGCCAGAAATATAAAGCTAACCCGGAGGCTGCGAGCACAAACAATGTAATTAGAATGGCGGTAATCACCGGCTTTTACTTCCCGTGCGTTATCTTTAGGCTGTGGGCATAGTGTCGAGCGAGATATTATCAGCAGTCTCGCTCAAGTTCCATACTCATTATTATTAACTGCCAATCATGATTTCGATGGAAATAGACGCGCAAAAGGGGAGTTGTCTGACGAACGAGATAGAAACGGATCAGAGCGGATTACACAGGAGGGTACTGTATGCGAGAGACGTCTCACCGCCGCAGACACAGAGGACGCAAAGGTGGCGCAGAGTTTTGCTTGTTTTCTCTGCGCCCGCTCTGTGCTCTCTGTGTCTGCGGCGGTGAATCTTCTTTCATTCCAACCGCTCTAGAAGCGGAATTTCAATCCTAACTGGGCCTGGCGCGGCTCGCCAAAACCCGAACGGACTGTGCCGTCGAAGTTTTGCAGGAGCGGCCGCGGAGGCGAAATCAGGTTCGTGTTGTTGAACAGATTAAAGACTTCGATCAGAGGCTCTAACTGAACACCTTCGCCAAACTTAAAGATGCGGCTCAAGCGGAAGTCGAAAGTGTAAAACTGATTCTTCTTCCTGAGCGTGTTGCGCCCGACATCCTGGCCGTTGACGAACTGGCGGTCGTTGAAGATGCCGTCGAGGTTCAAGTCTGCCAGCAATATTTGATCCGGTTGCGCGGATCGCGCCTGGAAGATAGTCGTAAGCGCGATCTCGGCGGGCAACTGGAAGACCCCGAACGCGTTGAAACGGTGGCGCTGGTCGCGATCCGAATAACTGTACTCAGGGCCAAAGTCCAGCACGTCTGCGTAGCGGAACGTGAACGGGTCGCGCTCGTTGTCGTCGTCCGAATAATCCCAGCTCAACACGTAGTTGGCCTGGAACTGGAAGCGATGGCTGAACCGCTTGTTTGCCGTAAAGACCAGTCCGCGATAAAGCGAGCGCGCCGAGGATTCCGTCGTCGCAAGCTCGCCTATGCCTGAGCCGTCGGGTTTGGCGAACGGCTGCGGCCCGTCAAAAAGCCTTCGCCCGTCGGGCGCGAAATTGCCCTGGAAGCTCGGCCCGTTTCTGTTGACGAACCGCGTCAGGTGAACGGTGTTCGCGTAGTTGAATCCGACGGAGAGCGTGAGGTCTTTAGCGACTTCGCGCTCGACCGACATGCCCCACTGCAACGTGCGCGGGTTCTGGAAGTCTTCCGCAAAGACGCGCACGCCCGGATTGAACGGGGCGAAGCTCGCGGTGTTTTCGAATATCCCCAGATCCGCGGGCGGCGTAGGCAAAAACGGAAGGGCGCAGCAGGTGAAAATGTTAAACGCTATCGCGCCGTCGGTGTTGCGCGGCCCCGCAAGCACGAGGCCCGGCACGCGCGCATAGTAGATGCCTATGTTCGCGCGGATCACCGTCTTCGAATCGTTGGTCGGGTCCCAGGCAATACCCAATCTGGGCTGCCATCCATTCTTTTCAGACGGTATCGTGCCGTCCGACGGGAAGCCGGGCTGGCCTATGAACTGCGCGTAGGGGCGCTGTTCGAGCGGCGTGATGGGCTGGTCCTGAATCTGCGCGTAGTAGCGAAGCCCGTAGCTGATCGATAGATTAGCTTTCGGCTGCCACTTGTCCTGAATATAAAACTCAGGCTCCTTTTGAGTGAACTCCTGCGTCCCGGCTTCTTCGACCGTAAGCCCGTTTAAGGGCGCGAACTGCAAGAACAGAAGCAGCCCGCCGGAATCAGCAGGGTCGTCAAGATAATCTTGGAATGCTTCGACCGACGCGAATATGTAGCGACCGCGCCCGAAGCCTACGAAGGTCTGGCTCGTGCTCGTCTGGTTATAGTCGAAGCCCATCTTTATCGAGTGCGAGCCGCTAATGATCGAGAAGTTGTCTGTAAACTGCCAGCGCTTGTCTACCTCAGGCACGGGCAGAAAGAACGGTCGCCCGAATCGAAACGCCGTCTCCGCGCCCGTCTCGGGATCGATGCCGCCGATAGCCACGTCGGCGATGTCCGGCCCGTCGTAAAAGCGTGGACGCGCTTCGCGCGCATACTGGAATCGGAACTCGTTTAACCGGGTCGGCGTGAACGTCGTCACCAGTTGAGTGATGAACGCGTTCGAGTTGTCCGTCTCGCGCCCGTTCGCGCTGCGGCCCCAGGTCGGCACGTCGAAAGTGCCGTTGACCTGTTCGGCGCGGCTGTAGTTGTGGCGAACCGTGAGCAGGTTCTTTGAGTTGACGTTCCAATCGAGCTTCGCAAGCAGGGCCGTAGCGTCGTTCGTGCGCTCGATGATGCCTTCTTCGCCGGGGCTGTTGAAGCGAGTCGCGAAAATCTCGACCAGTCGCGGGTCTATGCGATTGGGCTTTTTGCTTGTGCCGTCATTCTGGTCAAAGGCGAAAAAGAAGAACGCCTTGTCGCGCTTGATCGGCCCGCCTATCGAGCCGCCGAATTGCCACTGGCGAAAATCGTCCGTAGGCAAACCGGCCTCGACCGCATCGGGGTTTTCCGAAGTCAGTGACTGATCGCGGAAGAAGCCGAACGCCGAGCCATGCACTTCGTTGGTCCCGGACTTGGTGACGACGTTGATAAAGCCGCCTGAGGATCTTCCGAACTCAGCCGAGCCGCCGTCGGCCACGACCTGAAACTCTTTGACGGCTTCGAGCGAGATGGTGAATTGCGGTCGCTGGCCTCCGCGCTGCTCGCCAAAGAACGGGTTGTTGGCGTCCGCGCCGTCTACGGAGATGTTGTTTTGAATTCCCTTCTGGCCGTTGATGGTGATCTCGGCCCCGTCCGGCCCCTGCACGATTGAGACGGTGGGCGCGAGCTTTATGAAGCCGACGAAGTCACGCCCGTTGATGGGCAGGTTTTCGACCGAGCGCTTGTCAACGAGCGTAGATTGCTCGGAGCGCGTCGTCTCGACTACGGGCGCATCGCCGGTGATGGTGACGACCTCGCTCGTGCCCGCCGGCTGGAGCGTGAGCGGAAGATTGAGCGTCTGGCCTACGGACAGCTCTATGTCTTCGCGGACGAGGCGAGCGAACCCCTGCTTTTCAACCTCGATGGAGTAGGTCCCGAGCGGCAGCAGCAGCGCGCGAAACCTGCCGTCCTCATTCGTCTTGCTTGTGCGCTCAAGGCCGGTCTCTTTCTGCCTGATGCGCACGTTTGCGTCTGCGATCACAGCGCCGTTTTGATCGTAGACTATTCCTTCGATGACGCCCGTGGTCGCCTGTGATTGTCCCCACGCGGGGACGGACATCACAATCAATGCGAACAGGGCCAGGCTCGCCTTCAGGCGTGAGCGGATAAACACGCGGAGATTCTTCATTTCGCATTCTCCTTGTTAAGGGTGACATTAATTAAAAGAACTATTCAGAGCGGCACGCGCCGTTCAATTATTATATGCCCGTGCCCGGTTGATCGAATGCAGAACTATCCCCGTATACATCTTTTTGCTCTTAAGTCGGGGATATGAGTGTGCCAGCGATTATATAGGCTATGAGCGGATAAATTTCAAGCCGTTGAGGCAGAAATGATTCTTAAGTCCTGAGTAAAAATATTAGTGCGTTGTTTTAGTTTTTCACTCAGGACTATTTCTCTGGGGCGGGCAGGGCGAAGACGAATAGAGCGCTGCCGCGCCGGAAATTGGTAAGGCCCGCCTGGCCGCTCGTCAGGCTTTCCATCGCGAGCCCGCCTGCCGCTACGGCGACATACTGCCGCCCGTTCACCTCGTAAGTCATGGGCGCGGCGTTTACGCCCGCACCGCATTGAAATTGCCAGAGCCGCTTGCCGGTCTGGCCGTCCAGCGCATTAAACATCCCGTTCGATTCGCCCGCAAAGACCAACCCTCCCGCAGTGGCGCAAAGCCCGCCCACGGGATGCGGCTTTGTAGGCGTGCGCCAGCGCACCCGCCCCGTGTTGACATCTATCGCCACGAATGCGCCCACAGGCTCGACCTCCGGTGGTACGACCGCAAGCCCGCCGAGCACGAGGCCGAACGGGTTAGGCGTTTCGAGGGTATAAAACATCGGCTTGTCTACCGCAGCTATGTAAGCAAAACGGGTCTGAGGGCTATAAGCCATCGGGTCCACTCACTCCCGCCGCTCAGGCCCGGCGCAATCAGTATTCCCTCTTTTGTCGGCGGCGCGAAAATATTCTTGTGCGCGACAAACGGCGGCACAGTTGGGACCGCCTGTGTTCGTGCGGTCGCCTGACGCGCGTCTTGCGGGACTTCTATCTCGCGCATCGGGAGCAGGGATTTGCCGGTCTTGCGGTCGAGTATGTAGAACCAGCCGATCTTTCCCGCCGCGCCCACCGCTTCCACGCGGCGACCGTCGATTACGGAATCGAACAGCATCGGCGAGGACGATTGATCGTAATCCCAGAGGTCGTGCTTCACCTGCTGAAAGTGCCAGCGGAGCTTTCCGGTATTGATGTCGAGCGCGACTATCGAACAACTGTAAAGATTATCGCCCGCGCGCGCGCCCCCATCGAAGTCAGGATTCGGGTTGCCGGTCCCAAAGATCACCTGATTGTTCGCTTCATCGACTGCGGCGGTCATCCACGCAGTAGCGCCGCCGACTTTGTATATGCCCGTGTCGGGCCACGTGTCGCCGCCCGGCTCGCCCGGCGCGGGTATTGTGTGCCACCGCCACAAGAGCTTGCCCGTCTGCTCGTCATAAGCGCTAAAGAAGCCCCGCGTTTCAAACTCTCCGCCCGCGACGCCTAACAAAATCTTGCCGCCCCAGATGACGGGCGCAGCCGTCTCGCTGTAGCCTTTCGTGTGGTCTGCGATCTTGACTTCGCCGCCTTCGCCAAACGACTTCACGACCTCGCCCGTCCGCGCGTCCAGGGCTATCAGTCGCGCGTCGAGCGTTGCTATAAAGACGCGCCCCCGGCTTACGGCCACCCCGCGATTTACGATGCCGCAGCACAGCTTCACGCTTTGCAGATCGACGAGCGGGTCATATGCCCAGAGCATCTCTCCCGTTTCGGCTTTGAGCGCGAACACGTCTCCTTTAGCCGAGGTCACGTACATCACGCCGTCTCGAACGATGGGCGTGCACTCAAAAGATGTTTGCGGCGTCGAAAAACCTGTTTGAAAAATCCACGCCACCTGTAGGCGGGATACGTTTGCGCGATTGATCTGCGCAAGCCCGGAATACCGCTGGTTATCGACCGCCCCGCCGTAAGTGGGCCAGTCTCGCCCCGCCCCTTGCGGCGGATTGCGCTGGGCCTGAGCGTTCAAGCTCACGCAAAGCAATACCGTAACCACTATCAGCAAGCGGGCGCGTCTTCCAGTAATGAGCTTTGTCACAATCGTCTCTCCGTCAAAGAGGTGTTGCGGCCAATGATAAATGCTTAAGAGAGCGGGCCGGCCTCATTATACCGATTGTCGCGGGGCGCAGGTAGCCTGTGCGCCTTCTTTCGAGCCTGTAACCCGCCTTGCAATGCGTAGACTCTATTTCGTGTCATGTGATATAGAAAAGGCCGCACCTTTAGAATTGATGGGTTTATCACATTAATAATTTAGGCGACACCGCGACGAGCGACGAATAAGCATGTATAGCGAGGGGAGGCTTGCGTTATGTTGACTACGCCCAAGGAGAATGATCGCAAAGAGGAGATTGCCGGCATAGAGATCGGTCTTGTGAACAGTAAGGTCGAAGAGGCAAGCAGCGACTCTTTGCCGATAGATGCCTTAGCCGTAGGCCACTACGTTGGCGTAAAGCCCGTAGCCGCCGAGCGGTCGCTCGACAAAGCCATAAGCGCGGCGCTGCCCGGCAAAGCGGCAAACACGGACGGCGACCTGGTGGACGCCGATTTGATCCTGACCCAATACTTCGAGCGCGGAATTATTCGAGGCGAGCTTGGCCAACCCTTCTTTCTGCCCGACCCGCGCGTGAATGACACAGATCGTATTATTGCCATAGCGGGGATGGGCGTGCCCGGTCGCTTCGGCGTGCCCGAGCTGACTGTGCTTGCGCGCGAGCTTTGCTGGTCGCTGGGGCGTTTGGGCAAACGCCATCTGGCGACGGTGCTGATCGGCTCGGGGAATGGAAATATTTCTGTGCCGGACGCGATCCGTGGCTGGTTTCGCGGGATAGCTAACGCGCTGAGCGGGTCGCCCGATGATGAAGGCCGCAGGCTCACGCGGATAACCTTTGTAGAATACGACCCGCGTAAAATTGAAGATATAGAGTACGCAATAATCGAAAACCGCGATGCGATGAAAGATAAGATTCAGATCGTTTATAAAGAGCTTGGGGAAAAAGAACTGGGGAAGTACGAGGAGATCGGAAGAGCCTGGGACTTCCAAGATTGGAAGAACGAGCGAGCCAGAAGGCGGCGCAGGTCTGCTTCCGACGACGATCAAATGGCGACGCGCATCACGGTTGGAATGGAAAGAAAGGCCTATCGCTACGCCGCTATAACAGAGAATGCATCGGTCCCTGAGCGCGAAGTTCGACTTGACCCGGATCTGATTATGGAGGCCAATGATGAGCTTGCCGTCGCCTTGTCGAGTAAAAGGCAGGGTGAAATAGGTGAGTTCCTCGGTCGCTTGCTGATCCCCGACGATTTACGCACGACGCTTTCTACGAATTCTCCGCTCGTCATGCTGCTCGATTCCACTATGGCTCGCATACACTGGGAGATGGTTTCACGCTCTGACTCTACTATGTCCGAAAGGGAAGCTACGATGGATTCCTGTTTCGGCCTGGCGCGAGGCTTCACGCGGCAATTGCGAACAATGTTTGCGCCGCCGCCCGATCCGCCGCCCCCTCCCAGGCGCGTCCTGCGCGTGCTGGTGATTGCCGACCCCGCGAAGGACGCCCCCTTGAAGGGGGCGCTGGAAGAAGGCGAGGCAGTCGCGAATATATTCGAAAAGTTTAATGAGATATATAAGGATGAAAGCGAGAGCAGCGTCGAAGTCGTTCGCATGTTCGGCCCCCAGGAGGCCACCCGGCTGAAAGTGCTGCGCGAATTGATGATGAAATCTTACGACGTGCTTCATTTCGCGGGGCATTGTATGTATGACAAAAAGAACCCCGCCTATTCCGGCTGGGTCTTCACGGGTCGCAAGCGGTTGACGGCGCAAGAGCTAAATCGCATAGACCGCATCCCAAAATTTATCTTCTCGAACGCCTGCGAATCGGGCATCACGCCTGACCGATCAAACAAGCGTTCCGTGGACCTGGCCCCGAGTTTTGCCGAAGCATTCTTCGCGCGTGGCGTATCGAATTTTGTCTGCACCGCATGGCCCATCGAAGATACGGCCGCGCGCGAGTTCGCTGTAGAGCTTTACTCGAACCTTCTGGGGATTGCCAACAAGCGAAAACCTGACGTTATGTTTGCGGCCATGCGAAAGGCGCGAGAGAAAGCGGCGGCAAGCGGCTACGGCATGGGCACGTGGGGAGCCTATCAACATTATGGGAATCCCAATTTTCGATTATTCGACCCGGCGACCATGATGCGCCAATCATATGCAGGCAAGCAGACTGCTAAAGCTAAGAAAGCGACTCCCGCTCGAAAGCGGCGCAAGGCCGACTGAAAAAATGAAGGGATGAAAGTCGAGGTTTTATAGCGGCTTGCAATTGAAAGCGACCGCTTATTTTCGAGTGCGGTGACAAGTCACCGCTTTTGAGTCAGGCCAAAGCCATGTTATGCCCTTTGCCGCCTCCAGGTCGAAATACTACCTAGCACACCAGTGATGTATGTCTGCCGCGCGAAGCGAGAAATATTCTTCAAATAAGCATTGAAGGAAAAGTTGACCATCCAGGTCACGTTCTGTGGCTCGCGACACATTTAGTGCTTGCATCCTGAGCATTTCGTATTATAATCGGCTCACAAATATTCAGTTAATAGAGCAACTAAGAGGGTTTTTGAACTATTATTTCGCCATTGTAATGATGCATACAATAGATTATACTCGCACTCGCCCGCTGTACGCATAATCCTGGTAATGTTTCTGCTACAGAAACTGAAAGGATTATTCAATCACAATCGCTCTAGCAACCCAGGCTAGAGACAAGCCTAACTTACTGAGGAGGGATCAAAATGTTTAGAACAGGTCAATCCAAAAGATTTGCTTTCAAGCATCACATAGCAATTGGAATATGCGTTGCTGTTTTGATGATTGTTGCCCTCACTATTGGCATTAGCAAGAAAGCCGTTGTAGGGAATTCTTCGATAGAAGACGCCAACTCACGCAATAAGGCCGTTATTGAGAAGGTCGCTAATTCGTCGGATTTATCCCTCGCCGCAGACAACTCCGAAGGATCACCTCTATTTATTCTCGCCGCCAATGTGAAAGAGGTGACAGATGAAGAATACCAACAACTGACGGGGATCAAAGAAAATTCTCTTAACCACATTACTTTCCCCAACGTTAAAGTGGTTAACAACGCGAATCAGCCTGTGAAAGAATTCACTTTGTGCTTGGTTCACAAACATTCAGATCGCAAAGAATGTATCATGCGAACCAGTCTTGAGATTGAGCCTTCTAGGGATTTTTCTGTTGAGGCGGTAACGTGGGCAGGACCAAGAAAGGCGATGATGAGGAAATTTAGCAAAAAGGAAGGTGTCTTCCAGGAAGATAAGAGTAGACCTGGACTAGACTCACAGGAGATGTGGCTGCCGGGCAACGTAAGCGACTACACTCTAGTAGTTGCAAGCATGGAGTTTGCGAATGGTAACAAATGGATCACGAAGCGATAATCAGTAGCGCAAAAGTAAGACAATTTTAGGCGACGCCTCAAATTAGTCAGGAGGATATAGGTATGCGAAAGAGCATGACTGTTTTTTGCGAGTCTCTTTTTCAGCTCGCAATTGCAAGTTACATCAGCCGTTAATGTCAACAGAAACACTTTGGGCGTTCTGGCTGCCGGATATGGAACCGCTGTGCCTCAGGACTGTACCTGCTATTGCGGCTGGGACTGCGGCACTTGCTATTATAGTTGTTGGTGTCCAACCGTGGGCGGCTGTACAACGTGCGGAAGTCAGTGTTGTAGGGCGTCGCCCAGAGATTGTTTCATGTAAGACGTCACTCCAAGAGTTTTCAGCATAGGAGCGCAAACAGTCTCATATGCTATCAACACAAGCTTAGGACTCTACTCATAGCTCGCCTATTCTGCCACAGGGCATAACACCCGCATGCACCGGAGCGCGTGGAAGCGTTTTATTATGGTCTTTATCAGTGCCGCTCACGCGCCCGGTGATGCGGGGCGATAGCCAATACAAAAGCGCTGACAAATCGGCGCACTCCAAAGGAGATGATGATTATTCTGGCCGCATTCAATTGCAAGCCGGTATAGATGTCACGCTCAAGCCCTTTTCATCCGCGCCGCGCGCAAGCGCATCATGCGATAAATTCATCCGTCATCTCTTCTTTCAGGTATTCGACGGCTTCCGTAAATGCATCAGGATCATTTCCGAAGCGGTAAATCCATTTCACACCTGTCCAGCCGCGCCACCAGCTAAGCTGGCGCTTGGCATAATGGCGCGTATCTAGTTTCATCTGGTTGAGCGCGTCTTCACGGGTTCGCGCGCCCAGAAGGTGCTCGACCACGCGGCGGTAGCCATGAGCTTGAAACGCTTTGGCGCCGGGGGGCACGCCCGCCCGAATCAATGACTCCACTTCTTCGACAAGCCCGCTTTCGAACATCCGCTCGGCCCTGCGATTTATTAAAGCGTAGAGCGCGTCGCGCGGCGGGCTTAGAGCGATCACGCGCACGCGAGCGGCAAAGTCGGGCGGCGGCGGCCGCTGAGGCTGAGCTTCAGACAACCGGCGACCTGTTTGAAAATAGACTTCAATCGCGCGCATCACGCGGGACAGGTCGCGCGGCTTTAGCCGGTCGGCAGACGGCGGGTCTATGCGGTTGAGCAAACGATGTAGATGCTCTCGACCGCGACGCTCGGCTTTCTCGATCAATCGCTCGCGCAGTTTCAAGTCGGTCTTCGGCCCTTCAAACAGCGGGTCGATGAGCGCGCGCAAGTAAAAGCCCGTTCCGCCTACGAGTATCGGCATGCGCCCGCGCGACTCGACGTCGCGGATCATGTCGCTTGCAAGTCTCGCGTAGTCGCCCGCCGTAAAATTTTCGGTCGGCTCGGCTATATCGATAAGGTGGTGCGGCACACTGCGGCGTTCTGAGACCGGAACCTTGGCCGTGGCGATTTGGATGCGGCGATAGACCTGGACCGAATCGAGATTTATGATCTCGCCATCAAGGGCAAGAGCGAGCTTTATTCCAAGCTCGCTCTTGCCCGAAGCCGTTGGGCCTACAATTGCCGGTATCACTCTTTCGGTAGCCACCCGGCGATGTTAGCAACCGGAAAACTAAAAAATCAATTCTCGCCTCCCGCGCCCGGAAGCGTGCGCGGCGCTTTGACGGCGTCAAGGGTCTTCGGAAAGATCAGCGAGAAGATGACCGATAAGGCGATGACTCCGATGATGATGCCGAGCGAAAGCGCGATGGGGAATTTGCCGCCGTACAGGTCGTTGAGCCAGACCATCTTCAGACCGACAAAGATCAGCACCACCGCGAGGCCGTACTTGAGGAGGTGAAACTTGTCCACCGCGCCCGCCAGCATAAAGTACATCGCGCGCAGTCCGAGGATGGCGAATATGTTCGACGTGAAGACCAGCAGCGGCTCCTGGGTGAGCGCGAAGATCGCGGGCACGGAGTCTACGGCAAAGATCACGTCGGTCATCTCAAGAAAAAGAAGCGCGATGAGCAAAGGCGTGGCATAGAGGCGACCGGCCTTTCGTATGAAAAAATTCTGCCCTTCTAGCTCGTGAGTCACGGGGACGAAACGGCGAAAGAGTCTTATCAAGAGATTCTTTTCCGGCTCGATCTCTTTGTCGGACGCAAACATCATCTTGATGCCCGTGAGGATCAAGAACGCGCCGAATATGAGCAGAACCCAGTGATACTGTATCAGCGCCGCGCCCAGCGCTATGAAGATGGCGCGAAAGACGAGAGCGCCCATAATGCCGTAGAAAAGAATCCTGTGCTGGTATTTCGTGGGGACTGCGAAATAGCCGAAGACGACTACGAAGATAAATATATTATCTACGGAGAGAGATTTTTCGACGACGTAGCCGGTCAAAAACTCAAGCGAGACTTGCCAGGCCGCCGACTCCGGGTTGAAGCCGGGGATAGCCATCAGGCGCGGGTCTTGAGGAAATTTCCAGAGCGCGTATTGATAAAGCAGGTAATTGAACGCGAGCGCAAGCGTAACCCACACGACGCTCCACGTGGCGGCTTCGCGCATTGAGACCGTGTGCGCTTTCCGGTGAAAGACGCCCAGGTCGAGCGCGAGCATCATCAAAACGAATGCGGTGAAAGCGGCGTAAAACCACCAGTAATCGGCGAATGGGAAAAGCGGGACGTTCATTTACTTCACCTCGCAAAAATTATGGACCCTAACCCTTGAGCTGATTCCAGTCTGCTCACTTCACTATCGAGCCATCATTTCAAGCCGCTCGACGCGCGCTTCGGTCGAAGGATGCGTGCTGAAGAGGCGAGCAAAGTTCGCGCCCTTGAACGGATTGATGATAAACAGGTGGGCCGTCGCCGGAGTCCCCGAGCTTATCGGTACGCGCCGGCTCATCAGGTCAATCTTGCGAAGCGCGCTTGCGAGCGCCAGCGGATTGCCCGACAGCCGTGCGCCCGATTCGTCGGCTAAGAACTCGCGAGATCGCGAGATCGCCATCTGAATCAGGCCGGCCGCTATGGGCGCGAGGATGATTCCGACCAACCCGCCTATGGGATTGCCGCCTTCCTCATCTTCGTCCGAGCTTCCGCCCAACATCATTCCCCACATGGCCATGTTGGCAAGCATGCTCAAAGCGCCCGCAATTGTGGCCGAGACGGTCGAGATAAGCGTGTCACGATTACGCACGTGGCCCAGCTCGTGCGCCAGCACCGCCCGTAACTCTTGGCGGTCAAGCAGGCGAAGTATGCCCTCTGTCACCGCCACCGCCGCGTGTTCAGGGTTGCGCCCGGTGGCAAAGGCGTTTGGCGTCTCTTCAGGTACTATGTAGACTCTCGGCATAGGCATCGCCGCGCGCGCGGCAAGCTCGTGCACTATGCTAAACAGTTCAGGCGCTTGCGATTCGCTCACTTCGTGAGCGCGGTACATCCTGAGCACAATCCGGTCTGACCACCAGTAGGAGGCAAAGTTCATCGCGCCCGTAAATAGAAGCGCGATTACGAAACCAGCCTGGCCCGCGATGGCGTAACCTATCCACAAAAATAGCGCGGTCAGCGTCGCAAGCAGCATTGCAGTCTTCAAACGATTCATCTAAATCTCTCCTTCTGCGCAAAAAGAAAAGACCTTTTGCGCAATTGCCGCAAAAGGTCTTGATCCGTAGGCTTTTTAAGCCTCGCCAGCAGGCCGGATCACCTGGCATCGGGTGAACGTATTGACGACCTGCCGGACTGGAGTGATCTACTCCCCTTATTTAGTTAGAAACTTAATTATATTAGCTCTGCTCGCGTTGCGTCAAGATTGCTCGCGAGCATGTAGTGTCCTGATCCTGTGTTGCGCGCTGCTGTCACGCACTAAGGAGTCACGTCAATAATTCTGTCGCCCACGCCGAGCCGCGCGCCGTTAAGAAAATCGCGCGCCGCGTGCCGTCGCTTCCCCTCTATCTGCAACTCTTCAACTCGAAGAAAAGATCGTCCCGCGCACGCTATGGTGAAGCCGGAATTATCCGCGTCTGCTATCGTCGCCGGTTCGATCTGTCCAGCTTCTTGAAAATTTGTCTCTCGCGCTCGCCAGAGTATCAGCCGCGCGCCGCGAAAGATTGTAAAAGTGCCGGGCCAGGGCTGAAACCCCCTTATGCGGTCGGCTATCTCGCGCGCAGTCATACGCCAATTGATCAGCCCGTCCTCGCGTTTTAGAATGGGCGCATAAGTCGCCTCCGAATCATTCTGCGGGACAGGCGTAATCTCGATACGCTCCACGCGCGGCAGCGTCTCTGACAAAAGCTCCGCGCCCGTCTGCGCCAGCCTCACCGATAGCTCCGGCGCAATCTCTTGCTCTCCAATCTCTATTGCGCTAAGCGCAAGCATCGGGCCGGTGTCCATCCCTGCGTCCATCTGCATAATCGTAATGCCGGTTTCGCGCTCGCCGCGAGCAATCGCCCAGTTTATCGGGGCCGCGCCCCTGTATTTCGGCAGCAGCGACGCGTGTACATTGATGCAGCCGAAGCGCGGAATCCTGAGCAACCATTCGGGCAGAATGCGACCGTATGCCGCGACCACGCAGGCGTCAGGCGCGAGGCGCTCAAAGACGGCTCGCACCTCTTCATTATTTTTGATCTTTGACGGCTGGAAAACTTCTATACCTCTTTCAATCGCAAGCGTCTTTACCGGAGGCGGGTGCAGGCGGTTGCCCCGTCCTGCGGGCTTATCCGGCTGCGTAAAGACCGCCGCCACCTCATGCCCATCATCCAGCAGCCGCGCAAGCGACGGAACGGCAAACTCCGGCGTGCCCATAAAGATTAATCTCATAATTGATTGATAACCGCATCCACCACGTTTTTCAACACGAGCTGTCCCGCTACGATACAAAATGTTGAATTAAACTTCATTTCGTTACATTGCCGCAGTTTCGTTATCTCTGCCGAAAGTTGCGCGGGTAGCTTTCGGAACCTATAATCCCAATTTGCCTTGTGTTGCCTGAAACCCTTCATGTCCAGGTGACGTACAAGCATTATCAAAGCCAGCGATGAATAATTTACGACTCAAATGAATAATTTACGACTCAATGGAATATTGCCGCCGCTTACGACTCCGTTCGACGGGCAAGGGGGCGTAGATTTTGACGCTCTTGCGCAAAACGTCGCGCGTTACAACGAGACGGGCCTTGCCGGTTACGTCGCTTTAGGCTCGAACGGCGAAGCCGTACACCTGACTCAAGAAGAAAGAGCGCGAGTCATCGCCTGCATCAAGCAAGCCGCTTCGACCGGCCTCCAAGTCGTGGCCGGAGTTAACGAATTCTCTACACGCGCCGCGATAGACCGCGCGCGCGCGTCGGCGGACGTGGGCGCAGACTTTGTGCTCGTAATCACGCCTTACTTTTATAAATCGCGTATGACCGGGGACGCCCTTCGGCGTCACTTTATCGAAGTCGCAGATAATTCACCCGCGCCCGTGTTGATCTACAACGTTCCGCAAAATACCGGCGTGGTCATAGAGGCTTCGGTCATCGCAGAGCTTGCGGCGCACGAAAATATCGCGGGAGTCAAAGACAGCGCGGGCAACTTCGGAGCCATCGCGGAGACGATACGCCGCGCGCCCGAAGAGTTTACGGTGCTGACGGGCAACGCCGGGATTCTCTACCCGTCGCTTTTAATGGGCGCTCGCGGCGCGATACTGGCCGTAGCGTGCGCGGCCCCGCGCGCCTGCGTAGACCTCTACACGGCAGTCGAGCAAGGCGATCACGCGCGGGCGCGCGAGCTTCAAAATCGAATCGCGCCTCTCTCGCACATCGTCACTGCGGGGCTGGGAGTATCCGGGCTTAAGGCCGCGATGGAGATGGCCGGATACACGGGCGGCGAGCCTCGCGCTCCGCTCGCGCCGGTTCTCTTCGTCAGAGCGAGAAAAGATCGAATCTGTAATGCGTGAATCGGGGCTTTTCCCAGAACTGGAATAGAAAGAGTTTTCAGTTTTCAAACCGAGAACTCGAAACCGAAGACCGGAAACTGGTTATTATGAAAGAAGCCGACTGTAAGAACCTCGAAACTGCTGCTGACCGGCTCACGGACGCGATACGATTTACCGACATACCGCGCACGTCACAACTCTTCAACGATTTTCTTTACAATTATGATAAAGTCGCGCGCTTCTATAGCGATTGCGGGCGTTTGAGTTCGCCGCTGGTCGAGCACGCGCGACTGGTCGGAGCCGAGGAGCGCGACCGCGACCGCGTAGCCGATGCTCTCGAACATATCAACCGGCGCGTAGGCTCTTCGGACCTTACTTTCAAGCACATCGATATGCTTCGTCGCCCTGGCTCTGTCGCGATTGTGACGGGCCAGCAAGCCGGGTTGTTTACCGGGCCGCTTTACACTATTCACAAGGCGCTCACCGTAGTTAAGCTCGCCGCCTGTTTGCGCGAGCAGGGAGTTGATGCCGTTCCCGTGTTCTGGGTGGCGAGCGAAGACCACGATTACGAAGAGGTCAATCACACACGATTGATCGACCGCGACGGCCATTTGAAAGACGTGAGCTACGAGGCGTGCGAGCATAAGCCGGACTCTCCCGTAGGCCACATCAAGCTCTGCGAAGGGATTGATGAAAAGATCACCGAGCTTATCGCCGCGCTCCCGCCCTCGGAATTCGTTCAAGACCTTGAGCGCGACCTGCGCGAAAGTTACCAGCACGGCGTGGGGTTTGCCGAAGCGTTCGCGCGATTGATGGCGCGGCTGTTTCGAGATTATGGGGTCGTGCTGTTGGACCCGCAGGACGAGCAGTTGAAGCGGGTCGCGGCGCCGCTTTACGCCGAGGCGCTTGAGCACTCGACCGAGATTGCGCGCGCGCTGGTCGAGCGCAGCCGCGAGCTTGAACAGGCGGGTTATCACGCGCAGATTCACGTTTCGGAAGACATGGTTCCGCTCTTTATACTCGACGATGGCCGAAGGGTCGCGATGGTGGAGCAGGACGGGCGTTTTATTCTGAAAGGCTCGGAACGCTCATTCAGCCGCGAAGAGCTTGTAGAGCTTGCGCGGCGTTGTCCAAACTGTTTCAGCCCCAACGTGACGCTCAGGCCCGTGGTTCAAGATCACCTGCTGCCTACGGCTGCATACATCGGGGGCCCGGCCGAGATAGCTTACTTCGCGCAACTCGGGGCCGTTTACGAAACGCTTGGCCGCAAGCGTCCCTGCGTGTTGCCGCGCGCAAGCTTCACGATTGTCGAAGGCCGCCATCAGAAGACCATGAAGAAACACGGCCTGGAGCTTCGCGACTTTTTCGAGGGCCTTCATTCGGCGATGACGAAAGTAGTCGAGCAGAGCCTTGACCGCGAGACGGCCAACACGTTCGCGGAGACCGAGCGAATCTTTACCGAGCAGCTCAATAAATTAGAAGACACGCTCAATCGCGCCGACCGCACGCTTTCCGTCTCGCTCAAGCGCGCGCGGGCGAAAATCCTTTACCAGATCGAACACCTTCGCACGCGTTTTATTCACTCAAGCGCGCGGCGAGAAGAGACCGTTTATCGCCAGATCGAAAGGGCGTATCTGACTTTGATGCCGGATAAAAACTTTCAAGAGCGCGAGCTGAATGTTTACTACTTCCTCTCGCGTTACGGCCCCACCCTATTAAATGATTTATACAACGCGGCCGAGATAGGTTTCTCTAATCACAAGATGGTCTACCTCGGCGGCGTCGCCTCTCAAGTAGTCAATGCAAAGTAAGTGATGAGTGACGAGTAAAAATCAGTAACTCGCTCGATTCAACTCATCACTCATCACTCATCACTCCTTACCCCTTGCCCTTGCCAAGTAGCGCAGGCTAAACTTTGGCGCTATGGCGACACTTGAGAGTAAGCCTTACTTCAAACAGGTCAAGACGCTTGGGCCGGTCGTATCGAATCCGCCGGTCTGCCTTTATCTTGAGACCACCAATCGCTGCAATCTCCTGTGCCGGCATTGCCCGCGCACATTCGCATCGGTCGAGCGGCCCGCCGATCTCTCTTTTGAAAAGATGAAGATTATCGTTGATCAGGTGCCCAATCTGAAACGAGCCGTGCTGCACGGCATTGGCGAGCCTCTCATAAATAAAGAATTGCCCCAAATGATCCGCTACCTCAAAGACAGAGACGTTTATGTTCTGTTTAATTCAAACGGCACGATGCTCTACCATCATGTTCAGCAACAGTTGATCGATTCGGGCCTTGACGAATACCGGATTTCGCTCGATGCTGCGGACGCCGAAGCTTTTACTCTGGTGCGCGGGCTTCCGCGCTTCAACTTGATAGTCAAAAACGTGCGCGAGTTTGTCGCGTTTCAAAAAGAGATAGGGGCCTTGCGGCCAAGACTGTCGCTATGGCTCGTGGGGTTAAAAGAGACGCTCGATCAGCTTAAAGCCTTCGTCCTGCTTGCGAAGGACATGGGCGTGAGCGAGGTCTATCTGCAACGGCTTGTCTTTTTTGACGACCACCAGAACGGACAAGGGCTTGCCCGGCCCGACCAGGCGCTGTTCGCTTCGGCCAGGGAAGACGAGTTGCGCATGATCAAAGAGGCGCACGCGCTCGCCGACGAAGTCGGCATTATCTTTAACGCGTCGGGGGCCGCTTCGCCCGAACAGAGCTTGATGCCTAAAGATGACGACCAGCCCTGGAGCCTCTGTCGAAGGCCCTGGACGCTGATGTACATCACGGCCAACGGCAACGTGCTGCCGTGCTGTATCGCGCCGTTCGCCGAGCGCGATTACACGTCGCTCATCCTCGGCAACGCTTTCGAGCAACCGCTGATGGATATTTGGAATGATCACCTTTATAAGAAGTTTAGAAGCGACCTTCAAAGCGATGAACCGCCGAGCGCGTGCAAAAACTGCGGCGTCCGGTGGAGCCTTTGAAAGGATGAAGGATGAGTTTGGCCGATGATGCGCTTCGCGCACGGCGGATGAGGGATGAAAAGGAGGCGAATTTTGAGATATGAAATCTTAAATGCAAAAACAAAGGGTGACTACCGAGGATCTTTTTCATCCCTCATCCCTCATCCTTCATCCTTTATTCTGGCCGCGCTGCTCGCGGTCGCAATACTGTCGCCAGCCTATGCTCAGACAAAGGGGCGAAAACCCCGCCCGGGCGCAGGCCCTCGGCAAGCAGTGAATGAAGAACAGGCATTGCTAAAGCTGCAACAAGAATGGATCGCGGCTATCAGGCGACGCGATGCAGGCGTGCTCGGCACTTTGATCGCGGACGACTACGTGGGCATAAATCAAGAGGGAATAGTCGGGGATAAAAAGCAAGGCATTGAGCCTGCCCTGGCCAGCGCGCCCAGCCGCGAGCCGATCGTGGCCGAAAATCAAAAGGTGCGCTTTTACGGAAACACGGCGATAATAACCGGCCAGTTGATTCACGGCGGCGTGCGCAGAATCAATTTCACGCAGGTGTGGGCAAAACGACTGGGCCGCTGGCAGATAGTCTCATGGCAAGGCACTCAAATATCGAATATGACAAAACTCTCGGAAGAAAACGGCACGGTGACGACCGCTTCGGGGCTTAAGTACATCGATGTGGTCGAAGGCAAAGGGGAGTCTCCGAAAGCAGGCCAGCAAGTGACTGTCCATTACACGGGCAGGCTTGAAGACGGGACAAAGTTTGATAGCTCGCTGGATCGTGGCGAGCCGTTCACTTTTACCATAGGCGTCGGCAAGGTCATACGAGGATGGGACGAGGGAGTGATTACGATGAAGGTAGGCGGCAAACGCCGCCTCATCATTCCTGCGCATCTCGGCTACGGGCCGAGGGGCGCGGGCGGGGTCATTCCGCCTAACGCCACTCTCCTTTTTGAAGTCGAGTTGCTCGGATTTAAATAAAGCGGGTTCTCGGTATGCGCGAGCATGAGGGACATAAACACGACCACAAACACGCGCACAGCCACAGCAACAGCCGGCGCAGGCTCAAGTTCGTTCTGGCGCTGACGATTGTCTATATGCTCGCCGAAGCAATCGGCGGGTTTCTGACAAACTCGCTGGCGCTGCTTTCAGACGCCGGCCACATGCTCGCAGACGTTGGGGCGCTCGTTCTGGCTATGCTCGCGTTGTGGTTCGCCTCGCGCCCCGTCACCACGAGCAAGACTTACGGTTATTACCGTATGGAGATACTGGCCGCGCTCGCCAACGGCGTGGCGCTGGTCGTCATCTCGCTGCTGATCTTTTATGAAGCCTTCGAGCGCATAAAGACGCCGAAGCGACCCGAAGAGATTCTCGGGTTCGAGGTGATATGGATCGCCACGGGCGGGCTGGTCATAAACATCATCTGCGCCTGGTTATTGCACTCGGCTTCGGAAGAGAACTTGAATATACGCGGCGCGTTCCTTCACATCCTGGGAGATGCGCTCGGCTCGGTCGGAGCCATCGCCGCAGGGGTAATAATCTGGCGGTGGGGATGGACGCTGGCCGATCCCATCATAAGCGTCGTGATGTCGCTATTGATAGTTTACAGCTCGTGGCATCTCATACGCGAATCTGTAAATATACTTCTCGAAGGGACGCCTTCTCACATCAACGTTCGCGCCGTCATCGCGGCGATGCACGAAGTCCGGGGCGTCACGGACGTTCACGACCTGCACGTCTGGACCATCAGCTCGGGCAAAGACGCGCTATCGGCGCACGTCACGGTTACGCACGGTGTGGAGCATCGCGCGACGCTTGAAGCCCTGCAAGAGCGCCTCCTGCGTGATTTCAATATAGGGCACGTGACGATACAGTTGGAGATGCTCGATGAGTCTGAGGCCGAAAATGTAAAGCTGTACCAGATCCTAAGAAAGAGCTGAAATTGACGGATGCGACAAGCCCTCGCTGTAGCCGCCAAAGCGCCATTGCCCGGAACCGTGAAGACAAGATTGCACTCGCTGCTGTCGAAAGATGATGCGACAGAGCTTTATCGCTGTTTCCTCAAAGACACGCTCGCGCTCGCGGCAAGCGTTCCCCGTACCGAGACCGTCATATCTTACACGCCCGTAGGGTCGGAGCATTTTTTTAAGGGGATAGTGACGAACGGCGAGCGATTGCTCGCGCAGCGCGGCGCGAGCTTTGGCGACAAATTATTCCACGCGCTCTCAGATCTCTTAAGCGAGGGTTTTTCTTCGGCTGTGATAATGGATTCGGATAGCCCTACGCTCCCGCGCCACTATCTTGTGCAGGCGTTTGAAGAGTTGGCGCGGGAGGGCGACCGCGTTGTGCTAGGCCCGGCGACCGACGGAGGTTATTATTTGATAGGCATCAAGCGACCGCACCGGCAGCTTTTTGATCGGATCACATGGTCTACGTCGAGGGTGCTTGGCGAGACCATCGAGCGGGCGCGAGAGACAGGGCTTGAAGTCGTCTTGCTCCCCGAATGGTACGACGTAGACGGCGTCGAAGAGTTCGCGCGGCTGCGTCGCGAGATGACCGACGGCGCGAGGTCGCGGGCAGCCAACACGCGGCGCTTTATATTATCGCGCTGGCCCGCCGATAATTCGTTTCACAAATAATGATAAATGCAACCGACCTCGGAACCGGCTCGACTACATCCCCGGCGCGCGTCTTCGTCTGGCCTGCGGCGCTTGCGGCTGTAGGCGTCTTTAGCGCGGGCGTCTACGTCTGGAGCGGCGACCTGCACTGGTTCACGCAGTGGATCGCGGCTTACATAATGACCTTCATAGGCCATTTCGCGCTCTACCTGATAGCTTGTTTGATTGTTCTTCGCATGCCCGCCGAGCTTCCGCGCGGAGTCAAGCTCGCCGTTTTAGCAATCATAATTATATTCGCCGGTTGCTTTCGCGCGCAGTTGGTCAACAAACGGCCTTATCTTTCTACGGACACGTATCGCTACATCTGGGACGGCCGCGTGCAGGCAGCGGGAATCAATCCTTATCGCTATGTCCCTTCCGCGCCGGAGCTGGCCCATCTGCGAGAGGACAAAATTTATCCGAACATCAATCGCGGAGACTACGCGCCCACGCCTTATCCGCCGGTCGCGCAGGCAATCTATCTGGGCGTCTACCTCGCGTACCCGTTGAGCATCACCGCGTTCAGAATAGCGATGTCGCTTTTCGATATGATCACCTTGCTTGCGATCATGCTCGTGCTGGCGCGGGCCGGGCTCAATCCTGCTCGCGCAGTAATCTTTGCCTGGCATCCGCTGTTGATCTGGGAAGGCGCGCACAGCGGGCACGTCGAATCGGCTTTCATAGCTTTTCTGGCCCTGGCGTTTCTTGCGCGAGTTTACAAAAAGCCGGTGATTACGGGAGTGCTGCTCGGGCTGGCTGCAATGGTCAAATTTTATCCGGGATTGCTGCTGCCCGTTCTGATGTTTTCAATCGATGATGACCCCGTAAAACCTGCCGACATTGACAGAAAGCCGGGATGGTTTAAGAGGCTTGTCACGACCGTATTCAGCAAGCCCAATATAAAACTGCTTGTGGCGTTTGTCGCTACGATAATCGCTTCCTACCTGCCTTACCTGAGCGTGGGCAAAGGGGTATTCGGTTATTTGCCGCACGAGTTTGAAGAAGAGGGCTATACGGACGACGGCACGCGCTACTTTCTGTTTTCGCTAATCCGCAAAGTCGTGCCGTTGCCCACTACGGTTTTTATCGCCGTGGCCGCGCTCGCGCTGTTGGCCGCCGGGCTGTGGTGGATCGTGCGAACGAAGCGCGACGCTGTGGACATTGCTCGCGGCGCGGTCGCGCTCATTGGGCTTTACCTGTTGCTGACGACTCCGCGCTATCCCTGGTATTACGCCTGGATAATCCCTTTCTTATGCTTCGCGCCGCGCGCGGGCTGGCTCTATCTTACCGGAGCGACGATCTTGCTCTACCTGCTCTGGTACACACCGAATGTTTATCCACACCTGCCGATATGGCTAGGCGCATCGGTCTACGGACCGACACTCGCGCTACTGGCCTGGGAATATCTGCGCGCTCGCCGCCTTGATAATGCCGACGCCATGCTTATAAAATGAGTCTCTGAAAAGCCACCCAGGATCGATTAACCGATGAGCAAAAGCCCCAGCATAAGCGCATTTTTTCCCGCCTACAACGATGCAGGCACGATAGCAAGCATGGTCGCGTCAGTCGATAGAACACTTAGACGGATTACGGAAGATTACGAAGTCCTGGTCATCAATGACGGCAGCCAGGACAACACCGCGCAGATTCTATCCGAGCTTGAGACTCTTTATCCGCGCCTTCGAGTCATACATCATCCTACAAACCTGGGCTACGGGACTGCGCTGAGGACGGGCTTTGCGAGCGCGACAAAAGAGTTGATCTTCTACACGGACGGCGACGCGCAATATGACGCTTGCGAGATGGAAAAGCTGGTCCCGCTGATGACGGATCATGTAGACATAGTCAACGGCTACAAGATCAGCCGGTCGGACCCCTTTCACAGGATCGTAGTCGGCAACATCTACTGCTGGACGGTCAAGCTTGCGTTCGGCATAAAGATCAAAGACGTAGATTGCGATTTTCGATTGATCCGCAGGTCAAGCTTCGACCGCGTCAGGCTCTACTCGACGAGCGGCACTATATGTGTCGAGATGATAAAAAGCTTCCAGGATGCGGGGCTGCGTTTTGCCGAATGCCCCGTACACCATTACCACAGGGTTTACGGCAAATCCCAGTTCTTCAACTTCCGCCGACTCTTCAAGACCCTCATAGACTTGAGCGGCCTGTGGTGGCGCATCGTAGCAAAAGGCGAAACCCAGCTTGCGCCCGCAACCGACAAAAAGAACGTGACGAGTAAACCGTGACAAGTTAAGAACGTCTGACAAGACGCTTTGCGACCTCTGCGGTATTTTGCGATCTTTGCGATTACACGGCGGCTTTAATCAATCAAGTGTTCCGCTTGCGCAAGGCCGTTGTTCTTACGCAAAGGACGCAAAGAGCCGCAAAGATCGCAAAGGCTTGCTACTATGCAGAATGAAGAGTACCGCGCGATGTTCGAGCTTGAAGACCGTCTCTGGTGGTACGACGGCATGCGCGCGGTTACGGCGACTATACTCGATCAACATCTAAAGAATACCGAAAGGCTGCGCCTGCTTGATGTGGGGTGCGGGACCGGCTACGGGCTTGCGTGGCTCAGAAAGCGTTTGGGGGCCGAATCGGCGTTCGGCGTCAACCTGTCGCCGCTTGCGGCAGAGTTCTGGCGGGCGCACGGGCTAGACACGGGAGTCGTAGCAAGCGCAGACCGCTTGCCCTTTGTCTCTGCCGCGTTCGATCTGGTGACGTGCTTTGATGTTATTTATCAACTCGACACGGATAAAGCGGCAAGCGCCGTCAGAGAGATGTGCAGGGTATTAAAGCCCGGCGGCCTGTTGTTCATCCGCGAGCCTGCTTACGAGTGGGTGCGCGGGCGGCACGACATCGCCGTAGGCACGCATCACCGCTACACGCTGGGCGAGCTTCGGCGATTGCTCGTCTCTGAAGGCTTCGCGCCCCGCCGCGCGACTTATGCCAATACGCTGCTGTTCGGCGCGGCGACTGCGCACAGGCTTATATCAAGGCTCACGGGCGAAAAGGGGTCGGACGTCCGGCCCGTGCCAGAATGGATGAACAGGGGGCTGGCGGCCACGCTCAAGTTCGAAGCGCGATTGCTTAAACGTATAACATTTCCATTCGGGTTGTCTGCTATTGCCCTGGCAGAGAAGGCGCCGCGCTAAAAGCTTCCTCTCTCTTTTTCAATCTCACCCGCTCTAAAAGGAGAAGCGCGAGGGCAGGCGCGTAGATTGCCGCGCCGATCCACAGCGGTATATTCGGATAGCTCGGTATCAGCCATAAGAAATACAAAAACGCGGACGCGCCCGTCAGGTATAGCCACCCGGCTCGCGGCGCAAAGCATAAGAAAGGGATTATCCAGGCCGCATACCAGCTATAGCGCGGAGTGCTGAGGATTAAAAACAAGCCGATGAGCGCGACCGACGCGCGAGAAACGTCCACGACGTCTCGTTTCGCTTTGAACAAAAAATATAGGGCAAGACCTATTAGCGCGAGCGCGGCCACGAGGGAGTATACGGGCGTTGGCAGATCGAAAAGCTTGCGCGCAACGTCCAATAGAAAATAGCGGCTCCCTGATTCGACAAAGCCTTCCTCTTTCAAATATCCCGGCAGGTAGCCTAAGACTCCCGCGCCCGCGCCCAGGTAGGGCAAGTACGCAATGATGATTGTAGCGACGAACGCAAAAATCATTTTCAGGTTGGCCCTGTCAGTTAATGTCGCGCGCACAGTGGGCCACACGCCTGCTTGCGGTCTTGCGATCAAAAACGCGGGCAGGAGTAAAGCGGGGTAGAGCTTCGTAAGAACTGCGAGCGCAAGGAAAAAACCGGTGAGCGCGTGTTTTTCCGAAACTCGCGCAAACAGCGCAAACGCAAGCAGCGCCATCAAGGCCGATTCGATGTGTCCGCTGTGCGCGCTTTCCCAGATTACGAGCGGGTGCCAGGCAAAGATGATCGCTCGCGCCGGGTCTAATTTCATTCGCGCAAGCGCAAGCATTATCGCCAGTATCGCCAGCAGATCAAAAAGCGACATCGTCGCCTTGAACGCCGTCACGTTTGAGGGGCTGATTAAATAAGTCGTCAAAAAGATTGCCTGCGCCACAGGCGGATAGATCGTGCGCGCGTAATCGGGCCGGTTGATGTAAGGAAATATTTTCTCATCGCGCAACGGCTCAAGCTCGCGCGCGACCGGCATGTAAAGATAAGGATTAATGCCCGCCGCCTGCACACGGCCATCCCAGATGTAGCGATAAACATCGCTCGAAAGATAAGGCGTCTCTATGACCAGGCGCTCGCGAAACGCAAAGGAGAAAACAAGAACTATCGCTATCGTAAATATGCGAATCGCTTTGTCCGTTTGATGGGTGTTTGTAGCGATCCAGCTTGCGACCAGGTAGACGGCGAACTGCAAGAGAAAAACGGTCGAGTACCAGAGGATGCTACTCGACGCGAGGAGGTCCGCATTCTGGTCGTATAGCCGGTAGCTCGTTAGTCCGAGCAAAACAAGCGCGGCGGGCGCGACAAGCAGCCGAATACGCTGAGATGAATAAACTCGCACCAAGGTAAAGAATATTAGTTTGAAAGCTTGCGGCTTTCAAACTGATGACTCAACCTTTGCTTGCGGCTGTGCGGGATGTCCACATATTGTTTATCCATGAGCGCAGACAGTTTCAACTTTGATTTCAACGACGCGGGGCTGGCGGACCGCGTCGTGCTCGTAGCGGGCGGAACGGGCGGACTTGGGGCCGCGACCGTGGCTGAGAAAAATGATTCATAACATGCGATTGAAAATTCGGAGGCAATGGATCGAATGCATAACGGACGCTTTGTGAGTTCAGCTCTCGCGCTTCTACTTGTTCTATCCGTAGGCAGCATAGGATTGAGCGCGCAGCGACGGGCGGCGCGCAAACCCGCCACGGCGCAGAAACCTGCCATAAGCGAAGATACAAAATCCGCGCTCGCTAAAATATCGGCAGATTCGCTTCGCGGCCATCTATCTTTTATCGCGTCCGATTTATTGGCAGGGCGCAACACGCCTTCGCCCGGCCTGGACGTTGCCGCCAGCTACATCGCGGCGCAGATGCGGAGGGCGGGGCTTGAGCCTGCGGGCGACGACGGATACTTTCAGACCGCGAACTGGCTGATGGCCGAGCGCGACATGGACAATTTCGAATTAAAGATTCAATCCGGCGGCGAAACCATTAATGTCGAGAAAGACCGCGTAAGCCTTCCGCCGTCAGCAGTCCTCGAACTGGCAAACGCTCCCGTCTTCAAGCTCGATTACAAAGAGCTGGCGGCCAGCAATTCGATTCCGCCTGAGATGATCGCCGGGCGAGCGATTATGACAGAGATTGCGGACTTTCGCCGAGAAGAGGGGCCTCGCCGCTCGGAGTTGTTTCAGGCGCAGAGTCAGTTCTTGCGGCGCATGGAAGAACTCAAAGCCGCGCTCGTCATCTCGATTGACAGAACGACGACGACCGGCGCGGGCGCGGGACAGGGGCGGTTGATAGACCCGGAAAATAGAGTCCCTCCCTTCGCCACATCGAGCGTTCCATTTGTCACCGTCCACTCCCCGGCAGTCGTAAAGCTTTATGACGCGATGCGACAGGGCGCAAACTCGGCGACCGTGTCCGTCAGATTGCCCGAGCTTCGAGAGCGACCAATAAAGCTCCGCAACGTCGTAGGGTTGCTGCGCGGCTCTGACGCGGCGCTCAAAGACACATGCGTTCTGTTGACGGCGCACTACGACCACATAGGCGCGCGACCTGGCGCTTCCGGCGACGGCATTTATAACGGCGCAAACGATGACGGGAGCGGTACGGTTTCTGTGATAGAGATAGCTTCGGCGCTCGCCCAGATGAAGCAGCGCCCAAAGCGCAGCATACTTTTCATGACATTTTTTGGCGAAGAGAAAGGGCTGTTAGGCTCGCGCTATTACGGTCGCCATCCCGTTTTTCCGATTGAAAAGACCGTAGCCGATATAAACCTGGAGCAGGTTGGCCGCACGGATAGCACCGAAGGGCCGCAACTGGGGACGGCCTCGCTTACGGGATTTGATTATTCGGACGTGGGCGCGATTTTAAAAGAGGCGGGCGCGCTTACGGGAGTCAACGTCTACAAGCACGAGCGCAACAGCGACACTTATTTCGGTCGAAGCGACAACCAGGCGCTAGCCGACCAGGGCGTGCCCGCCCACACCCTGTGCGTGGCTTTCGCGTACGCGGATTATCACGGGCTGGGCGACCACTGGGAAAAGATCGATTACGCGAACATGGAAAAAGTAGCGCGCACGGTTGCGCTGGCCGTCGTGATGATCGCCAACAATCCGCAAGAGCCGAAGTGGAATGAAGCTAATCCGAAAGCCGCGCGCTATTTGAAAGCGTGGCAGCAGCGCCGCACCCCTTGAGCGCCCGATGCGCGCTTCGAGTCAGTTCTTTTTCGGTAGAGTATGTTTGAAAAGCCTCGAAGAGGCGCAATTCAATAGCCCGGCGCAGCGCGCCCGGTAAGGCAGGCATACATCAAAAAGCCCTGAAAGGGCGAAATAAAGTTTCGAATTATTTCGCCCTTTCAGGGCTTGAATAAACTAACGATCACAACCTGGGGCGATCCCCCAGGCTGTTGAATTGCGCCTCTTCGAAGCTTATGGACTACCTTTTCAAACACCACCTATATTCCCAAATTCTTCCCTTACTCGATTGCTCGATTAGAGAACCGACTCGCTGCACAAGGTCGGTGATGCGCGAGTCGGAGCGGAGTGCGTCGAAGAAAGGGTTGACTTTAAGATAGGCTATATCGAAAGCGCGGTCCTGATAGAGTTTTTCGAGCCATTGAAATGCCTGATCCTTGTCGCCGATTGCCGCATAAAGAATCGCAAAGCTATAAGCCGGAACGTATCGTCGTTTGGCAATCGCCTTTAGTTGATCGAGCGTTTTCAACGCCTCTCCTCGCTTTCCTGATGCGGCAAAGGCGTGTCCGAGATAGGCCAACACGAACGGATCATCACTCAATTGCTGCGCCCGCCTGTATTCGGCGATTGCCTCAGGGAGAGCGCCTTTCATCGCATAGGCCATCCCTAAGAAATAATGCGCGGTGTAAAAGTTTTGATCCATCTCGATGGTCTTGCGCAACTGTTCGATGGCGTTGTCGTACTGGCGCGCGTAAAAATAGTCGGCCCCCAGGTCGGCGTTGATAATCAAGGAGAGCGGGTCGAGTTCTCGCGCACGCTTGCCCTCCTCGATGGCCTCGTCGAATCGCCCCATAGCAAGCAGTATGCTGTTGGCATACCAGTGGCGAGCCGTCGCATAATTCGGATTCAACTCGATGGCCCGTTGAAATTCCCTGTTCGATTCCGCGAAGTTCCAATCGTAAGCAAAGAGCGCTTGCGCCAACGAGGTATGCGCTTCGGCAAGCGTCTCATCGAGTTCCAGGGCCCGCCTGGCCGTCGCTTTCGCTTTCGGGTAAAACTCTTTCGGCGAGCCGACGGAATAATTGGGCATCAAGACGTAAGCATCGGCCAGACCGGCGTAAGACAGCCCGTCGCCAGGGTCTAGCTCAATCGCTTTATTGAAACACTCGATGCTCTTTTTGAGAGCCTCGCCCGTCCTCTCGTTCCAGTAGAAGCGTCCTTTCAGGTAAAGCTGATAAGCCGCCGAGTTCTCCGTGTAATGCTTGGTCATGCGGCTCTGGTCTGCGCCCGACAGCTTCAGCCGCAAGTGGGCCGAGATATCCTTCGCGATGTTGCGCTGCATGGCGAGCAAGTCGGCGACATTTTGCTCATACTGTTTCCCCCAGAGTTGTTTATTCTCTTCGACGTCCGTCAGCTCGACGCTGATACTCAGCCTCTCTCCGCGTTGCAGGATGCGGCCCGTCAGCACTGCGCGCACGCCCAGTTCCTTACCCGCCAACAGCGGGTCTAGCTCTTTCCCTTTGTAGCGAAAGACCGAACTGCGGGCGATCACCCGCAAGGCAGGAAGCTGGGCCAGATCGTTGATGATACATTCGGTCAATCCATCCGAGCGGTACTCAGTTTCCGGGTCGTGATTCTGATTGACGAAGGGCAGCACCGCAATCGAATCAAGAGGGACTTCCGAATCCTTCACGAGCGAATAATAGAGGACGACGCCAATGGCGGCGAGCGCTACGAACGCGGCGAGCGCTACGAACAGCGATGCCAGGAGGGCCGCTTTTTTATGCTGTTTGATTTCACTGACCAGGTACTCGGCGCTCGATGCCGTGCGCGGTCCGGCGTCATTAATCCTTTCGGCCTTTGCCTCGCTGGCGGTCTCCGGCCCGACCGGTTTGGCCCCGCCGGTTCTCGGTTTCCAGACTGCCGGAGCGTACTAATTTGGCCTGCACCTGAATTTCTTCTCTCAGGTTTTTCAGGTCAACGAGTAAGTCCTCCATCGTTTGATAACGTTCGTCTATCCCTCTTCGCAACGTCTTGCTGATAATACGTTGGAACTCGGGGGGAACATCCGGCGCAAGCTCGGCCAGCGGCTGTGGCTCTTTCTCAAGAATGGCGACGATAACATCGGCGCTCGAATCGCCTGCAAACGGCACGCAACCGGCGATCAGTTCATACAGCACGATCCCGAGGCTGAAAATATCCGTGCGCGCATCAAGGGTTTTGCCGCGCGCCTGCTCAGGCGACATGTAACGGACCGTGCCCATCACCATTCCCGGCTCCGTTTCGATCACCTGTAAGGCGGACGCGCCGCTCAGTGGCCTGGGCGGCTCGGCCAGCTTGGCTAACCCGAAGTCCAACACTTTGACGTAGCCGTCGGGCCTGAGCATTATATTTTCCGGCTTGATGTCGCGATGAATGATGCTTGCTCTGTGCGCCGCCGAAAGGGCGGCAGCCACTTGAATGGCGATCTCAAGGGTCTCGGCGAGCGTCACCTTGCCGCGCTTCATCAACTGGCGCAGCGTCTCTCCCTCAATATACTCGGTGGCAATGAAATGCGAGTCATCTTGCTCGCCGATGTCATAGACCGTGAGGATGTTGGGATGCGACAGCGCCGAAGCGGCGTAGGCTTCCAGTTGGAATCGTTTCAGACGTTGCTCGTCTGTGGTTACGCGGGCGGGCAACAGTTTCAACGCCACGCGGCGGCGGAGCTTGCTGTCCTGGGCCAGATAAACTTCGCCCATGCCGCCGCGCCCAATCATCTCCAGAATGTGATACTGGCCGAGCCGGCAGCCAGCCTGTAACTGCGTGGCGGGATCCGCCCGGCCCTCCGCCAACGACTCGTATGCCGGCGAATTCATAAAGCTGCCGGACTGCTCGTGCGCGGCGATAAGGGCCTGCAACTGCTTGAACAACTCCGTGTCCGCTCCGCACGCCGCCGCGAGGTAAGCCGCTCGCTCGCTCGCGTCGCGTTCAAGCGCGGCAAAAAAGAGTTCCTCGATTTGCCGCATGCGGTCAGGGGTGTTCGTCGCCATTGAAATGCTATTTCTTTATCGGCTTAACTGGGCTCGCAGCCAGGCTCGGGCAAACTTCCAACCGCGCTCGACCGTAGCGGGCGATACGTCGAGCACAGCGGCGGTCTCTGCGATGGTCAGCCCGCCGAAGTAGCGCAACTCCACGATCTGGCCATACTGCGGATTCAAGTCTGCCAATTCCTGCAAGGCTTGATTGAGGGCCAACAGATCGATTCCAGATTCGTTATCGAAGCGGTCCGCTGCGGCAATCGATAGCCGCACCTGTGAGCCGCCGCGTTTGGCGGCCTGTCGCGAACGGGCATAGTCGACCAGCAGGTCGCGCATGATCTTGGCAGCGAGGCCGAAGAACTGCGCGCGGTTTTGCCAGTTCATATTTTGCTGCGGCGCAAGGCGCAAGTAGGCTTCGTGGACAAGCGCCGTTGCCTGCAAGGTATGGTTGATTGAGCGCCGGCGCAGGAAGTGCTGCGCATGTCGGCGCAGGTCGTCATAAACCAGCGGCATCAGCTCGTCGAGCGCCGCCTTGTCGCCGGCGCTCCATTTAACCAGCAGTTGGGTTATCGCATGATCCGTCTGCACAGTTGCTTCCTTGGACCGTTACGAAATTGAAGGTTCGAGGCTTAATTGATTGGCAGCTATTCCGCCCGCGAGTTTAGCAGGAATCGTTTTTTTCAGCAATTTTTTTGTTTTTCAGAATTTTTTTGCAGGTGCGTGAGGGGATTTGTCGCGATTTTACGGTCTTTGTAATAGATGAGGAATCATCTCAGCCCCCGACGGGCAGGCGGCCTCCATGGAGGCCGCCTGCCCTGCATGAGAATCAGCTCCCATATTAATCAAAAGGAGATCGGTCGTGACCGGTAACCCTTTCCCCAAATTGACGATCATTCATCCTTACCTGTGGATCATTATTGTAAATGAGACGATGAAGATCCTGATCGTGAAAGCGGCATTCCCACATGCCAGGATCATTGTCGGCGTCATCTGGGATAGCGATTACAGCATAAGGGTGGCGCTGGCTGCCGGTGATTGCGCCTATAAGGAAGTATATGAAGAAAGCTCACGTTGTAATTGTGGCGATGGTGATAGTGATAGGATTTGGGATGCTGCTGACCGAAAGGGTAAAGGCGGCATCCTTCACTGTCGATAACCTGAACGACAGCGGCGCGGGCTCGCTGCGACAGGCCATCATAAATGCCAACGCGGCGGGCGGCTCACTTTCAACGTGACGGGCACGATCAACTTGCTGAGCGCGCTGCCCAGTCTCTCCAATGGCTCGTTGAGCATCAGCGGCCCCGGCGCGAATCTTCTGACCAGTTTATACGCACGCTTCAGTGTAGCTCATTTGATCGCATTGAGGGCGCGGCTTACTTTCGCTTTATAACCTTACTGCCCCAACGGCTCCGCATCCATCCTCGTGCCTGCCAGGGTGAAAGGAGCGGAAAAGAACAACTCCCCCGCAACATCAAAGACTTCAAGCCTCATAAAGTTGTCTCGCGGTAAACCCCGCCGCGCGCAACAGGAGTTTCCGAAATATTCAGAGAGATTGCGGTATGGCCGCATGTGTGTTAGGTTGTCGCAACCAACGCAAGCGGTTCAGAACTTCTCGTTAAACGGGATCATACTGAAGGCGATGGTATGGCTTCTTTGTGAGTGATGCTCACTTATCACTTTCAAAAGCGGATGTAGTTGATGGACTGAAAGCGGTAATCAACTGACCATCGATCTATGAAACCCGAACGCTGGCAACGCATCGAACATCTTTATCACGCGGCGCTGGAGCGTGACGCAGCGCAGCGCACCTCTTTTCTGATCGAAGCCTGCGCGGACGATACGACCTTGCGAAGTGAGGTCGAAGTGCTGCTTGCGGCCAACGAGCGGGCGAGCGGGTTTCTGTCGACGCCCGCGCTCGAAGTCGAAGCCAGAAACGAGGCGAATGAAGCGGTGGAAGACTCACCCTCGTCGTCCGCCATACAGGTCGGGCAAGAACTGGGCCATTACAAGATATTATCGCGCCTCGGCGCGGGCGGGATGGGCGAGGTCTTTCTTGCCGAGGACCTGAAGCTCGGACGTAAGGTCGCCATAAAGTTCTTAAACGAAAAAACGCTGGTTAACGACCTGGCGAGGAAGCGGTTGATAAGGGAGGCGAAAGCGGCGGCGACTCTGGATCACCCCAACATTTGCACCATCCACGAGGTAAACGATGAAGAGGCGCGACCCTTCATCGTGATGCAGTACATCGAAGGAGACAACCTCGCTGTCAGAATAAAGAGCCATACGCTTGAGGTCTCGGAGATCATCGAGATTGGAGTGCAGATGGCCGAAGCGTTGGTCGAAGCGCACGCGCATAGGATTATCCACAGGGATATAAAACCGCTGAATGTAATTGTCACGGCCCGAGGGCAGGTAAAGGTTCTCGACTTCGGGCTTGCAAAGGTCATCCGTGAAAAAGACGTGGTAGAGCCGGAGGCGGATACGGTCAGTCAACTGACAGGGGCCGGACAGATACTGGGCACGGCCGGATATATGTCACCCGAACAGTTGAGGGGTGAGGGGGTTGATTCTCGCACGGACATTTTCTCGCTGGGCGTGCTTCTTTACACCTGCGCTACGGGTAAAACAGCCTTTACGGGGTCAAGCGTAATTGAGATCTGCTTGAAGGTAATTCAATCCGAGCCCCCGAGGCCTTCCGACATTAACCGGAAGCTGCCGCCGCAACTGGAAAGAATCATCCTTAAGGCAATGGCAAAGGACGCGGCCGCGCGCTACCAGTCTGCTGGCGAGCTGCTCGCAGACCTGCTGGACCTGAAAGCAAAATTGCAGGACGCGGGCTACGCACCCACCCGTTCAATATCGCACAGGCTCACTTCGATAAACTATAAAGTTAACAGCTCATTATCCGGCAAGCTGCGAAGAAAGCCTTTAAAGATAGCTTTGTTGGTCGCGCCGCTTCTACTGATTCCGTTGATATGGCTCGCCCTGACGCTTTTCAGCGGCGCCCGGCACCAGCCGCCGCCCGAAGCAAGGGTCTGGTATGAGAAGGGCACAGAGGCCATACGCGAAGGCGCTTATTACCAGGCGACCAAAGCTTTGAACCGCGCCATCAATTTGGACGACCAGTACGCGCTCGCGCATGCGCGGTTGGCCGAAGTTTATATGGAGATAGATTCCGGCGACAGGGCAAGAGAGGAGCTTCTGACTGCTTTAGCTTTAGTGCCCGATCGATCCGAGCTTCCGAATTTAGACGTCTTGTACCTGGATGCTATTACCGCCACGGTGAGGCGAGAGCTTACAAACGCCATCGATTATTACCGGGAGATTGCCGACCGGGCGGCGGATGCGGAAAAACCGAGCGCATATATGGACCTTGGCCGCGCATACGAAAAGAATGAGGACATAGACGCGGCCATAAAGTGGTATCAGGAAGCGTCCCACCTTGCGCCGGCATCGGCAGGGGCTTTTCTTCGAGCGGCGATTCTTTACGGGCGAAAACAGGATTATAAAAACGCGACAGAGGCATTCGATAAGGCCGAAAATAACTACCGGGACTTGAGCAACTCGGAGGGGGTCGCCGAGGTCTTTCTCCAGCGCGGAATAATGCTCAACAAGCTCAATAAACTCAGGGACGCGCGCACACAGCTTGAGGAAGTTCTCAATATCGCCCGCGATCCCGAAAACAGGCATCAGCAAATCCGCGCGCAGCTTGAGTTGAGCAAGGTCTACATCGAAGAGAATATCGGCCGCGCCCGCGAGATGGCCTCGACGGCCATAAACCTCGCGCAGGCCAACAACCTGCGCAACCTCGCAGTAAACGGACTCATCGATCTCGGATATACATTCGTCTTTCGCGGGGAGTATGATGAGGCTGACAAGTACTTCAAACAGGCGCTGGATTTTGCGCGCCTCGATAAGGCGCGCAGAAGCGAGGCCAGAGCATTGCTCGCGCTCGGTCTATTAAACGTGCAGCGGGATAATAACGACGAGGGTATACCGCTGCTTGAGCAGGCTCTCGCTTTTTATCAACCTTCGGGCTATCGCAAAGAGACTTCAATTGCCCTTACAATGCTGGGTCGCGCCCAGCGCAGTAAAGGCAATTACGAGGACGCGATAAATATATTCACGCAACAGCTGCGGCTGTCGGAAGAACTCGGAGACTCTACGCTACTGGCCGACGCGCATCTCAGCCTCGCGCTGACGCTCGGCCTTGAGCAGGAACGATACTCCGAGGCGCTGCCTCATATAGAAGAGAGTTCTAAGATCGATCAACTTCTGGGGTCATCTCTAAGCATCGGATACGACGAGATGAATCGAGCTGCAATATTATGGCAGTTAGGCCGCTATAATGAAGCGCGCGCATCGCTCAGCAAGGCCCTATCGATAGCGAGTCGCCCGGAGGCCGAATACAAGGCTTTGCATGCGTGGGTGTACCTGATTTATGCGCAGATCGCGCTCAGCGAGCGGAATCTCACGGAGGCCAGAAAAAAAGGGCAGCAGGCGCTCGCGCTGGCCGGCACACAGTTCAGGGATGTAACTATACAAGCAAAGTATTGCGTCGGCCTTGCGCAGGCGCTTTCAGGCGCGCCGCACCCGGCGCGCCAGGCTTGCGAGGAAGCCGTCGCCATCGCCAGAGAGATAAAAAGCCCCAGGCTGGTTTCGAGCGCGCTGTTGGCGCTCGCCGAAGTTATGCTGCTGGCTAACGATGCGGAAGGGGCGCTTCGAACCGCTTTGCAGGCGCAGGAGATATTCGCGCGCGCAGGCAGGCAGGACTCCGAATGGCGGGCGCTGCTTATTGCGGCGCGCGCCAGCCAGCTTGGGGGCAACGGGCCGCAGGCCGCAGATTATATGTTGCGCGCCAACGACCGGCTTCAAGCGCTTCAACAAAGATGGGACGCACAATCATTTGAAAGCTACACGAAACGGCTAGACATTCAGTCGTATCGGAATCAATTGGCTCAGTTACTCAGCATGAACAAGTGAATCGGAACTCTACTGGAAAGGAGCAAATCAATGGGATCAGGACAAAAACCCCCCACAGGTGGTGGAGAGGGCGGAGGCAAAGGCGGCGGTAAAGGCGGCGGCAAAGGCGGCGGCAAAGGTGGTGGAAAAGGCGGAGGAAAAGGCGGAGGCAAAGGCGGCGGAAAGAAAGGCAAGTAAGGAGTGAAGAAGAGTTAACGCCTTAAAGCCCGCTCGCCGGGATTGCGCAATCGTCTAGAGTCGCCTCTTATACGGTCCTACCCGTAATCTGGTCGTGTAATCAGGAGTAGTGTCCCTGGACACGGTATCGAGATAAAGGAGAATCGACATGGAAGAGCGTGATGATGTCAGGGGCGGCGAGAAGTTCCTCAGCTTCAGCCGTCAAAACCCCAAAGAGATTATAAATAAATCAAAGACGCTTTCAGCGTTCATGCAAAGCTATGAGAGCGAGCAACGCCTCTCGAAAAGCGAGCGGGTGAGCATAATCGAACGCGCGCTGATATTGATGGATATGAGTTACGTCCATCTACCGCTTAAGCGCGCATTGCACGCGGTCAACCCTATACAGCGCCTCAAGCTGCTGAAGTTCAGCCTATCAGAGATGAAAGACAAGGAGATGCCCAGCGAGATGGTCTTTCACCAGCGCCTGCTTGAGATATTCACATCGGCCCGCGACATTCACACGATGTATTTATTACCCGCGCCGTTCGATGAAATAGTCGCCTATCTGCCGTTTCTGATCGAAGGCTACTTCGAGGGTGACAAGCAAAAATTCATGGTCTCGCGTGTAGTCGATGCCTACTACGAGCCGTTGAGAGATAAGATCACTGAGTGCGCCTATCTGGAGCCGGGCGTGGAGGTGCTCTACTGGAACGGCATACCTATTGAACGCGCCATAGAGATAAACGGCGAAAAACAGGCGGGCAGCAATCGCGAGGCGCGGTTCGCGCGAGGACTCGATAACCTCACGATAAGGCCGCTCGACACCTCCCTGCCGCCCGATGAGATGTGGGTAAATTTAACTTACCGGACAAAGAACGGTAAAGAATATGAACTGAAACAGGAATGGATGGTCTTTAATCCCAGGACCGTTTCAAAGAAAAAGAGTCTTGATCTCTGTACGGTCGATCATCCTCACGACTCTAGCTCCAGGTCTGTCGCAAGGATGAAGAGGGATGGAGACCGGGCAAAGGAAGATTTATGCATGTACAAACGAGCTATGGATCATAAGAAAACGGAGATCAATAACGTTATTACAATGCTCTACGGGGGGAAAAAGGATGAGAGTAAATCCGATCTTCTTCGCGAGGCGATAAAGACCGGAATGCCTGACGTGCTTCGGGCCGAGCGCATAAAACTTCCTAGAAAAGAGTTCGGCTATATAAGGATATTCACTTTTGAAATAAGCCCTTCCCGACTGGTTAACAGGGTCAAGAGTATTCTACAATCCGAGTCCTTTCCGCAAGAAGGGCTCATACTTGACGTGCGGGGTAACGGCGGCGGTCAGATAGACGCGGGCGAGCGCCTGCTTCAGCTATTCACGCCTCGCAGGATCAAGCCCGAGTTGTTTGAATTCATCAACACGCCCTTGAACCTTGAGATATGTAGAAACGCTCCGAAAACCTGGGAGATGGCTAAATGGGCTACATCCATCGCAGAGTCTGTTATGACTAACGCCACATACTCTTCCGGTTTTCCAATAACCTCGGAAGAGGCTTGCAACGACGTAGGTCAGGTATATTACGGGCCCGTCGTGCTGATAACAGATGCATTGTCCTACAGCACCACAGACATATTTGCAGCCGGGTTCCAGGATAACGAGATAGGAGAGATACTCGGCACAAGCGGCAATACCGGAGCGGGCGGCGCAAACGTATGGCCGTACGAAACCATAAAATTCGCCCTGGGCAAACAGGAGAAATACACCTTCGGCCCTTTGCCGAAAGGCGCGGACATGAGAGTCGCCGTACGACGCAGTGTTCGCGTAGGCCAGCAGACCGGGCGACCTCTTGAGGAGTTTGGGATAGTTCCAAACAGGCGACATTATATGACCCGGAATGACCTGCTGAACAGGAACACGGATATAATCAAGAAGGCCGCAAAAGTGTTGATGGAAAAACCATCCTACGGCCTTTTGGTCACACTGCGACAAAACCAGGACCAGTCTCAAACCATAGAGGTTTCGATCAAAAACATCTCCAGGTTGGACGTATACATAAATGATCGCCCGATGAAGTCCCTGGATGTTACGGACGGGAGGATGAGGGTCGGAACGATACGTTGGGGGGCGACGAGGTCGAAAACCACCTTATTATTAAATGGGTATGACCGGTCGAATAAGCTTGTCGCAATGTGCAAGCGACATGTCAAATGGGCGCGATAAAGCGAGTCTTCCAGCTCACGACCGTCGTTGGCCGAGCACCCAGGGAAGCAACTCGGGCTCTTTCATCACGTTGAGCCAGACGCTGTGGCCCACGCCTTCGTACTCGGTATAACGGACGTTTCCGCCCACAGCTTTTAACGCTTCGTCCATGAGTCTCGATTCCGTAACCGGCACTACTTGATCATCCGCGCCGTGAAAGAGCCAGAAGGGCGTGCGGCCCACTTTACGCGCTATGGCGTCAAAGCGGTCACCCGAACGCAAGGGGCTTCCGCCGCATATCGGCACGGCGGCTGAAAACTTGTCCGGATATTCAGCGGCAAGATACCAGGCTCCGTAGCCTCCCATTGAAACGCCTATCACCGACAACCGCTCCTGGTCGCCGTCCATCTCCGAGGTCGTTTGATCGAGTACGGCTACGGCCATCTCCGCCTGCTCGCGGTTCGACCAGTAGCGTTCAGGGCGGCACTGCGGCAGCGCTATGATGGCAGGCACGCGCTCAAGGTAATGACGAGCTATAAGGCTGGCAGGCCCCCGGGACGGAACTATTCCGCCCGTGCCGCGCTGGCCTATGCCGTGTAAAAAAAGTATCACGGGGAGCTTTTTGCCCTCTCGAATCTTTTCCGGGACATAGACTTGATAGCCGTAATCGAGTCCGCCGACCGTGATGGTTCTGTCAAGCAAGCCTGTTTTATATTCGATTGTTTGAGCCATGTTACCTTGATCGATCTTCCTGGAGAAATTATCACACCGAGCTATTGGCCGTTCTTCGATGTGCCCTGCCCTGTTGCGGCTTGCGACGAGGTGGCCATCATTCGCTCTATCTCGTCGGGGTCGGACGGGAGCTTGCCGCTCATCTTGACAAGCCCTTTATCGGTGGCGAGGTAATCGTCTTCGATTCTAACGCCGAGACTCTCTTCGGGAATGTATATGCCCGGCTCAATCGTCAGGACCGAGCCCGCCGGAATCCGTGCGTAATCGCCCACGTCGTGCACGTCCATCCCAAGCCAGTGGCCTAGCCCGTGAATAAAATATTTATCGAGCGTGCGCCCCTGTTTGTCGCGCAGCTTGCTCTTCCTCATCACGTCAGCCGCGACCTGATAGAGCGAATGGATTGAAGATTCGCCCGGCTTGAAAGCCTGCTCTGCCGCGCGCTGCGCCTCCAACACAAGCTGATAAATCTCGCGCTGGCGCGGGGTGAATTTGCCCGTAGCCGGATAGGTCCGCGTGATGTCGGCCGTGTAATAGCTGTATTCGGCCCCGATGTCTACGACTATGAGGTCGCCCGCTTCGATGCGTTTGCGATTCTCGTTATAGTGCAGGATCGTTGAATAGATGCCCGAACCGACAATCGAGGGGAAGCCGATCCGCTCGGCCCCGTTACGCATAAAAGCATATTCGAGCGCCGCCTGGACCTGATACTCGTAGACGCCGGGCTTGATTGTTCGGGCCACGTCGCGCTGCGCTTCACTGGTGATGTCTATGGCTTTTTGAAGAAGCTCGATTTCGGCAGCGGATTTTATCTTTCGCATCTCCGCTATCGTGAGCGCCACGTTGACTATCTGAACGTGCGGCAAGTCGCGGCGCACAGTCTCGATAAACTCATTCTCGCGCGTGATCTTTGCCGTCGCTCCCGGGGGGACGAGGGTGTAGAGCTTTGCCTGACCCGATTTAAAAGCCGGAGAGGAAACCATCTCGCGCAGGCGCGGCCAGAACTGATCTGAGGCGGCGACTTCCTGAACGCCGAATTTCTGCTCGGCTTCCGCTCCCGGTCCCATCTGAACCCCGGTCCAGCGTTCGTGCGAAAAGTTGCGAGCGGGAATGAAAACGGTTTCCTGCGCCGCTTTGTTCGCGGCGAGACTCGCGGGGACGAGCATAAAATAAGCGGCGGGTGTTTCGACTCCCGTCAAGTACATAAAATCATTCTTCTGGCGGAAGCGGCCCACTTCGCCGAGGTCTTCCTCTCGCGCGCCGAGCAGAACAACTATGCCGTCTTTCACCCGCTCTAACAATTTCTGTCTTCGCGCGCGGTATTCCGCTTTAGGCTGGTTCGCAAGCTTCGCATCATCAGAGGCCGAAGCGTTTTGAGTAAAGCTCTGAGCCGCGATGGCGGCCATCATCAACGCGAGTATTGCGACGACTTTTGTGCGCGGGAAGAGTTTGAGAAAGTTGCTCATCGATATTCCCTCATACGAAACTTGATTTAACCGGCAGGCTTGTGGGCCTATTTAGAAGCATACCGGAAACTTGGCAGATGAAAAAGCGGCTTCTTTGGAGTTGTCGGTAGTAGATGATATGTCCGGTGTAATTAGCAAATGAAATGTCCGCTTTCAACGGCGTAAGGTAGTGCTTTCGTCAGGAGGTCACTATGAAGCACTACTCACAAGCCGCAGTGGAGCGGGCTATGAAAGTTCAAGAGATCATTCTCCGTGCTATCGCTAAGAAGATCACCTGGTTACAGGCGGCTCAGATCATCGGCATCTCACCTCGTCAGATGCGCCGCTGGTTACGCAGGTATGAAGAGTTAGGCTATGATGGGCTGTTTGACCGTCGCAGAGGTAAACCCAGCCCAAAGCGCATTCCGCTTGAGATTGTTGAGCAAGTGCTTATGCTTTACCAACACCAATACTTCGACTTCAACGTCAAACACTTCCACGAGAAGCTCTCGGAAGATCACCAGATAGAGCTGAGCTATAGCTGGGTAAAGACCGCTCTTCAAGAGGCCGGACTGGTCAAAAAGAGCCGCAAGCGTGCTGTTCATCGAAAGCGCCGGCCACGCAGGCCCTTACCCGGAATGCTTCTGCACATTGACGCAAGCAAGCATCGCTGGTTTCAAGACTCTCGCTTCTATGACCTTATAGTCATACTTGATGATGCAACCTCTGAGATTTACTATGCCCAATTGGTTGAGGAGGAATCTACCTTCACGGTTATGAGAGCAATTCGCGAAGTTGTTGAGCAGAAAGGGATATTTTGTTCGCTTTACAGCGACAGGGCCAGTCATTTCTTTGTAAATGTGAAGGCAGGCTCGCGGGTAGATCGAGAGAGGCTGACACAGGTAGGGCGAGCGATGAAAGAGCTTGGCATAGAGATGATCGCTGCCTACTCACCGCAGGCTCGTGGGCGCAGCGAGCGAGGCTTTGCGACATGGCAAGGGAGACTTCCTCAAGAGCTGCGCCTGAGAGGTATAACAACAGTTTCGGGGGCCAATGACTTTCTCACGAACTCCTACATCAAGGAGTTTAACCGAAAGTTTACAGTCGCAGCCGCACAGCCAGGCACTGCGTTTGTCCCAGCCCGTGGGCGAGCTTTAGAGAAGATATTCTGCCTACAGCACGAGCGGGTAGTAGCCAAAGACAATACAGTGAGTTTGGGCAATCGCATCTTGCAGATAGAAAAGAGCAAGTGGCGGACAACGCTAGCAGGGTGCCGAGTTACGGTTTATGAGCATCAGGACCAAACTATAAGCATAGGATATGGACCGAATGAAGTGGGCAGGTACAAGCCAGAGGGTGAGCCTGTGACAACAATCAAAGAGAAACAAAAGAAAGCAAAAAGGAAGGGGACGCATCCCGGATTGAACTCAGCAGCCCATTCAGGAACTGGATGTGGCTATCAATAAGACCGGACATTTCACTTGCTACAAAAAGCGGACATTTTAATTTGCTACGAACAGCGGCTTCTTTGGAGTGCGGCGACTTGTCGCCGCTATTGAGTTAGGCGAAAATCATTATGTGGCAAAGAAGACCGACAAGATAACGATAGAGAAAGAGAAGATCCGACCGCGCGAGCGCGCGCCCATATTGCCGTCAAAGAAATTTGAAGACAAGCGCCGCCGCGAGAAGCATAAAAAAGACCTGCGCCGATCAACCGATGAGCAGCAATGATAAGAAAGCCGGATTCACCGCAGAGACGCAGAGAACACAGAGCGGGCGCAGAGAAAACCATATTCTGCTCTGCGCCCGCTGCGTCTGCGGCGGTGAGATGGTTCTTGCTTTCTATTGACTCTCGCTGTCGCCTACTTGTACCTGACCCCGTGTTTGATCACTAAATTGACATTTTGCAGCAGGGCGATATATCTCAACACGTCGCCGCGCACGGCAATGATGTCAGCGTACTTCCCTTCGCTGACGGTCCCAACCTCTTTGTCGACTTTCATCAAGACCGACGGCCAGTAGGTCGCGGCGCGTATCGCCGTCATAGGGTCTACGCCAAGGCGGTTGACCCAGATGTCCAGCTCTCTCCACGTGGACTGGCTGTGAAACTTCATCGGGATGCCGCTATCGGTCCCGATCAACAGCACCACGCCCGACTCGCGAAGCTGGTTAAACTTTTTCTCAAGCGTGGGACGGCGTGTCGGAGTGATCTGAAAATAAGGGAGCCGGTCGGGATGCGCTATCGAAGCTTTGATGTCGGCTATGATATTTTCAGGCAGCCCGACATGCCACGAAGGATCGTCAAGCTGCTCAGGGTTGTCGCGAACGTATTCGTAATTGAACAAGCCTTCGATGGTCGGGGTCCAGAACAACGGCCCCAGGCTCATCTTCGCCGCGCGCTCGCGTATCATCTTTATCAATTCTTCCGGGTACTCAGGCGCGGTAGCCAGCCCCGTGTGCTCGAAGCAATCGACGCCCGCAATCAAGCCTCGGCGAATCTCTTCCGGGCGGTGCGAGTGACCAACCACGGTGAGGCGGCGCTTGTGCGCTTCTTCGACTACGGCATTGACCTCTTCCATAGTCATCTGGTCCTGGTCTATCAGCTTGATGCAATCGACGCCGGCTTCGGCCAGTTGACGAACTTTCGCGCGCGCGTCGGCTGTGCCCTTGACTCCCCAGCGGAAAAGCTCCGTTCCCGGATAAGGCTCGTGTTGAATGAATGGGCCTGAGACGTAAAGCGTAGGGCCGGGAATCCGGCCCGTCTTTATCGCTTCGCGCACGCCTATGCTTGCTTTGAGCGGGGCGCCCAGGTCGCGCGCGCTCGTCACGCCCGCAAGCAACAACTGTTTGGCCGAAGCAGGCATGATGATCGATTCGAACTGATCGGGGTACGTCTTGTCCCAGTGGTCATAATCGCTGTGGCCGTTAATCATCAGATGAACGTGCATGTCCCACAGCCCCGGCAGCACAGACATCCCCTCGGTCGATATGACCTCAGCGCCCGCAGGGACGGCGAGCGTGCCGACCTGGCCCACGCGCGTGATTCGCTCGCCTTCGATTATAATCACGCTGTTGCGAATGGGTTTGCTGCCGAATCCATCGATCAGCGTCCCGCCGACCAGCGCCTTGACCTTTGCAGACTGCGGGCGTGTCGTTTGCGCTTTAGCAGCGGGAAACAACACGACGGCGGTCGTCATAAGAATTGCGAAAAGCGCGCGCCTCAAAACATTCATGTGATCTCCTCCAAAGATTTTCGTTCGTCTTTACATAACAGGCTTGCCGTCGCTTTTGTAAACCTGTCCTGCTTTCATAACGAAGCTGACGTTTTGAAGCAGCTTGATGTCGGCTGCGGGGTCGCCTTTGACCGCGATCAGATCGGCATAGCGGCCCGCTTGAATGCTTCCGATATCAGCCTGCCTGCCTATCAAATCCGCGGCGTTGCGCGTGGCCGCGAGTATGGCTTCGACAGGCGGCATTCCTGCTTCGACCATGTATTCGAACTCTTTAGCGTTCTGGCCGTGCGCGACGACGCCCGCATCCGTGCCGAAAGCGATCTTGACGCCGCCCCGATAAGCTCGCCCGAACGCGTTCTGTATGAGCGGGCCGATAGTTCGCGCTTTCGCTTCGATGGCCGGCGGAAAAAAGCCCGGTATCTTGGCCGCGTTTTCAACCGTCTTGCCCGCGATGATCGTAGGCACAAGATACGCGCCCTGCTTCTTGAACAGGGCAATCGCTTCGTCATCGAGATAAGTGCCGTGCTCGATAGAAGAGACGCCCGCGCGCAAAGCGTCCTTCATGCCTTCGGCCCCGTGCGCGTGAGCCGCGACCTTGCGGTCGAGCATTCGCGCCGTATTGACTATGGCCTTCATCTCTTCAAGAGTCATCTGCTGCCCCGAACCGGAATCGGCTATCGATAGCACGCCGCCCGTGGCCGAAATCTTTATGTGGTCCGCGCCGTACTTGGCCATATAGCGGACCGCGCGCACCCCGTCTTCGGGTGTGTTGATTATGCCGCCACGATAATCGGCTTCGGGCAATAAGTCTTCGCGCACGCCTCCTATATCGCCGTGGCCTCCGGTGATGCTCAGTATGTGGCCCGCTACAAACATTCGCGGCCCCGGAATCGTTCCGGCGTTGATAGCATCGCGCAGGCTGATGTCAATAAAATTCGGCGCCCCGACATCGCGCACCGTAGTAAATCCCGCCATCAAAGTCCGCCGGGCGTAAACCGAGCCGAATAACGCTATGTCAGCGTCCCTGCGATTGATGCCCATGAGAAATGAATCCCTGCCGAGCTGGGTCGTCATGTGCGTGTGGCAATCGATAAAGCCCGGCATCACCGTCGAATCGCTCAGGTCGATGACCTCCGCGCCCGCCACTGTCGCGCGCCCATCGCGCACCTCTTTTATGCGGTCTTTTTCGATGATGATCGAGACGTTCGTGCGCGCGGTGTTCGACGTGCCGTCGATCAAGCGGCCCGCGTAAACAACCTTGACGTTCGCCGTCTGCGCCGCTTCTGTGTTAAACCGGTCGAGCGCAGGCAGCGCGATCAGAACAGCTATGAAAAATAGGGTGAAGAGTATCCGGCTTCTCTGTGTTTTGAGCATTCGTGATTTCCTTTTCGTGTTTTTACCTGAGCACGCTTCTGACATCGCGCGCTATGCTTACATCGAGGAGCGTAGGGCCCGCTTCGGCGAAGGCCCAATCCAAAGCCGCGCGCAACTCTGACGCGCGCGTGACGCGGCGCGCCTCGACGCCCATGGAGCCGGCGAGCCGGACGAAATCTATCTCAGGCTCGGTGATGTCCATGCCGACAAAGACGCCGCGCTCGACCGAAGCGCCTCGCATCGCGAGCAGCCCGCCTTTCAAAATCATGTAGCTGGAGTTATTGAAGACCACGAATTTGACTGCAAGGTTGTAGCGGGCGGCGGTCCACAACGCCTGTATCGAATAGAGCGCCGACCCGTCGCCTACGGCGCAGATCACCTGGCGGTCACGCATGGCGAGCTTGACGCCTACCGCAGCCGGGAGCGCGAGGCCGAGCGAGCCGCCCTTTGCGTAAAAGTAAGAGTTCGGCTCGCTCAAGGTAAACGCGGTGCGCACGAACGCGGTCGAAGTCACCGATTCGTCTACGAGCACGGCCCGGCCATCTGCCGCCTCGCGCATCACTCGCGCAACATAAGCCGGCGACATCGGCGCGTCATCCGAAGCGATTGATGCTTGCTCGCTGAATCGTGCGCGAGCCTCTTTGACGCGAGCGGAGATCGCTTCGCGGCGGCGCTCGATCATCTCGGACGCCGTTTGGGTTGCAAGCGCGCGAAACGTTTCTATCAACTCGGTGATTGCCGCGCCGGGGTCTGCCAGTATCGCAACCTCGGCCGGATAATTTTTGCCAAGCTCGCACACGTCCGCGTTGATCTGAATCAGTCGCGCGCCTTCCGGTATCATCCTCGCGCCCGTGTAGACGAGCGGCGCAAGATTATTCGCGCCGATAATGACTATCACATCAGCGCCCTCAAGCTGTTCGCGCGTCTGCTTTGCGTTGGCAAACATCGGCCCGGCATATAGCGCGTGGTCGGTCGGAAAATCGAGCAGCGAGTTTAGAGGCTCGCTGTAGGCGCGCGCGCCAACGGTCTCGGCAAGCTTTACAACTTCGGCGACAGCACCTGATCGCGCGCAGCCGTCGCCCGCTATGATCGCGGGGTTTTTCGCTTCAATCAGCATCCGCGCCGCCGCTTCTATGCTTGCGCGGTCGCCTCTAGTTCGCACGCCGATCCGGGTGACAGGCGGCAACGCCATATCGGCGCGCTCTTCCATCACGTCAACCGGGAGCGATACGAAGACGGGCCCGGTCGGAGGCGTTTCGGCAATTTTGAACGCGCGCGCCATCACGGCGGGTATTTCGGCAGCCGACCGCGCCTCCCACGTCCATTTCGTGTGCTGGCGAGCAAGCTCAAGCATGTCCGCCGTGAGCAAAGGTTCTTCTATCATCGCGCGCGTGTCTTGCTGGCCCGCCGTGACTACGAGAGGAGTCCCGGCGCGATAGGCGTTGTAGAGATTTCCCAGCGCGTGCGCAAGTCCCGGATTCGTGTGAAGGTTGACGACAGCGGCACGCCCCGTAGCGTCCGCGTATCCTGCGGCCATGCCTAAAGCAGAATCTTCGTGAAGCGCCAGCACGTATTCGATCTCCGAGCGCGCGGCGAACATATCCATCAGCGGCAGCTCGGTCGTTCCGGGGTTGCCGAAAACGTAGCGAACGCCCTGGCGCACCATCATCTCGAACATAGCTTGAGCGCCGGTCATCTCTGCCATAAACCTTTTACTCCTTGCTTGCCATAAATCTCGGGCCGGAGGCGGCGGAATTATAAGCCGTGTGACCGGAGATGACAACTTCGGCCACTTGAATCTCCGGTCTGTTGCGATTATTATCCTCGCACGCTGGCCAAAGGAGAGATCATCTATGCACTATCTCACGCGAAGAGAGTTCAACGCCGGGCTGCTCGCGGCGACGGGGCTGACGCTTGCGCCGCCCGCCGATAAGATGAAGCCCTCGGTATTTTCTAACATTCAAGTCGGGGTGCAGAGTTATACGTTCCGTCGCCTCTCGCTCGAAAAGATGATCGAGGCGATGACCGCAATCGGCCTGACAAGCATAGAGCTTTGGGACGGCCACCTTAACCCGATGAAGACTACGGAAGCCGATTTCAAAGCTACCAAGAAAAAGTTTGACGACGCCGGAATTCGCGTCAGCGCTTACTGCGTAAACTTTCCCCTCAACGCCACGGACGAGCACCTTGATCGGGGGTATAACGGCGCGCTCTTGCTCGGCACTAACATAATGACCGCTTCGGTAAAGAAGGCGACCGTGCCGCGTCTGGACGAGTGGTGCCGAAAATATAAGATCAAGATGGGGCTTCATAACCACTGGTTCGGCAACCCGTGGTTCAAAGGCGACAGGACGCTTGAGTTCGAAACCCCGCAGGATTTCACGAACGCGCTCAAAGCCTCGTCCGAGTACATGAGCATCAACCTGGACATCGGCCATTTTTCGGCAGCCGGTTTTGACCCCGTCGCTTTCATACGCGAGCATCATCCTCGCATCGTGAGCCTCCACGTCAAGGACCGCGACCGCGACGAGGCGCACACGACTCGCAGGTTCGGCCAGGGCGCTACGCCTATTGTTGAATCCATGAAGCTGCTTAAGAAACTCAAATTTCGCTACGCGGCTAATATCGAATACGAGATAGAGTCCGAGGACCCGACGGACGGAGTGCGCCACGCGCTCGAATATCTTAAAAACGCGCTTGCATAAGCGACCGGGCACGACAGATGACAAGTCGAAGAGAGTTTATAAAGTTAACGGCAGCCGCTTCGGCTTTTCTACCCGTAGCCGCTTCAACCTTGAAAACGGCCCCGGCAGCCGGTTTCACGGCAGGCGGTGTAAAACTCTCCGTCTGTATAGATATGATCCTGACCGAGATTCCGTTCCTTGAGCGGATGGAGCGGATCAAGCGTATAGGCTATCCGGCTTTCGAGTTCTGGGATTGGAAGAAAAAAGACGTCGAAGCGATTCTGCGAAAGAAGACCGAGCTTGGGCTTGAAGTGGCGACGCTGATGGGGTCGGGATGGAAACACATGAACTCGGAAGAAGCGCGCAAAGCGTTCGTCGCGGAGATACGAGAATCGATCCCCGTAGCCCTCAAGCTCGGGTCGAAAACATTGATAGTGACTACGGGGTTTGAAGACAAACGATTGCCGCGCGCGGACCAGCGCGCCGGTTACGTCGCCGCGCTCAAAGCAGCCGCGCCCTACGCCGAAGAAGCCGGGATCACGCTCGTGCTTGAACCGCTCAACACCCGCGTAGATCACCCGATGTATTACCTGCACACGGCGAGGGAAGGTTTTGAAATTGTAGAGGAAGTCCGCAGCCCGGCCCTCAAGCTCCTGTTTGACATCTACCATCATCAGATCATGGAAGGAAACATTATCGTAGACATCACAAAAAACATCGCCCAGATCGCGCACTTCCACGTGGCGGATGTTCCGGGTCGCCACGAACCGGGCACGGGCGAGATAAATTATGCGAGCGTATTTCGCGCGATAGCCGCAACCAACTTTAAAGGTTTTGTCGGGCTCGAATACAAACCGTCGCGTGCGGCGGAAGAGACTCTCAGCGACGTGCTGAAGTTATCGAGAGGGTGAGAGATGGCTAAAGAAGAAATCTATGATGCGATAATCGTAGGCTCAGGCGCTACGGGCGGGTGGGCGGCAAAAGAGCTTGCCGAAAAAGGCATGCGCGTGATCGTGCTTGAAGCCGGGCGCAAGCTCGACCCCATGAAAGATTTCAACGAGCACACGTGGCCTTACGAAGTTAAATATCGCGGGACTGTGAGCAACCGGGAGCTGTTTCGCAAGCGCCAGCCCATTCAATCAAAATGCTACGCGTGCAACGAGTACGGCAATCACTTTTTCGTAGACGACGTGGACAATCCTTATACGACGCCCGACGGGCGTCCGTTTGATTGGATTCGCGGCAGGCACGTCGGGGGCCGCACGATCATGTGGGGCCGCCAGGTTTATCGCCTGAGCGATTACGAGCTTAAAGCCGCGAGCCGCGACGGCTACGGCGAAGACTGGCCCATCTCTTACAGCGAGCTTGCGCCGTATTACGACCGCGTAGAAGAGTTCATAGGCGTTAGCGGCTCGGTCGAAAACGTTGCGAATCTGCCGGACGGAAAATTTCTGCCGCCGATGAAGCTCACCTGCGGCGAGTGGGCGCTCAAGCGCGCGGTCGAAAGCCGCTGGAAAGACCGCCGCGTCATGATAGGCCGCGCGGCAATCTTGACGCGCCGTCACAACGGGCGCGCGGCGTGCCACTACTGCGGCCACTGCGACCGGGGCTGCACAACATCGTCATATTTTTCAAGCCCTGGCTCGACGCTCCCCGCCGCGATGAAGACGGGTCGCTGCGAGCTTCGCCCGAACGCGGTCGTGAGCCACGTCATAGTCAACACCGCCACCGGCAAAGCGAAAGGCGTGGCCGTAATCGATCAGCTCACAAAGAAGGGCTACGAGGTGATGGGCAAGGTCATAGTGCTTTGCGCTTCGACCATCGAATCTACGCGGCTGATGTTCAACAGCGCGACGCGCCAGCACCCTGCGGGGCTGGGCAACTCGTCGGGCGAGCTTGGCCGTTATTTGATGGATCACACATACGCCATCAGCATAGGCGGCCTCGTCCCTTCGGTCGCGAATTATCCTTACAATTATGACGACGGTCGCGCAAACGGGATATACATTCCCAAGTTCAGAAACATCGACGAGCGCCATCCGAAATTCATTCGCGGCTACGGAATTCAAGGCAGCGTTCAGCGCGGCATGCAGCCTGCGACCCTAAAGTCTATGCCGGGATTCGGCGCGGAGTATAAGAAGATGGTGCGAGAAGCGAAAGCGCCCGCGCCGTTCTGGATGGCCGCGTTCGGCGAAATGCTCCCGCAACGCGAGAACCGCGTCACGGTCAATAAAGAGGTTAAAGACGCCTGGGGTATTCCCGTCGCTCACATAGACTGCGTGCATTCGGATAACGAGCGAGAGATGATGCGCGACGGTTTAGAGACGCTCAAAGAGATGGCCTCGGCCGCCGGATTTGAAATCACTTACGCGAACCCGTTTCTGTCGTCGCCCGGCCTTGCGATTCACGAAGTAGGGACCGCGCGAATGGGTAATGATCCTAAAAAATCGGTTCTGAATAAATTCAACCAGAGCTGGGACGTGAAAAACCTTTTCGTCACGGACGGCTCGTGTTTTGTGTCGTCGGGCTGCCAGAATCCGACGCTCACGATGATGGCGCTCACCGTCCGAGCGTGCGACTACATAGTCAACCAGCAGAAAAAAGGGAACCTGTAGCAGCCGCCCGCGTTTTTGAGATTGACTCGTCGGCTCCCGCCCTGAGATTTACCACCAGCGACTAAGGAGAACCCTCATGCGCGTCAAGCTCATTGCGCTTGCCCTCTGTTTTGCTTCGATCAATTTTGCGGCTGCGGCTTCCAACAACAACAGAACAAATCTTGAAGAACTCGCCGCCAAAAGCGTCTCTGCGGATTCCGCGGAATCACAAACAGCCCTCGCCCTATTGCGCGCCGAAGGCCCCGCCGGGCTTCAAGCTTTTTTATCGGCTCACGCTGACGGGCTAAAAAACAGACAGCTCGATCTTTCCGGCCCCCTTTCACAAAACGACGATCCCGAATGGGAACGCCTGCGCGTGGCCCTGGACGCTTTGTGTAAGCAGAAAGATTGTTACGGGTCGCGGCTGTACTGGTACACGGACATCGAGCAGGCGAAAGCGGCGGCAGAGGCGAGCCATAAGCCGATCCTCTCTTTGCGCTTGCTCGGCAACCTGGATGAAGACCTCAGTTGCGCAAACAGCCGTTTCTTTCGCATAACGCTTTACGCGAACCGGGATGTGAGCAATTACTTGCGCAGTAATTTCATACTGCATTGGAAGAGTGTGCGGCCCGTTCCAAAAGTCACGATAGATTTCGGCGATGGGCGCAAGCTTGAGCGGACCGTCACAGGCAACAGCATCCATTACATTCTCAACTCCGAAGGCCAGGTCGTAGACGCGCTGCCGGGATTGTACGGGCCTAAAGCTTTCTTGCGCGAGCTACGGCGAGCTGAAGCGATGACAAAGATTCCGTCTAAAGATCGCGAAAGGTTTCTTGTCGAATATCATCGTGCTCGGATCAAAGAGATCGCGACAGAGATGAACACCGCCTTCGCTAAGGTCGGGTTGATAGACCCCTCCGGGAACGCGACAGGAGACGATGGCAATAAGCTTCCGACCGCAGTCCAGGCGGCGCGAATGGTCGTGTCCAAGCTTGGGACCGAGCGCAGCCTGCTGCGCGGTCTCGCGCGCGAGCGAAGAGTGCTGGAAGTCAGACCGGAAGATGTTGTGTGGATGCGAGTCGCGGCGGCTCACCTTGACGATGCGCGGCTTGATGCCAGCAGCAAGGCGCTCATGCGAAATAAGAATCCGGAAGTCTTCGCTTCAAGCGAACAGCTTCAGTACGCCGTGCAAACCCTGGAGCAAACGATTGCCGCAGACACGGCTCGCAACGAATATATGTTCCATGCTCGCATACACCAGTGGCTGATGAGCATCAGCATGATCAACGATGTGGAAAGGTTGAACGAGTCGGTATATGCGGCGCTGTTTTTGACGCCCAATTCCGACATCTGGCTGGGGCTTCATCCTACGGAAGTTTATTCGGGTATAGATAGAGATGGGGTGAAGAAATAAAAGAAGATTCACCGCCGCAGACACAGAGAACACAGGATGGCCGATGATGTGCTTCGCACGCGGCGGGGGCGCAGAGTAGAATACTGTTTTCTCTGCGCAGCCTCCGTGCTCTCTGTGTCTGCGTCAGAAGAATCCCTTTTGTGGCATCGGTCGATCCGTTTCCTATGAGGGCTTTATCTTTCTCCCCAACTTCATCTGCCGCGACTTATTATTTCGCCACCCTCAACCGCCGCGAGCCAGGAGATGGCCCGATCTGTTGCTCCTGTTTTGGGCGTCCATTTATGGGCGCGACTAAGCCCCTTAACTGGCCTAAACAATCCGCTAGAGTTTTTAGCGTGACGTTTGAATGCCTGCATCTGTGCACGGGTTTAACGTGAATAGGGATGAGCTAATCATAGCCGATGCGGTCTCTTTAGAAATAATTCAACGTGTATCGCTAAATGGGATAGTTGGGGATGACCCAGGCAACCCTTCTGACATCGGTGACGCCAACACAGTAGTGTATAGTTGGCCCCATTGTCTAGACCACGAATTAAGAAAAATAAAGTGGACATTTCCTAGCTGCCAAAGTGAACCTCCGATGGGGTACGATAGCTTAGGCTCTGGTGCGGTCGTTCTTGATTATAGAACCAGAAGTAAGTATCGAGCCCTGTCTCCAACTCTGGAACACTGGCGTACTCTTTCAGATAAATGTCCTCGTACTTCACGCTTCGCCATAATCGCTCAACAAATATATTGTCCAATGCCCGGCCTCGCCCATCCATGCTGACGCGAATGCCTGCCTCCTCCAAGGTTGAGGTGAAAGCCTGTGCTGTGAATTGAACCCCTTGATCAGTGTTGAATATCTCAGGCTGCCCACCCGACAGCGCACGCTTTAATGCCAGTAGACAAAATTCTCCATCCAGAGTGTTCGACAACTGCCAGGCGACCACATACCTGCTGAACCAATCAATGATTGCCATCAGATACATGAAGCCCGCTCGCATTGGCACGTATGTTATATCAGCGCTCCAAACCTGATTCACTCGGCTGATAGAGAAGTCTCGCAGTAAGTACGGATATTTCTTATGCTCACGATTAGCTACAGTCGTCTTCGGTCCAGGGAAGATGGCTTGTAGGCCCATTAGCGCCATTAATCGCCTTACCCGCTTGTGGTTGACCTTGTGACCGAGTCGCTGCAAGTGAGCTGTCAAGCGTGGCCAACCATAAAATGGAGTCTTGGTGTATTGCTCATCAATCAGTCGCATTATCTGCAAGTTGAACTCGGACTCTGTAGCCAGGCTGTAGTAGAAAGTCGAACGGCTCAGGCCGATCAACTCACACTGCCGACGCATACTGATGTCTGCCTGCTGCGGCTCAATCATACCCCGTTTGATCTCAATTGAACGGGGCAGCTTTTTTTTTCAGCCACTCCAATTCCATCTTTAGTCGCCCGATTTGCTCAAACAATTCGGCCTCACGTGTTTGTAGTTGCTGTTGATGACCAGTCCTAGAGTGATTGAAAATCTCTGGCCCCGAATTGAGCAATTGGCGCTTCCAGAGGCTGACCAAGTTTGGGTGTAAGCCATGTTCGCTGGCGAGTTGATTAATCGTTTTCGTCTCTCTGACTGCTTCTATCGCTACCTGGAACTTGAACTTACTGCTGTATTGCTTGCGAATCCTGGACATGATTGACCCTCCACTGGCTCGGTGGATCATAGCCTACTTCCACCTTAGCCTGTGGTCCAGCTTTCGGGGCCAATTATAGTTCTTTGAATCGAACCAATGTGGAATTGAAACTTTAGTGTTACAAGTTCATTCATACTTTGACATTCGCTTTGAATCGAACCAATGTGGAATTGAAACGATGTCTCGCCGCCGATTATCAAATATTCAACATCTCCTTTGAATCGAACCAATGTGGAATTGAAACCGCATTGCCTGATTTATTTATAACCTGATGCCGCAACTTTGAATCGAACCAATGTGGAATTGAAACTTTTTTCACCGGGTTATCCTGAGGCTCTTTTTTCGGTCTTTGAATCGAACCAATGTGGAATTGAAACACGGCATATCTGGTTAGTCCATCGTGGTGGGCTATGCCCTTTGAATCGAACCAATGTGGAATTGAAACAAGTTCACAGTGCTGCCAGGTGTGCGAGAAAGAAGTACTTTGAATCGAACCAATGTGGAATTGAAACGAGTTAACGCGCATCGTGACGGCGATTGATCCGAGCGCCTTTGAATCGAACCAATGTGGAATTGAAACCCGTCATGATTTGCTCAAGCATCGTTGATAGCCGATTGCTTTGAATCGAACCAATGTGGAATTGAAACTATCTACGTAGCGATTTTCCTTAGACTCGTTAATAATCTTTGAATCGAACCAATGTGGAATTGAAACCTCACATCAAGCCTTGAATCAATCTGTAACCACTTATCTTTGAATCGAACCAATGTGGAATTGAAACTACATCTCAACTTATATCCCGCGCGGCGGCGATTACGTCTTTGAATCGAACCAATGTGGAATTGAAACCAACACAACATCATGCGGCGTGAGGTTGATAATTCTCTTTGAATCGAACCAATGTGGAATTGAAACCCTGTTTTACAGGTCGGATATTCGATGATCTCAATTACCTTTGAATCGAACCAATGTGGAATTGAAACTTTTAGCAGGCGCGTATGAAAGGCAAGCGAGTCACCTTTGAATCGAACCAATGTGGAATTGAAACAAGGCAACAAGTAGGTATTGCCTTGTCACGGCCTGCCTTTGAATCGAACCAATGTGGAATTGAAACCAGCTTCGCGCGCAACGTCTTCATCGGCCCACTGTTCGCTTTGAATCGAACCAATGTGGAATTGAAACGAGTTTTCCCCCCGCGTCTTCCTGCTCTTATGACCTTCTTTGAATCGAACCAATGTGGAATTGAAACAATACGATCACTATGCGAACGCCTGACGGTCAGCCTGCTTTGAATCGAACCAATGTGGAATTGAAACCTTATCTCACGTACGAGCGCGTCATCCATATCTCCGCCTTTGAATCGAACCAATGTGGAATTGAAACCCAAGTCAGTCACTTACCGCATCGCGCGGCGGAACCGGCTTTGAATCGAACCAATGTGGAATTGAAACGCGACCTCGGCAATAGGTATCAGTCGCTCCGTCTCCTTTGAATCGAACCAATGTGGAATTGAAACAAATATGTTCCCTCCTTGTAATAAGCGATCAGCCTGTCACTTTGAATCGAACCAATGTGGAATTGAAACTTAATTCAACTTGTTCGCTGCTAGTCAAGTTCACCCGCTTTGAATCGAACCAATGTGGAATTGAAACTTTTCAAACGTAACGCCAGCAACAGGTAAAGCAGGGTCTTTGAATCGAACCAATGTGGAATTGAAACATAGCTCAACCGCTATAGGTATCGTCGGCTTCCCGGCACTTTGAATCGAACCAATGTGGAATTGAAACCAAGCAACGATTATATGTTCGTCCGTCAGGAGGTTGCTTTGAATCGAACCAATGTGGAATTGAAACATTAACACGGATGTGGTTAATGTCATTCTGCCGGACACTTTGAATCGAACCAATGTGGAATTGAAACTCCCTCTTTTCTTTGCTCTCTTTGTTCTGGCGCACTTTGAATCGAACCAATGTGGAATTGAAACGTTGGCGTCGCGTAATATATTGTCCAACTCGCGCAAGCTTTGAATCGAACCAATGTGGAATTGAAACGAAAGACGCTGAACAACAATGAGGTATGGCAGCCCTTCTTTGAATCGAACCAATGTGGAATTGAAACTCGTTATATCTCAGCAGTCGGTTGAGATTCCTGGCGTCTTTGAATCGAACCAATGTGGAATTGAAACTCAGCGGAACCTACTGGTACAGGCTCGGCATGCATTACTTTGAATCGAACCAATGTGGAATTGAAACGTAGCCGAACGGCGGCATGCCGCTCATCACCGGAATGCTTTGAATCGAACCAATGTGGAATTCAGCAATTCTCAGTATGGAAATCACTCCAACTGCAAACGATAAAGCAAGGCCATGTGTCAATACAAGGCTTTCATCGAATCAAAAACGAGAACACGGAATTGACTCCGCAGCGTCTCCCACAGTTTGGCTTTCGTCCCCAACCCCTCCCATAACCGGCGAAACAAGCCGCAGCAGCGTTGCTGAATCTGATCGAACGAGAAACGCCAACAGCATCACCAACGCCAGCACAGTTGCTAAATGCTGTTGCCCGTGCCCATAGTTGTGCTCGAAATGGTAGCCCTGATTCTTCAACGTATTGAAGGTTCTCATTCTCAATCTTCCATCGCCCTCGACCAGCGCCCATGACTTTTTCTACACTGTTGGCCCGCAGCCCCAGATTCGTCACCCACATCCAGCGCTTCACCTTCCCATCTGCCGTGGTTTGCTCGTAAAGCAGAAAATTGACTCTGACGTCGGTCGCGCTCTCGCATAAGCACAACCCGTTAGTCCAGGCATAATAATGCTGCACACCATCATCATCGGTCTGGCGTAGTTCTTTGACTTGACCTCTCGTCTTCCGACCTTCAAATTGTCGCATCAGGCTCTCGTGTGAGTCAGGCTTGACATTCAGCACATAGTGCCAGCCGTAGCCGCTGATTTGGCGGATGTGCGGGGCGTTGGCATACAACGCATCTTCTACCAATAAAATGGACAATTCGTTGTAGCGCTCGTGCAACTGCCGGCACAATCGGCGGGCGGCGTTGCGCTCGCAGTCATTCTTCTTGGCTCCATCCTGGCGCAGGACTGGCTCGAAATCCAGCGGGAAGACCTCCGAGCGCAGCGGATGCAAGAGGACGGCTGCCAGGCCAGCGTGGTGATAAGAGACGACGCCGTTGCGATGCTTTCGCGTTGTACAGTTTGGGCAATGCACAGTGGTCGAAGAGAAGTGTTCGACCCCATCAATCGAGACGATGACATCGTCGTGCCAATAGCGATAATCGCCGATCACGCCGGTCTGCTGTAAGCGCAGGAAACAGGCGTGGAAGAGTGGTCGCAGGAGGGCCGGGTCAAGCGGGTCGAGGATGCCGCGCATCTGGTTATCGCAAGGGATGGCCCCGTTGATGCGATAGATGCTGCGCAAATTGCTTTCTTCAGGGACGGTCTGCTTTTTGAAATCGAGCAGAGAAGGCGACTTGAGCGAAAACATGGCGAAGGCGCTTTTCAAGACATCGGCCAGCGGGTAGCGAGCATTCGTGGCGCGGTGGTCAGGCAATGTCTGAAACTGGTCATCGAGAAAGTGCATCAGTTCGTCAAATGTGAGATTCTGTTGCCGTTGGCGGTAACTTTTTGCCATTTGGCAATGGTTACATTGATTGTCTCAATTTCCAAACTGAGAATTGCTGTGTGGAATTGAAACGTGATATTCAACTTATGTAATCTTTGCCTTTACGGCTTTGAATCGAACCAATGTGGAATTGAAACGTGGATATTAAGAGTGCATATCGTAGGCTTGCGAGGCCTTTGAATCGAACCAATGTGGAATTGAAACTCGGCACACAGATCAAGCTGTCGAAGCGAGAGACTACTTTGAATCGAACCAATGTGGAATTGAAACCCAATCTCCATACATCCGGTGAGCAAGGCCGGTCATCTTTGAATCGAACCAATGTGGAATTGATATGAGGGCTAGTGCGGACTGTAAAGCAGTGGCTCATTGGCTTTCCTCAAGAGCAATGAGAACATTTTCTTGGTCCATAGAATCGGCATCTTATCCTGGAACGATATACATACAAATCACCCCTTTTGTGTACCAATATAAGAAGCCTCACAGTTTGTACCATCATTCGGATTATTTTATTTTGTGACCGAATTGTGACCGGAATAGATGTCTACGAATGAGCATGGATGTATTTAGTTTCTCCTGCTTGTGGCTGCGACTCGTAATAGATGTAGCTACTTGCAAAAAGATGTAGCTTGATTCAAGCCCTAGCAATTGGTCTCATAATCCTTTGGTTGTAGGTTCGAATCCTGCAGGGACCACTAAAATCAACAACTTACAGCTTCTACAGCCGCAATTCTCCTTACTTTTGGACAATCCTGTGGCAATCTTTTTCGCATTTTGACTTCTGAAACTCTCTATCTTCCATTTTCGATTTACGCTGAGTGCGATTTATTTGCATCTAGTTGCGTCTGTTACAGAGCAGAGGACTTTTGGTCCTATGGTTAAGAGGAAAGTCTTCCGTAGAAAAGGAATTACATGTTGCTTTGCTGATCCTTGGTACGCCTACCCAACACATAGGTGAGTAATCGCCAGAGGCGCTCTTATGGCGGTCGTGGAGTGCTGCCGCCGGTTCAGCCAAGCTTAATTTTCCACGCAGATTTCTGTTTTTGGTTTATGATGCTCCTCGTACAATGACAACACCTTCTATTGCAGTCAGAACTTACGCTACAGAATCGCCGCACGGACAGAGTGAGGCCGCCTCGCATCCGGCGCGAAATGCCGAGGGTGATCCCATCAAACACATCTTTGACCTGCTCGGCGCTTCACCTACGCTCGCTATCTTAAGCTCGGATATGTTTTCGGAATTCACCGCTCTGAGGGTTCAGGGTAAGGTCGTCTGGTGTAATTATGAACTGGCCCGGCAACTCGGCTTTAAAGTCCCCCAGTCAAACTGTATGACGCCGGAGTTTCACCGCCAGATCATGGATGCGCTGTCGTACAGGTGTTCAGGCATAACAATCCCGACGACTTCCCTCACTCTCACGGAGGCTTCGACATGGATGAGGGGCTTGCCGAGGTGGTTTGGGGAGAAATCAACGCAAACCTCATAAGCCAGGATTCGAGTCGCATCCTGGCTATTATTGATCAGGCTTGGTGGCGAATAACGCGCTTGGCACTGAGCGCGTCAAACATGCAGATGAACGGTGGAATGCTCGACGTGGTCACAGAGCGCGCTCACACACGCTCTTTTGCAATCCGCCCACAGTCTCGACCGGCAGACCCGGAGAAATCCTATTGCATAGACTATTCTGACCACGCGACTCAGATGGAGCGGCTTTACAGAGCGGTCGTTAGAAGCGTTGATAGGGGAAGGCGTGCGTGCCAACTTTCCCGCTTCGGCACTTGATGCCAACCGGTCGTGTAGGAAGAGCGAGCGAAAGCACAAGCTGATCGATAGCAACCACGATCATCTAAAATCAAGGAGTAAGAATGGAAAGGATGTTCACGGTAATAACGCCGACGATCTTAAGGCCGAGCTTGATTGAAACCTGTGCGAGTATCAACGCGCAATGCTACAGCCGATGGCAACACCTCGTCGTAATAGATATTCCAGTGCACGCGCTGGGTACAGAACAGTCAAGGCTCATCGAGCAGATCAAGCATCCGAACAGGCAGATTTATCACTGTGCAGTTTCACACAGGAACTACGGCAATACGTGCAGGTCAGAGATGTTCCGCCACATTAGCGGGGACTACGTCCTTTACCTTGACGACGACGATGTTTATCTCGGCGAGGCATTCCAGATACTCAACCGTGAAATATCGGATGAGATGTGGGGCGTCTTCCTCATAGAACGATTCGGGGAGCCTTTTCTCAATCTCCCGCCTCAAACTAATTTCACCTCCGGGATACAGTTCTTCTGTAAGCCGATTTACCCGTGGCCGAACAACAACGTCTACACCGCCGATGGTGAGTTGATAGACTTCCTGCGAGAGAAGCATTCGTATCTGGTGATCAACTCGCCGCCGCTCGCTCGAGTCTCACAGCAGAGGTTCGGAAGCTGATCTGTGCATTAAGTATAGATAACACAAAACTCCTCAGGCATAGGTATCATCCAGAATGTGACGAAGGATTCAACTTAATGCGGCTTGAATGTTGATGAACCGCCGGTGCAGTTCTGAGTCAGGCGGAAGCTTATCTTTCGATCCGCAATACCACTCAACAATATCCATCCTGCCCAGGCTCCTGTACTTTTCAATTTCGGCTTCGAGCATACCGAAATAGGAAGCGTACTCTGGGCCGATCACGTGAAAGACCTTCATGCGCGTACACAAAAAGCCTCGCATCCCTATCTGGCCAAGCAATGCCTTGATCTTTCCGCCAAGAAATATGTAGCGCCCCGGTCGGATACGGCGGCACAGGCCAAGGCACGACTTGCGATAAACGGCGAACCAACCATCGATGGGGCCGTCGTACAATCCATACTCGGAGTTTATCAGGCGGTAATGCTCCATAGGCGGCCGGGCCCCAGTCGTGTACTCGTCCTGCCAGACGTCAGCCGTCAACATCCCGACATAGTTGAATCGCGAGAATATCTCTTGCGCCGTCTCGACGATCCGAGGCGACAAGCAGACTACATCGTCATCAATCTGCGCAACCATCTCGAATTGGCTATTGGCGAATAAGTGAAAGTAGGCCGCCATGCCTATGTTCTCCGGCGTCCTGCCGATTACGCGGATCGGCGCCCCGCCGGCCTCTTTCTCGTGGAGAAACTGGTCGAATTCCGCATCGGCGACGTTCAGCCACAACAGAATTTCGTATGGAAGCGTCGTCTTGCGTATTAGATCATCTATGAGCGCTCTCGAGTAGCGCGGCCTGTAACATGCGATGCAGTAGGATATCATTGCAATTCAGGAACCAGGTGTGGATATTTATCCAGCCGAAAAATGAAAGTTGGCTTATTGATGTGCCGCCAGCGGACACCGCTGCGCATGAAGCGTTCGATCATCCGCCAATCCCATGCGCCCTCGCGGAACGGCAAGCGGCCGTCCAGATAGCGGTCGAAAAGCTCCCTCCGAAACATCGGCTGCCCCAGATCGATCCGCCCAAATCGAGGCGGCGCGAAATGCAGGGTCAGCCGGCCGTCGTATAGGCAGGAGCTGTAAGCGAAACCAATGTTTTTATCATTCTCTAGGGCCTCTACCAAAGGATCAATATGATCGGGCGTGTAGCCATTATCGTCTGAGAGGAAGCATACATATTTGCCGCGGCTCAGGAACAACCCGGCCGAGGCAGGGCTGATGCCCCAATCATTGAATCGCTTGTTAAGCGTTGCCATTAGCCGCTTACCCGCCGGGTGGTCGTGCTGCTCGGTCAGCAATCGCAATTGCTCTAAGGTTTCATCAGGCGGGCAATCTGCAACTACTATTTGTTCGTAGTCCTGAAAGCGCAGCAAGCCGACCGACCGCAGACAGCGCTTCAGACACTCCACGCGGTCGTAGACGGTTGTAATGATACTCACCACGGGAGCGGTCCGCGCCGCGCCGTCGTAAAGGATACTGTGCGCGGGAACTGCGTTGTTGAGGATCTCTATCGCCGAAGATTCCGCTATCTTGATATTGCGCACCCGGACAGCCCCGCCTTTAATACCAATGAAGCAGAAACCCTCTGGAATTGCCTGGTCCCGAACATAGCAGGCTTCTTCTCCGTTGATTTTGACGACGATTATTCCGTCATGATAAATGATGCTGACACAAACCCAGTCCATTTCGGGCAGGCCAACTGAATGGAACAGGTGATTATGCCGCGCGAAGTAAGTTCCCGGTCCATTACTTAACAGGTGGTAGGAATTACTCTGCTGGTTGTGGGCCTGGACTTGATGAATCTTTGCCACGAGGCTTGAGTTTCGTTCTAAAAAGACCTCAAAAGACAAGGCGAGATTCTTGTATAGAGCCTTGCCCACGAGCCCCTGCTCCGTCCCAGGCCCCGTATCCATCGGCTTGCGCATCAGGATTGTGCCGTCAGTCTCCAATGTCATTATGTCGGCATCCGACTCCCAATCGTTGGAGAACGGTTCCGGCAGTATCTGAGCAGTTGCGCCGCGTGCGGGCGGTAGAGTGTCTGTGACGAAGCTGATAAGAGGGCGTGACGGAAGGATTTCTTTTGTGCCCATTGTTACCCCCAAGACTTTACTCAACCGGTGAGCATAGCTGTGCGTGGCCAATTGGCGAATGCACGATCTGCGCACCATCTCGAATCTCACAGGGTCCTCCAGAAGCTGCTCCACGATAGATATAAGATCCTCCGCACTCTCAAATACCGGCGCGTCAGGACAGACCTGCGCCAATTCCGAACGGTTCTGTGATACGACCAGCGCGCCGCATTGCATGGCCTCGTACAACCTGGGATTTAGCGAAGTGGCGGGGATGTGCTCGCGGTTGAAGTGATGGGCTATTCGGAAGATATTTATGACAATCCTGGTTTCTTTATAGAGAGAGGCCGTCTGGTGCGCCGGAATATTGCCGGAAAGGCAGACGGCATTAACACAAGGCTTTCGCCATGGGCCGCCGACGACATAGGAAAGCAAGTTTCGTTGGCAAAGTGAATCCAGTAATTGCTCCCGCAGTGCATTATATCCGCCGACGAATCCCACCTCGCGATTCCTGTGATCGCCGGGACGATATGAATGCTCATGAGGATCGTAGCAGACTGGCAGGTAATGAGCATTCCGGTGTCGATGCATGGTGCCCTGGTCGTTGACGAAGACCGTATCGAAGAGGTTAGAGAATCTGGTGGTGTCATCTACTTCATAAGGCTCGTCCAGCAGCCACACCGCTGAACGAACGTTCTTGAACGTCGAGCCCCATCGCTTCGCGAATTTCCGACCGTGAACTACAAAAAGCAGATCGGGCGAGAATCGGTTCACTTTATCCGGCAGTTCGGGGTCGTCCCAGTACGCCATTTCATGCTGCACCTTCAGGTCATCGGCGGCGTGGCTGAACCCGTCTCGAAAGACTTCTCCGCAACTGAGAAACTTGTAATTGACGAAGAAGACCTTTCGACCCTCCGCCACGGATTGCTCTGACGGGGATAGCAGCGCCAGGCGCGCAAACAGTTCGGGAGACATTTTCGGGAAAGCTGTTAGCCGACTCTCCTGGCTGAGGTTCAATACCTCCACGCCCAGCCGCAAACAGCTTTCGTTGAGATGATTATACTCGCGGTCAATTTGCGGAAACTCTCCAGCCAGAGGGTGCCTGCCGGTGGAGGCGAAGAAGTGATTGTCAGTAAAGTCAACGCCAATCATACCAACCCTCTTAGCGCCCATATGGACCGCCAAGCACAGGGCAAGGTAAGGAGAGTTGCGCGTATAGTGAAGCACTTGGGGGTTGGTGAAATCGCTCCCGCCTCGTTTGCCGAGTTTGAAGCGAACGATGTGAGGGTGAGTAATGCCCAGGTGCAGTTGCGTGAAGATAGCCCGTGCACGGCTCTCTTCCACGTAGCGGAAGCGGTCGCCTCGGAATTGCTGCTTCGGGTTGATCACAACAAGGTAATCCGGCTGGAACAGCCGCCCGACATCATTTACGCCTATTGTAACGAAACGGTCTGGAGCTACAATCTCAGACAACGACGACCCACAGCCGCAAACCAGAATTGTTTCCCCGGCGTGATAATTGCGGAAGCCCTCGAGTTCTTGTGGAAGTGGGCGCGCGTGAAGCGGCTGGTCCTGGCTCAGGACTGGTTGAGAATCGGGCTGCTCAAGCTGGAAGCTCATAATCAACTTACTCCGTACTGGTCCACCATTCGTTCGATACGTCGCTGACGATAATGGGTATTTCCTGAATCTGCACAAGAGGCAACTGCTGTCCCGAAATGGTTCCGAACAGGGTCAGCGCAATTGATAAGAGAGCCTGGCTGGTTGACGGCTGCACCATAGCATACCAGGTGGCGAGTTCGCTCGCGATTTCGGCGGCAATCTCAGGCACAGGCAATCCCAATTCGCCCAGCGAAACATCGTTGGCCAGGAGGATGGCGCTTGAGGCGCGCAAGCCTTCACCTATAGGAGCGGGAACGAGTTGATAGCTGTAGCTCGCCTTGAATCGCATTAGAGGATTGAGATTGCGGCCTAGCCCCACTATTGGTTCCAAGATGGATTTCAGAGTCTTGACGAGCGTCGAGGCGGGCTGCATCGGTTGAAGGGCGCCGCGCTGGATTAGCGGAATGACGGGGCTAGGGAATTCCACGGTCGCCGTCTTGTAAATAAATGCTTCGTTTGTAGGAATGCCTACGTCAATCAGGAGGTTCGCATTGCGAACGATATAAGCGCTCAGTTTCGCCGTCTGCCGGTCGATTATGTCGAGCGGCCCCCAGGTGAATGTAAGCTGGGTGAAATCGGTCGCAGGGCTGAAGGCATGGCTCAGCTTCCACCATCCGCCGGGCGAGTCAGGCGGTTGCGCCTGGTCGCGATCAGGCTGCCAGGAACCGTCGTCTTTTGTGGTAACGGTCGGCCAGTACTTAGGATTGCCCCCTGTTTGCGTCTTGCCAAGTAAGTGGATTACTCCGTTTTGCACACTATCGAGGTAGGTCATATAGTCATCGACAATGACCAGACCCGGTCCGGAAACCTTCGCGGCTCTGGGGAGCGGTGCGTAAAGCCCTGCCCACGCATCGGCGACCGCGCCGACTTGATTGGTGAACTGCTCGATAATATCTGCTGCGACTGCCGGAGACGCGCCGCTTGCGCCATCAACCGGATAGGCTTCCTGCGCAATAACGCCGAACTGCGGCGAGATCGACGCATACACTTTACGGAACCTGGCCAATGTATCGAAGAGCAGGCCGAGCGGGTCTCTCGAAGCGAACAGCGCTTTTTTAGCGGATTTCGCCGGCAGGTTATAGGTCACGGTGAAATAGAGTTGATCCTGCTTAGCCCAATCATGGCCGATCTGAGCCTGATACATCCACTCCAGAGCTTGCCCGATCTCTGTCTGGATGTCATTCGGGCTGCCGATTGATGGAGACCCAATGCCGGCAGGCGCAGCAGACTGCCCGATCAATACCGGCGCCTGCGGAAAGAACGGAAGCGGAATCGGTATATGGGCCTCATCCGTAATTGGAATGCTCAGCGGCGGCCCGCCAGGCAGAGCGAATTTGAGCCAGGAGGAAGGAATGTATCCCAGGTATTCTTCACTAGGCTCGAAACCATGCTGGAGATAGCTGATCTCATAAGCTAGCGGCATCTCAAGTTCCGCCTGCTCCTTCGGTTGGGCAACGGAAATCAATGTTGTCATCCATTGGCGGCCGGAGGCGATGTCTAATTCGCCGCTAGAAATGGTGTACTGTCTGGCCGCGTTTGGCGAGCCGCCGCTTGCAGGCGAGCCTGTCGGTGGAGGCCCCACGCTACCGAATAAACTCGGCGGATGCAAATTCGGACTGGCCTTGTCCTCGGCTCGGCCGATAACCTGCACCGTAGCCTCAATCTGGGCAATTGTCGAGACTGTGAAGGCACTCGAAAGCGCGGTCAGCAATGCCTGCTCAAGCCGCTCGCCGGCGGCCTCCAGATCCCCCTCGCCCACTTGCGGCATCAGAACCGCCGTCAGACCTTTGGGGATGCTTTGTGCCAGTGACCCCTTATGCTTCATAAGAGTGTCATAGTAGTCAGTGGCATTGCGCTCGTCGAGCAAGGCAACCGCAACGGCGTTCTTCGGCGACAGGAACGAATTGACGGCAGAGAGGAACTCTCGCGCCCATGCGTCTATATCTACATTGGTGTAGGTTTCGCCATCAACTGTTTCATTCATCAGCTTTGTGTTCAAGGGCTGAAGGGCGAAATAGACTAGCGACTCCTCGAACTTAAGCGAAATCCCCGCGGTCCGGCTCCACCGCACACCCCAGAGTGACGGCACTTCCGATTCCCCCTGACCGGTATGGCTGCCGGATCGTTGCGCGAGCTTTATCAAGCCGGACCCGCCATCGAAACCCTGGAATGCCAGCTCGAACCACATGGCAAATGCGGTAAGCCCGCTGGCTCCTGCGGGTGAAGATGCGGGAGAATCGGGATTGAAGAGATTCTGATTGGCCGGAATTACATAACTCACATTCAGAGCAGTCGGCGTCTCTTTGATCGCCGGCGGATAGACGAATTGCTTGTCGCGTTCAAGGCTCATGTTTACGGTGATCGGAAAGATATCGACATCCAGGGCTACGATTGCGCTGAATGGAACGGGCAGGATTATCGAATCCGTGACCGGCTGGGCAGAGTAAGAGGGCGAAGCCTCGGGCGGCGAACTCACCACAATGCCCTTGTACACCTGTATGACGAATTGCTGCAATTGAGCGCGAACCACTCCCGGGTCGCCTATGGCCCCGCCGGTCAAACTTGTCGTCACGGAGACATGCACATACGGGTCTTCGAGCTGATCGAAGATCAGTCCGTAGCGTTCAAGCACGGATAGCCACTGCTGCGCCGCATTAAAAGTATTGGGCGGAGAAGACGGTGGGCTGAATCCTCCGGGCGGCACAATGGAATCGGGATCGAAATTGATCGTGATGACCAGAGCCGCCTCTGTGTTTGAATAAGGCTGTAGATAATAATCTACAAAAACGCCGGGCCACTGGCCGACGGAAATCAGCGGGTCTTGATAGAGCGGGGTGAAGCTAGCTTGATGGACATCCGGCAGCGGGTCCCCATAAACGTCAATGAGGCGAAGCCCCAGCCCTACAGATTTGCCAATGGCGCAATAACGATTGCGATATGGCGGCGACGGCAGATTAACAAATCGATAAACGGGGACGGTTTGCTGGTATTGCCAAACTCCGCTCCCCGGACTCCCCGTCGAAGGAGAACCTTGCGAACCGTTTTTGGTCGGGCCGACAGGCAGGCTCCAGATCGAACCGTTATAGACAGTCGTCTCTATTATTGAATACTGTATCATCTGATACAGACTCTCTACCGGCGGATCTGATTCCGGGCTTTCGACGAACGGAGTCCAATCGATTTCAAATCCGATGTTGCCTGCCGGATAGGCGGGGCCATACTGTGGTATAGGTAAGCCATTACTGTCCAGCACCGCGGCGAACATCGAGCCTATGGGCGCAGCGCCTTCGAACCAGACGCAGTTTTCCCAGGGCTTGACCGCAACCTCGCGCTCAAGCTTCTCGCCGAACTGAATCAAAATATCAAAGTCCGCAGATTGCCCGCCGCTCGTGCCTACATCAGAGAACAAGTCTGTTGGTAGGTCTTGCCCGTCGCTCGTCATATAGAACAGGAAGAATCCTGGCGCGTTGACAACGCTGACTTCCCAAATCAGCCGCAGGAATCCCTCGACGTTCCCGATGGGAGAGAAGTTAACATACTCCGGGCCAAGCTTCGCCAACATCTTCGCGAACCTGACGTTGGCGCTCACAATCTGATTAAGCGTCAACAGGTTTGTCTTCGCCATCAAAACGCTCGGCGACAGTTGCTCAGACTGCAAGTTTCCTCCGCCGCTGGGCGTGTAAAGAAGAAGGATGGAAGCATCGGAGAGGTCCTGCTGTAAGGCTTGGTAGATCAAGTCGCGCGTGGCCTCGTCCGTTCCGGAAACCTGGTACACGAAAGGCAGGTACTGGATCAACTGTCCGCCTGGCGGTGAGCCTATGGACGGTGATCCACCTGGGCCGACGTTGGCGCTCGTGTCGGCTGGCACCTGGCTGATAGTTAGCCGAATCTGCAGGGCCGGCAATGCCTCCATGACCTCGTCAGGTGAGCTTCCCGCCGGAGGGCCAAAAGTATCGGGCGGCGGCTGCGTGGAGATTTGTAACTGAATGCCATTTGGAATCTGCGATAGCGCCATCAACGGCTGAGAAAGTGGCAGAATCGTCCTCGGTCCGTCCGGAGCATCCCATGCAATCTGGTTCTTGAGCGCGAAATAAAGCGGATGCGGCATGATCGGTGGAAGCTCACTCAACTGAATCACGCCATCGCCGCCTGAAGGTGAGCCACTGACCCCTTGCCACTCAGGCGACGGCTTCGCGGGGACTGCGTCGGGCAGCGTGATCTGGCACGTTGCGCTGCCTGGGCTTCCCGAATCAAAGATGATCCAGTCTGGGGGCGCGCCGGAATTCGGATTCAAGCTCAAGGTTGCGATGCTTGTGGTGATGCCTGCTGCCACTTCGAATTGCTGACCCGTAAGAACGTAAAGCCCATCCGTGGGTATGGTCTCCATATTGTGTTGGGTCGGTCGGTCGGGCGTTTGCGAGGGGTCGGGCAGTTGTAAGCCGTGCAAAAGGTAGCGAGAGCCTAACCCGGCTGCGTTTAGATAGTCGAAATTATTTAAGAGGTAATCTAGCTCACCATCTACGCTGATAGAAGCGCAATAATCAACGATCAGGTCCACGAATCCCCAGTGGTCCATGCTAGGCGTTTCGTGCGCCGATTCAACTGCGTGCAGGTACTCCGTTTCTTTTTCCTTTTCGTACTGCTGCGCCGCAGCAAGCAGCGAATTGATGGCATTGCGAGCCTGCATGAGGAAGTAATCGTAGAATAAATAGCTGGCCATGCTCGGCCCCATAGACGGCGAGCCGGGCGCTTGCTGGGCGTGAGCCATTGATGGCGGAGCCGAGCCACCCCAGTTTAATTCTTCGAAGTACTTATTGACGGCTTCCGGGTAGTTCAAAGGGGTCAGATTATATGAGTTGAACTCGATAGTATGTTCCTTCCCGTCAGCACCTGTATATGTCAGATTAAGATCTTCGAAGATGGGTAGAATTGCTGCCGCATTCAAGACTGGCGGCTGATCGGAATCAACATCGCAGATGTAGAAAGTAACACTGCTTTGCAAGAATTTCTTAAACGCCGTGGCGAACCCCTGCCATCCGCCGAATCCTACGGGCGGTTCGCTCCCACTTCCAAGGGCATTCGACACTTGCTGGAAGCGTTCCGACCAGGGTTTACCACAGGAGGAGTAATTGTTGAGCAGCCACATGACAATGGCGACCAGCAGCTTCTCGAAATCGGTCTGCGGGGCCGGCGAGCTGGCCGTCGGGTCCGGGGACTCTATGAACAGCGATGCAATCAGGGCAATGCTCGATCCCGCATCTGTGTACACAGCGGTCGGCTGCAATACGAAGTAGAGGTTGAGCATTTGCGGCGCGGCTGCTGTCACAGTGAGAGTCGCGGGAGCGATGTCGGTCGCCGCAAAGGATTGGGCCGGCAACTTCTCGATAGTTCTTTTGGCCATCGCCCTGGCGTCTTCATGCATTGCCATCAGCGCCGGTGATGGCGCAAACGCTGAGAGCCCCTGGAGCCAGGGGGCCGTTGACAGAAGCAGGTGGGCCGCTGCCGATGGTGAACTGCGCGCTCACGGAGGTGTGGAACGATAGGTGGATCGTGAAGAATACGATCTTGACGCTGACTTCAACTCTTACCGAGGCGGAAACAGCAATGACCGTCATGTAACCGGTTCTCGAAAGCGACGCTGGCGTTGGCGGTGAGGCTTACGGTCACCGAAGCTTTCAAAATCGAGAAGTCAACTGTGCCTTGCAGTAGTACCGCAACGCCGGCTGTTCCGGCAAACCAATAGTGATCCGGGGGGCCTGACGTTATACCGCCGGTTCTCCAGGCCAGCAGCCCCTGTAGGGTAGCAGTGACCGTGACCGAAATCGTGGCGCTGAAGATACTAGCGATGAAACTCTGCCGGACGAAAACCGACAGGCCGATGCCGAATTGCAAAATGAGGTCGTATTGCGGGCCTGACTGAGCGCCCGGATTATCGGCGCTGCGAAGCTTGGCAAAGTAGAAGCCAGCGATTCCGTTCAAGATGCCGACCTGTATCCCAATTGAGCTATTGCCGAGTGGCCAGCCGATATTCACCCGGAAGTCGCCATTCGTGTATACCCAGATCGAGAAGCCGGGCAGGATGAGGATCACCCCTTGCAGCACGATCCGGCGCATGAAATACGGAAGGGTCAGCGCCCCGTAGTAGACGCCGAGGTTCGGGCTAAGCTTCTGATACAAGATCTCAAACAACAGGCCGCTGAAGGGCGTCAGCGGCTGCATCGGAGCAGACAGCTCCAGGCCGTACATTGCCGGGTCGTTGAAAAGTACACGCAACTGCCAGCCGCGAAACGCCAGGTCGGCGGCAATAAACCAGTTCCGGTCAGGCTTGTAGAAATTCGTCGCAAGGTCCGTCAGTATCGTGGTCGGGTCATTGCCAATTAATTGCGTTTCCAACTGCTCGAAGATCGCCGCCATCGGATCGTTGCTGTTGACGACGACGTTCGGCCCCACGCGCTGGCCGATCCCGAGGTATTTCAATTGGAATACGCCGACCGAATTCTGTGAGGGGACGGGGAACGGGTAGCTGACTATCGCGAACTTCTGCTCGTCGCCGGCGCCAGGCAAAGCCTTTGGGCCTGGCTGGGTGGGGATCGAAATCTTAGCGCGCAGGTCCACGCCCTGATCTTGCGTGTAGCCGATGTATAGACTCCATATCTGGATGTTCGGCTCTAATGTGATCGTAAGCCCGCCAAATGACGTAGTGCCGCCTATGCCTATAGGCTCGCTGAGGTCCAGTTGAAGGTAGACGGCGAGATTGCTGCCTGTAGGAACAAGCCAAAAGCTCGGCATTACCGTCGTCGCCTGGTCAACCTGAAAGATCTTTGCCCACGGACCGCTGGTTATGTTGGGCAGGCTTACGCCTACAAGTTTATCCAACTCGGTGCTGATCAACTCCCATAGATCGATGAGGGAGATCGGTTCTTTCGGCGCCAGGTTGATAGACAGCGGCCCGCCCGCAACTTGTACGTTCAGGTCCGCCTTGACGCCAAAAAGGGTGACGCCGATTTGTAGAAAAACGTCAGTCATGGCCTCCCAATCCAGGCTTGCGCAGGATCAGCACCGCAAAACAGGTCAGCACGGTGATCGAACGTCTCTATTATTGAACGTCTCTATTATTGATGGGCCACCAGGAAGCCTATAGTGTCGAGGCTAATGCCGCCGAAGAGGGGGAAACCTCCAGGCGATCCGCCGATTTCCATCGTTACGCCTAACATGTAGGTGCTCGTAGCCGTGTTGATGACGAGAACAGTAATGGAGATTATCCCCGTGTAGATGGCGGCCAGAAGGTTGCCCAACGACCGGACTATTCCTATAGTGCTGGCCTGGAGAGTCGCGATTACTTGACTGATATCGCCACTCAGATCGGGGAGCCCAAATTGTGTCTGCAGCCACTCAAGGAAATTTTGTATGCTGCCGAGAACGACGGGTTGGGTCAGCGTGAATTGAAAATTCCCTTTCTTTAACTGGGCGAGGTCCCCGGAATTAACCGGGATCGGAGTGCCGTTGTAGTCCAGGGTTGCGCTTACCGATACTGAAGTGTTTGGGGGTGATGACGACATGTTCTTGATCTCCTTTCTTTAAGTCAATCGCTGGTTAATAGTCCTTTTGCTTTACGACGATACAGAGGTTTTCCAACACCGCGACGCTTTCAGGCGGAAAGACAGCCAGCGTGCCCTCGATAGGGATTATCCAGGGCAGGCTATTTCCCGGCGGCCAGGGCAGTGGCGGAGACCCTCCGATGAACATGGACCAGAGCGTCTTCATAACAGCAGGCCATCCGGTCAACGGCAGCGTCGGAATCCGCAACCCGAAAGTGGCGTTCAACCACTGTATTACGTCGTTTACAATTAGGGCAGGTGAAGTCATATGAACTCATCAACTTGGCGGAGAGCCGCCCGGCTGCATCGCGGCAAGAAACCACGCGATGTTACTGGTATTAGTAGATTCCCCTTGCTCAGGTTGTCCGGCAAAGATAGTAAAATCAACAACGACGCCCGGCGGAAATGAGTATCCGAAAATACTCAGCTTAATGTTGTTAAAGAGAATCGCATAGACCGGGCCTCTCGGCAGATCGACTTTCAACAGGTTGGCATCGCCAAACGTGGTCTTGAGAATTCCCTGCAAGTTAAAACCTCCATAGCCTGCCATTACCTGCGGAAGCTGCACGAGCACCGCAGCGCCGTCAATATCGGGCACTACTTGTGAAGGCCCCCAGGCTAGTAGCAGCTTGGCCATAAGTCCTGCATGAACATCCGATAGTGAGCCAAGCGAGCCTAAAGGCAGATCATACACAAGCGCGAATTGGGGCGTGGTCGTGACGTAAGGATAGCCCTTTGTTACGGGCGACGGAGGTGAACCGGGGGACCCCGGTGTGAGAGCTTTGTTTTGACCTTCCAGTTGAAGAACGTGTATAGTTGTAGCGCCCAGTTGGGATACAGATAGCCCTTGCGGAGAGTACAAGAACCGCGAAAGCTGTAGAGGCAGGCTGTCGAGCAAACTCCCCGGACGAATGGATTCACTTGTCGGTGTAAACCTCAATAGCGAGGGTTGAAGCGCCAATGTCTCGCTGCCAGGCACCGTCGCGCCCTCCGCATCAAGCTCGAACTGGATGTTAACCACCAGGCCGGTGAAAGCCATGCCGACGGGAGGCGAATCGTACGTCCCGTATGAGAATATGTCCAGCCCATCTGAATTGGGAAAAGGTTCTGGATTGAACCATAGCTGCCCGCTCAGGCTGAAATTGGCCTCGACCAGTTCGGGGCTCGAATTGCCCGTGCCGACCGGCACGAGAGACGCCTGATTAAACACTACATGATCGAGGACGCGAGCCGAGTCTTCCGGAATCGGGAACTTGTAGAGAATGGGCGAATCGGTCACGAACGTGAGCGTGCCAACCCCGTCTTGATTCTGATACTGCCCGGTGATCTCAAGCGTGTTAGGCGGGGGCGGAGGGCTGATCCCAGGCTCTGAAATAAGCTGCACTTCGCGTCCGAAGAGGCGGTTGATAGTTAAGCCAACTTGCGCAACGAACTGAGTGATTTTGGAGTTACTGAAAACAACCGTAAGCGTCTCGACCGCGTATTGGAAGTCGGCGGCTTGAGAGCCTTTGAGCTGGTTTTCGTTCTTGTAATAGATCAAGCCAAAGAGCGAGCTTTGATCGAGCTGAAGAGTTCCACTGCCAGTAACGCGATTGGTTTGTATACCGAAGTGGTGCGCACGCAGTTGTCCCGGTATGCCGCCCAGTAGCATCGTCAAGCCCGGCGGCATGCCGTTTCCGTTGATCGCGCAGTTCATCGCCAGTATCCCTGTCCAATCGGCGCTATTAGCAATGGTGTTGAAATAGCCGAAGGGGTCACCGCTCGCACCCGAATTATCTTCCGCGACTTTGATGTAATCTAAAATCGCTTTCTGGGTGGCTTGAATGTCGCTGCCGACAAAGGTGCCTGATTCCGCCCACAGCGAGGGCTGCGCTACCAATTCCTTCAGCGTGGCCGAAGTGTTGTATTTGAAGATGAGGATCGTTGTTTGCGGGCCTATGTCGAGTTGAAAGTTGAACTGGGTCATCATCAGTTCGTTATTAAAGTGCCCGAGAGGGGCGGGCCGGGAGACAATAAGAAAGAGTTGATTCTGAAGCAGCACGTTAGACAAGGCCGTGCTCACCACCTGCTGTTGCGGACTTCCGGGCGGCTGAAAGCTCAGGTACTCGGACGGGTTGTCAGGCCCCCTGGCCAGCAGCACATTATTCCACGTCCCATCTTCGTTCAGGTTGGCAATTAAGCCCTGCGGAGTAGTGGCCGAACCCATTGCAGATGAGTCTGACGCAACTGTAGATGAATCTGACGCAACGGCGGCGCCCGGCAGCAGAAGCAAAGGATTAGGGCGACTGGATGAAATGGGCGGAAGAAAAATCGGCCCTACGTCACTGGTCGCAATTTGCGCGTGACGCACTTTGCTCAACACGGCTGCTTCAAACGCCTCGAACAGGCTCGCGCTAATGTTCTGGTTGTATGGGATGGATTGAGTGTTATAGATATTAGCATAGGGGATTAGAGGAAAGGCGACAGGCTCTGGAAATGTTGAAAGCAGCGCGTTGACGACCGTAGGGTAGGGCTGGCCCTCAGGGGCTGCGAAATACACGGACGAGCTTGGTTGCGCGAAGTAGCCGCGCCGGCCTTCGACAGCGCCCCCCGGATAAAGCGCCCAGGAGGTGGTGAAGTCGGATTCGAGCGCCTGCGCGGTAGAACTATTTTGATCGGTGCTGTCCTCACCTGTGAATCCGGACGCCCAGGCCGGTTTGTTGTTTACGAATTCGATAATGTCTCCGATCTCTACCTGAAGGAACTCTTGCGCGAAAAGCCCGCACATCCACTGAAAGTCTTCGCCAACGCCCGATAGGGCCTGTCCGAATGGCGGGATAACTTCGACGATGCGGTATGCTCCCACCGGCGCGAGGTAAAAGTCATAGTCGGGGGGCGAAGTCATGGGCGAGCCGTCCACAGGCTGCTTACAAAAACCGAATCCCGCAGGCACCTGCGGCAACGTCTCTGGTGAACCCATAGAGGCGGGCGGTATTCCAGGCGGGCTTGCTTCGAGGTTATGAGGTATCAGCGTCACAGTCCCGCCGTTGACCGTCTGGAAATAGCTTGAGGACATTTTCAGGCTGTTTGTTGAAAAGATGGTCGTACCGCTCAGGTCCAGTGCCAGCCGCGTATGCCGGCAATCCGTTTGATACAATGGATGTAGCTGATTGTTAAAACCTAGGAATCCATTCATGTAAGTTGACTGGTTCTTCGGCACGAAGAGCGGGTAGATAAGCGTGGAGTAGCCCGCCGCGCTCGGGTAAAAGTACTCGAAGACGCAGTCGAAGGTCTGACACAGTCTCCCCCAGTCCATGCCGATTGAGAAGCAGAGGCTTCCGGCGCTCGGCCCCAAAAGCGGAATGTTAATTAGCCACCCCGATCCCTTGTACTGGGCGATGAATTGCCACTGAGGTTGGTTATTATAGAGGACCTGAATGTTGCTCACTCCTGCTGGCGCAGTCGTGAATTGGAAAGCCGCATTTGCAATATCCAGGCCGACATTTGCGCCAGTGGTCACTTGGATAGCGAAGCCGAGCCACGAAAAGGTACTGTTCTGAAGCGGGGCGCGCGGCTGGTGATTGAGCACGAGCTGGTAAAAAACAACAGAGCTGACTGGCTGAGCACATTCATCAACGCTCGCAAGCCAGACAATCGCTCGCGTGTTGAATTTAGCCGGGGGGTATACTAATTGTGGAAGAAGTTGCCGCCCTTGCTCGGCGAATGTTTCGGCTTCGCTGTCGGCAATTTCTTGGGGCAGGAAGATGTACCAGCCCAACATAGAAGGATCAGACCACGATTCTTCCAGCGTCGGAGCTTCAGGCGGCGATACGGCATTCAGCATCAAGAAATAAGCGAAGGTGTCCTGATTGGCCAATGTTGGACCGATTTGATAGAGTCCTGCGACGATTTCCTTTAACTGCGCGCTCACAGATTCAGCAATTCCCCTTTGTTGCCAGATTCATCCGGCCTGTTTTAGCTAGACTATGAGGCTGTGATCGGACAGAAAAACTTCATCTTTGATTCGGGGATATACACAAGTAATTTCAAATTACACAACAACCCCTTGGCGCAACCAACAAGCAGGTCGCTACTGCTAAGTTTAGTGATTTTCGCCCTTGGATCTATGAAATGGCAATGGGTCAGGACTGATACACCCAGGAAGCCATCTCTAAAAAGCTGTTTGTAATTGGCTACCCTGTGCGATCGGTATGCCGCTGTTTAACATTATCCATGTTACCGTAGAGTTTGATCCCCAGAAAAAATACAATTGCAGTGAAGAGAACCGGTAAACTGGGGGGTATACTGACCCAATACCGATATGAGTTGTTTGATCCTTGAATGGAAACCTGAATCTGATTTGATCCGTCGGTGCCAAAGACGTTCGCTTGCGGCGGACCATAGGCGAAGCTGGGAAAGTTCGCTGATGGTTGTTGCGGATTCCAGTTTAGGCTAGGGCCTGTACCCGGAATTACAATTTGCGGGCCGGAGTTTATAGTCACCTGCACCTGCTCACTCTGTGCGTTGAAGAGAGTAACCGGAACATTGCCGTTCATGCTGCTACTCCTTACCGAAGATACGAGAGATGCTTATATGATCATATCTTAGGATTGCGAAGCTCGCGGTTTCGCTATTTTACTTACGTTAAAAATGACCGTCAAGGAATTTATGCTTTGGCCAGTAATGCCTCAGTTACGTGGGGAGCAAAAACCGTAAATCCTTTGTTTGCAAAGAGGGCATCTCAACTTTCCCCACGTAACTGACCGATTACTTTGGCCACTTGAATTCTCCTTTTTCTATTCTAGTAAGACCGAGCGGCCCTTCCTTCTTGCGCTAAAACTTCCTTTCTATGCTAGAGAAGACAGAAATGAATTCATGCAAGGATTGGCAGATAGACCAACAAGTAGGCGGCCTTGCTCATCCAGACCAAACGATTCTTAAAGACAAGATATAAAGACCACCAGCCAAACTTATTGGCTATTCGGGGCGGACTGCACATAATACTGAAAAACGGTGCCAAACTGATCCGTCATATTAAAGCCACTGAGGAAACACCATAGATAAATCGATTGAGAGGTCGGCTGTGGAATGTAGAGTGTCGCTGACCAGCCGGATTGTCCTTGGAAGCCCACCGAGACAGGCGTGGAAACTCCAAGGTCATCGCGAGGTACAAAGACACTAAAGACAGAGGCTGAAGACGGATTTATAGCTTTAATCCCTTTCGGGCCAATGTCAACGTTGTTGTTATTCACCGAAAGAGTGGTTAGTGCCGATGCGCTGCAATTGAAAACAACTATCGAGCCTGTTGAGCTGGCGGCTTTCGCGGCGGCTTTAGGGCCAGATCGTGGGTTTGCAGTCTTTGCCATAGTAACCTCACTAAATGTATTTTCAATTATCTCAAAATACCTGAGGGGCTAAGAGTACAATAAGGTTGTTCAACTGCAAAGAACAAATATCAATAATCTTTCAATCCTCATAAAGCTATTGCTTTATAAAAGGAGGCTCGCTGATTGAAAAAAGAGAGGCAAGGTTCTCTATTACCAGGTGTACCTGACGCTAATGATTAATGGCACGATCTCTGCTCTATTCGGCGCACAAACAATCAAACCGCATTAGAATAGATCTCTATTCTTTTTGTGGCGCGGGAGCAGGATAAAACCGCGTTAATTAGCCTTTTGCTTCACATTTAATGTCTGGCCGGATATCTTAATCGAACCCTTGCGAGCAGAGCCACTTGTATTAGCTCTCACCGAATAATTGATTGACCCATTACCCGAACCGGAATTATTCGAAGTGATGGTTATCCAATCAACATTGCTGGTTGTAGCCCATATGCATCCTGCCGGCGCTGTTATGTTCACAGTCCCTGTCCCACCTGAGGCAGAGAAGGATGAAAATAGGGGGGAGATGGAGCTAACACATCTCTGCGCGGCTGTTCCAACCTGTAATACAGTATAAGTCCGTCCGCCTATGGCCAGTGTGCCCGTACGCGAGGCTTGATCAGGATTATCTCGCACTTCGATGCTGACCAACCCGCTTCCCGCGCCGCTGTCGTTTGATACAATGACTATCCAACTATCATTGCTCGTAGCGATCCAGTAAGTTCCGCAGGGGGCTATGACATCGATGTTGCCACTTCCCCCTCTGGCGCTAAGAACTTGATTTGTCGGCGATATAGTCAGGTCGAGGGCAGTGTAGGATTTCACCCTAGAGTTATTAGTAAAATTGGCATCGGGCGTAATAGAGTTAATCGCGGCTGTATTGGTTATGAGAGCGCCATTCGGGACAGAGCAATTAACGTTTGCGACTATAGTTATCGTGGCCGGCACCCCAGGCGCGAGGGAGTTGAAAGTGACGGTGCGATTATTGCCCGAACCCGCACAGACACCACCTCCTGTTGAGCTGCAAGATACAAAGGAGACCTCTGAAGGAAGATTATTTGTCACAGTGACCGACTGAGCCGGGTCCAAGCCGGTATTGGCAACTGTAATATTCAATGTAACATTCGAGCCGGTTGCGGCGACATCAGGTGCACCAATATCTGTTATCAACACATCGGCTATCGGGCGCGTGCTTACTGCAAGCGCAAAAGACTCAAGCCCAATTGCTATTTTGGTCACCAAAGCATCCGGCTGGCCGGCAACGACCTTATCAGCGTTCACAACAGCCAAAGCCGATTCGTCTATTAAAGCAGCATACATGATCGCGCCGTCCGGGGTGATCCCGAATCCTCCGTCAAAAATACTGCTTGCCCCGGGAATCATATAACTCCCCAACAAGGAGAAATTCGATGTAGCTCGGTTAAAGTTAAATATGCATATTAGGTTCTGGCGTGAGTCATAAGAAAGCAGACTATAATTGGCCCCGAAAGCTGGACCACAGGCTAAGGTGGAAGTAGGCTATGATCCACCGAGCCAGTGGAGGGTCAATCATGTCCAGGATTCGCAAGCAATACAGCAGTAAGTTCAAGTTCCAGGTAGCGATAGAAGCAGTCAGAGAGACGAAAACGATTAATCAACTCGCCAGCGAACATGGCTTACACCCAAACTTGGTCAGCCTCTGGAAGCGCCAATTGCTCAATTCGGGGCCAGAGATTTTCAATCACTCTAGGACTGGTCATCAACAGCAACTACAAACACGTGAGGCCGAATTGTTTGAGCAAATCGGGCGACTAAAGATGGAATTGGAGTGGCTGAAAAAAAAAGCTGCCCCGTTCAATTGAGATCAAACGGGGTATGATTGAGCCGCAGCAGGCAGACATCAGTATGCGTCGGCAGTGTGAGTTGATCGGCCTGAGCCGTTCGACTTTCTACTACAGCCTGGCTACAGAGTCCGAGTTCAACTTGCAGATAATGCGACTGATTGATGAGCAATACACCAAGACTCCATTTTATGGTTGGCCACGCTTGACAGCTCACTTGCAGCGACTCGGTCACAAGGTCAACCACAAGCGGGTAAGGCGATTAATGGCGCTAATGGGCCTACAAGCCATCTTCCCTGGACCGAAGACGACTGTAGCTAATCGTGAGCATAAGAAATATCCGTACTTACTGCGAGACTTCTCTATCAGCCGAGTGAATCAGGTTTGGAGCGCTGATATAACATACGTGCCAATGCGAGCGGGCTTCATGTATCTGATGGCAATCATTGATTGGTTCAGCAGGTATGTGGTCGCCTGGCAGTTGTCGAACACTCTGGATGGAGAATTTTGTCTACTGGCATTAAAGCGTGCGCTGTCGGGTGGGCAGCCTGAGATATTCAACACTGATCAAGGGGTTCAATTCACAGCACAGGCTTTCACCTCAACCTTGGAGGAGGCAGGCATTCGCGTCAGCATGGATGGGCGAGGCCGGGCATTGGACAATATATTTGTTGAGCGATTATGGCGAAGCGTGAAGTACGAGGACATTTATCTGAAAGAGTACGCCAGTGTTCCAGAGTTGGAGACAGGGCTCGATACTTACTTCTGGTTCTATAATCAAGAACGACCGCACCAGAGCCTAAGCTATCGTACCCCATCGGAGGTTCACTTTGGCAGCTAGGAAATGTCCACTTTATTTTTCTTAATTCGTGGTCTAGACAATGGGGCCAACTATAAAGATTGAAGCGGATGAGCCGGGACCGTTTCAATTCCACATTGGTTCGATTCAAAGTCACACAATCTAATGCGAATCCCTTACAGCTTGAGAAAGTTTCAATTCCACATTGGTTCGATTCAAAGTTGGCAAAGATTCTAAAGGGCGCTCGGACTGATGACAGTTTCAATTCCACATTGGTTCGATTCAAAGAAGTATGCACTGCCGTTGCACTAAGGGTGCTTACTAGTTTCAATTCCACATTGGTTCGATTCAAAGTTCCATCCCGCGCCATAGGCTTCATCGGGCACAATAAGGTTTCAATTCCACATTGGTTCGATTCAAAGCCGAGTCCGCGAACGCCTGACCGAGCGTTTTATAACTGTTTCAATTCCACATTGGTTCGATTCAAAGCGCGCTCTAACGGGCCAGATGACCCCGCTTGGACTTTGTTTCAATTCCACATTGGTTCGATTCAAAGCAAGGTTGAGATATTGCAGCCGAATAAAGACACTGAAGTTTCAATTCCACATTGGTTCGATTCAAAGAAGGTTGAGAGGTTTTTGGTACACTATGAGCCAAAGTTTCAATTCCACATTGGTTCGATTCAAAGCAAGGAAAACCGCATGTCACTATTCACGACCTTGTGACGTTTCAATTCCACATTGGTTCGATTCAAAGTCATAGAAGAGGCGGCGGGCGCGCAGGCGGTATGCTGGTTTCAATTCCACATTGGTTCGATTCAAAGGTTCGCCCGGTGAGCAGCATTCTCGACGCCGACGCCTTGTTTCAATTCCACATTGGTTCGATTCAAAGGAGTAGTTATTGCCGCCAGCAGATACGTTGATCGTCGGTTTCAATTCCACATTGGTTCGATTCAAAGCCGGGTCGTCGTGCGGCAGCGTTGACGGTTTATACTGGTTTCAATTCCACATTGGTTCGATTCAAAGTCGCTATTAGCAAGAGAAGCCTTGCCCTTTAGGGCGGTTTCAATTCCACATTGGTTCGATTCAAAGTTTAAGTGACGGCGAAGCATGTATGAGCCTTTCTCAAGAGTTTCAATTCCACATTGGTTCGATTCAAAGTCCTATCAGCACTCTCTAACCGAGAGAACCGAAGAGGGTTTCAATTCCACATTGGTTCGATTCAAAGAGACTGGCAGCGAGTCAATCAAGTCGAAATCGAAAGGTTTCAATTCCACATTGGTTCGATTCAAAGTCGTCGTATTCAACGTCGCTTTCGATTTCGACTTGATGTTTCAATTCCACATTGGTTCGATTCAAAGCTTCCCGCTTCGCCTCATTGCGCAACCGCCGCCATACGCGTTTCAATTCCACATTGGTTCGATTCAAAGGACTAGATGCCCGTTCCATAAAACATTGTCATCTGTGTTTCAATTCCACATTGGTTCGATTCAAAGTGACGGCAAGCGGACCCGGTTCTGTCGCCGCAACCATGTTTCAATTCCACATTGGTTCGATTCAAAGGAACGGGCCGCGTACTCGAAGGCGTCCTGTGGCAGAAGTTTCAATTCCACATTGGTTCGATTCAAAGTGGCCTCAGAGAAGCGAACTACGGCATAGCTATAGCTGAGTTTCAATTCCACATTGGTTCGATTCAAAGCCAGTACCGGCCCAACAAGCCGACTTTATTCAAGCAAGTTTCAATTCCACATTGGTTCGATTCAAAGCTTGCCGTGTACGTCGCGGTACTCAATCATCATGTCAAGTTTCAATTCCACATTGGTTCGATTCAAAGAAATGTAATGAGCCGGACCAACGCGAGTCTTGCGGAGTTTCAATTCCACATTGGTTCGATTCAAAGCGTATGTGGAAAATATCAAACGTATGAGACAAGTTAGTTTCAATTCCACATTGGTTCGATTCAAAGGTTACCGGACGGTAACAACTGAGTGTAATAACTGAAGTTTCAATTCCACATTGGTTCGATTCAAAGAAATGTAATGAGCCGGACCAACGCGAGTCTTGCGGAGTTTCAATTCCACATTGGTTCGATTCAAAGCGTTCGGAAGGAACCTGGACCAACTGACACAGATTCTGTTTCAATTCCACATTGGTTCGATTCAAAGCAACGCAGCAGGAATCCACCGGAACGACGCAGACAGGGTTTCAATTCCACATTGGTTCGATTCAAAGGACAATGACCCTATTATTACTGAAGGCGAGATTTCAAGTTTCAATTCCACATTGGTTCGATTCAAAGAGGAAGACCGTTGACTTGAATGAAGGATAATTGATGGTTTCAATTCCACATTGGTTCGATTCAAAGATAGGAATAATCCTATTAAAATCAAACTCCAACCCTGTTTCAATTCCACATTGGTTCGATTCAAAGCTCCTGTGCCTACGGCGAATATGAACACGCTCAAGAAAAGTTTCAATTCCACATTGGTTCGATTCAAAGCCTGTTGGCCGTCAGCAGTCCAAATAAATTGATCGAGGTTTCAATTCCACATTGGTTCGATTCAAAGTCACCATCAATAATTGGAGTGACCCCCGGTCGTATTGTTTCAATTCCACATTGGTTCGATTCAAAGCTTTACGGCGACATCCCCACGCTTGATCTTTGCGTTACTAGTTTCAATTCCACATTGGTTCGATTCAAAGGCGGGAAGATCACACTGAGCAATGCTCTGCGAGCAAGGTTTCAATTCCACATTGGTTCGATTCAAAGGATTTCAAACTGCCGTTGCTGGCCCACAAGTCGGAGTTTCAATTCCACATTGGTTCGATTCAAAGGTTCAAGCGTTCTGATTATGATCCCAGACCCTAGCTATGTTTCAATTCCACATTGGTTCGATTCAAAGCCAGTACCGGCCCAACAAGCCGACTTTATTCAAGCAAGTTTCAATTCCACATTGGTTCGATTCAAAGCTTGCCGTGTACGTCGCGGTACTCAATCATCATGTCAAGTTTCAATTCCACATTGGTTCGATTCAAAGTGAAACGTCAAGAGGCAAGCGTTGTAAAGCTTTGCGAGTTTCAATTCCACATTGGTTCGATTCAAAGCTGTATTTGCTCAAGCATATTTGATAGCCGGTTGCGATGTTTCAATTCCACATTGGTTCGATTCAAAGTTATGACCGGTGCGTTATTGAGTATGGCGCAGGCGAGTTTCAATTCCACATTGGTTCGATTCAAAGTAACAACAAGTGAAAACGCAGCGCACGCCCGAAAGAGTTTCAATTCCACATTGGTTCGATTCAAAGCAAAGCCACCAAGCGCGATATGGCCCGCCCTTATCTGTTTCAATTCCACATTGGTTCGATTCAAAGCCATTGTCGCCCTCCTGGGAAGATTCACAATTGCCAGTTTCAATTCCACATTGGTTCGATTCAAAGGTTTCTCGTGACACTGGAAAATAGTTTTCGCGGTTGGGTTTCAATTCCACATTGGTTCGATTCAAAGGGCGATGATGCGCTGTTTGCCTCCATCGGCATTGATGGTTTCAATTCCACATTGGTTCGATTCAAAGGACAGTTGAGGCATCTTTGGCGATTGCATTATACGAAGTTTCAATTCCACATTGGTTCGATTCAAAGAAGCGAATCATCAGCGTTTCAAGATCATCAAGATTGAGTTTCAATTCCACATTGGTTCGATTCAAAGCAAACAACGCATTACGCTGTTATCACACGGTAAGAAAGTTTCAATTCCACATTGGTTCGATTCAAAGTTATCGTGGCGGCAGTTGCTTCGTCAACCATCGCTGGTTTCAATTCCACATTGGTTCGATTCAAAGAGGATTTTAGAGCGCGAAGGGACTGGATGGGATGGGTTTCAATTCCACATTGGTTCGATTCAAAGATAAAGTACCAACAATGCTAGGGCCGCTCTTGCACGCGTTTCAATTCCACATTGGTTCGATTCAAAGTAGAACAATTACAATACCACCACTGCTCATTGACTTGAGTTTCAATTCCACATTGGTTCGATTCAAAGTATCCATTGACCGTGTGGTCAAGGATGGTTTGAACATGTTTCAATTCCACATTGGTTCGATTCAAAGAGCGTGACGGATTGCGCGGGCGGGCTGCCGAATTGAGGTTTCAATTCCACATTGGTTCGATTCAAAGTTAATATCTGATTTGGAGAAGGCGCAGACATACGAAGTTTCAATTCCACATTGGTTCGATTCAAAGACGCCGCGCCCGTACCGGAAGCGACAGCATCTAATGAGTTTCAATTCCACATTGGTTCGATTCAAAGTAGGTGGTCGTCCGATCACTACCTGATTTAACACGACTGTTTCAATTCCACATTGGTTCGATTCAAAGGTCCAGGCTTTCCAGCGCAGCTACGGCCTGACTGACGAGTTTCAATTCCACATTGGTTCGATTCAAAGACATTTAGAGGCGTGGCGTATGCGCGTGTGAGGTCAAGGTTTCAATTCCACATTGGTTCGATTCAAAGGGCTTCGGCTCCTGGGGCCGCGAGTCCAGGGGGTGAAGTTTCAATTCCACATTGGTTCGATTCAAAGGAAGTCTGGTATCCGCGCATTCAGGTTGTGCGATCCAAGTTTCAATTCCACATTGGTTCGATTCAAAGCCGAACTCATGTTTAAAACAATCCTCAAGTGTCGGGTTTCAATTCCACATTGGTTCGATTCAAAGAATCCATTACGATACTTGATTATGTAAGCCACGGCTGTTTCAATTCCACATTGGTTCGATTCAAAGTTGTTAGGATAAGTTCGAGTCTGTTGCGTGCGCTAGTGGTTTCAATTCCACATTGGTTCGATTCAAAGGACCGAATGGGCGCGCAGATTGTGCAGGCGAACTATAGTTTCAATTCCACATTGGTTCGATTCAAAGCATCGCGCATGGCAAGCTGCCATTCAGGTAAGCTGAGTTTCAATTCCACATTGGTTCGATTCAAAGTGATGCCTGCGGGCGCGCAGTATTCTTTGACAATCAAGTTTCAATTCCACATTGGTTCGATTCAAAGGAACGGCAGCGAAGCAAAGCCGTTTTACGTCATGAGAGTTTCAATTCCACATTGGTTCGATTCAAAGTTTCTTGTTTCGCCATATATGTTTCCTCTCTTTAACTGTTTCAATTCCACATTGGTTCGATTCAAAGGCAAGCGGCAAGACGGTCTATACGAAGATAGGCGAAGTTTCAATTCCACATTGGTTCGATTCAAAGGCGGCTTGCAAGGCGCTATGTCAGGCTTTATGGCGGGGTTTCAATTCCACATTGGTTCGATTCAAAGTATCTACCAAGATGCGGGTAAGATTTGCGCTTAACGTGGTTTCAATTCCACATTGGTTCGATTCAAAGTCCCAGGCTTCGAGCATACTGTATTTCTGTTTGTGGTTTCAATTCCACATTGGTTCGATTCAAAGGCCCGGCGCGCAGCTACTCCGAAGCTATCTTAACGGTTTCAATTCCACATTGGTTCGATTCAAAGACAACGAGCAGGATGAGGCTCTTGACCTCCTTGATGTTTCAATTCCACATTGGTTCGATTCAAAGAGAATGGTTTATATCTTTCTCACGCAGGCGGCGAAGGTTTCAATTCCACATTGGTTCGATTCAAAGTTGCAAGTAATGAGTTTGCCCTTATCTGACGCTTGTAGTTTCAATTCCACATTGGTTCGATTCAAAGTCAAGGTGAGCAAGGGCAGCAAGGACCGCAGGGCGAACGTTTCAATTCCACATTGGTTCGATTCAAAGTCATGAACACCTCGGATGGTGTTTTTCAAGCTATTGATGTTTCAATTCCACATTGGTTCGATTCAAAGTAGAAGAACTCACGCATATTCGCCAGAGGACTAAGGCTGTTTCAATTCCACATTGGTTCGATTCAAAGTTGCAGCGTCAAAGCGCATCAGGGCTTTGCATGTTTCGTTTCAATTCCACATTGGTTCGATTCAAAGCGGCAATGACTCCGTATGCCTCGTGCGCGTTGTGAATGTTTCAATTCCACATTGGTTCGATTCAAAGCCGACCTTGTAGAGATCAACAAAAGGCGCAGTCTCAGTTTCAATTCCACATTGGTTCGATTCAAAGTCATACGGGGCTGTTTCCTTTCCTGTAGAGGATGATGTTTCAATTCCACATTGGTTCGATTCAAAGCCTTACGAATCGTTGCCCATTGCTTAGGTGTGTTTTGTTTCAATTCCACATTGGTTCGATTCAAAGATTTATGACCTGTCAGACCGCGAGGCCGATTTACTTGGTTTCAATTCCACATTGGTTCGATTCAAAGTTAATCAGGACGATGAAGGCGAAATCAGATTCGCTGGTTTCAATTCCACATTGGTTCGATTCAAAGTCCATGCGCCACCAGAACGTGATGCTCCACCTTTTGTTTCAATTCCACATTGGTTCGATTCAAAGTTAACCGCTCTGTTCAAACGTCCGAACCCGTACTACAGTTTCAATTCCACATTGGTTCGATTCAAAGGCCGTACAGCAGTTTGATTGCTCGCCTGTGGATAGGTTTCAATTCCACATTGGTTCGATTCAAAGTCTACCTGCCGACTCGCTTGATTGCGTCGGCTGCTGTGTTTCAATTCCACATTGGTTCGATTCAAAGTCGCAAGTTGCTGCTTCAATTGAAGCAAGCAACTCGGCGTTTCAATTCCACATTGGTTCGATTCAAAGTAAAATCTTTTCGCCTCCAAACGTTGTTTCGAGGATGTGTTTCAATTCCACATTGGTTCGATTCAAAGCTAGCAAAGATGTTTTCAATATCGCTCTGACTTGGCAGTTTCAATTCCACATTGGTTCGATTCAAAGTTCACGATCTCATTAATGCGCTCTTGATCTTCGGGGTTTCAATTCCACATTGGTTCGATTCAAAGCGCCTGCTGACACAACATCCCCCCTGCATATAGGCAGTTTCAATTCCACATTGGTTCGATTCAAAGCTTTAAGTTCTATTTCCCACAATGGCGGTCAGAGTTTGTTTCAATTCCACATTGGTTCGATTCAAAGTCCCGCACATGACGGGGCTGGTGCAACTACAGCTATGTTTCAATTCCACATTGGTTCGATTCAAAGTTGTAGAGGCGGTACTGGCCGATGTAGGAGGCCCACTGGTGTTTCAATTCCACATTGGTTCGATTCAAAGGATTCAAGGACGTATGAACCGGCGCGGCATGGGCATGTTTCAATTCCACATTGGTTCGATTCAAAGGTACTTATCAGGCGCAGATGCCGCGCCGCTTTGGATTGTTTCAATTCCACATTGGTTCGATTCAAAGCTGATGCCCGTAGTCGTTTTCGAGTCCATTGTAAGGTTTCAATTCCACATTGGTTCGATTCAAAGGCCGAGAAGTTCCCCACGCGGTCCCGTCAATTGTAGTTTCAATTCCACATTGGTTCGATTCAAAGGCGTTATGATCACGATGCAACACCAAACCACAGAGGTTTCAATTCCACATTGGTTCGATTCAAAGCCTATATGCAATCTGTCGTCACGCTCAAGGTTAAATGTTTCAATTCCACATTGGTTCGATTCAAAGGAGAAATTGTCGAACTTCATCCATTACCAATTATCATAGTTTCAATTCCACATTGGTTCGATTCAAAGCAAGGATTTCTTTATACGTTTTACTATGTTGGTACGGGTTTCAATTCCACATTGGTTCGATTCAAAGGCTAAGACACTGGGCGAGGCCCTTACAGCGATCACAGGGTTTCAATTCCACATTGGTTCGATTCAAAGCAGGTCTGCCCATCTTGGGCCTCTTGAAGCTTCTTAGTTTCAATTCCACATTGGTTCGATTCAAAGTGCGCGCTAGCCGGGGCGCGTTTCGCGCATCCTTGCAGTTTCAATTCCACATTGGTTCGATTCAAAGAGCGAGGCCGTCAAAACTTAAGTTGTCATCCGTTTGGTTTCAATTCCACATTGGTTCGATTCAAAGCGGGTCAGGCTCTTTAGCAAAGTCGCGCTTAGGCGTGGTTTCAATTCCACATTGGTTCGATTCAAAGGTCTAAATCCGCATCCCATGCCTGCACGTTCGAGCCGAGTTTCAATTCCACATTGGTTCGATTCAAAGTTGTCAAATTGCGCCCGCTTGCTGATGTTCTATTTGCGGTTTCAATTCCACATTGGTTCGATTCAAAGACAGCAGAAAGATTAAGATTCGCCGCGTCGTCAAAATGGTTTCAATTCCACATTGGTTCGATTCAAAGTCTGACGATTAGCGCAACCCGTTTATTTTCTATCAATAGTTTCAATTCCACATTGGTTCGATTCAAAGGATGCCCACGTGCCCATCGTCTCGCTTTGGCAGGCTCTGTTTCAATTCCACATTGGTTCGATTCAAAGAAGGGTGCGGTCATGCTCACCCTTGACATACTGACAGAGTTTCAATTCCACATTGGTTCGATTCAAAGTCAATGTAGAAGAACTGAATAGATTGATTAAAGCAAGGTTTCAATTCCACATTGGTTCGATTCAAAGTTGCATTTGCGGGAATAGCTTTTGCAGCTCATCATCAGTTTCAATTCCACATTGGTTCGATTCAAAGTTCGCTGATTTCAGGTCTAGCAATGTGGTTCTTTTGCTGTTTCAATTCCACATTGGTTCGATTCAAAGTCATCTGGATCACCACCCAATGCGAGTCTGCGTGTCTTGTTTCAATTCCACATTGGTTCGATTCAAAGCGTCGCGTCAGAAGAGTTTTTAACCGCGCTCATCAGTTTCAATTCCACATTGGTTCGATTCAAAGGCGAGCGTGAAACCGCAGGGTAGCGAGACACAATTGAGTTTCAATTCCACATTGGTTCGATTCAAAGATCAACGACGGGCAGATAAAAGCCATCAGGAACCTCGGTTTCAATTCCACATTGGTTCGATTCAAAGGCGGATAAAGCTATTGAGTACCTGACATGGTATTTGAGGTTTCAATTCCACATTGGTTCGATTCAAAGGGCGTCATACATACTCAATATAAACTCCCTTTCGTTTGTTTCAATTCCACATTGGTTCGATTCAAAGCGTTTTATAAGAGCCTCATACAAGGCCCACTTATTGAGTTTCAATTCCACATTGGTTCGATTCAAAGCTATTGCTAACGCGGGCGGCGCTCTCTCTTCTCTTCAGTTTCAATTCCACATTGGTTCGATTCAAAGGCAGGGCGCAAGCCTATCTATAATGAGCCTATGGGTAGTTTCAATTCCACATTGGTTCGATTCAAAGAACGCTTGTTTTCACGCAAGACAAGAGCGGTTATAACAGTTTCAATTCCACATTGGTTCGATTCAAAGGCGCAGAGAAATCGCCAGATACTACCAGCTTGAAAGAGGTTTCAATTCCACATTGGTTCGATTCAAAGTCATGGGGTGGTTGCCTATTACTGCTGCCCTAGTTCAGTTTCAATTCCACATTGGTTCGATTCAAAGATGGCGAGTAATGTCTCGCAGATCGTTTATAGTGCCGTTTCAATTCCACATTGGTTCGATTCAAAGCTTTCAGGTTCACTCGCGTTACTATGGGCGTTGATGTGTTTCAATTCCACATTGGTTCGATTCAAAGGCGCTCAGAAGGTTGGCGAGCGGATATTACAGAGCATGTTTCAATTCCACATTGGTTCGATTCAAAGAGCAAGGGTACTTAGTTCTGCCTTCCGGCAAAGGGTCGTTTCAATTCCACATTGGTTCGATTCAAAGAGAGAAGCAAAGGCGGCAAGAGACAGGGGCGATATAAAGTTTCAATTCCACATTGGTTCGATTCAAAGCGCGATCAACCTCACATCAGCAGTCACTAAAGCGTAGTTTCAATTCCACATTGGTTCGATTCAAAGACAGAGGAATCAAAAATCACGAGGGACGACATTGCGGTTTCAATTCCACATTGGTTCGATTCAAAGCGACGCTCTCAGTTCCTCATAAAACGGCGTTTCTTCGTTTCAATTCCACATTGGTTCGATTCAAAGTTTATCAGTTAAAGAACGCTGGGAGCTTCAAGAGGAGTTTCAATTCCACATTGGTTCGATTCAAAGAATTTATTGCCGAAATTCCACGCCGCGTTATTTGCTAGTTTCAATTCCACATTGGTTCGATTCAAAGCTTGGCGGGTTTGAACGCTCTCGATACGAGCATCCTTCGTTTCAATTCCACATTGGTTCGATTCAAAGACGCTTCATGAAGATTTTATAGAGATAGAATACGAGTTTCAATTCCACATTGGTTCGATTCAAAGGTAGAGGGCCAGCCCGCCGTATGTGAGGCGAGCTTAAGGTTTCAATTCCACATTGGTTCGATTCAAAGGGTTACATCCGGCTCTTGCGCTTGCCATTGCCCCTGTTTCAATTCCACATTGGTTCGATTCAAAGAGAAGAAAGGCCAGTATATACAGGCGTGCCGGACTGCGGTTTCAATTCCACATTGGTTCGATTCAAAGTGAGAATCGCCGCGCCGGGTGTAGCGCCTTTGAACAGTTTCAATTCCACATTGGTTCGATTCAAAGTGCCCGTGCGCCAATACCTATCGCCTATGTCTAGGGTAGTTTCAATTCCACATTGGTTCGATTCAAAGTTGAACTGGCCCGCAAGCTCTACAAACAACTTCAACACAGTTTCAATTCCACATTGGTTCGATTCAAAGCAAACATCTGAAGTCCTTTCCAGCAAGTCCTGTTCAGTTTCAATTCCACATTGGTTCGATTCAAAGGTCTGTTCAATATAGTTGGCCCCATTGTCTAGACCACGAATTAAGAAAAATAAAGTGGACATTTCCTAGCTGCCAAAGTGAACCTCCGATGGGGTACGATAGCTTAGGCTCTGGTGCGGTCGTTCTTGATTATAGAACCAGAAGTAAGTATCGAGCCCTGTCTCCAACTCTGGAACACTGGCGTACTCTTTCAGATAAATGTCCTCGTACTTCACGCTTCGCCATAATCGCTCAACAAATATATTGTCCAATGCCCGGCCTCGCCCATCCATGCTGACGCGAATGCCTGCCTCCTCCAAGGTTGAGGTGAAAGCCTGTGCTGTGAATTGAACCCCTTGATCAGTGTTGAATATCTCAGGCTGCCCACCCGACAGCGCACGCTTTAATGCCAGTAGACAAAATTCTCCATCCAGAGTGTTCGACAACTGCCAGGCGACCACATACCTGCTGAACCAATCAATGATTGCCATCAGATACATGAAGCCCGCTCGCATTGGCACGTATGTTATATCAGCGCTCCAAACCTGATTCACTCGGCTGATAGAGAAGTCTCGCAGTAAGTACGGATATTTCTTATGCTCACGATTAGCTACAGTCGTCTTCGGTCCAGGGAAGATGGCTTGTAGGCCCATTAGCGCCATTAATCGCCTTACCCGCTTGTGGTTGACCTTGTGACCGAGTCGCTGCAAGTGAGCTGTCAAGCGTGGCCAACCATAAAATGGAGTCTTGGTGTATTGCTCATCAATCAGTCGCATTATCTGCAAGTTGAACTCGGACTCTGTAGCCAGGCTGTAGTAGAAAGTCGAACGGCTCAGGCCGATCAACTCACACTGCCGACGCATACTGATGTCTGCCTGCTGCGGCTCAATCATACCCCGTTTGATCTCAATTGAACGGGGCAGCTTTTTTTTTCAGCCACTCCAATTCCATCTTTAGTCGCCCGATTTGCTCAAACAATTCGGCCTCACGTGTTTGTAGTTGCTGTTGATGACCAGTCCTAGAGTGATTGAAAATCTCTGGCCCCGAATTGAGCAATTGGCGCTTCCAGAGGCTGACCAAGTTTGGGTGTAAGCCATGTTCGCTGGCGAGTTGATTAATCGTTTTCGTCTCTCTGACTGCTTCTATCGCTACCTGGAACTTGAACTTACTGCTGTATTGCTTGCGAATCCTGGACATGATTGACCCTCCACTGGCTCGGTGGATCATAGCCTACTTCCACCTTAGCCTGTGGTCCAGCTTTCGGGGCCAATTATACAACCTTGACGGCAGGCGTCCCTTCCTGTGGTTTCAATTCCACATTGGTTCGATTCAAAGTCGGCAACCGTCCTTGCGCTGAAGCCGGACAGACCAGTTTCAATTCCACATTGGTTCGATTCAAAGGTCGCAGCCTTTTCCTTTGCCATCCCTTCAAGTATTGACGTTTCAATTCCACATTGGTTCGATTCAAAGTCGTCTATATCCGGCTCGATTTCAACGAAGCTTAAGAGTTTCAATTCCACATTGGTTCGATTCAAAGATCACGCCTTCTTTCAAGGTGGTGGACTTGAAGGCGAGGTTTCAATTCCACATTGGTTCGATTCAAAGAAAACATAGTGGCGCGTAACGCGCACGCTCTTATGTGGTTTCAATTCCACATTGGTTCGATTCAAAGCGGCATGGCGGGTGAGTGGAGTTATAACGTAGAATATAGTTTCAATTCCACATTGGTTCGATTCAAAGATAAGCTGGCCGCTTTTCTGCATTACCTTGCCGTCATAGTTTCAATTCCACATTGGTTCGATTCAAAGATGCCAGCACCTCTTTGTTAAGGAACATATCAAGAGTTTCAATTCCACATTGGTTCGATTCAAAGCGGGCTAAATCCACAACTTTCTCGCGTGCCCTTTTAAGGTTTCAATTCCACATTGGTTCGATTCAAAGGCAAAAGCATTGTTACCGCTTGCAACTGGCGCGTATTTAGTTTCAATTCCACATTGGTTCGATTCAAAGTCAAGCAAAAGGCCGCGAGCCAGAAAGCCGAGATCAAGTTTCAATTCCACATTGGTTCGATTCAAAGTCTGATTACAGGCTCCGGCAAGAACTTGGCAGACCCCGTTTCAATTCCACATTGGTTCGATTCAAAGTTGAATATCCGAGCCGCCGTCGTCTCATCGAAAGAATAGTTTCAATTCCACATTGGTTCGATTCAAAGCCCCGGAGTCGCGGCGATCTCCGTCCAGGTAAAGCAGTTTCAATTCCACATTGGTTCGATTCAAAGTCAGTCAACCAGGGGGCTTGAGCAAGGAGAATTGAGTTTCAATTCCACATTGGTTCGATTCAAAGCCTTGAGCTTGAGGAAAAGGCGGCGGCCAAGAGCAGTTTCAATTCCACATTGGTTCGATTCAAAGGTTCGCGCGATCTTGTTTATTACTTTACTGACCGTGTTTCAATTCCACATTGGTTCGATTCAAAGGCGTTGCTCGGAAACATCGCAAAAGCCGCCGCGAAACGGTTTCAATTCCACATTGGTTCGATTCAAAGATACCGGATGAGCAATTGGCCGCCGCCTATGCGCGGTTTCAATTCCACATTGGTTCGATTCAAAGTGGGCATTGTGATTGTAAACGATTGAGGGCGTATGGCGTTTCAATTCCACATTGGTTCGATTCAAAGTTCTTGATGCCAAAACGGTTGCGGAGCTTGAGGAAATGTTTCAATTCCACATTGGTTCGATTCAAAGGGCAACGCCGATGAGAAAGCGAAAGCTCAAGGTATTGTTTCAATTCCACATTGGTTCGATTCAAAGCTTGATGATAGTTGCGGGTTGTTCGCCCTTTGAGGGTTTCAATTCCACATTGGTTCGATTCAAAGTACGCGGGCCGCCAGCCGCGCAACGTCATCAATCGGGCGTTTCAATTCCACATTGGTTCGATTCAAAGGGCGCGCGGAGCCGCGCGCAAGGCGGAGGCGAAACGGCGTTTCAATTCCACATTGGTTCGATTCAAAGTTCAACCATTGCAAGCGCATGGCTTGGCGGATACTCAAGTTTCAATTCCACATTGGTTCGATTCAAAGGCGATAACCTCCGGCGCGGCTTGTGGCGCAACCCAAGTTTCAATTCCACATTGGTTCGATTCAAAGGGAGGAACCCGATGAGCAACCGAAGCTCATCAATTAAGGTTTCAATTCCACATTGGTTCGATTCAAAGGTTGAGCGGAGCGCGGCACATGCGAGGGCGCAACGAAGTTTCAATTCCACATTGGTTCGATTCAAAGACAATGATTTCCGCGCGCTCCGCCATCTAGTTACTCCGTTTCAATTCCACATTGGTTCGATTCAAAGTTACGCCGGAACCGGCAACCGGGTCAGTATCAATGGTAGTTTCAATTCCACATTGGTTCGATTCAAAGTCCGGGCCGCCCTTGTAATCTTCGCCAACGTTATACGGGTTTCAATTCCACATTGGTTCGATTCAAAGAAACGCCGGTTAGCGGTCAAATGAGCGCGATGTAACTGTTTCAATTCCACATTGGTTCGATTCAAAGTTGAGCGGGCAAGGGTTCGGCTTGTCGGTAAAGGTGTTTCAATTCCACATTGGTTCGATTCAAAGGAATTGATGCCCGGAGCGCGCGGCCCGGCCAACAAATGTTTCAATTCCACATTGGTTCGATTCAAAGCTTAAAGCCTTTCGCTGGCGTTCCCGTTGCGCCTTGTTTCAATTCCACATTGGTTCGATTCAAAGGCCATAAGGGTGGTGGCGGCCCACGACCTGCGCGGCCGTTTCAATTCCACATTGGTTCGATTCAAAGTGCTCGGCGTGGCCGCGAATAACGTCTTCATGCTCGTTTCAATTCCACATTGGTTCGATTCAAAGTTAACCCGGTTTCCGCTCGATTGCGAGCTACTTCTTGGCGTTTCAATTCCACATTGGTTCGATTCAAAGCCGGTCAAATCGGTCACTACGTTTGGATTGGCTACGTTTCAATTCCACATTGGTTCGATTCAAAGTCGGTTAATACTTTGGTTAAGTTTTGCTCTAAATCTTGTTTCAATTCCACATTGGTTCGATTCAAAGCATTAAAAGCAGCATAGATTGTTCCCTTTCATCCGGTGTTTCAATTCCACATTGGTTCGATTCAAAGTTGGAAGCGTGACAAGCATCCTTGCTGCAATTGGTTTAGTTTCAATTCCACATTGGTTCGATTCAAAGCAGCAGGAAGCCAGCGTTGATGGCAGCATACTTCAGGTTTCAATTCCACATTGGTTCGATTCAAAGCAGGTTGTTTGCTTCATCAATGATCTGTTGTTCCTGGTTTCAATTCCACATTGGTTCGATTCAAAGCTACAGTGAAGCGTCCTTGCGTCAGACCGTTCTTGCGAGTTTCAATTCCACATTGGTTCGATTCAAAGATTCCTGACAAGCTGCGCGCAGGCGTCAAGGTAAGTGTTTCAATTCCACATTGGTTCGATTCAAAGACGATAAAGGCGCTCGAGGGAACATCTTTTAAACTGTTTCAATTCCACATTGGTTCGATTCAAAGTCAGCGCGTGGCTGCTTGGCGTGGCGCATCTTTGCGCGGTTTCAATTCCACATTGGTTCGATTCAAAGCCATGACTTCTTTTCCTTTCTATCTGCGCGCTGTCAGAGTTTCAATTCCACATTGGTTCGATTCAAAGTAATAGTAGATCGCTCATTTCCTTTCTTGTGACCGGAGTTTCAATTCCACATTGGTTCGATTCAAAGTTGAGGTATCCAAGCTGAAGCCTGCGCGAATCCACAGTTTCAATTCCACATTGGTTCGATTCAAAGTCTGCGCTGTCATTCATAAACTCAAGGTCATCAAGGTTTCAATTCCACATTGGTTCGATTCAAAGCCGATTGCGACCGTTGCCAAAGCCGTCCAGAAAATGATGTTTCAATTCCACATTGGTTCGATTCAAAGGCACAAGCAACGGCCGATTTCTCGTTCGTTTCAGTTTCGTTTCAATTCCACATTGGTTCGATTCAAAGCGCCGCCGTTGATCTCTTGTGTCGAGACGTTTATGGGCGTTTCAATTCCACATTGGTTCGATTCAAAGACAAGCTCCTGGCCGTGAGCAGCTACCTCCAAAGCCAGGTTTCAATTCCACATTGGTTCGATTCAAAGAGCCAGGCGGACGGCCTTGCTTATCCATTGCCCGTTTAGGTTTCAATTCCACATTGGTTCGATTCAAAGTCCTGCTTTTCGCCCTGTTCTGGACTGTAGTCATATACTGTTTCAATTCCACATTGGTTCGATTCAAAGTTCTAACGACCATCTGAGCCTCTCTGTAGATTCTCGGTTTCAATTCCACATTGGTTCGATTCAAAGGCCTGACCATTACTTTCACGCTTCAGTTTATGACACTGGTTTCAATTCCACATTGGTTCGATTCAAAGGAGGTTCTTCTTTCAGACTTCCCTTTGTTACCGGAGTTTCAATTCCACATTGGTTCGATTCAAAGGCAATCTATCTGCGCGATGGTTTCATTTGCCTTTACTGGTTTCAATTCCACATTGGTTCGATTCAAAGGACGCTTTGGATAGGTCAGTTCCAGTATATCTATACAGGTTTCAATTCCACATTGGTTCGATTCAAAGTCAAAGTGATAGCTCTGTCTTGCCCCTGCTTGCTTTGGTTTCAATTCCACATTGGTTCGATTCAAAGACTCCCGCGCGCTCCGTAAAGGCGCGGTACGTGTTTGTTTCAATTCCACATTGGTTCGATTCAAAGCGAGATAGCAAGGCTTGAGGGCGAACTTTCGGAGCAAGTTTCAATTCCACATTGGTTCGATTCAAAGAAACAATTTAGCCCTTATGTCGGGGTTGCTGGTCTAAGTTTCAATTCCACATTGGTTCGATTCAAAGGTTGAAGGGCTTTAATTCCCGCAACGTGAATCTCCCACGTTTCAATTCCACATTGGTTCGATTCAAAGTGAATTAGTTGAGGCTGAATTACCTTTAGAGAAACGGTTTCAATTCCACATTGGTTCGATTCAAAGGACCGATTTGGAGTTTCAGGCGTTCCTCTCTTGTCTTGGTTTCAATTCCACATTGGTTCGATTCAAAGGCAAGCGAGCCTTGTTAAAATCACGGTTACGCTCATGTTTCAATTCCACATTGGTTCGATTCAAAGTCATAGCTTGCGGCTACACAGGGAGAGAGCCTTTGATGTTTCAATTCCACATTGGTTCGATTCAAAGCGTTAAAGATTAAACTCCACACGCCGCCCGATTTAGTTTCAATTCCACATTGGTTCGATTCAAAGGGAGTTGAGCATAATTGTATTGAGTCTTTATCATGGTTTCAATTCCACATTGGTTCGATTCAAAGGCGTTGCCCACGTTCAAGAGCAGGAGCTTGATAATGTTTCAATTCCACATTGGTTCGATTCAAAGTCCGTCTCACCCTTGATGCCGTTACTCATCAATAACGTTTCAATTCCACATTGGTTCGATTCAAAGTTACATCCCATGCCTTTTGCCACTCCCCGTTTATGACGGTTTCAATTCCACATTGGTTCGATTCAAAGTCATGACAGAACAAAAGCCCGTCGTCGTATTAGTTCAGTTTCAATTCCACATTGGTTCGATTCAAAGATGACGGACCTTGCGCGCTTCTACGGATTCAGACTGAGTTTCAATTCCACATTGGTTCGATTCAAAGGCCAAGCGCAATCTGTGTGTCCAGGATTCCCTTCATGCGTTTCAATTCCACATTGGTTCGATTCAAAGGCATGATTGGTATTGATTATGCGGACCTGATGGGAAGTTTCAATTCCACATTGGTTCGATTCAAAGTCGGTTTGTCTACTGCCTGACCAAAGGGTTTTAAGAGTTTCAATTCCACATTGGTTCGATTCAAAGGGAAGCTGAAGGCAATCACTCGCCTGACAATTTGTTTGTTTCAATTCCACATTGGTTCGATTCAAAGGTAAAAGAACTTTGTAAGGCTTGCCACCGGCAGGCGGGTTTCAATTCCACATTGGTTCGATTCAAAGTGGCGGCGCGTTTGATCTGCCCCTTGATGGGATTCTGTGTTTCAATTCCACATTGGTTCGATTCAAAGTTGATCTAACCTATTAGCAAGTAATTCCTGCCTTTCATGTTTCAATTCCACATTGGTTCGATTCAAAGGCAATCTATCTGCGCGATGGTTTCATTTGCCTTTACTGGTTTCAATTCCACATTGGTTCGATTCAAAGGCTTTGGGGTGGTCACTTGTGGAGTCCTAGCTATTGTTTCAATTCCACATTGGTTCGATTCAAAGCGCCACCCTTCCTGATGACATGCCTTTCAAAGATGAATGTTTCAATTCCACATTGGTTCGATTCAAAGAATTTGTTTTGAAAAACTACCCTCTTGTTTAGAAGGTTTCAATTCCACATTGGTTCGATTCAAAGCAAGCGCGATAACATGAAAGGCTGCAAGAAGAAGTGACGTTTCAATTCCACATTGGTTCGATTCAAAGAACAAGGGAACGCGATTGAAGACGCAAGCAGTCCTATGTTTCAATTCCACATTGGTTCGATTCAAAGTTGAGCAACCACGTATAACGATTGCGCCAAACGTCGTTTCAATTCCACATTGGTTCGATTCAAAGATAGCCTTAATCGCGGGATTGCTTTATTCATCGCTTGTGTTTCAATTCCACATTGGTTCGATTCAAAGTTGCTTTATTCATCGCTTGTTGGTCCGTTCAACGCTGTTTCAATTCCACATTGGTTCGATTCAAAGATTCATAAAAGCAGGCAGTCCCCTTTCGCAAATCTTAGTTTCAATTCCACATTGGTTCGATTCAAAGATACGCCTTGACCTGGAAGGAAGTATTCACCATTATGGTTTCAATTCCACATTGGTTCGATTCAAAGATGAGCAACTGCCGCGCCTCTAAAGGAGACTGGACAGTTTCAATTCCACATTGGTTCGATTCAAAGATGAGCAACTGCCGCGCCTCTAAAGGAGACTGGACAGTTTCAATTCCACATTGGTTCGATTCAAAGTTTAGAACCTACACGCACCTTGTATCCGATAATCAAGTTTCAATTCCACATTGGTTCGATTCAAAGATGAGCAACTGCCGCGCCTCTAAAGGAGACTGGACAGTTTCAATTCCACATTGGTTCGATTCAAAGAGCCTTGCTGGGTTGGGGTTTCTTTGCTGCCATGTGTTTCAATTCCACATTGGTTCGATTCAAAGAAGACTTGACCGGCGTGGTATTATAGCGGCGGCGCTGGTTTCAATTCCACATTGGTTCGATTCAAAGGTATCCGGTCCTCCAGATTTCGAGGTATCTCAAAGTGGTTTCAATTCCACATTGGTTCGATTCAAAGGCGAGCAGCCGCCTGAGTATTACTGCTGGGAGCATCTGTTTCAATTCCACATTGGTTCGATTCAAAGTTGGTGAGTGTGGTCATAAGCTGGTGGAGGGCGAAGATGTTTCAATTCCACATTGGTTCGATTCAAAGGTCAAGGCCGTGGCGGAGAGCGCCGGAGCGACAAAGTTTCAATTCCACATTGGTTCGATTCAAAGTGGCTGCGAGTGTGACGGTCCTCTTCAGCCGTGGTCGTGTTTCAATTCCACATTGGTTCGATTCAAAGGTAGCTGGGGCATTCGCGTTGAAGGCGAGACTAAGGCGTTTCAATTCCACATTGGTTCGATTCAAAGATTCAAAAATCACGGCGCGGCGGGTGTAGGTTCGGGGTTTCAATTCCACATTGGTTCGATTCAAAGACTACGCAAAGTGGGTTCATAACGGGACTCACAACAGTTTCAATTCCACATTGGTTCGATTCAAAGACAACAGGCGGGCTTTGAAAACGTGGCCTGTCTTCCTGGTTTCAATTCCACATTGGTTCGATTCAAAGAAGCCGCCTGCTCACCTGATGTGCAAAGTCTTTACGAGTTTCAATTCCACATTGGTTCGATTCAAAGTTCGCGCATCAGCGCAGCCGCAAGCTGGTCAATCGGTTGTTTCAATTCCACATTGGTTCGATTCAAAGTTCAAGGATTGCTGCCTGTAGATTGGAATGAGGGCGTTTCAATTCCACATTGGTTCGATTCAAAGTAACACAAAGCAATCCGATAATCATAATCATTCTCTCTGTTTCAATTCCACATTGGTTCGATTCAAAGTTAACTACGCAAAGTGGGTTCATAACGGGACTCACAACAGTTTCAATTCCACATTGGTTCGATTCAAAGCAAGCCGAGATAGACGAATTCATTGCCTCGTTCGGTGTTTCAATTCCACATTGGTTCGATTCAAAGTCCCCCGGCTTCATCATCGCCCTAGCTGCAAGCGCGTTTCAATTCCACATTGGTTCGATTCAAAGAAGTAGGGAAGGCTCGCCCGCTGAGGGTGGTCAAAAAGTTTCAATTCCACATTGGTTCGATTCAAAGCATTCCGGCTCTGTCCTAAATGTGCGGCAAAGCCCTTGTTTCAATTCCACATTGGTTCGATTCAAAGTGCCGCCACAATTTGAGTCTCTGCCTGGTTCAATTGTTTCAATTCCACATTGGTTCGATTCAAAGCAGCGCAACGCAAAAGCTCTTTGAGATAAAAGACGAGGTTTCAATTCCACATTGGTTCGATTCAAAGGATTCTTCTAGTGGATATTCAACAACAGAAAATTAGTTTCAATTCCACATTGGTTCGATTCAAAGCTACAAGAGAATTAGCCATCACAAAGAACAAAGGAACGTTTCAATTCCACATTGGTTCGATTCAAAGAATTTATTTCAGGGAAGGGCGGTGTCGGGAAGACCTTGTTTCAATTCCACATTGGTTCGATTCAAAGGTACTCTAGCAACTCTCCCGGCTGGCAACGTAACACGGTTTCAATTCCACATTGGTTCGATTCAAAGCCTGACGGTTATAGGGGAACGCTTTCGATATTGTATGAGTTTCAATTCCACATTGGTTCGATTCAAAGCCTTACTCTTTCCTGGCACAATCAAAGTGCAAGTAATGTTTCAATTCCACATTGGTTCGATTCAAAGCGGCAAACTATGTGAGGATACGGGGAGGGCTTTAACAGGTTTCAATTCCACATTGGTTCGATTCAAAGGATTATCCTGTAGCGTTGTTTTCGCATTGCTAAACCTCGTTTCAATTCCACATTGGTTCGATTCAAAGAAGCACGACTTCAACACCGCGTCCGAGAATCTCTCTCTTGTTTCAATTCCACATTGGTTCGATTCAAAGTCAGACAGCGCGAATTTCCTCTCCATAATTTATTAGTTTCAATTCCACATTGGTTCGATTCAAAGGGTATAACGGACTATTTCGACAGGTAGAAATTTACAGTTTCAATTCCACATTGGTTCGATTCAAAGAGGCCCCTTATCGCCCTAGTCGGGCAAGACTATAGCATGTTTCAATTCCACATTGGTTCGATTCAAAGAAGAAATCAAGCATCTGAGCTTTGTTAGCTTTAGTAAGGTTTCAATTCCACATTGGTTCGATTCAAAGCGGCGGGCCGCGCGGTGTTGTGCATGAGCTTGGCGAGGTTTCAATTCCACATTGGTTCGATTCAAAGTTGCCAAAGCAGTTGATAGAATCAAACGGAATGATGCAGTTTCAATTCCACATTGGTTCGATTCAAAGTCAAACCAGCTTCAATAGCTTCACACCTGAAAGCCTGTTTCAATTCCACATTGGTTCGATTCAAAGTCACTTGCACGGCCCCGCCGCATAACACGAAAGAAAGTTTCAATTCCACATTGGTTCGATTCAAAGGCGAGTTTGCCCGGCTGAGACAGGGGAACACACGTTAGTTTCAATTCCACATTGGTTCGATTCAAAGTAAATTCATAGATAACAGTGGTATAGTATTCCTAAGTGTTTCAATTCCACATTGGTTCGATTCAAAGGGGCGCGAATCAATCAACGATAAGGAGAAATAGAAACAGTTTCAATTCCACATTGGTTCGATTCAAAGTCGCACTCAGGGCGCGGAATCTAAGGCGGCTCAAGATGGTTTCAATTCCACATTGGTTCGATTCAAAGGAGGCCCGCTTTCGCTACGACGGCAACGGCGAGATCAGTTTCAATTCCACATTGGTTCGATTCAAAGCAAAGTCAATCGGTCTTCCGCTCGAAGTCAAGGCTTTAGTTTCAATTCCACATTGGTTCGATTCAAAGGCTTGCGCGGCAGTCTCGTACTCGCGCAAAGTTAAAGGTTTCAATTCCACATTGGTTCGATTCAAAGCGATCTCTTCGAGCTTGCTTGCTTTACTGGCTAGGCTGGTTTCAATTCCACATTGGTTCGATTCAAAGACAGGCCGTCAAGCGCGGTGTTGTGCCGCAGTCCTCGGTTTCAATTCCACATTGGTTCGATTCAAAGGGCAAGCGAAGGCGGAAGTATCGAAGCCCGCGAGCCGTTTCAATTCCACATTGGTTCGATTCAAAGCGAGCCTGACAACACGATGCCTCCGCGCGAAGAGTTCCGTTTCAATTCCACATTGGTTCGATTCAAAGGGCCGTCACAGGATGCCGCGAGTGTCCGTTGTCTTTAGTTTCAATTCCACATTGGTTCGATTCAAAGAGGCTCGCGTCTTCGCGTATTCCTCCGAGGTTCGAGGTTTCAATTCCACATTGGTTCGATTCAAAGAAGGCGACATCCTTCTGCTCAAGCCGCAATCGAATGTTTCAATTCCACATTGGTTCGATTCAAAGGATCGCATGAACCACTATACCACGCCACCGATGGCGGGTTTCAATTCCACATTGGTTCGATTCAAAGCAGTTCGGATTGATTTTGGGAGTCCACTGTGGGAGTAGTTTCAATTCCACATTGGTTCGATTCAAAGACGAGCTGCCGGTTCACACAGAGCCTAAGCAG
>CAVSKO010000004.1:0-12281 GCA_963728545.1 Blastocatellia bacterium
ATCGCAGGCTCTTTTGGTATTACCACGCCGCCCTCTCTTTTAGCGCGGCTTCAATGGCGGCTTTCAGCGATTCTCGACTTCTATCCCGTACGCGGTGACCGTTTATGAAAACCGTAGGCGTCGAGTTCACGCCTAACTTAAAGCCGTCATTGAGGTCGCGGCGAACCTTTTCTGCGAACTTATCAGAGTCCAGCGCTTCGTCGAATCGCTTTCTATCTAAGCCCACTTGACTTGCGTATTCTTTCAACTTTGCCGCTTCCAGCAACGACTGGTTCTGAAAAAGAATCGCGATGTACTCCCAGTATTTGCCCTGCTCGCGGGCGGCCTCTGCCGCCTCGGCTGCTTTGAATGCAAAGGTGTGCTGATCGAGCGGGAAGTCGCGCACAACCAGTCTCACCTTGTCGCCAAACTCGCTTACCACCGCTTCAAGAACGGGCTGCGATTTGGCGCAGCTCGAACACTGAAAATCGGTGAACTCGACTATGGTCACAGGTGCGGCTTGATTGCCCTTTGCCGGTTGATCGTCCGTGGCGATTGCGTAGACAGGCGCTTCGGGCTGCGTTAAAAAGAGTTCTATCGTCGCTTGCTTGCGAAGCTGCTCGGCAAATGACAACTCGGCCCGGCGCGATTCCTGACGTTCGAGATACTGTATGAGTTGAGGCTTTATCTGGGAGAATTCGCCTTTTATCCTTGCTTTATTCTCTTCGTACAACCTCTGAGCATCGGCTTCTGACACGGGTTTAGCTTTCGGCGCGACTTCCGCATCTATGAGAGCGCGGCTTGTTATCTTTCGCTTTAGCGCCTCTTGCTCAAGCAGCACGTCATTTATCTTTAGATCGAGCTGTTGCTTTCTGAGGTCGTAAATCTGCTCTTGTGTTTCAAAGATCATCGGGCGCAATGAATCTTCAACATCAGCCGACGTGATGCGCTCGCCGTTGACGGTAGCAAACAGCCGTGCGCGCTCGGCCTCGTTTGCAGGCGGAGTAGGTTCGGCAACCAGTATCTTCAAATCCGCCGCCGCGCGCAGACGTTTTGCCAGCTCCGCCGCTTCATTGCGTTGTCGCTCGGCTTTCAGGTAATCGATTATGTCTCTCTTAATATCTTTGAACTCGCCTGTGATTCGCGATCTGTTCTGATCGTAAAAAGCCTGAGCTTCCGCATCGGTCGGCTCTTTGACTTTGTTAACGACTTCCACATCAAGCAGTTTATTGGCGGTAATTCCGCGTTTCTTGGCTTCTGCTTCGAGAAGTTTTGAGTTGATCTGTAGATCAAGCTCTCGCTTGCGGGCAACCACAACTTGTTTCTGCAATTCCTCAATGCGCTTAATGATTGGTTCGTCGATATCCTTGATCTTTATCTGAACGCCGTTGACGATTGCGACTACGTCGGACAGTGGTTTCGCGGGTGAAGCAGTTTGCGCTTGCGCAAACGTTTCAAAGCAAAACAGGAACATAAGAGCAAATGATGCGAGTTTCTTCATTGTATCCTCCAAACCAGAGACGCTTTGATCTATGTCTCTCTTTCAATCTCTTGGAATAATCCTCTCACTCAACGCCACGTACTGTTTTTTATCGACATCGATTCCGACTACATAAGAGCCTGCCGCGCCGACTCGGCGATTAGGGCCGAACGTTACGGGTGGCAGCACTCCCGTATTAAAGTCCCGCAGTTGTTCGAGCGAGTTAATAAGCGCGACACGAGTTAATTGTCGGCTTGATCTTTTCGTCGCTTCGACAAAGACCTTTGCCGCGGCAAAAGCGACCGCTTGAAAGCTGGCGCTGCGCAATTCAACGCCGCCTCTCTGCATGACGGCCAGAAACTCTTTAATCTCGTCGGCGGTCGGCATCGAGGCGGGATAGGCTAGATAGGTCCTCCCTGCAACGCTTTGAGGGATCATGAAAGCACCCTGTCCTATCATCACAGTCGAGCTTAAGAATCGTGCATCCAGCTTCTGCCGCTCCGCTTCGTTTGCAAACGCTACGAAGTCCGATGTTTTGCCAAAGAAGAAAATGTAATCGGGCTTCTTAATCATCATCGCTTGAGCGGCGCGACCAGCAGAGAATTTTCCAGCCAGATAATTGTGCTCGGCCTGAATCTCCAGCGAATCTATACCGGCCTGTAGTTTCAATCCTTCGAGCGCGTCTTGATCGAATTCATTATACGAGTAAACTACTCCGAGCCGTGGAGCAGGGAGGTTTGACCCGACTGCTTTCGATTGAATGTAATTGACAAGAGAGCGCGCTTGATGGCCGAAGCTTGGCAGCAAATAAAAGACAAACCTGTTTGGCACTCTGGGCAGTCGCGGCGAAAGAGTCACGGGACCGACCAACGGCACTTCGTTTTTCTTTATGAACTCGTTTGCTGATGTGCTGCCCGAAGGCTCGAAGCTAGCTACAAGAGCGAATACGCCGTGGCGGTCGACGAGGCGACGAGTTGCTTCTTCGGTCCCTGCCGGGTCGCCTTTTGAATCCTCAACAGCCAGCTCAAGCCTGCGATTATAGATCCCGCCTTGAGCGTTGATCTCCTTGAAATAGGCTTCCAGAGCCGCTTTTATGTCTTCTCCGATTGTCGCAAGCGGGCCGCTTAAAGGGAGCGCCGCCCCGACCTTAATGAAATCTTCTCCCAGGCCCGGCTCGGCCTCTGCCGCTGTGCCCAGTACCTTCAGATAAGCAATCAGGTCGGACATCTGGCCTTCGGCCATCTTGTAATAGGGCATACCGGGGTGGAATCTCACGCCTGCTGGGTCCAGGGCTTTGCTTATGGAGCGAGCGAGCGTCGTTTCATTGTAAGCGGGACGTTCGCGATTCGTGAGCGGCGATTTGCCGGGTTGCGTGAGCGCGCTCCACGTGATCGGCGGCGGCACCAGCCCTCCTTCGCTGGTCCCTTCACCCTTCAGACCGTGACAGTTCGCGCAGGTTAAGGCAGCGGCGGGGATTTCTATATCGCCGCTTCCCATAAATGCGACCAGGTCGCCCGCGACGCTTTCGCCTTTCAGATAAATCTGTTTCCCGCGCTTCTCGCTTTCGGTCAAATCCCCGGCAGCCGCGCCGCCGCTTCTGGGCCATGCCGCCATAAAAAGCAGCGCGACAATCACAACCAGTTTTGATTTGTTAGCTAGAGAGTTCATTATTTCAATACCTGTTCTTAGTGTTGCTTACTCTTTTGCAGCTCCCGCGACCTTCAGCGCCGCGTCGGCAATCTCAGAAGGTTTTGACATCGCGTTTACCTTCATCCATTCGCCCGTCTCTGCGTTGCCTATTATCACGAGGCCGCTATGATCATTCTTGTCCTCGACATAACCGCCCAACTTGTAAAGGACCTGATCGACATTCTCTTTCCTGCCCGTTAAGAAATACCATCCCGGCTTCGCTTTGTACTTGGCGGCATATTTCTTCATCTCTGTGGGCGTGTCTATGACGGGGTCGACGCTGATCGTTATCAGATAGATGTCACGGCCAACGCGGTCTCCGAGGTACTCTTGGACCTTTATGAGATTTGCGGTCATTGGAGGGCATATTCCCACGCAGGTCGTGAACGCAAAATTTATCAATACCGTTTTGCCCTTGAGCATATCGTCATAGAAGCGCACCGGAAGGTTGTCCTGTGTGAGCAGAATAAGATTTGGAAAGTACCGGGCGGCTGCTTCTGCGGGCGTGGCGGGTCTTTTTTGCTCTGTCGCCGGTTGTGCTCCCGATTGTTGCGCACGGGCCGAAGCGCTTTCTGATGGCCGCTTATCCGCCGCTTCTGTGATCGCTTTGACGAGAGTTGACGGAGGCGCAAGACCGTAGGTGCGAGTCCAGTATCCGGCGCTCTCATTACCTATCAGGACCATAGGCGTGTGGTCATTTTTGTCTGGAGTGTAAGCGCCGAGCGCGCGAAGCAAACGATCTATTTCGGGCTTCGTGCCTGTGACAAAAGTCCACCCTTCGGCTCTGTTGAATTTTGCAGAGAACTCAGCGAGACGTTCAGGAACGTCTGTCGCAGGATCGACGCTCACAGAGATCAATAAAACGTCGCGCCCCACACGCTCTGCCATCTGCTGCTGAACTTTGCGAAAAGTCGCGGCGAGCGGCGGGCAGATTGTTGTGCAGGTAGTAAATAGGAAATTGATTGCTACGGTCTTTCCTTTCACAAGGTCTGTGTAAAAGCGCAGCCGCCGCCCATCCTGATCGAGTACATTCGCGTCGGGTATTTCAACGGCAACCTGGCCCTGTATGTCCGGCGACTTTTCCGACTCGCTGGTTGGGACTCTCAACGCCATGCCGCACTTCGGACATTTGGCAGGCTTTGCAGATTTAACATCCTTGTGCATAGGGCAGACGTATGCGGAAGGCTCTTTCTGCCGAGCCTCGACCTGCGGACCGGCTATCAATTGAAATGAGCCGGAGGCAAGCAATAGAACGAGCGTTGCGGCGCAAGCCAATTTGATAAGCCTTATCAGCCCTCTCATCTCCGTTTTTTCCCCTATGCGTCTGTTGTAGTTCATGGTTTAGTCTCCTGATTATTCGACTATTGAAATCCTCGTGTAAGGCAGGTCGGCAAAACGAGCGCCGCGCGATTCTACTCTGAGCAGAACGTTGTAGAGACCTGCTCGGGGAAATACCTGTGTCGCCTCATAGACGCCGCCGCCCAGGTCGTTTGCCCACTGTCGTTGCTGCCAGACGCCCGGAGGCTCAAAGGCCAGCACCTGTACGTCTCTCAATCCCGCGATACCCTGGCCGGTAATTGAATCCATAACCTTGAAGCGCATAGTGACCGGCTTACCCGGTTTAAACTCTCTTTCCTTAAAAAGCGCTTCGACGGTTATGGAGATGCGCGGTTTTTCCATCTCGCCGTTGGGCGAGCGATCTACTTCCATATCGAAACAGTTAGTAATGCGCGGCTGGTCGATCAGGACCGGCACGTCAAATCGGCCCGCGCTCGTGAGCTTTACGGAAGTTGTATAGACGCCTCGCGCAGTTTCAGCGAGGCTGCGATCGAACGAGCATCAGCGCGCGTGGACGCCGCTTATAGTTTTGAAAAGTCCCAAGCGGAGCCATCATGCCTTCGACGTAGTAATAGATCATCTGATCGGGCGCGTTTGCTATTAAGACGGAGTTGCCTTCGGGGGTCGGCTGAATCATATCCGAAACGCCTATCTCTTGAGGCATCGCGCCTGGGGCTTCTCTTCCAGCTTGAATACTGACGGACACAACCGATCTCTTGGCTGAAACCTCGTTAAGGTCTATGAGCGAGAATCTCTCTGTCTCGGTTCCGCGCACGTAAGCGAACCGCTCGGTGAAGTTGATCTGATCCGGCCCTTTCACGACCGGCCCTGATGCTACGACCTCGTTGGTTGAAGCATCAATTACCGTAACCGAGCTTTCACCTTGATTGACGGCATAAGCGTATCGACCCGTGGGATCGAACTTCAGGGCGACAATGCCGCGCTTGAGGGGAATCGTCTTAACAACTTTATGGCCTGCCGGGTTTATGACCGAAACTTCTCCCCCGTTTATCAATGCGACATAGATTGATCCGCTCGCTCTGCTGGTTGCGATTGGCACGGGCGTTCGCCCGACTTTTATATCGCTTACACGCGTGAGCGAAGCGGTGTCGATTGCGGTCACGCTGTCAGCCGAGCTGTTTGTCACATACGCGAACCGGCTGTCCGGCGTAAAAGCGATCTGGTGCAATCCCTCGCCTGCGGCGACCGTCGCTTTGAGCTTTCCTGTAGCCGTGTCTATCACTGCGACCTGCGGCGAGCCGTCGAGTCCGACCCAGACCGCGCGGCCATCCGGCTGGAGCGCGATGCGCGTAGGCCGGCTTTTAGGGTCTAACTGAACTGTGCCGGTTATTCTCCGTGTGATCGTGTTTATGATGACGACTGCCGACGAGTCGGGCAGTGTAAGATAGATAGCCTCTTTATTGTTCGACAGCACCCAGTCTGCGCCAGTCGAGGGGAGCGTGATTATGTTTTCAAGCTTTGTGATGTTGAAAGCGATTTGCGGATTGATAAAAGTAACCGTGTTATCGTGGTTGAGCGTTACTATCCAATAGCTATTCAAATCTATATCGGGCCGCGCGCTCAGCAAACCGCCCATGAAGGAGCGAATCTTATCCTTGCATTCCGTCTCGTTGGGCGCATGCTCGACTTTACGCGCGCTGACCCAGGCCCTCGGGCGCAATCCTGTTATGGGCTGACCTGTGCGCTTGTCTGTTACTCGAAACGAGACGAGCGCGTCCGCGCCAGCAACAAGTCCGGGATTCTCGCCGTTTGCTGTGAGGAGCGATTCCATCGAAAAGTCAACGGTGATGCCCTCTTTTTCAAAGCTCTGCGAGACCGTTGAACGCGTCTTTTTTGTCGCCGCGCCGGTCAGCATCTGCGGCGAGCGCGTTTGCCCGGCGGCGGTAAGCGCGGCTGAAAGGATCAGGCAAAGAAAGGTTGTCATTGCGATTGCGATGCTAAAGACTCTATTTAGCTTTCTCATAAGTCCCCGCTTATCAAGTAATCGATCAGGTCGAACATTGCCGATTGCTCAGTGCATCTTGCTCAACTCATCTTGCTCAACTCATCTTGCTCAACTCATCGAGCCTGCAAAATCGAGTGCGGGCATGGCTTTCTACGCATGCCCGCACCCGGTTAAAGTTACGGAGCGCCGCTTAAAGCAGGCGTCACTCGGAAGATTCCCCACATGCCGCCCGAGAAATTGAAGCTGTCCTGCGTGCGGTAGAGGAAATCGCCCGTTACGCGAGTCAGCCCGCCCGCCTGTGTCAGTATGTTCAGGTGGCGCGTCGGGCCTATGTGGCTGTAAGAGCCTACTTCGAAAGTTAACGGGTTGTTGCCCTGAGTCGTCGAGTTCTCGATCCACGGCTCGAACTGCCAGTGATGGCCGAACAGCGTGAAGCCGTGTTGTCGCGAGTGACCCGCCGTTTCAAGGACTCGGAAGCGCACGTTCATTCCCACCGATGCTGTGAAGATCGGCGTGGCCGGATCGCACGGCCTTCCGGTTGCGAATATGCAAGCCGCGTGTGAAACCTTCGAGCTGAGGATGTTCGTGTAAATCTGGTCGTTCATCGTCCCCAGATCGGTCTCAGGCGGAAGGTTGAAACGCGCCCACAGAGGTTCGTGCTTGTAGTTGAATGCTTTCTGCGCCGAATCCTCTGCGTCATCCGTGTCGTCAAAGTTCCGCATCCCTGTGTTCGTAAAGACCTGTCCCTCAAAGTTGATTGTTCCGTCCGCATCCTGCACCGTCACGTCATCCTGGTAGTGGACGACGAATTCGCGGAACAGGGGTGTGCCAGCGGAATCGGTTATGTCAGCCTGCGCTCCGCTGTAAAGCGTTGCGCCGGTGACTGTGTTCTGGTACTTCGCCCCCGTAGGCTCGACTACCAGCGCGCCTATCAATCCATGCGAAGCATGCTTGATCACGTCACCAACATCTCTGAGGTGAGTGACGCCAAGCTCTGCCGGTGTCAAGACTATGCTTGTGCCGTTGGAGCTTATGCGTCCCGCATACCACGCATACTGGATCTTGTTGTGTGGTCGTACCGTCGTGTTCGGGTTGAAACCGACATTGGAGCCGTCCGACCCGCTCACATCGTAACCGAGCACCTGCGGGTGCAGGCTCACGCGGTTCGAGGTCTTTACCTGGTTGAAGTTGAACCTGGGAACGATCGGCTGCACTTGATTGAAGCTGTCGTACTCCGGCAGTTCGTTCGGCAGCCGGTTACGAAGCTTCACTTCAACGCAGTCGCCCTTGTTGACGCGAATCGTTAGAGGTTCAAGCGGCTTGGTCCCGTTCCTTATCGCAGCGCGATCGCGCGCGTTGATAAAGACGATTCCGGCGGGGTCCTTGAGGTTGAACCTCGGGTTGTAGATGATCCCTCGCGGGTCACCCAGCAATGTACTCGCCTGCCACGCTTCGATGATGAACTTCTTTATCGGAGGCGTGCCCGGTCCTGGGAAGTTGGCGCAACTGTTTATGCCGGGACTCGCAAAGGAGCTTGGTGGCGACTTCGCCCCCGAAGTCGCCACACCATCTTCCTCGGCGATAAGCTCGTCGAGTTCGGGGTCCGGGTCATCGGGGTTGGTAGTAGCAAACGGGTCGAAATCGTCTACGTCTTCTCCGGCTCCGGGCCTCGTCGCTTCTGTGAGAGCATTCGCCGTCGCAAACGGGCTGGGAGGCAATGCCGTCTCTTCACCCACCGCGTTTGCGGCGTTCAATCCTGCGGGCAATCTGGCAAGTCCGGGCTGAGTAAATCTATAAGCTCTCAGTATGCCCCATGTCCCGTCCCACAGGTTGTCAGTCGAAGCAGATTGATAAAGGTAGTCTGCCACATTTAGGTCTCTGGCAAAGATCGGCAGCACCTTATCGGTGAAATCGAACTCGAAGTGCTCTGATATGCCCATCGCCTGAGCGTTGGTCATCCCGGAGTTCTTTTCAGCAGTAGAGAAAGGCGTTCCCGGCTCGAAGAACCAGCGATGGCCGTGAACGTTCATTACGTGCTGATCTTCTTGAGCGCCCTGTAACACCCTTATCTGAATACGGTCACCCGGGTATGCCTTCAAGAGCGGTGTAAACGGATCGCCGTGAACTACAGAGCTGAAAACATTGGCAAGGTCGCCCGCCGGTCCAAGCTTCTGCTGGAACTGGCCGTTGACCTTCTCGCCTATGCGAAGCGGTATAGGCTCTTGCCTGTAGTTTATTAGCTGCGTTCCAGGGTCTGCCGATGAGATGGCTTCAGGGAACGGAAACCTATCCGGGTTATCAATGTCGGGCGAGCCGACGATAAATGGCGGCGCGTGCTGGGCACGGTTAGGCGGATTGACCGGAATGTTGCCATCGTCTCTTGGAGTATAAACAATGGCAAAATCGGCTATATTAAGCCCAAACTCGCGGAAGCTTTGCGAATTACCCTGCCCTGCGAGAATGTTTGCGGCATAGCTGGTCGGTCCGCCGTCTGCGCGACTGCCGAAAACGGTATTGCCATCAAGCGAAGTCCAGGTCGAACCCTGCGGCTCTGCTATCAAGCCCGCATACATGCCGTGATGCTGGTGACCGCTAGGGCTGAAGTGATCGTGCGTGAAGATAGTTCTGAGCGTTCGATCTTTGCCCTGGCGATTGACAAGTGGATCGGCCCACCAGCGCTCGATCATCGTCTGCGCGCCAACCCATTCGCTGTTAACCCCTGCGCCGAAGGTCGGGTTAGTTTGCGCAGTCAGTATCTGATTGCCGCGGGTCTGCTGCTGATAGAGGTTGTTGGCTGCAATCCGGTGACGCACTTCTTCAGGCGAAAACGCCCCGTTCTCATAGTTAAAGCCGTTAGCTGAACCGTCTGAGGAAGTGACATCAAACTTCACAAGGTGAATGTGCTGGCCAATGGTGTCCGTGCCTTGATAGACCTGAAAATCATCAAGGTTCAAAGCTCCCGGCACAAGGTTGGTAACGCGATAGTCTATGCAATCGCCCGAACGCGCTCGGAAAAAGAGCGGCTCGGCTGGCCTTGTCCCGTTGAGCGTTGGGAAGACATCCTGTTCCAGCACGGTTATTCTGGCCTGGCGGTCGTGCCACCCGGCCCGGTTTACTTTAAACGTGACATTCGTATCAAACGGCGCTCCGTCCGGGGCGAATTGAATCCAGGCCGTTCGGTAGTTGCGAAGCGAGACAGGAACTCTCGCGCCGTTGTCATTAAGGAACGAGTCGGAGCAAGGGTCTGCAAAAGGCGCGCCCGGCTGACCCACCTGACCTGCGGGAGGGATGCGCCCGTTTACAAGGAAGTAGACGCCGCCCGTGCCTGAAGGCGTGTAAGTCGGATAGCCCCTCGCGGGCCAGTCGTACTGCGTTCGCCCAACAGCCACTCCGCCGGGGAGCGTGCCCTGGTGAAACTTCATAGCGGTTTGCTCGGTTGGAGTACCGTTTCCAGGAAGCAGTTGAATATTGGCCGTCTCCAGATGCCGAGCAAAGTTGACAAGGTTCGGATCGTTGTTCTGCGCACGGACGCGCTGGAAGACCGGGTCGTTTTGCCTGAAGGCTGGAATGGCCGGGAGGCCATCAACAGTCGTCCCCGAAAGTACCTGGTGGCGAGGCAGCCCACCATCTCGCTCCAGACTCAAAGGCGGCTGCGGAGGTCTGTGACCTTTATTGGCCGCGATGAAGAACGGGTAGCCTTTGAAGTTGGCTGTAGGCATCAAAGGCATGGGACGCGCGGGGATAGGAATGACGGCAGGAGTCGGCACTCCATCGGCAATCTCGCCGTCCGGCACGTTGCGGTCGGCGGCTCCCGTCTCCCAGACATCATGGTTGCGCCACAACTCCCACATTCCTTGCGCGAAGTGCGGGTAGAGGTGGCAGTGAAAGATAGCGTCGCCAGCCGTGAAGTTGCGATTGCCGCCACCGCCGTAGTTTATCTCGTAGGTGAAGGCCGCGCCCGGCGATATTGTTTGCGAGTCCAGATAAGTCGAGTTCTGGTCGCGCGGAGTCATAAGCCACTGGTGAGCGTGGAGGTGGAATACGTGCGTCTCTTTCGGCCCCATGTGCAGATTGCGAAACCTGACAGGGTCGCCAAGATAAGAGTGATGCACGTTGGCCGGGTCGTCAGGATAAAGCGCCTGCTCCGCCTCGCCCGTCTTGGGGTTATTGCGCACAAGCAGGGCCGGGTCTCCGTTGGCCCAGCTTGTGAGGAAGAACTCCTCCATGCCGCATTCGGGGCAATCCTTCGCCGGGCCTAACTTCTTGCGGTTGGCCAGCAGTATCGCTCCCAGTCCCGACGCGCCATAGTTAATGCCGAAACCGTCCTTTATCGAATGCAGGACAGGCTTGTCGGCGTGAAGCTCAGGGAAAGCGGGTTTGCCCGTTTCAAGCTCATCGTGAAAGATCACCGTGAACTCGCGGAACCACTGGCCGCAAGTGCCCGATGGCGGATCAACGCGCACTCCACCGCTGAAACATCCGTCCGCCGTCGTTGTGAAGTTTGAGATGATGGCGTTGAGATCGGTGTAAATGATCTCGGTCCCCTTGAGCATATTCAAAATAGGGTCGCCGTTAGGGTAGAGCTTGTCGTAGTTGCTGATCTTCGGCTGGCCTATGGGCGTAGGCGTCGCGTCTTTAGCCGCATTCAGCACGTCCGCAGTCACCTGCGAGCGATACCACTTCGATCCGGCAGGCTCTACGTTTACTGAGCCGAAAAGGCCGTGAACGGGTTGACCGCCGTCGCCTTCTCCGCCCGAAGGCGCGCCCATCGAGTGGACGAGGTATTGACCCTGTTTTGCGGCATACCAGGTATAGATCTTCGACTGGCCCGGAGCCGCAAGCGATGAGGTATTGAGTCCGACGTTCGCTCCATCAGATAGAATTCCGGTCGCGCCCGAAGGCATATAATCCAGTCCGTTGACGTGCATTGAAGCGACGCGAGTAGCAGGCGTGTCTTCTTTTGAAAGATGCACCTTACCGTCATCGATCAGGTGCTCGACCCCGTCAAGGCCGGTCTCAATAACTTTTACTGTGCCGTCCGGGTTTATAACTATCTTGCGAGTGCTGCCGTCGGGCTGAAATATTACCTCACCGAAAAATGGCGGTATGTCCCAGTTAGGTCGCCTCTCCGGCATATTGGCAAACTGCAAGTTTTCGACGTCATCCCGGTTTGGAGTAAGCATGTTGGTGAAAGTCACTTTCAGGCAATCGCCTTCATTGACTCTCAGAACTATAGGGCGTGGACGCTTGCTCGGCTTCAGTTGAACATTGCCGGGGCCGATCTGCGTCCCTGTGATTGGCACAACGTCCCTGCGTAGAGCGTACATCATTCCACCAGGGTCGAAACTGCCAAAGCGGTTGTAGAAGATTATCTGGTCAAATGCGATCACATCGGCCGTTATCGTTCTCGCGCACGTCGGTACAGGCGCGGGCGCGTCGGGTATTTTCTGCGCCGTTGCCGTCGACGCAGCCGCCGCGAAAATGATGACCAGCATCATCGATCTGCAAAACCGCTTCAGGACTGTGGGGCTTGGTATGTTTTTTCTTTCCATTACCTATCCTCCTTGAGCGGATGCCATTTGAATAAAGCTGTCCTGTGCCGCCAGGGCGGTTCAGGTTAGCCACGAATTGTCGCCAGAGAATTGAAGCGGGCTCTGACGAGGCTTGCTTTCGGATTTACACAAAAGCAACTCAGCTTTTGCGCAGAAGCCGAAGAGACTCGGCGGGTCTCACAGCTTTATTACATCGAGATGATGCTTTTTGTCTGTGATGCCTGTCACAGATAATGCAAAAGTCAAGATTTTGAGATTTCAATTTTTAATCCTTTGA
>CAVSKO010000005.1:0-133585 GCA_963728545.1 Blastocatellia bacterium
AATGATGCCAGCGTCTTCATGTAATTCGCTCTCTCAAAAGCTGCCGGATCAACGACGTTTTTCTGGCTCATGCTGCCGATCATCTGGCTGACGGACTCATATTCGTGATCTTCCATCCATTGCTTCATCTCTGTTAAGACTTCGTTGATGCGGCCAATGCCTCTTTGCAATAACTCGGAAGCCATCATCGCCACCCGTGCTCCCGCCATTAGAGCTTTGAGCGCATCTTGATAAGTATGTACGCCGCTTGTGATGGCAAAATCGACCGCCACGCGGCCATACAGAATCGCGACCCAGCGAAGCGGCAGCCGCAACTCATCTGAACTACTCAACACGAGGCGCGGCACTACCTCAAGCGTCTCCAGGTCAAAGTCTGGCTGGTAGAAACGGTTGAACAACACAAGAGCGTCCGCGCCGCCTTCCCAAAGCTTTTCGGCCATGTTGGCCGTAGCGCTGAAGTAAGGGCTCAGCTTCATCGCGACAGGTATCGAGACAGCTTTTTTGACCTCCTGTAGGATGTCCGAATAGATGTATTCCACCTCTGCGCCTGCCAGATATGTGCTGGTCGGGATGTAGTAGACGTTAAGCTCCAGCGCGTTTGCGCCTGCTTCTTCGATGCGAGATGCATAATCGATCCAGCCGCCTGTCGAGACTCCGTTGAGGCTGCCGATTATGGGAATGCTCACCGCCTGCTTCGCGCGCCGAATCAACTCCAGATACTCGTCCGGGCCGACGTTGTAGCTGTAGCTTTCAGGAAAGTAGCTGAGCGATTCCGCGTAGCTGTCCGTGCCGTGATTCAGATAGTAATCGAGATAGAAGCTCTCTGCGGCAATCTGCTCTTCAAACAGCGAATACATCACTACAGCCGCCGCGCCCGCGTCTTCCAAACGGCGGAGGCTGTCGAGCGTGTGCGAAAGCGGCGACGACGAAACCACAATCGGGTTCTTTAACGTCATGCCCATGTACTGAGTTCGCATGTCCATCGCGGTTTCTCCTTTTGAGCCGCTAACCGGCCTGCTCGGCCATCTGCTTGTAATGCCGCCATCGCTCGGCGACTGCCTGCTGGGCCTGGCCGAGAAGGTACTTGGCCGCCGCCGGGTCGCTTTGTTGAAGTATTCGATAGCGCCCTTCGGTGTAGATATAATCCTTCAGCGGTACGGTCGGCTCTTTCGAATCCAACTGAAAAGGGTTCTTACCTTCGGTTGCAAGCAGCGGGTTGTAACGATAAAGCGGCCAGTGACCCGACTCGACCGCCAGCCGCTGCTGATTCATTCCCTTAGCCATGTCTATGCCGTGCGCTATGCAATGACTGTAAGCGATGATGAGCGATGGGCCGTTGTGCGCTTCGGCTTCGATAATCGCTTTGAGAGTGTGCAGGTCGTTTGCGCCCATCGCCACTTGCGCCACGTAGACGTTGCCGTAGCTCGTAGCCATCAATCCCAGATCTTTTTTAGGAGTGGGCTTGCCGCCCGCCGCGAACTTAGCAACCGCACCCATCGGGGTCGCTTTCGACGCCTGGCCTCCCGTGTTCGAGTAGACCTCAGTGTCCAGCACCAGCACGTTGACGTTTTGCCCGCTGGCCAGCACGTGATCCAGCCCGCCGTAACCAATGTCGTAAGCCCAGCCGTCGCCACCTATGATCCACACGCTCTTTTTGACAAGCGCGTCCGCAGACCGATAGCAGGTCGCGGGCTTCCGGCAAGTATTCTCCGCGCAGACGGGCTTTGAGCGCGGCAACGCATTGTCGCTGGATGTTAATGCCTTCATCCGTCGATTGGTCCGCGCCGAGCAGGCTGTCTGCAAGGGCCTCTCCTATGAGCGGGCGCAGTTGTTCGACAAGTTTTCTTGCATAAGCGTGTTGATGGTCTAGCGCCATTCGCATCCCTAGCCCGAACTCTGCGTTATCTTCAAACAGCGAATTGCTCCACGCAGGGCCACGGCCTTCGCGGTTGATGGTATAAGGGGTGGTCGGCAGATTGCCGCCGTAGATGCTCGAACAGCCAGTCGCATTGGCGATAATCGCGCGGTCGCCGTAGAGCTGCGTGACCAGCTTGATGTAAGGCGTTTCGCCGCAGCCCGCGCACGCGCCCGAAAACTCGAACAACGGCTGGAGCAGTTGGACGTTCTTAACAGTGTTGAATCGCATGTGCCCGTTTCGTGCGATGTCCGGCAGACGGAGGAAATAGTCCCAGTTTACGCGCTCGCGCTCGCGAAGCGGCGGCTGGTCTTCCATGTTGAGCGCCTTGCGAGAGACGTTGCTCTTATCTTTTGCGGGACAGACCTCTACGCATAAACGGCAACCCGTACAGTCTTCAACCGCTACCTGTATCGTGTAGAGCTGTTCAGAAAACTCGCGCCACTTCGCAGGCATATGTTTGAAACTTTCAGGCGCGTCCGTGATCGCGCTTTTTTCATATACCTTCGCGCGAATGGTCGAATGCGGGCAGACAATCACGCACTTGCCACACTGTATGCACAGATCCGAGTCCCACACAGGGACCTCCTGCGCGATGTTGCGCTTCTCCCATTGCGCTGTGGCGACAGGATAAGTCCCGTCGGCAGGAAAAGCGCTCACGGGCAGTTGATCGCCTCGTCCCGCGATAATTTGCGCAGTCACCTGCCGGACAAATTCGGGCGCGTTTTCCGGGACCAATGACGAGACATCAAAGCTGCTCGTTGCGGTTGCAGGCACGCTCACTTCCTGTAGGTGCGAGAGCGTTTCATCTACGGCGATATAATTCTGTTTGACGACCGCTTCGCCGCGCTTGCCGTAGGTCTTCTTTATAGAATCTTTGATTTTTGCAATTGCCTCTTTGCGCGGCAGCACGCCGCTGATGGCAAAAAAGCAAGTCTGCATGATCGTGTTTATGCGCCCGCCCATCCCCGTCTCTTTAGCGACCTGGTAAGCATTGATCACATAAAACTTGAGCCTCTTTTCTATGATATGCTCTTGCACCGAGCGGGGCAGATGGTCCCAGACTTCCATTGCCGAAAACGGAGAGTTCAACAAGAAGGTCGCGCCCTCTTCTGCCGTCTCAAGCACGTTGTAACGGTCAAGGAAATTGAACTGATGGAGGGCGATGAAATTCGCGCGCTGTATGAGGTACGTGCTACGAATAGGGCTCGGCCCGAAGCGAAGGTGAGAGACTGTCACAGCGCCCGCCTTCTTTGAATCGTAAACGAAATAGCCTTGAGCGTAGTTATCGGTCTGTTCGCCTATGATCTTGATAGAGTTTTTATTCGCGCTTACGGTACCGTCCGACCCCAGTCCCCAGAAGACCGCTCGCACCTGGCGGTCCGGCTCTGTGCTAAAGCTCGCATCATAATCCAGGCTCGTAAAAGTGACATCATCCGTGATACCTATGCTGAAATGGTTTTTGGGCCAAGGTTTTTCAAGCTCGTCAAAGATCGCTTTAACCATAGCGGGCGTGAACTCTTTTGAAGCCAGCCCGTAACGGCCCCCGATCACGCGCGGCAATTGCTGGAAAGAGCCGTCATTATTAATCAAGCTCTCCGTGATGGCTGTGACTACGTCCTGGTAAAGCGGCTCGCCCGCGCTGCCCGGCTCTTTTGTGCGGTCAAGCACGGCTATGGCTTTTACGGTCTTAGGCAATGCGGCCAACAGGTCTTTGTTGGAAAAAGGGCGATAGAGTCTGACCCTCACCAGTCCTACTCTATCGCCTCCGGCCACAAGAGCCTCGACGGCTTCCTGGGCTGTCTCCGACCCCGACCCCATCATCACGATGACGCGCTCGGCGTCCGCCGCGCCCGTGTAATCAAACAGGTGATACTGGCGACCCGTGGCGGCTGCGAATTTATCCATCACCTGCTGAACTATGCCAGGCGTCTCGATGTAAAAAGTGTTAGCCCGCTCACGAGATTGAAAGAAGACATCAGGGTTTTGCGCCGTCCCGCGAATACGCGGGCGATCCGGCGTAAGCGCGCGCGCGCGATGCGCGTGGACCAGGTCGTCGTCCATCATCAAGCGAATCTGGTCGTCATTGAGCTTTACTATTTTCATCACTTCGTGCGAAGTGCGAAAGCCGTCGAAGATGTGAAGAAACGGCACGCGCGACCGGAGGGTTGCGGCCTGCGAGATCAGCGCGAAGTCCATCACCTCTTGCACGGAGCCTGCGAACAGCATCGCCCAGCCCGTTGACCGCGTAGCCATCACGTCCGAGTGGTCTCCGAATATCGATAGCGCGTGCGTTGCGATGGGGCGGGCGGCTATGTGAAAGACTGTGCTTGTCAGCTCGCCCGCGATCTTGAACATGTTGGGGATCATCAACAGCAATCCCTGGCTGGCGGTGAACGTGGTCGTAAGCGCGCCCGTTTGGAGCGTGCCGTGCACAGCTCCCGCCGCCCCGCCTTCCGATTGCATCTCGCGCACAAGCGGCGCGATGCCCCAGATGTTTTTATCGCTTGTGGCGGCCCACGCGTCGGCGAATTCACCCATAGGCGAGGATGGAGTTATAGGATAGATGGCAATTACTTCATTGGTTTTATAGGCGACGTAAGCTGCCGCTTCGTTGCCGTCTATGGTGATCTGTTCGCGGTCCATGTAAATATTCCCCTATTCCAAAGTTCAAAAGTGGAACAATGAAAATGTCGTGCCGCGAATTATGAATCTCTCTTTTGAGCTTATATGTTGAGCCTATGATTGGCCCCGGCCCGTTTGAGCATCCTTATGACTTCGGTGTCGGCTCTGGGCGTCACTTTCAAGGCGGTCCACCCGTTTCTGCAGGCGGCGTTGACATCCGCGCCATAAGCAAGCAAGGTCTCGACGGCGCAGGAACGGCTCTTTGACGCCGCTTCCATAAGCGCAGTCCAGCCGTTATCGTCCTTTGCGTTGACATCTGCGCCTAGCTTCAAAAGCTCTTCAACAACGTCAGTATGGCCTCCGTAGACCGCCTCCATCAACGCAGTCCGTCCATACTGGTCTCGCGTGTTGACATCAAGGCCGCAGGCCAATAAAGCAGTTATTGCGCTGCTGTGGCCGATCAGGGCAGCTCTCATCAATACGGTCAAACGGTCTTCGCGCTCCGTGTTAGACTCGGCGCTTTGAGATTCCTCACTATGAAATGAGGCCTCCACAGCTTCAAGATGGTTTTTTCCTATGGCGCAAGTTGAATCACACATTTTATCGCCCGGTATATCTCAGCTTTTCGCACAGGGACCTATACGCTGTGCCAGGAGGATTCTCTTTTATTCGGGAGATATAAACTATGACAGGTGTCACCGCTTGTTGTGACTGTCGTCACTGCAAGGAATATTGTTAGACAGGATATATGTGGTGGGCGTTAAGCGCTTATCATTGACTCTAGCGCGCCTTTGTCGCGGACAATGAGCGTTGATCCTTTCAAGTAGATTATCTCTTGAGACTTAAAATCGCCAAGCAGTCGAGTGACTGTTTCGCGCGATGCCCCGATCAATTGAGCTATCTCTTCGTGCGTAAGAGTAAGCTTCAGATTTATGCCCCGCTCGTTCTGTTTTCCGCTTCTGGCACACCATTCGAGGATCAATTTCGCCAGTTTCTCAGCCGTCGAGTGGGAAAGCCCCAGTGATCGGACTTGCTCGTAAGCGCTGTGATAATTATTGCTCAAATGCTCAGCCACGCGGAGGCAGGCCGAATTATTCTCTCTCAGGAAGCGCAAGAAGTCTTCTCGCTTGATGTAGTCGATCTGGCACGGAACTAAAGTCTCAGCCGTGACCATGTAAGGCTTATTCGATATTGATGCGCTCAAACCGAGCAGTTCCCCCGCCTCTGCGATTCGCGTTATCAAGACTTTGCCTTCGCTAGAACAGGCTGAGAGCTTCACGCGCCCCGAGCAAATCAGGAATACGCCGCGAGGCGATTGCCCTTCGAGAAATAGTATCGCGCCTTTCGGAAACATGGTCGTGTACTTGATCGCCTCGAAGGCTTTCAGCGGCTCTAAGGGCAGGTCGCAGAAAAAACTTCCATTGCGCAGTTTGCAGTCCACACAGCTATCAACAATATCTAAACCGTAAGGTAGATGCATACAATCTCCCGACGCCGAAATCACGGTAGATGTCCAGTGGTGCGGCTCGTCGGTTCAGCAAACTCCTCAAAATCACATGAAACTACTCGAACAAAACAAATACATTCGACTGTCAGAGCAATAGAAGTGCCGCAGCTAAACATAGATTTATAATGCGTTCGAAAGGCAAGTATTGCGTAAAGTTCCCCAAGCGTTGCGGGAAAGCGCCCATCTGCTTTTTGAATCTGATTATTCAAAGCAAAACTCTTCTATTGCCGGCTGGAATGCGTATTGCTCCTTAACTTCTGGGATTAAGAGTTGGATGAAACATCACATTAGTTGGAAAACCGGAAGGCGAAATCGCGATGCGCATTCTTACTGAAAAGGAAGTCGTTCTTTCAGGCAATGTTGTCGTTGCAAAAAGCACCGACAACAGAAGCTCTGTCAGAAGCAACTACGCATATGGTGATACAGTTTCTGTAAGCCTATGTTCTGAGGAATCGACTACGCTATGGCATACTCTCTCAGTCGAAATGGCTCTTGAAAAACTGGGTTCCACTCCTGAAGGCTTGACCGCTGATGATGCCGCCCGACGCTTAATCGAATGCGGCCCGAACGAACTTCAGGCCGCGCGACATGTCTCCCCCTGGGAGATCTTTTTTCAACAGTTTAAGAACATCCTCATAATAATACTTCTCGCCGCGACGACCCTCTCGTTTTTTTTAGGACATGGTGTCGAGGCTATAGCAATAACCGTAATAGTCTTGTTCGCGGTAATGCTGGGCTTTATTCAGGAGTATCGCGCAGAGCGCGCCGTCGAATCGTTACGCCGGATGGCTGCGCCTACGGCTACCGTAATACGTCAAAACTGTGAGAGCGAAGTCCCGGCGCGTGAGCTCGTACCGGGTGATGTCATACTCCTCGTTCCAGGAGATAAGATACCCGCCGACGTGCGTTTGATCGAAGCGGTCAACTTGCAAGTAGAAGAGGCTGCGCTCACGGGTGAATCCCTTCCCGCCGAAAAACATACCGCGCGCCTCAGCGATCAAGAATTGGCCGTTGCAGACCGAAAGAATATGGTCTACGCCGGGACCTCGGTCACCTATGGCCGAGGGCGCGCTGTAGTCGTCTCAACTGGCATGAGCACAGAGTTCGGCAAGATTGCTCAGATGCTACAGACGGTTGAAACCGGTAAGACCCCATTGCAACAAAACCTGGATAAGGTCGGTCGCATGCTGGCCCGTGTTGCAATTGTTGTGGTGGCCGTCATCGTCGCGCTTGGACTGCTGCGCGGGCAACCGTTCATCGAGATGTTTATCTTTGGCGTTGCGCTTGCGGTGGCCGTTGTCCCGGAGGCGTTGCCTGCAGTCGTCACGATTTCGCTCGCCCTAGGCGTGAAGAGAATGATCAAGCGAAACGCGCTCGTGCGCCGTCTTCCGGCAGTCGAAACGCTTGGCAGCACATCTGTCATCTGCACGGATAAGACAGGCACGTTAACCAGGGACGAGATGACTGTGTGCAAGATCTTCGTGGCTGGGGAACTGCTGGAAATCTCTGGTGCGGGCTACGAGCCCAAAGGCTCATTTTCGCGAGACAGAACGCTTATTGAGCCATCTGAACCACTGCTGTTGTTGTTGCGCGCTGCCGCGCTTGCCTCCGACGCTCATATTGCGTGCGACGATGGCGGCAACCGTTGGCAGGTTAAAGGCGACCCGACCGAAGCGGCGTTGATAGTAGCGGCAGCCAAGGCCGGTTTGAGCAAGAGTGATTTAGACGCTCAGTTTCCGCGTGTTGACGAGATCCCCTTCACGTCTGAAACCAAGCGCATGACTACGCTCCATGTAACGCCCACAGGCGTAGTTGCGTACTCCAAAGGCGCGCCGGAGATCATTCTTGACTCGTGCACGCGTCAGAAGGTCGAAAATGGTGAGTCAACGTTTGACGACGCAGACAAGATAAAGGTTCTAGAAGTCGCACAGCAGATGGCGAACGAGGCGCTGAGGGTGCTGGCAATTGCGTGCAGGCCAAACGCAACGGCGGAAAATGCTGAGCGCGGTATGACGTTCATTGGACTGGCCGGCATGATCGATCCCCCCCGGCCCGAAGCCCTTGCCGCCATCCAGAAGTGCGAGCAGGCGGGCGTCAAAGTCGTGATGATTACGGGGGATCATCCGCTGACTGCCAGGGCCGTCGCCCGCGAGCTAGGCCTGCTTAAAGCTGATCGTGTTGCCATTGGCGCAGAGGTAGAGGCGATGGGTGAAGCTGAGTTTCACCAGGCAATAGAAGGTATAGATGTATATGCCCGCGTCTCACCAGCGCATAAGCTGCGAGTAGTTACGGCTCTACAAGAAAAGCGTCACGTTGTTGCTATGACGGGCGATGGGGTGAACGATGCGCCCGCGCTCAAGAAAGCTGATATTGGCATCGCCATGGGAATCACCGGCACCGACGTAACCAAAGAAGCCGCTGCGATAACGCTCACAGACGATAATTTCGCCTCTATCGTCGCAGCCGTGGAAGAAGGGCGTATAATCTTTAGCAACATCAAAAAGTACTTGATGTACTTGCTATCCTCTAACATCGGCGAAATCGGCTTGATGGCTGGAGCGTCGTTGGCGGGGCTGCCGCTCCCTCTGAGCGCAGTGCAAATCCTTTACGTCAATCTTGCAACCGATGGCCTGCCGGCGCTGGCGCTGGCAGTAGACCCTCCCGAAGATGATCTGATGCGTCGCCCGCCTCGCAACCCCCGCGCAGGAATATTTACGCGTCCGGTCGTCCTGCTCATGATAGTAGGCGGATTGTGGTCAACTGCTGTCAACCTTGGCCTGTTCATCTGGGCATTGAATTCCGGTCGTAGCATTAAAGAAGCGATGACGATGACGTTTGTTTCGCTCGTCTTGATCCAGTTTTTCAAAGCCTACAACTTTCGCTCGGACCGCAATTCAGTACTGAATCGCCCTTTTAGTAACCGGTGGCTAAACTGGGCGATTGCCTGGGAATTGGTCATGCTACTCTTAATCCTATATCTGCCCTTCTTTCATGAAATGTTCGACACATTTAGCCTACCAGTGGAGGATTGGCTGATTATCCTTGGTTTGGCTCTCACCGTTTCGCCCGCCCTCGAACTGGCGAAGTGGATGGAGCGTCGAGGGTGGTTTGGGAAGCTCCAGTAGCAGGTGGGGCAAACATCAAAACAGAAATATATTGAGATAACTATCTACGACTTAATGAATCTGAGATGACTAAATTCAACTTCTGTCGCGCAGAGCTACTTGAAAGAATCAACTTTACCGATGAGCTTGCCCTTTTTCGATTTCGCCCAGATAAATCTTTGAATTTTAAACCAGGTCAATATGCAACTATCGCTGTTGAAGATGGCGATAAACTAATTCAACGCCCATACTCGATCGTCTCCCCCCCTTATGAGCCAACTCTCGAATTCTTTATCGAGTTGGTTCCTGATGGCGGCCTTACTCCACGTCTTTGGGATTTGAATGTTAAAGATAAGATACTAATCAGAAGTCGAATTGCCGGCAGATTCATATTGCACGAGACTGGCAAATTTAACAGACATTTGATGTTGGCAACGGTTACAGGAATAGCGCCCTACATCAGTATGGCCAGGACGCAAAGATTTGATATTGAGCGAGGTGAAACACGGCCAAATCAGTTCGCAATTATCCACGGTGGGAGCTACTCCTGGGAATTTGGAGTATACAAAGATGAGCTTACTGAACTCGCTCGCGTCGGATGGCTCAATTATATCCCTACAGTTAGCCGCCCCTGGGTGGATATTAGTTGGAAAGGCGAAACAGGGCGTGTCGAAGATGTGATCAGAAAATACTCCGATCAATTAGGTTTCGGTTATACAAACACGGTTGCCTATGCTTGTGGACACCCACAAATGATAGAGAATGCTAAAGCCATACTTACACGCGCGCGTTTTCCCGCAGGAAGTGTAAGAGAGGAAAAATATTTCATAATATAGTCTGAGGGGCGCTCGCGGAACGCGCGCTTTGTCGGGTCGCCTGTCTCAGTCAGGGTTAGTGAACACCCGCGTGGATCGGTCCGGCCATTCGCCGGTCGCGCTTGAGAATCAGGATGGTCCCCGCTATCGCTGCGACCGGAAGACCGGCATCCTCCCAGATGCCTAAGTAAACAGCAGCGAACATGCCGATCAACGACCAGACAAGTGGGATCCAGAGGACATATCGCGGCACTTTCCTGTCTGCCCACAGTAACAGGCCAAAGGTAAAAATCGTCGTTGGGCACGGCACGCCAAAGGTAGGCGAGTATGGGTAGCTATGACCCGAGAAAAAACCAACCGCCGGGTAGATAAGAAGCGAGTAGACAATAAACAATCCGCCAACAACGCCGACCGCATTCCATCGTACTCGGAAGGTCAGATCTCTATGCACCATACCGGCGAACAATAAGAGTACCGCCTGAGCAATAAAGAGAACCGCAAAGGCATAAGCCCCCTGATTGATCTGGGTGAAGAACGCGAGGTGATAAGCAACCCCCATCCACAACCAGAGGCAGGCCAGCAACACAGTGATCACCCGATTCGAGAATGATTTTGGCCTCACCGCCAGAAATATTGCTCCTACGGCTAAGAAGACGAGAACTACTTGCATCGGCCAGACTGCACGGTTGTACTCCGCGAAAATATTCAGGAACTGTTCGACGCTGAAAGGTAACATTACATCCTACCCTCTTCTCGAATGTCCAAGATCACCTTGCCGCAAACGGTCTCGACCGGCTAACCCAAGGTGAGTTTCATAGCTTCTGCTGTATCACGTTATTAGTCAGTCGCTCACCGAGTCAGCGAATATTGAATCCTCTGTGCCTTGTACCGCCGCTCCGCCTGCTTCTTAATCGCCGGCGCAGTAAGCCACCGGATCATCAGGATTCCAATCCCGAACTTCCTCCAGTACGCCTTAAACTTCGCCCGCGCGCTGCCATCTGTCGCAAGCACTCGCGTCTCGGTCGTGAACCGCGTGCGCTCCGGATCGAGCGGCTCCGCTTCGAGCGTCCACACGATCTTCACCAGATCGGGCTCATTGAATGCGGCGAAGCTATCGGCTGAGATGGGGCGAAACTTCACCTCGCCGATCCAGGGTTGTGTCACGGCACCCATAATAATTTCGCGGCCCGACCTATAGGAAAGCCTTTCCCAGCCAATGCCCGCCGTCTGCTCAACGAGTCCTTTCCTCATACGCGAGTACGGTGCGCCGAGGAGCATCGCGCGGAGCCAGAAAATAGCACGCACAATTGGTATGGACTCCAGGTCGAAGTTCTCAGCGATTTCAAATACAACCGATGCCGGCGCAAAGACGATGGCTTCGTGCCGCTCGGTCCTGTCGGCCTTCTCCTTCGGGATGAAGCGATCTATAAACTCACTCATACGTTCTGCTCCCGCGCCTAGCTCGTGCCTAGCCGAGTGGCGCGCCTTAATGAATGAACAACTCTGGTCACCAGCAAAGGCTCTCCTTTAGCGACCGGCCACTGTCTGGCCAGTCCGTTGTGAGGCATCGTGAGGCCGATCCAATTCCTCAACAGGTTCAAAGTCATACCTCACATTTAAGATTCGCCCTTTCCAGTAAGGGAACCACCCATCCTGTAACTGCCACTCTACATCCCCTTCGACCGGAATCCGCATTCCTTCACGTTCTTCGTAGCGATCAAAGTGACCCTCCCATGGGGTCAACTCGTATTTGCCGTCGATTGCTCGATGCCGACCGGGTGTAAAGACGCTCGTTACATCACCGGCGTCGTTGAAGCGGAACTCCAAAGAGACTGTCGTGCCGGAGTCGGTCAGTGTTGCCAGCGCTCGGCCTTCGTCTATCGCGCTCCATTGCACTCCCGCGCCCGGAAGAAGCGCTGTTGGAAACCAGACTGCCTCAGCCAAGTATCGTTGCAGGGCACCCGCATTAAGTTCGGCCTTACCGCGTTCGTCTACCACCGGCACAAGTGAGAGAATCTTCGCCTGCATCGATCCTTGTCCCGCAACGTAAGCATCCCGCACCCGCACCTTCGTTAAGGGGCTCAGGCGAATACCGGCGTCCCATACGAAGCCAGGCGTCTGTGCCGAAAAATGCTGCGTTGCCTCGAATGGACTCCATCCTTTATCCGATCTACCCACACGGAATTCGCCTGCCCAGTTAATGCGAGCCGAGCGAATGACTGGTTGCCCCTCTGTTAACACCCGCCGGAAATACCTGGCCACCGGAGCGGGAAGCTGCTCAAACTCTTTGAAAGTAACTGTTTCCTGTCTTTCGTCGGAGAGGCTCCCTCTGAGTTTGTCAACAAGCTGAGAGGTCTTTTCATTCCAGAAGGCCGAACCGAGCCACGTTGCCAACCCAAGGCCCACGCCAGCTAAACCGAAACCGCCTAGAATCAGTTTTGTGGATCTCCTCATTTCCGTTGTCTCCTATACGCCTAACCTGATGCTTTACCCCATGCGGTGCCCCTAATCACTCGTCTCCAGCCTGAAGCGCCCGGCAGCCAATATCTCATCGGGTTTCTCGCGTTCTCTGGCTAAGGCTTCGGCTCTCTGTTTTATTCTAAGCATCATCTTACGTTCCATGATGAAGTGGGCCGGCTCTAACATCACATAGTTAGCAAACCAGCTAAGAAGCCCTGGCTTTCTGGCCCACCGAATGCGAATTAGCAATCGCGTGGCGTTATCGTCTATCTCTTTGAGATAAAATGCCCAGGTCCCGCCAGCAATAGTTTTGTTACCTTCTGCTTGTTCTTCTTCAATCACTTCGCCGAGGACAATCGCCCGGTAAGGTTCTACTATGACTACCGGCAGGGGCGGCGCTTTGGGATGAAGCCACACAACGTCTCCCGCCCGAAGGGTCTGCCATTCCGGAACGATGTGATCAGCGTTATGCATATCACATCCGACGATGTTTTCGAGCCAGGTGTAGCTGTAGAATCCGCCTCGCGTCTGTCCGATTTGAACGAGCCAGGGCCACACATCGGAGAGCCGAGCATTGATCGTAATTGCGTGAGTGGCTTCGTGTTCCGGGTTCGGCAGGAATTCATCACCGGGCAGTAGCTCCCGGCACTCCTCATCAGTCGCTCCCCACTTTAGGTGCCGGGGGCGTATCAAGAACGTATAGCCAGCAAGGCCGGCTGCTCCTGCCAGTGCGGCCCCGATAAGCTTTGAAAGTAATCTGTCATCAGCCATTTCTGTTTCTCCTTTCGCGATTCCTCTTCGCTTAAGCGAGGCCAGAATGAACCTCTTTATTCAGTCATCTTCCTTCTCACCTTGCTCATCGCCTGATTGTCTACCCTTCCGAGCGTCTTTGGTGCTCTTCTCATTCATCTCGACGTAGCCGAGCGGATTTCGGAATGGCGTATCTGACCTCCCAAATTGGCTGTCCAGGCCATCATCCCGCTCACAATTAAAGAACCGAGCAGGGCTACCGCGACGAGTGTTTTTGCTATGGCTTTTGACCACCTTGAGGCCAAGATACCTCCAAGGGCAATTGCTCCTAGCGCGGCGGCTCCCACCATGGCGATCAGTGCCGCTTCTTCGTGCCTCTCAATGCTCATTTCAGATACTCCGGGCAAATGTTCTACCGTTTCTTCAGCAGGCTCACCGGTGAGATACACAGCTACTGACAGCAGCGCTGTAATCACGAAGACTGAAAGGCTAACCTGTTGCAAGCCTCGATCCTTCTTTATAAATGCATAGGCCAGTAGTAAGAACCCGAATATCACGCCTAGTACGGGCACGTGATTCAGCAGAAGGTGTATGTGTGTCCAGTCCATAACTTACTTCTCCTTGAGGTATCTTTTTGAGCGTGGCTCACAAGACACCGCCCCAAACTACTCTATGAGAGTACGATCAAAAGAAGCCAGGACGCCTGTCACACCTTGCGGTGACGGCTATCACATCGCCTTCCCTACGTTATGGTTGTGACGGCCATCATAGGCCTGGCAATTATTCTTTCCGCTCGCAGAGGATGACTTGGAGATGCGGTGAGCGGCGCCATGGCTTCACTGTAGCCTAGCCTCTTTTTCGCGGAGCCAGTCGGTAGCCGTATGCCCTGCCAAAGACAGGCTCCCGCTCGTATCCAGTTCGAGATGCATGCCGGATGGATCATCTATGGGTTCAAATTCTTCATGCTGTCGTAAGTATGTGCCCCACGTAGCATCGGATAGCCCTTCACCGCTGGCGGCGCGTCTTTCGAGCCTAAAACGGGTCAGATCTGCTGGCAGTCTGCACTCAATAATGCTCCAGTTAGCTCCGGCTTCAGTCGCCATATCACGCGCCATTGCGCGGTCGCCGTCGCGTCGAAAAGTCGCGTCAAGGACTACGCCCCGATCTTCTGCCAGCAATTCGCGCCCTGTTTCCACCAGCTTCATATAAGTGAGCCGATTGGCTTCCGCGCTGTAAGGCCCCTCTCCATAAGCGTATGAACTCTCCCCAGTTTTAAAGATCGATTTGCGCACGGCGTCGGCTGACACAACGCGCAGACCTAACTCGCCTGCTATCGCACGCGCAAGCGAAGTCTTGCCGGTCCCGGATAATCCGACAACGGCAATCACCGTCGGTTTTTCAAGCCGATCGGCATAGCGCCTCGCCAGGTGAAAGTAGCTTTTCGCCCGCGTCGCCGCCGCGTTACGCTCTGCTTCACTAAACTCCGCCTCATCCAGCCGAAAGCTGAGCACCTTTCCGCGAACGTAGGCGCGGTAACAACGGTAAAAAGGGAGAAGGGCAAACAACTGTCGATCCTCGGTTCGGGCGTGATACCGCTCGCAGAAGTAGTAGCCCAGGTCGGGCCTGCCTCGCACGTCCAGGTCCATCGCCAGGAAAGCAACTTCGCTCGCAACGTCCGAGCAACGGAACCGCTCGTTGAACTCAATGCAGTCAAAGATGCATATGCCATCCGTCACCGAGATGCTTTCCGAGCGCACGTCACCATGCCCGTCGCAAATCCGACCGTCGCGCACGCGGCCTCTCAGTAGATCGCCGGAAGTTCCCATCCAGCGATTGACCCACGCGCGGATGGTGTTGAACTCCGACTCGGTTATCGTGCGGCCAATGTACGGGGTGGTCTGTGTGAAGTTCTCTTCCCAGTTGCCGCGTATCACTTCAGGGCTGCCGTAACGATCAACGTCGGGTCCTCGCCTCGCATCTTTATGAAAGCCGCTGAGACGGTCGGCTACTCGATCTATGATGGTTTCGGTTACTTCATCCCTCGCCACCATTTGATCGAGCATACGCTCGGCGGGGAGCCGCTTCATCAACACGGCGTAATCGACGATTTTCCCTTCGCCGCCCAGTCGCGGCTGCCCTTCGACATCTCGAATAGTTTGTACGCCTATGTATATGTCAGGGCAAAGGCGGCGATTGAGATCAACCTCAGCCTCGCAAGCAGAGCGTCGCTTTTCAAGCGTCGTGTAATCGAGAAAGCCAAAGTCAACAGGCTTTTTCACTGAGTCATGCCCAGTGAAAAAGAGAGCCTCCTTGTGATAAGAATGCGTTGACCAAAACTCATTCGCAACAAGGAGGCTGCTCATGCGTCTAAAACGCATTGCCAAGTTTACCAAAGCCGTGACCAAAGGACTATTACCAACCCAGCAAGCTACTTTCGCGCAGATGGTCTGCGGCGTGCTCTTCTGCCGCTCGCTCATTCTGGCTGAGATCGCTCGCGGTTTTGAAACTGCGGTGGCCTTCCCGCACAACCTTAAACGGGTCGCGCGCTTTGTCTCCAATCCCCGCCTCAACGCCCTGCAAAGCAAACAAGTGATTGCGCGCCGCTTGCTTTGCCAACTCCATCATCGCTTGCAACTCAAACCGATCCAACCGCTGGAGATCATCATTGACTGGACCAGTGTGTGGCCCTATCAAGTGCTCTCGGCACTGGTGCCGGTGGCCGGTCGAGCCGTGCCAGTGTTGCAGTGGGCGGTGGCTCGTGACCAACTCAAAGCCCAGCAAAATACTATTGAAATGCAGTTTATTGACGCCTTGCGCCGTTGCTTACCGAAGCATTGGAAAGTTGTCATCGTAGCGGATCGTGGCTTTCAACGAGTGGCTTTCCTCCAGTATCTTGATCGTCAAGGTTGCGGTTATATCATCCGCGTCAAAGGCGATGCCTGCGTGGAGATGGCCGGTTACACGGGCAAGCTGCGTGATTATCGGTTAGCCGTCGGGCAATGCTTCAAGCTGAGCAAGGTGACTTACCACAAGACGAAGCGTTATGAATTAAAGGTGGTGCTCAATTGTGAGAAGCGCGACAGCAAAGTCTGTAGTTGGATGTTGGCGACCAATCTGGGGCTGACGGCGAGGCAGACCGTGGCGATTTATGCACGGCGGTTTTGGTGCGAGGAGAGTTTCCGTGATCAGAAGCAGGAGTTTGAGTTAGAAGGGGTGAGGGTGAAGCAGGCCGCAAGGTTGGAGAATCTGTTGTTGGTGTTGGCCATAGGATTGATGATCCTAGCGGTTATCGGGATGCGAGGAAATAAGTTGGCGTGCGCTGAGAAATTCTGCCCACGAAAAAAGAAGCCCGCTTTGTTGTCGTGGGCGCAGATTGCTTTGCATTTGCTGAGGGAATCGAGCAAGTTTCTCGATTTATTGTTCGAGAGCCAAGAGACAGGCTTCTGTTTTCGCTGGGCATGACTCAGGCTTTTTCAGCTTCAACGCCCGGTGCTTGCCGAGCAGCACGACCGATATGTGGGTTTGAATCATCTCAACCGGCAGGTCTTCTGCGGCCCAGTCGGGAGCCTTGCGGAGGCGCTCAACCATATCGAGCCACGACCGCAAGTCGGTTCGCTGTTCAACCCTATTATTCATCGCGAAGATCCCTCCTCATTGGATAGGCCTATTGCTATTCTCGCCTGCGCGCATTGCACACTGACAACAAATACCCGACGGCGCTGTTGAGCGAGGCCAGCTTCGGGTAGTCCGCTTCCGGAATCTCGACTTTCAATTCTTTGTGCAAGCCTATTACGAAGTTCAAAAAGTCCATCGAGTCAATATCCAACTGGTCCCGGAAGCTCTCGTCAGACTTGATGCGAGCCAGGTCCGCTTCCGGCGCGATTTCGCCGAGGACGCGAAGAACGATCTCTTTTATTTGATCTTCCGTCATAGCTTGTCCGGCTCCTGTAAGAGCCGATCTACCGCGGCGAGAAACAGACCTCCTCTATGTCCATCGCTCACGCGGTGATCGGCTGAAAGCGAAGCTGTGACGACAGGCCGGGAGACTATCTGCCCTTCAACCGACCAGGGCCGCTCCACGATCTTACCGAAGCCCACGAGCGCGACTTGTGGCGGGTAGATTACGCCGAACACTGTCTCGACTCCTTGCTCGCCGAGGTTCGTGATTGTAATCGTTGGGTCGGATAGCTCCGAGCTTCTCAGTGATCCTGCCCGCGCACGCTTAACGACATCCTGCAATTCTGCCATGAGCTCGCTAAGGCTCTTGCGATCTGTGTTGTGCAAAGCAGGGGCAACCAGACCTCCGCCTCTGAGCGATATCGCCACCCCGACATGTATGTATGGGCTCTGCTCGGCCTTATTCTCCACCCAAGATGAGTTCAACTCCGGAACCTGACGCAAAGCCAGAGCCACTGCCTTGATGAGCAACACGCCGTACAGGAGGCGGTCTTCGACAGGTCGTTTCAAGTTCTCTTCAGCCAGCCACTTGAGGGCTCGGCTCGTGTCAATGGTCGCGCTGAGATAGTAATGCGGAATCTCGCGCTTGGACCGGGACATCGCGGCGGCGATGGCCTGTCTCATCCGAGCCTGACGATCAGTTTCCACCTCCGGCTGTGAGGGTCTGGCTGCCCTCGAAGTCGCGGCTCGCTCTATATCCTCTCGCGTTATTCGACCGGAGGGGCCTGTTCCTGTCACTGAAGATGGGTCAACCCCCAAATCAGCCGCCAGCTTTTTCGCAGCAGGCGTGATTCTTATGCGACCTGCTATCGTGAGGATAGGGGCTTGAGGCTGAGGTAGTGGAACGGCGGGAGGCGTTGGAGGTTTTACCTGCGGAGGCTCAGCTTCAGGTTTACCTTCCTCACGAATAATGGCGAGTGGCGTGCCTACGGGGACTTTCTCTCCCGGCTCGACGAGTATCTTCTCGATTACGCCACTCGTGAAAACTTCGACTTCAATGTCGGCTTTGTCGGTGGCTACATCGGCAATGATCTCGCCGCGCTCCACTCTGTCGCCAGGCTTCTTGCGCCAGGCGATGAGCTTGCCCGCACTCATATCGGCCCCGAGTTTTGGCATTACGAATTCAGCCATAGCGTCAGAACATGCTCCGAACGGTATTCACAATCGTGTCAACGCGGGGCAGCGCAGCTTCTTCGAGATGCTTTGCGTAAGGCATCGGAACTTCGGCGCTGCATACGCGCGTTACCGGCGCGTCCAGTTCGTCAAACGCCCCTTCCATAATCTGGGCGCTGATCTCTGCGGCAAAGCTGCCGGTGCGCCACGCTTCATCTACGATACAAGCGCGGTGAGTCTTTGCTACTGATCTCAGTATCGTTGCTGTGTCAAGCGGGCGAAGCGAGCGAAGATCAACTACTTCGGCTTTGATCCCATCTTCGGCCAGACGGTCGGCGGCTTGTAAAACCTTGCCGAGCGATCCGCCATAGGTGATCAGAGTCAAGTCGTCGCCTGGCCGGCGCACTGCTGCTTTGCTTATCTCAACAGGCGCAGCAGACTCGTCAATCTCACCCTCTAGCGGGTAAAGCGTCGCATGCTCGAAGATGAAGACGGGGTCCGGCTCGGCAAGCGCGCCGAGCAACATTCCTCTCGCGTCTTCAACCGTCGCGGGCGTCAGCACTTTAATTCCAGGAATATGTGCATACCAGCCTTCCAGGCTGTGAGAATGCTGCGCGGCGAGCTGGCGACCGCCTCCGGTCGCTATTCGCACAACCATCGGCACGCTGAACTGGCCGCCAGACATATGACGGAGTGTTGCCGCGTTATTGAGAACTTGATCGAGGGCGAGCAGGCTGAAGTTGACCGTCATTACCTCGACTATGGGTCGCATCCCGCCCAGGGCCGCCCCGATGCCCGCGCCGACGAAGGTGGATTCCGAGAGCGGCGTGTCGCGCACCCTTTCGGGGCCGAACTCTTCAAGCAGGCCGAGGCTCACGGCGAACGCGCCGCCGTAGCGCCCGACATCTTCGCCCATTAGAAAAACTCTTTCGTCCCCGTGTAAAGCGGCGCGCAGCGCGGCGCGCACGGCCTCCCGGTAACTCATCTTTACAGTCTTCGTCATCACATCACTCATCGCCTACCGAGATTCTTGTTCATCAGGTTTTCCGACTAACCATCGAAACCGTCTTTTCTCGCTCGCCACCAACGGTTCTAGCTGTCCGACCATCACTAACCGCCTGCCGACTTTGCGGCGGCTGGCCTGGCTGAATACAAGGCGCGTCTTAGCGCAACGTCTCGCGCATCTCCTGTTAGCGCCACGCCCTTGCGGTTTGGGACGTATGCGTAACCGATCTGGGCTTGCGGATCGGCGAAGCCCAATGAGCCGCCCGCTCCGGGCGCGCCGAACGAACCCGGATTTCCGAACGACCAGGACGGGCTGCTTTTCATAAAGCCGAGCGAAAACTGCACCTCACCCTTCATAACCTCGTCGTAGAAGCCGTGCGTCGGGGGAAGTGCCGGTGCCGTCAATTCTTGCAAGGTCTCCTCGCGTAGTCCCAGTTCCTGCCCTCCGGTGGCAAAGACGCTGTAGGCGTGTGCGATGGCTCGCGCCGTGCCGACGCCTCCGCCCGCCGGAACTTCGAGGTTGCGGGTGTAGATGTGCTGCTCGTCATGAGGCAACTCGGACCCCATGAGCGCCCTGCGTATGTTCGAGCGATGGTTCCACACGTCCAGAGTCAGTCTAATGGGGAAACCGACCAACATCTCGGAAAAACCGGGATCAACGAGCGGCGCGAGCCTCGAATCGGGGATCGATTCGGGCAGGCGAATGTAGAAGTCCAGCCCCAGCGGGGTTGCGATTTCGTCTTGAAAGAACTGTCCGAGGCTGCGGCGCTGCGGATCAATCCGGCGCAGCAATTCGCTTTCGTAGAATCCGAGCGTGACGGCGTGATAAGCCTGTCGCGTTCCCGGCTCCCACGCGGGTTTCTGGCGAGCCATAACTTCCGCCAGACGATCGAGGTCGGCGACCACGTTTTTATCAACTGGCTCGTCGAAGGCGAACAGCCCGGCCTGGTGCGCCAGGAGTTGCCGGACGGTGATTTTCTCTTTTCCATTCTGGGCAAACTCCGGCCAGTACGTGCACACGAGTTCATCGTAATCGAGCCAGCCCCGCGAATGGGCAACCGCCAGAGTCATCGCCGCCAAGCCCTTGGTCGCAGAGTAAACCAGCGCCATCGTGTCCTCTTCCCAGAACTCGCCGGTCGCCTTGTTCCGCACCCCGCCCCACAGGTCAACCACCTTTTCCCCCTTGTGATACACGCAGCAGGCCGCGCCCAACTCGCGCCGGCGGGAAAAATTCTCTGCGAACGCTGCGCGCACCGCCTCGTATCCGCTGCTCACAAACCCGTGAATTTCGACCGGATGCGCAGCTTCGTCGGACATCGCGTGTCTTCTATTATGAACCAAGATGTAAGCCGCGCCCGCTGCCGTCAAACCGATAGCCGCTTTCGTTAATGTATTCATTTCAACTCCTTATCAACAAGTGAGATTCTCGCTCGCTATGTTCCTGTCGGAGGCTACCCTCACAACATCTATCCCGGCGACTGCGCCGTTCGCCAGCCGCTCCCTGAACTGCATTGCCATAGCGCCTCCGCGCGCCGCTTGACGCCCAGCAGCATCTTGCGCTCCATGATGAAGTGCGCCGGCTCAAACACTGCGTAGTTGAAGAGCCAGTTAAGCAAGCCGGGTCGCAAGTCTCCGCGCCCGCGGATGATTAATCGTGTGGTCTTCTCATCAATCTCTTTGAGGTAAAAGCTCCACGTCCCAGGATTATCGGTATTGCTGCCGAGCACAATCGCACGGTAAGGCTCGCAGACGAGGACTGGCAGCGGCGGCACTTTGGGGTGCAGCCACACCTGGTCGCCGACCTTGAGACTCTGAAACTCTGGCAAGACGCGGTCGGCGTTTCGCAGGTGGCAGCCCATCAGATTTTCGAGCCACGAATAGCTGTAGAAGCCGCTCTTGTCCTGACCTATCTGCACGAGCCAGGGCCAGACGGCCTTCACAGGAGCGTTGATCGTGATGGCATGCGTGGCCCTACTTTTAGGTTGCGGCACCAACTCATCGCCTGGAAGAGGCGCGCTCGCTTCCTCTGCGGTCGCGCCCCACCGCAGATGCCAAGGGCGGACGGCGTACGCGTAAGCAGCCACTGCCCCGGCCGTCACTGCTGCTAAGCTGATTAAAACTTTGCTTTTCATCCTGAGCCTCTTCAAACTCTCCGAGCCCCACTCTCATACCGGGGCCGTTACGTCCTTCAAAAGGTCTTCGATCGGCTCCAACTCGCCCGCTTCGGCGAAGGCGATAGCCTCCTCAATCTCGACGGCAACCCTTCGCTCGATCTCCGCAATATCAGCTTGCGTTATCTCTCCACTTTGAAGCAGACGCGTCTGAAGGATCGCTATCGGGCAACGCTTCTTCCATTCTTCAACCTCTTCTTTCGTTCGATACAGGTCGGGATCGGCCATCGAATGCGCCCGGAAACGGTAGGTGCGGGCCTCCAGAAGAAAGGGAAAGCGATTCTCACGCACCGCCTCGACAGCGCGCCGCGCCGCCGCCTCTACCGCGACTACGTCCATTCCATCTACAGCTTCAGACGGTATGGCGTATGCCTGCGCCTTGAGGCTTATGTCGGTCTGCGACTGGTGTTGCGCAAGAGCAGTCCCCATCGCGTAGAGATTGTTCTCACATATGAAGAGCACCGGCAGCCGCCACAGCGCGGCCAGATTCAGCGATTCGTGAAACTCGCCTTCGGCCACAGCGCCATCGCCAAAAAAGCACGCGGTAACTGCCTTGCGATTCTTCATCGTGTCTGCAAGCGCGAGGCCGACCGCGATCGGTAACCCGCCCCCTACAATCGCGTAGCCGCCGTAGAAGCGGCGCGACGCGTCAAAGAAGTGCATCGAGCCGCCACGGCCGCGACTGCATCCGGTAGCCTTGCCGTACATCTCTGCCATAAGCGAGCCTGCCGGAATGCCGCGCGCCAGCGCCTGCCCATGGTCGCGGTAAGTCGCCACAATGTTGTCGTCCGGCGTAAGCGCCTGCATCGCCCCGACGGCAACGGCTTCTTCACCAATGTAGAGGTGCAGGAAGCCGCGAATATGGCCGAGGCTGTACATCTCCGCAGCTTTCTCTTCAAACCGACGAATGCGCAGCATCCCTCTAAGCAACAACAATGCGTGCTCGCGTTCCAGGCAGGGCTGTTCGTGTGCAGACATGCTCATCTAGCTCTCCTCGACCGTTGAAATATCTCCTTCAGGAAGACCCAACTCGCGAGCTTTAAGCAGACGCCGCATGATCTTGCCGGCGCGATTCTTAGGTATACTCTTTACGAAGTCTATTTCCTTCGGCGCAACTACAGCGCCTAGCCTGGTTCGAGCGAATGCCATCAACTCGCGCCGCAGCTCTTCGCTCGGCTCGTATCCATCTCTTAGCAAGACGAACGCTTTGACCACTTCCATAGCAACCGGATCGGGCTTGCCTATCACGCCCGCCTCGGCCACAGCCTTGTGCTCCATCAATATGCTTTCGACTTCGAAGGGACCAACCAGATGGCCGGACGTCTTGATCACATCGTCTTTTCGGCCCACGAACCAGAAGTAACCGTCGCAGTCGCGGCGGGCGAGATCACCCGTGAGATAGAACCCTCCGGCGAAGCACTTCTTGTAACGCGCAGGCTCATTCAAATAGCCGCGAAACATCGAAGGCCATCCAGGGCGTAATGCAAGCTCGCCCTGCGCGCCAGGCTCCGTGATCTCTTCAATGCTTCCGTCGTCGGCTTTGCGCACGATTGCGGCCTCGATGCCAGGAAGCTGGCGGCCCATCGAGCCGGGCCGTATGTCCATTGAAGCGAAGTTTGCGATCATTATTCCGCCTGTCTCTGTCTGCCACCAGTTGTCGTGGAAGGGGAGGCCGAACGTTTCCTTGCCCCATATGACCGCCTCAGGGTTGAGCGGCTCTCCCACGCTTGCCAGAAAGCGGAGTGCCGCCAAGTCATATTTGCGCACAAGCTCGGTCCCGGCTTTCATCATCATGCGAATCGCCGTCGGTGCGGTGTACCATACAGTGACCTTCTGATTCTGCAGAATGGCGTACCAGCGCTCCGCGTCAAAATCGGCTTCGTCTATGATGCTTGTAACCCCGTTCGTCAGAGGTGCGATGATGCCATACGACGTGCCCGTCACCCATCCCGGATCAGCCGTGCACCAGAAGATGTCGCCGGGGTGAAAGTCGAGCGCGAGCTTTCCCGTGATGTGATGGGCCACTACCACCTGGTGTACATGTATCACTCCTTTGGGCTTGCCCGTAGTTCCGCTCGTGAAATGAAGCAGCGCGAAGTCTTCCGGGTCAGTAGGCCCGATAGAAAAATCATCGTCCGCATCAGCCATCAACTCATAGAAGTCTCTTGTGCCGGGCACTGCGGTCAGGTGCTGATCATCTCCGACGAGGAGGATGTGTTGGAGCGCCGGCAGAGAAGCCTGAATCGCTCTTACTTTTCGCTCGTAAAGCGTCTCGGTAGTCACCAGGACTTTGGCCTCGCCTATGCTTAATCGCGATTTGATAGGCTCAGGCCCGAAGGCCGAGAATAGCGGGCAAAAGACGCTACGATTCTTGAGTGCCCCTAGGGCGGTGACATAAAGCTCAGGGATGCGGCCCGTCAGCGCGTAGACGCGGTCGCCCTTTCCGACGCCCAGTTGCGTAAGGACATTCGCAAAGCGATTCGTCAGCCTTTGGAGCTGGCCATACGTGTAGTCTTGTCGCTGACCTCGCTTGCCGAGCCAGCGTATCGCCAGGTGATCTCTGAGCGTGCCATTCGCGTGGCGGTCAACCGCTTCGTGCGCGATGTTGAGCCCCCGATTGTCAGGCAGCCCTTCAAGCTCACGCCGAGCGGCGAGCCAGGAAAAGGTCTTTGTTACCTGGTCGTAGTCCTTCAGATTTGGAGCAACCCGCCAATCTCGCTCCGTCTTAGCTATGATCTGGCGTGCCATCTTTGCCCCTCATTCTCCCGGAAGCCCGAGCCCGGGCGCAGACTCGGCCCTCTGTTCAGGTATCTCTGTCAGCGTCGCTTCCGTAAGCAGCAGGACGCTTGCGACCGAGACGGCATTCTCAAGCGCAACCCGCACCACCTTCGTCGGATCGATGATGCCTGTTTCCATCAAATCAACGTACTGGTTCCGCGCCGCGTCAAAGCCGAAGCTGCCAGTCCCCGCTCGCATTTTTTCCACGACCACACCGCCATCCACCGCCGAGTTCTCCGCGATCTGACGGGTAGGCGCTTCGAGCGCGCGTTTAAGTATGCGCAGCCCGGTCAACTCGTCGCCCTCGCAACTGGCTTCCTCGCGCTCCACCGCATCAATCGCGCGCAGCAGAGCAAGCCCGCCTCCGGGCACTATCCCTTCGGCCATCGCGGCCTTCGTCGCGCTGATAGCATCCTCGAACGCTTCTTTGCGGCTCCTCATCTCGGCTTCTGATGGAGCGCCGACGCGGATAACCGCCACCCCGCCAGTGAGTTTGGCGAGCCGCTCCTGTAGCTTCTCGCGGTCGTACGTGGAGGTAGTATCCGCGATCTGTTTCCGTATCTCGTTTGCGCGTCCCTCGATTGCCTGCTTTGTGCCTGCCCCACCGATAATTGTCGTGCTGTCCTTATCAATCACCACGCGCTTGGCCTGGCCCAGGGCTTCAAGAGTGAGAGTTTCTATACTTGACCCCGAGTTCTTCGGCGACAAGTTGGCCGCCTGTAAGAATCGAGATGTCCTGGAGCGTCTCTTTGCGGCGATCGCCGAAGCCCGGAGCTTTCACCGCAGCGCAAGGGAGCACTCCTCGAATCTTGTTTACCACGAGCGTTGCCAGAGCTTCCGCCTCCACGTCTTCGGCGATGATTAGTAGCGAGCGGCTCATCCTCGCCACCTGCTCAAGCAGCGGGAGCAGGTCCTTCATCGTGTTGATCTTTTTCTCGTATAGCAGGATGAACGGATCATCGAGCGCCGCCTCCATCTTCTCGGTGTCTGTTATGAAGTAAGGCGAGAGATAGCCCCGGTCGAATTGCATCCCTTCAACAACCTCTAACGCTGTCTCGGTAGTCTTGGCCTCTTCTACGGAGACCACGCCGTCCGTGCCGATCTTCTCAACGGCGTCGGCGACAAGCTCTCCTATTGTCGGATCGTTGTGAGCCGAGATTGTCGCCACCTGAGCTTTCTCGCGGCGGCTTTCGACAGGACGCGAGAGCGACTTTAATAATTCGACCGCGGTGTGCAGGCCGCGATCCAGGCCGCGCTTCAAGTCGATGGCGCTTGCGCCCGCCGCGACGTTGCGCACGCCGCGACGTTGCGCACGCCGTCCGAGAAGATGGCATGGGCCAGGATGGTCAACGTGCTGGTGCCGTCGCCGACTGCCTCGCCCGTGCGCTCTGCGGCCTCCCGCATCATCTGCGCGCCGAGGTTCTCTTCCGGGTTTTCAAGCTCTATCTCTTTGGCGATTGTGACCCCGTCGTTGCAGACGATGGGCTTTCCCCACTTCTTCTCGATCAAGACGCATTTGGATTTTGGACCGAGGGTCACGCGCACGGCGTCGGCAAGAGCCGTTACTCCGCGCAAGATCTTCTCCCTGGCTGCTGCCCTGAAGAACAATTGTTTATGGCTCATTAGACGCCTCCCCAAGCTACTCTATGAGAGTAGAATCAATAAGTGCTAGTACGCCCGTCACCCCACGTAGTGACGGCAATCACATCCCGTTATTAACGTTATGACCGAGTGACGAGGTTCATCTCACTTCCACACTCGCGCCGTCTCCGATCTGGCTTGTCGGATGAAGAACGATCTGCTCACCTTCTTCAATGCCGCCGAGTATTTCGGCTTCAAACTGGCTCCTGTGGCCTGTTTCAACCCCTCGCCTCCGCGCCCTGCCTTCTTCAATAACGAAGACGCTCCACCCCTGGCCGTGTCGAAACAGCGCGCTCGACGGGACCTTCAACGCATCCTTGCTCTCCCAGATGATGATCCTCGCTTCGACGCGGTACCCGTCGCCTAACTGTCCCGGCGGGTCTACAAAATCTGCAACGACGTTGACGCGCTGCTCTTCTATTCCGAGCGCGGAGACCTTCGTGAAAGCTGAGCACTCGACCGTCCTCACCCGCGCACGAAGCGCTTCCTCTCCTCCCCAGTCTTCAAGAAGAACAATCGCGCCGGGCTTTACCTTCACGGCGTCCGTGGAGAGCACGTCTACAACGACCTCAAGTTTGGTGGGATCGCCCAGCACGATTATCGGAGTTCCGACTGCTACAACTCGCTCGCTCTTTTCTATGACTCGCAGAACGCGCCCGCCTACGGGTGATCGCAGAGGGACAAGCCCGGCCGCGTCTTTTCGCTCCGTCTCGATTGCTATCAATCCGGCGCGCGCGACCTTCACCTCTGAGGCGGCGGCTTGCGATTTGAACCTGGCCGCCTCAAGCTCATTCGCGCTCGTCGCCTCCGCATTCTTCGCCTGCTCAAGCGACTGGATAGAGACCAGCCCGTCTTTTGCCAATCGTTCGGCGCGCTCGCGCTCGCGCCGCGCCTGCTCGTAGTCGGCGCGGGCATGACCGACTCGCTCGTCGGCTTCACGCTTCAATGCCTCCGCCGATTGTAACCGCGCGGTTACTTCTTCACGTTCGCGGGGATCGAGCGGAGACGGAGTGATTACGGCAACAACTTGTCCCGCTTTCACGCCGTCCCCATCGTGAAGCTCTACGCGGGCAAGATGGCCCGCTATAGGCGCGGCTATCACAAAGCGGTCGTGAGCGCGCGCTTCACCTTCTTCATCTACTGTGACGCGCAATGGTCCCCGAGTGGCGCGGGCCGCTTCAACCTTGGTGGGCGATGGTAAAAGGGCAACAACGACTAGCCCGGCCAGCGCCAGTACTACAACGGTTGAAATGATCTGACCTCTTTTCACTTTCATGACCGTGTCACTCCCTTGTCTTCAGGACCTCAATCAAGTTCAATCGTCTCAGCCGCCACCCTACTAACAATCCTGAAAGAAGTGCGGCGCAGGCTGTCACACACAGGGCGAGCGCAGGAGTTTTTCGCGTGATCACAAGTGGCAGACGCATCATTTCATTGCCGACTGCCTCTGTGATAAAGAAGCAGAGCAAGTAACCGATCACATAGCCTACGGGGATGGCGATGGCTGTCAGTATCGCCTGCTCGCCGAGCAACATCACTCCTATCTCCGCTCTCGTAAAGCCGAGCACCCGCAGGCTTGCAAGTTCGCGCCCCTGTTCGGAAAGCGTTATTCTCGCGCCATTGTAGACAACGCCCAGCGCGATAACGCTTGCGAAGATGATGATGATCGAAGTCATAACCCACATCGTTCTGGCAAACGTCTCGTTGAAGTTCGCGAGAATGGTTGAGGGGATTATTACGCCGTTCACGGCGGGCGTGTGCTTTAGCTTAGTATGGAGAGTTGGGAACTCGCTTGAATTGACCATCAGCCGTGCGCCTGAGATTGTCTCACCCTCGCGCATCAAGCGGTTCAGCGCTCTCAAATCCATATAGGCCGAAAGGCCCAGCACTTCATCGACCACCCCGACGACCGCAACCTGGCGGACCGGGCGCGCGCCTTCAAGCACTTCAACGGTGATTGCATCACCCGGATTGGCTCCCAGACTCTCTGCAAGCGCACTCGTGAGCACCAGCCCATCAGGCGGCAGGCTCCTCACGTTGTAGCGAGCGTCCACTATGCGAAACAGCTCTCCATCAGCTTGCACGCCCAGCAAAGCAAGGCGGCGCGAACGATGCTCGAACCGCAGCCGAACGGGCACTGTTCGGTACGCTTCCACGCGAAGGACTCCGGGCAGACTCGCCACATCGTAGCGCGTGCTGGCCGGTCGCGGCTCGTTGAAGACGACATTCGCATCTTCTCGATAGACATTATTGAACTGAAGATCCAGGATCAGATCAACAGCGTCATAAAAGTAGAAGCCCACTACAACAAGTGACACCGACATGGCGATTGCGAACGTGGTCAGCAGAGCCTTGACCACATTGCGCTCGATATTGCGAATGATCATACGGACCGATAATGGAAGCAGACGTTGAAGCCCCAGACGCTCGATAAGACCCGTGTGGAAACGGGCGGGCGATTCGGGCCGCATCGCGTCTGCGGGTGGCAGTGAAACGGTCTTCTGTACAGCCCTGATTGCGCCGATGGTAGCGGCAAGCAGACTTATCAGCATGGCGCTGCTGATTACCCAAGGATCAGTCTCGTAACTGAGAACCGGAAACCGAAAGTAGTCAGCATACAGCGCCGTCATCTGATAGCCGAACCACCAGCCAACGACGCTGCCCAGCACGATGCCTCCCGACACCACTGCGAGCGCGAGCTTCAGGTAGTGCGAGCCTATATGGAGGTTCGTGTAGCCGAACGCCTTGAGCATTGCGACCTGATCGCGCTGGGTGCTGATCAGCCGTGACAGCACCAGGTGGATCAGAAATGCTGTCACTCCAAGAAAGATTGCAGGAATAACAGTGCTTGTGACTTTCAGCTCCGCAATCTCATTTGTGATGAAATAGTTCGAGGGCTGATCCTCGCGACCATACGCTCCAAGCGAGCCCCAATCGGCCATCAGCAAATCCAGGCGCGAGATGACCTCTTTTTCGATCGCTCCGGGAGACAGGGTAACGGACACGTCATTGAACGCCCCCTCCATGTTGAAGGCTGCCCCGAGCGCCTCGCGCCCCATCCACACCACACCAAAGTGGCGGCTGTCGGGGAACAGGTCGCCGGGTCGAATCTCGTAGACGAACTCCGGCGACATAGCCACTCCAATGATGCGAAGCTCTGTCCATCGCCCGTTGATGACCGCGCTCACCCTATCGCCGGGGTTGAGGTTGTTCGCCTCAGCAAAGGCAAGACTGATTATGATTTCATCGCTCTGATTTGGCTCGATGTATCTGCCGCGCGTCAGGTGCAGGTCGTTCAGTACGGGGGTCTGTCTTTCAGGAATTGAGATGAGTTGGCCTGTCGCCGGTTCTTCAAGACCTGCAAGATCGAGCGTGACCGAGGCCACGACTCGCGTCTGGACGGCTGCCACGCCGGGAATTTCCCTGATTCTTACGGCTAGCCATTCGGGGGCGCGCTTCACCTGCAAGAAAACATCAGCGAAGCGATAATTCGAATAGTAAGCTTCCTGAGTGATAGGCAGCGATTTGTAAATATTCCGCAGAGAGACGAATGAGGCCACACCGCACGCAACCACCAGGACAATGGCAAACACCTGCACCCGCATGTGCAGCAGGTCGCGGATCAGTTTGCGGTCGAGCGCTTTCATCACAGCCTCACCATTCGAGGTCCGCGGGTCGAGCTTTCACCTGATTGCTACGGGCTTCGACTATCTGGCCGCTGCCGAGGCGAATCACGCGGTCGGCCATCCCGGCGATTGCGGCGTTGTGAGTAATGACGGCTGTAGTGGTCCCAAGCTCCTGATTGACTCGCTCAAGCACTTCGAGCACCAGCTTGCCGGTTGTAAAATCGAGCGCCCCGGTCGGCTCGTCGCACAGCAACACGTCGGGCCGTTTGGCAACTGCGCGGGCAATCGCTACACGCTGTTGCTCGCCACCCGACATCTGCGAGGGGAAGTGAGTAATTCGATCGCCGAGTCCTACCAGCCTGAGCGCTTCGTCGGCGGCCATAGGATGTTCGGCGATCTCTGTGACGAGTTGAACATTCTCAAGCGCGGTCAGACTCGGAATCAGGTTGTAAAACTGGAACACGAAACCGACATGCTCGCGCCGGAAGCGCGTCAGCTCGCGGTCATCTGCGGCTACAAGGTTGTGGTCGCGAAAGGAGACTTCGCCGCTTGTGGGCGCGTCCAGCCCGCCAAGTATGTTCAGAAGCGTAGACTTCCCGCTCCCTGACGGGCCGAGCAGCACTACGAATTCACCTTCATAAAGGTCCAGATTAACTGAGCGCAATGCATGAACTTCGACCTCGCCCATTCGGTAGACCTTCGTCAGGCCGCGTGCGCGGAAGACCGCATCTGCTCGTCTAGTGACTGTTGCCTGGTTCACAGCGAAGCTCTCCTGATTGCTCTGCCGCCCGGTCTTCAAGTTACAGAGCGGGGGCGGAGTACCGCTCCCCGTCGTTGAGTAAAGCTCTCTTTTGCTCAAGGGTGCGAGCCAGCAGGTCGCGGACTTCTTCGTCCGTTGTCTGGTCGAAGTCTTCATACCAGAGGCTTACGGCGGTAAATGTCTCGGGCGCAAAAATGCAAACGACTTCATCCGCCTCCGTTTTCAATTGCTCATAAGTAGATCGTGGAGCGACGGCGACAGCAACGACAATGCGAGCAGGTCGCAGTTCTCGCAGCGCCGCAATTGCTGCCAGCATCGTGGTGCCGGTAGCGATCCCGTTATCGACTAAAATCACCGTGCGACCGCGAACATCAGGTGCGGGGCGTGCCCCTCGATACGCGCGCTCCCTGCGCTCCAGCTCCTTTTTTTCTTTCACCTCAACGAGAGCGATCTCATCATCGGTGAGACGGTAAGCCTTCACTACGTCGTCGTTAAGCATAGACACGCCTCCCGTGGCGATGGCTCCCATAGCAAGCTCTTGCTGCCACGGCACGCCCAGCTTTCGCACTACGAAAATGTCCAATGGGGCTTCGAGTCTTTTGGCGATTTCAAAGGCGACCGGCACGCCGCCGCGCGGGAGGGCCAATACCACGACATCCTCTCGACTGGCGTAGGCGCTCAATTTTTCCGCGAGAAGGCGGCCAGCTTCGGCACGGTCTTTCAACGGCTTTTTCACAGATCCTCCCTCCGGCTACGGCGCAACGTCAACTTTGATTTCACCTAGACTTGTGCTCAAGTCTTACAATGAGTGTGGGGCAGGGCGATTTCCGCATTACGTATTCGGCAACCGACCCGAGCACAGCGCTTACAACCGCGCTTCTGGCGGTTATGCCGCGCATGCCGACCACTACTAAGTCAGCATCTATCTCGTTGGCGTAATCCACTATCGCCGTGTTCGGGGCACCCCGGCGTGATAGGTGCTTAATAGGAACTTCAGAAAGGCTGAGGCCGGCAAGCATGTTGGAGAATCTCATTTCGGTCAATTGCTCGACTTGGGCTTGTAACTCTTCGTCAGTAGATTCAGGGCTGAGCAGTCCTTCCTTGACCGCCGTCCTCAACGTGCTCTCATCCTGGACGTGCAAAAGGTAAAGATTTGCCCCGAGTTGATTGGCGATTTCGTGGGCTTTCTCGAATGCGACCTGAGCATTCTCGCTGAAATCTGTTGCCACTAGCACGCGTTCAATTCGCATCACCGATACTCCTCTCATTCGCGCAGAAGGCCTCTTCCGCTAGGCTGTGCGTATTACCTCGACTGTACAGTGCGCCCGCGCCACCACCGCGGTTGAGACGCTGCCGAGCAAGAGTCTCCCAAGGCGGCCAAGACCCCTGGCGCCAACAAAGATTGAATCTGCCCCCCACTCCTCGGCCTCTCTGACCAGAAGGCATTTTGCATCTTCTTCCTTTACGACAGACGAAACCTCAAGGCTCGCACCGCGCAAGACTACCTCCGCAAATTGGTGAATGTGACGGACCGCTGCATACTTATCGGCAGGCTCCACCGCATACATATGCCAGGGGTCTACCGAGGTTACGAGCCTTACTTCGCTGCCTTCCGGCCACTCGCGCGCCGCCACCGCGCGCACGGCAGCCCCTGAATGGTGTGAGCCATCCACACCGAGCACGATTCGCACCGCAGCCCCCTTTTCAGCTCGCGGGTTGCGGGCGACTCGCACGGAACAGTGAGCGTCGGTAACGACTCTTTGCGACACACTGCCAAGGATGAGTCGGCCAAACGCAGAACGACCATCGAACCCGACGACGATGAGGTCTGCGCCCCACTCTTCTGCTTTCTCGATTATCTCCCCGGCAGGCGAGCCGAGTTGAGCATCAGCGCTAACTTCCCAATCAGGGAACGAATCCTGGACACGCTTGCTTGCTTGAAACGCCAGGGCCTGCGCAGCTTCAACGACCCACGAAGAAGCTTCTGGTCCTACCGATGTGCTTACCCCTACAGCATAACCTGATAAGATTCCATAGCTTGAAGGGGGAGGCGGCGGAAGCCGCAATTCAGCCACCGAAATGACCAGGGCCTCAGCCCTTTGTGGGAGCCCTGCTCGACTCAAATCTTCAAGCGCGCTGTCCGCGCAGCTTGAACCATCGTAACCAATAACTATTTTCATAATACTTCCCTTTCTTGCCGTAGCCGATTCTGCCCAACTATCAAGCGGCTTTACTCACTGGTTTTACTCCTCCGGCTTTTTCAGCCTCCGGGGCAATCAACTCGGTGAGTGTTCCGTCGAGGACATTCATCGCTCCTGGCGTATTAATCCGGACGTAACGCACCAACTTTGCGATGTCACTCGGTGACAGCTCATCGGGCGTCCTGGCAGGGATGCCGAGTTTGACAAGGCCAGAAGCTATGTTTACCCCGGCTTTTCTTAAGTCTGAAAGAATCCTGTCACGCATGCTCTCGCGTTTGTCAGCGGAAAGCCTGCTCAGTGCGTTGAAGACTCTGTCTCTCAGCCACTCGGGATTGCAATCGGCCAGATCAGGATCGGGCGGTGTGGATCGTTTGATTGTACCTGCGGTCACTAGAGCTGTTTTTCTCTTGAGAGCCTTGCTTGGCATTATTCCACCTCCTTTGTGAGGCGCATTGAACACACCTTAAGGTTGATCACCTGCGGCTCCTTCAAGGAACATGACCCGTCTACCATTCTAGATCCGCTCGCAATAGGTATGCCGTCTGCGCAGTGAATGCATCTCCTTGTGTCTGTTCAGTCTGGCAGAAAACCGTTACGCCATAATAGCCAGCAATGCGGAATTTCACCCGCCCGTATGGGAAGCTTTACGCAAGTCGCACAGAGACTCTGTTAATTATTTGATGAAATGAAGCTCCGCAATTCGGCACCAACCTTGCCTCGCTAAGAGAACTGCGCAGGCCGTTGCTACTGCCTGCCGACCTGGGGGCTGGCACCCCCGGCAAAGGAGAATGCCGATATGAAGATCCTTCTCGCTATTGATTCATCACCCTGCTCCGAAGCAGCTGTAACCGAGGTAATGATCCGCCCCTGGCCGGCACAAAGTAAGTTCTGTGTGCTTCACGTCCTGGATTTATTCATGCTCTTGCAGGGGGTCACCACCGCACGCTCGCTCACCGAGGCCGAGCTTCAAGCCTCAGAACGACTTGTAAAGTCAGTTGCAGACAGATTGGCTTCTTGCGGCTTCGACGTTGTGACGGACGTCACAACGGGTTATCCACCAACTGGCATTGTAGAGTATGCAGAAAAGTGGGCGGCGGATTTTGTGATCGTCGGCTCGCACGGCCTTGGTCGCATGAAGCGCTTTTTCCTGGGCAGCACTGCACAGACAGTGGTACGCCACGCCCCTTGCTCGGTCGAGATAGTGCGGGACCGAAGCGAGAAGTTGAAGCTCCACGGAGGAGCATTGCGAATACTATTGGCCACGGACGGTTCTGACTTCTCGCGTGCTGCGGCGCGATCAATCGCAAAGCGGCCCTGGCCACAAGCGAGCGAAGTCAAAATAGTATCGGTCATTCACCTGTCGGACCCGACAATCGGAATCTGGTCCGACCTGCCGGAAGAGGTGGCCTTGATTGAAAGCGAGATTCTGAGCCAGGGTGAGGAAGATGTTGATGCTGCCCGAAAGATAGTCGCGGGCGCCGGGCTGCAAGTGACCACGTCCGTGCTGAAGGGGTATCCAAAGTCTGTGATTGTAGACGAGGCCGAACGTTGGGGCGCGGACCTGATCGTCGTCGGCTCACATGGCCGACGGGGGATCTCGCGCCTGCTCATGGGCGGCGTGTCCGAGGCGGTCGCCATGCACGCCCACTGCTCGGTCGAGGTCATCCGTGATCGCGATTTGTTTAAGGATTGAGAATATCGTGAGGGGTGGCCCCACAAGTTAGAGGGCCTGTTTTGTACGGAGGAGAACAATGTTGCAACCCATCAGCAAGATACTATGTCCGACAGATTTTAGCGATCCCTCATTCGAAGCAGTTAAATCTGCTGTGGAACTGGCAAAGCACTTCGATGCTCAGCTCCTCCTGGTCCATATCGTGCCTGCGATACCGCGACCGGTCTGGGCCGAACAGCTCTTTGAAGATCGAGGAGCTTATGAGCCTGATCTGGCAGAATACGAAGAAGCATTACATACCTGCGCGCAGCAAAAACTCTATGACGTAATTAAGCTGCACCTTCCGTCTTCGATAGAATCGCGTGCGATTGTCTCAGAGGGCGACGCGGCAAATGAAATCGTAAGGATTGCCGAGGATGAGCGTGTAAGCATGATCGTCATCTCCACGCACGGCCTGACCGGCTGGCGTCAGGTTGCGTTCGGGTCGGCGGCCGAAAGGGTGGTGCGGCTGTCTTGTCGCCCGGTCCTCACTGTCCGCGCTCCTCGCGAAAAGCTGTGAAGCAGAGCCGCTCAGGATAAGGAGTTATACAGATGAGTATCCTATCCCTTCTGACCAATCATAGGCACTACTGGGGCATCCCTCATGAGCGGCCTGCGGATAAGCGATTGATTCAAACCTGCTACGAGTGTGGCCGAGAGCGCGAGATCAAGGTTGACCTGCGCCCTTTCTCTGTCCCGAAAGATCCGGAATTTGAAGAGTATAAGGCAAGAGCTGCTTGAACACTTTAACTATGAGAATGAAAGGAAAGGAGAACTTACCATGTCAACTAAAGTAGCGCCTGAGACGCAGCCAAGGGCTGCGCCTGTGAAGGTCAACGTCGGAGTAATCGAAAGCCTGTTTGACCGCGCGAAGGAGATATATGACTCAATCGCCCGGCGAGCATACGAGCTTTTCGAGGGGCGGGGTCGCCAAGATGGTTTCGACCTTGAAGATTGGCTCAGCGCCGAGCAGGAATCGTTACTTCCGATTGCGACAATAACGACTGAATATGACGACCATCTTGCGGTGCGCGCAGAGGTGCCGGGTTTTACTGAGAAAGAGATACAGATCGGTCTTGAGCCGCGCCGTCTCATAATCAGCGGGAAAATCGAGCAGACAGACGAACAGAAGTCGGGAGAGACGACATATACGTCGCTCAGATCCAACGAATTCTTAAATACGCTTGACCTGCTTGTAGAAGTCGATCCTGCAAAAGCAACGGCCACGTTCAAGGATGGCGTTCTCGACATCCGATTGCCCAAGGTCAATCAGGCCGAGCCCGCAAGGGTGGAAGTGAAGGCGTAGTAGGCCGTCCGTGCGGGCCGGGTGAATAAACCGGTTCTGTTGTGATCCCGCCGGCCCCTCAGGTTGATTGGCAGATACGCTGAAAGTGCGGCGGGTCGCCATGTAGAACGGTGTTGAAATCTCAGCTATCAGATGCGTGCTGGGATCTTTTAAGAAAGGAGTTTGCGATGAAAGTCCAGAATGTTATGACCGAAAATGTGAAAGCCTGTCAGCCGGGCACAAACCTGGCCGAGGCAGTAGCCCTCATGTGGGAGGGCGATTGCGGGACGCTGCCTGTCGTGGCCGATGGCGGGAAGGTAGTCGGGATGATTACTGACCGCGATATCGCCATCGCTCTGGGGACGCGAAACAAACAAGCTACGGATATCCCGGTCAGCGAAGTGATGTCACGTGAAGTCTACGCTTGCCATCCCAATGAGGACATCCACGGGGCTCTTAAAATCATGAGGAAGGATAAGGTCCGCCGACTGCCGGTAATAACCGACGACGGAGTGCTCCGGGGCATCGTGTCCATGAACGATATTGCGCTTCACACCGAAAAGTTCGATGGACACAAGACCACCGCTTTAACTTATGAAGATGTGGTTAACACATTCAAGACGATCTGCGAGCACCGTCACCCGAAAGAGGCGAAGCAGCCGGCGCACAAGTCTGCTGCTCAGTAGTTAGTACCACGGATGGAGACAGCGGATATGGCGAAGAAGATTAAAGCCGGCCTTGCGTCCAGTGTGATGAAGCACATCGCCGTCGGCGCAGGAGCCGCCTCTGCGAGGAGCGGGAAAGGCGGCAAGAGCGGCGGCGGCATGGGCGGACAGCAGGCGGGCGGCATAAAAGGCGGCGGCAAGCGCAAGACGCATGTAGGCGGCAAGTGAACACCGACCTCGCAGCTGACATTCTTGCCGCGAGGCCGATCACGCCGCATTAGATTTTGTGACTTACGTTAGGGGGTCACAGGTAAGGAGAGGTTTGCCATGACAAGGACAAAGAGTGATTCAGAAATTCAGCAAGATGTTCTCCGCGAGCTTAAATGGGATACTCGCGTTGAGGAAACCGAAATCGGCGTGACAGTCAACAACGGCATAGTCACACTTACGGGAATTGTTGGCAGTTACGGCAAGAGGATGGCCAGCACATGCCCCTTTAGAGCAGCCATCGCTTTCTCTGCGCGATACTCCTGCCTGAAACCGAGCAGCGCGTTAAGCGCGACGATGACAGCTATGGCCGCCGCATCTTTATAATCGCCAAGCGCAACTGAAATGGCTGCGGCGATGATCAGGATCATCACCATAGTTGCCGTCAACTGCTCCCACACAATCAGCCACGGGCTTTTGATGCCGCGTTCGGTCAACTCATTAAAACCATGCTCATCAAGCCTTCGTCTTGCGTCTGACTCGCTCAGGCCGCGCGGCGGATCTGTGCCTAGATGGCTGAGCACTTCCGCGCTGGTTAAGTTGTGCCAATTGTTCATTCCCGCAATTCCATAGCCTGAGTCTGAGCGCGGACCAAAGCCAGGTTAAACTCACTGACGCCTGTCTATAATCTTTCGAGCATTGCTCCAGGGATCAGCTATATAAGTGTCCGTAAAGCGCATGCCGCCTGTGGGATGCGTCAATTGTGCGACGGCTGGAAGAGAACTCTTTTCAAACTCATCCGGGTCGTCGAAGAAAACAACCTTCCCGCTTTCAAGCACCATCACCTTCAGCTGACATAAATTCTGCGCATTCCCTTTGCAAACCGATACCACTCCTGACTCATCCTCGATTGCAAAATGGTTAGCAAGGTAATGGATCTGACGAAGCTCTTTGGTCACGTAAAGCGAAGTGATTTTGTATATGTCGCGGGCGCGAATTACAAGGTCGAGGACCTGCCTTGCGGTCAGGGGGTCAAGCCCCGAAGTCGGCTCATCATACAGCATGATAGGCGGCCTGCCGGCGAGCGCACGAGCTATCTCTAAGCGTCGTCTCATGCCAATTGAAAGCTCTTCGGGGAGTTTATCTACGTCCTTTTCAAGCCCAACAAACCGCAGTATCTCTTGCACCGCGCGCTCCGTGTCATCGTCGGACCAGCCGTGTTCGGTGAGGCGGTAGGCGGTATTTTCATAAACACTCAGGCTGGTAAAAATGGTGTCCTCCTGAAAGACTATCCCCATCCGAGAGCTTCGGATTTTGAGAAGCTCTTCCTCATCGAGATCTTTGATCGCACGCCCTTCGATGAGGATTTCTCCCTCGTCAGCTTCGAGCAGCCCTATGGCCAGATGCAGAAGCACAGACTTACCCGAAAGCGAAAGGCCGGTTATTATTATCATCTGACCGGGCCACAGCTCGAAACTCACATCCTTGAGTGCCTGAGTCTCATCGAAGCTCAGTGAGATATTCCGGAACTCTATCGCAGGTGTGCCTGGGCCGGTCTTAGAGGGTTCTCGTTTCCATATCATCTCCTTATGACCCTTGCGGGCAAAGGCACACGTTACATAGGGCAAAAGCTCCGCGCTATCAGGTCCGTCTCATCGCGTTTAGCATCGATCAAGCCCATGCGTCCGGTAAAACGCAGCACCCAGACCGAGTCACGCTCTTCTAGAAAGTAGTATGTGGCAGTGACCAGGCGGCCGCCTTCGATGTAACAGAAGGCAAGTCGCCTGCCCGCCAGCATCCCTCCCACGAATATCTCATCGCCACCCACCATCACGCCCGGCTGACACAGCTTTAAGCTTTCCAGCTCCTGGCGCACAATATCGGCGGTCGAGCGACGGTTAAGACTCTCTTTATTGACCTTCAACAGCCCTTCGCTGCGCTCACGCAAGACGAATTCTGTCTTCGTGCGACCGACGCCATCGGTGTATGTAACGGGCTGCCAATCTCCTGTTAGCGTGATTTTGTACTTGCCAGCTTCGTCAACGAACTCTCGGTCAGCCTGCTGTGCTGCTGCAAAAACGCAAGTAAACATAAGGGCCAGCATCAATGATATAAGCTTGATATTCATACTGCCTCCGCAAGCAACTGCCGCTCGGTCGCGGCAATGCTGAGTGTAGTCTTAATGGCCGAATCAGGGTTGAGCGAGATCGAGTTTATGCCCTGCTCTACGAGCCAGGCTGCGAACTCGGGATAATCTGATGGCGCCTGTCCGCAAATGCCGATCGGTTTCCCGGCTCGCCTCGCCGCAGTGATTGCGTGCGCGATTATCTTTTGAACAGCCTCGTTTCGTTCATCAAACAGGTGCGCGACCGTGCCTGAGTCGCGGTCTATTCCTAACACGAGCTGGGTGAGATCGTTCGACCCTATTGAGTAGCCGTCGAAAACCCGCAGGAAATCTTCGGCTAACGCGACGTTGGCGGGCAGCTCACACATCCCATAGACTTCAAGCCCATCCTCGCCCTGTCGCAACCCATTTGCGGCCATAGCTGCAATCACCTGTTTGGCCTCTTCGACAGTGCGACAGAACGGGATCATCAACTTCATGTTCGTCAGCCCCATCTGGCGGCGCACCCGTGCGAGCGCCTCGCATTCCAGGGCAAAGCCGTCAGCGTAACGCGGGTCGTAATAGCGCGATGCGCCGCGAAATCCTAGCATCGGGTTCTCTTCTTCAGGCTCGAACTCCCGCCCGCCTGTGAGCCGCGCATACTCGTTCGTCTTGAAATCGCTGGTGCGAACGATGACAGGTTTCGGGTAGAAGGCCGCCGCTATTCGACCGACGCCTTCGCTCAGGCGGGTGATGAAGAATTCGCGCGGGTCTTGCCCCCTTATACGTGAGCCGATTTCCGCAACAGCGTACGTGTCTTTCAGTCTTGGAAATCGCGCAAGCGCCATCGGGTGGATGCCGATGTGATTTGTGATGATGAACTCTATTCGCGCGAGTCCCACGCCAGAGTTTGGGATAAGGGAGAGCGAAAAAGCCTGAGCAGGATCGCCCACATTTAGCATTACCCTGGTGCTCGTTTCAGGCACACTCGCCGCATCAATACGTTCAACTTCAAACGATACGCGTCCGGCGTAAACATGTCCTTCAGAGCCTTCGGCGCAGCAGACCGTCACCTCATCACCATCGCGAAGTACTCCAGTTGCGTTGCCGGTCCCGACGATGCAGGGCAGGCCAAGCTCCCGCGAGACGATAGCGGCGTGAGCGGTGCGCCCGCCTTTATCGGTGACGATGGCCGCTATGCGCTTCATCACCGGCTCCCAATCCGGGTCAGTCTTTTCTGCAATAAGCACATCGCCTTGTTCTACACTTGTAAGACCGGATACGTCGCGAACTACACGCACCTTGCCTGCCCCGATTTTTTCGCCTACGGCCTGACCGGTGACGAGCGGCGCGCCGTGCTTGCCTGTCAGATGATAAGCCTCGGCAACCGCTGTTCGCGGCCTAGATGAATGAACCGTTTCAGGGCGTGCCTGTAGAACGAATAGTTCGCCGGTTATTCCGTCTTTAGCCCACTCGATGTCCATCGGCTGCGTGTGCCCGGCCAGTCTTGAATAATGCTTCTCGATCAGGCAGGCCCAGAGGGCAAGCTTCAGCACCTCTGCATCGGCAAGAGAGAAGCGGGAGCGGTCGTCGAGCGGGGTCGGCTCACTGCGGGTAGTGCGCGTGCCGTCTCCGTAGACCAGGCGTATCTCCTTTGTGCCCAGGTACCGCCCGATAATTGGACTGAATCCTTGTGCGAGCGTCGGCTTAAAGACGCTCCATTCGTCCGGGGTCACTACTCCTTGAACTACAAATTCACCCAGTCCGTAGGAGCCTGTTATCACGACTACATCACGAAACCCCGAATCGGGGTCAAGCGTGAAGATCACGCCCGCGCTCGCCTTGTCAGAGCGCACCATAGGCTGCACGCCGACCGAAAGAGCAACCTGTAGGTGGTCGTAACCGAGTCGAGCGCGATAGCTAATTGCGCGGTCTGTGAAGAGCGAAGCGAGGCAGGAATGGACGGCGGCCAGCAGTCCTTCGCGTCCGCGCACGTTGAGGAAAGTCTCTTGCTGCCCGGCAAACGATGCCTCCGGCAAGTCTTCAGCCGTAGCCGAGGAGCGCACAGCCATCTCAGGCTCACGCCCTAAGCGCGCGCACAGACGGTCATATGCGGCGAGGGTCGCAGCGCGCACATCGTCAGGCAATCTTGTTTCGAGGACTGCTCGCCGGGCTGCGTGACCGCGCCGAGCAAGCTCCTCTATATCCTCAGGGTCGAAACCGGAGAGTATCGTGTACAGCTTGCTCTCAAGATCACCTTCGGCAAGCAGGCGGCGGTAAGCATCGGCAGTCGTCGCAAATCCATCAAGCACGCCCACTCCCATTGGCTTGAGGCCATTAAATAGCTGGCCTAGAGAAGCATTCTTACCACCTACGGTTGCGACATCTTTCAAGCTAATCTGATCGAAATCTAGCGCGTAAACAGACTCGGTGTTCATACAAATTCCTCACTATCGACTTTGAATTACTTTTATCGGATCACTCTGATGATTAATTACCGCCTGCGCTCTGGTCTCTAATTGTTTGAGTTCCGCCCTAGGGATCAGCCGCCCGCGCAATACGACTGCCGAGATCCTTCGAGTGTTGCTGATGGTTTCAAGAGGATTGGCTTCCAGTAACACGAGGTCGGCAATCTTCCCCGCTTCAACCGTGCCGAGCGAGTCGAGCATGCCAAGATATTTTGCCGGGTTGCGAGTTGCGGACTGGAGCGCCTCCATAGGTGTAAACCCGACTAAGACCAGCAGCGAAAGCTCCTCGTGCAAACTCTGTCCGGGAAGAACCCACGGGTTCGGTGTATCGGTCCCGGCCATAAACTGCACGCCAGCGCGGCGCATTGTGGCCGCCATCTCAAAAGCGTTGAGGGATTCTGCTTGCGTGACGGTGAGACTGTCTGCGGTTGTATCATATTGCAGGCAACCGCTCTTTTTCTTGCTGATCTGCCCTCTGGTCAAGGGCGCGGCTTTAACTTTAGAGTCTCTGTCCGATGCGACGGCCCAGGCCACGACGAGCGTAGGAACTTGCCAGGTGCCATTCTTCACGAACTTGGCAAATAGCGCTTCAGCTTTTTCGTTACTGTATGTCTGGCCGCCTTTCGTGTTGATCTGACTCATGGCTTGATAAATAAGCGCGGGGTCAGACTTTGCTCTCGCTTCAATTAGTTGCTTTCTTAGATCGTCTTCGCTGCTTGAGCAGGCCAGTCGAATGCCGCTAAGGTGCTCAATGCTTTTCTGCCCGGCGTCTGACGCTTCGGCTGCGCTGACCGTATCTGGCGCATGCCCGGCGAACGGGATACCCTGACGTTGTGCCTCATCGGCGATTGCAAAATATGTATCGCGTGGAAGCAGCGAATACACTTTTATGAAATCTGCTCCACGCGCTTTTAGGGAATTCACTGCTTGTCTGCCTTCGGCTTCGTTTCCAACAGCAACGGATATATCTGGAAACATCGGTTTAGGTCCGTCTACCATCGGGCCGGAAGCGACAAAGCGCGGGCCTACCAGTGTCCCCTCCGCAATCTGTTTGCGCCATTGGTTTATGTACTCAAGTTCTTCGAGCGGGCTTCCCATATCGCGCACGCCTGTTATGCCGTTTGCTACGAGCACGGGGAAGAAGATTTCAACCCTCTCCCTGCACAGCAGGTGAACGTGCATGTCCCACAAGCCCGGTATTAAGAACTTGCCCGTGGCGTCTATCACTTGCGCTCTTTCAGGCAGGATAATCTCTCCCGTTTTCCCAATCTCTGTGATGCGGTCACCAACAATCACTACAGTCATATCGGGCATGGCAGGTGCGCCCGTGGCGTCGATGATGCTCACATGGGCAAAGGCCAGATAGCTTTGTTGAAGATCATGCCTCAATGGATAGACAGGAAGGGCAAGGAGAGCAAGAGGCATCAGTATTGAGTAGAATCTTCGCATGGCAATCCCCACTACCGTATGAGGCAATTCACGTACTAAGGGCCATTACAGTCAACCTATCCTCTATGATCGCGAGAGGCTGCTGAATTAATGCTTTTCAAACCGACCGGTCTTCTCTGTAATGTTGATGCGGTAGAGTACGCCGTGCCGGGTTGCCGACTGCATTCGATAGAGAACATAACCCTCAAGAGCATGTGAAGCCGTAGAGCTTGTATTCTCAATTAAGGGCTCTAGCCTTCGCCTCAGCAAAAGCAAAGCCTTATCGGCATCCTCCCCTTTCAACTCCTCAAAGGTTCCCCGCACAATGGCGCTCTGCCAGTCAGCTATATTGGCTATGTGATCAACCTGAAAGCACACATGCGGGTCAGCGCGCATCAGCCGGACTTTCATCCCTTCGTCCGTGTGCCCATAAATACACTTGCCGTCGTACACATAAGCGACCGGCACGATGTAAACCTGCCCCTCAGCATGACAGCCGATGCGGCCAATTACTTCGGAGCCTAAAAGAGCGTCAATTTCTGACTGATCCAATTCGCCAATCATCATTCGTCTCCTCCATCGCGACAGTGTTAACTCGCAATAGGTGTGCCGAGCGCGAAGAAGCGAATTTGCTCGTTATTTGCTTGCTATGTGGGCTTGACCCATTTGCAGGGTATTTTGCTGCGTGGTTATCCGCAGATGTTGGGAAAGTTTACGCAATGGGGTGAAGATACTGTTGTTTTGTAAATGGAAGATACGATAAATTCTCGGTCAGATGTCAGCCACATATTTATACGCCATCACGAGTGTAGTTGCTGTCAGCCTTATCTCGCTCATTGGGGTTGCCACGATCTCCATGACCGGGCGCAGGCTGCAGTCAATGCTTTTTGTTCTCGTGAGCCTCGCCGCCGGAGCCATGTTTGGAGACGCCTTCATTCACCTCCTGCCTGAAAGCTTTGAAAAGTCCAACGCAAAAACTGAAATATCAATGCTCGTTCTCGCGGGAGTTTTTCTTTTCTTCATACTTGAGAAGCTTCTCCGCTGGCGACATGAACACACCTTGGAAGCCGGCAGCTCCGTAAATCCTCTGGGCTATATGAATCTGTTCGCTGATGGATTACACAACCTGATAGACGGTGTGCTGATCGGGGCATCTTATCTAGCCAGCGTTCAAGTAGGGGTTTCAACCACTGTAGCCGTTATCCTCCACGAGATACCGCAAGAGATCGGCGATTTCGGCGTTTTGCTTCATGCAGGGTTCAGCAAAAAGAGGGCTGTCTTATTCAACCTTCTATCGGCCTCTCTTGCCATTGTGGGAGCATTGGTCGCCTTGCTAGCTAGTTCGAATATCGCCGGTTTTACCGACTTGATACTGCCTGTTGCGGCGGGCGCATTCATTTACATCGCCGGGTCCGATCTGCTGCCGGAGCTACAGAAAGAGATTGGTTTTTACAAATCTTTAGTGCAGTTATGCGCCATGGCAGCGGGCGCAGGGCTGATGATGATGCTGACTCTATTGGAGTAGAATCTGTCATGGAGTCTTCTCATTACAATCGACTGGACTGGTATTGATTCCAGGTGACGGCAGCAGCTTTCAATCAGGATGCGACATTCACCTATCCTGGTTGGCTTACACACCGGACGCCCGTTTCGATCATCTACGAGATCAATGTCACTAAAGCCTTATCATTCCTTCGCAGTTAGATTATATCGCCCCTGAACCCTGCCGCTGTGGAGCTCCTATGACCGCGGGCGCAGCCGCGGGGGTAGTGCGCTTCTCAGCCCCGTCAGGCTTTGCGCGGAGGCGCTTGATCTTCTCATCATATTTTCTGTACAGATCAAGGTTGGCCGCGATTTCGCAACAGTCTCGAACTTTTTCAAGGTCGCCTGCCTTTCGCCCTGTTGTGTCAGCCTGCCTCTCATAAGCGCAAGCAAGGTAATAGTAGGAATCCACGGCGGCGATGTATTGGATGGATTTCAGTAACTCCTTAATTGCCCCCGCGATGTTGTCTTCCTTAAGCCTAACCTCACCCAGACACTTATGATATCTGCCGAAGAGTTGGGGATTCTCATTCTCGGCCAACTGCTGAATATGTTTCTTGGCCTGTTCGATCTTGCATTTAACATCGTTTAACTCGACTCCCCTCGCCAAGTAAAGCTCAAGGAGGCCGAGGTGGGCATCGGCCAGTTCTTTCTTTAAGTCACCGTCAACAAGAAAGTCTCTGGGGTCAATCTCGCTGATGGCCTTCTTATAATTCTGCTCTGCTTCATCGAAGGCGTAAGCCTCGCGGTAGGCGTCGGCCAGGGCCACAAGCGACCGCACGCGCAGGGAGCCTTCCGCGAAGTCTCGGGCGATCTTCAGGTGACGGATACTGAACTCCGATTCTTGGAGCCTGCCGTGAAATGCTCCCAGCCAGTAATGAATTATCGCCAGTGCTAAGTCCTGCTCAACGATTGTCGGGGATTCACTTTCGAGAAGATCCGTCGCGGGTTCACTTTCGAGCAAATGAAGCGCGTCGCAGAGTAGTCTGATCGCTACCTTGAACGCAATTCTTTGTCTCTCTTGAGTGCGCATCTCCAGCCCCTTTTCGTAAAATGCGCGAGCTGTACGTTTTAGAGTTTCGGCGTCGGGTTTTAGAATGGCGCTAACCTCGAACTGCTGTTCGGCGAGCTTGTAATCGCTAAGCAGGTAGTAGGCCTGCCCCAGCGTCATCCGCTCCTTTGGACCTTCCGGATTCAGCGCAACCGCGCGCTGGGCATGGTCTAAAGCGATTCTCAATACAGGTGTGTCCGCGCAGGCTATAGGCTCTGACGCAGATTGAATGAGAGCATCCGCCAACATCCTGTGCAACAGTCGTTCAAGCCGGGGGTGTGATGGGTGTTGCGCCTTCAGGCTTGCTATTGCGGACCCGACGACGTGCGCGAGTCTGTTGGGTTGGGCCAGGCCGTACTTAAAGGTCTTGATTTCTGTCTCTGCTTTATTGAACGGAGTATACTCGCCCGCCCACTTGCATTCGCCGTGGTTGTCTTTACTGCCATTTTCGATTGCAAAGAACGCCTTGAACTCCTTGAGCTCCCTGCCGCCTTTCTCAAGCACCCGCTTAGCCGCCCCTGCGTACTCTTGCCCCGTTTTCTCATCTTCTGAGCGGCTGGCGAGAATGAGGTCAACCAGGCGGCTGCGCACAGTCTGAGTCGCGCCTTCGCAATGACCTTTTTTTAACCGTGAATGCGCCATCCAGGAGTATGCCCACCTTTCCGCCTCTTCCTTTGGTGTTAATGCATCTTCGATGACCCGGTCAAACTCGTCGGCGGCTCGGTCCCAATCCTTGTTGTGGAAGAAAATCTTTCCCAATACGAAATGAAGATCGGGGGCATCGTGGAAAATGGAAAGAGCCTGACGGCAGACGCCCTCAGCTTTGGAAAAATGTCGTGTCTCCCTGAGGGATTTTGCAAGGTCCTTAGCGCAGGTTAAGACCAGCCACTTTTGGGAATTGTCCATACCTTCTTGCGCAGCCCTGCCGCAGTTGGACCGCCACGCGAGCGCCATTGCAACGCGCCGGTGGGACAAAATCTTCTTTTCTCTCTTCGGCTCTTCATCCTCGGATGACTCAGCAGTCTTTAGCGATTCCGCAGATTTCCGCTCGGCGAATGCCAGGAGAAGCCACGCACGCGCCAGCGAAGGCTGCATCTCAATCACCTGATTGCAAAGCTGCAAGCAGGCATCGAACTGTCCTTGCCAGCGGTAGATTTCTGCCAGGGCCAGACAGGCGTTAGCATTTGCGGGGTTGGTCTTGACTGCTTTCCGAAGAGCGGCCTCAGCCGATTCGGCTCATTAAGAAAGTTGTAGACAATACCGAGGTTGTAGTGACACTGAGCAAAGCTGCTGTCGTCGCGTAGGGCCTCCATGAAATGGCGCTCGGCCTCCCGAAGCTTGACTCGCCTGTTCGTCTCCGTGCGCTGAATCTGTCTGTAAGATCGAAGCCCTTCGCTAAAGTGCCGCACCGCCTCCCATCTCGGCGAACCGACCCGCACCAGGTCTGTGAAAATCCGATAAGCCATCAGTCTTATCATTTTCCCAACGTCGTCAAGGACTTCGTCTTGACCGGCGATCTCTTTCAAGTCTTTTGACTCTACTCTCCAGTTCCAGGACATTCCGCCGCCGCTCAACTCGGCAATCAGGATCAGGTAGTCCGCCCGGTGCTTATCGCTGTCCGACCGTAGCTCGGCGGGGTCCTTCGTTTTACCGTTTGAGTCCGCTTCATCACCCCGCTCCCCGCCGGACCTTCCGGCGGCATCAGCCGGATACTCGTAGAGACCCGAAGGATTATGAGCAGGCGGGAATCTTTCGCCTTCAGTCGGCGTGCCCTGACTCGCCCTATGCAGGCTTCCGCTGAGCCGAGGCCCTTGAACTAAGTGGGCCGAGGTCGTCAGCAACCAACTTATGGGCATTGAAAACGGCCCGAGGCTGACCTTGGTATCGGCATCAACCGCCCCCTTGAGCGCCTCGCCGATGTCCTCAACGCCGACCGAAAGCCCTCGGGTGCCCTCGGGTGTTGCCGAAAGTCCTCCGGTGCCCTCGCACGTTGGGGACGCCTCGTCAATAACTTTGTACAGCTTTGTCAAGCTTGCCAGCTCGCTGCGGAGCCGGGAGGCCAAGCCCTCGATATTTCCCTGCTGACTCTGCGCGGAAGATTGCTGGCCAGGCTTTGAGTCGTCGATGGTGTAATCGTCAAATGGAAGGATGACAATCCGTTTTCGCGCTTTATATGCACCGCGTATCATGACCAGCAGCAAGATAGCGCCGATAGTCGTGGCTAAAGACATCGGCTTCAGCAGATCGAGGAGCGGTTCCAGTCCGACAATCGTGTCAATCTGAGGCTGCGCGCTGTCGCTTATTCTGAAATAAAACCAGTCCAGCAGAGCGACGCGATCCTGCGGGCTATTCTTCATCCTGAAATAAGACCAGTTCAGCAGCGGGGGCACGGCCCACCGCAGCAATGTGGCGATAGCGAGCAGAGTGATGCCGCCTCCCAACGATGACCACAGCCAACGCCAGATCCTCTGAGCCAACAGGGATATTCGGTAGGCCAGGTAGCGGAAGGTGATACTGTGCCAGGCCGATATGGATAACATGTGGACAAGTCCCAAGAACCAGGCTACTGCGAACAAAGCCACAACCCACCAGGGCAAGGAGCGCAGCCGGACGGCAAGCGCCGGACTCAGCGCGTAAGCCGCAAGACAGACTGCCAATGCCGCGGTAGTGGTCAAGAATGCGACGCCAATCGCATATGACTCTTCATATGCAAATCTCCTACACCGATTGAGGTTCATAGCCCCTCCTTGAATCGCAGGTCGTCAAACCTCTGGCTTTCTAAGGGTGTCGCCTTTCTAAGGGTGTCGCCTTTCTAAGGGTGCCGCGACCGACCTGGCCAATCAACCTTCATGCCTCCACAGGTCGCCGCCCAGCCCTTGCCGATGTGTTCGTATGCCTTGCAAGAGGTCTTTACTCCTTTCCGGGCAGGCAAGCCGCATTCCGCGAGCTTCAATCAAAAAATCGCTGGAATTAATATTACAAATAGATTAACTCTTTAAGCAGTGGTGGAAATGATCCATCTCTGCGGGAATTCCCTCACTTCGTTTCGCGATCCGAGCTGGAAATTGATGAAGCGTCTTACAAAGGCGTTAAGAATCCGTGGGCATAAGAGTTGCCTGAATAGATCGGGCGCAAGTCTGAGCAGCAGATTTGATTAGCGAAATGAACAACAAATACTATCGCCACGTTCTGATGTCAGGAGCGCTACTGGCAAGCCTCCTCTTGATCTTTCTCATATATAGCCGGTCGTCCCGGCCTATCCAACAGCCAGCGCCCGACAATCCCTTGACTGCTCAGTACGTCATAGACTCTGCCACAACGGAAACGGGCGTCGCGCCTGCCAGTCCTGATTCTTCCATATTCTCGCGTATATTCGGAACAGACGAGCAGCCTGCTCAGATAGAAGGCTGGTCAAAACGGGTAGGTACGCTCGTCTTCAGGCTAACGCTTGCGGCACTGCTCGCAGCAATGCTGGCCTTCCGCTCATATAAGTCTCTATCTGTCCTCCATCGTAATCCATATGTGGCCGAGACCCAGATACTGCTCGCTGTGGTCGCTGCCGCGCTGATGATGATCGTGGGCGACAATGCCGCGCGCGCGTTCGGGATATTCGCCGCCGCATCGCTTATTAGATTTCGCACGAACATTCGCGACCCGAAAGAAATCACCGTGCTGTTGATCAATCTCGGTATCGGTCTGGCCGCGGGAGTGGGCCGATGGGAGCTGGCAATCTTTTTCAGCCTGTTTGTGTTGTTGCTTCTCCGAATTCTGGAACACTACGAACCGGCTCAAGTTTTTCGCTCAATGGAGTTGAAGGTGAAGACTCACCATGTTGAGGAGACGGATCAAGCTCTCAGAGGTGTGTTTAAGAAGCATAAACTAAACGTCGAGGTCCAAGAGCTTGACAAAGAAGACGAAAAACATTCGCTAGGGAAAGTTGTTTATCGTGTGGAAGTGCGGCCGGCATTAAGTACAGATCGATTAGGTGAAGAGATGTTCTCATCTGATCCGGAGAATATGGATAGCATTGAATGGCATCAGAAGAAGACTTCTTCATATATTTACAGGTAGCACATCGAACGCACTGACAGGTTCGATTGCGCGCAGCAAATCTTCATTAGCGACAGCTCTCCCGCGACAAGTCCTTTAGCAAGCAATCGACCACTCTCTCTGCCGCCTCCTTCACTTCGGGAGATAATCCGACGCCTGCCGCAAAATTCTTCCCTTCAATGCCGTAAACAATCAGGCGCGGAGGCAATTGATTCAAGACGCGCGCCAGCTCTATTGCTTCAGCCACGCCGAACGCGTGCGTGGAATAGTGGAACAACTTTGCCGGAAGCGTCTCGCGGTGTGCTTCAATCCGATGAATCGTGCCCGCCTCACCCCCTGAACAGACAGCGTCTATGAGAATGACTGTCTGGGCTCCTTTCCAGATATCTATCAATGCAGCGCCTTCGCCGAGGGATTCGCGCACATTGATCTGCTCTGGCGCTCCCTCCCGCGTACGCCGCGCGACGAAAAGCCCCGCCGCGTCATCCGAGCGATACTCATTGCCACAGCCTACGAGCAGAACTCGCATGTTCACTCCCGCTCCACGTGCAGTTTCAAAAAGTGCGTGGCGCATGAGATACACGGGTCATAGTTTCGAATCGCTTGCTCGCATTGCCAGGTGAGTTGTTCCGTCGGCAGGTCAATGCGCTGGGAGACAAACTGGCGGAGGTCGCCTTCGATCGTCTTCTGATTCTGCGAAGTCGGCGGCACGATTCTGGCGTCAAGGATGATTCCCTGCTCGTCAACACGATAACGATGAAAAAGAATCCCGCGCGGCGCTTCTGTGCAAGCATAACCCGTGGAGGCGCGCGGCTGAATCTCAAGCGCGGGGCTCGACGGCCTTTCGTATCGATCAATGACCGAGAGCGCCTCGTCAAAAGCGTAAAGCATCTCGACGCTGCGCACGATGATGCTCTGAAAAGGGTTGCGGCAGACTTTCGTCAGCCCGGCTTCACGCGCCGCTTCTTTGGCGAGCGGGGAAAGTCTGTCGAAGTTCAGGCTGTAACGCGCAAGCGGCCCGACCGAATACGCGTCCCTCTCCTTCAACGCACAATGAAGCGCGTTGGAATGTTTGACGTGCTCTTCGATAAAGTGTTCGTCAAACTCGCGCGCGGAAATCTTCAGGCCTTTGTTTGAAACGATCTGTCCCTCATTAAAGGGATATTTGTCCGGGTGAGAAAGAGCGACGAATTCGTAATCTTGCTCAAAGTCCGGGAAAGGCAGGCGGGCCACCCAGCGCACGTTCTCAAGCGCCTCATCACGCGCGCGCTTAAGCTTCTCACCGAGCGCGGCCAGGTCGCGCTTGTCGGGGACTTTGTAGAAGCCGCCGACGCGAACGTTGATCGGATGGATCTCACGGCCGCCGATAAGCGCGATAATTTCGTTGCCCGCCTTCTTCAACCGCAAGGCGCGGTTGACAGTCTCCGGATGATCCTTCGCCATCTGAATCGCATCCTCGTAGCCGAGGAAGTCCGGCGCGTGCAGCATGAATATGTGCAGAGCATGGCTTTCGATCCATTCGCCGCAATAGATCAACCGTCGGAGCGCGCGCAGTTGCCCTTCGACCTTCACCCCGAAAGCGTCTTCCATCGCGTGCACTGCGCTCATCTGGTAAGCGATGGGGCAGATGCCGCAGATGCGAGACGTTATGTCTGCCGCTTCGCTGAAATGGCGCCCGCGCAGGAAAGCCTCAAAGAAACGCGGCGGCTCGAATATCTTCAGCTTTACGTCTTCAACCTTGTCACCTCGGATTTTGACGTAAAGCGCGCCTTCGCCTTCGACGCGGGCCAGGTAGTCAACTTTGATCATCTTGCTCTTTTTTATGGGCTTCACTTTCATAGGCTTCACTTGCCTGGCGGAACGGTTCGGCCCAGGCATTAAAACTGCGGAAGGCGCGCGCAATCTCCGGCTGCCTGACGCCGAGCCTGCCCCACCAGTCGCCGAGTGATGCGGTGTTCGGCGTCTCCATAGGGCCGAAGCACCCGTAGCAGCCGCGCGCGTAAGCCGGGCAGATCGCCCCGCAACCGGCGTGAGTAACCGGGCCGAGACAGGGCGTGCCGTGAGCTACCATAACGCAAACCGTGCCGCGCAGCTTGCATTCGACGCAGACGCTATGCGCGGGCGTGTTCGGCTTGCGCCCAATAAGAAAGGCGCTGATGACTTCGACCAGTTGTCGCTTGTTGATGGGGCAGCCGCGCAGCTCGAAATCGACCTTCACATGCTCGGAGATCGGCGTCAACTTCTCGAGCGTCGAGATGTATTCCGGGGTGGCGTAAACGATCCGGACGAACTCTTTCACATCTTTGAAATTGCGGAGCGCCTGAATGCCGCCTGCGGTGGCACACGCGCCGATGGTGACGAGAGATTTTGAGACGCGGCGCACATGGCGAATTCTTTCAGCGTCGTGCGCTGTTGTAATCGATCCCTCGACGAGCGACAGGTCGTATGGCCCCTTGACCAGAGCGCGCGATGCTTCCGGGAAGTAAGCCAGCTGAAGCTCGCCGGTCACGGCCAGCAACTCGTCTTCGCAATCGAGAAGGCTCAACTGGCAGCCGTCGCACGAAGCGAATTTCCAGACCGCGAGCTTCGGCTTTTGTTCCCGTTTCACCGTCTCATACTCCTCTCAACTCAAAGAAGGGTCGGATCTGGTCATAGCGAAAGACCGGGCCGTCTTTGCACACGAAGGTCGGCCCGAACTGGCAATGGCCGCAGAAGCCGACGGCGCATTTCATGTTCCGTTCCATTGAGATGAAGATGTTTTCCGAGGCCACGCCCCGCTTTTCCAGTTCCAGAATCACGTATCGCATCATTATCTCAGGGCCGCAGATCATTGCCGTGGTATGCAGGGGATCGAATCGCGCCTTTGAGATCAGCGTCGTCACAACTCCCACGTTGCCGCGCCAGTCGCTCGCCGCCCCGTCAACCGTGTATGCGACTTCGAGGTTTGAACGGCCTTGCCAGGAATCGAGACTGCGTTGATAGAGCAAATCCTTCGGCGTCCGCGCACCGTAAAGCAGAACAACTCTTCCGTACTGCTCGCGATTAGCGAGCAAGTAATAGAGGACCGGACGCAGCGGCGCCAATCCCAGCCCGCCCGCCACAATCACCACGTCGTTGCCTCGCGCTTCTTCAACCGGCCAGGGATTGCCGAACGGGCCGCGCACGCCGAGCACGGCTCCGCGCTTTAATCGCCGCATAGGGCGCGTCACCGTTCCTACGGCGCGGATCGTGTGAAGCAAGTTTTGCTGATCGGCCGGATCGCCGCTGATCAATATAGGGACTTCGCCCACCCCAAACAGGTAGAGCATATTGAATTGCCCAGGAGCGAAAGCATGTATGCTTTCGCCGCTCACGGGTTCGAGCGCGAGCGTGAAGGTATCGCGCGTTTCCCGCCATGCCTTTTTCACACGGTAGGGCGCGGGCAGCATCGGGTCGGCGATACCAAGCGACATAATCACTCTCCACGATCAGTCAATCGGGCCATGAATATTGATGAGTTGTAACCGCGCAGCCTCCAGCCGCCCGGCCATGACCCGTGTGAATCGCTTGAGCAGCGCATAACCCAGGTCATGGTCTTCGTCGCACTTCCGGCGGAGACATTCGCTATCCAGCGCGACAGCGCGCACAAACTCCACAGCTCGTCCATCGAACATCCAGCGGTGCGGGGGCACGAGCCACGACCAGCCGATAACGTCGCCTTCGCCTGCCGTCTGAAGAATAATCGCGCCTCGCCCTTGAGCGTGGATTTCTATGGCTACCTTCCCATGCCGTAGGAGGTAGAAATGGTCCGCCCCCTCGCCCTGGCGGAAAAGATACTGACCCGCCTCAAAGCGCACATTCGATGCGCACCCTGCGAGCAGTTGAAGATGGCGTTCTTCCATGCCTCGAAAAAAGGGATGCTCTGCCAGCAGCCGTTCAAGCGTTTCCATTTTCACCTCCGCCCCCATCCGCCCCTGACGATTCAGTCTCGCGGATGGCGCGAGCTTCTTCTGTGATGTCAATCGCCACGGGGCACCAGGTGATGCAGCGCCCGCAGCCCACACAACCGGACGAGCCGAACTGGTCGATCCAGGTCGCCAGCTTGTGAGTCATCCACTGGCGATAACGGTCCTTCGTCGTCGCGCGAAGGCTTCCGCCATGCACGTAAGAAAAATCCATCGTGAAGCAGGAGTCCCACTTCCGCCATCGCTCCGCCGTGTCACCGCTCAGATCCGTCACGTCCTCGACCGTAGTGCAGAAGCAGGTCGGACAGACCATAGTGCAGTTGGCGCAGGTCAAACAGCGCGACGCGACGTCGTCCCAGCGCGGGTGTTCATAATTTCGGTAGAGGAGTTCTTTGATCCCGGCTGTATCCAGATGGCGGCCCATCTGTCCGGCGGTCTCTCGAAGGATGCGTTCCGCAGTCGCCTCTTCTTCGGCCCGTGCTTCTCGGTGCTGTATCTCTCTGAGCACATCGGCGCCATGACTTGTGCCGACTTCCACGACGAAATAATGTTGCTCGCCCTCCAGCACTTCGGTCAGAGCAAGATCGAACCCGGACGTCGCTTTCGGCCCCGTCTTCATCGAGACGCAGAAGCAAGTGCCGCCCGCCTGACCGCAGTTGACCGCCACGATAAAGCAGCCGTCGCGCCGGGTTTTGTAGGCGGGATCAACGTACCTGCCGTCCAGAAAAACTCTGTCTTGAGCTCGGATGGCGTGCAGTTCGCACGCGCGGACGCCTATGAAAGCATACTTCGGCGGCTCTGCTTCTTCTCTGACCGCTTGAAAGCCATCGCCTTCGCGCGTCAACTGCCACAGACGCAGCGCCGGCGGATGCAAGTATGTTTTCCACGAATGCGGACCGACCGCAAATCCAAAGACCGCTTCGTCCGCACGCTTCTTCAGGCGGTACGTGCCTCCGTCCTGCTCGTCAGTCCAGCCCGTGGGTAGATCGGAGCTAGCAGTTAATTCATCATAGACGATTGCTCCGTCACGAACGGTAGGGCCGAGGATCCGGTAGCCCTTCCCGGCCAGCACGTCGAACATTCGCTGAAGTTGCTCGCGTTCCAGCCTGTATTGCGCCGGCTTCACGTTTTTACTTTCTTCTTCCATCACAATGAGCGCGCCTGGTTAGGCCTGTCAGATCGATCAATCAGCTTGTAGAAGAGCTTTTTGGTCGCCTCCGATATAACAACATACAGTATTGTAATGGCTCCGAGCATCAATAGAAATGATAATGGCAAAGGAGTGAATCCCAGAAGGCCGCTAAACGGCTTATAGGGAAGAACCATCATTACTGCAAAAACCGCCACCGTAGCTATCAATAGAGCCTTCCCCGGTTTGCTAGCCAGGAGGGTTCTCCGCGTGCGAATGACAGGCACGATCAATAACTCTGTTGCGACGGATTCCAAAAACCACCCCGTCCTGAACTGATCAGGTGTGGCTTTGAGGATAAAGAGCAGAGCGCCGAAAGTCAGAAAGTCAAAAGCAGAACTGACGAGGCCGAAGGTCAACATAAAATTACGGATGAATTTTATATCCCAGCGATGAGGCTTTTCGATCATCTCAGGATCGACATTGTCCGTAGCAATGGCCATAGCCGGAAAATCTGTCAGAAAATTATTAAGCAGGATTTGCTTCGGGAGCAGAGGGAGGAATGGCAGGAAAAGCGCCGCCCCGGCCATGCTGAACATATTTCCGAAGTTAGCGCTCGTCGTCATAAAAATATACTTGAGCGTGTTGGCGAAGGTCTTCCGCCCCTCGCGCACGCCTTCGATCAGCACTTTGATGTCTTTCTCCAGCAGAACAATGGTCGCCGCTTCTTTTGCGACATCGACTGCGCTGTTGACCGAGATGCCGACGTCTGCCGAATGCAGCGCAGAAGCGTCGTTGATCCCGTCTCCCAGATAGCCCACGACATTGCCGGACTTTTTAAGAGCAAGGATGATGCGCTCCTTCTGGCTCGGCTCGATCTCCGCAAACACGTCAACATCATTGGCCCTCCTGCGTAGAGCCTCGTCGCTCATGTGGTTGAGTTCAGGCCCCGCGAGGATTCGCAAATCGGCCAATCCCACTTGACCACCTACCGTGGCAGCGACCAGACGGTTGTCGCCGGTGATGATCTTCAAAGAGACTCCGAGGGCTTTCAGATCGCTTATGGCTTGAACGATCCCTGCTTTAGGCGGATCGAAAAAGACGAGTAATCCCAGAAAGACCATATCTGTTTCGTCTTCTTTCGTGATGTGCGATACATCACCGGTATCTTTGTAAGCAATGCCAAGAACGCGGAATCCCTGACTGCTAAACGCTTCAAAGCGGCGTTCAATCTCGTTTCGTATCTCGCTTATCTCTTCGACCCGCTGATCTGAGACTTCAACGTGAGAACAAACGTCGAGCACGTTCTTGAAAGCGCCCTTAATTATCATCAGGTTCTTGCCGTCTCGCGCGACAACTATGCTCAGCCGTTTGCGAATGAAATCGTATGGGACCTCATCCAGCTTCTGAAATCCCGCCAGATCGAATTGATGATCGGCGCGAATCGCTTCGTCAATCGGATTTGAGTAGCCTGTTTCGAAGGAAGCGTTGATGTATGCATAGAGAAGGGCTTTCCCGCTTTGAACGCCATAAACGTCAATGGCCTTGTCGAGTCTCACTCTGCCTTCGGTCAGAGTCCCCGTCTTATCCGAACAGAGGATGTTCATGCTTCCAAGATTTTCGATGGATGCGAGCTGCTTGACTATGACCTTCCGGCGCGCCATGCGAACGGCCCCGATTGAGAGATTGATGCTAATAATCGCGGGGAGTAACTCCGGGATCAGTCCGACGGCGAGCGCCAGGGCGAAAAGAAATGAATCGAGCAGGGGGCGGTCAATGAAAACGCTGATACCGAAGATGACGAGTACAAGCGCCAAGGTGACTTCTGTTAGAAGGTATCCAAATTGCCGGATGCCTCTCTCGAATTCGGTTTCCACGGGCCTGAGTCTCAGCCGCTCAGAGACTTTGCCGTATTCAGTCTCTCTTCCAGTCAGCACTGCAACGGCTCGCGCGCTCCCGCTCGTGACGTGCGTACCCATAAACAGAGTGTTCGTCCTTTTGCGCAGCGGCGTTTCAGGTTCGAGCGCGTCGGCTTTTTTCTCTGCGGGGAAACCTTCGCCGGTCAGCGCCGCCTCATCCACAAAGAGGTCTTTTGATTCCAGGATCAGGCAGTCCGATGGAATGACATCTCCGGCATTGAAGACACAGATATCTCCTGGTACGACTTCTTCAACAGGAATCTCTACCGGGGCTCGATCACGCACTACCTGCGCGCTTATCCGGACGATAGCGAGCAGCTTATCAACTGCATCTGCCGCTCGCTTTTCCTGAAAGAAACCAAGAAAGCCGCTCAGCAAAACGATTGCCACAATGATGAATGCATCTACCGGCTCTTGAAGGGAAAAGGAAAGCGCAGCCGCGAGCAGAAGTATGACGATGAGCGGGCTTTTGAACTGCGCGAGCAGGAGCGTGACGGAATCGGTACTCTTCCTGGGCTTCAGAAGATTCGATCCATAAAGCTTCAGCCTGCGGCGCGCCTCCTCGCTCGTCAAGCCATCCAGATTTGAGCCAAGCCGCTCAATCACATCGCGAATTTGGAGGCTCCAGAAATCTGTCAATGATTGGACCATAAGCTATTGCCTACTTGCGCGCGCGGCGTTTCTTCAGCCAGGCTCTGAGCTTTACCCACGGCCATGTATTCACAACCCATTCTGGCCTGGCCCAGCCGCGCCGCGCTTGAAAAACTCCCAATTGAATCTGCTCAAGCTGCGCCGTGCTGTGAGCATCTGAGTTGATCGCGAGCAGCGCACCGGCTTCTTGAGCCGCGCGCGCCATAGTGTCGGCCAAGTCGAGCCGAAATGGCGAGCCGTTTATCTCAAGCGCGACGCCAGCTTCTACGGTTGCATGTATAATGCGCTCGAAGTCGAACTCTACAGGCTCGCGGCTCCCAAGCAGACGGGTAGTAGGATGACCAATGATGTGAACGTAAGGGCTTGCTATGGCGTCGAGCAACCGCCCGGTCATTCGATCGCGGCTCTGGCGAAACGCGCTATGGACTGAAGCAATAACCACATCGAAGCGGGCCAGGATGTGATCGGGATAGTCAAGCTTACCGTTTGAGAGTATGTCTACTTCGGCCACAAGCAGGATGAGTAGTTTAGACCCGCGCATCTTTTTGCGCACAGCTTCAAGCTCTTCGATCTTCTTCTCAAGCCTGTCGAGTTCTAGCCCACGCGCGATCCGCGCTGATGGGGAATGATCGGTGAGCGCGATGTACTCGTAGCCCATCGCAGCGGCGCGCTTCGCCATCTCTTCAATTGTCGAGCGGCCATCGGAATAGGTCGTGTGCGCATGCAGGTCTCCGCGCACATCGTCTAGCTCAATCAGTTTAGGCAGCCTTCCGGCCAGAGCTGCCTCGATCTCGCCCCTGTCTTCTCGGAGTTCTGGTGGCATTAGCCCCATCTTCATCAAGTGATAAACGTCTTCTTCTTTCTCGCCACCGATCTTCTTATTACCACGAAATATGCCGTATTCATTTATCTTCAGTCCTCGCTCGTGGGCTAGCGTGCGAAGGTGGACGTTATGCTACTTTGAGCCTATGAAGTACTGAAGGGCGGTGCCGAAGGACTGACGAGGTACTGCGCGAACATCAACTTGCATACCCCCTTCGATGATTACCGTTGCTCTGGTCGGCCCAAGCGCTATTACCTGTTTGACTGTCGGTAGCTTTGTGAACTCTTGGAGCGCGCGCGAGCTGTCGCGCGATACGATAAGCAGGTCTATATCGCCAATAGTTTCGCGGCGGCGGCGGATTGACCCTGCGACCTCAGCCCTTTCGACGAGCTTGATCTTCCGCACGTCGGATAGAATTCTTTCGGCAATAGGCAGGGCCAGGCCGAGAGGCATGCGCTGCTTGCTGGCAAGCCACAGGTTGATCCCCCGCTTGAGGTTTTCAATCTTTTTCTCGCCAAAGCCCCTTAGATCGAGCAGCGCCCCAGAGTCGATCACGCGCTTTAGGTCTTCAAAACCTTTGATCCGGTACTTCTTGTGAAACAGGGCCAGCGTCTTGGGTCCAAGGCCAGGAATGCCCAGCAAGTCGATCAACTCTTCAGGGATTCTCTTGCGTTCCTTCTCGTAGCGGCGTACGCGCCCGGTTTTGATGTACTCTTCGATCATCTCAGCCAGGTCATGACCTATGCCGGGTATGTCATCAAGCCGGCCCTCGCGGGCGATGGAGACGAGGTCTTCTTTTAGGTCTCTGAGAGAAAGCGCGGCGCGCTCGTAAGCGAGTATGCGAAAACGATCCTCGCCTTTGAAGGCCAGCGTCCGCGCCATCTTCTCGAATATTTCAGCTATCTCTTCATTGATCATCGAAACATCCCAAGTAATATGTCAGCTCGTTAAATTGCATCTGGTCATTTCATCTTCGGCAAATCTTTAGAGCACAGACAGGTCCGCGCTGCTTCAGTCACTTCGTCAAGCGTCATCTGGAGCTTAGAACGAGCTTGCTCTATGGCCTCTATGTCGAAGGCGACCGGAATCTGGCGCGGCTGAGATAGAGTGATCACTACGCGGCCAAATGGGACGGGGGTTCGCGCCCTGTCCCACTTGCGTCGCATGAAGACAGCCGGATGGCAATCTCCTCCAATGGTAATAAGAGGCGCGCCGGTAGCCATTGAGAGCGCCACGGCTCCCACTTTGGCGACTCGCGCGGGACCTCCGCCGTCGGCGGTGATCAGCGCGCATGCGCCGTTTTCAATTTCGCGCGCAAGCTCAGCGAGCGCTTCCCAGCCTCGCTCCTCGCTGTCTCCTCGGATTACGCGCAACCCAAGTAATCTGCATAAGAGTGCCAGGAAATCTCCCCTCGGATCGCGCGAGATCATAATTGCGACGGGAGAGCGAGGTCGGCTTGCGACTATTGCTACGAGCTGCGATGGCGCGCACCCGTGCCAGATGGCCATCACGCACGGACGGGGAACATACGGCCAGCAGGGCAGCCCGGCGGTCATTAACCTTACCGTAAGCGCAGCGAGTTGCGCATAGAGAAAAAATATAAATGCGCTTACAGCAATCCCTGCCCAGTGAATCGGAGGAGCATATTTGCGCGCTAGGGCGAACATGCGATCAACAAACCGGGTGAACCGATTTCGCCCCGATTTTGTTTCGGCTGGCGGGCAGGCAGATCTGTACTGCGCGACCAATCCTGCAATCTCAATCAGCCTCGGCTCGGCATCACCTCCGAGCGCCTCGTCTCTTTGGCCGCCAGTGTATAATCTATCTTTATGCATGACCGGCTTCATATGATTCGCTCAAGCCGCATCGGATTGGCCCTCAGCGGCGGCTCGGTGCGAGGGCTGGCTCACATCGGCGTAATAAAGGCGCTGACGGAAGCAGGCCTCCGCCCGGCATTCATCGCAGGCACGAGCGTCGGAAGCCTCATCGGCGCGGCTGTGGCTGCCGGGCTCGGCTGGCAGGACCTAGTCGAGATGGCTCGCTCCGTCTTCTGGCCCAGCTTGCTAAACGGCGAAAGGCTAGAAGCATTCTGCGCCGGCCACCTTCCTGAAACGATCGCGGACCTCGAACTTCCATTCGCGGCCATCGCTACCCGAGTCCCGTCTAAGAAGATGGTCGCCATCACTGACGGGAAACTTTCCACCGCGATCAGCGCGAGCTGTGCGCTGCGAATTATCCGCCGCCCGGTCTCGCGCGATGGCTACCATCTTAAGGATGGCGGCATCGCATGCGTGCTGCCCGCGGGAGCCTGCCGCGATCTCGGCGCGGAGTTCGTCATCGGCTCCGACGTGTGGGAGATTAGCTCGCTGTTCAGAAGCATCGGCCTCACTCCCGCAAAACCGCGCGTCGGGCGGCTCTATCCTTCTCACTACCGGCAGGCGCTCGGCCACACAGACCTGCTGATTAATCCAAGAATTCCAAAGATCGGTTACTTGCCCGGAAAGAAGGCTATCGAACACATGATCGCCGCCGGGGAGAAAGCGGCTCATCAGGCGCTTTCACGTTTGCATAAGTAGCCCCCGGACTCGCCGTTTAATCAACCTCGCCGCTACTTCAAACAAAACCACCAGGCTCTAACGCTCAAGCCCTCGCTACATTACTGCGTCTACCATCTCCGGCAGGATTGCCGAGCGGAATCTCAGTAACGCCGCCACATCTCTGGATGCGATCTCCAGCACCTCGTCCGCGCCTTCCTCAGAACGCTTCAGGTAAACCTTCTCCGGGGCCATGATCTTGTGTGACAGGTGCGAGTCAGGTCTTTTGCCGACGAATATCTCTATTTCGTCTTCGCCGGAATCTCGCAACTCTGCGGTTATGCCTTCCAGCGGAAGCTCACGCGCTTCGACCTGATCGCCGATGTCTGGACCCAGTATCTCTACCGTCACCAGCCAACCTTGATGCCGCCGGCTGAAGCCGTCAAAGAACGTGGCCCACTCTTCGCGCGGAATCTCTTGGGTTGCCATAAACTCTTTTCCTCCTAAAAGCCGGAAGGGAATGTTTCCGGCAACTCGCCCGCCTCCCATTCAGCAGTACGCTCCAGTGGCTCGACCGCTCGCGTAGTGTCGAAGTGAAGCACCGCGTCGAATTGTTCGGACAGGCTGGCATGGAAATAATGGCTGACGCGCTCGGTTCTCCGGCAGATAGATAACGCCTATTGCCCGCTCAAGTAGAGGGTCACGAAGTCCGTATCGAACGCTGCTGCGCTCGCGCAAACCGAGCAGAAAGCGAGGTATGCTCGTTTCATGAAATAAAGCTTCGTAGCTGCCCGGCAGGGCCGGTCGCACGAGCTTTCGCTCGGCGGTGTCGCCCCAGTTTGATGCCGCCGTAACCGTGCCCTCATAGGTGCTGAAGCCTACGAGTACCGCGTCTTTGCCATAGCGCTCGCGCACGAGCTGGCCAACGTTCAATTCTCCTGCCTTGCGCATATCGGTTGCCCGCGCGTCGCCGAGGTGCGAGTTGTGCGCCCACAGGACCAGCTTCGCGTGTTGTCCCTGAACTTCGAAGTGTGCAAGCAGCGCGTGTAGAGTCTCGGCCATATGGCGGTCGCGCAGGTTCCACGAAGAAACCCGCCCGCGAAACATAGTGCGGTAGTACTCTTCAGCGTTCTTCACCAGGCGGGCGTTCTGCTCTGCGTAAAAGAAATCGTCCTCGGTTACGCGCCCATCACGCCTCGCATACTCGGCGGCTCGCCGTTGCAGCTCCACCAGTTGATAGACCACCTCCCGCTCGCACGACGGGGTGAGTCCGAACCCGGTTGCGTAGGCGTAGTCCTGGGGGTCTTCCCCGAAGTGCTCAAAGCAGCCATAGCGGACGCGCGCGCGGCTGGCCCCTTCCGGGTCTACCTTATCGAGATACTCGAGGACCGCTTCGATTGATGCGTGGAGGCTGTAGAGGTCAATCCCATAAAACCCGACCTTCCGACCAGCAGGGGGAAGGCCATCGTTATGCGCGCGAAGCCAGCCGACAAAATCCAAAACATCGGCGTTTCGCCACATCCAGGCCGGGAACCGCTTGAACCCCGCGAAGGCGTCTATTGCTTCGGCGTCGCTACCTTCTCCGCGGACGTAGCGGTTGACGCGGTTGGCGTCCGGCCAGTCGGCCTCGACAGCAACGGCTGTAAAGCCCTTCTCTACGATTAACCGTTTAGTGATCTGCGCCCGCTCCCGGTAGAACTCATGAGTCCCATGCGAGGCCTCGCCCAGCAGGACGAGCCTCGCATCCCCGACCAGTCGCATCAGCGGGTCGTAGTCTTCCAGTGAGCCTGCGAGCGGGTGAGCAGCCTCGCGAATTACGTCGGTGAGTAAGATACGCGTCGCGTCTATCATTTGCATTTCCTCCAATCCCACGGGGATGAGTTAGAGGCCCTAGGGCGACACCTCAGAAGACAGGGCTCTGTCCTTCGTGAATGATCACAATCATCCCGATGGGCATCGTCTCACCGAACTCTTTGGCCGCGAACATAGGGATGCGTATGCACCCGTGGCTCGCCGGATAAGCGGGCACGGAAAGGCTCCCATGAATGGCGATTCCGCCGTTAATGTAGTTCGGGTAGTAGAGCAACCCCAGCGGGCTCCGCCGCCAACCGCTGATCTTGCGATAGATAGTGAATCGCCCGCACGGGGTGCAGGCGCGGCGTGTCCAGCCGTTTGCCGTAAAGGGCTTACCCGTGCCTGTCGAAACCGGCAGTATCTTTGTGACTACCCCACTGCCATCAACAATGAATAGCACCTGCCTATCAATGTCTATCTCAACATGCGCAAAACCGCTCTCGACAGGTTCCGGGCGTGTCGCAGTCCTGAGTGCTTCGAGTTCTGCCGGGGTGAGCTTTCCTGTTCGCTGGCGTCCTTCAACTTTTTGAAAGGCGATCAAGGCGTGGCGGAGACCCTTCGTCGAGTTCCCCGTCAACCGGTCCCGTCCAATAGCCAAGCTCAAATAAACGCTGTTCAGCTTCACGAATATCTTCGACGTTCACCGGGGTTTGGACCTGCGACGAGGAAGGAGACAAAGTTACTGGCCTGAGCGCTGAGAAAACATCCCTGTCGCCGGTGGCAAGAAGTATCGCCCCGGTTAGAATGACCGGAGCTATTAACATGCCGAGAAACCTGGCCACGTTCATTCCGTTTAGCTTTCAGTCGCTGTTTGTCTACGCACGACCTCGACTGAACATTTGGCGTGCGACACGACCGCTTGCGACACGGAACCGAGTAAGAACTTTGTCAGCCCCTTGTAGCCATGTGAGCCGACGACTATCAGGTCCGCCCCCCAATTTTCAGCCTCCTCAACTATGACCTGCTTGGGGTTCCCGTTGATCAGGTCAGTAGTGATCCGGAGCTTTTCGCCCGCGATAGTGGAAAACCGCTCGGCGGCCTTGCCCACAGCATCTCGGGCCTGGCTTTCGGCAGCTTCTATTAACTGATCGTAGTAGTTGCTCGGTAGAACCCAGGTATCGGTCGTGGGCGGGACGAATGGTTCAATTACATATATGATTTTCAGCTCGCTCGCTTCGGGCCAGGGACGCCGGGCAATTTCCTCAACAGCCGCGTCGCTAAAAGCAGAGCCGTCAGTTGCCAGTAATATTTTCATCACAGACCTCCTTGTAGGCCAACAGATTGACAATCCAAAGACCATGTTCGCGGTTAAGCCTTAGCTCGCACCTCACAGGCTATCCGCAAACCGAGACTTTGGTTTAGTGCAACAGGTGTGCCGGATGAAAGGCTCTTTTTTTGTAAACTTTGAAGCCGCGTTGCGTGAAATAACCAATGTACAGCGGAGAATTCCACAATCAGCAGATCGGTAATGGGTATAAAGCTGCTTCTTAAAAGAAAGGGAGCCGCCAGGATAAATTGAGTGTTTGAAGCGGCAAGTCGTTGATCTTGGACAACTCAGGGAGAATGCCTCCATAACAAGTGAGGCGAAAAGACTGTCCCGCATCCCAGGTAGCTAATTCGCCCGAAACAAGGCATCACTGCCTGTCAAGCAGCCCTCTACTTTCGGGTTGAATACTTCTTCCAATCGAAGAAGCCTTTCAAGATGCCATACTCGCATAGCCTGAAATATTGCCTTGCCGTGTTACGTGTTTTCTCATTGCTACTAAGGGCGAGTATTTTCCAAAGGCTTGAGTTGATGCCGAGACGCATACAGGTCTTTACGTGATGCTTCCACTCTCGTTGGGCTTCGGCGCTTAGGAGTAAGCGGCTTTTATCTCTCAGGCAATCTGCCGCAAAGACCATTGTCTGAGGAATGTAATAACCAAGATGGCGATATCCTTCCGCCGCTTTCGGCGGCAAGTAATGATCGGCACTTGTCACCTTCGGCAGCTTGATGCCCATCTCTTCTGACACCAGGGCCACCTGTTGGAAATCGATCCAATTGCCGGTTTCCAATGCCTCCGTCGCACACTTAACGAGCTTGCCACTTAGCAAGTTATCTAAAGTTGCGATGACTATATTATGTAATTTGTGCAGAGTGCCTGAAAGTATTCTGCCTTTCCAGAAATGATTCAACGCTCCCGCTATGATCATCACATCCTTAATGATTAGTGCTTGCTTTAATAGTTTCTTCGCCCTGAGCGATCCTACGTTAAATAGATCAACTAGCAAGGTGGACAGATAGGCTCTGACCGGATACTCCATAGGACCTGTAAGCATCTGACGATTCAAGCGCGGCATCAACCGCCGACTGCCTTTTGCCGCGAAAGAATTGATGCCAGAATGCGCGTCGGAACCATCGCCTTGCCGTCTTGTATCGCCCCGCATGGAAGTGAGCGCGGCCATAATGCACATTCATAAAGAAAGGATCAACTGAATGACTTGTTGTTGCTAATGCCTTTAGAGTTAAAGAGGGCATCCCCAGGCTGTTCAGAACTTTTATACGCCACAAACTTACTTCATCCTCAGTAAAGATTTGGCGGATTGTTCTTTCAACGTAAGAAGTCTTTTCCGGGGTTAACTCTGGTATAGGTTGTATACCGAGCCAGCTTGCGATCAGTACGCGCATATCGCCATACAACAGCGTTCCGGCTTTTTCTCTAAGTAGTCTTGCGGCACTCACGCTTGGATACTCGTTAGTTCTATTATTCCAGATGAGACGGGTAACACTCAGTCGTTCAATTTCAGGGCACAGTTCAAAATCAAGCCCTGAATAGCCTATGACCAGCAACGGCTTCCCCGTTACAAGCTTACTGAAAAGATCTCGCTTATCGCGCTGGAGGAGTCCCTCATGCCTTAAAGAGAACATGGGTGTGTTTTCTAGACCTTCTTCCACACTGCCGTGAATTTTGAAGTAGCAGGGCACGCCTTCGACCTTCAAGGCATTGCTAGCTTGATCGTCCGTAACCACTTTTGTGAAGTGGACCATCTCTTGCTCAAGGGCTTCATCAATATAGCAATCATAATTCGTGGTGATAATCGATCCTATCTTACCCTCCCTCATTCCTTTGGCCAGGGCCAGGTGAATAGAATTGGGGCGGCGACTATTATAGAGCTGGTTGATGAGGTTATTTGCCTTTTCTTCGGCCGGGCAGCATTCCATCAAGTGTTCGAAAGGCATCCCGGAGAACTTTGATGACCACTGCTTCCCAAAGACTTTTTCAAGCAGCACCTTCTCAGGAGCGGATAACATAGGTATATCGGCAAAAAGGACTGAAAACGCTGCTCTCGTGAAATCCTGCCCCGAAGGCAGATCCGACGGCTCCCATATTGAAAGTCCGGAACCGACAAGCAGAGTTGGGGGATTCACCGGCCCGGCCAATAAGAATTCTAATATCCCTCTAGCTTCCTCATCGATCTCACCTGTTTTGCCTACGAGAGGTAGCTTGCTGTCCGACATTGCAATCATTTCAGACTGCACTCCATCCGCAGCCATCATAGTAAATCGCGTGTGTGGCAACCTGTAGCCACATAGTGCAACAACTTTCTAGCCCTGCAACCCACACACTTCATACTGCATTTTTCATGGTTAAATACCGCACTCAAGTTTTCTTGAAGTGTAAATGGCTCCCTTCGTCTATCAGCAATTTGGGTTTGTCAACTTCCCCCTCCGCCGCGAACGATCCGCTTAGAAATATGTCCGCTGAATTTATCACGTTTAACGGCTATCCTCTGTACATAGATACGTGTTGTAGCAGCATTGCGATGCCCAAGCGCATCCTGTGTGTCTGTGATTGATCCCGTCTCTTCTGCAATTATCCTGGCGAAGCTGTGTCGAGTCTGATGCAAGTGTACATCGCCTACGCCAGCCTCTTGTGCATATCGTTTTAGATTCTTCACGAACGAGTGCGAACTGAGCGTCGCTCCCGGCTTTCCCGCCCTATCATGCCTCGTCCACAACGGCCCGTCACCCTTTAGCACATCGATCCTATTTGAAGAAGTCAGGTAGTCAAGCAAAGCCATCCTAAGTATCGGATCGCGCACTTCCCTTCCGACATAATCACCGCCCTTTACTTTGCCCGTAATAGTAATGAACTCGTCGTTGAATTTAAGGTTGCGCCCGCGCAAGGCAATGACTTCCTGCCGGCGCATGCCAGTTATCAGGTAAAACAGCAATAATGCATAATCACGCTTGCCCACAAGGTCCCCACCGGCCGCCTTAGTCTGTACCACGTCAACGATTGCTTGTAGTTCCGTATCGGTCCAGGCTTTAACGCTTTCGGTCTGGTAAGCTTTAGGGGCTTTCGGACGCGCGAGTCTGGCCGGGTTGCTATGTACATACCCTCTAAGTAAGGGCTCGCGTATTGCCCATTCATAGAACGAGGAAAGAAAGCAGACGCGGGCATAAATCGTGTTAGGCTTGAGGCCCAGCTCTTCAAGCTTGAGTCGCCATTCTTCGACATCGATGGCCGAGATATCTTCAAGGTTTCTATTCGTAGAAGCGAAAAACTCTTCAACCACCTTCTGTTTATAAGCAAGGATGTTACTGCGTTGTTCGGTAGAAGGTGCTGTTACTGCCTCGGCCCATAGCCGCAAGGCGTTGCGGAGGGCAATCTCATACTCTGTATTGATGCGGACCAAGCCAGTTTTATGATTTTCAGTCTTCATCGGATTCACCCCGAATGGCAGAGATAATATTTTGTATAACGATGCAAAACCATGATCCAGATCACTTCGATTGGCGAATCAGGTTAGTTGGTGCAACGAACTGCCTACTTGTCGGATGCGCTGTTTTTGAATCAAACCTAGCCCTGCCGTTGTGAGGGTCATATATTGGGGCTTATCTTCTAGCCCGGTTTGGGGTCTATCTCCGTCGCAAACAAGCCCGCTTTATTCACATATAGAATTTGAAGTTCGGGAGCGGGTCCCGATCTTTAGGTATCTCGCGCATAATATCGCCGACTAACTGAGAAAATCGTAGCGTTATAGGAAGACTACCTCCCAGGTGCGAAGAGTTCGAATTCATCTTAGTCAGAGTGAGTATCTCTCTTAAAAGCGCATCTCGCGGTGTATCATGTCCTACATGATCAGCGATCTGCAGAGGCGATGGCACGTGTGTACCGTGGAATTGTCCCAACTCCGCAATGAAGCCGGTAGTATAAAGATAATCCGTATTGCCCACCGAAACATGCGTTCCCCGCAGCACTGGGTATTGACTCACGGGTAAAACCCGGACCGTGCTCTGCCGGCTCAAAGCAACTAAATCGTAGCGATCAACGCGGTTCTCGTAACGCGGCGCGAAAGCCAAGCCGTTCGTTTGGCCAAAACCTTGATGACTTGTGAACCACTACCCTTTGAGGGGTCTGCCGCATCTCTTCGTAGTAGCGTGTAAGCACGAGATCGATAAGTTGGAACGCTTGACCCTCAGTCAGGTGGGGAGATGCGGTGCCTTCTTTCTCCGGGTTCCAGGTGAAATCATGTCCCCTAAGAACCAGCCCATTGCCATGCTCGTCAAATGCTTGAACGAGGCTGGTCTGTAACGTGTTCAGATACGACCCGAGTGGCCGATAGAACCCGATGCCGATGTAACAGCTACCGGGAACGAGTCCTGCCGGGCCCCAGGGTAATCCGCCTGCCTTGAAATATAAACCAGTAAAGAAATTCCAAGCTATTTTGGAAGGTTTATCCTTATCGCGGCCATCAATCGTCGCCTCGCGCAAGATCTGCGTCGGGACGCGGTACTTCATTGCCATTGATTTGAACGCCCGCCGCAGATCCCGATGGATTAGGCCGATATCGCTATCGCGATACTTGGCGACCCTGCAAGAGGCGTAGAGGTCGTCGGGTAAGGCTAGGATAATATATTCGGGCGGTTGGTCTTTGCTTGTTAAAAGGTCGATTTTGCTCTCCAGGAGTTTCAAGACCGCTTCAAACCGCCAGCGCACCGCCCGAATCTCTAATACCTCCTCGATTTCGGAGCGATTTAGCTGGCCAAGCCAGGCATCGTCGAACGCTAATTCGGAACGAAACCCCCGGTCCTGCTTAAATCCGGGAAACTCCAGATGCTTGTCATCACCCGCCACTCCTTCTGATGTCGCCTCCAACCATTTCCTTGTTTTTTCAATGGTTTCAGCCGAACCTATGATTCCTATCCTCACACTAGAGGGATGACGCTTTGCGGGTTTAAATGACTTCGGTCCGAAACGCAAGATGCCGGTTTTAGGATCAACGTGCTCGTTATCACCTGCGAATGAGAGCATAGGCTCAGGTATGTAATAGCAGCTCATCGAAGGGCCTTGCGCGGCGTCTTTGTGATTCATGATTCACTCATCACTCCCGAAAGAGTTGATCTCTTCATCTTCCCAACTTTCCTGGTCCTCTTCTTCTTCTTCTTCGTCATCCCCGGCATACTCACTATCCAGGCGATACAGCATGGCCTGGCTGAATAGGTCATCTTCATATTCGACGTTTGTGAAATTCTTGGCATACTCTTCAGGAATACCGGGCCAGTCGATTGGGGCGCTCATCATCGAGGTCGAGACGACAATATGTTGCCCTCTGCCAAACTCAAAGACTATACGGGGCTGGCTGCCGCTCAGATAATCTCTCCAGAAGTTGATTTCCTCAAGCAGGTCGTAATTATACAACCGCGATTTTGCGCGGGTCACTTTGCCGCCAATCTTCTCGGAAGCGATGGACTGCTGGCCTTCTCTCGTGATTCGCATCTCAGGGCGGACGCTTAGGCACCAGTCCGTATTGCTAACTCTGTGAAATCGGAGCGAGACGGCCAAATGATTCCAGTAAGGCCTCGGCTCGCCGGTTTTCTGCGATACCGGCTGCCACACAACGCTACGAGTTGACGTCGGCTTATTAAGCGGCCGATAGGTGATCTCCAGGGGCTTGCCCGGCTCTTTTTGAGTGAAATAGTAGCGTTTATGTTCTTTATCGAGATTTAACCCTCTCCGACCTGTAAGCTTGTTAAGAGCGCGATTAAGAAGCTGCGCAAACCACCTGGAACGGTCCTCGTGATCCCACCAGTCTCGGCACTCCCACCTAATGACCCTTTCCTTTCCAACCAGGTTTCGGAACGGACCGTTCGGGTTTTTCAAGTTCTGAAAGCAGTGGATCATTCCACCGCGAATTATGAAGGGGCACATCTCGGCAGGGTCACGTGGGGCAATAATCTCCTTCTGCGCCGCTCGCTCTTGAGCATCGCCGTAGTCACAAGAAACGCTGTACACGAAACGCGGCATTCTAGTGACAGGGAGGAGCGTGCTGTAAAGCGTATCTCTCACGTAGCTGGGCTCCTTCTCAGTAAAGGAGCCGGCCAAATCAGTTGCGACAAATTGCAAACGTCGTTCAGCTTCTGAATGATTTACAGGCCAGGAGAGGCGGCCATTATGGCTTCCCGAGTAAAGCCTGTCGTCATTAAACCAGTGCCCGCGCTCAGCCCAGCCGCGAAACCAAACTTCATACTTCAGTGGTCGCCCATTAGCGTCGAGGGTAGCTTCCACGACCTGGCAACTGTTGGGATAGCGATCCGCCCTCTGCTCCTCATACAGACACCCGGCGGCAAGTTGGCGGAGGGTGCGGTCTGGGTCGGCCCATGTCTGCGGTTCTGATTCATGAAGGTGCCCTCTCAACAGAAGGTCCACCTGCTCGGCCAGAAGCCGACGGCAATCGCCGCCATCGGCTAATTCATCTAAAGGGTGATGCATTAATGCGAGCCGGAACCCCTTCAGTGATTCCCCTTGATCGGTGGCAAGCAACATGACCTGGTCTTCGGTCAGGCGGAGTTTGCCGCTATCATTATCATCGCCGGCGAGCCAAGCCGAGTCCAGGCCTATAAGATGAATATCAAAAGGTAGCTCGGACAATCTCAGTGTGCTGCGGTAGCCTAGCCGACCGTGGGGCGAATTCTCTGGTAGAAGCACCTCTCGATCAATGGATTTGATCCATTGCCGGTACGCGTGTTGCCTTTCAAGTATCGCGTTAGCATGGCTTGCGGTCGCACCCTGCGGCGCGGTCGCTTCCCCTGAGAGCCAACGCGAAATGTCTTGCGGATGAAGCTGGGGTAGATACCGGCGAAGGGATCTCCATACATTCGGTTTCAGTTTCCTATTAATGTCGTGATTACCTGGGATAAGAAACAGGCGGTCAGGGCCGAGTCTCATCTGCTCGAGCATGGCGGAGATGAAATCAGTAACTTTCTCGTATTCCTCAGGTAACCCCCAGTCAGCGGCGTCCCCCGTGAAAGCAATAAGATGTATTGGCCCGTCAGCCAGGATGGTGTCGAGATTACGCTTCCAGGCATCTCCAAGCACTCGCCGGCGACGCCATCCAGATTTTTCGCGCGGCCCGCGCTCATGCAGGTCAGAAATGTGCAATAGACGAATCTTAAACTCGCCCAAGGCTGTTTAGTATCCCTTCTCCTTACTTTGATCGCAAAGAAGTTCCAAACCCCATATAGCTTTCTATTCAAAGGGCTTTATAGGGCAACGGATGATTATACCATAAATCCAGTATAGGTTACAGAAATTTAGCATTCGTGTAACCAGTTCTATTTTTCGATGGAATTTTACTGTTTCTACGTGTAATATAACCCCGATGTGAAACATACCCCGATTGGGGAGGCTTTCCGCGCTTATGAGAGTAACACGCCGCCGCAAACGTAAGCCCGATACGCTCGCCTCTACCGAGTGGGTGCGCTCTATCTTCGACCAGTTGAAGAGGGCCTTCCCGGGCATATCCTCCTTCAAAGAAAGGGATTTAGTGAAGCTAGCTCGGGCCGTCCGCCACGTCGAGCGGTACTCTGCTACCGACACTCAAAGAGGGCGCCCATCGCGGTGGCCGAGGGAAGAGCTGCTAAAAGTCGGAGCCAGCCTATCCTCCATCCTGGAGCGTGAAACATCGGGGCGGATCTCGGTGGCGACCTTCGTCGATCATTATATCAGGATACTCACCTTCCCTCCCGATGTGCTTGAGAGTCTCTCTAAAGGGTCTATAAACCTTTTCGAGGCCGAGCAATTGTCAAGACTCACGCCCAAGCGCCTCAACGTCTCAACCGCCGAGGCGAGACAGAAGCGCGCGGAGCTTGTTTCTGCGCACCTCCGCGCGAGACTTTCCGGGGAAAGACTCAGGAGACGAATTAACGAACTTCTCGGCAGCCGAAGCCTCACGTCTGAGCCCGAGCAGAGTGAGACGTCGGCTCAAACTGTAGAAGACTTAGAAGATTTCGAACCGTACGACACTACACACTTGTTCTGGGAAGAGATAAAGCAACTCGGCTTTGCGTTTCGGAATATAAGACGCGAAGATTTAACGGACGATCTCATTGACGACCTGATCAAGGCCAGCGAACCGCTCTGGGCGGTCCTGCAAAGGATTGAGCAGCGGAAAGCCCAGGCGCGACGGACAAAAGCCCTTCTATAACGCGTACCGGGGAGGTTTCATCTCCGGTATCTTTCCAAAGAATCGAATCGGTCCCATTCGCCATCCCGGGCGATCTTTATGGGGTTGATTAACGAAGTCTCAGTTGGAGATTTTGGTTGCGACGCCTGTCATTTCTTAAAAGAAAAAGCGTGAATTTGACTCAGGTCAGCCTCTCTTGGGAGGATCTGAGTGGTACTTAGTTTCTATGGAGCGGCCATGAATGCAACAAAAACTGCCAAGCGAGCTCAAAAACAACCTTCTGGAATCGCTTTGAGCCTGAGTGAGAGCCTTCTCGTGAATGTATCGCTAGTTTACTCCACGGCGTCGAAGAATGTCATTTGGCAGTACTTTTTGCTTGACTTGGTAGCTCTTATGTAGTTTCATGCGGTCAACCCCCGTAACCGACGAAAGGTTTCTATTTTACACCCTGCATTTTGGCGGAGAAGATGTATAACATGAAAACCGGCGAAGTTGCTCGCCTCATTAATGTGTCAAAACGAACTCTTCAGAATTGGTTGAAGCAAGAGAAAATAGAAGCTCCACAGAAAGGTCCGAACGGTTATTACGAATGGACCAGCGCAGAAATCAGAGCCGCGCGCGAGTTCAAGATAAAGCTTGAGCAGAGTACGAAATACAGAATGGGAGGCGGATAGCGGTATGATCTGCAGACGGCTTCAGGTTCAGAATTTTAAGGGGGGCGTGGGCAAGACGACCACCGCTGTCAACCTGGCGCACGGGCTGGCGCTTGCCGGCCGACGCGTCTTGTTGGTGGATCTAGACCAGCAAGGGAACGCTGCCGACATGCTCGGCATAAGAATCTCTAAACAGCAGCCGACGCTCTACCACCTGCTCGTCGAAGACTTGGCCACCGACCAAGTAATGATCCAGGCGAGGGAGAATCTGTTCTTAATTCCCTCCGACAAGAGAACCGCACTGGCAGAAAACATAATTTCCGGCCAGGCCGGGCGTGAGTTGATATTGAAAGTGCGGCTGGCACCGACAACAGGATTCGATTACGTCATTCTCGACTGCCCGCCCGCGCTTAATATTCTTCACAATAATGCCCTTCTCTACTCGGACGAGCTGGTAATCCCCATCGACATGGACCGGCTGGCTCTGCAGGGGGCGAAGGGGATTCTGGACTCGGTGGCCGAGCTGGCAAAGATGTTTAGCGAGCGGGCCGCCATATCAGGTGTACTTCCGACTTTTGTGGATCGCCGCACTAACATTACGCACCAGGCTTTGAGGCTCATAGAGGAGAACCTACGCGCCCAAAGTACTGCCGCCTGTCCGTTCTGACTCAAAGCTCCGACAAGCCTCGAGCCACGGTAAGACGATCTTTGAGTATGATTCGCACAGTAAAGGTGCCGAAGACTACCAGGCTGTCGCCGCGGCGATCATGGCGCAGGAGGCGCAACTCCAACCAGGAGACCCGGTGAATGTCGTCAAGCAAGAAGCGTCAGTCCAATCGTAAGACTGAAACACCCGACTGGGCGGCTGATGTGAAGCCATCCGAAGACGTGATGGCGATGTTTTATGCCCCAACCGGCCAACCCAAGCCGGGCCCGCTAATCCCACTCCCGCAGCCGAATACTATAACTTCGAGGGCGGAATCTAGTGATGAGGGCGGCGAGGATGAAGTCGGTCAGCCTGTCTCTGCCGCTCAACAGTCAGATTTAGAGGACAAAGCTGCAACTGTATCCGCACCCGAACAAAACGCTCAAAGAAAGGATGTAGCATCGCTGGCTTCTCTTCTTGAGGAGACCTCGGCGAGCGCAGCGCTGCCAGACGAGGAGCTTCCCCAAGAGGCTTCGGCAACTGTGATAAACGAAGCGGTGGTTTCTCGACCAGAATCTCAGCAGGCGCAAATAGCAGTAACAATTGAGGACGTGAGGGTGAGGGCGGAGCACGCTAAGACTGTTTCTTCCGAGCCAGTATCAGGTGATGACACAAGCATAGTCCGTGCGGCTGCTAAAGCAGCAGGATTTGAAGAGTACTTTGGACAGTGGACGCCCTTCCTCACAGATGGGCAGGCAAAGGTCCTTCGGGCATTGTTCGAAATGACTTACGCCATTGGACGTAGCGAGTGCCTTACCTCTACCTCACGACTTGCTGCAGCGGCTGGTATGAGCGAGCGTCAAACTTCATCAATCGCACGTGACCTCGAAAAGCTGGGTTTTATTTCCAGACCTGAGACATTTAACACCCGGACGAAAAAGGGAACCATTTTTAAACTCTTCCTCTCACGTCAGAATTCCGCCACTACCGTAAGGCGCCACTATCACTTCGAAGATTAAGGATTCAATACCCATGAAATTTTATTTCATAGATATTGAATCTGCTTTCTTGGCTTCCCTTCCTCACCGGCCACATCGTGCTAGTGGATTAAATCTTGCCTTGGTTGAACCTAATAGGAATGCCGTTGAACATGTATTTCATCAAATGAAATTAGATATAGCAGGTCATAAAAGGCGTCCGGTTCCTATATTCTATTGAAAAACCGCAATAATCATACCCATGTAATAAAATTGCTATGGAGGAAATAATCTTTCTACCTAAGCAATATTATCTCACCGGTAGTAAGATCACTGCCACCAGTGAAATTTAATCACAGAAGAGGAAATAAAACTGCTACGGCCTCAAAACTACTTCCACCAGAGCAACCGCATTGCTGCCAATGCAATATATTTCCCACCAGAGCAATATTATTGCCTCCTATGCAACGATATTTCCACCTATGAATATAATTTTCCATAGAGGAAATAAAACTACTACGGCTGCAAAATCATTTCTATGGAGGCAACATTATTGCTACCGCTGAAGAGAAATTTCAGTGGAGGAAATTAGGGTGCTACTATGGAAGAGAATTTTCCACTAACGAAGTTTTATTTCTACTAACGAAATATTCTTTCACCACATGCAGTACGAGTTCAGGGGAATTTACAAACTACCCCCATTTGTTGTAGGAATGGGACGGAAGCAATAAGTACGTTTCCTGGAAGATCAATGGATATTGATAAGACCTGAAGCGAAAGGCGGAAAGCTTATTGGGCTTCAGGTACGGTGGTTAACTTGCTTGATGGCGAGCAGGTATTTGTGTGCCGGAATATGGTTCCGCACATTGATAGCCTTCGTCACTGCCGTAAAGAAGGGAACTAACCTGGAAATTTAGTATGGCAATGCAAGCTCTTCCCAGTCAGCGATTCATCCGTAAGACCGATCTCGGCCCGAACGAGTATCGGAAGCGTTTCCGCCAGATCGACGACGAGATCATCTCAGCTATCACGTCGCCGGAAGCCGACCGCGTGACCCCGCTGATGAGTAAAATCTACCTCCGCTTGACGAACGCGCCAAATGACTACTGGGAGTGCCAGGGCGTCCTGAGGTTTGAAGCCGAAATCAGGGAAGGGAAGCACGTCAAAGCCTGGGACGTGCTTTGCGATTTATTAAACGTTTCCAGCGCCACGGCAAACAAGGCACTGACATGGATGCACAAGGAGGGAATCATCGGCTATTTCTCTGGTAAGAATGGCGTAGGGATGAGGATATTTCTCAACCGAGCAGCTTCCTCGATCGGCGTTAAGCCGGCCCCTGTCAGTAAAAAAATTTTGGACTTTTCTCCTGCTTCAAACGGTGAGGCTCGTGCTTCACGGAATGAAGCAGGCTTTAATGATACCTTCGGTACTTCAGAAAGTTCAGACCTTAACATGAATTTCAGCGCGCCGAAAAACGGCGCGGAAAATGGCTGTCAGGATAAGGCACCTCCGGACCCAGGATCCCGCCATGGTCAGGACAACCAGGTTCCAACAGAGGCAGCCAAGACTGGGCACCTACACACGCAAGGCCACGCGCCAGCTTCGTTGGATGAAATTGTCAGACGATTAAAGAGCGAACTCGAACCGGCATTGCGCAGCGCTGCAACTCAAGCAGCGGCGCGTGAGCACGAGCGGACGCGCGAATGGTTAGAGAATCGCGGACTACCGAAAGCGGCCCGTGTAGCACAGCGGGAGGCTTACAACGTGCTTCGACAACACGGGTTGATGGCGGACTCGGCGCGGCGCGCCAGGTCAGAGCTTATGGTGGGCGCTAAACGACAACCCTCATACCAGCCAAGAAACTTAACCACGGAAGAGCTCGTCGAGACAGCCGAAATATGTGTCTCAATGCTTGAAGGCAAGGGGCAGGCGATTGATGTGACCCTTGCCGAGATCGCCGTCGCCGCCGGCGGGTATCTGCTCCCGGAGGACGCGCCAAGGGTGCGCGAGCTGGCTCAATCCCTCATAGGGCGACGCAATCAGTTGGAGGAATAGTATGGCAAACGCACACGCTTTGTACGCGGTCGGAAGTGAACCTGGAGCGCGTCCCGGTGATGGAGAAAGGGAACTCGCAACACCTTCTCCGGCCTGTCCGCTATGTTCAGGAACAATGTGGGAGTTTGTTGAGGGTAAAGGCGTGCGCCCATGTGGTTGTCGCTTGAAGGAGCGCCGCGACAAGCTGCTGGCGGATGCTCGCATCCCTAAGCTTTACGTCGATTCTTCACTTAAAAACTATCAGCCCTCCAGAGAGGCCCCGTCTCAGCTTCGGGCTTATAACTACGCACATTCTCTCGTGCGTGATTATCCGCTAGTGGACCGAGGCATCCTCTTTATGGGCGAGAGCGGTGTAGGCAAAACTCACCTGAGTGTGGCCATATTGCAGGCTCTAATTGAGAAGGGAATAGAGTGCAGGTTCTACGAATACCGCTCTTTGCTGAAGGAGATTCAAAGCAGCTACAACCCGAACACCAACACATCAGAGATGGAGGTCCTCACGCCACTGTTTGAGTGCGAGGTCATAGTGTTGGACGAGCTGGGTGCGGCGAAGCCGACCGAGTGGGTGCAGGATACGATAGGGTTAATCATCAACTCCCGGTACAATGAAAAGAAGCTTACGATACTCACGACCAACTATCTTGACCAGAGACGGATATCTGTGGACGAGACGCTCGAAGATCGAATCGGCGCGAGGCTGCGGAGTCGTCTCTACCAGATGTGCAAAACAGTCCTGATCGAGGGCGAGGATTACCGTCGAAGGTTCGATGACCAGATAGTCTAACGCTGTTACACAGATTTGATATGGACGCAAGAGAATGATTCCTGTTTACTTGAAAGGTTAGGAAGGCGTCAGGGAGTGCCTAAATCCAAGTCAGGGAAAAAATCGAAGGTCAATAAATCTCAGGCACTGGTTCGGCGCGCAAGTCATACGCCGGCGCGCTGGGCTGGTGATCCGGAGGAGGTCGCCGACCTTTATCAAAGGGTCCGCACGATTCTTGATGAGTCGCGACTGCGGGCGGCGCAAAACGTCAACAGTGAGATGGTGCGCGCCTACTGGCTGATCGGCCAGGCCATCGTCGAGCATGAGCAGAAAGGGAAGCAGCGCGCAGACTACGGCGCGCGCTTGATAGAGTCTCTGGCGGATAAGCTGACGGCGGAATTCGGGCGCGGCTTCAATGCCCGCGGCGTCTGGCGGATGAGGGAGTTTTACCTCACCTTCCCGATTCTGACCGCACTGCGGACAGAATTATCTTGGACGCATTACCGTCTACTGATGAAAGTTGAAAGCGCAGAGGCCTGTACCTTTTATGAGCAGGAGGCTGCGGAGCAGAGATGGTCAACTCGTGAGTTGGAGCGGCAGATCAGCTCGCTGCTTTATGAGCGTGCTGCGTTGAGTACGCACAAAAGGCAGGTGCTCAGGCGCGCCCGCTCCGGGGCCGAAAAATATGCCGCGCGGGACTTCGTTAAGGACCCTTACGTTCTTGAATTCCTGGGATTGAAGGAATCGCCGGCGCTGAGCGAGTCACAACTGGAGGCGGCGCTCTTGGATCATCTACAAGAATTCCTTCTAGAACTCGGCAAAGGCTTCTCGTTCGTCGCACGACAACAGCGGATCACGATAGAGGGCGATCACTTCTACGTCAACCTGGTCTTCTACAACCGGCTGCTTCGCTCGTTCGGGCTGATAGATCTCAAGATCGGGAAGTTGACGCACCGAGACATCGGGCAGATGCAGATGTACGTCAACTACTACACGCGCGAGGTGAGAGAGGAATGGGAGGACCCGGCCATCGGGATACTGCTGTGTGCGGAGAAAAATGATGCCGTCGTCCGCTACACGCTGCCAGAGGGGGAACGGAATATCTTCGCCTCGCGCTACCGGCTCTACCTGCCGAGCGAGGATGAGATAGTCGCGGAACTCAGGCGCGAGCAGGAGGCGTTGGGGCTAAAAAGCAGACTCTCCGAATGATAACGGCGGCGTTGAAGAGAATCATTGAAGAGGAGAGACCCTACAGATCCGATTCGCTGTGCAAGAGGCTCCTTAACTTCGAGGATGAAGTTCCCACAACGGTAATCGTTGGAATTGTGGAAACAAAAACCTTTCGGACGTGCCTGCTCCTGACCAGATCGCTCCTGAAGCCACACGACAACAGGATTCAATAACCCGCGTTTGGTGGCTATTTTAGTTTACGACCTTTTCAAAGAGGAAGCTCGACTATCAGGTTGCGCCACTCTTCGCTCTCAGAAGCCACCCATATAAGCAACAGTTCTTCGATTGCTGTCCTCACGCGTAACTGCTGCGAGATTATAAACACGCCCGGACTGGCATTCTGAAAAATATAATTAGCAAAATGGCCCGGCATAGTGCGACGGTCATGGGTGACAAGAATCCGATTTTCGCTGGCGGCGCGGGCTAACACGTCCGGATCACTTAACCCGCGCAACGCTGCATCTTCTGCGGTCTGGAAATCGATGGCGGGTTCCCGGCGCATAACACCAGCGACTATCTCTTCGTTGAGGTCGGCGTCGGCTTGGAAGAGGACTTTCATCTGCGAGTGGTCCCACGCTCCTGACGCGCCCGCTCCAATCGCTCAAACAACTCCGGATTGGCTCGACGAGCTTCGGCATTCATTTCTTCGGCCTGAGCTTCGAACTCTTTCTCAGACTCTTCGAGGTAAGAGTCAATCTCCAGTTCGTGAGACAAATAGAAAGTGATCGCGCCGTAGATCTGCTCCAAGGTTAACAGCGGGAAGGAACGTTTGATCAACTCCGGCGCCGCGCCGCGATTGAAGGCATAGACGATAGAGTCCAGCGAGATGCGAGTGCCCTTGATCCAGTACCCGCCATCGCGCTGTTCGACGTAATCTTTTTCCATAGCGGAATTTTAGCATTAACCGGCCATGGTAAAAACAGAGAAAGAACGGGTCACCGCCTAAGACGGTGGCAAGGTTGGGCATTAATCTTTTGTACCCTTTCAACATCAACGGGCAGATCATCGGAGCAATGCTGACGGCAGGCAACTGCCACGACCGTGATGCGGCGATTGATCTGGGGATGACGGTAGATGGCCGCATATTGGTTGGAGGCTTTGCTTATGGCGGGCCGGAGACGATTGCCTTGCTTGCCGATGAAGCTGATTTGCTGATGATCACGCGCAGATATGTGCATGAGCACAAGGCGATGCTCAGCAGTATTCGTCAGCGAATCGAGACTTTCCTGGGTCAGCTTTGTCATCTGTTTATAGATACAATCTATTCACGAAGGTGACGGGGATTGTGGAGCACGATAAAGCTAAAGCTGTTGGCTTACAATCTCCGTCATTCGGGTCTTGTTTCATTCTGATCAACTCAAGACTCGCGTTAAATGAACATCACTCGCAGCAAGCTGCGAGGTATCAGAGCGGAGAAGAGGAAAAGGAGGCGCAGCAAGCTGCGCGGAATTGCCTCACCGCTCTTGAGATTTAATCGATAGTGGAAGGTCAATCAACTAACATTCGTCTGATAATCAGCAAATTAGTACTCACTATTTTGAAGATTTGTCATTTCTAGCGCTGTTATTACACAGAAGGGTGGTTCTAAGTAATAGTTACCTTGGTTCGAAGGGATATTATTTTAGTAGCTGTTATCAGACGCCGCTTGATGCGTCATCGCTGTGTTCACTCTCATCCAACCTGCCTAATTTTGGAGCCAGGTGCAGGGTAAACCGACTCCCCTTTTTCGCTCTCCCGGTTTGAATACAACTGTGTTCGATGAATCCGAGCGCCTCAAGCTGGGATATAACCGTAAAACAATGGCGCTGACTGAGGCCTGCCTGTCTTGCCAATGTGGATACGGACATTTCACAGTCCGGCTTACCTATCGCGTGACTATTCTTGTAGAGCACCTCACAGACCGCCATTCTTCCGCGGCGGACTGCCCACCCCCATCGTACTTTGAACTCTTCAAGGCTATCCCCTGCGGCAGAGTCTCGACTCGCCGGGAGGACTCTCTGTAACTGCCCCTGTCCTCCCATGCTCTCCGCCCCATTCGTCGGCAGGCTTGCCGGCTCGTTTATTACGTCAAGGCTTTGCCATACGTATTGAGTGAAGGCAGCTAATGAGGTCCCTTCTTGATTGCTGAGGAACTCCTCTACGTCAAACCGTGCTCTGTCGTCCATATTCCTTAGAACTCCTGCCAGCAGCCGGACGGTTCGCTTTGCTAGGATGTCGTGCCTGCCCGCCTCAACGATTCTGCCGGCCTGCTCACTTTTCACTTTGTTTAGCCAGTGTCGCCTGGCCCTCTCGGCCATTTCCGCCAACATCTCTACGTTGTTTTTGTCTACCACAAACCACTGACATCCGCCCTCCGTAGCCTCTGTACAATTGAGGTATTCCTGGCACCCTTGCGGGCCTCTGGGCAATACACAGTAACCGCAGCCTACTCGATGAACTTCGATGAAGAGCGGGTTATTTTGTATCAGGTCGCGCCACCGTTCGTCCAATATCACCGGACGCCCCATCCTGAAGCCCCGCCCCAGGGTTTCGCCTTCCCGACAGCGGCATACTCCTCCCCGACCGCAGGCGCACTTTACTGCCTCCCCATCAAACCGTCCGTATAATTGTTCGAGCCACTCACTACCCTTGCCGTACAGCCCGCCCTCTTTCACCTTCCTCTGTAGCCAGTCGTCTTCATGCCGTGCGGCATGTTGATAGAACAATTGAGTGTCGAGGTTGGAGTGATTCAGGTCTTTCTGCCTGGCAATGACAGGGACCGTCGGGTCTGCGGCCAGGGCGGTTTGTCGGGTGTGGCGAGCGTCACCGAAACGCAGTTCTGCGATCTTTCCGTCCGGCTTCCCGTCAACAGAGATCCGCCATTTCTCTAAGACGCCCGGGATGGCCCTGAAGCGCTTCTCCCCGCCTTCTTTCCTGGCGCCGTCAGCTTTGCGATAGCCTCTCATCCAGAGGTAAAACCCTTGATAGCTCAATCCTCTAACGACACGTCTCCCTTCTTGGAACAGGCGTCTGTAACGGCCGGCCCGGGAGCTGACGTTTTGCGGGTGGTCGAGTTTGAAGCTAAAGACGCCAGGCCCACCCGTGTAGTTCCATTCCGACACCAGAATGAGTAGACTTTTTTCTTCAGGTACTGCTAACTCCCGGACCTCGTCGCCATAAGTAATGAGCGAACGCACACAATAGCAAACCATGTCCTCCCATTCGGGGCTGATGTAAACAAGTTCTGATCGCCCGCCCTTATTCGGCTGAAACCGACACCATAATGCATCTTTCGTGGGGCCTCCCCGACAAGGATACCTCACCAGTGGTCCGCTCGGACCCTCTCCGCGCGGGGCACCGAGCACTTCGGCGATGCGCCTCCCGAGGGCGATAGCCAACATCAACACACACAGGCGGAGGTGGTCGTAGCGGCGTAACAGGCTTTTTCCGTCGCGGTGAAGCGCAAGTCGGTTCGCCAGTTGGACCGTGACCGCTTCAGGAATCAGCCGATCTTTATCTGTAGCAACCTCCTGCCAGCTGCGGCGGTGCGAGCGCCGCACGGGCGGTACGACCCGGGGCGAGTTGTACTTTGCTCGCATGTAGAGCCAGAAGGCACGGATTTTTTCCTGTTTGCCGGCGACAGCGCGTGCCACCTCGCCCGGCTCCCTATCCGCCTCACTTATCACAGCTCGCCAGACTTCCGTGAATACCTCAGGAGACGCAATGGCTTCCAAGCAGTAGTAGTTTTGCCTGACAAGGTACCGATCAATATCGTAGAGTCGCGCGGGTAATTTGGCGGTCTCTTGAGACAGGCCTTCTCCGCCCACCAGTTTGGCATAGCAGTAAAGCTTCACATAGGGCTTCAGGAACGATTTGAGGCGGCTGAACAGGAGGCGGTGCCGGATAGCTTCCGCCCGCCTGCCGTTTGTCGCGTAAGGCCACGCGTCCCAAACATCATCAGCCAGGCGGAAGAGCCCCTTCGGGTCCCGTAGATCACCGGCCACGAAACGAGCTAGTTCCGCCCAATGATCGGGCGGGTACTCGTGGCTCGCCAGGGCGATTTCAGAGTCAGCCATCGACATGATTGCCTCGGCCATCTTCTACGCACCTATCTGCCAGGGAGTCTGTGACGTATTGGTAGTTGGCTGTGAAGTGCTCAAGCTGGTAAGCCGCCTGGACCGTCAGGTGCGTAGCTCCGTTGGTGTAGCACAGCCTGTTGAGCTCCCTGCGCCGCCAGTTGAACTCGGTCTCCCAAGCTTGTAGGAATTCTTCACCGGTCGCCAGGTGCTCACACAAAGAACAAGGCGGCGGGTTGCCTCGCTCGGCTTTGACACAGGTGCTGTAGCGACAGAGCCCAACCTGCTGGTCGCGCTCCCGTTTGGCCGTCACGATCGCCGCCATCTCATCAGGATTGAGGCCCTCCAGCAAGAGCGGCCTCGACCAGAGCAGAAGCACGCTCCGGGCGTAGGCGTCTAGCGACTCGACGACCCGCGCCGGGTGTTCAAACAGGTCCTGCTTGGCGTAAAGAATGGTCGTGCGGATGGAGGTGTGACCGAGCTGCCGCTGCAATGCGTACACGCTCCTTCCCCTGTAGAGTTGGCGAGTCGTGTAGGTGCGACGCAAGACGTTTGACGTCAGCCTGATCGGCTCCGCGTCACGTTTCAAATCATGTCTCCGGACGAATCGCCTTAATATCCAGTTGAATGCATCGCCGCTCTTGAAGAAGGTCCAACACCCGCACCCGCCCCAGGTGAGGAAAAGTCAATCCGTGCCGAGAGCCTCGCGGATCGGCCTAGTCATCGCCGCATAGAGGTCTAATTGCTTAGCCAGGAGGCCGGGGATCAGGACCATGCCTTCCTCATTTTTTTTATGGTGTCGCCACGCCAGTCCATAGAGAACCGGGCCGCAATTCGCGCCAATCCGTGGTGCGAAGATTTATTACGCTCCACCTCCTGAGCCCCGTGAACGCCATCAGCAGAACTATTAATCCGGCGCCCCAGTTTACGATTGGCTTTGCGTTCCTAAACACCCGGGCCCGCCCACTTAACCCGAGCGGATTAGACAGCCCTTCCACAAACCACTTTCCCACCCGGATATCTTCTAGGCAGTGTTTGATGACAGAGTCCAACTCTTCCTCCGATAAGAAGTCCTCTCCTTGCCTCCCCTTCGGGGGAGATGCCATCAGATACAACCACTGCAGTATTTTTTTTATCTCAGCTTGGCCGTCCGACCCGGATTGACAATCTGTATAGAGCTTTGCGAACAGTTTAAACAACGCATGGCGGGCTCTTTTCCGCTGAGCCGCAGAAAGTTCTCCGCGCCCGTTAGGATTGGGAGTATTCTTCCTGCGCCGAGGGCGCGAACCATGATTGCTCTCAAAACTGCTCGCCCACGCCCTTTGCACTGCTCCCAGCGAGGCCTCGCGGATGTCTTGCACCTCTGCCCCGAGTAGCTCGGCCGCCCACGCGAAGCTGTAATAATGGCTAATAATTGTGCCAGGCTCCAAATCTGATGACTCAAGCTCCTGCCTTAGGATTGCCCAGGCGAGGTCCCCTATGTCGCTGCGCAATGTCGATCGCTGCAACGTGCCTTTCCCGCAGAACTTGAAATCCCAACAATCATCATCCAGATCGATCCAGCCATTTTCAAAAACCTTGATATTGTGGCGATCGGAAGGCGGGGCTAAAGGTGCTACGCCCCGTCTCGTCACCTGTAAACGCGCCTTCACGAGTGCTTCAGTCAGCCAGGGTCCATTAGAAGGATGAACTCCGGCAGCCTCATAGATCGCGTTCTCCTTCAGTCGATCAAGGGATCCGCCGTCCCGCACTATTTGCTGGATGGTGACCAGAACGATTTCTCCGGCTGTCGGCAAGGATGCTCTAATCTTCTGATATTCGTCCCCCACCAATCGGTGGAGGGTTTTTGTTGAGATCCCCAAGGGCCTGCAAATTCTGGTGGGATTAAAATCGCGCTTAAAGCGAGCCCTCACCGCGGAGTCGGCCATTGCTTGCAGCAATCGTTGGCGTGCCCACTGCTCACGCAAGCGCGTCCAGGAGAGTTTCTTCAGAGCTCGGATCACTTCCGGGATAGGCAACCCGACAAATTCCTCGAAGTGCCGCCGCCCCGTCTTTGAGTAGACTGTTGCTTGCTCGAAAAAGACCTCGACCAGCCGGCGAATGCGTTCGTCATCCGCCCAACCAGCCTGTCCTGTGTTGGCTCTACCTTTTTTCTCCATCTCTCAGTATCTCGATCAGCCCTGCCTCGTCGAACAACTCTTCAAGACCCGCATTGTCCTCGCCCACAAGATCATCAGCGAGCTCATCCCGAGAATCTAAATAGGGCTCAGAGGATGTGAGCGATCGGTGTCGCATCTGCCGCCGCAGGAGGGACACACTCCCGAGCCGCTGAAGGTCATAACCAAACGAGTGTCGTAGGGTATGCGGAGTACACGACTTGTCCCACGGCGGGTCCAAAGAAATGCGTAAGCAGTCTACCAGCTTACGAATTGACTGAGCAGTTAAACCCTGGCCATAATTCCGCAAGCTGTGGCTTAGGAAAACAACCCCGTCCTCTCTCAGCCTTGGAATTCACGACAGGACGAAACCCGGTCACGTACAGGAAAACCGCCTGCTCAACAAAGGGGTGGAGGTATACTGGCAGACGTTCGCCGCCGTGCCCTTTCGTCACCAGATGGAGCTTGGAGTTGACCCGGTCAATGTCACAGAGCCTGATGGTCGAGATCTCACTGCGCCGACTTCCGGCGTAACGCAAAATTAGCAGTATCGCTAGATTGCGAAAAAAAAGCGCGCCTCGCTGGCCTTCCGGATTTTCGCTAAAGCTGAGGTCCCCATCGGGTATAGCCTTCCCCCACCGCTCATAAGTTTGTCTGAGCAGCTTATTAAATTGCGCATCCGGCAGACCGAGTTTTTTTGGCGTGCTGTATTTGATCTTATGTACCCTGCTGATGCCGGCCAGCTTCCGGCGCCCTCCCAGTGAGCGGATCCAATCGACTACCTCGGTGGGAACCGGCCCATAACGCCGCCAGTCGAACCGCACGTCGTATTGCGCCTCGATGTCTGCCGCCGTTGAGTACAGCAGGGCGAGCATCAGGTCGGCTGTCCGCTTTCCTCGTCGCCCCTTCAGCCCCACGTAGTCCCCATTCCGATCCTTGAATTTGTTTCCTAGCAGCCCCGATTTAAACAGGCAGAATTTCTCGTTGGTTACATCAAGCAACGAGAGCCCAAGGTGCGCACAAAACTCGACGTACAGCAAGGCGGCGCGCAAGAAAGTGTCGATCGAGCTGCGGGTCGCCCCCATAAAATCGGCCCTGTGTCGTAACGCAGTGTTGATGGGCGTGACGGGGATGCCCCCGGCGAGAATATGTGGAACGTCACCGCTCCTGGCAACCTCAATCGGAAACTCTAAGGGCGTTCTAAGTGATACGCCTGCCTCGCTGTCCATTTCCCCTCCGCTTTACCCCATCCGAGAACCAACTCTGCAGGGCGGCATGTTACTTACGAGTCACAAGATTGCCTGTACTAAGCGGCCCCAAATTCAATCTCACAAGGTAGAATAGTTAGCTGTCTGATATTACTATCATTTCCAGGCTTCACCTCATCCGCAGTCACCATATTAGATCACGCGTCCGGCAACCTGTAGCCACATAGTGCAACAACTCTCTAGTCCTGCAATCCACGCACTTCATAGCCTTCATCAAATCTCCGTAGGGCCGGATACCCTGTCATTCATGGCGGGGAGGAGGCCCGGCGCGTAGTTCAATACTTGAAAACTACGTCGAAAGCTGATTCACTCCGATGCGTGAAACTGATAGCGCAAGTCAAGCTGCTGCCGAGTAGAGAGCAGGCCCGTCTTCTCAAGCAATCCCTTGAGCAAGCCAACGATGCTTGCAACACTATCAGCGAACTTGCGTGGCAGGCTCAGACCTTCAGACAGTACGCCATCCACAAAGCCTACTACTCGAAAGTGAGGAAGCAATTCGGGCTTTCGGCTCAGATTATTGTGCGCTGCATCGCTAAAGTTGCCGATGCCTACAAGCTGGATAAGCAAACGCAAAGGCGATTCAAACCGCTTGGCGCAATCGCTTTCGATGACCGCATCCTGACGTGGCGAACCGAAAAGCAATTCGTCAATATCTGGACTATCGGCGGTCGGCAACCAATCCCTTACGCCTGTGGCGAGTGTCAGAAGAAAATACTTGAATCCAGACAAGGCGAGTCTGACCTTGTGTATCGTAGGGGCAACTTCTACCTGCTTGCTGTGTGCGAGATTCCAGAACCGACGCCGCAAGAGATAGACGATGCCATTGGCGTTGATTTCGGGATCGTCAACATCGCTACTGACTCTGACGGGCAAACCTATAGTGGTGAAGCTATAGAGCAGAACCGCCAGTGGTATCAAAAGCGCAGAAGCATCTTGCAGCAAGTAGGCACTCGCTCTGCCAAACGCAGACTCAAGAAACTGAGCGGCAAACAGAGCCGCTATCAACGCGACGTGAACCATAGAATTAGCAAGGAACTTGTCTCTAAAGCCAAAGACACGAACAGAGTGATTGCTATAGAGAATTTGAAGCACATTCGCTCTCGGACAACCGTTAGGCGTAAAGACAGAGCCAAGCATTCCAACTGGACTTTCTCTCAACTTAGAGCATTCCTGACGTATAAGGCGAAGCGTGAAGGTGTCGGCGTAATTGCGGTTGACCCGAGCAACACCAGCCGCACCTGCTCTGCTTGCGGCCACTGTCGGAAAGCGAGCCGCAAGAATCAGGCTGAGTTTGTTTGTAAAGTCTGTTCGCATAGGTCCAATGCTGATTACAACGCTGCGCTAAACATTCGCTTACGCGCTATTGTCAACAAGCGCATGGTGTCGCAACCGCAGACACAAGCCGCTTCCCTTTAGGGAGCGGTAGTTGACTGATGACTCGGAGGTAAATGCTCGAGTTCGATAGCAGACTCAGAACTTCCCTACCTCTCACGCCAGCCCGCCGGCTGCACTTGCAATTCAGGGTGTCTCCGATTCAGCCCCGGTTCCACCTATATATTTATAGACAGGATGCGAGATGTGCCCTACGTGTGACCTCAAATTTGCCGATGCAATTCTTGCAGCAGACCCGAGCGCGAACATTATCGCGCCGGTCGATCTCAACGACTTCTAGATGTGCGGAAGATTACGCAAAAGCCCAGCTCTTATCTAGAAGATTATCAGGAAGAAGATTCGCTTGATATGCCAGCAAATGAGCCTCTATAAAGAGAGTTCGGTTACAAGTGACCTATTAATCACTATTCTTATTCGCCCGGTAACTGTCAAGGATCGACCGAATCAGACTTGCCGGCGCGCGAAACGTAGTTTGTTGTAAGGCATCGAGTGCTGCCGGCAGATCCTCCAAACCGCGTCTCGCGGCGGCAGCCAAAATGGCGAGCGTGCCGGTCACCGTAAGCCCGCGCTCGATTGCTGCAAGTCGCGCCTTTCTATCATCCATTAGAACCAGATCAGCCTGTAGATGGACGGCTAGTGCGATAACCTCCCTTTCTCCATGGCCTAGATTTAGTGGCATCTGTGGCACGCCTTGAGTGTGGACCTCAACCCATGAAGGCAGATTCTCCACCCACTTGCGCACCTTTTCGGGTGTGCTTACGCGCCGCATTTCCTCTCGTACAGCTTGAGGCAAGATGATGCGGCCATATAACTGTTTCAGAAGTTCTATTCGATCGATGAGGATGAGATAATTAACGGGGGTTGTATCCGCTACAACGATCATTCGGAGATGGTTTGTTCGATAGCCGCAACGTCTTCATTGAGGTTTTCCAGTGTGTAGAGCAGATCAACCTTTCGCTGCTTTAAGAATATTTCAGTATCCCACACCGACAGACCCAGCATTTCCGCAACCTGCCCCAGGCTGAGAGCTTCGGACCGGTAGCCCTCAATAGCCAGAGCCTCCAATGCCCGGCGTTCGAGGTCGCCCCACCGGGCCTGTAACTGCTGTGCGATCTCTTCGGGAAGGTCAATGGTGACAGACATAACTCCTCCTCAGCATCTTACTTCTAATATCCGGACCATATCTTACCATAAATATGGGAAATACTATCGCTTACCAAAAGGCTTCAAATTCAGTTAGTCGGAATTGCGTGAGCTGTTAAGCACGTTGCTATGCTCGTTATCAATTCCTCAATATAAGGCTTGAGTATGTAGGCTTGCAGTCAGCCCGTAGCGCTTCTTTGAGCTCACCTTTAGTTGGTGTGTCTGAATAAAGGATCAGAGGGGTGTGAATATCGAGGCTGCGTATCTGTTTGCAGAATCGTTCCCCTGTTCCATCTTGAAAGGAGCCTGGCCTGTCGTCTTCTGAAAACAAAACCCATTTACCCTGCGCAAGGCATGAATATCTATACAGTGATGACAGGAGACAGATGTGGATCTGCCGCCTTTGCTGCTGCATCAGGTGGCGATGGTGATAATGCGAGCACGTAACAAGACAGCGAATCGTCTTGCCTACGCACGAAGAATACTATTTCCTTTCTCGGATCATAGTTCTGGATCATCTTAGGGCTGTTGTTACTACTGTCCGTGCCGAATATATAGTGGAAGGACCAGCCTATTGAAGTAAGCTCATCTGTAAGGTCGTTAGTTTCAATTTCTAAATCAACTAACATGGCGCCGCGCCCATGGGCATTAAATCCCCACCAGGCGAAACATGCTGCTTCTGCCCAAACATCTTTTAGGATATCAAGTTCTAGTTGACTACCACTATCATTTAACATAGGCACTCCTTCCAGCTTACCGTCGAACACGGGGGCATTAGAAGTTTTAGACTCCAGGTTAGCTCCCCGCCAAACGATAGCAATCCTTATGCCAGGCAAAGTTGCAGGATTATGTTTTCTGCATGTTTCCCAAGTCGAGGCTAATAGGTTGGAAAGCGAAGCTAACATCAGTCATTTGACACAGCGCTTCGGATTGTTTGGGCTGCTCCCCTGGTGTTCTTTATAGCCTATGCCCTTTATTATCTGAAACACGGCGGGCTGGCCCATATGCTGTGAATATATAATGTCGCGAACCTCGGCAGATGTATGGCTCCCTGCCCCGTCAAGCTACGAGATGGTCGAGACGGCCTTTCAACTTCCGACCTCTTGCGGCCAAGCTCTGCCTCCATCCGGTTTGCAGAATTATCTCTTCTCAATCAGAGATAACATTCGGGGCTGGTGAAGGAGTGAGGATTGCGAGTTTTGTACCGATACACGTTCAGTATTGCCATTGCTTTTGAAATCTTCTAAGAACGACGCAAGATCAATAGTGATTGCGACTTCAGTCAATAATGGACCAGGGGCGATCATTATTGATCAATATTTGATTCATGAATTATTCGCAATAATCACTGAGAGCATCGGCGCAAGGGGGAGTAGACGCCGGAGGAAACTAAATTGTTCGCTTCTTGTTACCTTTTTACTTGGGTGCTATGATTCGCCGATACGAGTAGGAATAATGGCCAAGGAAAAAATCCTCATCGTAGACGATGAACAGTTGATTAGGTGGACGCTCACGGAAGCTCTGCGCACCTGGGGCTATGCTTCAGCCGAAGCTCCTAGCGTAGCTGCTGCCGTCCAGGCGTTTGAGGCCGAACAGCCTGCTGCCGTCTTGTTGGATGTTAACCTTCCTGACGGATCGGGCCTCGAAGCGTTGCGCGAGCTCAAGCGGCGACAGCCCGATGCCGTAGTCATTATGATGACCGGCAACGTGATGGTGTCGGATACCATAGCTGCCTTGCGCGGCGGCGCTTACGATTTTATAGGCAAGCCTATCAACCTCGAAGAGCTTCAGGTCACAATCCGAAATGGAATAGAAGCGCAATCGCTACGCAAAGAAGTTCGCTCAATCCGCCGAGAGCGTGCAAGTCAGTTCAGCTTCGACCAGATAGTGGGCCAGTCTCCCGGTATGCGAGAGATGTTTCAGCTTGCGCGCAAGGTCGCCGAAAGCGAAGTCTCTTCGGTGCTGCTGCAGGGAGAGTCGGGGACGGGCAAGGACCTGGTTGCAAAGGCCATTCACTACGGCTCGCGCCGCCAAGACGCGCCGTTTATCGCCATCAACTGCGCGGCAATCCCTGCAACTCTGATTGAGAGCGAGATGTTCGGCTATGAGAAGGGGGCCTTCACCGATGCCAAGGGTCGCAAAGAAGGGCTGTTTGAGCAGGCTGAGGGCGGCACTCTCTTCCTAGATGAAATAGGCGAGCTTGAATTGAATGTTCAGGCAAAGCTGCTGCGCGTTCTTGAGGAAGGCTCATTCCGGCGCGTTGGCGGGCTAAAAGACATTCCGCTCGACGTGCGCGTGATCGCCGCGTCTAATCGCGACTTAAAAACCGAAAGCGAAGCCGGACGTTTTCGGCTCGATCTTTACTACAGGCTCTCTGTCATTCAAATAGACATTCCTGCTCTGCGCGAGCGAGGCGAAGATATTATTACGCTGGCCGAGCATTACGTCGCTCATTTCAACCAGCGGCTGCGGAAGCGCGTCCGCGGCTTCCGCCCCGACGTTGTAGAGATATTCCGTCACTACGATTGGCCGGGCAACGTGCGCGAGCTGCGCAATGTCATCGAGCGCGTGATGATACTGGAAGACGGCGACCTGATAACCTCCGCCTACTTGCCGCGCGGCCTTGGGAAGGACGAAGTAGAAACCAGAGATAAAGCTCCATCTCTCACAACTCAATCCTCATCTTCGCATTTCAGCCTCCCGGCAGAAGGCATTACCCTTGATGAAGTGGAGATGTCGCTGGTGCGGCAGGCCCTTGAGCGTAGTGGCGGAAATCAGACGCGCGCCGCCGAGCTGTTAGGCATATCTCGCGACCAGCTTCGCTACCGCTTGAAAAAGCTCGAAGACACACCCACCTAGGCCGCTTAAAAATACGCCCTCTCTACCTTTCAGGCTGCGGAATTCTCCGCTGCTCGCTGGTGATATTTCGCAATCTCACCCGGCCAGGCTCGATCTTGCAGCTATTTAAGGGCGGCACGCTCATTGCTATCGGTATTGTCGAAAGGAGCGCTACGTCAACCTCGACGCGGGTGAAGTATGGTGCTAAACGAACGTATCAGCTTTGAGAGCATTCTATGTCCAATTGGCTTGATACCCGACTCGGACGAGGCGCTCAGCTACGCTATCGCTCTCGCGAAAGTCTTCAGTGCACGACTGACCGTCATGCACTGCACAGGAGATGATACAGAGACGAGTTTGATAGATCGAAGCCACATTGAAGAGACGCTCAGGGATTCAATTGAAAAGCACCTTCGTCCGGATGCCGAGAGCGAGATTTCCGCGAAGATCGTAGTGGTGGAAGGCGATCCGCAGATCGCCATCACACGCGAGGCCGCCAGGCGACGTATTAACCTGATAGTAATGCGCTCGCGCCGTCAACCTTTCGCAGCGGCGCTTCTTGGCTCGACAGCCGAATCCATCTGTCGCACAGCGCCCTGCCCGGTTTTGGTCACTCACTCTTCCGAAGTGGAATGGGCGGGCGCAACGAATAACAGCATCGGCTTGAAACGTGTGCTTGTCGCTTACGACTTTTCAAGCGATTCGGAGCTGGCGCTCTCCTATGGCCTTTGGCTCGCGCAAGAGTATCAAGCCGAGCTTCACCTGATTCACGTATTGCCGTTGCGTGTCAGGGCAGAAGCGCCTGAGCTCGCTTACATGCCCTTCGGCGTCGAGGCTTCGTTTAACGAGGCAGCAAGCCGGCTTAACAACGCCGTGCCCGCCGAGGTCCGCCTGTGGTGCAATGTCAAACAGGCCGTGCGCGAGGGCCATCCTTATCGCGAGGTGCTGGCTTACGCGGAGGACAAGGATATCGATTTGATCTGCATGGGCGCAAGCGGCACGGGATTCGGAATGCATGCATTGTTCGGCTCAAACGCAGACCGCGTTTTACGCCAGGCCCCAAGCCCCGTTCTTATCGCGCGACCGCTGAGGCCGATGATAGCTTCGCCGGTCGCTGCCAGCACATAAGGCAGGGCTGAGTGCTGAGTAACTGTTTTGCACTTGTCACTCAGAACTGAATTGAGGGAGGTTTAAAATGAAAATCCTATTAGCAGTAGACGGTTCCGTCTTCAGCGATGCGGCTGTAGAAGAGATCGCTCAGAAACCGTGGTCCGTCCTTAACGATACCGAGGTGAAAGTCATATCGGTTGTAGAGCCGCCTCTTTTGCCTATATTCGAGAACCTGGGTCCCACCCGACAGTTACTTCGATGAATTAGCGACTGCGGCGGAAAACCAGGCGCGCGCGGCTGTTGATAAAGCTGCCGCGCGGCTCCGCCAACAGCAGGGCGGCTGCCTGATTGTTACGACCGAGATAATCGCGGGCCACCCGAAATACACTATCACTGATGAAGCCGAGGCTTGGGGCGCGGACCTGATAGTGGTCGGCTCTCACGGCTACCGAGGATTGACACGTCTCTGGCTGGGGTCAGTCTCGCAAGCTGTCGCTTCGCATGCCAAATGTTCGGTCGAGATAGTGCGAAGTCGTAACAAGGATAAAGTCATTCAAGCGCCACTTACTGTATGACAGGCATCAACGGCGTGGGCTTACGGGTTCTCTTATGATAAAGCAAATAAGTTCTGACGAGGCGCGTTTATTGCTCAGCGAAAGTCGCGTCGGGCGGCTGGGCTGTGTGATTAACGATGGCCCATATGTAGTTCCGGTCAGCTACATCTTTCATGATGATAGCATCTATATTCATTCGCTAGCCGGTCGCAAGACTCGCGCTCTGGCCGCCAATCCGCGCGCCTGTCTTCAAGTCGATGACATCAAAGACGAGTTACACTGGCGCAGCGTGATTGCCTTCGGGCGTTACGAAGTGGTCACAAACGAGCAAGAGCGCAATTGGGCTCTGCGCCGCCTTCTTTCTCGCTTTCCGAAATTGACGCCGGTCGAATCCGTCCCCGTGCATGACGGGCAATCTTCTGTGATAGTCTTTCGCATTCGGGTCGAAGAGATTACCGGCGTCGGTGAAGTGCCGCCTTGATCTTGTAGTCACCTGTCAGCTCGCGTCGCTCTTTTTTCGGTCAGTCGTACTTGCCGTGTTAATCTCTCCTGGGCAAACTCTACCTCTTTCTCTCTTGTGCAACCCTCCCGCTCGCCGCTAGGATGTTTATCTGAAACCTCAGGCGCCTCTGACATCGAAGAACGATTTACCTGATATCGGGTTGTAGAAAATGGTCGTCGATTTAGAGAAACTGACACAACAAACGCCGGCAGATGTCGGGCAGGAACCGGGCCTGATTGCAGCCGTGCTTGAGGCCGCAGGCGCGCTCATAATCTTGCTCGACCGCGAAGGGCGCATCCTGATGTTCAATCGCGCTTGCCAGGAAGCGACCGGCTACAGTCTTGAAGAAGTGAAAGGGCGGCGCATCTGGGATGACCTCCTGCCGCCCGAAGAAGTCGATCCTGCTAAAACAATGTTCGACTCTCCGCGACCTCAGCAATTCCCGAATCAGTCTAGAAGCCATTGGATCAGTAAAGACGGCAAGCGCCGCTTGATTGCCTGGAACAACGCTGCGCTGCTTGATCCGGATGGCCGCGTACAATGGGTCATAAGCGTAGGCAGCGACATAACGGAGAATAAGGCCGAAGGAGATTTGCAGAAATCTCTCAAGGAGCTTGCGGACATAAAATTCGCGCTGGACGAATCAAGCATAGTGGCTATCACAGACCAGTCCGGCATCATTAATTATGTAAACGACAAGTTCTGCGAAATCTCGAAGTATTCCAGGGAAGAGTTGCTCGGCCAGGATCACCGCATAATCAATTCCCAGTATCATCCCAAAGATTTCATAAGAGATTTGTGGACCACGATCGCTAACGGAAAAGTTTGGAAGGGCGAATTGAGGAACCGCGCAAAGGACGGTTCTATCTACTGGGTTGATACTACTATCGTGCCTTTCTTAAACGAAAGGGGCAAGCCTTACCAGTACGTTGCGATCCGCTCGGATATCACCGAGCGCAAGCGGGCCGAAGAACAATTGCGCGAGCAAGCGACCCTGCTCGATAACGCGCAAGACGCGATACTCGTACGCGACCTCGACGACAATATCCTGTTCTGGAACAAGGGCGCGGAGCGCATATATGGATGGAAGGCCGATGAAGTCCTGGGTAGAAACGTTCGCGATATGATCTATAAGGCGAATTCGCCCCATTATGACAAAGCAAGGCATGCTTTGCTTGCAGACGGAGAGTGGGAAGGCGAGTTGCACCAGGTCACGAAAGATGGTCGCGAGATCACAGCCGAAAGCCGGTGGACTCTTGTGCGCGACGAGGGCGGCAATCCCAAATCCGTGCTTGTCATCAACACCGATATTACCGATAAAAAAAGGATCGAGTCGCAGTTCTTGCGCGCGCAACGTATGGAGAGCATAGGAACGCTCGCAGGCGGCATAGCGCACGATTTCAACAACCTGCTGTCGCCCATAATGATGTCGATCCGAATGCTTCAAAACAGGTTCACAGATGAAGATAGCCAGCGACTGCTACAACTGCTTCAAGCGAGCGCAGAGCGCGGGGCGGGACTGGTCAAACAGGTGCTCTCTTTTGCAAGAGGCGTCGAAGGTGAGCGTATAACATTGCAGCCGCGTCACCTCATCCGTGAGATAGTCAAGATATTGAAAGACACTTTGCCCAAGTCAATCGCAGTCGATTTCAGCGCAGCCGATGATCTATGGGCAGTCGCAGGGGACGCTACGCAACTCCATCAGGTGTTGATGAATTTCTGTGTGAACGCGCGCGATGCTATGCCCAGTGGCGGGAGGCTGTCGATTAAGGCCGAGAATATTTACATAGATGATAACTATGCGCGGATGAACATCAATGCCAGGCCCGGTCGCTACGCGTGTATTACAATCACCGACACAGGCTCAGGTATGCCGCCTCGCATCATAGATAAGATATTCGAGCCGTTCTTTACGACCAAAGAGCAGGGCAAGGGGACTGGGCTGGGGCTTTCGACGGCGCTTGGTATAGTCAAAGGCCACGGCGGGTTTATAAATGTCTACAGCGAAGTAGGGCGCGGCACTCAGTTCAAGATATATATTCCTGCCGCAGTCTTCGACCAGATCGGTCAGCAAGACCGGGTAGGGGTAGAATTGCCCACCGGTAACAATGAGATGATTCTCGTAGTAGACGACGAGATGGCGATTCTTGAGATCACGAAAGCCACGCTTGAAATGCATGGCTACCGCGCGCTGACTGCTTCGGACGGCACCGAAGCTGTGGCGCTTTACGCTCAACACAAAGACGAAATTAAACTTGTATTGACAGACATGATGATGCCTTATATGGATGGTCCGGCGACCATCCGCGCTTTGCAGAAATTAAATCCGCGCGTAAAGATCATTGCAAGCAGCGGGCTGACGGAAACCGCTCGCATGGCCGAAGCCTCCTCAAACGGCGGGGTGAGCAAATTCTTAACTAAGCCCTACACGGCGGAAAAACTTCTTGAAACGATTGCCGAAGTCCTCAAAGAAGAATGAGCTGCACCGCCCTTTTGATCACGCACAGTCACTACCCGCGAACGCCGAACAACCTGGCAGGCTCGCTTGCCACAACGCGGACGCGCGCGTCGAGAATCACCGCGCCGCTCTCCTGAACGACGAACGGGTTGCAATCCAGCTCCGCGATCTGTGGAATGTCTTCGACCATCGCGCTCACTCTAAGCAGTCCTTCTTCAAGCGCCGCCGTGTCACATGGCGCGCTCCCGCGAAAACCCGTCAGCAGCGGATATGTCTTCAGACTTCGGATCATCTCCGAAGCATCCTCGCGCGTGAGCGGAGTCAGACGCACAGACACGTCCCGTAGAAGCTCGACTAAAACGCCTCCCGCGCCGCAAGCGACGACGGGTCCGAACTGTGGGTCGCTCACCACGCCTACTATCATTTCCACTCCCCCGGCAATCATCCTCTGGACTACAAAACCTGTGATTCTGTTGCCGCGCTCTTCTATGCTCGCCTGTATCTCGACTGCTGCCTGACGAACCTCGTCGCGGCTTGCCAGATTCAGTCGCACGGCTCCCGCCTCTGTCTTGTGAAGTATGCCGGGCGCGATTGCCTTGAGCGCAACTTCGCCTCCCATCTCTTCGGCGACACGCGTGGCTTCGTCTGCTGTCGCCGCGATTTTTTGTTCGACGAGCGGAAGCCCATAGCAAGAGAAAAGATTTGCAGTCTCCTCCGCCGTAAGCCAGCAGTCTCCTCGCTCAAGAGCAGTAGCTACTACGGCTGCGGCCTCATCCCTGCGGACGTCTTCAAAGCGCGGCGGCGAAGTTGCAGGCCGCTCGCGCCACTCGCCATAGCGCGCCGCCCTGGCGAGCGCAATCGCTGCTGCTTCCGGGAAAGCGTAAGAAGGAACACGCACGTCCGTAGAGCTTAACTCTTCGGGTACGCCTTCGGCGGACATAAAGACCGTGATGATAGGCTTGCTGCGGTTGATCTTTCGCGCGCTTTCGATAATCACGCGGGCAACATCTTTGGCGCGGGTCAGCAGCGGTGGAATGAATATGATTATCAACGCGTCGATATTCGGGTCTGCCGCGACCGCATCAATAGCTTCGCGGTAGAGATCAGGCGTGGCCGACGCTATCAGATCAACAGGATTAGCAACGCTAGCTTCTGGAGCCAGTACCGCGCGCAATTTGCTCTCGGTGGCTTGGTCAAGGATAGGCACTTCAAGCCCTTCGGCTTCGCACGCGTCAGCGCACAGGATTGCGGGGCCGCCTCCGTTTGTGATGATGCCGACGCGCCGGCCTTTTGGGACGGGCTGGTTTGCGAGCAGTGAAGTCACGTCGAACAACTCTTCGAGCGTGTCTGTGCGGATCACCCCCGCCTGACGAAACAGCGCATCAACTGTAACGTCCGACGCGGCTAACAGCGCGCCCGTGTGTGATGACGTAGCGCGCGCACCGGCAGTCGAGCGCCCGCTTTTTACAACGACGATAGGCTTGTTTCGGCCCACACGCCGAGCTATCTCGGAAAACTTCTTCGGGTTGCCGAACGATTCCAGGTAGAGCAATATGACGTCGGTCCCTTCATCCGCTTCCCAGTAGCGCAGCAAATCGTTGCCTGAGATGTCTGCTTTGTTGCCGACCGAAACAAACGTGGAGATGCCTAGACCGAGCCCCTTCGCATATTCGATAATGGCAAGTCCAAGCGCGCCGCTTTGCGAAGAGAATCCCACGCGACCCGGCGGCGGAGCTGTCGGCGCGAATGTCGCTAACAGTTGAACATCTGGCGAAGTGTTGAGTATGCCCATGCAGTTAGGCCCAATCAATCGCATTCCTGTAGCGCGGCATACGCGCAATAACTCTTGCTGGCGAGCGCGCCCTTCTTCGCCTATCTCGCCGAACCCGGCGGAAATTACTATCAGTGCGCGCACTCCCTTGCGCCCACAGGATTCTGCCACCTCTACGACTTGTTCCGCCGGGACGACGATCACTGCGAGGTCTACGGGGCCGGGTATATCCTCGACCGTCGGGTAAGCCGGGACGCTCTGGACGACTTTCGCAACAGGGTTTACCGGATAGACTGGCCCGTTGAAGCCGTAGCTCAAGAGGTTGTGAAAGACCTTGCCGCTGATGCTGTCGCGCTGCCGCGATGCCCCGATCACGGCGACAGAGCGCGGCTTGAAGAAGGCCGTGAGCGCGCTGGTGGCGGCGATGCGCTCCCGCTGCTCGAATCGCTCGATTGCCTCCGGTGTCAGCTCTGTAGGAAATGTGACATGCAACTGGCCCGTTTCGACCGATGTCTTGGCGGGGAAGCCCGATTCGCGAAATACTCCTATCATCTTGTGGTTCGCGGAGAGAATGTCTGCCTCGAACAAGTGAATTCCGTTTGCGGAAGCGACTGCTGCAAGTTGGCCGAGCAAGATCGTGCCGAGCCCGCGCCCTTGAAATTCGTCCGATATGGTGAAGGCGACCTCCGCGCGGTCTTCACCTGAAGTTATGTAAAAAGCATGGCCGACGATTCGCTCTTCTGAACCTTTCGTAGCCACTACGCCAAATCGGCTCGTGTAATCTACGTCTACTTCTCGGTGGGCTTCCACCGTCAAAGAGGCGTCTGATACGGGGGCGAAAAAGCGCAGCCATCGGGACTGCTGCGAAAGCGAGCGAAGCAGTTCCAGAAGCCTGGCTTCGTCGTCCGAACGAATCGGGCGAACGTGTATGGTCGAGCCGTCTTTGAGGACCACATCACCTTCCTGGTAAAAGGGCTGCGCGGGCTGGTTATTTGCTTTCGACATAAATCCTAAACCGGGTAATCAATTCTCATACTTTATCGTCCGGGTGGCAAATTGCTTATTGAGGCAACAGGTATGCCGGGCGCTGCTCGGCGAGCTTTTCGATGATTATAGTTGAGCTCGCCTTGCAATATTGCGGAAAGTTTCCCACGCCGCTGCGCGAAACCTCGCAGCCGTAGACCAACAAGCAAACTCTCGCCACGATTTCTGAATAAAATCGGCCATTATCGCTTGACCGTTGGGGAACACGGGTTGCACTCCAGATGAATAGTGTCGGAGAGGACGCCGCTAATATGAAGATGAAAATACTGATTGCTCATGACGGCTCGGATTGCGCGAACGATGCGATTGATGATTTGCGATTAGCCGGTCTGCCCGAAGAAGCCGAAGTGGTAGTAATGTCTGTAGCCGATGTGTGGCTCCCTCCCCCATCAAGCTATGAGATTGTCGAAGCGGCTTTTGAACAGCAAGTTCGCGCGAGTTCAGAGAAGACACGCGAGCGCGCACAGCTTGCCGTAGAGAAGGCGCGAGATATGGCTGAAGATGCAACCGCTCGCGTTTTATCCAACTTTCCCACCTGGGACGCCCGCGCCAAAGCGTGTGCGGGGTCGCCTGCCTGGGAGATTATACAGAAAGCTGACGAATGGATGCCTGATTTGATAGTGGTCGGCTCACACGGTCGCACTGCGATTGGCCGATTCTTTTTGGGCAGCGTGTCGCAGAAGGTTGTCAATGAAGCCCGCTCAAGCGTGCGCGTCGCCCGCCGCACGCAGGGCGATCCATCAGACCCCGTACGAATCGTGATAGGGGTGGACGGCTCTGGCGGGGCGGAAGCGGCAGTCCGCGCAGTCGCCCGCCGCCGGTGGCCTGCAGGAAGCGAGGCGCGTGTTGTCGCCGCGCTCGATTTAATGATGGTGCCGCCGCTTGAAAGTTTTGAAGAGTTTAATAAGGGCGAGCGCGCATGGGCTGAAAAGGTTGTTGCTGATTCATCTGAAAAGCTGCGCGCAGCGAAGCTCGCCGTCTCTTCAATTATTAAATCAGCAGACCCGAAGCGGCTCATCGTAGAAGAGGCCGAGAGTTGGGGAGCCCACTCGATCTTTGTCGGGGCGCGCGGGCTGAGGCGCATCGAAAGATTCCTTATCGGCTCGGTCTCGGCGGCTGTAGCAGCGCGGGCACACTGCACGGTCGAGATCGTGCGCGCAGACGACAGAAAGGCGTTGTGATATGTCTTTACTTTCAAGCTCGAACCACGCGCATGGCCGGAAGTGGGTTCTCTTCATGGCATTCTTTCCTTTGCTTGGGCTGGTCTTCACGCGGTCGTGCGACCCTGTAGTGACACAATTCAGCGTGACACCAATGCATGTCTGTAGCGGAAGATCGGTTACGATAAGCTGGAAGACAATAGGAGAGACGACTACTCTTTCTGCCGACCACTCAGTCGTGCCGCCTCTTGAAAAAGTTGACAACAGCGGGCAGATCACAGTCCAAATCAATCAGACAACAACCTTTACTATTGAATCTATCCTGAAAGGCGAAAAGTATGGCAAGAAGGTGACAGTCGAGCTTATCTCTAGCCAGGGAGCGGCCACCATAATCGGCGGCCAATCTGTTCTTCAGTTAGACTCGGCGGTTTCAACAATTGAGATAAAGCAAAACGAGTGGGACGAGGCAATCAGGGTAGACACGATCACAAACGTGAGTGGCCGCCCCATCAAGCTTTTCTATGCCGGATCAGTGATAGAACTGGGCGCGGGCGAAACAACTGAGGCTCTTGCCGGATCATCGATCGGTGGAACCTGGACAATTACAGCCGAGCTTCGCGCCGGCGAGAGTTCCTCTCGGAGCGATCAGCCGAATGATAGCGGCAGACGTTGGCAACCTTTGCCTTACCTTGCCATTGAGGTGAATACATCTTGCCAGTATCCGTAGCGAAACTCTTTTTCGGATGGGCGTAAGTGCTAATGACGTGCGAGAAGTGATATGAAGTTGGAGGTACAAAATGGAAAAGATGCGAGCAAATGTGTTTTACGGCGTGAATGAATTTCGCGTCGAAGAAGTAGAAAAACCGCGCGCCGGTGCGGGCGAGGCTGTAATACGTGTAACGCTTACGACCATCTGCGGCACCGACCTGCACATTGTGCGCGGCGAATATCCCGTAAGACCGGGCCTAACGATCGGCCACGAGCCTGTGGGCGTGATTGAAGAGCTTGGCTTAGGCGTCACAGGGTACGAGATCGGGGACCGAGTTCTGGTCGGAGCCATCACTCCCTGCGGCCAGTGCCGCGCATGCCTTTCCGGTCACCTGTCTCAGTGCGGGCATGGCGGCGGGTATGAAGCAATCGGAGGATGGCGGTTCGGCAATACGATTAACGGGGCACAGGCAGAGTACTTGCTCGTGCCGAACGCGCAGGCGAACCTGGCGAAGATCCCCGACGAATTGACTGACGAGCAGGTTGTGTTGCTTGCCGACATCGCGTCGACTGGATTCAGCGGGGCCGAATCGGGCGGCGTGCGGATAGGCGATTCCGTAGTCGTCTTTGCGCAAGGCCCGATAGGGTTGTGCGCTACAGCCGGCGCAAATCTGATGGGCGCGACTCTTATCATAGGGGTCGATGCGGACGAAAACCGCTTAGCGATGGCGCGGCGCATGGGAGCGGACGTGACACTTGACTATCGAGAAGTCGATGTTATCGCTGAAGTAAAGCGGCTCACGGGTGGCGGCGCTGATGTAGCAATAGAGGCGCTCGGCACGCAGCAGACTTTCGAGAGCGCGCTTCGCAGCCTCAGACCCGGCGGCACTCTGTCGAGCCTTGGTGTTTACTCAGGCAAGCTTCAGATGCCTTATGAAGCTTTCGCAGCCGGGCTTGGCGATCATCGGATTGTCACCACGCTCTGCCCAGGCGGCAAGGAGCGCATGCGAAGGTTGATGGAAGTTATAAAGGCTGGCCGTGTAGACCTCACGCCGCTGCTTACACACACCGTTTCGCTCGACGAGATCGCCGAAGGGTACAGGATTTTCGGCGAGCGATTGGATGGCGTGCTCAAAGTAGCGGTCAAGCCCTGATCAAAGAGTACGGAGTAGGGTGATGAGACAAAATGATTTCATAGTAGACCCGTGGCGGGTCGTCGAGCGAAACTTTCCCGCAGGTAGAGACAACACGCAAAAGCTCGGCTTTCTGCTGAGATATGCGATACTTGCGCCTTCCAGCCATAACACGCAGCCGTGGAAATTCGAAATCAACGAAGACGTGATTTGGATTTATGCAAACAAGGACCGATGGCTAACAGTAGCCGATGCGGACAAGCGAGAGCTGTACACAAGCGTAGGCTGCGCGCTTGAGAACCTGGTTGTAGCGGCTGAGCATTTCGGGTACGGCGCGAGCGTACATTATTTCCCTGAGCGAGCTAATCGCAAGATAGTCGCAGAGGTAAAGCTTTTTCCAAACGGTAATCCCTCGCCTTTTAGGGAGCCTCAGTTATTCGACGCGATCACCACACGACATACGAATCATAAAGCCTACGAACCGCGAAATATCTCTCTCGATGACCGGCAGCGCATCAAGGCTTGCGTTGTCGAAGACGGTATTTCGCTTTACCTGACAGACGATCTGGAGATCAAGCGGGCAGTAGACATACTGGTCAACCGTGCTGACGCCGTTTTATTCGCAGATCCCGAATTTCGCCACGAGCTTGGTTACTGGATCGGCCAGGGCGTCTTCGGCGCTCCCTGGTTGATAGGCAAGCTGTCGCAGTTGGCGGTGTCGTATCTTGATCTGGGCGACTGGGTCGGGAAGAAAGACTCTGATCTCTTGATGAGCGCGCCCGTGCTGGGCGTCTTGTGTTCAAAAGAGAATGACCGCGAGACTCAAATTAAACTCGGCCAGGCATTCGAGCGAATCTACCTCAAGGCGGCAACGCTTGGAATCAGTCTTCAGCCAATGAGCCAGCTAACCGAAGTTCCCGAGATCAAAGCCGAGCTTGCGAACCTAATCCCAGTAGCAAACGAGTTCCCGCAACAGCCCTTCCGGCTGGGTTATGCCGAACCTGAACGCCAGCACACACCGAGGCGACCGGTTGAAGAAGCCATAATGTAAATCTCCCAGGCGCTTGCGCTAAAGCGTAAGATTTAGCGGCGTAAGATATCTTCTTGCGCCGCTTGAAAACTACCTCAACAAGCTGCGAATCGCTACCTGTCCCTGCCTTGATGCGTCAATCGATTCGCCCAGTATGCGCGCGGCCTCTTGCGGAGCGTGAAAGCCTGTCGAGTTTTCCGCCTCAACAAAGTCCAGATAAAACTGCGCCTTGCGTTGGAATTGGCGGACCGCTTGCAACTCCACATCGCTCCGGCCTGCCGCCCGCGCCGCTTTGATGTCGTTAATCAAACCGACGAGCGCGTCCATCGCTAGATTGCGCAACCGGAAATTGCGTGCCTGATTTGTCTCTACACGCGCTTTAAGCTCTTCTTCCGGCCATTTGTGACAGGTCTGGCAGGCTCGGTTGATGTTAAGCAGCGGGCTGCGGACGTGATGGTCGCTGATCTTCATCGCGCCTTCGCGCTTGTACGGCATGTGGCAATCGGCGCAGGCCACGCCCGACCGCGCGTGTATCCCCTGGTTGTACATCTCGAATTCCGGGTGCTGCGCCTTTAGCACTTCCGCGCCCGTCTCTGAGTGGACCCAGTCTTTGTGCTTCTCCTCTTCGTAATAAGCATAGATGTCGTCAATCTTCAGTCCCTTAGCCCACGGGTAGACGAGCCGCTTTTCCGGCCCTTTGAAGTAGTACTCGACGTGGCACTGGCCGCAAACGTAGCTGCGCATCTCCTGGCGCGTCGCCTGCGCGTTCACGTCATAATTCTGAACGCCCTGTCCTGCTCTCAGCGCGCGCATGCCTTCGATAAAGCCGGGCCGAGTGATTCTTAGCTGCATCGTGTTAGAGTCGTGACAATCGATGCACGCGACTGGATGGTTGACTATCTTTCGCGCCTCGAAGTAAGGCATCTGGTTCATCTTCTCGAAACCTTTTATGAGATCGCCTTCGCCCAATCGCTTGTATGGCACGTAGACCGAAGCGTGGCAGTGCATGCAGGTGCCCGGCTGCTTTACGACCTGCTGGCGCTCAGTGAAGGTCTGGTCATCGAGCATGTAAGCGTGGCCTCGCTCTTCGCGGAAGTCTGTCGCGAAAGCGTAGCCCGCCCACATGGTCTTTAGTCGCGGGTCTTCTTCCAGTCTCGACTGCGCGACAACCGAGCGCGGGTCGACTTGCGTGGGGGTGCGCTGTATGGCTTCGCTCCCCCCAAAGCGCGTCCGCACCTGATCCACTGTGCGGCGATAGTCGTCATATTGCAAAGGAAAATTCTTGCCCCAGACCTCAGGGTCTTCGGTCTCGTCGGTAAGCTCTACGACTCGGTAAAAAGGATTCCTCGCCTCCTGCTTTCGCTCCATGATATTGACGAGCAGCGCGGTTATTCCTGCGGCGGCTAGCGCCGCTACGAACGCGGTTATTACGATCAGCTTGAGAGCGCGCCCCTTCCCTCGGCCCTTTTCCGTTACGTTGTCATTTGAAGTCTCAGCCATTACCTCTCCTGTATGTTATCGCTCGTTACTTGTCGCGCACGCGATGCCCGACCGAGCTGTGGCAGCGGATGCACGATAATTGAGGGCTATCCTCTTGCGGTGTTTCTATCGCCTCGACTATCTCGCTATGGCACTTGCGACAGGCTTGCTCGGTGATCTCGCGGTTATGCGGTTTTATTCGCAACGGGTCGGGGAAGCGGCCCGAAGTGAAGGCGAACGAGTGCCAGAACCCGTTCGACGCTTTTGTCGCGTACTTGGCGACGAACCCATTCGGGGTGTGGCAATCGTTGCAGACAGCCACCGACCGATGGCTCGACTTGATCCAGCCGTCGTAGTAATCCTGCATGATGTGGCAGTTGGCGCATGCCGAAGGATCATTTGTCAGGTACGAGCCTCCCTTAGCATAAATGAACGTGTAGCCGCCAATGCCTATGGCAAGCCCTATCGCAATGCCAAGCACCGCCCTGGAAACCGTAGATGATTTCATGTATCCGCTTTCTCGCGATCTTTTGTTATGAAGCGCCCTGTTCTAATCGTAGTACTACTCTTTTACTTAAATGCCCCCAATCGCTGCAAGCTCTTTAACAGGTTGTAGCTGAAGACCAGGTCAAAGCGATTGCGGTTCGCGATGGCAACTTTATTGCCTACAGCGCGCGTTGCGAATGTTGAGATGCTAAACTCAGGCCTTATAGAGTAAGTGCCTATCGCGTAAATGCGCTTCCCCGTATTGAACCTGTCCGAGTTCAGCCCGCCGTAGTTTGAATCAATATCGGCATAGCCTCCTGTTAGGTTGAATCGCTTAAATATAGTCTTTTCGCCCGTGACGGCAAAACCGCAATCGGGCTTTACGTCCGTCCGCTGGTAATTCTCGAAGCGCAAGGAATCGATCACGCGCAGCTCTGCTGTGTTGACTCGAACGGCCTGGCGCAAGGTTTCCGCGCCCGACTGAAAAGTGTAGTCTGCCGAAACCACTGCGCGCTTGCCGATCTTTTTGCTCACAAGGAACTGGTGATAATTGGACTGGCCTAGCCTGCGAAGCCGCTCGGTAACGTCTGGCTTATTAATGTCCCCGAAGTGTGCATAAGTGACCGACACTTCGTCAAAGAAGAATTCTTTGGGCCGGTTGAGCATGACTCTCTCGCCCATTATAAAGCCGTCGTTATCGTAGCTGGTGATCTCTGTAGATTCGCCGCGCAGAATATAAAGGCCGCCGTATTGCACCTCAACTCCACGAATGGGCTTCGCCGAAAAATAGAGCTGCTTTAGATAAAGATTGGTGACAGGTTTTCCCGTTCCCGCTCCCGTGTTGTTCCAGCTACCTGTGAAATTGCTACCGGAAAAAAGGCCCGCGTTGATGCTGTAATTGCCCGCGGCGTCGAATTTGAAGCGACCTTTGAACGCCTCGTTGTGCTGTAGGTGGTTAAATGTCGTTGTGCCCGCGCTCGTTTCGATATAGCGATAGCGCGTTGAAAGCGTAGCCGTTTGCAGCTCAAACCAGCGAGAAAGCTCTCCCTCCTTAGACGCCGCAGGCTTGATCGCAACTTTCGTCTCCGGCGCAAGCACAAGCTTTACAGTTTTGTCAGGTTGGCTACAGTCCGCATCCGCAGCATCGCTCTTCTGCTGCGCCTTTACGGCCTGCGTTGATATGAAAGCAATCAGGAGGAAAGCGAATAGAACTTTGGTAGTGGCTGTCATAGCAGATGCCTTTCGTCAGAATATTATTCGAAAAGATCCTTTAAGCTCCATCCGGAACGAAAGGTTGGGACTCGCGCTCCTGACGGATCTTCGATCAGGCGCACGCTAATCTCCTGAATAAGCCTCGACCCCGCGAATAGGTTTTTGCGGTTGGGCTTCGCCGCCTCCAGCCATTTTTCGTTTGTCATGCGAGTGGCCTGTGATGAGAACCGAGCACAAACCAGCCGAGAACGATTATGCCTATTGCAAAGATCGAGTCGCCGAACACGCGCATCCATCGCAGCTTGTCCATAAACCCTGTCTGCAAAAACTCAGCCGAGCGCGCATACCACGTTCCGTACTCGACCGATGCCCATGTTTGCATCAGCCCTATCGGCAACAGAGAGAGCAGCACCATCAAGGCCAGTCCAATGTTGAGCGCCCAGAATGCCGTAGCGAGCGGCCAGCTTTTCCATGCTTTGCCCGGTCTGAGCGCACGCAGGCTGAACAGCATCAGCCCTATGCCGAGCATCCCGTACACGCCGAACAGCGCCGTGTGCCCGTGTACGGGAGTTGTGTTAAGCCCCTGCATGTAATAGAGCGCGACCGGAGGGTTGATGAGAAAGCCGAACAGGCCTGCGCCGAGGAAGTTCCAGAACGCGACCGCGACGAAAAAGTAGATGGGCCAGCGATAGTTTACCATCCAGGACTTGGCGCGAGAGAGGCGTATGTTCTGCCATGCCTCGGACCCGATTAAAACCAGCGGCACTACTTCAAGCGCACTGAAAGTGGCTCCCAGAGCCAGTACCGCGTCGGTGGTTCCCGTGAAATACAGATGATGGAACGTGCCGATGATGCCGCCCCCGAGAAAGATTATGGTTGTAAAAAGCACAGCTTTTGTCGTCGTCTGCACTGAGATCAGTTTCAGCCTGGTGAACAGGAACGCGATGACGACGGTCGCAAAGACTTCAAAGAAACCTTCGACCCAGAGGTGGACTACCCACCAGCGCCAGTATTCCGCCGTAACGAGATGGCTGCGCTGGCCATACATCAGGCCCGCTCCGTAGAAGAGCGCTATGGCGATGCTTGAGACAAGAAACAGCACGAGCAGCGGGCGATTCTCGCTCTTGATGCGAAGCGCCGGTTTTAAGGCGCGCCACATCAGCCAGAGCCAGAACAACAGCCCCACGAACAGGAGGATTTGCCAGAAGCGGCCAAGGTCAACGTATTCATACCCCTGTGAGCCGAACCAGAACCAGTACTTGCCGAGCATCTGTTTGATGCCAAGCCACTCGCCGCCTAAAGAGCCGACTACAACTATCAGCAAGGCCACAAACAGCAGGTTAACGCCGAGCCGCTGTCGTTTAGGCTCGACACCTCCGACTGCGGGAGCGATGAAAAGTCCTGTCGCAAGCCATGATGTCGCAATCCAGAATATGCCCAGTTGCGTGTGCCACGTTCTTGCGACCGAATAAGGTAGCCACTGATCGAGCGGGATTCCGTAAAAGCTTGACCCTTCGACGCCGTAATGCGCCGTCACGGCTCCCAATCCGACCTGCACGACGATTAGAGCCGCTACGACGATGAAGTACTTGAAGACAGCCCGCTGCGATGGCGTAGGTTTAAGATTGATCAAAGGATCGTTCGCAGGCATGTCGCCATTGATCGGCTCACGCTCCTGTGAGCTGTAATACCAGACCAGGCCCCCTATGCCTGCAAGCAGCAACACGAAACTGATAACGCTCCACACAATCGCATTGCCCGTTGGGCGATTGGCGACGAGCGGCTCGTGCGGCCAGTTGTTCGTGTAGCTGACGGTAGAGCCGGGGCGATTTGTTGTCGCCGCCCAGCTCGTCCACCAGAAGAAAGAACCCATCTCGCGCGCTTTCACAGGATCTGTCAATGCGCCGCGAGGAATCGCGTACTCATCGCGCCCTTCAGAAAAGATGTCGGCGTAATAAAGTGAGAGCAACTCAAAGGCTTCGGCGCGCTCTCGCGTGATAGTGATGCGCCCCGTAGCTGTATCGTAAGTGTTCCGGCGCAGCTGGTCCTGGAGCCGCGCATTGAGGCTTGCCTGCTGCTCTGATCCGAGCATTGCAAAACTTTCGGCCCCAGTCTGTTTAGCCCATTTATCAAGTATGAAAACTGATTCCCGGTGCAGATAATCAGCCGTCCAATCAGGAGCTATGTACGAGCCATGCCCCCAGATCGAACCAATCTGCTGGCCTCCGAGCGATTGCCAAACCTGTTGCCCGCTCTGTATCGAGTCGTGGTCGAACAGGATGCGGCCGTCGTCAGTCGCCACCTGTTGGGGGATCGGCGGCGCGTTCGAGATGATCTTTATCCCCATCCCGCCGAGCACGCCGAATGAAACAACCAGCACTATTGCCAATGCTATCCAAAGACGTTTGTGTTGCATATATAATTGCTCCTTACTAGATCGCGCGCTCAAGATCGAGGGCGCGCGGGAACAGAATGTTGTTCTCCAGATGAATGTGCTCGTGGAGATCGGCTTCTAAATCTTCGAGCGCACGGTAAAGAGTCTGATAGCTGATGCAAGCGCCTTCGGGCGCGGTGAAGTTTCCGGTCAGTTTGCGAATACTGCGCAATAGCTCTCCTGCTCTGTCATGCTCGAACATCATCATTCGGAGAGGGTTCTCAACCGTTTGAAAGGGCGGTTTAGGAATCGCTCGGCTGTTCTGTCTTGCGCTCTCCATCAGAGATATGTAAGGGAAAAGTATCGTTTCCTCTTTCTGCATGTGCGCGAGGAGGTCTCGGTTCAACTCTTCAAACAATGCTCGAATCTGCGACAGATCTGCGCGCTGTTCGCCGTACACTTTGAGAACTTTCGCCATCAGCGGATCGATGCGGTCGAGTTCGTTTCTCGTAAAAACGTGATGTTTGTCGAGAATGTAAGAGATCAAACTCGATAAGGGTTCAGCTTGCCAGTTTGTAGACTCGGATTGGTCGGCCTGAGATTTTCCAATCGCCTCAAGCGCAGATAATACTTCGTCCACAGCCACGCCCGCGCCGGCGCATGCGTCTTCGAGCGCCTTGCCCCCGCCACAGCAATAATCTATGCCTAATCTCTCAAACAGTCGGGTTGCGCCGGGCAGATCCACGGCCACCTCTCGCACTGTTTTATTCGTACTGATCATCATATGATTTCCTCACGATTCAATGTAGTTATTCTCGTCACGACAAATTCATCCGAGCCTGAGGCTCAGGGTTATGAATATCAAAAAGACCACCGAGTAAATGATCTCAAGCACGCCTATGCGCCGCAGGTTGAGTCGAGTGGCGGGCTTTGCCAATTGCCAGAACGACCGGGCCAGCACGGGCGCGAAGGCTACGAGCGCGAACAGATTCAAGCTGCCAGTTACAGCCAGGACCACAAGCGCTGCGAGTAAGAATGCGTGATAAAGCGCGCAACGAAAGCGCGCCTGTCGCCGTGCCTGCTCTTTGCGGCGGTTGAGCCAGTAAACGCGCAGCTTCATATAAAAAACGCTGCTTGCGAAATAAAGCGCGCACAGCGCCCACAGCCAGAGCGCCACATCATCCCACTGCCCGCGAGCGACGTAATAGGCGGTGGGAGCCGTGAGCGTCAGCCCAAAAATAGCTATCATCTCGCCCGTTATAGTTCGGTCTTCGCGCCGCGCTCCTTGCTCTGCGTTGACGGCCAGCAAAGCAATTGCAGCCAGCCCCAGAGGCGCAAGCCAGAAAAGGTGACTTACGAGAATAAGCGGCGCGGCACTTGCGCCCGCAAGCCCTAGATAAACGAGCATCACTCGAAGCGATTCCTGCTTGTCGCCGCCCCGACGGTACGCGCGCCACCACGCGAGAACGGATTCGCGCGCTATGAAGATAAATGTCATTGCAAGCGCGATCAGAATGACGCGCCAGGGAAAGCTCCCCGCAACGAGCACCCCGGCCACTATCGGCACGTAGAGCATCGCCCAGGCCCCGTGTTCTTTAGGCAGTTTCAACTTTGCTCGTATTCCCATAATCCCTTTCGATCAGACCGCCCACGCCTCTTCCAACTGCGTGGCGAGACGCTCATATTTTTCGAGCGACTCGACGCCGAATTCCGCCTGCGTTCGATTGAAGGCTTCGCCTAGCTTTTGCTTGTCTTCGTCGTCCAATATCTCGTCGGCGATTCTGAACAATATGCTGTCTTCTCTTTCCATGTGCCCGATCATGTGGTCTGTGTACTTGCGGGCAGCCTCGCCGAACTCGCGCGCCGCTTCGGGGTCCAGGTCCCTGTAGCCATCAAGCGCGCTAACCATAGCGTCAGTTAGCTCTCGCTCGATCGCGTGCTGTCGCTCTATAATGCCTAAAGGCCCGCCCTCGTGCGCGATCCCCTGACGCTTTAAGGCAGGGAAAAGGTGCGCTTCCTCTTTGCCGTGATGGTAGCAGTCGGCATAATTGCTGATGAAATCTACGGCCTGCGTAAGGGCTGCGAGCGGCACGCGCTCTCCCCATTGAATCCTCATGCAGATTCCGTCAAGGGCGTGCAAGGCTCTCTCAATGACGCGATGCTCATGCTTGAGCGTATGAAGTGGCTGTGTCATTTTTCATCTCCTCAATCAGTCACTCAAGCGGCGCGACTTGCATCAATAGCTCCATTGATATGAGCAATGTCCGTGATGACCGATGTGATAATACGGTTGAGGCAATTATTCGCTTCGAAGAAAAAGAAGGCTCGCCAGCCGGTTTTCAGCTCTGTCGTATCGTAGAGGGTCTTATCTTCGGATGTTGCTCCAATCAAAACGGCCTCTCGCACTTCATCGCCCAGCGCGCCACCTGTCAGCATCCCCAGTTCAACTAATTGGATCTAAGATCGAGAATCGGTAAACGCTTCTTTCAGTCTTAAACGAAATGCTGTCGGCTTGACACAGGTCGCCAAAGGCCATCACTTTATTACTCTTATCGTTGCTGTCGGATGACCCATCGTCGCTTTTCATAATGTCAGCCTCCTGTTTCTGTAGCTCGATACTAGAGTGTCCTTGAAAATGCCCGCTTCTGCTCTGCGCGCGCCTCGGTAGAGTTAAGATACGCATCGAATACCATCGCCACATTGCGAATGAATATGCGCCCAAGAGCGGCGACTTCGATACGGTCGCCGTCCAGCCGCACCAGTCCGTCTCGCTCAAGATCAACGAGGCGCGCAAGCTCAGGGGCAAAATGATGGTCGAAGCTGATACCGAATTCGCGCTCGACTTCCGACTTTAATAAAACCGTGTGACAGAGGATTCGATTGATTACCGCGCGCCGCAGCTTGTCTTCCGAGCTTACGCGCGCGCCGCGCAGCGTGGGCCAGCGGCCCGCCGCGATTGCTTCGTAATAGCGTGGCAGCTCGCGCTGGTTCTGCGCGTAAACATCCTCAAGCCCGCTTATGGCGCTTACGCCCATGCCGTACAGATCGCATCCGGCCTTTGTCGTGTAGCCCTGAAAGTTTCTATGAAGCGTGCGGTCATCCTGCGCGCGGCATATCTCGTCTTCGGGCCGCGCGAAGTGGTCCAGACCTATATAGCGGTAGCCCGCGCCCGTGAGCATCTCAATCGCGCGGCTAAAGATGCGAAACTTCTCCGCGCCTTCCGGCAAGAAGCGAGCGAAGCTGCCCTGCTGCTTCTTCATCCAGGGGACGTGCGCATAGCTGAATAAAGCGATGCGGTCAGGCCCAAGCGTGATGATCTTGTCTACAGTCTCTGCGAAGCTTGCGACCGATTGATGCGGCAAGCCGTATATCAAATCTATGTTGATGCTCTCAAACCCAAGCTCGCGCGAGTGGTCGAACAACTCTTTCGTATCTTCAAAAGACTGCACGCGGCGCACTGTCTGTTGAACGAGCGGGTCGAAGTCTTGTATGCCGAGACTCAAACGATTGAACCCCACGCGGCGAAGCGCGCGGCGGTGCTCCGCGGTAGTAACGCGAGGATCGATTTCGATGCTTATCTCGGCATCGGTTGAAAACGTGAATCGGTCTTTGATGTAACCGTACAGGTCTTCGATCTGTTCAGGGGATAAATACGTGGGCGTGCCGCCGCCCCAATGCAACTGCTCGACCTTGCGAGTAGAAAGCACTTCGGCGCTCGTCCAATCTATCTCGCGCTTGAGATGCTCGATATATGCGTTTGCCACTTCATGCTTTTTGCTGATGACGACGTTGCATCCGCAGTAAAGGCACAACGACTGGCAGAAAGGGATGTGAAAATACAAAGAGACGGGCGTACGATTGTTGGCTTCACGAAATGCCTCGCGCAACTCAGCAGGTCCGAAGCTATCCGACCATTCGGGCGCGGTCGGGTAACTGGTATAGCGCGGGCCGGGCTGGTTGTACTTCTCAAGCAGAGCGGGCGAAACTGCTATCCGCGCGCCGTCTAATAAGAGTTCCAAAGTCTCGTTTATGCTCATTCGTCAAACCTTTCGGCTTGAACAAGGCAACCGCCGTACCTCTTTGTAAGTGATGAAAAACAAGACTCAAAGGCTTGTGTAAGTCGAGCGGTGCGGGAAATTGCACACCCTGCGGTGTGGTTTTACCCAGGTCACTAAGCCCCATGAGCAGAAGCGACCGGCTTATTAGAAGAATCGCTTCTGCCCATCCCTTGATCGCGGGCTGTCAATTACCTCTTCGGTCCACATACCGCGACGTTGTCATCAATGTTTACATCATTGATGAACTCTTCCATTAGCTTCTTATCACCTGCTGACTCAAACATCACTACAGTCGCTTTACCTTGTTTCGTCTCAAGGTCCACGGAAGCCACCACTGTATACTCGCGGGTTATGGCTTCGAAATTGAGCAATGATCCCACGATTGAGACTTTTCCTAATCCGATCATTGCCATGCCATCTTCACAGTGTATGAACCTGAACTCTCCTGTTGCGGCATTAAGAAGCATGAAGGTGCCATCCGCGTCGTTCTGCAAAATTATTTCGAGCGGCACGTCAACAGGTGGCGGCGGATAGGTAATCCCGCAAGCTGCTACGCTGTCGCGCAGATCGGAGTCGCTCAATGTGACCCGCATCGAATCCGAAGCCCCGCCGCCGGGCGCATTGCGCACGTCAACAAAACACCTGGCCTGTTTTTCGCACAGGTTCGCGTAGGCCGTCATCGAATAGTTCTCCGTAACGACCAGGAAAGTGACAAGGCACCCATCAGTCTTCACTGTGCCTTTACCTGTGAATTCATAACCATACTCGCACAGCTTGCACGTGTAGGCTCCCGACAAAAGGTCGAACACCATAAAGCCCTTGCCCGCGTCGTCTTGTATGTATACCTGCTGGGCAGTACGAATAGGCGGGGCCGGCCTCGGGTCATAACCCTTCTGGGCGTAAGCCGAGACGCCAGCAATTAAAGTTATTATCAGGATTATCAAAACTGGTCTTCGCATAAAGCCTCCATAACGGGAGTATTCTCTCGACGCTCCCTCTCGTCTTATGAATCTGTTAGTCGTTACATCATCTGAGCGCGTGCTCACGGTCAGATCCTTGCACGTTCAATATAGAGATTTGATTTGTAAACTTCAGTGAACGCGGTCACACGTGTAGGTGACGACTGTCACTAGGAAGTAGTAGGTAGGAGAGCAGAAACCGAAGTCGGCGCTAAACCCAAAAGGCAGAAGCTCTGCACAGGCTGTGCGCGTCGCTTCTGCCTTTCCCTCGCGATGATAGGTTCGCAGATTACCTTTTCGGCCCGCAAGCCGGAACGTTGTCGGTGAAGTTGTTGTCAGAGATGATCTCTTGCATCGGCGCCATCTCGCCTACTGTCGCAAAAACATCTATAACCGCCTTGGCGGTCTTAGAGTCCAGGTTGATCGAGGCCAGTATTCTGTACTCGGTGGCTATGACCTCGAAGTTGAGCCACGGCCCTGTCCTTGTGACTTTGCCCACTCCGCTCATCGCAGCGCCGTCCTCGCAGTGGATGAACTTGAACTCGCCGTTTGCGGGCATAATAAGCAAGAAGCTGCCGTCAACGTCATTCTGTAAGATGATCTCAGACGGCACGGCAACAGGCGGCGGCTCGCTGATCCCGCATGTGGCCAGGCTGTCGCGCAGGTTCGAGTCGCTCAAGACCTCCACGTACGGCTCTATATCAAACCCGCCTTTCGAGCGCAGCTCCACAAAGCACTTGGCCTTTTGCTCGCAAATGTCCGCGTAAGCAGTTATCGTGTACCCTGCTTCAACGGCTGAGAATGTGGCGAGACAACCGTCCACTTTTACGGAGCCTATTCCAGAGTAGTAATTGCCATACTCGCACAGCTTACATTTGTAAGCTCCTGTCGCGAGGTCAAATAACATAAAGCCCTCGCCTGCGTCGTCTTGCATGAGCACGGACTGAGGCGTCCGAACCGTCGGACCCTGGTTACGGTTCTTTTTCTGCGCCTGAGCCGAGACGCCCGCCAGCAGAACTATGACCAGAAACATTAAACTTATTCTTCGCATAAAGCCTCCATAACGAGAGTGCTATCTTGACGCTCCCCCTCGTCGTATAAATTTACCTGTCGTAACATCGTTGGAGCGCGTGCTCCATATCAGAACCTCATGCATACAATATAGAGATTCACTCGGTAATCTTCAGTGAAGGTGGTCACAGGTGGTTGTGACGGCGGTCACAAGCTGGAGAGGCTGACATGCAGGTGATCAATTGATTCAGGATGAATGAGGATTTACCGGCTGAACTTCTTTACGGTCTTCTCCGAATGACATTCAGAACACTTGAACTGCGATATATCACCTAAATTAACTGGATGCGTGAACCCACCGCCCCCTCTATGACAGTTGGCGCAGTTAAGCTTATTCAGATCGCCCAGCTCGACCGGATGATTGAACTGGCCGTTCTTGATCGCAACCGACGCGCCCGCCTGCGATTGATCCAGCATCGTGTGACAGATGTTGCAGTCTTTCCTTATGATGCTGCCCGTGTTGCTCACATGCTTGCCGTCGTGACACCGGAAACAACCCTGGCTGTAGAAATGCCCGGCGTTATCGGGGTGAGTCTGCCAGTCAACTTTCATTTCAGGAAAAATGTACGTTCTGAATATCCGCTGGATCTCCTCGGTCGCCGCTTTTATCTCAGCGCCTTTCCTGGCATGCACTTCGGGATAGTTGGCGCGGTAAAACTGGTCGAGGCTGGTGGCGATGTTGTCTATTGCTTCATCGGTTGAATTGTAAGGCTTTGATAGAACTTCGACCGCCTGCCGTTTCAGGTAAGGCAGCCCGGCGTCGAGGCGTCCGGCAAGAAAGGCTTCGTTTACGGCGCGGTCCGGCGGCTGGTAGATGTGTGACGGGCGGTTGTGGCAATCAACACAGTCCATGCGCCGTTTCGGAGCGGCGGCAATCTCTTCGGCTGAGAGCTGCTCGCCTGCAACGGTGTACTCCGTAATGTTCCCCGCCTTGTCTTTCAATTGAACCCAGGGGATTCTCTGCCGCTGATCATCGCTCGCGATGAAAGTGATCTCGTTTGCGATGTTCATGTGCCAGTGAATCCCAGTTGACAGCCCAGTCGTTTCGCTCCCGCCTCCGGTGTTGATCAACATGCGGGTCGCGCGCGGCGTGTTTTGTTCGTCGTACCCGATGCGGTTGAACACCTTTAACTGAGCGCCGAAGAACTTTTCAGGCCAGTGGCACTGCTCGCACGTCTCCTGCGCAGGCCGCAGATTATGGACAGGCGTCGGAATAGGCTTGGGGTATTTCTTAAACGTGACAGCGTATAATTGATAGGCTCCTGAAATCTTGGACCGCACGTACCAGTCCGCGCCCGGCCCTACGTGACACTCGACGCAGGCGACTCGCGCATGAGGCGATACCTGATATGCGGTGAACTGCGGATGCATGACCTCGTGGCAGGTCTGTCCGCAGAAAGCGACCGAGCCGGTGTATTCAACTGCGCGGAAGCTGCCGACCGTGCTCAAGGCTATAAAGATCAGCCCGCCAATCGCAATTGCCACAAGCCGACGGCGGTGGCGCGGGTTGTTCAGGTCTATAGCCGGATAAGCTGCTATCTCATCCGGGGCAAGCCGCCGCCGCCTGCGCCGCTCCCTGAGCAGGCCGATGGCAATAAGCAGCAATCCTAGAATCAAAAAGGCTGGGAATATTACATAAGTCAGTATTCCCAGGTAAGGATTGCTGTGGCCGCCCGAGGTAAGCTCGATAATGATAAAGAGCAGTATGCTGGTAAGGCTCGCCAGACTGAGAATTACACCGACAAGGCTTATGTAGTTGCGCAAAAGCCCCGGCGCTGGTTTAGATCTTTCAGACAACTCTTTGTTCTCAGCCGCCATTATATTCCTATCGTCATCAATTGTAGGCCTAAGGCTCGGCGCGGCAAAACTGGTTAAAGCGTCAAAGCATCACTGCTTCAACTGTTTCATAAAGGCAACGAGCGCCTTCGCCTGATCCGCGTTTATGCCTTTCTCTTCATAAGCGGGCATTTTGGGCTTAACACCCTTTAGTATAGCCTCTACGAGTTGTTCATCAGGCTTTGTAGCGTCGAATGTCTTTTCGGCTTTTGCGCCATGACACATTGCGCACTTTGTTTTATAGAATGCAGCCGTGTCGTCCTGCGCCGCCGCTACTGTATAAACCGGCGCTGAACTGACGAAAGCCATTGCCAGTAATGGAAGAGCTATTAAGGCGATAGCAAGTTTCTTTAAGCCCTTAGTTGTTATCTTCATGACACCTGTTACCTTTCTTAAAGAACTGTCGCATCACACTTGTGCAATGATTGTGCCGTAGGGGTGAGAGATAAAATGGTGCAATAAAGCGCGACACTTTACCTTTGGGCCTTAGAATTTGCGGGCTTTTGCACACGGGCTGGGGAACTTTCCCCAAATCATTAGCAACCAGGTACTAAAAGCCGAGTCTTAGAGCAAGATATGAGTTGGCATAAAAATTGACTGGGCATACGATGATGATCAAGTAATCTGGTGATAAATGAGAAACCGGAACGTCAAGCTGGCAGCGCTCGCCGTAATCGCTTTGTTGGTAGCGGTCTGCCCTCTTTTGACTTCGACGGCGTCCGAATCCTCAGCAGAAGCCGGGCCGCAACGACGAGCGCAATCTAAACCAAGTCGCGGCGGCCGAAAGCAGCCGAGCTATTCCGAGTTTTCCCACGCGACTGCGCAACACCGTCAAGCATGCGATATATGCCACAAGTTTCCCTCGGCCAACTGGAAGCAAGCTCGCAAAGGCGATGAAGCATTCCCCGACGTGACCGAATACCCCGAGCACTCTTCTTGTTTGAGTTGTCACCGGCAGCAGTTTTTCAAAGGAGCGCAGCCAGCTATCTGCTCGATATGTCACCAGCAGGTCACTCCGCAAGGCGGCGCGCGGCATCCTTTCCCCAGTCTCAGCGAAGCGTTCGACAGATCGAAAAAGGGCGAGCTGGCTGTGTCGGATTTCGGCATTCAATTCCCTCACGATAAGCACATCGAAATAGTTGGAAAGAACGCGCAGGAGAGTTGCGCCGAGTGTCATCAAACTTACCAGCCGCAGAACGATTCGGATGAAGAGTTCGTCACGAAACCTCCGAAGGATATGGCCAACGACCGGTTCTGGCTGAAGAAGGGCACGTTCAAGACTTCGCCCGCAAGCCATGCCGCGTGTTTCACCTGTCACTCCGAAGACACAGGGTTAAAGCCCGCCCCGACCGATTGCGCGACCTGTCATAAATTGTTGCCGCCTGAGCAGGTCCGACGATTGACCGAAGCGCGTAACGACTATGACCCTCGGCTCGCGGCGCAGATGGGGATCAAGGACAAGACTACTTTAGAAAAATGGAGCAGGCGCGATACGGCCCGCTTCCGTCACGAATGGATACCGCACGCGGGCGTAAGCTGCAGCGTCTGTCATAAGGTCGCGCAGATGAACACGCTGGACGAGAAGACAAAAAAAGTCCAGGTTCTGTCGTGTGGGGGCGAAGGGACTGGGTGCCACATCGAAGCGACTATGGAAGGGATACTGAATTTTGAAGTCGAGAAGAAAAAAGCCAATCCGACTTTTCAATGCGTGAAGTGCCACGTAAACAACGGCGGAAAGGCTTTGCCTGAGACTCACACGAGCGCAGTCTCAAAGGCTGAGAAAAAGTAATTATGACTGTAGCGCCGGACAAACAAGCTCAAGCCTCTTTCACCGCGACGCGAACAACCGGGTGGCGTCGCAGTCTTTCGCTTGCTGTCTGTGTGATCGCTTGCGCCGGTCTTATTCTCGGTATCGTGTGTGACTCGCGCGTCTCAGCCGTTTCAGCAGAATACAACTCGACTGCGCAGCAAAGCGCAAGCGACGGTTCGACCGTCTTCACTCATAGCAACCCGGCGCACGAGCGGCTGCCCTGCCTGCTGTGCCACCGCCGCGAAAGTAACTCGGCGCGGCCAGTACGTTCGGGACACACGCCTTGCTCCGGTTGCCACGCGCAGGAGTTCGCCGCTTCCACCGGCCCGATCTGCACAATCTGCCATACCGATGTGGGGTCCGCGAAGCCACCGGTCAAACCCTTTCCACAGCTAAAGAGCTTTAACATGAAGTTTGATCACTCGCGGCACAAGGGAGTCGATTGCTCCCGTTGTCATAAGCCTGCCGCGCGCGGCGTGGCCCTTTCGATCCCCAAAGGGGTTAATGCTCACACGACCTGTTACCAATGTCACGCGCCGCGCGCGCAAGCAGCCGGGCGCGACATATCTTCGTGCGGCACGTGTCACAAGCCTGGGAAGCTCTCGCGAACTCCGGTCTTCACGAAAGCTTACAGAGTCAATTTCAGCCACGCGCGTCACGGCTCGCGCCAGGACCTGAGCTGCGACGATTGCCACAGCGTTAGAGCAGGCGTGGCGCAAGCTAGACAAGTCACCTCGCCCGCTCCGGTTCAGCATTTCGGCTCCGACCGCGCCAAGTCCTGCATGACGTGTCACAACAATCAACGCGCCTTCGGAGGCGACGACTTCTCCGATTGCAAGCGGTGTCATAGCGGCGCGACTTTCAGGTTCTGACGCCTTCTTGAAAGCCTGTGCACACTGGAAAGCCGGCCCGTAAGACCGGAAATGTTAATCATTTGATATCCCTCGCGCCCTGCCGACGCAGGCTGCTTTTGCCTGATCGCAGGCTTAGACAACCTCATCTTTATACCTATATCCTAACTCCTATGAACATCGTGAAACGAAATCTGTCGAGAAGTTTCAATGACTTCTTTCACTCGGAAAAAGCAAGTGGGATATTGCTGATTCTTTGCACCCTCATTTCGCTCGCAATTACCAACTTAACTTCGGGCGCGAGTTACTTACGTCTGTGGCAAACCGATGTCGGCGGCTTGAGCGCCGAACATTGGATAAACGATGGGCTGATGGCAATTTTCTTTTTGCTCATCGGGTTAGAACTCGAACGCGAGCTTTATGTCGGCGAACTGTCCGATTTCAAAAACGCGCTGCTACCGATCTTTGCGGCAGTCGGAGGCATCTGTTTGCCCGCGCTGATTCATTTTGTTCTTAACAACGGCACCCCAACGCAAGCCGGGATCGGCATTCCGATGGCGACCGACATTGCCTTTGCCCTGGGAGTCCTCGCGCTTTTGGGGGATCGCGTCCCCGCCTCGTTAAAAGTTTACCTGACGGCGCTTGCCGTAATTGACGATCTCGGCGCGATCATTGTTATCGCCATTTTTTATACGACAAACCTACAGCTCGTTTATTTAATCGGTGCGCTTTTGGTTTTCGGCTTACTCGTCATTCTTAACCGATTACGAGTGATGGGTATGATCCCCTACCTTCTTGGCGGGGTCGCGATGTGGTTTTTAATGCTGCAATCGGGCGTCCACGCGACGATTTCCGGGGTGTTGCTCGCTTTCGCTATTCCATTCACCGGGAAAGAGGATGACGAGGCGTCGCCTTCTCACAAGCTCGAACATATTCTGCACAAGCCGGTAGCGTTTATAATCCTGCCGATCTTCGCGCTCGCCAACACCGGAATAATCATAGCCAATGATTGGTATCAGGACCTGTCTACGCCGAACAGTATGGGGATTATGATGGGCCTGGTCGTCGGCAAACCGCTGGGCATAACGCTGATCAGTTTTATCGTCGTCAGCCTTGGGCTTTGCCGCTTGCCGCTGGATTTGAATTGGAAGCACGTTTTCGGGGCGGGGCTTCTAGGCGGCATCGGTTTCACGATGTCGATCTTTATAACCAATCTCGCTTTTGTCGGCAAACCAGACCTAATCAACGTCTCGAAAATAGCAATTTTACTCTCGTCCTTAGCGGCGGGGTTTGTTGGTTTTCTGTGGCTCAAACTATTCGGCAGACCTACAGCAATTGACGACGATATGAACGCGATGGATTTTGAAGCGACATAGGTATTAAGGATATCAACACGCGGTTACCCCACTATGCCCTCGCACAGGTCCAAACTACAGAACGGCCGGCTTGGTCGGATAGCTAACCAAGCCGGCCGTTCTGTAGGGCAGGAAGGGAGAAGACCCACTATTCAGTCTTTCCTGCCTCGATGTCTTGCCAGAGCAGGTAGTAGTCGAGAGAGTTGCTGAGCTTTTTCTTCTTCTTGCCCATATTCAACATGCCCCAGTCTTTGTGCTGCTCCTTCATGTAAGGAAGGAAACTCAGAGTGCCTTCTTTCGTCATTCCCGGATGGCATTGAACCATTGAGCCCTGCACGCCGCACGAGTAGGGCAGGTTCTTTGCCACCTTGAAATCGTGGAACCGTTTCTCGACCTCGTGCGCGGTCCCTTTGGTCTGTGGGATTATGTCGTAGGGAGCCATGTGGCAATCCATGCAACGGACACCCACGTCGTACATCTTTTTAAATGCCGGATTGTCTTCGTTGTGACGAGTGACATGGCAGCTCATGCAAAGCTCGTCCTCGCGGCCTTCTTCCACCTTCTCGTAAGCTTCGAGCTTGGTCTTGTCCATGCCGATCTTATAGAAGGTCAATCGGCGGCCCAGGGTCGGCACAAGGGCCTTGGGCGGGTGGCAGGTGGCGCAGGTGACGCCTTCAACCTTGCCCGCGGCTATCTGGTCTGTGTCTACGAATTTCCCTTTGACGAACTGCGCTTCGGGTTTTGCTTGAAGCGGCGAGTGGCACTTGGCGCAGTAAGTGTTTTGCGTGCTCCCGTAGTTCGACTGCGAGTGAGCCGAAGCTCGCCACCCGCCGCCCGTGAAGACGAACGCCCTGGTCGCGTCGTCAAACTTAACGCCGGCGGCTTCAGGCATGTGTGGCCCGCCGCTGAAATGGCAGCGCGAGCAGCCATTCGATTCTGTGTAATCATAATCGGGACGATTCAGCGGAGCGGGCGTCGGGGTAGACTGTGCTGCGGACGATCTGGCGAAGGCCAGCAGTCCCGCGAAGAATATTGCTAGAAGGAATAACTTAGAATATCTATTTAACATGACAGCCACCTCCTTTTAGGATTACCCCTGCAGGACGTGGCTCATCGGTTTTTCTTAGTCTGCTCGTTCAGATTTCAGATTCCCCGCAGGGGAAGATTGCTGGTCTTTCAACCATTAATTCACCTCAGGAACAGTTTCGCCTGGTGCTGAATGGCCGGGCCGCCAGGCGGCAATGTGAAAGGTTCGAGCTCCTTTCGGTTCCACCGCGCCCGGCCACTCATTACGGTTCAACTCCTTTCTCAAAAGACTCACCTCCCCCGTTACACTTTCGGCCTGTTGAAATAGAACTTGAGCGAAGTGTAGGGGAGATGCGCCTGGTAGAACTGCTGGTTTACAAACTTCTCCTTGAAGTCGAAGTATTGATAGCCAACATTCCAATCCATTCGGTCGTGCAGCTTGATGGCGAGCCGGAATTCGGGCGATTGGAATTGTACCGGGTACGACGTGATAATCTCAGGTCGTGTAAGTACAGCGCCTTGTAGCCCTGAAACGCGATCACCCTGGCCGAAGTCTTTATGGATGCGATAGCCTGCATATAGCGACGCGCGGCGGTGCAACTGCGCGTACATGTTTATGAAGCCGAAGGTGTCGTTGACGAAATACCGGCTGCGCCCCTGCTGGCGGACGCCGCTAAAGAAGAAGATTATCGCCGCATCGCTCGTTATGTGCGTCTTGGTAAAGCCGGAGTTGAACGATAGCTTTTCGCTCGCCGTCCAGTCTACGGACGCCGAGTAGATGCGGGTGTTGATGTCCGCGCCGAAGTTTTCTCGCGTTATACGATCAACAAGCGTCGGGTTCGTATTGTCTTTTGTCACGACCGACGCGTTGATCGCCAGTTGTTTCGACGGGCGCAGAATGCTTCTGACGCGGAAATTCGTGAAGTCGTAGTTGTCTACGCGCGTAAAGACGTTGTCGCTGTCGCCGCGCTCCATATCGAAGTAGAGCGTCCATATGCGAGCGGGCTTTGCCCTCAGCCCAAAGAATATCGTGTTCGTCCTGTTGTCGAACATCTCAGGCTCTACAGGCTCGGCTGGCGGCGGAGCCGGGTTCAACAGGTTCTCGTCCAGGTGGAAAAGCTCTATGTGACGGTCCGAATACCTGTGGCCAATGTGAGCTGAAAACCTGGGATGAAACTCGTAATCAAGCTCTATCGTGTGCGCGGCCCTGCGGTACTTGGTCGTGCGGAAAGCGAGCGTATTGACGAACAAAGGCGGCAGCACAGTCTCGCCTGCGGCTGTCGTGCGCGTGCGCAGCAGCGTTTCAAGCAACTCCTGGCCGCCGTTGATCTGAAAAGTATTCAAGCTGACGGTGTCCGATATTCTGAGCCTGTCCGTAGCAAAGACCGTTACGCCAATGTCTGCGATTGTGCTGGGCCTGTACGCGCTCCCCTGTATGGTGAACTCGTCGAGCTTGATGTTGTTGTTCGACGCATCCTTGCCTGTGATTGTCTCAAACAGGTTGTAATCGGTCCGTGCGCTCTGATATATGATCCGGCCCGTGATGTCAACCTTCTTGGCAAGCAGCGTGTGGAGGCTCGCGCGCGAGTAAGGTATGCGCCCGCGCGTCGGAAGCTCGCGGGTAAACGTGTTTAGGACCGATGTGTTGATCGGATTGTTGCCGATCTGCGGCTCGTCAACCGTGTAGGTCGTGTCTTCCTTGAAATATCGCCAGCCCTGCTGGAACGACAGGTCGAACGGCCCGACCGATGCGTCAACACCTACTCGATAGTCATCCCCTGTTACGCGCGTCCCCGCGAGCACGGGAAACTCGTCGCGCGCGTAATCGTAGGTCGTCACGGCCGGGCCGCTGCTTCGATCAAGCGAATAGCCCACATTGAATTTGATCCGCTTGTTTTGTGGTAGCAGAGTCAAATCGAAATCGCCAAATCTGTGCTCTGTGTTCGAGGTGTGCTGGTTCAGCGCGATGTTCGTCAGGCTGTTGAAATAGTCTATCCTACGATAGTTCCCGTCGAAGCGATACCATTTCGTCTTTTCGGCGTTGACGCGCAGGTAGCGGCTCGGCTCGCCGCCCCAACCGAACGAGTTGACCATAAGCGTGTCAAACATCAAGCCGTTATTCTCTTTTGACTTCAACAACAGGCTCGAATTAAAGAGCTGGAAGCCGGGCTCATAATTCAGGTCGCTGCGATACTTGTTGCCGTTGCCGTCAACGCTCACGCCGCGCACGCCTACTTCTATGCTTGAAGTCACAGTGTAAGCGCTTTCTTTAGCTGGCGCGTCGGTCTTGGGCTGCTGCGCTCTGGCGTCGGCTAGCGTAAGCACCAGTCCGATTACCATTCCCAGCAAATACAGCAGGATGTATGGAAGTCTGGTTTTCATAATCTTGATCCTCCTGATCCCCTCCTGCCGTTACCGGAAAAAGACGGGATGGCTTTGCGACCCGTGAATCTTCACGTGGCATACGGTGCAGTCCTGGAACCTCGTGGTCGCCAGGTTATGGAAGCTCGGCGTGCTGGGTGCGCCTGATTCAAATATGTTGCTGTGGCACTCTATGCAGAGCTGATTGACCTGGCTGCGCTTGAGAAGCTTCGGATTACTTGAGCCGTGCGGCGTGTGGCAGGCCGAGCAGCCTTCGGTCTTTATAGGCGCGTGCTCGAAGACGAACGGGCCTTGCTTGTCTGTGTGGCACTTCAAGCACGAAGCGTCTGCGCCCGTAGCCAGCCGCGTCTGCTTCGACTGGAACCCGCCGTGCGGGTTGTGGCAATCGGAGCATTTCATCGCGCCTTCAAGAACCTTGTGGTGGAACGGCTGTGTGAAATGCGCTTTCACTTCGTTGTGGCACTGCATGCACAATTGCTGCTCCGTGTTCTTGAGCATCTTTAACGGAGTGGCATCACCTTTGAATGTGAATGACTGCGATTTGAAAGTGGCCGACTCCGTCTTGGGGAGCGCCACTTCGCCGTGCGGGCTGTGGCACTCAATGCAGGATACGTCATTGCGCCAGTGCTCACCGCGCAGGTAGTTGTTATGCTCTTCCTTCCCGGAATGGCAACCCAGACAGGTTTCAGAGATCTTCTTCGGGCTTTCGTTTTCAAAAGTCCGAATCTTTGTCTTATCGCCCCCGCCCTCGACGTGAGCTTTGCCCGGCCCGTGGCAGGATTCGCATCCTTGACGGGTGGCCGACCAGTTAGCTTTGTGCAGCTTCCCGTGCGCAGTCTTTGAGAAGTTGTTGAATTGCTGTTCGTGGCAAGCCTGACACGTTTCGCTACCAACAAAGTCTTCTGCTTTTGCTTTATCATCGGCTGTAACGGTTGAAAGAGCCTCAGTCGATTCCGCCGACTTCGAAAACGTTGTTTGGACCACCAGGAAGAGCCCGCAGGCCATCCAGCCGATGATCAATGTCGCTTTTATCCATTTCACCAGGCTCATAAATTCGCCTCCTTCGGTTCACAGCCTTTATAAAGCTTCATTTTGAAAAGCGGCTATGAGCCTGATCACGTCTTGTTGTGACGGTCATCATCTGCTCGCAGCAGCCTTTCTGCGCGAGCTTAGTGCAATTGGTGTTCACAAGTTGGGAAGCCGATTTGGCTCTCTTCGTAGCGGACCCTTAATGTTGAGCCAGAAAGGTTTAGAACATCAATTGCAATTATGAGAAGTGACGATCCAGGCTTTTCGTCGAGCCGTTGCGAAGAAACGCGCAACGGCTTGTGTGAAATCACCCAAGAGATTTATGAGGGGATAGAAAAGTGACGGGAGAGCATCTACTATGAAAGTAACGATGCTCTCCCATTTATGCTGTCTATTTTTGTTAAGCGGTTATGCGTAAGAGTGAAGCCCCGGCAGCAGGTAACTTACGCCGAGCCATGTGAATATGACCAGCGCGAATCCTAAGAGTGCAAAATACGCACTGCGCCGTCCGCGCCATCCGTGCGAGATGCGCGTGTGCAGAAAACCGGCGTAGGCCACCCAGGCCACGAGCGCGCCTACCTCTTTAGAGTCCCATCCCCAGTAGCGGCCCCACGACTCGTTCGCCCAGACGGCTCCCGTGATCAGCAACAACGACAGTAGCGGAAAGGCTACGCCTACAGTGCGGTACAGCAGCGAGTCAATGGTTTGAAGAGAAGGCAGAGCTTTGTTTACATCCTCGCGCTTCCACGCAAAAAGGGAGACCAGCAAGAGCATGACGAACAATCCTATCAGCCCGCCCACTTCAACCGGGTTCGATTTCATGCTGACGCTGAGAACCTGCAGCGTTTTCTGAAATCCACGTCATGGCCATATCGGCATGATGCTTCGGCGGCACGGCCATCTTATTCTGCTCCGCAAGCCACTGGCCGAATGACGCGTATTCTCGCTGAGGCATGCGCGAGACTACATTGTCTATGTTGCTCATCTGGTAGAAGAGCGCCACAAGGACTACAGCCTGCAAAACGGCTGCGCCTCGAAAGATCCTCCACGCCAGCTTTCTCGCCTTATCATCTCGCTTCATACTGTCGACTACGAATAACACGAGCGAAGCCGCAACGGCCAACATAGTAATCGCCATCAGCGGTCCGACTCCCGGCAGGGTGGCTCGGACGGGAAGCGATGATTTCCCGGCAAACAAAGACGCGCCGTACTCTGCGTGGAAAGGTATCGCGAAGCGGCCCACGGTCCCGTACGTCAGAAGGCCGAAAAGCGCGACTGCAATGGCTATCGATTCTGAACGAATTCCGTCTTTGAGCAGGTATGCGAACGCAAGCCCGAAGCTCACAAGGCAGACGCCGTAACCGATTGTCGCTACGGAAACGTGTATTGGCCGCCAGTAGCTGTCGAGTATCGGCGGAAGCGTCGAGATGTCATTTCCCAACAACATCCCGAGCGTCAGTATCACAGTGACAATCGGCATCGCGAGCGCGCCGAGGAACTCGTACTTCGGCTTGCGAATAATGACCAGCGTAGTGATTGCCGCGCCAAAGCAGAAACCGAGCGTGAGCGGATAGAGGTTGTCGAGCGGGAAGTACCGCCAGATACCATTTATCCCTCGCTTCCAACCCTCTTTATCTCCCGCCTCGATCCAACGTATCATCCAGCCTGAGAAGTTAAAGCAGACGCCCATCGCAACCGTTATGATCCCAAGCCGAGTCAACACCCGCTCTTTTACAAACAGGTTCGTCACAAGCAGAACCGCCGCGCTCAAGTAAGCGGCGAGCGCGAGCATAGTCAGCGAGCCTTCCGAAAGAAACCCTCGTGGCCCACCGTACAGCCGTGCCAGTATGAAGACGAAGGCCACGGCCATCGGCACAATCACCGGCCAGAGATTCATAATCTTTTCCGGCAATCTCAATTCCAGATCAGTTGCCGCCAACTCGCCGCGTTTTATAACACTACTCATGTTTATCTCCTCGTTCGGTCACGTTCTTAACTAACAGGTTGAATCGTCCCTCAAACACGGGACGGTTGCGGTTTGTGTTTCCTGCGAAGTAAACCTTCGATCGCACGCCTGCGGGTTCGATCACCGCCCAGACTCTCTGGTGAGAGAAGAAAAAGACGCCACACAGCGACACGAACAACAGAACGAACCCGATGTAAACTGGCATCCGGCCCGGGTCGTACTGCACTGTCAGCGTGTGCGACGTGGCTACTTTCTCAAAGCTCTTGAGCAAAACTTTATTGCCTTCAAAAAGCAACGGATTATTCTTCTGCTCGCCCTTTTCAGGCGCGTGCCCGACCATCTCCGCGTTAAAAGCAAATGCGCGTCGTGCCTTACGGTCCGCACCCGTTATTTGAAGCTCCGCAACAGGGTTGTTGTATTCGCCGGTTGCTGTAAAGGGCTTGCCGCGCTCCATCGTAAAATCCGAATAGAACCCTGTATAAGAGACGCGACCTATACCCTCAACGTCCGCTGATCCGTTGCGCTCCAGCGTGGCTTCGCGCGACAAGCCTCCCGCGACAGGCTCAAATCTCACGGTGATCTGTCGGGCGTACCCTTGTGCCTCGAAGCTCGATTGGAAGAAGCGATAACCGCGATAGTCATACGGTGTGTTCAGGTGGACAAGCGCAGGCGTTTCGCTCTCTCCATCCTTGATGCGAATGAAGCTCAGCCAATCAATCGTATTCATCACATCGAGCCCGCCTTCGGGCGTTATTAATTGCTGCTGGAGGTCTGTGCATTCGACTGCGAACGGCAAGTCAACCTTACGGCTGCGTTCGCTCTCGACATCGGTATCAAACGCGGTAAAGAAGTTCGAGGACTCCCCAGGTATGATTTCCATCGCTCCGCCTACCCCGTAGCGGCTTGTCAGAAAGCCGCCGGCCAGGATCAGCAGCAAGGCTACGTGGACCACATAGGCCCCGAGGCGATTCCAAGCATTACGCTCGGCGAAGACCGTTATACGCTCGCCCTCGTTGCTTATGCGCGGGCGCAGTCCCTTTTTGCGCCATCGGGCGGCGACTCTTTCGGCAAATGCTTGTGGCCGCTCGTTCACTTCCATCGCGGTGTTGAACATCTGAGCGCGCGCGAAGTTGGGCGAGGCCGCGAGCTTAGGCTTTTGGACGAAGCGCCAGGCTGACGGGAAGCGGTCGATGGAAGAGAGAATGATGTTCAGCCCCGTAACGGCCAGAAGCAGAGTGAAATACCACGAGTGATAGATGTCAAAAAAGCCCAGCGTGCCGTAAACCATTCTTTGCGATGGCGTCAGGTTTTCATAGTACTCGCGGAACCCTTGTATGTTTTGCTGCATGATTAACATGCCGATCATGCAACACGCCAGCACGAGCAACAGCATGATGATGCCGAAGCGAACGGAACTGAATAGGCGTAATACCTGGTCGATGATGGACTCGCTCACTTTTCGAGAAGCCTTATTAGTGGTGACTTCAGTTTCTATCGTTGCCATATATTTACCCTGACTGTGGTGCTGATGGGATAATCGCCCCACCTCGTCTACGACCAGGGCAATTACCGTTCACAACTCGGGAGCGGATTGCACAATTATGGATTCTCGAACTGAGACTGGAGCAAACAGCTTGATAGTAAAGGGCTTAAAACTGGCTTTGGACAAGTGACGAGCGGCAATCTGAATCTTAAGAATTCTAAGGCGCGCAATTTTCCATATGCGGCTGAGTAAATCTACGCACCCGCCAGACTTGCTTCCGGCTAAGAGAACCAACTCAAAAAACTCAGCCGCAGGCGATCAGCTTCTCCTGCGGCTGAACAGAGGCGAATTCACTAAACCGGCGAGCTTAATCTCGCCCGGTCAGGCTACTTCACCTTAACTTCTATCTGCTTCGGCCTTGCTTCTTTCAGCTTCGGCAAGGTTACGAGCAGCAAGCCGTTCTTGAATTCAGGTGTGATCTTCTCCACGTCGATGAAGGGTGGCAGGGTGAAGCTGCGCATGAACTCGCCGTAGCTCCGCTCTACGCGGTGATAGTTCTTCAAATCAACCTTCTCGTCCAGCTTGCGCTCGCCGTGAATCGTCAGCACGTTGTTCTCAATGCCGACGAATACATTCTCTTTCTCGACTTCCGGCAGCTCTGCCTTGATGACGATCTCCTCGTCTGTCTCGTACACGTCACAGGCAGGGGTCCAGGTTATGAAGGGATTTGCCTCATCGTTAAAGAAGTCGAAGGGAAGGAACGTGGCGAACGGCTCACCGAACAAGCGATTCAGCTTGCTGTGAAGCAAGCCGAAACGATCTGGGTTCAAACGCTCGCGCAGGCCCTTCATCGGGGCCATCGCGGTTCCGGGTTTCATATTATTCCTCCTTGTTTTTATTAGACACTGTGGAAAACCCGCCGGAACCTTGACCCCGATCACCAAATGCCGGGGTCAAGGTTCCCGCTGCGCGTGTCAGACTCGCCTGCTGTCCCGGCCCTCGCACAAAACCTCAAGACGTACTGTTCGGTAGTCTCGATCAACTCGCGTCGAGGGATGTGGCACCTCGGGCTACGTTCGACCTCGCCCAGCGTTTTAGGTGGAGCGTCAGTCAACAGGTCAAAAGCCGTTTGAGAGTTGCAGAGAGTTAGTAGCAGACCATAAATCCGTATCATAATCTCTTCGCTTCCCTCGGACGGTTGAGCAGAGGAGAAGGGCACCAGATTCTCTTCTCAGCTCGCCTACATTGTAAAGAACAGTGGAGGTAAAAAATATGACCCTCGTCACTCATCACTGTGACTGAGGTCACGCGCCAGGGACCAGGTGGCCCTTGACCGTGCCCGCGAACTGTATCTCCGTAAGCTGGAACAGGTCCGGCGTATTAGTCATCGCGACATTGACGACCAGTTGTTTTGCCTTAGGCCGCTCGACCGGCTTGCAGTGAAAGGCGATGACAAGATCGCCCGCCTTGCCGTTCGCGTAGTTGTAGACGTGCATGCAAGGCTCTCCTCGCGCCATCCTTTCGCCGTCATGCTCGAAAAGGTATTTGCCCTTCAGGACTACCTCTAAGAGCTTGGTCCTGTCCGTCAGCTCCACGACAGCCGTCTCTTTCACCTGAGACTGCGCTTTGACTTCGAGCAGAAAAGCGTTGCTGATCGCTATGAGCAGGGCTGTTGTCATTGCTGCTAATAAGAGTCTTTTCATGATCGCACCTCCTGCCTTCCGGCAGTCTGTCTCTCTATGGGCCACGCACGGTCTACAACCAAGTCGGGATACTGCCGGCGGAACGTCTCGGCGATGTGACAGTCCCAGCAGACCGGCCAGTGTGTGGCTAAAACTTCGGGGAGCGCGTCCGGGCGAAAATCATCCCAATCAACCATCACGCCTTCGGTAGTCATCAAAGCGGGCTTGTGGTCAAACAGGTTCAGCTCCGCGAAAGGCTCGCCGCAAACAACACAGTATTTGCCCTCGTACCAGCTTGTCAGCATTCTCCGCACGAGGCAGTCGGCAGGCGACAGCTCTACCTGCAACAGGCACTCCTGGCCGCAGTCTTTCTTTTCGGGCCAGCGTGAGCAGTCCCTTAATCTCAAGTGCGGCTCGCCCACTATGGCTGTAAGCGCCGCATGCCGAACGTCCACATCTACGGCCGCGGGCTTTCTGGTTTCAGGGCAGGTAATCACCCTCTTGCCGCGAAACTTGAGGTACGAGCCTGCAATGCGCGGGGCCAGAAAATAGAGCGCCGTGAGTGTTAGAACAACGATAACGAAGTAAGAATCGAGGCTCATAGCTTCGCCTCCTTTCAGCTAGGTAACAAGGCGACCGGTTGCCGGTCGCGCTCGCCCTCTATCTGCGCAATCCTGGCGCGAAGCCACGCTTTCATGATCGCTTCCAGCTCTTGCTGATCCCCCCGCCGCTCCAGAGTCTCAACGGTTTCGCCTGACTGGTTGAGAGGTATGTGATGGCAGGGGATGCTCTCCATCTGACTTTCAGGCGGAACGAAGCTCATGAGCAGGCACGCCTCGCACGGGTATGGCCGGTTCGGATCAGCGTAGTTCAGGCAGCTCGGCGAATCTTGAAAAATAGAGATTGGCTTCATCGGGGTATGAACCGAGCGGCCATAACCGCCCTTCTCTAAGAAGTTCAGCTCGGCCTTTAAGAGTTCAAGAATATCTTGGTCTTGCCTTTCCATGATGAGCACCTCGGTGGTTTTGAAAGCGGCTCCCGTCGCGAGATCGGCTGCGGGAGCCGCTTTCAAGTGAAATGGCTCGGCGTATGAGGGCATTGCTCGGCCTGCTTATTCCGCTCGCGGGACTCGGTGCCCTTCCGTGCTGCCTGCGAATTGGTACTCTTCTAACTCAAGCACGTTTCCTTTGGTCGTGACCAGCACCTTGAACTGGTCCGCCCTGGCGCGCTCGATCGGCTCGCAATGGAAAGAGACTACGAGCTTGCCCGCCGCGTCATAGACGTAGGTGCAATCCAGCCCTTTCGCCATCTTCTCGTCGTCGTGCACGAACAGGTACTCGCCCCTGAGCATCACGTCCTTGAGCTTGATTGTCTCCGTAAACTCGACCTTTGCCTTTTGAATCATTCCGGCCTCGATCTTTTTGTGGTGATCTTGAGCCAGAACGACACCCGCCCCCAAAGCCAGTACGATCAATGCTGTAAAAATATATCGCTTCATAGTTACACCTCCTTGACCGCGCTCCACTTTCGGCGGTCTATGTATTTACGGGTAGACTATAAGAGGAACGCCTGCCATAGGCTATGACCAGGGTCACGGGTGGTTGTGACGGCGGTCACAATCGAGTGTGATTTGAGTCATTTCCTTTTCGCCTGCCTTCGCTGAGAATGCAGGCGGGAAAGCAAATCAAGGCAAGCTCTTTTGAGGCCCGTCAGATGATAAGTCCGGCAACAATTCAGATGAATCGCGCAAGAAGCCTGCTGTGTTTGTGGCTGATCGCGCTCGTTTTGTGGACGAGCGGAGCGGGCTGTCTGCTCTGTTGTGCCGGCAGTCTAATCGGCGACCAGTGTCACTGGAATGGGCCGCCCGCCTCATGCACTACAACAGAAACCGATTTCGCCTCGCACGATTGCTGCGCTCTCCAAGAGCCCAGCAACGATTCGGCTTCGATAGAGCTTGCTTCCGAGCTGACCGTAGCAGCGCGGTGCTGTTTGCTGGCGGCGCGGCCTGACCCAGCAGCCTTCTCGCATTATCATCAGGTCACCCTTCTACAAGAGCGCGTCGCATCACCAAGACTATCTGGCTCGCCACAGTCGGTTGCTGCTTTGAACATTGCGGCTCCGCGCTCGCGCAGCAGCACGTATCTCTTCTGCTGTGTCCTCCTGATTTAGAACGTGATCGCAAAGATAACGCCGGCAAGCAGATTGCCGGTCGACTGATGACGCTCTAATAAAAGGAGAGATAGAGATGAAAACCATCAAAGTATTAGTTCTGACAATCGCGCTCGGGCTTGCCGGGTACGCGTATGCGGCTGGGAGCACAGATACCGAGACGCGAGATTGCAAAATGAGTGGCGCAACTGCCAGTTGTTGCGTTGCGGATGCAAAATGTTGCAAATCGGATGAGAGCTGCTGCAAGTCCTGCGCTGAGGGCTGCAAGAGCGAGATGGGCTGCTGCGGCAAAGATAGTAAATGCTGCTCGGCAGACGGGAAAGGCTGCACCGCTGAAGAGGGGTGCTGCAAAGCGGATTCAAAGACCGGATCAGGCTGCTGCGGCGCATCTTGCGGTAAATCAAAGAATACCTGATTCCTTTTCAAAGCAAGGCAGACGAGTGAAAGGCGGGCCACGGCCCGCCTTTCATAATTCTTAGCTACAATGATTTCAAATGCTGCTTAGGGTTCAATCGGTTTTTGCTCAAGCAGCCGTGCAGCCACCCCTATGAAATCCCGCTCGGTCAGAATGCCCACCAGACGGGACTGCTTGACTACAGGCAGACAATCAACGCGCTCCCGGCGCATCAGCGCGATGGCTTCAAGCGTCGTCGTCTCAGGCGCGACCGTCAACGGCTCTCGATTCATAATCGCGCTCACCGGAAGAGATATGGTCGCGCCTTCGCTCAGATTTCGCTCAAGCTGGCGCAGGACTTCAAAGCAAGAGACCAGACCGACAAGCCCTCCCTGCTCGTTTTCGACAGGTATGTGGCGCACGCGCTTCCAGTCCATGAGGTTTGCGACAAGCTCAAGCGGTTCGTCTTCAGGCACCGTGAAGAGGTCTGTCGTCATGATCTCTTCTACAAACATGTAGCTCGGTTTTGACATCGCTTCCTCCGTCACCTGGACTAAAGGCCATTCGTGAACCGGCCTACCTTTCTGTTGTTGTCTGACAGTCGTAGCCACTAATGAAGTAAGGGCTTCGTCTTTAGTCCTGCTTTTCTTTAGCTCTGAGAACGAGCTTAAAAGCCACTGCGATCCGGTCCGCTCCGACTCGACGCGCTCTTCGATAACGCTCAAGTAACGGTCTATGTCTGAAGGGAGTATCTCTGCGCGAGTCAACCCTTCGCGAGCTATGGGAAGAAGTTCGCGGCAAACAAGCTCGCGCGCCGGGATCACTTTGCCGCCAATCCAGGTAAACTGGGAGTCAAGCCCGAGGTGCGAAGCGGCCAGGAAATTGGCCTTGGCGTCATCAAACTCCAGCACACGTGCGATCTCTCTGTACTCGTTCGATAGCCCGCTCATCAGTCCGAAGAAGAAGGCTGCGTTCGCCACTTCGTTGATTACGGTCGGACCTGACGGGAAGGGCCGCGCCTCTATCCTCAGATGCGGGCGGCCATCGGTCACGCCATAACAGGCGCGGTTCCACCGCCAGACGGTACTGTTGTAGATGCGCAACGCGTCGAGCTGTGGCGTCAGCCCCTGGCTCAGTATCGCGAACGGGTCTTCCGTCACTTCGGCCCCTAAGATGACTCGGAACCGGGATATGTCCTCTTCAAAAAGCTCAAGCACGGAGTCTTTCACCCAGCGTGTGCCGAAGCTCACGCGCGGGCTGCGCTCGCGCAGGTGGTAGCCCGTGTTGCGCGTGTCTATTGCCTGCTCAAACAGAGGTATGCGCGTCTCTTTCCACAAGCGCCGCCCAAAAAGGAGCGGCGAGTTTGCGGCAGCTGCGAGTGCTGGAGCCGTCGCAGCCTGAGCCGTGTTATAAAGGTTGGCAAACTCGCTAGCCCCGACCTGAAAATGTATCTGAAAGCTTGTGCAGCAAGCCTCAAGCATCCACGTGTCGTGATTGATGATAAGCTCGTCCATGCCTTTGATCTTGAACTCGTAGTCGCCGCCGCGTAGGCTCTTTAGCGCTTCATTCAAAGCAGCGTAGCGCGGCTTGGGAGTCATATTGCTTAGCTCAAGGTCCGTTTTGCGTATCGTGGGAAGGATTCCGGTCAACACGACATCGGATTGACAACTGTTAGCTGCTTCGCGCGCCTTAGCGATAAAGTCATTAAGCTCGCGCTCCATTCGCGACAAACAGTCGCCGCCGAATGCTATCGGGTCCAGGTTGATCTCAAGATTGAACAGAGCGATTTCATTCGTAAAGTGCGGGTCCCGAACACGGTCGAGCACTTCCATAGCGACCGGGGCCGGTCGCCATGCCGCGTTGACCAGGAAAAGCTCTTGCTCGGCCCCTATGCGACGGACGCCCGATTCGATCGTATCGTCCGCGATCATCTTTTCGAGCGCGCGCAGGTCGGTAAGCAAATGTTTTATGAATGCGCGAAGCTCTTCGGGCGCGGATCTGCTGTTTACTTTTTGTTCACCCATAGTGAAAGCTCTTGGAATAATTTAAGATTTCAAAACCGATTTATCCTGTG